>JAXHLA010000005.1:0-1041183 GCA_034522715.1 Parvularculaceae bacterium | reverse complement strand
AGAATCCCGCTCTTCAATCTGCGTGAGGAGCTTGAGCAATGTCGATGAAGCGAGAGTGGCCGGGTGCGATGATCGCGGCAGTCGCCGGGATTGCGCTTGTTTCAGGCTGTGAGGATTCGGCTGAGGCCGATTCCGGCAGCAAGACTCGCAAAGGAGGCCTGTTCACGAAAGAGGTCGTCGAACAACCGGCGAATTACTATTACCGCATCACCGCCGGCTACACGGTGAAGGAGACCGGAGAGAATATCGTATTTGACTTCGTCGTCGCCTGCGGCGCGACGGTGACACATTGGCGCTACACTGGGGAATCCACGCGCGTCAGCATCGAGCCGCTCGTGATGATAAAACCAACTTCAAATGGCGCCGCCGTCTTGCTTCGGGCATATCGCAAGATATGCGAACAAGGTGTCAACTGGGGGCCGGAGAAAGAGTATGGCGCACCCCTCGACGTCCTTCCGTTTGTCATCTGGTTCGATGATGCGCGGGATCTCTCTTTTGGTTGGGGATACGCGACCGAAGACGCCTATCACAATCCCAATTCAAAGCTGAAATTCGAGGGTGCCGCGGTAAATGTTTCTTCGCCGGCGGAATGGAAAAAGTACCGGGAGAAGGCCGCGTCACAATATGTGCAGGTCGGCGCGATACCCGGGCCGTGGGGATACTCCTACACTCATACGCCAAAGCCCGTGAATGACCAGGTAATCAAAAGAAACGGCGGCAAATGGATCACCAACCGATGTAACGGATATGTACGCATCCCCGCGCCGCCAGAGGTGATCGAAAAAATCTGGAAATCTGCGCCAGATTATAATCCGGCTCCTCCCGACAGTGCGCGTTATTTTCCGATCACCGGAGATTACAAATGGCTTCGCGACATATTCGAAGCTGCGGGACCCGTTTTCGGAGGTCACGAAGTCGAACAATATCGGGGCAACCCGAGCCTTGAGTCTTTAGGCGCAATTAACCGGAACAATAGCGGATTTATTCGTACCCATCACACGGCAGACAGCGTTATCGGGGACCATTTCCCGATGCTTCCCCTGTCAAGATCGACCGGTCATCCAATTTCAACTCCAGCGCTGTCCTATCCGCAGAAGATTATCGTTTCTGATGACTGGAAAGGTATGCTCGCGTGTGGCGGTGACTCCGGCGCGCCGGGACCTGACAAGCTAGTGATATTGAAGGGCGATCCAACGCCATTATTTGATCCGGATTGGCGAACAAAAAAATTTCCGTTGTTCATTAATGGAGACCTCGTCGTCGAAAACAATCTTGATCGGCCTTACGGAGCAGGTTTTCAGCAACACATTTTCATAATCGATCGAAACGGGTTTATTTTTTATCGGGCTCCCTGGGGTTGGGGCGGGCTTTAACTGGTCCGCATAACTGGCTCCGACGCAAGACGCATCTGAAGAGGTTCTCATGACAGCCAATTGGGTCTTCGCAGCACTGTCGGAATTGATTTATCGGCGGAACACTTCGGACCAACGCATAGATTTTCCCGATATTACGCCGGACATTTCTCCTGTTGGGTTTTCCGACGGTGACGCTGGCGCACTCGGTCTCAGAGTTCACGATCAATTTTACTTATACAATGACTCCGGCTTCGAAGCCGTGATCGTAAGAAACGGCAATGATTTCATCATAGTTTTCCGTGGCACAGATACTGCTCTGGACACGGAAGAAATCATCGCTGGCGGGCTTATTGCGAGTGCGCCAGTCGTTTTGTTGGCCAACCCAGAGCTTGCTCAAGAGTTTGTCGCCGGGAATTACGGTGACAGTGCACTTTATTGCGGCTAACGTTCGGTCATGGCTCGCCTTGCTCGTTTCATCGTCCCCGACGCGCCTCACCATGTGACGCAGCGCGGGAACGGCCGCCAGCGGACGTTTTTCTGCGAGGTTGATTACTTGCTGTATCGCGATCTCCTTAAAGAGCATTGCACCCGCGCCGGCGTTTCGGTGTGGGCGTGGGTGCTGATGCCGAACCACGTGCATCTGATCCTGACGCCGTCGGATACGGACGGCCTTCGCGCCGCACTGTCGCGCGTTCATCGCGCCTACGCCGGTCACGTGCATGCGCGGGAAAAGCGTACTGGACATTTCTGGCAGGGGCGGTTTGGCTGCGTCGCCATGGATGAGGCGCATCTCGCGGCGGCGGTTCCCTATGTCGCGCTCAATCCGGTTCGCGCGCGGCTTGTTCAGCAGGCGGACGATTGGCGCTGGTCGAGCGTGCGCGCGCATCTTGACCCGGCGCGCGGTGACGGCCTCACCGACCCCGCGCCCGTCGCAGCGCGCTTTGGCGACTTCGCAGCGGTGCTGCGCGCGGGCGAGGACGAAGCCGCCTCCATCGCCTTGCGTCGCGCTGAAACCATCGGCCGCCCGCTCGGCGGCCCGGAGTTCCACAAACGCGTCGAAACCGCCCTCGGCCGAAGCGCAGCGCCGAAAAGGCGCGGACGTAAAACGGAATTAAGTGCACTGTCACCGTAATTCCTGAGCCCGGGGGCAAGCCGAACTTGATTGGCATTCAAGAACTTCAATCGCGAGTCGCGTCGTCTTGAAACCGCCGCTTTCCCTCATTGCGAAATCGCGCCAATTGATAGCGCAGCGGCAGCGCCAGGATGCGTCAAATTTGACCCCCTAGATTAACGCCTAAATAATCAACAATTTCAATGGGTAGTGGTGCCGCTTGGGTGACTTGAACACCCGACCCCATCATTACGAATGATGTGCTCTACCAGCTGAGCTAAAGCGGCGTCCCGGCGGGACCGACGGGGTCCTAGCGGCAAAGGCGTTCCTTCGCAAGCATGGGGGCGCGGGCTTAACCCCTGAGGTTTGCGCTCACGGCTTTTTCCGCGGCGGCGACGACAGCGCGCGCGACCGTCTCGATCTCCTCATCCGTCAGTGTTTTCTCGCGCGGCTGAAGGGTCACTTCCACGCCGAGCGACTTCTTGCCTTCGGGCACGCCCTTGCCCTGATAGACGTCGAAGAGCGCCACATCGGCGATGAGCTTTTTCTCCGCGCCCCTGACCGCCTTGAGAAGATCGGCAGCGGGAAGGTGCTGATCGACGACGAAGGCGAAATCGCGGCGGACGGGCAGGAGTTCCAGCGCTTCGAGCGCGGGCTTCGTTTTCGTCGCGCGCGACTTGGCGGCCGGGATGAGGTCGATGAAGGCTTCGAACGCAAAGACTGGCCCGTCGATGGCCATCGCCTTCAAGACGCGCGGGTGCAGCTCGCCAAAGGCGGCGAGCGCGAGTTTCGGGCCGAGGCGCAGCACGCCGGAGCGGCCCGGGTGATACCAGGCCGGCGCGTCCGCCGTTGTCTGCAATTGCTCGACCTTGGCGCCGGCCGCGTCGAGCGCGGCGAGGGCGTCAGCTTTGACGGTGAAGGCGTCAACCGCGCGGGGCGCGCCCGACCAGGCGCGCGGCGGGTTCGAGAGCCGTGCGCCGCCGGCGGCGGTCTGCTGGCCCTCGGGCCGGTCGGACGCATAGACGGGCGCGACTTCAAAGAGCGCGAGATCGCTGCGGCCGCGGTCGGCGTTTTTCTGCAGGGCTGCAACGAGATTGCAAAGGATCGACGGGCGCATTGATCCGAGGTCGGATGAAATCGGATTGGCGAGGATCAGCCCCTTCGCGGCGAGCCAGTTCGGCCCGTCCGAGAACAGGGCGGCAAGGCGTTCATCCGTGAACGACCAGGTCACCGCTTCGAGCATGCCGCGGCCCGCGAGGGCGCGTTTGACGAGACGGCGGCGGTCTTGCGCCAGCGTCAGCTTCGGCGGCTCAATGGCCCCTCGCGCCGGCAACGTCACGGCAGGGAGCGCGTCGAACCCGGTGATGCGCGCGATTTCCTCGGCGAGATCGGCCTTGCCTTCGATGTCCGGGCGCCAGCTTGGCGCATCAACGAGCCAGGGATCGGCGCGCGAGACTTTGAAGCCGAGCGCGGTAAGGATTTCCTCCGCGCGCTCCGGCGCAACGTCGATGCCGGTGAGGCGCCTCGTTTCCGTGGGCGGGAACGCAACGGTCTTCCTCGTGATCGGCGCGGCGCCGGCGATGCGCACCTCGCTCGCCTCCCCGCCGCAGAGATCGAGGATCAGCCGCGTCGCCATTTCAAGGCCCGGGACCATGAAGGCAGGATCGACGCCTCGTTCGAAGCGGTAGCGCGCATCCGAATGGATGCCGAGTTTCCGGCCGGTCTTGGCGGTGCGCAAGGGATCGAAATAGGCGGATTCGATGAAGACAGCGCGCGTCTCCATCGTACACCCCGTGGCCTCACCGCCGATGATCCCGCCGAGGCCGAGAACGCCAGTGTCGTCGGCGATCACCGTCATCGTCTCGTCAACGTCATAGGTCTTGCCGTCGAGCGCGAGGAACCGCTCGCCGTCGCGGCCAAGCCGTGCGTGGATTTCGCCTTTCAGCTTGTCGGCGTCGTAGACGTGCAGGGGCCGCGCGCGGTCGTAGGTCAGAAGGTTCGTCACATCGACGAGCGCGGAAATCGGCCGCAAGCCGATGGCGCGAAGCCTGTCGGCCAGCCATTTCGGCGAGGGGCCATTCTGGACGCCGCGAAGGAGACGGCCGGCGAAAGCGGGGCAGGCGTTTTCCGCTCCTTCGGGAAAATGAAGGCCGATCGCCTGCGGGCAGGGGAAAGCGCCCTGAACCGGTTCGGGGGCGCGGGTGATGAGACGTCCAAGCCCCACTGCTGCGAGATCGCGCGCGACACCGGCAACACCATTCGTATCCGGACGATTAGGCGTCACCTCGAATTCGATGACGGCGTCGCTGGCGCCAAGGGCGGCGCTCACCGGGTCCCCGACTTTGGACGACGCCGGCGCTTCGATGATGCCGTCATGATCTTCGCCGAGTTCAAGTTCGCGCGCCGAGCACATCATGCCGTGGCTCTCGACGCCGCGGATTTTCGCTTTCGTCAGCGTGACGTCGATGCCCGGCACATAAGCGCCGACAGGAGCGTAAGCGACCTTGATCCCCGCCCGCGCGTTCGGCGCGCCGCAGACAATCTGCAAGACGCCGTCCTTCGTTGCGACCTTGCAAACGCGCAGCTTGTCGGCTTCCGGATGCTTCGCCGCTTCGAGCACCTCACCGATCGTGAAGGCCTTGAGGCGCTCGGCCGGATCGTCGACATGCTCGACTTCCAGCCCGACCTTCACCATGCTCTCGACGATGGCGGCGAGGGGGGCGTCGGTCTCAAGGTGCTCCTTGAGCCAGGAAAGCGAAAACTTCATGGGAGATCCTCAAAACGTCTCGATGACCCGCGCGAGCGCGGCCCGGACAGCGCCAGCCGCCTCATCGAGGGCGGGATTGCCGACCCGCCCGAGCGAGGCGACCGGATCAATCGCCGCCACCTCAACGCTGTCGCCGGCCTCTTGCACGATGACATTGCAAGGAAGCATGACGCCGATTTTGTCCTCGACGGAAAGCGCCTTATGCGCCATCGCCGGATTGCAGGCGCCAAGAATCCGATAGGGACGAAACGCCACTCCAAGCTTGGCCTTCATGGTCGCCGCGACGTCGATATCGGTCAGAACGCCAAAGCCCTCTTGCCGCAGCGCCTCGACGACGCGCGTGACGACCGCGCCGAAGTCGGCCTTGACCGTTCTCGCCAGGTAATAAGTCATCGCCTCAAATTTCGCTCTCGACGCAAGGATAGAGCCCCTCGTTTCGCGCCTCGTTCGCCTCGTTGACGATGGTCAGCGAGCCGTCCGGTTCGCGGATGAAGTGGAAATTGTCCGCCACGTTGTCGTTGTCGCCTTCGACCGTGCACTGAGCAATGGCGCGCACGCCGACGCTGAGCGGTTCAATCCGGTCGATCTCACAGCGCATCTCGTAAAGCTGGAAGGCGTTCGGTTCGATCTCCCAGCGCACTTGATAATCGGCGCACTGGCCGGTTTCGGCCCATGAGCCTTCAAGGCGCGCATAGGTCTCGGCTGCTGCGGCTGCAGGATCGACCTGCACATCTTCCACGGCGGCTTCTTCCGCCGCGGGATCGACCGCGTCGGCAGCCGCCGCCGGTTCCTTTTTTTCACAGGCCGCGATCAACGCGATCGCCGCGATCATCAAGTATTTGCGCATTGTTCCCTCCCCTAATGAGACAGCGCCGTCGACAGGTTCGGCTGGTCGAGCGGGTCGAACCCGTAATGCTCAAGCCAGCGCGCGTCCGCCGCGAAGAAATCGCGGAGGTCCGGTATACCGTATTTCAGCATCGCGAGCCGGTCGATCCCCATGCCGAACGCAAAGCCCTGATATTCGTCCGGATCGAGCCCGCAATTCCGCAAGACGTTCGGGTGGACCATGCCGGAGCCGAGGATCTCCATCCACTTTTCGCCTTGCCCGATGCGGATCTCGTTCCCCACCCGCTCATAGCCGATGTCCATTTCGGCCGAAGGCTCCGTGAACGGAAAGAAATGCGGGCGGAAGCGGGTCTTGACCGCGTCGACCTCGAAGAACGCCTTGCAGAACGCTTCAAGCGTTCCCTTCAGGTGTCCCATATGGGTTTCGCGGTCGATGACGAGGCCTTCGACCTGATGGAACATCGGCGTGTGCGTCTGGTCGCTATCGCAGCGGAATGTCCGTCCCGGGATGATGATGCGGATCGGCGGCTGCTTCGTCATCATCGTGCGGATCTGCACGGGGCTGGTATGCGTGCGCAGGAGCATACGCGCGCCGTCCGCCTTCGGCGGGAAGAAGAACGTGTCGTGCATCTCCCGCGCCGGGTGATCGGCCGGGAAGTTGAGCGCGGTGAAATTGTGGAAGTCGTCCTCGATATCGGGACCTTCGGCGACATCGAAGCCCATCGCGGAGAAAATCGCGACGATCTCCTCCGTCACTTGCGTCACCGGGTGGATGCGTCCTCTCGGCGCGGCGGGCGCCGGCAGCGTGACGTCGACTTTCTCCGTACGAAGACGTTCGTCGAGCGCGGCGCTTTCAAGAACCCCCTTCTTCGCATCGATCGCCGCGGCGATTTTGTCCTTGAGAACATTGAGCGCGGCGCCCGCGGCTTTGCGCTCTTCCGGCGGCAGCGCGCCGAGCGTCTTCATCCGCTCACTGACGGCGCCCTTTTTCCCGAGCGCGGCGATGCGCACGTCTTCAAGCGCCGCAATGTCAGCAGCATTGGCGACTTTGGCGAGCGTGTCGCGAAGGATGTCGTCGATGTCGGACATTGCGTGTCCGTTCTCCCAAGAAAAAAGCGTCATCCGTTTCCGGATGACGCTTAATCCGATCTCTGCAAATAACTTTGCTAGCAGCAAAAACCCTTGTGAGTTTGCTGCTGGGCCATACCTTTCGTGACGACACGCAAGAGCGCGCTCCGCGGGGATGAAGATCCAGCTCTCCTTCATCGGATATGATTGCGAAACGGCAAGTATCTTTTCCGGGGCGCGTCATGAAGAAGCGTCATCCGTTTCCGGATGACGCTAATCGAATTCATCGGCGCACGTCACCCGGTTGTCCTGTTGGGCGAGTCCGGGCTTTGGTCGGGGCGTCAGGCAGCGAGCGCCGCTTTCGCCTTGTCGGCCAGGGCCTTGAACGCCTCGGGCTCTTTCACGGCGATATCGGCAAGGACCTTGCGGTCAACTTCGATACCCGCCTTGGCGAGCCCGTCGATAAATCGGGAATAGGTCAGCCCGAGTTCGCGGGCGCCCGCATTGATGCGCTGGATCCAGAGCGCGCGGAAATTCCGCTTTCTGACGCGCCGGTCGCGATAGGCGTACTGGTTCGCCTTTTCGACCGCCTGCTTGGCGATGCGGATCGTGTTCTTGCGGCGGCCGTAATAGCCCTTGGCCGCTTTGATGACTTTCTTGTGCTTGGCATGGGACGTAACGCCCCGTTTGACGCGTGACATGGGGGTCCCTCCTAGCGGTGATTGGGCATGTATTTCTTGATGATCTTCGCATCGGCGTCCGAGAGGACCACGGTGCCGCGGTTCTGACGGATATATTTGCCGTTATGCGAGATGAGACGGTGGCGCTTGCCGGCGACGCCCGCCTTCACCTTGCCGGACGCGGTCATCTTGAACCGCTTCTTGGCGGAGGACTTGGTCTTCATTTTCGGCATTTTGCTACCCTGGAAAGGGCCCCGAAACGGGGCGCATGAAAAGGCCGCCAAGGCATGCCATTGGGCCCGGCGACCGACGAAGGCGCGGGTTATAGCCGGGAAAACCCGTTCCGCAAGGGGCTTTCAACCCAGAAGCGCGAGCCCCACGGCGACGCCGATCGCGGATACGGCAAAAAGGAGCGCTTGCACCCCTACCGGCAGTTTTTTCAAGATATGAAGCATGGCCGCCCCTCCCTTGGCGCAACTCTGGGCCCTTGTGGAAAACTAGCCTGTTGCCGTCGCTGGGTCATGACGCGGCGCAAAAGACGGTCTCGAACCCCCGGCGGGGGCCGGCCATGACCTGGTGCGCCGAACCGACGCCCGCGCGCGACCGGCGCGGGCGCCCATCGGCCAGCGAAGAGGATAGGATCCGCCGCCAAGCGGCGTCACGGCCGCCGGGGACGCGCCATGCGGGCCATCATCGCTGCAATCATCGTCTGGCTCGCCGGCGCCCTCGGCGCCAGCGCGCAAGCGCCGCTCGCTGTCGTCCCCTACAAAGTCACCAGCGAAGGCTCGATCGCGATCGACGTCATGGTTGAGGGCAAAGGGCCCTATCTTTTCATCCTCGACACTGGCGCGACGCTGTCGCTTGTCTTCGAGAACTTCGCGCGGGCTGCGAACCCGCCGCGCGCCGAAGGGCCATCGCTCCGGATTCTGAGCATTTCGGGCGCGCGTCTGTTCGAGCCCTATCTGATCGGCGAGCTGAAGGCGGGCGTCGTGCTGGCGCGCGCCCATGCCGGCGTCGTCTTGCCCGATTGGGACGCGCCGCGCGCAACCCCGGCCGGCATCATCGGACTTGATATCCTCGAAAACTTTGCTGTCGCTGTCGATCACGCGGCGAAGACGATCGCCTTTTACGACCGCGCAGGCCTTCCGGAAGCGGTGACTGCGCGGATGAGCAAAATCTCGATGAAGCGCACCCGCTACGAGCCGACGGGCGCTGAGCTGTTCACGGTGCGCGGACGGATCAATGGCGAGCCGATCGACTTCATTGTCGATCTCGGCCTCGCGACCACACTGATCAACTACGCCGCCGCGGACGCCTTGTTCACCGGGACCTTGTCCGTGGCGACAGGGCGCACGCCGACGACCGGCACGCGGCTCGACGATGTGTTCGACGACCGAACGCGGGTGAACGCCGGGATCATGCGCTCGATCAGCGTCGGCGCGAAGCGCTGGTCTCGAAAACCCGTCTGGATCTACGACGCGCCGCTGTTCGACGAACTCGGCGTGCGGCGCCTCGCCTATGGACTTCTCGGCGCCGACCTTTTGGCGGAGCAGGACGTGGCGATCGATTTCGCCGCGAAGAAGCTTTATTTCGGGCGGCGCTGAGAGGTTTCGGATCCATCCCTTCGGCGAATAGCGGGAAAACGAAGACTCAACCAATTCCCGCAAATTCATCAATTCCGAGGGCGATATTCAGATTTTGGATCGCCTGCACGGCGGCGCCCTTGAGGAGATTGTCTTCCGCGGCGCAGACCACGGCGCTTACCCCGCCCGCGCCGACATCGAACCCGCCGATGAGGACGCCTGTTCGTCCGGCCCCCTCTTTCAGCTCCGGCGGTTCGTCGCGAAGCTCGATCAATCTCTCGCCGTCATAATATTCGTGATAGCGCCTGCGCAAGCCCGCCTGGTCGAGCGGCGCGGCGAGCGGGATATGCGCGGTGACGAGCAGCCCCCGGAACGCCGGATGCACATGCGGAAAGAACCGCACCGCGTGACCGAGATGGCGCGTCGCCTCGCGCTCGTGATTATGACCGACAAGCTTGTAGGGCATCAGATTGTCGGCGAGGCGCTGAGGATCGTTGCGCGGGGACGGCGTTGTTCCCGCGCCCGAGTACCCCGAAACGCCAAACACCGCCGGCACGCCGCCAAGCAAGGGAAGCAACGGCGCGACGCTCAGCTGGAGCGCCGTCGCATAGCAGCCCGGATTGGCGATGCGTGTCGCGCCCTTGATCTTGTCGCGATGAAGTTCGGGAAGCCCGTAAGCCCAGGCGTCGTTGAAGCGGTGATCAGCGGAGAGATCGACGATGATTTTTTCAGGCGCCGACGCCGCGATCGCCGCGACGAAGGGCGCGCCGGCGCCGTCAGGCAGCGCCAGGATCACCGCATCAGCGCGCCGGCGCGCCACTTCGGCGGGATCGAGCGCCTCGAAGATGCACTCGTCTTTGTCTTCGGGAGCGATGTCAGCGACGCGGCGGCCCGCATATTCGCGACTGACCGCAAAGCCGAGCATGAGGTCGGGATGTCCGGCGATGAGGCGGATCAACTCGCGCCCCGTATGCCCGCGCGCGCCGACAAGCCCGACAAGATAAGGTTCCGTCATGAGGGTAGCACGTAAGGCGTCGCGCGTGACCCGTAAAGGAGCGCTCGCCGGCCCTACCCTTCAAAAGACGCCGGCAACGCCGCTATCCGCGTGACATTGCGCTCGATGCGGCTCCAGTCAAATTCCCCGATCCAGTAGACGGTCCACTGACCCGTTTTCACCGAGCCTGTCGCCATGTCGTTGTAGAAGGAATTGAAATTGTTCGCAGTGCGCGAGCGCCACCAGAAAACCGGCGTCTGCTTGGTGAACTGGCGCCAGATGGTGCGCGAAAGGCCCTCGCCGCGCGCTTCTTCCGTCACCGCGAATTTGTCGAGATAGATGAAGTCGTCGATCTTCGTGAGGATCGCGCCGGCGCGGTATTTCTCCGACATGTAGACCTGATGAATATCGAGGCTGTCCCACCAGTCGGCCTTGAGCGTGCGCGCGAAGGCAGTTTCGACGAGCTGGATCGTCCGTTCACGGTCGAGCCGCGTTTTCGTCGTGAAGGTGCGGATCGCCTCGCCCTGCCGGATCAGCGTGCCGGAGCCGCCATGCGTGAAAAGTTCGCGCACGAGGCCTTGCGGCGTCGTGATGGAGACGGAGGATGTGAGCGGCAGCGCGTCGAGGAGCTTCTTGATCTCGGCGAGTTTCAACCGCATGCCGCCATTGACCCAGTCGGCCTTCATCAACTTCTCGTAGTCCGACGCGAGGTTGATCGAGTGCATCAGCCGCTTGTGCTTGTCGAGGAGACCGCCCGCGCCGGTGAGGAAGATGACCTTCAGCGGCTGCAACGCGGCGACGACCGCGCGCGTTGCGCTGTCGCCATTGATGTTCAAGAGCTGCCCGCCCGGCGCGATGCCAAGGCAGGTCAGGATCGGCACCGCGCCGGAATTGACGATCGAGCGCAGCATGCCGAGGCGAACATTGGTGGGCTCGCCGACGAAGCCGTATTTCTCCTTGTCGAGATAATCGGCCTCGATGACGCCAGCGACGATGCCGTCCGCCTCGACGCCTTCGGCGCGCACGGCTTCGACAAGCTTGATGTTCTCGCCGATGAAAACGTCGCGCGCTGCGTCCATGGTCGCGGCGTCGGTGACGCGAAGCCCGTCGATCTTCGGCGTCTCGATGCCACGCTCCTTCAAGGTCGCATCAAGCTGCGGCCCGCCGCCATGGATGACGATGGGGGTGAGCCCGACCGTATGCAGGAAAGCGAGCGCGTCCGCGGTCTCTTTCAGTTGCTCCTGCAGGATTGCGCCCCCGATCTTGATGACAGCAAAGCGCGACTGATCGACGGTTGAAAAGCGCTGGAGATAATTCCTGATCTCCTTCCCGTCCTGCATGTTGGAGAGAAGCTGAACAATCGTCTGGCGCGTGGCGAGGGTCGGGGCGGTCATTTCAGGCGCGCACCAATGCCTTCATCACCGCCTTCTGCACGTGCAGCCGGTTCTCCGCTTCTTCATAGGCGATGCAGGCTGCGCTATCGAAGACCGCGTCGGTCATCTTCACATTGCGGCGCATCGGCAGGCAGTGGGAGACGAGGGCGGCGTTCGTCAGCGCCATCTTTTCCTCGTCGACGATGAAGTGCTTGAAACGGTCCCGGATGCCTTTTTCGGGCGCCCAGTTTCCAAAGAACGGCAGCGCGCCCCAGCTCTTCGCATAGACGACGTCCGCGCCTTCATAGGCTTCCTTGATGTCATGCGTGATCGTCAACGCATGGCCGTTCGCCCCAGCGTCTTTGGTCGCCTGCATGATGTAGCGTTCATCAAGGATGTAGTCCTCCGTCGGACAGAGCAGCGTCACCTTCATCCCGTACTTCGCCGCGATCATCAGCGCGGAATTGGCGACCGCCGTGTTCAAGGGCTTGGGGTGATAAGTCCAGGTGAGGACGAATTTCTTTCCGTCCGTACCCGGACGGCCCTCGAGCGCCAGCTGGTCCTCCACCGCCATGATATGCGCGAGTTCCTGACACGGATGGGTGATCGTCTCCATGTTGATGACGGGAACTTCCGAATAGCGCGCGAAGGCGTTCAGCACCTTGTCCTTCCGGTCCTCCGTCCAGTCGGCGAATTTCGGGAACGCGCGGACGCCGATGATGTCGGCGTAGCGCGAGAGGACGACGGCGGCTTCCTTCACATGTTCTTCCGCCTCGCCGTCCATGACGGCGCCGTCCTCGAACTCAAGCGGCCACATCCCGCCAGACGGCGAGAGGACCACCGCATGACCGCCGAGTTGCCGGGCGCCGACATCGAAGGAGGTGCGCGTCCGCAGCGAATTATTCAGGAAAAGAAGCGCGATGGTCTTCCCCTTCAACTGCTCGCCGAAGGGCGACCCTTTCATCGCGCGCGCGTCGGCGAGCATCGCGTCCAGCTCGGCTCTCGTCCAGTCGGCGGTGTTCAGGAAGTGGCGCATCAAGGCCTCCGTCAGCGAGCGCGGGTGATAGGGCGAAGTTGCGCCGATTCCAAGCGCGCGCGCCCCTTTACATCGCGCGCCCGCCCGCTCACATCCGCCTCGCCGCTTTCATTGAACCGTCATGAACTCCGACGCCCCGCAGCCGACACGTCTCGCCGATTATCGCCCGCCGGATTACCGGATCGCTCATGTCGATCTGACCTTCGCGCTCGATCCGATGCGCACGATCGTCAAGGCGCGTCTCTCGATCCAGCGCCTTGCGCACGCGGCGCCGGACGCTCCCCTCGTCCTCAATGGCGAGGCGCTGGAGCTGTTGCGGATCGCCATCGACGAGCGCGCGCTTGAGCCCGGCGCCTATCAGCGGACCGATGAGACGCTGACGATCCTTCATCCGCCGCAGGCCTTCATGCTCGACATCGAGACGGCGATCAGTCCGGAAAAGAACACTGCGCTCTCCGGGCTTTATCTCTCGAACGGCATGTTTTGCACGCAGTGCGAAGCCGAGGGCTTCCGACGTATCACGTTCTTCCCGGACCGCCCCGATGTGCTTGCGACATATTCCGTGCGAGTCGAGGCCGAGAAAGCGCGCTACCCGGTGCTTTTGTCGAACGGCAATCTGCTGGCGCAGGGCGACCTTCCCGATGGGCGCCATTTCGCGCAGTGGGCGGACCCGCACCCGAAGCCCTCGTACCTCTTTGCGCTTGTCGGCGGCGATCTCGCCGCAGCAGAGGACGCGTTCGTCACCCGCTCCGGGCGCCGTGTCGCGCTGAAGGTTTTTGTTCAGGCGAAGAACCTCGACAAATGCGGCTACACGCTTGATGCGCTCAAACGCGCCATGGCCTGGGACGAAGAAGCGTTTGGTCGCGAATACGACCTTGACGTCTTCATGATCGTCGCCGTCGATCATTTCAATTTTGGCGCGATGGAGAACAAGGGGCTGAATGTTTTCAACTCCGCCTATGTGCTCGCCTCGCCTGAAACCGCGACCGACGCCGACTATGAGGCGATCGAATCGATCGTCGCGCATGAATATTTCCACAACTGGTCCGGAAACCGCGTCACCTGCCGCGACTGGTTCCAGCTTTGCCTGAAGGAAGGCTTCACCGTCTTTCGCGACCAGGAATTTTCCGCCGATATGCGCAGCCGCGCGGTGCAGCGCATCAAGGATGTGCGCCGGCTCTGGATCCAGCAGTTCCCGGAGGACGCTGGCCCTCTCGCCCACCCCGTCCGGCCCGAGAGCTATATCACTATCGACAATTTCTATACGGCGACCGTCTATGAGAAGGGCGCGGAACTCTGCCGTATGCTGAAGATCATCCTCGGCGAGACGAAGTTCCGCGCCGCGTGCGATCTCTATTTCGCGCGCCATGACGGCGAGGCGGCGACGGTCGAGAATTTCATCGCCGCGATGGAGGACGCGGGCGGCGAGGACCTGACGCAGTTCCGCCGCTGGTATTCGGACGCCGGAACGCCGGAAATCGCCGTCTCGGAAAATTTCGACAGCGCTGGCGGCTATGCGCTGACGCTGAAGCAATCGGCGAGCCCGCCGCGCGACATCCCGGTGAAGTTCGCGCTGATCGGCGCGCGCACGGGCGCGCTTCTGGAGGAGGGGCTCGTCCGCCTGCGCGAGGACACATCGACGCTGAAGTTCGGGCCGTTCCGCGAGCGCCCCCTCGCCTCGCTCTTGCGTGAATTTTCGGCGCCGGCGACGCTGGCGCAGCCTTCAAGTCTCGACGACCGGCTGACGATCGCCCGCGCTGAAACCGATCTCTTCGCGCGCTGGGCGGCGACGGACGGGCTGTGGCGCGACCTCGCCCTCGCCTTCGCCGGCGCGCGCGAGATGACGGACCCGGATGCGGCGATGAAGCGCTTCGCGGCTGCGCTCGAAGCGAGCCTTGAGAAGGCGGGCGCCGATCCCGCTTTCGCGGCGGAGCTGTTGAAGGTTCCGAGCGAAGCCGACCTCGTCCGCCATGTCGCGGTCATCGACCCTTCGCGCATTGCGGCAGGGCGGCGCCGGGTGCGCGCCGGCGTCGCGGCCAGCCTGAAATCGACGCTGCTCGATCTCCACCATCGTCTCGCATCAAACGAGCCTTATGACCCTTCGGCGCCCAGCGCCGGGCGACGCGCGCTCCGCAACGCGGCGCTCTCGCTGCTTGTCGAGGCGGGCGAAGACGCCCTTGCCGAGCGCCAGCTGGCGACGGCGGCGAACATGACCGACGAAGCGGCAGCCGCGTCCGCGCTCGCGCAGAGCGCCTCACCCTTGCGCGAGGCCGCGCTTGATCGCTTCTACCGGAAATGGAAGGGCGACACGCTCGTCGTCAACAAATGGCTCGGCATGCGCGCCATGGCGCCGGCGGCGACGGCGCTCCAGGACGTCCGCGCTCTGACCGCACATGAAGCCTATGATGCGAAGAACCCGAACAAGGTGCGCGCCCTCATCGGCGTCTTTGCCGGGCAAAATCTTGCCGGCTTCCACCGCGCCGACGGCGCGGGCTACGCCTTCTTCACCGACGAAGTGCTGGCGCTTGATGCGATGAACCCTCAGCTTGCCGCGCGGCTGATGTCGGCGCTTGAAAGCTGGCGCAAACTCGAACCCGCCCGCGCCCGCCACGTGGAAGAACGCCTCCGACACATCATTGCGGCGCCGAAGCGATCGCCAAACCTGTACGAGATGGCGGCAAGGTTGTTGGGGGAAGAGTGAGCGCCAGCGAAAGACGACCGTGACAACGCGGGGGGAATGGGAATAGTTTCCAAAAGGTAAATCGACGGCGCACCCCTTCCGGCGCGTCTTCTTGTTCGCAATAGTCAAACCAGCAGCGGCGAAGGCGTTTCATGGGGGCGCGAGATCGGCATTCCGGGGTCGCGGCCGCACCAGCGGGCGCCCCGAAATTGCGAACCCTGTCGCCGCGCCGTCTGATGCTGCTGACCGGATTGCTGGTCGGGGCGCTTGCGCTGCTCTTTTTCGGCAAGGCGCAGGACGACGCTTCGGCGCGGCGCGTTGAAACCGCGCTCCGGGTCAACGATGCGGCGAGCGAATGCGCAAGCGCGGCGAATGTCGCGCTGATGACGGGCGAGCCTGTCCGCGGCGCGATCGCCGCCTGCCGCCCGCAAGGCGCCGCTGTCGTTTATCACCTTTCCGCCGCCGGCGACGTGCTGGCGAGCGCGGGCAAGCGGGCGCAAGTGCGCGTCGAGGCGGCGGACGTGCGCGGACTGGCGCTGACACAGCGCGGGCGGATCGAAGCGCCCTTGAAGACAGGGCCCGCAAGCCTTGCCTGGCGCCCGCTCGACAATGGCGAGGCGGTGATGGTCGCCGCGCCTGCCGCCGACATGTTCGGCCGGTCGCCGCCATGGTTCTTTTATCTTCTGCTGCTTTGCGCGATCGCGATCGCCATCGCGTCGCTGATGGCCGCCTTCATCCGGCAGAGCCGCGCCGCTGCGCTCGCCGCCAGCGCCGTCGACACGCTCGAGCAATCAAGCCTTGCTTTCGCCGCCGGCCGAACAGGGTGGTGGCGCTTCGATTCAGGGGCGCGCACGGTGACCATCGCGCGCGGCGCGCTTGAGGCGATCGGCCTCGGCAATCGCGACCGCACCTTCACGCTGCGCGAGATCACCGCGCTCGTTCACCCGGAGGACTTGAGGACCGCGCTTGCGGTGATGTCGGGCGACACCTCTGGCGTCACCGAGGGCGCCGTGCGCCTTCGCCAGCCGAAAGGCGGCTGGTCGCGCGTTTATGTCCGCACGAACGCCGACGCGACGCGCTTCAATCGCGCCGGGGCCATGTTCGATCTTTCCGGCGCGACGACCGCGACGCCCGCCGGCGCCATTGCAGAACTTCGATTGAAGGATGCGATCGAGAGCATTCCTGACGCCTTCGTGCTCTGGGACGCGCATGGGCGTCTCGCCGCCTGGAACCGCCGGTTCGCCGCGACGTTCCGTATCGGGACGAAAGCGCTCGCGCCCGGCATGAGCGCGCGCGACGTCGCGAAAGCGGCCGTCGCCGGGGCCGATACGATCGAGCAATGGTTCGCGCCCGACGCGGCGATCGGCGATGAAAGCGTCGAGATCGACGCTGGCGGCGACCGCTGGCTCAAGATCGCGCGGCGCCGGACCGCCGAGGGCGGGCTCGTCTGCGTCGCCTCGAACGTCACCGACATGAAACGGCAGGCCCGCGCCCAGAAAAAGAAAGAGCGCGAGCTTGAAGCGACGGTCTCGGACCTTGAAGCCTCGCGCCGCGACCTCTCCGAGACGATGCGGAACTATGAGCTTGAAAAGCGCCGCGCCGAAGACGCCAGCCGCTCAAAGAGCGAGTTTCTCGCCAATATGAGCCACGAGCTGCGCACGCCCCTGAACGCCATCAACGGCTTCTCGGAGGTGATGCAATCGGAGCTCTACGGGCCTTTGGGCGACGCAAAATACCGCGAATATGTCGGCGACATCCTTTCGAGCGGCCAGCATCTTCTCGAATTGATCGACGACATTCTCGACATGTCGCGAATCGAGGCCGGCAAGCTGACGCTCGAACCGCGCCGCGTTGAACTCGAAAAGATCCTCGACGAATGCGTGCGTCTTGTCGCCAAGCGCGCGAGCGACGCCGGGGTGAAGCTGACAGCGAGCGTCGGCCACGCGCCGGCGATTTTCGCCGATCCCCGCGCGGTCAAGCAGGTCGCGCTCAATCTGCTGTCGAACGCGATCAAATTCACCGCCGCGGGCGGAGAAGTGACGCTGACCGCAGAAGCCGATCTCGATGGCGTCACCATCATCGTCGCGGACAACGGCGCCGGCATTTCCAAGAATAATCTCGCGCGCCTCGGCCAGCCCTTCGAACTCATCAAGGACCGCTTCGCGCGCGAGCTTAAAGGAACGGGCCTCGGCCTTGCGCTCTCGAAATCCCTGATGGAGATGCAAGGCGGCCTGCTCGCCATCGCGAGCAATGAAGGGCGCGGCACGGTCGCCTGCGCCAGCTTCCCGCGCCGCCGCGACGCGCGCGTGCGCCTGCCCCAATTCGTCCGCGCCGAGGCCCATGTGCTGACCGCGCCGACGGCCGCGTCACCGCAAAAGCGCATTGAAGCGGCGGAATAGCGCGCCCCGCTTCGCGCCACCCGCTTCCAGGGGAGCGAAGTAAGTCTTTTACTCGGTAACGGGACCATCATCCGGCGGACCGTCGCGGCGATGGCGCCGTCCGGGGCCGCGCATGTCTTCGATGATGCGCCGCTCAATAACCTTGGCGAGCGCGCGCCGGTCTTCGACAGGCAGGCCATCCATCACATCAATGATGAGGCGCGGCGTTGATCGGCGCCGCTCGGCCTCGAACGCCTCGATCTTCGCCGCGACAGCCTCGGCGGCGCTGCGATCGAAGGTCTCGGCCGTCAGCACGCCGACGAATTCCTGCTGTAACGCGCGCCCCTCGCGAAAGGTTGTGATGAATTCCTCGCGGTTCTTCTTGAACGAGGCGCGCAGCTTTTCGCGTGCGGCGTCGGGGAGCGCGTCGAAGTCGCGACGAAAATCGCCGCCGCGTCCGCGATCTCTGTGCGGGCCCTCGCCGAAGCCGCGGTCGAAGCCTGCAAATCCGGGCCCTGCGATGCGCCCGGCGACGAAACCGCCGAGGAAGACGTTCGCCGCCAGCGAGAGCGCCAGCAGAATGATTACTGTCCGGCCCATGCCGAAACCTCCTCGCTGAACCCGTAAGAGGGGTCGAGCGCCGCTGACAGATAAGCGTAGGCTTCATCATCGCGCGCGCCGGCGCCAAAGGAGCCTGACGTCGTCGCGCCGAAGACGGCCCCGAGCGCAACCATCGCCGCGCCGAGCGCGGCTGGCGCAAACGGCCGCGCAAGCGCGCGCCAGCCAAAAGCGTCGGCGAGCGCATTGAGCGGCCCGGCGCGCTTTGCCCGCATCGCCGCGTCGTAGTCTTCAAGCAGGCGCCGCTGCAGCGCCGCCGTGTCGGGGACGCCGCGCGGCGGCGCCAGCCATTCGTCGAGATCTGTGTTGTCGTCGTGTGTCATCGTCTCTCAAGCGCCCTCAATCAGCTCAGCGCGCCTCGGCGCAAGGCTTTCCTTCAAACTTTTGCGCGCCCGTGCGAGCAGCGATTCGAGCGCATCGACGCTCACGCTCATCGCCGCCGCCGCTTCGGCGTTCGACAGCTCCTGATAATGACAGAGCACGATCGCCATCCGCTGCCGGTCGGGGAGCGCCGCGAGCGCGCGCTCGACCAGTCGTGTGCGTTCGCGTTCCATCATCGAAGCGTCCGCGAGCGGCGCGGCGTCGGCGATTTCCGGCGCGTCCTCCTCCGGCGCTTCGGGCTTGCGCTGGCGCAAGCGGTCGATGCAGGCGTTGGTCGCGACCCGGTAGAGCCAGGTTTCGAACTTCGCCGCGCCCGGCTTCCAGCGATCGGCCGAGCGCCAGAGCTTCAAAAACGTCTCCTGCGCCGCATCTTCCGCCGCGGCGCGGTCGCCGAGCACGCGCGCGCAGACCGCCAGCACCTTCGGCGTGTGGCGCGCAATCAGACGCGAGGCCGCCAGACGGTCGCCCCGCCCTGCGCGCGCCACCAGCGCGTCGTCGCTTTCCTCGCCAGCGTCCAAAATCGCCGCCCAGTTCAAGTCCGGCCGTCATCACAGAGCGCGACGGCGGCGCGAGAATTACGCTCATCCGTGGCGGAAGGTCAGGCGCCCGCCGGTGACGGGCGCCCGCCGATCGTTCAGGGACGCCCGCGTCCATGACCGCGCCCATGACCGCGCGAATGTCCATCGCGCATTTCCTGTTCCGAAAGGCGCCCGTCGCCATCCTTGTCGAGGTCGGCGAAGCGGGCGCGCGCGGCGTCTTCATGCTCGCGGCGGTCGACATAGCCGTCCTTGTTGGTGTCGGGGAACATCCGCGCCTTCATTTCGGCTTTCCTTGCGGCGCGCAGCGCTTCCATTTCTTCCTCAGTCACGAAGCCGTCCTTGTCGGCGTCGGCCTTGGCGATGAATTCCTTGTTGCGGGCGTCAATCTCCTGAACCGAGATCTTGCCGTCGCCGTCCTTGTCGGCGCGCGAGAATTTCCCCGGCCCCGCCACCGCGACGCCGCCAACCACAAGAGCCGCGATCGACGCCGCCGCCAGGATTGTCTTGTTCATCATCACTGATTTCCTTGTTCTGTCGTCCCATCGCCCTCGGAGACTTAAACGGCAGGGCGGCGGGAATCCGTCGCGGCCTTGAGCGAGGTCCGGAAAGCCCCGGCGACGCGGCTCTCGGCCGTTTCGCGGATGACGGCCCCGACACGCGGCCCGGACCCGGCGCGCCCGATTTCGAAGGTTTCGCCCACAGCGCCGGCCCCCAGCTCGGCGAAGCAGAGCGCGCGCCGGAGTTCGGGTGAATAGGCGGCGGACGTCACCCGCCCGACAGCTGCTCCCTTGAAAAACACCAGGCTGGCGCCGGCGACCTCATCGGCGTCGACGGCGAGAACGGCGAGGAGGCGCTCAGGCGCGGGCGCCGCCGACATGGCGCGCCGGCCGCTGAACCAGCCGCGATTGGGCGGCGCAAGATGAGGAAGGCCAATTTCAATCGGGGTCATCGCTTCACCGGGCCGGGCGCGATCGGCGCTGATGAAGTCGAGCCCGACGCGCGGCGTGCCTCCTTCGATGCGCAAGATGTCGAGCGCGTCGAGGCCCGCGGCGATGAGGTTTCCCGCGCGCCGCAAACGCTCCCACAAGGTCAGCGCTTCCTCGGCCGGATAAACGATCTCCAGCCCCGGCGCCGCCCCGAAATTGATCGGCCTCACTGCAAGCTCGACGCCGCGCACACGCCCTTGCGCCGCCATCTCGGCGCTTTGCACGTCAAAGCCCGCCGCGCTCGCGGCCTCTCGCGCTTTCGGTCCGACGACGCCGAGCGCGGCGACATCGCGCGCGACATTGGCGACCGTGACGTCAAAGCCGCGCTGCGCGATCTGCAGGCGGCGGTCGACCGGCGCTGTCGTCGTCAACAGATAAAGATCGCCGCCGAGCCGCGCGATCTCGGCAAAATCGACGACCGCGCCTGCGCCGTCGAGGATGAGGCCGCGCGCGCTCTCGCCGACGCCAAGCTCGGCGACCGGCGTCGTCGTCAACCGTGCAAGCAGGTCGGCGGCGCTTTCGCCGCGCACCGTGTAACGGCAGAACGGACCAAGATCGACAAGCGCCGCGCCGTGCGCCGCATGCTCGTATTCTTCCTCGACGCTTGTATAGACGCGCGCGGCCGCCCAGCCATTGACGCTGGTCCAGCTGTTCGCCGCGCTCAACGACGCCGCAGCGCCATACAGAGGCGTCGCGCGCGGTTCGCCAGCGATGTCAGCGGCGGCGCAAAAGATCATCGGGTGTTCCGCCCTTGCTTGACGCTGAGCCTTGCAAAGTCGAGCGCGCGCTCGGCGGCGCGCCTTCCGCTCGCAAGGCTGAGCCGCGAGCCGAGCTGGGCTTCGGGACCGCAGAAAAAGAGACCGTCAATGCCCGTCGCTTCGGCGAAGATGCGGCGCTGCTCCTCCGCGACGGCGATCGGCGCGACAGCGGGCATGACGGGTTCAAAATCAATCGCGACGAAGCCGAGCCCGGCGCCCGGGAGGAGGCGGTCGAGCGTCACCGCCGCCGCTTCCTCCAGCGCCGCGCGCGGCGTCTCGTCTTCCTCCGTATAAAGAGCAACCGGGTGGAGGAGCATCGTCACCGTCGCGCCCCCGCCCGGGGCGAGGGATGGGTCGATCGCGCTCGGGATCATCGCTTCAGCAAGCGCCGGCGCGCCCGCGCGCCCTTCGAGGGCCATGCGCCAGGCAAGATGAGTTTCCGCGGCCGACGGCGCATAAATGAAGCGGCGATCCGGCCGCGAGAGCGTCACTTCCTCATCGGGGAGCGCATCGAGAGCGACATGCGCGCGGACCGAGGCGATGCGCGGCCGCGGGGCTGCGGCGAAGTTTGCGAATTCGATGTCGAGGCGCGCCCTGCCGACGAGCCCCAGGAAACTCTCCCGCGCGCTGAGCGCCGAGACGACAATCGGGGCGCGGATCTGGCCGCCATCGTCAAGAGCAAGCCCCGCCGTACCGTCCCATTCGACCAGCGCCGAACGGACCCGGTCGGTCTGCCGGAAGACGACGCCAAACGCCTGACAGGCGCGCCGGAGCGCAGCGACGAGCGCGCGCTCGCCCCCGTCGATGGCGGCAAGGCCAGCCTGCAGGCCGGCGGCGTCCCCGGCCCAGCGGTGCGGCAGCGCGAGCCAGCTATAAGGTTCCGTCGGGCGCAGGGCCCCGCGCAGGAGCGCTTCGGCGCGGAGATAATCCTCGATCCGGACGTCCTTGAACCGCCCGGCGAGGCGCTGGTCGAGCGAGGCCGTGAGATCGTCCGTACCAGGAACGATAGCGCGGTCGCCGCCGGCGAACCACGCCCCCCAGCGGCGGGCGTCGTCGAAAACGCGCTCAACGAAGTCGCGTAGCCGTTCGGCGTCGAGCGGCGACATGGCGCCGGCCGCTTCCGACATGAGCGACGGGTCTCCGCCGAAGATCAGCGTGGCGCGGTCGGAGAAGCGCACCAGCGTTTCGAGCCGCCGCCGCGCGAAGGAGAGACCGTGACGATAAAGGTCGAGCCCGTCGACAACGCCCGCATCGATTGATCCCGCGATCGGATCGCCGTCGTCGCAGAAAAACCCAGGCGCGAATTCGCGCCGCTCGCGCGCGACAGCGCCGTTCTCGATCACCATCACGCTGAGGCCGCCCTTGGCCATCAGACCGGCCGCGGCGAGCCCGTCCGGCGAACCGCCGAGGACGATCGCGTCGAGCCCGCCCTCGATCTTGGGGCCCGGCCTCAGGAGCGATTTCGGCGCCGGCTTGTTCATGGGCGCATCAGCTTCATGACAAGCGACGTTGCAGCGCCGACCGCATCGACGCAGGGCGCGGGAACCGGCAGGGCGCAAAGCGAAAAATCGCGCTTGCGAAGTCCCGCCGCGACATCCGGGCCAATGACAGCGTCGACCGATTGCGGCGCGCCGGCCGCCTGATCGAGCCGGCGCCCGATCGCCGCCGCCGCCGCGCGACCGAGAATCTGCAAGTCCTGTCCCGTCCAGTCCCGCATGCCGCCGTTCTCCCGGATCGAGGCGGGTGCGAACGGCGCGCGGGCGACAATCTCGCGGCCGCGAACCTCGAAGCTCATCGGCATCGCGTCATCGATGCGCCCTTCGAGCATGGCGTCGCGGGCGCGCGCGAGGGCGCGCTTGTCTGTGACGATGTGGTGGGTCTGCGCGCCCTCCCCTGATTTGACGCGCGGCTTTTTCGCGTAACGCAGTCTTATCGTCGCTTCGACGCCGCCCTGCCGGCGCAAGGGGGAGCCGCCGGCGTCAGCAAGAATGCCAGCCGCCTCGGCGACCAGCGCAGAGGAGGCGATGGCGCGCACGGCGCGGATCTCGGCGCCATCCTCAAGGCGGGCAATCCACAGACGCTCGCCTTCGCGCGTGAGGCTGACGAGCAAGGCGTCTTCGATAATGGCGCCGGCGTCTTTCGCGGCAGCCGTCAGCGCTTCCTGCAACGCTTCGGCGTCGACGCGGCGCGGCGCCGCCGCCGCCTCGAAGTCGAAGAGCGCTGCCGCCGATCCCGGTTCGTCTCCCGCGAGCCCGAGCGGCGCCAGCGCCGTCATCAGGACATGGGCTTTCAGCCCTTCATCGGCAAAGCGGTCGTCCAGAATGTCGATCGCGCTCGCATGCGGCCGGTCGATCAAGGCGAGCCCGCTGGCGGGTTTGACGCGCCGGCCTTTATCGTCTGTCTGCGGCGGATCGGCAGTCTTCGCGCGCGCCATCGACTGAAGAAAATCCGGCCAGAAATGTTCAAGCGTCGCATCACGCGCGGCGAGCAGCCTTGCCGTTCTCGCGCTGTCAGGATGCGTCGGCACGCGCTCGCCTTCGGCAAGATGCGTGAGCGCGAGACCGGCGTCGACCGTCTTCAGCTCGAAGCGGTGAAGCTCGAGAAGGCGCCAGACAAAATTCGGCGGCGAAGGCTTTAGTCCTGCGGACCGGGGCTCGGAGCCCGCGCGCAGGACGACGGCGCGTCCTCCGAGACGATTGGCGGCGGCCGCCGCGGCCAAACCCGCCGCATCGGCGCCGATCACCATCAGATCATAGCTCGGACGCTGCGCCATGACCCTCTAACGCCCCTCACCAGGCTCGGCGTTCGCGCCGGCCTTTACCACCACGTCTTCGTAAACCGATCTGACCCTGTTTTCGAGGTCAATCAACCGTTGCTCCGCATCCGGAAGAGATGACGCCCCAAAGAGCGCAATCATCATCCGGCGCACGGGCTCGGCCGAGCCGCCCGGCGCGAAGGCGCCGCCGGAGGAGGCGCGCGCGACTTGCGTCACGGCGTCGAAGTGGGCATGCGCGTCCAGCAGGAGCGCGGCGCGCGGCGCCTCAAGAGCGCCAATCGCTTCCAGCGCGCCAAGCGCCTCCAGGGGCTCGGGATGCACCACGAGCGCGCCCGCAGGCGCTGCCGCCAGCGTCAGATACTGAACGATGAAGTCAACGTCGGTGGCGCCCCCGGACGCGGTTTTCAGGTCCCACGGGCTTGTCGCGGGCTTGGCCTCGCTGAGGCGCCGGCGCATGTCCGCGACGTCGCGCGCGGTCAGGCCGGCGTCACGGGGACTGCGCAGGATCGTGTCGATTTCAGCCGCGACGCGTCCGCCAAGCGCCGGCGAACCGGCGATGACGCGCGCCTTGACGAGCGCCATCTTCTCCCAGGTCCAGGCCTCGCCGCGATGATAGTTGCAGAAGGCGGAAAGGCTCACCGCCGCCGGGCCTTTCGAGCCGGAGGGGCGAAGCTGCATGTCGACTTCATAAAGCGCGCCCTCTTCCGTCGGCGTCGAGACTGCGGCGAGGAACCGTCGCACAAGGCGGCTCGCCCAGGTGACGGCGTCGATACCGGCGCCGCCCGCCCGCGCGGTGTCAGCGGCGTCGTAGATCACCAGAAGATCGACATCGGACGCGGCTGTCATCGCGCGCGCGCCAAGGCGGCCGAGGGCGACGACAACGACTTCCGCGTCGATCGGGCCATAGAGCCGTTCGGTCTCGTCCCGCGCCGCCGCCAGCATGGCCTCAATCGCAGCCTCGGCGATCAGGGTGAAGCGCGCGCCAGCCTCGCGAGGCGAAATCGTTTCGATCAGAAGTTGCGCGGCGACCGCGAAGTTCTCCTCCGACGCCCAGCGTCGCGCGGCGTTGAGGCCGCCCTCATAGCCGTCCGCCGCCGCCATCCGCCGGACGAGTCGCGCGCCGAGCTCGTCGCGCGTGGGCGTGCGATCCGGCCAGCGGCTCTCAAGCAGCGCTTCGACAAGATGGGGTTTCTTCGCCGCCTCGCGCGCCAGAAAAGGCGAGGCCGTCATGATACGGATCAACCGGTCGAAGACATCCGGCCGATTGACGAAGAGCGAGAAGATCTGGACGCCCGATGGAAGGCTGCGGATGAAGCCGTCAAAGGCGGCGAATGCTTCGTCCGGCGCGCCGGCTCTGGCGAGGGCGTCGATCAGCTGCGGCGTCATCTGCGCGATCAGCGCGCGCGATCGTTCCGAGCGCGTCGCGCGCGTTTCGCCCGCGCGCCAGCGCCGGATTGCGTCGGCGACCTGTGCGGGCCGCTCAAAGCCCCTGGCCGCGAGCGCCGCCATCGTATCGGGATGATTGTCGACGCCGTCGAAATTCAGCGCGGCGGACGAGGCGCCCGCCCGCCGGCCCTTCGGCTCGTAAAATGGCGCGGTCAGCTCGCGCACCGTGCGAAACGTATCGAGGAGCGATCTTTCGAACGCCGCCGCCGACGCCTCGCCGAGAAAGGCGGCAAGGCGCGCTGCGCCCTCTTTGTCCGGCGGAATGCGATGCGTCTGCTCGTCGGCGATCATTTGCAGGCGATGCTCGACACGGCGGAGATAGCGATAGCGCGCGCTCAATCCATCCGCCGTCGCCTTGTCGATAACGCCCGCCTCGCTGAGGGCGGCAAGCGCATCGAGCGTTGCGGGCGCGCGCAGCGCTGCATTCTTGCCGCCGCCGATCAATTGCTGCCCTTGCGCGAAAAACTCGATCTCGCGAATGCCGCCAGGGCCGCGCTTCAGATCCGCGCCGCTGAAGTCGATCGCCTCCATGCCCTTCACCGCGCGTATCTGCCGGAGGATCGAATGGATGTCGTCGATTTGCGCGAAGTCGAGATATTTCCGCCAGATGAACGGGCGAAGGCGCCCGATGAATTCCTGCCCCAGCACAATGTCGCCGGCGCTGGCGCGCGCCTTGATGAACGCCGCGCGCTCCCAGTTCTGCCCGAAGGACTGATAATAGGCCTCAGCCGCATTGAGGGAAACCGCCGCCGCCGAAACGCCGGGATCGGGCCGAAGGCGAATATCGGTGCGGAAGACATAGCCGTCCGCCGTCTGCTCGTTCAGCAGGCGGACGATCAACTTTGCCGCCGCGACCGCGCGCGCCCGCGCCTCGCCGTCAGCGCCCAGCGCCGGGCTTGCATTGTCGAAGAGGATGACGATGTCGATATCGCTTGAGAAATTCAGCTCCGATGCGCCGAGCTTGCCCATCGCGATGATGGCAAGACCCGACTGCATTTCGGGCGCGGCCGCGTCCGCCGGCCTGAAACCGCTGCGCTCAAGCCCTTTCAGCGCGGCGCGCGCCGCGGCCCCGGTCGCGGCGTCGGCGAACGCCGAATAGAGCCGGGCGGCCTCCATCGTCGTGACGCTGTCGGAAATCTCGGCGAAGGCGATCGCCAGGGCCGCTTCGGCCTTGGCGGCCCGCAAGGCTTTCATCTGCGCGGGCGCGCCGACTTCCTCGGCGGCGCGCCAGGCTTTCTCGCCGGCGCGCCGGAGCGTTTCCTCCGGCGCGCGCGCAAAGAGCGCGAGCGTTGACGCCGGATCTTTTTCGATGAGGCGCGCGAGATAGGGCGAGCACCCCGCGACGCCGGCGACGAAGCGGGAAACCTCCAAGGACGACTGACCGCGCACCGCCTCGGCCGCACGCGCCGCCGCGTCCGCGTCATAGGGCGCGGGTGTGAAACGGATCCTGTTCGCGAGCGGGGCGGCGTCAATCATGGCGGCTTTCCAACGCTCTGTTCTACCCCGCCCGCTTTAGTCTTGTGTTGACGGCATCGCGGAACGGGGCGGGCGGCAAAGGTTCGTTAACGTTTTCACGCGCGCCCGAAGACCGGGAGCGCGAGCGTCACCTTGAGACCGCGCTGATCCGACCGGCCGCTAAAGGAATCGCCCAGCGTCAGGGCGCCGCGATGGGCGCGCGCGATAGCCGAGACGAGGCTGAGCCCCAGGCCGCTGCCCGGCGTCGAGCGGCTTTGCTCAAGCCTGACGAAACGGTTGACGACGCTGCCGCGTTCTTCCGGCGGCACGCCCGGCCCGTCATCAAGCACGGAAAGGAGCACTTTCTCACCAGAGCCCGCGCGGATATCGATGCGGATGGTCGAGCCGCCGCTGGCGTATTTCAGGGAATTGTCGAGGAGGTTTGCGAGCGCCTGGCTGATCAGCTCGCGCGAGGCCCGGACGGGCGGGGCCGGCGCGGTTTTGAGTTGCAGCGCAAAGCCCGCTTCCTGCGCGGCGGGCTCGTAGAGTTCGACCATTTCCTCAGCGATGGGTTTGAGATCGACCGCCTGCATCGCGCCGGCGCCCTCGCCGGATTCAATCCTGGCGATCGAGAGGAGCGCATTGAAAGTGACGATCATGTTTTCGGCGTCGGTGAGCGTCGCGCGCAGCGCGGCGTCTTTCTCGTCCGGTCCCGCCTTCACCGCTTCGGTCAGGCGCCCGCGGATGCGGTTCAGCGGCGAGCGCAGGTCGTGCGCGATGTTGTCGGAAACCTCTTTCATGCCGTCCATCAGCCGCTCGATCTGGTCGAGCATGGCGTTCAAGTTCATCGCGAGGTTTTCAAGCTCGTCGCCCGCCCCGGTGAGGGCGATGCGTTTTGAAAGATCGCCGTCGCGGATCGCGCGCGCGGTGCGGTTGACGCTGTCGACGCGGCGCAGCAGCGCCCGGCTGAAGACAAGCCCGACGACGATGCCGAGCGCGATCGTCGCCGCGCCGATGCGCGCCATGATCGACTGCGTGCGGCGGCGGAGATCTTCGCGCGTCGAGATATCGCGGGCGGCGAACACCAGATACGACTGGTCGGCGTCGGGGGCGGGCTTGAACCGGCGGATCTTTCCGCGCGCCTCACGCGTTTCCGTGCCGATCTCGCGCCCCGCCGCGTCGAGAAGCGGACGCTCGAAACTGAAATTGATGAAGCCCTCGCCGGCGTTGACGGCCTGTGGCGGCAGCGCCGTGAGGTTGCCGGCGAGCACCGCGCCCGCCGGTTCCGCGATCAACAGGTAAAGTCCATCATCGCGCCAGGACGCGCGGTCATTGATGGCGCGGCGCAAGAACCCCGCGCCCTCGGTCGAGAACGCCTCGGACAAGACGCCGATTTCCTGATCGACGACGGCGTCCGTCTGCTTCGACATCTCGCCGAAGGTGTTCTGATAAAACAGCAGGCCCAGAAGCGCGACCGCGATCGCGAACACGAAAACGTAGACGATCGTGAACGAAAACGTCGTGGTGCGAAGGATGCGGAACATGGGTGAGGTTGTAGGGGGCGGGGCGTCGGTTGTGAATGCGCGTCAGGGGGCTGCGATCTGCTCACAACCTACCCCCTATCCCCTTCGAGCCTCCCCTTATTCCTCGTCGGTGATCGTGTACCCGGCCCCGCGGATGGTCTTCAGGAGCGGCTTGTCGAAGTCCTTGTCGATCTTCGACCGGAGGCGCGAGATATGGACGTCGATGACGTTTGTCTGCGGATCGAAGTGATATTCCCAGACGTTCTCCAGCAGCATCGTCCGCGTCACCACCTGGCCGGCGTGGCGCATCAGATATTCGAGCAGGCGGAACTCGCGCGGTTGGAGGTCGATCTTGCGGCTGGCGCGCCGGACCGTGCGCGTGATGACGTCGATTTCGAGATCGCCGACCGCGTAGCGCGTCGTGACGTTCGGCGCCGGGGTGCGCCGGCGCCCAAGCGCTTCGACCCGGGCGAGGAGCTCGGGAAAGGCGTAAGGCTTGACGAGATAATCGTCGCCGCCAGCCTTGAAGCCGATGACGCGGTCATCAACTTCGCCAAGCGCTGAAAGGAAGAGCGCCGGCGTTTCATCGCCGCCCGACCGCCGCCGCGTCAGCAGCGAGACGCCGTCGAGCTTCGGCAACATCCGGTCGATGACATAGGCGTCGTAATCCCCGGAGCCAGCCATGTTGAGGCCGACCTCGCCGTCGAGCGCATGGTCGACAACATGCCCCGCCTCGCGCAGGCCGCGCGAGACGTGGGCCGCCGCTTCATTATCGTCTTCGATGACGAGAATTCTCATGGGCTTCTCCTAACTACAAACGCCGCCATACGTCTCCCCTCCCCCGAAATCGGGAGAGGGTAAGGGCCTCGGCGCCAAGAGGCCCGTCAGCGTTCAGCCTTCCTTTTTCCCGATCGTCAGGGCACGGAATTGTTTGGCTTCGCCGAACTGCAGGCGCAAGAGCACCGCGTCCTTGCCGCCCGATTTGGCGTCAGCCAGCATTTTTTTCAGGCTTGCGGCCGAGGTGACCGCCGCGCCGTCGACCTGCAGGATGACGGCGCCGGGCTGGAGGCCCGCCTCCTCGCCGGGGCTGCCCGGCTTCACCGCGGTGACGACGACGCCATTGACGCCTTCCGGAATGCGGAACTGCCGGCGGGCCGCATCGTTCAGCTCCGCGACCTTGACGCCGGCTTCGCCCGACAGAACGTCTTCGCCCTGCGAGGGCGGCGCGGCGGAGGCGACTTGCGGATCGGCGTCGCGCGCGCCGAGCGTGACGACGAGCGTCTTTTCCGCGCCGTCGCGCAAGACCGTGAGGCGCGCCTTCTCGCCGGGCGCCAGCGCCGAGATCGACCGCGTCAGGTCGCGCGGATCGGCGAGATCGCGGCCGTTCAGCTTGATGATGAGATCGCCGTCCGTGACGCCCGCTTTTGCCGCCGGCGTGCCGGCGATGACTTCAGCGACGAGCGCGCCCTTGGCCTCTTTCAGCTTCAGCGCCGACTTGATGCTCTCATCAACCGGCTGGATCGAAACGCCGAGCCAGCCGCGCGTCACCGAGCCGTTCTTGATGAGCGAGGCGACGGTTTCCTTCGCGGTCTTGGCGGGAATCGCAAAGCCGATGCCGACGCTGCCGCCGTTCGGCGAATAGATCGCCGTGTTGACGCCAACGACACGCCCATTGAGATCGAAGGTCGGGCCGCCGGAATTGCCGCGATTGATCGGCGCGTCGATCTGGATGAAGTCGAGGAATGTGCCCTGACGGCTTTCCCCGCCGATCGCGGAGACGATGCCCGAGGTGACGGAGCCGCCAAGACCGAATGGATTGCCGACCGCGAGGACCCAGTCGCCGACGCGCAAGTTCACGTCTTCCGCAAACTGCACGAACGCCTGCCCCTTCGGCGGCTCCACGACCTTGAGGACCGCAAGATCGGTCAACGGATCAGCGCCGACGAGCGTCGCCTTCAATTCCTTGCCGTTCGACAAGCTGACGCGGATGTTCTTCGCGCCTTCAACGACGTGATTGTTGGTGACGATGTGGCCGTCCGCGTCGATGAAGAACCCGGAGCCTTGCGCTTCGGCGACATCAGGCTCGCCTTCGAACTCTTCCGGCGGCGCGCCGAAGCGGAACTGGAAGAACTGCTGCAACTCGTCCGGAATTTGCGGGCGTTCGACTTCGCGCTCGACGAGCACGCTGACGACCGCAGGCGCGACGCGCTCAACAAGATTGGCGAAGGAAAAGGCGCCGTCGCCATAGGCGACCGCCGGCGGGGGCGTCACAAGCCGCGGCGCTTGCGCCTGCGCGCTGACGACCGCAAGGCCCAGCGAAATGATAGCTGCGCCGGCTGCGGCCCCGGCAAGCAGGTTGGTCTTCACGCGGCGCGACTTTGATTGAGATCCGGTCATAGTCCTGGCTAAACTCCTTACGAGGTTGAGAAACCCTCAAACCCCCGCCGGTTGAAGCTTCTTTGCCATACGCTGGCAAGGCGGCGAAAGCGGGGTTCGAGGAATTAAAAATCGTCCAGAATTTTGGGCTTTTGTGGGGCGTTTCAAGGGTCTGGCGCTCGCTCTGCCGCATCTTCCCGGCGTTCTGGCGTTTCGGCGGGGCGCGCCGTGTAGCGGGCCGCCCAGGCGGCGATGATGGCCGCGGCGTAACGCGCGTCCTGCGGCGACGTCAGCAGGTGATCAGCATCATCAAGGCTGATGAAGCTTTTCGGGTGCCGCGCCGCTTCGAAAAGGCGCGCGGCGTTTTCGATGCCGACTGTCTGATCCCGCGGGGCGTGCAGGACGAGAAGCGGGCGCCGCAAGGACGCGGCAGCCTCGACGACGCGCGCCTTGCCGAGATCGTCGAGAAACTGCTGCTTGATGATGAAAGGGCGGCCCGCAAGGCGCACTGCCGCTGACCCGGTCTTCTCGATTTCTTGCTTGTGCGCGTCGAACTGATGCGTCACATGCGCGGCGTCCGCAGGCGCGCCGATGGTCGCCACAGCGCGGGTTTCAGGAATTTGCGCCGCGGCGACAAGGACGGCGGCGCCGCCGAGCGAGTGGCCGATGAGGATCGACGGGGCCTGATACGCGCGGCGCAGGAAGCCCGCGGCCGCGACGAGATCATCAACATTTGACGAAAAATTGGTGTCTGCGAAATCGCCCTCCGAGGCGCCGAGCCCCTCGAAATCGAACCGCAACACCGCGACGCCGTGCGCGCAGAGTTCGCGAGCGATCTCGCGCGCGGCCCGAAGATCCTTCGAACAGGAGAAGCAATGCGCAAAAAGCGCGAACGCCGCCGGCGGGCCATCCGGCAGGTCAAGCACCCCCGCCAAGGTTTCGCCGCGTGCGCTCGGAAAAGTCAGTTTCTTCGTTTCGATCATCATCCCAAGACCTAAGCGGCCGTCAGCAAGCCTGCAACGCAACGATAGGCGCGCGGGGGAAAACCCGGCGCGCTCAGGCCGAGACGGCGGCGGCCGCGGCGCGTTCCTTCAACAAGGCAAGATCGGCTGGCGCGATCAACGGTTCGGCGACGCCAAGCGCGATGTCCATGCGGCGGCGCGCGGAGAGGCGGTCAGCGCCCTCGCCGGCGCGGATTTCGGTCACCAGATCGCCGGCATAGCGGCGCGTCTCCGCGACAGCGTCGGCGACGAGCGCGGCGACAGCATCGGCGCGGCCGAGCCGCTGCCCGAGCCCTCCGGCCGCCGCCAGAAAGCGCGCCGCCCGCCTCGCGCGCGCTTCAGCCCCGGGGTCAAGCGGGCGATCAATATCGGGGCGCAGGCCCATCAACCGGCTCGATCCGCCGGCGTGACGGACGGGCTGCGTCCGGCGCAGCGCCGCATGCGCCTGTTCGCAAAAACGCGCGAGCGCCGCGACGGCGATGTCGCGGCAGGCCTCGGCGCGATTGACGGTGACGCCGTCGCCGCCGGCGCGCGCTTCGCTGATGAAGCCCGCAGCGGCTTCCGCGAAATGGTCAAGGCTCGGCGCCGCTTCGTCCGTATCGAGATCTTCATCGGCGTCCCGCTCAATCTGACGGGCGTGGCTCTCAAGATCGTCGAAGAGCGCTTCGACAAGAATTTCGGCGTCCTCGCGCGCATGGGTCAGCGTTTCGTCGGCGGCGCCGGCAATGTGATGGGCAAGCCGCAGCGCGCGCCACGGCGCCTCCATGCGCGCGGCGATGAGAAGCAGGAGATAGGGCGCAGCCTCATTGGCTTCATTGCTGACGCGCGCATAGAGCGCGCGCGCTTCATAGAGATCTTCCTCAGCAAGCGCGGCGAGCGGCTTTGGAAAGGCGCGCTGCGCGGCGGCAAGGCGCCGGTGGGCGGGGAGCATCAGATTGATCTCGGCGAGATCAAGCAGCGCCGCGGCGCCCGCTTGTGTCCCGGCGCCGGCTGCGAGCCTTTCGCCGAGATCGGCGCGAAAGGCCGGGTCCTGCTCGGCATGGGTGACGAGCCGCGAGAGGCCCAGCGCCGCCGTGACGAAGAGCGCGCTTTCGAGCGGCGACAGATCAGCCTCGCCCCGCGCGATGGCGGCGTCGAGCGCGATGGCGGCGGCGCGCGCTTCGATGCAGGCCGCGTCCTCGGTGATGAGCCGCCACAACGGAGCGAGCGTTGACCGCGCGATCCGCGCGCGCCGCTTACGCCCGCGCCGGTGGGTGACAAAGAAATCCTCAAACGGGGTGAAGAAAAGACGCTGCGCGGTTTTCTGGCGCGCCGGGAAATGTTTCGTGTCCGCGTGGAGGCGCGTGCGCAAGGACGCGAGCATCGCCGCCGTCGGCAAGCCGGAATCCGCCCCCTTCGCGCGCGCAGCTTCGAGCGTTGCAAAAAGTTTCCCGGCCGCCGCCGGCGGCATCGCGCCGAGGAACGCTTCAAGCCGCGCCCAGCGGGCCGGCGCCATGCCGGCGGGCGCGGGCGATGACGCCGTGATGTCGAGCGCGGCGGTCATGCGGCGCCGTCCGCAGCGATGATCTTTCGCCGACGCGGCCGCGCCGGGCGATGAGAGATGGGAAGCGCTGGAAATTTCATTCGCCTGCAAACCATCACGTCCCGGCGAAGTGCTTGCGCGGCGCGTGGTTCGCCCCGCCGCGCCATTCGCGAACGAAGGCCTCAAGCTCGGCGTCGCCGCCCTCAGGGAGGACGATCTTCAGCTTCACATATTGATCGCCCGCGGGCTTGCCCTCGCGCTGCACGCCGCGGCCCTTCAGGCGCAGCACCGCGCCGGAACTCGAATTCTTCGGCACGGTCAGCGAAACATCGCCGCCGATTGTCGGCGCGGTGATCTTGCCGCCGAGCACAGCCTCGGAAATCGTGATGGGCGCTTCGATATGGATATCGTCGCCTTCGCGTTCGAACAGCGGGTGCGGCTTCACCGCAACCTCGACATAGATATCGCCCGGCGGCCCGCCAGCGACGCCCGCCTCGCCCTGGCCGCGCAGGCGCAAGGCCTGTCCCGGCTCGACGCCTGCGGGCAGCGTCACGTCGAGCTGGCGCCCGTCGGGCATCGTCACGCGCTTTGACCCGCCGCGCACGGCGTCGAGGAAGTCGACTTCCAGCCGGTATTTCCCGTCGCGCCCGCGCATTGCGCCGGCTTGCGCGCCGGCGGTGCGCCCGCGCCCGAAGAGGTCCGCGAAGATGTCGCCAAGATCGTCGAAGTCGCCCTTGTTGGCGAAGCCGCCCGAATAGGCGCCGCCAGGTCCCGCCGCCGGGCCGCCGGGGCCCCACTGGCGGAAGCCCCCGCCCGCCCCGCCCTGCATCGCCCGTTCGCGGCCTTGCTCGTCGATTTCACCGGCGTCGAATTTCCGGCGCCGGTCGGCGTCCCCGACAATGTCGAACGCCGCCGAGATTTCCTTGAACTTTTCCTCGGAGCCCTTGTCGCCCTTGTTGCGGTCGGGATGGTGTTTCTTCGCCAGCGTGCGGAACGCGGCCCGAATTTCGGCGTCGGTCGCTGACGGCGCGACGCCCAGCACGCTGTAGGGATTCTTAGCCACTGCCAAAACGTCCTTCAGACGTCGAAAAACTCACCCTGGGGGATTTTCCCCAAGGCAAGACAGATAGTCGATCCTGCTCCAAAAAGAAGGGTTTGGGGTTAATTTTCAGCGGCCTGCGCTTCCTCCGGCTGCAACTGGCGCACAGAGGGCATTCGAGTCCCGCGCCATTCAAGACGCCAGTGCGTGCCTTGCGCAACGGATTGAACCGCCGCCGGACGAAGCGCCGCGATGCAGGTCCCGCCGGCCTGTCTGACCGAGGGATAAATGACGCCGTTCAGGCCGCGCGCAAGTGCATCAGCCGCGAGAGCATTTCCGGCAGGATACCCGATCGCGGTATCAGGCGACAGCGCGACATGGTCGGGCGCTGCGCGCAAATCGAGAAATTCCCCGGCAACGCTCGCGAACAGTTCGGCGTAATCGACCACGGCATCGAACGATCCGGCGTCGGACAAGAACGCCGTCAGGTGAAACGACACTTCGGCGAGGCAGGTCTCGACGGCGAGCGCAGCGTACCATGCTCCCCGCCCCGGTCCGTTGAACCGGTTCAGCGCGCGCGGGCGCCAATAGGCGAAACTGGCGTTGATGAAGGCGGCATGCGGCACGCCGAAGACGAACTCGGCGGCCTCGACGTTCTCCGCCCCGTGCAAAGTAGCGGTCAGCCGTCCGCTGGTGGCGCCTTCGATTTCCGCCAACGCGTCGAGATCGGCCTCATCGGCGACTAGCGCCCTTAAAACCGGGTCGCGCAGCCTTGCACTTGAAACGAGCCGGACGGTGCGCGCGAACGCCGCTCTAACGACCGGCGGCGGCGCCACTAAAGACCGCCGCGCACGGCGTCGATGAGCCTGCGGACGTCCAGCATGCGGGGGATGCCGCCATCGATCATCGACGCAACTGGCGTCGCCCCGCCAAACAGCGGGCCAGCGTTTGGAAGGCGCGGCCAGCGATCCGCCATCGCGTCAGCAAAAAGGAGATGGAGCCCCTTATAGACGCCGACGATCGCCGAGATGCGCGTCAGTTGATCCTGACTGAGCGTTTCGCGATCCTGCGCCTTTTTCAGCCGATCCCAGGTGCTTGGCGACACGCCGAGGAGCGCGGCGCTCTCCGCGCCGGTCAACCCCCAGGCGTCAGCTGCGCGCCGGAACGCTTCGAGACCGATCCGGGCAAGTCGCGCCCGGTCAGCTTCATCGGCAAAGGTCTGGTTCCTGACCGGCGATAATTTCGGAGATGCAATGAGTTGAGACATGAACGGCACCAAATGATGCCCTCATATAGGTCAAATGAGAGCCGCCGTCAAGGCGCGGACCCCTACGCCGCCTTCTCGACGAGCGCTGCAAGCTTGGGCGGCAGGTCGGCCTCGAGTTCGCGCATATAGGCGAGGAGGGCGCGCTCGACGTCGTCAAAATGACCGTTCCGGCCGATGCGGTCGGCGAGCCAGTCAGCCTCGGCGGCGGTCACCTGTTCGGCGATCGCGGCGGCGATGGCGTTGTCTTCGTTCTTCTGCGCGGCGACCGACTTCTTTCGTCCATAGGCGTCGCGGATGCCGGCAAGCCCGCCGGAGACCATGCGCGAGAAAAAGCCTGAAGGATTGACCGAGTGGTCCTTCACCCAGTCGTGGAGGCGCAGCGCTTCCTCGCGCGGCAGCGGCCTGTAGCCGACATGCGCCATCAGATGCGCGGCGATGCTCTTGATGAAGAGATCGGAGAACGCCGGATCGTTGTTCGCGCCCGCCGTCATCTCGTGCAGGTCGAACATCAGTTCGGCCTCATCGCGCGTGATCGCGATCGAGCCCTCGCCGCCCGCCGCGTAGAGAAAGCGGCGCAACAGCTCGGCCTCGGCGCGCGCGATGCGCGGGGCCCCTTTATGGGCGGAGACGGTGCGGCGGAATTCCTCGGCGACGAAGTCGGCCATCGCCGGCGGGGTCGAGACCGCTTTTTCCATCAGCGAAACGAAAAGGCCAAGCTCGAGCGCCGAGGCGCCATTGCGGCCAGAAAGCGATCTCAGATGCTCGAACTCCTCTTCCGTGAGATAGCCGTGCGGTTCCTCCTCGCGCAGGAAGAAATCGGCGGCGGCTTCGGCGAAATAGTCCGGCCATTCAGGATCGCCGGACGGCGCGCGCCGCCCAAGCGCAAACAAGGTCGCAAGCTCGTCGCGGCTGACGACGCCGTCGGCGAAAACGTTCCGCCTCAGGAAGATCACGTCCTCCGCGCTGACGTCGCCGTCAGCGCCGACATGATTGATCAACCCGTCTTTCGTCGTGTTCGCCATGGGCTTGCCCCCGATGATTTGGGGTCAAGGTCGCCGATCGGGGTTAACAGAGGGGAAAGGGTGAGGCGGCAAGTTTCCCGCCCCTGATAAGGGAACAGGCGCGCCTCACTTCGGCCCTTTGTGCGCAACGCCTTCCTTCATCACGAAATCGACGTCCATCAATTCTGAAACATCCGTTAACGGATCGCCTCTGACCGCGATGAGGTCGCCCCATTTGCCGGGCTCAAGCGTCCCCAGCTCAGCCGATCGGCCGAGGTTATCGGCGCCGCTGACGGTTGCGGCGCGGATCGCCTCCACCGGCGTCAGGCCCGCCTCGACGAGGAGCGCGAACTCCCTCGCGTTCTCGCCATGTCTGGAGACCCCGGTGTCGGTGCCGAAAGCGATCTTGACCCCGCCACGGTGCGCGCGCCGCGCCATGTCGAGCATTTTCGGCCCCGCCTCCTTCGCCTTCGCACGCTGCGGCGGCAAGAGGTAGGAGTTCGGATCGTCCGCCCACGCCGCAACCGTCGCGCCTGCGAGCAGCGTCGGCACGAGATAAGCGCCGGACTTCTTGAAGAGGCCGATCGAGCTGTCGTCGAGATAGGTGCCGTGCTCGATCGAATCGACGCCCGCCTTCAAGGCCGCGTTGACGCCGTTCAGGCCGTGCGCGTGCGCCGTCACCTTGCGGCCCATCGCATGGCTGCTGTCGACGATGGCGGCGAGTTCGTCCGGAAAAAACTGCTGTTCGAGGCCCGCCGCGGTGTTCGACAGAACCCCGCCCGTCGCTGTCAGTTTGATGTGATCGGCGCCGCGCCGCACCTGCTCGCGCACGGCGCGCCGGCAGTCGGCGGGCCCGTCGCAGACCGCCGGCGAGTGCAGCAGATGCGCGATGTCGTCGCGATAGCCCTGCGTGCCGTCGCCATGCCCGCCGGTGACGGAGATCGTCGCGCCCGACGCGTAGATGCGCGGCCCCACGACGTCGCCGCGCCGGATGCCGTCGCGCAGCGCGAAGATCGCATCGCCCGGCCCCGCCCCGACATCGCGCACGGTCGTGAAGCCCGCCATCAAGGTCTTCTTCGCAAAGCCCGCGCCGACGATCGCGTCATCAGCGTCGGAGAGTTCGACCGCTTGCAGGCGCTGCTGCGGATTATTCTCGCTCGTGATGTGAACATGCCCGTCGATGAGGCCTGGCAGCACGAAATATTCCTTGAGATCATAGGTCGCGACATCGTCCGCCTTCGCAATGCCTGCCTCCGCGCCGCCGACATAGCCGGGCAGGACTGCCGCGACCTTGCCGTCGCGGATGACGACGGTTTGCGCGCTGAGCGCCGGGCGTCCCGGCACAGCAAGCAGCTTGCCGGCATGCACGATCGCAATGTCGGCGGCGGCGGCCGGGCTGGCGAGAACCGCGAGAGCGACGGCGGCGGTTTTGAATTTCATGCAGTAGACCCCTTGTCAGCGGTTACGGACGCGCGGCGCATCACCGCGCGACACCTGGAAGATGAGCCTGAGGCCGCGCCGGTCGACGGCAAAAGGCTGGCGCGCCAGAAAATCGAGCCCGAGAACGCAGAACGGGCGCTCACGATAGCCAATGCTTTCGAAGAACGGCGCGTCGCTGACAAGAATCGAGGCGCCGTCGAAGCTGAGGTCGCCGATTTCGAACCGCGACACGCTGAGCTGATAGCTCTTGAGGACGCCGCCATGGGCGTCGGCGACCTCGCGTTCGATGGCGCGAACCGGCGGCACGGTCTTCAGCTTACGGATCGCGGCGAGATTGCACACGGAGGATTCCGCGCCGGTGTCGAGAAGCGCCTCTGCCGGCGCGCCATCAATTCGCACGTCGGCGAGAAGCAGCGGCTCGTCGACAAGGCCGAAGGTCGTCGGCCGCAGCGTCGTCTCGATCCATGTCGCGTCGGCCTTGCGCATCCCATCGGCGTCAAGGGCGCTGAGCCGGCCCGCCGCCGCATCGATCAGAACTGTCGTCTCCTTCAGGAAGTCGAGCCCCAGCACGCCCTGCGGCGTCCGCGCGAACATCTCCCAGTCGCCGAGCAGCACGGCGCTGACGCTCTCGCGCTGGGCAGAGCCGACGTCGATGCGGTCAAGCAGGACGCGCGGCGCCGCCTTCAGTCCGGCGAAACTAATGACCGCCGCCGCGCCAGACGGCTCCGGCAGCGCGATCCGGGCCCTGATGTTATCGAAGACGACATCGGTCGTCGCGCCGGTGTCGATGAGAAAATCCATCGGGCCGACGCCGTTGACATAGGCCGTCGCGACCAGCCTGTCGCCGTAATCGCGGCGCAGCGGAGCAAGATCGGCCCCGGCGGCCGGCGAGGCAGCGAGCGCTAGCGCAGCGGCGATCATGCTTTTCATTCAACCCCTCAGCGTAAACGGACAGACCGTCCCAGACTTGCGCGCGGCTGGCAATCCGGGCTTAACACCCGTCGCTTCCCGATTTCGCGAGAGCCCGATGACCGACACGCCTCCCGACCGCCTCAGCGTCAACCCGAAAAGCCCGCACTTCAATCAGGACGTGCTGCAGCGCGATGTCGGCATCCGCTTCAATGGCGAGGAGCGCACGAATGTCGAGGAGTATTGCGTCTCGGAGGGGTGGATCCGCGTCGCTGTCGGCAAGACGCTCGACCGCAAGGGCAACCCGCTGACGCTGAAGCTGAACGGCGCGGTCGAGCCCTATTACAAGAGCGAGCCCGCGACGGAGTGAGCCTCGTCAACGCCTCCGCTGAAGGGGGAGGGCGAGAGGCCCTGGGGCCGCTTGCCGCTTCCGCCGCGCGCCCCTAATCACCGCCGCGCATGGCGTCCCTGTCAAAGCGCATCCTCACCTCCGCGCCCGCCCAACGCGCGGCGAGCGCCGGCGTTGCGCTCTACATTCGCGTTGTCGAAGCGACCTCGCGCACCCTCTTCGTCGGGCGCGAGCACGCCGACGCGCTTCTGGCCGGCGACAAGGGCTTCATCCTCGCTTTCTGGCATGCGCGCCTGCTGATGGGGCCGATCATCCGGCGCGAGACCGACCGGCGCGTTGCGATGCTGATGTCCGGCCATCGCGACGGCGCGTTGATCGCCGCCGCCGTCAAGGGCTTCGGGATCGACATGATCCGCGGCTCTTCGCACGACCCGAAGAAGCCGGAAAAAAACAAATCGGGCGCAAGCGCCGTCGCGGCGATGATCGGCGCGCTGAACGAGGGCGCGATCGTCGGCATGACGCCCGACGGGCCGCGCGGACCCGCCGAGATCGCCAAGATCGGCGCCCTTCGCCTCGCCGCCATGACCGGCGCGCCGATCCTGCCCGCGGGCTATGCGGCGAGCCGGGCAAAAAGGCTCGCGACCTGGGACCGGTTCGTTCTCACTTTGCCCTTTTCGCGCATGGCCTTTGCCGCGCGCGCCCCGATCCATATAGAAAAGGGCGCAACCGAAGCCGCGCTCGAAGCGGCGCGCGCGCGGCTTGAAACGGAAATCAACGCCGCCGTCGCCGACGCTGAACGCGCCCTGGAAGAGCGATGACGCCCGACGATCGTCCGTCTACGGAGCCTTTGGGGCTGAAGGTCTACCGCGCCGCATCGGGCGCCGGGGCGCCGTTCGCGCGCGCGCTTCTGAAGCGCCGTCTCGAAGCGGGAAAGGAAGACGCGGCAAGGCTCTCCGAGCGCCGCGGCGAAACGGCCCGCGCAAGGGGCGCAGGGCCCCTTGTCTGGCTGCATGGGGCGAGCGTCGGGGAATCGCTTTCCGTCCTGCCGCTTGTCGAGCGCCTGACCGCGCGCGAGGCCGCGCTCTCCGCCCTCGTCACGACCGGCACCGTCACGTCGGCAAAGCTCATGGCCGAACGCCTTCCCCCCGCCGCGCTCCATCAATTCGCGCCGCTCGATCATCCGAAATTCGTCGCGCGGTTTCTCCGCCATTGGCGCCCCGACATGGCGCTCTTCGTCGAGTCGGAGTTCTGGCCGAACCTCCTCCTGCAGACGCGCGCGGCCTCGCCCTTCATGGCGCTCGTCAATGGGCGGGTGTCGCCGAAATCCTTTGAAAGCTGGTCGCGGCGGCCGAAGACGATCCGCTATCTCCTCTCGCAATTCGACATCCTGATCGCGCAGGATCGTCAGAATGCGGAGCGTCTCTCCATCCTGTCCGGGCGCGCGGTTCCAGCCTTCGGCAACCTCAAGAACGCCGCCGCGCCTTTGCCCGCGGACGCCGATGCGCTCGCCGCGCTCAAGACGGCGATCGGGGAGAGGCCCGTGCTTCTCGCCGCCTCGACGCATCCGGGCGAGGACAGCGCCGTCATCGCGGCGGCGAGGCTGTTGCTGGCTGACTTGCCGCGCCTTCTTGTCATCGTCGCGCCGCGCCATCCGGCGCGCGGGGCAGAGGTCGAGACGCTGGCGGCGCGCGCGGGACTGAAGACGGCGCGGCGCGCCAGCGGCGACGCGCTCGCGCCGGATACGGCGCTTTATGTCGCGGACACGCTCGGCGAGCTTGGCCTTTTCTATCGCGTCGCGGGCGCGGCCTTCGTCGGCGGCAGCCTCGTCGACAAGGGCGGGCACAATCCGCTCGAACCCGCGCGCCTCGGCCCGGCGATCCTTTCGGGCCCGCATGTTTTCAACTTCGCCGAGACCTATGCCGACATGCGCAGCGCGGGCGGCGCGGCGTTCGTCCGCAATGAGCGCGAGCTTGCAGCGGCGGCGCGCCGCCTGTTCGCCGATGAAACGACGCGGAGCGCCATGGCGGCGGCGGCCCTTCACGCCGCGCAAGCCTCCGGCGAGCGCGTTCTCGCAGACGTTGTCGCCGCGCTCGACGCAGCGCGCAGCGGCGCGCGCAAAGCCGCGGAATGAGCGAGCCTTGGTTCTGGCGCAGCGAGACGCTCAGCGCACGAATGATGCGCGTGGGCCTCATGCCCGCCGCACTGCTGTACGCGGCGGGACAGCATCTGCGCTGGCGCCTCGCCCGGCCGTTTGATCCGGCGATTCCCGTCATCTGCGTCGGCGGCGCCGTGTCGGGCGGCGCCGGCAAGACGCCGTTCTGCCTGCTGCTGCAAAGGCTGCTGGCTGCCGAAGGGATCGAGGCGCAATTCCTGACGCGCGGGTTCGGCGGCTCAGTCGAATGGCCCACGCTCGTCACTCCTCAGCATACGGCCAAAGAGGTCGGCGACGAGGCGCTGCTCCTCGCCGCCGCCGCGCCGACATGGGTGGCGAAGTTGCGCGCCTTCGGCGCCGCCGCTGCGGCGAGCAATGCCGCGCGTCTCATCATCATGGATGACGGCTTTCAGAACCCCACGGTGAAAAAGACGCTATCGTTCCTGCTGCTGACCGGGGAGGAGGACCGGCTTGCGCGCTTTCCGGCGGGACCGCTGCGCGAGACGGGCGAAGAAGCCATGAGGCGCGCGGATGCGGTGGCGCTGACGTCCCTTCCCCTTCACAAGCTGGGAGAGGGGAAGCCGCCCGTTTTCCATACGCATACAGACATTTTTCCTTCAATCCCGCCGCAGCCGGTCGCGGCGTTCTGCGGCATCGCGCGCCCGGAGCGGTTTTTCGACGCCCTTGAGGCGAAGGGCTTTACGCTTCGCTCGCGCCGCGCCTTCGGCGATCATCATCCATTCACTCGGCGCGACATCGCAGCGCTGAAAGCAGAGGCCGCAGGCGCACCCTTGATCACCACCGAAAAGGACTATGTCCGCCTGTCGCCCGCCGATCGCGCGGGGATCGCCGTCGCCGCCTTGCGCCTGGAAGCCAAGGACCCCGCGGCGCTTGTCCGCTTCATCCGCGAGAGGATCGGGCGATGAGCGCAAGCGAGGACATCGAACTGCCAGAGCCGCGCTCCAACCGGCCCGTCACGCTCATGCACCGCATCGAATACGCGCTTGCGCTGACGCTCGGCGCGTTCTTCCGCGTGCTTGGCGTCGACGCCGCATCCGCAATCGCCGGCGGGTTCATGCGGCGCCTTGGCCCGCTGATCGGTCCGATCACGACGCGCGGGCGCGCCAATCTGCATCTCGCCTTTCCGGACTGGAGCGACAAGGAGGTCGACGCGGTCCTGCGCGATGTCTGGGAAAATATCGGCCGCACTGGCGCTGAATTTTCGCACCTCGCCGCTTTCGATCCTGATGCGGGCGACCGCGCGGATATCGTCGGCCGCGAGAAATTCGAGGCGGTGAAGGCGTCCGGCAAGCCGGCGATCTTCGTCTCCGGCCATTTCGCCAACTGGGAGATCATGCCGCGCCTGATGCATGCGGCGGGGCTTGATTACGCTTTCGTCTATCGGGCCGCGAACAACCCGCTGATCGATGCGCTCATCATCCGCGAGCGCGCGAAAGTCATGTCACGGCGCCAGACGCCGAAAGGAAAGCGCGGCGGTCGCGATCTTATCGAAGCGCTGAAGGCGGGCGTTTCGCTCGCGATGTTTGTCGATCAGAAATTGACGAGCGGCATCCCCTCGCCGCTGTTCGGACGGCCCGCCATGACGGCGCCGGCGGCCGCGCGCCTGGCGCTGAAATATGGCGCGCCAGTGATGCCCGTGGAGCTGGAACGCCTTGGCGGCGCGCGCTTCCGCCTTACGGTGGGCGATGCGCTCGACTTCACGCCAACGGGCGATGCGAATGCGGACACGCAAGCGCTCACCGACCGCATCAACCTCGAGCTTGAACGCATGATCCGGGCACGGCCGGGACAGTGGCTGTGGTTCCATCGGCGCTGGGGGAAAAACATCGGCGCATGAACTTGTCGTAACAAGGCGCGCCCTGCTCGCTTTTGCGCCCGTCACTGCGACGCTGTAGCTTGCGCCTGCGCAAAGTCGCCGCGTATGTTTTTTGACTATGCTCAACGCCGCCCTCAAGCTCGACAATCCTTTTCGCCCACACCGCCTCGACGTTGTCGCGCTCGCCAGCGCCCCTTCGCGTATCGATCTTTGGACGCAGGCGATCAACACCGCAGACGTGAGCGCCATGGCGGAAGTCGGCGTTTGGAAGGGCGCATTTTCAAAAGCGATCCTGCAGCGCTGCGCAAGCGTCGGACGCTTCTTCATGATCGATCCATGGGCGAGCCTTCCTGACTGGGACAAGCCCTTGAATGTCGAGCAGACACGCTTCGACGAAGTCTATGACGAGGCGATGCGCGCGACGGACTTCGCCGCCGCGCGCCGCACGGTCCTGCGCGGGCGCACCAAGGACGTGGCGTCAGAGATTCCCGACGGCTCCCTCGATTTTGTTTATATCGACGGCGATCACACGCTGCGGGGGATTGCCATCGACCTGCAGCGCATGTTGCCGAAAGTGCGCGCGGGCGGGTTCATTGGCGGGGATGATTTCAGCCCCACGCCCTGGCAACACGACGCGCGCTATGAGCCGACGCTTGTTTTTCCTTATGCGGTCTTTTTCGCCGAGGCGATGGATCTGCCGATCTTCGCGTTGCCGCATGACCAATTCCTGATCCGAAACGCGGCTGACCAAGGCTTCAGCTTCACCGACCTGACCGCGCGCTATGGCGATCTGTCGATGCGCGAGCTGCAACCACCGCCGACCGTAGCGCGGCTGATGCGGCGCGCGGTGCGGCGATTGGGCATTTAGGAGCCTATCGCCACACCGCGCCGCGTTCGCCGGCGACCATCGCGTCGTAATCGGGGCGCTGGCGGACGATCGCCCATTGTGCGCCGTCGACCATGATTTCCGGCGCGAGCGCGCGGGAATTATATTGCGAGGACAGCACCGCCCCATAAGCGCCCGCCGTCATGAAGGCGACAAGGTCGCCAGCGGCGAGCGGCGGCAAGGGGCGCGCTTTCGCGAACCGGTCGCCGGTTTCGCAGACAGGGCCGACGACATCGTACGCGCATAAAGGTCCCTCCCGCGGTTCGACGCTCAGAATTTCGTGCCAGGCGCCGTAGAGCGCCGGACGCATGAGATCGTTCATGCCGGCGTCAAGGATGAGAAAACGTCCCGCCTCGCCTTCTTTCACATAGAGAACGCGCGCGACGAGGACGCCGGCGTTGGCGGCGATGACGCGCCCCGGCTCAACGATCAGCGACACGCCAAGCCCGTCGACCGCTTCGCGAACAACCTTGGCGTAGTCCTCCGGACCCGGAATATCGCCCGGCGCTGACGGGTCGCCATAGGAGACGCCGAGGCCGCCGCCGAGGTCCAGCCGCTCGATCCGGTGACCATCCGCGCGCAGGGTCCGCACAAGCTCGGCGACGCGCGCGAAGGCGCGCGCGAAGGGCGCGAGATCGACAATCTGCGAGCCGATATGGACGTCGACGCCGGCGATGCGGATATTGCTGAGGCTGGCCGCGCGCGCGTAAATCTCGCGCGCGCGCGTCCACGGAACGCCGAACTTGTCTTCCGCCTTGCCGGTCGAGATTTTTTCGTTGCCGCCGGCCGCAATGTCGGGATTGACGCGGAACGCGATCGTCGCGACAGCGCCAGCGCCGCGCGCCGTGTCATCAAGCGCCAGCAACTCGGGCTCGGATTCGACATTGAACTGGTGGATGCCAGCCCCGATCGCCATCGCCATTTCGGCGCGCGTCTTGCCGACGCCCGAAAAGACAATCTTCGAGGCCGGAACGCCCGCTTCCAGCGCGCGGGCAAGCTCCCCGCCCGAAACGACATCGGCCCCGACCCCCTCCGCCGCCATCAGGCGCAAGACGGAGAGATTGGAATTGGCCTTCACCGAAAAAGCGATCAACGCGTCCATGCCGGCGAACGCATCCTGAAGCACGCGCACATGCCGGCGCAGCGTCGCGGCGCTGTAGCAGTAAAACGGCGTGCCGACCTCGCCGGCGAGCGCGGCGAGGCTCAGATCCTCGGCGTTAAGAACGCCGTTCCTGTAAGCGAAGTGGCGCATGGTTCCTGCGGCTGATAGCAGCGCCCCGACGAAGCGCCAACGGCGCTCTTTGCTCCGCGCGCTTGCGGGGGAGCGGGAAAAGGCTACGCCGCCGCATCATCCGCAGGCGGAGGATCGGATGGCGCGCGCAAGGGCGCCTTTTTCCCGCAGGCCGAGAGGAAAAGCGTCGCGGCGAGCATCGCCAACAAAATTCTCAACGTAGGGTCTCCTTCCACCGCGCGATCTGAGCGCGCACGTTTTCGGGCGCAGTGCCGCCATAGGATGCGCGCGCCGCGACCGAGGCGTCAACGGTGAGGCGCTGAAAGACATCCTCGCCTGTGCGCGGCTCGACGCTGCGGAAATCCGAAATCGCGAGGTCGTCGAGGCGAACGCCCTTCTTTTCGGCGATTGCGACAATCTTGCCCGTCGCATGATGGGCGTCGCGGAAGGGCATGCCGAGAGCCATCACGAAATAGTCGGCAAGATCGGTCGCGGTCGAAAACCCGCGCGACGCCGCCGCGCGCATCGCGCCTTCATCGAAGGTGAGATCGCCGGCCATGCCCGTCATCGCCTCAAGCGCGAGCTCCAGATCGTCGATCGCCTGGAAGGTCACGGCCTTGTCTTCCTGCATGTCCTTTGAATAAGCGAGCGGCAGACCCTTCATGACGATGAGCAGCGACTGGAACGACCCCGCGATGCGCCCGACCTTCGCGCGGCAAAGCTCGGCCGCATCCGGGTTCTTCTTTTGCGGCATGATCGAGGAGCCGCTGGAGAAGGCGTCCGACAATCGCGCGAAACCGAAATGCGGCGAGGTCCAGAGCACAATCTCCTCCGCAAGGCGCGACAGATGGCTGGCGCAGATCGACGCCGCCGCGATCAGTTCAAGCGCGAAGTCGCGCGCCGATACGCTGTCGAGCGAATTCGCCGTCGGCCGCGTGAAGCCGAGCGCCGTCGCCGTCATCGCGCGGTCGATCGGATAGGGCGTTCCGGCGAGCGCCGCTGCGCCCAAGGGGCACTCGTTCATGCGTTCCGAGGCGTCGATGAAGCGCGTGCAGTCGCGCTCGAGCATCTCGACATAGGCGAGGAGATGATGGCCGAGCGTCACCGGCTGCGCGATCTGGAGATGCGTGTAGCCGGGCATCACCGTCTCCGCATGACGCTCGGCCCGCGCAAGGAGCGCGCGTTGCAGCCGGTCGATCGCTGTCGCCGCGCCGTCGGCCGCCTTGCGGCACCACAGGCGAAAGTCGACCGCGACCTGGTCGTTGCGGGAGCGCGCGGTGTGAAGGCGCGCGGCCGGTTCGCCGATCAGATCCTTGAGCCGCGCCTCGATATTCATGTGGATGTCTTCAAGACGCGCGGAGAAGGGAAACGCGCCGGCCTCGATCTCGGCGGCGATGCGCGTCAAGCCGTCATCGATGGCGCGCGCATCCGCCGCAGTGATGATCTTCGCCGCGGCGAGCATGGCGCAGTGCGCCTTTGAGCCCTCGATATCCTCCCGCCAGAGCCGCTTGTCGACGTCAATCGAGGCGTTGATCGCCTCCATCACCGCCGACGGCCCGCGCTCGAACCGCCCGCCCCACATCTGGCTTTTTTCCGCAGCGCCCTTATCTCCGGCCTTGCCTGTCATATCCGTTCCCTTTTCCGCCGGAGGCTTCCTTGCGCGTCATCGCCAATCCTCGCTTGTGGCTCGTTGCATTGCTTGGCCTTGGCGCGGCCGGCGTTCTCTACGTCATCTCGTCGGCGGCGTTAAGCGGGCGCCCGGTTTCTGCGCAGGAGGCCCGGGACGGAACCGTCCTTCACGATATCGCCCTTGCGTCGGGCGCCATGGAGAAATTCGTCTTCGCCGCAGCGCCGCGCCAGGCGCCGGCCGAACCCTTCCTGCATGACGGCGCCGAAACGACGCTGGCGGCGTTCCGTGGACGGACGGTTCTCGTCAATTTCTGGGCGACGTGGTGCGCGCCCTGCCTGAAGGAGCTGCCCTCGCTCGACGCCTTGCAGCGGGAGATGGGCGGGAAGGAATTCACCGTCATCGCGGTCGCCGCCGATCCGAAAGGGCCTGACGTCGCGCAGGCGTTTCTCGACAAGCTTGGCGTCGGCGCGATTGCGCTGAGCGCCGACCCTGATTTGTCGCTCGTCATCGCGACGGGCGGCTCGGCGCAGCTGCCGCTGTCGATCCTTTACGACGCGAAGGGCCGTGAGATCGGACGCCTGCTCGGTGACGCGGACTGGTCGAGCGCTGAGGCGAGAGCGCTGGTCAGCGCAGCTATTCAGTCGGTAGACGGATGATCGGGCGGCGCCAGCGCCCGCCTCACTGAGGCGCCGGCGGACGGGACCCGGGCATCCTCGGCCCCGCTCCTCCCGGCCTTCGCGGCCAATACCGGCCCCCGATTGCCTCGTGCGCCGCCATCGCTTATCTCCCCGCCGCATGGACAGCAAAAAAGCGCAAGCGATTCTTGAGGGCGTCATCTCCCGGGCGAAGGCGGCCGGCGCCGATGCGGCGGACGCCGTCGCCTATCATGCCGTGTCGTCGAGCGTCACCTGGCGCATGGGCGCGCTTGAGGACATTGAGCGCTCCGAAGGCGTCGATCTCGGCCTTCGAATTCTTGTCGGCAAGCGGCAGGCCGCCGTCTCGACGACGGATCTCTCTGGCGCCAGCCTCGGCGCGCTGATCGAGCGCTGCGCGGCGATGGCGAAAGCCGCGCCCGAAGACCCTTATGTCGGCCTCGCCCCGGCCGCACGCCTCGCGAAGGCCCCGTTCGCCGATCTTGATCTTGGCGATTACGCCGAACCCTCGACCGAAGAGCTCAAACGCCGCGCCAGCGCCTGCGAGGCGGCCGCGCTCTCTGTGAAGGGCGTCACCAATTCGTCCGGGGCCGGAGCATCCTACGGCGAGGGACGCAAATGGTTCGCAACGAGCCACGGCTTCTTCGGCGAGACGGGCGGCTCGTCGCACTCCGTGTCTGTCTCCGTGATCGCCGCCGACGACAACGGCATGGAGCGCGATTACGAGTACGATTCCAAGACGCATCTCGCCGACCTGAAGGCGCCTGAAGCGATCGGCCGGCACGCCGGCGAGCTGACCGTCGAGCGCCTGTCGCCGCGGCGCATCAAGAGCGGCAAGACGAAGGTCATCTATGATCACCGTCATTCGAAGTCGCTGATCGGGCACCTCGCCGGGGCGGCGAACGGGGCGGCCATCGCGCGCGGCGTCAGCTTCCTGAAATCAAAGAAAGGCGCGCAGATTCTTCCGAAGGGCGTCTTTGTCGTCGATGACCCCTTCATCAAGCGCGGTCACGGCTCGCGGCCCTTCGATGGCGAGGGGCTGGAGGCGAAAGCCTATAACCTCATCGAGGACGGCGTCTTGACAGAGTGGTTCCTCAATTCCGCGCAAGCCCGCCAGCTTGGCCTTGAAACGAATGCGCGCGCGACGCGCGGCGTCGCCGGCGGGCCGGGCTCGGGCCCGACGAACCTCTATCTGAAGCCCGGCGCGCTGTCGTTCGAGGCGCTTTTGCAGAAAATGGGAACGGGCCTCCTCGTCACCGACATGTTCGGGCCGCAGGTGAATTCCAACACCGGCGATTACTCCGTCGGCTGTTCGGGCTTCTGGATCGAGGGCGGCGCGAAGGCCTATCCCGTCTCGGAGATCACCATCGCCGGCAATCTCTTCGACATGTATCAGAGCCTTGAAGCCGCCAACGATCTCGAATTCCGCGGGTCGACCAATGCGCCGTCGATTTTCGCGGGCGAGATGACGGTGGCGGGGGAATAAGAGTGGATGGGGAATAGGGGCTTGCCCTTCCTCTCACCATTCACCATTCACCCTTCACTTTTCACGATTGACCGGCGTAGCCCATTCCACGGACCACCCATGCCCCAGCAACAACTCCTCCACCTCGTTTTCGGCGGCGAACTTGAGAATCTTGAGGACGTGAAGTTCCGCGATCTTCACGCGCTCGACATCGTCGGCGTTTTCCCGAGCTACGCCGAGGCCGAGAAAGCCTGGCGCGGCAAGGCGCAACAGACGATCGACAACGCGCATATGCGCTATTTCATCGTGCACCTGCACCGGCTTCTCGACCCTGACGGCGACGGGAAATTTTGAGCGCGCCCTCCCCCCTCTCCCGCGAAGACCTCAAAACGCCCGAGGGCCGCAAGCGCGCGCGGCGCGACTTCGCGTTCGGCGATCACGCCGCGTTGCGCGCGCTCTACGACAACAGCCACGAGATCGCGCCGGGCGTCTGGCGCTCGTTCCAGCCTTCCCCGGCGCATATCGCGCGCTGGGCGAAAAGGGGCATACGGACGATTGTCAATCTGCGCGGCGACAAACCGAGCGCAGCGCTTTTTCTTGAAGAAGAGGCCTGCGCGAAGCACGGCCTCGCGCTCGTGACCTTGCGCCTTTTCTCGCGCGAGGCGCCGTCAGCCGCGACGCTCAGGGCCTTGCGCGCGATGTTCGACAGGATCGACTATCCGGCGGTCTTTCATTGCAAGTCGGGCGCGGACCGCGTGGGGCTCGGCGCCGCCATGTATCTTTTCATGAAGGCCGGCCGGCCGCTCGACGAGGCGCTGAAGCAGCTCTCGTTGCGGTATGGCCATGTGCGCGCCGGGAAAACCGGCGTCATCGACGCGGCGTTCGACGCCTACAGGGCGCATGCGCGCGCAAGCGATATTCCGTTGACGGACGTTGAGGCGTTCCTGCGCTGGGCGGAAAGCCCCGCCTACGACCCTGCAGCGATCAAGGCCGGCCACAAAGGCCGGTGGTGGGGAAATTTCCTGACGGAGAAAGTGTTGCGGCGGGAGTAGGGAGCGCCAGGCGCCGGGTTGCCCTGCCCGCTTGCAGGGGAGCGATCGCGCCGCGACGGATGAGGGCTTTCTTTCGGCAAGCGCTGGCGCCCGTTCGAAGAGCGCGCCCCCTCAGTCACGCTTCGCGTGACAGCTCCCCCGCGAGCGGGTGGAGCGGGGTCGGAGGTCGCTGGCCTTTGTGAAAATCGGCGCGGCGCAACGCTCACGGGGCTTGTCTGTGCCAACGGCCTCGGCGGCGAGGCGATCAACGATGTCCGGGCGAGTGAACTTCTATCGCCTCGGCTGTGACGGCGGCGCCGGACGAGGAGACAGCGATTGCGCTTGTGGCTGATGACAACGTCCGCGAACGGGCCCCGCGCAAAACGCGGCCTTAAAGGTCTTTGATGTACCAAGGGCCGCGGAGCGGGATCAAGCGGAGCGGAATGGCGCCTCTATGCCTCGCCTTCCAACGACGGGACAAAAGGAGCGCCCCTTCACGCCCGCTGCAATCCCGCCACCCGCGCGTAATAGCCGCCTTTCGCCGTCAGCGCCTCGTGCGTGCCGGCTTCGGCGACGCGGCCCCGGTCGATGGCGACGATGAGATCGGCGGCGCGGATCGTCGATAATCTGTGCGCGATGACGATCGTCGTGCGGCCTTTCATCAGCGTTGCGAGCGCTGCTTGGATCGCCGCCTCGGACTCGGCGTCGAGCGCGGCGGTCGCCTCGTCAAGCAGGAGGATCGGCGCATCTTTGAGGAACGCGCGCGCAATCGCGATGCGCTGGCGCTCGCCGCCGGAGAGCGCGCCCCCGCCCTCGCCCGCCAGCGCCTCATAGCCGTTCGGCAGTCTGCGGATGAAGGCGTCGGCGCTCGCGGCCCTCGCCGCCGCCTCGATCTCCTCGCGGGAGGCGCCGGGGCGCCCCATCGCGATATTCGCGGCGATCGTATCATTGAACAGGAACGCGTCCTGCGAGACGAGCGCGATCGATTGGCGCAAGGAGGCGAGCGAGACCGCGTCGATGCGCTGGCCGTCGATGAGGATCGCGCCTGCTTCAGGGTCGTAAAGGCGCAAGAGAAGATTGAAGACGGTCGACTTTCCCGCCCCCGATTCCCCGACAAGGGCGACCGTCTTGCCGCCGGGGACATCAAGCGTCAAACGATCGAGCGCGCGCCCAGCGCCGTCATAGGAAAAGATGACGTCGCGGAAGGAGACGGCGCCAGCGCCGGTGCGGAGCGTCTCGCCGCCGCCGGCGATCCGCGGCGCCGTGTCGAGGAGCCCCGCGATGCGCTCGAACGCGCCGAAGCCTTCCTGCGCGACGGCGTTCAAGGTCGAGAGCCCGCGCGCCGGCTGCGAGAGCATCAAGAGCGCAATGATGAACGAGACGAATTGCGGCACGTTGAGCGCGCCGGCGGAAATCCGGAAGGCGACGACGGCGATGACGATCGCCATCGCCAGCGCGCCGACGAGGAAGATGAACGGCTCGTTCAGCGCCCTGAGGGTCGCCATCTTGAGCAGCGTCGACAGGCGCCGGGTGAACGCGCCTTCTGCATGCGCTGCCCTTGCGCCTTCGAGATTATAGGCGCGGATGGTGCGCGCGCCGGCGACCGCTTCATTCGCAAGGCTGGCGATCTCGCCCGATTGCGCTTGCGCCGCGCGGCTTCCCTTGCGCAGCCCGGCGCCGATCCGCGCGACCGGCCAGCCTATGATCGCATAAATGCCTGCGACGACGAGGAAGAGGACGGCGTCGTACCAGATCATCACGGCGACGAGCGCGAGCAGCGTCAAGAGGTCGCGCACCGCTGTCAGCGCGCGCTGCAAGGTCTCGCGCAGGACGCCGACATCATTCGTCAGCATCGAGATCGACTGGCCAGGCCCGAGCGCCCTCAGCTGCGCGTCATCGAGCGCGAGGAGCCGGTCGAAGATCGCCCTTTGCATGTCTTTGAGCGCATGGAGCGCCGCCGAGGCGGAAAGGCGCGCCTGAACATATTGCGCGCCGGCGTTCACGATCCCGAGCAGCAGGACGATCGCCGGGCCGACGATGGCGACATTCCCGCCGACCGCGCCGAGCGAGGGCTCTTCGCCCGACAGGCGCGCATTGATCCACTCGACGCCCGCCGGAATCGCCGCGGCGGAGAGCGCATAGACGCCCATCGCGCCAAGCGCGAGGACGAGCCGGGGCGCCTGGCGGCCGAGAAACTCGCGCCAGAGGCGACGGGCGAGGGAAAAAGAGGAGGGCGAGGTCATGGCGATGTCAGCATAGAGCGGTTGCTCCCTTCGTTGAAAAGGGATCAAGGAAAGAGGATGCCGCTCTCCTGGTCGACGCCGCTGCTTGGTCCCGCCGCCATCGCCCTGTGGCGGATGGATGCGCGGCGCAAGGCGCAATGGCTGGCCCCGAGCCTTGGCGCCCGCGCGCGGCTCCTTGAAATCGGCTCCGGGCCGGGATCGCTGGCCGAAGCCTTGCGCCGGGACGGGCATGAGGTGACAGCGATCGACGTCGCCGACAGCGCCTTTGACGCGGCGCTCCGCCCGCTGATTTTCGACGGCGTGACGATCCCCTTTGCGGACGGCGCCTTCGACGCCGCCATCCTGGCGACGACGCTGCATCATGCGGCGGATCCCGGCCGGCTGATCGCCGAAGCAGCGCGCGCCGCGCCGCGCGTGATCGTCATCGAGGATATTTATCGCTCCGCGCTGCAGCGGCGCCTGACGCTCTTCGCTGACAGCCTCACCAATCTCGAATTCGAGGGCCATCCGCACAATAATCGCGACGACGACGGCTGGCGCGCGGGCTTTTCCGCCGCGGGGCTCAAGGTTGTTCGCGCGGAGACGAAACCTTATGCCGCAATCTTCCTGCAGGCGCTCTATGAGCTGCGGCGATGACCGCGCGGATTTCGATTGTCGCGCCGATGGTCGACGAGGCCGCCGAGCTGCCCCGCTTCGCCGGCATGATCGCGCGGCTTTCGCCGCCGCCCTTCGAGACGATCCTTGTCGATGGCGGCAGCGCGGACGGGTCCGTGGCGGTCGCGCGCGCGCAAGGTCTTCGCGTCATCGCGTCTGACCGCAAGGGCCGGGCGGCGCAGATCAACGCTGGCGCGGCGGCGGCGGCGGGCGACATCCTTTTCATCATTCATCTTGATACGGAGGTTCCGGCGGACGCCTGCGCCGTCGTCGCGCAAACGCTTGCCGACCCCCGCGTCGCGCTTGCGGGGTTCACGCCGGTGATCGCAGGAGCCGGCGGCGTGCGGCCCGTCTCGACTTTTCACAACTGGATCAAGACCTGGTACGCGCCGCTGATTTTCCGGCCGTTGAGTTTCGCGCGCGGGCTTCGCCTTCTCTTTGGCGATCACGCGATGTTTTTTCGCAAGGCCGATTTCGAGCGCATTGGCGGCCTCGACCCGCGGATGATGATCATGGAAGACGCCTATCTCTGCGAGAAGCTCGCCCCTGTCGGCCGCGTGCGCCTGTTGAAGCGCACGGTCATCACCTCCGACCGGCGCATCGCGGCGTGGGGCCCTCTGCGCGCCAACTGGATCTATTTCAAGGTCGGCCTGTTATGGACGCTCGGCCTTCACCGTGCGGCGGACGCGCGCTATCCGGACGTGCGATAACCCGCGCTATTTCGCGTTGAGGAAACTGACGATCCAGCGCGCCAGCGTGTCGCGGTCGGAGCGCCCCTTGAGGCTTGAGAGCGCTTCATCCGCCATCGCTTCGCCATAGCGGTTGCGCCGGACGCCGATGAGGTCAGACGCATACTGATGATCGAATTCCGGGTGCATCTGGAAGGAGATCGCGGGGCCTTGCGCATAGGCGAGGACGCCGTGCGCGCAGAAAGAGGACCCGGCGAGCGTCCTTGCGCCCGGCGGAGGCTTGATCACCTGGTCCTGGTGCGACACCGCGCAGGCGATGCGCGAGGGCGCTGGCGCCATCCAGGCCGCCGATCCTGCGACATCATAGCGATGAACGCCGATGCCCCAGCCCTTGTCCGATTTTTCGACCGTGCCGCCGAAGGCCTGCGCCATCAGCTGGTGCCCGAAACAGACGCCGACCTGGCGCTTGCCCGCTGCCGCGCTGGCGCGGATGAGGTCTTCGAGCGGCGCGATGAAGGCGTGATCCTCATAAACGCCGGCGGCTGACCCCATGATGACGAGGCCGTCGAAATCGGCGGGACGCGGCGGCGCGCCCCCGTCGAAGACGCGGTGCGTCGAAAACGAAAAATGCGGGGCGAGCGGCGCAATCAACCGCTCGAACATGACCGGATAGCGCGGATGTTTGGCCGCAAGCGCCTCGGGCGGCGCGCCGGTCTCGATAATGGCGATGCGCATGGGCTGGCGGGTAGCGCGCCTATTCGGCGGGAGCAAGATCGGGATGCGTCCTGTCGATCGTCTGGCGGATGATCGCGGGAAAACGGTCGCGATGGCGCCGCAGCGCTTCATCGACCTTCGGCCAGCGGCGGCGGATGCCGCGCACGACGCGCCGCACCGGCGCGAAATACGGGGCGAGCAGGGCAAAGCCGATCGTCAACATGATGAGGCCGAACGGGATCGGTGTCGGCGTGAGGATCGCCCCGGCGACAACAAGAAGGGCCCCAACAACTTGATGAATGATCGGCGCCATGGTGCGGAAAACGGTCCCTTCAGGGCCGTCAAGGGCGCCTTTCCCCTGCAGGCGCCGAGGGGCGGAGTTCGCCGGGGCGTCGCCTGCTTGTCACTCGCTTAAGCGCGCCGCTGGCGCGGGTAAAGTGACGAATTCGCGAACCAGCGCCGGCGTGCGCCGAAGCGAGGGCGCCCGCGCGATCAACGGAAGACGGCGCTTGACGGCGCGGGCAGCCGCCGGGAAGTGTCGCGCGCGCAAGGGGGCCGGGTGAGATGAGCGACGCGATCGAGGACGGGGTGACAGCGCCGCCGCTTGCGCGCCCGCCCGCTCCGCCCCCGCCAGCCGCCAAAGCGCGGCTTCCGCTTTCGGAATTCGTCGTTCGCCGCCGCGGGATCGTGCGCGGGCTCGTGCTGACAATCGCGACGCTGCTCTCGCTGTTCGGCACGATGGGGCAGTTCTTCTTCGTTGACGCCGCGGACGATGCGGCCAAGGCGCGCGCAGCCGAGATGCGGGACATCGAAACGCGCACCGAAACGCTGCGCAACGCCCAGCACGCCTATTTCAACGCGCAGGTGCAAGGGAACATGCTGTTCGCGCTCAATCCCGCTGACGCCAGCGTCAACAAGGGGATCGTCGGCAATCTTTATCAGCTCGCGATCACGGATCGCGGCTTTCCCTTCCGCTCGATCCTCGGCGAGCTCGCCATCGCCGGGGCGATCGAGTTCAAGCCGGTCAACGATCAGTATAATGAGCTTCGCGCGAAAGCGGCCGGGACGCTCGACTACGAAAGCTTCACGGCAGTCGGCGACTTTGAACGCCAGGCCCTCGACGCGGCCTTCGCCTTGCACGGGAAATTGCAGGAGCGCTATTGGGCCGCCGCTGCCGAAAAAGACGCGGCGGAGGCGGAAGCCAAGCGCCGGCGGCTCGTGCTGCTGGGCGCGGCAAGCGTCGCGACCTGCCTGTTCCTGATCGCGAATTTGCTCGGCGTGAAGGACTGAAGGGTCGTCACCCGGCGCGGGGGCGCCGGGTGAGGGACTGTCGCATCGACGCGCCGGGCCCTCGCCGCTAGAAGGCCGCCATGAGCTACAAATCCCTTCGTGACTTCATTGTGCAGCTGGAAGCGGCGGGCGAGCTTCATCGCGTGTCGCATCCCGTTTCGACCGTTCTCGAAATGACGGAGATCCAGACGCGCCTGCTCAGCCAGAAAGGGCCGGCGGTGATCTTTGAAAAGCCGGTCATGCCGGACGGCTCGGTGTCGCCGATCCCGGTTCTGGTCAATCTTTTCGGCACGGTGAAGCGGGTCGCGATGGGCGTGACGCTCGGCCTGAAGGACGGCGTTGGCGAAGAACGCACCAGCGCGGAGGCCCTGCGCGAGGTCGGCAGGACGCTCGCCTTCCTGCGCCAGCCCGAACCGCCGGCAGGACTGAAAGACGCGCTGAACCTTCTGCCCTTTGCGCAGACCGTGATGTCGATGCGCCCCTCGACGAAAGCGTTTGGAACCGCGCCCTGCCAGGAGGTGGTGCTGACAGGCGCCGACATCGACCTTGCACGGCTTCCCATTCAGACCTGCTGGCCGGGCGAGCCCGCGCCGCTCATCACCTGGCCGCTGGTCGTCACCAAAGGCCCGTCGGCGGCGCGCGAGGACGCGTTCAATCTCGGCATCTACCGTATGCAGATGATCGGGCGCGACAAGACGATCATGCGCTGGCTCGCCCATCGCGGCGGCGCGCAGCATCACCGGCGCTGGAAAGGCGAGAAGCGGGAGCCCCTCCCCGCCGCCGCCGTCATTGGCGCCGACCCCGGCGTCATCCTCGCCGCAGTGACCCCCGTTCCCGACACGCTGTCCGAATATCACTTCGCCGGCCTCTTGCGCGGGCGAAAGGCCGAGCTTGTCGACTGCAAGACCGTGCCCCTGAAAGTCCCCGCCGAAGCTGAAATCGTGCTCGAAGGGCATGTGAGCCTTGATGAGGTTGCGGACGAAGGGCCCTATGGCGACCACACGGGCTATTACAATTCCGTCGAGAAATTCCCGGTGTTCACCGTCTCGGCGATCACCATGCGGCGCGATCCGCTCTATCTTTCGACCTTCACCGGGCGCCCGCCCGACGAGCCGTCAGTGCTGGGCGAGGCGCTCAATGAGGTGTTCATCCCGCTCCTCCAGCAGCAGTTTCCCGAGATCGTCGATTTCTGGCTGCCGCCTGAAGGGTGCAGCTACCGCATCGCTGTCATCAGCATGCGGAAGGCCTATCCCGGCCACGCCAAGCGCGTGATGCTGGGCGCGTGGAGCTATCTCCGGCAGTTCATGTACACCAAGTGGGTCATCGTCGTCGACGACGACATCGATGCGCGCGACTGGAAGGACGTGATGTGGGCGATCTCGACCCGCATGGACCCGGCCCGCGACATCACGGTGATCGAGAACACCCCGATCGACTATCTCGACTTCGCCTCGCCCGAGAGCGGGCTCGGCTCCAAGATCGGCCTCGACGCGACGAACAAGCTGCCGCCCGAGACGCACCGCGAATGGGGAACGCAAATCCGCATGAGCGATGACGTCGTTGCGCGCGTCGATGCGATGTGGAAGGACCTTGGCCTGCCGGGGCCGGGCAAGGCGATCTGGTGATCGCGGGCGCAAAAAGCGCTTGCCAGACCGCTTGAGGCTTGGTGAAAGGCTCCCATGCTCACGCTTGTCATCGGCGATAAAAATCTCTCTTCCTGGTCGTTGCGGCCATGGCTGTTGATGAAGCAGGCCGGCATTCCGTTTACGGAGCATCTTGTCCGCCTTGATCGGCCGGAGACGAAGGCCGAGATTGCGAAAGTTTCGCCGTCGGGACGCGTGCCCTGCCTCATCGACGGCGCGCAGGCGATCTGGGATTCGCTCGCCATCGCCGAGACGCTCGCCGAGAAATTTCCCGACAAGCATCTGTGGCCCGAAGACCCCGCGGCGCGCGCGCGGGCGCGATCGGTGTCGGCGGAGATGCATTCAGGGTTCCAGGCCTTGCGGTCGCTGTGGCCGATGAATTTTTCGCGCGCCGGCATGCGGCATCTGACCTATGGAATCGATGGCGACATCGCGCGCATTGCAGAGATCTGGGAGACGTGCCGCCGCGACTTCGGGCGCGAGGGGCCGTTCCTGTTCGGCCGCTTCGGGATCGCGGACGCGATGTACGCGCCGGTCGTCTCGCGGTTTGAAACCTACGGGCCGGTAGCGCTTCCTCCGTTGGCGGATGAATGGCGCAAGCTGATGTGGGCCCTGCCGGCGATGCGCGAATGGGGCGAGGGCGCGAAGGCGGAGTGACGCTTGCTCCGCCAGCCCGGGGCCGCGCCGCAAGGCCCCCGAAAATACAGCCTCCGCGTGCGCTGCGCCCTGCCCGGTTCGCGCGCCGGTTGCCGCGCTTTTCGGCCCTGAACGCCGGAAAAAGGGTCCTTTTGCGTTAACCAACCAAGTCGTTGATTCTGTACACAAACAAAAATCCGTCCCACCCTTTATCCCCCTCCTTATCCCCCACCTTATCCCCCTCTTTATCCCCCACCTTATCCCCCTAGTTATCCCACCCCCCTCGGGGCGCCCTTAGCCTTCCCGTCAGGTTCGAAATGAAACCGGCGGAGACGAAAGCGTGACGAACGGCGAGAAAACCAACGAGGCGAGAGCGGATCTGCGCCGGGTGTCCGAAGACATCTTCGACGCTGCGCTGCTCTCCGCCCGGCTGCGTCTGAAGGATATCGACCACGTCGATGTCGAGGACAGCATGGCCTTCGACCGCATCGCGCGCACCGCGCTGTCGCTTGTGCGCGTCGCGTCCGAGATCGACGCGCTCGCCGCCCGTAAACTCAAGGAAATCGAAAACAATGAGCGCACCGGCGCCCGCACCGAAGACGATATCAACCGGATTGAAGCCGAGCTTGCCGGACGGCTCTCTCGACATGCTCGCGACCTTGCAGAGCAGTTTTCTGCGCGAGGCCTTGCGGATGGCGCACGTGACAGCGCGAGCGGGAGAACCTGACGATGCCTTCTACGAGCTTGACGCCCTTCCCCATCAGAAGCCGCCCCATCCGGGCGACTGGACGCTGTTCCTCCTTCTTGGCGGGCGCGGCGCCGGCAAGACCCGCGCGGGCGCCGAATGGATCACCCGTTTCATCCGTGAGCGGACGAGCCCGGCGCGGATTGCGCTCGTCTCGGAAACCTATGCGGACGGGAGGGAGGTCATGATCGACGGCGAGTCGGGCCTTGCCCGTGTCGGCGGCCGCAGGGGCCGCCCGCGCTTTGAACCTTCCCGCCGGCGCCTCGTCTGGCCGAACGGCTCGGTCGCCTATGTGTTCTCGTCCGAGGACCCCGACGGCTTGCGCGGGCACCAGTTTCACGCCGCCTGGGGCGATGAATTGTCCAAGTGGCGGCACGCGGAAGAGACGTGGAGCAATCTGCAGCTCGCGCTGCGCCTCGGCGAGCGGCCGCGCCAGGTCGTGACGACAACGCCGCGCCCGAGCGCGCTGTTGAAGCGCCTGATGGCGGCGAGCGGCACCCACAACGCGCATGCGACGACCTACGCCAACGCGAAAAACCTTTCCCGCGCTTTCCTCGACGAAATCGCAGCGGTCTATGAAGGCACCGCCCTCGGCCGTCAGGAGCTTCTCGGCGAACTGATCGAGGATGTCGCGGGGGCCCTGTGGACGCGGAAGATGATCGAACTCTCCCGCATCGCCGCGCCGCAGGGCTTTCATGCTGGCCTCGACCGCATCGTGGTCGCGGTCGATCCGCCGGCGACGAGCGGGGAGAACGCCGACGAATGCGGCATCATCGTCGCGGGCGTTCTCAACGGCGAAGGCGGGCCGACCGCCTACGTCCTCGCCGATCGCTCCGCGGGCGGCCTGACGCCGCGCGAATGGGCGGGGCGCGCCATCAGCGCCTATCATGAGTTCCTGGCCGATCGCATCGTCGTCGAGACCAATCAGGGCGGCGAGATGGCGCGCGAAATCATTCGCCAGATCGACCCTGCCGTCGCCGTGCGCGACGTGCGGGCGAGCCGCGGCAAGCGCCTCAGGGCCGAACCCGTCGCGAGCCTCTACGAACAGGGGCGCGTGCGCCATGCGGGCTGCTTTCCCCTGCTTGAGGACCAGATGGCGACCTTCACCGGCGAGGGCGGGAAAAGCCCTGATCGGCTCGACGCGCTCGTCTGGGCGATCGCCGACCTGCTTCTGCGCCGCGAACCCTCGCCGCGCGTCAACCGTATTGGATAGGAGCGGCTTCATTGATCCCTTTTCTCGAACGCAAAAAATCCGCCGCGCGCGCGCTGACTGCTTTGTCGCGCCCCGGCGATCCGGTGTGGACGCCGCGCGATTACGCCAGCCTTGCGCGCGCCGGCTTCCAGAAGAATGTCATCGCCTATCGCTCGATCCGCCTTGTCTCGGAGGCAGCCGCGGCGGCGCCGCTGCGCGTCGTCGACGCCGGACGCGTGATGGCGGCCCATCCCTTGCTGGCGCTGCTTGACTGTCCGAACCCGGAGCAATCGGGGCAGACGCTGCTGGAATCCCTCTACGGGTTTCTGGAGACGGCGGGCAACGCCTATATCGAGGCGGCGAGCGTCGACGGCGAGGTCAGGGAGCTTTACTGCCTTCGCCCCGACCGGATGAAGGCGCTCGCGGGGCCTGACGGCTGGGCGGAAGGCTATGAATATTCCGTTGAAGGACGAAAGACGCGCTTTTCGCGCGGGCCCGACGGCTTCTCGCCCGTTCTTCATCTGAAGCTTTTCCACCCGACCAACGACCATTACGGCCTCGCGCCGCTCGAGGCCGCCGCAACCGCGGTCGACTTCCACAACGCCGCGCTCGCCTGGAACAAGGCGCTTCTCGACAACGCCGCGCGCCCGTCAGGCGCGCTCATCTACAAGGGGCCCGAAGGCGCCGAGAACCTCACCGCCGAACAGTTCGAGCGCCTCAAGGAGGAGCTTTCCACCGCCTATTCCGGAATCGCCAACGCAGGACGCCCCCTCGTCCTCGATGGCGGCCTCGACTGGAGGTCCATGTCGCTCTCCCCCAGCGACATGGACTTCGTCGAGGCGAAAAACGGCGCCGCGCGCGAGATCGCGCTGGCCTTCGGCGTGCCGCCGCAATTGCTCGGCATTCCTGGCGACAATACGTATGCCAATTATCGCGAGGCGAACCTCGCCTTCTGGCGCCAGACCGTGTTGCCGCTGGTGCGCAAGACGGCGTCCGCCCTGTCGGCCTGGCTCGGGCCCCGATTCGACGGCGCGCGGATTGAGGTTGACGCCGGCGCAATCGACGCGCTCGGCGCCGACCGCGACGCCCTGTGGGCCCGCGTCAGCGCGGCGGCGTTCCTGAGCGACGCTGAAAAGCGCCGCGCCCTCGGTCTGCCGGAGGCGAGCGATGCGTAATCCCGCCGACACGCTTGACCTCCGATTGTCCGCTGCGGCGCTCGGCGCGGTCCTTTTGCAGACGGCGCTTGGCCTGTTGTGGACGGGCGCGGCCGCCGCACGCCTCGCGGATGTCGAGGCCAAAACCGCCGCGACCGCCGAACTGTCCCTCGGCATTGTGCGCCTTGAAGAGCAGGTGATCGCCTTGCGCGCTCAACTCGTCCGCATCGAGACGAAACTGGAGGCGGAGCGATGAGCGCCTTTTCTTTCAAAGACGCCTTGATCTCCCCGCTCCCGCAAGCGGGCGCAAGAAGAAACGAGCGAGGCGCGCCATGACCCAGAAACTTCGCATCGAAGGGTGGGCCGCGATTTACAGCGCCGCCGATCTGAAAGGCGATATCGTCGCGCCGGGGGCCTTTGCAGGCTCGCTCGGCCTTCTTGGCCCGTCGCAGATCAAGATGCTCTCGCAGCACGCGAGCGACACGCCGATCGGGCGCTGGCTCGCCTTCGAGGAGCGCGCAAAAGGCCTTTACGCGATCGGCGAGATCACGCGCGAGACGCAGGCAGGGGCCGAAACCGCGCATCTCATCGAGGAAGGCATTCTCGACGGGCTGTCGATCGGCTTCACCGCCGTCAAATCCGAAGCTGTCAAAGGCGGGCGGCGCATCCTTGAGGCCGCGCTGTGGGAGGTGTCGATCGTCACCTTCCCGATGGCGCCGGCCGCGCGCCTCACCGTTCCCTTCGCCGCCTCCGACGAGGCCGCCATCGCCGACTTCGCCGCAACGGTGCGCCGTGCGGCCCGCCTGCTCACCGCCTGAACCCAGCATGTCAGTACAAGGAGTATCATCAGACATGGAGACCAAGAACAGAAACGCCAATAGCGACGTCAAGGCCGCGATGCGCGACTTTCTCGGCGCCTTTGAGAGCTTCAAGGCGTCGAACGACGCGCGCCTTGCCGCGATCGAGAAGAAGAAGGACGACATCCTCCTCTCCGACAAGGTCGAGCGCATCTCGAAGGCGCTCACCGACCAGAAATCGGCGCTCGACCGGATGGCGCTGGCGAGCCAGCGCCCGGCCGTCGGCGCGGGCCGCGACGACAGCGAGAAGAAGCAGGCGATCCTCACCTATATGCGCAAGGGCGACGCAGGCGCGCTCAACGCGATCGAGCAGAAATCGCTGAACGCCTCCAACGACGCGCAAGGCGGATACCTCGCGCCGGAGCCGACCGAACGCCTGATCGCCGCGGCCGTGCGCGACATCTCGCCGATCCGCCAGATCGCGAGCGTGCGCGAGATTGGCGTCACGACCTTCAAGAAGCCGGTCAGCCTTGGCGGCGGCGCGGCGGGCTGGGTCGGCGAAACGGGCGGGCGGGTCGAAACCGCGACGCCGACGCTGTCGTCGATCGATTTCCCGACCATGGAGCTCTACGCGATGCCGGCCGCCTCGCAGACGCTGCTCGACGACGCCATCGTCGACATCGAGCAATGGCTCGCCGACGAGGTCCAGGGAGAATTCGCCGCGCAGGAAACGGCCGCCTTCGTCAATGGCGACGGCGTCAACCGCCCGCGCGGCTTCCTCGCCTATACGAAAACGGCGGAGGCCGTCCGTACACAAAGCGAGATCGGCTATATCGCGACGGGCGCCGACGGCGCTTTCGCCGCGAGCAATCCGGGCGACACGCTTCTTGATCTCATCTACGCGCCAAAGCAGGCGTTCCGCGCCAATGGCCGTTTCGTCATGAACCGCAAGACGCTCTCCGCCGTCCGCAAGTTCAAGGACGCCGACGGCAATTACCTCTGGCAGCCGGCAGTCGCCGCCGGCGCGCCCTCGACCCTCTTCGGCTATCCGGTCATCGAGGCTGAAGACATGCCGGACATCGCCGCGAATTCCTATTCGGTCGCGTTCGGCGATTTCGCGCGCGGATATCTGATCGTCGACCGCCAGGGCGTCAGGATCCTGCGCGATCCCTACTCCGCCAAACCCTACGTGCTCTTCTACACGACGAAGCGCGTCGGCGGCGGCGTGCAGAACTTCGACGCGATCAAGCTGCTGAAGTTCGCGGCGAGCTAAGCCCGCTCCCCTCTCCCGCGATTGACGGGAGAGGGGAGACTTTTGTTGCGTACCAAAGGATCTGTTGCGTCATGTCGCTTACCCTTATCATTCCGCCTACGGAAGAACCGGTCACGCTCGCCGCCTTCAAGGAGCATATCAAGGCCGACACCAACGCCGAGGATGCGAGCCTGTCGGGCTTTCTCCTCGCGGCGCGGCGCTGGATCGAGGCGCGCTATTCGCTCGCGCTCGTCGCGCAGGGCTGGCGCTTGTCGCTCGATTGCGCGGAGGGCGCGGTGACGCTTCCCCTGTCGCCGGTCCTGTCGATCGACAGCGTCGGCGTCGTGCGCGGCGGGATCACCGAGACGCTTGGCGCTGGCGCCTATGAAGCGCAGACCGGCGCGGTCGGGCGCGTGCGCCTCAAGGGCCTCTATCCCGGCGCCGGGCTCGTCATCGCCTTCACCGCCGGCTGGCCGAGCGCGGACGACGTTCCTGAGGAAATGAAGCTTGCGATCAAGCTGAGCGCGGCGCGCAGTTACGAGTATCGCGAGGGCGGCCCGCCCTCCGTCGCGCCCGCCGTCGACGCGCTTTTGTCCGTCTACAGACGGGTGCAGCTATGATCGGCGGCCTCAGACACCAGATCGACCTGCTCGCGCCGGCGCGCCTTGGCGACGCCGGCGGCGGCTCGGCCGTCAGCTTCGGGGCGCCGGCGCGGATCTGGGCGGCGGTGACGCAGCTTGCCTCCATCGTCGCGCAGGCTGGCGGACGCCAGACCCGCATCGAACGCATCGAGGCGCGCATCCGCCGCCGCCATGCGGTCGCAATCGGCTGGCGCCTCGCCTGGGGCGCCAAGCTCTACGACATCGTCTCGATCGAGGATGACGGCCCGGGCGAGCGCTACGTCACGCTGATCGGCGAGGAGGCGCGGCCATGACCGACGATGCCGGCGCCGGCTGGGCGCTGCAATCCGCCATCGTCGCGCAACTGAAAGCCGACGCGGGCCTGAAGACCCTGATCGGCGATCCGCCGCGCGTCATTGATGGCCCCTCGCGCGCGAAAATCTTTCCGTTCGTCTCGATTGACGAGACGCGCGAGACGCCGCTCGGGCCTGCGCCCGGTCATGTCGAGCACGACATCCGCGTCTCGGTCCACTCGCGCTACGAAGGACGGCGCGAGGCGAAGGAGATCACGACCGCGCTCGTCTCGGCGCTCAACGATGCGCCGCTAACCGTCACCGGGCGGCGCCTTGTCTCCCTGCGCGCGGTCTACGCCGACGTCATTTTCCGCTCCGACGCTGACGCCCACCAGGGATTGCTGCGCTTTCGCGCGGTGACGGAGAAACTATGAGGGCGGCGACTTTTACCGGCCCCCGTTCAGCGCATGTCGCGCAACGCCCGGGCCTTTCACCCGAAACCCAACAGAGGAAACCATTATGACCGCGCAGCGCGGCAAGGACATGCTCGTCAGGATCGGCGACGGCGCCAGTCCCGAAGTTTTCACGACCGTCGCCGGCCTGCGGACACGGACGTTCTCGCTGAACGCGCGCGAGGTCGATGCGACGCATTCGGAATCGGGCGGCTGGCGCGAGCTGCTCGCCGGCGCCGGCGTCAAGCAGGCCGCTGTCGCGGGAGCCGGCGTTTTTCTCGACGGCGCCGCGGCGGACATGTTGCGCGCGGCGTTCTTCGCCGGCGCCGTTCGCACGTTCAACCTGGTCGTCCCGGGTCTCGGCACGATGACCGGGCCGTTCCTGATCGCCAATCTCGACTATGCGGGCGACCATGATGGCGAGGCGACAGTCTCGCTCGCGCTCGCCTCCGCCGGACCGATCGCCTTTGAGGCCCTGCCATGACCAGTTTCATGAGCGGGTTTCGTCCGGGCGATGCGGCGCTTTGCGTCAACGGCGCGCATGTCACGTTGCGCCTCACCCTCGGCGCGCTTGCCGAGATTGAAGAGCGTCTCGGCGGCGGCGATCTCGGCGCCCTGGCGCGGCGGCTCGAAAAGACCGGCGTCGGCGATCTTCTGATCCTCATCGAAGCGCTGTCAGCCGGCGGCGGGCGGCGGTTGTCCGCAACCGACCTCGCGAGCGCCGACATCGACCTTGCCGCTGCCGCGGCGGCGGTCGCGAAGGCCTTTGCGGCGCTGGCGCCGGAAGCGCCGCGCGCCGTGCGCCGTGACGCCTCGCATCACGAGGCTCCTCAGGATGAAGGCTCCCCTCACCCTGAGGTGAAAGCCGAAGGAGCCGGGCGATGATCCCCTGGCGGCACTGGCTGCAATTCGCGGTCGCAGGACTGAACCTCGATCCTGCGACCTTCTGGATGCTGACGATCGGCGAATGGCGCTGGCTGACCGAGAGCGCCGGGCCTGACGCCCTCACCCGCACAGGGCTCGACGCCCTCCTCGCTCTTTACCCGGATGAACGGCCATGACCGAGAACGAACCGCCGCTGACCGCCGGGCTCGCCGCCGCCGGCGCTGAAATCTCCCGCGTCGCGCGCGACGAAATCGCCCCCGCAGCGCGCCTGATCGAGGAGGCGTTCGCGGGCGCGGCGCGGGCGATCGAGCGCGATCTCGTGCGCGCCGCGCGCGCCGGAGAATTGTCGCTGAAGGGCCTGTCGCGCGCGATCCTCAATGATCTGAAGCGCGCCGCGATCGACAGCTTCATCAGGAAGCCTGTCGAAAACCTCCTCTTTTCGGCGCTGTCCGGCGCCTTTGGCGGCGGCCGCGCGGCGGGCGGCTTTGTGGCGGCGGGGCAGAGCTATCTCGTCGGCGAACGCGGCCCTGAACTCTTCACGCCGCAATCTTCGGGCCGCATCGGCGGCGCCGGCGGCGGGGCCGTCAACGTCTCGATCACCCTGCCCGGCGTCACTGATCCGGCGAGCTTCCGCAATTCCGAAACCCAGATCGCGGCGAGCCTTGCCCGCGTGATCGCGCGGGGGGCCAGAAATCAGTGAGCGGACGATCAAACAAGCCCCCTTCAGCGGAGACAGCCCGATGACCTCTTTCCACGACGTCCTTTTTCCGCTCGATATCGCGCTCAATTCCGAAGGCGGGCCGCAGCGCAGGACCGACATTGTCGCGCTCGTCTCCGGCCATGAGCAGCGCAACGCCCAATGGGCGCACTCGCGGCGGAGCTGGAACGCCGGCTACGGCGTCAAGTCGATGGCTGACATCGAGAAAGTGACGGCCTTCTTCGAGGCGCGGCGCGGGCGCCTCCATGCGTTCCGGTTTCGCGATCCCTTCGATCACCAGTCCTGCGCCTATGGCAAGGCGCATGGCGCAAACGACCAGCTGATCGGCGAGGGCGACGGGGCTGCGCTCAACTTTCCGCTGTTCAAGACCTACGCGTCGGGCGGCGCTGACTATCGCCGCCGGATCGCCAAGCCGGTCGCCGGCTCAGTAAGGGTTGCGGTGAACGGCGCCGAGACCGCCGCCTTCACGGCGGATGACACGACGGGCGTCGTCACCTTCGCGGTCGCCCCGCCCGCTGGCGCGTTCATCAGCGCCGGATACGTGTTCGATTGCCCGGCGCGGTTTGATTCCGACGCGCTGCGCATCAATCTCGCGGCGTTTCGCGCCGGTGACATTCCGTCGATCCCGCTGATCGAGGTGCTGATCTGATGCGCGCGCTCGACCCTCAATTCGCTGCGCATCTCGCTTCAGGCGTCACGACGCTCGCGACCTGCTGGAAGATCGCGCGCGCGGACGGCGCCGTTCTCGGCTTCACCGATCATGACCGCGCGCTCGCCTTCGACGGCGTCGTTTATGCGCCCGAGACGGGGGCGGAGGGGCGCGCGCTGCAATCCTCGGCCGATCTGGCCGTCGACAACACTGAAATCGCTGGCGCGCTCACCGCCGAAGCGCTGTCGGCGGAAGACCTCCTCGCCGGGCGCTATGACGGCGCGGATGTTGAGATCTGGCGCGTCAACTGGGCGGATGTCGCAAGCCGGGCGTTGCTGAAGCGCGGCGTCATCGGCGAGGTGACGCGCGAGGGCGAACGCTTCCGCGCCGAAATTCGCGGGCGGAGCGCCATGCTCGACCGGGTGACAGGCCGCATTTACCAGCGCGGCTGCGACGCGGTTCTCGGCGATGCGCGCTGCGGCGTCGACCTGACCGCGCCGGCCTATCGCGGAACCGGGACGGTCACGGCCGTGCTCGACGATCAGCGCTTTCTCGCCAGCGGCCTTGGCGGCTTCGCGGGCGGTTGGTTCGCCGGCGGCGCGCTTGTGTGGACCGGCGGCGAGAACGCCGGCGCGCGCGGGCACCTGAAGGCGCACGACAAAAACCCTGCGGGCGATGCGCTGTCGCTTTGGTTTCCGGCAGGGCGCCCGATTAGCGCTGGCGACAGCTTCTCGCTGACGGCCGGCTGCGACAAGCGCGCCGGGACCTGCACGGCGAAATTTTCAAACCTCATCAATTTCCGCGGCTTTCACCTGATGCCAGGCGACGACTTCGCGATCTCCTATCCCCTGAAGGCCGAAAAGAACGACGGGGGCAAGCGATGAAGGAGCGCCCCATCACGCGCGCGCGCGTTGTGGCTGTTGCGCGCGGCTGGCTCGGCACGCCTTACGTTCACCAGGCGTCGGCGCGCGGTCAGGGGACGGACTGCCTCGGGCTCATTCGCGGCGTCTACGCCGAGCTGCACGGGCAAGAGCCCGAAGCGCCGCCGCCCTATACGCCTGACTGGAACGAAACGCGCAGCGCCGAGGAGCCGCTCTTGTCTGCGGCGCGGCGGCATCTCGCCGAGGCCGTGGCGTGCGGCCGGGTCAAGCCTGCGCAGGTCCTAATCTTCCGTGTCGTGACGACCGGCCCCGCCAAGCATTGCGGCATCGCTGCCGGCGAAGACCATTTCATCCACGCTTATGCCGGGCGCACCGTCGTCGAGAGCTGGCTGTCGCGCTGGTGGGTGGAGCGCATCGCCGGCGTGTTTGATTTTCCGGGAGTTGAAGAATGACAAAAGAAGCCTCTCACCAGCGCCGGCAACAGGGGCTGACCGCATGGCCCAGCTGATCCTCTCCGCCGCCGGCTCCGTCGCGGCCAACGCCGGCAAGGCGGGGCTGGGAACCCTCCTTGCACGGACGGTCGCCTCGACAGCGAGCGCGTACGCGGCCGGCGTCGCCGAGCGGCTGATCTTCGGGCCGAGGAAGCGCACCGTCGAAGGGCCGCGCCTTGACGCGTTCCAGATCCAGTCCTCGACCGAGGGGACGGGCGTCCCCCGCGTCTACGGGCGCGCGCGGCTGTCGGGCCAGCTCATCTGGGCCGCGAATTTCCGCGAAACGCTCGCCGAGACGACGGAATCCTCCGGCGGCAAAGGCGGGCGCCTCAGCGCCTCGAAGACGACGGTGCGCGAATATCTCTACTCGCTATCCTTCGCCGCCGGTCTTTGCGAGGGGCCGATCGACCGCGTCGCGCGCGCCTGGGCGGACGGCAAGCCGCTCGACCTGTCGAAATTCAACGTGCGCGTTCATCGCGGGACGGAAGATCAGACGCCGGACGATCTCATCGCCGCGACGGAAGGGGCGGCGCCCGCCTTCCGGGGCCTTGCTTATGTCGTCTTCGAGAACCTGCCGCTGAAGGATTTCGGCAACCGCATCCCGCAGCTTTCCTTCGAGGTCGAGAAATCGCTGGCGGCGAGCGACCCGCTCGCGCTTGAGAACGCCCTTTCGGCTGTCACCGTCATTCCGGGATCGGGCGAGTTTGTCTACGGCACGACGCGCGTCACGCGCGACGCCGGCGAGGGCGTGACGCTGCCCGAAAACGCCAACAACAATGACGGCGTCACGGACTTCGTCGCTTCCTTGAACGGCCTCCTCGCCGCCGCGCCCAATCTCGAGGCCGCTTCTTTGATTGTCTCCTGGTTCGGCGACGATCTGCGCGCGGGCCAGTGCACGGTGCGGCCCGGCGTCGAGACCTATGACAAGGCGACGGCGCCGTCTCTCTGGCGCGGCGGCGGGCTCGCGCGCGGGGCGGCAAGGCTCGTCAGCCAGCTTGGCGGGCGGCCCGCTTATGGCGGAACGCCCGACGACAAGGGCGTCATCGAAGCGATCCTTGCGATGAAGGCGAAGGGCCTCGCGGTCATGCTCCACCCCTTCATCCTGATGGATATTCCGCCCACGAACGCTCTTCCCGCGCCGGACGGGGCGGCGACGCAGCCGGCCTATCCCTGGCGCGGGCGCATCGGGGCCGGCGCGCTCGACAGAACCGCCGCGGCGGCGAGCGCGGTTGCGGCCTTCTTCGGAACCGCGCAAGGCGGCGACTTCACGCGCGCAGCCGGCGCTGTCAGCTATCACGGTCCCCATGAATGGTCGTTCCGGCGGATGATCCTTCACTATGCGCATCTGACGGTCCTTGCGGGCGGCGTCGAAGCGTTCCTGATCGGATCCGAACTGCGCGACCTCCTGAGAATCCGCGACCATCAGGGAAGCTTTGTCGCGGTCAATGCGATGCGCGCGCTCGCCGCCGAGGTGCGAAGCGTCGTCGGCCCCGGCGTCAAGCTCTCTTACGGCGCGGACTGGTCGGAATGGCAGGGCCTCACCGCGCCGGATGGGAAGTATTTCCATCTCGATCCTCTGTGGGCGGATAATAATATCAACTTCATCGGCGTCGACCAGTACGCCCCGCTCGCTGACTGGCGCGACGGCTTCGACCATGCGGACCGCACCGCCGGCTTCGAGGGCCCGCATCAGCGCGCCTATATCGCCGCCAATATCGAGGGCGGCGAGAATTTCGACTGGTACTACGCCAGCAGCGCCGATCGCGACGCGCAGGCGAGGACGCCGATCACGGATTTCTACGGCGAGACTTTCACCTGGCGCGCCAAGGACATTCGCGGCTTCTGGGAGAACCCCCATCACGACCGCCCGAACTGGGGGCGCAGCGCCAGCCCGAGCCCCTGGGTCCCGCGCTCGAAGCCCATTCGTTTCACGGAAATCGGCGTTCCGGCGATCGACAAGGGCGCCAACGCCCCCAATGTTTTCTTCGACGCGAAGTCATCGGAATCGCAAGTGCCGCCCTACTCCTCAGGCGCGCGCGATGATCTCGCCCAGCGCCGCGCGCTGGAGGCCGTGCACGCCTATTGGCGCGATCCGGCGAAAAACCCGCAGTCGCCCCTCTATGCGGGGCCGATGATCGAGACGGACCGCCTCTATGTCTACGCCTTCGATGCGCGGCCCTTTCCCTTTTTCCCGGCGCGCGGCGACATCTGGGGCGATGCGGAAAACTGGGAGCGCGGGCACTGGCTGAACGGGCGCCTGACGCGCGCGCCGCTCGATGCGCTCATCACCGCGCTCGGGGCCCCGACGGGCGCGGTCATCGACGCATCTGCGCTTCCGGGCTCGCTCGCCGGCTATGTCCTCGACCGCCCGCTCAGCCCGCGCCAGGCGATCGATCCGCTTGCTGATCTTTTCCAGATCGACATGATCGAGACCGAGACCGCCTTGCGCTTCACCCCGCGCGGGCGGGCCGCCGTCGCCGCCATTTCCGTCGCTGAATTCGCGGAGACGGAGGATGGCGGCGGGCCCGCTTTCGCGCTGCAGATCGCGCAGCAATCGGATGCGCCGGGCGCGGTGCGCCTTTCCTATATCGACGAGGGCGGCGATTATCGCCCGGCCGTTGCGGAGGCGCGCCTTCCCTATGCGAATGAAGCGCGCGAGGCGGCCTTCGACATCGCCGCGGCGATGGACGAGGCTTCTGCTGCAGCGCGCGTGCGCTCGCTGCTCGCCGATGCGGGCGTCATGCGCGAGACGGTGACGTTCGCGCTGCCGCCCTCGGCCCTTGCGCTTGAGCCGGGCGATGCGGTCACGCTCGATCTCGGCCCCGCCGCCGGCTCGGTCGTCCGCGATTATCGGATCCTCTCGATCGAGGACGGCGCAGTCCGGCGCATCGAAGCGGTGCGCGTTGCGCCTGCTGTCTATGAAGCGCCGATCGCCTCCGTCGGCTATCGCGCGCCCGCGATCCTGCCGGCGCCCGGCCAACCCCTCTTTGAGCTGATGAATTTGCCGCTGTTGCGCGAGGGCGATGATGCGGGCGCGCCCTATGTCGGCGCCTTCGCCGATCCCTGGCCGGGCGCAGTGGCGCTCTATCGCCTCTCGGGCGCGCCCGCGCTCGCCGCGACGCTGCCCGCCCGCGCGGTGATGGGGCGCCTCGACGCCGCGCTGCCGCCGGGATTTTCCGGCCGGCTCGACCGGCGCGCGCTTCGCCTCCGGCTTTCCTTCGGCGCGCTCAGCTCCCGGTCGCTCGACGAGGTCTACGCCGGCGCCAACACGCTGGCGGTCGAGACCGACGCCGGATGGGAAATCCTGCAATTCGCAACCGCCGGCCTCGGCGGCGACGGGGTCTGGACGCTCAGCATGCTGTTGCGCGGCCAGATCGGCACGGAAGACGCCGCAGCGGCGGGCGCGAACGCCGGCGCGCGCTGCGTTCTGATCACCCCGGCGGTCGAACAGCCGCAATTCCCGCTCGATCTGAAGGGCCTGGCGCTGGGCTGGAGCGGGGGCCCCGCGGATGACCCCGTCTCCGCGCCGACCTTCCGTACAAAGACCTTCACGGGCGAAGCGCGCGGGCTGAAACCGCTGGCGCCGGCGCATCTTCGCGCGCGGGCGAGCGCTGGCGCCATCGCGCTCTCCTGGATCAGGCGGACGCGCATCGGCGGCGACAGCTGGACCGGCGAGGATGCCCCGCTCGGCGAGGCCTATGAGCGCTACCGCGTCGAGGTGCGGCGCGCCGACAACGGCAACCTTGTCCGCACGGCGGAGACAACGGCTTCAGCCTGGACCTATGCGGAGGCCGAAATCGCCGCGGATTTCCCGGCCGGCAAACCGCCGCTCACCTTCACCGTCGCGCAGCTCTCCGACACAGTCGGGCCGGGCTGCTGGGCGATGGTGGGGGGGTAGGTCTATGCACAGTTGTCGAGGTCGCTCGACACACAATATCTTGTTCGATGAGGCGAGAAATTGCCTCTTTTGTTGCGTTTCGATACATTTCATTTACGGCTCATACGCGACCATCGCCGAGCTAAAATGTCAGGGCGGGAATAATGCTTCGATACATTGTTTTTTCAGAGAGCGGCTTCTGGATCGCTCAAGGGCTGGAAGCCGATATTTGCACACAGGGAAGATCCGCATCGGAAGCATGCTTGCGCTTCGAAGCGACCGCGCGCGCAGAGGCACAAGAAGCGTCCGAAGAAGGCCGGTCGTTTTTCGATATCGGCCCTGGTCCGGAGCGCTTTTTTACTTTGTGGAATCAGTGCGACGATGGCCGGAGACAATTAAACGTCGCATAGGGCTGCGTGACAACACTTGGCCAATACATGCGCTGGCTCCAATCGATCGGCGGCCACTGCAAAGCGGGAATCGCCATAGACGACGCCATCGGCATGGTCCCGAAAGTGAAGCTCATCGCACCGAGCGGCAAATCGGTAGTTGTCGTGAACATGGACCAGAACGAGCTTCTTTCACCATTGCTGATCGAAAACTGGGATCGCCGCCTCGAGATTCTTTCACCGTTCAGGCATCAGTCGCCGCAATAGGATTGGAGTCGGCGCTGTCAGACTCAGAGCTTTGGCTCTTGAGGCGCGCTTTTTTGTCAATCAGCTTCCGGCCCGCCTGCCGCCTACGACCCCGCCTCGTCGCTCGAAAAATGCCCGATGAACGCGTCGATCACATCCGTCCAGCGGGCGATGTTTTTCGAAATGTGGTCGGCGCTGACGCCGCCGTCGAGTTCCATCACATAGTCGACGCCGATCTCGTTGCGTTTCGGGAGAAGATAGGCGCGGCCGAACACCTGGCGGTCATTGAAGGCGTTGACCTTTTGATAGTCGGCGGGCGCGGCCTCCCGCCCGAGGTCGAAATTGGCGAAGAACATGAGGGTCGAGCACGCCTTCGGCGTTCCCGCGCAATCAAGGGCGCGGACCCAGAACGTGATCGCGCCGGCCTGCGCGGCGGCGACCGGCGCGCGGGTCTGCGCGTCCTCGGTCACTTCTGCTTGAAGACCAGCGGCACTAAGGACCGCGCCCAGCTCCGCGCCGGTCAGGGCGCTTTTCGATTGAGCCGCCGCCGGCGCCGCCATGAGCGTCACCGCGATCAACGCCGCCACCAGTTTTTTCACATCATCCCCGCCGCTGGCCCTAATCTGAGTGTGAGGGGCGAACCCCGCGCTTGGCAATCGCAAAGGAAGGGGCGGGCGGCGATTTCGCCAGCACGCTGGCCTTTTGGCCGCGTTGACAGGGGGGGCGGCACGCCTAATGTCCAGCGCGTTTTACATAAGGCAGGGGGTTCGCGCCCCCGCCCCGACCCGGGATCTTCATGACGTCGCTGCGATCGCCCGCCAGACCCCTGTCGCCGCATTTGCAGATCTGGCGCTGGACGCCGGTCATGGCGGCTTCCATCACCCATCGCGCGACCGGCATTGCGCTCTATGCCGGGACGGTCCTGCTGTCGGTCTGGACCTTCGCCGCCGCGCTGGGCGCCGATGCCTTCCGGCCGGTGGGGGCGATCCTCGCCTCGCCGCTCGGGCTCGCCCTGCTCGCCGGCTACGCCTGGGCGCTGCTCTTTCACGCCTTCAACGGCGTGCGTCATCTTTACTGGGATCAGGGGCGCGGCCTCGACCTCAAATCGGTGAAGGCGACCGCCCTCGCCGCCTTCGGCGCGTCACTGGCGCTTGCCGGGGTGATTGTCGGCGCGGCGCTGATGAACAGGGCAGGCTGACACCATGACCCACAAAGGCACCGCGACCTTCATCGCCCAGCGCACCAGCGCGGTCATCCTGTTGCCGCTCGCCATCTGGTTCCTCGCCGGCGCGGTCGCGCATGCGGGATCGTCCTATGACGAGATGCGCGCCTGGCTGGCGACGCCCTTGAACGCCGTCCTGATGGGCGCCCTCATTCTCGCCGGCGCCTTTCACATGCGCATCGGCCTTAACGAGATCATCGACGACTATATCGGGGCGGGCGCGCGCGGGATCTTCAAGCTCCTCAACCTCTTCGCCGCCGCCGGGGCCGCAGGTCTCGCTGTTTATTCGCTCTTCGTCATCGCCGCCTGAGAAAGCATCCGATGTCCAACGCGTATGAGATTATCGATCATGAATATGACGTCGTCGTCGTCGGCGCCGGCGGGTCGGGCCTTCGCGCGACCCTCGGCGCGGCGCAGGCCGGATTGAAGACGGCCTGCGTCACGAAGGTGTTCCCGACGCGCTCACACACCGTCGCTGCGCAAGGCGGCATCTCGGCCGCCCTCGGCAATATGGGCGCTGACGACTGGCGCTGGCACATGTATGACACGGTCAAGGGCTCCGACTGGCTCGGCGATCAGGACGCGATCGAATATCTCTGCAAGCACGCGCCGGCCGCCGTTTACGAGCTTGAGCATTGGGGCGTTCCCTTCAGCCGCACCGACGACGGCAAGATTTATCAGCGCGCCTTCGGCGGAATGACAAAGAATTTCGGCGAAGGGCCGATCCAGCGCACGTGCGCCGCGGCGGACCGCACCGGCCACGCGATGCTTCACACGCTCTATGGCCAGTCGGTGAAGCAGAACGCCAAGTTCTTCATCGAGTATTTCGCGCTCGACCTTATCATGGACGACGCTGGCGAATGCCGCGGCCTGATGGCGTGGCGCCTCGACGATGGTTCGATCCACCGTTTCAACGCCAAGATGGTGGTGCTTGCGACCGGCGGGTATGGCCGCGTCTATTTCTCGTGCACCTCGGCGCACACCTGCACCGGCGACGGGAATGCGATGACGCTGCGCGCAGGGCTGCCATTGCAGGACATGGAGTTCGTTCAGTTCCACCCGACCGGCATCTATGGCGCCGGCGTCCTCATCACCGAGGGCGTTCGGGGCGAAGGCGGGTACCTCACGAATTCAGAAGGCGAGCGCTTCATGGAGCGCTACGCCCCGTCCGCGAAGGATCTCGCGAGCCGCGATGTCGTTTCGCGCGCCATGACGATCGAGACGCGCGAGGGGCGCGGCGTTGGTCCGTACAAGGATCATATTTACCTCAACCTCAATCACCTCGACCCGAAGATCATCCACGAGCGCCTGCCCGGCATTTCCGAATCGGCGCGGGTCTTCGCCGGCGTCGACGTGACGAAGCAGCCGATCCCCGTGCAGCCGACCGTCCATTACAATATGGGCGGCATTCCGACGAATTATCATGGCGAAGTGGTGACCCGGCGCGGGGATAATCCCGACGCGGTCGTTCCCGGCCTGATGGCGATCGGCGAGGCGGCGTGCGTTTCCGTGCACGGCGCCAATCGCCTCGGCTCGAACTCGCTCATCGATCTCGTCGTCTTCGGGCGCGCGGCCGGCTTGCGTTGCGGCGAGATCGTCAACGCGAACGAGCCGGCGCGGCCCTTGCCGAAGAACGCCGGCCAGGAAGCGCTCTCGCGGCTCGACCGGTTCCGTTACGCCAATGGCGGCACGCCGACCGCGAAACTGCGCCTTGAGATGCAGAAGGTGATGCAGTCGAACTGCGCCGTTTTCCGCACCGGCGAAGTGCTGGAGGAAGGGCGCGCGAAGATCGGCGACGTCTATCGCGGATTGCCGGACATCGGCGTCACTGATCGAACGATGGTCTGGAACACCGACCTCGTGGAAACGCTGGAATTCGACAATCTCATCGCGCAGGCCGTCGTCACGATGGAATCGGCGGCGAACCGGAAAGAAAGCCGCGGCGCCCACGCGCGCGAGGACTTCCCCGAGCGCGACGACCAGAACTGGATGAAGCACACCGCGACCTGGTTCCAGAACGGCAAGGCGTCGATCGACTACCGCCCCGTCCACGCCTATACGCTGACGGATGAGATCGAGTACATCGCGCCGAAAAAGCGGGTGTACTGACGATTGCGCCGGTTGGCCTATGGCGCCGTTCGTGGTAAGGACTGGTCATGGGGACGATAGAATCAGCGCCGTTGAGACTTGGCGGGGTCGGGCGCGTTCTTGGTGCGCTTGGCGGGTTGGTCACGCTTCCCGCCGCAGTGATACTCGCCCTCATCGGGCAGTTCGCAATCAGCGCGCTCATCATGGCGGCGTCGCCGCCGCCAGACCCGCTGGCGCCCGCCGGCGACAGTGCGATCTGGATCCTCGGCCTGATGCTCTTCCTGCAAGTGGGCGCGCTTGTCTTTGCGCTGTCGCGCGCCAGCCTCAGCCCGGGCCGCATCTTTCTCGCAATCGCCGCGCTCGTCTGGGCGATCGCGTCGATGCTCATCATGTATGTCGCGCTTCAGTGCGACCCTGGCGGCATCTGCCTTTGAGCGATCGCGCCGCCTTGAAGATTGCGTCCGGCGATTATGTGTGCGTGCTCGCGCCTTCTCTTGGCGGCGCGATCCTTTCGCTCAGCGACGGCAAGGGGCCATTGCTGCGGTCGGGAACGGCGCAGGCGACAAGCGCCGATCCGCGCCGATCAGCGTGCTTTCCTTGCGTTCCCTGGTTCGGGCGGCTCTCTGCGCCGGTTGACGGCGTCAGCCTCAAGGCGACGCTGCCGGACGCCTCGCCCTTGCCCCTGCACGGCGACGGCTGGATCAGCGCCTTTGACGTTGAGACGCATACGGAGGATCGGCTCCAGTGCCGCTATTCGCCTCAACCCTCGCCAAGCGGCTTTCCGCACCCCTATGAGGCGCAGCAGGACTTCCGCCTGACAGCGCAAGGCTTGACCATCACGCTCTCGGTGCGCAACACCGGCGCGCGGGCGATGCCCGCGGGGCTCGGCCTTCATCCCTATTTCAGACGCACGCCCGCAAGCCGTATTTCGTTCAGTGCGGACGCTCTCTGGACGCCGCCCGCGAGCAGCCCCGGCGCGCTCGGAGCCCTTCCCGGCGGTCTAGGTTCGGCAGCCTTCACGACGCTTCCGGACAACACGATCGATCATTCCTTCACGGGGTTCGGCGGCACGCTCCTTGTCGAAACCGCCGAGGGGGTAATCCGGCTGACGAGCGCTGCATCGATCCTTCATCTCTATGCGCCGGCGGACGAAGACTATTTCTGCGCCGAGCCTGTCAGCCACCTGCCTGGCGACTTCGGCCGGGCACGCCTTGCGCCCGGCGCATCGAGCGCCCTTACAGTATCGATTGCGCGCGCCGCTTAATCCTTTGGAAAGCCTGATCGCTAGGATGGCCCGGGCAAAGGCGGGCGCGGTGTCAGCAATGGATTTACACGGTTTTCTGACGTCGCTGCGCACGGGACTGCGCACCGGCGCTTTCATCGACAGCGAGCGGGCGCTCGTCATGACCGGCGTTTTCGGGGCCATGAGCCTTGCCGGTGTCCTGCTCGTCATCCTGACGTCGAATGGCTTCACCGACTGGATGGGCCGCCCGCTCGGCAACGACTTCATCGTCTTTTATGCAGGCGGCAAGACGGCGCTCGCTGATGGGGCGGCCGCTATCTATGACGTCGAACGTCTGTTTGCTGAGCATCAGGCGATCCTTGATCGTCCGTCTCCGGACTGGGGGCCGTTTCTTTATCCGCCGCTCTTTATCTTCGTGGCCGCATCGCTTGCGCATCTTCCTTATGCGGCAGCCTGGCTTGCCTCAATGATCGCCAGCGGGGGACTTTACGCCCTGTCGACAAAAGCGCTGGCCGGGTTTCGTTGGAGCCTTGTGCCGATCCTCAGCTTCTCGGCGGTGTTTTTGAACTTCATGCAGGGTCAGACTGGGTTTCTGGTCGCGGGGTTATTTGCTGGCGGCCTTGCCGCCTTGTTCTCGGGCCGATCTATTCTCGCTGGCGTCTGTTTCGGGCTGATCGCCATCAAGCCGCAATTCGGGTTGCTCATTCCGCTGGCCCTCGCCGCCGGCGGGTATTGGCGCGCCTTTCTGGCGGCAGGCGTCGCCGCGCTCTCGACAATTCTTCTTCCGACGATCGCCTTTGGACCCGCGATCTGGACCGGCTTTCTCGACGCCTCATCGATCGCGCGCACCTTTGTGCTTGAACAGGGGGGCATCGGCTATTTCAAGATCATCAGCGCGTTCTCGCAAGCGCGCCTTCTCGGCGCCTCGGTTGAGGCTGCCTACGCCGTACAGGCGGTTTTCTCTTTTAGCGCGGCGATTTTCGTTTTTGCGCTCTGGCGCAGCAACGCGAGTTCCGCGCTTAAAGGCGCAGGGCTCCTTGTCGGCGCACTTCTGGCTCTTCCTTACGCCGTCGAATATGATCTTCTCCTCCTCGCGCCCGCTGTCGCGCTCCTTTTGCGAGAGGCGGTGCGCGACGGATTTCGCGACTATGAAAAGACGATCCTCGTTTTTGTGTTCCTCGCGCCCGCGCTCTCGCGAACGCTCGCCAAGGCCTGTTTCACCTCCGCCGGATGGCTGGCGATCATTCTCCTGGCCGCGGTGATCTTTGTCCGCGCCGCGCCTTATCTGGGCCGCCAGCCAGTCCCCGCGCATGGCCCCGCTTGAAAAGTGCGTTTCGATATAGGGGTCGCGCGCACTTGCGCTTAGACTTCAAGGCGAAGGAGATCCGCCCATGACCTACGCCTGCTTCACCGTCACGATTGAAGACAAGATCGCTCATATCCGGTTCAACCGGCCGGAGAAGGCGAATTCGATGATCCCCGAATTCTGGCGCGAGTTTCCGGAAGCCGTCGACAAGATTTCCAATGATGGCGAGGCGCGCGTCATCGTCATCTCGGCAGAGGGCAAACACTTCACGTCAGGCATGGATATTTCAGTATTCATGTCGGGGGCGCTTGATGGCGAGGCGTCGAACCCGCATGTTTCGGCTGAAGCTTTCCGCCACAAGGTGCGCGGCCTGCAGGAGACATTCTCCTGCCTCGAGCGCGCGCGCCAACCGGTGCTCGCCGCCGTTCAAGGCGGCGCAATCGGGGCGGGCGTCGACCTCGCGACGGCGTGCGACTGCCGCTATGCGAGCGCGGAGGCGTTCTTCTGTGTGCAGGAAACGGCAATCGGCATGACCGCTGATGTCGGCACCTTCCCGAGGCTCATGCGCGTCATTCCCGAAGGCTGGGCGCGCCAGATGGCCTACACTGGCGAGCGTCTGCCCGCGGCGAAGGCGAAAGAAATAGGTCTCGTCAACGAGGTCTTCGCCGAGCCGGACACGCTTCTCAGCGGCGTGATGGCGATTGCGCGCCAGATCGCCGCGCACTCCCCGCTCGCTGTCACCGGCTGTAAGCGAAGCGCGAATTACGCCCGCGATCATTCGACCGCCGACGCGCTCGATTATATTGCGCTCTGGAACGCCGCCATGCTTCGGCCGGACGACATTCGTGAGGCCTTTATAGCGAAGACAGAAAAGCGCCCACCCGCGTTTGACGGCCTGAAGAAGCTGACAGGCGCAGTCTAGCGGCAATGCGCGTCTCCCCAGGGCACGCGTCATAGCGCTTTGCCGTGGAACCATCTCTCGCAAGGCTCTCGCGCACGCGCGGATATTTCAGGAATTGGGCTCTCGATCCGCCACGTTTTCCGGAGCGACGGCGATACGACGCCTCATTCTCTCGTAGTTCGTCGCCGATTTTTAACTCCCGCTTCACCCTCCCCCCCTAGCCTTATTGTCTCTTTGGGGGACTGAATGGTCACCATTTTTGACGTCTATTCGATTGGACTGCTCATCGTCTCGCTTGCGATGTTCGTCGTGCGCTATATGCGTGAGGAGCCACCCGTCACCCCCTATCTTGTCATCGCCTCGACTTGCGCGGTCGGCAACTACCTCGGCGAAAGCGGCGGCGGGATCGGCGCCCTGATGCTCCTGATCGCGGCGTCATTTCTATTTCTCGGCTGCGTCTTCTACCCACGCGTCGCGCAACCGCGCGCCGCCGCCGAAGCGCCGCGCCCGAATTAGGCCGCAGACTGAACACCTGAAAATCCCGGGGATGCCGCGCTTCGGCCAGCCTCTCTCCGCATGATGGCCTCTCGCTTTCACAGGAGAGTTCATCGTGACGCCTATGTTCACGCCAGCCCGCTCTTTCGGGCTGAAACTATTACTCGTCGGATTGCTCGCTTTTCTTCTTTGGCTACCCTGCATGATGATCTACGCGCTGGTCTGGGACCGTTCGACACGTGCCGACGAGGTTCGCCGCGAAATCCACGACAGCAATGGCGGCGCGCAGACGATCAGCGGGCCAATTATTCTCGTTCCCGCCCTGATCGATAGCGGCATTGACCGCCAGACCGGCAATCCGATCCGGCATCGCACTCACGTCGCCTTCACGCCGCGAACGCTCGATATCGTCGGCGACGTCGAAACGCAAAGCCGCCGCCGCGGCATTTTCGACGCCACGCTGTTCGAGGCAGACCTGCGTTTCAAGGGCGACTTCGGCGCTCTCAATTCGATCAATCCGCCAAAAGGCGAGATCACCTACTTCTGGCAGGAGGCGCGCTTTGGCCTTACCCTCAGCGGGTTCACCCCCCTAAAAGGGGTGCGCGGCGTTCCAGCGCTGGCGCTCGACGGCGTGGCAGCATTGCCAACCTTTGAGCCGGGGCTAACCGCGCAAGGCGCCGAACCGATCGACACCGGCGGTCTAAGCATGGCATTTCCTATTTCCGATCCTTCGAGGCCTGTCCGTTTCGACCTCGCCTTGAAGATCGGCGGCGGCGGGTCGCTGAAATTCGCACCGGCAGGGGAGGAAACACGCGTCAGCATCAAAAGCGCCTGGCCACATCCGTCCTTTCAAGGCGCGCGTCTGCCGGACCAACGGTCGGTCAGCGACGCCGGTTTCGAGGCGTCCTGGTCGATCCCCTATCTGGCGCGCTCCATCCCGCGCGCATTTTTCGCCGATCAGGGTCTTGGAAGCCGGTTTGACAACGATGCCTTCGGGGTCGATTTCGTCTCGACCGAGAGCCCCTACACCAGCGTCAACCGGGCGCTGAAATATGCACTGATGTTTCTCGGCCTCGTCTTCCTCACTTTTTTCCTCATTGAGGCGACGATGGGGGGGCGCGCGCACGCCGCACAGTACATCCTGCTCGGCCTAGCTCAGGTCGTCTTCTACCTTCTCGTCCTTGCCTTCGCCGAGCATATCGGCTTCGAGACCGCGTTTCTTGGGGCGGCGTCGGCAACCGTCTCCTTATGCGGGCTCTATGCTGCGACGGTCTTTCGCAGCTTCTTGAAGGGGCTCCTCGCCTTCTGCGCCTTTGCAGGGACTTACGGGCTGATATACCTGCTCATGAAGTCAGAGGACTACGCGCTTCTGATCGGTTCGGTGGCCGCCTTCGGCGCGGTCGCGCTGACGATGGCGGTCACGCGCAATCTGGACTGGTATGAAATGCGCGCGAGTTCGAAAACCTGAGATTCTGAGAAAGACCGACAGCAATGGTTGAGCTTACCCTTCCGAAGAACTCGAAAATCACCGGCAAGGGCAAGACCCACCGCCTCTCCGCCAGTGCGGGCGCGCGGACGTTCAAAGTCTACCGCTATGATCCGGAAAGCCCAGAAAATCCGCGCGTCGATACTTATGAGGTCGATATCGCAGGAGTATCGATGGTTCTCGACGCGCTCTTGAAAATCAAGAATGAGGTCGACCCTACACTTGCCTTCCGCCGCTCCTGCCGGGAGGGCGTGTGCGGCTCTTGCGCCATGAACATCAACGGCGCCAACACGCTGGCCTGCACCAAGGGCATGGACGAATGCGGTTCCGGTGAGATCGCGATCTATCCGCTGCCGCACCAGCCGGTGATCAAGGACCTTGTCACTGACCTCTCGAACTTTTTCCGCCAACACGCCTATATCGAGCCGTTTCTCAAGGCAGATCATACGGGCAAGGAGAAGGAATTCCTTCAGAGTCCGGACGAACGCAAAGAGCTTGACGGCCTCTACGAGTGCATTCTCTGCGCCTGTTGTTCGACCTCCTGCCCCTCTTATTGGTGGAATGGCGACAAGAACGGCGAGGAGGAATATCTGGGGCCGGCGGCGCTACTTCAGGCCTATCGCTGGATCGCCGACAGTCGCGACGAAGAGAAAAACGAGCGCCTCGACAAGCTCGAAGACGAATTCAAGCTCTATCGATGCCATACCATCATGAACTGCGCGCAGGTCTGCCCCAAAGGACTTAATCCAGCGAAGGCGATCGCCGAGATCAAGAAGATGATGGTCAGCCGGCCGGAAAAGGCGAAAGCGTAGGCTTTTTCCCTCTCTTGAAACGGGAAAAATATATCGCGGGATCGAGAGCACGAACACGGCGCCATGAAAATTGCCTTGGACTGCGATCGCAGGCGGCGCGAGGCGCTGGTATTTAAGAAATGACTGAAAGGCGTCCATAAGACGAAGTTGGCGTCGCGCGCCTTGACGACGAAAGCAAAGCGCAGTCGCTGCGGCGGAAATAGCGCAAGCGTGAAAAAGCGTCGCAATGCCGCCGAACTGTATCGCACCAGCGCCGCAATCGCGTTACATTATTCAGTAGAGTCGTTTGGTCCGGAATCTCGCCTGCAGGCGCGGTTCTTCAAAACAAAATTAAGGGCCGCGGCGTTAACCTTGTCCCGAGGTCGAGCGGCCGGGCGCTCAACCTTCAGGTTTTATGGGGCGATATCCGGCAAAGGTCACGGAGCAGAAAGCGCAAGCGTTTCAAAGCTAAAGTTAGAAACAGGTCGCGGGTCATCATGGCTGAGAATGCTCGCCATAAGCAAAGTGTCGAAAGGCTTTCGGCGCCTTGCGGAAACGCAAACAGCTCCCACATCGAGAAATGGGCGGGCGAGAACCCCCGTGCGACCAAAAATACCGTGGCAAAACATACTGTGAGGGACCCGGAGGTGAGCCGGGCCGGGACTGGCGGTCAGGCGGCATGGGGCGGGGATCAGATCGATCCGCGCCTTTTTTATTTCCGGGCGCTGCTCGCCAGCGGCCGGTTTTTCGGCGACGCAAAATGCGTGTGAGTGGAATGCGCGATGAAAAGCGAGTTTAAGTCATGACGAACAGCTTGGATGTCTTCGACCTCTTCTCGGAGAGCTACACGCGGGTAAAGCAGGAAGCGATGTCGCTTCGCGATTACCTGCTCGCAGCGCGGGACGATGCGATGCTTTACGCCTCGCCGGCGGAGCGAATGGTGAAAGCAATCGGCGAACCGGAGCTAATTGACACCTCTCGCGACGCCCGTCTCTCCAGAATTTTCTTCAATCGTACGATCCGGCGCTACAAAGCATTCGACGGATTCTACGGAATGGAAGATACGATCGAGCGGATCGTCTCCTATTTCCGTCACGCCGGTCAGGGCCTCGAGGAAAAACGGCAGATCCTCTACCTTCTTGGACCGGTTGGCGGCGGCAAGTCTTCGTTGGCCGAACGCCTGAAAGAGTTAATGGAAGTCAATCCGATCTACGTTCTCAAGGCTGGCAAAGAGATCTCCCCGGTCTTCGAAAGCGCGCTCGGCCTCTTTCAGTCGGAAGATCTGAAATCGTTGTTGTCTGACAAATACGGCATCGAGAAGCGCCGGTTGACAAGCGTGATGAGCCCGTGGGCGGTCAAGCGCCTCGACGAATTCGGCGGCGATATCTCGAAGTTCGAAGTTGTCCGCCTTTTCCCTTCCAAGTTGCGCCAGATCGGGATCGCCAAAACAGAGCCGGGCGATGAGAACAATCAGGACATTTCCGCACTGACCGGCAAGGTCGACATCCGGAAACTTGAACATTTCTCCCAATCGGACTCGGACGCTTATTCCTATTCGGGTGGGCTCTGCCGCGCGAACCAGGGACTTCTCGAGTTCGTCGAGATGTTCAAAGCGCCGATCAAGGTTCTCCATCCGCTCCTTACCGCGACGCAGGAGAGCAATTACGTCGGTACCGAGAGCCTCGGGCCGATCCCCTTCAACGGCGTCATCCTGGCCCATTCGAACGAGAGCGAGTGGATTCAATTCCGAAACAATAAGAGCAACGAGGCGTTCCTCGATCGCATCAGCGTCGTCAAGGTTCCCTATTGCTTGCGCGTCACTGAAGAGCGGCAGATCTACCAGAAACTCCTGGCGAGTTCGGAGCTGGCGAATGCGGCCTGCGCACCCGAAACACTCGATCTGCTCGCGCGCTTCTCGGTGTTGACGCGCTTGAAGGAGCACGAAAACTCGAATCTCTACTCGAAGCTTCGTGTCTATGACGGCGAAAAGCTCAAGGATAGCGATCCAAAAGCAAAAACGATGCAGGAATACCGAGACGCTGGCGGCATCGACGAGGGAATGGACGGCATCTCAACGCGTTTTGCCTATAAAGTGCTGTCGGAGACATTCAACTTCGACACAGACGAGGTCGCGGCTGATCCCGTGCATCTGATGTACGTCCTCGAAACTGCAATCAAACGCGAACAGTACGCCGACGAGACCGAAAAGAAGTACCTTGAATTCATCAAGGAGGACCTTTCGAAGCGGTACGCCGATTTCATCGGCAAGGAGATCCAGAAAGCCTATCTCGAGAGTTACTCTGAGTACGGGCAAAATCTTTTCGACCGGTACATCGCCTACGCCGACGCCTGGATCGAAGATCAGGACTTCAAGGACCCCGACACCGGCCAGCTTTTTGACCGCCAGACGCTCGATGCGGAGCTTTCGAAAATCGAAAAGCCCGCCGGCATCGCGAATCCGAAAGACTTCCGCAACGAGGTCGTGAAATTCACGCTGCGCGCTAGAGCCGCGAACGCCGGCAGGAACCCCGCATGGACGTCTTACGAGAAGCTCCGGAATGTCATCGAAAAGCGGATGTTCTCCCAGGTCGAGGATCTTCTCCCGGTCATCTCCTTCGATTCCAAGAAAGACAGCGATACCGAGAAGAAACACGAAAACTTCGTCGATCGCATGACCGAGCGCGGGTACACGCCCAGGCAGGTCCGGCGGCTGGTCGAGTGGTACATGCGGGTCAACAAGGCAGGTTAGGAAAGATTGGAAGTTAGAGACTGGTCGCTGGTCCGCTAACTCCTGATTCCCAATCCTTATGAACCACTTTCACTTCATCGATCGCCGCAAGAACCCCAAGGGCAAATCGCTTGGCAACCGCCAGCGTTTCCTTCGCCGTGCGCGCGTGCAGATCAAGGAAGCGGTAAACAAGAGCCTTCGTGACCGGTCGCTCGCCGACATGGACAAGGGCGAGAAAATCTCAATTCCATCGAGGTCGACGTCGGAGCCTCGCTTTCGCTTGAGCCCTGACGCTGGCGAGCGCCAGTGGGTTGCGCCGGGCAACAAGGAGTTCGGCGCCGGCGACAAGATCAAAAAGCCGCCCAAGCAAGGCGGCAAAGGACAAGGCAAAGACGCTGCTGATGGCGGCGAAGCTGAGGACAGTTTCCAGTTTACGCTGACACAAGACGAATTCCTCGACATTTTCTTCGAGGACCTTGAACTGCCAAACCTCGTCAAACGTTCACTGAAGGACATGAAGTCCGTCGCGTGGCGGCGCGCCGGCATTACGGTTGCGGGCTCGCCAACGAATATAAACCTTGTCCGGACGATGCGAAACGCGCACGGCCGCCGCCTCGCGCTGAAGCGTCCGTCAAATAGCGAAATAAATGAATTGAAGGAACGGCTTTTTGAGATTGAACGCATCGCCGAGCCGAGCGAGGCGGAGATCGCCGAGAAGCGGGCGCTACTAGTAAGGCTGCAAGACATGGAAGCGCGCCGCCGTTGGGCGCCGTTCATCGACCCTCTTGATGTTCGCTACAACGCTTTCGCGCCGACGCCCGTTCCAACGACCGCCGCAGTGATGTTCTGCCTGATGGACGTCTCCGGCTCGATGGGCGAGCGCGAGAAAGACCTCGCCAAACGCTTTTACATGCTGCTCTATTTATTCCTCAAGCGCCGCTATGAACGCGTCGATGTCGTGTTCATCCGCCACACCCATCACGCGGAAGAAGTTGACGAGGAGACGTTTTTCTATTCGCGTCAGTCGGGCGGCACGGTAGTCTCGACCGCGCTTGAGAAAATGCTCGAAATCCAGCGCGCGCGCTATGCGGCCGACGAATGGAACATCTATGTCGCGCAAGCCTCCGACGGCTACACGCAGTCAGGCGACGCGAAGCGCTGCGTTGAAATGCTCGACGAAGACGTAATGCCGATCGCGCAGTACTACGCCTATATCGAAATCCTCGATGAGCGCGAGCTTGAGGTTTTCTCAGACAAAGATTCGGGCGCGGAACTCTGGCGAGCCTACCGCACCTTCGCGCCGAAATGGAAAACCTTCGCACAAACACGAATTGCAAAGCCCTCGGATATTTTTCCGGTGTTTCGCGAACTCTTCGCTAAGAACGCGCGGGAGGCGGCGTGAACGCCTCCCTCCTATTTTCCGACGCGGAATGGTCCTTTGATCGACTCAAGGCGACCTATAACGCAATTGAAGACATCGCGCTCAAGGACCTAAAGCTCGACGTCTATCCGAACCAGATCGAGATCATTTCATCCGAGCAGATGCTCGACGCCTATTCCAGCCACGGCATGCCGTTGATGTATCAGCACTGGTCCTACGGAAAGCATTTCGCACGCGATCAGACGATGTACCAGAAGGGCTATCAGGGCCTCGCCTACGAGATCGTCATCAATTCCGACCCTTGCATCGCGTATCTGATGGAGGAGAATACGATGACGATGCAGGCGCTGGTGATGGCGCACGCCTGTTTCGGCCATAATCACTTTTTCAAGAATAATTACCTGTTTCGTCAGTGGACGGACGCTGAAGGCATACTCGCCTATCTCGATTTTTCGAAGAAATATATTTCGAGATGCGAGGATGAGTACGGCCTTGATGAGGTCGAGAAGATTCTCGATAGCGCGCATGCGCTGATGGATCAGGGCGTCTTCCGTTACGCTCGCCCGCCGCGGTTATCCGAAGCCGATCAGTTGGCGCGGGCGGCCCTGCGCGCCGAGCATGAACAAAAGACCTTCAACGACATCTGGCGAACGCTCCCCAATGTCGAAGAGCCGGATCAGGACGCTGAGGAACGCCAGCTTGAGGTCCGGAACATCAAGCTTCCAGAAGAAAATCTTCTCTATTTCATCGAGAAGGCCTCGCCTGTCCTGAAGCCATGGCAGCGCGAACTGGTTCGAATCGTGCGCAACGTCTCGCAGTACTTTTATCCGCAAAAGCAGACGAAGGTGATGAACGAGGGCTGCGCAACCTTCGTCCATCATTATATCATGAACGCGCTTTATGATCGTGACCTCATCAGCGAGGGCGCGATCATGGAGTTCTTGCACTCGCATTCCTCCGTGGTCTTTCAGCCGGAGTTCGACGATCCGCGCTATTCAGGAATCAACCCGTACGCGCTCGGCTTCGCGATGATGGACGACATCCGGCGCATTTGTGAAACGCCGTCTGCAGAGGATCGTGAATGGTTTCCGGGCGTAGCCGGCAGCGGCAAATGGCGCGACGTTTTGAAGGATGCCTGGGCGAATTACCGCGACGAGAGTTTCATCCTCCAATATCTTTCGCCGAAAGTCATGCGCGACTTCCGCCTTTTCGCGCTCGACGACGACGCGCGCGAAAGCCATATTGAAGTTGGGGCCATTCATGACGCGCAAGGCTATCGCCGCGTGCGCGAAACATTGGCGCGCCAATATGATCTCGGCATGCATGAGCCGAACATTCAGGTCGTCGCTGCGGACCTTGAGGGCGACCGCATGATCACGCTGCGCCACGGCACCCACGCAGGCAGGACGCTCGATCCCAAGACGCGCGACGACGTGCTCTGGCACGTCCACCGCCTGTGGGGCCACAAGGTGAAACTCGACGAGGGGCCTGCGTAATATGTAATCAACGTAGCCCTGCTGAGGGCGCTGAATTTCAATCTTTATACTGACTTTACTATCTTGGCTGATGCCGATCGTATAATTTTAAGTTAACTTCGCGATGTCCGCGTCTACTTGGAGATGGTAGGGAAAAGCAGGAACCTTTCCTTTTGGAGAAGAGAAGAAATTGATATCCCTTCAAACTGACGTTTCGCGTTCATTGAGGACGCCTGGGTGCGTCTTAAAACGATTGCCGCGCATGCGATGAAGGGTCCGCGCCAAAAAGCGGATGCCGTGTCGACGGCGAAATGCTGCGCCAGTCCCGAGAGAAGCCCCTTCGTTAGCAGAGAGAGCCAATAAGTCTCGTTGAAACTCGTGGAACCGCAGCCCAGTTTCGACAGCGCTTCTAAGCCCACCGCCACTATCTGAAAGATCGGCGTTTGCAAGATTCGCAATCAAATTCCGACATAATGGTTTTCTGTCAATCATTGGGTGCTGCAGGCAAGTGGCGTAACTTTCCAAGGTAACAAAACTGGGCTGGTGACCTCGCCGGCCACGAAAGCGTTCCGGATTGTAGTATAGAATTCAAAGACTGGCGCTTCATCGTCACGGCCAATCGCATTTCGCAAAGCTTCGATGGCGCGGGGAAGAAATCGATTCGACACTTCTATTCCGCGTCCCGCCCGAAGTTCGGCACGTCTTTTTCCTGACCCGCCGCGACGATCGCGCGCCTTAGTTCGCGGCCTCGCCGGAAAACCTGCTCTAGCGTCTGCGCATCGCCCCAGCGGATCGCACGCTGGAGGAGCGCGAGTTCTTCCGAAAAGCGACCCAGAACTTCCAGCACCGCCGCCCTGTTGTTGAGAAAGACATCGCGCCACATCACAGGGTCCGACGCCGCGATACGCGTGAAATCGCGAAAGCCGCCCGCCGAGTATTTGACAATCTCCGCCTCAGCGACGCTTTCAAGATCGTTTGCGGCGCCGACGAGCGTGAAAGCGATGAGATGCGGCAGATGCGAGGTGATGGCCAGCGCGAGATCATGGTGTTGATGATCCATGACCTCAACCTGCGAGCCGACGGCGCGCCAGAGCGCTGCGGCCTTATCAACCGCGGCCTGGTATGCCGCGCCATCGCGCGCCAGCGGCGTCAAAATTGCCCAGCGCTTTTCAAAGAGTGTTGCAAACCCGGATTCCGGGCCCGACTGCTCCGTACCTGCGACCGGGTGGCAGGGAACGATATGAACGCGTGGGGAAAGCGCCGCCGCCGCCTCGACCACAGCGCCCTTGACCGAGCCGACGTCAATGACCAGCGCGCCGTCCTCAGCCTTCCCTGCGACAGCGGCGAGCACTACCGGCATGACGCCGACCGGCGTCGAGACAATGATGAGGTCTGCCCCCTTAAGCGCCGCATCAAGCGTATCGGGAGCCTCGTCAACTGCGCCGCACTGAAGCGCACGTTGTCGAACGTCAGCATCAAGATCAAATCCGACGATTTTCTCTGTTACGCCATTCGCCCGCATAGCGCGAGCGAGCGAGGCGCCAATGAGACCGACGCCAATCACTGCGGCTCGTTCGAACATGAGGGTCACTGCTTTGGCGCTTTCTGTTCTGACACTCGCGCGTTGAGAATTGCGGGACGCGCCGCGACCGGCGCGCCCGCGCGGACGCGCGCGGTGGCTGCGACCGCGACAGGCTGGGCCATGTCTTTGGCTGCTTCAACAAGGATGACGCCACCAAGCGCTGGCCAAAGCCTTGCGCCCGCCTGCTCCCAGGCGCGTGCGGCGCGCAGGAGAAAGCGCGCGCCGATCGGCGGAAAGTAGAGCGCCGAGGACCAGGCGAGAGGTCGGAACATCGATTGCTGCAACAGGCGCTCCAACTGTCGCTTGAGGTAGGGGCGGCCATGCGCAAAGGGTGTCGTGTCGATCATCGACCAGAGGCCACGCCGGTGCGCGACGACGATGATCAGCCGTCCGTCCGTCGTCAGCACCCGCCAGCACTCGCGCAGCAGCCGGCGTGGGTCGTCCGCCTCTTCCAGTCCGTGCACGATCAGCAAGCGATCGATTGAAGCGTCCGGGAGCGGCCACTGATCGCCCGACAACACGGCGCGGTTGGCCGCGCCCGCCGGCCAGCGCACCACACCTTGCTCTCCCGGCGCAACCGCAAGAACGCGCTCGGCCTTATCGAAAAATCCGAGGTAGGGCTCCGCGTGGCCAAAGCCGGTGACGCGCAATCGCGCATGATCGCGCCACGCTTCCTCGATTCGCGACGCGACGAACCCGCGCGCGGCCAGACCAATCGGGGCGGCATAGAAATCGTGTAGGTCGAGAATGTCGGTGCGCATGACGGAGGCAATGGACGATGAACCTGATGTAGTAGGCAAGTCCGTTGATTGGTCCAATCACCTACCATTGCCTATCCCCGTTGCGTAATGCCTAATCGCGCCATGGTTGACATCCGCCAATTCGCTTGTCTCAGCGACAATTACGGCTATCTGGTCCGCGACCGAGAAACGGGGGCAGTCGCGACGATCGACACGCCGGACGCCGAGGCGATCAACGCCGCGCTTGCCCGTGAGGGATGGCAGCTAACCCACATCCTCAACACGCACTGGCACCCGGATCACGCCGGAGGAAATCTCGCGCTGAAGGAGAGATGGGGCTGCCGCATTGTCGGGCCGAAGGGCGAGGCGACAAGAATTCCGGGGATTGATGATGCGGTCGGCGAGGGTGACATCGTGAGGGTCGGCGCGTCGACTGCACGCGTCATCGACACGCCAGGCCATACGGCGGGACACATCGTTTATCACTTCGCGGGGCAAGGCGCGGCCTTCGTCGGCGACACCGTCTTCGCGCTAGGCTGTGGACGGCTATTCGAGGGCACGCCTGCACAAATGTGGGCTTCCCTCTCGAAAATCGCAGTGCTGCCTCCATCAACGTGGCTCTATTGCGCGCATGAATACACACTGGCAAATGCGCGTTTCGCTATCACGGTCGAGCCCGGAAACGAGGCCCTCAAGAGCAGGTTTGACGAGGTCAATGCGCGACGGGCGCGCGGCGATTGGACAGTGCCCTCGACGCTCGCGGAGGAGCTTGCGACCAATCCCTTCCTGCGCGCCGGAGAAGAAAGCATCGCTGCTAACGTAGGGCTCTTAGGAGCGGACGCGGTCACCGTCTTCGGTGAAGTCCGCAGGCTGAAGGATGCTTTCCGCTGAACGCTTATTCCGTTGTCGCCGGCAGAGCGTTCTGCCCGTAGAGCGCGATCGTCGAGATCGACATCTTTGCCGACCCTTCAATCGGTTTCCGGCTGAAGGCGACATAGATCAGCGTGTTATTTGCTGCATCATAAATTCGCCGCACCGCAAGCTGCTTGAAGATCAGGCTCTGCTGTTGCGAGAAAACTTCCTCGCCGCTTTTATCGAGGTCGATGGCGCCGATGACGATTGGTCCCGTCTGCCGACAGGCGATCGAGGAATTCGACGGGTTCTCAAACCAGTTGCCTTTGGCGAGGCGGTCCCATACCGCACGGTCAAAATAGCTTAAATGGCAGGTGACCCCTTCGACTTTCGGGTCTTTCAGGGCTTCGAGCTTGATCTCATTGCCGACAAGGTCGTTTTTGAATTCGCCCACTTCCTCGTGTTCACCAGCGCCGCCACAAGCGACGAGTGCCGAGCAGGCGATAAGGGCTATTACGTTTCTCACTCATGATCACATGGCCCCGATGCGTTGCGATTTCAATCTTGATCGAGATTATTGCGCCGCGCTGATCTCGGCGAGCGTCGTCGCGTAGCCATTGCCGCCCGGCTCGGCGCCGTAGCGTAAAGTCTTCCCAGACAAATCCGCGCCTGATCCGTCTCCGGCGCAGACAAAGCGGTCGACGATGTTCGTCCGTCCGCGGCGGCAGATTGTTTCGACGGCGCCAAGCGCGCCGTCGCAAGCCTCGGCGAGACTTTCTCCGGCAGGCCAAGTCGCCGATGAGGCCCAGTCAATCGAGGCTGAAATCGGGCGCCCGCAAACATCGCTCGTGAAAGCCGCCTGACGCGCCAGTTCGGCGTTCTCCCGCTCACGCGCACGTAAATCCTTTAGCGACTGAGCAGACGCAGAGGCAGCCGTCAGGGCGACGGCGAAAGCGAAGAAAACCAGAGTTCCGCTTTTGACCATGGCAGGATCGTCGCCTTGCAATAGGGCCGAAATGGGGAGCCCATAGAGTCAGAATGCAAGTGTCAGGGTTGCCGGGGCCTTAATTGGCAGGAATTGCTTAGAGCGATTCTTCCAGAATTCGGGCGATTTCCGATGACGAAGGCCGACCTGCCGCGTCAGCCCCTGGGTCATAGCGCACGCCGAGGACGCCTCCAGCGTAGCTTACCGAGGGCGGCGTGCCAGGTAGAAATTCAACGCGCTTCACCCGCGCGCCAATGATGCGCGCCCCGGTCGGATCGTTTGCGACCCGTCCAATCCCTTTAGCGGCGCGCGCCACGGCGTCAGCAAGAACGCTTGCCCCATCCTCCGCGTCCGGGCCCGGATCACCAATGTCGAACAGGATAGGCTTGCCCACTTGCGCACTGATGAGCGCAGTCGCGCGATGGGCGCGATGGCGCGCAATTTCGATAGTCGCAAACTGAAGTGTCAACGGCGGGTCCTCGCCAAAGGACTTGGAGGCTGCATGCCCTCGCGGATCGCCTGGCCAGAATACGGTGGCGCCGCCATAAGCTGCGACCCGCAATAACGCCTCGCCGCTTTTGTCACGCCAGATAATGTCTCCACGCGGCGCGCGCGTCGCTGTCAACAAATGGATCTCTTCCGCCGGCGTCGAATCGTCAATAACGCAGTCCATCCGCCGGTCGCCGTCCCCACACAAAAACTTGAGCCGGCCTTCACGCACGCCGCCTTGAAAAAGAAACACGCGATCATCAGTCGCAATAATGTAGCGTTCGACCTTTCCGTTGCTTTCATTCCGTGCCGTTTCTATCTGGCGCTTTCCGACGAGCGCCGAGAAGGGGTCGGCAGCAAGCGACGCCGGGCGAGGTTCTTGCGCCAGAGCGCCGCAGGCAGCCGCGGCAGCAGCGGCAAGGCCCATGAGCCCGCGCGTTAGAGATTTCGTTACCATAGCCTACCCCTGCGGCCAAAACATACGTTGACCACAAGTATGTTGATACAGCCCCTTTTTGGCGAAATCCGGGCGCTGAAAAGGTCCTCAGGCGGCGATATACTGCCCGCCATTCGCTGTTAGAACCGAGCCCGTGATGAACCCCGCCCCGTCTGCGGCGAGAAACACAACACAGCGCGCGATCTCGTCCGCCTCGCCCAGCCGGCCGACCGGGATGCCCGCGATGATCTTGTCGAGCACCGCCTTGTCGACGGCGGCGACCATTTCCGTCGCGATATAGCCCGGTGCGATGGCGTTGACGGTGACGCCCTTGAAGGCGCCTTCCTGCGCCAGCGCGCGGGTGAAACCGATCATGCCGGCCTTGGCGGCCGAATAATTCGCCTGCCCCGCCTGGCCCTTCTGGCCGTTGATCGAGGAGATGTTGATGATGCGCCCGTGCCCGCGCTCGCGCATGCCCGGGAAAACTTGGTGCGTCATGTTGAAGACGCTGTCGAGGTCGGCGCGCATCACTTCACGCCATTGCTCCGGCTTCATCTTGTGAAAGAACCCGTCGCGGGTGATGCCGGCGTTGTTGACAAGGATGTCGGTGCCCCCATGCGCCTTCTCGATCTCGGCGACGCCCGCCTTGCAGGCTTCGTAATCGCCGACATCCCATTTGAACGCCTTGACGCCGGTCTCGGCTGTGAAGGCCTTCGCCGCCTCGTCATTGCCGGCGTAGGTTGCCGCGACGGTGACGCCCGCTTCCTTCAGTCCCAGCGAAATCGCCCGCCCGATGCCGCGCGTGCCGCCGGTGACAATCGCTGTTCTTTTGGTCATGATATCCTCCCTCGACCTTGTTGATTGTTGGGGACGACACTCGCACCAAGACCCGCCGCGAGGCAATCGCGATCGGGTGAGGGCACACGTTGGAAGGTGCTGTAAGGGGCGTTTGCCGAACTCTACCGAGTTTATGGCCGTCTATCGGAGCCTCGATATACGACCATAAATCACCCGGATTTCACACCCGCTCGACGCACATGGCGATGCCCATGCCGCCGCCGATGCAGAGCGTCGCAAGGCCCTTTTTCGCCGCCCCGCGCTGCATTTCATAGAGGAGCGTCGTCAGGATGCGCGCGCCCGAGGCGCCGATCGGGTGGCCGATGGCGATGGCGCCGCCGTTGACGTTCACTTTCGCAGGGTCCCAGCCGAGCTCCTTGCCGACCGCGAGGGCCTGTGCGGCGAAGGCCTCGTTCGCTTCGATAAGGTCGAGATCGGCGAGGCGCCAGCCGGCTTTCTCCAGCGCCATGCGCGAGGCCGGCGCCGGGCCGATGCCCATGATCGACGGATCGACGCCGCAATGGGCGGCCGACGCGATGCGCGCGAGCGGCTTGATCCCGCGGCGCCTAGCTTCGTCTTCTGACATGACGACGAGCGCCGCGGCGCCGTCATTGATTCCGGAGGCGTTGGCCGCGGTCACGGTGCCGTCCTTCGCAAAGGCGGGGCGAAGGCCCGCGATCGATTCTTTGGTCACGCCGTCGCGGATATATTCATCGGTGTCGAAGACGACGTCGCCCTTCTTCGACTTGATGACGACGGGGGCGATTTCGTCCTTGAACTTGCCCGCTTTTCTCGCGGCCTCGGCCTTGTTCTGGCTGGCCGCCGCGAAGGCGTCCTGTTCGTCGCGGCTGATCTGGTATTTCTGTGCGAGATTCTCGGCCGTCTGGCCCATGTGATAATTGTTGAAGACGTCCCAGAGGCCGTCCCTGATCATGGTGTCGACTTGGGCGACGTCGCCCATTTTTGTCCCGGTACGGAGGAACACGGCGTGCGGGGAGAGCGACATGCTTTCCTGCCCGCCGGCGACGACGACCGCAGCGTCGCCCGACTTCACCGCCGATGCGGCAAGGGCGACTGCCCGGAGCCCGGAGCCGCAGACCTGATTGATGGTCATCGCAGGCCGTTCCCTCGCGATGCCTGCGCCCATTGCGGCTTGTCGGGCCGTGTTTTGGCCCTGCCCGGCGGTGAGGACATGGCCCATGATGACTTCGCTGACGTCTTCGACGCTGATTTTCGCACGCGCGAGCGCCGCCCTGATCGCCGTCTCGCCGAGCGAGGCGGCCGGAACCCCGGAAAGCCCGCCGCCGAAGGCGCCTACTCCTGTCCGGGCCGCCGATGCTATGACAACGCCGCTCATAAAATTCTCCTTGTCCGCCATGAATGGCCGGGCCCTGCCCGGCGAGCATCGTCCGGCTTTATGGGGCGACGCGCGGCTTCGCAAGGGCGAGCGCCGCAGGTGGGCGCCAAGGCTTTTCGTGCTATAAAGAATTTAGCAGGCGCACAAAAATGCTGCACCGCAGCATGACTTTTCATGCTGCGCAAAAAATCGGGAGGAATTGCGGGTGTCAACACACGAACAGGAGACGGGCGCGAAGACCGGCAGCCGAAAGGGACGGGCCGAAAACGACGCCATCGTCATCAAGAAATACGCTAACCGGCGGCTCTATAACACCGCAACGAGTTCCTACGTCACGCTCGATTACCTCGCCGACATGGTCAAGAAGGGGCAGGAATTCGTCGTCTTCGACGCCAAGACCAATGACGACATCACCCATACCGTCCTGACGCAGATCATCTTCGAGGAAGAGAACAAGGGGCAGAACCTCCTCCCCATCCAGTTCCTGCGCCAGCTCATCAAGTTCTACGGCGACAATTTGCAGGCCTTCGTGCCGTCCTATCTCGAAATGAGCATGGACGCCTTTTCGCGCAATCAGGAACGCATGCGCGGCCAGATGCGCGACACCTTCGGCCAGGCGCCCGGCTTTCAGATGTTCGAGGACATGGCGCGCCAGAACATGGCGCTGTTCGACCAGGCGATGAAAATGTTCGCCCCGCGCGCAGGATTTTATTCGGGCTCGGTCTCCCGTCCAGGAGCGAGCGAAGAAGCTGCCGGAGAAATGCAGTCGCTAAAGGACGAAGTCGCAGAGCTCAAGCGTCAGCTTGCGAAGCTCGACAAGGATCGATGATTAGCCGAGCGCTCTGATCTGCATGAGAGGCGACTCATTCGGCGCTCCGTCAGGAAGCCATGCAGGCGCCGTTTCAGGTTTGCCAATAAGGTAACCTTGCAGAAAATCGACGCCGAGGCCTTTAAGGAGCATCGCGTCGGCTTCATTATCGACCCATTCGGCGACCGTTTTCATCCCGAAATTGCGCGCGAGGTCGAGCAGGGTCCTCACAAAGAGCTGGTTTTCCCGGGACGAAGCAACTCCGGTTACGAATGATCCGTCGATTTTTAGAATATCGATATCGAGCGCCTTGAGGTTTCTAAAAGACGTGTAGCCTGCGCCAAAGTCGTCAATGCCGAAAGCGGCCCCCTGCTTTTTGATTTCCGACACAAATTCAATCGAGGCATCGATTGCGTCGATTACTTGCGTCTCAGTCAGCTCCACGGTGATGCGGCGACAGAGCGACTCGTTGGCACGCATCACCGCGAGGTATCCGTCTGCCCAGACCGGATCTTTCACCGTCTCCATCGAGACGTTGACGTTGAGTTTCATGTTCGGGCAGGCGGCAAGAGTATTGATGGCGAGTTGAAGAACGCGGCGATCCAGCAAGTGAACCAGGCCCAGTTTTTCGGCGACCGGAATAAATTCAGGCGCCGGGACTTCGCGACCATCCTCGGCGCGCATCCGGATCAGGCACTCAAACTTAGTCGGCGATTCGCCGAGATCGGCCACAATCGGCTGGAACGCGAGTCGCACCCTGCGTTCATTAAGAGCGGTCAAGATGACGTCTGACATATGCGTATTGCGGCGACGCATACTGACGACTTCAGTCTTTTCACTGAACGAAGACCAACTCGAACGACCAAGGCGCTTGGCTTGGTCAAGCGCGGCCTCAGCGCAAGCCATTGCTTTGTGTGCAGTGTCAGCGTCGCGCGGCGTCTCTACCGCGCCAATCGACAACGACGATGCAACGCCGCCTTTCTGTGTGTCGATGACCTGTTCACGCATAGCGTTCAATAGTTTGACGCAAACTTCACGGACACGCTCGGAGTCGGCATTTACCAATGCGATCCCGAATTTTGTACCAGCCACGCGGCCAATGAGATCTTGAGGTCCAAGGACCGCCTGCAATCTACGGGAGCATTCTACAATGACCTCATCGGCGACATCGAAGCCGAAATCAGCGTTGATCGCTCCGACATCGTCGACGCCGGCCAGAAGGTACGCTCCCGGACTGTTTGTTGCTTTTGATTGCTTTAAGGCTTCATCAAGCTGGACCCGCATTTGCCCGCGGTTCATTACACCCGTCAGCTCGTCATTTTCTGCAAGCCAGGCAAGATGCGCCTCGTATTGCTTCTGCGAGTCGATCGAACGGATCACACCTATCAACCGGCGCCCTGACCCGGTTCCGACCCATCCGCCGCGCTCTTCGATCCATTGCCCTTGACCGCTATCGCGGCCGATCCTGTATTCACACGAGTAGCTTTGGACGCCGCCCGCGAACGCCAGCGTGCGGGCTGCAACGTCGCCGCCAACGATCGACCGATCGAGCTCGCTCTTGGAGATCATTTCAGCCAATTCAGGCATTTGCAGCAATCGGCCTGCGAGTGCTGAATCTGACCACGAGACGATTTCGGTCAGCGGATCGTATTCGAATAGCGCCTGAAGCGCCGGCTCAAGAGTGCGGTTCTGTCCGTCTCTGGAGGCGAGAGGCTCCAAGGCCTCCGGTCTGACACCGCGAACTAGAACTTTTACCCGGTCGGCCATGTCGCTCTTTGCCCACAATGACGAGAGCATCTAAAACGCGACGCGTAAAGAAACTTAAAACACCGCTCATCGTCGGCAAGCGTTTTGCTCCGCGGGGACAGATGGCCTGCGAAATTGATATCGTTGGGTGTAGCCGCTCTCACAAAACGCGATCTGACGAACGTTTAGGCAAGATGCTACGCCTGCGCCGATTTGGCGATCAGCTGTCCCTATTTGAAGCACAAGAAGGCTACAAAAAAACGGTCGCGCTTTTCCGCCGCCCAATGGTCCTTAACGTGGATCACTGCGTTTGACCAAGATGGTCAGTGCTTGGCTGCGCCTTGCCCATCGCTAATGGCAAAATCACGCCGCGCGGCGACCGTGGTAACCACAAGCCCCGCCATCGGATCAAGAAAGGTCATCGTGAGAAACAGAAAATAGGTCGAATTTCCAAAGCCCGGAGCGAGAATGAACAGAAGAAGCGCCGCAACAAAGACAAGAAATGACAGCAAATGATTGGTGATTGAAGCCGTTCCAACTTTTGTGGAGCGAATGAGCTCGATGAACAAAAGGCCGACGCTGCCCACCAGAAACAGGGTTCCCCAAGTTACGCGCCACACATCACCCGAATACATGGGCAAGTTTACGACGGCGAGTTCATGCCAGGGAGCGCCCGCGCCGCCGGCCATGCCGGTGAAAGTCAGCGCGGCGTAGATGATGAGGCTGATGGTCAGCAAAGGAAATACTTGCAACGCCATGACGGCCGAACTCCTTGGATGCGGCCCCCCAGGTGCAGCTCGCGGGCGGCGGTTTCAATCGCTTCTTTCATTACCATAGCTCGCGCTAGGCTCTAGCTCTGAAATTGTGACGGGCGCGCGCGCGCGCGCTTTAAGCCACACCACGCCAAACAGATCGCTAAATGCGACTGAGAGGCGCCCCAAATTGGTGTATTTCGAGGTCCCAAAGGCGCGTGGCCGGTGGTTTACTGGCAAAAACTCGATCTCAAATCCTTCGCGGCGCATCAATGCCGGTAAATAACGATGGTTGTGATCAAAATACGGAAGACGCAAATAGGCGTTCCGATAGAACGCCTTAAGTCCACATCCGGTGTCAGCCGCACCGTCGTCCAAAATGCGCCGGCGAATCCGGTTCGCCAAAGCGGAGGCGCCGCGCTTTGAGGCCGAGTCTTGCCGGTTTCGGCGCTCCCCGCCTACCATTGACAGCATTGAGGGTGCGTCCGGGCGGGTTAGAGCCCCATAGAGGGCCAGGATATCCGCCGGATCGTTTTGCCCGTCACCATCGATTGTCACGACAACGGGGGCAGTCGACGCCAAAACGCCGGTTCGAACTGCCCTGCTTTGACCAGCGTTTTTCCCGTGCGTTACAACGCGTAGTTGTAAAACTGTTGCTTGCGCTGCGCGAAGCGCCGCGACCGTTCGATCGCGGCTGCAATCGTCGACTGCGATGATTTCAAAAGCGTGCCCCTTTAGCGCATTGGCGATTTCAACGACCAGTCTCGCGGCTCCGCCCTCTTCATCAAACATTGGCGCTACGACGCTTATCGCTGGCGAGCCCGCGCCGCTTGCTTGACGGTCAAGGCCGAAGATCGGCGCCGGTGTCGAAAAGTCGGTCAACGGTGGTCCCATTTTTACTTGGCGCGGCCCTGATCGCAGAAACCCATCAAAATTAAAACGGCTGAAGCGCTTGGCAGACAGCGGGGCTCAGCGCGGGTAAGCCTAAGGGGGTCATGGGCATCGGGCATACTCTGTGGGGTGAAGGGCGAGGGTCAACGCTTAAGCGTCTGACGCTAATTGCGCTTCTTGCGGCCCCAACGGGCCTGGTAGGCGCCTTTTCTTTGCCGCCACTCGATCGCGATGAGTCGCGCTTTGCACAAGCCTCGGCCCAGATGCTTGAGACCGGGGACTTCGTTACAATTCGGTTCCAGGAGGAGGAGCGCAACAAAAAACCGGCTGGCGCCTATTGGCTGCAATCGGCGAGCGTTGCAATTTTCTCCGATCCCGAAGCGCGCGAAATCTGGGCCTACCGCCTGCCTTCAGTTCTGGGCGCAATCTTGGCCGCGGTGTTTGCATACTGCGCAATCGCCCGACTATTTGACCCTAGAACAGGCTTTATCGCAGCCGTTCTGCTGGGAAGCGCTCCGCTATTTTCAGGCGAAGCGATGATCGCCAAAACCGACATGCTTTTGCTGGCGGCGGTCACCGGCGCCGCCGCAGCGATGGCGCATCTTCTGTCCGCGGCTCGGGACAACTTGCGCGAAAATCTTCTCCTCGCGCTCGCGTTCTGGGTCGCGATTGGTGCGGGAATTCTCATCAAGGGGCCGATAATTTTGCTAGTCATCGTTCCTGCGGCTGCGATGATTGCAATTCGCTTTCCCCATACAAAGCCACGCCTTTCACTGCGACCGCTTGTCGGCGTCGGTGTTCTTTTGTTGATGATCGGGCCATGGGCCATCGCCATAAATGCGGCGACGGATGGTCGATTTTTCGAGGAGGCCCTCGGCGCTGACATGTTCGCGAAGTTGGGAGCCGCGCAAGAAAGCCATGCTGGCCCGCCTGGCTATCACATTCTCCTCGCCCCAATTCTCGCTTTTCCACTTATCGCCCTTATGCCCGCAGGACTCTATGCTGCGTTCAAGTCGAGGCGGGATTTCGGCTCGTGGTTTTTGTTGAGCTGGCTCATTCCTGGATGGGTAGTTTTCGAACTGACTGCGACCAAGCTTCCTCATTACGTTCTTCCAATGTACCCGGCGCTTGCCGGAATTGCGGCGGTGGCTGTCTTCGATGCGCAGCTGGCGCCTCGGGTTTTGTGGCGAGCTGGCGCGGTGATCTTTTTTGTGGCGGGACTGATTATGACGGTTGCGATCGTGCTTTTGCCATTTACATTTAGCGCATCGAACAGCACCGCTTTGAATATTGCATCGGCGATGGTCCTGGTTGTCATGACAACGACGGCGGCGGTATTTTTCTGGCGCCAAGAACCGCTAAAGGGGGCCGCCCTATCTATTGTTACTTCGCTGTCGGCGGTCGCCGTGTTGATAGTAGGCGTACTTCCTACTCTCACTCCTCTGGCGGTCGCACCGCAGGTGGCGGCGGCGCTTGATCAAGCGGACCTCCATCCATTGCATGATGGCGCTGCGCCGGCGGCGCTAGCGGGATTTTATGAGCCCTCCGCTGTCTTTCTTCTTGGAACCGGAACGCGGCTCGGCGACGGAGCACAGGCCGCGGACACTTTGCTCGATGACGGCGGTGCGGCGATTGTCGAGGCTCGCGAGCGCACCGCTTTCGATGCCCGTCTAACGTTGCGCGGGGGACGCGCTGAACTGATCGCTGAGATCAAAGGCTTCAACTACTCAAAGGGCGACCACGTGATCTTGTCGATTTTCCGTCCCGCGGAAAAGGACGCGCGGTTTTGACATTTCACTTACTCCCCTTTGGAAAATACTGGCGAGGTTTTCTGGCCTTTTCGCTTGCGCTGACTGCAGCTCGAATCCTGGCGCTTGTTTTTGGCGACCCCAATCTCGGACCTGACGAAGCGCAATACTGGTACTGGAGCCAAACGCCAGCGTTCGGATATTATTCAAAGCCTCCGCTTGTTGCCTGGGCAATCGCCGCAACAACATCGGTTTTTGGCGACGCTGAATGGTCGGTAAGGCTCGCCGCACCTCTCTTTCAGCTTGGCGCCGCGATTTTCATTTTCCTGACTGCACGCAAGTTGTCGGACGAGAGAGCCGCTTTTTGGGCAGGCCTTGGCTGGCTGACGCTGCCGGGCGTCTTTCTGTCAGCGGCGGTTATCACAACAGACGGCCCATTACTCTTTTTTTGGTCGGCGGCCCTGTATTTTTTTGTTCTCTGGACTGACGAAAAAGGAGAGCAGCGGACTGCGTGCGCCGCAGCGCTAGGTCTGTCGTTAGGCCTTGGGCTTCTTTCCAAATACGCAATGCTATACTTCGCGCCGGGCGCTGTGCTGGCGCTGCTTGCAGCTCCGGAACGGCGACGCCGGATTGAATTCCCCGCCATAGCGGCGTGCGCTTCAATTGCACTTATAGTCTTGGCCCCAAACATAATTTGGAATGCGCGTAACGACTTTCAAACGATCGCTCATACCGCAGCCAACGCCAATTGGACGCAGTCTTTCGGCCACCCTGAAGAGCTTCTGACATTTCTAGGCGACCAGTTTGGGGTCGTTGGCCCGGTGATGCTCCTGCTCATCATCACGGCGGCGGCGGCCAGCTTCCGTACCCGCGAAGCTAACCTGAGATTATTGCTCGCTATCTCCGTGCCTGCACTTCTAATCGTCGCGACGCAGGCGTTTATTGCTCGTGCGCACGCGAATTGGGCGGCGGTTGCCTATCCTTCCGCAATTATCGCCGCAACGATTTTTGCCAATAATTTGCGTTTGGCATCGACGGCAATCAAAGCCAGCTTTGGGCTACACTTGATCATCGGTGCAGGATTTCTTTTTGCATTTACGAGCTATGACTTGGCCGACACTGTCGGCGCCTCAGCGCCCTTCAAGCGGCTTCGCGGCTGGGATAGTCACGGCGCAGACATCCGCAATCTCGCCGCCGGATATGACGCAATTCTGTCGGATGACCGGGAAGTGATGGGCGCGCTTCTCTATTACGCGCGAGGCGCACCGCCAGTGGTCGCTTGGAACCCAAATGGGCGTATCGACAATCATTATGAAGCCTTCAAAGCCTTTGACCCCCTAAGCGAGCGCCGACTACTTTATGTGACAACGAGTCCGGATCCGGCGCCGCTCAACAATTCGTTTACGAACGTGGCGCCAATCGGAACGAGCCGCGCACGCATGACTTCAACGCGCGAGCGAACTCTCTATCTTTTTGAGGTTTCTGACTACCGGCTAACGCGTAATTGACGCGCGGGAATGCGCAGTGGCTGTTCGGCGGGGATAATCGAACCGAAAACGCGCACTGAGAGACTCACTGCCGCCTTTACACCGAACTGAGCCCAGAGCAGCGCGCCCAACACCCATAGGAACGGCGCGGGATACGGGTCAAGGAAATGCGCGCGGAAATAGCGGCGCATGCTGACGGTCTTTCGCAGTTCGACAAATATGGGATCGACGTCGCTTGAGCTCTTGAAGTGCAGCACGCAGACATTGGGATCGAAATACACGGTCCCGCCGGCGTCAGCAAAACGCAGACAAAAATCAACGTCTTCGACATGCAGGAAATATTGCTCGTCCATGCCGCCAATCGCGAAGTAGTCGTCGCGCTGCAGACAAAAGCAGGCGCCCGAAATGACCGGGATCGGCGCTACGTCCTTTGGACATGGATCGCCGTGAAGATTGAATCTTCGGAAATAAGGGTGATGCGGGGCAAGGCGGTAAAGCTTCGTCGCCTCAACGAAGGCGCGCCAGGGCGTCAAAGTCGCGCGGCGTGAGCCGCGCTGTTCGCCGCCGTCCGGATCGATGATCTTGGCGCCGATAAGCCAAGGGCCGTTGAGGCGCGCTCCATCCGAAGCAAGTCGCATCGCCCCGCCGGGCGGCATGATCGCATCCGGATTAATGAAAAGAAGGACATCGCCTGAAGCGGCGCGCGCGCCGCGATTGCAAGCCGCCGCAAAGCCGATATTCCCATGGCCATCAACCACACGGATCGGCGGGCCATCGGAATGCGAACCAATCGCTGCGGCTATCGCACCGTCCGGATTGCCGTTATTGACAAGAATGATTTCGCGCACACCTTCCTGAAGGCGGAGGGAATCGAGCGCTCGCGCGAGGACTGGCCCCGTGTGATATGTGACTACGACTGCAGAGATCGCGCTCATAACAGCTATGATATGCCGAAGCTCAGAATTGCTGGATGGGGCATGGGCTTGTTACGCAACAATAGAGCGGAAACCAAAGGAAACACTAACTACGCCTCGAACACATAACAGAGTATGATAGAGCGCCGCCATATGCAGCAAGTGAAAGAATCGATATGCGCCAAACCTGCCACAGACTTGCTTCTAACATGAAGGAAATGTAACTCGCCCCAAAGGCCGCTGTTATAGCGGCAAAGGCTAGCGGCTGCGGCTCGATCGCGGCCAGACGCTTTAGCCCCCAGCCGAGCGCGGTCGCGATTGTGATCACGCCAAGAAAACCGAGTTCAAGCCATATCTGCAGAAAGACGTTGTGCGGGTGGATCGGCGCTTCCGTTAAAGGGATGGGTGACCCAGGCACATCGATCATCACTGCATCAGCGGCCCAGGCGCGGGTGTAATCAGCGCCGCAGCCGGCAAGTAAACAGTCTTCCAAGATCCGGTCCGCCGTTTCTTTCCAGAGATTGACCCGCTGCGCCCATGACACCGGCATCAGCGGAGTTTCTGCGCTAAGGACAGCATCGGCGGGGGCGACAGCGAACAACGGAGCCGCAATCAACGACACCAGAAAAAGAGCGCCTAGTGCGCTTATCGCTGAGCGCGGCCGCAACAACGCCGCGGCTCCCGCGCCGGTCGCGAACAGGATCGCCACGACATTGGCGGACACCGTGAACTGCAGTGAGGCTAACAGGGCAAAAACAATTGGGGCCGCAGCGAGGGCTCGCGAACGCGTTAGCGACCATAAAATCGCTGCTGCCGGAAAGACGAGCGGCGCGATAAAAGTGACACCGCGCGCCAACGCGGTCATGTCCTTCCAGCGTAATGGCGTCTGATCCACAGGCGGAACGACGCTGCGGAGAAAACCGCCAGTTAGACCCTCGAAGAGGAGCGCGGCCGCGGCGATAGTGACGGCGCCCGCAAATAGTATCGCCATCCGGCGCACGCGCCGATCCGACGCGCGCGCAGCTTCGAAAACAAGAGCGCCGCCGCTAAGCGTAAACGCGGCGACGCCTAGCGAGAGTTTCCACGCCCCCGGCGTCGGGGACCAAAACCCCGTGATCGCAATCCAGACCACAAACAGAAGTCCCGCGGCGGCCGCACGGGGCAAGGGCGCGGCGCGAAGGCGCGCTGGGGCAAGGAGCGAAAGACCTTCGCGCCAAATCGATGGGCGCAGCGCTATAGCCAATGCCGTCAGTCCAGCGACGAGGACAGCGCCGCGATGACCAAAAACCGCGAGCCAGGCGAGGAGCGGCATCGTCAATAGACACGCGCCGTCAACAATGCGGTCGAGCGTCAGCGATACCGCCACGCGGCTCGAAGCGTTCAAGGCTCAGCGCCTTTTCAAATCGGGCGGCATCGCCTCGAGGGCGAGCGCCGCGGCGGCGGCGTCCAACGCCACGATCTCCTGCTTTTCGCTGCCTAGTCGGCGGAGCGAGACTTTTCTCTCCTCCGCCTCGCGCGCGCCGACGACGACGATGACCGGAACCTTCGCCAGTGAATGTTCGCGCACCTTGTAGTTGATCTTCTCGTTGCGCAAGTCGATTTCCGCGCGAAGCCCGACCGAGTCGAGGCGCGATTTCACTTCGCGAGCGTAATCATCCGCGTCCGACGTGATCGTCGTGACGACGGCCTGAACCGGCGCCAGCCACAAGGGAAGCTTGCCGGCGTAATGTTCGATCAGGATGCCGATGAACCGCTCATAGCTGCCGAAGATCGCCCGGTGCAGCATGATCGGACGAACACGAGCGCCGTCTTCCGCGACATAGCTCGCATCAAGGCGCGTCGGCAAAACGCGATCCGACTGGATGGTGCCGACTTGCCAGGTCCGGCCGATCGCATCGGTCAGGTGCCATTCGAGCTTTGGCGCGTAGAATGCGCCCTCACCCGGCAGTTCCTCCCAACCGAATTCGTCATTGGCGAGGCCGGCGGCGGCGACCGCTTCGCGAAGCTCCGCTTCGGCGATATCCCAGTCCTTATCCGAGCCGAAACGGTTCTCGGGACGAAGCGCCAGCTTGATGGCGTATTTCTCGAAGCCGAGATCTCGATAGACGCGATCGGCGAGGCGGCAGAAACTGCGAACTTCATCGACAATCTGGTCTTCACGGCAGAAGATGTGCGCGTCGTCCTGCGTGAACTGTCGCACGCGCATCAAACCATGGAGCGCGCCGTGCGGCTCATTGCGATGGCAGCAGCCATGTTCGAACAGGCGGATCGGCAGGTCGCGATAGCTTTTGACGCCCTGCTTAACGATCAGGACATGTGCCGGGCAGTTCATGGGCTTGAGCGCCATGAGATCGGCCTCGCCGCTCAGCACCGGCCCATCCTCCTCCGTTGAGGGTATCTCGTCGGGGACGACGAACATATTCTCGCGATATTTACCCCAGTGACCCGATTGCTCCCATTGGCGCGCGTCCATCAATTGGGGCGTCTTCACTTCTTCATACCCGGCGGCGTCGATCCGGCGACGCATATAAGCTTCAAGCGCGCGCCAGATCCGGAACCCGTTAGGGTGCCAAAATACGGAGCCTTGAGCTTCTGGCTGGAAGTGAAAGAGGTCCAACTCCTTGCCGAGCCGGCGATGGTCGCGCTTCTCCGCCTCCTCGAGGCGCGTCAGATACGCCTTGAGATCTTTCTCGTCCTTCCACGCCGTGCCGTAGATGCGCTGGAGGACGGCGTTGCGGTGATCGCCGCGCCAGTAGGCGCCCGCGACCTTCATCAGCTTGAAGGCCTTGCCGATATGCTTCGTAGACGGAAGATGCGGCCCCCGGCAGAGGTCGTGCCAGTCGCCATGCCAGTAAATCCTGATCGCCTCGGCTTCGGGAAGGTCGGCGATGATCTCGGCCTTGTAGGTCTCGCCGATCGCCTTGAAATGCTCGATCGCGCGCGCGCGCGGCCAGATCTCCTTGCGCGTCGGGCGGTCTTCGTCGACGATTTCGGCCATGCGCTTTTCGATCGCCGCCAGATCATCGGTTGAAAAGGGCTCGCCCCTCGCAAAGTCGTAGAAGAAGCCGTCCTCGACATTCGGGCCGATCGTCACCTGCGTGCCCGGGAATAGCTCCTGGACCGCCTGAGCGAGGAGGTGGGCCGTATCATGCCGGATGATGTCGAGCGCGTCTGCGTCCTCGCGTGTCACGATTTCGACGCGGGCATCCTTAGCAACCGGCTCGAAAATGTCGGTGAGGACGCCGTCGACGCGCATGGCGACGGCCTTTTTCGCCAGCGACTTCGAGATCGACTCGGCGATGTCGGTCCCCGTGACCGCGCCTTCATAGCGACGGACGGAAGTGTCGGGGAGCGTGATCGAAACCATAAACGTTATCCGGAACGCGGCTGAGACGTTGGCAGTTCCATGACGCAGGCGCGAAGGTCAAGTCTTTGGCGGTTTTACGCCCCGCTCCGTCCACGCCCAGTCCCCATAGCGCCAGAACCGCCAGCCGTGATCAAACGTCTTTGCCGGAACGGGATCGAAGCCATGCGAGCCGAAGGGGTGGCAGCGGCAAAGGCGCGAGAGCGTAAGCCAGAAGCCTTTATGCGCGCCGTACAACCGAAAGGCGTCGGCGGCGTAGTCGGAACAGGTCGGCAAATGCCGACAGCGCGCACCGAGCGCGTAAAAGACCGGCGACAAGGTCCGTTTGTAGAGCCAGAGCGCGCCGAGCGCGGCGCGCGCGCCGTTGGAGGTATCCATGCCTCCGTTTTAGGGGCTCGCCCGGCGCTGCGAAAGCGTCAGCCGCGGGGCCTCAGCGCATATAGCGCGATCGCCGCGATCGTCACAATGGCGAAGGAGGCGAGCGCCTTCTGGAGATCCGGCGTCCAACCCATCCAAAGCGCGGCGACACCCGCCGCAGCCGCGACGATGACGCTGAAGAAAAGCACCCACCGCATCGGACCCGCCATCGCCCACTATCCTGTCCTGTGACGATGGCACCTTAACGGGCGCATGCGATTAAGAAGTTAACGGCGCGGGAACCGGGTATTTACCGCCAGCGGCGCAAGCTTACATCGAAAAGAGGGGGGCGGCAGTGGGCCGGACAAGGTTCCGTATACTGATCGGGCTGATCGTGTTCGCTCATCTCGTAGCGGCGTCGGAACTCGGCGGGCTTCTGGGGTTAGTCGCGATCTGGGCGATCATCTTCGCATTCGTCGCGCTCGCGCGCGGAATGGCGATCTTTCCTGGATTTAGCGAGAACGATCTCTCCGCCTCGACGGCGGAGGCCGTTCTCATCGCGACCGGACTCACGATCGTTGCGGCGGCGGCGCTTCAGTTGATCAAGGCTAGCGCCGCGCACCGGGCGGGAGAGCATGACGAAGCGCGCCGCCGCACCTTTTCGGGCCTATCGATCGCCAGCGTTCCGACCTGTCTCATCCTCTCGGTGCAGGCGCTCGCCGATGCGTGGCCTTAGCGCGGCGCGCTGAAACCGCGCGTCAACCCTTCGCGAGCCGCGCCGCTTCCTTTTCGACCGCCGCAAGAACCCGGAGCAAGTTGCCGCCCCAGATCTTGGCGATGTCGGCCTCCGAATAACCGCGGCGGACGAGCTCGCGCGTGACGTTCAGCGTTTCGCCTGCGTCTTCCCATCCGACAACGCCGCCGCCGCCGTCAAAATCAGAGGCGACGCCGACATGATCGACCCCGATCGTCTTCACGACATGATCGATGTGATCGACAAAATCCGAAACACTGGCGCGCGGGGAAAGGGTCCAGCGCCCTGCCATGCGCGCGTTGTAGTCGGCCTCGACCTCCTGGCTCATCGCCGCGCGCGCGGCGGAGGTTTCGAGCTTCATCTCCTTGCGGATCGTGTCCTGCAGCGCTTTCTGCTCGGCATTTAGGGGCTTCACATAGACGTCTAGCGCGACAATCTGCACGACGCCGCCATTGGCTTTCAGCGCCCTGAGCTGCTCGTCATCGAGATTTCGGGGGCTGTCGGCGATCGCCTTCGCGCCCGAGTGCGAGGCGATGATCGGCGCGGTCGAAAGGCTCGCCGCCTGCATCATCACGTCGCGGCTTGCGTGACTGACATCGACCATGATCCCGCTTCGGTTGAGCGCAGCGACGAGATCGCGGCCGAGCGGGGTGAGGCCCTTGTTGGGCGCTTCCGCCTCCCCCGCCTCGGTATTGGGATTGGACGAATCCCCGAACTGGTTATGGCCGAAATGGGTGACGCCGACATAGCGCACGCCGTCCGCTGAAATTCGATCAATGTCCGCCTGCTGAGGATTGGGGCCGAGCGGGAACGCATTCTCCATGCCGATGAAGGCGACCTTGCGGCCTGATTTCGCGACAGCGCGCGCCTCCCTCGCCGTGCGCGCGAGACCGATTTCAGCCGGGTAGGCGCTGACGAGGCGGTGGATAGCCGCAAGGCGCGTGAGCGCGATGTTGCGGGCGGCGGCGTAGCCTTCGTCCGTCAACGGACCTTGCGGCGTATAGACGATGAAGAACGCCGCATCGAGCCCGCCGGCGCGCATCTTCGGCAGGTCGTTCTGAAGCGCTGTGAAGCCGCCCGGATCGGCCTTGTGCGTCGCATAGTCGAGCGGAATGTCGACATGGGTGTCGAGCGTCATCACGCGTTCGTGGATGGCGCGCGCCTTCGCTTCGAGCGCTGGGTCTTCGAGCGGTGCGGCGAGGGCGGGGAAGGCGGCGATAAAAAGAAAGGCGATCAGCTTCAGGTTCATGGTGGATTTCCGCATCAAAAACTAAAGGGATGCCGTCTCCCCGAGGCCGCGCCCTTGCGCGGAACCCGGGGTCCATCGCCTGAGCGACCGGCGCGCGCAGGGGCGGCGATTGGGAGATGGACCCCGGGTGCTCCGCTGCGCTCCGCCCAGGGGTGACAGAGTCTCTCGACTAAGGCGATCATTTCGTATCAATGGCCTTCTTCACTTCGGCGACGAGATCGGCGCGCTTAACGGACGTTTGCGCGGGCTTTCCTTCCCGCCACTCTGCGTTGTCGCTGATATCTTTTGAGAGTTCCGCGCCGCGCACAAGGTCCTTGATCGTGACTTCGCCACGCGCGCGCTCGTCGCCGCCGATGATGACCGCGACGGGCGCGTTCCGTTTGTCGGCGTATTTCATCTGCGCCTTCATGCCGGAGCCGCCGACATAGACCTCGGCGCGAAGCCCGGCGGCGCGTAACTCCGCCGCTATTCGTTGATAGTCCGCCATCTGATCGTTTTCGAGCGCGAGGATGACGACGGGGCCCCTTTCCTCAGCGCCGGCCGCGCCCTTCAGTTCGAGCGCAGCGAGCAGGCGCGAGACGCCGATCGAAATCCCGACGGCCGGAACCTCAACACCCTTGAAGCGTTCGACGAGACCGTCATAGCGGCCGCCGGACGCGACCGAGCCGATGCGCACAGGGCGGCCCTTCGCGTCCTTGACGGCGGTCAAGAGCTCCGCTTCGAACACCGGACCTGTGTAATATTCAAGGCCGCGGATGACAGAGAGGTCAATCTTCGCGCGGTCTTCATCGAAGCCGAGCGCCTTTAATTGCCCGGCCATGGCGGCGAGCGTTTCAACGCCCTTCGCGCCTGCCGGCGAACCGCCGACGACGTCGGCAAGGCGCGCGCAGGTGTCGGCGTTCGTCGTCGCCGTCGCCTGCATAAAGGCCATGACGCGCGCGATGTCGGCGTCGGCGAGCCGCGCGCCTTCGGTGTAGTCACCCGAGTCGTCCTTGCGGCCCGGCCCGAGAAGCAAGGCGACGCCCGCCTCCCCAAGGCGGTCGAGCTTGTCCATGGCGCGCAAGACGCCAAGGCGTTTTGTAGAGTGCGCGTCATCGGCAAGGCCGAGCGTTTCCAAAAGCCCTGTCAAGGCGTTGCGGTCGTTGAGCCGGATCTGAAATTCGCCGCGCTGTAGGCCCGCCACTTCGAGCGCCTCGCTGAGCATCAAGACGGATTCAACATCAGCGTTCGGAGCTGGCGCGCCCACTGTATCAGCGTCGCACTGCGTGAATTGGCGAAACCTGCCAGGCCCGGGCTTTTCGTTCCGCCACACGGACCCGACCGCGTAGCGGCGGAAGGGCTTCGGCAAAGCGTCGTAGTTCTCCGCGACGTAACGGGCGAGCGGCGCCGTCAGATCATAGCGCAGGCTCATCCATTGCTCGTCGTCGTCCTGCAGCGAGAAGACGCCCTGGTTTGGACGGTCGATATCGGGCAGGAATTTGCCGAGCGCGTCCGTATATTCGAAGGCCGGCGTCTCTAACGGATCGAAGCCGAAGGATTCGTAGACGGAGGAAATGCGCGCGAGCATGTCGCGCTCGCGCGCGATCTCCGCCCCGAAGCGGTCGCGGAAGCCGCGGGGGACGCGCGCCTTCGGGCGCAGGGGTCTCTGCTTGTCAGCCATGAAGGCCGGGATAGCCGACGCCGCACGGGCCCGCAACGCGAAGGAACCGTGCGCTGGTCAGTTCCCTGCCGCCGCTTCAACCTGTTCGACGCCCGTCACCAGTACGGTCTCGACAGGAACCTCCGCCTCAAACGGTCCCGCAGCGCCCGTCGGCAGGCGGCCGATCGCGTCGGCGACCTCCATCCCCTCGATGACGCGCCCGAAGACCGTGTAGCCGTAGCGAGGGCCCAAATCATTACTGAAATGGTCGAGCGTTTCGTGATTGTCGTTGAGATTGACGTACCATTGAGCCGCTGCGCTGTTCGGATCGCGCGTCCGCGCCATGGCGAGCGTGGTGCGATAGTTCGGCAGGCCGTTGTCGCCTTCGTAGGGAATCGGCGGGCGTGTCGGACGCTCATTGAAGGCGACGCCATAGCCCCCGCCCTGAATGACAAAGCCGCCGACAACCCGGTGAAATATCGTACGGTCATAATGGCCGTCTGAGGCGTACTGAAGAAAGTTGATGACCGTTTTGGGCGCTTTCTCACCATAAAGTTCAACGATCATGTCGCCCTTTGACGTGACGATCCGGACATGGCTGCTTGCGGCCGGCCAATTGAATTCATCCGAGCGCGTTGGAGGCGGCGGAAGCGGCGGCGCTGTCTCAGATGCTGCTGCCTGCGTTTCGTCAACGGCCACTTCAGCTTCCGCCGCCGGCGTCTCGTCGGCGCGGGGATCCGGCGCCGACCTTGTTTCAGCGCCGCAACCGGCGACCGCTGCAAGAAGGAGCGCAATCGGAAAACCGCGAAATTTCTTTTCCATGGCCGTCGTCCCTCGTTTTTTCCCTAGCCCTGCGACCTGATTGCGTTGATGCGGTCGATCTGTAGGCAAGTCGATGCGTCATGCCCTGTCACCGCCGGCTTTTTTTCGCCTGTCTTGGCTATCTTCGGAAGAACTTCTTTGGCGAGGGCCTTGCCGAGTTCGACGCCCCATTGATCGAAGGAATTCAGCCCCCAAAGGATTCCCTGACAAAAAACCTTATGTTCATAGAGCGCAATCAACGCGCCAAAAGTCCGCGGCGTTAGCCGATCCATCAAGATTGCATTCGACGGCCGGTCCCCCGTGAAGACTTTATGCGGGATCAATGCTTGGATCTTGTGCTGCGCAAGCCCTTCACGTTCCAGCTCCTGCCGAATGGCGGCAGCCCCTTTCCCCAGCATGAGCGCTTCAGACTGCGCGATGAAATTAGCGAGCAGTTTTTCGTGGTGGTCGCCAAGCGGGGAAGACGTCAAAGCCGCCGCGATAAAATCGCACGCGACGTGATCCGACCCCTGATGAATGAGCTGATAAAAGGCGTGCTGACCGTTGGTGCCGGGCTCACCGAAGAGGATCGGACCGCTGGCGCGCTTGAGCGGGACGCCGTCGATCCCGACCGACTTTCCGTTTGACTCCATATCGAGCTGCTGGAGGAACGCCGGTAACCGATGAAGGTGCTGATCATAAGGCAAGACCGCGAGGGACGCTGCGCCCATCGCATTGCGGTTCCAGACGCCGACCAGCGCTAGGAGCGCCGGCATGTTTTTCTCGATCGGCGCCGACCGAAAATGGTCGTCCATCTGGTTGGCCCCCGCAAGCATCTCAGCGAAGACAGGCCAGCCGCATTGAAGCGCAATCGAGAGTCCGATCGCCGACCACATGGAATAGCGCCCGCCAACCCAATCCCAGAAGACGAACATGTTTTCGGGCGCGATGCCGAAGGCCCTGACGGCGGCGGCGTTGGTCGAGAGCGCAATGAAGTGCTTTGCGATTGAGGCCTCATCCCCGCCATTCGCGAGAAACCAGGCGCGCGCACTTTGCGCGTTCGTCATCGTTTCCTGTGTCGTGAAGGTCTTTGACGCCACGATGAATAGCGTTGTCGCAGGATCGAGCGCGGCGATCGTATCAGCGAGGTGTTGACCATCGACATTTGATACAAAAAAGGCCCGACGGCCCTTCAGCCAATAGGCCCGCAGCGCTTCGACCGCCATGAGCGGACCAAGATCTGATCCGCCAATGCCGATATTGACTACCGTGTCGATTGGCCGGCCTGAAAATCCTTTGAGCGTTCCAGCCGACATATGCTCAGCGAAGGCCCGCATTCTTTGGCGTTCAGCAGCGATCAGCGGCGCAACGTCGGTTCCGTCGACCCGATAGGCCCGGCCGGAGGTATCCCGCAACGCGACGTGGAGCACGGCGCGTTCTTCCGTGACATTGATCTTTTCGCCCCTGACCATGCGGGCAATTGCGCCTTGCAGATCGGCGGCGCGCGCCAATTCAAAAAGGGCTTCTCGGGCGGTCCGCGAGATCTTGTTCTTGGAGTAGTCGAGAAAGAGACCAGCGGCTTCAATCGAGAAATCCGTGGCGCGGCGAGGGTCTTCGTCGAACAATTCGCTGGCGCGCCGCTTCCTCAGTTCCTCGCCGAAACGCTCGACCGCCGCCCAGCTGGCATCTTTTGAAAGGCTCATGCTGATCAACCATCGACAGCGATTTCACCATCGCTGATACTGATTTTACCAATTGGGCTCAATCGATCTTAACGGTGACGACGTAAGATCACTCTATGTTCACCGCCCAGCGCACCGTTTTAGCCCGTCGCCTGATGCGAAACGCATTGGTGCTGGTCGCTGCGACTGCCGTATTCGGTTTCAAAGCGGCGGAGCGCAGCGCTGAGGCTGCGCCCTCAGAGGTCGCCGCCCGCTAGATCCTAGGATTTATACTTAATCGAACAGCCGTATGGCTTCGTTTCCTTGACGGCGACAGCCTCGCCTTTCAACACGCTGGCAAGCGCGGTGAGAACGTAATTTTGCGCGCCCTCGACGGCGGCGTGATTTGCCGAAGGTTTATTATCGATCGCGCCGCTGTAACGCAAAATGCCGTCGCCATCGATCAATGCCATCTGGGGGGTCGTCTTGGCGCCATAGGCTTTACCAACGACGCCTTCCGGGTCGAGAAGCACGAAGTCGGGCTCGGACGCCCATTCTGTGATCAAGCTTTTGGCGCGGGTTGCATCGGCATGACCTTGCTTGCCAGGCGCTGAGGACATGACCGTGATCCAAACGGTTCCGGCCTCATTGGCGGCCTTCTGCGCCTTCTGCATGTTACCCGTTTGATAGTGCTTTTGGACGAACGGGCAGCCGTCATTGGTCCATTCGAGTACGACGTTCTGACCCTTGAACTGGTCAAGCGAGATCGTGCCGCCGGACGATGTCGGGCCGGAAAATGCCGGGGCCGGCGCGTCAATTGCTGGTTCGGCGAAAGCAGCGCCACCCAGCACGACCGCGCTGACAACAATCGAAAGGTGAGCCTTCATAGGGGGTCTCCGTCTTTTTGCGTGGATAGAAGGGATAATATCGAGGCTTCAGTCAGCGGCTGAGGCAATACGACTGCATCGCCGCCCTTTGGGTAAAATACGTAGAGCGGTACGCCGTTCGCGCCAAACCCCGCCAGCGCATCCGCTATCGCGTCGTCGCGGTTCGTCCAATCAGCGATGGCGACGGTGACGCCGGCCGCGTCAAAGGCCCTGGTGACTTTCTTTGAGGATAGAACCGTAAATTTATTGACCTGACAGGTCACACACCAAGCCGCTGTGAAGTCGATGAAAATTGCTTCGCCTTCGGCCCTCCGGCGTTCGATTTCATCAACGTCGAATTCAATCGTTTTAGGATAGGAATATCCTGTTTGGGCGGCGATCGCCGGCGCGGGTCTCAACAGACCGATCAAAACAAAAGCGGCGAGCGTCGCCGCTATAGCAGCAGGTTGCGCCCAACCCGTTCCCCGTCCCCACTCCCAGAGCCTCGTCGCAAGGCCAATCAGGATGAAGCCGCCAAGCGCGAGCGCAAGACCGGCGCTACCAGTCTGGGCGCTCAGCACCCAAAGGAAATACGCGGCGGCGGCAAACACCGGGAACGCCAAAATCTGCCGAAATCGCTCCATCCAGGGGCCAGGTCTTGGTAAGCGCTTCGCGAGCCCGGGTGAAAAAGAGAGGGCGACGTAAGGGAGCGCAAGTCCGAGCGCCATGACGACAAAGATCGCCATGCCGGCGGCAGGGGAAAGAACGGCAGCCGCGCCTATCGGGGCGGTCAGGAATGGTCCGACACAAGGGGCCGCAACAAAAACCGCAAGCACGCCCGTAAGAAATGCGGCGACGTCGCCTTTTGCAGACGCCACAGCGTCCGCGCCAATATTTTGCAAACTCGCGCCGATGGAAAAGGCCCCCGAAAAATTCAAGCCGACGATAAATAGCACATAGGCCGATAAAGCGACGACCGCAGGTGATTGGAGATGAAAGCCCCAGCCGAGCCCCTCGCCGGCAGCGCGAAGCATCAGCAAAGCAGCGCCAAGCGCGGCAAAAGTCGCGACGACGCCGGCTCCATAGAACAATCCCTGACGGCGCATGAGCCGGTTATCGGCGCCGGCAGACGCGAAGGAGGCGGCCTTCACAAAGAGAATCGGAAAGACACAAGGCATCAGGTTCAAAATCGCGCCCCCCATGAGAGCGGCGAACAACAGCGAGGGCAAGTTGGCGGTCGTCGCCGGCGACCGGACTGTCGCAGGCCCGGCCGAGACAGAAGGCGACGCCAGCCCGCTGTCGGCGTTTGCGTCAATCGCGTAGCCACGTCTACCGTCGGAGGATTCAACAACGACTACACCTTTTAGCGGCGCCGCGATGTCCTTCAGCGTCGGCATGGTCAGCCGCACGACGGCGTCACGACGCTCAAATTTTTGCGCGGCGGTGGGCGCGACAAGGGAGTCTGTTTCCGGAAAAAAATAGGCGGCGATCGCGTCGCGGCCAATCCCTTCGGCTTCAAGCGCCAATGCGCCGCCGACAGCACGAAAAACTGCGTTCGCCGCACGCGGAAAATTTGCGTCAGCGTCAGCAAAGACTTCCTGAGCAGCGCTGTCTGCCGATGGTTGCGCGACTACTGGAAGCGAAATCAAAAATTCGCCGGTTTCCGGCACGCAGATTTCTGCACAGATTAGCCAGGTCGCCTCGAGGCCAATATCGATTGAGGATCCAACCTCCACGTATGGCGGCGCGGTAATCGTCGTTACAAAGGTAGGCGTCCCTTCATGCCCGTAATTGACCAGCGGCCCGATCTGAATACGTTCTGGAACCGGATAATCGGTTGGGCTGGCAAGGGCGCCCGGCGGCAAACTCCAAAGGGTCTCAAGCGGCAGGCCGGAGTCGCCAGGATTTTTCCAATAGACATGCCAGCCTGGCTCAAGGGCCTGATAAAGCGCGACGCGCACAGTTCCGCCTGGCGCGATGCCGGTAGCTTCCGAAAAGAGGGTCGATCGAGCATGGTCGGTAACCGCAATGGATTGCCCCATTGCGGCGGACACCATTGCGAATTGGACGGCGGCGACTAGGGAGACCAACCTCATGCCGATTTAATAGGGCCAGAAAGGCTTAACGCCAATTCTATGCCCGATCGGGCAGGCTGGACCTCGCCAAGTCGTGAACCGGTCAAGAGAACCGTCGCACGGTGGCCGCTTCCGACTCGGTCATGTTGTAGCGCCGCATCCGGCGTAAAATGAGGCTTCGCCAATTCCCGAGCGACAGGAGATGCGCATAAAGCACCGGCAGAATGTTCAGCTTACGAACTTTCAAGAAGTCCTCGTCCGACAAGCCAACAAGCTTTTTCTCGTCAACGCCCCAATACTGGGCGAAGGGCTGCGAATCCTGCACGCCGGATGGGGTATATTGCGCCGTTTGACCGGTGATGAGATCTAGCTCCTTCACCGCCTTCATGACTTGTTCAGTCAACCGACGATCGCTTTCATATGTTTTGGTGAATTCCAGCGCTTGTTTTGACAGATCGCTTAGCTGACCGTCCGAAAATAGCTTCCGCTCAGCATCAAGGCGTATGCCTTCAAAGGCGGCGTCGACCACGAGGGCGAAACGATCCCCGCCGGACTCAGCGGCAAGACCAAACGGATAACGGCGAATGTACCCTGGAACATAAGCGTAAGGATCCCAATTTCCGGCTTCGTCGATGAACAGATTGATGTCATCGAGCAGACCGACAATCGCCACCGGCTGTATATCTTCCTGAGAAGCGAAAACCACAGGATAGTAGCGGCTTGCTTCTGCAATCTCTGAAACTGTCAGCGGAATGGCGCGGATCTTCGAGCAAAATCCGTAGGGCCGCTCTGCGGCGCGCACGCCAAGAGCCCCGTGCGTCTGCGCGTTCAGCAGTTCTGGCCGCTCGTAAAGAAACATTGATCCGGAAATCTGCGCGCCCGCTGGCGTCTGGCTCATGGTCTAGCATCCCTTATTCGTTTAATGGTCAGTCAATCGGCGCCGCCCCAAAACGGCAAACATGCGCCGAGCCGGCCAAAGTCGGGCTTCGCATAGCAAAAAGGATCGCTCGGTCCAAGGCTTACCCGGTCGCCCCCGCCAGAAACCGCGCCGCGAGGCGCGGGTCTTCAAACGGAACGAGGTGCGTCACCCCTGAGACACGCTCGACGCGCGCCCGGAGCCGTTTAAGTCGGCTCTCGGCGCTGTTCGAAACCGTCGATGTCGGGTGACGCGCGCCCAACACGCTGACCGGCGCCTTGATGCGGCCGATACAACCCCAGAAATCATTCGCATGAGCGGCGAAGTTTGCCGCCTCCCAAGCGGGTTCGCAGGCGAGCCGCGCACCGCTTTCGTCGGTGACAAGACCATCGTCTAGATAGTCTGAAAGAACGCCCTCGGCCCAAGTAGAAAAGAAGGATTTGCGCCCATAGCTGTCGGTCACCGCCGCACGATCAGGCCAATGACTTCGCCGCCGCTTGGCCGCGCGCACAAGCGGAATTTGAGGCGCGATCAAGGGCCATAAGGGTGTTTTGGCGATCAAGGTCCAGCTTTTCGGAATGGCGACCGGTTCAATGAGCCGGACTGCGGCGATTTCCGGATCATCGGCCGCCGCTAAAGCAGCGGCGACGCCGCCGAGGCTATGACCGGCGATGATCCAGTCATGCCGAACGGCGAGTGGCCGCAAAGCCGCCTTGGTCTGGCGTAAGTCATCGCCAAAGATCTTCATGCTGCGATGACCCGCAACACGGGCCGGCAGCCGCGTGCGGCCGTGCCCGCGCAAATCAACCGCGAACACATCGAATTGATCACTGAGCGCCAAAAACATGCGCCGATAAGCCGACGCGCAAAAGCCGTTTGCATGCGCAAACAACATGGGCGGGGCCCCCGCGCGCCCAAAGCGAAGGACAGCGACGTCGCCATCGCCTATAGACACGAATAGACGTTGCTGTGACCCGGCCTCCAAGTCGCCAATCATTGGCTCTAAAGGTCTCCCTGGGCGAGGCGGTATATCGTGCGCAGGTGAAGCGCATCCTCAGCTGCACGGTGGCGGCGGGGCGTGGTGCGGTCTGCTTGCTGAAGGAGCCGCGCCTTCTCGGAGGGCGACAGGGCCGGCATGGCGCGCGCGAAATCTTCCAGTCTAAATTCATTGCGTCTTGCGGCCGCCTTGAATAGCCGCATCAACCAGAATCCGTCCCAATCCGGGGCGTCAGAATAGATGGTTCGCCCCCGAAGCGCAGCTTCAAGGCGATCGCACGCCTCCGAAGCGTCAACCCCTGAGTCGGCGAGCATGCGCGGCGTAATGCCATGAAGTCGTTCCGCCTTGGGGTCCCACGCGTCCATCGACCATGACGGCGCCGGCGCGATCAGAAGAGAGTCGGTAAGCCCGTCCTCAAATGCCCACCCAATTTCAATTGGCCAGGAAGAGGGTCCGAGGCCCGAAGCCTCGAAATCGATAAAGGCTAGCCGTGCAGGCGATGACGATTGGCTACCCAACGCTGCCTCCCGAACCGCCTGGTGCAAGAGTAGTGTTCCCGGCGGCATCGCGCCGCATCAACCGGACGCTGTAACGGCCAAGGCCATCAGGATTTAGCCTTGAAAACCCCTGTCGATGGGTCCCGCTCAAAGTCGAGAACCGCGCCATCGGCGCCGCGAGACTCGCTTCGGAGCGCATCGATCGAGCGCCGAAATTCACCAGCTTTTCGGGCCCCAAACCGGTAGAGAGCAACAGCGCCCCCAACGAAAAGAAATCCTGCGACAATGCCGGCAACTGAATTCATGGTCCGTTCCGCAAAGGCGCCGCGACCGGCGGCTGCTGAGCCGAAGTAGACCGCAATCCCCGGGGGCCTGCAATCCTTCATAAGGGGTTCACAAATTCGAAAGGGCGCGAGGCCAGCTGACCTTGGCCGATTTGAGGGGGGGCGCAATCGGTCGCAAGCTCACTCCTTGACCCGGCGGGGTACAACCCTTCATTTTCGCGCGACAATCCTATTGCCGTTAAGAGGTTGCTTGGAACTCGCCCTTTCATCTGTTTCGTCCGCGCCGCTGCGCAAACAGGACTTCACAGGGGCTGTCGCTGGCCTGCGAGCGCTCTGCGAAGATGATCTGAGCGCTGTTAACACGACGATCCTATCCGCTATGCGTTCGCGCGCGCCGATGATCGTCGATATCGCGAGCCATCTTATCAATTCCGGGGGTAAGCGTCTGCGCCCGCTATTGACGCTCGCGGCAGCGCGCCTGTTCGGTTATCGCGGCGAGGATCATATCAGGCTCGCCGCCGCCGTCGAACTCATTCACGGCGCGACCTTGCTTCACGATGACGTCGTCGACGCCTCTTCGCTTCGCCGCGGCGAGCGGACCGCGAATATCATCTGGGGCAACAAAGAAAGCGTCCTCGTTGGGGATTACCTTTTCGCGCAGGCCTTTGAGCTTATGGTCGCTGCCGGCGATTTAAGCGTGCTTCACATCCTGTCGCGCGCCTCCGGCATCATCGCCGAAGGTGAAGTGCTGCAGTTGTCCACCCAGAAGAATCTCGACGCCACCTTCGAAATGTATCTGGCAGTCGTTGAATCGAAAACCGCCGCTCTGTTCGCGGCGGCGACACAATCCGGCGCGCTGATCGCTGGCGCCGATCCCGAATGCGTTGAAGCATTACGCAGTTTCGGCCGCAATCTCGGCGTCGCGTTCCAACTCGTCGATGATGCGCTCGACTATTCCGGGCGTGAACTTTCTCTGGGCAAAAGTGTCGGCGATGATTTTCGCGAAGGTAAAATGACGCTTCCCGTCGTTTACGCCTATGATCGGTCGAGCGGCGCGGATCGAGATTTCTGGCGGCGGACGATCGCTGAAGGGCGCCAGCGCCCCGGAGATTTTGAACGTGCGCGAGATCTCGTCGCTTCTACGCGTGCGCTGGATGACACTTTCGCTTGCGCCAAACGCTATGCGGCGCGCGCGCTCGATGATCTTGCCTTGGCGCCGGTGAACGCGTTTTCCGCGCAATTCGCCGAAATTGCCGCGCTGTCGGTCGCGCGCATCGCCTGAAGCTATTCAGCCGCGCGAGCGAATGGACGGGCTTGGGGCTTTGCGGGAAGGGCGCGAGGCGTCAGAAGCCCGGCGGCTTTAGCCTTGTTGAAGATAATGATGGCGGGCGCTGCGAAGGCGGCGAGAAGCGCGACCGGAGTTATGAATTGAGCTGACGCCGGCAACGCTGCTCCAAAAATGGCGGCGAGGGTGGCGAGCGCAATGAGCGCAAGATAAATTGACGTAACGGTTGTGTGCGAAGCGCCGAGTCGAATGAGCAGTTGATAGAGGTGCTCATTGTGTGCCTCGGCGAGCTTCTGCCGGCGTGCGCTGCGATGGAGAAGCGTGAAAGCAACGTCAAACAGAAACGGCATAAAAACCGTTGGTAGAAAAAGGGCTGACCCCGCCTCCGACTTCGCCACAAGCGCCCCCAGCGCGGCCGCCGCAAATCCGATCGCCTGGCTGCCGCCGTCGCCAAGGAAAAGACGCGCCTTTGGAAAGTTCAGAGGCAGGAAACCAAAAATCGCCGCCGCGAGGATGATCGACTGCCCCGCCCATGCAGCTTCGCCGCCGCCGGCCGCCGCCACGCCAAGCGCCGAGAGGGCGAAGATCGCCGCCGTCGCAGCAAGACCGTTGGCGCCGTCCATGAAGTTATAAGCGTTCATGAACGCAACGATCCAGAAAACGGTGAGCGCCGGGGCAAAAATACCGAGGGTCACTTCGCCGACAAATGGCGCCGGAACAACGGATACTGATCCGAGAACGATAACGAACAAGGAGGCAATCAGCATCTGACCGAGCAGCTTCACCGCCGCTGGCAGCGGCCTTACATCATCAGCCAATCCGAGCGCGAACGCACCAGCCGTCAATGCGATAAATTTTAGCGTCGCTGGATCCAACCGCGAAACGCCCGATGCCGCGATGAAAAACGCCGTCATCACCGCAATACCGCCGGTGCGCGGGGTCGCCTTTTCATGGCTGGAACGCGGCCCCGGCTTATCGGCGAGCCAGTCGCGCTGGGACAAAAACCGTCCGCACACGAATGTTAAAATCGAAGCGCCGCCAGCGGCGAGAAGAATGAGCGCCGCACTCATATTTCGCCCGCGCCGTAAATACGGGCGTCCATCGCCCACCAACCCTGCGCCTGCATCGACCGTGCCGCCCGCGCCGCGCCTGATCGAGAGCTAAAGAGCGCGAAAACCGTTGCGCCGCTTCCGGACATTCGCGCCGGAAACGCGCCCGGAGCGTTCGTCAGGTTTTTGATCACTTGCGCCACCGCTGGCTCACGAAACACCGCATAGGGTTCGAGATCATTGCGGGTCTCGCGAAGTAGCGTGCTAATGCCTTTCAACGCCGTCAGACCGGTGAACGCCGGATCGACTGGCGGCGCCGGCGAGGGGTTGGCGGCGTCGAAGGCGCGAAAGACCGGTCCTGTCGGCATCGTAACCCCCGGATTGACCAGGCAAATCCAAAGCGGCGCCAATCGAGGCGCCGGGCGAAGCGTCTCGCCCGCACCGGAAACAAGAATTGGAACTTTGGCGAGGCACGCGGGAACATCGGCCCCAAGCGAGAAAGCAAGACGGCGCAAGCGGTCGTTGGTGATCGACACTTTCCAAAGCCGAACAAGCGCGCGCAACGCCGCCGCTGCGTCAGCCGAGCCGCCGCCGACGCCAGAAGCGATCGGCAAGCGTTTATCAAGCGTTATCCTGGCCCCGCCGTCGATGCTAGCGACGTGTTTCAGCAAGCATGCGGCGCGGAAAGCAAGATTGCTTTCGACTGGTTCGCGCATTAGCGCTGCCGCGAACGGTCCGGTGACCTCTAGCGACAATCCGCGGGCAGGCTCGACAGTTATGACGTCACCGCCGTCCGCGAAGACAAAAAGGCTCTTGAGATCATGAAGCCGGTCGCGTCGCACCGGCCCTACATGAAGGTAGAGATTGATCTTGGCGGGCGCGATCTCCTGAATCATGGGTCAAAATCAGCTCGAAGATTTGGTCGCGGGCGGCAGGCCGTCGACGAGCTTCTTTTCCAAAGCGGCGCGCATCGCGTCACTGGGCTTCAATTCAAGGGCGCGACGCCACTGGAACTCCGCCTCAATCATGCGCCCCAGCCGCGCATATGCATCTCCAAGATGATCCGTAATCGTTGGGTCGGCGGGCTCCAGAGACGCCGCCTTTTCAAGGTGCGGCAGCGCTTCCTCATATCGGCCAAGCTGATAGTGCGCCCAGCCAAGACTATCAATGATAGCCCCTGAATTCGGCGCGAGCGCGACCGCCCTTTCAATGAGCTTGAACGCCTCTTCAAGATTCTCACCGCGCTCGGCCCAGCTGTAGCCAAGGTAGTTGAGCGTGGTCGGCTCTTCCGGCGCGATTTCCACCGCTCTCTTCAGGTCAGCCTGCGCTTCGCTCCAGCGCTTCAGTTCGATCAACGCCGCAGCGCGGCCGACGTATAGGCGCCAAGCGTCTTCGGGCGGGCTGGCGCTCAGAAGCGCAATGGCCTCGCTCACAACATTGACCGATTCCAGGAAGCGGCGCTGCTCAGCGTAAAATCCGGCCAACGTCAAACGCATCTCCTCCGATTTCCGGTCGGCGCGCACCGCGGAACGCAAAAGCGCAATCGCTTCGTCAGACCTGTCTTCAGCCGCGAGACTGGCGGCGATTTCGATTTGCGCCTGCTCATAATATGCGGACTGGGGCCGTATTTTGCTGAAGATGTCCCGGGCAGCCTCATGATTGCCATAGGCATTGAGAATTGAACCGGCCAGCTGACGCGCAGGCGCTAGATCCGGATCGAGATAAAGAGCGAGTTGCACGAGAGCGAGGGGCAAAGTGAATTGCGGTTGTCCGACATTAAAGCCAGCCTCTGAGGCGCGCGCGCGCTCGCCTGCGGACTGTTCGAGGGTGTTGCCGGAGAAATTGTAAAGGGCAATCGCCGCGCCTTCAGCGGCAGATAGGTCCGTATAGGACTCGCTAGGCGATTTTTTCTGCAGCCGCTCGAGTCCGGCGCGGGCGGTCCGGCGCGCTCCGCCGCGCTCGCGCTCAAGCGTCTCGTAAAAACTCCGCGCAGCGTCATCATCGCCGGCACGCTCAAGAAAGGCGCCATAGGCTTCGCGCCCCACGGGCCCAGCGAATGATCCAACTGCAAGCTGGTGGGCGGCGCGCGCAGCATCCGGGTCGCCGGCGGCCTCTGCAAGGAGCGCTGCGACGCCTGGATTAAAGCCTTTGAAAATATCCGCCGGGGCCGCACCGAGAGCGTCGAGGCCGGCGCCCGGACCCTGTTGCTCCGCCACGAGCCACACGCGGGTCAAGAACGCAATCGATTTAGAGAACGACTCGTTGAAGTCGCCGTCAAGAAGCATAAAGGCGCCGTCAAGGTCGCCCCGCTTTATCCTACCGCACGCGAGCGCAAGCCGGGCAAGACCGTCCGACTTGTCATTCGCGGTGAGGCGCTCAGCCAACGGCAGCGCAGTGTCAACCCTTCCGGCGGCAAGATTATAGAAGAAGGCTTTCCGGAGCGCATCCTGATCGCTTATGTCGTCGTTGACGGCGGCGGCGAACTTGTCAGCAGCGCCTGCAATATCGTTCACACCGGCGGCGACGCGCCCTGAAAGGTAATCGCCCGCAACGCTTTGGGATGACGCAGGCGCCGTCGCGCAACCTGCGAGCGCAAGCAACAGCGCTGCAGACAACAAAATCGCTTTCAAGCCTTCGCTCCTACGCTCGCCATCACATGTTCGGATAATTCGGTCCGCCGCCGCCCTCAGGCGTCTTCCACTCGATGTTCTGAGATGGATCCTTGATATCGCAAGTCTTGCAGTGGACGCAGTTTTGCGCATTGATTTGAAAACGCGGCGCGCCGCCGTCGCTGGTCAACACCTCGTAAACGCCGGCGGGACAGTACCTTTGCGCCGGCTCGGCGTAGCGCGGCAGGTTTACGGCGATTGGCGTTGAGGGGTCTTTCAATACTAAGTGCGCCGGCTGATTTTCCTCATGATTGACGCCCGAGAATGACAAATTCGTCAATCGGTCGAAGGTAATCGTTCCATCAGGGCGGGGATAATCAATCGGCTTAAAGGCGCTCGCCTCTCCGGTCGCCGCAGCGTCGGTCTTGCCGTGCTTCAAGGTGCCGAACACCGAAAACCCCGGCACGAGCGTATTGGTCCAAAGATCGACGCCGCTCAGCGCGACGCCGCCGAGCATTGTGCCGAATTTCGACCAGAGCGGTTTTGCATTACGTGCGTTCCGCAATTCGCGCTTGACTGGCGAGCTCTCATAGGCGCTGCAGTACTCGTTGAGTTCGTCGCCCTCGCGTCCCTGGGTAATGGCGCTGAAGGCGGCGTCAGCCGCCATCATGCCCGTCAGCATCGCGTTATGATTGCCTTTGATCCGTGGCACGTTGACGAAACCCGCCGCACAGCCGATCAGCGCGCCGCCCGGAAACGCCAATTTCGGGACTGACTGATAACCGCCCTCCGTGATCGCCCGCGCGCCATAAGCGATGCGCTTGCCGCCTTCGAGAAGAGCGGCGATTTCAGGATGAGTTTTCAGTTTCTGAAACTCAGCATACGGATAAATATAAGGGTTCTTGTAATTCAGATGCACAACGAAGCCGAGAGAGATCGTATTATCATCGTAATGATAAAGAAACGATCCGCCGCCGGTCGAATTATCAAGCGGCCAGCCGAAGCTGTGCTGGACATGGCCGGGCCGTGATTTTTCGGGGCTGATCTCCCAAAGTTCCTTAAGACCAATCCCGTATTTTTGGGGCTCGCTGTCGCGATCCAGCGCGAAACGATTGATGAGCATCTTTGCGAGCGATCCGCGCGCGCCTTCGGCGATCATCACGTACTTTCCGCAAAGCGCCAATCCCGGCTGGTAGAGGTCGGTTCTTCCGCCATCTTTGCCGATTCCGACCTCGCCGACGACGACGCCCTTCAGCGACCCGTCTGCGCGCCAGATCGGCTTTGAGGCGGCCATTCCCGGATAGATTTCAACGCCAAGCGCCTCGGCTTCTTTCGCAAGCCAGCGGCATACATTGCCCATCGAAACGATATAGTTGCCATGGTTCTTGACCATCGGCGGCATGGCGAAGACTGGCAACGGAAGCGATCCGGAAGGCCCAAAAATCTTGAAGCTCTCCGAGACGACTGCGGTCGTTATCGGCGGGCTTCTGTCGCGCCAATCCGGCATCAGGGCGTCCAGCCCCGCAGGATCGAGTACGGCGCCGGAAAGGATATGGGCGCCGACTTCAGAACCTTTTTCGATCACGACAACCGAAAGATCAGTTCCTGACTCAGCGGCGCGTTGCTTGAGCCGGATCGCGGCAGAAAGGCCCGCAGGACCCGCCCCGACGATCACGACGTCGAACTCCATGCTTTCACGCTCTTCGGCGTCGTGGTCCATTCCCGCTCCTTAGGGGCTCAGCACTATCCGCATGTTACTGCGGTTCAGATTTGCCTTTTGGCTCAATTTACCCACAAACGCCAATAAGTGGCAGCGCCGCACCCGGTCGAGCCGCGGGAGGCTGTCGCATGCCCCAAAGTCTATTTGTCTGGCTGTGCGCGGCGGCGGTCATAGCGCTTCTGTTCGCTGAGCGCCGCGACGATGCCCGGCTCCGCGCGATCTTCAAGTCTGTTGCATCAGTCGCTTTTCTTATGGCGGGCCTTTCTGGCGGCGCTGCGGCGAGCCCCATGAACCTCGCCCTTGTCGCAGGCCTTGCCTTCTCGGCAGCTGGCGACATCTTTCTGCTTTCAAGACGCGACCGATGCTTCCTTGCCGGAATGGCGGCGTTCGGGGTCGGTCATGTCGCCTATGCCGGGGCCTTTATCCTGGGCGGCTTTGTATTTGGGCTTGAGGCGGCGACCGCCGCGGGGATGACGCTCGGCGCTGGTCTGGTGTTCGTTGGGCCCATGCGGACGAAAATGGGCGCGTTGGCGACAGCGGTCGGCGTTTATGTGCTCGTCATTTCGACGATGGTAGGGCTCAGCATCGGCCACTTCATGTCGGCGGGGACCACCCAGAGCCTGCAACTCGCCGTCGGGGCTGCCGCCTTTGCAGCCTCAGACCTTTCGGTCGCGCGTGACCGGTTCGTGCGCCGCGACTTCCTTAATAGGCTGTGGGGATTGCCCCTCTACTACGGCGCACAGCTTTTGATCGCGACGGCAGTTTGACAGGCAGCGCCTTCTGTGGCGCTGTTTTCGGATGCCTTTGATCGATCAAACAGCCGCCGCCCGGGCTTTGCTGCGATGGTATGCAGACTCTGGCGTCGATGAGGCGACGGCGATCAATCCCGCCAACTGCTTCTTGACCGCCGACCCGATGCCGCGCCTCGCGATCAACCGCACGCCGGAGAAGTCGCCAGCGACAATCGCCCCTATTGTCCCCATCCCCCAGTTCAGCAGCGATGAGGCTGTCGCGGCGGCGCGCCGTCTCGCGGCACAATGCACGACCATAGAAGCGCTTGCGGGCGCCGTCGCCGCTTTCGAGGGATGTCCCTTGAAGGCTGGCGCGCGAAACACGGTATTTGCTGATGGCGTTTTCGGGGCCCCTTTGCTCGTGATCGGCGAGGCGCCTGGCAAGGACGAGGATCTGACCGGCAAGCCCTTCGTTGGCCGCGCTGGACAACTGCTCGACCGCATGCTCGCATCAATCGGCCGCAGCCGAACGCGAGACACGCTGATCAGCAACGTCATCTATTGGCGCCCGCCCGGCAACCGGACCCCGGCGCAAACCGAGATCGCCGTTTGCAAACCGTTCGTCGAGAGGCTTATCGAATTAACCAATCCGCGCGCGATCATGCTGGCGGGCGGGGTTCCAACACAGGCGTTGCTGGGCGCGGCTGGCATCATGCGCGCCCGCGGCCTCTGGCGAGAAATTGAGCTCACGTCGGGCGCGCGCTTTCCGGCGTTGCCCGTATTTCATCCGGCCTTTTTATTGCGTCAGCCAGCTCAGAAGAGGATGGCCTGGCGGGATCTTCAAGCGCTTGCCGCCCGGTTAACGACAGATTAACGCTGAGAACGCTACGCTTTCGTCTTCGAATTGAAGGGACCGCCGACCCATGCGTCTGATCGCCATTACGGCTGTTCTGTTGTCGATGATCGCCCGAGCTGGCGCGAGTGATGAGCGGACCTTTCGTGTTCTGTCGCCCGAAGATGCCGTTCTCTACTCTGAAGTTTTTGAACTCCAGGCTGACGGCCGCTGGACTGAGGCGGACCAAAAGATTGCCGCGATCAAAGATCCGGTATTGATGGGGTACGTCAAGATGGAGCGGCTCCTCCATCCGACCGCCTATCGCGCCAAATATGAAGAATTGCGGGAATGGATGGCCTATTACGCCGATCATCCCGATGCGGATAAAGTATATGCGCTAGCGCTGAAGCGCCGCCCAAAATCCGCGAGCCCGCCGCTGGCGCCCATTGGCCGAAAGTGGAAAACCGAAAACCCTACGACGCTCCATCCGGATCTGGAGCGTGATTACGCGACGACAAGCCGCCCGAGGCTGACCCAGATTGAGGGCCGCGTTCGCCATCTCGCGAAGAAAGAGCAAGCCTCTCTCGCGCTTGAGGAAATCGACGCTCATCTCAAACGCGGAACCATCACAGAGCGCCAGTTTGACCGTATGCGTTCGTGGGTTGCGGCGAGCCTTTATTATCAGGGTTATCAGTCGCGGGCGCGAGACATCGCCGATTCAGTCATTTCGCGGAACGGTCAAAGCGCCGTCCTGGCATATTGGATTTCCGGGCTCATCCATTATCGCGATGGCGATATCAGCGGCGCCCATGAACGGTTTATCGCGATGGCCCGCGTCAAGGAACAGGACGACGCCTTGCGCGCCGCTGCCGGTTTCTGGGCGGCGCGATCGGCGCTTGCCGCCGGAAAGCCCGACGCCGTCGTCGAGGGGCTCCAGATCGCCGCGGATTTTCCCCTGACTTTCTACGGGCAGCTTGCTCTCGCCCAACTTGGCCGTCAGTACGCCTTCAATTGGGCGGTCGCCACGCCGTCAGACGATGACTTCACCCAGCTCACAGCCGCCGATCCCGCGGTTCGCCGCGCGACGGCGCTTGTCGAGGCCGGCCTCATCAACGAGGGCGACCTCGAATTCCGCTGGGTCAACGCCCGCATTGACGATGCGCTCGCGGGCAAGCTGCTGGCGGTTGAGCATGCGCTTGAGCTTCCCGCCGCGCAACTTGATCTCGCGCTCAATTATCGCGGGCCCGACTTTGAAGCCGGATTGTTCCCGTTGCCCGCGTTTGAGCCTGAAAACGGCTTCACAGCGGACCCGGCGCTAATCTATGCGCTCATGCGTCAGGAATCGAAGTTCAAGGTCGAAGCGACGAGCCGCGTCGGCGCGCGCGGATTGCTGCAATTGATGCCGCGGACTGCAAGCTACATGGCGAAGGACAAATCGCTCCAGCGCGGCAAAGGACGCGATAAATTATATGACCCCGCTCTCAATCTGGCGATCGGTCAGGACTATGTGAACCATTTGATTGAAACGACAGCCGATGGCGACCTCTTCGACATGGCGGTCGCCTACAATGGCGGGCCCGGCAATCTTCGTCGCTGGAAACGCGAAGTTCCCATTGAAGACCCGCTTTTGTTCATCGAAAGCATTCCGAATCCGGAGAGCCGGGATTTCGTTGAAAAAGTTCTGACGAATTACTGGATTTATCGTCAGCGGCTGGGACTGACGCCAGTAAGCCGGGACCGCGTCGCCGCCGGACAGCTGCCCCTGTACGATGCGTTGGATCAAATCTCTGGTGCGGCAAGCGCCAGCCGATAGTGAGGGCGCTCACTGCGATCGAGCGCCGTCGCGATTGGCGGCTAAGACGCAGATTTTCAACTGCAGGCTAGTCGATCTCTGCAAGGTCTGCGGGCAAGCGGCGCACGGATACGCCGCGCCCTCCGCTACTTCTCAATTCCCATGATGCCCATGACCGCGGGCCCGAGGATGACCGCAAACAGAACCGGCAGGAAGAAACCGATCATCGGCACAGTCAGTTTCGGCGGCAGGGCTGCGGCCTTGCGTTCGGCTTCCTGCATGCGGTGCTCGCGGTTTTCCTGCGCCATGACGCGCAGCGACTGACCGAGCGGTGTTCCGTATTTCTCTGACTGGATCAGCGCCGTCGTCACCCCTTTGACGCCGTCGAGGCCGGTGCGCTCAGCGAGATTCACATAAGCCGCTTTTCGTTCTTGCAGGTACGAAAGTTCTGCAACCGTCAGACCCAGTTCCTCGGCGAGCTCGGGCGCGCTTCCGCCGATTTCCTGACCGACTTTCTGCAACGCAACCTCAATCGACATGCCAGCCTCGACGCAGATCAGCAAAAGGTCGAGCGCATCCGGCCAGGCGAGCTGAATTTGCTGCTTGCGCTTTGAGATTGCATTGTTGATGTAAAGGTTCGGCAAGTAGAAGCCCGCAAAGAACGCCGAGGCGCAGGCGCAGAGGCGCCCAAGGCTGTCAAGCTCCACGCCTTTGAGGACATAGATGTAAATGGCGGCCGCTGTGGCGGCGACGAACGGCATGCCTATACGAGCTGCCATGAAAATGGCGACCGGACGCTGGCCGCGGAAGCCCGCCATCATCAACTGTTTGCGCGCTTCGTTGGCGTCGAAGATCTCGAAGAGCTTCAGATTCTCGACAACCTCCTTCAGCACGCCCTTCGCCGAAGCTGCGCGAAGCGAGGTATTTGTCTTTCGCGCGAAGGAATCGCGCTGTTGCTGCCGAAGCCGCTCGCGGTAATCGCCGACAGTCTTCATTCGCTCTTTCAAGCGATCGGTCACCAGGAACGGTTCTATGATCGTATAAACGGTGCCGATCGCGGCGAACGCAACGAGCAGCGAGATCTGGAATTGCCGGTCGGTGACGGTGTTGATGATTGCGTCCATCGCGGCCTCAGACTTTGATCTTCATCATCGACTTCATCACAAAAATGCCCATCGACATCCAAAGCCCCGCGCCGAGCAGAACGAAGTTGCCCTCCTTGGTCGTGAAGAGCGGCGTCAGATAATCAGGCGAGGCGACCTTAACCGCGCCCATGACCAGAAATGGCAGCGCACCGATAATCATCGCTGACGCTTTTGCTTCCGACGAGAGGGCCCTGATCTTGCCTTCCATAAGCTTCCGGCCGCGCAGCACCCCGGCGAGATTTGACAGCGCCTCGGCGAGGTTGCCGCCCGTCTTTTGTTGAATCATCAAGACGATGCCGAAGAAAGAGACCTCTTGCAGCGGCATGCGTTCATGCATGCGCGCCATTCCCTGCTCAAGCGAGAGGCCGATGCGGAAGCCTTCAACAAGTTGGTGGAATTCCTCATTGACTGGCTTCGGCGATTCGGACGCGATAATTTTCAAGCATTCGTTCACTGGCAAGCCTGACTTCACGCCGCGCACGATGACGTCAATCGCGTTCGAAAATTCATCGACGAACTTCTTGCGGCGGCGATTGATGGCGAAGCCGACGAACCAATGCGGCAAACCGAGGCCGCCGATAAATGCGAGGGCTGCCGTTATCGGCAATTTCTGGCCAGAAATGAATCCGATGAGACCGAGCACGACCGCGCAAACGGCAGATCCGATGTAGAATTCGCGAACACCAAAACTCAGACCCGCCTGTTCGAGCTTTTGCGTCAGCGTAATACGCTTCTTTTTTTTGTACTCTTTGCTTTTTTCATCGACCTTTGCGAGCGCGTCGGTGACTTTGCGGCGCCTGTCTTTGTTGGCGCTCTCGCTTTCGCGCGCCACACCGGCGCGCTTGGCGTTTTTCTTGGTCTCCAGGGACGAAAGACGCTTTTTCGTTTTATCGCTCTGCGTCGGCGCGAGCATGAAATACGCGAGCGCGCCGAAACCGACGAGCCCCAACACCGCCGTGATGATCAATTGCTGATCCATGGCGTTCCCGCGCTATTCCGCAGCCGCGTCGAGCGCTTCTGCGAGCTCTTGTTCCTTGCCGTAGTATTTCGCACGGTCCCAGAAAGCGGGGCGCGCGATGCCGGTCGACCGGTGCCGGCCGACAAGCTTTCCGTTCTCGTTTTCGCCGGAGATCTCGTACACAAAAAGATCCTGCGTGATGATCGTATCACCCTCGGTGCCAAGCACTTCGGTGATATGCGTAATGCGGCGCGAGCCGTCGCGAAGGCGGGCCGCCTGAATGATAATGTCGATCGATCCGACCATCATCTCGCGAATGGTCTTGGACGGGAGGCCGTAGCCGCCCATGGTGATCATCGACTCGATACGCTGGAGAGCTTCGCGCGGGCTGTTGGCGTGAAGCGTGCCCATCGACCCGTCATGGCCGGTGTTCATGGCTTGAAGAAGGTCGAACGCCTCGGGACCGCGGACTTCGCCGACGATGATGCGTTCAGGGCGCATACGCAGGCAGTTTTTGACGAGATCGCGCATCGTCACTTCGCCCTGGCCCTCAAGGTTTGGCGGACGCGTTTCGAGCCGCACGACGTGAGGCTGCTGGAGCTGGAGTTCCGCCGCGTCTTCACAGGTGATGACGCGCTCGTCGAGCTCGATGAAGCCTGTCATGCAGTTCAAAAGCGTTGTCTTGCCTGAGCCCGTGCCGCCGGAGATGAGCGTGTTGATCCGGCAGGCGCCGATGACTTCCAGGACCTTCGCGCCTTCCGGCGAGATCGACCCAAAATTGACAAGGTCCTGGATTCGAAGCTTGTCCTTCTTGAACTTACGAATGGTGAGCGCGGCGCCGTCGATCGCGAGCGGCGGCGCAATGACGTTGACACGGGAGCCGTCCGGCAAGCGCGCGTCGCAAATCGGCGAGGCTTCGTCAACGCGGCGGCCTACCTGGCTGACGATCCGCTGGCAGATGTTCATCAGCTGGCCGTTGTCGCGAAAGCGTACGTTCGTGAGCTGAATTTTTCCGCCGACCTCGATGAAGACCCGGCTTGCGCCATTGACCATGATATCGGCGATATCGTCCCGTGCGAGCAACGGCTCAAGCGGACCATAGCCAAGGACATCGTTGCAAATGTCCTGCAGCAGGCTTTCCTGCTCTGCGATCGACATCTGCACGTTTTTGATCGAGATGATTTCGTTGACGATGTCGCGGATTTCTTCCGCCGCGGACTTGGCGTCAAGCTGGGCGAGTTGCGACAGATCGATTGTGTCGATCAGCGCGTTGAAGATCGACGTTTTTGTCTGGAAATATTCGTCCGAACGGCCGCCGATTTCGATTGTCTGAATCTTCGCCGAAGCAGCCGGCACGCGCGGCGGCGCCGACGGCGAAGAGGCCTTTTTCGCTGGCGCGGCGGGCGCCGGCGCCGGTGCGGCGGCTTTTGGCTTCACCGCCTCTTTTTGCGGCGGATCAGCTTCTGCGGTTCTGCGTCCGAACATCGATCAACCTATTTCTTTTTCTTGACGAGGCCCGCGAGGCTGAATTTGCTTTTCTTCGAAAGCGTTTGCGTGCGGCCGAGCACCAGCGAGGTAAGATCCCGAATTGACTGCGCCGTCTTGGTTTTGGCGCCGACCTGAACGATCGGAGCGGCGTTCGTCGCCGCTGTGTGAAACAGCTGCGGCTCCCACCCGAATACGATCGAGGGCCGCAACCCTACGTGTTCCTCAAACTGCTGAGGCTGAACCGACGACAGTTTCGCATCGAACTGGTTGATGACGAGCATCGGCGGCGAATCGTTCGGCCGGGCGCCGGAGATAATATCGACAAGGTTCTTGGTGTTCCGGAATGAAGCGAGGTCTGCAGTCGCCGTGATGACGATCTGGTCCGCCGACTGAAGCAGACGCTTCGACCAGCCGGTCCAGACGTGCGGCACGTCGACGACGATGGTCGGAGCAGCGCCGCGCACCACGTCGATGACGGTCTCAAACGCCTGATCATCAATGTCGTAGTCACGATCGAGGAGGTTCGGCGCGGTGAAGAGACTCAGTCGCTCCGTATGCTTCTGAAGGAGACGGTCGAGCAGCACGTCATCGAGGCGCTCTGGCGAACTCAGCGCTTCAATGAGTCCGGAAGTCGGGTCCTGCTCGAAATCGAGGCTCGCCGTGCCAAAAGGCAGATCGAGGTCGAGGATGACCGTATCGCTCTGCATCTCTTCGGCGGCGCACCATCCGACATTGTGCGCCAGCGTCGAGGAACCCGCGCCGCCGCGAGCGCCGACAAACGCGATTGTCCGGCCGATCGGCGGGGCGGATGGATCGATGTAGAGCGTTGCGATCGACTTGATGATCTGGATCGGCGATTTTGGCCGCACGATGTAGTCGCTGATGCCTTGCCGAACCAATTCGCGATAAAGGCCAATGTCATTGGCGCGGCCGATGACGATGACTTTCGTCGATGGGTCGCAAACTTCCGCGAGCTCTCCAAGCTGGGCGAACAGGGATTCCCCGCCCTCAAGCGCTTCGATCACGATCAGATTTGGCGTGGAGGCCGTCTGAAAATGATCAACCGCTTTGGGAAGACCGCCCATGTGCATCGTCATGTGCGTCTTGGCGAGGCGGCGATCGACGGCGGCGCGCTCAAGCAGCGAGGTCGTTTCCGGCGTTTCGCAGAAAGCATGAATGGAAATTCTGGGAACAGGCCTGTGATCGTTGTCGGTCGATCCGTAATCGCTCACCGGATCGCCGTCATCGACAGCGACGGCCTTCGGCCGCGCAACCGCGACAGCCGTCGCTGCTGCCGGGGCTTTAGACTTCGCCGGCCCGGGATTGGACTTGGCCGGCCTGACCGGGGGTGGAGCGATTTCCTTTGGATCGAAGGTGAAATCTTCCGTGTCGTCGGCGCCGAGCTCCTCCGCGAGCAACTCCGCGTCGAAGTCTTCCTCGCCAAGCGCTGCGAGCTCTTCGTCAGTCAGTTCGTCATCAAGCCAAGCCTCGTCGCTCAGAGGGGCGTCATCAGCCTTCACATAGCGGACCTTCGCCGAAAGAAGCGGCCCCCCGTCTGGCCCAAGACTGGCCGCACCGGCGGCGACGCCTTCTTCGTCGTCGGCGAAGTCGATCGTTTCTTCTACGGCCTTTCTCATCGTCAACTCCTTGCGGGCTGCTGGGCCCGCGATCCCCAACTTCAGCGCTTAATTTGCTACGGTCTGTTCGATGTCGCCGTCGGTGTCGCTTGACGTGACCTGGCCCTGGCGGAACAACTGGACGCCGCGCACGCGAATTTGCGCGTCTGGCGCGGTCATCGCTGCAGGCGCGATCAGATCATGCGGATCGCCGATCATCGCCGCGAGATTATTACGCGCTGAGCATCCGAAATTTGGCGAGCGCATGTTGCGAAAGTCGCGATCCTGCATGCCCTCCCAGACGCCGCACGCGCTCGGCGTAGCGACATAGTGCGCATAGGACAAAATAAGATCCGTCGTCGAACCTTCCCCGGTTCGGTAATTGGACGTCACGACAGCATCTGCAGGAACGCCAAACTCGCCAAGAGCCTTCTGTATGTCGGTGGCGCGCGCACCTGCATCCGTAGACGGCGACGTCAGGGTGAGCGCCCCGTGACCATCCCGAAGATAGGCGTCCGCGAAGGCGCGCAGCCGGGCGCGATCGATCGACGTCAACGTGCCGGAGGAAGCAAGCGTCATCGTCACGGTTTGACTGTCGACCGAGATCGGGTGCTCTTCGTCGACCGATAACGCGTGTTCGGGCCCGTTGAATTTCGTAGCGCAGCCGGAAGCAACGGCGGCGGCAAACGACAGCAGGGCGATCTTCAGTGTCGAGGTCATCGATTTGATCCTTTTCAGTCGAGGATGAAGCCCATCGGGCCTTGCAAGGTTTTCTCTTGGACGCCCGCGCCGGCGACCCCGTAGGCCGAGGCGACCTTGCCGAGGAGGATCGACTGCATATCGCTTGCGGCGACGAAGCCCTTGGAGGGATCGGTCAACTTCGACTCATGCGTTGGATCAACGAGGTAGGGCGTGACAACGATGACGAGTTCCGTTTCCGAGCTTTGATAGTCGCGGCTACGGAAAAGGGCGCCGAGAACGGCGACGTCCTTAAGGTAGGGAATGCCTGAGATCGTCTGCCGCATGTTCTCCTGGAGCAGCCCCGCCATCACAAGGCTGCCGCCGGACGGAAGTTCAACGGTCGTCTTGGCGCGCCGGACGGTCAGCGAGGGAACATTGAGACCGGTCGTGGAGATCGTCGTCGGCGCGCCGGCGGGTGTGCCGGACGGGCGGCCCACGGGCTGGCCGACAATCGGAATGCCGGGCACTTCGCCTGCTGCGATCGACGTCAAATTGACAATCTGGTCCGGCACGCCATCGCCATTGGTGTCGATGATCGTGAACTGGTCGGTAGGCGCTGGCGAGCCGGGCGTTCCCGGCAAGGTCAGGGTCTGACCGCTCAGCGAGAAATTGTTGAGCGAGGAGATCTCGCTGACCTCCGTCGATACTTTGACGCTGATGCGGCCCTTGTCGAGAACAAGCGGCGTGAAGCCGAGACCAACGCCAAACTCTTTGAATTCGAGCGAGATGACGCCGTCGTTCTGACCGATCGGGATCGGAAATTCGCCGCCCGCAAGAAAGCTCGCCGTCTCGCCAGAGACCGCTGTCAATGTCGGCTCCGCCAGCGTTCTGACAAGACCGACACGCTCTAACGCCTGGAACGACACGCCGACATTGGAGTCATTAGTCGCTCCGAAGAAACGCGTGAACGTTCCGGAAAGCCCTGCTGTCGCCCCTGTGGCGATCGTCGATGCCGCCGCGCTTAGCGTTGAGTTCGACAACGAGGCGACCCCTGACGGATCGATGCCGAGTTGCTTGATCAGCGTACGTTGCATTTCGACGACGCGCACCTTGAGCATCACCTGCTCACGGTCGCGGATCGAAACCATGTTCACGACTTTCGCGGGGTCGCCGATGAAGCGGCCGGCGATATCAGAAGCGTTCGCCGCCTGGACGCCCGAAGGAACCGACCCGCGCAGAACAACGTTGTCGTTGATGGCTTCGACGGTGATGCGCGTATCGGGCATCAACCGTCCGATCAGCGCGGACAAGGCGTCAACATCGCGCTCGACTTGAATCTCGAGATTGAGGATCTGGCGACCATCAGCGTCGAAGAAGAAAGCGTTCGTCTGCCCGACCGTCAGGCCGAGAAGATAAACGCGCTGCGACGAGCGGATCACGGCGTCGACAACCGAAGGCTGGGACACCAAAACATCAGACGCGGCCGTCGGCAATTCGACGATCGCCGCCTTGTTCAGCGGCAAGACAATGCTGCGTGACGCGGCGCTGACGCCCCCGAGGTCGATCCGGGCTTCAGACTTGGCGCGCTGCGCCGCCGCTGGAGCGATGCTGAAGGCGATCGCAGCAGCGACTGCCGAGAACAAGCGCCAGGCGGTCATGCTCGCTGATTTTTTCTTGGGCTGACGCATTTTGTTCCCCTCAAATCCCCGATTACGACCGGCCATAGCGGATCACCCTGACGCTCTGGTTGCGTCGCTCACTGGTTTCTTCCGTCGGCGTAAAGACGCTGCGAAGCGCAAAGCTCATCTGGCCGCGAGACGAACGCGTGTTGATGAAGTACTCAGCGTCGGACGGCGACAGTTCGACGGTAGCGTTGGAACCTTCGATGGTCGGCGCTTCCGGCGTTTCCGCATAGATTGTGTTGATCGCAAGGACGCGAACATTGTCGAAAAGAAGCTCCGTCTGGGTCTTCGACGCACCCGTTTCCGAATAGTAGATGTCGACGCGGTCGCCCGGGAGGATGAATCCGCTGACGCCCGTTTCCGGCGTGATCCGCATCGTGACGGCGCGCATTCCCGGGTCGAGCACGGCGGCGAGAAGTCCCGAGGCGCCGGTGCGAACGATTTTGGCTTCAATGAGCGGTTCACCTTTGACGATCCCGGTGCGCGCGACCGCCTTTTCGAGCTCGGCGGGATCACCGCCAGATTTCTCGGTGATGTAACTTTCTGAAAGCGCCTTTTCCGGCCAGTCGACCCAACGCGTCGCTTCAGCGCCGAGACGCTCGCCGCGCTGAAAATCCTTGTCCGCCACGAGCACGCGAACAGTTTTTTCCTGCACGGGCTGAACGACGTCGACAGCTGTTGACTGCCTGCCCGTCATCATCATGAAGAAGGCGCCGACGCCGGCAAGCAGCGCTACGCCCAATACAGCCAATCGCGTCACATTCATGCTGATCCTCGCCCGTAAATCAAAGCGTTTTCGCTCTGGAACCGCCGTACACTTTGTAGAAACAAGTCCTCAAAACTGTATTAACCGCGCTTGTTAACCGCCGAACGCCAATTGAAAGAGCGGCGTTTGTGAAAAGCTAAGAAGTCCGCCAGCAGCGATCGCAACGCCGTAAGGAATGTCTTTAGGCCGTTGATGCAGACGAACCAGCCACGGCGCCTGCGCATAGGCGGGAAGCGCCGGCAAGCGGCGAAAGACAATGAGCGCAAGCGCCAAAGCGCCGCCGGCGATGGCGACGTAAATCATGAATGAGCCAAGCGACGACAGCCCGATCCAGGGCGCGCTGGCGGCGAGAAGCTTTGCATCGCCGCCGCCGATGATTCTCAGCGCGAAGAGCGCAAAGCCTGCGACGAGCGCGGCGCAGCCAAGGAGCAGGCCTTCGAGCAGCATGTCTCCTGGCGCCGCGAGCCCCACGCCCGCGGCCCCGTAAGCCGCAATGAGAACGATTGAAATCCAGTTTGGAATCTTGAATTCATAGATGTCGTTCAGCGCCGCAATGATCAGCGCGGCGGGAAACGCGGAAAGAAAAATCAATGGTAGCATGCGGGCGCGCCTCAATACGTCTGAACGTTTGGAGGCTATGCGACGGCGCTTAAGAGAGGGTTAGACTTAACCCTAAGAAAGAAAAAAAGGAGGCCGAAGCCTCCTTTTTGTTCCGAAATTTAGCTTCTTCGCGTGGTTTAACCAAGCGCGCTCGCGACATCCGAGAAGGTCGAATCGAGGTTGTCGCCGACGGCCGTAACGGCCGTGATGATGGCGACGGAGATCAGCGCCGCGATCAGGCCGTATTCAATGGCCGTCGCGCCGTCTTCGTCTTTCAGAAACCTGTTGATAAGCGTTTTCATTAGTCGACTCCTGCTTGCTTACTCTTGCACCGCTGAACGGGAGCAACCACCCCCTCAGACCATTCATATGATGACCGCTACGCGTAAATTTTTTCTGAACAGCCGGCAATGTTGAACCATTTTGTTTTGATACTGATTATTATAGTTAACGCCGCGTTACAGCGGCGCGAGATGCAGGCGCTTCAGCGCGCCAGCCGATTGAGCTGGGCCATGTCCTCGATGACCAGCCCGGGATAGTCACGCTTCGCCACGCCTGTGCTGATCAGGCGCGCAACAGCGTTCGCCGCGTCGCCTTCCGCAACGTTTGCAAGATCTGCAAGGTCGCGGTGCTTTGGCATTCGGTCGATGCGCCACGTCGCCGCGACCGCGTCGCGGCGGACAAGGCCAGCAATCGCTGCGAAAACCCGTCGATCCGGCCCGGCTTCGGAAGCAGCGCCAGCCCCGGCGCCGATCGAGACCCGAGCAAAATGAAGAAGGAGAGCGCGTGTCAGCAACGGTCGCTGCGCGACGAGATTTCGAAACGCTTCGGTGTCGATGAAAACAACGGTGGCATCTGTCTCGGCCGCAATTGTGACGTTGCTAAACCGCGTGAGGTCTGGGGAAACAACGGCAAGAGCCAAGGCGAAGAACGAGCCAGATCCAATTGACTCGACCATCATCGAGCCGGTTCTTTCGTCGGCCTGCGTACTTCTGAGGCGTCCGTCCGCCACGAAAATCAGCTCCGAACCGTCAAACTGTCCGTGGGCGAAGATTGTTTCACCCGCCTCGATGCGGCGGACACTGGCGGCGCCAGCGACCGCCGCAATTATTGCTTTAGGAAGGTCGGAAAAGATCGCCGCTTCTGAGAGGAGCGTTTGTGCGATTGCAGGCTGATCGGCGGGATTGGACACGGATGCTGCTTTCGCTCGACGTTCTCCTCATTCATTCCGTCAGAAATTTTAAACTCGAGTAAAAGATAAAGTTGGAAGCAATCTGGTGCGGCGAGTAATGCCGGGCTTAAGCTTTTTTTGACCAGCGCACTCTAATCCTTCGACGATTGAAGCAAGCGAGCGGTTCCTATGCGCACCATCACCTTGGCGTTAGCGGCGACTTTCATGGCGGCGACTGCTGCGCACGCCGATCAGGTTTGGGTGACGATGGACCAGGTCGCCCCTTACGAATTCAAGCAGGAGGTCGATCAGATTGTCATCGGCAATCCTGGCATCGCGGACATTACAGTCCGGGACAAATCGAAGGTCCTGATTTTTGGCAAAGCGCCGGGAGTGACGAACCTTTTCCTCTTTGACGACGAAGGAAAGCCGGTGGACAATCTGATTGTCCGCGTGCGCGCGACGGGCTCTGAGATGCTGACCTTTCATCGGGGCGGCACGCGCGCTACCTATAACTGCATGACGCAGTGCGAGCCGACAATTACGGTCGGGGACAACAATGAGAGTTTCGGCGTGCTGACCCAGCAGGTTCTGCAGAAGTCCAGACAGGCGACTGCCGGCGGTGAAACCAACGAGTAGGGCCTCTCCGCTCTGAAGGGTTGATAGCCCGGCGAAAAGCCGGGCTATTTAGTTTTTGGCGACTCATATTTGTATAACCGCGGGCGCTCATGCGGGCGAAGGGTTGCCCGGCACCAAGTATCAATCGAGCGCGCAACGGACTCATTGACGGCGCCGCTGGCAAGCATGACAGTCGCAAAGAGCCGGTCCATGCCGCCTGGATGTCGGGACAAGTAAACTTTGCAGTCAGCGACTGCGGGATGCTCGCGAATGCGCGCGGCGATTTCGGCCGGAAACGCATTGACGCCGCCGATTTGCACGGCGCCGTCGCGCCTGCCGGCGAGCCGAAAGCGGCGCTCGCCTTCCCACGTCATAAAATCCATCGGGGCAACCGACGACGCCTCGCCGGAGGGGGCGATCCGTACAAGCCCTTCGCCATCTCGGCGCCAGAATTCAAAGAGCGCGAACGGATCGCTCGGCGTGTCGCGCCAGCCGACGAGACCGCTCTCGGTCGAACCGTAAATTTCGCGTTGGGCGCCGTATCCAGCTTTGCGAATCTCCGCTGACAATTCAGGCGATAAGGCTTCGCCGAATGTCACCGCCATCGTATTGTCTGGAGCCTTGACGCCCTGCGCCAGCAGATACCGCCACAGGCTTGGCGTTGCGACGACAGCATCGCCGAACGTCAATGCCGATTGGAGTTCGTCGGGCGATCGGCCGCGTCCGTCTATCGCCGGCAGCCCCAACAAATTCGGCGCCAAAATGGAAAGAGAAAAGCCGATCAGGCTATGGGGCGCAACGAGCGAAACGATCCTGCGGCGCCCATAAAGCAGATTCGCGAGCGCGGCGCCGTCGCCAAAAATCTGGTCCGCGGGATGTTCGAATTCGCGGCCGCGGCCCCCAGCGGCAGCGAAGGAAAAGGCTTCAAGTCGGCTGTTGATCCGGGCGCCGATGAGATCGGCTACCTCACCCAGCGTTCCAGGCGCTGCCTCCGTGAGGGCGGCCGGCGCGCCAAAAAAGCGTTCTACGCGCGCGAGACAGGCCGCCCGTTCCTGGTCATCAAGCTCAAGACCGCCTTCGCCGAGCGTGTCGTCCGCGCCCCAGCCGTTACGACCGGCGCTGCCGGCTTGTCGGGCGAACGCATTGACCAGCACCTCAGCGAAGAGCGCAACGGAGACAGCGACAATCTGTTCTTTTGAAAACTGAAAGGCCTTCATGGCGCGGGGTCCGAAAACTCGGCTTGCACCCGTTCCTCGTATGCCGCTTGCAGTCGCTTGGCGAGGCTGGCGGGCGGCAAGGTGGCGACGCCGGCGTCTATAACGCCGATCAGGCTGTTGGTGAGAAAAAGCGGCGCCCGCTCGACCTCTGCGGCGGCAATTGGCTCGATGCGGACGTCAATTCCAAGGGCAGCGGCGACTTCGATCAATCTTTCCCGCGTCACGCCCGGCATTGCGCCTTCGATTTCCGGGGGTGTCGTCAAAACTCCGTCCGAAACCATGAAAAGATTGGCGGCGGACGCTGACGCGGCGCGATCGAATTCGTTCAGCATGATGGCTTCATCAGCGCCAAGGCGCGCCGCCTCAAGGCGCGCAATCAAGTTGGGCGCATAGGCGCCGATGCATTTGAACCCATTCGTCAAGGCTGCAGCGTGGCGGCGCGAACGCGCGACGATGAGGCGTTGCGCCGCCTTCGGCGCGGCGACCGGCTGGAGCGTTATGATGGTCTGAGCGCGCGCCTCGGTCGCCGGAACGAGGCCTCTTGCGCCCCCGACGCGCGTCACCGTTATTCTGCAAGAGGCGCGACCCGTCTGGCCGCTCCGGGCGAGCGCTGTAATCGCGGCGCGAATTTCCTCCGCCTTGACGTCAGCAACGATCTCGAGCTGGTTGGCCCCGCGCTGTAACCGCGCAAGATGGCTAGGTAGAAAGGCCGGTCGACCGCGATCAACTAGCACGGTCTCAAAAACGCCGTCACCGATCAGGTAACCGCGATCCGTCGCGGAAATCGCGGCTTCGGCGGCCAGAAACTCACCGTCGCGCCAAACGATCATCGATCTTGCTCCGCGACACGGGCCAAAAAGTTTGAGATCAACGTCCGGCCGTCGGGCGTCAGGATGGATTCAGGGTGGAATTGCACGCCGTACCATGGCGCTGAGCGGCGGCGCACGGCCATCACTTCATCGGCGTCTGACCAGGCGGAAGCAATCAGATCAGACGCCGCGCCGAGATCGCCGACGAGAGAATGATATCGCCCCGCCAGGAAGGGGTTGGGGATGGCGTTGAAAAGGTCCGAGCCGTCATGGCGGATGACGCTCGCCTCTCCATGCAACGGTTCTTTCGCGCGCCGCGTTCGCCCGCCGAACGCCTCGATTAGGCATTGGTGGCCGAGACAAACGCCGAGAAACGGAGTCTCCTCTGGCAACATGTCGATCAGGCGCAAGGAGACGCCGGCTTCCGCCGGCGCATTCGGTCCCGGCGAGACGATCACCGCATCTGGCTGCAGGCTGAGCATATCGCCCGCGCTCATCACATCATTTCTGACGACCTGCGTCGCGAAGCCGGCCTCACGCACATACCGTGCGAGATTGTGGACAAACGAATCGTAGTTATCGACGATCAGGATCATGCGATGGACGCCCGATCAACGCCGGCGATATCAAGGAACCACGCCGCCTTATCCAGCGTTTCTTCGTACTCCGCTTCCGGATTTGACCGCAGCGTGACGCCGCCGCCGACAGGCAATTCGACACGGCGCCCTTCAATCGTCGCCGTTCGGATCGCAACCGAGAAATCGGCAAACCCCCGATCGTCAATATAGCCGATAGCGCCGCAATAGGCGCCGCGCGCAGTTCCTTCTATTTCGGCGATCGCCCGCATGGCCTCGATTTTAGGGGCGCCCGTGATGGAGCCGCTGGGGAAAAGCGTTGTCAGGGCGTGGACAGGGGAGACGTCATCGCGAAGGACGCCGCTGATCCGCGACACGAGGTGATGAACGCTTGCAAGCGTCATCAGCTCGCAGATCGCCTCCTCACGGATCGATCCGTCGCGGCAAATGCGGGAAAGGTCGTTGCGCATGAGATCGGCGATCATGACGTTTTCGGCGCGGTCTTTTGCGCTTTCCAGCAGCTCGCGGGCGAGGCGCGCATCCGCCTCAGGCGTCACGCCGCGCGGGCGCGTGCCCTTGATCGGCTCGGCGCGAATGACGCGCGTTTCACCCTCGAACGATATCGAAAAAAATCGCTCCGGCGATAGTGAAACGATCTGGGCGGCGCCGACGTTCAGATAGGCGGCGTTCGCCGCGCTCGATCGCGCCGCTGCGCGACAGTAAAGTTCGAACGCATCAATCACGTCGTCAGACTTGAAGTGAAGCCGGTGAGAAATATTTGCCTGATACGCCGCGCCGCTGCGAATTCTGCGAATGACTTCGTCGACACAGTCCCGATAGCGCGGCGCAGAAAAATTTGATCCGGCAAAGTGCAGCGCTGGCGCCGCGCGCGCCGGCTGCTCGACGCCAAGCAGATTTTCCAGGGCTTGCGCGCCCGCACGATCCGGCGCCGAGATTATGACGCGCTTTTCCAGCCGGTCGAAGGCGACCACGCGATCAAAGGCGGCGAACATAAAATCAGGCGCGAGGCCGCTTGACGCCGGCCCTTCGCCCCTGGGCTCCAGCAACCCCCCGCATTCATAGCCGACAAATCCGACGAGGCCAGAAAGCAAGGGCGGACCGGAACGATGCGAACGCCGTCGCAGATCATGCATGGCCGCAAGCGCGGCGAAGGGGTCCGCGTCGGTCCTTGCACCGTCGATCAGCGTTTGTCCCTTGCGATATTCGATCACCGCTGAAGGCCGCACGCAGATGAACGACCATCGCGCGCCAGCGGCCGTGTCGCCGGCGTCGAGCAACACCGCGCCGCTTTCGCGCGCAAAGGGTGCGAACGCCGAGCGCGGCTCTCGCCAATCTAGGTCGGTGACGATCATGGTGACGGCGGCGCCCGTAATTTGGTTTCGCGTTGCAAATCAGCCTAGCTGATCGAGAGGATTTTGCCATGAGGCCGAATTGACTAGCGGAACTGGCGACGACGCGGCGCGGCCCGCCCCCCTCCCTGTGACGGCTCGCGGGGCGGCGCAGCTTTTTTACGGCCTTGGCCTGACGGTTTTGCTGATAGCGGTCGCCTATTTCGGGCGGTCGGTTTTCATTCCGCTGATCGTCGCCTGCTTTCTGAGCTTCATCATCTATACGCTAAAGGAGACCATTCGGCGCGGTCCGCTGATAGGGCGCTTTCTGCCGCATTGGGTTTGCTATATTTTCGCTTTTGCGCTCATCATTTCGACATTCGTTCTGCTGATCGAGATCGTACGCAATAATGTCGATGCGCTCATTGCGGCAGCGCCCGACTATGAGCGACGCCTCCGGGACATTAGCCGCGACGGCATCAAGTTTCTGAAAGAGTCGGGTCTCCTTCCTGCTGAGCTCGCTGGCGGCGTCGATGAGCTTCGATCAGCAGCGCTGTCGATGATCAACCCGATCCTCAGCCAGGCCGGCGCCGTGGTGCGCGCGATCACCGGAAACTCGGTTACGATCTTTCTTTATACGGTGTTCCTGCTTCTTGAGCGCGGCCGCATTTTCAAGAAGATCAATCTCCTCAGCACGGACCGCGAGCAACGCTCCGCCGTCAACGAAACGATGCGCGATATTGGAACGCTCGTGCGTCAGTACATCACGGTCAAGACCGTCATGAACCTCATCACCGCGGCGATCAGCTACGCTATTATGCGGGGGATCGGCGTCGATTTCGCCGGCTTCTGGGCGCTGCTGATCTTTGTGTTCAACTTTATTCCAATCGTCGGGGCCATCAGCGCCATCAGCTTGCCGGTGATACTCTCTCTCGTGCAGCCGGAGGGCGGCGGCGTGCAAACCGCGTTGCTCGCGCTTGCGCTGCTTGTTGGCGCAGAGCAGGCGATGAGCTCCGGCATCGAGCCGCGCCTTGTCGGAAAGAGCCTCAATCTGTCGCCCCTTGTGATCCTTATTTCACTTGCTGTTTGGGGCACTGTTTGGGGGTTCGCAGGAATGCTGCTCGCTGTGCCGATCACCGTGACGATCATGATCATCCTGACGCAGTTCCAGTCGACGCGCGCGATCGCAATATTGCTTTCTGACAGCGGCGAGATCGCGCCAATCAATCACGCGCCGCTGACGCCAAGCGCATCAAAGGCTTGAAGGCGACCGCAGTTTTTCGGAGCTCGCCAGCACGGACGGTGAAGGCCCGCCGAAGTCGCGCCTGAGTATCTCCGCCAGCAGGGCGCAGTCTTCGCGTCGCCCGGACCCCTTTCTCCAGGCAACCCCGATCTTTCGCAAGGCGTCAGGGCCGGCGAGCGGGCGAACGACAAGATCAGCGGCGGCGGCGAGGCCTGAATCGACCGCCATCTTCGGCAGCAGCGTTGCGCCGAGCCCGGCCCTGACCATCTGCGTCAACGTGAAAAGGCTCGTTGCGCCGAACGATCCGTACACGTCTGAATCGCGGAGGCGGCAGGCGTCAAGCGCGTGCTCGCGCAGGCAATGCCCGTCTTCCAGCAGCAGAAGCGGCGTGGTTTTCAGATCGCGCGGCTCCACCGCCTTCTTCGCCGCGAGCGGACTGCCGGCGGGGCCGGCGAAATAGAAGGGGTCGTCGCCGACCGTGATGCATTCAAGGCCCGGTAAATCATAAGGCAGCGCGATAAGCGCCGCGTCAATCGAACCGTCTGCGAGGCGCTCAGCGAGCGGCTGGGTCAAATCCTCGCGCAGATAAAGTTCGAGTTTGGGAAACTCGCGTCGAAGCGCCGGCGTGATCCGTGGCAGCAGGAACGGGGCGATTGTCGGTATGACCCCGAGCTGGAATGCGCCTTCGAGAGGGCGGCGGTCGGTCGCTGAGCGAACGAGGTCCTCGGCTTCTGAGAGAAGCGACGCGGCTCGGCGGGCAGCGTCGCGCCCTGCCGGCGTTAATGAAAACCGCCGGGTCGACCGGTCGACCAGATCGCACCCCAGAATGCCTTCGAGCTCCTTGATCGCCGATGACAAGGTCGATTGGGATACGAAACAGTCTTCCGCAGCCTTGGAGAATGACTGCCGCCGTACCAGCGCGGCGAAGAATTGGAGTTGGCGGAGCGTCGGCAAGGCCAGCATCGGGCTTCCATCTGAAAAATCGATTGGATATCGTGATATAATCTATTTGATAAATTTTCAACGCTGGCCTATCTCGCACCCGACGGCGCGGCTCTCGGGCCCGTCGGCCCCAACCTTTAGACAGGAGAGCCCAAATGCTTGGCGTAGGCGATCGCGTTCCGGATTTTCGCGTCACCGGTGTGAAACCGAAATTCAATAATCACGAAGAAAATGGCCAGTCAGCGTTCGAGGAGCTGACGCAGGAGAGCTTCCCCGGCAAATGGAAGATCATCTATTTCTATCCGAAGGACTTCACCTTCGTCTGCCCAACCGAGATCGCGGAATTTGGCCGGCTTGCAAAGGAGTTCGCTGATCGCGATGCGGTCGTTCTTGGCGGCAGCTCCGACAATGAGTTCGTGAAACTTGCCTGGCGCCGCGATCATCAAGATCTCAAGAGCCATCCGGCCTGGCAGTTCGCCGACACCAACGGCTCGCTGATCGACGGGCTTGGCGTTCGCGCGCCGCAAGGCGTCGCGTTGCGGGCGACGTTCGTCGTTGACCCCCAGAACGTCATCCAGCACGTATACGTCACGAACCTCAGCGTCGGGCGCAATCCGCAGGACACGCTGCGCGTTCTTGACGCTCTGCAGACGGACGAACTCTGCCCGTGCAATCGACCCGTCGGCGGCGCCACGCTCTAACCATCATTAGAGGGCGCCGGCGTGTCCGCCGGCGCCCATTTTTATTTGCGAAATTGCCAGCGGCATGGTTCTCGATCACCTTCTGAAGGAAGCGCGGAAAGCGCGCCTCGCTGACGATTACGACAGCGCGATCAAGCTTTGTCGCGCGTTTCTCGACGTCAATCCGGGGGCGGCGCACGGCGAAAGCCTGCTCGGGCTGTGCGAAATCGAAACCGGCCGGCAAGAGGGAGCGGCGCGGATCGTGAAGGCGGCGGCGGCCGCCCCGAATGACGCCCAAATCCTCCTCACGCTGTCGATCTTGCGCGATGCGGAAGGCGACCTCAGAAGCGCCGTCATCCATGCGAGCGCAGCAGCGAAGCTGGCGCCTCAACTGTTCGAAGCTTGGGCGCAACTCGGAAAACTCCTCGGCAAGGGCGAGAGATTTGATGAGGCCCTCAGCGCGCTCGACGAAGCGCTGAAAATTCGACCGGATCACGCCGGCGTTCTTCTCCTTTACGTGGTGGCGTCCATCGAGACGGGCCACTTTGACAGCGCGTCGCAGGCGCTCGACCGCGCGGCGCATCTCGGAGCGCCGCTCGCCGAACAACGAAGACTGCGCGCCCATATCCTGAGGGCGCGCGGCGACGCGGCAGCGCTCGAAACCTTCGCTGAAGATTGGCTGAAATCGGCGCCGGACGATGCGGAGGCGCGCGCGGCGCTCAGCTTCGCCCTTGCCGAACAGGGATATTTTGATCGCGCGGCCGCCGCGTTCGCTCCGGTTGCGGCCGCACCGGAGGCAGGCGCGGACAAGCTCTCGGCGATGGGGCGCTATCTCCTCGGGGGACGACGGCTCGACGAGGCGGCCGCCTGGTTCAAGCGCGCGCTCAAGATCGACCCCGCGGACATCGACGCCAATTTCGGGCTTGCGCGCCGATCGATGTTTCTCGGCAAGCTGGCGGACGCGGAAGCATGGTGCCGGCGCACGCTGGCGGCGGCGCCGGCGCATGCCGAGGTCTTCGGACTCCTGATCGAAGCGACGAACGGGCGCTTGTCCGACGCCGACATGACCCTGCTCAATGAGGCGCTGGCGGGCGCCCCGCGCCGCGATGAAAGCAGGATCAAGTTATTGTTCGCCAAGGGTGATGCGCTGCACGCCCGTAAGCGGCATGCAGAGGCTTTTGCCGCGTGGTCGGATGCCAACCGGCTGAAGAAAGAGCGCGCCCAAAGCAGCGGGCTTGGCTATGACGCGCGCGCACAGGAACAAAAAACGGATGCGATCATCCGGAGCTTTCCGGCGCCGCAGCCGCCACGCGCGATCGCCCGCGACGGCGAGCCTGCGCCGATCTTCATCATCGGGATGCCGCGGTCCGGCACCACCCTTCTTGAAAGCGCGCTATGCGCGCACCCGGAAGTCGACGGCGCCGGCGAGGTGCCGGCGATGCCGTTTTATCTCGATCAGTTTCTTCAATGGTCAGCGCAGACTGGCGCAGGCTTTGACGCCGTGCCCGCGCGGGAAATCGAAGGCTGGCGCAAGGGCTTTTTCGATCAGTGCAAGCGCTTTGGCTGGGCCGGCGCGGCTTTCGTCACCGACAAGCAGCCGACGAATTACCTGTCCGCCGGCATGATTGCCCGGATCTTCCCGCGCGCGCGCATCATCCACATCCGGCGCAATCCGGTTGAGACCGGCTTTTCGATCTTTCGCCGCCACTTCTCGAACCAATGGTCCTACGCGACCGATCTCGCGGACATCGCCCATCAGTATGCAGAGCATTGCCGGCTCGCGTCGCATTGGTCGCAGGCGATCGGCGACCGGATGGCGTTCGTGCAATACGAGACGCTGGTCGCCGATTTCGAGAACGAACTCCGGCGCCTCGTCGCGTTTTGCGGTCTCGACTGGAACGACGCCTGTCTCACCTATCACGAACAAGACCGGTCCGTGATGACGTTCAGCGCCGCGCAAGTGCGCGAGCCGCCGTCGAAGGCGCGCTTGTCCTCGACGGGTCCCTATCGCGCGGAACTGGCCCCGATGATCGACGCCCTCGAAAGGTTCGGCGTTGATCTCGAGACCGGCGCCCTGTCGCCCCAAGGAAATTTGCCTCGATCACTTCAAGGAGAAAACCATGAGCATTGACGCCCTACGCGACCTGATCCCCGAATATGCAAAGGATATTCGCCTCAATCTTGGAACGCTGGCTTCTGAGACCATCCTCAATGACCAGCAGAAATGGGGCGCGTTTCTCGCCTCTGCCCTTGCTTCGGGCAATGCGGCGGTCATTCGTGCGGTGAATTCCGAGGTCGCGGGAAAACTCTCCCCCGAAGCGCTGACCGGGGCGAAAGCTGCTGCGGCGATCATGGGCATGAACAATGTCTATTACCGCGCGACGCATTTGATGCACGCCGAAGAGTACAAGACGATGCCAGCGAAGCTGCGCATGAACGTCATCGCCAACCCCGGCGTCGACAAGGTTGATTTCGAATTGTGGTCCCTCGCCGTCTCCGCCGTGAATGGCTGCGGCATGTGCCTCGATGCGCATGAGAAGGTCGTGCGCAAGGGCGGCCTATCGGCCGAACAGGTGCATGCCGCGCTGCGCATAGCGGCAAGCGTTCACGCCGCGGCTGCGGTGATGACTGGCGAGGAAGCGCTGGCGGGCTAAGCTCTAGGCGGCCGGCGAGCCTCGATCACCCAGGCCGCCGGCGCCTTGTTGTCCTCGAGCCTGAGCGGCTCGGCGCGGAAGTCGCCAAGACCCGCAGCGCTGAAGCGCCGCTCGACGTCGGCGACTTCATCGGCGCCAAGCGCCGAGGCGCGCATCGACTGCATCCGCCGCAGATAGGCATCGAGCGAGGCCTTCATTCCCTCGATCCAGCCGAGCGCGTCCTTTGCCTCATAAGCGATTCGCCGCGCCAGGAGGCGCATCAGATCGCCGAGGAAACGGTCGAGCGTCGCGCGGGCGGCAGAGGGGGGCGCATCGTCGACTGCTTTTTTTGCGTGCACAAACGCCGACGCGAAAACCGCCTCAAGGCGTGCGTCCAGCGGATTGGCGCTTCCTTGGGACCGCGCGGCGAAACTGGCGTCTAGCGTCGCGCGCGCTGCGGACAAAAGGCCGCCTTGCCCGACTAAAAGGAGGAGGCGTTCGTTCTCCGCGCATTCAGCGTCAATGGCGCCGCCGCGATAATGGGAGATCGAGCAGAATTGCCCCCCCGGCCGAACGATCCGCGCAGCTTCTGAAAAGGCCGGGAGCCCGGCATATTCGATCCCGAACTGGCTGATCGCCGCGTCTACTGAGTGATCGGCGAGCGGCAAGCGCGCGGCGTCAGCGGCGGCCGCGATAATCCCCGGCAATTCGGCGCCCGCCGATCGAACCGCCGCCGGCGAGAAATCAAGCGCCAGAAAACGGCCGCGATGGGCAAGCGCCTCCATAACGCCTTTCAGCGCGGCCCCTCGACCGGCCGCGATGTCAACGACAAGCGGGTGTTGAGGAGCATCAGGTTTCGACGTGAACAGGCCTGCCCAATGCGCCGCCAGCTTGCGCCGCTGCGGCCCGCCGACCGCGTCACCGCCATCGCCGCCTGCCCAGTATTCTTGCCAAGCCTGCTCTTCGGCCACGCCGCCTCCAGCGTCGATGACGTTTTTGCGCAAAAGCGCGTTCTCAACACGCAGATTTGGGAATGCGCTCCAGTGCGCGCGAGCGATACAGAAATCCGCACAAAAGAAAACGGCGGGCCGAGGCCCGCCGTTTCAAGACTTGTCGTTCGACCGCAGCTTAGAACTTCAGCGAAGCGCCGAAGAAGAGCTGACGGCCCAGCGTTTCATAGGTCGCCGGGAAGGTGTTCGCCTGCTCGTTGACCGTTGAGCCAAGAAGCGGAGCGTCCTTGCCGAGGATGTTCTGAACGCCGACGGTGAGGTCGAGGTTCTCGTTGACGGCATACCCCATCGTCACGTCGAGATAGTTGAAGGTGCCGATATCGTCAGACGCGTCGCCGATGCCGAACGGACCGACTTCTTCCGGCGAGAGCTCGACAGCGCCGATCAACCGCCAGCGGATGCTGGTCGTCAGGGCGCCATAAAGCCACGTCGTTTGCATCGTGTGCTTGTACTCCGGCGTCGGTTCGCCGCAATTGACGCCAAATTCGCCGGCGCAATCGAGGAACGTCGTCGCATCCGTCGGATCGACCTGGAAGCTCGATTCGAAGGTGTAGTTGCCGTAGTACTGAACGTTGATCGATCCAAGATCGCCGATATCGAAGCCGTAGTTGATCGTGGCGTCGATACCTTTTGCGCCGATGGAGGCGATGTTCGCGCCGCCAATCCGCGGCAGGAACGGAGCGGTGATCTGGCCGTTCGCCGGATCGCGCGTTCCAGCGCCGAAGAACGTGTTACACGTCCCGATATCGCCCTGCACATAGCAGCGATCGAGCAGAAGCTGCAGCGGCACACCGGAAATCGCGTTCTCGACTTCGATATTGTAGTAATCGGCCTGAATCGTCAGACCGTCGATCGCCGAAGATTGCCAAACGAAACCAGCCGTAATCGTGTCGGCAGTTTCTTCGGAAAGGTTCGGATTGCCGCCGAACAGCGCTTCGATCTGGCCGGACAGCTGGAACGGTGCGCCGGGAGCCGGAACGCCAAACGCCGAGCAGGTTGCGGCGTTGGCCGCAACGAACGCACCGAAGCCGCCGCCCGAGCACGGATCCGAAGCGCCAGGGAAGCCGTTGCTAAAGGCCGCAAACAGTTCGCCGATGTTCGGCGCGCGGTTGGCGCGCTGGAACTGACCGCGGAAGCGGAGTTCGTCCACCGGCGCCCAGCTGAGGCCTGCCGCGAAGCTGATGACCCCGCCGACATTCGTCGTCGAGTAATCAGAGTAACGGAAGGCGCCGTTGATGCTGGCGTCGCCGATCGCCGAGTTCTCGAAGACAGGGATGTCAGCTTCCATGAAGGCTTCGTAGACGTCGTAACTGCCGGCGACCGGGAGCGAGGCGTTGAAGCCGCGCACGTCGGGTCCAAGAACCGAGTCAGGCTGCGAAACCGCCGCTTCTTCGCGGTATTCGACGCCGACAACGAGGCCAACGCCAGAGTCCGCCCAAGGAGATTTCAGGCCGTCGATAACGCCCGAAAGCGAACCGACGATCTGTGTTTGCTCAACAGTATCAGCGATAATGCCGGTCCGGCGGATCGCCTCGCCGCCAACTTCGTCGATCGTGTTGATGCCGAAGATGTTGACAGTTCCATCAAGGATACCGGCCTGCAGCGCGCTGAAAGAGATGTTGCCGGTCTGCGATTGCGTTGACGAAACGCGGCCGAACTGACCGAAGACATCCCAGTTCCAGTTCTCGCCGAGGTCGCCGCGGATGCCGCCCTTGATCTGGAAGGTCGAGCTGTCGCGGAGGCTGTTGCGCGGCCCGATCGAGTCGTCGTTGTAGCGGCGTGAAACAGAGATACGAATGTCATCGACTTCCCCATCGCCGTCGCGATCTTGAACGTCCGCCGGCGCACCCGCATTGCCCGCAAAATCATATGTGGCAAGCAGGGCTGCAAGGAAGTCAGCCGGGATGTTCGGGTTGTCGAGGTTCAAAGTCAGCGTGCCGCCGACCGGGGTCGGAGCGAGCTGCTGGTCAACGACCGACTGCGCGAACACGCCGCGCGCGTAGACCTCGATGTTGTCGTTGATCTCGTAAGTGCCGCCCGCGTAGATCGAATAACGTTCTTGCGGCAACTGGAGATAGTTGGTCGGGGCGTAGTTGTACTGGTCCGTCGGGTTGACGAAGCGGCGGCCGCCTGGCGCGCCATTGAACGTCACGTTGTTTGACGTTCCCGGCCCGAGGCTTGGATAGAAGGGAGCGCCAAACGGACCGTCAAGGAAGCCAGCCGGCTCATTGTCGAGATCGGCTGGTTCGTTCGGATCCATCGGGTCAACGCCAATGGTGCCCTGGTTGGTGTTCGCCAGTGAGATGAACTGGCCGCCGAGCGCACTGCCCGAACCGCCCGAGACGAAACCGCCGGCGCCGTCATCAAACAGCGAGAGCGAGGAGAAATCGCGGTCGCCTTGGAAGAGCGCTTCGCGGTTTGTATAGGAGACCGACATGATCGCGTTGCCGCGGCCATCGGCGAAGTTGCCGCCAAGCGTCAAAGCAGCGTTGAAAATGTTCGCGTCCCAGCCAGCCGCCGAAAGCTCGTTCGAAACATCAAGCTGAACGCCTTCGAAATCGTCCTTCAGGATGAAGTTCACAACGCCTGCGACCGCGTCCGACCCGTAAATGGCCGAGGCGCCGCCGGTCACGACGTCAATGCGATCAACAAGCGCCGCCGGAATCGAGTTCAGGTCGACAACGCCGCCCGGACCCGAGGCAACGAAGCGCGAGCCGTCGACGAGGACGAGCGTGCGGTTGGTGCCGAGGCCGCGGAGGTTGACCGTCGCCGTGCCGTCGCCGGGGTTGTTCGAGGTCGAGTCGAAGGCCGGAATGACCTGCGGCAGGGTGTTCAGGAATTGTTCGGTGTTAACCGTGTTGGTGAGAACCAACTGCTCGGACGTCACTGTGGTGACCGGGCTTGGCGCCGCGAGGTCTTCGCGGGCGATACGGGAGCCGGTTACGACGATTTCGTCATCTTCTTCCTGCGCGAAAGCCGGCGTCACAGCAGCGACCGCCGCCCCCGTCAGAACCGTCGAGCGCATCAGTTGCGCCGCCAGTGTCGATTTTCTCATTGATATCCCTCCAGAGATGAACCGCGCCGCCCGAAAGAATTCGCCGCCCTCGGTATGACGCACACTGCCGCGACCCCCCGTCCCAAATAGGCTGAGAATGCCGCGTCTGAGCCGGATTGGCCCAGTCAAACCGGACCCTATGGCAGCGAAAGAAGACACGTCAACAAAGATAACCGCCCGCAATGACGGCGCTTTCCGACCGTCTCCCGAAAGCAACAATTTTGTTAAGCGGCCGGTAAACTCAGTTACCGAAAGGTAAATGATCGCGCCCTTTCAGTCCGACGCGGGCGCGAGATCGAAGGGCGCGGTCACCCGCGGGCGCGGTGCTGAGAAGGGCTCGACGCCGTGCCAGATATAGGACGGGAAGAACACGGCTGTGCCCGGGGTCGGCGGAAAATACCGTTCAGCCGGCAGCGAGAGGCCAGGGACGCCCGCAGCGCCAAGCCGGAGAAAGCCCGCGCGGTCGCCGGCAAAGATCTCCGGCGGACTGTCGACATAATAAGACGCGCTGATCCAGCCGGCCGGATGGATGTGGTCGACATGCCCGCCCCCTGAAGCAAGGATGACGGACCAGGCGCCCGCGCACCGGAGCTGATCGCTCTTTCGGGACAGAAACGGATGCGCGGGATCGTCCGGCAATCCGGCGACAAAGCGCCTTGCCGCCGCCAGCATCATGCCGGCGAAGAGTTTGATCACGGGATCAGGCCTGTTCCAGAGCCGCCCCGGCGACTGCGTGCCGCCATAGAGCGTCTGGTCGAGAGGGCGTTGCCTGGTGCGGTGAAGCGGCTCGATCGCGGTCAAGAGGGCGCGATTGAACTCTTCGATCGACGAATAGTCAGCCGGCGGATCAATCGCGATCTGCGCGGTCAGGCGGTCATAATCAAAATAACGGCGATAGCCGGGATCGCCGGACGCGCGCATCGCCGTCGCCTTGAGGGCGATATGTTTTTGCAGGTGCGCCGGCGGCGCCGGGCGGTCGAGGCGGCGTGCGGCGTCGGCGGCGCGCCCAGTGGCGAGCTCAATTTCACAGCAGGTATGAAGGAGCGCAAAATCATCCGGGCCAAGATCAACTGCGCGGCGCGCCGCCTGCAAGGCTTCCTCAAGATCATTCTGCTGTCGCGCCGCCTTGGCGGCGAGCCCGAAGGCGCCAGCATCCATCGGCGCAAGGGCGATGGCGCGCGCACCCGAAGCACGCGCCGCCGCGGCGTCGCCGAACAACAAGGAGAGCTCGCCGCGCGTGACAAGCAGGCCGGCCGAGGGCGCGCGCGCCAGCACCGCGTCGAGGGCTGAAAACGCCTCGCCTTCGCGGCCCGCCTCGAACATCATCCCGGCGAATTCGCGATGGATGTCTGTGCGCGCCGGGGCGATCGCAAGCGCTGCGCGGTATCCGGCGGCGGCGTCATCAAAGCGGCCCAGCACGCGCAGCGCAGCGGCGCGCTGATAGGCGGCTTCCGCCGAGCGGGGCGCGAGCGCCGCGCCGCGGTCGAGGTCGGCGAGCGCCTCCTCAAGCCGGCCAAGATTGCGAAGCGCGGCGCCGCGATTGACATAAGCGACAAAAGACTGCGGCGCGGCGGCGATCGCGCTTGTGAAATAGTCGGCTGCATCGCCATGGTCGCCGCGCCCGGCCGCGAGATTGCCGAGCCCGTTCAGCGCCGCGGCGTTGCGGGGGTCGGCGGCGAGCGCGCGCGAAAAGGCTGACAGCGCTGCTTCAGGGTCGCCGCTTTGCGCGCGCACGCCGCCAAGCGCCGCGAGGGCCTCCGCCGGCGCGGGCGACAGGAGCGCTGCGCGCTCATACGCGTCTGCAGCGGCGCCGAGGTCTCCCGCGCGGCGCCAGTGATTGCCAAGATTGACGAGGATAACATCCTTACGCGGATGAAGGGCGGCGGCCGCTTCAAACGCCGCCGCCGCGCCGCGCGCCTCGCCGCTATGCGACAGGGCGAGCGCCAGGAGATGCTGCGCCTCGGCGTCTTGCGGGTTCGCTGCGACCAGCGCCGCAGCGATCGCGTGAGCGCGCGCCGGCTCGCCGCGCTGGAGCCAGCCGGCTGCTTCCTGAAGCTTCGATGTCGGCGCCGGGTTCACCGCGTACCCTCGAGCGCGTTGCGCGCCGCGTCCTGATAAGCGATAGACCACGAACGATCAAAGACTGGAGAGACGAAACTTGCGCGACGGGTCAGCTTTTTCGGTGGACGTCCGCGCGGGCCTCAAGATGGCCGCGCATCACTTTGCGGGCGGCGGCAAGACGCCTGTCATTTGTGTGCCGGGGCTGACCCGGAACGCGGCGGATTTTGAGGACTTCGCGCCGCTCGCCGCGGCGACGGGCCGCGACGTCTTTGCGGTGTCGCTGATCGGGCGCGGCGGGTCGGATTACGATCCGGATTACCTCAATTATAACCCCGTGACCTATCGCGACGACGTCCTCCGCTTCATGGCGTCGCAAGGTCTTGCGCGCGCCATCTTCGTTGGCACGTCGCTCGGCGGCATCGTGACGATGCTGGCCGCCGTAACGGCGCCGGAACGGATCGCCGCCGCCATCATCAACGATGTCGGACCGGAACTCGCCCCCGAAGGCATCATGCGGATCGCCGGTTATGTCGGCGCCGTCGGCGCTGGAGGCGTTGGCCCGGCGGCGGACATCGATGAGGCGGCGGCGCGCATCCGGGCGATCAATGAACCGGCGTTCCCCGGGCGCGATGACGCGTTCTGGCGCCTGTTCGCACGCCGGACGTTCCGCCAGGAGGCGGACGGACGCTGGCGGCTCGATTATGACCCGGGGATCGGCAAGGCGCTGCTTGAAGTCGGTCCCGCGCCCGATCTCTGGGGCCCGTTCGAGGCCCTGCGCGCGATCCCGACACTGGTCGTGCGGGGCGCGATCAGCGACCTGTTGACGCCGCCCATTATCGAGAAAATGCGCGCCGTGAACCCGTCATTCGCCTATGCCGAAGTCGCGGGCGTCGGCCATGCGCCGACCCTGACGGAACCGGATGCGCTCGCCGCCATCATGCCGTTTCTTCAATCCGTGGACTGACGGTCTCGCGATGGATGCCGCATTCGGTCTTTGAAAGGCCGCGCCAGCGGCCTGCCCGGGCGTCGTCGCCCTTCGCGGTCGGCGCGGTGCATGGCCAGCACCCGATCGAGGGAAACCCCTGCTCGACGAGGGGATGCGGCGGCAAGGCGTGCCTTTCTGCGTAGGCTTCGACATCCTCGCCGGACCAGCGGGCGAGCGGATTGATCTTGATATGCGGCGGGGCCGCCTCGACGATCGGCAGAAAGGCGCGCAAGCCGCCATGGACGCGTTTTCGCCCGGTGAACCATGCATCGAAGCCTGACAGCGCGCTCGCCAGCGGGCGCACCTTCCGGAGCGCGCAGCAGGCGTCGTTGTCGCGCCGCCAGAGATCGCCTTTGGGATCGGCGCGCGCGGCTTCTTCCGTAAGCGGACGAATATCGCGGACGTCCTTGAGGCCGAGCTGGCGCGCAAGGTCCTCCCGATAGGAGATCGTCTGCGCGAAATGTTTGCCAGTTTCCAGAAACAGGACCGGCGTCGCGGGATCGACCCTGGCGACAAGATGAAGGAGCGCGGCCGCTTCGGCGCCGAACGAGGAGACAAGCGCGATGCGGCCGGGGAACGCCTCGATCGCCCGCGCGACGATCGCTTCGGCGGAGAGCCCCTGCGCCTCGGCGTCGAGCGCCGCCGCCTGCGCCTCCAGCGAGGCCGGCTCAAGAGGCGGCGCGTAGGAGCGCAGCGCGACGACGCGGGCTGTCATGCTTATCGCCCTGCCTTCACGCCGCTTCGCGCAAGCGGGCGCGACGCGCATGCGCTGGAACGGCCGCGTCGGCGGCAGACTGATAGAAAACCGTATAGGCGCCGAGCGCCTCGACAAACGCCTTCTGGTCGCGCTCTGCGATCTCCAGAACGGTGAACCCGGCGCGCATCATGAACAGCGCCTGATCGGGAACGATCGCGCCGCGCGCGCGAATCTCGCCGCGGAAACCAAGGCGCTCGCGCAGCACCCGCGCCTGGCTATAGGCCCGCCCGTCTTTGAAGTCGGGAAATTCCAGTATGACGCTGGCGAACGCCGCGATAGCCTCGCCGAGCCCTCCGACATCTTCCGTGTTCGGAATGACGAGCGCAAAAGATCCGGCTTCGGGGCGCACGCCGTCTCGCCACGCCGACAGCGCGATCTCCTCCGCTGCTGCGCTTCCGGGCGCGGGGACTTTAGTGAGGTGCAGCGTCGCCATGGAGAACCTCCTTGAAGGGCGCAGGGCCAAGACGGCGGTAGGCGTCGAGAAAGCGCTCGCCCGGCAATCGCGCCTGTTTGAAAAACCCGATGAGACGATCGACCGCGCCGACGACGTCGCCCGCCGCAAAGCCCCGCCCGGTGATGGCGCCGAGGCTGGCGTCCGAGGCCGCCGATCCGCCGAGCATGATCTGGTAGAATTCCTCGCCCTTCTTATCGACGCCGAGGATGCCGATGTGGCCGACATGATGATGCCCGCAAGCGTTGATGCAGCCGGAGATCTTGATCTTGAGCTCGCCAAGGTCGGCGGCGGCGGCGCCGTCGGCGAACCGCTCCTGCAGGCGCTCGGCGATCGGGATGGAGCGCGCATTGGCGAGATCGCAGTAATCGAGCCCGGGGCACGCGATGATGTCGCTGACGAGGCCGATATTGGCTTCGGCAAGGCCAGCCGCATCGAGGGCGCGCCAGACCGCGAAGAGATCGTCCTTCCTCACATGCGGCAGGACGAGATTTTGTTCGTGCGTCGCGCGCGCCTCGTCGAAGGAATAGCGTTCGGCGAGATCGGCGACGACATCGAGCTGATCGGCTGAAATGTCGCCCGGCGGCCGACCGATCGGCTTCAACGAAATCTGCGCGATCGCGTAGCCGCGTTCGCGATGGGGCGCTGCATTGACGCGCACCCAGTTGTCGAACCGGGCATTCTCCGCGCGCGCGGCATCAAGCGCGCCGCTTTCCTGTGGCGCGTTATCGAAAGCTGGCGGCGCGAAATGCCGGCGTATACGGAGGATCTCTCCCGGCGGCCAGTCGAGACGCCCCTTGTCGGAGGCCTCCCACTCCTCATCGACTTGCCGGCGGAACTCTTCGATCGTGTCCGCCGCAACGAGAATCTTGATGCGCGCCTTGTACTTGTTATCGCGCCGGCCGCGCCGGTTATAAACGCGGAGAATAGCTTCCAGGTAGGAAATGAGGTGGCGTTCGGGCAGGAAGGCGCGGATTGTTTCGCCGATATAGGGCGTGCGCCCGAGACCGCCGCCGACGATAACCTCGAAACCGCGCTCCCCCATTTCATTGCGCCGGAGCACGAGGCCGATGTCATGGACGCGGACCGCCGCGCGGTCGTTTTCGCTCGCGGTGACGGCGATCTTGAACTTGCGCGGCAGGAACGAAAATTCCGGGTGCAGCGTCGACCATTGCCGGATCGCCTCGCTCCAGATGCGCGGATCGTCAATCTCGTCCGCCGTCGCGCCGGCGAAAGGATCGGAGGTGATGTTGCGGATGCAATTGCCTGAAGTCTGGATCGCGTGCATTTCGACATCGGCGAGTTCCGCAAGGATATCGGGAACATCGATCAGCGCCGGCCAGTTGAACTGGATATTCTGGCGCGTCGTGAAATGGCCGTAGCCTTTGTCGTAGACCCGCGCGATATGCCCGAGTTTGCGCAGCTGGCGCGACGACATCGTGCCGTAAGGCACAGCAACGCGCAGCATGTAGGCGTGCAGCTGCAGATAGAGGCCGTTCATCAGCCGCAGCGGCTTGAACTCCTCTTCGCTGATTTCGCCGGTGAGGCGGCGCGCCACCTGACCTCGAAACTCTGCGACGCGCTCGCGCACCAGCGTTTCGTCGAAATGATCGTATCGGTACATCAGGCGGCTCCGAGATCGAGGCGCTTTTCAACGCGCGCAACCCAGGCCTTGACCACAGGGAAAGCGTTGAGATCGAACCCGCCTTCAGGCGCGACGCGGGTGTAGGCGACGAGCGCGATATCGGCGAGGGTGAACGAAGCGCCGGCGATCCACCGTTCATTCGTGAGCTGATCTTCCATGCGCGCGAGCGCGGCGAGCCCGCGCTCCATCAGCTTCGGATCGATCTCGGCGTCGGGTTTTTTCAGATAGGTTTTCTGGAAACGGCGGACCGCGACACAGGGCTCGTGGCTGTACTGCTCCCAGAACAGCCATTCATAGACCTTCGCCCGATCGAAGGTCTTTTCAGGGAGGAGCCCGCCGCCGTGCTTTTCCGCGAGATAGAGCAGAATGGCGTTAGACTGCGCGAGCGGCTTTCCCTTCGGCGTGACGAGCAGCGGAATCTGGCCGGCGGGATTGAGCGCGAGAAAGGCTGGCGTCCGCGTCTCGCCCTTCAAGATGTCGGTGTCGATCCACTCATAGGGAAGATTGAGGAGATCCGCGATCCATTTGACCTTGAGGCAGTTGCCGCTGACGGCGTCGCCGTAAATTTTATAGGCGCTCATCGCCCGCCTCCGCCTGTTTGCCGAGATCGCGCCTGACGGTCGGACCGTTGCGGCGGATGGTTTCGCGCAAGGCCTCTCGCCCGGTCGGGCCAGACGCGTCGGCGTCGATAAGATAGGCGCTGGCGACAATGGTTGTTTGCGCGGCGACGGCCGCGAGCGCGGCGTCAGCGGCGGCGCCCTCGAGCAGGATCGCGGCGTCGAAGCGATCGACGAGCGCGCCGCCCGGCCCCAGCCAGACGACAGCGCCGTCCGCCAGTCTGTTCGCGGTGACGGCTTTCATGCCGCGCTCCGGAACGCGGGCGCGAGGTCATCGATCAACGCGCCGTTCGCCTTCGCAGCGACGTCGCCGATGACGAGGATCGCGGGCCCTGCGACACCGCCGTCGCGCACGATTCGGGAAAGCTGGTGCAGCGCGCCTTTCAATATCTTCTGGTCGGGGCGCGTGCCATTTTCGATGACGGCGACCGGCGTTGACGCTGCGCGGCCGTTTTCGATCAACCGCTCAGCGATCGCGTTCGCCTTGCCGACGCCCATATAGACGACGAGCGTGTGCCCGAGGCGCGCGAGCGAGGCCCAGTCGAGATCGGGTTCGGCGTCGCCCTTCGCATGACCAGTGACGAAGGTAAGCGCCTGCGCGGCGTCGCGGTGCGTCAGCGGCATTTCCGCCGCGGCCGCGCAGCCGAGGGCGGCGGTGACGCCTGGCGTTACAAACACCGCGACGCCAGCAGCGCGGATGGTCTCGAGTTCCTCCCCGCCGCGGCCGAAGATGAACGGATCCCCGCCCTTGAGGCGCACCACGGTTTTTCCCTCACGCGCAAAAGCGATCAGGCGCGCTTCAATCTCTTCTTGCGGGACCGCGTGGTCGGCCTTGGCTTTGCCGACATAAAGGCGCAGCGCGTCGCGGCGCGCGAGGTCGAGGATCCCGTCGCCGACGAGGCGGTCATAAAGAATGACATCGGCGGACTGCAAAAGGCGCAGCGCCTTCAGCGTCAACAATTCGGGATCGCCGGGTCCTGCGCCGACAATGTGGACGGCGCCGGTTTGTTGTTCCGTTTGCGGACGATCGAGCGCCGCGACCATCGCTTCGCGGGCGGCGCCTTCGCCGCCGTTCAGCACCTCAGCGGCGATCGGGCCGTCGAAGAAGCTTTCCCAGAACGCGCGGCGGCGCGCGGCCGGAACCCGTTCCGCGACCGCGCCGCGAAACGACGCGGCGAAAGCGGCGAGCGCCGACAGCCGTTGCGGCAGCAGCCGCTCGATTTTCTCGCGCAGCCGGCGGGCGAGGACGGGCGCCGCGCCGCCAGTCGAGATCGACACGACAACCTCGCCGCGATCGACGATCGAGGGCGTGGCGAAGTCCGACAATTCGGGCCGGTCGACGGCATTGACAGTGACGCCCGCCGCGCGCGCCGCGCCGACCCACCGGACGGCGGCGTCGCGGTCTTCGACGGCGACAAAGGCGAGCGCGGCGTCCCGGAAGACCTCGGCGGCGTCACAAAGATCGCTCCCCGGGTCGACCGGAACAACGATGGCGCCAGCCGCGGTCACCAGCTGCGCCTTGCTGGCGGCGCCAAGGCCATCGCCAACGATGACGACGCGTCTGCCATTCAGATCGAGGGAAATCGGGAACGTCTTCATATCAGGATTTCTAAACGCCCATTTTTGGCAGCCCCCGCCGGGAGCCGCGCCAGAAGGCCAGACAGCAGGCCCGGCGCGGTTTTGGAAACGATAAGTGCTGAGCGTCAGTTCAGGCGGGCTAATTGATCGGCCGGACTGGGCGTTTTGCGCGGCCGGGCATCGTCAGCGGCCGCAATCACAGTCCCGTGTAAGTTTTTCTGATGACTGATGGGGCTGGCGGGAGTACATCGGCGCTTCGAAATCTCCGCAGAAGGCGCGTTTATGAAGAGTCTTCCCCCGCTCAATGCCTTGAAAGTGTTTGAGGCCGCCGCGCGTCATATGAGTTTCACTAAAGCTGCCGAGGAGCTTCACGTCACCCCCGGCGCTGTCAGTCAGCAGATCAAGACGCTCGAGGATTTCATCGGCGGGCGCCTCTTCCGCCGCACCAAGCGGGCGCTTCTTCTCACTGACGCGGCGCAGGCGAGCTTGCCGATCCTGCGCGAGGCGTTCGACAAACTCGACGAGGCGGCGCGCATCCTCACGGCGCGGGGCGATTCCCGGCGCCTGACAGTTTCGGTGGCGCCGTCCCTTGCCGCGAAGTGGCTGGTGCCGAGACTTGATCGCTTTCAGGAGAAGAACCCCGACATCGAGGTCTGGATTTCGGCCGACATGGAGGTCGTCGACTTCGCTGTCGATGATGTCGATCTCGCAATCCGCTACGGCGCCGGGACCTATCCGGGGCTTGAGGTTGAACTGTTGATGGAAGAATCGATCCTGCCGGTTTGCAGCCCGCGTCTCTTGCAGGGCGACAAGCCATTGCGCACGCCGTCCGATCTCGCGTTCCATCCGCTGCTGCATGATGGAAGCCCGGACACGGAAGAACATTTCAGTTCGAACTGGGCGATGTGGCTGAAGGCGGCGGGCGTCACCGGCGTCGACGCCAAGCGCGGCGCGACGTTCAACCAGTCGAGCCTCGCCATCGAGGCGGCGGTCGCCGGCAAGGGCGTTGCGCTTGCGAAATCGACAATCGCGCTCGCCGATCTCGAGGCGGGACGTCTTGTCGCGCCGTTCGATCTCTCAACGCCATCGTCGTTTTCCTATTTCCTTGTGCATCCTGCGTCGAAAGCGCGCAACAACGCCGTCAAGGCGTTCAAGAAATGGCTGCGCGAGGAAGCGCTGGCGACGCAGGGCGCGCATCAGATCGGCTTTATCGCCGCGCAATGATGAGAATGTTCGGCAGGTCGGCCGCCCGCGCGCTTGGGGGAGAGAGAAGTCGCGCGAGCGGCCTCGCGAAAAGTGGCCCGAGGGGGAGAAAGTGGGCCGCTCCTGCGTTCTTATACCTAGGGCGACTTGTCGGCGGATCAATGCGCCGAGCGGTCGTGTCACACCCGCGTGACTTTACGTGAAGTCACGATTTGTTGTCGCGCGTGAACCCGAGCGTCTCCAGCGCCTCGCACACCGCGTCGAACACCAGAAGCGTTGACGCGTGACGCTGCGGATAATCGCGGATGGCGGACAACGCTTCCAGCTCACGCCATCGCTCGCCTGCCGGCGGCGCGCCGCCATCCTTCAGCATCGCGCGCATCAGGTCGCGCACCGCGAACAGCTCGCCCGGCGCGGCGCCGATAATGTTTCGCGCCACAATCGACGACGACGCTTGCCCAAGCGCGCAGGCTTTGGCTTCGACGCCGAAATCAGCGACGACCCCTTCTTGCAGGACGAGATCGACGGTGACTTCCGACCCGCAGACGCGGCTGACCTTGCGCGCGCTGGCGTCCGGCGAGGAAAGCCGCCGCGCCGGGGGGATCGCCGCGGCCGCAATGAGGATTTTCTCGCTGTAAAGATCGTTCAGCATCGCCACAGATCTTAACCCCCTTAAGCGAGATCGAACAGGAGAAACTCCGTGTCCGGCGCAAGCGCCTTGAGACTGACGGCATCTTCGTCAGAAATCTTCGCGCCATCGCCCGCCTGCATGACAGCGCCGCCGATTTCAAGGCCGCCTCTTGCAAGTTGAAGATAGCCATAGCGGCCCGCGCCGAAGCGGTGCTGAACGCTGGCGCCTTCACCAAGAACGCTTGCGTAGACCGAGGCGTCCTGGTTGATGGCGATCGAGCCATCAGCGCCGTTGGGCGACGCCACGAGGCGCAAGCGGCCAAGCCGTTCATCGCCGTAGGCTTTTTGTTCATAGCGCGGGTGGTGGCCCGCCTTGTTCGGCGACAGCCAGATCTGCAGGAGATGCACCGGCGCGTCGCGCGAGGCGTTGAATTCGCTATGCGTCACGCCGCTGCCGGCCGCCATGTACTGGACGTCGCCGGGACGGATGACGCCGCCGCCGCCAGTCGAGTCGCTGTGCTCCAGTGCGCCGTCGAGAACATACGTGATGATCTCCATGTCGCGGTGCCCATGGGGGGGAAATCCGGCGCCGCCTTGCACGACATCCTCATTGATGACGCGCAGCGCCCGGAAGCCCATGTGCTCGGGGTGGTGGTAGTTGGCGAACGAGAAGGAATGGCGCGCCTTCAGCCAGCCATGGTCGGCGTGGCCGCGGTCAATGCCCTTGCGGATCAAGATCATGGAAAACCGTTCTTTCAAAGGGGATCTGCTGCCCGGAAGATGAGAAGCGCTCGCAAATTTTCGAGCCGCGGGCGGATCACGAACGCGCGCTTGAAGAATGAGGCCCGCAAAGAAAAACGGCGCCCCCGCGAGGGAGCGCCGTTTCGCCGATCAGACGAAAATCCTAGTTCTGCGGCGCCGGCTCGATGGCGGTGTCGACCGCCGTTTCGATCGACCCCTCCGCGGCGTCAGCAGCAGCGTCAGCAGCGACTGGCGTGACGCCGTCGCTCATCATCGCGCAATCCTTCAGCTTGGCCGCTTGAGCGTCGGCTGACAGGGTCGCGTCCTTGGCGATCATGTCGGCGTCGCACTCTGCGGTCATCGCCGCGTCCTTGACCATCGTCGCTTCCGCGGCGGGGTCGTCCGTTGTTTCAATCATCGCGTCAGCAGTTGCGGCTGCCGGCTCGATGACGGCGTCGGCAGTTGCCGCGGCATCGGCCGCGACAGCGGCAGCGCCGGTTGTCTCGGTCGCGCAGGCCGCAAGGCCGAGCGAGAAAGCAGCGCCAAGCGCCAAAGCAAGTTTCGTAGTCATAAAGTCCCCTCCTGAAATGATGAAATCAGCACGCGGACGAAGACGCCGATTGCATCGCCGCCACAAGAGCGATTGATCATTTTTACGCCGAATTAATCGACCGCCGCTGCGCCCTTCGGGGCTCTCAGCGCGTAGGCGCGGAAATAATCCGTGATCGCCGCTGTCGGCTGCGAGTCAGCGCTGGTGAGGGCAAAGACCTTATCGGCGTTTTTGAGCGCGCCCTCCGGCCCGACGATGAGGATGGTCGGCGTGCCGGCCAGCGGCCCGAGGCCATACCGGCGCGGCAGCCAGAGGTTGCGGTCGCGATGGCCGACATCGACAAAGACGGTGTGGAAATTGTCAGCGAGGAGCGCCGCCAGCGCCGGCTCCGTCAGGCTCCGCGCCAGGGACCGGCTGTCGTGGCACCAGTTCCCGCCGAGAATGAACAGCGCATTCCTGCCGTCCTTCGCGGCGGCGGCGAGCGCAGCCTCGACGGCGCTGCGGGCGTCAGCCTTTTCGTCAAAAGGCGCCGGCGCCGCGGCTTCATCGGCATACGCCGCCCTCATCGCGAGGCGCATCAGCTTTTCCTCGATCGCATTGAACGAAGGGTGAGCGCCCTTGGCTGGCGCGCCTTCAGTGCCCGTCGCCGCAAACGCGATGACGAGATCGTCCGGGAAGCCCGCGCCGGCCTCGGCCCTGACGAGCCAGGCGCCGCTATAGAGACCGTACGCCTCGCCGGGATGGCCGATAATCGTCCGGCCACGGTAGAAATCGCCCGACCCTTTGACGGTCTGCACGCCCATGCCGAAGGCGGCGAAGTAGTCTTCCTCCGTCTTGCCGTTCGGCGACGCAGGGTCGTACCGCCATTGCGGCGCGCTGAGGCTGTCCGCCGATTTGAGGGCCTTCGCGATCTGCCCGAGATCGAGGACGGACGCGCGCAAGCCCCCTTGCGGCGAAAACAGCGTCGGGTTGTCGCCAGGCTTGTAGGCCGAAAGATAGCGGGCGCGATCAACGCCATCGGCGGCGCGAAACGATGCAGGATCGGCGCGGCGCATCGCGGCGTCGTCGACGCTCACGCGCCAGAGGCCGTCCTCGCGCCGGTGCAGCGCTGCGCCAGAGGCCCGCGCGGGCGCCGAGACGCCAGACCAGTTGAAACCGGCATCGAGACCGAGCGGATCGAACAGCGCGCGCTTCATGTAAAGATCGAACCGTTCGCCCGTCGCGCCTTCGATGACGCCGGCAAGGACGCCGTAATTGAGGTTTGAATATTCGAACCACGCGCCGGGTTCGCGGCGTGCGGACGCATCCGCCGCCGCAAAAGCGTTGGGGTCTTCAAAGAGGGATTGAATTTTGCCAGGCGCATCAACCCAATAGGCTTCCGGATCGCGGATCGAGGAGGTGTGCGACATCAGCTGACGCACCGTGATCGGTCGATCGGGAAAATTCGGGTTGCGAAGGGTCCAGCCAAGATAGCGCGAGACATCAGCGTCCGGATCGACCGCGCCGCTGTCGATCAAAGGCTTCAAGCCGAGCGCCAGCGCCATCTTCGAGATCGACGCGACGCGAAGCTTCATGTCAGGGGTGAGGGCGCGCGCGCAGGTTTTCCCGTCCGCGCCATATTCTGCGCAGCCTGCAGCGCCCGCGTAAACGAGGCGCTCGCCCTTGTAGACGGCGATCGCAGCGCCGGCGACCGGGTCCGTTTCGCCCTTGCCCGCGACAATGTTCTCAAGGTCCCGGTCAATGTCGCGCCTGTCGACGCGCGCGTGAGCGCTGCCAGCATAGACCGAGGCGACAAGCGCCAAGCCAAGACGATTGATCATCAGACGGACCTTCCGCCAAAGTGAACTTTTAGCCGCGCGCCTGCGGCCTCCAGCACTTCGGTCTTCTTGCAAAAACAAAAGCGGGCGAGATGGCGCGGCGCGCGCGGATCGCCTTGCGGGTAGAACGCCGACACCGGCACAGCCGCGACGCCGGCCTTTTCGGTAAGGTCGCGGCAGAACGCCCAATCGTCCTTGCCGCCGACGCTGCGAATGTCGGCGCTGACGAAATAGGTTCCCTCGCAGGGGAGCGGCGCGAGGCCGGCGTCGGCCAGCAAGGCGGCCATGAGGTCGCGCTTTTCCTGCAGACTTGCGATGAAGTCTGAAAAATAGCGGTCAGGAAAGCCGAGGCCCATCGCGACCGCCTTCTGCAAATGCGGCGGGCAGGTATAAGCGATGAACTGGTGCGCCTTCATGACGCCATCGATCAGCCGCGCCGGTCCCGACAGGTAGCCGATGCGCCAGCCCGTCATCGAAAATGTCTTGCCGGCTGACCCGATCCGCACCGTGCGCTCGCGCATGCCCGGAAAAGCCATCAAGGGCAGATGCGCGCGCCCGTCGAAAACAAGATGCTCGTAGACCTCGTCGCAGATGACAAGGAGGTCGTGCTTCAGCGCGATATCCGCGACGATCTGCAATTCTTCGCGGGTCAGCACCCGCCCTGTCGGATTGTGCGGCGTGTTGATCGCGATGACGCGCGTCTTGTCCGTCACCGCCGCTTCGATGGCGGCGCGTTCGATGCGCCAGGCCGGGGGCGCCAGCGCGACGATCTTGGGGACTGCGCCCGCCGCCTCGACGATCGGCGCGTAACAATCATAGACCGGCGCGATGAGAATCGCTTCATCCGTAGGCTGAAGAAAGGCCAGAAACGCCGCCGCCAGCGCCTCGGTCGCGCCCGCCGTGACGAGCGTCTCGGTCTCTGGGTCCGTCTCGATGCCATAAAAGCGCCGGTTCGCGCCGGCGATCGCGGCGCGCAAGTCAGAAACCCCGCCGACAGGCGCGTATTGATTGGGCTCATCGAGGATCGCGCGCGCCGCGGCCTCCTTCAATGATTGGGGCCCGTCTTCGTCCGGGAAGCCCTGCCCCAGATTGATCGCGTTATGGCGCCGGGCGAGCGCGGACATCACCGCGAAAATGGTGACCGGACGGCCGGCGAATACGGGATTGAGCGGTCGAACCATGGGTCATTGTTCTCGCCTGCGGCCCGCCTGCGCTGCAAGCGGGCTCAACAACAAAAACCGCCCCGCGGGGTCGCGGAGCGGTTTCCAGAATTCTCAAAACCGGTCGCGAGCGCCCCGGCGTGAAAACTTCAGTCAGGCTTACTTCTGGCCCGGCTGGTCGTCGGTCGCGTTTTCAACAGCCGTTGCGGCGTCGTTCACGGCGCCTTCCATGTCGTCGCCGACTTTTTCCATCATGTTGCCGGCGTCATCCATGGCGCCGTCAACGGCGGCGGCGGCGTCGTCAATAACATCGCCCGTCGCGTCCATCGTGTCGTCAACCGCGTCGCCCGTGGCGGCGGCGGCGTCATCAACCGCTTCGCCCGTCGCGTCCGCGGCGGCGTCAAGCGCGTCGGCGGCCGCGTCAACGGCGTCGCTCGCCTCTTCAACGGCCGCGTCAGCGGCGACAGCCGCGTCAGACGCCGTTTCTTCAGCTTTTTTCGCGCAGGCCGTCAGGGACATCGCGCCTGCCGAAACTGCCAACAAAATCAACCACTTTTTGCTCATAATCCATGCACCCCTGCTCGCGGCGCCGGGAATCGGCGGCGAAATCACGCCGGTATTGTCAGATTTCCCTTTCCCGGTCAAAGGGTTGGCCAGGTTAATGAATCGAAAGTATTTCAACAATTACTTCAACATGTTCCGTTCCCGGAGTTTTTCATGTACATTACTTTTTGGCAATTTTAACATTCGGCCGCGACGCGCCCTCGAAAAACGACCTAGCGTCAGCGCGAAAGCAAAAAGGGGGTTTCCATGACATCGCGTGTCAGAGAGTGCGCCGGGCTCATCGCCGTCGCCCTGATGTTCGCCGCCTGCGGAAAGAAAGACGGCGAAATCGAAACGATCTCGTCGCCGGTCGCCAGCGCCGAAGCGCCGGCAAGAGACTCTGATGCCGCGGCGCCCGCCGACCTCTTACCGCCAGGCTTCCCCAAGCCGACCGCCGATTTCGAGGGCGTTTATGACATGGGCGTCGCCGGGCAGACGGTCGAGGTAAAAATCACCGGCTCGGGCGCGCGCCAGCGCATCGAGTTCCCGCCCGGCAAGGGCGCGGCCGGCCCCGCCTCACCCTTCGCGCAGGTGATGGTCAGCGAAAACAACGGCGAGAAAATCCTGATGTGGCCAGAGGGCGAGAATGCCCCGAAAGTCGCCGCGACGATGGCGCGCAGCGATGTGACGGCGATGGCGGTCTCGTTCGGCGTCGACACCGACGCCGCTTCCAAAGGCAGGAAGACGGGAGAGGAGACGATAGCAGGCGAGCGCTGCGCCGTCTGGGAGATGGCGGTCGACGAAGCGTCCGGCGAAGCGCCAGGCAATGTCTGCGTGACGAAGGACGGCATCGTGATGCGCGCGATCTCCGGCGGTCAGACCGTCATGCTGGCGAAATCGATCAAACGCGGGGCCCAGGACGCCAGCCGCTTTGCGCCGCCGGCGGACTATGAGGTCGCCGATATGGGCGAATGCCTGCGCATCGGCGCCGAAGCGATGGAGCTCGCCCGCGCCGGCAAGATGCCGGACATGGCGAAAATGGAAAAATGCCGGGTCCTCGGCGAAAAAATGGGCGCGATGTTCGGGCAATAGGGGGGGGCGAAAAGAGAGGGGCGGGGGGGCCGCCGCGACGCCGCAGCGCCAAAAAAACAGGCGGCCCGGCCGCCCCCCCAACCCCCCGAACCTCCGCCTGCGGATTTCGTCCGCAGGCGGATTACTCGCTTTCAGGCGCGATTATCGAGCTGCGACCGCACCGAAAGGCGCCCCTCATAAGTGATGCGATAGGGCGCGCCGCACTCGCTTGAGACGAGGCGGCGTTTGCGCAGCCGCTGGAAGACGCTGAGCGTGCAGTCGTCGAGGGTCCAGCCTTCGCGCGTCACGCAGTTGACGGCGATGATTTTGCCGCGCGGGTCCTTTTCGACCACGACGGCGCCGCCGCGCGCAAGCGCATGGAGCGTTCGTTGCTCCGCTTTCGAGATGTTCATGGGAAGTCCGGGTTCTGAACGAACAATGCCCCGCGCGCCTAACGCGCGAAGGCGGCGACAGCGTTCAGATGAGAACAATCCCGGACATGGTTTCCTCAGATAATCGGCCGCAAACCCAAGCGCCGCGCCCGCTGCTGTCAAAGGCGGCGGCGGAGCGCGGCGATGCGGGCGCGGTCTTTCTCGCGGTCCATCGCTTCGAGGATCGCGATCTGTTCGGCGAGGGAAGGCGTGAAGACGCCGCCCCTGCCTTCGCGCGTCAGCGGCAGGACAGCGCGCCAGCGGCCGCGCACCCTCATCTCGAAACCGCCGAAAGCCTCGATCGCGAGCGGCGTCTTCTCAAAGCGCGCGAACACGGCCGAGCGGAATTGCGCGTCGGGGGCGCCATGCGAGCGCGGCGCGGCTGACCAGAGACCGAGAAGCCGCCTTGCGTCGTTTTCGCTGAGAAGCACGTCAACATCGCCGACGCTGGCGATGTCCGCGCCCGAGAGCGCCGCCGCCGCGCTGCCGATCACCCACCATTCGTCGTCAAAGTTTTCCGCCGCGCTGGCGATGTCGGCGAGCGTGGCGGCAAGGCGCGGGCGCCAGCGCGCCGGCGTCACCGCCCGCCCTCTTCAAGGATGAACGCCGTGCGCGCCGCCGCCTGCCGGGCAAAGCGCAGCGTGATCGCCTTTCGCCGCGCCGCCGCCAGCGCGCGCAGCGGCGCATCGCGCACGATTGCGCCGCCAAATCCGTCAGCGACGATCAATCCCTCCGTCGGCGGAAGAAGCGCCCGCGGGAAGTCGGCGGCGACGGCGAAATAGAACGTGTCGCAGAAGGAGAGATAATCCGCCCACTTCCCGTCAGCGGCGAAATCGGCCTCGCACGACTTGATCTCGGCGAACACGACGCGGCCTTTCGGGCACAAGCCCGCCATGTCGGCGCGCCGCCCGTTCGGCAAGCGGAACTCCGCCAGGGCGCTGAGGCCCAGATCGCGGAACAGGCGCGACACCCCCCGCGTCAGCGTTGCGGTGACATCGGGCCGGCAAGGCGCTGGCGCGTCAAACGCGAGAATGTTCCCCATTCGTTCAGGGAAGCGCGGCGGCGCAGAAAGGTCAAGCGTGGAAATGCCTACCCCTGAAACTCCGGCAGCCGGACGATAAGCCCATCAAGCTCGGCGCGCACGGTGATCTGGCAGGACAGGCGCGAGTTCTCTTTCGGCTGATAGGCGAAATCGAGCATCGATTCCTCCATCGGCTGAGCCTTGCCGGTTTTCTCGATCCAGGCCGGATCGACATAGACATGGCAGGTTGCGCAGGCGCACGCCCCGCCGCAATCGGCGTCAATGCCGGGCACCATGTTCTTGACCGCCGCTTCCATCACCGAGGCGCCCGCTTGCGCCTCAACGACATGCTCGGTTCCGTTGTTTTCGATGTAGGTGATCTTGGGCATCAATCGCTCGAGGGTTCTGGTTCAGCTCGCCAGCGATTTAAGGTCCGCCGCAGGATCGGCAAGCGTTTTTGCATCGACCGGCGTTTTGGCCGCGATTATTTTCTTCGAGACGAGGAACGCCGCCGGGTCATTGACCGCGTCGACGGCGAGAACCCGGCCCGCCTTCAGGCTCCAGAGCGAAAAGCGCCCCGAAGCGGGATCGCCGCGAAGGACGGCGCTGTCCGCGCCGTCGGCGACGCCCGCCGTTTGCAGCTTCACGTCATACTGGTCGGACCAGAACCACGGGACGCTATCGTAGACAGCGTTCCCTCCCGCCATGTTCGCGCCCGCGACCTTGGCCTGTTCGATGGCGTTCGGCACGGATTCAAGACGCATCCGGCGGCCATAGAGCGTTGAGGGGTGGCTGGCGCAATCGCCCGCGGCGAAGATCGCCGGGTCGGAGGTCGCTGCATGCTCGTCGGTCGAAACGCCGTTATCGATGACGAGCCCTGCCGCCTCGGCGAGCGCGGCGGCCGGGACCGCGCCGACGCCGATAAGGACAGCGTCGCAGTCGATCGTCTCGCCCGACATCAAGACGGCGCGCTCGACAACGCCTCTGCCTTCAAGATGCGAAAGCGCAGCGTTCAGACGAAGGTCGGCGCCGTGCAACCGGTGCAGCGCATCGAAGAAGCCTGAAATCTCCGGGCCCGCGACGCGCGCCAGCACGCGCGACTGCGCTTCCAGCACCGTCACCGCGCGGCCCGCCTTGCGCGCCGACGCAGCGACCTCAAGGCCGATATAGCCGGCGCCGACGATGACGAGGCGGCGCGCCGTCGCAAGGACAGGGCGCAATCCTTCGCAGTCCTCCGCCGTGCGCAGGTAATGGACGCCCGAAAGCTCCGTACCGGGACAATGAAGGCGGCGCGGCGGCGCGCCCGTCGCAAGGAGAAGCCGGTCATAGGCGATCGCCGCGCCCGCCGCCGTCTCGACGCGGGCGTTTGCGCGGTCGATCACGGTCACCTGTTCGCCGAGCCGGAGCGTGATGTCGTTCTGCACGTAAAAGGCGTCAGGCTTCAGCGCGAGGCGGTCGGCCGACATCGTCCCTTGCAGATAGGCTTTCGACAAAGGCGGGCGCTGATAGGGCGCGGCCTTTTCCGCGCCGATGAGCACGATGGCGCCGTTGTACCCGGCCGCGCGCAGGCTCTGCGCGCCCTGCGCACCCGCCTGGCCGGCGCCGATGATGACGGCTTGTTCCTTCATGCCGGGCTCGTCGCACGGCGTTGCTTCGCGGGTCAATTCCGGGCGGACGTGGAGCGCTTCACCCTGAAATGACGGGCGAGCGCGCTGGACCGGATCGAGGGCCAGGCGAAGGCGAGCTGACGGCGGCGAAAGAGTGGGAATTCGCCGCACCAAAGACCATCGGAGCAGACCAGAAAAAGTCAGTATCGATCCGGCGTCTCCAATGAGGGTAGTCTTGATATGAGACTATTCAAATCTCTTCCGGACCGGATATGGTCAAGGTCAATGATCGCTGTTTTGATCACCAATTGGTTCAGGGGGGCGCTCCTGCTGTGCGTTGCGATATTCGCGGCGCCGCTGGCGTGTGCGCAACAATGTGGCGGGGCGTCAGCTGATTACGGCGACACAAGACAAAGCGCCGCGCCGAGCCACGGTCACGAACCTGGTCACGGGGATCTCGACCATCAGTCTCAACACTGCCAGTCCTGCCACGCTCAAGTTGCAAATGAGGATCACGGCGCGGACCCGCATCGAGGCTCGACGGTGAAACTGCGTCCGCCGCTCGTCATGGGCCTTAGCCCGGCGACAAGCAGGGAGTCTTTCCGTCCTCCAATAGTTTGAAGCTGTACCCTGTCGCCAGCACATAGACGCGCTGACAACTCCCAGCATCAGACTTATCCAGAGGACGGAACACCATGATTTTTTCATTGCGCCGGACGGCGCTTGCGCTGGCCATGTCCAGCTTGGGTTTGGGCCACAGCCTCGCAAATGCCCAATCGGCTGATCAAGCGCGGGATGCGGTCAATGATGCCCAAAACGAGGGCGTCGACCGTGATGGCGCTGATGAGCATGGCCATGACGAAGATCAAATGCTCGACACGATCATAGTTCAGGCGACACGCTCCGGCCGGGCCGTCGATGACCTGCCTGTGCGGGTTGAGGTCATCGGCCAGGAGGAGATTGAGGAAAAGGCCATCATGAGGCCCGGCAATATCTCGATGCTGCTCGCGGAGACGGGCGGTGTGCGGGTGCAGACCACATCGCCCGCGCTTGGCGCCGCGAATATCCGTCTTCAGGGACTTTATGGCCGCTTTACCCAACTTCTGAGCGATGGTTTGCCGCTCTATGGCGGCCAGGCTGCTTCAATCGGACTGCTGCAGATCCCCCCGACTGACCTTGCCCAAGTGGAGGTTATCAAGGGATCAGCCTCTTCATATTATGGCGGAACAGCCCTCGGCGGCGTGATCAACCTCATTTCGCGGCGTCCCGGCGACGCGCCCGCAGGGGAGGTCCTGGCCAACCTGACCACTAGGAACGGCCAGGATTTGACAGGCTATTTCGAGACCCCGTTGAACGATCAATTGTCGTTTTCCCTGACGACCGGGGCGCACCGCCAAACCGTGCAGGATTTCGACGAAGACGGCTGGATCGATCTGCCAGGCTATGAACGCTGGTCCGCACGCCCGCGGTTCTTCTGGAACGGCGCCGACGGCGCCAGCCTTTACGCAACCCTCGGTTTTCTGAGCGAGCAGCGGGAGGGCGGCACCTTGCCCGGTCGCACCGTCCCCGATGGGACGGCCTTTCGGCAGGATCAGGATACGAGGCGATTTGATGGCGGGTTTGTCGCCGATGCGCCGCTGACCGGCGCCATCGACTTGACCCTGCGCGGATCGGCCATGCTTCAGGACCATGACCACCGTTTTGGGCCCCTCGTCGAAGAGGATCGCCATGAAAGCTACCTGATCGAGGCATCTTTTGCAGGCGGCGGCGCGCGCACGGACTGGGCGATTGGCGCGGCCTTCCAGTCTGAAGCGTATGCTTCAAGGACCTTTCCCGTGTTTGATTACACCTATAACGCGCCCGGCCTGTTCGCGCAGATAGACCATGATCTGCTCGACAATCTGTCGGTCGCCTTGAGCGGGCGCTTTGACGACCACAGTGAATATGGCAGCCAGTTCAGCCCGCGCGCTTCGGTGCTTTACAAGCCTGAAAACTGGACCGTCAGGGGGTCCTATGGCCGCGGTTTCTTTGCGCCAACGCCCTTCATCGAGGACATCGAAGCGTCCGGCCTGTCACGCCTTGCGCCCTTGGAAGGCCTCGTCGAGGAAAAAGCGGAAACCGCCTCGATTGATATCGGCTACGCGGCCAGTCCTGTCGAAGCCAATGTCAGTATCTTTGGATCGAACGTCGACAGCGTGACGGAGCTCGAACCGTTCGCCTCGTTGCCGGGCGGAACGTTCGACAGGGTGCGGCTTGTCAATGCCGATGGCGAAACGCGCATTCGCGGCGCGGAGCTCCTGCTGAGATATTTCTGGAACGATTTCAAATTCACCGGGAGCTATCTCTATCTCGACGCGACGGAAGATGACCCTTTGGGCGGGCGCCGCGAGATTGAGCTTACGCCCCGGCATTCAGCCGGCTTCGTCGCCGTTTGGGAACAGCACGGGCGTGGCCTGCTTGGCTTCGAAGCTTACTATACCGGCAAGCAGCGCCTCGACGACAACCCCTTCCGGGAAACAAGCAAACCCTATTTGCATCTGGGACTTGTCGGACAGATCACGATCGGGCGGGTCAGTTGGTTCCTCAATGCGGAAAACCTCCTTGATGTGCGCCAGACCAAGGAGGACCCTCTTATCTTGCCAACAAGATCGCCAGAAGGCCAATGGACCACCGACATCTGGTCGCGCAATGACGGATTTATCCTGAACGGCGGCGCTCGCCTGCGGTTCTGACTGTTTCCGGGCCGAAATCGATTCTTCAGCTCACAAGGCTTCAGGTCCCTTATCGGACCGCGCTTGACAATATCGCAGCTTTATTTGGACTGGCAGCTCCAAACCCCATCGGGCCGTGCGCCGCACCCGGCGCCTGGTGAGCGGCGGCGGAAGTCGAACAAAAGCGCGACCAGAAAGTTTGCTGTCGGCGGCCCGGCGGCCTATCTCCCCCGCGATGGAGCTGACCTGTTCCCTCCCCACCGAGGACGCCACCAAGGCGCTCGGCGCAAGCCTTGCCCCGCGTCTCCGGGCCGGCGATGTGATTGCGCTTTCGGGTCCGTTGGGGGCTGGCAAAACCTCCCTTGCGCGGGCGATCATTGGTGCGCTCACCGGACGGGACGACGCGCCGAGCCCGACCTTCGGCCTTGTCGAAACCTATGAAACACAGGGCTTCACGCTCTGGCATTTTGATCTCTACCGCCTCGAAAAGGCCGAAGACGTCTTTGAGCTTGGGCTTGAGGAAGCGCTCGACGGCGGCGTCCTCCTCATCGAATGGCCCGAGCGCATCGCCGCCCTCCTGCCGGCGGAGACCCTCCTCGTCCGGCTGTCCGAAACAGCGACCGGCCGGCAAGCTCTTGTGCGCGGGAGCGAAGAATGGTCAGCGCGGCTTCAAGGCCTTTACCGTTAGGGAAGAGAAGGCCCCTTAAGGTCTGTCGATGACGAACGCCGCCGCCAAAGGATCCGACGCCGCCGCGCGCCGTGCGGATGATCGCCGCGCCTTTCTCGAGGCGTCGGGCTGGGGCGAGGCGATCGCCTTTCCGATGGCGGGCGATGCCTCGACGCGCAGCTATGAACGCTTGTCGCTCGGAGAGCGCACCGCCGTTTTGATGAATGCGCCGCCCGCTGCGGAAGGGGCCGCCTGCCCGCCGGACGCAACGCCTGAAGAGCGACGCGCCCTTGGCTATAACGCGATGGCGCGCCTTGCCGGGCCCAATCTCAACGCCTTCACCGCGATTGCGACGGCGTTGCGCGAAGCAGGCCTCTCAGCGCCCGACATTTACGCGGCCGACGCCGCGCACGGCTTCGCCGTCATTGAGGATCTTGGCGATGATCTTTTCGCGCGCGCCATTCCGGCGGGCGCGGATGAAGGCGAACTCTATGGCGCGGCGATCGACGCGCTGCTCGCGCTTCACCGGGCGGCGCCGGCGGCGCCCGCCGGGGACAAATACCGTATGCTGACTTATGACCGGACGGCGATGGAGGCCGAGGTCATGCTCGTCCCCGACTGGTATTGGCCGCATTTGAAAGGCGCGCCCGCGAGCGCGGCGATCAAGGCCGAATACGCTGAGGCGTGGTCATCGGCGCTCGCGGCCTTGCCGGCGCCCTCGACGCTGGTCTTGCGGGATTTTCACGCGGAGAACCTGTTGTGGATTCCCGCGCGCCGCGGCCATGCGCGCGCCGGCGTCATCGACTTCCAGGACGGGCTTTTCGGCAATCCCGCCTACGATCTCGTCTCATTCCTCGAAGACGCTCGCCGCGACGTGTCCGTCGATCTCGCCGAAGCGATGATCCGGCGCTATGCGGCGGGGGCGCGCGCCTTCTCTGACTTCGACGAAGACGCCTGCCGGCGCGACTATGCGATCCTCGGCGCGCAGCGCAACGCGAAGATTCTCGGGATTTTCGCACGCCTGATCCGGCGCGACGGCAAGCCGCGCTACGCCGATTTCTTCCCGCGCGTCGAAGGCCATTTCCGCCGCGATCTTCAGCATACGGAGCTTCGCGATGTCGCGGCCTTTTTCCGCCGCCATTTCCCGGAGCGTTTCGCATGAGCCGCGCGCCCGATGCCGCGATGGTGCTCGCCGCCGGCCTCGGCACGCGGATGCGGCCTTTGACCGACGATCGCCCGAAGCCCCTCATCAAGGTCGCCGGCAAGGCGCTGATCGACTACACGCTTGACCGCTTCGCAGACGCCGGCGTCCGGCGCGCCGTCGTCAACGTCCACTACCGCGCCGATCAGATGGAAGCCCATCTGAGCGCGCGCCGGCGCCCTGAGATCGTCATCTCCGACGAGCGCGCGCTGCTGCTCGAGACCGGCGGCGGTTTGAAGAAGGCGGCGCCCCATCTCGGGTCCGCGCCTGTCTTTTGCACCAACACCGATGCGATCCTTGTCGATGGCGCCGGCGAAGAGCCTTGCGCAGCGCTGTCGAACGCCTGGCGGGACGAGACCATGGATGCGCTGCTGCTGCTCGCGCCGATCGGCATGGCGAGCGGCTATGACGGCGCGGGCGATTTCGAGCTTGGGGAGAACGGCGCGCTCGACTGGCGAACCGGGCCGAGCGCCGCTTTTATTTACACAGGGCTGCAGATCATCCGGCCTTCCTTGCTCGCCGAGACGCCCGACGGGCCCTTTTCGCTGCGGGTTTTGTGGGACAAGGCGCGCCGGGCGGGCCGCATGAAAGGGATCGTGCATCAAGGCCCCTGGATGCATGTCGGCGATCCGGAAGGGCTTGCGCTCGCCGAGGCTTTTTTCGACACAATGGCGGATGACCGATGCCCGCCGCAGCGCGTTCTTCGCTGACCTTTCCCCGCCCCGCTATTTTTCAATCGACGCTGGCCGTCCTTTTCTCGCCGATCTTGCGCAAGGATTGATCGACGCTTTCGGCGAGGCTGCCGCCGAGGCGGAGATTTTCCTGCCGACGCGGCGGGCCGTGCGCGCCGCGCCCGAAATTTTTCTCGATGTCATGGCCGCGAACGGGCGGCGCGCCGCGCTGTTTCCGCGCTTTCGCACCATTGGCGATATCGACGAGGACGAAGCGGTTGCGCTGGGCGAGGCTGCTGATGAAATCGCGCTCCCGCCCGCGATCGCGCCGATGGACCGGCTGGTCGCGCTGGCGCGGCTCGTGGCGCGGCGCGACCGGGTCTTCGCGGGACAGGAAAACTGGCCGGCGGCGATCTCGGCGGCGCGCGAACTTGGCGGTCTTCTCGATTCCTTTCACGCTGAGGAGATCGATCCCTCCGCGTTGACGCGCCTCGACGTCGCCGACATCGCCGGGCACTGGCGGCGCTCGCTCGACTTTCTCGACATCATCACCCGCGCCTGGCCAGCGCATCTTGCCGAGATCGGCCGCATGGACGGCGCGGCGCGGCGCGCAAGGCTGATTGGCCTGACGGCGGAGCGGCTCCGCGATCATCCGCCCGGCCATCCCGTCATCATCGCCGGCACGACCGCCAGCGCGCCCGCCGTCGCGCGCCTGATCGCGGCGATTGCGCGGGCGCCCTCCGGCGCCGCCATCCTTCCCGGCCTCGACCGCAGCCTCGACGCGCGCGCCGCAGGGGCGATCGATGATGCGCATCCGCAATTCGGGTTGAAATCCCTTCTCGCCACCATCGGCCTTGGCGCGGGCGATGTCCGGCCATGGCCGGGGTCGGGCGGCGATAATCCGCGATCGACCTTGCTGACGCTGGCGCTGCGCCCGGCCGAGGCGACGGATGACTGGCTGTCGCTCGTCGCCGCAGCGACAGCGCGCGATGACGGCCTCGCCAGCGCGACGGAGGGACTGACGCTCATCGAGGCCGAGACCGAAGAAGCCGAAAGCGCCGCCGTTGCGGCGTTGTTGCGCGAAACCGTCGAGACCCCCGGCAAGACCGCGATGCTCGTGACGCCGGACCGCCTGCTGGCGCGGCGCGTGGCGCTGAAGCTTCGCCGCTGGGGCCTCGACGTCGCGGACAGCGCGGGGGCGCCCTTTGCGAATACGCCGTGCGGCGTCTTCTTGCGCCTCGTTGCGCTCTATCTTGAGGACCCGGCTGATCCTGTTGCGATCCTGGCGCTCCTTCGCCATCCGCTGACGGCGACCGACGCGAAGGGCGCCGACGGGCTTGATCGGGCGTTGCGCGGCCTGCGTCCCGCGCGCGGGCTTGCAAGCGTGCGCGAGAAACTCGCCGAGGACGGCGCGCTGACGCCGGCGATGGAAGCGGCGATGACGACGCTCGACACAGCTGCCGCCGCGTTCCCGCGTGAGGGGCATGCGCCGTTCGCCGCCATGCTCGCGGGCCATATTGCAGCGGCGGAACTCATTGCCGGCCCCGAACGGCTCTGGTCCGGCGCCGACGGCGCGAAGGGCGCCGGGTTGCTCGCCGATCTGGCGGACGCCGGCAGCGCCATCGATGCGGTCGGCGGACGGCGGTACACGGATGTTTTCACCGCGCTCATCGGGGGCGTTGCGGTTTACGGCCTCCGGCGCGGGCATCCGCGCCTGTCGATCCTCGGGCCCCTAGAGGCGCGCCTCATCAGCGCTGATCGCATCATTCTCGGCGGGCTCAACGAAGGCGTCTGGCCGTCGGACGCGGCGGGCGATCCTTTCCTCTCCCGGCCGATGCGAAGGGATCTGGGGCTTCCTTCGCCGGAGCGGCGGATCGGCCTTGCCGCCCATGATTTCGCCAATCTCGCCGCACAAGGCGACGTGTTCCTGACGCGCGCGAAGCGCTCCGGGGGCAAGCCCGCAAACCCGTCGCGCTGGATTGTCCGCTTGCGGAATATCCTGACCGGCGCGAAGGCGCTTCCCCGCGTCGATCGCTCGGCGCACTGGTCGGCGATCCTCACCGCGCTCGACGCGCCGCCGGCTGTCGCGCCCGCCTCCCCGCCAGCCCCGCGCGCCGGGCCGGGCCGGCGCCCCGGTTCGATGTCAGTGACGCAAATCGAAAAATGGCTGCGCGATCCTTACGGGATTTACGCGCGCCATCTCCTCGGCCTCAAGAAGCTCGAAGAGCCCGGCGCCGCCTTCGGCATGCGCGAGATGGGAAGCCTTTTGCACCGCGTGTTCGAATACGCCGCACAGGCGCCGTCGCCGCCGACGCGCGCATCGCTGATCGCGCTTCTCGACAGCGCCGCGCCGGCGTTCGGTTTTGACGGCGCCGAGCGGCGCTTCTGGTCCGTCGCGCTTGACGACGCGTTCGACTGGTTCGCCGCGTTCGAGGCTGAACGGCGCGCCGCAGGCGCGTCAACCTTCGTCGAACGCGACGGGCGATGGACGCTGCCGGGCGTTGCGCCAGCCTTCACGCTGACCGCGCGCGCCGACCGCATCGACATCGAACCGGACGGCGCGGCGTTGCTCTTCGACTACAAATCCGGGAAGCTCCGCACTGAAAACCAGGACAGGACTTTCTCCCCGCAACTCGCGCTGACGGCGGCGATGCTCGCGGCGGGCGCTTTCCCCGACGTCGGCGCGCGCGCGGTCTCGCGCTACGGCTATCTGCGCGTCGTCAATCGCAGCGCGAACGAGAAGGAGAACAGCTGGGGCCGCGAGGGCGCGGACGCCGCCGAAGCAGCAGGCGCGGCGGCGCGTGCCTTGCGCGCGCTGGTCGCCGCGTTTGACGATCCCGGCACGCGCTACCTCTCGCAGCCTCACCCCGAATTCGTCGATGACTATGGCGATTACGACCAGCTGGCGCGCCGCAAGGAATGGAGCGCGGAAGCCGAAAGCGACGGGGCTGGCGAATGACCGCGGCGGCTTACAAAGAGGAAACAACCCGCAACCAGCGCATCGCGGCGGACCCGGCGCATTCGGCATTCGTCTCGGCGAATGCGGGGTCCGGCAAGACGCGCGTCCTGACGAACCGCGTCGCGCGCCTCCTGCTCGCGGGCGCCGATCCCTCGACCATCCTCTGCATCACCTTCACCAAGGCTGCCGCTGCTGAAATGTCGGCGCGGCTCTTCACCCTCCTTGGCGCGTGGGCGCTCGCGGACGACCCTTCCTTGCAAGCCGCGCTCAGCGATCTCGACGGCGATGAGCGCTTGCGCAGCGAAGCAGAGCTTCGCCTCGCCCGGCGCCTGTTCGCGCGCGCGCTGGAAACGCCCGGCGGCCTCAAGATCCAGACCATCCACTCTTTCTGCGAAGGCGTCCTGAAGCGCTTCCCGATCGAGGCGGGCGTGCCGCCGGGCTTCACGGTCATCGAGGATCTTCAGGCAAAGGACCTTGCCGCCGCCGCCGTGGCGCATGTCGCGACGAGCGATGCGCTGGACATCGCGGCAGCGTTCGCGCGGCTTCTTGAGGAGATGTCGGGCGACCGGCTGCGCGGGCTCCTGGAAAAATCCGTGACGTCCGGCCGGCGAAAATTCGCGCGCGCCGCCAACGCTCGCTGGCTGGCGCTCGGCGATGAGGTCGCGGACCGCCTCGGCGCGATCCCCGGCGACACGGCGCAGAGCCTGATGACCGATTTCCTGCGCCTCTATCCGCGCACGCGGTTCGAGGCTGCGCGCGCGGCGATCGACGCGACCGGCGGCAACCCGAAGAAATATCTCTCAAAGCCGCTCTGCGCGTTTCTCGACACTGCAGCGCCAAACGAACAGATCGCAGCGCTGACATCAGTCTTTCTCACCGGGAAGGGCGAGGAACGCAAATCGTTCGGCACGGCCGCGACCGCCGCAATTGACGCGTCGATCGAGCCCTTCATGCAAGCGGCGCAGGCGGGTTTCAGCGTCCTGCTGAAGCGGTTCCGCGCGGCCGAAGCCGCCGCGCAGACGCGCGCCTTGTTGACGCTGCTGGCGCGCGCCTTTGCGGCCTATGATGACCTGAAAGCCGCGCGCGCGAGCCTTGATTTCGACGACCTTATCGCGAAGACGCGCGCGCTGTTCGAGGCCCGGAACGGCGCCCAATGGGTGCTCTACAAGCTCGACAAGGGCTTGTCGCACATCCTTCTCGACGAGGCGCAGGACACAGGGCCCGACGCCTGGGACGTGATCGAGGCGCCGCTGGAGGAATTTTTCGCCGGCGCCGGCGTCACTGACCGTATACGGACCTTCTTTGCGGTCGGCGACCAGAAACAGTCGATCTATTCGTTCCAGGGCGCCAACGCCGCGCTGTTCAAGGAGAAGGAGGAGGACCTCGGCAAGAAGGCGGCCGCCGCGCAGCCCTTCAAGAACCTGCCGCTCAAGGCCTCGTTCCGGACCGCCGCCCCGCCGCTCGCCTTCGTCGACGCGCTCTTCGCGCGGGCGGAGGTGATCGACAATGTCAGCAGCGAGCGTCCGCTGGAGCATCTGTGCGTTCGCGAAGGCGCGGGCGGCAGCGTCGAGTTGTGGCCGCTTGTGCCGATGCCGGAAAAACAAGAGATCGCGCCCTGGGACGCGCCGCTCGACGCCAGATCCGCGACCAGCCGCTCAAGGCAGCTCGCCGACGCGGTCGCCCTTGAGATCAAGCGCTGGCTTGACGGCGGCCAGATGCTGCAATCGCAAGGGCGCCCGATCGACCCCGGCGACATCATGATCCTTGTACAGAGCAGGGGCGCCCTGTTCACCGAAGCGATCCGCGCGCTCGGCCGGCGCGGCGTTCCTGTCGCCGGCGCCGACAAGCTGATGCTGATGGAGGATCAGGGCGTCCTCGATCTCGTCTCTTATGCGCGCGCGGCGCTTTATGAGGGCGACGATCTTTCGCTCGCCGAGACGCTCAAGAGCCCGTTCTTCACGATCGATGAGGACAGCCTTTACGATCTCGCCGCGAACCGCGCCGAGCGCCGGCTGTGGTCCGCGCTCGCCGCCCGTCATCATGAGCGTCCCGAATGGCAATGCGCGCACGACGATATCGCCGCCGCGCGCGCGATTGCGCTCAACGAAGGGCCCGCCGCGTTCTTCACGCACATTCTCGAAAGCGGCGCGCCGTCCGGCTGGCGTCGTCTGCAGGCGCGGCTCGGCGCGCCCTGCCGCGAGCCAGTCGAAGAATTCCTGCGGCAGGCGCATGATTTCGAGCGCGCGCAGCCGCGCAGCCTTCGCCTCTTTCTGGGCGCCATGGCGATGTCCGACGCCGAGGTCTCGCGCGAGGCCTCGGACGCTGGGTCAACCGTGCGCGTGATGACGACGCACAAGGCCAAGGGTCTTGAGGCGCCGATCGTCTTCCTGCTCGACGCGCACCGGCGCCCGCCAACCAACGCTCTTGGCGACATTCTCGCCATCGAAGCGAAGGATGGATCGCTGCTGCCTGTCCTTGGGCTGGGGCCTGCGAAGGACCATCCTCTTCTTGATGCGGCGCGCGACCGCGCCAAACGCCTGATGCGCGAAGAGTACCGGCGCCTGCTCTATGTCGGCGCGACGCGGGCGAAGGATCATCTCATCATCTGCGGGCACGCGGACGGGCGCCTGCCCGATCCGCACAAGCCTGCGCCCGCTGAAAAAAGCTGGCATGCGCTCGCCGAGGACGCGTTCGCCGACTTCGGCGAGGCAGCGATCGAGACCGTTGAGCGTTTCGGCGGCGTCGTCCGCCGTCTCGAGGCGCCGCAAACCGCGCCCCCAAAGAACGAACGCGCTGGGCTGCAGGCGGCGGGCGGCGATGCTCCGCTTCCGGACTATCTCACGCGGCCTGCGCCCATCGAGGCGGGACCCGCAAGGCGCGCGCCGTCGACGCTTTCCGAAGGCGAGCGCGCCGCCTATTCGCCGGCGCGCGGGAAGGACGCCTATCTTCGCGGGCGCATTCTTCACAAGCTCTTGGAGCTGTTGCCCGATATCGCCCCGCGCGCGCAGGAAGGCGCGGCCGACCGCCTGATCGCGCATCATGCCGCCGCCTGGAGCGAGGAGGCGCGCGCTCAGCTGCGCGAGGAGGCGCTCAGCGTCATCCAGGACCCGCGTTTTGCGCCTGTGTTCGCGCCCGGCAGCCGCGCGGAAGTTCCGATCGGCGGACGGCTGGCGGGGGATGGCGGCGAGATCCTCCTTTCCGGCCAGATCGACCGCCTGGCGGTGCTGCCGGACCGCGTCCTCATCGTCGACTACAAGACGAACCGCCCGCCGCCGGTGCGCGTTGAGGATGTCGACAGGCGCTATATCGCGCAGCTCGCCGCTTATCGCGCGCTGCTGCAGGAAATCTATCCGGACCGTCAGATCGAAGCGGCGCTTTTGTGGACCTACGACGCGCGGCTGATGCCAGTCCCCCAAGGCGTTCTCGACGAGGCACGGCGGCTAACGCTTGCGTGAACAGGCGTTGATCTTGGCGTCGGGGGCCTTATCTTGGGCGCTGAGCAACGGTTCCCTTGCGGACCCCACAGGAAAACATCATGGCTACGAAGCCCGTCACCGATCAATCGTTCACGGACGATGTGTTGAACGCCGACAAACCCGTCCTCGTCGATTTCTGGGCGGAGTGGTGCGGGCCCTGCAAGCAGATCGGGCCGGCGCTTGAAGAATTGTCGGCCGAGTTCGCGGGCCAACTGACAATCGCCAAGGTCAATATCGATGACAACCCGGAAGCGCCCGGCCGCTACGGCGTGCGGGGCATCCCGACGCTGATGATCTTCAAGGGCGGCAAGCTGACCGCGACGAAAGTCGGCGCCGCGCCGAAATCCGCCCTGCAGGCCTGGATCAGAAACGAACTCGGCGCGCCCGCAAAGACGGCCTAGATCGCCGGGCGTGATCAAGGCATTGCGCCGACGATCTAATTTGTTGGTGGTCGCGCCGTTTTCGCGGAAAACCGGATCCACTTTTCCGCCCGGCGCTCCAGCGGCGGTCCCGTTGCGCCCTGCCCTCCCCCGCTTTCGGGGGAGCGAGACCATCACCCGTTCTGCCGCAGCACTTCGCCGGCGAGATAAAGCGAGCCGCAAATGAGCACGCGCGCGGCGCCGCCGCCGCGGGCAAGGCTCGCCGCTTCGATGAGCGAGCCGCAGGGGTAAGCGGGAATGCCGGCGCGTTCGGCGGCGCGCGCGACGTCATCCGCGGTGCGCGCGCCGGCGTGGTCCGCCTGCACCGTAAAAACGGTTGAAGCAAGACCCGCGAAGGCGGCGAAGAAGCCTTCGGCGTCCTTGCTCTCCTGCATGCCGGCAATGAGGATCAGCGGCCGCGAGTTTTTCTCCTCGAAATCGGCGAGCGCGCTGGCGAGCGCGCGCGCCGCGTGCGGGTTGTGGCCGCCGTCGAGCCATAATTCCGAGCGCGGACCGATCGCCTTGACGAGCGGTCCGGTCTTCAGGCGTTGCAGCCGCGCCGGCCAGCGGGCGCTGGTGAGGCCGGCGGAGAGGACTTCATCCGTCAACGGAAGACCGCTAGCGCGGATGGCGGCGACGGCGAGCGCGGCATTCATGAACTGGTGCGCGCCGACAAGGCGCGGCGGGCTCAAATCCGAAAGCCCGATGTCGTCCTGATAGATCAGGCGCCCGTTTTCCGCCCACGCCGTCCACGCCGTGCCATGCGCGAAGAAGCCGGCGCCGGCGCGCGCGGCCGCACGCTCGAAAACCGCCATCGCCTCGGGCGTTTGCGGCCCGACGACGGCCGGCGCGGCGCGGCGGAAAATGCCTGCCTTCTCGCCTGCAATCTCGGCGATCGTGTCGCCGAGAAAATTCTGGTGGTCGAGCGCGATCGGCGTGACGACCGCCGCGAGGGGCTTGTCGATGACGTTTGTCGCGTCGAGCCGGCCGCCGAGGCCGACTTCAAGAACGAGAAAATCCGCGGGCGTTTCAGCGAAGGCGGCGAACGCGGCGCAGGTGATCGTCTCGAACAGCGTCAGATCGTCGGCGCCGGCCGCCTCGTCGACGCGGGTGATCGCGCTGATGAACGCCGCATCGGAAATCTCAGACCCGGCGAGCACGACGCGCTCGCGGTAATTGACGAGATGGGGCGAGGTGAAAACGTGGACGCGCGCGCCCGAAGCCTCAAGGATCGCCCTCAGATAAGCGCATGTCGACCCCTTTCCATTGGTGCCGGCGACGTGAAAAACGGGCGGGAGACGACGGTGCGGATCGCCGAGGCGCGCCAGGATCCGATGAACGCGGTCAAGCCCCAGATCGATCAGCGCCGGACGGCGGACCGCGACCTTTTCTAGCGCCGCAGCGACGGGATCCAAAGGGCGCGGCTTTCTATTCGGCGGCGCGCGGGGCTGCGGCGTCGACGGCGGCGCGCTCGCCCGATTTCGTCAGCACCCGGATGAGGCGGGCGATCGTCGCTTTCAGCTCGGCGCGCGGGACGACGAGATCGACCATCCCCTTCTCCCTCAGGAACTCGGCGCGCTGGAAGCCTTCGGGAAGCTTTTCACGGATCGTCTGTTCGATGACGCGCGGGCCGGCAAAGCCGATCAGCGCGCCGGGCTCGGCGATATGGATGTCGCCGAGCATCGCGTAAGAGGCCGTGACGCCGCCTGTCGTCGGATGGGTAAGCACGACGATATAGGGCAGCCCCGCCTCGCGCATCATCTGCACCGCGATCGTGGTGCGCGGCATCTGCATCAGCGAGAGGATGCCCTCCTGCATGCGCGCGCCGCCAGACGCCGTGAAGACAATCAGCGCCGCGCGTTCATCGACCGCCGTTTCAGCCGCGCGGATCATCGTCTCGCCGAGCGCCATGCCCATCGAGCCGCCCATGAACTCGAAATCCTGCACGGCGGCGACAGCGGGCGTTCCCTCGACAGCGCCGAGCGCGGCGACCATCGCATCGGGGCGCCCGGTCTTGCGGCGATAGTCCTTCAGGCGGTCAGCGTATTTTTTCTCGTCGCGAAACTGGAGCGGATCCTCCGGGGGCGGCTGAACGGCGATTTCCGAGTAGAGGCCGCCATCGAACAGGGCCTTCAGCCGGTCCGTGACGGACTGGCGCAAATGATGACCGCAATTGGCGCAGACCGAGAGCGAGGCTTCGAGGTCCTTGCCGAACAGCATTTGACCGCAGCCGGGGCATTTCACCCACAGCGAATCCGACGCCTCGTCGTTCTTGCGAAACATCGCCTTGATGCCCGGCGGCGCCAGGTTCGAGAGCCAGCTCATCCCGTTCTCCGTGCCGGCCGCGCTACAAACGGGCGCGCCGGACAGCCCCGCTAATGTCGCGCGCCAGATCGACAACCGCGACAATCGCACTATCGTCGCTGACGCGCCCGGGCTCAACCCCGGCGTTGGTCAAATTCGCGGCCAATCGATCAACGAGCGCTGATCCGACGACCACAAGATCCGCAATTTTTGCAGTCTCAGCAGCGTCCGCCGGCGTCCTGATGCCGAAGCCGACGCCGACGGGAAGGCTTGATGCGGCCTTCAGCCGCGCAACGGCCTCATCGACGGCGGCGCGTGCGCCCGTCTTCGCGCCGGTAACGCCTGCAACCGAGACATAGTAAATGAACCCTGACGTATTTTTCAGCACCGCCGGGAGCCGCGCGGCATCTGTCGTCGGCGTGGCGAGGCGGATGAAGTCGAGACCCGCAGCGCGCGCCGGCACGCAGAGCTCGGCGTCCTCTTCCGGCGGCAGATCGACGACGATCAGACCATCAACGCCTGCGCGTTTGGCGTCCTTCAGGAATCGATCGACGCCGTAGGCATAAAAGGGATTGTAATAGCCCATCAAAACGATGGGCGTCTTATCGTCTCCGTCGCGAAACGAGCGAACCATCGCAAGCGTTTTGGCAAGCGTCTGGCCCGCATCGAGCGCGCGGAGGCCGGCCGCCTGTATGGACGGGCCATCGGCCATCGGGTCGGTGAAGGCGACGCCAAGCTCAATCAGATCGGCGCCGGCGCCGGGAAGCGCTTTCAGCAGCGCCAGACTGCGATCGTAATCCGGATCGCCGCCCATGATGAACGGCGCGAAGCCGGCGCGGCCCTCGCGTGCGAGAGCGTCGAACAAAGGGGCGATGCGGGACAAGGGGCCTCTTTCGGTCAGCGGCCCTACCTACATCGCCCGTTTGCGAGTTCAAGCGTCAGAGCGGCAGGCGACAAAAGTGCAACGCGGTTTTTCGCCCCGTAAGCGCTACCGCCGGAGCCTTAGCCGCGGAGATAGATGCGCACGCCGTCGTCATACCGGTAGTTCATCCGGTAATCGCGGTCATAGCTGAGGCGCAAACGCGGCGCGCGGAAGTCGGCGCGGCGGCGTTCATGACGGTCGGGCGCGTAATAGAAGGCCGAGCGCGGACATACCGTGACGGCGCGATCGCGGCGGGACTCGCGCCGGTCGTACCGGTCCTCGCGGACATCACGGCGGCTATAGTCATACCGTTCGTCGCGGCGCGACTCGCGCGCATCGCGGCGGTCTTCCCCGAGGTCAGGGCAGCGCGACCGGTCGAGGCGCCATTCGCCAGCGAAAGCCGGGGCAGCCCCCAGCACAAGGCCGGCGCCGAGCAGCGCGGCGGCAATTTTTTTAGGGTAAGAAATCATGACGTCCTCCACTCCGGCGGTCCCGTTGCGCCGCCATCGGAAAGTAGAACGCTGCCGACCCCTGCATCCCGCTGCTGCCGCCCGGGGTCTTTTCAGGGTCTTTTTGCGGCGAAACGGCGCCCGCTAGCCGGCGGCGGCGAGGAAGTCCGCCTTGCGTGACGGCAGCCAGAGACCGAGCGCTTCGGCGATGAGGCGTTTTTGCTCCCGAGTCAGCGCTTGCTCGCCCTCAAGGTCGGCGATCAGCCGGTCGACACTATCGAGGCCGGCGATCATGCGCACGCCCCCGTCCGAAGCGCCGTCGAGCCGCATCAGCGCGCCTTCCGCCGACCATGGGCGCCATTCAGGGCGCGCGCCGGCGCGCGGGGCCCCGTTCGGGTCGCCGTCGCGCGCCAGGGCCGCCCAGTAGCCGCCGATCTGGCGCGACAAGGTCTCGCGCTCTTCGAGCGTTGCCTTCGTCCACATCACGGGATCAAGGCGGCCGAGAAGCGCGAACTTGTTCATCACGAACGGGATTTCGAGCCCATGCGCCGCGCCGAGAAGCGCCTTCAGATCGGTCAACAGAAAGCGGCCGCCCTCGTCCCAGTCGAAACGGTACGCGTAGACCTCGCGGTGCCCGCCTTCGGTCATCAGCGCGGCCGGTTCATCAACCGAGCGGATGCGCCAGAGCCGGCTCTGGTAGTCGGCGAGGCGATCGTAGAATTGCTGGTCCTTCGCGATCAGGATGACGCCAAGGTAGCGATTGACGAAGCGCGGATCGACGAGTTGAAAAAGCTTCATCTCGTCGCGATTGGTCCCGGTGATCACCGGCACGGCGTTGAACGTCGCCGGCGACCTCAACGCTTCGCGCAAGCCTTGCGAAGGCAGCGCGACGCCGTCGGCGATCATCCGCGGCATGCTGGAAAAGCCCGCGGCGTCGAGCTCATAAGCCTTGAACAAAGTCTCCGCCGAGACCGCGCGCAAGCCTGCCGCGTCTGTCGCGCCAAGACGCGCGGCGACGGCCGCGGCGGGATTGATATCGGCGCCGCCGCCGTTTTCGGCTTCCCCAAGCGCCGTTGAATCGAAAAGCCCCGACTGCACGATGGCGCGATGGAAAAGCCCTGTCGCACGCGGGCTGGCGAGAAGGCCGGCGACATTCGCGCCGCCAGCGCTCTCGCCGAAAATCGTCACGCGCGAAGGATCGCCGCCAAACGCCGCGATGTTCTCTTTCACCCATTCGAGCGAAGCGACGAGATCGAGAATCGCAAAAGAGGCGGCGCCGTCGTCAGGCGTTTCAGCGCTCTGGCGGATCGCTTCATGCGCGAACCAGCCGAGCGGCCCCAGGCGATATTGGACCACAACGACGATGACGTTCTCGTTCCGGGCGAGGTTCGAGGGATCGTACTGCTTGGCCGAGCCCCAGACATTGCCGCCGCCATGGATCCACACCATGACGGGAAGGCGCGCTGTCGCCGCGGCGTCCTTGGGCGCATAGATATCGAGATAAAGGCAATCCTCCGTACCAAGAAGAATGCCAGGCTTGACGCCCTCGACAGCGTTGAAGACATTGGCGATTTGCGGGCAGACGCCGGCGCCCTCAAGCGCCTCACGCACGCCCGTCCAGTTCGCGGCCGGGCGCGGCGCGCGCCAGCGCAAGTCACCGACAGGAGGCGCCGCAAAGGGAAGCCCGCGCCAGATCTGAACCCCCGCCGGCGCGGAGAACCCGATCGTGTCCCCTTGCGCGACCGTTCGCAGCGTCGCCGGGTCGGCGACAGGCGGCGCCGAAGGCGCCGGCGTTCGCCCGCAGGCGGCAAGCAGCGCAAACGCGAGGATGAGAACAGCGCGGATCATGAAGAACCTCAGCAAGGCGGACGCCGCCTTGTGGCCGATCGCTGCGCAAAGGCCAAGATGGGCCCGCAGCAAGCGGTGGTTGCTCCTTATACGGAGTGCTACGCGGGGGCCCCTCCTCCGCGCCTCCCGGCCCCTGCTGCTCCCTGCCATCACCCCGCGTCGCCTCTGCCCTCCGTCACCCCGGGGCGTCGCTACGCCTGTCCGTCACCCCGGGTCGCGCTTCCCGTCGCCGTCATCCCGGGGCGTCGCGTCAGCGACGAACCCGGGATCCATCTCCGGAAGGTCGCGCGTGCGCCGCTCGCGGGAGCTGGGCCCCGGGCTCGCCGCGAAGACGCGGCGCCCCGGGGTGACGGGTGGGGCGGGGTGGCGGGCAGGGCGAGGCCTGTCTGTAACAATTCGTGATCGCGTGCTCCGTACACGGAGGAGCGGTTTTGGGGCCGTGTCGCCTATCAGGGGTTGCGGCGGGGGGTTCTGGGTTCGCGCCTTTGGGGAACCGGAAATGGCAGGGCGATCAGCCGGTTAGATGGTTAACGCGATCATCGGCCAGAGTTATCCCCCTCCTTATCCCCCAGGTTATCCCCCTCTTTATCCCACCCCCCTCGTGGTGGGCGTAGGATGCTCCCCAGCCAAAGCTGGAGAGGCGCTTGATCACCCGTCTCATGCGCTTTGGCCTGGCGCGCCGGAGACAGGCCTTCCCGCAAGACGAGGCGGGAGGGGCCGAGGCCGGCCGGCGGTGGTGTACCGATGTCGCGCCCGTCTTGCCTCCTCCGGGAGGTCAGGGCGGGCGCGCCCCGGGAGACCGCGGGGCGCTGCCCCAGAACGTTAAATGCGCCAGCCCCTCCGGCGGCGGCCGTCCCTGGCAGGACGGCATGCCCGCCGCCCCGAGGGGGCGCGGGGGATGCATGGCCATCCTCCAAGTCTTGCCTACCCCCGGATGAGCCGTGCCCCCGCGCAAGCCTCTCCGCCTTTATCCGCCTGCCCGTGCTGCCGGGGACGAGGGTCCCGCGGAGAACGCAGCGGCGCGCCTTGGGGGCAAGGGGGAATGGGCAATGGGCAATGGGAGTAGTGAGAGGTCAGTGGTCAGTGATTTGTGATCAAAAGGCGGCCGTTTCTTCCCATTCCCCATTGCCCATTCCCCATTCCCCACTTCACCGTAACGCCTTGTTAACGGTCTTCGCATGACCATTTGCGTTCTCGTGAGGGGTATTCGATGACAGCGCCGGCGCTTTTCCTTGACAATGTGGTCAAGCGCTTCGGCGCGTTCGCGGCTGTCGACGGCTTGTCGTTCTCCGTCCGCAAGGGCGAGATCTTCGGCTTTCTGGGCCCGAACGGCGCGGGCAAGACGACAACGCTGCGCATGATCCTCGAAATCGCGTCGCCGACCTCGGGCCGGATCGAGGTTCTGGGCTCGGCCTCGGCGATCAAGGTGCGTCACAAGATCGGGTATCTTCCCGAAGAGCGCGGCCTTTATCGCAAGATGAGGGCGGCGGACACGATCGCCTATTTCGCGTGTTTGCGCGGCGTTCCCGAGAAAGAAGCGAAAGCCAGGGCGCTGGCGCTGCTTGAGCGCTTCGGGCTCGGCGACTTCGCGCGGGCGAAAAACGAAGCGCTGTCGAAGGGCATGGCGCAGAAAGTCCAGCTTCTCGCGACGATCGCGCATGACCCTGAGCTGCTCATTCTCGATGAGCCGTTTTCCGGTCTCGACCCGATCAACCAGTCGACGCTCGAAGATTTGATCCGTGAGCTGAAGGCTCAGGGAAAGACGATCATTTTTTCGACCCATACGATGCAGCACGCCGAGCGGCTCTGCGACCGGTTCTTGATCCTCGCCAGGGGCAAGAAACAGTTCGAAGGCACGCTGGAAGAAGCGCGCCGGCAATTTCCGCCGCAGCTTCTCATCCGCACAAGCGATGACCCGGCCCGGCTGGAGCGCGCGCCCGGCGTCGCCGCGATCACCGCGCGCGCCGGCGAGGGCCTTGACCGCGACTACGCCATCGACCTCAAGCCCGGCGCCGATCCGAACGCCGTGCTCAGCGCCGCCTTCGAGGCCGGCATCCGGATGACCCGCTTCGAACATGCGGGCGCCTCGCTGCACGACATCTTCGTCGCGCTCGCCGGCGATGCGGCGCCGCAGACGGCACCGGCGGATGAAGGCCGCGCCGCGGCATGAGACCCGTGCTCCTCATCGCCTGGCGCGAATACAAGCAATATGTGCTGTCGCGCGGCTTCCTGATGTTCCTGGTGATGTTCCCGCTGATCGTCGTTCTCGGCGGCGTCGCGGTGAGTTTCATGGAGCAGGCGCGCCCGACGCGCGCCTTCGTCGTCATCGACGAGGCCGGCGGCTATATCGACGCGATCGACAAGGAGATCGCGCGCCAGCATCAGCGCGAATCGCTGTCGGCATGGGACCGCTGGCTCGCCGTCGCGCTTGATCCGGCGCAAGTGAAGGCTGACGACCTGCCGGCGCCCTTCGCGCCGAAGGGCGGGATCCTGGCGCGCATCGCCGCGCTCGACGCAGCGGGCGGGTTCGAGGCCGGAATCGAGATCGTTCGACCGAATTTGCGCCCCGGCGTGCCGCTGTTCGCGGCGCCCAAGCGCCAGTTCATTCGCCTCGACGCGAGCGCCGTGACAAGCGAAAGGGCGACGCTAGAAGGCGCCGCGGCGGCGCTTCGTCCCTATCTGACCGGCGAGCGCGACTGGCCCGGCGGCGGCGAGCTTTTCGCCGCCATTCTCATCCCGAAAGAATATACCGGCGCCGCGGGCGGCGCGACCGCGCAATACTGGTCGAAAAATCTCACCGATCCCTCGCTCGAATATGCGGCGGGGCGCGCGTTGACCGCGACCGCGCGCCGAAAATTCGCCGACAGCCTTGGCGTTGAAGCCGACGCGCTCGACGCGCTCGCCGATGTCGACGCGCCGGTTGAAGCTTTCGATCCGCGCGACATTTCAGGCGCAGGGCTTCAGGACGCCGATCGCCTCAGGACCGCGTTCATTCCGGCGGCGCTCACCTATATGCTTCTCGTCGTCGTCTTCGGCGTCGGCAATCTGCTCCTCACGAACACGATCGAAGAGCGTTCCAACAAGATTGTCGAAATCCTGCTGTCCTCGGTGACAGCGAACCAGCTGATGATCGGCAAGCTGATCGGCATCGCCGCCGTCGGCCTCACCATGCCGGCGATCTTCCTCTTCACCGGCGGCGCGCTGGCGCTCGCCGGCGGCGAGGAGGCGGGCGTGGCGCGCGACGTGCTGGGCGTCCTCTTCAGCTCGCATTTCATCGCGATCTATCTGTTCTATTTCCTGTGCGCTTACGCGATCTTCGCGATGATTTTCCTCGCGATCGGCGCGATGTCGAATTCGCTGCAGGACGCGCAGAGCTTCATGGGGCCGGTGATGCTGCTCGTCTTCGCGCCGCTGCCGTTCATGCCGATGGTCTTCCAGAATCCGAACGGCCTCGTCGCGACGATTTTGACATGGATCCCGATTTACACCCCCTATGCGGTGATGATGCGCGCGGCCGCCGATCCGCCGATGACCGAGATCATCGGCGCGACGGCGTTGATGCTCGCCTTTGCGATCTTCCTGGCAAGGATCATGGGCCGCATCTTCCGGTCGGCGATCCTGCAATCGGCGCCGCCGAAGGCGAAGGACCTCGTGCGATTGGCGAAAGCGGAACGGTGATCGCCTATCGATCAGTGTACGGATTTTTTCTCCGGCGCGTAGACGAATTTCCGGTCGCAATAGCCGCACTCGGCCTCGCCGTCCTCAAGCGAGTACCACACCTTCGGGTGGCCAAGCGCGCCGCCCCCGCCGTCGCAGGCGACGCGGTGTTCATCGACATAGATGACTTCCGGCGGCGGCGCGGACTGTCGCTCGGTCATAGCGGGGCTTTCCCTCAAAACCGGCGCTTCATTCGTTCCTTTGCCGGCGCCGTCAAGCCTCTCGCCGCGCGGCGGTCCGTGCTAGAGGCGGCGCTCGCCAGATCGCGAGCCATCGCATGACTGCCGCCATCTCCGCCCGGGGCCTTAAAAAAACCTACGCCGCCAACAAGAAAGCGGCGGCGAAGGAGGCGCTTAAAGGAATTGATCTCGACATTCCGGCAGGGTCGATCTTCGGTCTCCTCGGACCCAATGGCGCGGGGAAGTCGACGTTCATCAACATTCTCGCGGGCCTCGTTCGCAAATCCGAAGGATCGGTCTCGATCTGGGGCTTCGATATCGACAAGAACCCGCGGCAGGCGCGCGCCTCGATCGGCGTTGTCCCGCAGGAAATCAACATGGACGTGTTCTTCACGCCGAAGGAGGCGCTGGAGATTCAAGCAGGGCTCTATGGCGTGCCGGCGAAGAGCCGCCGCACCATGGAGATCTTGAAAGCGCTGGGGCTCGACGACAAAGCCGACGCCTATGTGCGGATGCTGTCGGGCGGCATGAAGCGGCGCCTTCTCGTCGCCAAGGCGATGGTGCACGCGCCGCCGATCCTCGTGCTCGACGAGCCGACCGCGGGCGTCGACATCGAGCTCAGGAAGCAGCTTTGGGACTATGTGCTGCGGCTCCACCGCGAAGGCGTGACAATCGTCCTGACGACCCATTACCTCGAAGAGGCGCAAGAGCTTTGCGACACGATCGCGATCATTCACCAGGGATCGGTCGTTGCTTGCGAGCCGACGGAAAAGCTCGTCGGATCGCTCGATTCAAAGACGCTGCTGGTGACGCCCTCGCTGGCGCTCGCCGCGGCGCCCGCGCTTCATCCGTATGCGGCCGAACTCCGCAAGGACGGCCGCATCGCCATCCCCTATCAACCGTCGAAAGGCGAAGTCGCCTCGATCCTCGACCGGCTGGCGGCGGCGGGCGTCGGCGTGAAGGACCTGACGACGGTCGAGGCTGACCTTGAGGACGTCTTTCTCGAACTCACCTACAACCGCGACCGTCAGCGCGCGGCGAGCGGCGTCCAGGGGCGCCCCGCAGGAACATCGTAGGCCGCATGCTCGCGCAGCGCTTTCGTCACCTCGACGGGGTCGCCGCCGAGCGCCTCGGCCGGGATCGCCGGACCGAAGCGAATGTCAAAGCGCTTGCCCTTTTTGTTGAGAAGCTCGTTGAAAAGCGTGATGTCCCGAAGCTCCGTGTTCAGCTTCCAGAACCAGTAATAAAGCGGGGAATTCCGCGCGCCGATATGCGCCGGCACGACAGGGCAATCATATCTCCTCGCGAAGATCGCAACCGAGGTCATCCATTCGCGCTCGATCAGTTTTTTATCCTCGCCCATCATGGCAAGGCGTCCCGAAGGGAAAAGCACGACGCACCGTTCGGCCTCGAACGCCTTTTTCATTTCGACCAGCGTCTCGCGCGAGCGCTGGCGCGTTCGCTTTTCGACAACCCATTCGACCGGGATGAGAATGTCGGAAAATCCCGGCGACACCCGGATCGCATCGCGGTTGGCGAAGAAGACAACGTCGCGGCGCACCTTGCTCAAGGCATCGTACATGGCGACCCCGTCAGCAATACCGGTCGGGTGGACGCTGGCGACGATGAAGCGGCCAGACCGGGGCAAATGCTCAAGACCGTGCGCACAGGCGTCGAGCGCGAGGATCGAACTGACATGCGCCATCGCCGCCGCGCCCGTGAGGGGCGCGATCGCATCAGCCATGCGCTTGGCTTCAGGCTCTTTCAGAAGCGGATAGAGAACAGCGCGATAAAGCGGCCAGAGCGGCGACTTCACGAGCGTCTTGGCGCGCTCCTCGATCAATATGTCGACGATGTGCTTGCCGCGCGCCATCGCCTCGATATCCGACGCGTCCCTTACTCCTTCGCTCATCGGCCCCTGCAATTTTTGCGGGACCATGGCGCAAGCCGGGCGAGCGGTACAATCGGCAAAGGAAAAGCCCGCCTCCGGATGAACGCAAGGCGGGCTTCGCGTCAAGGACGGTCGGTCATGCTTTCAGCTGGAACCATGCGCCGGCGGCGGCAGGGCCAGTCGCTTTCCCATTCGGCGTCTCGTCTGGCGCAGCCGTCACGCCGGCCGCGTGGCGGAGCGCCTCTAGCCGGTTATGGAAGCGATAATCGGCGCCGATATGTTTGTCGGCGTCGAGGGCGGCGAGCGTCCCGGCCACCTTTTCATTGAGCCCGGTGATGTAGACTTTTCTCCCCGCGCTTTTCGCATCGGCTGCGATCGTATCGACCGCCATCGCTGCTGAGAGGTCGAGGGTAGGCACGCGGCTGAAGTCGAGGACGATCGACGACATGCCGTCCTTCGCCTTTTCCCGCACATGGTGGCCAAGATCAGCTGCGGCGCCGAAACTCAAGGGGCCGCCCGCGAAATCGAAGAGCGCGATCTTGCCGTTCGCCCCATCCAGCAGGCGGCGCTCCTCCGGGTCGTCGACGATCTCCGTACCGGCGTTGAGCGCTTCGACCTGGATGTCGGCGATCTGCTTCACGAATGCTAGCGCCGCAAGGACGACGCCGACGCCGACAGCAGTGATGAGGTCGACGAAAACCGTCAGCCCAAGGACGAGCGCCATGAGCAGAAGATCCCAGCGCGGGCCCTTGAGCGCGCGCTTCAGATACGCCCAGTCAATGATGTCGTACCCGACCTTGACGAGAATGCCGGCGAGCACCGCGTGCGGGATCTGCCCTGCAAGCGGCGTGAATAAGAGCACGATCGCGAGAAGGACCAGCGAGTGCGTCATGCCGGAGATGCGGGTCGATGCGCCCGAGCGGATGTTGATGACCGTTCGCATCGTCGCGCCGGCGCCGGGGATCGCCCCGAACAGGCCGCTGACGGCGTTGCCGACGCCTTGACCAAAGAGTTCGATATTCGATTTGTGGCGGGTCGCGGTCATATTGTCCGCGACAAGCGACGTGAGCAGGCTGTCGATCGAGCCAAGGAGCGCGAGAATGACTGCTGCTTCGAGAACGACAGCGAAAGTCTCCGGCGTGAAGTTTGGCAGGATGAAGGAGGGAATTCCTGTCGGGATGTCGCCGAGAAGCGGTGCGCCCGTGAGAACAAGGCTCGCCAGCGTGCCGATGACAAGCGCGGCGAGCGAACCAGGAACGATCTTGCCCCAAGGCTTGGGCCACAGGAAAACGGTAGCGAGCGCAAGCGCGCCAAGCGCGACAGCCGGCAACACAGGATCGCTGACTGCGCCCGGGATCGCGGAAAGCGCCGGGATCGTGCCGGAACCTGACGGCTCATGGCCGAAGAGCCGCGAGAGCTGCAATGCGATGATGATGACGCCGATGCCGCTCATGAAGCCGGAAACGACCGGGTAGGGAACCAGTTTGATATACTGGCCAAGCCGGAGAACCCCCATCAGGATCTGAATGAGGCCGCCAAGAAAAACAGCCGCAAAAACAAGCGCCGGATCGCCGTTGAGCGCCGCGAAAAGCCCCGCGAAAACGACGACCATGGGCCCGGTCGGACCGGAAACGAGCGTCGGAGTGCCGCCGAGAAGCGCGGCGAAGAAACCGAGGAGAATTGCGCCCCAGAGCCCCGCGATCGGCCCCGCGCCCGAGGCCTCGCCGAAGGCGAGCGCGAGCGGCAGCGCGACGACGCCGGTCGTCAGACCGGCAAGAAGGTCGCCGCGAATGTTGCTGAAATCGAACCAGCCTTTGAGCAGGGGCGGCCCGGCAGGCCGGGCCTCTTTGGCGGATGTCATCAAATGCTCCTTGAGCGGAAGAAACTACTGCGCCAGCGCGCTATGATGAGCGTGAAGGGCGGCGGCCACCGACTGCGGATAGCGTTCGGCTACGGGTACGAAAGCGTTCTGCTTCTCGTCGAAGGCGAGCACGCCGCCGGAGCGGATGTCATAGACCCAGCCGTGGATCTCGGTCTCACCCGACGCCAGCTGGACGGCGACATAAGGATGCGTCTTCAGATGCGCGATCTGCAAGAGCACGTTTTCGCGGATCACCATCTCGAGCATGTCTTTGGCGTCCAGATCGGCGCCCTTGCGCTTCGTCACGAGCGTGGCCGCTCGCGCATACCCGAGCCATTCCTTGACATGGGGAAAGTCGTCGAGACCCTCGGGATTCAATGCGCCTTTCATTGCGCCGCATTCCGAGTGACCGCAGACGATAATGTGCGGGACTTTCAGCGCGCCGACTGCGAATTCGATGGAGGCTGTCATCGCGCCTGTGTACTGAGAATGCGGCGGCACGATATTGCCAGCGTTGCGGAGAATGAAGAGTTCGCCCGGCGCCGTCTGGGTAATGAGATTGGGGTCGATGCGGCTGTCCGCGCAGGTGATGAACAACGCTTCGGGAGACTGGCCCTCAGCGAGTCGTTCAAAGAGGTCGCGTTTCTCGTGAAAGGCTTCCTGCTGGAAGCGGGCCACGCCGGCGGCGATCTTATCCATGTTTTTCTCCATTGCTTAGTTTGGCGGCGGTTTCTGATGCGGTCGTTGACGGACCGTCACGCCACAAGATGGCGGCAGCGTCGAGCGCTTGACGGTCGGCCATTTTGGCGGCGGCGCGCGCGTGAACGAATTTGGCGCCGTCGAGGAGCCATCCGGCAAGATTGCGATCGACAAGGCTATAGAGGTGATGGCGGCCGTCAGGACGGTCTGCGACCACGCGGTGCGCCTTCATCAGCGCCAGATGCTGAGAGACCCGCGTCGGGGGAATTCCCAACCGCGTCGACAAATCGGTCACATCAAGGCTGCCGTTTCGCAGCTCCTCGATCAGACGCACCCGGTCCGGGTGAGCCATCACCTTCAAAAGCTCGGCAATTTCGCGGGCCAGGATGGCGCGGTTTGGCATGAGTTCATTATACCTGCGTTGCTGCTGAGGTTCAAACATTCAGGCTCTTGAAGATGTCGCTATTAAAAGCGGCTCGTACAAGGGGCCGTTTGCGATATTTAAGCTTCGTTTAAGGAACGGCGTAGCTCTCGCGCACTGCTGGCGCCTAAACTGCGTCGCGTTGGCGCCGGGCGAGATCAACGCAACCTGCCCTGGCAAGCGCCAGTAATGCTAGAAACTGATCATCAGAGAAGGGCGCCCCTTCCGCCGTTCCCTGGACTTCGACCAGTCCGCCCTTGCCCGTAATGACGAAATTGGCGTCGGTTCCAGCCGTCGAGTCTTCTGCGTAGTCGAGATCGAGCGCCGGCGCGCCGTTGACGATCCCGCAGGAGACCGCCGCGACGGAGTCGCTCAACGGGTTAGTTTTGATAATGCCGTTCGCGGTCGCCCATTTGAAACACTGCGCCAACGCGACCCAGGCCCCGGTGACCGAAGCGGTGCGGGTGCCGCCGTCCGCCTGCAGGACGTCGCAGTCGATCAGGATCTGCCGCTCGCCAAGGGCCTTCAGGTCGACCACCGCCCGCAAGGCGCGCCCGATCAGGCGCTGGATTTCCTGCGTGCGCCCCGATTGCCCGCCCTTGGCCTCGCGTTTCATCCTTTCATGCGTTGACCGCGGCAGCATTCCATATTCGGCCGTCACCCAGCCCCGCCCCTGCCCGCGAAGCCAGGGCGGCGTCGTCTCATCCCAGGAGGCCGTGCAAAGGACATGCGTGTCCCCGAATTTGACGAGGCAGGACCCTTCGGCGTGCTTCGCGGCGCCAATTTCAAGGCTGACGGCGCGCATTTCGTTGAAGGACCGGCCAGAAGGACGCATGAATTTCTCCGCGAGTGATGAGCGCACGCCCTATAGCCTCGGCGTTGCGAAGTCCAAGCGAATTGAAGCGCACGGACAATTTGCGCCGCACGGTGATCGTCCGGCGGAGCGCGATCCCGGCTGACACCTCCGATCGGGCGGCTAATGAGGGGACTATTTGCCCTCGCCGCGCGCCAAAGTCAGGCAAAGCTTGCGTTGGGCGCAGCGAGCGTTAGGCTGCACACCTAGTAGGGGGCTGAAGCGCATGACCCCAGTGCGGGCGGTTCTGGCAGCGGTTCTGGCGGCGATCATGCTCTTCGCAGGATCGTTCCTTGTCGCGCGCCTGAGCGGCCGCGCGGTTGCTGATTTCGTTGAAGTGCTGCTCGGCGGCTGGGCGCCAAGTTTATGGTGCTTCCTGGCGGCTGCCCTCGCCGCCGCCTTCGGCGCTTTAGCAGTTCTTGCTGCATTTCTTGCCTTCATCGCGCCCGACGAAGAAGACGACGGCCCGTTTCGCCGCCGCGGCTTCCCGAAAGCAGCGCCGATCCTTCTCATTATAGTGAGCCTTGCGCTTGTCTGGTTCGCGCTTCGCTGCGCGAAGGAGCCAAAGGCGGACGCGCCGATCGCCGTCGCAATCGAGCCGGAAGCGCCTCCGGCGGAAGATATCGAAGAGGCGCTCGACGGCGGCGAAGCGCTGGTCGTTCTCGATACACAAGGCCCGCGCTATTTTTTCAGCGAGACGGACTTTGCGTGGGGATTCAAGGACCCGATTATCCGGAGCGGCGGTCATTTTTGGATGTCGACGGAACGGCCGTTCGCTGATGAAACAGCCCGCGCCTTGCTCTGCGGCAAGTCGTGGGTCGCTGTGACCGGCTCTGCATCGGAAGAGGGGCCAGGGGATCGAAACGCCGAGCGATCGCGTCTGCGCGCGATTGCGGCCGTGGAGGCCGCGCGGCGTTGGGTTGGGCGACACCCAGAGTGCGGCGAGACTGCCGTTTTTGGGGTCGATCTCGGCCAGCATGCAGGCTTATCAGCCGACGACACCGGCGCAACGACCGCCTATCAACGCCGGGTGATGGTGATTGCGCGCGATCGGAATACCGGTGAAGGACAAGACCTTTCTGCGGCGCGGGAAGAGCTTTCGGGGCTGCTGGGCGACCCGGCGAAACGAGCGCAACTATACGCCGGGCGAGAGTTCCCAGCCGAACCGGTCATTTTGCCTTAGCCTCGCGGGGCGATTGGCGAATGACGGCGGCGCGCCCTATCATCGAATCATGAGCGTCCTTTCAGACATTGACTCGCGCTCGCGCGAGATTTTCCGGCAAATCGTCGAGTCCTATCTCGAAACCGGCGAGCCAGTCGGTTCGCGCACGCTCAGCCATGACCGGCGTATCGCCGTATCGGCGGCGACCATTCGCAACGTGATGGCGGATTTGACCGATCTCGGCCTCCTGCATGCGCCGCACATCTCGGCAGGACGATTGCCGACGGATCTCGGGCTTCGCTTGTTCGTCGACAGCCTCCTTCAGCTCGGCGATCTCTCCGACGACGAACGCCGTGCGCTCGATGTCGCGGGAGAAGAGGAAAATGCCGGCACCGTTCTCGAACAGGCGGCGGCGAAACTTTCTGGTCTCACGAAAACCGCCAGCCTCGTTGTAGCGCCAAAGATCGAGGCGCCGCTACGTCACATTGAGTTTGTAGCCACAAACCCCGGCGAGGCGCTTGCCGTGCTCGTTTTTGAGGATGGGCGTGTCGAAAATCGAGTGATGAAAACGCCGGCGGGATTGACGGTTTCCGGCATCACGTCGGCCGGCAACTACCTCGCCGCGCGCCTTAAAGGCCGGACGATCGGGGAGACGCGTGAGGCGATCCTGAAGGAGATTGAGGGCAATGAAGCCGCGCTCGACGAATTAACAGCGCGCCTTGTCTCGGACGGCGTCGCCGAGATTTCGAGCGCTGAGCGGACCTCGCTGATCGTGCGGGGGCGCGGCCGGCTCCTCGACGACGGGTCCGTGCAGGACCTTGAGCGGGTCCGGATGCTGTTCGACGATCTCGAGAAGAAGCGCGACGTGATCGACGTCCTGAACGCCGCGCGCGACGCCGAGGGCGTCAAGATCTTTATCGGCTCGGAGAACCGGCTCTTCTCGCTTTCCGGCTCCTCGGTCGTTGTCGCCCCCTATCGGGATAGCGGGAACAATATCGTCGGGGTGCTCGGCGTCGTCGGCCCTACGCGGCTGAACTACGCCCGCATAATTCCAATCGTCGACTATGCGGCCGAAGTCGTGTCCCGGCGGTTGAAATAGCCGGTCTGGCCCCGTACATCGCGCCCTATGAAACCGAACGAAGAGTACCAACCGAACGACGACCAACCCGACGACGGCGTTCCGCCCCTCGTCGATGGTCCCGAAGCCGAGATCATCGCCGCGCTCGAAGGGCAGATCAGCGAGCTTAATGACCGCGTCTTGCGCATCGCCGCCGAGCTGGAAAACACCCGCCGCCGCGGCGAGCGCGAGAAGCAGGACGCGAGCCGCTACGCCATCGCGTCTTTCGCGCGCGATCTCGTCAATGTCGCGGACATTTTTGACCGCGCACTGCAGACCTTGCCGTCCGAGGTCGCCGACGCGAGCGCCGAAACGCTGTCGAGCTTTGCTTCCGGCGTCCGAATGACCGAGCGCTCGCTCGCCGCGGCGCTTGAGCGCCACGGCGTCAAGAAAATCGACCCCAAGGGTGAGAAGTTCGACCCGAATCTCCATCAGGCGGTCGCGCAAGCCCCCGCTGCTGGCATTCCCGCGGGTTACGTCGCCGAGACGGCGCAGACCGGCTTCGTCATCGGCGACCGCGTCTTGCGGGCTGCGATGGTGATCGTCTCAACCGGCGAGCCCGCCGCGTCGTCAAACGGGACGCCCGGCAGCACGCATGTCGATACGACCGCGTAAGCGCCAGATCACCTATTGGTCCGCATAAGGATGGCGTGTTCCCTTGATCTTGCAGGAGCGGGACACGGGACCAAGCATTAACCTTCTTCGCGGCGCCGAAACTTCTGCGACTGCCGGTGAACGAGCGCTGCGCCCCAGGGGCGCGGCAGAAAGCGGATCAATGTGATCACAAACTTGTTCCACATCCCCGGCACGTAGACGACATGCCCGCGCTCGACCGCGTCGAGCGCGCCCTCAACGACAGGCTTTGCCTCCATGAACATATAGCGCGGCAGCGCCGTGATGAGCGCGCGCGTGTTGTTGACGTCGTGGAACTCCGAATTGGTGAAGCCGGGACAGAGCGCCGAGACGTTGACGCCTTTGCCCGCGTTTTCCGCCGCTAGCGATTGCGAGAAACTGATGAGGAACGCCTTCACGGCGCCATAGAGCGTGTGCCCCGCCGAGCCGGGTATGAGCCCAGCGACCGAGGCGACGTTGACGATGCGCCCATAGCCCCGCTGCTGCATCGGCGGCAGGAACAACCTCACAAGATGCGCGTAAGAACTCATCATCAATTCGATGAAGTCACGGTGCACCGGCCATTCGACATCCTGAAAATGCCCGGGTTGGCCATAACCAGCATTGTTGACAAGAATATCGACGGGTTTTCCTGCCGCCGCGACAGCAGCGGCGATTTCGATAGGCGCCTCCGCCCTTGAGAGATCAGCGGCGACAACGAGCGACTCAACGCCATGCGCGGCGCGCAAACGTTCGGCGAGCATGGCTAGCCGATCCACCCGCCGCGCCGTCAAAATGACGTTGGCCCCGCGCGCGGCGAGCGCTTCCGCGAACGCCTCGCCAATGCCTGCCGACGCACCGGTGACAAGCGCCCATTTCCCATTGAGGTCCATCTTCGTTTAACTCCAAAAAATGCGACGAAGCGTGCGCGGACACGGCGAGCGGCCACAGGACGGCGGCGAACCGAATCGTCATTTCGGAGGCGCCGCGCAATGATCATCCCATCGGCCGATCTGCTGCGAGAATCAAACCGTGCAACGGAGAGACCGGATCAGAGGGCGTCAACGATTGGTGGAGAAACAGCCATGAAGTCGCGCACCCCGCGTTCCGTATTCGCCTTTGTGATCGCCGCCGCGCTTGCAGGAGTTTCAACGAATGCCAGCGCTGCGGATATCGAATTCCGCTTCCACGCCTCGGAATTGTCCTCGCCCGAAGCGCTTTACGCACGCATGGCGGCCCGCGCCAAAGCCGCTTGCGAGCGGCCGGGACGTCAACCTCTGAGGAGCATCAAGGCTGAGGACGCCTGTGAGGCGGTTCTTCTCGACGATTTCGTCGCTGGCGCTGGGAGTTCAGCGCTTACGGCCGTCCACGCTGAGGAAGCCAACGCGCGGCTCGCGGCCTTGCGCTAGCTTTCAGCGCGCCGGCGTGAGGCGCTTGCGACACTCGCGCCGGCGAAAGCTGCAATCAGTACAAAGATCATCGCTAGATTGCCGGTTTGCGAGGTAATCGTGCGGCTGATGACGATCGACGCCGCTGACGCCGCGCAGGCGAGATAGATCGCCGTCATCGACGGTGCGGCGGTAATCGCACGCTTCATGCCGGAAATGCCGAAAGCGACCAGCATCGCGAGAAAAGCAAGCGGGCCCGGAAAGCCGAAATCGAGAGCGAGCGTCAAATAGTAGTTGTCAATCGTCAGCGTCTGACCCCAAAACCCTAGAATTCGCGAGGATCGGCCTGTCCCGTAGCCGAGCACCGGGCGTTTCATGATTTTTGGCCACGCCTGCTCCATCTGGTCGAGGCGAGACTGCGTCGAGTTTGACGCCGAAGCGCCGCCTTTTCCGCTGACCATCGCATGGGTTCCAACGGCGATGATCGGCGAGGCGGCGAGAAGCAGCGCGGTTGCAAGACCCACGAGCGGCCTGAACCGAGCGGCCTGCTGCTTGCGAAAAAACCGGACGATGAAGATCACCGCCATCAGCCCAAGCGCGATCGTCATGCCGAGCGCGGCGCCGCGCGAATTTGTGGCGACAGCCCCAAGCAGAATGAGCAAGAAAGCTGCGGCCCAGAGCCATCGCGTCCGGCTCTCTTTCGCGCGAGCCGCAAACGCCAGCGCAAACGGCGCGACAAACGCCATATGCTCGCCAAGCGACAGGGGGTGCGTGTGCGAGGCCTGCGCACGGAAGAAACCGTCGCGGATCTTCTGCTCCTGCACGTTCTGCAGCCAGATAGCATCACCCTGGATCAGCGGCGACAAGACAATCGCCATCAGCTGCTGCGTCGCCGCCTCAATGATCGCGATGCCGGCGACGATGACGGCGCCCAGCACAAATGCTTTGACGAGGCGCTCGAAGTCCCGCTCGCGACGGCAATAGGTGAGGACCGCGCAAAAAGGGATCAGCCAGATCATCGTTTGTCGGAAGAACTCCGGAACGGCGAGGGCCTTTCCTTCAGCGAGCGGCAGGCTGACGAGCCCTAACGCGAATATGCCGAACACGGACCCTGTGATCGCGCGGCTGCGCCTGACGGCAAGCGCGAACTGCGCGCGCCGGAGACGCGAGACCGCCATGTCGTAAATCCACATCGCACTGACCGCGTAGAGGACAATCCGCGGCGGCGTCAGGATCGGCATCGGACCGAGCTTGACGAAAATGTAGACAGGCCAGACCGCAAGCAGCACGGCGGCAACCAGAATAAGCGTGAAGGCGAGATGGCGCGGTGTCGCGCGCGCTTCCGGCGCCTTCGTCCACAACACGGCTAGCGGGGGAAGCAGAAAAAGGGCGGCCGCTGGCGGCAGGATGACTGTCGTCGCCGCAGCGAGCGCGACGTAAAGCGTAAAGCCCATCCACCAGCCGGCCTTGGCGAAAAAGCCGGCGACGGGGCGCTGGATCATGGGCGCGGCGGAGACCATAAAAACGATCTCTACCGCTGCGACTGGCGCCATTTGGTTAATGGAAACTCAAAAAGCCTGAGGCTAGCATGACGCTTGCAGCGCCGCCGCGCGCAAAGGGCCCGCCATGGACACCGCCGCCTTTATCGTCGCCCTGCTGGTAATCGTTGCGGTCGGCTATTGGTACATTGAGAACGAGCTAAGGAAGTCCGACGGCGCGTACGGCCTTTTCGCGGTCCGCCAGGCGGAAAAACCGCGCAAGGCCAAGCCCGCCCGATTTTCCGAAGGCGCAGCCCGTTATCGCGCGCGCGGCAGCGCTGCCGCTGACGACGCCCCGGCAACAGACAGCACAGCGCCGCCGCCTGCGCAGAAATATCGCGCGAAGGAACGCGCGTGGGACCGTGCCGCGAGGCTGGGCGACGCCGAGTAGCACGATCTGTCTTTCGCTTAGCTTCCCCTTGGAACCGGCGTGCCGAACCGCCGCGCGTAATAGCGCGCGATCGCGCGGGCGCTGTCGAGGTAGGCGCGGCCGTTCGCGCGGTTGAGCCCGGAAAAGTCCTGGTGCGGAGCATCCGGCGCGAGAACGAGCGTGGGGCAGTTCCACCGCCCCTCCCCCAAAAGCGCGACGAGGCCGCCGCGTGGATGCGCGATCTCCTCATGGGAAATCTCAAGGCATTCCTTGATCGCCGGAAAATAATGGAGAAAGCCCCAGATCTCCGCACATTCCGGGCAGAACTCGCGACGGCCGTTGTCGATAAAGCCTGGCGGCAGCAGGAAGAGGATGTCGCGGGCCATTGTCGCTCACTGGCCGCCGTGGACGGTCGTCCGGTCAATACTTGCGCCGAAGGCGGAACAGGTCATGTCGATCGCCGCTTGTCGAAGGAAATTGGTTATCCCGAGGCTTCTTGCTGGGGCAAGACCCAACTGTCGCCCAATAATCATTGACATAATTTGCGTTTTACGTAAAATTTGCACAGAAGTAACCGTCGGATCGCCGTGGGTAAAGTCAGCTCCTCAGAGTTCGTGCGCACGCCAGGCCATTTTCAGGATCAGGCTCAGCGCGAGCCCGTGATCATCATGAAGCATAACCGCGAGCACGCGGTGATCCTCAGCGCCGATGAATATCGGCGGCTGAAACGCCGCGACCGTCTGGTGTTTCGTGCGGGTGAGCTTTCCGACGCCGACATTTCGGCGATACGGCAGGCGGCGGCTCCGGCGGCCGCATCGGCATTTGACGACGAAATGGATGAGCGTTGAGCTTTCCGGCGCCCGAACCGGGCCTCGTCATCCGTTACAGTTATCTCTGGGCCCGCGAGCGGGACGCTGGCCGGGATGAGGGCGTAAAGGATCGACCCTGCGCTGTACTCCTCGCGACGCGCGACGAGGAAGGCGACCTTAAAGTAATCGTGCTCCCCGTGACGCATGCACGCCCGCTTGACGCGGATAGCACCGTCGAAATCCCCGCGGCGACGAAGCGACGCCTCGGCCTAGACGAGGATCAATCATGGATCGTCGTCACCGAATGCAACGTCTTCGCCTGGCCGGGCCCGGACCTCCGCTTCGCGCGCGGCACAGGCGCCGAAAGCGCCGCTTACGGACTATTGCCGGCGCGGCTGTTCGACATTGTTCGCGCTCGGTTTCTGGCCATGCACGAGAAGGCGAAGGCGCGGTTTGTGGGTCGCGAGTAAGGCGGGCCTTGGCCCGCCGCGACGCCGCTGTGGCTTAGTTTCTAAAGATCCCTCGTGAATATCTCTTCCGCATTCTGACATATCTGCCCATTTCGGCTCACGATGTTTGTCCAAGTCAGCCAAAGGCCGGTATCGGTTCTATTTGCAATTCGCGTGGGATCGAGAACAAACAGGATGATATGTTCGCCGTCGACTCGGGGGGTAATGTCCTCCAGAACACCATTTCGACGAACGACGGCATGAAACTCCGCCTCGACAAGCCTGCGGGACGCATCTTCCCAAATCATCCAGCCAAATTGCACGCTACAACTTGACCGCTGCGCTTCAAGTTCGCAGTTTTTAAGGCAGTTTCGCGCAAGATATTCTTGGTTTCTAAAGGAGAAGGGAAGCCGCGCTGTCGAATACGATCCTAAGCGGGCGTCGCGAAGGAATTGGCCTATTGTCCCGTTAGTCCGGATTGGAGTCGTATGGATCAATGTTGAAAGTCTTTATGCGATCCCATCCCAAAACTTCTTCGCGCGGTCAAAGAACCCCTTTGACTGCGGGCACTTGTCATCGCCGCCGGCTTCGCAGAATTCGCGCAGGAGCTGTTTCTGGCGGGCGGTGAGATTGACCGGCGTTTCGACGCCGATTTCGACGTAGAGGTCACCGCGGCCCTTCTGGTTGAGCCGCGACATGCCGCGGCCTTTCACCTTGAAGCGCTTGCCGGTTTGCGACCCTTCGGGAATATCGATCGGCATGCGGCCGCCGTCGATCGTCGGGGCCTCGATCGCGCCGCCAAGCGCGGCGACCGTCATCGGCACCGGCACGGCGCAGAAAAGATCGGCGCCGTCGCGATCGAACAGTTCATGCGGCTTCACTTCGACGAAGATGTAGAGATCGCCCTCAGGACCGCCGCGAGGACCCGCCTCGCCTTCGCCAGCAAGGCGAATGCGCGTGCCGCTCTCGATACCCGCCGGGATGTCGACAGCGAGCGTGCGCTCGCGCCGCACGCGGCCTTGCCCGCCGCAATCCGTACACGGATCAGCGATCACCTTGCCTTCGCCGCCGCATTGCGGGCAGGTGCGCTCTAACGTGAAAAATCCCTGCTGGACGCGGACGCGGCCGGCGCCGCGACAACCGGCGCAGGTAGTCGGCCCTGAGCCCGGTCGCGCGCCCGTTCCCGAGCAAGGCTCGCACGTCACGGAGCCCGGGACAGAGATCGTCGCCTTCTTGCCGTTGAAGGCTTCCTCCAGGCTGACTTCGAGCGCGTATTTGAGATCGGCGCCGCGGCCGGGCCCGCGCGAGCGCTGTCCCCTCGCCCCCATCAGATCGCTGAACAGGTCCTCGAACACGTCAGAGAACGCGCCGGCGTCAAACCCTGCGCCGCCGCCGAAGCCGCCATTGGCGCCGCCGTTCTTGAACGCGGCATGGCCGAAGCGGTCATAGGCCGCGCGCTTTTGCGGATCGGAGAGAACCTCGTACGCTTCGCCGACTTCCTTGAATTTCTGTTCGGACGCCGGGTCGCCCTGATTTCGATCAGGGTGATATTTCATCGCGGCTTTGCGAAAGGCAGACTTGATCGCCGCTTCATCCGCGCCGCGATCAAGCCCAAGCGTCGTGTAGAAGTCCTGCGTCATCGCCGCCCCGGTGAGGAGGTTGTAGCGGGTAGGTTGCAGGTTGTGACGCGGAGCCTACAACCTACAACCCACAACCTACGACCTCGCTAGTCCTTCTTGTCGCCGTCGACTTCTTCGAAATCGGCATCGACGACTTTCTCGTCACCCGGTGCGTCCGCAGCGTCTCCGGCCCCTGCGCCGCCTTGCGATTTGTACATCGCTTCGCCGAGCTTCATGGCGCTCGCGAGCATCGCCTGCGTGTCGGCCTCGATCTTTTCGGCGCCGGCGTTATCGTCATCGAGCGTCGCCCGCAGCGCAGCCACGGAATCCTCGATCGCCTTCTTTTCGTTCGCCGAGATTTTGTCGCCGAAATCCGTGAGTGCTTTCTCGGTCTGGTGCAGCGCGCTTTCGCCCTTGTTTTTCGCCTCGACGCGGGCGCGCTTCTCCTTGTCTTCGTCGGCGTGCGCCTCGGCGTCCTTCACCATCTTCTCGATATCGGCGTCCGACAGGCCGCCGCTCGCCTGAATGCGGATCGACTGTTCCTTCGCTGTCGCCTTGTCCTTCGCCGAGACGTGGACGATGCCATTGGCGTCGATGTCGAAGGTCACCTCGATCTGCGGCACGCCGCGCGGGCTTGGCGGAATGCCGACAAGATCGAACTGGCCGAGCATCTTGTTGTCGGCCGCCATTTCGCGCTCGCCCTGGAACACGCGGATTGTCACGGCCGACTGATTGTCTTCGGCGGTCGAAAAGGTTTGCGACTTCTTGGTCGGGATCGTCGTGTTGCGCTCGATAAGGCGCGTGAAAACCCCGCCAAGCGTCTCGATGCCGAGCGACAAGGGCGTTACGTCGAGCAGCAAAACGTCCTTGACGTCGCCCTGCAGGACGCCCGCCTGAATCGCGGCGCCGAGCGCGACGACTTCATCAGGGTTGACGCCCTTGTGCGGCTCTTTCCCGAAGAAGGCTTTGACGGTTTCTTGCACTTTCGGCATCCGCGTCATGCCGCCGACGAGGATGACCTCCTCGATATCGGCCGCCGTAAGGCCGGCATCTTTCAGCGCAGCGCGGCAGGGCTCGACCGTTTTCTTGATGAGGTCTTCGACGAGGCTTTCGAGCTTGGCGCGCGACAGCTTCATGGTGAGGTGCTTCGGACCGGTCTGGTCCGCGGTGATGAAGGGGAGGTTCACCTCATACTGCGCGGTCGTCGACAGCTCCTTCTTCGCCTTTTCGGCCTCTTCTTTCAGGCGCTGCAGGGCGAGTTTGTCCTTGCGCAGGTCGATGCCTTGATCCTTTTTGAACTCGTCGGCGAGGTAGTCGACGAGGCGCATGTCGAAGTCTTCCCCGCCGAGGAAGGTGTCGCCGTTTGTCGCCAACACTTCGAAAACGCCATCGCCGATTTCGAGCACCGAAATATCGAAGGTGCCGCCGCCGAGGTCGTAGACGGCGATCTTCTTGCCGTCCTTCTTTTCAAGCCCGTAGGCGAGCGCTGCCGCTGTCGGTTCGTTGATGATCCGGAGAACCTCGAGGCCGGCGATCTTGCCGGCGTCTTTTGTCGCCTGGCGCTGGGCGTCGTTGAAATAAGCGGGAACGGTGATGACGGCCTGCGTGACCGTTTCACCGAGATAGGCCTCCGCGGTCTCCTTCATTTTCTGAAGGATGAACGCCGAGATCTGCGACGGGGCGAATTTCTCGCCGCGGCTCTCGACCCACGCGTCGCCGTTGGGCGCTTTTGAGATCTTGTAGGGCACGAGGCCGATATCCTTCGCCACCATCGGGTCGGAGAACGGGCGCCCGATCAGGCGCTTGATCGCGAAGAAGGTATTCTCCGGGTTGGTGACCGCCTGCCGTTTCGCGGGCTGGCCCACGATGCGCTCGCCATCCGCGGTGAATGCGACGACGGACGGCGTTGTGCGCGCGCCCTCGGCGTTCTCGATCACCTTTGGTTGCTTGCCTTCCATGACCGCGACGCACGAGTTGGTTGTGCCGAGGTCGATGCCAATTACTTTACCCATAGTCCGATGCCTCCTTGCCGGCGGTTCGCTCTTTGGGACGGGGCCTCATGAAGCGCCCCGACTCCGCGCCGGAATGGCGCGAGAACGAACCCCTTTTTGCTTGTCAAAATCGATTAACCTGGACGATCCGGGACGACCCCGAACCTTTCGAGCGGCATATAGGCAGGGGCCCGGAGAGCCGCAACCCGCGCGGGCGATGCTTCAGGGGAATTTCGTCTCGCCGGCCGGAAACGTCACACAGCAGCAGCCAGGACCGATCGACCGCGCCTCATCGATGCTGACGCCGGGCGTCAGGCTTTAGAGACCTCGCGCGCCGACCACCCGGCCGCCACACGGTCACCGGCTTGCAGCACGCGGGGGCGGCGCATGCGGGGGGCCGAGACCGCCTGTTCCTCACGATGGCTCTGCGTCTTTTCACATCAACCGGAATTGATATGGCCCTCGGCAGCCGAGGCGTTGAACGCTGGAGGCGCCGCCTGTCCGAGCGGCGCGATTACGCGCGTTGGGGGGATACCGGGAGGCTTCAATCATGAAGACCAAAACGCGGCTTGCGGCGTGTTGCTCCATTGCCGCTCGCGCGGCTTTGCTTTTTCGCTCACGCAAGCAACGCCCGCCGACACCACTACGGTCACGGCGCAAGAAGGCACGCAGGGCCCGGAAATCGTTCCTGTGTCGATGGATGTCCTTAATTACAGGGACCTCAGCAACATCCGGGCAGGCGCGCGAGGACGCGCTGCGATCTGTCCGTCTACTGACGGAATATCCTCAACAATGATTCAGTCGCAGGGGCGATCGATTTCAACACATTTTCGGGATACGCGAACGCGCCGCCGCTGTGGGGCGCCAAGGTCAAGCGCTTTTTCTAACGTCGCGCCATCAATCAAGATCGCGAACGACCCTGAAGCCGACATCGTTGCGACGCGAGGCGGCGACGGCGCCGTCGCGGTGCGCGGGGCGAGTGCTTGACGCGGGGGCGCTCCAGGCCCCGCCCTTGATGACGCGCGAAGCGCAGGGGCCGCTGACGGGCGCGGCGTCCGTCGGCCGTCCTGAATGGCTCGCGCGCCAGCAATCGGCGGTCCATTCCCAGACATTGCCGTTCATATCGAAAAGTCCGTACGCGTTCGGCGCGAAGGAGCCTGATGGGGCGGTCACGCCGCGGCGCCGGCCCGGCACGCCGGCGGGATCCACGATCGAAGCGTCGTAGTTCGCGCGCCCGGCATCGATAGTTGCACCGAAGGCAAAAGCCGACGCGGCGCCGGCGCGCGCAGAATATTCCCACTCAGCCTCGCTCGGCAGCCGGTAGCGTCGTCCAGTCTTGTTCGACAGCCATCTGACGTAGGCTTCCGCCTCCGGCAGGCTGACATTGACGACCGGCCGCTTGCCACGTCCAAAGCCGCTGTCCGGAAGCGCAGCGCATACCCCGTCAGCGACGCACAAGCCCCACTCAGCAAACGTCGTCTCCCGCACCGCCATGGCGATGCGCCGCGTCAACGTCACCGGGACTTGCGGACCCTCAAACTCCTTCGCGCCGGCCTCGCCCGGCGCCGCACCCATCAAAAATGTCCCAGCATCAAGTTCGGCAAGATCGGGACAGTCGAGGCAGTCGCGCAGATACCGCCCAAGCGAGGCGGTTTCTTCGTCGGCGGGCGCCGTGACGCTCCATGCAAGGCCAGCAATCGGATCAGTGTCAATTTCGTCGACGGTCGCCCGCGCTTCGACCGGCGCCGCTAAAGCGCTGTCAGCGGCGGTGAGCGTGGTTGCGACGGCGCCGTCCGCTTTTTCGCTTTCGATCTGCGATTGATCTGAAATCTGAGCGCCGAGGGACGCCGGATCGGGCGTTGCGCCCTCGCGAAGATCCGCCAGCGGCGCGGGCTGCGATGTTTGAGGATCAGCGCCTGCCATGGGCGCGGCGACAGGGGCGGCAGCTTCCGGGGCCGCAGCTTCCGGGGCCGCAGCAGCAGCCGAAGCGGGGCGCGGCTTGACGACGAACGCAACCGGCGGATCTCTCTCTTCAGCGCCGCGACGCCCATCCGAGACGCCGATCAGAAGCGCGGCGGCGACCGCTCCCGCCAGCGCGGCGATGGCGAACCCGGCCCCGACCGCGATGCGTGGAAAATTAGGCCGTGGGCGGATGGTTTCAACCCGCTCCTCAGCGAAGAGCGCGGGTGTCCCGTCCTCAGGCGGCGCCGATGCCGGCGCCGCGGGCTCTCCGGCGTGCGCTTCTGGTCCCAGCGACGGCGCGCCGCGATCGTTGGCGGCGGCAGGGCGAAAAACGACGCCGCGACGGGTCGCCAGTTCAAGCTCATCCAGCACGAATTTCCAGCGCGGATCGTCTGGCCGGCCATTCCAGCCAGCAAGATCCATCGGCCATAGATGTTCGAAACTTGGCGGCGGCGGCGTCTTGCCGAGCGCGACCGGCACCAGGACCCGGCGGGCAAGCGCCGACCGCGCGGCCGACAAGATAGGTTTCGATGACGCCGAGGCATTCGACCAGATGACGAGGGCTGCCGCAGCGGGGTCATCCTCCGTCGATGAGGCGTATCCGCTTTGCGCAAGCGCACTCGCTAGCTTGTCGGCGAAGCCAGTATTCTCGGGCGCGAAAAGAAGCCTGACCTTGCTCATTATAATGCTTTTTCTGAAGGTTGGCGGCTTCCCCACGACACCGCCAAAACCCATCTTGTTCCCCGATTGGCGGGCACACCACAAGGGCGAGTGACTGCCGGGGCGCTTAATCTTTCGAAAGCATTTTGTTCTTGCTATGTTCCATTTGCCGAGACATAGTCCAAACAACTAGTGGGGAGAGCGCTGATGGTCGCACAACTGACAACATTCGCCTTTCATGGGGTCGAGGCGCGCGCCGTCACCGTTCAGGTGCAGCTTGCCAGCGGCGCCAATGGTTTTGCAATCGTCGGCCTTCCCGACAAATCGATTTCCGAGGCGCGCGACCGGGTGAGCGCGGCGCTGAACGCTATCGGCCTGGGCCTGCCGCCCAAGCGCGTGACGGTTAATCTTGCGCCTGCCGATTTGCCGAAAGAGGGCGGGCACTTCGATCTGGCGATCGCGCTGGGTCTTCTGATCGAAATGGGCGCCGCGCCGCGCGATGCCGCCGACGGTTTCGCGGTAATCGGAGAATTGGGGCTCGACGGCTCCGTCGCGCCGGTCAATGGCGCCCTTCCTGCCGCCATCGCCGCTAACGCCCACGCGCTTGGGCTAATTTGCCCGTTTGCGAATGGTCCAGAAGCCGCGTGGGCGGGCCGCGACCTCTCGATCCTGGCGCCGAAAAGTCTGATCCAGCTCGTCAACCATTTCAAAGGCGTGCAAGTCCTTTCGCCGCCCACCCCCGGCGCGCTCGACGCGGCGCCCGCGGCGCCGGACCTTAAGGACGTCAAGGGTCAGGAAAGCGCCAAACGCGCCCTCGAAGCCGCTGCCGCGGGGGGCCACAATCTTCTGATGATCGGCCCGCCAGGCGCTGGTAAGTCGATGCTGGCCAAACGCCTACCAGGATTGTTGCCGCCGCTGACGCCAGAGGAAATGCTGGAGATCTCCATGGTGCAGTCGATGGCCGGTCTTCTCGAGGGCGGCCGCCTGACGCGCGCCCGGCCTTTTCGCGCGCCTCACCATTCGGCGTCGATGGCGGCGATGGTCGGCGGAGGCATGCGCGCGCGCCCGGGTGAGGCATCGCTGGCGCACCACGGCGTTCTCTTCCTCGACGAGTTGCCCGAGTTTCCGCCGCAAGTGCTGGACAGCTTGCGCCAGCCGATGGAGACGGGCGATGTCCTGATCGCGCGCGCCAATTTCCATGTTCGCTACCCGGCGCGGTTTCAGCTGATCGCCGCGATGAACCCTTGCCGCTGCGGCTATGGTAAGGCGTCCGGCCGCGCCTGCGGCCGCGGCCAGAATTGCGAGGCGAGCTATCAGTCGCGCGTTTCGGGTCCGATGCTTGACCGCATCGATATCGCGATTGACCTTGCCCCCGTCACGCCTGCGGACCTCGCGGCTCCGGCGACAGGCGAGCCTTCCGCCGCAATCGCCGCCCGCGTCGCATCGGCCCGCGCCCTCCAACGCGAACGGGCTAAAGCCGAAACCGGGGCGGAAGCCGTGAATGCCGCGCTGCCGGACGCCGCCCTCGAAAAGGTCGCAACGCCGGACGCCGAGGGCGCGAGCCTTCTCGCCCGCGCTGCCGAAACGCTCGGGTTTTCGGCGCGCGGCTATCACCGCATTTTGCGGGTGGCGCGTACGCTCGCCGATCTCGAGGGTCAGACCGGCGTCCGACGCCGTCACATCGCCGAGGCTGTCAGCTATCGTCGCCGGGACGGCGCGCCTGCCGGGATGGAGGCAGGCCTCAGGACGAACGTCTAAAAATGGTGTGATCGCGGTTAACCACGGCGGCTAACTGAAAGTTCAGGTGGATCGGCGACCTTTGCGACCGGATTGCATGAGGGTCGCTTTTCGATGATCGCCGCTGGAACAGCGGGCCCGGACGAACCGGGCCCCGGCGACTTCATCGTCTTGTGCGACGGGCGCGACGTCATCCGCTTTGTTAGCCGGTCCTTCGCGGACGCCTTCGGTCTGGCGCCGGAGAAATGGCACGGGCAGATCTTCGCGCCTGGGGCCGACGCCGCACCGGGCGACAGCATCTCCTTCAAGACCGCTTCGGGCTTGGCCGGAGGCGCAATCGACTGGCGCCTGGACCGGCTTCAGGGCGGGGAAAAACTTTACGCTGGACGCCCCGCTTTGCCGACGCCCACGGAACGCCCGCGCCCCGAAGAGAACTTGTCCCCGCACGACACGCCGCAAATGAAGTTTGTCGCCACAATCAGCCATGAAATGCGGACGCCGCTTAACGGCATTCTCGGCATGGCGACGCTGCTCCTCGACACGGAGCTCACCTCAAATCAGCGCGCTTACGTTGACGCCGTCAAGCAGTCGGGCGACGGGCTCCTCAAGCTCATCAACGATCTTCTCGACCTTTCAAAACTTGATGCCGGCAAGCTCGACCTCGAAGACGCGCCTTTCGATCCCTACATGCTGGTTCAGAGCGTCGCCGAACTCCTGGCCCCGCGCGCGGCGGAAAAAGGCATCGAAATCGCCTGCTTTGTCGATCCCTCGACGCCGCGGCGCCTTTCCGGTGACGAGTCGCGCATCCGCCAGTCGCTGATCAATCTCGCAGGCAACGCCGTCAAGTTCACTGACTTCGGCGGGGTCGCGATCGAAGTGAGCGCGGAAGAGCAGCCGGGCGGCGTGCGCCTGACCTGTTCGGTGCGCGACACCGGCGTCGGCATCGATCTTTCCGCCGCGCCGCGCCTCTTTGACGAGTTCGCGCAAGCCGGGGCTGACGCCCAACGCCGCGCTGAGGGGGCAGGGCTGGGCCTCGCGATCACGCGGCGCCTCGCGCGCGCCATGGGCGGCGATGTCGCCGTCAAAAGCGCGCCCGGCAAGGGAAGCCTTTTCACCCTGACGATCCTCGCCGGCCCCGGCGCCGATTGGCCGGAGGTGCTCCGGATTGACGCGCCGCCGGTCGTCATCGCAACGCGCTCGACGATCCTTGCACGGATCACCCGATTGCAGATGCAGGCCTTCGGGGCGGACAAGGTCCGGGTCGTCGACGACGCACGGGACGCCCATTTCGCGCTCAAAGAATGGCCGGGCGCTCTGTTCTTGTGCGACTATGATTTTGCCGAGGCGCTTGACACTGAGTCGATCGGGCTCGCGGGCCGCGCGCTCGTCCTTGCCCCGACCTCAGCGCGCGGCGCCGTCGAGACGATGCGCGCAAAGGGGTTCGAGGGCTACCTTATCAAGCCCGTGCGCCATGCGACGCTGATGCGCGAGGTCGCGCGCGGGCCCCGCAGGCCTGAGCCGATGCGCGAACAGCGGCCGCAACCGCAAAAGTTTGAACGCACGATGAAAGTGCTGCTCGCCGAGGACAACCAGATCAATGCTGTCCTTGCCACGACGCTGCTTCGGCGCGCCGGGCACAAGGTCGATGTTGCCGCGAACGGGGTCGAAGCGGTCGCAGCGGCGGCGGCGGGCATTTACGACCTCATCTTCATGGACATGCACATGCCGGAAATGGACGGGCTGGAGGCCAGCCGCCAGATCAGGTCACTGCCTGCCCCCGCTTGTGACGCCCCGATCGTCGCCTTGACCGCGAACGCGATGGCGGCTGACCGCCAGAAATGCCTTGCCGCCGGGATGAACGACTTCCTGTCAAAGCCGTTCGAGCCGGGCGACCTGTCGGCCATGCTTGTAAAATGGGGGGCGCGCGGCTCGCTCGAAGCGGCTTCCTAGCGCTTTGACGCTGGGGCCTTCTTCTCGCCGCGAATTTCCCTAGAAGGTCTGGCATGATGGCAGGGGCTCCCGCGAAGAAACCAACTTGGCGCGATATCCTGCGCGCCTTGAGGCGCCGCAAGACGTTGGCGATGCTGGTGCTCGGCTTTGCGGCCGGGCTTCCCTACGTCCTCATCACCGGCACGCTCAACGCCTGGTTCACCAACGAAGCGATTGACGTGAAGACCATCGGCGTCTTCTCGTGGATCATCATTATCTACGGATTTAAATTCCTGTGGTCGCCGGCGATCGATCGGGCGGCGATGCCGCGATTGTTTGGAATGGGCCAAAGGCGCGCCGGGATCTTTATTCTGCAAGCAGTGATCGTCGCGGCGCTGGCCATCATTTCGACAGTCTCGCCGCAAACCGGCATCGGCGCGATCGCGATCGCTGCCGTGGTCTGCACTTTTGCGTCGGCCTCGCAGGATATTCTGATCGACGCCTGGCGCATTGAAGTCGCGGACGAAGATACGCCAGTCGATCTTTTGTCGTCCGTCTATCAGGTCGGCTACCGGCTTGCCGCAATCCTTGGCGGCGCGGGCGCGCTCATCATGGCGGCGCGGATTGGATGGAACACGACCTTCGTCGCGCTTGCAGGACTGATGACGCTGGCGGTCGCCGGCGTCTTCATCGCTCTCGACGGGCCGCCGCGACGGCGCGCGATTGAAGTCGATGCGAATGCGCCGCCGCCGCGCATCCGCAACTTCGCCGTGACGCCGGTGATGATTTTCTGGGCCGGATCCTTCGCGGCGATCTTCAGCTTTATGGCTTTCGCGCTCGACGCGCCGGACAAGGCGAACGCGGGCGCCTTCACGCGGGAAACAGGGCCGCTCATCATCCTCTTCTCGATCATGGCGCCGGTGGCGATCGCGGCCTATCTTTTGCGCCTTGAGGGCAATCCGCACAGCGCTGCTGACACGACGCCATGGCCCGCGCAGAAGGCGTTCGATGCGATCTACGCTTCCGTGATGGAGCCGCTGATCGACGTTCTCCGACGGCTCGGCTGGAGCGCGATTCTCGTTCTCGCGCTCATCCTCTCCTATCGCTTCGCCGATCTCGTCTGGGGCGCATTCGCCTTTCCGTTTTATCTCGGCGACCAGCACGGCGCGCTGCACCACACCAATGACGAAGTCGCGATCGCATCGAAGGTCTTCGGATCGCTGATGACATTCTTCGGCATTGCCGTCGGCGCCGCCGCCATCATGCGCTTCGGCCGGCTGCCGTGCCTGTTTGTAGGCGCGGTTCTGGCGGCGGCGACCAATTTACTGTTCGCCGATCTCGCCTCCGGCGGGGCGGGCGCCGACGCCTTCATGCGCACGTTCGGGCTTTATGGCGTCTTCCCAGTGCTGCAGCCGCTCGCCGATCTGTTGACGCTGCAAGTGAGCATTGACGAGCGCCTGAGCCGGCTGATGATCGTTATCGGCGCGGAAAATCTCGCGGTCGGTTTCGCGAGCGCAGCGATCGTCGCTTATCTTTCGTCGATCGTGAATCCGCGTTACGCGGCCGTTCAATATGCGCTGTTCGCTTCCCTCACTATGCTGATCGGGTCGCTGGGGCGGGGGGCGCTTGGCGAGATGATTGAAGAGCGCGGTTTCGCCTATGTTTTTTACCTGACCGCCGCTCTCGGTCTCGTTGCGGTCGCGGCGACCGGCCTTGAATGGATAAGACAGGCGCGCGCGGCGCCGACACCTGCGCTGGCCGCCGCAGTGTTGCCGCCGCTCTACCCGGCGGGCGAAGAAAAATCGCGCGCGTCGGCGCAGTAGCGCTGCCTTGAAGCGAGCGGCGCCCTCATACCGCGCCGTTCGGCAGGCTCGGGATGACGGCGTCATTCGCTTTGGTCGAGCGCCGGCGTTGGAGCGCGCTCCAAAAAAGGGTCCTCAGTTTTTGCTCAATTGCGCGACAGAACAGAAATCGCGCCCGAATTGCTAAATCAGATTTTGCGAAGCGCCCTACCGCGTTTTTCCAACCGCCAGGCATTCATCGAGCGTCGTGGCTTCCTCGCCCGAGCGAAGCGCCCCGGCGTCAAGCTTGGTGACGCGGCGCTCGCCATTTTCATCCGGGTACAGAATAACAAGCAGCGCACAGGCGTCGAGCATATAACGACGAAATTCGCCTGGACCCTCGACGCGCGTCAGCGCCGGGGCCCCGAACGCCTTGTCGAGATCGGCGATGGTCGCCCGCTCGAAATTCGCGGCGAGAAATTGCGGCGTCGCGGGCGCCTCTTTCGATGGCGAGGCGCCGCCGCCAGCCGGAACGCCCGTCGTCGCACAGGCGCCCGCGGTCGCCGCCGCCATAAAAAGTAGGGAACGCGCCTTGAAATTCATGCCCATCAATCCTTGACCAACCATTGCGCGGGCCCGACAAGGCCCGCTCGATAGTCCTAGTTCCATAAGGTGGCGCGCGCGCGTCATCAATCGGCCGAGAAGGAACCCTCATGCTGTCCCCCGCTCTTGATGTCGTCGGCGTCGGCAACGCCATCGTCGACGTGCTCTCGCAAGCCGAAGACGAGTTCCTCGCGGCGCAAGGCATTCCGAAAGGCGGCATGATCCTTATCGACGAGGCGCAAGCGAAGAAAATCTACGCCGCGATGGCGCCCGGCGTTGAAGTCTCGGGCGGCTCGGCGGCGAATTCGATCGCCTGCATCGCCTCGCTCGGCGGGCATGGCGGCTTCGTCGGCAAGGTCTCGAAGGACAATCTCGGCGACATTTTCCGGCACGACCTGCGCGCCCTCGGGGTCGTCTTTGACGCGCCGGCGCTGGAGCGAGGGCCCGGCACCGGACGCTGCCTCATCAATGTGACGCCGGACGCGCAGCGGTCGATGACGACCTATCTTGGCTCGGCGGGCCTCGTCTCTCCTGCCGACATCGATGACGCCATGATCGAGCGTGCGGCGATCACCTTTTTCGAGGGCTACCTCTTTGAACAACCAGTGGCGCGCGAAGCCTTCATCAAGGCCTGCCGGTCCGCCAAACGCGCTGGCAAGCGCGCGGCGTTGACGCTGTCTGATTCAAGCTGCGTTGAGCGTCAGCACACGGCGCTGATCGCTTTCACCAAGGCGCATGTCGATGTCCTCCTCGCCAATGAGCACGAGGCCGAAGCGCTGTTTGGAACGAACGACATCGCCGTCATGATCGAGAAATCGCGCTCGCTTTGTCCTTTGACCGCTATCACGATGTCGGAGCGAGGCTCGATCCTCATTCCGCGCGCCGGCGACGTTGTGAAGATTGCTCCCATTGCGCCCGATCGTCTGGTTGATACGACAGGCGCGGGCGACGCCTATGCGGCGGGCCTCTTGTTCGGACTTGCGCGCGGCTTGCCGCTGGAAAAATCCGGCGCGCTCGGGTCGCTCGCTGCGGCGGAAGTGATCAGCCATTTCGGCGCGCGGCCGCAAAAGAAACTCAAGAAGCTCGCGGTCGAAGCGGGGCTCCTCGCGGCGTGACGAAGCGCAATTTGATTGCTGTTGTCGGCGTTCTGGCGGCGCTTGTTACGGCGGCTTACGTCAAGCGCGAGGAACTGGTGCTCACGTCCGTTGCGCTCTCGACGCCCAAGCGCAGTCTCGACAAACAGATTGCTCTCATTGAACCGGGCATTGAAATCTTCACGCCGGATGCTGGCCCGGGGCCATGGCCGGCGCTGCTGCAGTTTCACGGCTGCTCCGGTTTTCGGCGCGATTGGATGACCGGCTGGGCCGCGATCGCCAATGAGGCGGGATTCATCGTCATCGCTGTCGACAGCAACGGCCCGCGGGGCATCGATCGCGAGCGTGCGCTCAAAACGGTGTGCGCCGGCAAGGAGCTGATCGGCCAAGAACGGGCGGGCGATATCGCCGCCGCCATCGAGTTCGCGCGCCGGCGCGCCGACGTTGACGCCGCGCGCATCGTCATCGCCGGGTGGTCGCACGGCGCGTGGTCGACGATGGATTATCTTGCGCTGGAAGGCGCGAGCCGCGCGCCCGCCTCGCTCGACGCGCGCCCCGATGCGACGCCGCTGGCGGGCGCTATCCTGTTTTATCCCTATTGCGGCGAAGGCGCCTGGTCGCGCCTCTCTGCCTGGAAGCAAAAGCCGCCGACGCTCGCCTTCGTGGCGGGACGCGACAGTGTCGTATCGCCGCAGGAATGCCGCGACGCCGCCGCGAAACTGGCGCGCGAAGGCGTTACGGTCGATCTCGTCGATTACCCCGAGGCCGATCACGCCTTTGATGACGCAACGCTGCTCGGCGGCCCATATGCCTATTTCTATGACGCGCCGTCAGCGGCGGACGCCCGGCGCCGGGTGAGCGCTTTCCTGAAATCGGTCGCACAAAAATAAAGAGGCGCTCCGTAGACGGAGCGCCCCCATGAACACAAAGCCTGAAAATCAGCCGGCGTTCGGAAAGCAAGCCGCGATGGCGGCTTTCGTCGCATCGTCCGCCGCTTCGATGTCTTCCGGCGCTTCAATTGCGGCAAGCGCGGCAGCAAGATCAGCGTCGCCTGACGCCGCCTCGCCAAGACAATCGCAGCCCGAGGCGTCGCCGCCGTTTTCTTCAACGTAGGACCGGCAGGCGTCCGCCGTCTCATTGGCGTAGGCGGGCGCAAGGCTGGCGAGAACGAGCGCCGCGGCGAGGATCGGTTTCAACATATTTCCTTTTTCCCTGTTTCGATTTTAACGTGTGCAGTCGTCCATGGCGGCTTTCGCCTCGGCCGACGCGGCCTCATACCGCGCCTTCGGATCGGCGATTTCGGCGAGTTCGCGGAACTCGTCTTCCAGCGAGGGATTGGCAGTGATCGCGTCTTCAAGGCACTGGCATCCCGAGGTGTCGCGTCCATCGGCTTCGAGACGCGCGGCGCAAGCGTCCGCCCATTCCCCGGCCCAGGCGACCGACATCAACGCGGCAAGACCCGCGCCCGTTGCGGCGACAAATTTCATGATGACCCCTTTTGGTTGTTTGCTCCCAGCGACGGCGTTGTCGCTTGGCGCGCGCCCGGTCGTCAAGGCGGCGCGCGGCGGACCGAAGGCCGGTCCCCGCGAGGCGACCCCCTCGATTGAATTCGCAGCCCGCACGCGCCATCTAGCGCCTGCAAACAAGGAATTTCCGATGGCGACGATGCACGGCACGACAATTTTGAGCGTGCGCCGGAACGGCGCCGTCGTGGTCGCCGGCGACGGCCAGGTGAGCCTTGGGGCGACCGTCGTCAAAGGGGACGCGCGAAAGGTGCGACGCCTCGCCGGCGGGTCCGTGATTGCCGGCTTCGCTGGCGGCACCGCCGACGCGTTCACCTTGCTCGAACGGCTGGACGCCAAACTTGAGCAGCATCCCGGGAACCTCACCCGCGCGAGCGTCGAGCTTGCCAAGGACTGGCGCACCGACCGGTATCTGCGCCGGCTCGAAGCGATGATGATCGTCGCCGACAAACAGACGACGCTCGTCCTTACCGGGGCAGGCGACGTCATTGAGCCCCAGCATGGCCTTGCCGCCATTGGCTCGGGCGGTGACTACGCCCGCGCCGCCGCGCGCGCGCTGATCGAGGAGACTGCGCTCGACGCCGAGACAATTGTCAGGAAGGCAATGGCGATCGCGGCCTCGATTTGTGTCTATACGAACGATCAGCTGACAGTGGAGATGATTGGCGCATGACCTCGTTTTCCCCGCGCGAAATCGTCTCCGAGCTTGACCGCTTCATTGTCGGACAGGGCGCGGCCAAGCGCGCCGTTGCGATCGCGCTGCGCAACCGCTGGCGCCGGCGTCAGGTCGAGGGCGCGATGCGCGAGGAGATCACGCCGAAAAATATCCTGATGATCGGGCCGACCGGCGTTGGAAAAACCGAGATTTCCCGCCGGCTCGCCAAACTCGCCGGCGCGCCATTCCTGAAAGTCGAAGCGACCAAATTCACCGAGGTCGGCTATGTCGGGCGCGACGTCGATCAGATCGTGCGCGACCTTGTCGAGGCGGCCGTCGCGCTAGTCCGCGAGCGCCGCCGCGAGGAGGTGAAAGAGCGCGCCCATGACGCGGCGCAAGCGCGCGTTCTCGACGCGCTGGTCGGCGCCGGCGCCAGCGCTGCGACGCGCGCCAGCTTTCTCGAAAAGCTCCGGCGCGGCGATCTCGACGAGCGCGAGATCGAGATCGACGTGAAGGAAACAGCGCCGATGCCGTTCGACCTCGCGGGCGGCGGCGGGCAGATGAACGTCGTCAACCTCTCCGACATTTTCGGCAAGGCGTTCGGCGGCCAGACGAAGCGCCGCAAGATGCTCGTCAAGGATGCGCACGCGCCGATGATCGCGGAGGAATCCGACCGGCTGCTCGACCAGGAGGCGCTGACGCGCGAGGCGGTTGACCTCGCCCAGAACGACGGGATCGTCTTCCTCGACGAGATCGACAAGATCGCGCGTGGCGGCGAGGGGGCGCGCGGCGCCGATGTCAGCCGCGAGGGCGTGCAGCGCGACCTGTTGCCCCTGATCGAGGGCACGACCGTTTCGACGCGCTACGGCGCGGTGAAGACCGATCACATCCTCTTCATCGCGTCGGGCGCCTTCCATCTTGCGAAGCCTTCGGACCTCCTGCCCGAATTGCAGGGGCGCCTGCCGATCCGGGTTGAGCTCGAGGCGCTGACGCGTGACGACCTGCGCCGCATCCTCACAGAAACCGAGGCGAGCCTCGTGCGCCAATATTCGGCGCTGCTGGCGACAGAAGGGGTGACGCTGGACTTCGCCGAGGATGGGGTCGACGCCCTGGCCGACGCCGCCGCCGCGGTGAATGCGTCGGTCGAGAATATCGGCGCCCGGCGGCTCGCGACCGTGATGGAGACGGTCCTTGAGGACCTGTCTTTCTCCGCCCCCGACCGGCCCGGCGCCCGGGTGACGATCGACGCCCCTTATGTCGAGGCCCGCATCGGCAAAATCGCCCGCAACGCCGACCTTTCCCGGTATATTCTCTAGGCCGCCGGCGTGGCCCTGCCGCCACAATCGCCCTTTCGGCCGGTCTTTCCGTTTCGTTAACGCCGGGCTAGTCTTTCTGGCCAAAACGTGGAGTGGGGCGGGAGCCATGGCGGACGGTTCGCACAGCGGCCAGAGACAGCGCGTCAGGGTCGCCTATTCCGGCGAGGAGCGAGGCTTCGGCGCAGGCGCAGTCGATGAATTCCTTCAAAAGGCCCAGTCGGTTGGCATCTCCGACGGCGGCACCGACGCTGTTTCAGGCGCGCGCCCGCAGGAACTCGACAAGAACCGCGCTATGCGGTCCTACGAGTTCGGCCATCCGACGCGCCAGCCGCTAAGGACCAAAGAACAGGCGATGATGGCGGTGAAGGCCCACACGGCCGACTACGCCATCGTTCCTTTCTACCACCCGCATTACGGCTATGATTACGAAACGCTTCGCGCGCTTGCGAGCCAGATCACGCTGTTCGGCGTCGAGCAGATCACCAGCGAGACGGAGTACGTTCTCGCGGTTTATGAGCCGCAGGTTCTCGACTTCGTGCAGTCCTCGCATCCGGGCTCGACGCTGTCGACGATCATGACCGGCGCGGGCAAACATCTGTGGTCGCGATCCGGCGATCCCGGCGCCGCGTTGACCGGCGTTCACAAGTTGCCCGACAACTCGGGTTTCATGGCCTCGCCCGCGCAGCAGGCGATGTTACGCGACCGCGTTGAATCAATCTTCGCTTCGCCGGTCGCCGCGCGCGCCTGCAAATCGAAGCTTGACGGCTTGCGGCAGGCAGGCGTCAACGTCGAGGAAACGCTTGAAACGATCGAGCCTCACCGCGATTTCGCGCGGCGGGTGCGCGACGTTCTTGACCATACGCGCCAGACTGCGACGACGTTCGACTTTACATCCGGAGAATCGCGCATCCAGTCGGTAATGCCGAATACGCAAGCGCAAGCGCGCAAGCTCTATGGCGTTGTTGTGCCGCGCGAGATCGCATCGGGCCCTGAATACATTATTATTGACGACAAGTTCGCCGATGCAGACCCCGCGAAGACGCGCTTCATGGCGGTCGAGTACAGCCCTGACCTGACGTTGTTCGAAGACGCTTATCGCACGACCGACGCCAAGACGCGCTATTGGGAAACGCGCCTGAAAGACATCGTCCATGACGGTCTCCATTCAGCGAAGAAGGCGGGCGCAGAAACCTCGATCGATCCTGTTGGCGCGATGCTGGCCCTGGCTGGCCTTCTTTTGGCGGCAGTCGGTGTCGCCGGTCTTGCCGGATGGCCTGGGGTTCCGCTCTTCGCCGGCGCGCCAGAGATGGTCGCATTGGCTGATGCGGCGGCTCTCGCGCTCGGCGCGGGTCTCACCCTTATAGGCTTGGGCCGCTTCCTGAAGCGTGAAGGTGGCGGCGCCCATGACATGAACGGCATTCGCGTCTTGCTTGCCTTCCAGCGCTCGGGCGCGGCGGCAGCAATTTCCGATGTCGAGAATTTCCTGCGCAATTTCGGCGTGCGCTATCAGGTGGTGCGCATTGACGAGGACAGCGAACGGAGTTCGCCCTCGGCCTCGGTCCTTGATATCGAGTTCATGTGCGAGGATTTTGGTTGGAATCTCTCGCGGCGCCTGCGCGGTCCAGTTGCCAATGGCGCGCTTAAAAAAGCCTTCGCGCGCTGGAAGAGCCGCGGCGTTCTCGTCCTTGCCGCGATGCCCTTCGCGCAGCCGCAGATGCCGCCGCACAAGCGCCGTCATTGGCTGTGGGATATGCCGGGCGAATGGGCGAAGGATTTCACAGAAACGATGTTCATCCGCCTGTCACGGATCCTTGTCTATCTCCTGCCGGTCGCCGCCGCCGCTTACGCAGCGTGGGTCCTTATGGGTGGCGGCAAGTAAAGCTGTCGGGAAGCGACCGAAAACGCGGGACCCCTTCAGCCCCGCGTTTTTCGTTTCAGGAACACATAAAAGGCGCCGTCGCCGCCGTCCTTTTGCTTGGCGGGCGCGGCGCGCGCGATCGCGGCGCGCAAGGGCGCCGTTTCGATCCAGTCAAAGAACCGGGTACGGATGATCCCGCGCCCCTCGCCGCCGGCCCTCGCGCCCTTGCCGGTGATGACGAGGACAAGCCTCAGGCCGTCCTCCTGCGCGCCGAGAATGAACCGCGTCACGCGCGCCTGCGCGACCGGTTCGGTCAGGCCATGGAGATCGAGCCGCGCGTCGATCGCAATGAGGCCCTTGGCGGCGCGGCGGTCGGCCTTTGGGTCGCCCCCGCCATAGACGGGCGGAGATTTTGCTTTCGCTGGCGCGCGCAGCGCCAGGGGCTTCGGAGCGGGGATCGTTTCGGCGCGCGGCCGGGGCGCTTTCACGCTTGCCGCAACGCTTGGTGCCGAAGGCTTTGTCACCGGCTTCGAGGCGGCGCGGCGGCGCTTTTTCGCGGCCTTCACGTCGCGCGTCGCCAGCGACCACAGATCACGCTCCGCGTCGGTGAGATCGCGCCGCCTCATGACCGTGCTGACGCCAACCGGTCCGCAATGGCGCGCGGCGCCAACACGGTCATCGTTCCCCTGCGATTGAAAGCGCCCGCGAACGCTCCCGCAGCGTCGCCTGACCCGGCATAGAGATCGCCGCGCACGGGGCCCTTGATCGCCCCGCCGCGATCCTGCGCGATCATCAGCGTGCGGATTGCGCCCTTGCCGCCAGCGTCGCTTTCGATATCGACCCACACAGGCGCCGCCAGAGGCGTATACCGCGGATCGACCGCAAGCGAGATCATCGGCGTCAGCTGAGACCCGTCCGCGCCGAGGGGCCCGAGCGCCGGATCGGGGAGATTGTCGAGGCGGCGAAAAAAAATATAGGAGCGGTTCGACTCGCGCACCAGCCGCGCGGCGTCTTCGGGCGCGGCGGCGAGCCAGCGGCGGATCGTCTGCATACTGACGGTCTCTTTCGTCAGGGCCCCGTTTTCGATCAGCGTCCTGCCGATGGCGGTGTAGGGGTGGCCATTGTGCCCGTCATAGCCCACGCGGGCCGCGCCCTTCGGCAATTCGAGCCGGCCGGAGCCTTGAATCTGGAGGAACAGGAGATCGTCGGCCCGCATCCAGGCGATCGTCTCGGCGCGGCCGTCAAGCGCCCCGGCGTTGATCGCCGCATGGTCAGGATAGGGTTCGAGGGCGCCGCCGCTGACCGATCCAGCGATGCGGTCTCCGGCAAGCGCCTCGCGGAATTTCCCGAGATCGACGGTGACGAGGTCTGCGGGCCGCGCGAGCACCGGCGCGGAAAACTCCGGCGTCGGCTTTTCGCTCGCCGGGTAAGACGGCTCGAAATAGGCGGTAAAGCGCCCGATTGTTTCGATCGTCGCGGCAGCCGAAGGGTCCCCGCCGGCCGTCATCCGTGCGGCGATTCTTACAGGGCGAAAATGCGTTTCAAAAAAGGAGCGCGCCGCCGCAGCGTCACCGGGCGCTGGCCCTGAGGCCGCAGCACAAGCCTCGCGCCAATCCGCGACCGTTCCACCTAGCGTCACGCCCTCGAGGCCGAGCGCTTCTTGCGCGTTCCACGGCGCGCCGTCATCGGCCCCGGCGCGCTGCGCGCAAGAGCGCGCAAAGGCGGCGATCGCCGGCGCAGGATCGTGCGCAGCCCAACCCTTGATCGCGGAAAAATCCGAAACCTCAATCAGCGGTCCGGCGAGCGCAAGTTCAGACAAGGCGGCTTCCCTTGCAGGACCCGCACGCTTTGTTCCAAGGATATAGCCGCCCGCAACAAGGCTCGCGACGCCTGCCGCCAGCAGCGCAAGTCGAACAGGCGTCAGCGTCAGCACGAAAGCTTCTCCGGAACCGGTCAGGCGCCGGTCGCGACCAGAGTCCAGTTCGGGTCGTTTGACGAGACCGCGCGCGAGAAGCTCCAGACGTCCTTCACAAGATCGATACGGTTTGGATCGCCATCGACCAAGGCGCCGCTCTTGTCATAGGTTGCGCGCACCTGGTTTGAGAGAAACTCAACCGAGGCGACGGCATCATTGCCATCAATTCGCGCTTCGAGGATTCTCGCCTTTTCGATCCCGACGAATTTAAGATCGGTCCGACGGCCGTCACTCTCGCGGGCGGTCGCCGCCGCCTTGAACGCTTCGAAGACCGGGGCGGCGATATAGCGGCGCACGGATTTGAGGTCGCCCGAAGCGAAGGCCTCAACGATCATTTCATAAGCGCCCTTGGCGCCGTCAATGAATGCCCGCTCGTCAAAAGAGGGGTCGGAGGTCCGCAAGGGTTCGGCGGCGGCCGAGACCGGCGGCAGCGGCTTGGGCGTTCCAGGCTCGGCGGCTGGCGGGGCGTCTTCGCGCGTTTCACGCGTCCGTGCGCGCTGTAACCCTTCGACGTCGCGCTGGCGCTCCTCGCCCGTGCGTGCGCCGAGAACCGAATAAAGCCGGTAGGCGATGAAGGCTGACAGCGCGATGAAAATAATGAGGGAAGGGTCCATGGGTCTTTCGTCGTCAGGCGCCAGCGCCGACAGGGCGCTAGGATTTCGTCTCTTGATATAGTGTCAGCTTAGCAAGGAAAACACCAAGTAAACCCTACAGCGCGCTTACCGTTCCGACACAAACCCTTGATTGGCGCGGGATTGTGCGGAACCGCGACGGGTTGCCGCCTCTGGCCTCTCCGTGTATGACCCCCCTCCAATTTTCAGGACTGGTGACCAACGATGTCTGAATCAGCACCCAACGGGGCTGGCGGCCCGCCAAATGACGGACCCGAGGCGGGAATGCCGGGCCTGCGCGTCCTCGCGCAGTATCTCAAGGACCATTCCTTCGAAAACCCGCGCGCCCCGATGAGCTTCCGCGACAACGGCACAGCGCCGGGCATCGAGGTTAATGTCGATGTCAACGCACGCGGTCTCGGCGGCGGCCAATTCGAGGTTGAACTCGCGGTGTCGGCGCGCGCGCGCCGGGCGCAGGAGGTCGTGTTCGTCGTTGAAACGACTTATGCCGGTGTCTTCGAGATCCTGAACGTGCCGGAAAACCAGATCGAGCCAATCCTTCTGATCGAGTGTCCGCGCCTTCTTTTCCCTTTCGCGCGCCAGATTGTCGCTGAGACGACGACAGCGGGGAACTTCCCGCCCGTCATGCTCGACCCGATCGACTTCATGATGATTTATCAGCGCAATGTCGCCGCCCGTAACGGCGCCGAACCGCAGGCGATGAACGCCTGAGCCGGGCTAGCGGCTGAGCAGCCGCTCCCACATGCTGTTCGGCGCGATTTCTTTTTTGATGAACGCTTCGTGCGCCGCGCTTTCGGCTGCGGTCAGCAGGGGGCCGATCTTCCGCTTGCGGCCGCGCGTCTGCGCAGTCCCGTCGACCGCTGGCCCGGACCCGGCCATACGCGCGTCGTGAAAATCAAGGCCTGCCTGCGCGCCGCCCGTCAGCTCGATGTAGACGGCGGCAAGGAGGCGCGAGTCGAGCAGCGCGCCATGGCCGTCGCGGTCGCGCTCGCGCCGATCAATTGCGAAACGCTGGCAGAGCGCGTCAAGGCTCGCGGGCGCGCCCGGATATTTTCGCCGGGCAAGAAGCAGCGTGTCCTCAAGCGAATTTGACAGGCGCTCGCGCCCGGCCGCTTCCAATTCGGCGTTGATGAATGGCAGATCGAACGACGCGCCATTATGCGCGACAAGTTCAGCGTCGCCCGCGAACGCAACGAACGCATCGCTGACGCGCGCGTCAGAGAACACCGGAAAGTCCTTGAGGAATCTTTCCGTCAGACCGTGCACCTTGACCGCTCCCTCCGGCACGTCGCGCTGCGGGTTCACATAAGTATGGAAAGATTTTCCGGTGATGGCGCCGCGCACAAGTTCGATGGCGCCGATTTCGACAATCCGGTGCCCCTCGTCGAAGCGAAAGCCCGTCGTTTCAAGGTCGAAGACGACTTGTCTCATGGTTTTTTCCTAGCCCTTCCGCCGGAAAAGGGGAATAGCGCTATCGCCGCGCCGCTTGCGCCCGCTCGTGCAGGGCTTCCTTCACGCGCGCGCCAAGCGTCGCCATCGGGAACGGCTTTTGGATGTAGCGCACGCCTTCGATCTGATCCATCTGCGCGCGCACCGAGGCTTCGGCATATCCCGACATGAAGATCACGGACGCCGTGACGCCAAAGTCTTCGCGCGCTCTGGCGACAAAGGTCGGGCCGTCAATCTCGGGCATCATGACGTCGGAGACGATCAGGTCGAAATCTTGGTCGTCCTTCAGGATGGCGAGGGCGGCGACGCCGTCCTCAGCGTCTGTTACTTCGTACCCGGAGCGTTCAAGCGTCGCGATGACGAACGCCCGCACCGGGTCTTCGTCCTCGACAACGAGAATCCGCCCCGACCCTGAATAATCGGCGGAAACGGGCGAGGGCTCCGGTTCAGGTTCCGGCTCATCGCCGGCGCCGCCCTGATGGGCGGGCAGGTAGACCTTGAAAAGCGCGCCGCCTGTCGCGACGTTTTCGACCGTTATCGCGCCGCCCATCTGCCCGACGATGCCGTGCACGGTCGATAACCCAAGACCTGTGCCCTTGCCCTCTTCCTTTGTCGTGAAGAACGGCTCGAAGATTTTCTCCGCGATCTCGGCCGGCACGCCGGGCCCGGTGTCGGCGACTTCAACCAGCACATAATCCTGATCGCCGAGGCCTGTGACTGCTTTCGCCTTGATGTCCGCGGCGGAAACGAGACTCGTCCGGATCGTCAGCGTACCGCCTTGCGGCGACATCGCGTCGCGCGCATTGACGGCAAGGTTCATGATCGCCGTTTCCAGCTGATTGCGGTCGATCTTCACGTCCGGCAGGCCGCGGCCATTGACGAATTCGACCTTCACCCGGTCGCCGACCGCGCGATCGAGGAAACGGGAAAAATCGAGCAGAACATCGGTGATCGACTGCACCCGGCGCGTCAGCGTCTGGGTGCGCGAATAGGCAAGCAGCTGCTTTGTCAGGTTCGCGGCGCGCTGCGCATTCTCGCGGATCAGAACAAGGTCCTGATAGGCGGGGTCGCCAGCCGGATGGCGCAGCATCAGCTGCTCGCAGTTCCCTTGAATGACTTGGAGGAGATTGTTGAAATCATGCGCGACCTCGCCGGCGATGAAGCCGATCGCTTTCAGTTTCTGGTCCTGCGCGTGATCTTGCTCCATCCGTTTGCGGTCAGTGATGTCGAGCGAATAAAGGAACGTGCGGCGCACGCCGTAAGAGCCGCGCTTTCGCTTTTGCGGGCGCGCGTAAAGGCCGAAGGTTCGCGCGACGGGTCCCGCGCCGACAACTGCATCGATAACGCGGGGGTGACCGCCCGACGCCGCCTTGCGCCGCACTTCTTCCGCGATCTCATCGATCGCCTCGTTCGGAAAGACGCGCGAGAGCGGCGTGTTCCTCTTGGCCCAGTCGAAGGCCTCGAGAAACGTCCGGTTCGCCTCGACGATGCGGGCGTCGCGACCGATATCGCCTTCGATGACGGCAAGGCCGAACGGCGCTTCCGAAATATCGCCCGACATGTCGGTCGCTTCGGGCTCGACCGCCTCGGCGGCGATCGACATCTCGACGCAAACGAAGCCCTCGCCCGTGCCGCCGCGCCGAAACGCGGCGAACGCCGCTTCACCGGGGTCTGCCTCGCGCCGGCGGACCATCGCCTTGACCGGGGCGCCGTCAGCCCGCCAAAGCGCCCGCACAGCCTCCGCCGTTTCGCCAAGGACTATATCATTCACGTGGTGGAGTTCATGGCGCTGCAATCCGAGCGCCGCGCGCATCGCCGCGTTCGCCCAGGCGATTTGCCCCGACTTTTCGAGCGCCATGACTGGCCGCGGAAAATCGGCATAAGAGGCGGCGAGCGTGTCGTGCTCTTTTTCCTCAATCGGCAATTCGCGCAGGCGCCACGCGATGAAATCCTCTGCCTCCGCGATGGGACGCGTCGAGACCTCGAAGCGGCGCCGCGCACCGCCGCCGGCAAGGCCGATCTGCTGGTAGACGGTTTCCTCGGCAAAGGCCGCGCTTTTCGCCGCGCGGCAGAGCCGGAACACCTTGGTTGCTTCTGCGCCCTGCTGCGCGAACAAGCGGTCGATGCGCGGCGGCAAGCCCGACGGCCCAATGACGCCCGCGTCGCTCGCGAGCGCGAAATAGGCCGCGTTCGCGTAGATGACGACACCGTCGCGCCGCGTGACGAGCCGGGCGTCCGGATCCGCATCAAGGACGCGGCCTGCAATGCCGAGACTTTCGAGTATCTCTGATCCTGCAAGCTGGGCTGCCTCAACCGATGACTTTCCTTTCGCCCGTTTCAGGGCGGCGCTCGCCAGCAGGGCGGACGACCCAGGCCGGAAGGCGGCGGCGGCGCAAACGACGGCGAAAACGGCGACAAGCGCGGCGAGCGCATACCCCGCAAGCCCAAGCGCGCCAGTCGACAAGACATAAGCGGCGGCCGCAGCGGCGACCGCGAGCCCACCCCAGAACGCGCCAAACAAAGCATGCTGGAGAAGGCGCGAGCGCCGCTCGATGGGGGCTTTTTCGCGACCGGCCTCGATGTCCCGCGCGCGCGCTTCGGCCGCCGCCATCATGGCGGCGATGTCATCGGGCGCGGGCGGTCGCGGCGCCGCCGGCTCCACGGGCGCACCACCAAGCTCGCGGTGCGGCGTTTCATCGTCGTCAGCGCGAAGGGGCGTCGCGGCCAAGGGAAGCCTCACGGAAAGCGGGTCTTGTCCCCTGCAACTGTTCGCGGCAGCGCGCCAGATCGCGACTGAACGAGGTGACCAAAAATATAAAGCGCCGACACCTTGAGCGCTCAGCGGGCGGGCAGTTTGCGCATGCCTTTTCGCGAAATCGGCGCTCTCAAGTCCTTGCCCGGCGCATCAGCAGGGTCTCTGGAAGAAATTCAGCAGCCTTCGCGCTGCCTTGCCCCCGTCCGCTGGCGCGCGCCACCGCATCCACCCTTCCGCCGTTTCCACCGGATCGTCGTGGCACATGTTGGCTTCATGGCCCCAGATATGGCGGCGGACCTGAATGAAATCGCCGGAAGCATCGATAACCCCGGTCGGCTGCAACGCCGACAATTCTCTCTTATCGCGATCATCAAAGGGATGGAGAACAACGGCGAGCGGCGCGGCGGCGTCGTCAGGCTCCAATCGTAGAACGGCCCTTTTTCCCTGCACCGGACCGACCAGATGCGCCGAAACCAGGATATCGACGATGGGCGTCAATTGAGGGTTCAGCGATGAAAGATCACTGATATCGATCCATACTTCAGGATGATCGGGCGGGCTGAGCCGAACGCCGGCGACGCTGCGCGCGTAAACCGGAATGGTCGTCGGCTCGCCGTTCCTGAGAAACACCCTGAGCGGGGACGGCGCCGCTGCAGGGTCCTGCGGATCGAGAGTCCAGGCCGACAAACTCCCCGTGTGCCGCGCGCCAACGGCGATGCAGACCAACTGCCCTGTCATCGCGCCCGCAGCGTCGCGGACCGGCGCCGAAAGGACCAGCGCCTTCTTGAGCGCCTCAGCGTCGCCAGCTGCCAGCGATGCGCGCTTGAAAAGAATGACTGCTTCCCAGTCAGATTCTGCAACTTGGAAGTAGAATTCGTGGATGTTGAACGGCGCCGGATTGCATACGGCCGCCTGAATTGACGCGGACTCTGGAAGCGAGAGACGCTCGGGCGCAAGCGCGGCGCTGTCGTCAATTGCGACGGCGGAAGGCGGCGAAATTTCTTCGGGAATGTCGACGGACGCGGGAGCGACTTGCTCGACCACCGCAACAGGCGCTTCGGCGGCGCAGCCGGCAGTCAGACCGAAAATGACGATAAATCCGATGCGGCGCACCGAGCGCCCACAAGAAGAGAAGTGCACTTTCGCTCCGTCTCCGGATGACCTGTTGACGATCGTTACCGCAGGGCCGTTAAGCGGGCGCTAAGGCGGCGCGCAAGAGCGGGTGCGGCAAGGCAACGCCGCCTTCAGACTTTTTCGCTAAGCCTGCCAGGACATTTCGCCGAAGAGGATGACCGATGCTGCTTCTCGCGCCCCTCTTCGCCGCCGCGCTCGCCGGCGCCCTGCCCGAGGCAGACACCAGATCCTTCAAGTTCTGGATCGTCGGCTGTGACAACGGCCTTCTTTGCCACGCGGCTGCGATGGCGCCGATCAACGGCGATGAAAGCAATACGATGTCGTTCATGCGCGGGCCGGAAGCCGACGACGTTCCGGTTGTCCGCTTCGTCAGCGCCGACAAACCGGTCGCTGCTATTGCTGGCGGAGTTCGTTTCGCGCTGACTGAATACGGCGACTACCCCGCGGTCGCGCCAGCGGACATGCCGGCCTTCATCGACGCCATCCGGAAAGCCGAGGTTATTTTTCTCGTCGGCGAAAACAATGCGCAACTCGGCGTCGTCTCGCTTGCCGGCGCGAGCGCCTCGATGCTCTACATGGACGAACAGCAGCGCCGCCTCGGAACGCAGTCCGCGCTCATCCGGAAGGGTCCGCGCACTTACGTTCCGCCGCCCCCGCCGCTGCCGGTCATCAAGGCGCCGGCGCTGAGCCGGGCTGAGCCGGTCGCCATCGATCGCAGCGCGCTCTTCGCTGATGTCGGTTTGAGCGACGAAGAAGCGCGCGAATTCAACATGGCAACGTATCGGCTTGACGCGAACACGACGCTTGCGCTCATCGAAACTGACTACGGCGGCGCCTACAACATCGAGTACATCGTCATGCTCGCCGACAATAAAGGCGCCTGGCGGCCCGCGCCGTTCGACACCGCCGCGGACATGAGCGGCGAAGGGCCTGCGGCAGACGGGCTTTATTACGGCGCCACGAACGCCGCTTACGAGTCGCAAAACGGCTTGCTCATCGGCGGTCCGCTTTGCCGCGGAGTCGGCGACTGCGGTCACCAGTTCGCCTACGTCTGGGACGGCGCCGTCTTTCGCAAGGTGCGCGGGGAAGCTCTTGGCGCCTCGCGCGGCCGGATCGTGCCGATTTCGACGCTGCGCGCATCCGTTATCCGCGCGCGCCGCTAACGGCCGCGATCATCGTCCTCAGCGCGCCCTAGCCGCCCGCGCTTTCCCCATCACATAGCCGATGACTTTGGCGACCGCTTCGTAATGGTCGACGGGAATTTCCTCGTCGATCTCGACTGCCGCATAGAGCGCGCGGGCGAGCGGCGGGTTCTCCACGACGGGGACGCGCGCTTCCTCCGCCGCAGCCCGAAGCCGCAGCGCGATATCGTCTAGCCCCTTGGCGACGCAGAGGGGCGCAGTCGTTTTGCCGCTCTCATATTTCAGCGCGACCGCATAGTGCGTCGGGTTCATGATGAGGACGCTCGCCTCTTTCACCGCCTTCATCATCCGCCGGCGCGCCCGCGCCTCGCGCTGCTGGCGGCGGCGGCCTTTGATCTGCGGATCGCCGTCCGTTTCCTTCAGTTCGCGCTTGACCTCCTCGCGCGTCATCATCAGGCGCTTCATCCATTGCTGGCGGGCGAAAGCATAATCGAGCGCAGCGACGATGCTCATCGCGCCGACGGTGACCGCGATCAGTTTCAGGACAAGGCCCTTTGACATCGCCAGTGCGGCGCGTTCATCCGCGAAAGGAAGACCGGCGAGCTTCTCGTGGTCGGGCCAGAGCGTGAAAATCAGAATCGCACCGATGATGCAGAGCTTGCCGACGCCTTTGAGGAAGTTTGCGAGCGCCTGCGGCCCGAACAGGCGCTTGGCGCCCTCGATAGGCGAGAGGCGCTTCAAGGACGGTTTGAGGCGATCCGGCGCCAGCACCGGCGCAGCCTGCGCGATATGCGCGCCGGCAGCCGCGATGACGAAGAGGAGCGCGAGCCCGGCGAGCATGGCGCCGCTCGCTGCCGCGAGCTTGCCATAGATCGCCTGCAAGCCTTCGGCGTCAGCCAGAAATTCATGCGGGCGCTCAAGGAATGTCATGCCGAGCCGCGTGAAGGCCTGCGCGAGGCCGTCGCTCATCAGCCAGAGCGCAAGGCCGCCCGCCGCGATCATAGCGGTTGCGGGGATCTCCGCGCTGCGCGGCGCGTCGCCTTTTTTACGCGCGTCGGCGAGGCGCTTCGGCGTCGGCTGTTCTGTCTTCTGGCTCTGATCCTGTTCCTCGGCCAAGGCATCACCTCAGGAACTGCGAGAGCTCGGCGTCAAAGCGCGCGAGAAACGCCGTCATGATCATGCCGGTCGTCAGCATCAGGAGCATCAAGCCGATGACGAGGTTTGCCGGCAGCAACATGAAGAAAACCTGCGCCTGCGGCATCAGGCGGTTGAGGACGCCAGCGCCCGCGTAGAAGACGAGGCCAAAAACGATGAAGGGCGCGGCAAGCCGCACCCCCAGCGAGAACGCTGTCGCGACAGCGCCGATCATTGCGGTCGCGGCGTCACCGGGCGCGAACCCGGCGCCAGGCGCGAGCAACGTATAGGAATCGCGCATGGCGGCGAGCAGGAGATGATGCGCGTCGGTGGCGAAGATGAGCGTCGCGCCGAGGATCGCGAGGAACCCGCCGACGATCGCGCCTTGAACGTCCTGCGTCGGGTCGAAAATCTGCGCGAGCGACAGGCCGATCTGCAGCGCGATCACCTCGCCCGCGACATTGAGCGCCGCCGCGATCGCCCGCGCGAAAAGCCCGAGGAAAAGCCCGATGGCGACTTCCCCGCCGATGAGGCTCGCGAGCATGAAGGCGTTGCCGAGCGAGGGAAGGGCCGGATAGCTGGGCGCCGCCGCCGGCGCGATCGCCAGCGTCAAAGCGAGCGCAATGGCGAGGCGCACGCGCGGGGGTATGGTGAGGTCGCCGAACGCGGGCGCGACCATCATCATCGCGCCGACGCGCGCGAAGACCGCCGCCAGGATCGCGATGTCAAAAGGCAGCGCCGCGAGAAGCGCCTCCGTGCTCACGGCAATTCGCCGCCGGCGATGATGGTGAAGATCTTCGTCGCAAAAGCGCCGAGCGTCGCGCCCATGAAGGGGAGCGTCAGCGCGATGACGAGAAACATGACAACGATGCGCGGCACGAAGACGAGCGTCATCTCCTGCACCTGCGTCAGCGCCTGCACGAGCGCGATCGCAAGACCGACAATCAGCCCCGCCAGCATCGCCGGCCCGGAAACAAGAAGCGTCACCCAGAACGCCTCGCGCGCAAGGTCCAGAAGTTCAGCGCCAGTCATCATGGTCCCTCAACCAACCGGCAGATTTTGCCGGGCGGATGGTTAAGGGCGGGTGAGCGGGAGGGTTAAGCGGGGTAAGGAATCAAATCCGATAACTAGGCGTCGCCGCTTAGACCTAGATCCTTGAACAATGTCCCATTGCGGAAAGGAGGTGCCACTTATCTCCGTCAAGAATTGTATACACTATCTGAAACTCATTTTCCTGGGTCCGGAGGAAGAACGCTCCGGACCGATCATTGCTCGCACAAAAAAACTCAGAAATGCAGGCGCGCAAGAAATATTCGCTTCTTCCATGGCGGCTAACTTGCCACTCGCCAGACTCATCAGAGAGAATATATTTGTCTTTAGTGCTGGCCGCCGACGAATCGAATAGCCCGCTCTTGTAACGTGTGACTACAGCAGCTGCATCCGGAATGCAGATGTATGAATCCGCAAGAGCTCCAGTCGAAATCAATGAAGTCGCGGCAAGAGATTGGAAGTTAATTTGGATCTTAACGCGCATAAGCCTTGGCCCCTTGCTTTAGGCAACAGAAGGTCAATTGAACTTTAAATTGTTAAAAATGCCATTCTATACTGGCTAACACCCTACTCCGCCGCCATCGCCCAACGGCGCTGCCGTCTCCGACTCGCGCGCCAACAGCACGCGCCCCAGCTTCTTCTTTTCAAATACGCCGGTAAACGCCGCGCCGTCCCAGACCTCCTCGCCGCGGATGAAGACGGCCCTGACGACGCCGTCGGAGCGGCAGACGAGCTGGTCGTTGGCAAGCGTGTCGCGCCAGATGCGGGTGGTGTTCGCTTCGCCGTCGTGAAGGGCGAGCGCCTTCGGGTCGATGAGGACGAGGTCGGCCTGCGCGCCGACTTCTATCGACCCGGCATCGAGGCCAAAGACTTCCGCTGCGTCGCGGGTGAGGCGCTTCACCATGAAGGCGGCGCCTTCCTCGCCCTTCGCCTCCATCGCGATTTTGAGGGCGCGGAGGTTCACGTCGTAGAAGGCGAGATTGGTGAGGTGCGCGCCCGAATCCGCGAAGCCGGGGAGGAACGCCTCGCTCATGGTCAGCTTGCTGACCATATCGGCGTCGAAATTGGCGCTGATCGTTTTCCAGACGAAGCGGCGGTCCCAGATCTTGAGAAGATGGAAAAAGAAATCAGCATCGTCCGCAACCGGCGGAAAGGCGGCGAAGACGCTTGGTTCTTGTGACTCATCCTTCGTGACGCGGCCTGAAGAAGGCCGCTCCTCAGGATGAAGATTAGGCGACCCTTCATCCTGAGGAGCGCGCCCCTTGGCGCGCGTCACGAAGGATGGGTCGTTGGGGCTGCTTTGCCGGAAAGAAGGGGAAAGGCCGCCTGGAACCGCTTCAGCCGCTCAAAAATCTCACCAAGATTTTCGCCCTTCCACGCTGCGACGGGGCAATCCGCAACCTCCATCTCCTCGATCGGCGCGGCGGAAGGCGTAGGTCTCGAAGCCTGAGCATCCGCTTCAGGCGGTCGAGGGAGAAGCCCGTCTTTCCCTTGCGCCACATCGCCTTGAAGCGCGCTTCGAATTGGGGGTCGTCGTAGAGCGCACGGCGCCCGGCGTCGTCCTCGAAATCGAGCTTGAGCAGCTCCCGGAGTTCGGGGATTTCTTCCGAGAGCGGCGTCACCGGGCCGTCGCCGAACACCAGGAAACGCGCGGCGAGGCTTTGCAGATAGAACTGGCCGCCGACGAGCTTCGAGTTCAACAGCCGCGCGAGCAGATGCGCGCTGCGGATGATGTTGCGGTTTGAGCGGACGTCGAGCGCCGCGACGGCGGTAATTTTCAGCGGCTTGCCGAACAAGCGCCCGCTCGTCAGCAGGAACGTGCGGAAGACCTTGAGCGGGCTTTCGGTCGGCGGCGTCGCCTGCCAGACGCGCCCATACCGCCGCACGACGTTCGTCAGGCGCTTTAACTCCGTATACCCTCCATATTGCGACGGGATACGGCGGTCGCGGTTAGGGTCGTTTGCAAGATAATGAAACGGCAGGCCGTCCGAGGAGAAGCCGCAATAGCCCTCGCGCATGCCCTTTTCGAGGAGGCGCTCCATCTCAGCCAGTTCAGCCTCGGTCGGATCGCGCGTCACCGACGGCGTGACGCCCATCGCCGGCGATGCGGAGCATCGAATAGGGGATCATCGGCGCGATGTTGGGGCCGAGAGTGAGCGTTTCGAGATGGTCTAGGTAATCAGCGGAATCGTTCCACGTCGCGCGATCGGCGACACGCTTCAGCACCGGCTTTGGGATGTTTTCAACCCGCGCGAAGCAATCGACGACCGGATCCTCGCCGCCGTCGCGCTGCGCGCCGAAGGCAAGGCCGAGCGAGCAGTTCGAAACGACGACCGTCGTCGTTCCATGCCGGACCGACTCTGGCAGCCCCGGCGCCAGTTCGACTTCGAGGTCGTAATGCGTGTGGATGTCGAGGAGGCCGGGCGTCAGCCAGAGGCCTTTCCCGTCTATCTCGCGCGCGCCCGGCGGCAGATTGGTCCCGCGCGCCGCGATCCGGCCGTCCTTGACGGCGATATCCTCCGCAGCGGGCATGGCCCCGGAGCCGTCGAAGATTTTCGCGTTTCGGATGACGAGGTCAAACAGGGTCATGACGCGGAGCCTGAGAAAATTTCAGGGCGCCCGCAAGCGGACAACGCAGTAAACGCTCAGGACTTCGGTTTCACGTCCGCGATTTCGGCGATCGTCTCGCCGTCACACAGCACATAGACAACGCGGTAGACCGCGTTAGCGCCCGTCGATGTGAAGGAAACCGGCGTCGGTGTAACAACCTGCATGACAAGATCAGCGGGCGGCGCAGCGTCGAGATGCACGCGCAAGCCCGGGGGCATCGCACGGTCGGCTGGTCCCTCACGCCAGGAGAGCGCGTAGCCGGGCGTCGGCATATCAACCTCGCCCTCGAGTGTCAGCGTATGGCCGCCGCCATCGGGCGAGGTCCATGCCGCCCAGTTGCGGCTGTCGAGCACGGGACAGGCAGCCACGGCATCCTCCGGTTCAATGGCGGCGATTTCCTCCGCGATGGGCATGGGTTCGGCGGCGGGGGCGGCGACTTCAGCGAGCGCTGCAGCAGCGGGGGCGGCGCTCGGCGCCTCCGCCTGTTTCGCACAGGCGCTGACCGCGATGAGGGCGAAGAACACGCGTGGTTTCATTTCGATCCCCTTGAGGTTGAACCGCTCTGGCGCTTCTCCGCTACGACCATAAGGCCGGTTTCCCGGCGGCGCCACTCAGCCGGGCGTCAAGACGAGACGCGTGCTCATATCGACCAAACAGGGTTGCGCGGCATTTGGCAAATTGGACGCGATGAGGCCGGGCGCCGCGGGCGCAATTCCGCAGGCGACGCGCCCTAGATCGGCATGCGCATGATTTCTTGATAGGCCTCGATCATGCGGTTGCGGACAGCGAGCGCGGTTTCGAGGCTGACCTCCGCGGCCGAGATCGCGGTGACGACATCGACAAGATTGGCTTCGCCTTGCGCGACTTGCGCGGCGGCGGTTTCACCCGCTTTCAGCGATGACGCGGTGTCGGCAATCGCGGATTTCAACAGCTCCCCGAACGACGCGGCGGGGTCGGCTGCAGGCGGCGTCGCGCCTGAACGCGCAGCTTGCGCGTAGGCCTCGGCCGCGCGAAGGGCGTCGATCGACATCGCTTACTCCAGAATTCGAAGGGTTGAAGCCGCCATCGAGCGCACCTGATCGAGCGCGCCAAGATTGGCCTCATAGCTGCGCTGGGCTTCGCGCAGGTCCATCATCTCGATCAACGGGTTGACGTTGGCGACGAGAACGTTGCCCTCCGCGTCGGCGGCGGGGTGCGCAGGATCGTGCCGCACGGTGAAGGCGGTCGGGTCGAGTTCAACGCGAGAGAGCCTGACGAGCGTCGCGTCAACGTCCTTGTCGAGAAACGACGAGAACACTGGCACCTGCCGCCGATAGGGCTCTAGCCCGGGCGCTACGGGCGTCGAATTCGCATTGGCGATGTTTTCCGCAACGATCCGTATACGGCCGGACTGGGCGCGCATGCCCGAGGCGGAAATGGAAAGGGCGGTGTTGAGGTCATCCATCGGTCAAATCCTATCTGCCGCCCCGAACCGCCATCCGCATCAACTCAACGCTCTTGCGGTAGACGGAGGAAGCAAGGCTGTAGCCCATCCTCGATTCGGAGAGCTTCATCATCTGCGTCTCGATCGAGACCTGGTTGCCGGAGAGCGACGCCTCGCCGTCTGGCGCCAGATGCGGGGCGGACGCAGCGCCAGCGCGCCCGCCGGGCTGCAAATGGCGCGGATCGCTTACCTTAAGTGCCCCGGCGATGCGTGCATCGAAATCGGCGGGCCCAAGGTCGCGCGCGACATAGCCCGGCGTGTCGGCGTTGGCGATGTTCTCCGAAATGACGCTCGTGCGCGCCGCCAGAAACTGAAGGCGGTTGGCGAGCCCCGAGAGCAAAGGCGATTTCGACAGATCCATTGGCCGGTCCGCAATTCCCTGCAGACGACCATCGCGCCTTATGGTTAAGCGGATGTTGAAGCCTTGGAGCACCCGCGCCACAATCAGGACTTGTAATCATCGATTTTCTGCGAGACGCCTCCGGGGATGCAAAAGAAATTCGGGCTTGTTCTGGGATCGGGAGCGGCGCGCGGCTGGGCGCATGTCGGGATCTTGCGCGGCCTCGACGAGATGGGACTGATGCCGGACATTGTCGCCGGATGCTCGGTCGGCGCACTCGTTGGCGGAGCATGGCTCTGCGGCGCGCTCGATGAATTCGAAGCCTGGGCGCGCGAGCTTTCACCGGTCTCGGCGTTCGGCGCGTTCAATTTCGGGGTCAATCGCGGCGGGCTCATTGATACCAAGCCGGCGTTTTCAGCGTTTTCGGCCTTTGACAAGAACATTGAGGACCTGCCCATCAAATACGGCGCTGTCGCGGCTGATCTCGGCACTGGCGAGGAAGTCTGGATCACGCAAGGCTCGGTGATTGAGGCGGCGCGCGCGTCTTCTGCGATTCCGGTCATCTTTCACGCGGTGGCGCGCGGGCCGCGCTGGCTTGTTGACGGCGCCGTCGCCAACCCGACGCCCGTCAGCCTTGCGCGGTTTCTCGGCGCCGATGTCGTCGTCTCGGTCGATCTGAACGCCAACCCGCGCGTGCTGACCCGCTTCAACTCCCCGCCCCCGGGGCTGCCCGCGCTCGAACCTGCGCCGCCCGTCTACACCGATGCGAGTTTTCCTGGCGCGGTCACCAAGTTCATCGAGGACACGCGCACGCGCGTCGATCGCCAGCTCGCCATCGCCCGCTCACGCCAACAGGCCAAGCCGCAACTCTTCGAAACCGCCTACGCCGCGATCGACATTTTCCAGATGCACCTGACGCGGATGCGCGCGGAGACAGCGCCGCCCGATGTCGCGCTGACGCCTGACATGCGCGATGCGATGCCGAACGCCTTCGACCGCGCCGACGATTTCATTGCGAAGGGGCGCCAGGCGTTGTTTGAACGCCGCGCCGATATCGAAGCGCTGCTCGCTTCCTGATTGCACGCCAAGGAGATTACGCTGATGCTCCGATTGCTCGTCGCGCTCGCTGTCTCGGTCGGCGGCGCCGGCGCTGCGCCGCGCGCCTTCACGATCGATGACGCGCTGGCGATCAAAGCGGTCACCGATCCGCGAATCAGCCCGGATGGCCAATGGGTCGCCTTTGTCGTTGAAAAGAACGACCTCGACAGGGACGAGAAAACGTCGCGCATCTACATGACGTCGATTGACGGCCGGACGAGCCTTGCGATGACCGGCGAGACCTATTCAGCGACCGATCCGCGCTGGTCGCCGGATGGGCGTTATCTCTCGTTCATCGCCGTGCGCGATGATCTCGAGGCGAACGCTGCCGCCCAGGTTTTCACGCTTGATTTGAGGGGCGGCGACGCTGAGGCGTACACGGACGTTCCCCAAGGCGTCGAAGCGCATGACTGGGCGCCGACGGGCGACAAGCTCCTCCTCGCCATTCGCGACGAAAGCGCGAGCGCAAAGGCGGCTCGGCTGGCGCTCGCGAGCGGCGGGGACGAGCCAGCCGCAGCGGTCGTTATTGACCGGCTGCAGTTCAAGGAGGATGGCGTCGGCTATCTCGACCGGTCGCGCCAGCATTACCATGTGCAGGAGGGACGCCTTGGCGAGCGCAAACAACTGACCTTTGGCGACTATGACGACACCGAGGCGGTGTGGTCGCCGGACGCAACGCGCATAGCCTTTACCTCGAACCGGACCGACGAACCGGACAGCAACGTCAATTCCGACATCTGGATCGCGGACCTTGCCCGCGCCGGCAAGCCCTTCGCGCCCCGGCGCGTGACCGATAATCCGGGGACGGACGGAACGCCGTCCTGGAGTCCGGACGGAACTGAAATCGCCTATTCGACCCAGCTCGACCCCAAACTTTTCTGGTACGCCGCCGCCCATATCGCCGTCGCGCCGGCTGGCGGCGGCGCGGCGCGCATTCTTACCCAGGCGTTTGACCGCTTTTTCTATCAGCCGAAATTTTCGCCCGACGGGCGCGAGATTTTCGCTCTTTACGAGCACGATGGCGAACAGCCCTTGGTCGCCATCGACGCGAAGTCCGGCGCGAAGCGCGACATTATTGCGGGAGAAGTCGGTGTTTACGGCTTCGACGCCCACGCCTCAGGCGCCATCGCTGCGCAAATGGGGCGCGCGACCCTTCCGGATGAAATTTTCGTTTCATCAGGGCCGGCGCTGACCCAGATCAGCCGTGTCAACGAAGCCGCGCTGCAGGGCGTGAAGCTGTCAGCCCCCTTCACCGCGACGTTCAAGAGCCGGGACGGAACGCCGGTTGAAGCCTTTTTCTATCCGCCGACGAGCGGGCGCGCGAAAAAAGCCCCCACGATCTTGCGCATCCATGGCGGCCCGACGTCGCAGTTCGATTTTACGTTTGACGCCTATGCGCAGCTCTACGCGGCAAACGGCTACGCGGTCGTGATGCCGAACCCGCGCGGATCGACCGGGTACGGAACGGATTTCGCATCGGCGATTTACGCCGACTGGGGCAACAAGGACTTCGACGATGTGATGGCGGGCGTCGATCATGCGATCGCCATTGGCCTTTCAGACCCCAAGCGCCTCGGCGTCGGCGGATGGTCCTATGGCGGCATCCTGACGAATTACGTCATTACGAAAACCGACCGCTTTGACGCCGCTGTCACCGGGGCCAGCGAGTTCAACTACCTCGCCAATTACGGCCATGACATCTACCAGCGCGAATATGAGATCGAACTTGGTTTGCCTTGGGATAAGGAAAACCGCGAAGTCTGGGAGAAGCTCAACATCTTCAGCGCCGTCGACAAGGTGACGACGCCGACGCTCGTCATCGGCGGCGCCGAGGACTGGAACGTGCCGATCCTCAATTCAGAGCAGATCTACCAGATCCTGAAACGCCGGGGCGTGCCGACCGGCCTCATCGTCTATCCGGGCGAGGATCATTCAATCGATCGCCCAAGCTTCTACAAAGACCGGTTCGAGCGGTATTTGGGGTGGTATAAGAAATATGTGAGGTCGTAAGGCCAAAAACAATTCAATCTATAGTTGACAACGGCTTCGGCCCGGTTCGAATATGCCGAATATTCGTTGGGCGCTCTTTTTCATGGGTCGTTACTTTATGCATGCGAGAAGTGCCACAGTGCGCGGCGCTAAGGCCTGATTGTGGCTGGAAATATTGCGGCCAGCGAATGGGCGCCCCCTGGTTTGCCGACGCCAGAACCGATCGACTGGCCGATCGGCATCCCGAAAAAGGCCAAGATCCTGTTCGTGCTGTCCGGCCTCGGCGCCGGCGGCGCTGAACGGGTTGTCACCGCGCTTTGCAATCGTTGGCGGCGCGGCGGCGTCGATGTCGCGATCGCTACGTTCGAGAACGCGGGCGCGACGCCCTATTACCCCCTTGAAGACGGCCTGACGGTCCATCGTCTCGGCGTCCCGACGGCGCCAGACTCCCTCCTCAGCGCGATCCGGCAGACCTGGTTGCGCGTGCGCGCGCTGTCGGCCCTGATCCGTAAGGAGCGCCCATCCGTCGTCGTCAGCTTCCTGACGAAGATCAATATCGTCAGCTTGCTGGCCGCGCCCGCGGACGTGCCCGTGATTGTCTCGGAGCGCAATAATCCAAAACAGCAGCGGTTTAACATCCTGTGGCGCGCGGCGCGCGCCATGACCTTTTCAAAGGCGTACGCGTTTGTCGCCATGACGCAGGGCGTCATTGACGCCTATCCCGCTTATCGGCGGCCGAATTCGAAGCTCATTCCAAACCCGGTCATTATTCCGGAAACAATCGTTCGGCGCAGCGATGGGCGAATGCTGGCCGCTGTCGGACGATTGACGCGCCAGAAAAGATTCGACGTGTTGCTGGAAGCTTTCGCAAGGATTGCAACCGACTTTCCGGACTGGCGCCTCATCATTTGGGGCGAGGGCGAGGAGCGCGCCGCACTCGAGCGCCAGCGCGACCACCTCGGTCTCACCGACCGGGTTTCATTTCCCGGCCTGTCGCAAAGCCCGGGCGCGTGGCTTGAGACGGCGGACATGTTTGTCCTTAGCTCCGACTTTGAAGGCTGGGGCAACGTCATCGTGGAGGCGATGGCGGCTGGTCTGCCGGTTATTTCAACCGATTGCGATTTTGGACCGCGCGAGATTATCGAGCACGAAGTGTCAGGTTTTCTCGTGAAGCACGGCGATGCGAGCGCTCTTGCCGCGGGACTTACACAAATTCTCAGGGACGACTTGCTTCGCGCGCGCCTCGGCGCTGCTGCAAAGGTGCGCGCCGAGACATTTGCGTTGCCGGGCGTCGCAAGAAGCTGGGAGACGCTGTTCGCCGAAGCGATTGCGGCCCGCAGCCGCCGGTCAAAATCGCCAGCCGTGAGACCGCCAGCCTAATCGGTATCAGGCGCGGGACCACCATTCGGGGCCGCGCACGCCGGCGGAAGCAAGAACGCGAATCCCTTCCGTATGCGGATGGATAATTGTGTCCGCTAAAAAAGCCCGAAAACCTTTTTCCGCGGCGCTGTCAGCTTGGGCGCGCCTTTGGGGTTCGCGGCCGCCCATTTCACATAGTCGATGTCGCGGCGCTCGATGCGGGCTTCCGTCGCCTTGAGGCCCATGATCAGATCGCGCACGGCTTCCGGCGCGCCCGCGTCCAGCGGGTCGGGCGCGGCGCTGAGGCTTCGACCTTCCGCTTTGGCGCGGCGCTCTTCTTTCCGAACGGCGCGCTGTTCGGCGCTGGTGAGGCGCTGCTTTAGCGCCGTGAAGGCGGCTTCCGCCGGCAACACCGCTTCTGGCGCAAGGCTTGTGCGCTCTTCCGCGCGCCAGTCGGTGCGCGAGGGGACCAGAATGTTCTCGACGCCGCGGCCCGACAGACGGCGCGTTGTCGTTTTCTCAAAGCCCGACCAGATCTGTTTCAGCCGTTCACTCATCCCGCGCTCCTACAAATCCGCCTTGTCGCGTTTCAGTTCGAGCCCGCCATTGCGGGTGATGACCGCAACAGCGATCGGCCCGCCCACCGTCTCGACCGAGTGCATAACTTTCTGCTGGAACGAATTCAGCTTGATGAGCGAGGCCGCCGTCTCGCCGAGCTCGCGCCGCGGCAGGGAGCCGATGGCGCGATAGATCGGGCGAGTATGCACGGCGTATTGATAGCCGTCGATCGACTTGAAGAACTCGCGCAGCGCGTGGCCCATCGTATTCTCGGAATAATCGCGGAAAAGCGCCTGACGCTGCTGATCGTTGATCGGCGCGCGGGTGATGACGTCAGAAACGAGGTTCATCGAGAGCTTCAGCGTCTCGCCATACATGAACATCCGCAAATACTGGTCCATGCCCGTCAGGAAGGTGCGGATCATCCGGTCCTGCGCGAAGGGCTGCACCACCGGGCCGCCGTCTGAGGTCATGTCGGCGGCGCGGTCCTGCTTGCGCTTCAAGATGCCGAGAATGACGCTCGACGTCAGATAAGAGCGCATCGACGGGAACTTCTCGCGCGCGCCAAAGCCGGCGAACACAACCCCCGTGTAGTGCTCGAAGAAAGCGTCGCGCGTCACCGAATAGACCGCCACCTCGCGCAGGCGCTCGCGCGTCGCGTCAGAGACGGTCAAAGCGCCATAGTCCGCGCGCAGCGCCGCGATAAGGCTGTCGATCAACTGCTCGATTTCACCGCGATAGCGACGGCGCACCTGCTCGCCCATGCCGCCCGGGAAGCAGGCGAGATCGTTCCGCGGGCTGTCGTCCGGATACCGCTGATAGTCGGCATGCATCTGCCCGACGACGAATTCGAAGACGGCGCTGAGATGATCCTTCACGCGCGCGCCGTTCGCCTCGGCGATCTTCTTGATCTGCGCGTCGAAATCCTCCGCGATCACCGTCAGCACGACCGCGACGTGCTTCAAAAATTCAGTGTCCTGATGATCGGCGGGAAAGAGGTCGGGGTTCCCCGAGATGAAGTTCATGAAGTCTTCGGCGTAATCCTGCACCGTATCGAGCGAGCGCCCGCGCGTCGCGTCGCGATAGAGCGAGATCACCGTCTCCCACGGCGTCGACATGATTTCGGCGTTGTTATAAATCATCACGCCGACCGGCTGCGCATCGTTCAGCGGGAACAGCTTGTCGACCGACTGATACGTCTTGAGGTACTGGTGGCCGGTGATCGTGACCGCGCTGTCCGCGGCCATCGCCACCGCCTGGCGGTTCATCAACACCACTTCGGAGGTCATTCGCCCCTCACCCCTTCACGGGCCGTGCGCGTCCTGATCGGGACGCTGGCCCAAACCCCAAGCCGGGCGCGCCGGCAAGGGTCACCCTGCCGCCACCCGTTGATTGAAAATAAATCGTATCGGCAAAAGGCGGTGTTGGGAACGCGACGCGCACTGGCGATGCCAGCCTTGTCGCCCTTCCGCCACAGACGCCCGCCCCTGAGGCCACAGCCGGGGCAACCGCCGCAGGGAACCGTCGCTTGATCGACCGCCCCTTGTTTCGAGGGCGGGCTGTGACCCAGTTAACCAGAAGGCGGCGCCGCAGCACGCACATTGCAAGTGTCCGGAGAGAGAGCCGGAACTTTGGGAGAGACCGACATGACCGCCTTGGGACCCGCTGGAATCGCCATTTTCGCCTTTATCGGGGCGATTGGGGCTTTGACCACGATCTATGCGCTGGAGCAGGCGGCCCGCCGGCGTTTCGGTCTCGGGCGCTGAACGCCCGCCCCACCCCCCTACCCCGGCCGTTAACGATACCTCCATCAATTTAAACGGAAATTTGATATTTCTGTTTTGTAATCTGGGGGTCGTTTGGGAGGACGCGTCCATGCTTATGACCCCCGTCGCCGTGTCGCTTTTCGCATTCCTTGCCCTGATCGCTGGAACCTTGCTCTTTTTCGCGGTCGAGCGGCGCGCGGCTGCTGTCCAGCAGACGACCGAACCCCAACGCTGATCCGCCTCTTCTTGCGGGGCTCGCCGAACCCCCTGACCTAGGGGCGATGACGAAGCCGCGCGTCAAGATCGCTGATGCCTACGCGTTGATCGCCCTGCTCCTGGGGCTGGTGTTCATTGCGGCGACGCCGCCCTTCGGCATGGGCGACGAAACCGCCCATTTTGAGCGCGCCTATGAAGTCGCGGCAGGCGCCCCCCTTGGGGCAGACGGGCTGCCGCTGGGCATGCAGAGGCTTATCGACGACGCTTTCGGCCAGGTGAAGTCGGGCGCGCCGGTCGAGCGCCGCGATTTCGCGCGCTGGGCGGGAATACCGCTGGAGGCCGAAGCGATTGTTCCTTACCCGGAGCCCCTGCGCGCGGTTTTGCGGCTGCACAGCCCGCTTTGCTACGCGCATTTTGCGCCGGTCGCCGCCGCGGGCCTGGCGTTCAATCTTGCGCCGCTCGTCACGTTTTACCTTGGGCGGCTCGCGGCGCTCCTTGCCGGCGTCTTTCTGGTGCGCGCCGCCATCGGCGCCGCGCCGGACGCCTTTCGCGCGCCGCTTGCTTTTCTTGGCCTGATGCCGACCACCGTCGTCTATTTCAGCGCCTTCAACATCGAATCCGCCCTGATTGGCCTCGGCTTTCTGTTCTTTGCGCTTGTGGCGCGCCATGCGAGCGCGCCGGACGAGCGCATCAGCGCGCGGGCGTTCGCCCTCATCGCAGGAACCGGTTTTCTGCTCGGACAATTCAAGACGGGCTATCTGCTCGTGCCCGCGATCGCGCTGATCATTCCGCCCGCCGTCTTCGGATCGCGCGCGCGCTGGATCGGCGCGATGGCGCTGATCATTCTCCCGGGCGCGCTCGCCAGTCTCGGCTGGGCGCTGATCGTCAAGAACTCGATGCTGGCCGATCTTGTCTACTCGACCTTCGACGGCAATCGCGTCGCGCCCGGCGAGCAGCTCGCGGGCGTCTTCGCCGATCCCTTCGGCTATCTTGGCGTCGTGGCAACGACCCTCTTTGACTCCGAAGCGCCAGGGGCCGCGCTGAAGATGTTCTTCGCGGTCGGCGGCTGGACCAACATTCCTGTCGCGGCCCCGGTCTACGCGATGCTGATCGTAGCGCTGTTGCTTGTGTGGATGTCGGGCGAGACGGCGCCAAGCGCCATGCGATCCTTGTCCGGAGGAAGCATTCTTCTCGGCGTCTTCCTGGCGACTGCCTTCGGCATCATGACGCTCGTCTATTTTCAGTGGAACGGCGTTGGCGCGGACCGCATTGAGGGGTTTCAGGGCCGCTATCTGATCGCGATCGCACCGTTATTGCTGTCTCTTGCGCCCGTTCGTCTGTCGTTCCTCGCGAACCCGCGCTCGCGCACGCTGGTCGCCTTCGGCGCGCCGCTGGTCGGGACAGCGGCGATGCTCGGCGCGGTGCTCGCGACCTATTACGGATAAGGATCGGCTACGTAACGCGAGGCGCCGAGCGCCAGCGCCGTCCGCATTTCCTCAATCGCCGCCAGCTTGGCGGTGAACATCGACCAGTCGTCGCGCGCAGCGATCGGGGCCCAGATCGCCTCGACCTCCTCGATCAGCATCGTGCAAGGCTGTTGCATGAAATAGGCGTGCGAAAGCCGCTCGGGCCGCTCGGGCGCATAACTTTCAAGCTTGGCGCGAAGGGGCGCGAACGCTTCCGCCGCATAGAGGGCGGCATGCGGACTGGCGAGCGCGCGGCTTGCCGACGGCGCCCCGCAGAACCAGTCGAAGAAAAAGCGCTCGAACGGGAATTTCGTCGTCTCCATCCACTGCAACAGCGCGACGGCGAAGTCGTAATCGCCCTCGCCTGAAGGCTTGACGCCCAGCCGGCGAAGGAACGCTTCGGCCATCGCCTGCTCGAAGACGGCGGGAAACGCAGCAAGCGCCGCATTCAGCGCCGCCGGTTGCGCGACAGGCGTCAAGGCGCCGCCGAGCCGAGCCAGGTTCCAGAGCGCCGCGTCAGGCTGGCGGCCATAGGCGTAAAGCCCCGACCGGTCGAAATAGGCGGCCGTGAAGGAAAAATCTGTATACGGTAAAAATCGCCACGGTCCGTAATCGAAGCTCTCGCCCGTCACATTCATGTTGTCGGTGTTAAGGACGCCGTGCACAAAACCGGCCGCCATCCATTGCGCGCACAGGCGCGCGGTGCGCGCAATGACGCGGGCGTACCAGCGGGGAACGGGATCAGCGGCCCCTGCAAGGTCCGGGTCAAACGCTTCGATGCAGTAGTCGACAAGACGGCGGGTCGCCGCCGCATTCTCCTCGAAGGCGAGACGCTGGAAGGTCCCGAAGCGGACATGGCTGTGGCCGAGCCGGACCAGCACGCAAGAGCGCGTCGGCGACGGCTCATCGCTGCGCATGAGCGCCTCGCCCGTCTCGATGACGCTGAAGGTTTTCGACGTGTAGACGCCAAGGGCCTCGAGCATCGCCGTTGCGAGCGCCTCGCGCACGCCGCCTTTGAGCGTCAGACGCCCATCCGCAGTGCGCGAATAAGGGGTCTGGCCGGAACCCTTGGTCGCGAGGTCGAGAAGACGGCCCTCCGCGCCCCGAAGCTGCGCGAAGAGGAACCCGCGGCCGTCGCCGATATCGGGATTGTAAACGCGGAACTGGTGCCCGTGATAGCGAAGCGCCAACGGCGCGGAGAGATTGTCAGCCAGCGGATGAAATCGCGCGAAATGGCCGACCCAGTCCTCGTCGCTAAGATGCGAAAGCCCGACGGCGCCAGCCCAGCGGTCGTTGCGATAGCGCAAAATGGCGCGGGGGAAATCGGCAGGCGCGACGGCATCGAAAAACGGCGCGCCGTCGCCGAGGCGTAAAATGGCGGGATCTGGCTGGTAGGATGAGCTCATCGGCGCCGGACTACGCGGTCGGCGACAATGCCCACAAGCGCGGCCGCCAGCGTCTCCCTGTCGCGCAAACGCAGCGCGGCGCCCCATGAACGCCTCTGACCTGCGTGGGGCGCAAGGTTCCGCCAATTTCGGAGGACTTCAGGGCGCATCAGCGCTTAGCTGGGCGTCCGAATGCGCAGATTCTGCTCGTCGGGGCTTGCCACTGCCAAGCCATTCGCGCATGCGAAGCCTTTGGCCGGTAAAGGACCACAATGCACAGCGCCCATTCCCTTTCCCGCCCTGCTGCTGGCGACAGTCTGCCGACCCGCGCTGACGTCCTCGCCGCTGCCGCGCGCATCGAGGGCGGCGTCATGCGCACGCCGCTCATCCGCGCTGAACGCCTGTCGGCGATGACCGGCGCCGACATCCATCTGAAGCTTGAGAGCCTTCAATATACGGGGGCCTTTAAGGAGCGCGGCGCGCTCAACAAGCTGCTGGCGCTGAGCCCTGGAGAGCGCGCGTGCGGCGTGATTGCCGCCTCCGCCGGCAATCACGCGCAAGGCCTTGCCCGCCATGCGCGCGCCCTTGGCCTGCGGGCGACGATCGTCATGCCGGCGACGACCCCGGACGTGAAGGTGCGCCAGACCCGGGACCTTGACGCTGAGGTGATCCTTTTCGGGCAGAGCTTTGAGGAGGCGCACGCGAAGGCCGAAGCGATCGGGGACGACCGCGGGCTTGTCTTCGTCCATCCCTTCGACGACGCCGACGTGATCGCCGGGCAAGGGACGATCGCGCTCGAAATGATCGCGGACGGGCCGCGCTTTGATGCGATCCTCGTCCCTATTGGCGGCGGCGGGCTGATTGCCGGAATGGCGCTCGGCGCGGAGGGAACGGGCGTCGAGATTATCGGCGTTGAGGCGGAATTGTTTCCGTCGATGAAAAACGCGCTCGACGGGATGCACCGCGCCATCGGCGGCAACACCCTGGCCGAGGGCATCGCCGTCAGGCAGGCGGGGCGCCTGACGCGCGAGATCGTGCGCGGGCGGGTCAGCGAGATCATTCTTGTCGATGAGCGCCTTCTCGAACGATCGCTCAGCATGCTGATGAATGAGCAGAAACTCCTCGTCGAAGGCGCGGGCGCCGCCGGACTTGCCGCGATCCTGAAGGAGCCCGCGCGTTTTGCCGGCAAGACGGTGGGCCTCGTTCTGTGCGGGGGAAACATCGACGCGCGGCTTCTCTCGATGATCCTGATGCGCGACCTCGCGCGGGCGGGGCGCCTTGCGCGCTTGCGGGTCGAACTTCTCGATATGCCTGGTCAGCTGGTGCGCGTGGCGACCATCATCGCCGACGGCGGCGGCAATGTCATCGACGTCGGCCACCACCGCACCTATTCGGACTTGCCGGCGAAAATGACCTGCATGGACGTGACCATCGACACGCAGGGCCAGGATCACCTCAGCCGCATCCTGTCGGCCTTGCGCGATGCGGGGTACGCGGTCGACATCGCGGCGTATTGAGACGACGCTCAACGCCCCCCGCGCTCAGCCTTTTCTGGCCCGCCACGGGCCCCGGATCGCAAAGGTTGTCCCCGGCGTCTGGAAGTTGACGAACAAGACCTCGCCATCCGGCGAGAAACAGGCGCCGCAGAACTCCGCTTTTGTATTGCCGGCGAGGGTGTAGAGCGCGCCATCCGGCGTCACCCCGCGCAGGTACTGCGCCTGATAATCATAGCCGTCTTCGCACAGGATCACGTCGCCCCAAGGCGCGACCGCGACATTGTCGCAGTTTTTAAGGATGCTCGCGTCATCCGTTTCGATGAAGAGCTCCAGCGTGCCCGGCGCCAGCTTTTCGCTCGGGTTTTCCTTCGTCCACGCTCGGGCGATAGCGGAATACCTGCCCGAGGCGGATCGGGCCGCCGGCGGTGCAGGAGATGTAGATTTCCGTTCGTCCGTCTACGGAGATGCCAGTCGCGAGCCCTTCGCCGCGCGCAAAGCGCAGCGCGCCCTTGGCGTGTCCCCGATCCTTGAGGTCGCCGTTCGGCGACTCAACGTCGTCGAGGTCGATCCAGACCGCGTCGACAGCGTTGCCCGATGCAATCACCGGCCCTGTTCCCGCGTTTGGCTTTCCGTCATTCGGCCAGTTGCGGAAATCGCGCTCGCGATTGTCCTTAAGCGCCAGCGCTTGCAACCGGCCGCCGCGCGCGAGCTTTCCTTTCCGGTTCGGCAGGAAGCGATAAAAAAGCCCGTCATACCGGTCTTCCGTCATGTAGACGATGCCGGTTTTCGGATCGACGGCGGCGGCTTCATGAACGAAGCGCCCCATCGCTTTCAGCGGCACGGGATCGACGAGCCCCCGCGCACGCGACGATACTTCAAAGACCCAGCCGTGATCTTTCGACACGTGCGGGCCAGCCTTTTCGATCGTCTCCTCACAGGTCAGCCATGAGCCCCAGGGCGTCGGCCCGCCGGCGCAATTTGCGGTCGTGCCCGCAAGGCTCAGGTGGTCGCGCACGATCTTCCTGGCTTTCAGGTCGTACACGACCGTCGACGTGCCGCCGAATTTCGGGCGCCCGTCCGGCGTGACGTCGAAGACCTTTTTCTTCGGCAGGTTCGCCGCAAGCGCCAGATCAGGACCATAAGCCGAGCGCTCATACATGTCGGGCCAGATCTCATGATTGCGCACCAGCGCGACGTGGTGCGGCTTTCCCCGCACCCTGAACGCCGCCATGCCGTCGAACGACCCCGGCGTCAGGAAGCCGTCCGCCATGGCCGCGCCTTCGCGCGAGACGATGTCGTAAGTGAACCCCGCGGGCAGATCGAGAAGTCCGCGGGCGTCAGGAACGAGCGCGCCGTGCGGCGACACCGTCGGCAGCGCGACTGCACCCTGAAGGCCAAGGGCGCGCAGTCCGGCAAAACCGATGACGGCGGCGGAAGCCCCCTGAACAAGCGAGCGACGTGTGAGCAGCATTGGCGTCCCGGATCAGATTTGCGCTGACGAGACTACTCCGCGCCGGTCGGGGGCGCATCACCGGTGATTGCGGTGACTTCAGTCGCTGCCCCCGCACCCGTCACCGCCGCCGTCACCCCCGCCGTCGCAATCGCCGCCGGTGTCGGCGGCATAAGGCGAGGTCCCGCCATCGCCGCAGCCGCCCTTTCGGGCCGCGCGGGCGCTTTTCGCGGCGCCGCGGAGGGCGAAAAAGAGGAGCGTGGCGACACCGATCCCAGCGATCAGGAGTTCAGGGCGATTCACGAAGTCTGACATGTCTATCTCCCTCATGCCACAATGCGGACAGTGCGCCGCCAGTGTTTCACTTCGATGACAACTCGCGCAGGTGTTGCCGCAGTTGAATCATCGCCGCCAAAGCTTATCTTAGTTTTGCGCGACAGGGGGCCGGGATGCCGTTTCGGGAAATCTTCAAACTGCCGGTCCGCAGCGCGGCCATGATGCTCGCCGCAGCGCTGCTTGCCGCCTTCAGCGCCTTTGCGCAGGAGGCAGCGCCTGCGCGGTCCGGCGTCGTGCTCAAGCTCGACGGACCGGTAACCCCGGCGAACGCCCAATATCTCGCGCGCGAGATCGAAGCGGCGTCGGCGAGCGGCAAGGAGCTTGTGCTGATCGAGATCGACACGCCCGGCGGCCTTGTCGACAGCATGAAGACGATCATCAAGGCGATGCTCGCGTCCGACACCCCGGTCGTCACCTATGTTGCGCCGCAAGGCGCGCGGTCGGCCTCGGCGGGGCTTTACATCATGTACGCGGCGAGCGTCTCGGCGATGGCGCCGAACACCAACACCGGCGCGGCGACGCCGGTCGAGATCGGCGGTGGGCCGACGGAGGAAAAGCCGGCGCAAGACGACGCCGCGCCCGCCGACGCGCCGGCGAGCGATGCTCCGCCTGCGGAGGAACCGGCGGAGACGGTCCCGGCGCTCGCCAATGACGATGCGTTGCGCGCCAAGGTCATCAACGACTCCGTTGCTTATATCCGCGCGCTCGCCGAGGAACACGGCCGCAACGCCGACTGGGCCGAAAAGGCCGTGCGCGAAGCCGCCTCCGTGACGAGCCGCGAGGCGCTCGAACTTGGCGTCATCGACCTCATCGCCGAAAACCGCGCAGACCTTATCAAACAGCTCGACGGCCGCACGGTGAAGACGCCTAAGGGCGAGCGGACGCTTGCAACCGCCAATCTTTCGCTCGAAGAAATCGAGCCGACGCTGATCGAACGCATTCTCGGCTTCATCGCCAATCCGAATGTCGCGGTCATCCTGATGTCGCTGGCGACGACCGGCATCATCATCGAAATGTGGAACCCGGGCTCGATCTTTCCTGGCCTCCTCGGCGTTCTTTGCCTCGTGCTGGGGCTTTATGCCTTCCAGGTTCTTCCCTTCAACTGGCTGGGCGCAATGCTGATGGGGATCGGCGCGCTGCTCATCGTTGTCGAGGCCTACGCGCCGACATTCGGCCTCGCGGGCCTGACCGGGCTCGGCGTTTTCGCGGCGGGTCTTTATCTGGTTTTCCCGGAAGGCTTCCGCGTCTCGACGAGCCTCATCGCGACGATCGTCGCGTCGGCGGGCGCAATCCTCGCACTTATCTTCTTCGCGATCGTCGGGTCACGCAGCCAAGGGCCGATGATCGGCGCCGAAGCGATCCGCCGCCGCGAAGGCGTCGTCGACGATTGGGACGGCAAGGAAGGCTGGGTCATTATCGAGGGCGAGCGCTGGCGCGCGCGCGCCGACCGGCCCTTGAACCCCGGCGACAAGGTCAAGGTCATCGAGATCGACGGTCTCGTCCTCGTCGTCAAACAGGCCAAGGCCGGGTTTTTCCCAAGCCCCGCGCCGCAGGAGGCATGACGCGCCGTGGAGCCCTATACTCTTGGAGCGCTCGACTGGCGGGCGGTCGCGTCGCAAGCAGGGCTGATCGTCGGCATCGCGCTTGGGCTGTGGTTCGCGCTCAGCCTGACGCAGCGGGCGCGAGCGACGCCTTACCAGCTTGGCGACGGGTTCGGCGACAGCCACGCTGTCGTCGTCAGCTGGCAGGATGGCGCTGGCTATGTTCGCATCGGCGGCGAATTGTGGCAGGCGCAATCGAAAGCGTCGTTCGCGCCCGGCGATGCGGTCAAAGTGGCGCGCAAGGATGGATTTTTATTGCGGGTGACCCGCGCCTGAGCCGGCGCCCGGAAAACCCGGCAAGCTGAAAGGAAACCGTGATGTTGGAAGGCCTTGGGCTGCTGGCCCCCGTTGTCATACTCGCGTTCGTCATCCTGACGAACATTTTCAAGATCCTCAAGGAATACGAGCGCGGCGTCATCTTCACGCTTGGGCGCGTCGGGCGGAAGGCGGCGGGGCCGGGCCTCGTTCTCCTCATCCCGCTGATTCAGCAGATGCGCAAAGTCGACATGAGGACGCTCGTACACGACGTCCCCTCGCAGGACGTCATCAGCCGCGACAACGTTTCGGTCAAAGTCAACGCGGTCATCTATTACCGTGTTGTCGATGCGGTGCGCGCCGTCGTGCAAGTCGAGAATTACATGTCGGCGACCAGCCAGCTTGCGCAGACGACGTTGCGCTCGGTGCTTGGCAAGCACGAACTCGATGAGATGCTGCAGGACCGCGACAAGCTCAACAAAGACATTCAGGCGATCCTCGACCATCAGACCGAGGCCTGGGGCATCAAGATCTCGAATGTCGAAATCAAGCATGTGGACGTCGCCCCGGAAATGATCCGCGCGATCGCCAAACAGGCCGAAGCCGAACGCGAGCGGCGCGCCAAAGTCATTTCCGCCGAAGGCGAACAGCAGTCGGCGACGAAGCTCGCCGAGGCGGCCCAAATCCTCGCGACGCAGGCCGGCGCGATGGAGCTGCGCTATTTAAATGCCCTGCAGGAGATCGCGTCGGATCGCACCAACACGATCGTCTTCCCGTTCTCGCTCGAACAGATGGGCAAAGCGCTGCGCGGGTGACGCGCGTCTGTTGAAAACCGGCAACAGCGGCGGAAAACTCGTTTAAAACAAGCGTTCAGGAGACGAACCGGCCAACGCCCGCTCGCTTCTTCGGCGTTTGCTGTTAGGCTTTCCGTTCAATATTGGGTCCGCCAGTCAATGGCGGCCTTTGTAACGGGAGGAATTATGACCAAGCGCCTTTTGGCGAAAGCCTCGATCATTGCGCTGTGCGCCGGTGCGACGCCGGCTTTCGCGCAGAGCGCCGTTGACGCTTTCAAGGACGAGATTTTCGTCACTGCGACGAAAAAAGCCAACGCTGAAAACGTTCAAGACGTGCCGCTTTCCGTCACCGCCTATGGCGAGGAGCAGCTCGACGCCTTGAAAGTTCGCGACCTCTTTAGCCTCACCTACGCGGCGCCGAACGTTCAGCTTGACGACATCGGCACCACCCCTGGCGTCGCCAACTTCTCGATCCGCGGCCTTGGCGTGAACTCCTCAATTCCATCGATTGACCCTACGGTCGGCGTCTTCGTGGATGGCGTTTATCTCGGCATCAACAACGGCGTCGTGCTCGACATGTTCGATCTCGAATCGATCGAGCTTTTGCGTGGCCCGCAAGGGATTCTTTTTGGCCGCAACGTGACCGGCGGCGCCGTCCTCATCAACACGAAGGCTGCGCCCGACGAGTTCGAGGTCACCTTCAAGACCGCCGTCGAAAGCGGTTTCCGGGGCACCGGCAATAACTATTTCGCCATGGGCTCGGTCGGCGGGCCGGTCATCGACGGGCTGTTGAACGCCAAGCTCGCCGTTTACTACAACAATGACCGCGGCTGGTTCGAGCGATATCTCGGCGGACCCAACCCTGGCCTGCAAGCGGTGTCGCTGCCCCCGGTTGGTTTTGGGCCGGCGACCGGCGCCCTCGTCGCGCAGAACCCGCGCGCTGACGCGTTCGAAAACTTCGGCAAGTCGGAAACGTACATCATCCGCCCGTCGATCCGCCTGACGCCGTCCGACAGCTTCGCCGTCGAGGTGCGCTACGAGCACGGAAAGGCGGAGGGCGACGGCCCGGCCGGCCAGAACCACACCAACGGCCTTGGCCAGACGAACCGCTTCTTCTCCGCGCCGCGCGACAGTTTTGATTTCTCGATCGACGAGCCCGGCTTCTTTGAAAACACCTGGGACCAGGTGACGGCGGAAGCGACGCTCGACGTCGGCTTCGGCGACGGAACGATCACCAACATCTTTGGCTGGCGCAAGTTTTCCGCCGACACGCGCGGCGACATCGACGCGACGCCGGTCTGGCTGTTCCACTCGGACGCGACGATCGAACAGGACCAGCTGTCGAACGAAATCCGTTATAACGGCACCTTCTTCGACCGCGTCGACCTGACGCTCGGGTTTTACTGGTTCACCCAGGATCTCGTTTATGACGAGTTGCGCTTCCTTGTCGGCGGCGCCGTCAACTTCTTCGGCGGCGGGATCCAGAATACCGACACCTATGCCGGCTTCGGACAAATCGACCTGCGCCTGACCGACCGTTTCACGGTAAATCTCGGCGCTCGCTACACCTCGGAGACGAAAGAGGCGGAAATCGCCAACCTTCTTCTGAACCGCACCGCGTGCCGCATCACCGAAGGCGGCTGCTTCCGCGACTTCAATGACGAAGAAACGTGGAACAATTTCACGCCCAAGATCGGCGTGACCTGGGCGGCGACGGACGACACCAATGTCTACGCGCACTGGACGCAAGGCGTGCGGTCAGGCGGCTATAACCTGCGGAACACCGCTGTCGGCTCGGCGCCGAACCTGCCGAACCCGATGCCGCCGCCGGCGTTCGTACCCAATCCGCTGTTCAATCCGGCGTTGTTGCCCGGACCGTTCAACGAGGAGATCGTCGACGCCTTCGAATTCGGCGTGAAGGCCCAGCCGGGCGACGGCAAGGCGACGATCAACGCCGCCGTTTATCTCAACAAGATCGACAACTTCCAGCGCGAGCTCAACCTCACCGATCCGCAGTCGGGCGTCGTTCAGGTCATCACCAATACGGCCGATGCGACGATCTGGGGGATCGAGCTCGATACCCGTATTCTGTTGACGGACAATCTCATCTTCACCGGTTTCCTCGGCTATACCGACGGCGAATATGACGAAATCCTGTTCGACATCGGCGCGCCGAACCCGGCGGGAAGCCCCGGCGTCGTGGATGCGGCAGACCTGGCGCTTGAAATTCCGCGCTTGTCGCCCTTCAGCTACGGCGTTGGCCTTCTTCACTCCTTGCCGGCCGGCGGGCTCGGCGTTTTCAACACGCGCTTTGCCTGGTCGCACCGCGACCGGAACTTCTACACCGACAACAATCTCGGCGTTTTGAACGAGGTCGATAACATTGAGGCAAGCCTCGCCCTGGCGATGGAGAACGGGTTCACCGTCTCGGTCTACGGACAAAACCTCCTCAACGAGGTGAATTTCGGCGGCGACACTCAGCTGCCGCTGGCGACCATTGGCGGCGGCACGTTCTCGCCGCTGTCAAAAGGCCGCGTCATCGGCCTCGAACTCCAGGCGAGCTTCTAGGCCGTTCGCCGCTTCCACTGAAAAGCCCGGGCCGCAAGGTCCGGGCTTTTTCTTTGGCGGGGCGGGGTTACAACGATGCTTTCAGTATCGTGCGCCGAATGAATTCTGTTCCCGAAAACGCCGTTTCAGCCGACATCGACGCCCGCGGCCTGCGTTGTCCTCTTCCCGTTCTGAAGATGGAGGCGGCGTTGCGCCGGCTTCCCCCGGGAGCGCAGGTTCGCATCACGGCGGACGATCCTATCGCAACCGTCGATATTCCTCATTTTGCGGCCGCGGGCGGGCACGCGTGCGAGCGGCTGGTGGCGGGCGACGGTGTTTGCGTCTTTCTTGTCACGCGGGGTGAAAAACCGTGACGCGGAGCGGGTGCGGCCTTGCCAGCATTGGCTTCCCCGGCGCCAAATTGTCTTTGACCATGATAATGGTTAATGTCTTGAAGGGCGCTGCGTCCCAACGCGCCGCCCGGCCGCCTGAAGTCCCGCCATGGTCGCGGACTGCGGGGCGCGGGGATTGGGGAGTCGAGGGGTTATGAGGGAAAAACAGTCGATGGTTCAATCCGGACTTCGCCGGGCGCTGATGAGCGTTGCGGCGGCTTCGGCCCTTGCGTTCTCCGCAACGGGCGTTGCGCACGCCAACTACGAAATCGGCCTGAGGGCCTACGAGCAGGGCCAGTACGACGTCGCGGTCGACATCTGGTCGCGCTTTGCAGTCGCCGGCGACGTTCGCTCCATGAAAGCGCTGGGCGACGTATACTCGGGCGCGATGCTTGAGGACGCGAAAGGCGCCGAGATCCCGCTGGAGACCGGCCGCAAGCTCGACAATGTCGAGTCGCTTCGCTGGTACTCCCTCGCGGCCTATCACCGCTTCAACGAAGGCTTCCAGATGCCGACGGCGCTGGAGCGCAATGCGCAGATCCTCGCTGAAGAACGTCTTCCCGAAATCCGTTTCCGCATGTCGACTGCCGACGTCACGAAAGCCGAACGGCTTGTGTCCGACACGTTCGAGCGCGGCAGCCCCTATGATCTCTACACGCTCGGCGACATGTATCGCCGCGGCACCGGCGTCGAGAAGAACAACGTCAGGGCGCTGACGATGTACGCACTCGCCAAGGCGCGCGGCGTCGGCGCGGCGTCAATCGCCTTCGAAGAACTCGAAGCGCTGATGACGAAGAAAGAAGTCGATACCGCGCTTGAGACCATCGTCGGCTGGCAGCCCCCCCTCCCCGACGAGCACACCGGCCAGACGCCGCAGCAAAAAGAACTCGAGCGCACCAAGAAAGAGCTTGAGGAACTGCGACTCCAGCAGGCCCTCTCGGCGATCGCCGACATCGACGTCGAGCTTATCCAGCGCGCGTTGAAGTCGCTTGGCATGTATTACGGCTCGATCGACAACACGATGGGCCAGTCGACGCGCGAGGCGATCCGCCGCTTCCAGTATTCGCGCATCTCGAGCGACGACACGCTGACGGAAGACGAGAAGGACGCGGTGCGCACCGGCGTCCTCACTGCGCGCCAGACCGTTCAGCTTTTCGAAGCTGCGGCGCGCGAAGGCCATCCCATGTCGCAATATGTTTACGGCGTGATGCACATCCGCGGCATCGGCGTCGTCCAGAATGGCGACGAAGCGCTGAACTGGCTCAGCAAGTCGGCGAAGTCCGATCTCGCCATCGCGCATTACGCGCTCGGCGTCGTCTATCGCGACTCAACGCCCGGCCTTAACCCGGTCAAGCCCGACAAGGCCAAAGCGGCGATCCATTTCGCCCGCGCCCAGTCGCTCGGCTACAAGCAGGCGGGCGACGCGCTCCGTCAGCTTGAATTCGAAAAGCCGCGCGGCATCGACGAGTAGGTAGGAGAGCAGGTTCATGAAACGCGTACTGACATTTCTGGCGGCGGCGAGCGGTCTTTCGATCGCGCTTGTCTCGGCCGCTGACGCGCAGACCCTCGGCGGCTTTCCGATCCGCGAGCCAGGCGCTTCGCGGCCAGGCGGGGACGGCGGCAATTCCGGCGGCAATGGCGGCCCGTCCAATCGCAACGAAGTTGTCGTCAGCCAGGATGCGGGCAGCCGCGTCACGACGATCGCGCAGGCGATGCGGCTCGTGCGGCCGGGCGGCACCATCCTCGTCAAGGGCGGCATCTATAACGAGAACATCGTCGTCACGAAGCCGGTCGAGATCCGCGGCGTCGCGGGCGACTATGGCCGCAACGCGATTATCCGGTCGTCGCCGAGCGCATCCTGCGTGACGATCGCGCCGGATTCGCCGCTTGCGAGCGTCAGCCTCTCGCAACTGATCTTTGAATTCGATGACCGCAGCCCCTCGGGCGCCTGCGTCGATATTCAGGGCGGCACCGTCTCGGTCAGCGACAGCTTTATCATTCCCGCCAATTCCGACATTCCGCTCCGCGCCGCCTACGGCCCGCTGGGCGGTTCGGCGCGGCCTGACCTCGTCGATCATCTTGCGCGCCCGCCGCGCGACCGCGACGATCGCCTCAGCGATGACGCCGCGCGCCTTGAGGGCTATGTCCGCCGGCACGCGCAACCGGTTGGCGCCAACGACAAAGGCTGGTCGCTTGCGGCCGGTGCGGGCGGCGTCGAACAATTCGCGCATGCGCGCGGCGCCAAGGGCGTCGGCCTCCTCACCGGGCCAGCGTCGGGCGTGCGCGTTGCGGCTGGCGATGTGCGCCTCGACGGCAACGTGATCGTCGGCGCCCGGACAGCCGTAAATTTCGCCAGCGACCGCAATGCGATCATCAAGGGCTCGCTGACGAACAACGTCGTTATCGGGAACGGCGCCGGGATCGCGGCCTCCGGCATCGCCGCTGACCTGATCCTCACCCGCAACACGATCCGTTATAACGCAGGCCCCGGCGTCAGCGCGGACGTCTATGACGGCGTAAAGATCATCGCGAACGAGATCACCGGCAACGAGACGGGCATTTATCTCTCGGAGAAGGTGCGCACGGCCTCGGTGAACTCGAACCTCGTCGCGCAGAACTTCGTCGATGCGATGCGCATCTCGTCGGGCTTCTTCGGCGCGGTCGGCGGCAACACCTTCGCCGAAAACGGCGGCTGCACGATCCAGTTCTTCTCGGCCGAACAGAAAATCATCAATAACGCCGATATCAAGGTGACGGCGTTCCGCGATTTCGAACCGGTCGTCGCGTATGAGGGCACGAATTACGCGGTCGGCAACAGCGGTGACGCCAAGATGAAAAAGCGCAAGAAGAAGGGCGACCAGGGATCGGTTCAACTCGCCGCCTGCAACGCGCCGCTTTAGGTTTTCCCAATAGTGATCTGAAAACGCCTCCGGAAACGGGGGCGTTTTTTGTTTTGAGGGCGCTTACCAGGGGGGGCGAATGAGCCTTGCCGAGCTATGGCGCGAAGGCTGGTGCGGGCGGTCGGGGTCGAACCGACACTTCTTTCGAAACCAGATTTTGAGTCTGGCGCGTCTGCCAATTCCGCCACGCCCGCGCGCCTCGGAGCGAGGCGTTATAAGGCCCCGAGCGAAAAAAGAAATGCTCCCTTGGCGGCCTGGAGCGCCGGGCGGAAAAGTGGAACCCGGTTTTCCGCGAAAACGGCGCGACCACCAACAAATTAGATCGTCGGCGTGATGCCTTTATCGCGCCCGGCGATCCGGGGTCACCAAAAAATAAACCTCGCGCCGAGATACTTTTTCATCAAGCGCTTGTCAGTCTTTCCATTCAGGGACATGGCTCCATGCTCGAACGTGTGGCTTCCGGGACCCCCCATGCACGCCGTTGATCCGATCGAAGAGGCCCTGCACACGGCCGACGCTGAGCGCGGCGTCGTCGACCTGTTCCGGGCGATGATCGCCGATCTCGACGCTCAGTGGCGAGAAGGGCAATCGGCCCAGAGCCATGAAGGCGAGCCGGTCGCGGAGGCGGAAGCCATGCTCGGGACGCTGGTCGATCGCCTCGACGAGCGCGCGTTTGGCCTTTTGCTGCTGCTGCTGGCGCTGCCTTGCGTGCCGCCCTTTGTTTACCTGCTGCCGCAGATCGTGGCCCTGCCCATGCTCGCGCTTGCCGGACAGATGGCGGCGGGGCGTCAATCGCCGTGGTTTCCTTCGGCGATCAGGGACCGCCGCTTGCGCCTTGCCGAGTTCACCAAGGTTCTCGATTTCTCCGAGCGCTATGTTCGCTGGTTCGAAGCGATCGCCCGGCCGCGCCTGCCGGGCATCACCGGGCGAACCGGCGCACGCATAACCGGGGCCCTTCTTTTGATCCCGGCAGCATCGGTGCTTGCCCCGTTTCCCGGGACCAATACCGTTCCCGGCATCGGCATCGCGATCGCCGCGCTCGGCCTCGTGCAGCGCGACGGGTTGTTGGTGATCCTCGGCCTTGTCATCGGCCTCGCCTGGGTGAGCGCGTTCCTGTTTTTCGCAATCTTTTTCGGCGTAGAGTTCGCGACGTTCTTGAAGGACTGGGTCGGATCTCTCTTTTAGCCCCGCGACGATCCGCGCGAGGGCGCTCGACCCTTTGCCGCTTTATGCTCGCTGAGATGACGCCGCTTTCTGCATTTGTTGGCAATCCGAACGGCGCCCTTGCGGCGTCCGGCGCCGGGAGTGCGATTCTGCTCGCCGGGGCGCATGCGTTCGAGCGGTTTGGCGGCTTTGCCCCTTGCGCGCTCTGCCTTGACCAGCGCGAGGCGCACTGGGCGGGCCTTGGCGTCGCGATCGCGGGACTGGCGCTCGCCTTTGTCTTCAAGTCGAAGCGCATCGCCGCTGCGGCCGTCGGCGCGGCGGCGCTCGTCTACGGCTTCAGCGCGGGCCTTGCTTTCTACCACACCGGCGTCGAGTTCAAATTCTGGCCCGGCCCGGTGACATGTTCCGGCGCCGGACCGGTGAGCCTCGAGCCGGGCGCGCTCGCGGATGTTCTGAATGGCACGGCGTCGACCGCATCCTGTTCCGATGCCGCCTGGACGCTCCTTGGCATTTCCATGGCAGGGTACAATCTTCTATTTTCAGCGGCGCTGCTGGCGCTCTGCGCGTTCGCGGCGGCGCGCGCGGTCGGGGAGGCGCGCGCAGAGGCGCGCCCGCGCGCCCGGGCCGAACGCATGGAGCGTCTATGACAATGTCTTATCCCCCCCGGTCCGGCCCGCGCGAAGGGCGCCTTCACGAGATGCTGCGCGTCGATCACGCAGGAGAATACGGCGCCGTTCAGATCTATCGCGGCCAGCGGGCGATTTTCGACCGTGTTGCGGGACGCGAGGCGATCGCGGCGACGTTGAAGGATATGGAGGACGGCGAGGCCGCGCATCTGAAGACGTTCGACCGGCTGCTGGCGGAGCGGCGCGTGCGCCCCACCCTCCTCGCCCCCGTTTGGAATGCGGCGGGCTTTGCCCTCGGCGCGGCGACCGCCTTGATGGGAGAAAAAGCCGCGATGGCCGCGACGATGGCGGTCGAAGAAGTGATCGAGAAACATTATGCCGAGCAGGCCGAAGACCTGCGCGTTTCAGATCCCGCCCTTGCCGAAACGGTGACGGCCTTTCGCGAGGACGAGCTTCACCACAAGGACACCGCCGAGCGCGCCGGCGCGCGCGAGACGCCGGGATACCCTCTGATGCGCGCCGTCATCCAGGCCGGCTGCCGCGCGGCGATCAGATTATCCGAAAAAATTTAGCGGCGCGCGCGCCGCATCGTCGGCCCGCCCCGCTTGACCCGCCCCGCCTCACCCGTCCCGCCTCACCCTGCCCCGCCCTGCCCCAATGTCGACAGCGCCGGCGCATTTCGCTTCGGCGCCGCGATCGGCTATTCTTCCCGCTTCGGGGAAATTCAATCTGCGGGACCCAGAAAAATGAAAAAGAGAACCAATGCAGCCCTCGCCGCAATGCTCGGCGGCGTATGCCTTCTCGCCCTGGCGGGCGGGTGCGCGAAACGCAGCGCCGCGCCAGCCGCGGACACAGGCGCAGCGCCGGTTTCGAGCGCTGGCGGGACGGCGGCGGGCGATGCCGCAGCCTTCCTTGAAAAAGTCGAGGCGACCTATCGCGAGGCCTATGAAGAAGCTGGCCGGATCCAGTGGGTCAACGCCACCTACATCACCGACGACACCGACTGGCTCGCCGCAAAAAACGCCGCGAAGCTGACGAAGCTCTCGGTCGATTTCGCCAAGGAAGCCGCGAAATTCAAGGACGCCGATGTTCCCGCCGACATCCGCCGCAAGCTCGATTTCATCACGCTCGGCATTGTCGCGCCGGCCCCGTCGCGCGAGGGCGCGGCAGAAGAGCTTGCGGCGATCACGACGCGGCTCGGTTCGGCCTATTCGACAGGAAAGATCGACCTGACAGGCGGCGCCTTTTCCGCCGGCGATCTGCGCACGGCGCTGACGCGCGTCCGCAACCCCGACGCCGATAATCCGGAGGCGGATCTTTCGGGCGCGAGCGTCCGGCAGGACGAGACCGAGCTTTTGATGCGGCAGCTCCGAAACCCCGCGCAGACAGCCGAGGTCTGGACGAAGTGGAACGATTACGCCGCGGCCATGAAGGGCGATTACGCGCGCATGGTCGAGATCGGCAATGAGGGCGCGAAGGAGCTCGGCTACGCGGATATGGGCGCGCTATGGCGCTCCGGGTACGATATGAGCCCGGAGGAATTCGAGGCCGAGGTCGATCGGCTCTGGGGCCAGGTCAAGCCGCTCTACGATCAGCTGCATTGCTATGTTCGCGCCGAATTGAACGAAAAATACGGCGACGGGGCCGCGCCACTGAACGAGCCCATCCGCGCGGATCTTCTCGGCAATATGTGGGCGCAGGAATGGGGCGCGATCAGCGACGTCGTATCGTTCGGGCCAGCGGTGAGCTCGGTCGATCTCGACGCCGCGCTGAAGCGCAAGGGCTATGATGAAAAGAAGATGGTCGAGACGGGCGAGGCGTTCTTCTCCTCGCTCGGCTTTGCGCCGCTGCCCGAGACGTTCTGGAAACGCTCGCAGATCGTCAAGCCGAAGGATCGCGAAGTCGTCTGTCATGCTTCCGCCTGGGACATCGACCTCAAGGACGACATCCGCATCAAGATGTGCACGACTGTCGGCGCGGAGGACTTCGTCACCGTCCACCACGAACTTGGCCACAATTATTACCAACGCGCCTACAAGGATCAGCCGGTGCTTTTCCAGAACGGCGCCAATGACGGCTTCCACGAAGCGATCGGCGACATGATCGCGCTGTCGATCACGCCGGACTATATGAAGCAGATCGGGCTCATCGACGCTGTTCCGCCGGCCTCGGAGGATGTGGGCCTCCTGATGCGGCAGGCGCTCGACAAGATCGCCTTCCTGCCGTTCGGCCTTGTCGTCGACAAGTTCCGCTGGAATGTCTTTTCGGGCGAGATTGCGCCTGACCAGTATAACGAAGGCTGGTGGGCGCTGCGGACGCAATATCAGGGGGTCGCCCCGCCCGCGCCGCGCCCGGCGGGCGGCTTCGACGCCGGCTCCAAATATCACGTGCCGGGAAACGTTCCGTATACGCGCTATTTCCTGGCGCGCATCCTGCAGTTCCAGCTCTACAAGGCTGCGTGCGACGAGATCGGCTGGACGGGGCCTCTCCACCGCTGCTCGTTCTACGGCTCGAAAGATGTCGGCAAAAAATTGAACGCGATGCTGGAGATGGGCGCCTCGAAGCCCTGGCCGGACGCGCTTCAGGCCTTCACGGGCAGCCGCCAGATGGACGGCTCGGCGATCGTCGCTTATTTCGCGCCGTTGATGGAGCGGCTGAAAGAAGAGAACGCCGGCAAGCAGTGCGGATGGTGAGATAGCGAGCGGCGGGCGGCGGTCACTGGCCTCTCAACTTCTTGATCACGCCCCTCACCTGCGCCCGCGTTTCCTCGAGCGAAACGCCGGTGTCGATGACAAAATCGGCGCGCCGGCGCTTTTCGGCGTCCGGCGTCTGCTTCATCAGGATGGCGCGGAATTTCTTCTCCGTCATGCTGGGGCGCGCCAGCACGCGCGCGCGCTGGACGTCGGCGGGCGCGGAGACGACGACGACCGCATCGAAGAATTTCTCCGAGCTTTTCTCGAACAACAGCGGGATGTCGAGAACGACGATCTCGGCCCCTGCCCGCGCCGCCTCGTCAATGAAGCGGCCGCGGTCAGCGGCGACAAGCGGGTGAATGATCGCCTCGAGATCGGCAAGGGCGCCGGCGTCGGTGAGGACAAGGCTCGAGAGCTTCTCGCGATCGACGCCGGCCTCGGTCACGGCGCCGGGAAAACGCGCGGCGATGGCGCGCGCGCCTTGCGCGCCAGCGGCGTAAAGGCGCCGGACGGCGGCGTCGGCGTCCCAGACGGTCGCGCCTTCTGCTTCAAACATCGCCGCGACGGTCGATTTTCCCATGCCGATCGATCCGGTCAGGCCGACGACGATCATGGATTGCTCCGTAAGCGGAGCGCCGCCTCAAGCCGCGCGCGCAAGCCGGCATCGACGAGGGCGGTCGCGCCGAGCCACGCCTCATAGGCTGGAACTGCCTGATGCATCAGCATGGCAAGGCCATCGATACCTGTGCAGCCTTTGGCGCGCGCCGCCCGGAGCAGCGGCGTTTCGAGGGGAACATAGACGATGTCTGCAACGGCCGCGCCCGGTGAAAGCCGCGTCAGGTCGATGTCGAGCGGATCGTGCTCTGCCATGCCGAGCGATGTCGCGTTGACAAGGAGATCGGCGCCGTCAAGCGCATCCGCGCGCGCCTCCCAATCGACCACCGCGCCGCCGCAAAGCCGCGCTACGTCTTCAGCCCGCGCGCGCGTGCGGTTGGCGACCACGATATTCTTGACCCCGAGACGGCGTTCAAGCGCGATGGCGACGCCGCGCGCCGCGCCGCCCGCGCCGAGAAGAAGCGCGCGGGAGGGTTTGACGCCTGCTTCCGCTACCGCCTGTGCAAAGCCGATGATGTCGGAATTATCCGCGCGAATAGCGCGCCCGGAAAAGGTCAGCATGTTGGCTGCGCCCGCCGCCCTCGCCTCGCCGCTCGCCTCGTCGGCAATCGCCAGCGCGCGCTCCTTGTGGGGCAAGGTGACATTGGCGCCCTTCCAGCCTTCGCGGACAAGGCGTTCAATCGCGTCGCGAAAGGCGGCGTCATCGGGTTCGACGGCAAGCCGCTCGTAGCGGATGGCGCGGCCCTCCCGTTGCGCCCACGTCTCGTGGATGACCGGCGACAAGGAATGCGTGACGGGCCAGCCGATGACGCCGGCCGTTCTGGTCACCATGGCAGCGCCCCTGCTCCGCGCAGGAAACGCAGCAGCGGGAAAAGTGAGAGCCCGAGAACCGCAAAATAATCGCCGTCGATCCTGTCAAAAAGCCGGCTTCCGAGCGCTTCGACCTGATAGGCGCCGACGCTCGACAGCACGTCCTCGCCAGCTTCGGCCAAATAGGCGTCGATGTCCGCGCGTGACATGGCGCGCATATGAAGCGTCGCGATCTCCGTATTTTCAAAGATCGTCGCGCCGTCGCGTGCGACCACGACGCCGTTGATCAAGCGATGGGCCCTGCCCGCGCAGCGCTCAAGTCTCTCCGCCGCCTCAGCAACGGAACGCGGCTTGTCGAAGGTCTCGCCGTCCATCTCCATGATCTGGTCGGCGCCGATGACGAGCGCGCCCGGCACATCGATCGACAACGCCTTTTCGCGCGCGAGGCTGACAGCGAGCGCCTCAACCGGAATGCCCTCTCGAACCAAGGCGGCCTTCAGCGCCGCCTCATCAGCGTCCGGGCGCAGCGCGGTGTACGCAAGGCCTGAGGCGTCGAGGATTTTTCGCCGGATTGCGCTGGTCGACGCAAGGATGATGCGCGGCCTAGTCATCGCGGCCCGCTGGATCATCCGGGAGCTGGTTCCGGCGCGCTGACAGCTTTGTCAGGATCGCTGCGGCGGTCTCCTCGACGGATTTGCGCGTCACGTCGATCACTGGCCAGCGATGTTTTGCATAGAGGCGCTTGGCGCGCAGCACTTCAGCGCGCACGGATTCAAGATCGGAATAGCCTTCCGCGTGATCGACAGCATTCATCCCGCCAAGCCGGCTTTGGCGGATCTGCGCAAGGCGCTCCGGGCTTGCGATAAGCCCGATCACCAGGGGATTTTTTAGGTTGGCGAGTTCCGGCGGCGGCTCCGCATGCGGCACCAGCGGGATATTCGCCGCTTTGATGCCGCGGTTCGCGAGATACATGCAGGTCGGTGTTTTGGACGTCCGGCTGACGCCAATCAGAACCACGTCGGCAGGTTCGAGATCGTACGTCATCTGGCCATCGTCATGGGCGAGCGTGAAATCGACCGCGGCGATGCGCCGAAAATAAGCGTCATCCATTTCATGCTGCGCGCCGGCCTTGCGCGTTTGTTCGAGCCCCAGAAAATCGGAGAAGGCGTCTATAAAAGGATCGAGCACCGAGATCGCCGGCGCCTGCAATTCCGAGCACCGCGCTTCCAACATCCGGCGCAACTCCGGATTGACGACGGTATAGAGAACAAGGCCCGGCGCATTCTCGATATCGGCAAGCACCTTTTCCATCTGCGAGCGCGAGCGAATGAGCGCGTAGATGTGCTCAAACGCATAGGCAGTCGCAAACTGCGAAGTCACCGCTTTGAAAACAGCATTCAGCGTCTCGCCAGTTGAATCCGAGACGAGATGGACGTGAAAATAGCTGGACACGGTCCCGGCAGTGGTCATGCGGTCAAGGTTCCAGCGTAAGACATAGTGTGGACACTCTGGGGAAACGCTGTGCAAGGAGGCGTCGATAACCGGACAGCCTCATTGCGGCCAGAGTTTTTCTGACAGGAGCGCACCATGGGCGCCCAGCGCCGAGGGGAGCAAAAGTTGAACACAGGGCCCCGTGGCGCAGAACTGACGACAGGGGAAAGAACAGGCAATGATTGCGCTTGCCATTCGTGAAAATACCTTCCTGCCGGAGCAAGGGGTGAGCGCAAGGTGCGCCGGCGCCATGAAGCGGTTCGGGAAGGTGATGGGGAGGTTTGGTGGATAACGCGCGGAAAAGCATAAGGCGCTTCGTTTTCCCCGGGATTCCCTATTAATAGTTTCTTCATCAATCTTAAAAGACTCTTAAAGGGTTATCATGGATAAGCCGAACCGCTCGACCGTTTCAAAGTCATTCCTCAGGGCCGCACGAGGAGAAGCGCTTCCCATTCCGCCAGTCTGGCTGATGCGGCAGGCCGGGCGCTATCTGCCCGAGTACCGGGCAGTGCGCGCCAAGGCGGGCTCCTTCCTCGATCTTTGCTACAATTCCGAACTTGCCGCCGAAGTGACCTTCCAGCCCATTCGCCGCTATGATTTTGACGCGGCGATCCTCTTTGCGGATATCCTTCTTTTGCCGCACGCCCTTGGCCAGGACGTGACCTTTGCGGAAGGCGAGGGGCCTCGCCTCAAGCCGGTGAAAACGCTTGCCGACATTGAAGCGTTTCGGAAGGCGGACATTCACCGCGGCTTGTCGCCGGTTTACGAAACGGTGCGGTTGCTCCGCGCGGGGCTGCCGCCGGAAAAGGCCCTGATCGGGTTTGCCGGCGCGCCGTGGACGGTGGCGACCTACATGATTGGCGGGGGCGCCCAGCGTGATCCTGCAGCCTTGCGCGCTGTCTGGTATGACGACCCGGAATTTGCGCAAGGATTGATCGATCTTCTGGTCGATCGGACGACCGACTATCTGCTTGCCCAGATTGAGGCTGGCGCCGAGGCTGTGCAGCTCTTCGACACCTGGGCAGGCGGATTGCCCGAGCCTATCCTCAAAGTCTCCTGTCTCGATCCTGCCGACGCCATCGCGCGGCGGGTGAAGGCGAAACACCCGGATGTGCCGGTCATCCTGTTCCCCAAGGGGGTCGGGTCGGCGACGACCGCGTTCGCGGCGCTTGAGGCGTGCGATGTCATCGGGATCGATCACGGCATGCCCTGGAGCGATGCGCGCAAGCGCCTGTCGCCGCATGCGACCGTGCAAGGAGGGCTCGACCCGATGCTTGTCGTCGCTGGCGGTAGCGCCATGGAGAGCGAAGCACGGCGCCTGATCGAGGTTTTCCGCGGGGCCCCTTACATCTTCAATCTCGGTCACGGCCTGACACCGGACACCCCGCCGGAGAATGTCGCGCGTCTCGTCGAGATCGTGCGCCAAGGGTAGGGCCAATGAGCGCGTTTCTGGCCGAGCACTATCTGACGCTCAAGGCCCTGCATTTATCCGCGGTGATCGCGTGGATGGCCGGGATCATGTATTTGCCGCGCCTGTTCATCTATCACCTTGAAGCCGGGCAGGGGGGAGAAGCGGCAGCCTTTTTCGTCAAGATGGAACGCCGCCTCCTCAAAGGGATCATGACCCCGGCGATGATTGCGGTGTGGCTGCTCGCCGGGCTGATGCTCACCGCCAACCCGTCGCTTTTCAGCGCCGGATGGTTTCATTGGAAACTGCCCTTGGTGATCGGGATTTCAGCAATCCACGGCTTCTACGCCGCCACCCAGAAAAAGTTCGAAAAAGGGGAGCGCCCGCAAACCGATCTCTTCTGGCGGCTGATGAATGAAGCCCCCTTCGTCTTGATGCTGATTGTTGTCTTCCTCGCGGTGCTGAAACCGTTCTGAGCGGGTGGCGATCACTCGCGCCTTACACGAATTAACCAAGAACGATTCCCGTTATTGATTGTTTGACTCTGAATGCGTTCAGCCCCAATATCGCGGGTGTTGAAGCGCCGCGCGGCTCCCGCCGCCGGCGCTATTTTCGTTTCCGGGTTTGAAAAGTCTGGTTGATCGCTCCGGTTCGGCGGCTCTTGCCGCTGGCCGGGCGAGGAAAAGCACCCCCCGGGGCCGAAAGGCCGCCTGACGGGAGCGGGGACGCGCGCCTCATCCTTCGTGATGCGCGCCAAGAGGCGCGCTCCTCAGGATGAAGACCACTGCATCCTTCATCCTTGAGGAGCGGCCTTCTTCAGGCCGCGTCACGAAGGATGCGGGCGCCGGCGCGCGAAGGAGAGAGGAGCGGCCCCAATTCTCCCTACAATTTCCTCCGTAGGTTACGGAGCTTTCGGCTGGACCCCGCGCGGAAGGCTGATCCGTGCCCAAGGCCCGCACGGAAAAAAGGAGGATATTTCGCACCGCCCCAGCGGCAAGCGCGGCATTGACCTTCGCCGTCGGAAGACTATATTTCTGTTAGCCTCCCTCGGCGGCTGCGCGCTTCCTGAGCGTAATGGGCTGCCCCTTCTAGATATCCTGACCGCTGCGTCGCCCGCATCCCGCGCGCCGCACCTCATCCCCAAGGCTACAGCCCCATGTCCATTCCGACCAAGATTTCCCTTGCAGAACTCAAGGAGAAGTCGCCTGCCGATCTTCTCGCCTTCGCTGAGGAGCTTGAAGTCGAAAACGCCTCGACCATGCGCCGGCAGGACATGATTTTCGTCATCTTGAAGGAGCTTGCCGACCGCGAGGCCGAGATTACCGGCGGCGGGGTGCTCGAGGTCTTGTCCGACGGTTTCGGCTTTCTGCGCTCGCCTGAGGCCAATTATCTGCCGGGCCCGGACGACATCTATGTGTCGCCAACGCAAATCCGCCGTTTCGCGCTTCGGACCGGCGACACGGTGATTGGCGAAATCCGCAGCCCGAAAGAAGGAGAGCGCTATTTCGCGCTCCTGAAGGTCGCGACGATCAATTTCGAGGATCCCGATAAAGCCCGCCACAAGGTTCACTTCGACAATCTGACGCCGCTTTATCCGGACGAGCGCTTCAAGCTCGAGATCACGTCAGTCGAAGACAGCAAGAAAAAGGACATGACCGCGCGCGTCATTGATCTGGTGGCGCCGATCGGAAAAGGGCAGCGCTCGCTCATCGTCGCGCAGCCCCGGACCGGCAAGACCGTCATCCTCCAGAACATCGCTCATTCGATCGAAGTCAATCACCCCGAATGCTTCCTCATCGTGCTCCTGATCGACGAGCGGCCCGAGGAAGTGACCGACATGCAGCGCTCGGTCAAAGGCGAGGTTGTTTCTTCGACCTTTGATGAACCAGCGACCCGGCACGTCGCTGTCGCTGAAATGGTGATCGAAAAAGCCAAACGCCTTGTCGAGCACGGGCGCGACGTCGTCATCCTGCTCGATTCGATTACGCGCTTGGGCCGCGCCTACAACACCGTCGTTCCCTCGTCGGGCAAGGTGCTGACCGGCGGCGTCGACGCCAATGCGCTGCAGCGCCCGAAGCGGTTCTTCGGCGCGGCGCGCAATATCGAGGAGGGCGGCTCTCTCACCATCATCGCGACGGCGCTGATCGACACTGGATCGAAGATGGACGAGGTGATCTTCGAAGAATTCAAAGGCACGGGCAATTCCGAACTCGTCCTTGACCGGAAAGTCGCCGACAAGCGCACTTATCCGGCAATCGACATCGCCAAGTCCGGCACGCGCAAGGAAGACCTGCTCGTCCCGAAGAACGAGCTGCAAAAGGTCTATGTTCTCCGCCGCATCCTGTCGCCGATGGGCACGTCGGACGCGATCGACTTCCTGCTCGACAAGCTGAGGCAGGTGAAAACGAACCAGGACTTCTTCGATTCAATGAACACGTAAGGACTATCGCTCCGCCTTCGGATCATCTGTCGGAGCGCCGGCCGCTGGCGTTTTCGCACGTCAGGCGCAAGCGAAACGGCCCGGTCTCCCGGCCCGCCGCCTTGAGGCGCATTTCCTTCAGCCGGACAGGGCGGCTTTCAACAATCCGCGCATGCGGGCCTGCCCGGTCCTCCCAGGCAAATGCCGGGAGCGCTCCCGGCGCCGTGCGCGCATGGAAGCGAACAGCCCCTGAGAGCGCGCGCTCCGGCGCCAGCGCCGCCGCGCCCGCCTCGACGCGCAGGAACGCCGGCGTCGTTCCTCGCACCGCGACGGGCTCCGCGGCCTCAAGATAGACTAAAACAGGAGCAGCACAGGCGTTGAAGATCTCGATCGACCGTCCGAGCACGAACAACTCGGCGACAGCGTCGCCGAATGCATCCGCCGTCTCTTCCAGCGCCGGCTTGTCAGCAGCATAGCGCGCGCTTTCGCAATAGCCCTCGCCGAATGCGGCTTTCTTGTCGCGATGCTGGAAATGGTGCGCCATTTCATGCGCCAGCGTCGCGTGGAGAACGAGCGCTTCGTCCGCGCGCGCGTATTTATCATCGAGCAGGATGACGCTGTCTGCGCACGCGGCCGTCGCAACGGGTCCGCCCGCCGCCTTCAGTGCGCAAAAACCGATACGGACGCCCTGAAAGTCCCGCGCCGACACCGCGCCGATATCGGTCAGGGCACGGACGGAAGCAGCGATCGGCGGCGCGTAAGCGCCGAAGGAAGGGGCGGCCGCTTCGCAACTGTCGAGGAGCGACGGCGGCAAAAGGTCCGCTGTCAGGGGAGCGGCGGCGTCCGCGGGCGGGGCCAGCGCCAGGAGCGCTGCGGCGAAAGCGGCGCCGCGTTTCATCGCGACACGCGCTCGTCAAACATGCCGCGCGCAGTCTCATAGTGGCTCTTGATGAGCGCAAGGTCCGCCTCATAGTCGCCGCCGGGAAGGAGCGCGCCGCTGATCGAGATTGTTTTCGTCCCGTAATCGAGAACGCTCATGACGATCGGAACGCCGGCGCCGGCCGCGATGTGATAGAAGCCTGATTTCCATCCCGTCGATTTGGCGCGCGTTCCTTCCGGCGCGACGGCGAGGACCATCGTCGGGCTTGCGGCGAACGCTGCCTTCATCTGGTTGACGAGATCGGCCTTGGCGTCGCGATCGACGGGAATGCAGCCCAACCATCGGACGAGGCCGCCCATGGGGCCTTGCGTCAATTCCTTCTTGCCCATCCATTTCAGCGGCACGCGGTAGTAGCCGGCGGCCGCGAGCATGTTGAAGCCATCCCAGTTCGACGTGTGCGGCGCGGCGACAAGAACAATCCTAGGCAAATCGCGCGGCCAGTCACCGCGCATCCGCCACCCCGAAAGACGGAGATAGGCGATACAGACAAAGCGCCACGCCTCCGCTGCTATGCCGCGATAAGGCCCGGGCCTGGCGGCATGCTGCTGGTAACGCCAATGGCGCGCGGCGGGAGGCACGGCGTCGTCGGTCATCGGCGGGCCGGTTCCTCAGCGAGCGTCGAGGGAGTTCTCGCACACTTCCACGAAAGCGTCAGCCGCCAGCGCTCCAGAGAACGAGACGCAAGAAATAAGCGAGCCCTGCCGTCGCCGTGACGCCGAGAAGCGACAAGCCGCGAACCAGAAGAGGCGCCGTTGCGGACGCGCGTTTTCATCCTCGTCCGGCGGAACCGGTTGCAACAGGTCAGGCATGGTATCCTTCGTCCGCTCGAACCTTCCCCCAGAACAGCCGGTAAACATAGGCCGTATACGCGAGTATGACAGGCAGCATCACGGCGGCGCCGACAAGCATAAAGGCGAGCGCATTATCGCGCGCGGCGGTCTCCCAGATCGTTTTCGCGAAGGGCACGTTGAACGGGAAGAGCGAGATCGCAAGACCGAGAAATCCGGTGACAAACAGGCTCGCCGCATAAAGGATCGGGCGCCAGTCCGGCGCCGCCGAGCCGCGCCGGATGTCGCGCCACAGCAAATAGGTGATCGCGAGCGCCGCGATCGGCGCCGGCGCGAGCAGCAGCGCTTTTTGAAAATCGATCGCGCTCAACGAGAAGGTCCAGCGCGACCCGAGGAAAACGTCGCGCGTGGTCTTCCGCCGCAAGCCTTTGCGGACGGCGAGAAAAGCTGCGAGGCCGATCGTGAACGCTGGAAAAAGGATGTGGAACGCGATGACGAACGCGAACTGTATCCGCGACAACAGCAAGGCATCGAAGTCCATCGGCCGGGTCACCCTCCGCTACCGCGCCAAATACTCTTTCGCGCTACGCTCCACGACGGACGATGACGATAGCGCGGCGATCTGCTGCTCTGGCGCTGCGTATGATGCTTGCCGCGAGCGCTCGCCCGGCGCGTGACTGTCGCAGCAAGGAGCGCGCGCTGTCTTCGTCAGGCTGATGAAAGACGAAGGGAATGAGCTATACCCCGTTCAGCGGCAATAGTGCGATGCGGATCGCGTAACGTGACCCCGAAAAACTCGACGTGCTGGGCCCGGATGAGGTGGGAAGGGGGCGGTGTTGGGCCGGAATTCGAGGCAAGTATTTAGGGTTCAATACCCCGCAACGGTCCCGTCCTTGCGCATTTCCGTCGCGCCGACATAAACGCCATTTTCGTGGTCGCGCAGGATCGCCTGATAGCCGCCGAAGACGATGCCGTTGTCAACGACCCTGGTCTTGTGGCCCATCGCCTCGAGTTTCTTGACCGTCGCTTCCGGAACGCCTGGCTCCAGCTCCAGCACGCCCAACAAATCCTCGCCGATCCCTGTCGGCTGGCGGCCGCCGTCGTGGTGGAATCGGGCGGCGTCGCCGGCTTCCTGGAGGGTCATGCCATAGTCGACGAGATTGACGATCACCTGCACATGGCCTTGCGGCTGCATGCCCCCGCCCATCAGACCGAAGGAAAGCCAGGGCTTGCCGTTTTTCATCGCGAAGGCAGGAATGATTGTCTGGAACGGGCGCTTGCCAGGCGCATAGACGTTTGGATGATCCGCATCGAGATTAAAGAGCTCCCCGCGGTCATGCAGCATGAAGCCGAGCCCGTCGGGAACAAGCCCAGATCCCATGCCGCGATAGTTCGACTGGATGAGGGAGACCATCATGCCGGCCTCGTCGGCAACGGTGAAATAAGTGGTGTCGCCTTCGCCCTCTAACTTCGGCTCGCCGGGAGTAGGCGCCGGCATCGCCCTTTTCGGATCAATAAGCGCAAAGCGTTCGCGCCCGTATTCGTCGGACAGGAGCCATTCAGTTGGGGCTTTTGCGAAAACAGGATCGGCGTAATATTTCGCCACGTCCTCGAAGGCGAGGCGCTTGGCCTCGACCATGTAATGGAAGACTTCCGCTGAGCCGCGTGGGAACGCCTTTAGATCGGCGTTCTTCAAAATATTGAGCATCTGCAGTGCGGCAAAGCCTTGTGAGTTAGGCGGCAGCTCGCAGACGGATACCCCGCGATAGTCGATGCAGCCTGGCTCGACCCATTCGGGCTTGTTCGCGGCGAAATCCTCAAAGCGGAGGTCGCCGCCGATGCGTTTCATGTAGGCGTCGATCGCGCGGGCGATCTTGCCCTTGTAAAAGGCGTCAGCGCCGCCAGCGCCAATGATTTCATAGGTGCGGGCGAGATCGGGATTTTTGAAAAGCGCGCCAGCTTTCGGCGCACCGTTGGCGAAATAGGTGGAGCGCGCGTTGTCGAAGTCGCCGATCATCGAAAGGCGGCGCTCGAACCCGGCGAGATTACGTTCGAAATACATGGCGATCACCGGAGAGACCGGGAAACCATCTTTTGCGTAGCCGACCGCCGGCGCCAAAATCGTCCGCATCGGGAGCTTCCCGAAGCGGTCATGAAGAGCGCCCCAGCCGCCGACCGTGCCGGGCACGGTGACGGGGAGATGACCAAGCGGGGGAATGCCGTTTCCATCGCCAACGATAGCGGCAGACCGCTCCCGCGTTTGTTCGAGCGTCCGCGCCATCGGCGCGCGGCCTGAAGCGTTGAGGCCGTAGAGTTTCTCTGTTTTCGGATCCCAGACGATGGCGAAGAGATCGCCGCCAATGCCGCAACCCGTTGGCTCCATCAGGCCGAGCGCGGCGTTGACGGCGATCGCGGCGTCAACGGCGGTGCCGCCCTTCTTCAAAATATCGATGGCGATTTGCGAGGCGAGCGGCTGCGCGGTCGCGGCGATGCCGTGCTGCGCGATGACCGGGCTACGCGACCAGCTGGCGCCGACGGGCCGACCGCCGGGTCCGATATCCTGCGCGAAGGCCCCTGTTGTCAGCGTGAGCGCCGCCGCCAAGGTTCGCATCATCATTCGCCCCTCCAGGAAAGTTGACCGCTATTTCGGACAGTATTGCGCAGCGAGAACCGCGCCGCCATCGCCGTCTTCAATGAGAACCGCGCAACCTTCGCCCGCGGCAGGGGCGCGCGTTTTCGCAAGGAGCGGCGCTGCGCTGGTGCGGCCGAGCACCTCCGTGCTGCGCACGACATGAGCCTCTGCGAGGGTCTTGCCAGCGTTTTCCCCGCCCTTAACCCGTGTCACAAGGCTTTTTGCAAAGCGGACAACACGAACAGTCGCGTCCGGCGGGCCAGCTGCCGTGATCTCAAGCGCGCCGCTCGCTGGCGCAAACCCAATCGCCGCGCGGCGCCCCGTTGTCGGACGATCGGCGATTCTGCGGTCGATTTCGGCGCGCCGCGAGCCGACAGTCTCCTCAACGCCGTCGATGACGAGTTGCGGCGTGTAGGCGCTCGGCTTTCCGAGCAGCGCTTTATTGTAAGCGCGTTGACGGCGCGTGTTCTCGGGGGAGGAGAATGGGTCCTGCCACTTTCCGGATGAGCCAGCGTCAAGATCGTCCCAGTAGTCAACATGCCATTCAAGCGCGACAAGATCGGGCCGTGCGGCGAGGTCGCGCATCACCGCTTCGGCCGGCGGACAAGAGGAGCACCCTTGCGAGGTGAAGAGCTCGACGACGACCGGGTTTTGTTGAGCGAGTACCGGCGAGGCCGTAAAGCAAAGAAAAATGGCGAGCGAACGCATGGAGCAACCTCAATAGGCAGGCGCGTCCAGCATCGCACGTAATCGGCGCCGATGCCCCTCAAATGTCCGTGTCGGCGGCCGCGCCGAAGATGCCGCATCCGAAAGCGCGGCTTTTTGCGTAGGCTCTTCAAGGTTTTTAGGAAATATCGATGACCAGCGACAGTGATCATCCGCGCGGCGTGCGCATTCCAAAGGGTCGGGCTGAGCGGCTCGCAAGCTTCGGCGGGCTGGCGACGGGCATTGCAGGGTCGATGCTTGTGGGCGGCGCGAGAGCTTTTGTCTCTGGCGCGCGGCCCTCGGCGAAAGATCTGTTGTTGACGCCGACGAACGCGAAAGCGGTTGCCGACGAGTTGGCGAAATTGCGCGGCGCGGCGATGAAGGCCGGTCAGCTGCTCTCGATGGACGCCGGCGATTTCGTTCCGCCGGAACTTGCCGAAATGTTCGCGCGGTTACGCGCGATGGCTGAACCGATGCCAGGCGGCCAGCTCCGCCTCGCCCTGGAGCGTAACTGGGGTCGCGACTGGTTGCGGCGGTTCGAACGCTTCGACGTTAAACCGATTGCAGCGGCCTCGATCGGCCAAGTGCACAGGGCGCAAACGAAAGACGGCCGCGACCTCGCGGTCAAGGTTCAATACCCGGGCGTCAAAGAATCAATCGACAGCGACATCGACAATCTTGCAAGCTTATTGAAGCTATCGGGGCTTTTGCCGAACGGCCTCGACATTGCGCCCGTCCTCGCCGACGCCAAGCGGCAGCTTAAGGAAGAGGCCGATTATGGTCGGGAGGGCGCCATGCTCGATCGGTATCGAAAGCTTCTTGCGAGCGACGCCAGTTTCCTTGTTCCTGCGCTGCACGCCGACCTGACGACGCCAAGCGTGCTCGCGATGGACTATGCATCGGGCGATCCGATCGAACTGCTGGAAGACGCGGATCAAGAAACGCGGGACGGCGTCATGGCGCGCCTTATCGGCTTGACGCTACGGGAACTCTTCGAATTCCGACTAATGCAGACGGACCCGAATTTCGCCAATTACCGGTTTGACCGTGCGACAGGAAAGCTCGTGCTGCTCGACTTTGGCGCGACGCGGGAGTTCGGCGAGGACTTCATCGAGAATTATCGTCGCTTAATGAGCGCGGGCCTTCGGCAGGACGGCGTAGCGGTACGAACCGCGGCGCTTGAAATCGGGCTCTTCGATACGCCAACGATGGAGCGGCACGAGGCGCGGCTGCTGCGAATTTTCGACATGGCGCTCGAACCCTTGCGTCAGCGTGAACCCTTTGACTTCGGCGCATCGGACCTTTCCATGCGCCTTCGTGACGAGGGTGTTGCGTTCAACCGCGAGCGTGAATTGAAGCGCCTGCCGCCGACTGACGCCTTGTTCATCCATCGCAAGGTCGGCGGTATGTATCTTCTGGCGACGCGCCTTAGGGCGCGCGTCGACATCCGGCCGCTGGTCGAGCGCTTCCTGTAAGGGTCAAGGCGAGGGCGGACCGATGAATTCGGCTTCTATTTCGAATGTCACTGCGTCACCGACGCCGACGGGCTGCTCGGGCGTGGGCAAGCCGAAGGATACGCCGTATGCGGAGCGGTTCAATGCGCCTTTCGCGGAAAATCCGATGCGCGCGTTGGGATCGTATGGCGGAAAGCTGGCATAGCCGCCATTGAAAAGGACTTCCAGGACGACAGGCGCGGTGACCCCTCGAAAGGTCAGATCGCCTTCGACGCGCGCCGCATCTGGCGCCGTGAGCGTGACGGAGGTCGATTGAAACCTCATCTCGGGATGACCGGCCGCGTCTAGCCAGGGCGCGCTCTTCAGTTCATCAAGAAAGCCGGGAGGCGGGGAGGGAATATCCAGTGAGGCGGCGTCGATTAACGCCGTCACCGTCATCGCGGCAGGGTTCGCCGGATCGAATTGCAGCGTCGCGTCGAAGTCACGGAACTGGCCTGTGTAGTTGGAAAATCCGATGTGATCGACCGTGAAGACCAGCGAAGCATGCGCCTTGTCGAGGCTATAGGGTCCGGCGGGCGAGGGCGTTTGTGCGGGAACGATCCGGGCGCTCGCCGGGCCTGTCGCAGGCGCAGCCGGGGCCGAGACTTCTTCACGCGGCGCGCATGCGGCGACGGCGAGAAGGATCGCGGGGCCAAGGCGCGGTAAAGGGGCGGAGCGCAGTCCGCCGCGCCGATTATTAGTGCGTATCAAGATCATTCTCTTTCCACGCCGCAAATTCCTGCTGTCGCGCCGCGTCCATCCGCATCGAGCGCTGCCTGCGCTGCGAGCGGCCGGTCAGTGGCGATGATATCGGCGCCCATGCCCGCAAGCTCTGCGTAGAAGGCATCATCGCCCGACGCTTCGATTTGATCGTCAATTGAATCCTGTCCGCCGAGAGTGCCGAAAATAACCTCGACGTCCTGATTGTTGAGGATCGAAAATAGGCGCGGCTTGGGTTCTTCGATGCCGGTGAAGCCGAGCAGGCGGTCCATTGGGAGGCCTGCCGCGACAGCGCGGTTGAGATCCGATTGCGTTGCTACGCTTAATGAGATCATCATCGACGGCGCGAGACGATGCAGGCGCTCGGCTTGCGCCATCGTGTACGCGATCAGGATGACGCGGTCCTCCGCCTCCTGTCGAACGATTTCGGCGATCACGTCTTCGTAACGCGTCGAGCGCTTGAAATCGACTTGCGCGATCGTGCGATTTTTTGACCACGAGATCGCCTCGGCGAATGTCGGGGGCCTGAAATCGGTCGGGCGTCCATTTGAGTCTTCTAGTCGCAGGGCTTCAATCGTTGACCACGGCGTTTCAGCGGCAAGGCCTTCGCCGGTTGTCGTGCGGGCGAGATCATCATCGTGGAGGAGGAAGAGAACGCCGTCGGCGGATGTTGCGACATCGAACTCGATGATCGCAGGCGCAGCGCCAAGCGTTGCTGCAAAAGTCTCAATCGCGTTCTCGGGAAGGCCTTCCGCCGGTCCGCCGCGATGGGCGGAAACAAGGGCGACGCCTTCAGTTTCGAGGCATTCGAAAAAACTGTTGAGATCGCTCTCTGGCGCGATCCGCCAGCCGACGGAACTCGAGGCGTATTGTGTCCGCGCGTCGGTGCCGGCGGTGCACGCCGCGAGGAAAAGCGCAAGAAGAAGGGACGAGGATCGCATGGGGTCTCAGGGTTTGAGGATGATCGAGCCGATCGTCTTGCCCTCTTCAAGAAGCCGGTGGGCATCGGCGCCTTTTGAGAGCGGGAACGTTGCAGCAAGGGTTGGTTTGATGACGCCTCGCGCCATCAGGTCGAACAGCGCCGCCGCCGCATCCGGCATGCGGTCAGGCATGGCATAGTGAAAAAGTGACGGCCGCGCGAGACTGATCGAACCACGCCGGGTCAATTCGAGCGGGGCGATTGGCGGCACGGGACCTGACGCATTGCCATAGCTCACCATCATGCCGCGCATCGCAAGGCTGTCGAGCGAGGCCTCGAAAGTCGCCGCGCCGACGGAATCATAGGCGACGTCTACGCCCTTGCCCTTCGTCAGGGTGCGGACGGCGGCGGCAATATCGGATGTTTGGGCCCGGTCGATCACGTCCTTGACCCCGGTCGCCTTGACGGCGGCGATCTTTGCAGCGCTGCCGACGATCGCGATGACGCGGACGCCAAGGTAAACGGCCCATTGACACAGAAGAAGCCCGACGCCTCCGGCCGCGGCTGTCACAAGCGCGGTTTGCCCTGCCTTGATCGGATAGACCTGTCGCAGCAGCATTTCGGCCGTGAGGCCCTTGAGAAACGAGGCGGCGGCGGCGTCTTCCGAGACCCCGTCGGGGAGCGCGGCTGCGCTTGCAGCCGGGATCACGCTTTCTTCAGCATAGGCGCCGCCGGCCATATAGGCGACGCGATCGCCTTCCCGGAACGGCGTATCTTTGCCTGCGGCGAGGACAAGCCCTGCGCCCTCCTGGCCGAGCACGGTCGGGACGGCGACGGGATACAAACCTTTGCGTTGGTAGATATCGATAAAGTTGACGCCGATCGCCACGTTTCGAACGAGAATTTCATGCGCCTCCGGCGCACGCGCTGATGTCTCGCGAAGCTCGAAGTTTTCCGGCCCGCCCAGCGCCGTCAGCAAGAGTTCCTTCATTTTTCTTGCTCCATCCTGAACCAGGCAGCGAATTGCTTCGGCGCGTTCTCGCGGCCTATATGGCGGGAAAACGGAGCCCCCGCCATGCGCCTGACGATCAACATCGATTTGACCCCGCAAGAGGCTCGCGCCTTTTTCGGCATGCCCGACGTCGAGCCGCTGAATGAGATGGTCATCGCGGAAATGACCCGTCGCGCGAAGAACGAGATGGACACTCTCGCTGACCCCGAGCGTCTTGTCGCGCGCTGGATGGAGATGGGCGGCAAAGGCATGGACGCCATGCAGGGCCTGATCGGCGCCGCGATGACCGCAGCGACGGCCCCCGCAAAGAAAAAATGAACGCCATCAGTAGGGCCGGGACGGATGAAGCTTCCCGCCCGCCGCTTCCGATTGCGGATGCCCGCAATACCATCTTCGCGCGCGCGTCCGGCGCCGGTAAGGCCGGTGTCGCGGTGTTCCGGGTTTCCGGTCCCGATGCCTTCGCAATGACCGAGCGGATGGTCGGCGCGCTGCCGGCCCCGCGTGTCGCGACGCTGCGGACCTTGCGCGATGGACTTGGTGAAGCGATCGATAAAGGGCTGGTCATCCTGTTTCCAGGCCCGGCGAGTTTCACCGGGGAGGATATCGCCGAATTTCACCTTCACGGGTCCTTTGCGGTCGAGCGCGCGCTCTATGAAGCGCTGGCGGCGCTTGGCGCGCGGGCGGCGGCGGCGGGCGAATTCACGCGCCGGGCGCTCGTCAGCGGCAAGCTTGACCTCGCCGAGGTGGAGGGCCTTGCCGACCTTCTTGACGCCGAAACGGCCTTGCAGAGAAAAATTGCTCTGGGTCAATTGGGCGGGCGTCTTTCGGCGCTTGCGGAGGGGTGGCGCGGCCGCCTGATCGCCATTCTGGCCCCTCTCGAATCGGAGATCGACTTTCCCGACGAGGACGGCGTGCCGGCGGCGGTCGGTTTGCGCGCGCTTCCCGAAATCGACGCGTTGATCGCCGAACTTGAGACAGTGCAGAGCGGCGCGCGGCGCGCCCGGGCGGCACGCGAAGGGGTCAAGATCGCGATCATCGGCGCGCCAAACGCGGGCAAGTCATCCCTGTTGAACGCTCTTGCTGGCTCCGATCGGGCGATTGTCTCGGAACTACCGGGAACGACGCGCGACATTGTGGAGGCGCGGTTAGACCTCGGCGGGACGCGTGTGTCCTTGTTCGATACGGCCGGCCTCCGGGATGACTTTTCGGACCCGGTCGAGGCTGAAGGAATACGGCGTACACGGATCAAAATGGCACAGGCAGACCTGCGGCTTCTCGTCGTCGATGTTTCACGTGAAACGTCATACCGCGAGGATGCCCGGTATGACTTGGCGCAAGAGGGCGATCTCGTCATTTTTAATAAAATTGACGCCAATCCGGAATTTACAGCGCCGAGTGTTTCACGTGAAACATTCCCGATCTCAGCAAAGACCGGCGCGGGAGTCGGTGCGCTTGTCGAGCGGCTTACGAAGGTTGCCGCAGACTTAACGTCAATGAATGTTGACGTCGGCTTAACGCGCGTGCGCCATGAAGAAGCCGTCGTGGAAGCGATCAGCCACTTAAAGTTGGCACACGGAATAGTTGTGAGCGCGCCGGAGCTCGCGGCAGAAGATATTCGCCTCGCCGCTCGGTCGCTTGGCGCCATTACCGGCGCGGTCGGGGTCGAAGACGTGCTCGGCGCGATCTTCTCAAGTTTCTGTATTGGAAAGTGAGTTGATCCGCTCGCCCTGGCGTTCACCGGGCCGGTCGGAATAATGCGCTGTCTCGGCTTTATGTTTGCCGCCGCCGGCGTATATGACCCGGCATGAAATCCTTTGATGTCATCGTCATTGGCGGAGGTCACGCCGGCTGCGAGGCGGCGGCCGCGGCGGCGCGCCAGGGCGCACGGACACTCCTTGCCACCCATCAGGCGTCGACGATCGGGGAAATGTCTTGCAATCCGGCGATCGGCGGCCTCGGAAAGGGGCACCTGGTCCGGGAAATTGATGCCCTCGACGGCCTCATGGGCCGGGTGATTGATGAAGCGGGCATCCAGTTCCGCATGCTGAACCGCTCCAAAGGCCCGGCGGTCCGGGGTCCGCGCGCGCAGGCGGACCGCAAGCTCTATCGCGAGGCGATGCAGCGCGAGATTGCGAGCGTTCCAGGCCTGTCGGTCATCGAGATGGCGGTTGAGGACCTGGTGACAGCGCCGACCGATGTTCCACGTGAAACAGTCGGCGCCCAGCGTGTCCTTGGCATCCGCGACGCCAACGGCGCCGAATACCGCGCGGGCGCTGTCGTTCTGACGACGGGCACCTTCCTGAAGGGCGTTATCCACATTGGCGATAAACGCATCCCGGCCGGGCGGGCCAAGACCAACGGCGTCGAGGGGCCGGCGGTCGGCTTGTCCGAGCGGCTTTATGGTCTTGGCTTTCGGATGGGGCGGCTGAAGACGGGCACGCCGGCGCGGCTCGACGGCCGCACGATCGACTGGGCGAGCCTTGAGATGCAGCCGGCGGACGCCGATCCGGTCCCTTTTTCTTTCCTGACCGACCGTATCCGAACCCCGCAGGTCGCCTGCGGGATCACCCACACGACGCCGGCGACGCATGCCGTCATTGAACGGAACCTCGGTAAGTCGGCGGTCTATTCGGGCTCGATTGCCGGACGGGGGCCGCGCTATTGTCCGTCGATCGAGGACAAGATTGTCCGCTTCGCCGAGAAGCACAGCCACCAGATCTTCCTCGAACCTGAGGGGCTCGACGACCCCACCGTCTATCCGAACGGCATCTCGACCTCGCTTCCGGAAGACGTTCAGGACGAGTTTTTGAAGACCATCCCCGGCCTCGAGCGGGCGGGCGTGCTCCGCTACGCCTATGCGATCGAATATGACTATGTCGATCCGCGCGAGCTTTTCCCCTCGCTGGAGACCAAGCGGCTGAAGGGTCTTTTTCTCGCCGGCCAGATCAACGGCACCACGGGCTATGAGGAAGCTGCCGCCCAGGGGCTCGTCGCCGGGGCGAATGCGGCGCGCGCGGCTGGGGGCAGTGAGGCGATTCTGTTCGACCGGGCCGAGGCCTATATAGGCGTCCTGGTCGATGACCTTGTGACGCGCGGGGTCACCGAGCCCTATCGGATGTTCACCAGCCGCGCCGAATACCGACTGAGCCTCAGGGCCGACAATGCGGACTTGCGCTTGACCGCGCGCGGGGCGACCCTTGGCCTCGTCGGCGCACGCCGGGCCGGAATGTTTCACGTGAAACAATCCCTGCTGTCGCAAGCCCGTGCCTTTGCGCGCGCCCATAGCCTTACGCCGAACGACGCGCGGGCGCTTGGGATCCAGGTGAACCAGGACGGGCGCCGCCGGACTGTGCTCGATCTTCTCGCGCTGCCGGGCGTCACGCTGAAGACGCTCGCCGCCGTCTGGCCGGAGGCGGCGGCCTTGCGCGCCGATGTTGCCGAGCAGCTTGAGATCGAGGCGCTTTACGCCGGGTATCTTGATCGCCAGGAGGCTGACATCGTCGCCTTCCGCAAAGATGAATCCCTGCGCCTGCCGGCGGATGTTCCCTATGCCGACATCACCGGGCTGAGCCATGAGGTCCGCCTCAAGCTCGCGGACGCTCGCCCCGCGACGCTGGGCGCGGCCGGCCGCATCGAGGGCGTGACGCCGGCGTCGCTGGCGGTGCTGCTGGCGTGGATGCGCAAGCGCGACAAAGCGGTGGGCTAGCAGCCCTTGGCAAACGAGCGCAGGCCTAGACATGACCATCACCCCGGCCGGCTTTGCCGCTGAATTCAATGTTTCCCGTGAAACATTGGCGCGGCTTGAAGCGTTTGACGCCTGCCTTCTCGACTGGTCGGCGCGCCATAACCTGATCGCCCGGTCGACGCTGGAGGATCGCTGGGACCGGCATTTCCGGGATAGCGCGCAGCTGTTCGCGCTGATCCCGCCAGAGGCCAGAAGCCTTGCCGACCTTGGCAGCGGCGCGGGGTTTCCGGGACTTGTGCTGGCGGCGATGGGAGAAAGCCGGGGCTTGCGGGTGACGCTTGTCGAATCGATCGGCAAGAAGGCGGCGTTCCTCGCCGCTGCGATCGACGCGATGGGATTGGCCAATGCGCGCGTCGTTCCCGCGCGGATCGAATCGCTCAGCATCGCAAAACCCGACGTCATCACCGCCCGGGCGCTTGCCAGCCTGCCAAAGCTGCTCGGCTATGCTCATAAAATCGGAGACGAAACGACCCTGTGCATATTTCCCAAGGGACAAGATGTTGCGGCTGAATTGACCGAGGCCGCTAAATCTTGGCATATGGAGGTTGAGCGGCGGGCGAGTCGGACCAATCCCCACTCGGCCGTTTTGCTCATCAAAAGGCTCCGGCCCAAAAGGCCGGCCCGCTGAAAACAAAGGCCAGGCGCGTCCGTGACGACTGTCCACCCTCCGCGCATCCTCGCGATCGCCAACCAGAAGGGCGGCGTCGGCAAGACGACAACCGCGATCAATCTTGCGACAGCGCTCGCCGCGGTGGGGGAAAAGGTCCTCCTGATCGATCTCGACCCGCAAGGAAACGCCTCGACCGGGCTCGGCTCGGAAGCCGCGACCCGGTCGGTGACGACCTATGACGCGCTGATGGGCGAGTACCGGCTTGAGGCGGCCGTGATCGACAGCGACATCCCGGGATTGCGCCTTGCGCCAGCCGGGATCGACCTCGCCGGCGCCGAAGTGGAACTCATTGAGGCGCCGCGCCGGCATTTCCGGCTCGCCGATGCGCTTGACGCCTATCTCGAGAGCCGGCGCGAGACGAGCTACGTCCTGATCGATTGCCCGCCGTCCCTGTCCCTGCTGACGCTCAACGCGCTCGCGGCCGCCGACGCCGTCATCATTCCTCTGCAGGCGGAGTTTTTCGCGCTTGAAGGGCTGAGCCAGATCCTGCGCACCATCGAGACCGTCCGTACACGCATCAATCCGCGGATTGAGCTTCAAGGCGTCGTCCTCACCATGGTCGACGGGCGCAACACGCTCGCGAACGCCGTCGAAAAGGACGTGCGCGCCCATCTCGGCGACAAGGTCTACCAGACGGTCATCCCGAGAAATGTCCGCATTTCCGAAGCGCCGAGCCACGGCAAGCCGGCGCTCCTTTACGACCTCAAATGCGCGGGCAGCCAGGCCTATATCCGGCTCGCCAGCGAGGTCATTCAGCGCGAACGCGATGCGCGCAAGGCGGCATAGGGTGAGGGAATGGGCAATGGGGAACGGGGAATGGAAAGGGGCGCCGGCAAGGGAGGGCGCCCTGCCTGACGCCGCGCCCAAAGCACGCCCAATTCCCGATTGCCCATTCCCGGTCTCAGCGCCATGACCCCTTCCAAACCGCCGCGCGGCCTTGGCCGCGGCCTCGACGCGCTTCTTGGCGATGTCGGCCTTGCGCCGGCCAAAAACGCTGATGGGGGCGCGCCGGCAGCCCCCGCCAAAGCGCCGTGGGAAGGCGGTCCCGATAACGCCCTTGGCGCGGTCGGACGGCGCCTGATGACGTTGCCGATCGAGTTCCTGAAGCCCAATCCCAACCAGCCGCGCAAGATCTTCGGCAAGGCCGAGATCGAGGACCTCGCTGAATCGATCAAGGTGCGCGGGCTGTTGCAGCCGATCCTCGTGCGCCCGATCGCGCAGGACACTTACGAAATCGTCGCCGGCGAACGGCGCTGGCGCGCCGCGCAACTCGCCATGGTGCCCGATATCGCGGTCATCATTCGTCAGCTCTCGGATGAAGCTGCGGCTGAGATTGCGCTCATCGAAAACGTGCAGCGCGTCGATCTCAATCCAATCGAGGAAGCGGCCGCCTATCAGCGCCTCATCGAGGTTTACGGCCGCACGCAGGAGGAGATCGCCGGCGCTGTCGGCAAATCGCGCAGCCACATCGCCAACCTGATCCGCCTGATGGGCCTGTCCGACAAGGCGCGCGCCGCGCTGGAAGAGGGGCGCATCTCGGCCGGTCACGCGCGTGCGCTCCTTGGCGCCAAGAACCCTGACGCCGCGCTCGACATCGTGCTGCGGCGCGGCCTCAACGTGCGCGACACCGAGCGCCTGGTGAAGGACGAGGCGGCGGCGCCCGCGCCGGCGACCGCGCGCGAGCCCGCCAAGCCGAGCGTGCCGGGCCGGAAAGACGCCGACACCCGCGCGCTTGAGGCCGATCTGGCGGCCGCCCTCGGCCTTGAGATCGCCATCGACCACAAGCCGCGCGGGTCCGGCGTCATCACGATCGCCTATCGAAGCCTCGATCAGCTCGACGACGTCTGCAAAAGACTGATGGGGCAGGGGGTCTAGAGCGTGTTCCCGAAAAGCGTTTCGCGGTTTTCGGAAAGAACGCGCGATAACACAAAAGACTGGAGCGCGTTCTCGACTTGCATAATTGCGAACGCGCACTTGCGCCCCGCCGGAAAAGGGACCCTTTTTTGGCGCCCGAGGCTCCAGGAGGTCCGATCCTTTCCAGCAGTTCCGCCCGAAAAGGGTGCTTTTCGCGGCTGAAAAAGGAGCCTTTTCCGCTCGCGCCACGGGCGAGTTTTGCAATCGGCGCGCGCGCGCGAAGCAACCCTCACCCCGCCCCGCGCAGACGCCGGCCTCTCTCGCGCCAAGCGCGGGACAGGGGGCAAGAGCGGCCGCCGCCGCAACTGTCGATTTCAACCTCATGCACCCACCCTAAAGCCTCCCGAGGGGGGTGGGACGGATTTTTGTTTCTTAATAAAATCAAGCGCTTAAATGGTTAATCCCGTCTTTGGGGAATCGCCGCTTACCGGCCCCCCAAAGACGGGAAAACGATGATTATCCGTACACAGATTATGTCGGCGCATTCCTGCGCCTGAACGGTGAACGCAACCTCACCGCCCGGCGCCCGACGCGCAGACAATGCAGGTCGCCGTCGTCAGATCGATCGATAAACGCGCCGCCCCGATTTCCTCGCCGCAGGTGACGCAGAAACCGAAGTCGCCGGCGTCGAGACGCTTCAGCGCGGCTTCGATCCGCTGCAGTTCTCGCCCCGCCTGACGCCGCGTCGCCTGCGCCATCGCCTGCTGCTGCAGGGCGTCCATGCGCGACAATCGTCCGACGGCGACCTGGTCAAGCTCGACCGGCTTGCGGTCGTCTTCGGTCGCGGCAATCGATGCGCGCAGCGCCGCCGCGCGGGCAACCAGCGTTTGGCGAATTTCGGCGGCGTCGTTCATCGGCCCAGTCTCAACAGCTGTCAGCGCCGGCGCAAAGGCGCAATTTTACCGCGCGCCCATCAACGCGATCTTGAAGAGTGCGCGTTCGGCAATTTCCTGATCGGGCAGCCCCGTCGATTTTGCGCCGAGTTCGGCCTCCAGAAGCGCTTCGAGGGCCGCGTCGATGCGGGCGAGCGGCCAGCGCCTGAGGCGCGCTTCGAAGGCGCGCTTTTCCATGAAAAAGACCGGTGGGCGCAGGCGCGCCATCGCTGTCTCGGCGCTGGCGCCGTCTGCGACCATCGCTTGCGCAGCCCTGAGCCGTGTCATCTCGCGTTGGGCAAGGCGCAAGGCGCCGATGGGGCTTGACCCTGCGCCCTGGAGCCGGTGGAGCGCGAGCGCAAGGCGCGGCGCCGAGCCATCAGCGGCCGCGCTCGCCGCCTCGCCGCCAGCGTCGGAGATCGTGTCGACGAGGCTCGCCCGAACATCGTCGAGCGTGATGGCGGCGGGACCAGTCCGTACGGGCCTGGGGCCCTTGTAGAGGATCAGCTTGTCGATCTCGGCCCGCGAGAGCCCGCGATCCTCGCCCAGAAACGAGACAAGAAACGACAGCGCGCCCTCGTCGAAGGTGAGGTCTTCAGCGCGCGCGGCCTCGACCGCAATCGCCCTCAGATCAGCGGGCGCGTCGGCGTAACAAGGCAGGGCGACCGCCGACTTCGCAGCCTCGAACGCCTTCCGGAGCCCGGAGGATTTCGCGAGGTCCCCGCCCTCGATGATGAGGACGCCGTTGGGCTTCAGATAGCCCTTGTCGAGCCCCTCGATGGCGATTTTCGCGGCTTCGGCCGCGCCCTCGCCAGTCGTTCGTATACGGATGACCCGCTCGCCCCCCATCAGCGACAGCGCGCACAGCTCGTCGGCGAGGCGGGAGGGGACGCCCTTGAGGTCGGCGTCCTGAAGCTCAAGATAATTGAAGGGATCCTTAGGATCGACGCCGGCGAGCGCGGCCACCTTGTTCGCCCGCTCCCTGACGAGGCCGAGATCGGGGCCGTAGACGAGGATGGCGCTGGCGCCCTGGTCGCGTTTGGCGAGGAAGGCGTCGATCGCCTTGCCCTTGAGGGCCGTCATTTCGCTTCCGCGTCGAGCTTCAACAAGACGTCGCGCTCGATGTCTTCGACAAGCTGCGCGGCGGCTTTTTCCTTCGCCTGGCTCTCGGCGTAGAGCGTTGAATATTGCGAATTGACGACGTTGAACGAGGCGATCGAGATGACATTGCCCGTGTAGCGCTTGCCGGTCGTGCGCTCGACCAGCGTGTAGTCGGCGACGAGCCGGTAATTATAGCGCGTGACGGACGCATCGATCTGCACCGCGAGGCGCTCGGCCTGTTCCGACGCCTTGACCGAGAGGTCATAAAGAGCGGCTTCTTCCTGCCCGCGCATTCGCCGCTCGAACGCCCGCGTGACGATCGGCGCGACCTCATCGGGCGCGCTGACATCGGTGAGCGCCATGCGGGAGAGCCCCGCGCCGCCGCCCTCTGCCGTCGCGTAAAGCGGACGGAAGCCGCAAGCGGAAAGGAGAAGGGCCGCGAGGACCGGCGTGACGAGGAGAGCGCGTTTCATGAGCCGACTTATAGCGCGCACTTTCCCCTCCTTTTCAAGGGCGGGATCAGGCGCGGGGGGCAGATCAGCCCGCGACGATATTCACGATCCGCCCGGGCACCACGACAATCTTCTTGACCGTCATCCCGTCCATGAAACGCTGCACGTCGGGCAGGGCGAGCGCGAGGGCTTCAATTGTCCTCGCGTCGGTCGAGGGCGCGACAGTGATCTCGCCCCGGCGCTTGCCGTTGACCTGGACGGGAAGGATGATTTCGTCCTTCACGAGCAAAGCCGGGTCCGCTTTCGGCCAGGGCGCGGTGCAGACGAGACCTTTCCCACCGAGGATTTCCCAGCATTCCTCGGCAAGGTGCGGCGTGAACGGGGCGATCAGGCGGACGAGCGCGGAGAGCGCTTCGGCGGCGGCCCAGTTCGGCGCCGCATCCTTCGTGACGCCGCTGCGCGGCTCCTCAGGATGAAGATCGCTCTTTCCTTCACCCTGAGGAGCGGACCGAAGGTCCGCGTCACGAAGGGTGCTTCTGCGCACCGCTGTCAGGAATTCATAAAGCCGCGCAACGCCCTTGTTGAAGCGGAAATTCTCGATGTCGTCGGTGACGCCGTCGATCGCTTCGTGCGTGGCGCGGCGCAGCGCCCTCGCGGCGTCCGACAGGTCCGTGGGCGGACGATCCGGGTCATGCGCGGCGAGCGCGCCTCTCGCCCCTTCGACCGTCTCGTATACGCGCCCGACGAATTTCCACGCGCCGGTGACGCCGCTCTCGGTCCATTCGACATCGCGCTCCGGGGGGGAATCCGACAGCAGGAAGAACCGCGCCGCATCCGCGCCATAGGTGTCGGCGATCGCCTCGGGCGCGACGACGTTCTTCTTCGACTTCGACATTTTTTCGATGGGGCCGATGAGGACCGCTCGCCCGTCGACGGCGCTCCTGGCCTGACCGCCTTCAACGATCACGTCTTCGGGGAAAAGAAAGCCTTTATCGTCCTTATACGTCGCATGCGTCACCATCCCCTGCGTAAAGAGATTGGCGAAGGGTTCAGACACGGAGAGATGCCCCGTCGCCTTCATCGCTCTGGTGAACCAGCGGGCGTAAAGGAGGTGGAGGATCGCGTGTTCGACACCGCCGATATATTGATCGACGGGGAGCCAGTAATCGGCGTCGGCCTTGTCGACGGGCTTGTCGGGCCGCCCGGCGGCGAAGCGCGCGAAATACCACGAGCTATCGACGAAGGTGTCCATCGTGTCGGTCTCGCGGCGGGCGGGCTTGCCGCAAGTCCGGACACGGAACATCGCGCCAGGCGGGCGTCCGGTCGAGCGGATTGCCGGGCGTCTTGAAGGCTTCGGCCGGCACGTCGGGGAGAAGGACGGGGAGGTCTTTCTCCTTGACCGGCACGACGCCGCACGCCTCGCAGTGAACGGCCGGGATCGGGCAGCCCCAATAGCGCTGGCGCGAGACGCCCCAATCGCGGAGGCGCCAGTTGATCGTGGCCTTGCCGGCGCCTGCCGCTTCGAGCCTCGCGATCGCGGCGTCGGTCGCGGCCTCGACGCTCATGCCGTCCATGAAGCCGGAATTATAGATCGTCCCTTCGTCCGTATACGCCTTGTCGGCGACGGCGAAGGTTTTCGGGTCTTCGCCCGGCGGCAGCACGACCGGCCTCACGGGCAGCCCGTATTTCCGCGCAAAATCAAGGTCGCGCTGGTCATGCGCCGGGCAGCCGAAGATCGCCCCCGCGCCATAGCCCATCAGGATGAAATTCGCGGCGTAGACGGGAAGTTCCCATGAGGGATCGAACGGGTGCTTCACGCGCAGCCCCAGATCGACGCCGAATTTTTCGCCGCGCTCGATGTCCGCTTCAGACGTGCCCATCTGCGCCGCGCGCGCCGCGAAGGCCGCGACATTGGGGTCATGCGCCGCGACGGTCTGCGTCAGCGGGTGATCGGCGGCGAGGGCGAGGAAACTTGCCCCGTAAAGCGTGTCGGGCCGCGTCGTGTAGACTTCAACCGGGTCTGTCGCGTGGCCGCCGGTCAGGAACGCGGGGGCTTTCGCGATCTCCCACCAGATCGTCGCGCCGCGCGATTTTCCGATCCAGTTGCGCTGCATCGTGCGGACATTGTCCGGCCAGCCTTTCAGGCGGCCGTCATCAAGCGCGGCGAGGAGGTCTTCGGCCTCATCGGTGATCTTCAGGAACCATTGCGAGAGCTTCTTGCGCTCGACGGGCGCGCCCGAGCGCCAGCCCTTGCCGTCGATCACCTGTTCATTCGCCAGGACCGTCATGTCGACGGGATCCCAGTTCACATAGGATTCGCGCCGCTCGACGAAACCGGCCTTCCAGAAATCGAGGAACAGCTTCTGCTGCCAGTGGTAGTAATCGGGCTCGCACGTCGCCAGCTCCCGGTCCCAGTCGATGGAAAGGCCCATCGACTTCAACTGGCCGCGCATGACCTCGATATTGCGCCTCGTCCAGTCGCCGGGGTGCGATCCGGTCGCGGCGGCGGCGTTCTCGGCTGGAAGCCCGAACGCGTCCCACCCCATCGGGTGCAGCACGTTGAAGCCTCGCGCGCGCTTGTAGCGCGCGACAAGGTCGCCCATCGCATAGTTCCGCACATGCCCGATGTGAATGCGCCCTGACGGATAGGGAAACATCTCAAGGACATAATATTTCGGCTTGGCGCGGTCGGTCGCCGTCGCGAACGCCTTTTCAGCGTCCCAGCGCGCGCGCCATTTCGGTTCGATGTCTTTCGGGTTGTAACGGGCCATGGGGTCTTCGGCGTCCGGAGCGGAAAGGAGCGCAACGGACTACGCAGTCCGGGCGAATTTCTCAATGCGGGGCGCGCGCGCCGCTCGCGGCCACGGCGTTCTGGCTTGTCCGGGTACGGATCGGCAGGCGCCTACTTATCGAGCTGATTGAGCCGCAACTGCCTTGCCCGGGTCAGGATCGCGTTCTCGATCTCGCGCCCGGTCGCGGGGTTGACCGTTGCTTCAACCCATTGACCCGTCGCCGCCAGTTCCTGACGGAAAATGGTGACGCGAAGAGCGTCAGCGCGGAGCGCCGTATCGAGGATATAAACCGAGGCCTTGAACCGCTCGCTCGGCGTTTCAGGGTTTGAATACCAGTCGGTGAGGAGAAGGCCGGACACCGGATCGGCGCGCATGATGGGCAGGAAATCGAGCGTTTCGAGCGAGGCCGCCCACAAATAGCGGTTGACGGTGGTCGTTCCCTTGGCCCCGACCAGCGTCGCGTCACGCGCCGGGTTGCCCTTGTCGCCGCCGCCGCAGGCGGCGAGGAGGCCAGCGGCCATGACGACTGCTAGCGCTTTGATCGCGCGTCGTTTTTCGAGACTCATCGGGGAACTGTTCCATAATGGAGCGCCGACCGCGCCCGGGACGTGGCTTTCCTATCACAAACCGCCCGATAAACAACCGCCCGGCGAATGTCGTCCGACCGGTTCCTTGACGCTGGCCGAACCCCCACCATAGTTTGAGGGCGTAAAACTGCGTCGCGCTCCGGCTCTCGGGCCGGGGCTGCTTGGCGTCGCAAAATGCAGGTTAACAGGCGGATGGCGAAAGCCTTGAAAGCTTGGGCGATGATCGCCGGCGGGATGACCGCCGCGACCCCCTTGCTCGTCTTTACGCCAGCTTTTGCGGCCGACCCGGTCAAGGTCGATGTCTCGGGCAAAGCAAGCGTCGCGGCGGGCCTCGTCGATGGCGAGGCGAAGGCGGACGCAGACGCTGAAATCAAGGTTCGCGGCTCGACCGTATTCGCCAACGGCGTCGAACTAGGCGCGGTCGTCGAAGGGCGCTTCGACAAGCAGCAGCCCAACCAGCTGTTTGGCGGCGGGCGGTATTCCAGCCTCCTGATCGGCGGCCCGCGCGGTGTCGGGCCGCTGACATCCGACGCCTATCTCCAGGGCGCTTACGGCTATGTGCGCGGCTCCTTCGGCCAGTTGATTGTCGGGCGCGATCACGGCGTCGCGCGCACCTTCGCCGTGACGGCGCCGACGATCTTTCAGTCGGTCAACGTCAATGATTGGCGTACGGACCTTTCCGGCCTGAACGACGTCCACACGGTCAACGATTTTTCCGGCTACTCGACCAAGATCAGCTATCTGCCGCCGGCGAATTTTCTCGGCGGCGTGCTCGGCGGCTTGCAGCTTGGCGTCTCCTACAGCCCGGCCGCCGCTCATTGCGGCGAAGACCTCTGCGCGCCGGAAGACCGGCTATTCCTGACGCCGTCGGGCGCGCTCCTCACGGAGACCTCGCGCTGGGACGATGTTGTCGAGGCGGCGGCGTACTACCAGAAGGAAGTCAAACTCGGCGGCGCGCGCAACGGGCTCCTGTTCGGCGTCGGCGCGAGCTATGTGTCGGCGAACGAAGATGCGCGCGTTTCGTCGGCAGTGTTCGACGATTACCGCGCTTATTCGCTGGGGATGAACCTCGGTTATCGCGGCCTGACGCTGGGGGGCTCCGTCAAATCGACCAATTCCGGCCTCGCCGAGGTTGATGACCAGGGCTATCTCGCTTTCGACGCCGGGATCACGTTCCGAACGGGCGAAGACAAAGGCGATTGGGGCGTCATGCTCGGTTATGGCCAGGCCGAGGCCAATGTCGCCGCGCCGCCAAACCCGGCCGCCCCGCTTGTCTTCCGCGACACCAAGACGACGCAGGCTGGCGTCACCTATTTTGTCGGCCGCGGCATCACCGTCGGCGCCGCCGCGCAATATGTCGAATCTGAAAAGCCGCCGGCGGCGGGCGGGCCCGAGGACGCCGCCACCGTCGTCATCGAGAGCTCGATAAGGTTCTAAACGCGGGATCTTTAGCGTCTGCGATGCCAGAGCGGATATTGAAAAAACGGCTCCGCAGGGAGCTTTTTTTGCCCGGCGAAGGGAAAGCGAATAAAGGCAGGTTGCAGTGTCAGGCTAATCCTGTAGGCTTTTCCGCTCCATGAGCCCCCTGCGCATTGATTACGTCGAATTCGCGAGCGCCGACATCGCAGCGTTCAAGCGCTTTTACGCCGACGCTTTCGGTTGGACCTTTCAGGATTGGGGACCGGATTACGCAAGTTTTTCGGGCGCGGGCGTTGAAGGGGGCGTTCGCGGCGGCGAGGCCGCAACGCAAGGATCGACGACGATCATTCTTTATACAGATGATCTGGCGGACGCCGAGCGGCGCGTCGTCAACGCCGGGGGCGTCATCGTCGCGCATCACGAATTTCCGGGCGGCAAGCGCTTTCACTTCACCGACCCCAGCGGCAACGCGCTCGCGGTGTGGACCAAAGCAGGGTGACCGTCTGCTGCCTTCGTTTATGGGCGCTGGCGCGGAAGGAACGCGCTGATCGCCGCGATCCCCGCGACGTTGGGGCCCGCAAGAGGGGGCGCTACCGTTTCATCGACGCCGCCTAACGCCAGAACCGGGATGGGCGAAGCGCCTGCAAGCGCCTTGAAGCGCGCGATGCCCAACGACGCCGCCCCCCGATGGCTCTGCGTCGGGAACACCGGCGACAGGAGCGCAAGGCTCGCCCCTTGCGCCGCCGCCGCGGAAAGCGCGGCGCCATCGTGACAGGAGGCGGTAGCGATAAGCCGGTTGCCGGCAGTGGCGAACGGGGCAGCCGCCACGCCCTTGCCGAAGGCGGGCCAATGCACCCCGTCCGCACCAAGGCGCGCGGCAAGCGCCGCATCGCCCGCCACGAGAAAGAACACCCCGCGGCCCCGGCAGATCGACAGATAGCGCCGCGCGAGCGATTCACGGCGCGGCGCATCATAGTCGCGAAAAATGACCGCGGCGCCGGCGGGCAACGCGCGCAGGATCGGCTCGGGGTTCGCAATCCTTCGCCGGTCGGTCAGGAAGGCGAGCGAGAACGGCGCGGCCGCGCCGCTTGCCGCATGGAGCGCACGCGCCGCGGCTGCTAGCCTTGCTGCCCGTGTTCGAAGACCGTCCATGCAAAAGCCCCGTGAGCCGACCGACGATATCGCCGCCAATGTCGCGGCGATCAATGACCGCCTTGACCGTGCGCTCAGCGAAGCGGGACGCAAGACGCGTCCCGTTGTCGTCGCTATTTCGAAAACCCAAAGCGCGGCGCGGGTGCGTGACGCGATCGCTGCGGGGCTGACCGTCTTTGGCGAGAATCGCGTGCAAGAAGCGATGGCGAAATGGCCGGCCATTAAGGCGGACCATCGCAGCGTCGAACTGCGCCTCGTCGGGCCGTTGCAATCGAACAAGGCGGCCGAGGCGGTCGCGCTGTTCGACGTCATCGAAACTATCGACCGGCCGAAGATCGCGCGGGCGATCGCCGATGAAATGAAGAGGCAAGGCCGCCAGCCCCGTCTCCTCGTGCAGGTCAACACTGGCGCCGAGCCGCAAAAGGCGGGCGTCCTGCCCGAGGAAACAGAAGCGTTTCTGGCCCGGTGCCGCACCGAGTACGGCCTGGCGATCGAGGGTCTGATGTGCATCCCGCCGGTCGATGAACCTCCGGCCCCGCATTTTGCCTTGCTGGCGAAAATTGCCGCCCGAAACGGCCTTGGCGCGCTATCGATGGGCATGAGCGGGGACTACGATGTCGCCGCGCAACTCGGCGCAACCCATGTGCGTATCGGAACGGCCTTGTTCGGGGCGCGACTTCCAGCGCCCCCCTCGCTCACAGAAGCGTGAGTCTGTTTTGATTTCCGTCCGGGTCAGGTTTAGGTCTATCGCCCGCGGGCTTGAAAATCACACAAAGGCCAAAACACGATGGCGCGCGCCCGAAAAATCCTGCTTGTCGATGATGATGAGCTCCTCCGCGAGACGTTGCTCGACCAGTTCAACCATCATGAGGAGTTTTCCGTCGAGGCGTCGGCGACGGCGGGCGCCGCCATCCAGCGCACCAAGGACGAGGCGCATATCGATCTTGTCCTGCTCGACATCGGCCTTCCCGACATGGACGGGCGCGAAGCCTGCCAGGTGATGCGCAAGAACGGCTTCAAATCGCCCATCATCATGCTCACGGGCGCCGACACTGACGCGGACGAGGTCCTCGGCCTCAACTCCGGCGCCAATGATTATGTGACGAAGCCCTTCAAATTCGCGGTGCTCCTCGCCCGCATCCGCGCCCATCTCAGAAGCCACGAGCAAAGCGAAGATGCCGTCTTCAAGATCGGGCCCTATGAGTTTCGCCCGGCTGTCAAAATGCTCGTCACCGCCGCCGACAAGAAAATCCGGCTGACGGAAAAGGAAGCCTCGATCCTGAAATTCCTCTACCGCGCCGGCGGCAAGCCGGTGACGCGCGACGTCCTGCTCGACGAGGTCTGGGGCTATAATTCGGGCGTCACGACGCACACGTTAGAGACGCATGTCTATCGCCTGCGCCAGAAGATCGAGCCCGATCCGACGCAGGTGACGATCCTCGTCACGGAAGCCGGCGGTTACAGGCTGGCGCTCTGAGAAATAGTGAATAGTGAGCAGTAAAGGCTCTTATGCCTGCTTTCTACTCACTGCTCACAGCTTCTCAATGTTCTCCAGCACATCCGCGGCCCGCTGGCGCAGCGCCGCCTTTTGCGCGGGCGCCATTTTCCGCCAGCTGGCGTAGATCGTCGCCATGCGCGGGTTGCTCGCGAAACGTTTTTCGTGGCGGGCGATGAAATCCCAATAGAGCGCGTTGAAGGGGCAGGCGTCCTCTTCGGTCTTCTTCGCGACCTTGTAGTGACAGCCGCCGCAATAGTTCGACATCCGGTTGATGTAAGCGCCGCTTGCCGCATAGGGCTTTGACGCGAGCAATCCGCCGTCCGCGAATTGCGACATGCCGATCACGTTCGGGACTTCGACCCAGTCGAACGCGTCGGCGTAGACCGCCTGATACCAGCGATGCACCGCGTAAGGATCGATGCCGGCGATGAGCGCGAACGTCCCCGTGACCATCAAGCGCTGGATATGGTGGGCGTAGGCTTCTTCCTGCGTCTGCGTCACGACAGCCTTGACGCAGGCCATCTTCGTCTCGCCGGACCAGTAAAACCAGGGGAGATCCCGTGTCGCTTCGAGCGCGTTCGAGCGGACGTAGTCAGGTCCCTCGCGCCAGTAGACGCCGCGGATGAATTCGCGCCAGCCGATGATCTGGCGGATGAAGCCCTCAACCGCGTTCAGCGGCGCCTTGCCCTTGCGCCATGCTTCTTCAGCGCGCCGGCAAACATCGAGCGGATCCAGAAGGCCGATATTGATATAGATGGAAAGGATCGAGTGGCTGAGGAACTTCTCGCCAGTCAGCATCGCATCCTGCGTGTCGCCGAAACCGGGCAGGCCCGTCCTGATGAAATGCGCCAGCGCTTTTTCCGCGTCCTTTGCGGTGACGGCGAACCAGAAATCATCCGCCGTTCCGAAATGATCCGAAAGCCGATCATTGACGAGGGCGATCACCTCCTGCGTGAGGGCGTCCGGCTTGAAGCGCATCGGGCCCGGAAAGCGCGCGCCCTTGGGCGCAGCCTTGCGGTTGTCGTGATCAAAATTCCACTGCCCCCCTTCAGGCTCGTCCCCGTCCATCAGAAGGCCGGTCTTGCGGCGCATCTCGCGATAGAAGAACTCCATCCTGAGCGCCTTCTTGCCGAGCGCCCACGCGTCGAAGTCGGCATGGCTCGCCATGAAGCGGTCGTCATCGAGGATATCGACGGGCAGCTTGAACCGGTCCGTCCACCCCTTCGCTTCTTCAAGCACAGCCCAGTCGCCGGGCTCGACGAGCACGAGTTTTTTCGGTTTGAGGCGTTTGACGGCCGCGCCGACCATCTGCGTGAACGTCGTCGGCGCGGCCTTGGCGTCGAGGCGCTGATAATCGACGCGCCAGCCGTCCTGTTCGAGGGCGGCGGCGAAATGGCGCATCGCCGAGAGGATGAGGATGATCGACTTCTTGTGATGGTTTGCATGCGCGATATCGCCGACCGGCTCGCCCATGACGATGACGTCTTGCGCGCGGTCGGCGCCATTCAGACTGGCAAGGCTCTTCGAGAGCTGATCGCCGAGGATGACGATGGCCGCGCGCGTCACCAGACAATCTCCGTGCCGTCATAGGCGAAGAAGCGCCCCGACATCTCCGGAGTCGCCTGCGCGCAGACGCGCAGCAAGTTCTCGGCGCATTCTTCCGGCGTTGCGGTGAAGCGCCCGCCCGCGAATTTTCGCGTCAGCGCGGTATCAATCGTGCCCGGATGGAGCGCCAGCGCGATCGCTTCGGGCCGCGTGCGTTTGAGTTCCGCGCTCGCGCAGCGGACGATCTGGTTGAGCGCGGCCTTTGAGGCGCGGTAGCTCATCCAGCCGCCGAGCCGATTGTCGCCGATCGACCCGACCCGCGCCGACAGGAACGCGATGACGCTGCGCTCCTTGACGGGCAGCAGGCTTGCGAAATGCTTGAAGACCAGCGCCGGTCCGATGGCGTTCGCCGCGAAGACGCGCGCCATTGCGTCGGCGCCGAGTTCCGCGAAGGACTTTTCGGGGCGCGCGCCGTCGCTTTCAAGAACCCCGGTTGCAATGAAGATGAGATCGAACGACGCCGGGTTGAGCCGCGCCGCTGCGCCCCTGACGCTCGCCTCATTGGTGATGTCGAGATCGCTGTCACGCCGCGACAGGCGCTCGGCGTTTGGAAGCCGGGCGGCGATCGCCGCGCCAATGCCGCCGGAAGCGCCGATGACGAGGGGGGAGGTGAAAGAAACCATGCCCCCGTTACGCGTTTCATCGCGCAACGGTTTGCGCGCGCGTTTCCCTCCCTGTTGACGGGAGGGAAGGCCAACCGCTTACCGCAGGACGGCCTTGTAGGACACCTCGCCTTCGCCATTCGGGGCGACCGGCGTCGTCAGCGTCCACTTGATATGGGTGATTTCATCGCCGCGCGCGGGACGGGCTTCGCCGCCCTCGACGATCGTCAGCCGGCCGCGCGCCACATAGGTCTGGCCGCCGTCCGCGGAGAAGGAAACGCTCGCGCCTTCCTCGCCGCTGATCGTGCCTTCGACATAGGCGACTTCCTTTGGCACGGGCATGACGAGAACGATGTCGCCGGCGGGGTTGGCCGCCTCATTGCGGTAGCGGATCGAATAGACGACCGTTTCGCCGGGCGTCACCTTGTCCGCCGGGACACGGGCGACGGTTTCCTTGCCGGCTTCGTCAACCGACACGACTTCCTTTTCGACGACCTGGCGCGCCGTCATCGAAGCGAACGCGGGCGCGGCCGCGAGCGTCGCGGCGGCGAGGGCGAGCATCAAGCGCATAGGGCGAACCTTCCATTGAATTTCCCGGATCTTCGGTAAGCCAACGCGGTAAACGCCGCCCTAACGGCGTGCGCGGCATTTGATCGAATAAGTTCATTATCGCTTTACAGTAACTAATGTGTGCTACTTTTATAGATAAAACACTCGGCAAATACTGCCGGTTGTCAACTTTATCAATTTGTTTACGCCGACGTGCGAAACCGACGCCTCTAGGTGCAAGGGGAATTGCGCATGTCGAGTTTTGGCCGCACGATGCGGAATGTAGCGTTTAGTCTCGCGGCGTCGTCCGCGCTCCTCGTTTCGGCCCCGGCCTTCGCGGCCGGAACCAGCGCCGGCACGAGCGTCTCAAACACCTTCACGCTCGACTATCAGGTCGGCGGCGTCCCGCAGACGCAGATCGATACATCAGGGTCGCCCACACTGTTCACCGTCGACCGCAAGGTCGACTTGACGGTGACGACCGTGTCAAATGCGACGGTGTCGCCGGGTCAGACCGGCGCGCGCGTCGTTTATGGCGTTTTGAACAGCGGCAACGACAACGCCGCCTGGCGCCTGTCGGTCAAGGACATCGCCGCCGACACCTTCGACATCGCGGCCTACACGGCAGTCTATTACACTGACGCCGGCAATGACGGCGTCTTCACGCCAGGCGTCGATGACGCCGGGGCCGGCACGGCCTACACGCTCGGCGCGGGCGTCACGCCGAACGTCGCGCCGGACGCAACGCTCTGGGTTATCTTGACCGGCGACATTCCGGGCGGCGCCACGAACGGACAATTTGACGATGTCGCGCTGATCGCCAACTCCTTCTATCCGACAGCGTCGCTCGATCCTGCCTACGCCTCAACGCCGGGCACGGAAATCACGGCGGCGGGCGCCAATTCGCTGACAGGCGCCGCGCAGGACGTCCTCGCAGACGGGGCTGGAACCGCCGGCGCGCCGGAAGACGTCGCCAATGACGGCGCACATTCCTCGACCGCGCGTTACACGGTCGCCGCTGCAACCGTCACCGCCAACAAGACGGTTGCCGTTGTCGCCACCAATCCCGTCAACTGCGCAACCGATGTCATCGCCGGCGGCTTTGCGACGCCGGGGGCGTGCGTTGAATATGTGATCTCCGCCTCGAACGCGGCCGGCGCCTCGGCGACAGCGACGGCGATCGCCATCAGCGACGTGCTGCCAAACGAAGTCGAGTTTGTTTCCTCGGCGCAGTCCGGCTTCACGGCGGCCGGCACGCTGTCGAATCCCGCTGGCGGCTGCACCAGCGCCTGCACGGTCGGCCTCACTGGCGCGTCATTGGCGCCGGGTGCGACCGGAACTGTCACGATCCGCGCTCTCGTCCGCTAACGCGCCGGGGGCCTGGTCGAATTTGAGTGCCGGCCGCCGCCGCTCCGGAAGCCCCCGGGGCGGCGGCGTCTTCTTAAGGGGCGGGTTGTGTATCAGGGCCGAAGGGGCTCGAGCGCATTGGGTACAAGGGGAGCCATCGCAGGGGTGATGCGGCGCATGTTCGCCGCCGCTGCGCTCGCGCTCCTCGTGGCGGCGCCGGCAATCGCCGCGCCTCTCGGGGCCCAAGTCGTCAATCGCGCACAGGTTGATTACACGATTGGCGCGACGTCGATCTCGGCGACAACCGCCGACGCCATTTTTACGATCGAAGCGCAACGCACGCCGTCGACAATCACCTTTTTTCGGTATTCGCCGAGCGCCCCCGGCGCCGTTTCGACGCAACTCAACGGCTCCGAGTTCCAGAACGGCTCGGGCGGCCCGTTTCAACCGGTGGGGCCGCTCGTCTCGGCGGGCGGATCGCCGGTCAATACCGCCGCGCCCGTGCCTCTGATTGAGGCAAGCGCCTATTTCGCGGGCGAGCCTGTCATCGTGCGGGTGACAGACCCAGGGCAAAACGGCGATCCGTCCCTTGTCGAGACGATCATCGCCACGATCGCGACAGAGAACGGCGACTTTGTCACGCTGCGGCTCTTTGAAAGCGGCCCCGACACGGGCGAATTCTTCGCCTGGGTCCCGACCTCGACGGGCGCGCTGGTCTCCGACGACGCTGTCCTCACCATCGCGCACGGCGCCGGGCTTACCGCGCGCTACCAGGATCCGTTTGATGCAACCGAGGTTTCGACCGACACCGCTGCGGTCGATCCGTTCGGGCGCGTTTTCGACAGCCTCACGGGCGCGCTGATCGACGGCGCGATCGTGACGATCGTTGACGATGCGTCGGGATTACCGGCGACCGTCTTCGGCATCGACGGCGTCTCCGCCTATCCCTCGACGGTCATCACCGGGTCTACTGTCATCGACGCCGGCGGCATCCAGTATGACCTCGGACCCGGCGAATTCCGGTTCCCCTTGATGCTGCCTGGAACCTACCGCGTGCTTGTAACGCCGCCCGCCGGCTATTCGGGGCCCTCTTCCGTGCAGCCGCCGGGCTTTGACGCCCTCGTCAATGCGCCGTTCGTCATCATTCCCGGATCGTATGGCCAGCCCTTTGTGCTGACCGGCTTCGGCGATCTTGAATTCGACTATCCGCTTGATCCCTCGACCGATGTCGTCCTGACCAAGGCGGCTGATGTCGCCACGGCTTCGATCGGCGACTTCGTGCGCTATCGGATTACCATGGAGAACCGCGCGGCGAGCCCCGCGCCGGCCCGCATCGTTGACACCTTGCCCGCCGGTCAGCGCTACCAGACCGGCTCGGCGCGCGCCGGCGCCGCGGCGCTCCCCGATCCGCAAGTGTCGGCGGACGGCCGTACCCTGACCTTTACCGCCGGGACGCTCGATCCCGGCGCCACCCTGACGATCAGCTACATCGTGGAGGTCACACCCGGCGCGCGGCTTGGCGAAGCGGTGAACGTTGCGCAGTCGGTCGGACCTTCGGGCGCGCCGGTTTCAAACCGCGCCGAAGCGGCCGTCGACATCATTGACGATTTCCTGCGGTCATCCCTGACCATCGTCGGGCGCGTGATCGAGGATGGCTGCGAAGACGGCCAAAAGGGCAAGGGCGTTGAGGGCGTCAGGCTCTACCTCGAAAACGGCTTTACGACTGTCACCGACAAAGACGGGCTCTACCATTTCGAAGGGGTAAGCCCCCGCACCCATGTCGTGCAGGTTGATGAAGAAAGCCTGCCTGACGCGTATGACCTCGTCCTCTGCAAGGACAATACGCGCTACGCCGGCGCCGCCTATTCCCAATTCGTCGACGCGCGCGGCGGTTCGGTATGGCGCGCCAATTTCCACGTGAAAAAAGTCCGCGCCGATAAGCCCGCCCCGCTGGACGCTGATGGTTCCACCGCCGACGATGCCGCCTTCAATCCGGATACGGAATACCGCGGGTTCGACAAGAAATGGCTTGACGGCCAGACCGGGGGGAACGCCTTTGCCTATCCCGGCGAGGGCGTGACCCCCTCTGCCGCGAGCCTCAACCTCGGCGTCAAACATGACGTCGCCTTACGCCCGACCCTCTATCTCAATGGCCAGGAAGTCCCGCCGGAGAATTTCGCGGGCCGCGACGTCAACCTTTTGCGAACCATGGCGCTGACGCATTGGCGCGGCGTCGACCTGCGCGAAGGCGACAACAGTTTCGAAGTCAGGCTCCGAAATGAAGCGGGCGTGGAGGTCGCCCGCCTCAAGCGGAGCGTCCCTTATGTCAGCCGGGTTGAACGCGCCGCCCTCCTTGAAGAGCGAAGTTCGCTATTCGCGGACGGGAAATCGCGTCCCGTCATCGCACTCCATGTCACGGACGGCGCCGGGCGGCCTGTAAGGGCCGGCCGGCTTCTCAGCGTCGAGGTGTCGGAACCTTATCGCACCGTCGCGCGCGGGCGCGCGGAAGACCGGAACGCGCTTGACGCGCCTCTGTCGACGCAATCGGCGATCCCCGTCGGGCAAGGCGGCGTCGCGCTCGTCGAGTTGGAGCCGACGGTCGAAACCGGGCCGATCCGCATCGAGGTCGCGCTTGAAAACGGCCGCAGCCGCAGCTTTGCGGCCTATGTGAAGCCCGCCCCGCGCGGCTGGATCGTCGTCGGGCTCGCCGAAGGCGAAGGCGGCTTTGAAAATCAGAAGGAGGGCGCAGCCCCAAACGCCCTCGACATCGTCGGCGACGGGCGCGTCGCGGGCTTTGCCAAAGGCGTCGTCAAGGGCGGCTGGCTTGTCACGCTGGCGGGCGACACCGCCAGAAAACGCGGCCGCGAAGACGACACGCTCTTCCTCGACGTCAATCCAGACGAGCGCTATCCCTTGTTCGGCGACCGTTCGCGCCAGGAATTCGAAGCGCAAAGCCGCTATCCGGTCTATCTGAAAGCCGAAAAAGACGCCTTCCGCGGCGTCTTCGGCGATTTCGACACCGGCCTGTCGGAATCAAAGCTGTCACGCTATTCGCGCCGGCTGTCCGGGCTCGGCGTCGATTATCAAGGCGAACGGTTTGAGTTCTCCGGCTTTGCCTCCGACACCAACCAGGCCTTCGTGCGTGACGAACTCGCCGCCGACGGAACGTCAGGCCGCTACAAGCTTTCCGCCGCTCCCATCGTGCGCAATTCCGAGACGATCGCCGTTGAAACGCGCGATCGCTTCCGCCCCGACGTCATTCTGGCGACGACGACCCTTGCCCGGTATGCAGATTACGAGATCGACTATGCGACGGGCGAGATTGTCTTCCGCTTGCCGGTGCCGGCCGCCGATGCGGCGTTCAATCCCAACGTCATCCTCGTCGATTACGAAACCTCGGCGCCGGTGGAGCGCGCGCTGACCGCTGGCGGGCGGGGCGCGGTGAAGTTTCTGGGCGGGCGCGGCGAAGCCGGCGCGACGTTCATCCACGAGGAAGGCGCCGGCGCGGACGCAGAAACGACGGACCTCGCCGGCGCCGATGTCGTCGTCAATCTCACTGACGCGACGGAGATCCGCGCCGAGTATGCCCGCTCCTTCACCGACGGCGCTACCGGCGCTACCGAAGCTGAGGCGATCCTCGCCGAGGTCGCGCATACCGGCGACCGCGTCGACGCCAAGGCCTACTTCAGTGAAGTCGGCGCAGATTTCGGGCTTGAGCAGCAAACTTCCGCGCAAGTCGGGGTGCGCCGGTATGGCGCGGAAATCCGGGTACGGATCGACGACTTCGACGGCGGCCTGACCACCGAGAACGCGACGCGCTCGATCGAGGCGAAGGCGTACCGCGAGGAGAACCTCGCGACCGGCGCCGCGCGCGAGATCGCGGAAGTAGCGCTTCGCCAGGACGGCGCCCTGACCTCGGGCTCGGTAGGGCTGCGCGGCGTTCGGGAGGATCCGCAGACCGGGCCGGAGCGGGAGGGCCTCTTCGTGACGGCGTCCGCCCGCCAGCGCTTTGAAAAGCTCGGGCTCTCGGTGCGCGCCGCGCGCGAGCAAAGCATCGCCGGCGATAATGCTTCGGCCCTCTTTCCGACCCGCACCAGCGTCGGCTTCGATCAGCGGCTCTTCGACGGCTTCACGCTCTCGGCGACGCACGAAATCCTTTCAGGCGACGCGGTTTCGCAATCGAACACGACGGTCGGCCTTAAAGCCGAGCCATGGACCGGCGCGGCGGTGACGCTCGCGGGCGACCGCCTCTCGCAAGACACCGGCGAGCGGATCGGCGCGACGTTCGGCATCGACCAGCAAGTGAAGCTCTCCGACAAGTGGACTGGTTCTCTCGGCATGGCGCGCCGCGAAGACCTGAAGACTGATGGCGGCGTCGATATCGTGGATGACATCGTGCCCGACGCCGCCCGCTCGCCGTTCGAGCAGGCGAACGGCGCTTTTACCTCGCTCTATGTCGGCGCTGGCTTCCGCGACAAGGCGACGACGGGGTCCGGCCGCTTCGAGGTCAGGAAATCGGACGAGGGCCAGCGCTACATGGTCGCGACCGCGGCTGCCCGCGAATTGTCGGAACAGCTCTCCTTCGGCGCCGCTGGCCGGTTCGAGCAGAACAACAATGATCTCAGCCCCGACGAACGGCGCTTCGAAGCGCGCATCGGCGCTTCCTGGCGCCCGCGCGATGAAGGGCTCATCGTCTTCAACCGGCTCGACGTAAAACAGCAGTCGGTCGATCTTGAAGCCAGGAGCTGGAAGGCTGTTCATAACCTTGCGCTCAATGCGCAAGCCTTGGAGCGATTGCAGCTCTCCTTCAACCACGGCATCAAATATGCGGCGTTTTCCGCCAGTGGGAGCGATCTTGCCGGCGTCACGCAGCTGGCGGGCTTCGAGGCGCGCTACGACGTGACGAAGCGCATCGATCTTGGCGTCCATGCTGAAGCTCTTTACTCTTGGAACTCGGGCGCAATGCAGTACTCCTACGGCCCCTCGATCGGCGCCAGCCCGGCGAAAAATGTCTGGCTGTCGCTTGGCTGGAATTTCGCCGGCTTTAACGACGAGGATTTCGCGGCGGCGGAATACTCTGCGAACGGGCCCTATTTGAAGCTCCGCATCAAGTTCGACCAGCACACCGCGAAGGGCCTCCTTGACGCCATTTCGCCGCGCGCCAGCGGGACGGCGTCGCCATGATCCGTAGACTGATCGCTACGCTGTTCCTCGCGCTGGCGCTGGCGCCGCGCGCGGCGATGGCGGCGCTCTCCTGCGGGACCGGCGCCTCAACGCTTGACTGGGATAGCGGCGCCGCCGCTTGGACGGCGGGCGCCTTGTCGAATAGCTATACCGTCGACGGCGAGCCCGTCGGCGTCGCTTTCTCCGGCTCGACAGGTCGGCTCATCAACATTTTCAGCCAGCAGACGCCGTTCAAATCGGTCAACGTGACCGGCGGGCTTATCCCGGCGCAACAGAACCTTCTCTTCGTCGTCAATTATGCGAACACCAGCGAAACGCTGACGCTGACGATCACCGCCGGAACGCCGGGTCAGGGCGTCGGCGAAATCGAGTTCACCGTGTTCGACGTCGATACCGATGTCGCGGCGGCCCCGTTCGGCTTTCAGGACCGGATCACCGTCACCGGCACGCTAGGCGGCGTCAGCGCCGGCAATCCGACGTTCACGACCTCGGTCTCAAACACGGCGAGCGGCAATGTCGCGACCGGGTCGAACGCCTCGGCAAACGATTCCGGCAATGGGAATCTGACGATCAAATATGCAACGCCTGTCGACCAGATCGTCATCGTCTATCAGGCAGGCCCCGATTCGATCGCCGACCCTCTGCAACAAGGCATGGGTCTTCACGATATCAGCTTTTGTCCGGCGAACACCGACTGGTCGGACGCCCCCTCCGGTTACGGAACGCCGTCGCACAAGATCGTCTCCGGATTTTCTCTTGGCGCCGGCGCGGCGGACGCCGAGATCGCCGCGCTGCCGACGGTCGCCGCCACTGGCGACGACGCTTCGGGCGCGGACGACGAAAACGGCGTCACCATCGGCGCGCTGACGCAAGGCGCGGCCGGAACTGCCGGCGCGACCGTCGCCGGCGCTGGCGGGCGCCTGCAGGCATGGTTTGACTGGAACGGCGACGGCGATTTCGCAGACGCCAGCGAGCAAGTCGCGACCGATCTTCAGGACAACGGCGTCGGCGACACCAATCCGGCGGCCGGCGCAATCGGCCTAGCGCTCGCCGTCCCCGGCGGCGCAACGACAAGCCAGACCTATGCGCGGTTTCGCTGGTCAACAACGAGCGGTCTCTCCGCGACATCAACGGCTGCGACGAACGGAGAGGTCGAGGATTACGCCGTCACGATTGCGCCGCCCCCGCCGCCGCCGTTCTGTCCCGCGGGCCAGCTGCTCATCAACAGAACAGGCAACGCGGTCGCCGTTCAGACGGGAGCCGGCGTCGCCAATTCAGCGCGCGCTCTGGGCGCTCTTGCCGCCGCCGGCACAACGCCGCCGGACGCAAGCGCGGCCGAGATCAACGACACATCCGACACCCTCGTCCTCGATCTTGGCGTCACCGTGCCCGAGAATAGCGCGATCATTCTGTCGGCGGCGCGGGACGGCGGCGCGCAAGGGAATACGGCAAGGGTCAGCATCCAGTTCTCGCTCGACAACGTCGCCTTTTCGGCCGCCGTCACCTATGGCGCCGCGCCGTCGACCTTCAATTCAGCCGTCCAAGACGTCCTTGAGCGGAACACTATCAGCGTGCCGGCGGGCGGCGCGCGGTATATCCGCCTACGGACGGCTGACGCCGACGATATTTTTATTGACGGCGTGGAGTATAGTCAGATCTGCCTTTCCTCGCCGACGCTGACGGCGACCAAATCCGTCGCGGTATATAATCCGGGCGGCGCAACGCCGTTCGCGATCCCCGGCAACGACGTCGTCTACGCGCTCACCGTGCAGAATTCGGGCGCCGGCGCGGTCGATACGGACACGGTCCTCATTATCGACACGCTCCCGGCAGAGGTCACGTTCTTCAATGGCGACATGGACGGCGCAGGACCCGCCGCCGGCGCGATCCTGTTCACGCAGAGCGGCGCTGGCCTCACTTTCAGCCTCGCGACGGATGTGCGCTATTCGAATTCAGCGACACGGCCAGCGACCTTCGGCGCCTGCGCCTACACGCCGGCCGCGGGTTACGATCCGAACGTCCTGCATGTCTGCCTCAACCCGAAAGGCGCCATGGCGGCGGGCCCCGGCTCATCCTTCACGGCGCAGTTCCGGGCGCAGATTAAATAGGGAAACAAACAATTGGAGCGGGCGAGGCGATTCGAACGCCCGACCCTCACCTTGGCAAGGTGATGCTCTACCCCTGAGCTACGCCCGCTCGGCGTTTTGTCGCGGGAAGGAAGGCTCCCGCGAAAGGCCACGCTCTATGCCTCAGGGTTTTGGGCTTTGCAAGAAGTGGGGAGTAGGGATTAGGGACTGGAGAAGTGGCGGGCGCTCGTCCGCACTAATCCCTAATCCCTATTCCCCAGTCCCCTGCTATGCCCGCTGCCCGCGCCGATCTCTTCGCCCGCCTCGATGCGCTCGGGCTTGAGCATCGCACTGTCAATCATCCTGCGATCTTCACGGTCGAGGAAGGGCGCTCCTTCAAGGCCGCGATGCCGGGCGGTCATTCGAAGAACCTTTTCCTGAAGGACAAGAAGGACCGGCTCTTTCTCGCCATCTGCCATTGCGACACCGATGTCGATCTCGTCGCTTACGGAAAGCTCGCCGGGGCCAAGGGGCGCTTGTCGTTCGGCAAGCCGGACCTGATGACCGCGACGCTTGGCGTCCTTCCCGGCGCGGTGACGCCCTTCGCGCTGGTTAACGAAAGCGCTGGGGCGCTGACTGAGGTTGCGGTCGATACCGCCCTGATGGGCTGGCCAGAGGTCTGGTTCCACCCGCTTGAAAACACGGCCTCGACCGCGGTTGCGCCCGAAGCGCTGCTCGCCTTCATCCGCGCCTGCGGCTTCGAGCCGCGCCTTGTCGATCTTGGAAAACCAGCCGTTTGAGGCGGTCAAATTTCGCTGGCCGAGGTTGCGTTCGGGCTCGCCCGCGCTCATTTAACGTCTGCCCAAGGAGAGCTCCATGTCGTTAATGCCTGCGGGCGCGCCGGCGGCCGGCGCGCAAGACCTCATCAAGGACGGAACGATCGAAACCTTTGAGCGGGACGTGCTCGAAGCCTCGATGATGGTTCCGGTGATCGTCGATTTCTGGGCCGAATGGTGCGGGCCCTGTCGCCAGTTGACCCCCGCCCTGGAGAAGGCCGTGAAGGCCGCTAACGGCGCGGTCCGCCTTATCAAGATCGACATCGACAAGAACAAGATGCTGGCGACGCAAATGCGCATCCAGTCGGTGCCGACGGTTTATGGCTTCCTTCAGGGCCGCCCCGTCGACGGCTTTCAGGGCGCGGTGCCGGAAAGCCAGATCAAGGCGTTCATCGACCGGCTGACGAAAGCGGCTGGCCAGCTGGCGATGGGCGCCGGCGGCCCCGCCGATCTCGATTTGAAAGCGGTGCTCGACGCTGCCGACGAAGCGCTCGCGGCAGGAGACGCCGCCGCCGCCGCGCAGGCCTTCGCCGAGGTTGCGCAGATCGCCGAGGAAGCGGGCGATGACAGCTTCCTGCGCGCCATCGCGGGCCTTGCCCGCTGCCGGCTGGCGACCGGCGATGTCGCGGGCGCGCGCGAGGCGCTGACGCTCGTTCCGCCCGCCAAGAAGGACGAGGCGGTTTTCAACGCCGTCAAGGCGCAGATCGACCTTGCCGAAAAGGGCGGCGGGGATATTGCGGCGCTGCGGAGCAAAGCGGGCGCCAACCCGAAAGATTTCGACGCGCGCCTCGCGCTCGCCGAAGCGCTCGCCGCGTCGGGCGACATGGGCGCGGCGATTGATGAGCTTCTCGACATGGTGGCGCTCGACCGCGCCTGGAACGAGGAAGCCGCGCGCAAGAAGCTGGTGCAGATTTTCGAAGCGCTCGGACCCAAACATCCTGACACCCTGTCGGGGCGCCGTCGCCTTTCCTCCGCGCTGTTTTCCTGATGACGGCGCAAGCAGAGACGCTGAAGCGCAACCCGCGCGATTTGCCGGCGGTCATTCCGGTGTTTCCGTTGACGGGCGCGATCCTGCTGCCGAAGGGATTGTTGCCTCTCAACATTTTCGAGCCGCGTTATCTCCGCATGATCGACGATGCCTTGGGCGGCGCGCGGATCATCGGCATGATCCAGCCGCGCGATCAGGGCGGCGCGACCAAGCCGCCGCTTTATGATGTCGGATGCGTGGGCCGCATCGTCGGCTTTCAGGAAACCGGCGACGGGCGATATCTGATTTCGCTGAGCGGTCTCACCCGTTTTCGCGTGGCCGAAGAAATCGCCGCCGCAACGCCGTACCGGCAAATAAAGGCAGACTACGCCGCGTTCACCGACGACACTGGCGAGGACGCCTCGGCGGCGGGCGTCGATCGCGAGCGCTTGTTTGAGGCGATGCGCGGCTATTTCTCCTCGGAAGGCCTGTCGACCGACTGGAAGGAAGCCGCCTCTGCCCCCGCCGAAGCGCTCGTCAATTCGCTGGCGATGGGCTGTCCTTTCGAACCGAATGAAAAACAGGCGCTCCTTGAGGCCGCCACCCTCGCCGATCGCGCCGACTGCCTTGTCGCGCTGATGCGCATGAGCGTCGGCGAACCGCCGAACGACCACACGTTGCAGTGACCCTGATGAGCGAACCCATGACAACGAGCGCTCCCGGCCTCGATCCGAAGCTCCTCGAAATCCTCGTCTGCCCCCAGACGAAAGGGCCGCTGGTCTACCAGCGCGAGGCGGGCGAATTGCTTTCGAAAAAAGCGCGCCTCGCCTATCCGATCCGCGATGGCATCCCGATCATGCTGATCGACGAAGCGCGCGCGCTGTCCGACGAGGAAGTGAACGCGCTGCCCTGACGGGCTTGCTGACGCAGCCGTGACCGGCGCCGCAATTTCGCCGTCACGCCCCCGTGCTTTCGCCTTGGCGAGGTCCGAGCTATGGGCTGTTGCCGCTGGAGGCCTTCTGATGATCGCTGCATTGTTCATGTCGACCGCGCTCTTTTGCGCCGAGGTCAGTTTCGCCGTGGCGAGCCCCGTTGTCGCCGCGCCGCCGGCGACTCCTACGATCCTCGCCCAAGCCGACGAGCGCGCAGCGGAAAAAGCCGCGGATATTCCGGTCGCCAGACCCGCTTCGAGCCTCGCCTATGCGGACCTATCGGACGAGGCGGTTGCTGATGCGGCGCTGAAGGCGATTGAGAACCTGACAACACTGTCGGCGAAGTTCCGGCAGACGGCGCCTTCGGGCGCGGTCGTGATGGGTGACGTGAAATTGCGTCGGCCGGGACAGGTGCGTTTTGACTATGACGATCCCTCGCCAGTCACCATCGTCGCAACGGGCGGCGTCGTTTACGTTGAGAACGCCGACCTTGAAACGACGGACAGCTACCCGCTCGGCAAGACGCCGCTGAAATTCCTGCTCTCAAAACGCGTCGAGATTGGCGACGCCCGGCTCGCCGGCGTTGAACGCTATGAAGACGCTGTCGCTGTCACCTGGGAATCGACGGACGAAGAAACTGAAGGTTCGCTGACGCTTTATTTGTCAGCGCCGGACATGACGGTTTCTCAATGGGCGGTCGCGGACGCAGGCGGCGGCGTGACGGTTGTTGAACTGGTCGATGCGAAGCTCGGGGAAAAACTCGACAACCGCCTCTTCCGCGCGCCTGACGCCGGCGGCGCTTTCATTAGAAACTAGAAAGGCGCCCCGAAACGACGCAGATTCGATCACGAACGCGTTGGTCAAGGGGTCACAGGCAAGCCTTTTTTGAATTTTTCTATTGAATTCCCCGCGCGTGCGGCGTTAGAGTAACAGTGCTGAGGCGACAACTCACCGGACCGGCGTTGCCCCCCCGCTAGCAGGTTCGGTCGTCGCCTCCGCCGCCGGAATATCCCCTCCCGGTGAAGGCGCAACAGCGCAGCTTGACCCCCGGTGCTGAGGTTCAGCGCCGGGGGTTTTTTCTTGTAGTATTCCCGCATGATGGATGACCCTGATCTTGAAGGCCTTGAACGAGAACTTCCGGCCCTCGCGCGGGTGCGCCGTTTTGCGCGCACGCTTGAGGGCCTGCCGTGGTTTTCAAATCTCGGCGAACCGATGACGCGGGGCGCGCGCGCCGCGGCGCGGGCCTATGCCGATGGCCTCGGCTTCCCGGACGCCGAAGTCGCTATTCTGGTCGACTGGGAGGATGCGGCTGCCGCCGCCGAGCACAATGACTGGAACAGCCCGGCCTGGGACGCGGAGGAATTGCTGCGCGCCGATCTCACGACGCGTGCGCTCGACGTTCTCTCGGAAGACGCGCTGAAGATTGCCATGACGATGATCGCCGAACGCGTGTCAGAACCCGCGCGCGAAGCGATGGAGCAGGCGAGCTTTATCTGGGACGTCGAAGACGAAGCGCATCAGCAGCTCGCCGTCGGCTCCGCCGTGCAGGCCGCGCATCAGGCGATGCTCGTCCTCATCGCCAGCATCGACCCCGACTTCGAAGCGAGCGATCATCCGTTCACGGCGAAATTCCAGCTGTTCGAATTCGGGCGCTGGCCCGTCGGGGTGACGGGCAGTTCGTTGAATGTCTTCTGATCCTTTTGCGGCGCCTGCGGCGAAGCCAGATGCGCCCTACGGCGCGATCACGGCTTCAGCGATCAGATAGCAGCCGAAAAAAGTCAGGATCATCGTGAAGCCCTTGCGGAATTTTTCTTCTGGCATGGCATGCAAGGCCTTGGTTCCAAACATCGTGCCGGCAAAGCCTGAGGCGACGATCGCCGCGATAAGGATCGCCCAGTCGGCGTAAGCGAAGCCGACGAACCCGAAGGCGATCGCTTTCAGGAAATGCTGCGCGCTCATGGCGGCCGCATGCGTCGCCGTGGTTTTGAGCTTGTCGAGCTTTGCCGCGCCGACCATCGCCGCGGCGATCGGGCCTGTTGCGCCGACGAACATCGAGAGAACCGCGCTCGCCGCGCCAGTAAGGGCCCAGGTTTTGACGCCCGGCGAAAAGCCCTTTGGCTTGGGTCCCCAGACCGTCAGCAGCACGAAGGCGCCGATCAGGGCCTGCAACACGCGCTCGGGCGCCTCGACGTAAAGGCGCGCGCCGAGAACTGTCCCGGCCAGCGAACCGCCCGCGAACCACAGCGCCATCGGCCAGACGACGGAGGCGCGCTGCAGATAAAAGCGCCCGGCATTCGAGCCGAGCTGGGCAAGGCCGTGCACCGGAATGACCGCCGCTGGCGGAAACAGGGCGCCCATGACGCCAAGGAGCGCGAGCCCGCCGCCGAGCCCGAAGGCGGCGGTCAGCGCCGAGGTGAAAAAGCTGGCGCCAATGACAAGGATCGCGGCGAGCGGGCTGACGGCGTCGGGGAGCATCGGAAAGCGGTCAAAGGTCAGTGATCGATAAACAGGCGAGAAAATCGTATTGCGCTTGCTCGTGCGGGTTGCCAATCACTGACCGCCATTCATTGACCCTAGGCCGCCTCTCCCATGAAAATCGCCACCTGGAACATCAACTCCGTCCGCCTGCGTCTCGACCAAGTCTTGCGCTTCCTGGACGAGGAGGCCCCGGACGTTCTTTGCCTTCAGGAGATCAAATGCCGGAACGACCAGTTTCCGGCCAAAGCGTTCGCCGGGGCGGGCTATGCGCAGCAGGCGGTCTCAGGGCAGAAGGGTTATCACGGCGTCGCCATTCTTTCGAAGGCGCCGATGAAAGAGATCGAGGCCGAGCGTTTCTGCGACAAGGATGATGCGCGTCATATCGCGGCGACGGTCTCAGGGGTGCGCGTCCATAATTTCTACATCCCGGCGGGCGGGGATATTCCGGACCCGGACGAAAACGAAAAATTTGCGCATAAGCTGCAGTTCCTCAAGGAGCTCGAAGGCCGCTTCGGCGGGCGCGGCAAATCGAGAAAAAAGGAAGTGCTTGTCGGCGACTTGAACGTCGCCCCGCGCGAGCATGACGTCTGGTCGCACAAACAACTCCTCGACGTCGTCTCGCATACGCCGGTGGAGGTCGACCTCCTCGACAAGGCGGCGACGGCGGGCGGCTGGACGGATGTCGCGCGCGCGCTGATTCCAGAGCCGGAAAAGCTCTATACATGGTGGTCTTATCGCGCTGCGGACTGGCGGGCTTCGAACCGCGGACGAAGGCTCGACCATATCTGGGTGTCGCCGGGCCTTGAGAAAGCGGCGCTTTCGGGCGGCGCGGGCTCTATCCGCATCCATGACCGCTGCCGCGGCTGGGAAAGGCCCTCGGACCATGCCCCGGTGACGGCGGTGCTGGAGATCTGAGCCGCACCGCACCTTCGATCGGACTTCGCGGGAGAGGGAATGCCCTCACGCAAACCCCTTCAGAACTTCTGCCAGCCGGTCAATCTCCGTTTCCTCCGTATAAAGATGAACAGAGAATCGGAATCCGCCGAGGCGCTCGTCATGGACGATGTTCTCTTCCTTCAGCGCCGCGCGGGCTTCATCGATCATACGGGGACGCACGATCAGCGCAGCGCCGCGCTCGCTGGGTTTGACGTGCGACAGAACCGCTTCCGAAGGCAGGCGCGCCAGAAGGCGATCAAGCAGTCCTTGCGCATGCGTATCGACCGCGGTGACGCCCGCAGCGGCGATCGCTTCGGCGCCGGCCCGCGCGACGGCGTAAGGCGCGACGGACGGGGTGCCGCCCCAAAAGCGCGCCGCGCCGGCCGCATAGCGGAAATTCCGGATGTCGAACTCGAAGGGATCCTCATGGCTGAACCAGCCGACATCGGCTGGCGCGTACTCCGCAGCATAGTCCGGATTGACCCATAGCCACGCAGCGCCGGGGCCGCCGCAAAGATATTTGATCGAGGTTCCGACGACGAAATCGGCGCCCCACCGCGCCGCGTCGACGGGGAGGGCCCCTGCGGACTGCGCGACATCGACGATGACACACGCCCCGGCTGCTTTCGCGCGCCGCACGATCTCCGCGACGGGCGAGCGAACGCCGCGATTGGAGAAAACATGCGTCACATGGACGACGCGAACATCGTCCGCACAGGCCCTTGACCACGCATCCGGATCGGCAAGCGGCGCGCCTCCCTGGATGATGACAGGGTCGAGACCGATGCGCCGGCCTTGTTCGAACACAAACCCGGCGGTCGGAAAGTCGTCCTCGGTGAGGATAATCTTCGTCCGGCCTTTCCGTTCGGGAAGCGCGAACAGGATCTTCGTCAGCGCCGAGGAAATATTCGTCTGCGGACAGATATCCATCGCGCCTGCGCCGATGACGGGCGCAAGCGCCCTCTTCCACGCTGCAATCGTTTCAAGCCATCGCGGCCAGAGGTCGCTCCGTCCGGCGGCCCACGGATTGAAATAGTCCCGCGTCAGCCCCGCCTCTGCGGTCGCAGGCAAGAGCCCGACGGAATGGGAGAGAAAATACGGTGTGGAAGGCTTGTTGAAGTCGCCGAGGGACATGAGGATTGTTATAGCGCTTTGCCGCTGGCGCGCATCCTTCGTAAAAGAAGGGAAAGGCGGCGTCACGAAGGGTCGGGCGCTGACGGAGAGTGCAGGCATGCGCGGCTATTTCGGGATCGGGTCGGAGCGGATCTCAAAGCCCATGAATCTCGGCGCTGTCTTGCGCACCGGCCACGCCTTCGGCGCGAGCTTCGCTTTCACCATCGGCTCGGCGCTCGACCAGCGCGAGACGGAGTTCTCCGATACGTCCAAAAGCGACGGGCATTTGCCGCTCTACCAGTGGGCGACGATCGACGAGATGATCCTGCCGAAGGAGTGCGCTCTCGTTGGCGTCGAGCTTGATGACCGCGCCATCGACCTTCCCGCCTTCCGTCATCCGCTGAAGGCGGCCTATATCCTCGGGCCCGAGAAGGGCGATCTTTCGGAGGCGGCCAAAGCGCGCTGCGCGCATCTGGTGAAGATCCCGATGCGCTTTTGCGTGAACCTCTCGGTCGCCGCCGCGCTCGTCATGTATGACCGCCTGCTGACGCTTGGCGGCTATGAGCGCGGAAACGCCAAGGCTGTCCGCGCAAGCGGACGGCCCCAGTCTTCGTCATAAAAGGTCCGTCACGACGCCGCCGCCTGGATGAGGGACAGTCATTACGCTGAAAGAGCGCGGGAGACGCAGCTCCCGCGCATCGCCCGGCATAAGGCTCGTCAACGGCCGCCGTTGGCCTTAGCGCTTGCCTTTGGCCTTTTTGCGCGTGGCCTTTTTCTTCGCCTTGGCAGGCTTTTTCGCGGGCGCGTCGCCAAGGGAGTCGAGCGCATCGGCGTAGGCGACGAGCGCTTTGATGAACGCGGCCTGGTGGGCTTTCGGCAGGACATTCAAGGCGCCGGCGTCCGCTTTGGCGACGCCCGCCGCCGCGCCCGAGAGCATGCGCTTGCCGGCGGCAGTGATGGAGACGGCGTTGGCGCGCGCGTCTTCCTTCGTGCGCGACCGGGACAGAAGGCCCTTTTTCAACATCCGCGCGATCATGTCGGCGAGCGTCGAGCGGTCGATCCCCGTCGCGTTGACGAGGTCGGTCTGGCTGAGGCCGTCATTCTTCGAAACGACATGCAGCACTTCGAACTGGCGCGGCGTCGGGCCGTCGGCGCCGACGGCGGTCGCGTGCAAGTCGTGCGCGTGTTGCTGGGCGCGGCGCAGAAGGTGTCCGGGGGATTTTCTGAGGTCGTAGGCCATTGTGGAAGAGTCTCCCTGAAAAACGCGTCCGACCGCGCCGGACGCCGATAGGTGCCGCCGACATGAATTAAGCCGCGGCGCTGGAGCCCGTTTTCACTGGATCAGGCGTCCGGTCAAGGATTATCGTTATCGCGTTGCGGTTTTTCAATGACGGGCGCGATCACAATCGCCGAAAAAGCGCTTCCTACGGATGATCAGCGCGCCCATTAATTCGGGCCTGGTTTGTAAGGGTGCGGACGATGAGCGAAAAAGAAGCCCTGAAACAGCGTTTCCTGAGGGTTGTTCCGGCAGGCGATGATCGCGAGCGCGATGTCTGCGGGCATTGTGGTTTCATCGACTACCAGAACCCGAAAATCGTCGTCGGTTCGGTTGCCGATTTCGCCGGCGCGATCCTGCTGTGCCGCCGCGCCATTGAGCCGCGCAGGGGCTTCTGGACCTTGCCCGCCGGCTATCTTGAGCTTGGTGAAAGCGTCGAGGACGGGGCGCGGCGCGAAGCGTGGGAAGAAGCACGCGCTCGCATCGTCATCGACCGGACGCTGGGCGTTTACAGCGTACCGCGCATCTCGCAGGTGCAAATCATGTTTCGTGCGCGGCTGGAGACGCCGGATTGCGCCGCCGGCCCGGAAAGCCTCGACGTCGCCTTGTTCGCGTGGGACGACATACCTTGGGCAGAGATCGCCTTTCCGACCGTCGGCTGGGCGCTCCGCCAATGGAAGGAAGTCGAAGGCCGCGACACCTTTCCAGCGTTCGGCAATCCGGTGGAGGGCCTTTGAGAGGCGGGAATTGGGGCCGGAGCCAGTTTTCCCCTATTTCCCGGCCTTAGCCTCGTCCTTCGCGTGCTTCGCCAGAAAGGGCGCTTGCGCCAGCGCGAAGATGAGGTTGATCGCGGTGAAGCCCCAGATCTTCAAATTCACCCAAGCCGCCTCGCCGGCGCACGCCGCGCCGATCGACGTCAAATCGCAGTCGCGCGCCAGATAGCGCCAAGCCGCTTCGTTGGCGAGCGCAAGCACGGCGAAAAAGACGGCATAACGCTGGGTCAGCGTCCGCCAGGCGTCGTCCGGCAAATGCAGGGCCCCGTCGAACAGCGTCTTCAGGAAATTGCGCCCGCTCATCACGCCGCCGATAAGGGTCAGCGCGAACAACGCATAAACGATCGTCGGCTTCATGTAGAAAAACGTCTTGTTGTGAAAGACGAGCGTCAGGCCGCCAAGAACGCCGACCGCGAGCCCCGACACGAACAGCATCGGCGCGACGCGCCGTTCCTTCCACACGCTGTAGACGAAGGCGACAGCGAAAGCCGGCAGGAAGAGTTGTACGGCGAGGAAAAGTTCTTCGCCCGGAGCGATCGTCCGGCCAAACAGGGGCGCAAGCCGCGCACCAAAAAAATAGGCGACGAAAAAGACGACGAGCGGCCCGAAGTCGACGAGGAACTTGGCGCGGCCGGATAGGCGGGGAGGGGACATGAAAGAACAGTGCAGGTTGTCAGACGGACAGACTGTTCTCCTATAACCTACCGCCTGCGACCTACAACCGCTCCAGTCCAGCAAGGGCCCGCGCATAGCTCCGCGCGTCAAACGGCTGCAGATCGCCGATCCCTTCGCCAACACCGATAAAGTGAATGGGCAAGGGATGGCGCTCGGCGAGCGCCACCAGGACGCCCCCGCGCGCGGTGCCGTCGAGCTTCGTCATCACAAGGCCGGTGACGCCGGCGATCTCGCGGAACTGATCGGCCTGCACGAGCGCGTTTTGACCGACCGTCGCATCGAGGACCAGCAGGACATCATGCGGCGCCGACGGATCAAGCTTCTTGAGGACACGAACGATTTTCGCGAGCTCGTCCATCAGCTCCCTTTTGTTCTGGAGGCGCCCGGCAGTGTCGATCAGAAGAACGTCGGCCCCCGCTTCCTTCGCCGCCGCGAGCGCCTCATAGGCGAGCGCGGCAGCGTCGGCGCCGGCGTCCTTGGCGAAAAACATTGCGCCCGTCCGTTCGGCCCAGACTTTCAGCTGTTCGACCGCCGCAGCGCGGAACGTGTCCCCGGCGGCGAGCGCGACGCGCTTTCCCTCGCGCTCGAAATGCGCCGCGAGCTTGCCGATCGTCGTTGTCTTGCCGCCGCCATTGACGCCGACCACGAGGACGACATGCGGGGCTCTGGCGGCGTCGATGGCGAGCGGCTTTTCGCGGTCTTTAAGGACGCCGGTCAGATGCCCCGCGAGCGCTTCTTTCACTTCGACATCTGTTATTTCGCGATCGAAGCGGTCCTTGGCGATAGCGGCTGTTGCGCGCGCCGCGCCAGCGACGCCGAGGTCCGCAGCGATCAGCAATTCCTCAAGCTCAGCCAGCGTTTCAGCGTCGAGTTTCTTCTTCGTGAAGATCGCCGTGACGCCGTCCGATAGCTTCTGCGACGAGCGTGACAAGCCGGCAGTGAGGCGCTGGAAAAAATTCGGTCTTTCAGCTTCAGCTGGGGCTGGATCGTCCGTAGGCGCGCTATCGGCCGCGGCGCGGCCTGCGTTATCCGCGAGATCGCCGGCGTGCTTTTTTCCGAACAGGGCGCCCAGAAAATTTCTCGTATTCGTCATTTTTCTCTTGCCAGAATCCGCGGCTCAGCAACTTGTTTCACGACGGCTGAATTAAGTCAGCCTTTTTCATGGAGACGACTATGGCAATGGCCAAAAGGAAAGCCGCGAAACCGGCTAAGCGCGCGGCAAAGAAGACGGCCAAAAAGGCCGTGAAAAAGGCCGCCAAGCCGGCCGCGAAGAAGAAGCGCGCCAAGCGCGCCAAGGCGAAGGCGGCTTAAGGCTTCCAAGGTTGGACTACTAAAGCCGCGCTGTGGACATCGCTCCCGGCGCGGCTTTTTCATGCGCGATAGTCGCCGGCGCCGCGCCCATAAGCGCTTCGCCGTCGCGCGCAACGATCCTCACCGTCATGACTTCGCCTGGCGCGGCGGCGATCTCCTGAAGCTTGACGGCGGCGAAATTGCCAAGCCGCGCGCGGCCCCCGCTTTCGACGACTGCGACTTCGGTCCGTCCGACCATCGCGTCGAGGAACGCCGCGGTCGCCGCCGCTCCTTTCTCGCGCAATCGACGGGCGCGCGCGGCAATGACTTGCCCAGGCGCCGGGGGCATTTTGGCGGCTGGCGCGCCGCTCCGAGGCGAGAACGGGAAGGCGTGAACGAAGTTGACGCCCGCCTCGTCGATCAGGCTCAGCGTCTCTTCAAAATGCGCTTCGGTCTCAGTTGGAAACCCCGCGATAAAATCGGCGCCGATGGCGAAATCGGGCCGGCGCTCGCGCAGCGCCGTCGTCAGCGCGATCGCATCGGCGCGCGAATGGCGGCGCTTCATGCGCTTCAAGATCAGGTCGGCGCCGGCCTGCAAGGAGAGATGGAGATAAGGGGCGATGCGGGAATCCGTTGTCAGACAGTCAAACAAGGTCTCGTCGATCTCGGCGCAGTCGACCGACGATAGCCGCAGACGAAAGAGGTCAGGAACGGCGTCCAGCGTCTGGCGGACGAGATCGCCGAGCTTCGGCGCGCCGGGCAGGTCGGCGCCCCAGGAGGTCATGTCGACGCCGGTCAGGACGATTTCCTTGTGGCCGCTGGCGACAAGCCGGCGCGCGCCTTCGATCACCTCCGCGACGGGCGAGGATCGCGAGGCCCCTCGGCCGTAAGGAATGATGCAAAAAGTGCAGCGATGATCGCAGCCGTTCTGCACCTGCAGGAAGGCCCGCGCGCGGTCGCCATAGCCGTCGATGAAATGAGCCGCCGTTTCGCGCACCGCCATGATGTCGTTGACGGCGATGCGCGGGCCATCGCCGCGCGACAGCCGCGCCCAGCTCTCAGCTTTCAGTTTCTCGTCATTGCCGATGACAGCATCGACTTCCGGCATCGCGGCGAAGGCTTCCGGATCGATCTGCGCCGCACAGCCGGTGACGATCACCGTCGCGGCCGGGTTCTCGCGGCGCGCGCGGCGGATCTTCTGCCGGGTCTCGCGCACGGCTTCGTTCGTCACCGCGCAGGAATTGATGACGACGGCGGCTTCAAGACCCGCATTCACGGCAAGGCGCCGCATGGCCTCGCCTTCGGCGAGATTAAGGCGGCAGCCGAGGGAAAGGACGGTGGGCGCCATAGGGGTTTTCACTTTTGCAGCGTGAGCCCTAGCACTATCAGCCGGACGCCAAAAACCTAATTCTCCATGGCGAGCAGGATGGCGAAGCCGACAACCAGAAAGAACGCGAAGGGAAAGAAGGCGCCGAGCATCGGCGAGATCGCGCCGAGCTTGCCCACCGCCAACATGAGGTTCTCGGCGACGAAATAAACGAAGCCGAGGGCGGCCCCGGCGGACGCGCGGACAAGCTGGTTGCCCTGGCGGCTGACGCCGAAGCCGGCGATCGCGCCGAGAAGCGGCATGATGAGCGTCGCCATCGGTTTCGAGAACCGGCTGAGGAGCGAGGTCGTCGCCGCACCGGAATCAGCGCCTTCGCGATCGAGATGGCCGATCTGGCGCATCAGCGTCGCCATCCCGGCGCGGTCCGGATTGAGCGAAAGGGCGAACAGCGTTTCCGGGTTGAGCGAGGTCGTCCACGGCATCGAGGCGACGTCTTCGCCGGCGCGGTCGGGCCCCGGCGCCTTGGCGTCGATCAGGCGCCAGCCGCCGTCTCCAAACAGCGCCGCGCGCGCCTCGATGACCGACTTTGCAAGGCCCGAGGCGTCGAGATCGTAGATGACGACGTTTGACAACCGGATGCCCTCATTGGTGCGCGCCGCCGACGCCGCCGACACAATTTCGTCGTCGAGCAGCAGGCGCAAATTCGTCCGTGTCGAGGCGTCATGTTTGAGCCCGACCTCGAACTTGTTCGCCTCCCAGTAAGCAAGCTCGCCCGCACGCGGCACGGCGACGCTCTCGTGAAAAAAGAAATGCAGGACCGCTATGCCAAGACACGCCGCGCCGATCGGGCGCAGGACCCGCTGGATCGACATGCCCGCCGCGCGCATCACGACGATCTCGCTCGACAGGTTCAGCGAGGACAGCGTGACGACGATCGAGAGAAGCGCGGCGAAGGGCGTGAACTGGCTCGCGATCTGCGGCGCTCGCAAGGAGATGTAGCGAACAATGGAGTCGCCGCTGGCGCCCGCCGCGGCGTAGATCGCTTCCGACCGGTTAAGAAGGTCGAGCATCTGCAGAACGATGACGAAAAAGAGCAAGAGACCGATGAAGCGGACAAGAAACAGGCGTCCGACATAGCGGGTGAAGGCGCCGTCGAGCCCGATCATTGCGCCATTCCCCGGCGGAGCGCGCTGTCGCCGGCAGGGCCCGGAGCAGCTGGCAGCCGGACCGTGTCCTCGTCGCCGCGCGCCATCACTTTCGCCGTCCGCGCGCGGTCGATCGATCCTCGATAGAGCCAGATGCTGATGCCGATAAAGAGGACGAGAAGACCCCACATCGAGATGAAGGGCGACAGCTGGCCGAGGCTCGCGGTGACAAGGCCCCATTCCTCCAGCATCTCGTGATAGGCGATCAGCATCGCGACGCCCAGAACCGGTTTCAGGTTCGACGGCTTGCGGCGCCCGGCGACCCCCATCGCGACCGCGAGGACCGGCAAAACGAGGAACGTCAAGGGATGCAGGATCGTCCAGTGCAGCTGCGCGCGATAGTCATTGCGCTGTTGCGGCGTCAGGGCGTCCGAGTTCTTCAGCGCCCGGAGAATTTCTGTGAAGGTCGCCTCGCGCGCCGCATCGCCGCGCGGACGAAACCGCGCAATCGCCGGCAGGGCGAGCTCCAGATCGAAGCTTTCGAAATCGAGGCTTTGCAGGCGCTCGCCTTCAGCGTCGACGAAGAGCTGGCGGCCCTTCGCCATCCGGAGAAGGAGGCTCGTGATGTCGGGCGTCGTTGAAATGCCGCCCGACTGCGCGGTGATGATGGTGCGCCGTCCGTCCGCCTCGCGCATTTCGAGGAAGATGTCCTTCGCCTGGCGGCTCAGCGTATCGACGCTGCCGAGCCGGATCGTCGCCTTGTCGGAAATTTCGATGAACTCGCCTTGCGGGATTTTGATGCCGAGCGCGCCCGAGGTCACGTCGAAACGGATCTTGTCGTATTCGTAGCGCGCATAAGGTTTGATATAGCCGACGAGCAGGAAGTCGAAGGCTGCCAATACGAGAAGCAACCCGAAAACCGGCCGCAGAAGCCGCGCGATCGAGGCGCCGGAGGAATTCATCGCATCGAGCTCGCTCGACATCGAGAGGTTCCGGAACGCCAGCATGACGCCGAGAAAGGCGCCGAGGGGCAAGGCAAGGCTCAGATAATGGGGGACGAGATTGGCGAGCATCCGCCAGACGACGTCGACCGGCCCTTGCTCCGCGAGGACGAAGTCGAAGAGCCGGAGCATTTGCTCAATCATCAACAGCATCGCCGCAACGCACAGCGCGAGGACGAGAGGGGTCACGACCGTTCGGAGAATATAGCGGTCCAGGAGACCCATGATGGACGTTCGTCGCGTGGAGGGTTGGTCCCTGGCCGGCGGCCCGGGCGGTGGACGGTCTCTACCGAATTCCGGGCCGATGCAAAAGCGACGGCCGCTGCCGGAATCGAAATCTGAGGATGCTCAAGTCTTTGCCCGATTGAGGGCGTGGTGGGAAGTCAGCGCGAAGAGGACGAGGTTGAAGATCTGGGCGAGGCCGGCTTCGGCGATCAGCATTCCAGCGATTGCGGCTTCCGGAGCGTCGATTTCAGGGGCGAGCGCAAGCGCGGCGGTCAGGAAAACGATGTCCTGATTAGGCACGAAGGGAATGCGGCTCAAAACGAGCTGGAGAGCGATGAACATCAGCCAGGCCGTCAAGGGCGGCCCCGGAATGGCTGCGGCGTAGAGAAGCGCGTGCAGGAGAAGGATCATCAGGATCCGGCCAGCGTTGATCGCGACAATCTTGCGGGTCATTCCTTTCGGCAGCTGGATCAGCTGACGGCGAAACATCGTCACGGCGACAGCAAGGCTCGCGGCGGAAATGAAGGCGAGCCCGAACAGGGCGACGCCGCCCGGGATCGCCTCAAGCTCGCGCTCAAGGTCGCCCAGAAGAAAAAGCGCAATGACGACGAGCGCCGTCGCAGCGTTCGAGACGAGCGCCGAGACGAGGTTGTTGTCCTTGACGCCGACGATGATGTCTCGGTCCGAGAGCTTCAGCGTGCGGCGCGCCCAGAGCGTGAAGAACGCTTCGCCTGAATAGCCCATGACTGCGAAATTATAGACTCGCTTTCGGACGAACGCGGTCCAGTGCCGCCAGAGCGGCGTCCTCCAGACAAGCTCATAAGCCGGGATCTCCGATAACGGTTGCAGGAAATAGCGAATGGCAAAGACGCCATAGAACCAAGGTGATTCTGGCAGGGCCGAGAAAACATCGCCCCAACCAACCTCCGAAAGCTGGATGACGAGAAAGATGACGACAGCGAGAAACAGCGCGCCCTGCGCGATCCGCAGCGTGCGGCGAACGCCTGGCGCCGCGATGAGGCGGCTGGCGCGATCGATGAAGGACTGGATTTTCAATCGAGGGCCCCCAGCGGCGGCTGGGTTCTAGGGGGCGAAGAGGGAATGGGGAACAGCGCCCGCGGTTGGCCATTCTGGATTGACCGATCCCCTTCCTCGACACTAACCCGGAACTCATGACGCAGCCCTTCACCGTCGTTCTTCCCTTCTTCAACGAAGAGCGGTTCCTTGGCGCGACACTGGCATCGCTCGCTGTGCAGGCGCGCGCGCCCGACAGAATAATTCTCGTCGACAACGCTTCGACGGACGCTTCGCCCGACATGGCGCGGGCGTTCGCCGCAGCGCATGCGGCGCTCAATGTCGAGGTGCGGGTGGAGCGGCGCGCTGGCAAGGCTTCCGCGCTCATGTGCGGGCTCGCCGACATCCGCGACGGCCTCATTGCAACTTGTGACGCCGATACCTTTTATCCGGCGCATTATCTCGGGCTTGCGGAGACCGTCTTCGAGCGCACCGGCGCCGCTGCGGTCCTGGCGTTCGGCGTCCCGAGCCGTGATCCCGCGAAAACGCGGCTCCTGCGCGGCAAGGGCGCAGCGATGGCGGCGCTTGCGCCGACGCAGACTCATGGCGGGGGCTATGGGCAGTCGTTTCGCGCCGCAGCGCTCGTCGTGGCGGGTGGGTTCTCCCCGCAGCGCTGGCCTTATTGCCTGATGGATCACGAAGTCATGCACCGGATCGTTCGGGACGGCGGAGGGCTCGGCTACGATTTCAATCACTGGTGCGTTCCCTCGCCGCGCCGGGCGGACAGGAAGCGCGTGCGCTGGTCGCTCGCGGAGCGGCTTTTTTATCATGTCGTGCCAAAATCCCGCCGCGACTGGTTTTTCTACGACTATCTCGGCCCCCGCTTTGCCGCGCGAAAACTTGGCGAACTCGCCTTGCGCGAGCAGCCCTGGAGCCGGATCAGCCAGGGCTGATTACGCGGCCTCGCGCGCCGGCGCCGCCTCGCAGAGTGCTCCGTACGCGGAGAAAAGCTTGTCAAAATGTTCGGCGGGCGTGCTGACGCGATGCGCGCCGGCGCGGGCGGCGATTGCAAGCTCGCGCCGGTCCCGCCCGACGATACGCGCCATCGCGGCCGCCAGCGCTTCAGCCTCGCCCGCGCGGTAGCTCTCGGCGTAGGCGGGATGCGCGAATTCCGAAGCGCCGCCTTGATCGGGCGCGATGATCGGCACGCCCGAAGCGAGCGCCTCTGCAACGACGAGGCCGAATGTCTCGGCTGCGCCCGCATGAACGAAATAGTCGGCGCTTGCGAGTTTGGCCGCGATGAGCTCGCGGTCGGTGACCGGCCCCGCGACCGCAACGCCGCGGATGCGCCGGGCTTGGCTCCCGACCGAGCGCCACATCGGACCGTCGCCGATCAGATAAAGCGCTGCTGGACGCGCCGCCGAGAATTTTGCAAAGGCGCGCATCATCATCGGCAGGCGCTTTTCGGGATGGTGGCGGCTGACGGCGATGAACAACGGCGCGGCTGGGTCTTTCACGCCGCAGTCGGCGAGCATTTCGAGCCGAAGCGTATCGCGGCGCCGGTCGGGACCGAAGAGCGCGCGATCAACGCCGAGAGGACAGGCGAGGGCGCGCGCGACGCCATGCCGGTCGAGACGCCGCGCAAACACCGCGCTTGGTGCGATCGTCGCGTCAAAGCCCGCTGACAAGTTGGCCATGTACCGCCAGAAACCCGCAAACATCTGATCGACGCGCTCGGTCTTGAGCGCCGGACTGAGAAACGACTGGGGATAAACGGCGACCGGGTCCTGATGCAGGAAAAGCGCCCGCCGCGCCTTGCCGCTCCAGCTTCGCGCGATCCACGCGCCGCGCCACGTCGAGGAGCCCTCGACAAAATCCGGCTGCAGCTCATCGAGCAGCGCGTGCACAGGTTTCTTGCGTGCAAAGAGGTGATAGCGATGATCGAACGGCAAAACCGGCGAGCGAACCCAGACAATCTCGCCGCCGAGGCGCCGCTCGCGGCGGTCAGCCGGCCCCGGCGCGATGATCGTCATCGTCACGCCAGCCTTCGCGGCCGCTTCAAGCTTTTGATGAACGTAGGTGCGAACCCCGCCGCCGAAGTCGCTGAAGAACTCGGACATGTCGGCGACGCGCATTGTGTACTCCGCCCCTGAATGAAAGGCCGGTACATCGGAATTGTGACAATGCCGTCAAATAGCGCGCAGACAGACGATCACGCTTGGCTGCGGATCATTACGTCGCGATAATCGTCGAGAAGGCCGTCAAGGATCGTGTCCCAGTCGAACGTCTTCGCGCGCTTGAGCGCTGCCGACCCCATTGATGTGCGCCGAGCGCTGTCATGACCGAGCGCAATCAGCGCGCGTGAATAGTCGGTAACCGAGGATGCGTCCGCGATCAGCAGACCGGTCTCTCCCTGCGCAATCAGCGACCGGCTGCCGGACGCGGCGGCGGCGACGGCCGGCAACCCCGACGCCATGGCTTCGAGCGTGACGTTGCCGAAGGTCTCGGTGACGCTCGGGTTGAGAAAAATATCTGCGGAAGCGTAAGCGCGCGCGAGCGCCTCGCCGTCGAGATGACCAGTGAATACCGCGCCGGGAAGCGCCCTTTCAAAATGCGCGCGCGCCGGCCCTTCGCCGACAATCAGGGCGCGAATGTTCGGGTTTGCGAGGCGCGCCTCATTCACCGCGCCCGCGAAGACATCGACACCCTTTTCAAGAACGAGCCGCCCGACGAAGGCGACAATGACGGCGTCATTGTCAAAGCCGAGCGATCGCCGCCATTTAAGGTCACGTCGCTGCGGATTGAAGAGCCTGTGATCGACGCCGCGCGCCCACAGACGAATATCGGCGCCGATGCGGTCGCGCTTCAATTCCTCGACCATGGATCCTGACGGCGCATAGACGCGCGCGCACCGGGCGTAGAAATAGCGAAGATACCGCGTCAAAAGCGGCTCCAGCGCCTTGAGGCCGTAATAACGCGGATAGGTGTCGAAGCGCGTGTGAAACGACGCGACCGCCGGCAGTTTCTTCTCATGGGCGTAATTCAATGCGCCAAGGCCGAGCAGGTCCGGAGAGGCGACATGAATGATCGTCGGGCGGAAGGCGTCGAGACGCGCCCGCGCCGCGCGCGGCAAGCCAAGCGCTAACCTGTATTCGCTCCGCTTGCCAGGCAACGCGATCGAGGGAACGGAGACCAGCTCACCTTGGTGCTTGAACGCGGGAGTTTGCGTCGTCGGGGCGAAGACGAGCGCGTGCTGGCCGCATTCCTCGATCCGTCCGACCAGGCGATTGAGCGCCTTCACCGGGCCATCGACGACATAATTATAGTTGCCCGAGAACAGCGCAACACGCAGCGGCACGTCCGGTTCAGGCCGAACCGCCGGAACGATTTTCAACGCGGCGTTGCTGCGCATGACGGCTGAGGCCATAGGCCTCGTTTGTGACAAATTTATGTACCCCCAACAAGGCGCCAGCCGGCGTTCACGCCTCGATGCGGCCTTCGGCCCAGTCCCAGAACAGCGCGGAGATATCAGGGCCGCCGAAACGGCGGATTTCCTGAATGCCCGTCGGGGAGGTGACGTTGATCTCGGTCAGGTAGTCGCCAATGACGTCGATGCCGACGAGAACAAGCCCGCGCTCCGACAAAGCCGGTCCGATGCGGTCGCAGATTTCCTGATCGCGCTCGCTCATCAGCGTCGCTTCGGCGCGCCCGCCGACGTGGAGGTTTGAGCGCGTCTCGCCGGCGGCAGGCACGCGATTGATCGCGCCGACCGCCTCTCCGTCAAGGAGGATGATCCGCTTGTCGCCTTTCCGGACGGCGGGGATGTATTTCTGCGCGATGACGGGCTCGGCGAAAGCCTGCATGAAAAGCTCGACAAGAGCGTTGAAGTTGGAATCGTCCGCGGTCAGACGAAAGACGCCGGCGCCGCCATTGCCGTAGAGCGGCTTCAAGATCATGTCGCCATGGTCAGCGCGAAAAGCACGGATCTCCGCTACGTCGCGCGTGATGAGCGTCGGCGGCGTCAGCTCCGGAAACTGCGTGACAAAGAGCTTTTCCGGCGCATCGCGGATCGCGCGCGGATCGTTGACGACGAGAACCTCAGGCTGAAGACGCTCAAGGATTTGGGCCGCCGTGATATAGGCCATGTTGAACGGCGGGTCTTGCCTTACGAGCACGACAGTCATGCCGTGAAGGTCGAGCCGTTCGGCGGCCGCAAGCGTTGCATGCGCGCCCTGTTCGCGGTTGAGGCTTGTCACCTTGCGTGCGTTGGCGCTGACCCGGCCGTCGCGCAGCGTCAGACTGTCCGGCTGATAGACCCAGATCTCGTGACCGCGGCCATGCGCCTCCAGCGCGAGATCGAAGCTTGTGTCTGCATTGACGTCGACCCGTTCGATCGGGTCCATCTGGATGGCGATTTTCATGGCGTGACGCCTTAGCAGCCTCTTTGGGCGCCGTCAGGGCGTCCTGATCAGAACGTGACTGACGACCTTTTCAACGCCGCTGGTCGAGCGCGCAAGTTCCGTCGCTTCGCCGAGAGAGCGCTCGGAGAAGGTCGCGCCGAGAAGATAAACGACGCCGTCGCTGACCGCGATCTTATAGTTGGAGCTTTTGACGCCCCCCTCAAAGACGAGTTTTGAGCGCAGCGCCGTTTCGATGCGCGCATCCTCCAGGCCCTGCCCGAACGAGGTTTTGTCGCCGATGATGATTTCGTCGATCACTTGATCGACGCCGCCTGCCTTCCAGGCGTTCTCGATCAGCCGCTGACGGCCGTCTTCCGACCGCATCGTGCCGGTGAGCAACAAACGGCCCTCATAAATGGTCAGATCGACGTCCCCGTAATCATGCGTGCGGTCAGCGAAGAGCACCGCCTTCAACTCGCTGTCCGCCCCGATGTCGGTGACGCTTTCATCAAGATTGCGGCTCGACGCGCAGGCCGAAGCGAGGGCGAGAAGCAGAAGGGCGGCGGCTTGTTTTAGCATCGGAACGATTCCTTACGGCGACAGGTTCCTTGGTGGAGTGCGTTGGGGGCGGGATCAAGGCAGGAGCGGATGGGGGGGCATAGGGCTGCTGCGCTCCAGCGCTCCCTGGCCCGCCTCCTTACTGCCCCTCCCGCCAGGCGTCGGTCGTGATCTCGACCCGCCAGCCGGCGACCGCTGCTATATCGTAGCGGATATCTGACTGGGCGAGACGGGGGCGGCGAGCAAGCCAGCTTTTGACCGCTTGCTCCATCCGGCGGCGGTTTTTGAAGCTGACCGCAAATAGTGCGGCCTCGATCTCTGCGCGGCGTTTCACCTCGACGAAGGCGAGGAGCGAGCCTTTGCGCGCGACGAGGTCGATTTCTCCGCCGGCCGCCTGAAAGCGCCGGTCGAGGATCTCATACCCCCTCAGCCGATAAACCCATGCCGCCAGGGTTTCGGCGGCGCGGCCAGACCGTTCGGCGCGGATGCGCTGGCCGGACGTCGTTCTCATTTTCGTTTATTCAAGCCGAGCGCCCGCGCATACGCCTCTTTCCGCGCAATGCCGAAGGCGTCGGCCGCAGCTGCTGCCGCCGCCTTGAGCGGCTGCGTTTCCAGCGCCGCGGACAGGAACGCATCGATATCCTCCGGCGTGGCCGCAATGTCCTCCGTGGGCGGATCAACGATGACGACAATCTCGCCCTTCGGCGTCTCGGCGCCGTAGCGCGCCGCAAGATCAGATAGCGTGCCTTCGACGAATTCCTCATAAATTTTCGTCAATTCGCGTGCGACGACGGCGCGCCTTGGACCGAAAACCTCCGCCATCGCCGCGAGGCTGTCGCCGAGGCGCTGCGGACTTTCGTAGAACAGGAGCGTCGCTTTGACGCCAGCCAGATCTGCGAAAAAACCGCGCCGGGCTTCCGCTTTCGACGGCGGAAAGCCGGCGAAGAGAAATCGATCGGTCATCGCGCCTGCCGCCGACAGCGCGGCCACAAAAGCAGAAGGGCCGGGAAGGGGAATAACCGGAACGCCTGCGCCTCTCGCCGCCCGCACAAGCTTCGCGCCGGGATCGGAGATCAGCGGCGTTCCGGCATCGGAAACGAGCACGAACCGCGCGCCGTTCTTTCAGCGCCTCGATGATCCCTGGCCGCACCCTGTCCGCGTTATGGTCATGATACGCGCTCATCGGCGTCGCGACGCCATAGGCGGCGAGGAGCTTCGCGGTCTGGCGCGTATCCTCGCACAGGATTTTATCTGCGAGCGACAGCGCTTCGATGACACGGTAGGTGACGTCCTTGAGGTTTCCGATCGGCGTCGCGGCCACATAAAGACCGGGAGCAAGGGGCTTGGCGGCGCGCGTCATAAATCGGAGCCTTCGGACGCTTGCAGGGGGCCGTCAACCTTTTGGTCCTTTCAGTTTACCCTGCGGGCGGCGAGCGATAGGGTGCGCCGATCGTCTCAACGGATTCGGGTAAAGGGTTTGAGGGTTCCATGAAGGTTGAATTCTTGAGGGCAGGGCTTGTTGCTTCCGGCGTCATCCTGCTCGCGGCGTGCGCCTCGACCTCCGGCACAGCGCCTTCGGGGCCTGTCGTTATCGGCGAAGACGACATCGGGCCGATCGATCCCCGCACGGCGCCGGAAGATGGTCGCGAACGGTCGCGTTACGATGAACGCCGGTTCGTCAATCCGCTCCACCAGCAGAACGCCGAGCCCGTGCGCGTCGGACTTTTGCTCCCGTTCACCGGGGCGACCGAGGCGGTGCAGCAGGTCGCTTCGTCGATGTTCGATGCAGCGCAGCTCGCGGCGTTTGAAGCGGGCGACGATCGCTTTCTGATCATTCCGAAAGATACCCGCGGCACGCCGGAAGGCGCTGCGGCCGCCGCCCGCTCGGCGCTCGCCGACGGGGCTGAGATCATTCTGGGGCCCTTGTTCTCGGAAGAAGCCGCGGCAGCCGCGCCCGTCGCGCGCGCGGCGAATGCGCCGATGATCACATTCTCCTCGGACAATGAAACCGCGGGCGACGGCGTCTACCTCCTTTCCTTCCCGCCGGAAATCGAGATCGCGCGCGTCACCGACTATGCAATGAAGAACGGCCGCGAACGCTTCGGCCTCATCGCGCCGGCGAACGAATATGGCCAGCGCGTTTCAACCGCGTTTTCAAAGGAGCTCGCCTTGCGCGGCGGCGTGCTGGTGCACGAGGAGCGCTATGAGCAAAGCCCAGACGCGATGCTCGCGCCGGCAAAGCGTCTTGCCGCCTATTCCAAGGCGGTCATCCCGCCCTCACTTCGTCACGGGTATGATCCGAAAAATCCGGGCGCAGTCGGCGGCGGCAGCGACAACTCGCTCGGCTTTCAGGCAGTGTTGATGCCGGAGCAAGGGACCCTTCTTCGCGCGCTGGCGCCGCTCCTTCCCTATTACAACGTCAATATCAATCAGGTGAAACTCCTTGGCGTTTCGGCTTGGAACAACCCGCGCCTGACGCGCGAGCCGGCGCTGCAAGGCGGCTGGTTCGCGGCGCCCGATCCGACCATCACGCGCGATTTCGAAGACCGGTTTCGCGCAGCTTTCGGCGAAACGCCGCCCCGCCTTTCGTCGCTTGCCTATGACGCAACGCTGCTCGCCGCGCGCCTTGGACAGGCGCCGCGACGGCGCGACCGGTTCGACCAGCGCCTCATCGTCAGCCGCAGCGGCTATGTCGGCGCCGACGGGCTCTTCCGTCTGACGCCGGAAGGAACGATCGAGCGCGGGCTCGCCATTCTCGAGATCCAGCCTGGCGGCATTCGCGTCATCGAGCCTGCGCCAAAATCCTTCGTGGCGGGCAGCTAGACATGATGCGCGTTCTCGCCGCGCTTGCTGCGCTCTTTATGGGCGGTGCGGGCGCCGCGAACGATGAGGCGGCGCTGCTGGCCGACTTCCGCAGGGCGGTTGCGACTGCGGAGCAGCACGCGGCGGCGCGGTATGCGTTCACGCTCGACTTTGAGGATTTGAGCGAAAAGAAGCCGCGCGTCTTTCGAGTGCGCTTCGATCCAAGAAAGCCCGCCGGCGCGCGCTGGACCCCTGTCGATCCGTCTGCGGACCAATATGGCAAGGCAGAGAAGGCGGCTTTCGACCGCATGACGAGCAACGATGAGGCCGATGAGGCGCTTGTCTATGAGACGCTCGCCGAAACCCTCGATGAAACGAGACTTCTGTCCGCGGATGCGGCGAGCGCCGTCTTTTCAATCCCGGTCAACAGCGAGGAGACGCCCGCCGCGGTGAGGGAAGCGCTCGCCGCGACCGCGACGCTCGACCGCAAGGGCAGCTTCATCTCGTCGATCGAAATCCGCTCGACAAGGCCGTTCAAGCCGGCGGCGGTCGCCAAGATCAAATCGATGCGTCAGGTGCAGCGCTATGCTGCGCCCGTCGATGGCGGTCCGGCGCTCTTGGTTGCGACAGAGTCTGACGCTGAAGGCAGCGCCATGTTCAAGGCGTTCGCGTCAAAGGCGCGGATCGCCTATTCGGAGTTTGAAAAGGTCGATGCGCCGCCTCGCCCGGCAAAGCCGGCGACTACCCCTTCTCCGCCTTGACGAGGAACTGACCCGTCCGGATACGGAGGGTCTGCGTTGCGACGGAAATTTCGCCAAGAAAAAACCCAAAGCCGCCAATCACCGCCAGCATCGCCAGCGCAAACAGTGCGGCAACCACGCCGTAAAGGTCCGCGCCAGCGAAAGCGCCGACGAACAGAACGGCGACGTCGATGGCGACGAATAACGCCGCCGTCGACCACAGGTAGATGGCGTAATTGGCAAGCGTGATCCGCCGTGAAAGCCCGGCCAGCTCTTCGATGGCGTCGCGGCGCTGGTCGTTGTCCGCCCGTTCGCCGATGTCGGCCTTGAGAAGCCGCGCGCGATCAACGACGCGCCCCAGACGCTGCGTCGCGACATTTAGGAACGACCCGATCGCAACAAGGAGAAATACCGGCGCGACCGAGAGCTGGATAATCTGGCCGATGCCGGCGATATCGGAAACCATCGCGTGGTTTTCGCAGCGTTCGGCGGCGGGTCAAGCGCCGTCAGACGAGCAAGCGCGCCAGCAACGCGTTGAGAACACGCCGTCCCGCCGCCGTTGCGACGACCTGGTCGCCCTGCCGGACAAGTGCGCCTTCAGCGGCAAGCTCATCCAACCGTCCGCCGAGGGCGGCAAGGTCGCTTTCATCGGCATTGACGCCGTCTGTTGTCCGAAGGCCCATCACGAATTTCTCGGTGCGGCGCTCATCATCTGATAGCGCCTCGTTCGAAGCGATCGCGTGACCGCTGCCTTCGACACTATCGAGATACGCCGCGGGCGCACGCACGGTTTCGGTGGCGTGACGCCGCTCCCCGATCGTCACGCGGCCATGCGCGCCGGGACCGATCCCGAGATAATCGGCGCCCGACCAATAGGCGCTGTTGTGCCGCGAGCGGTGGCCGGGCGCCGCATGGTTCGAAATCTCATAGACTGGCAAGCCCCCTGCCGCCGTGATGTCTTGTGTGGCGTCGAACATGTCGGCGGTGTCGCCCTCGCCTGCGGGCGTCCAGCGGCCTTTCGCGACTTGTCTGTCGAAGGCGGTGCCCGGCTCAATCGTCAACTGGTAAAGCGACAAATGCCTGAGACCCGTCGAGAGCGCCGCGCGGAGTTCCTCCGCCCACTGATCGACAGACTGGTCGGGCAGGGCGTAAATGAAATCGGCGCTGACGCGCGGGAACCGCGCCAGCGCTTGGTCGATCATGGCGCGCGCATCGGCGCCCGAATGATCGCGGCCGAGGAACTTCAGCGCAGCGTCGTCAAACGACTGCACGCCGAGCGACAGCCGGTTGACGCCCGCCGCTGCGAAGGCGGCAAGCCGCGCGGCGTCCGCGGGATTGGCCTCAAGCGTGATCTCCGCATCCGCCGCATAGCCCCACCGCCGTGCGGTCGCATCGATCACGCCTTCGATCACTGGAAGCGGCGCAAGGCTTGGCGTGCCGCCGCCGAAATAAAGGCTCGTCACCTGCCGCCCCGGCGTCAGCGCCGCCCAGTGGTCAAGCTCGGCCGTCAGGGCTGCAGTCCAGCGTGCGGCGTCAACGCCCTTCTCCTTGTAGACGTTGAAATCGCAATAGGGGCAGATCGCCGCGCAAAACGGCCAGTGAACGTAAATCGCGAAGGGGTCGAGCGGGAGTGTCACGCGCTTGATGACGCCATCGCACAGCGGCGCCTGACAGCGTTCTTTCCGGCTTCCCGCGCCTCCGGAGGCATCATTCCTTCAGGCATGCCGCGACCAACTTTCGGAACGCATCCGCCCTGTGGGAGATGGCGTGTTTCGTGTCCGGATCGAGTTCGGCGAAGGTTTTGTCAAAGCCCACAGGAACAAAAACCGGATCAAAGCCGAAGCCCATATTGCCGCGCGGCGGCCAGACGAGCGCCCCCTCGACAGTTCCGACGAAAGCTTCGCAATGACCGTCCGGCCAGGCGAGGGCGAGGCAGCAGACGAACCGCGCAGACCGGTCAGCCGCGCCGGTTTCCCGGAGGTCTCGTTCAACCCGGTCCATCGCCATGCCGAAATCCCGACCGGTTGGCGTTTCGGCCCAGTCGGCAGTGTGGACGCCGGGCCGTCCGCCGAGCGCGGTGACCTCAAGCCCTGAATCATCGGCGAGCGCCGGCAGGCCAGAGGCAGTTGCGGCGGCCAAAGCCTTGAGCGTCGCATTGCCTTCGAAGCTCTGTTCGGTCTCGACGGGGACGGGAAGCCCCAGCGCGCCCGCTGATACCGCCTCAAATCCGAGAGGGCCAACTAAATCGTTGATTTCTATTACTTTTCCAGCATTGTGACTGGCGACAACCAGCTTTCCAGCAATCAATTTCCGATGCTTCAACGCGCGGTCCATATCGCTCATCGGAAAAAAATTATCGTTTTTCGACGAAAACCCTCTTGCATCGTTTTTCGATAAGTGTATATCGTTATTCAACAAGACGGGAACGAAACCCCGCAGACGGCAGAAAGACCGGACCAGCCAGAAAGACGTGCCTGACAAAAAAAGAGCGGCGGGGTTTCCCACGCCGCTCAGGAAAAAACAGCCAAAACGCGTTCGCGCACCAACGAAAGGAAATTCAGATGTTACGCAATCACGCCACCTTTAACATCGGCAATGCCGGACAATTTGTCAACGGCGTCGTCACGACGCTGCTGATCTCGATGGTCGCCGTTTCTTACTTCGCCGCGCTCGGCCGCTTCGTCGTCGCCTAAGGACATGGCGCCGCCCCTTCCGGAGAGCGGGAAGCGAGCGGCAGGAAGGAGGACGACATGAGAAAAGTCTTTTCCCTTTTCTTCGCCGCCGCGATCACGGGCGCGGCGCTTCTCTTCGCCGGCGCGCTGGCGGGATCAGGCGGCGACGTGGAGCATGGCCTCAAGCGGGCTTGCGCAGAAAGCCTGTGCGGCGTCGTCTTCTTCTAGAGCGCATCGCCGCGCCGTCACATATCTGGGAGCTCCATCATGATTAAAGCCATCGGCAAGGGATCTCTCGCCTCAATTCTCGCTGTCGCGCTGCATGTCGTGCGCGTCGTCGTCTGGATCGCCTTTGCGGCATTGTCGGCGGCGATCGTCGCCATTCCCTTCATTCCGGCGGTCGCCAGGATCATCACGGGCGTTGAAGGCGTCTCAATCGACGGCGAGATCGACCTCGACGCGGGCGACTTCGTCGAGGTCCTGAAACATTTCATCACCTTCGGCGTCGCTCTTTATGTGGTCGAGCGCCTGCTCGAGCTTCTGAAGACGCTGCGCTTTGGTTCGCCCTTCGTGAAGGAAAACGCGGACCGCTTCCGCAATCTCGGCTGGGCGCTGCTGATCGGCGAGGGCGCGAAAATCATCATCGGCATTCTTGCCGCCATTTTCGACGCGGAGGTTGAGGCCGGTCTTGACGGCATCACGCTTCTCGCTGTGGCCGCTGTGTTCGTCCTTTCGGAAGTGTTCCGTGAAGGCGCCCGCATGAAGGAAGAGCAGGATCTGACCGTCTGATGTCGATTTCCGTCAAACTCGACCGGGTGCTTCTCGACCGCGGCATGAGCCTGACGGAGCTTTCCGAACGCGTCGGCGTGACGATCGCTAACTTGTCGATCCTAAAGACAGGCAAGGCGAAGGCGATCCGCTTTTCAACGCTGGAGGCGATCTGCAAGGAATTGAAGTGCCAGCCCGGCGACATTCTTTTCTTCGAGGACGACGGCAAGCCGATCAGGCATGAGGATTAAGGGCGCCTCACCAGACCGGCGGCTTCTCGCCCTCGCGTCGCCGGGGACGGCGTTCCTCCGTATCAAGATCAAGTTCCGCGAGGATGTCGCTCCGCGCTTCATCAAGGTTTGGCGCGGGCGGACGCGTTGCGGCCTGCGGGAATCCTGAAATCTTGAAAGCGCTGCCCGTCATCGTGAGCACGCCCATTTCCGGATCATCGACATCGACGAACATGCCGCGCGCTTTGAGCTGCTCGTCCTTGACGACGTCCGCCATGGTGTGGATCGGCGCGGCGGGAACGCCGGCCGCGCGGAACAGCGCCGTCCAAGCGGCGACGCTTTGCCCGGCGAGCGACTTTTCGATCTCGACTTTGAGCGCAGCGTGGTTGGCGAAGCGTGCGAACAAGGTGTCATAGCGCGGATCAGCCAGAAAATCGGCGCGCCCGATCAGCGCTGCGAACGATGCGAAAAGCCGCTCATTCGCACAAGCGATGGCGATTGGCCCGTCCTTTGCGGCGAACACGTCGAAGGGCGTGATGACCGCGTGGCGCGAGCCAGTCGGGCCTTGCGTCTCTCCGGTCGCAACCTGCCGGACAAAGGCGCTTTCGAGCAGCATCGTCTGGACGTCGAGCATGGCGATATCGATGAAGCGCCCCGTCCCGCTCGCGCGCCGTTCGTAAAGCGCTGAGGAAATCGCCAGCGCTGCAAAGGCGCCCGCGGCAAGATCGCCAAGCGAAACCCCAAGCCGGACGCCCGGGCCCCCTTCAGGCCCATTGATCGAGATCATGCCGCCGAGCGCCTGCACGATCAGGTCATAGGCCGGCAGGTCGCGATAGGGTCCTGTATGCCCGAAGCCCGAAATTGAGGCGTAGATGAGCGCTGGATGGCGCTGTGTCACCGTCGCATAATCGAGGCCGAGGCCGGCCATCGTCCCGGGCCGGAAGTTCTCGACGAGCACGTCGGCGCGGCCGAGCAGCTTTTCAAAGATCGCCCGGTCGCCCGCGTCTTTGAGATTCAGCGCCAAGGAGCGCTTTCCGCGATTGATGGAGGCGAAATAAACGCTTTCGCCATTCTTGAACGGCGGAAAAGCGCGCGTGTCGTCGCCATGGCCCGGCATTTCGATCTTCAGAATCTCGGCGCCGAGTTCCCAGAGCAGGGTCGTGCAGTAAGGCCCTGCCAGCACGCGGGAAAGATCAAGGATGCGCACGCCGGCTAGCGGTCCGCGCGGGGCTTGCGTCATGCTTCTTCTCCTGAAAACGCAGCGGCATTGTGCGAACAAGGAAGGGCCAATGACAACCGCCAAATCACGTTAAAGAGCAAAGCGTTTCAACAGGCGCCCACCTACGATGGATTTCTCCCTGCCGCTTCTCCTCGCTGACCGCGTCGGCGTTTTCGTCTTCGCGCTGTCGGGCGGCATCGCGGCGGCGCGCAAGGAAATGGATTTGTTCGGCGTCCTCGTGCTCGCTTTCCTTACCGCCGTTGGCGGCGGCACGTTGCGCGATCTCATCCTCGACGCGCCGGTGTTCTGGCTTGACGACACGCTGGCGCTCGGCCTTTGCGCCGCTGGCGGCCTCGTCGCGTTCTACCTGCATGGGCCGATCGATGCGTTCAGGCCCTTACGCTGGGCGGATGCGGCGGGTCTCGCTCTTTTCTCCGTCGCGGGCGCGGCGAAAGCGGCGAGCCTTGGCCATTCCTTCGTCATTGTGCTGATCATGGGAACAATGACGGCCTCAGCGGGCGGGCTCCTTCGCGACGTCGTCGCCAACCGCGTGCCGCTCCTGCTCCTCCCCGGAGAGCTTTACGCGACCGCTGCGCTCCTCGGCGCCGGCGTCTACGGCGCCCTTCACTTCAACGGCGTCGGCGAAGGCCCCGCCTTCGCGGCTGGCATGGCGGCAGCGTTTGCGCTCCGGGCCGCCGCGCTCGTCTTCAATCTCTCGCTGCCAAAGGCGAAGAATTGACGGGTTTAAACCCCTTAATTGCCGCGCTGTTCTTTCCCCCTTATACCCCCGCGCGATGACCGCCCTCGATCTCAGCATTAAGCTTGCCCCAGCGGAAGCGGCTCCCGTTTCCGTCTTCGGCCTTTCGCGCGCGGAGATCGCAGGCCGGATCGCGGAAGCGCTCGGGCTCGACGCGAAGAAGTCGAAGATGCGCGCGACCCAGCTTTGGCGGTGGGTTTATCATTACGGGCTCACCGATTTCGAGGCGATGAGCGATATCGGCAAGGAGATGCGGGCGGGTCTTGCGTCGCTGTTCTCGCTCGCGCGGCCGCGCGTCGTCGAGCGTCAGATTTCAACTGACGGCACGCGCAAATATCTGATCGAAGTCGGGCGCGGCGCCGAGATCGAGTGCGTTTATATTCCCGATGTCGGCCGCGCCGGGGCGCTCTGCGTGTCGTCGCAAGTCGGCTGCACGCTCAATTGCACCTTCTGCCATACGGGAACGCAGGCGCTGGTGCGCAACCTGACAGCAGGCGAGATCGTCGCGCAGGTGATGGCGGTGAAGGATGACCTGCAGGAATGGCCGTCGGGCGGCGATGACCGGCGGCTTTCCAATATCGTCTTCATGGGAATGGGCGAGCCGCTCTATAATTTTGACCATGTCGCCCGTGCGATCGAAACGATCGCCGACGGCGATGGCATCGGCATTTCGCGCCGCCGCATTACCGTATCGACAAGCGGCATCGTGCCGGAGATTGTACGCCTTGGCGAGGTCACGGGCGCGATGCTGGCGATTTCGCTGCACGCGACGAATGACGCTTTGCGCGACGTCCTTGTGCCCATCAACCGCAAATATCCGATCGCCGAACTGCTGGAGGCGTGCCGGGCCTATCCCGCCGCCAACAACTCAAAACGCATCACGTTTGAGTACGTCATGTTGAAAGGCGTCAACGACACCGACGCGGAGGCGCACGCGCTCGTCCGTCTGCTGAAGAACATCCATGCCAAGATCAACCTGATCCCGTTCAATCCCTGGCCCGGCGCGCCCTATGAATGCTCGGACTGGGACCGGATCGAAGCCTTCGCGGAGATCGTCAACAAGGCCGGTTACGCCTCGCCGATCAGGACGCCGCGCGGGCGCGATATATCGGCCGCGTGCGGGCAGCTGAAGTCGGAAAGCGTGAAAGCGCGGGCAAGCGAACGGATGAAGGAGCGGCCCGCCGCGCAACCAGGCTGATGCGAATTGATGAGGCCGCCCTCACTGAAAAATTCGTCCGCGCCTCCGGGCCTGGCGGGCAGAACGTCAATAAGGTCTCGACGGCGGTCGAACTTCGCTACGACGCCGTCTGCGCTTCGATGTCCGACGCCGTGCGCACGCGGCTTTTAAAGCTCGCTGGCGCGCGCGCCACCAAAGACGGCGTCATCGTTCTCTTCGCTGACCGCTTCCGCACGCAGGAGCGAAACCGCGCTGACGCCCGTGCGCGTCTGGAAGCGCTGATCGAAAAAGCCTCAACGCCGCCCAAACCGCGCATCGCAACAAAAACGCCGAAGTCGCAAAAAAAGAAGCGGGTCGAAAACAAGGTCCGCCGCGGCGAGATCAAGCGCGGGCGCGGGCGCGTTCGGGGAGACGACTGACGCCTAGAGTTTCGGGCGATTGATGGGAATCGTCCGAAACTCCAGTTTTTAAGTGGTCGCAGCGGCTCTGCGAAAAACCGCGTTGCACTTTTGTCGCCCGCCGCTCTAAGGGCCGTCAGGACCTTTGAGGACAAGCTCCGACACGTCACGAAAATCGCCGAGCCGTCCTTTGATGAAGCAGTTGAAGGCGACTGAATAGCGTGGTTGCGAAGAAGCGTTCACCTGCACCATGTGCTGGAGACTTGAAGAAAACAGGATCACCTCGTTCTTGCGCGGCATGACGAGATTGGCCGATGCGTTATAAAGATTATTCTTCTCGCGTTCGGGGCGCAGTTCGATCTGCTGATAGGTGCGGTGCCGGTCAAAGATCATGCCTGACGGCGGGTCGGGCAAGTCGGTGAAATAGAGCGATCCCGAGACGATGGAATTCGAGTGCGTGTGGCCGTGCATGCCGACGCCGGGATTGTTGATGAGCGACCACGACTGCGTGACATAAAGGCGCTGCTTGATCCCCATTACTTCTGCGGCGAAGATGTCGAGGGTCTCCTGAACCGCTTTCTTGACGCTCCGCAACTGCGGTTCTTCGAAGATGTAGAGGTTCTCCGAAATCAGGTTCATCTTGTTCTTGATCATTTTCAGGTTCTTGATGAACGCGACCTGTTCGGGTGTTATTGCGTGGCCGATGTCGGCGCGCATATACGGTTCCGCGAACAGCGGCTGGATGTCGAATTTTATGGCGGTCATTGAAGACGTCCTGAATTGGCCCGCCTTGCCGGCGGGTTTTGAGCCCGACCGGACTATTGCGCAGCGCCGCCGGATGGACAAGCTGCAGTGCGAAATCCCTCTGCGGTCGGACGGTCACGCATGCAACTGAGACTTAATCCCGCGCTCGATCCTGCGGCGCTTGCTCGCGCCTACGCTATCCATCAGCGCTTGCATGTCGCAGATTTTCTCGAAGCCGACGACGCCCATGCGCTGCATGACGAAATCGCCGCGCAGCGCGCCTGGAACTTCGTGATCTTTGCGCACGAAAAGAACATGGATCTTGACGCCGCCGGGTGGGACAAGCTCGACGCCGAGACAAAGCGCAAGACGGTGCAGATTGTCCACGAGCGCGCAAACCATGAATTCGCCTTCATGCATTATAAATTGTCCCTGTATGACCGCTATCATCGCGGGCGTCAGTTGACGCCGGGGCTCATCGATTTCTTCGAGTTTCTGAATGGCGAAGCGTTTCTGGGATTCGTCCGGGCGCTGACAGGCTTTGACGATATCGCCTTCGCCGACGCCCAGTTGACCGCCTTCAGCCCCGGGCACTTCGTCACAATTCATAACGACGATCTCGAAGGGAAAAACAGGCGCGCGGCCTATGTCTTCAATCTGACCCCGGAGTGGCGGGAAGATTGGGGCGGCTATCTCAATTTCTTTGACGATGACGGGCACTTGTCCGCGGGCTTCAAGCCAGCCTTTAACGCTTTGAACGTCTTTACCGTGCCCATGCGGCATTCAGTTGGCGTCGTGGCGCCTTTTGCACGAAAGCCCCGCCTCGTTGTGTCGGGATGGCTGCGCGCCGGCGCTGACCCCATGCGCGCGGCATGATCGGGTGAGGCGATGAAGCGCCTCATCCTTCTCGGCGCGGGCCATGCGCATGTCGAGGTGCTGCGATCCTTCGCCGCCGCCCCGCCGCCCCAGACGCATGTCACTGTCGTCAGTCCATATAAGGCAGTCCCTTACACCGGCATGCTTCCTGGCGTCGTGTCGGGGCGGTATTCGCTGCGCGAAGCGTCGATCGACGCGGCTGTCCTCGCGAACCGCGCCGGCGCCGATTTTGTCGAGGCCTCGTCGCTCTCGGTCGATCGCCAACTTAAGCGCGTACGATGCGACAATGGCGCCGACATTTCCTATGATCTTCTGTCGATCAACATCGGCGCTGTGGCGCGCCGGCCGTTGTCGATTTCGGATGAGATGCAGGTCATCGCGACCAAACCGGCCGAGCCGTTCATCGCTGCTCTTGAGCGTTCAATCCCTCCTGCCGTGACGGTCATTGGCGGCGGGTATGGCGGGATCGAACTTGCCGCCGCATTGGCCTATCGCGGCGCCGCCGTCACGGTCATCGCCGGCCGCGACGGCCTCGCCCCCGGGGCCCCGGATATGGCGCGACGCATGATCGAGCGCCGCCTTGCGGCGCGCGCTGTCGTTGTCATTGCGGGCGCCGATGCTGTCGGCGCCGACGCGTCCGGCGTCGGCTTGAAGGACGGGCGCACGGTCGCCGCGCAAACGCTTGTTCTGGCCGCGGGCGTCACGCCGCCCCCGCTGATCGCCACGCTCGGTCTTCCGACGGACGCGCGCGGCTTTCTGCGCGTCGGCGCCACTCTTCAAAGCGACGGTGACCCTGACGTTTTCGCCGCTGGTGATTGCGCCTCAGTCGGGACCGGGCTCGCCAAGGCTGGGGTTTTCGCCGTACGCGAAGCACCGGTTCTCGCAGCGAACCTGCGCGCGGCTCTCGCTGGCGCCAGCGCCGCCAAATTTCGTCCGCAGTCGGATTATCTATCGATACTCTCCTTCTGGCCCGACGGCGCCGTCGCGATCCGCGGTCGGCTCGCCGCCGAGGGCCGTTGGGCTGATCGCTGGAAAGAGGCGATCGACCGCAGCTTTGTTGCGCGCTATCGCTAGGGCGGCCGGAGCCGCCGCCGAATTTTTCGCTTCGCAGGCGCTACCGCTTCCGCTATGCGGATCGCGGACGTTGTAAGGACTGTCGCGATGCCGAAGCACAAGGGCGTGAGGAAAGTCGTTCTCGCTTATTCGGGCGGGCTCGACACCTCGGTCATCCTCAAATGGTTGCAGGTCGAATATCAATGCGAGGTCGTCACCTTCACTGCTGACCTCGGCCAATTCTATGAAGGATCGGGCGACGAGCTTGAACCCGTGCGCCGCAAGGCTGAGCGGAACGGCGTCAAAGAAATTTACATCGAAGATGTGCGCGAAGAATTCGTACGCGATTTCGTTTTCCCGATGATGCGCGCGAATGCCCTCTATGAGGGGCAATATCAGCTTGGCACATCGATCGCGCGGCCCCTTATCGCCAAGCGCCTGGTCGAGATTGCCAAAGAGACCGGCGCCGACGCCGTGGCGCATGGCGCGACGGGCAAGGGTAACGATCAGGTCCGGTTCGAGTTGTCGGCCTACGCGCTTAATCCTGACATCAAGGTGATTGCGCCTTGGCGCGAGTGGGACCTCTCAAGCCGCACCAAGCTCATTGCCTGGGCCGAGGCCCATCAGGTCGAAATCCCGAAGGACAAGCGCGGCGAAGCGCCGTTCTCGGTCGATGCGAACCTCCTCCACACCTCGTCCGAGGGGAAAGTCCTCGAAGACCCCGGCGTTGTCGCGCCTGATTATGTCTATCAGCGTACGGACGACCCGGAGACGGCGCCGGATAAGGCCGAGATCATCGAGATCGGCTTCAAGCGCGGCGACGCCATAAGTCTGAACGGCAAGGCGCTGTCGCCCGCCGCCCTCCTTGCCGCGCTGAACGAGCTTGGCAAAACCCACGGTATTGGCAGGCTCGATTTCGTCGAGAACCGTTTCGTCGGCATGAAATCGCGCGGGGTCTATGAAACGCCTGGCGGGGCGATCCTCCTCGCCGCTCATCGCGGCATTGAGCAGATCACCCTGGATCGCGGGGCCGGGCACCTCAAGGACGAACTGATGCCGCGCTACGCCGAGCTCATTTACAACGGCTTCTGGTTCGCGCCCGAACGCGAGATGCTGCAGGCGCTGATCGACAAGAGCCAGGAGCATGTCGAAGGGACGGTGACGCTGAAACTTTACAAGGGCTCGGCAAACGTCATCGCCCGCGCATCGGAGAAGTCGCTCTACTCAATGGCGCATGTCACCTTCGAGGAAGACGCCGTCTACGACCAGAAAGACGCCGAAGGCTTCATCAAACTCAATGCGCTCCGGCTGAAATTGCTGGCGCGGCGGAATATGCGATAGGCAGAAAGAATTGATGTTGACGAAGAGGTTTGACGAAGCGCTTGTTTACGCAAGCGAAACTCATAGGAGCCAGCTTCGAAAGGGCGCGCAAACGCCGTATATCGCGCACCTCCTTGCGGTCTCTTCGCTGACGATTGGGCATGGCGGCGATGAAGACCAGGCTATTGCCGCGTTGCTCCATGATGCGGCCGAAGATCAGGGTGGGGAGGTCCGGCTTCAGGATATCAAAGACCGTTTCGGCGTGCGCGTCGGTCGTATCGTTGCCGATTGCACCGACACCATGACGACGCCGAAGCCGTCATGGCGCACGAGAAAGGAGAACTATCTTCTCGCTTTGTCCACAAGGTCCGACGACTCCTTGCTCGTTTCGCTCGCCGACAAGACTCACAATGCAGAGGCGATCTTCCACGACTTTCGTACAATAGGCCTTCCTATCTTTGACCGCTTTACCGGCGGGACCGCGGGAACGCTTTGGTACTATCAGTCGCTTTCGAGCGCATTTTCCGCCCTTTTGCCCGGGCAGCTCGCAGTACGCCTCGCAAGCGCCGTAGACGCGCTCAACCGGGAAGTGAGCGCCTAAATGGCGCGGAGCCGGGGCGCTGATACATCAACGGATTGTCCCGGCGGGCATGCGCTCCATCGCCTGCTTCCCCGATTGGCGTTTTTGAGGCTATAATTACCAAATGGTTGCGTAGGGTCCGGGGGCCCAAGGGGTCGTTATGAAGAATATCGAAGCAGTTTTCGGGGGCATCCTGGCCCTCGTCGTTCTTGGCGCCGCGATTTTCATGGTCGCCGGTAATGGTTTTAACGGCGGGCCGACGCCATTGCCCGGGCCCAAGCCGCCATACTCGGGTGACGATGGTCAGCTTGTCGACATTGGTGCGGGTGACGTCAGTTGTCAGTGTTATGATCAAGGCTTTGCGCTCGCCGGAAAAAACGTCGATGTCCTCTCCTCGCAATACCGTACAGGGTTTGAAAGCTGCCGGGCGATCGGCGGCGCGGAGGCTGGGGATTATTGGACAGCCGGCTGGAATGCGCGCCTGTCGGCGAAGCCGTTTCAGGCCTCCTGCCGCTCGTATCGCAATGGGCGCAGGGTCTGAGCGCGTTACGGGTCCGAAACAGCCTCAGTTAAACGGCAGCTTCGCCGCCTAAACGGCCTCGGGCTTTAGCGGCCGTGCGAGCAATGCCGCAATGATTTCATCGAGCCCGCGATTGCCGGAAACGAGGTCGGCGACAGCCGCGCACACAGGCATGTCGATTCCAGCAGCCTTCGCCCTGGCCACGACGGCGGGCGCAGTCGCAACGCCCTCAACGACCGAGTTGCGGTCCCCGAAAACATCAGCAAGGGACCGGCCTTTGCCAAGGTCGACCCCGAGCGAGTAGTTCCGCGATTGCGGCGAGGTCGCGGTCAGGATCAGATCGCCAAGCCCCGATAGACCCGTGAGCGTTTCCGGCTTTGCCCCGTGCGCGGCGGCAAGCCGCGAGAACTCCGCAAAGCCGCGCGCGATCAAGGCTGCGCGGGCGCTGTCGCCAAGCCCCCGGCCAATAACGGCGCCCGCGGCAATCGCCAGCACATTCTTCACGGCGCCGCCAAGCTCGGCGCCGATCAGATCGCCTGAGAGGTAGGGCCGAAAATGCGGCGCGCTGATTGTCGCCAGCCATCGCCGGCCCAACTGCTCATCGGTCGCGGCCAGCGTGACGGCGGTTGGCAGCCCTTCCGCGACATCACGCGCAAAGCTCGGGCCCGAAAGAACCGCCGCCGACGCTTGCGGCCATACTTCCCCAAGAACTTCGGTCAGCATCATGCCCGAGCCGCGTTCGATGCCTTTCGAGCAAAGAAGAAGGGGCGCCGCCTTCGGCGCTACCGCCGCTAACGCGGCGAAAACCGGTCGCGCGTGTTGCGCGGGCGCGACAAAGACATAGGCTTCACGACCCGCGACCGCCCCAAGCTCGGCCGTTGCGCGCAAACTTTCCGGCAGCCGCACGCCGGGCAAAAAGGGTTCATTGACGTGGCGACTATTGATGGCGGCAGCAGTTTCGGGTTCGCGCGCCCAGATCAGCGTGTCGACGCCTTTTGCCGCCATCAGACTGCCAAGCGCCGTGCCCCATGCGCCACCGCCAATGACCGCCGCCGAAGAGAAGGGTGACGCCTGCGCTGTCATGTGCAATGATAAATCCTGAACAGGAACGAAAGCATTCAAATGAACGCTGCCGATCCCACCGCAGGCGTGGCGACGAATCCCGAAGAGACCGCCAAGGCGATTCTCGACGCAGCCAGCCGCCGCTTTCTCCACTATGGCTACGGCAAAACAACCATGTCGGAGATCGCCGCTGACTGCAACATGTCACCCGGAAACGTTTATCGCTTCTTCCCCTCGAAACTCGATATCGCAGAGGCGTTTGTCCGTCGGCTCCGCACTGATCATCTCGAGGAGCTCCGACGGGCCGTGTCCGAGCCCGGCCTGTCCACGCCGGAGCGCCTGCGCACCTATTTCCGGACGAAGCAGCGCCTTGTTTTCGACCGGTTTCACGAGCGCCCGAAAGCCTATGAATTATCACAGGAAATTCTGAAGGAACGCGCGTCTTTTGCAAGCGAATGGGAGGCTGCCGAAGCCGCAATAATTAGCGACATTCTGGCGCGCGGCGCTGACACGGGCGATCTCGTTCTGAGAGACCGCGCGCGGTCCGCGCGGCTCCTCCAGACCATCTTCTTTCGATTTACGAGCTCGGTGATCTATTTCGAGGGCGATTATGCGGCCCTCGCAGCCGAGCTTGACGAAGTGATGGATCTTGTTCTCGACGGTTTTGCCTGGCGCCATTCAGGGTTCGTTCGAGACGCTTAAGCGGGCCTGCTTCCATCAATAGAATTTTGACAATTGAACACTGAATATTTTTCGTTTCGTTCATTGACAGCGTGCAGGCTCCGCACTAAATACTCGTCACTGCTTCCGCCGAAGACGTCCGGGCGTCCGGACCGGCCAGACGAAGCAGACAAAAAGACCAAGAGAAACAGCCATGATTACCAGCAATTCACGCTCCGCGGGCGTCAGGTTCCTTGTCGCGATCCTTCTGTCGGCAGTTATCGCCGGCGGCTATTTGTCAGCGATTGGATACCTCAACCCCGGCTTTATCGCCTAACGGCACGGCCTAAATGCGGCCTCAAGGGCCGCCCCGACCCCCCGACTCGCGAGACTTTCCTGGTCGAACGCCCCTTCTGACCCGGAACCCCCTCCCCCCGGTCTCACGAGATCCAGAACGCGGAAGCCGTCCCCCCGGCTTCCGCGTTTTCCTTCCGCCAGGAAGGGCTCAGGCCTTTGGCCCCTTCTTGCCACCGCCATGTGCGCGGCCTTCGGGCGGTTCCGCGAGCGGCCAGCGTGCGCGCGGCGCGAAGGCGAGCGCGTCTTCCTGCGTTGGTGTGAGCCCAGCGCGCAGCCGCTCGATCCCAGCCCAAGCGATCATTGCGCCGTTGTCGGTACAGTACTTCGCAGGCGGGACGACAAGCCGCCAGCCTCGGGCCGCTGTCAGATCCTTCAGCCTGCCCTTGATCGCGCAGTTGGCGGCGACGCCGCCAGCGACGACCAATGTTGAGGGACCTGATTTGGCCTCGATCAGCCCCATGGCGTTGGCGGTACGGCTGGCGAGATGAGCGGCGATGGCCGCCTGAAAACTCGCCGCGAGATCGGCGATATCCTGACCCGAGGGGTTAACCAGACCCTCGGCAGAAACGCGCAACGCGGTCTTTAAGCCGGATAGCGAAAAGTCACAGCCCTCGCGTCCAGCGAGCGGCTTTGGGAAGTCATACCGGTAGGCCTGGCCCCCGGTCGCCGCGCGCTCGATCATCGGACCTCCGGGCTGACCGAGCCCTAGAAGCTTGGCGGATTTATCGAAAGCCTCGCCCGCCGCGTCGTCGATGGTTGTGCCGAGGCGCCGGTAGCGCCCGACGCCCCGCACATCGATCAGCTGCGTATGGCCGCCAGAAATGAGAAGCAGAAGGTACGGAAAATCAACGTGTTCTGTTAGCCGTACCGAAAGTGCGTGCGCCTCCAGGTGATTGATGGGAATGAGCGGGAGATCATGCGCGATCGCCATCGCCTTGCCGGCGGTAAGCCCGACCATGACGCCGCCAATAAGTCCCGGGCCCGCCGTTGCGGCGATCGCATCAAGATCGGCAGGCGCAACATGCGCCTCGCGCAAGGCTTGTTCGATGACCGCGTCGATCCGCTCGACATGCGCGCGCGCAGCGATTTCCGGTACGACCCCGCCATACGCGGCGTGGCGGTCAAACTGCGCAAGCGTGATGTTCGAGAGCGCTCTCACATCGTCTCCGCGCACCGACACAATGGCGGCGGCGGTGTCGTCGCAACTCGACTCAACGCCAAGCAGAATGAGGTTATCCGTCATGAAATTTTACGCGCTCGCAACCACGACGTTTTCGCAGTGAAAATACGCTGGAAGCCGCACCAGCTTTAAGGCTATTGCGCGCGACCCGCTGCTCGTTGCCTAGTCATACCATGTTCGTGATCAACACGCGGCCCGAACCTGATAACGAAATCTTTGCAGCGCTCATACGCGGTGCCGGCGCTGTATCTGTCGCCTCTCCAGTAATGGCCATACGATTTCGCGACGAACCCATGACTGTTGAACCGGATGAAGCGCTCGCGTTCACCTCGTCAAACGGCGTCAGGGCGTTTGCCCGCGCCAGCGAGGGCCGAGACCATCAAGTTTATGCGGTCGGGGAAGCAACCGCAGACGCCGCGCGGCGCGCAGGATTCTCGGCTGTGACTATGGCGGGCGGCGATGTTGAAAGCCTTACTGAACTCATTCTGATATCGAAAGAGACTAGGCCGGTGCTGCATTTTGCTGGCAGCGACCGCGCTGGCGATCTTGTCGCCGCGCTTGCTTCAAAAGGCGTCGCAGCGCGCCGACTTGTCATTTATGACGCCGTGCCTGTCCTTGATCTCAGCGCGGCGGCGCGCAAGATCCTCGCGTCGGAGCCAGAGAAGACGGCGGTGGCGCTGTTTTCGCCACGGTCCGCGGCCCTGTTCTTCGCCCAGATTGGCCGCGCGGGTCTCGAAGACAGTCTGGGGGCCGCGCGGTTGCTTGCTCTTAGCGACGCTGTCGCGGCCGCTGCCTTAAAAGCGCGGTGGGGGCGCGTCGATATCGCTTCAGAGCGTTCTGTCGAGGCGTTGGCCGCGCTCATTCGCATTTGACACCGATCGTGCGGCGCCTTCGTCTGGCCTGTTTTGGCGCTATAGTGGCGTGATAGTGGCTTGAAACCGCGCGGGTCCGCGATGTCGAACGAAAACAATGAATTGCCCGAACCGACCCCGCCGGCGCCGCCGGCGGGGGAGGTCGGGTCTGCCAGCACCGCGCTCAAGGTTCAGGAAAGTCCGCCGCCCGATCCGCCCCCGGCAACCGCCTTAAGGTCGCCCGGATGGGGCCTGCTGGCGATTTTTGCAGGCGTCCTCGCCATCGCCGCGGTCGTTTATGCCGCGCGCGAGCGGCAGCCGGATCCAGCGCGGGCAGTCGAAACGCCGAGCGCCGTCACAATCGATCTTCCGGCCGCCGCCGTTGAACCCGTTCCGGGGACGCATGACGCGCCGGCCCCCCCAAACCCGATGCTGGACAAGATTTTCAATGACGCGGGGTCGGCGAAAGAAATTCTGGGCGACGCCGCGCCGTCATCAGAATCGCGAGACGGCTTTATCAACGAATTGCCGCCGGCGCCTCATACCTCGCCTGACGGCGGCGCCAATCAGTCGTTGCGCGACGCCGCCAAGGACGCCCTGAAGCGACAAGATGCAGATCGTCCGCTTTCAGATGAAACGCCGGCGCCAGAGACCTCGCTTGCGCCCTCTGATGCGCGCGCTCTCGCGGCGCTCGAGGCGGCATCGCGACGCGCCCTCGCCTTTTCCGCCCTAGCGGCCAAAGCGCGGTCAGGGGCGCCGTATACGGAAGAACTGAGGGATTATCTCGCCGAGCCGCAAGAAAAGCCGCTCCCCGCTCTCGTCGCTGACCGGGCCGCAGAGGGCGCGCCGACACTCTCGGTTCTGGCGGCCGAATTTTCTTCCCGGCACCGCACGGCGCTCGCAGCGGGCCGCCTCGCCGAAGCCAAAGGGCTCACCGCTAAATTCGGGGCTCGCTTTGCGTCGCTCATCAATTTGCGGCCCGCCCGCCCCTCCAAAGGATCGGGCGCCGCGGCGATCCTCTCGCGCATCGAAGCAGCGTTAGGCGCCGGCAATCTCAACGCCGCGCTCGCCGAGGCCGATATGCTCGGCCCGGAAGCCGCCGCCGCGCTGGAGCCCTGGCTGCGGGACGCGCGGGCGCGCGCGGCAATCGATGAGACGCTTGCAGAGCGCGAACAGGCGCTCCTGGCGTCGTTGCGCTCAGGGAGGCTTTGATGCTTCGCCTCCTGATTTTCATTTTCTTCGCCGCCCTCATCGCTCTGGGCGTCGTCGCTCTGTTGACGCTCGGCGAGACCGTGAAAGTCGAAGCGTTCGGCTGGAAAATCGATGCGCCGCCGGGGCTTGCGGCAGTTACCATCGCTGCGATTCTTGGGGCGACCGCGCTATTGGCTGGGCTGTGGAAGGACTTTGTTCACCTGCGCCGTCGTGGGGTTTTGCGCGGCGTCTTAAAGCGCCGCGAGAAGGGGGTCGACATCCTCCTGGAGGCTGTCCGCGCGCGCGCTGACGCAAACTCTGAAAGAGCCGCAAAGCTCGCAGCGAAGGCCGCCCGCCTTCTCGACCGCGACGCCATCGCCTCCTTGTTCGCGCTAGAGGAGCCGGCGCCGGTTCCCGTTAGTCCCAAGAATGACCCTCCACCCGCCAGCGATCCGCCTACGGAGAAAATTGCTCCGCCTCCCGAATCGCTATTGCCGCCAGTCTCTGAAGAGAGCGCTGACGAAAGCCTTGACCGCGACGTCGATGCGGCGCGTCGCGTCAACTGAAGGAACGCCGATGACCGACTTGAAAATCGTCGTCGCCGGCGCGGGCGGCCGCATGGGCCAAGCGATTATCGCGGCGGCGCAGGGCGCGGACGATGCAGCTATCGCTGGGGCGCTCGAACGGCGCGGCCATCCCGCAGTGGGGGCCGAGATCTGCGCCGTCAAAATCGGTGACCGCGTCGAAGACTTCCTTGAGGCTGGCGGCGTTTTCATTGATTTTACCACTCCTGCAGCGACGATCGCCGCGGCGCGGATCTGGGCGGGCGCCCGGTTGCCGATGGTGATTGGCACGACCGGGTTTTCAACCGCTGAGGATGATGAGGTCGCGTCGCTCGCAAAGCGCAGCGCCATCGTCAAATCCGGCAATATGTCGCTTGGCGTCAACGTGCTCGCCGCGCTCGTCAGGAAAGCCGCAAGCATTCTGGGCGACGACTATGACATCGAGATTCTTGACGTTCACCACCGTGCGAAAGTTGATGCGCCCTCTGGCACGGCGCTGATGCTCGCGCGCGCCGCTGCTGAGGGACGGGGCGTTCCAGTCGAGACCGCGCTGACGACGGACCTGAGGGGCGCGCGCGTCAAAGGCGCCATCGGCGTCGCCAGCCTTCGCGGCGGCGGCGTCGTCGGCGATCACGACGTCCTGTTTGCCGGCGCCTCGGAAACACTCACGCTCTCGCATCGCGCGATCGATCGCACCCTTTTCGCGAAAGGGGCGCTTGTGGCGGCGCGCTGGGTCGCAAACCGGAAGCCGGGCCTTTATTCAATGGCGGACGTCCTTGGCGTTTAACCTCCGTTAACCGCGTTTGGCCGCCGAACCTTAACACTCGCCATGCAAGCCTTCTCGCGTAGGTTCGGGGCAGGCTCAATGCGCGAAATCGCGGTCATCGCCGGCGTTGTCGTTCTTGGCTCCGTCATCGCGGTGCGCACGCTCGACGGACCGACACCGCCAGACATCCGCGAACCGCCGACGATCGGCGCCGCTATTGCCCCGCCGCCGCAGGCAGGCGAGGTGCGCCTCACCGCCGGCGCCAATCACCAGTTCTTCGTCACCGCCGCGGTCAACGGCCGGCCCTCGTCGTTCCTCGTCGATACGGGGGCAAGCTTCGTCGCCTTGCGCGATTCTGAAGCACGCGCGGCGAACATCTATGTGACGTGGGCGGATTATAAGCACCCCGTCCGCACCGCGAACGGCGATACAAAGGCCGCGATGGTCGAGGTTGACGTCATCGAGATCGACAAGATCCGGGTTGAAAACGTCACCGCCTTCATCCTCCCCGACGACCAACTCGCCATGAATCTCCTCGGCATGAGTTTTCTGTCGCAGCTCGAGAGCGTCGAAGCGCGAGGCAGGGAGTTGGTGCTGAAGGGCTAGCGCGCCATCAGCGCCGGCAGCCGACCGACATCGGCGCCCGCCTGGCGCATGAAAAACCCGCGTAAGGGTTCGATCGCATTGACACCGCCCATGCCAAGATCACGTGCGAGGCGCAGCGGCGGAAGATCGCTCGAAAACAGGCGGTTCAGCGCATCGGTGCCGAAGGCGAGCGTCGCGGAATCGAAGCGCCGCCAGCGCTGATAGTTTTCGAGAACTGCCATCGACCCTGGGTCGAGGCCGACGCCCGTTGCATCGCCCAGGACTTCCGCGAGCGCGGCGATATCCTTGACGCCGAGATTGTAGCCTTGCCCGGCGATCGGATGAATCGCATGCGCCGCGTCGCCGACGAGCGCCATTCGCGGCGATATGAACGACTGCGCAAGATGAAAGGCGAGCGGATAGCTCCAGCGCGGCCCTGCAAGACGTAAGCGCCCGAGATAATCGCCGAAGCGCTGCCCGAGTTCGGCCAAGAACGCGTCGTCGTCGAGCGCTAGATAGGCCGGCGTGGCGGCCGAGCGCTCTGTCCACACGATCGACGAACGGTTTTCCGTCATCGGCAAGATCGCGAATGGCCCTGATGGCAGGAATAATTCCTGCGCGACGCCGTCATGTGGGCGCTCATGCGCCACCGTTGTCACAATCGCTGTCTGCGGATAGCGCCAGCTGTTCACGCGCAGCCCCGCGCTCGCGCGCAGGGGAGAAGCCTTGCCGTCCGCGGCGACGATGAGCGCGGCTTCGATCGTCCGTCCATTGTCGAGCGTCAGGCGCGCGGAGCCTGCGCCAATGACCGGCGCCGCGGCTCGTGCAGGCGCGATGAGGGTGATGCGGTCCGCCCGCGCGATGCCGTCATAGATCGCCGCGCGCAAGACCCGGTTCTCGACGATAAAGCCGAGCGGTTCGCCAGTTTCGAGTTCGCGGCTGTCGAAATGGAGATGAAAAGAGGATGTCGCGCCTTTTTTCATCGACGTTGGGGCGCGACCGTCCGTAACGAGAATATCCCGGATGGGTTCAGCGTTCGGTTCGATCGCAGGCCAAAGGCCGAGCCGCCGGAAGACACGCGCGCTCGCATAGGCGATCGCCGTCGTGCGCCCGTCAAACGCGGACTCGCGAAACCGGGCAGGGCTCTCGGCGTCGATCAGAGCAACACCGAGCCCCTCGTGCGCCAGCGCGAGCGCGGCAAGTCCGCCCGCAAGTCCGCCCCCGACAATCGCCGCATCGAATTGGTCGCTCATGAAGGCGCTATCGCTCTGAAAGCCTCGCCGCGCCAGAGGCTCGAGCGCCGCTGAGACGAAAAGTCCGGGACGCTTTCGCCGCGCCGCACAAAATGCTTCCGCGCGCCGGAGAAACGCCGCTAGTCTCGGTCGATTAAAGGCGTGACAGCGGAGGCGGCATGCGCATCATCGGTTTGGGGGCGGCAATGCTAGCGATCGCGCCGGTTGCTGCGTTCGCGCAGAATTCCGGCGCCCAGGACGCCGGTCCGGCGAGCGAGACCTCGGTCTTCGTCTTCAACACGATCTTCTTCCTGCTGTCGGGCATGATCGTGATGTTCATGTCCGCGGGCTTTTGCCTTGTCGAAACGGGCCTTGTGCGCGCCAAGAACGCTGCGGCAATCGCCCTCAAGAATGTGTCGATCTACGCGATCGCCAGCCTGATGGTCTGGCTCCTCGGCTACAACCTCATCTTCGGGGTCGAGAAGGGCGGACTTCTCGGGACGTTTGGTCTGTGGTCGCCATCAGACGATGACCCCGTCGGCGCGGGGCGCGCATCGTCGGCGTTCTGGTTTTTTCAGGCGGTGTTTGTCGCAACCTCCGCCTCAATCGTTTCCGGCGCGCTCGCTGAGCGCGTCAAGTTCTGGGCGTTGATGATTTTCACTGTTGCCCTGACAGGGCTCATTTATCCGATTGCCGCGTCGTGGGAATGGGGCGGGGGCTATCTCGACGCCGAATGGGGGTTCGCCGATTTCGCTGGTTCAACGCTCGTTCATTCGGTCGGCGGCTGGGCGGCGCTCGCCGGCGCGCTGATCGTCGGGGCGCGGCGCGGCAAATATCAGGGCAAGCGCGTCACGCCGATGCCAGGCTCCAACCTGCCGCTCGCTGCGCTTGGCGTTTTCATCCTCTGGCTCGGCTGGTTTGCATTCAACGGCGGCTCCCAGCTAGCGCTTGGTTCCATCAGCGACTCGCTCGCGGTCGCGAAGGTCATCGTCAATACGAACATGGCGGCGGCAGGGGGCGTTGTCGCTGCGCTGATCATGACGTCGGTCATCTACAAGAAAATCGACATCACCATTGTCTTGAACGCTGCGATCGGCGGGTTGGTCGCTATAACTGCGGAACCATTGACGCCAGCGATCTGGCAGGCGGTGTTCATCGGCGCGTTCGGCGGCGTTATCGTCACAGTCGGCGTGCCATTGCTCGACCGCCTCAAGATCGACGATGTTGTCGGCGCGATCCCGGCGCACCTTTTCTGCGGCATCTGGGGAACGCTTGTCGTGCCGTGGACAAATTCGAACGCGACGATCCTCGGCCAGCTTGTCGGCGTCGCGATGATCGCGGTCTTTGCCTTCGGTGTCAGCGCTTTGTTCTGGGTGGCGATCAAGTATTCGCTCGGCGCCCGCGTCAGCGCCGAAGCCGAGCAGATCGGGCTCGACAAGGCAGAGCTCGGCCTTGAGGCCTATCCGGAGTTCGTGAAGACCTAATGGTTAATGCGCGTTAACCCTCTTTCTAATTCGCCATGGCATGAATATGCGGACCGTTTGAGCGACCCGACTTAATGCCGCGCAAGACCCGACAGCCGACGATGATGGAACGCCTCGACCACTGGCGGCGCGAGGCGACGGCGCGTTCCGGCGGCGCCGCAATCGCAATTGTCGGCTTGTGGCTCGCGCTCGCGTTCGCCACGTTTTCGATTAGCGATCCGAGCCTCAACAATTCCACGGCGCGCGAGGCCGCCAACTGGATGGGTGTCGCCGGCGCGCTGGCGTCGGATCTTTTGCTCCAGGTTTTTGGCGGCGCAGCCCTCCTTTCCATTCCGCCATTGATGATCTGGGGCGCTGTTGCGGCGATTCGCGGCGCCGAGGCTGTGCCTTCGGAAAAAACCCCGCTCGATGTCGCCATCCGCTTCGCTCTTGGGCCGATTGCTTTCGCGTTGATCGCTGGCGCGCTCGCGTTGGCCCCGGTGCCGGCGAGCTGGCCTTTCGCGGCGGGGCTCGGCGGCCTTGTCGGCGACGCGGCAGGGCTTGGCGCAAGGAACCTGATCGACAGCCTCGGCGCGCCGTCAGCCGGCGTTTTCGCCGCACTCTTGCTGGGCCTGCCGGGGGCGATCCTCTACGCGCTCGTCTGCGGGTTGACGCCGGCGCGCCTTGAAGCCGCCGCGTTCGAGACCGAAGCTTTGGCGCTCAAGCTCTCAAGCTTCCTCGCCGCGCGCTTCGATGCGATCTCGCGGCAGGACGCACGCCGCGACGAGGGCGATCTGGACCTTGACGCCGGCGAAGAAGACGATCCTGACACGGATGAAAGCCGCAAGGATGAGGGCGCCGATCCTCCGTTGGTGGCGCCCAAACGCCGCAACATCATCCGCGAGAAGGAAGCGCCGAAAAAACCCGGTAAGCGCGAAGCGCGGGAAGTCCAGCCCGAATTGCCTGTCTTCAAGCCGGGATCCTATGAGTTGCCGGCGCTTTCGCTGCTTGGAAAACCTGCGCCGCAAAAAACGCGGGTAATTTCGGACGAGGCGCTCGAACAGAACGCGCGGATGCTTGAAAACGTGCTCGCCGACTTCGGCGTGAAGGGCGAGATCATCAATGTTCGCCCGGGCCCCGTTGTCACGCTTTACGAGCTGGAGCCCGCGGCAGGCGTCAAATCATCTCGCGTCATCGGTCTCGCCGATGATATCGCGCGCTCCATGAGCGCCGTCGCCGCGCGCGTCGCCGTAGTGCCTGGCCGCAACGTCATAGGAATCGAACTGCCAAATCTCGACCGCGAGACGGTTTATATCCGCGAGCTTCTCGGCGCTGAAGAGTATGAGAATAGCCGCGGCGACCTTACGCTGGCGCTCGGGAAGTCGATCGGCGGCGAACCCGTCTATGCCGATCTCGCGCGCATGCCGCATCTCCTGATCGCGGGAACGACGGGATCGGGGAAGTCGGTCGGCATTAATACCATGATTCTCTCGCTGCTTTATCGTCTGTCTCCGGACGATTGCAAGCTCATCATGATCGATCCGAAAATGCTGGAACTTTCGGTTTACGAAGGCATCCCTCATCTTCTTGCTCCCGTCGTCACCGATCCGAAGAAAGCCGTCGTCGCGCTCAAATGGACCGTTCGCGAGATGGAAGAACGCTACCGGCGGATGTCGAAGGTCGGCGTCCGCAATATTGAAGGGTTCAACCAGCGGCTCGTCGAAGCGGACGAAGCGGGCGAAACGCTGACCCGCCGCGTTCATACAGGCTACGATCCGGGATCGGGCGAGCCCGTCTACGAAACGGAAGAGCTCGACTACGAGCCGATGCCGTTCATTGTCGTCGTCATAGACGAAGTCGCTGACCTGATGATGGTCGCCGGAAAAGACATTGAGGGGATGGTGCAACGGCTCGCCCAGATGGCGCGCGCTGCCGGCATTCACCTTATCATGGCGACGCAACGTCCATCGGTCGACGTCATTACCGGCACAATCAAGGCAAACTTTCCGACGCGGATATCCTTCCAGGTCACGTCCAAGATCGACAGCCGGACGATCCTCGGCGAGCAAGGCGCCGAGCAGCTGCTCGGCATGGGCGACATGCTGCACATGGCGGGCGGCGGCCGAATCCGGCGCGTGCACGGGGCCTTTGTTTCGGACGACGAAGTCGTGAAAGTCGTCGAGTTTCTGAAGAAGCAGGGAACCCCCGACTACGTCCAGGAAGTGACAGAGCTGCGCGACGAGGACGACGAGAGCGCCTTCAGCGGTCTCGATATCGGCGGCAACACGTCCTCCGGAGACGCGCTCTACGACAAGGCGGTCGCCATCGTCATGCGCGACCGCAAGGCCTCGACCTCGTATATCCAGCGGCGTCTGCAGATCGGCTACAATCGCGCGGCGACGTTGATTGAGCGCATGGAGCAGGAAGGCGTCGTCGGAACGCCGAACCATGCGGGCAAGCGCGAAATCCTTGTCGGCGAAGACGCGGCCTGAACCCTGCAACCTCAATCGCGCAATCCAGATCGCGGCCGCGCGGCGCTATGACAGCGCAGTTCGTCCCGCTATGAAACATGCCGGCGAGGGGCAAGGGGGATCGGGCGAGCGATGGGTGACGGGGCGCAAGATCTCGAAATGGCGCGCCACGCTTCGGAGCGATTGTCGGCCGCGTTCGTGGGCGTCGACGACCTGCGGGGGATGACCGCTGAGTGGCGCGATCTGGAGGCGGCCGCTGTCGAGCCGAACCCGTTTTATGCGCCCGCCATGTTGCTCCCTGCGCTCGATGCATTTGCCGCTGAGAAGCCGGAAGTCGCCGTCATTCGCGACGGCGCCAAGCGGCTCATTGGTCTGGCGCCTGTAGCGCCAATTAACGGCTATTCGCGCCTGCCGGTGCGCTATCTTGCGACGTGGATGCATCCTCACTGTTATTTTGCGGCGCCGCTCGTCCGGCGTGGATTTGAGCGCGCGTTCTTCGGGGCGTTTTTCGGGCTCGTCGAGGATCGCGGCGCGTTCTTGCGCCTGCGCCATCTCGACGCCAGCGGGCCCTTATTCGCCGCCGCAGGGGCCGTCGCCGCCGATCAGGGCCGCCTTTCAGCGCCGTCAGCGCGTTATCAACGCGCGATGCTACGGTCGCCGTGGTCGACAGACGACTATCTGAAGGAAGTGCTCAGCGGAAAACGGCGAAAGGAATTGCGTCGGCTTCGCGCAAGGCTGGAGGACGAGGGCGCGGTCCGGTTCGAAGTCTTTGCGGGCGGTGATATCGATCCGTGGGCAGAGGAATTCCTCCTTCTCGAAGCGTCGGGGTGGAAGGGCCGCAACCGAACGGCGCTGCTGCAAGACGATAAGTCTGCACGATTCTTCAAGGAGGCCGCGACGCTTGCGAGTGCGGCTGGTGCGCTTCAGATATTCAGGTTGCTGTTGGGGTCGCGCGCCATCGCTTCCGCTGTGAACTTCCGCTCGGGCGAAGTCTCTTACGCCTTCAAGATCGCCTATGATGAAGAGTATGCGCGCTACTCGCCGGGCGTGATGATAGAAATCGAGATCATGAAGGCGCTTGAAGGCGCGTCCTCGCTTGATTTTATCGACTCTTGCGCGCAGGCCGAGCACCCGATGATCGACCGTCTCTGGAAGGAGCGCCGGACGATATCCGCGCTGAACGTCAGCCGTCGCGACGCGCCGGCAAAAGCCCTCTTCCATCTCCTGACGGCGCTCGAGCGCGCCAGCGAAAAGGCGCGGCGCGCCGCCGCAAAGCCTGTCGAGGCGAACGATGACGATCTTTAGCGACCCCGGCGCAGCGCTGGCTGAACGATATCCGGGCGCGGCGGCGCGGTTGACGCATCGGCTGGCCGAAGATCCGCGGTTTACGCTTGAGGCTCTAGCGGCGCTCGCCGCGCGGTTGGGGCGGGCGTCCATCGAATACAACGCCGGCGATCTTCCTGTGGGGCAGGATCCTGCGCTGACGCCCGCCAACGGGCTCTCGCCGGAAGAAACTATTCGTCGCATCAAGACGTGTGGGTCGTGGATGGTTCTGAAGAACGTCGAAGCCGACCCCGGCTATCGCGAAGTGATGGATGCGTGTCTTGCGGAGATTGCCCCCGTCGCCGCGATCGAAACCGGGCCGATGGCGAAGAAGATCGCGTTCATCTTCATTTCCTCGCCAGGCGCCGTGACGCCTTTTCACATGGATCCCGAGCACAACATCCTGATGCAGCTTCGCGGCGTGAAAACCATGCATGTATTTCCGACGGACGCAGGGATCGTGAGCGACGAGCAGCACGAGGCGTATCATGCGGGCGCAGCGCACCGAAATTTGACTCACCGGCCGGAATTCGACGCGCTCGCGGAAAAGCACGACCTGCACGCGGGCGATGCGCTCTACGTACCGGTCAAGGCGCCGCACTGGGTCGCGAACGGCCCCGCGCCGTCGGTTTCGTTTTCCATAACGTGGCGTAGCCGCCTCTCTCTTGACGAGGCCTCGCTCCGCCTCGCCAACGGGTGGATCCGAGCGCGGGGGCTCCAGCCGCCAACGCCCGGCGCGCGGCCGCTTCGTGACCGGTTGGCGGTTTACGCTCATCGCGCGGCGTCAAAGTTTGCCCGCCGGTGAGGGCGCCATCTGGCGCGGCCTGAGAACCCCGCTATGGTCTCCGGCCACCATGACAGACAGCCACAAACACGCCGCCGCCCCCGCCGACGATCTGAAATCCTGCGCCAGCCCGGAAGCCGCCGTCGAACGGCTGACGAGTCTTTTTGACGAGGCGATCAAGGCCGTTGAGCAGCGATTTTCAGACTACGCACAAGGCAAATTGAAAATCGGCCCGCACGCGGCGCCAACCTATCCCTATCTTCTCGCCGAGGTCCCCGCCGAGCGCGCGATCCAGACCGGCAGCCTCGCCCTCGGACAGATCACGTCGGCAAGCCTTCACGGCTCTTCAGTGACGGCGCCGCGCCTGTTCGCCAATTACCTCCTCGAACAGCTCCGCCGCATCACCGAGCGTTTCGAGGCGAAGCTCTTCGTCGGACGCTCGCGAACGCCAATCCCGCTCACCTTCGCGCTGGAACAGGCGACGGCGCTGCTAGACCTCCGCCAGCGCGAGGAACTGCAGCATTTCTTCCACATGCCAAATCTCGTCGCGACGAATGATGTGATCGTCGACGGCGGCATGATCCTGGAGCGCGGCGGCGCGCAGCCCCTGTCGCTGTTCACGGCGGAACGGACCGATTATTCGCTCCATCGCATCCAGCACTACACCGCAACACGCCCCGAGCACTTCCAGAATTTCATTCTGTTCACGAACTATCAACGCTATGTCGACGAATTCATCGAGCTTGGGCGCGCCAAGGTCGAAGCCGGTGAGATCGACGCGCTGATCGAGCCCGGCGACCGCATCACGCGGAAGGGCGCCGAGCCGACAAAGCCTCCATTGCTGAAACAACCGCAAATGCCGGCCTATCACTACGTTCGGCCGGGGCATGCAGGCGTCACCCTCGTCAATATCGGCGTCGGGCCGTCAAACGCCAAGACGATTACCGACCACCTCGCGGTCCTGAGGCCTCATGTCTGGCTGATGATCGGCCATTGCGGCGGACTTCGACGCACACAACGCCTTGGCGACTATGTGCTCGCCCATGCCTACCTTCGCGAAGACAACGTTCTTGACGACGCGCTGCCGCCGTCGATCCCATTGCCGACGATCGCCGAGGTGCAGCTTGCGATGACTGCCGCCGTCGAACAGGTCGGCGGCATCCCGAAAGGTCAGCTCAAAGAGCATCTGCGGACCGGCACCGTCGTGACGACCAGCGACCGCAATTGGGAGCTCAATTTCGAAAAGATCGCGGTGAGGCTCAATCAGTCGCGCGCCATCGCCATCGACATGGAATCAGCGACGATCGCGGCGAACGGCTTCCGCTACCGGGTGCCCTACGGCACTTTATTGTGCGTCTCCGATCGGCCGCTCCATGGCGAAATCAAACTCCCCGGCATGGCGGACGCGTTCTATCAGGCGCGCGTGTCGGAGCATCTGGCGATCGGCCTCAGAGCGATTGAATTGCTGCGCGCCGAGGCGGAGGCGGGGACGCTCCATTCGCGCAAATTGCGCAGTTTCGACGAACCGTTTTTACGGTAAACTGGCGCTCATTCGAAAAGGGGGGCGCTTTCATGGTCCATCGAATTCTCGCCGCCGCGCTTTTTCTTGGCGCCTGCGCCTCGGGGGTTGCACCCCAGCCCCAGGCTGCGCCGGACGCTTTGCCCATTCGTTTAACCGCCGCCGACCCCGTTGCGGAAGCGGAAAGCTATAGCGCGGCGCTCGCCGCGATCAGCGACATTTCACGCTCGCGCTATGTCGAGGGCGAGTGCGCCCCCGCGACCACTCCAGACAGAGCTTATACAGGGTTTCCGGTGCAACGCTGCCGCTATGAACAGGGCGGGCTTGTCGCGGTCGTCTATGTATTGGACGCCGAGGCTGCGGATATTGCGCGCTGGATCGCAAATGCATGCCTTTCCATTGGCCGAGGCGAGGAAGCTGCTTGCGCTGGCGCGCTCGTCCGCCGCATGCGCGCCTCCAACGGGTTCATCTTTCCCGTCGCCGGCGACGTGCTGGAAAAAGCACGTGACGCTGGTCCGGGGTGCGCGGCGCGCTACGGCGACGCTATCGTCCATGTCTATTTCCGCGACGGCGTCACCATAGAGACCGATCGTGGCTTCACCTGCGAAACCTATGCAGTCACCGAGGCGGATGCGGAGGCGGAAGCCTTCAAGGCGCCTGCACAGACGTTCAATGTCGGGCGGATCGCGGCGCTGTCCCGAGCCGATTACGCGCGCCTCGCCGGCGTTCCGCGTCCCGATGATGCGGCGTGGCGCGCCATTGTGCGCGACAGCTATCTCAATGCGTTGAGAACCGGGCGTTATACGCTTCTCGACCTTGTCGCGCGCGATCTTCCGTAAAGAACGACGACGTCAAATCCCCCGCTCATAAATCCGGTACGTCTTATAAATCTCGCCGCCCATGTCGGTCAGCATGGTCAGCATGTCGGTGTTGGTTTCCAGGATCCAGGAGAGCTCCGACGAGACGACGCCATTGTCCATGTTCGCCGTGTTGACCATCTCGATGATCTTGTAAGCGAAGGCTGCGCCCAAGGGCTTTCCATGCAGCTTCTTTCGTACACCCATCAGCGGCATGCGCGCTTCGGGGAGCTTTTTGACTTTGAGCCGCCAAAGGAGCTTTGCCCAGTTGAATGGCAGCAGCTTGCCGTCAAAGTCGCGGATCGCCTGCATGACGTTCGGCAGGACGAGGCCGAAGGCGACGGGCTCGCCGTCAAGCTCGCAGAAGATGATGTTGTAGGGCTCGATGATCGGGCGCAGCTCCTTCGCCATATGGGCGATCTGCGCTTCGGTCATGGGGATGAAGCCCCAATTGTCGCTCCAGGCGTCCTTATAGATGTCGACGAGCGTCGCGATCTCCGCGTCGAACCGCTTGAAGTCGATGTTCCGGATGCTGACTTTCGGCGACGATAATGCCCGCTCGATGAATTTCATGCGCCGCTCCGGGATGAACTGGCGGCGCGGGATGTATCGCAGCGCGTGCATGTCCATCGCCTTGGCGTAGCCCGCAGCCTCGACATGGCGATGATACCAGGGCCGGCCGTGCGGCATCATGATGTAGGGCGGCGTGTCAAACCCGGAGACGAGAAGGCCGCATTCCTCATTGACGGAGAACGAAAACGGCCCCGACGATTTCTTGAGGCCGCGCGCCCGGAAGAAGTCTTCCGCGGCCCTTAGAAGCGCAGTGAAAACCTCTGGGTCGTCGATCGCGTCAAGGAAACCAAAATGGCCTGCGGCGTCATTGTAACGGTCGAGATGCAAAGGGTTGACGAAAGCGGAGATGCGCCCTGCGATTGACCCGTCTTTCTTCGCGAGGAAAAGCTGAACGTCCGCGCCTTTCAGCGCAGGGTTCGCATCGGGATCGAGCCGCGCGGCGACCTCGAATTCCAGCGGCGCGATGTAATGGGGGTCGCCGGCATAGGCGACCTTGCCCGCGCGAATGAAGCTGCGCCGGCCTTGTACGCCGCTCACCGGTTCAACAGTGATGGATGCCATTTGTTCGCCTGCCGCGGAGTGGGCGCGGCGGCGCCGACCCTCAATCCCGAAGGCCGATTTCGACCGTTGCACCCGTTTCCGCAACCTCGAACAGCGCTTTTTCGATGGGCGGGGGGGCGAGGCGGATCTTGGGGTTCTGCGAAACGCCAAACGGCTCGACCGGCAGGCCGAATGTCCCCTTGTCGAATTTCTCGTTCGCGTTCTCGTCGTGATAGGCGACCATCGCCCATTGGCCGACCGTCGGGGCGTGCAGGCACACCTCCGTCACCGGGGCCTTCGCCGCAAAGCGCTGGCGGAATTCGCGCCCGCGCTTGTTGAGAAATCCCTCAGGGTCGTTGCGATAAAGCTCGATGGTCATTAAGCCGATGCTTTCCTTGACGTTTACCACGCGGACCAGTATTTCGCGCGGCTCGCCATCGCAGCTCATATGGCCCTCCGGCGCCCCGGTTTTTGCCATCGCCGTACAGTTCATGAGGGCGAGGCTCGCCGCCGCTAACCTTAGTCCCGCCATCGTGAGCGACCCTTTACCTTGCGCGCCAGTAAACGGCGCGCTCGTCAATCTCTGCGAATTCCGCGCCAATGGTTCGCCCCAATTGCGGCGGGGTCGCGGCGGCGGGTCAATCCTTAGCGAAGCCGCACTAGCGACCTGGTGTGACGCCCCGATGACGTCCTCACGCGGCCGAGGCGACGCGCGCGGACGGGAACGATTCCGCCATGTGACCGTAGGCGCCGACGAGGCGGTCGATGTCTTCGACGGTATGCGCGGACGAAACGGCGAGGCGCAGAAGCGACTCCTTGCCTGGCGTGCCAGGCGGGATCGCCATGTTTACATAAACGCCATGATCAAGAAGGAAATTCCAGGCCGCGAAGGCCTCCTCTTTGGTGGGCAACAGCACGGAAATAACTGGCGCAGGGGCGGCGGCGAGCTTGAGGCCGTACTGCGACAGCGCAGCGTGCAGCCGGTTGGCGTTCTCCCAGAGCTTCGCTTTGAGCCCCGGCGTAGCGGCAAGGTTGTCGAGCGCAGCGTGCGCCGATGCAATCGTGGAGGGCGAGGGTGATGCCGTGAACTTATAGGGCCGTGACGAGAACCTGAGGTATTCCGCCTGAGGATGATTGGAAGCGACGAAACCCCCGATTGAGGCCAGCGCCTTTGAAAAGGTGCCGGAGTAGAAGTCGATTTTATCCATCACGCCGTCGGCCTCACAAACGCCCCGGCCGTTTTCGCCGTAAACGCCGAATGAGTGCGCTTCGTCGACGAGTAGGTAGGCCCCGTGATTGTGCGCGACTTCGACGAATTCTTTCACCGGCGCGATGTCGCCATACATCGAATACATGCCTTCGATGCAGACGAGCTTGCCCTTGAACTTCGGGTCGAGGCGCGCGAGCCGCTTGTCGAGGCTTTCGGGGTCGTTATGGCGAAAACGGATAGTCTCCGCGCCGGAGAGCTGGCAGCCGTCATAAATGCAGGCGTGACAGTCGGCGTCTATCAAGACGACATCCTCGGCAGGATCCAGCAAGCCTGCGATAGCGCCAAGATTGGCAACGTAGCCTGTCGAGAAGATGACGCAATAATTCAAGCCAAGATAATCGGCGATCGCGCGTTCCAGGGCCTTGTGGCCGGAAAAGGTGCCATTGGCGAAACGCGAGCCCGTCGTGCCGGTCCCTTCCGAGTCGAGCGCACGCTTCGCGGCAGCGATGGCTTTCGGCTCAAAAGTTTGTCCAAGATAATTATGCGTGCCGGCAAGGACCGTCTCGCGGCCTTTGATCAGCGCGCGCGTCGGCCCCAGCACTTTCTCCATCGTTACCGCGAACGGGTTCTTTCCCATTTCAGAAAGACCGTTATAGAGCACCGCGGTTTTCTCAAACTTGTCGAAGAGGCTCATGACCTAGCCTTGTTGCTTTTTGATAGCGTGAATGGCGTCAACCAGTTCGCCCAGCGTTCGCGTTTCGGATATTGTGTTGACGGGAATCGAAATATCATAGGCGTCTTCGACTTCCATCACGACATCAAGCACCGAGACGCTATCGACCTCGAGATCGGCGACAAGGTCTATATCGCGCGTCAATTTCACGCCCTTGTGGTTCAAGGGCTCCAGAAGAGCGCAAATGCGCCGGAAGACGAGATCGTCGTCTCCGTGAACGCCCGGTTCCGTCATCGCTTTCATCCTCGCGCCAGCTTTCACTGCGAACGACGTCACAGCAAACCCTGTTCTTGATACCAGCGCACGGTTTTTGCAAATCCCTCATGAAGCGTCGTCGTCGGCGACCAATTCGCCTCTGTGTTGAAGAGGTTCTCGCGCGCCACCCAGTCAGGGTGGAAAAGCTCGTTGACTTGCCCCTGCCGGACGCTCGGAGACATGCCGAAAATGCTTTCCGCAGCTCTGACGCCTTCGTGAAGCAGGGCGACAGCCGGCTTGGGGATTTTGAGGGCCATCGGATTATTTCCGATTATTTCACCCAGCGTCTGGCCAATCTCGGACCAGGTGCGCCCGTCGGCGCGATCATCGCCGAGATCATAAACTTTGCCGGGAGCCCCGCGGGTTGCCGCGGCAATGATCGCAGAGGCCGCGTCGTCGACAAAAAGGATCGAGGCGCGGGCGGACGTGCTTGTCGCTGGCTCGAAAGCGAACCCAGACTTCAGGAGCTTGAAATACGGCAAGGTGACCAGATCGCCCGGTCCGTAAATCGCCGGCAGGCGAAGCGCCAGAAATTGACCGGCGCTGCTCGCCGCGGCTACCGCGCGCTCACTCTCATATTTGCTTCGAGCGTAAGGGGAGGTCTCCGGCTGGCGCGCCGAAAGCGAGGATGCGTGAACAAACCGCGCGCCTGCTTTGGCCGCCGCGGCCGCCGCGCGCCGCGCGCCATCGACGTTGATGCGCGCGTAATCCTGTTCCGTCCTCGCATGTGTCTCGCCGGCGAGATGCAGAAAGGCGCCGGCGCCGCGCGCCAACGCCTCAAGCGACTTCTCGTTTTCAAGGCTACCCGCAACTGCCTCCAAGGCGCCCGCGCGCTTCAGCCTGCCCGGATCACGCGCGAGTGCGCGCACATGTGCGCCCTGCTGCAATAATTGATCGATCAGCGCGGCGCCGATAAATCCGGTTCCGCCAGTGACGGCGATTAATGTCACGCTTGGGCTTCGGCGAGCGCCTTCGGCGTGTGCGATTCGACCGTGTCCTGATCGAAGTCGCCGCCAAGATATTTCTGCTTCACTTTTGCGCGGCTGAGCTTGCCGGACGAGGTGAGCACCATTGAATGAGGTTTGGTGAGAATAACAGTCGCAGGCGCGCCCGCCGCCGTCTGGATCGTCTTGGCGACTTCGCGCTGAAGATCTGCGAGCGCCACGGCTGACATGCCGCGCCGTTCGGCGACGACGACTATTTTTTCCCCGCTGCCGTCATCCACAGAGAACGCCGCGACGCCGCCTTGACGCACGCCGTCGACTTTCTCGACCGCCCACTCAATGTCCTGCGGCCAAATATTGCGGCCGTTGATGATGATGAGGTCCTTCGCTCGGCCAGTGATGACAATCTGGCCATTGAGGAAATAGCCCATATCGCCGGTGTCAAGCCATTCGCCGGCGTACAGGCGTGCAGTGGCCTCCGCGTCGCTGAAATAGCCGGGCGTCAGGCTAGGCCCCTTAATGAAGATCCGACCGACTTCCCGATCTTTAAGCGTCTCGCCGGCTTCGTTGCGTACATCGACCGCGTGTCCTGGCAGCGCTGTGCCGCAGAGAACAAACCCGCGACGGTGCTCGGGCGATGTCAGCGCAGACGAGGGCTGAGCCACTCCGGATCGATTGTAGTGGCGCATGTCGACTTGATCGATATCGATTGGCGCTCCGATTTCTGTAAAGGTCACCGCGAGCGTCGCTTCGGCCATGCCATAGCTGGGCAGGAACGACGTCGCTTTGAAGCCGTTTGACGCAAAAGCATCGGCGAAAAGTTTAAGCGCCTCGGGGCGAACCATGTCGCCGCCGATGCCGGCAATACGTAAGGAGGAAAGATCAATCGCTCCATCTTCGGCCTTGCCCGCCCGCAGCGCCGATAATTCATAACCGAAGGACGGGCTATAGGTGACGGTCGCTTTATTGTCTGACATCAATCGAAGCCAGAGAAGCGGGCGCCGGACGAAGTCGGAGGTTGCGATTAGGTCTACAGAACGCTGTCCGTAGAGCGGCGCCAACCCGAAGCCGATCAATCCCATATCGTGATAAAGCGGCAACCAACTGGTGGCGCGATCATCGGCGCGAAGTTTCAGGCCGTGTTTGGTGATTCCGTGCAGGTTCGCGTTAACCGATGCCTGAGTCCCGATCACCCCTTTGGGCGCACTGGTCGAGCCTGAGGAATACTGGATGTAGCACGCCTCGTCTGGTCCGAACGGCGTTGCGTCCTTTTCGTCGCTCAGCGCATCGAGTTCTTCGAAACTCATGACCGCGACTGTCGAATTCGCGGCGAGCGCGTCGGTCAGGAAATCCTTGATCGAAAGTGGCCCGACCGCAGCCGCGGCCTTCGATCCTTCCACCATCAAACGGACTTGCGTCAGATATCCGTTTTTGCCGCCGAGATTGACGGGCAGCGGCATTGGGGCCGGGACTAGTCCCGCATACTGGCAAGCAAAAAAAGCGGTCAGGAATTCAGGGCTCGTCTCGGCAACAAGCGCAATCCGCGCCCCTCGATCGAACCGAGCGGCCAACCGGCGCGCCAGCGTCGCTGCCCTGGTTCTCAATTCCGCATAGGACAGGACGTATGACAGGACGCCACGAAGGTTGTAAAAATTGTAGCCGGCGTCCCCGGCTGCTGCGTACTCAAGGGCTGCCGTCAACGTTTCAAAGCAGGCCAATTTCAAAGGCTGACGGCCGGTGTTCGTCGGCGTGGGCAAGAGAGGGCCCTGCGGCCGGAACTCTTCAGCGGCGCCCCTTGCCGAAGCGCCCGCATCAGCATGAAAGGTCATGAACGCCCCTCGCCCAATTAACGGCCGATGATACGCCGGCCTCGCGCAGTTATCCGGACCCTTGGGGAGATTTCCGCAAAAGTCTTGGAGTTTGGGCGAATACCGTCTGGGGGTTCGACCGGCAAGCCGGGGGGGGCTTTGCCGGTTTCAATAATTGCTTGCTGATGTTTCACCGGGGACCCCGAAGGCCAAAAGTAGAGCATTTTGAGGGTGCTTGAAGTACAGCCGCGACCGCTTGCGGCGCCCTGGATGTCTTCCTAAACCGACTTCCCCGTTGTACGCCCCGTACCTTTGTTGGAGCCCGCTTATGCGCATTTTCGTCGGATACAAAGCATGGAAGGAGGAGGGGTTTCTCCTCAATCGCATGACTTTCGACGATCTCGTCAGGGCTTATCTCACCTACCCGGCGATGCAAATTTATTTTGCCATGATCGCGGTCGCCATAATCGTTTCGATCGCGACATTGTCAAACCTTGCTGGAACCTTTGCCGCGTTGATCGCTGGCGGACTGATCTTTCCCATCGCCTGGTATGTGACCCATAGGTTTATCCTGCATGGGAGCTGGATGTACAAAACGCGGTTCCTCGCCCGGTTCTGGAAGCGAACGCATTACGACCATCACCGGTTCCCGAACGATCTTTCGGTGCTCTTTGGCGGACTTCAGACAACAGTCCCCCCTATCTTGCTGGTTGCGGGGCCGGTCGGCTACGCGATTGCTGGCGCTTCTGGCGCGGCGGCGTCGATCGCCGGGATGGTTATCATGACCTGCTACACCGAGTTTCTACACGCCGGTCAGCACCTTGCCTTCGAACCAAAGTCTGGGTTCTGGAAAACGATCAAGGAGCGCCATCTCGCGCACCATTTCCACAATGAGAACGGAAATTTTGGGATCGCGGAGTTCTTCTGGGACAAGGTCTTTCGGACCTTTTACGCCGGCAAGGCTGACCGCCCGCGCAGCGCCACAGCGCGAAATCTTGGTTACACGGACGAAATGGCCAAGAAATATCCTTGGGTTAAGGAAGTGACGGACCAGGAGCCCGAGAGCCAGCGGAAGTTTCGCTCAGCGGCGTGACCTACACGTTCGGGATTTGCTTTTCCTGTTGATTTTCAAGACCGGCTTTGCCAGTAGTCCGGCCGATCCAATCGGGGGCTGATTGAAGCGCTGGCGTCCCTCACGTCGCGGCCATATCGGCGTTCTCCCCCCGATAATCCAAATCAAGCGGTCCTTCGAGGACCCAAGGGAAGGGTGCAATGAGCCTAGAATTATGGCTGGTCATCGGGGCCGGAATTCTCGCCATCTTGTACGGCGTCGTCACCGTGCAGCAGGTGATGTCGCTATCCGCGGGCAACGCGCGGATGAAGGAAATCGCGGCGGCGATCCAGGAAGGGGCCTCTGCTTACCTTAAACGTCAGTATACGACGATCACCATCGCCGGCGTCGTCGTGTTTGCGATCTTGCTGGGCGCGCTTGGACTGACCGCTGCGCTCGGCTTCGCCGCTGGCGCAATCCTGTCAGGCGCTGCCGGGTACATCGGTATGCTCGTTTCGGTTCGCGCGAACGTGCGAACGACGCAAGCGTCGTCCGAAAGTCTCGGCAAGGGTCTCTCGGTCGCGTTCCGCTCCGGGGCTGTCACGGGGATGCTGGTCGCCGGTCTCGCGCTGCTCGGTCTTGCCGGCTACTACGCGGTCCTCACGGGGCCCATGGGCCTTGCGCCTGAGAGCCGCGAGGTCGTCAACGCGCTTGTCTCGCTTTCGCTTGGCGCATCGCTAATTTCGGTTTTCGCGCGTCTTGGCGGCGGCATTTTCACCAAAGGCGCCGATGTCGGCGGCGATATGGTCGGAAAGGTCGAAGCCGGCATTCCGGAAGATGATCCCCGCAATCCAGCGACGATCGCCGACAATGTCGGCGACAATGTCGGAGATTGCGCCGGCATGGCGGCGGATCTCTTCGAAACTTATGTCGTCACCGTCGCCGCGACGATGGTGCTCGGCTCCATCCTTTTCACCGCGAACGCAACGGCCTTCATGATTTACCCGCTGTCGATCGGCGCGGCGTGCATCGTGACGTCGATCATAGGCACGTTTTTCGTTCGTCTCGGCAAGGGCTCGAAGAACATCATGGGCGCGCTTTATCAGGGCCTGATCGCGACCGGCGTCCTCTCGCTTGTCGCTATAGCGCTCGTAACCAATGCGATCTTTGGCTTCTCAAAGCCGATCGACGGCGCGCCGTTTACTGGAATGAGCCTGCTCTTGTGCGGCGTCGTCGGTCTCATTGTCACTGGTCTTATCGTTTGGATCACCGAATACTACACCGGCACAGGTTTTCGTCCGGTGAAGTCGGTCGCCGCGGCGTCGGTATCGGGCCACGGCACCAACGTCATTCAGGGCCTTGCAGTGTCGATGGAAGCGACAGCGCTCCCTGCGCTTGTCATCGTCGCCGGCATCATCGCAACCTATAACCTTGCGGGCCTTTACGGCATTGCGACGGCGGTGACGACGATGCTCGCGCTTGCGGGCATGATCGTCGCGCTCGACGCCTTCGGCCCGGTGACCGACAATGCTGGCGGCATCGCTGAGATGGCCGGTCTCGAAGGTTCGGTCCGCGAGACGACCGACGCGCTTGATGCGGTCGGGAACACGACAAAAGCGGTCACGAAGGGCTACGCGATCGGTTCGGCGGGCCTCGGCGCGCTCGTCCTCTTTGCGGCGTATACGGAAGACATCAAGCACTTCATCTACCTCGCCAATACGACGGACCAGCACCAGTACTTCCGTGGGATGGAGCCGCTGACGTTCTCGCTGTCCGATCCTTACGTCATCAGCGGCCTGTTCTTCGGCGGCCTGTTGCCTTTCCTCTTCGGCGGTATGGCGATGCAAGCTGTCGGGCGCGCGGCGCAGGCGGTTGTTGAAGAAGTTCGCCGGCAGTTCCGTGAAAATCCCGGCATTATGACGGGCGCGACAAAGCCCGACTACGCCCGCGCCGTCGACATGCTGACACGCGCTGCGATCAAGGAAATGGTGGTTCCCTCGCTCTTGCCGATTCTCTCTCCAATCGTTCTTTACTTCGTGATCGGCATGATCGCTGGCAAGGCCGCGGCGCTCTCCGCTGTCGGCGCGATGTTGATTGGCGTCATCCTGACCGGCCTCTTCGTCGCCATCTCGATGACCTCGGGCGGCGGCGCGTGGGACAACGCCAAAAAGCTGATCGAGGAAGGCTTCACCGACTCCACGGGTAAGCTCCACAAAAAAGGCTCCGACGCGCACAAAGCGGCGGTCACCGGTGACACCGTCGGCGATCCTTACAAGGATACGGCCGGTCCGGCGGTGAACCCGATGATCAAGATCACGAACATCGTCGCGCTATTGATGCTCGCGGTGCTCGCGGGTCTCTGATCGCGTTTCTCATGAGAATTGGGAAAGCCCCGCTTCGGCGGGGCTTTTCTTTTGCGCGAGGCCAGTCCATCGCCTCCTCCATGGATTTTGACGCGATCATTTTCGACTGCGACGGCGTGCTCGTCGACTCAGAAGTCTTGGCGATCCGGGGCGAGCGCGCGGCGCTCGAAGCGATCGGCCTTTCCTACACGCCGGAAGAGTACGTGCGCCGCTTTGTCGGCCTGCACGACGCGGCGTTTTTCGATCAGCTAAAGGACGATCACCGCGCGCGCCTTGGCGCCGATGCCGCCCCAGGCTTTGAAGAACGGGTGCTTGACGGGCGCCGCCATGAAATGCACGCGCTCACCATCATCGCGGGCGCCGACGCCGCGCTGATTTTAGCGAAGCAGCGGTTTGGGCGCATCGCGGTCGCCTCGTCCGCCCGCGCCGTATTCCTGGAATCGAAACTGCGGCGCATGGGCCTTTACGAACTCGCCGCGCCGCATATTTATTCCGCCGACCTTGTCGCTGCAGGAAAACCCGCGCCCGACATCTTTCTCTATGCGGCGGAAAAAATCGGCGCGTCGCCCGCGCGCTGTCTCGTCCTTGAGGACAGCGTCAACGGCGTAAAGGCCGGGATCGCGGCAGGGATGACGGTCTGGGGCTTCACCGGCGGGGGCCATTGTTCCGAGGGCTATGGCGAGCGCCTTGCCGAGGCTGGCGCGCATCGCGTGATCGCCGGGTACGAGGCGTTTCTTGACGCCGCCGCTTAAGGCGCAGCAAACTCGGGTCATGAATTTCGCATCCGACAATTGGGCTGGCGCACATCCCGCCATCATGGCGGCGCTTCAGCGCGCCAATGAAGGTTACGCGCCGTCCTATGGCGGCGACGCGCTGACAAAGCGCGTCGAGGGAAAGTTCGCCGAACTCTTCGAACGCGAAGTCGCGGTTTTCTTTGTCGCGACGGGCGGGGCGGCGAATGCGCTTGCGCTGTCGCAGCTTTCGCCATCTTGGGGCATGATCCTCTGTCATGAGGAAAGTCACATCCAGATGGACGAATGCGGCGCGCCGGAGTTCTTCACGGGCGGCGCGAAACTGCTGCCCATCAAAGGATTGGCGGGCAAGCTGTCGCCGGACGCGGTCAAGGCTGCGCTCGCGGGGTTTCCGGAGCGCCCGCCGCACGGCATGCCGGCAAAAGCGCTGTCGCTGACGCAGGCGACGGAGTGCGGAACGGTTTATTCTGTAGACGAAGTAAAGGCGCTGTGCGCGGCCGCCCGTTCGTCGAGCCTCAAGGTGCACATGGACGGCGCGCGCTTCGCAAACGCGCTCGCGACCCTTGAATGTTCGCCCGCCGACATCACCTGGAAGGCAGGCGTTGACGTTCTCTCTTTCGGGGGCACCAAAAACGGGTGCCTGATCGCGGAGGCGGTTGTTTTCTTCGATCCCGCCGCGGCCGCGGACTTCATGTTCCGACGTAAGCGCGCCGCGCAGCTCTTCTCCAAAATGCGCTTCATCGCCGCTCAGTTCGACGCCTATTTCGAAGACGGCCTGTGGCTCGACATGGCGGCGCACGCGAACGCGATGGCGCGTCGCCTGTCGGAAGGACTGTCTGCGAATCCCAGTTGTAAAGTCTGGTATCCGCCGGAAGCGAACGAAGTTTTCGTTTCCCTTGCGCCGGGCGCCGCCGAAAAACTGCGCGCTTCTGGGGCGACCTTTTATCCCTGGGTGACGCCTGGCGATCCGGCGGCCGGAACCATGCAGCGGCTCATTTGCTCGTGGGCGACGGCGCATGATGAAGTTGACCGGTTCATAGAAGCTGTCCGGCGAATTCAGTAGACGGCGCGCGCAATCCGCCATGTATTCGCATAGGCCTCGATGCTTGCCTCGATCGGTTGCGCGTAGCCGCCGCCGATGGCGATAGAAACGGGAACTCCACGGCTCTTGGCGCCTTCGAGCACCATGCGGTCGCGTTCCATAAGGCCCTGATGCGTCAGCGCCATGCGCCCCAATCGATCCTCTTTCAGCGGGTCAACGCCGGCCTGATAGAGCACCAGATCAGGCCGGAACGCCCAGACGGCGGGGAGATGCTCGGCAAGCGCCTGAAGGTAATCGTCATCTTCAGCGCCGTCGGGAAGTTCGACATCGAGGCTGGATTTTTCTTTGCGGAACGGGAAATTCTTTTCGCCGTGCATCGAAAAGATGAAAATATCGTCGCGCCGTCCGAGGATTGACGCATTGCCGTCGCCTTGATGGACGTCCAGGTCGACGATCGCGATTCTCGCCACCCGCTCTTGGCGGCGCCCTTCGAGCAAGCTCAACGCTGCAATCGCGAAGTCGTTGAAAACGCAATAGCCGGCGCCGAAACTGTAATGGGCATGATGCGTGCCGCCAGCGAGTTGGCCCGAGATGCCATCCGTCAGCGCCGCGCGCGCCGCCGCTATAGCGCCACCCATCGTCGCTTGCGATCGCCGCCAGATTTGCTCCGACCACGGAAAGCCGATCCGGCGCATGGCGGAGGCGTCGATCGTCCCGGCGCGCACGCTATCGACATAGGCAGGATCGTGCGCGACTTCGATTTCCGTGGCCGTCGCAAGCGGGGACGGCGAAAGGCTCTCTGCTGCAACTATGTATTTTTCAAGCAGCAAGCGCCGCAGCATGCCATATTTGGTTCCCGGAAAGCGGTGACCGGGCGGCAGGCTGAGATTGAAATGGTCGGAGTAGAAAACCCTCAATGGGCGCGCTCGGCAGCGTCCGGCTTGCGCGCCCGAATATTGAGAAGCTCAACCGCGAGCGAGAACGCGATCGCGAAGTAGAGATAGCCGCGCGGGATGTGGAACCCGAGGCCGTCTGCGACCAGCGCGACGCCGACGAGCAGGATGAAGGCAAGCGCAAGCATTTTCGTCGTCGGGTGTTTCTCAATGAAGCCGGACAGCGGCGTCGCCGCCGCCGCCATGACGAATGTCGACAGTACGACAGCCGCGACCATCACTTCGATGATATCGGTCATGCCGACGGCGGTGATGACGCTGTCGAGCGAAAAGACGATATTGATGACGAAGAGTTGAAGGATGACAGCCGAAAACTCATTCTTCGCTTTCGCCGCTTCATGTCCCGTCCCCTCGACGGCAGAGTGGATCTCCTGTGTGCCCTTCCATAACAGGAAAAGGCCGCCGGCGAGAAGGATGAGGTCCTTGACAGTGATTTTCGCCATTTCTTCGGCGGCGTGCGCATCGCCATGCGCGAAAATCTTCACGAGGCCGTCGGGCAACAGGAACAACGGCTCCTTGTCCGCATTGATGATCCAGAAGATCCCCCCGAGCATCAGAACGCGCAGCACCATTGCGCCCCAGACGCCGACGCGCCGGGCGTTTTTCTGCGCCTCGCCTTTGAGGTTCGCGACGGCGATCGATACGAACAAAAGATTGTCGATCCCGAGAACGATCTCAAGAAAGGTCAACGTGACGAGGCTTCCCCAGAACTGAGGGGTCGCTAGCAGTTCCATCATGCCGTTCTTAGCCTTCCAACCAGCCAGCCGCCTCGCGCGCGACTAACGCTTCGAGAAGATCAGTCATATAGACGGAATCGTTGAGGCAGGGGAGCGCCGCGAACTCTGCGCCGCCGCTCGCGACGAAAGTCTCGTGCCCGCCGATTGCGATTTCCTCCAGCGTTTCGAGGCAGTCCGCCAAAAAACCCGGCGTCATCACCGCCAGGCGTTTGACGCCATCGCGCGCCGAGGCCGCGATCATGTCGTCGGTCGCAGGCGAGAGCCATTCCTCGCGCCCGAAACGCGATTGGAACGCCACTGGAGCGAAGTCTTGGGTCCATCCCATTTGCTCGCGCAACAGTCGTGCGGTCTTCATGCAGTGACAGTGATAGGGGTCCCCCTCGGTCAGGTGGCGCTTCGGCGTGCCATGGAAGGATAGGATGATGCGCTCCGGCATCCATCCAAGCGCGGCGAGGCCATCGCGGGCGCTACTAGCGAGAGCGTCGATATATGCTGGAAGATCATGATAAGCGGCCGCCATCCGGATAGCCGGTTGCCACACCAGTTCCTTCAGCGCGTCAAACGCAGCATCGCCGACGCTTGCCGTCGTCGACCGTGAATGCTGGGGGTAGAGCGGCAACAACACGATGCGATCGCAGCCCTTCTCCTGGAGCGCCTTGATGCGAGCGCCGATCGATGGCTCGCCATAGCGCATCGCGAAGTCGACAACCGCCTTCGGTCCGAGCCGCTCTGCGAGCGCCCGCGCGGTTCGCTCAGCGTATACACGCAAAGGGGAGCCACCCTCCGTCCATATTTTTTGATAGGCGTGAGCGCTGCGCGCCGGGCGGATATTCAATATGACGCCATGCAAGAGCGGCAGCCATAAGAGGCGCGGGTAATCGACAACGCGGCGATCTGACAGAAATTCCGCAAGATAACGCCGAACGGCCCCCGGCGTCGGGGCGTCGGGCGTACCGAGATTGACGATCAGCAAGCCGACGCGGCTTGCGGGCAGGGCTGGGTGGTCGAGCGGCAATGACATCTTGATCTCGGCCCGGATGTTCATGACGTGTTCCGTATCCAAAGCGATTGCTCCAATCCCTTTTACGCAACACCGCGCTCGCCCGATGATCAAGAGGCGCGTTCTCGCGCGTTCTTGTCACAAAAGGGATACAAAAAAAACCGATAGCGAAGGGCGGGGATCGTCCGGGCCATGTAGCAGCGCCCTCATCATCAATTTTCGAGGCGCGCCTTGGACATATTCGGCATCAATATCTGGGCTTTGCTCGGCTTTTTCTTTGCGGCCTATGCGGTTGTCGGCAATGACGCGCTCCAGACGCTTGGAACCTTCATCAACTCAAACCAGAAGCTGCCCTGGTGGGCGACGTTCCTGTTTGCGACGACGGTTCTCGTCGTCGTTTTCGGATATGGTTACGTGATTTATGAAGGCGACCCCTCGTGGGGTCGTCTGTCGGATCTCAAGAAATATCCCGTTTTTGAAGTTCAATGGTACCATGTTCTGCCGGCGGTAATGCTGCTGGTCGTCACCGCGTTCGGCATACCGGTGTCGACAACCTTTATGATTTTGACGATCTTCGCCAGCCTTGCGGGTTTGCAAGGCATGCTGATCAAGTCGCTGCAAGCCTACGCGTTTGCCTTCATGAGCGGCCTCCTGCTCTACGCAATTCTGGCCCCGACAGTTGAGCGTCATTTCCTGAAGACTCCGAACGATGCACAAAAACCCGTCTGGATCCTGCTCCAATGGTGTACCACCGCTTATCTCTGGGCGGCTTGGCTTATTCAGGACTTCGCTAACATCTACATCTTTCTGCCGCGTGAGCTTACCCATACCCAGGCAGCACTATCGCTACTGATCATCGTCGTTTTGCTGATGATCACCTTCATTGCTAAAGGCGGTCCGGTCCAAAAGATCCTGCGGACAAAGTCGAACGTGATCGATATCCGGTCAGCGACGATCATCGACTTTTCCTACGCATCAGTTCTCTCATTTTTCGCTTATTTGAGTAATTCGCCGATGTCGACGACCTGGGCCTTCCTCGGGTTGATCGCGGGCCGCGAGTTTGCTGTCGCCACAATCGATAAGATCCGTTCGCCAGGCGCGACGCTTAAAATTGTCGCCTCGGATGCCGGCAAAGCTACCCTTGGCCTTGTTATCAGCGTCGTCATGGCGGTTGGCTTGCCGCGGCTCGCGCAAGCGCTGTCGGGCTAACGCTCAGTTGGCCGTCCGCACCGTGGCGGCGCTGCCGGCGATGCGAATATTCGCAGGTTCGTCCCCTAGGCAACCGAGAGTGCGCGATGGCACGCAATCGGCGAGAAGCCCGCGCTCCTTGAGAAAGGGCGTCAGCAAGTCGAGTCGATCGGTCTGGATGAACCGGGCGCCGGCGCGCAGCGCATCGGAAAAGCCCTCCGCGCCATCATCGCGGCCCATGACGTTGGCGAAGAGCGCAAGGTCGTTGTCGGCGATGGCGCGCGCTGCGGCGAAACTGAAATTGCGCCGCCGCAGGCCCATGATGTCGACGCCCGCTGCCCGCGCCTCAGCGGCGGCTTCGGCGCTTTGGAAATGCGGCCGCAAGGCGTATCGCTCCGGCAGCGGCTTCATTTTCCGGTAGTGCCATGCGCGCACAAAAACCGTCACCAAGGATCCGTCATCATAGCCTTCGGCGTCAAGGATCGCGGCGATGCGTTCCGCCGCATCCGTCGGCCCCGCCTTGAAATCGATGTCGATGGCGGCGCGGCCTTTAAGGTGTCGCAGCGCCTCAACCAGCGTTGGCGCCCGCTCGCCAGCAAACTCCTCGCTGAACCAGGCGCCGGCGTCGAGCGCCTTGATCTCGGCGAGCGTCATTGTCGCCACGGACCCCTTGCCATTCGTGGTGCGATCGACGCGGGCGTCATGCATGATGATGAAGTGGCCGTCGGCGGTCATGCGAACGTCCATCTCGACAGCGCGTGCGCCCATTTCGATAGCCTTGTCGAAAGCGGCTAGCGTATTTTCGGGCGCGAATTTCATCGTCCCTCTGTGGCCAACTGCGATGACTGGCGCGCCCGAGGGCGCCATCGATTCGCGCGCTGCGCGCTCCGAGATCGAACTTGAAGCCCCGCTTGTCCCGTAAGCGGCAAGAACGCACGCGCTCACCGCCGCCATCCATCTGGTACGCTGACTATGGTTCGACAGCATTATTGACGCTCCCCGCACCCATCTGTTGCGGGGGCCTAAGGGCGTTTCATAACGCCAGAATGTCAGGATGCTGACGGTTCTTTATCGATCCTGTTACGGATTGATGACGAAGGCGCAAGCCTTGCGCGAATTAACTATTCCGCCTTAAGGGCGTCCTCATCTGGCATGCCGACGATGTGAAAGCCTGCGTCGACGTGGAGCGTTTCTCCCGTACAGGAAGCGCCTAGGTCTGAAAGCAGATAAAGCGCGGCGCCGGCGACGCCTTTCGGGTCTGTATCATCGCGCAGGGGCGAAGACTTCCGGTTGAACGAGAACATGTGCCGCCCTGAAGAAATTCCGGCGGCGGCGAGCGTCTTGATCGGACCCGCCGAAATCGCGTTGACGCGAATGCCTGCCGGTCCGAGATCGCGCGCAATGTAGCGCATGGACGCCTCAAGCGCGGCTTTGGCGACGCCCATGACGTTGTAGTTCGGGATCGTCCGCTCAGAGCCGAGATAGGTCAGCGTGACCATGGATCCGCCATTCGGCATCAGCTTCGAGGCGCGGTGTGCGGCGTCAACGAACGAAAACGCCGAGACGTCCATTGTATCCTTGAAATTCTGGCGCGTGGTGTTGGCGACGAACGAGCCTTCAAGCGCGGCCTTGTCAGTAAAGGCGATCGAGTGGACGAGGAAATCGAGAATTCCCCATTCTCTGGCGATCGTTGCGAAAGTTTTGTCCATATGTGCGTCGGTCAACACGTCGCATTCTAGAATCAGCTTGGCGCCAAGGCTTTCCGCGAGCGGGCGCACGCGGCGCTCCATGGCGTCGTTCAGATAAGTGAATGCGATCTCCGCCCCTTGGGCGTGCAACTGCTGCGCGATCGACCACGCGATCGAGTTTTTGTTGGCGACGCCCATGATCAGGCCGCGCTTGCCCCTCATCAAGTCGCCGGCGGGGAATTGGGTTTCGTCGGTCATCGGTCTTGCTCCATGCGGCATTGGCCCTTCGCGGCCCCTCCGGATGAAAAGATTTTTACTTCATCCTGAGGAGCGATTCACAAAAACGCGTCACCAAGGATAGCTCACGCATCAATCCGCCCGTGCGACGATAAGACAGCCATTAGTGCCGCCGAAGCCGAACGAGTTCGTCAGGAAGCAGTCGATCTTTGCGTTATCAACCCGCTGGCGAATGATGGGCAGACCTTCGAACTCGGGGTCCAGCTCCTCTATATGCGCGCTCTCGCACAGGAAGCGATCGCGCATCATGATGAGGGAGTAGATCGTCTCTTGGGCGCCGACGGCGCCCAGCGAATGGCCCGTGAGCGACTTCGTTGAGGAGAATGGAGGAACCTTTCCGTCGAATGCCTCGCGCAGCGCCGCTGTCTCCTTCGAGTCCCCGACCGGCGTCGAGGTGCCGTGCGTGTTCACATAATCGATAGGCTGCTTCACGCTCGCCATAGCGGCTTTCATGCAGCGCACGGCGCCTTCGCCCGAAAGCTGCACCATGTCATAGCCATCGGAGTTGGCGTAATAGCCGACGATCTCGCCATAAATCGTTGCGCCGCGCGCCTTGGCGCGTTCCATTTCTTCGAGCACGACGACGCCAGCGCCGCCGGCGATAACGAAGCCGTCGCGGTTCTTGTCGTAAGCCCGGCTCGCCGTCGATGGCGTTTCGTTGAAGCGCGTCGCCATCGCGCCCATCGCATCGAAAATATTCGACATCGACCAATGGCAATCCTCGCCGCCGCCGGCAAAGATGATGTCCTGCTTGCCCCAGATGATCTGTTCCGCTGCGGCGCCGATGCAATGGACGGAGGTGGCGCAGGCCGACGAGATTGAATAGTTGACGCCCAGAATCTTGAACGGCACCGCGAGCGTTGCGGAATTCGTCGAAGACATCGCCTTCGGCACGACCGTCGGTCCGATCCGCTTCGTGCTCTTGTTGGCGCGCGTCACGTCGGCGGCTTCGACGATTGCCGCGGTCGATGGTCCCCCCGATCCCATGATAAGGCCGGTTTTCGGGTGTGAAATTTCATCGGGCGCAAGCTTGGCGTCCGCAATTGCTTCTTGCATCGCGATGTAATTCCACGCCGCCCCCTCGCCCATGAAGCGGCGCGTGCGCCGGTCGAGCGCGACTTCGGGATCGACGCTCGGACGTGCGTAGACCTGGCATCTGAAACCAAGCTCGGCGAACTCAGGGGCGAACGTAACTCCCGATCTTGCTTCCTTCAGTGCGCGCGCGACTTCAGCGACATTCGCGCCAATCGACGAGACGACGCCCAGTCCGGTGATCGCGACCCGTCTCATAGTCCTCCCACGTCGCCAGCGTTCAAGACGCCGCGCCAGCGTTCAATTGCACTTCTGAGAATAGCCCGACGCGAAGATCCTTCGCCTCATAAATCACTTTGTCGTCGGCGATGACGCGTCCGTCCGCAATACCAAGCACCAGTCGCCCGCTCATGACGCGCCGCAAATCAAGTTCATAACGAACAAGCCTGACAACTGGTGTCACTTGACCCGAAAACTTGACCTCGCCGCAGCCGAGGGCGCGACCCTTCCCGGGCAAGCCTGACCATGTGAGGAAAAAACCGACCATTTGCCAAAGCGCGTCGAGTCCAAGGCAACCCGGCATCACCGGATCGCCAGGAAAATGACATTCGAAGAACCAGAGCTTTGGGTGAATGTCGAGTTCGGCGACGACAGCGCCGCGACCGTGGGGGCCCCCATCCCGCGTGATGTGTATTACGCGGTCGAACATCAGCATTGGCGGAATGGGTAGTTGTGCGGTGCCCGGACCGTTAAAGCCGGTCATTCCGCACTGCAGCAATTCTTCGCGCGTGAAACTTGATTTTTCGGTCATCACACTGGCTCGCCCGAGGGCGATGCGCGGCTTCGAACCACCGCTACAATAGAAAGCGAAGAAGCGGTAGCGGGCCCTAAAGCAGCGGTCAATTGCGCGATGCAGCGCTGAGGGCGTCACCGCCCCAAACGTCAGCGGCCTTGACCCAGCCCTGCAGACGCTCGGCTGAAACCTTAAGCCAGCCGCCATGACGACCTTCAATACGCGCAAGAACCCCAGGCCCCAGCGTCGCGATTGTTGGCGCGCCCTCGCCGGGTTTTCGTCGCAACGCTGTTTCCTGTGTTGTCTGAACATGGGATTGCGGACGCAACGTCACGCGATGGGCCCAACATTCGTCGCCTGAAAAATCACGGATTTTCCGCCAATAATCGACGGATTCGGCAACCACCATCACCGGCGCGCCCTCGCGGCGGAAGACGTAACGGACAGGGTGCTCTGTTGACGGGCCGATCCGGCAATTCGTTTTGGCGTGCTTCAGGCTTACGAAGCGAGGTACCGGTTGTCCTGACGGCGTGTCGGTTCGGATGGCGGGCGCGCCGCCATCGGCTTGCGCGGCGGGAGAGAGAACGCTCAAATGAAGACTGACAAGAAAAAGGGCGGCGCGCGAGAATATCACGTTGGTAGCGGAAGGAGTGGGCGTTACGCCGCAGCGCGGCTCAGCGTTTACATTTCGCGAACGGCGCTTAACGAAGCGTTAAGATTGATTGCTCGCGCTCGCGACGAAGGAAGAAATGCCGCACCGCCGTTTGAGAGTCGGAGTGACACGGAAGCTGCCAGGCGCAGTTGAGGCGCGGCTCACTGATTTGTTTGACGCCGTTCTCAATTCATCCAATGCGCCGCTCCGCAGTGACCAGCTGCTCGACCTCGCGCGGTCCGTTGACGTGCTGGCGCCGACGCTTGGCGATAGCCTCGACCAGTCTTTTTTCGAGCAAGCGGGCGCCCGGCTGAAGCTTGTCGCCAATTTTGGGGCCGGCGTTGATCACATCGACGTCGCGGCGGCGAATGCGCATGGCGTGACCGTAACGAACACGCCGTCCGTTCTTGCCGAGGACGCCGCCGATATGGCGATGGCGCTGATCCTTGCAGTGCCGCGTCGCCTCGTCGAGGGCGTCAAAGCTCTTGAGGACGGCTCCTTTTCAGGATGGACGCCAACATGGATGCTCGGCCATCGCGTTCGCGGAAAGGCGCTTGGCGTCATTGGCCTCGGCCGCGTCGGCGAGGCAATCGCGCGGCGAGGAAGGGCGTTCGGTCTTTCGGTCCACTATCACAACCGAAAGCCGATCAATCCGCATATCGAGGATGAGCTCGGCGCGCGGTATTGGCCCGATCTCGACGCAATGCTCCGGCATGTCGATATCGTTTCGGTGAATTGTCCGTCGACGCCGCAGACTTACCATATGTTATCGCGCGCGCGGCTCGCGCTGATGAAGCCGGACGCTTACGTCGTCAATATCTCGCGTGGCGAAATCATCGACGAAGAAGCGCTTGCCGATGCGATAACTTCAGGCCGGCTCGGCGGTGCGGGTCTCGACGTCTTTGAAAAGGAGCCTAGGCCGAACGCGCGTTTGATGGCTGCGCCCAACGTCGTGCTTTTGCCGCATATGGCGTCATCGACCATCGAAAGCCGGGTCGAGATGGGCGAGCGCGTCATCATCAACATCAAGATGTTCGCCGATGGCCATAAGCCGCCGGACAGGATCATCCTCGGTCTGAACTAGCGTGGGCAAGTCCTTGCAGCTGAACGGCCCCAAGCGGCCGCACCGAAGATAAATTGCTTGTATGTGAAAGTTCTCCTGACGACGAAGGGCGTTGTACCAGTGCTACCTTGGGCGCCCATGTCAGCCTTGGACGCCCGGAGGCAGCCTAAAAAGACCGTGGGACTTTACACTTCTTTCATCGAACCGGCGGTCGTAAGTTTTGCCTGCTCGCTGCCGGCGATCATGCGCGAGCGCGCAAAAATAGTTCCGGAGGCGTCGGGCGTTGTGCTCGAAATCGGATTTGGCTCCGGTCACAACGCTTCGCTTTACAATACCGCCATCATCGAAAAGCTTATCGCGTTAGAACCCTCGGCTGAAATGCGCCGCAGAGCGGCCAAACGCGTCGCTGCGTTCAACGCGCCGTTCGAATGGCTGGATTTGAGTGCGGAAGAGATTCCGCTTGCTTCGGCGTCGGTCGATACGGCTGTTTCGACATTCACCCTTTGCACAATTCCTGATGTCGGGCGCGCCCTGACAAGCCTGCGCCGCGTCTTGAAGCCCGGCGGAAGGTTTTTGTTCCTTGAGCATGGCGCGGCGCCGGATCCGGCTGTGCGGAGGTTTCAGGATAGGCTCGACCCGGTTTGGGGACGCTTCGCAGGCGGTTGCCACCTCAATCGCGATCCCGGCGCTCTTGTCCGCGGGGCCGGGTTCGAGCTTGTCCAATCCTTTGGACGCTACGCGAAGGCTGCGCCAAAATTCGCCGGATTTCTGACCTCGGGCGTTGCAATCGCGTAACGGTGACTGCCGCATCGCCGCATGGTGACTACCGCTCGTCGATTTTTAAGTTGATTTGAACCCAAGGCTGCTAATTTGGAGATGCAAGAGAGTGCTCTTTCGCGCGTAAGCAAGTTGGTAACTGTATGGTTTTGGGGCAGCGAAGATTGTTGGTTGGCGTGGTGGCGGCGCTCCTGTTGGGAGTTGCCCCCGCCGGTGCGGATAGTATGCCGACTCCCAACCCCTTGGCCGGCCTGACTTCGGACGATGCGGTGGTCCTTGCCGTCAAGTCTGAGGCGCCCGCCGGCAAAGAGGTCCGTCTGACAGTTTACGATAATCCATCGACTTTTCTCGAGATCCCGGCGTCGAGGCATCACGCGACCGTTGGTTCAGACGGCCTGGCGATTGTGAAGGTCGACGGACTCAAGGCCGGCGAGTACGCGATCGTCGCTTATCTTGATGAAAATGGCGACGGACGGCTGAACCGCAATGCGCTGGGCAAGCCAAAGGAACCATTCATTTTTTCCAATGACGTCAAGCCAAAGCTCAAAAAGCCGAGCTTTGATGAGACGAAAGTCTCAGTAGGACCCGGCGAAGTCGTCGTTTTGACGCTAAAAGGCTGACAGCGCTCAGATCCTGCAAAACGCCGCGCCTGCCAGCGCGTAGTTCAAGCCATCACGTGTCCATACTTCGCCGAGCGGAACGTCTGCGCGGTTGGAAAAAATCGTAAGGCTGCGCCCGAGCGACGGGGCTAACAGGAGCCGGACTTCAATGCCGCCGATGCCGCCGCGCCGCTCGACAAGCTGCAGCGGTGCGTTGCAGCCTTCGAGTGGCGCCTCATAGGACCAGACGCCGAGCCCAGCATAGCCATATTTTGGGTCGCTCTTGCGCATCTCAGCGCGCATCGGCTCGGAAATCAGCTTCCCGCTCATCGCCGCCGCTGCAAAGGCCTGCAATGCGCGGGGTGGCCCGCAAAGGGCGCCAGCCGCGCCGAAGGCTGCCACATTGACTGGCGGCTCGGATTCGGTTGCGCCGGCATACCCTTTAACGCTTTCCTCGCAGGCGCCCGGCTGCCAGTCCGCCCCGCGCATTCCTGCCGGTTCGGCGATCCGCTTGCGGAAAAGCGCTTGCAGGCTCTCGCCTGTTTTGATTTCGAGGAGACGCCCAAGAACAAGGTAATCGCAATTATTGTAATCAAATCGTTCGCCTGGCGCAGCATTGGCGGGCGCGGCACAAGTCGCACGCGGGTCAGCGCGTACTGAAGCATCTGCGCTGAATACAAGAGGAAAGCCGACCCCGTCGGTCGCCCCGCGGTCAGGATTGGCTATGCCGGAGGTGTGTTGCAACAACTGCCGGATCGTCGCCTTTCCAGCAGGCTCTGCAGTGAATTCTGGCGCTTGGTCAGCGAGCGTTTTGTCGAGGGTCAATCGGCCCTTCTCGACTTCCTGCAGAACAAGGATCGCCGTCACCATTTTTGTGACGGAGGCCCAGCGCCAGGAGTCGTATAGTGACAGGGTGCGGTTGCTTTGTCGGTCCGCGAGACCCTGCGCCGTAGCGAACAGCGTCTCACCCTTTTCGCCGACCATGACTACGCCGGAAAAGTCTGGCGAATTTTGAAGCACGGCGCTCACCGGCGCGCCGTCAACGTAATAGGACTTCGGCGGCGGCGGCAGCAATCTTGATTTCGCGCAAGCCGTCACTGAAAGCGCCACAAGCAGGCAGGCGGCGGCTTCTTTCATAAGGAACTCCGGGGGATTGTGCTGCATACGGAACAATTCGGATCGCGCGGTAAATGGACGGTTCGGGCTTTTAGGCCTAATCCGTCGAAAATGAAGAGGCGCCCAGCGAGCGTCTCGCCCGCCCCGGTGAGCGCCTTAATCGCCTCCAGTGCTGCGACGGCCCCCGCGATCCCGGCAATCGGCCCGGCGACGCCCTCCTCAGCACAGGTCAGAACCGCGTCGCGCGGCGTCGTTTCCGGCACCAGGCAGCGGTAGCAGGGGAGGTCGGGGCCAGCCCACGGTTTGAAAAGAGAGATCTGTGCTTCGAAACGGCCGAGCGCGGCGGAGACCATGGGCGTCTGGGTCGCGACGCTCGCCTCGTTCAGCGCATGGCGGTCTCGGATTGTATCGACGCCCTCAACAACCAGATCGAAGTCAAGTAACAGCGAACGAGCGCTTTCAAAATCCAGCCGTTCGGGAATGGCGGTCACGGTGACCCCGGGATTTAGCGCGCGCGCGTACGTCGCCGCGCATTCGGCCTTGGCGGCGCCAATGTCTTCGTCCCTGTAAATGGTCTGACGTTGCAGGTTCGAAAGTGAGACGACGTCATCGTCGGCTATTCCGATGCGTCCGACGCCCGCACCAGTGAGGTACTGGATCACCGGACTCCCGATGCCGCCAGCGCCGACAATGAGAACGCGCGCAGCAAGCAACCTTTGCTGACCCTGCGCGCCGATTTCCTTCAGGAGAATATGGCGCAAGTAGCGTTCGCGGGCATCGGGATCGAGCATCAGCTTATCGGCGCCTGCGGCATTGCTTTTCCTACCACCAATCCCAGATCCGCCCTGCGATCGACAGTGCGATCATTGTGACGCCGGTGACGATCGCTCCCATGCCGAGACCGCGATTGGCCGGATGCGACCGGCGAACCAGGAGTCCAGCGGCGATCGACACGAAGCCGATCAGAATGACAGCGTTCCTGAAGCCGCCGGGAAACTTTTCAATGAGGTCCACCGCGCCTCCTTCAAACTCCGGTTGAGCCAAAACCGCCCGTGCCGCGCGCCGTCTCGTCGAGCGTATCTGCTTCGACAAAGGCTGCTTGCCAGACGGGTGCGATCACCATCTGGGCGATCCGGTCGCCGCGCCTGATAATGAACTCATCGCTCCCGTGATTGATAAGGATGACCTTGAGTTCGCCGCGATAATCGGCGTCGATCGTGCCGGGTGAATTGACGCAGGAAATCCCGAATTTTGCAGCCAGACCTGAACGCGGCCGCACCTGTGCTTCGAAGCCCGGCGGCAATGCGATTGCAATCCCGGTCGGCACGATCGCGCGTTCTCCGGGATTGAGGACGATCGGGGTGTCCTGATTTATTGCCGCGCGCAAATCGCAGCCTGCCGCGTCCTGGGTTTCATAAGCCGGGAGCAATACGCCTTCCCCATGCGGAAGCCGAAGAACCTTTACCGTCGGTCTGGAAGCGCCAATCATGTCTTTTCCTTGATGCCGGCACTGTAGCGGGTATCGCTCACGCTGAGATCCCTTAACCCTTTTGGTCCGGACATGCAGCGCCAGTATGGTCGGCCCTGATAAGCTGGCCATTCGATTTTCCGTACCCTGCTCCAATGTATGTGAGTAGTCACTCACATCAATAGCTTGCCGGTTGGCCAGGCGCTCTCCATCTAGTAATGTTGAGTAATAAGCCGTGCGGGTCCCGGTAGGGGCTGGCAGGGCCTGGACCGGCAGGGAAAGGGTCCAGCGATAACAAATAGCAGGTTGGCAATCGCCGCGTACAGGCGGCGGAGGTCACCCCGGGGCCGTCGGGAGCGGCCTCGCGATCCAGGAGCCCTGAATGGACGACAGTCTTCAGCGGATTGAGCGCCGTGCGCGCAAGTCGATCTTTCACGCGCTGCTTGCCGCAGCCCGGACAAAGGGCCCGAAATCGGTCGCAGTTATTGACGGCGACGGACGAGAACTCACCTACGCCGAAATCATTCGGGCGAGCTTCGCGATCGGCGGACCGCTCGCGCGTGCGACGCGCCCGCGTGAAAAAGTCGGCGTGATGCTGCCGACCGGCGCTGGCGCCGTCATCGCCCTGATGGCGTCTTTCTCGCAGGGGCGCACGCCCGCGATGTTCAATTTCACTGCGGGCGCCCGAAACCTGCGCGCCGCCGCGAAAGCCGCAGAAGTAAAGAAAGTGGTCACGGCGCGCAAATTCATCGAGATTGCGAAACTTGAAGGGTTGATCGCGGACCTCGAGCCCGATGTCGACTTTCTTTATCTCGAAGACATGAAAGAGGCGCTGACGCCAATTGACAAGGGGCGTGCGGTTTTAGGACCCCTGTTGCCCGGCCTCTTCTCGGCGAGCCCAGAACCCGACAGCCTCGGGATCATTCTTTTCACGTCGGGCACGGAAGGCGACCCGAAGGGCGTCGCGCTCAGCCACTCGAATATACTTTCGAATATCTACCAGATCGCTGAGCACGTCCATATTCTGCCTACGGATATTTTCTTCAATCCGCTGCCGACGTTTCACTGTTACGGACTGACGGCGGGCACGCTCTGGCCTATCCTTAACGGCTATCCAGTCGCGCTTCATCCCTCGCCGTTGCAGACAAAAGCGATCCCGAAGCGGATTTTTGAAACCGGCGCGACGGTTCTCTTTGCGACCGATACGTTCCTGCAGCAATATATGCGCGCGGCCGATGAGGGGCAGATGTCGTCCTTGCGCATCGCCGTTTGCGGGGCGGAGCGCGTGAAAGATGAAACCCGGCAGATGGCCGAGCGGCGCTTCGCCTTCGAAGTGCTCGAAGGGTATGGGGTCACGGAAGCCTCGCCCGTGCTCGCCGCAAATCAGCCGGGCGACATTCGTTCCGGCACGGTCGGCAAGCTGCTTCCGGGCATCGAGGTCCGGCTTGAAGAGGTCGAGGGGCTGGCGCCCGGCAAACGCCTTTATGTGCGCGGCCCGAACATCATGCAGGGCTACATCACGCCTGAGGCGCCCGGCGTCGTTCGCCCGCCGGCGGACGGGTGGCACGACACCGGCGATGTTGTCGCCTTCGATGAGGCGGGCTACATGGCGATCCGTGGGCGGATGAAACGCTTCGCCAAGATCGGCGGCGAAATGGTCTCCCTCGCGGTTGTCGAAAACTGCGCGACGGCGGTCTGGCCCGACAACATGCACGCGGCTGCGATCCTGCCGGACGACCGCAGGGGCGAACAGATTGTCCTCGTCACCGACCACCCTGCGCCCGACCGCTCGGCGCTCCTCACCTGGGCGCAGAATCACGGCGTACCGGAGATTGCGGTGCCAAAGAAAATCGTCGCCGTAAAGGAAGTGCCGATCCTCGGCACCGGCAAGCTCGATTATGTCGGCGTGCAGCGCCTCGCGAGCGGCGCCGACAAGCCGCGCGAGGAACGCCTGGCGGCGATTGATGCGGCGATGGCCGAGCGCGCTGCCGCTGCCGCCTCGCCAGCCAGGCGCGCGGCGGGGGAATAGAGGCGGCAAAGAGATAACTGGTCGGTTGCAGTTACTTCTTGTTGTAAACGCGCCATTCAATTCCGTTAGCGGTTCTCACAATTTCGAGGCCGCGTTGGGCCAAGGCGGCATCAATTCGCGCGATCAAACGATCATCGCGATTTCGAAGCGCGATTAAGTATTGGATCATTACGCCTTCCATCACTTCCTTAATGCCTTTGGCTTGCTGAGCCTTTACGGTCGGCAAATCAGCGGTGACGGCACCGATCGATCGGTAAAAATTGCGGACGTGATGGTCAAAAAAGACATCGCTCTCCGCAATAGGAGCGCTGAATGACAATCCTGAAAGCGTCCGTGCTCGCGATAAAGCGACATAGACCTGACCGGAAGCAAAAGCGCCGTCGCTTAGGTCAATTCTTACATCATCAAGCGATAAGCCTTGCGCCTTGTGAATGGTAATAGCCGATGCAAGGTTGAGTGGGATTTGAGTGTAACTCCCGATAACCTCACATCTTATGGATCTCGTCGCGTCATCCCAAATATACTTGGTCTTAGTCCAAGACGTTCGTCGCACTTCGGTGATGGACTGACTATTGTCAAATCTGACCAGAGCAGAATCCGGGAGCAGTTTGACTACCGTGCCAAGAGCGCCATTGACCCATTGACGCGATGGATCATTTTTCATGGCGATTACGCGGGCGCCAACCTTCAACTTGAGAACCTCAGGAACAAGTTCGCTTCCGGCCCTGAAGTCTAGCTGCCCCGCGACGGTCGCTCGATACTCCCGTTCTTCAGCCCGCAATCTGTGCATCGCCTGGTTGTTTAGCGTTCGCGCTCTTGAATTGGAGCCTGTAAGTAGAATTGGTTCTACCCCCGCACGATGCTCGCGATGGCATTTTTCGTTTAGTCGCCCGACCGCGTCAGGCGCGCTCTCCAAAACCCTCAATCCATTCAACATTTCTATGAAATCGTGCTCTGATTGTCGGTGAACGCGTGTGAGCTCATAAGTTTGTGCGGCTCCGCCGGAAAGAACGTGCGAATGAAATGAAAATGGCGATGTATAACCCATTTCACCCAGTATTTGGCGATCGCTTTCATTCGCGACGGGAGGCAATTGGAAAAAATCGCCAAACATCACCATGCGAACGCCACCAAAAGGCCGCGTTGACGATCTTTCGCGTTTTAAGATTAGGTCGATAGCGTCGAGAACGTCCGCCCGAACCATCGAGATTTCATCGATGAAAATTGTGTCGAGGTGCTTCCATGCGCGGTTAGGTCGTTGTGTTTCGATCGCGGCTCTGTCAAGCAATCTCGGAGGCAACCGAAAGAACGAATGAATCGTTTGTCCAGAAATTTTGAGCGCCGCCATACCAGTCGGCGCGAGCAACGCGTGGTTTCGAAACTGAGGTAAACTCGCGAGGTATCTTAGCAGCGTCGATTTGCCAGTGCCGGCCTTCCCCAAAATGAAGGTAGGAGACCGGCTCCTTAGCAGAATTTGCACAACCTGATCGACGTCTGGGTCGTTTTGATAGCCTTCGGGAAAGGCCTCAGACGGTTCAGCGCTTGGGCGCGGCCTTGCGGAAGTTCTCGAATTCGGATTGCTCCGCGCGCGCGAGGTTTGCATCCATGCCCCCAATTGGTGGTGCAAATGTTTCCTTGCACAGCAATTGAGAAAATCGGATTAATATGAAAACTGTGTGCTTATTTTGAATTTTACTGAATTCTACTCGATGCCAGTTTTTTTGAAAAACATCCCATTAATCGGATCTGAGAGCGCTTCATCGTTTTACAGGCGATTTCGCGACGTATGCCGATGATGGTTCAAGGCTAATCCGCCTGCGTGAGGACTGCCCTACTCCGCCGCCCGCGCGGGGCTTAGCGGCGGCACGCCGAGCGCGGCGGCGATGCGGCCTGCAAGTTTTTCGGCGACGGCGTCCTTCGACATTTCAGGCCACCGCTCTTCGCCATTTTCGGTGATGAGCGTCACCGCGTTGCGGTCGCCGCCCATCGCGCAGTGCTCGCCCGCCGAGACGTCATTTGCGATGATCCAGTCGCACCCTTTCTTGAGGCGCTTTGAGCGCGCATGGGCGACGACATCGTCCGTCTCGGCGGCGAAGCCGACGACAAGTTTCGGTCTCCCGGTCTTGAGATGCGCAATCGTTCTCAGAATGTCCGGATTTTCGGTCAGCGCAATCGTGGTCAGGCCGCCGCGCTCCTTCTTGATCTTGTGATCGGTCTCGATCTCGGGGCGATAGTCCGCGACAGCCGCGCACATCACCGCGCAATCGACGGGAAGGGCAGCGTCGGCCGCCGCCATCATCGCGCGGGCGTTCTCGACACGCACCGTCTTTGGCCCCGCGGGCGAGCGGAGGTCGGTCGGCCCCGAGACCAGCGTCACGTCAGCGCCCAGCCGCGCGAGCGCTTCGGCGATCTTGTAGCCTTGTTTTCCGGATGAGCGATTGGCGATGTAGCGGACGGGGTCGATCGGCTCATGCGTCGGTCCAGCGGTGACAAGGATCCGCTTGCCCGTCAGCGGCCCTTTGAGAGAGCGACAGAAATAGGCTTCGACCGCATCAGCGATTTCGACCGCCTCGGCCATCCGGCCCGGCCCGAACTCGCCGCAGGCCATTTCGCCGGCGTTCGGCCCGACGAACATGGCGCCGTCGTCGATCAGGGTACGGAGGTTGCGCTGGGTGGGCTTCGCCTCCCACATCCGGACGTTCATCGCCGGCGCGTAGAGCACGGGCTTGTCGGTCGCGAGAAGCGCGGTCGAGGCAAGATCGTTCGCAAGGCCGTTTGCTGCTTTCGCCATCAGGTCGGCGGTCGCGGGCGCGACGACGATAAGATCCGCCGAGCGCGACAACTCGATATGGCCCATCTCCGCTTCGTCAGTGAGGTTGAAGAGGTCGGAGAAAACCTTCTCGCCTGTCAGCGAGCCGACAGACAGCGGCGTTATGAACTCGGCGCCCGCCTTCGTCAGGATCGCGCGCGTTGCGATGCCGCGCTTTGACAGATCACGGATCAGTTCGAGCGATTTATAGGCGGAGACGCCGCCGCCGATTATCAGAAGGATCGAGCGCTGAGACATGATGAGAAAATAACGCCGCAACGCCGAAAAGTCACCTCAGGCGATCTGCTCGACGCGCGCCTTTGCGCACAGCGGGTAGCTTGCGAGCAGCGGCTCAATCGCTGCGCGCATCCCCTCGAAGGACGGGCCGTAGCAGTAGAGCGCCGTGTCCATCGGTCCTTCCCAGAAGCCTTTGACCTTGCCGGCGTCCCCCATCAGCCGGTCCGCTTCCTCGAGGACGAAATTGACGTCGCATTCGGCGTAGACCTCGTCCGGCAGCCCAGTGCCGTTGAGAAAAAGCGCCAGCCCCTCCGCCGCGCCGAACGCCGTCTCTGCGCCACTTGCCTCAACGATCAGCTTCGAGCCCTTTGGCGCGCCGAGTTCTTCGAGCGCGGCGATGATCGCCTGCACGGCGCTTTCGCTCGTCTCTGTCAGCGACAATTCGATGTCGCAAAAGTCGATGCCGCGTCCGTCGTCCGCCAACTGCGTTCCACCGCCCGTCACCGCGCCGACGCCGAGGTCTTGCAGGACTTCGCCGAGCGGATCCTCGAAATGCTCACCGCGCTGCACGGGTTGAAGGCGCGCGTTGAGCCTCACAATGACGATCACGCCTTCAACCGGCTTTTTCTTCGCCCCGAATTTCAACCCGAACATATCCGCCCCTCACCGCCGCGAAGTTTGAGTATCGCTAAGGTGTGCGAAGGGGCTCTGAGCAAATTTCCTAAAATTTTACTGAATGAAGACGATTGGTTTATATGTGAATTGAGGTGTTGGGGGGACCGGTTCGCGGCGGGCTTGGCCCGATCACGGGCGGCGAGGATGAGCGCCGCCGCGCCGGCGAACCAAAGCGCGCCGCGCATCAGTCGTCGTTCCTTCGCCAGGTCGCGCATCAGCGCTTCTGACGCTGCTGTCCCGCCGCTAAAATTCTCGTCTGACACTCGCGCCGACGCCGCGGCGATCGTCTCGACATACCGTGGTAATTGCGGCGCGATGTCGAGCGCTTTCAGGGTCGCCTCGCGCAGGCGATCGAATTGCCGTTTCGGGCCGATTGCCTCAGTGATCGCGAGGCGCACGACCGGTGTCGCCGCCTCCCACATGTTGATCGCGGGATCGAGCGTCCGCGCGACGCCTTCAACCGTCACCATGGTGCGCTGGAGCAGAACAAGTTCAGGGCGCAGGTGCATATCGAAAAGTGCTGTCACGTCGAAAAGTTGTTGCAAGACGCGGCTCATGTCGACGCGATCGGCGGAGAGGCCAAACAGCGGCTCGCCAACGGCGCGCAACGCTTGCGCGAAAGCCTCGATCGAATGCGACTTCGGCACATAGCCCGCGTCGAAATGCACTTTCGCGGTGCGAAAGTAATCGCGTGTGATGAAGCCGTGGATGATTTCGGCGAAGGTGCGCCGCGTCTGCTCGTCAAGACGCCCCATGATGCCGAAATCGACGAGGGTCAGGCGCCCCTGGTTGTCGATCATCAGGTTTCCCTGATGCATGTCGGCGTGGAAAAACCCCTTGTGCAGGGCTTGCGTCAGGAAAACGCCGATCACGCGGCGGGCGAGAGCCTCCTTGTCGATGCCGCGCTGATCAAGCGCGGCGATGTCGGCGATCGGCGTCGCGTCGATCCATTCGAGGGTCAGGACCCGCCGCGCGGTGAGCGGCCAGATAATGTCCGGTACGCGCACGCCTGGCGTTTCCTTGAGATCCTCTTTCAACGCCGACGCAGCGGAAGCCTCCATCCGAAGATCAAGCTCAACAGCGGCGGCCGCCTTTAGCGTTTCGATGAAGCGGACAGGCTCCATCCGGCGTGTCGTCGCTGAAAGGCTCTGGATAAACCGGGCCGCGCGTGAAAACGCGCGGAACTCAGCCGTCACCTGCGGCTCGATCCCGGGCCGGAGCACTTTGACAGCGACGCGCTTGCCGTCTTTCGTGGTCGCCTGATGGACCTGCGCTATCGAGGCTGCCGCAATCGGCTCTGAAAAATCCGTGAACAGCTGATCGAGCGGCTTGCCGAACGCGCGCTCGACTTCTGTGACAGCTTCGGCGCGCGGGAACGCCGGCATCCGGTCTTGCAGGCGCCCGAGATCGCGCGCCGCGTCAAAGCCGATGATGTCTGGCCGTGTCGCCATGAACTGGCCGAGTTTCACATAGGCGGGGCTCATTTTTTCAAAGGCGTTCGCGAGCCGCTCGCCTGGGCGCAAGGAGCGCCCGTCCGGCGCTTTTGTTTTTGCGCCTACGCGTGAAACAGCTCCTATCCACCGGACCGGGGCAGGGAGGAGGTGCGCCGCCTCGGCAGGAACCAGGGCGTCATGCCGGGATAGCTGTCCCGCAGCGGCGAAAAGACGGGTCAAATCTGCCGCGGCGTCGAACATCGAGCGCTCTAAATCCGCCGTGCCGAATGAACGGCGACCACTCCCGCCGACAGGTTCTCGAAGCCGATACGGGCGAAGCCCGCCTCGCCGATCATCGCCGCGAAACGCTCTTGCTTCGGGAAACGGCGGATCGATTCGACAAGATATTGGTAACTTGCTCGGTCGTCGGCGACTTTTTCGCCCAGCCAGGGAATGACGTTGAAAGAATAGGTGTCGTAAAGCTTTTGCAGGCCCTCTGTCGCAAGATGAGAGAACTCAAGGCATTGGAAGCGCCCGCCCGGCTTGAGGACACGGCGCGCCTCGCAGAGCGCCCGGTCGACATGGGTGACGTTCCTGATGCCGAACGCAATCGTATAAGCGTCAACCGATTGATCCGGAAACGGCAGATGTTCAGCGTCGCCGCAAACCCGCGTTAGCCTGCCGCCGAGCGCGCGCGCCGCCACTCGGCCTTCGCCTGCCCGCAACATTTCGGCGTTGATGTCGGCGACGATCGCTTGCGCCGGAGGTTGTGACGCCGCCCGCGGGCGGCCGTCCGCCCGCTTTAAAAATTCGACGGCGATGTCCCCGGTCCCGCCCGCGACGTCGAGTAGCATCTCGCCGGGCTGCGGGTTAAGGCGGTCGATGAAGACCGACTTCCAGACCCGGTGAACGCCCAACGACATCAGGTCGTTCATCAGGTCATAGCGGCTGGCGACACTGTCGAAGACATCCCGCACCAGGCGCGCTTTCTCGTCTTCGCGGACGTCCCGGAAGCCGAAAGAAGTGCGCGCATCTTGCCGATCGGTCATAAGTCTCGCCTTACCCCGCATAAGACGACGCGAGAAGCGCCTTGACGCCGCATCGCCGGTTTGAGAGGGTCAAGTGCCTGAATTCAGGCGCCTATTGGCTACGGGTGGGGCGCAGCATGGCGGCTCGATCAGGAGACGCTGACAGCGGCGGTCGAAACGGCGGAAGCACGCATGATCAAATCGGAACTTGTCCAAAAGCTCGCCGACGAGAATCCCAACCTTTTTCATCGCGACATCGAACGGCTCGTGTCCATCGTTTTCGATGAGATATCTGGCGCCTTACAGCGTGGCGACCGGGTCGAGTTGCGCGGGTTCGGCGCTTTTTCAGTCAAGCATCGGCCTTCGCGTGTTGGGCGCAATCCGCGCACGGGCGAGCCTGTTCCGATCGAGGAAAAATTCTCACCTTTCTTCAAGCCAGGCAAGGAACTTCGCGATCGTCTGAACGGCGGTGCAACTTCCGTTAGTGAAAAATCAAAAGCTAAAAAATGATAGTTGCTCGCGTATGAAGTCGCCGGTTCGGTGTTTCGGCCAGGCTGGATACAGCTTACTCTCGCCGACGTTTCGCGCCATTGCTGCTCGTTCCAGCGCCTCGCATCGATCAATTCGGGCGATCCCATAACTTATGCCGGCGACCCTTGTAAAAATCTGCGGCTTGGGGACGGCGGACGACACAATCGCGGCAGCGCGCGCGGGGGCCGACTTCGCGGGTTTTGTGTTCGTGGCAAAAAGTCCGCGCCACATCGCGCCGGACGCCGCCCACGAAATCGTGCTGGAAACAAAACAGGTCTGCGAGGACGAGGGACTTGCGGTCCCAAAATTTGTCGGCCTTTTTGTCGACGCAGGTGAGAAATTGCTGGCAGAGACTGCGCCCTTCCTCACCCATTTCCAGTTTCACGGTCATGAAGACGCTGACCGCATCGATGAAATGCGCAGCGAGTTTGCTGTTGAGATAATCAAGGCGGTTGGTGTTGGCGGGGTGACGGATCTCGTCAATGTGGAAGCGCTTGCCGATGCGGCGGACTACCTTCTGTTCGACGCCCGACCGCCGAAGAGCGCTACTCTTCCTGGCGGCAATGGCGTTTCCTTCGATTGGGGGTTATTGGCGCAATACCAGGCGCAAACGCCATTCCTTCTTGCTGGAGGGCTGAGGCCGGAAACAGTCGCTGAGGCCATACGGGCGGTCAGCGGCCATACCGCTTTTGCGGGCGTCGATGTTTCCACTGGTGTCGAGGCAAGGCTTGGCGCCAAGGATCCCGCTCTTATCGAGCGGTTCGTGCGGGCCGCGAAGGGGTAGCGCTCCGTGGCGGAAGACCGTTAGTGCTTTATTTCATTTAGGCGCTGCAGAAAGAATTGATGAGCAAGTCCCAACCCCGTCCCAATTCCTTTCGCTCCGGTCCCGATGCTGAAGGCCGGTTCGGCATTTTTGGCGGCCGCTTTGTCGCGGAGACTTTAACGCCGCTCGTCCTCGAGCTTGCCGCTGAGTATGACCAAGCAAGAAACGATCCCGCATTCCATGCGGAGCTTAAGTCATATCAAACCCATTATATCGGGCGTCCGTCGCCGCTTTATTTCGCCGAGCGGTTGACCGAGCACGTCCGCGCTTCGGCCCCAAAAGGATATGGCGCTAAAATCTATTTCAAACGCGACGAGCTCAATCATACCGGCGCGCACAAGATCAATAATTGTATCGGTCAGATTCTCCTTGCCCGGCGAATGGGGAAGACGCGGATCATAGCGGAGACCGGCGCTGGTCAGCATGGCGTTGCGACGGCGACTGTTTGCGCGCGCTTCGGGTTGCCCTGCATCGTCTACATGGGCGCGACTGATGTCGAGCGTCAAAAGCCCAACGTCTTTCGAATGAAGCTCCTCGGGGCGGAGGTCCGCCCCGTCATATCGGGCCGGGCGACGTTAAAAGATGCGATGAACGAAGCGCTGCGAGACTGGGTCACTAATGTCGACGACACCTATTACCTCATCGGGACAGCGGCCGGGCCTCATCCCTACCCGATGATGGTGCGGGACTTTCAGTCGGTGATCGGGATTGAGGCGCGCGCGCAAATTCTCGAACGCGAGGGGCGCCTTCCTGACGCCGTCATCGCCTGTATCGGTGGGGGCTCGAACGCGATTGGGCTCTTCCACCCGTTTCTCGACGATCCCGAGGTCGAAATCATCGGTGTTGAGGCTGGCGGACGGGGGCTCGATACGCCCGACCATGCCGCTTCCCTGTCAGGCGGCCGGCCAGGCGTCCTGCACGGAAATCGGACCTATCTCCTTCAGGACGAGGACGGTCAGATCGTCGAAGGGCATTCGATTTCAGCAGGCCTCGATTATCCGGGAATTGGCCCGGAGCATTCCTGGCTGCACGACACCGGCCGGGCGACGTATCTGTCGGCGACGGATGCGGAGGCGCTCGACATGTTCGGCCTGTGCTCGAAGATCGAAGGCATTATCCCTGCGCTCGAACCTGCCCATGCCCTGGCCCGGGCGCTCGATAAGGCCGCCCAATTGACGATTGACGGGATTATCATCGTCAACCTTTGCGGGCGCGGCGACAAGGATATCTTTTCGGTCATGCCTCATTTCGGCGACGCTGCATGACGATTTTGCGAGCGTGCACAGGAAGTGAGCGTGCCTAGTTGCGGTCAGCCTTCAATTCTCATTAAACATTGCCTTGTGAATTGAAGTGGCCGCGGGTTCGGGCTGGACTTGCGGGAGTGTTATTGGACAATTGAGGGGCTCCGTTGCTAATGTCTTCTTCCGCCGTCTACTCACCGGCGTCCGCCGCAGCCGTGTCTGTCGGGGAACCCGCCCGTGATCGCGCCGCGAGGCTTCGGCGCATCGTCGAACATTGCAAATCCTTTCAGGGCGCGCAGCTTTCCCGCTCGCTGAGTCAGGCCGGCGTTACACTCGCCCTCTACGCCGTGATCGTTGGCGCGATGATCGCCCTTGCAGCATCCGGCGAGTGGGGATTTGCCCTTCTGTTTTCCCCGTTAGCGGCCGGCGTTCTGGTCAAGCTGTTCACGATCCAGCACGATTGCGGTCACGGCAGCTATTTCAAGTCGCGCCACGCGAACGGCGCGCTAGGATTTTTCATCAGCATCCTGACGTTTACGCCTTATGGATTTTGGCGCGACGCGCATAATCGGCATCATGCGGGATCGGGCGATCTTGACCGGCGGGGCGTCGGCGCGGTCGACACCTTGACAATCGAGGAATTCAAGGCGTTGAGCCCGCTCAATCAAGTCCTCTATCGCGCTTACCGCAACATGGTCGTCATGATCTTCGTCGGTGCGCCTGTTTATTTCTTCATCCTGCAACGCCTGCCGCTCGCAGGCGCTGCGCCCTTCGCCGAAACCTATCATGGCCTAAAGGCGAAGCAGATCTGGAAGAGCGTCGTTGCGCTCAACATTGCGCTTGCACTTATCTACGGCGGGCTTTGCCTAGCGTTCGGTTGGAGCGCGGTCGCTTTGGCGATCTTGCCGACCGTCAGCATCGCAGCGTGGATCGGCACCTGGCTCTTTTTCGTTCAGCATCAATACGAAGATGCGTTCTGGGCGCGCAAGCCTGAATGGACCTATGCTGAGGCTGCGGTCTTCGGCTCGTCGCACTATCATCTACCCAAACCTCTGCGCTGGCTAACTGGCAATATCGGTCTTCACCATATCCATCACCTGGCGAGCGGCATCCCTAATTACCGCTTGCCGGAATGCTATCGCGCGAGCGAAGACCTGAAGGCGCTGCCGAAAATGACGATCGCCGAAAGTTTCAAGTGCGCGAGCCTCGCGCTCTGGGATGAGGCGAACCGAAAGATGGTCTCTTTTAGCGCTTTGAAGCAAAAGGCCTGAGTAACATTCCCCCGGCGGGAATTGACAATGCCTTTGGCATCACAGCAACTTGTTTGTCATGTATGACCCTGGCCCCATTCCCGCCCGCGATGTTCTGACTCTGATTAACGAGATCCCGCGCGCTTACTTCAGGCTATCGGCGATCGCCGAAGATCTCTTTGCCGATCTCGGGCTCGGCGGCCCAGAGCGCGGCACGCTGCGCGAACTCTTTGTCGAGGGTGAAAGTTCCGCCCCCGAATTCGCCCGTCGCAAGGCCGTCAGCCGACAGGCGGTTCAATCGACGCTTGACGGCCTCGTCGCGAAGGGACTGGTCCGTACCAAGATCAATCCGCGTCACAAGCGATCAAAGCTTTATGTATTGACGCCGAAGGGCATCGAGATGTGCGTCGAACTCCATCGCCGGGAACTTTCAAAAATATCCGCGCTAATGGAAAAAACCGCGCCGGCCGATTACAGGCGCGCAGCCGAGGCGGTGTCGATGCTCAACGACATCCTCGCCAAGGATCTCGATTCACGCCCGCGTTGAACGCTGTCACCAGACGCCGGTGTTCGGCATTGACGCCCACGGCTCCTTCGGCGGCAGATGGTCGCCTCGCTGCAAGAGCTCGATCGAAATGCCGTCTGGCGAGCGCACGAACGCCATGTGGCCGTCCCGAGGCGGACGATTGATGACTACGCCCTGTTTGGCGAGCCGCTCGCACGCCTCGTAAACATCATCGACGCGATAGGCGAGGTGGCCGAAATTCCGTCCGCCCTTATAGTCTTCCGGATCCCAGTTAAAGGTGAGTTCGACCATGGGGGCCTTATTCTCGCGTACCGCCCCGGCGTCGCCCGGCGCAGCGAGGAAAACAAGCGTGAAACGCCCCTTCTCACTATTCTGTCGGCTGATCTCCATGAGACCGAGCCCGTCGCAATAAAATCTGAGCGATGCCTCAAGGTCGGTGACGCGCACCATTGTGTGGAGATAGTTCATGACGTCGCCCTCTTGGCGCGTTCGTTCGCCAGTTCTTCTTCGATATAGCCAGGTCGGCGTGTGTGATAGCGGCGCATGGCGACTGCGACGATCGCCATCCAGACGAAGAGAAGACCGAAGTAATAGCCGATCGACAATACGTCGTTGATCCAAAGCATGGCGACAGTCTCGCCGTCATCGCGGTTGAGAAGGCGCTCGGCCCCTTCAACGGGAACCGCTCGCGCGAGGCGTTCGGCGTCTGGTGAAATTCCGAGTGAGCCCATTCCCCATGCGATTGCACCAAGCAGATAAAATGTCACCGGCAGTGCGACAATAAAAGCGGTGACGGCCGCGAGCGCGTATTTTGGAAATCGCGGAAAATGAGTGCGAAAGAAAGCCGCGCGAAAGTGCGACTCATCGATTCCCTCAACGAGATCCGATTTCTGTTGCACAAGCCGGGTCCAGGTGAGCCCTGCGCTTTCTTCGATCTCGGCACGCGTTTTCACTGACCATCGCCAGTAGACAAAGCCCGCAAGAGCGAGGATGCCAAGTGCAGTGAAGAAGAGGCTCGGCATCGCAATCAGGCCCCCCGGCCCGCGCGCTCAATTGCATCGGCGAGCGACCTACCGAAAGTCGTCCGCTCATCAGGGGACAGAAACGCGCCGAGCACCAGCGACCGACCTTTCGAGACTACGCGCACCTGCGCTTCGTGTTCGTCCGGGCGATCGATGACGACGCGCGTCCAGACGGGCTGCAAGAGCCAGCGCGATTCATGTCCTGACGGCAAAATGCGGGATACGCGCATGTCGCCGCCGCGAATGATGACCCGTTCGCGCAGGCGGCCCTGCCGATAGGAAATCCGGAAGGCGAGCCAGACGAGAAACACGTCAAGGCCGCAGAACCCGATCACGGGCCACGCGCCGATCGAAAAGAAATAAATTCCGAAAAGGACATTGGCGCCGATGACGATCGCCATGACGGCGAGGAAACCGGCATTCGGCAGCGACCGGTTGGGGTAAAGAATGGCGTCAAAAACCGCGTCGCTGCGGTCGGCGGCGCTTTTGTCGTCGAGTGCGCGGCCCCTCTCGTCCGGGGCCATATCTTCAATGGCGACAGGGTGTTGGTTCATTTGGGCGTTATAGCGCCGGCCGGCGGCGGCGTCAGCGTCGCCGTTGACGCGGCGGCGGCCGCAATTGCATGGTCAGTGCGCTTTTCGGTGATCAAATGGCGAAGTTAACACGGGTCGCGGCCGCGACGGTCTATGAGCGGTTCAAGGCGGCCGCGCCGTCGCCCGTCACCGAACTCGCCTATCGCAGCAATTTCGAACTTCTCGTCGCGGTGGTGCTGTCGGCGCAAGCGACGGATGTTTCCGTCAACAAGGCGACCCCGGCGCTCTTTGCGGTCGCCGACACGCCGGCGAAGATGGCGGCGCTCGGCGAGGAACGGCTTGGCCGCTACATCAAGACGATCGGCCTGTGGCGCGCCAAGGCGAAAAACGTGATCGCGCTTTCGGAGAAGTTGATTGACGAACACGGCGGCGAAGTGCCGCAGAGCCGCGAGGCGCTGGAGGCGTTGCCAGGCGTCGGGCGCAAGACCGCCAATGTCGTCGCTTCCGTCGCCTTCGGGACCGCCGCGATCGCGGTCGATACGCACGTTTTTCGCGTCGCCAATCGCACCGGCCTCGCCGCCGGCAAGACGCCGCGGGCGGTCGAAGACGGGTTGATGAAAGTGACCCCGCCCGAACTTCTGCACGATGCGCATCACTGGCTCATTTTGCACGGGCGCTATGTTTGCAAGGCGAGGCGGCCCGAATGCTGGCGCTGCCTCATCGCCGACCTCTGCGCCTTCAAGCCGAAGGCGCTTGCGCCCGGGGCCGTTCCAGCGAAAAAGGCCACAAAAAAGCGCGCCGCCAAACCGCGCGCGAAGCCGAAGAAAAAGGCCGCATGAGCGAACCCGCAACCGATCGTCTGATTGTCGCGCTCGATCTTCCGTCAACGGAGGAAGCGCGCGAAGCTATAGCGGCGATCGGGCGCGCGGCCGCTTTTTACAAGATCGGGTATCAGCTCATTCCCGTTGGCGGGCTCGACCTCGCCCGCGATCTTTCCGCCGCCGGAAAAAAGGTCTTCCTCGACTTCAAATTCCACGACATCGGCGCGACGGTCGAGCGCGGAACCGCGTCCGTCGCAAAGCTCGGCGCCGATTTCCTGACGGTTCACGCCGAACCGGACGTGCTCAAAGGCGCTGTCGCGGGCCGCGGCGGCGACAAGCGGCTGAAGGTCTTGGGCGTCACCGTGTTGACGAGCCTCACGCAGGAGAGCCTCGCCGAGAGCGGCGTCTCCATTCGCCTTGAAGAGCTTGTGCTGAAGCGCGCGGAGATCTGCGCCAAGGCCGGCGCGGACGGCGTTGTCGCCTCGGCGCGCGAGGCGGCGGCGATCCGCGAACGGTTCGGCAAAGACCTGTTGATCGTGACGCCGGGCGTCCGGCCGCAGGGTGCAAATGCCGACGATCAGGCCCGCATCGTCACGCCGGCGGACGCGATCCGAAGCGGCGCGGATTACCTCGTCGTCGGGCGACCGATCGTGAATTCCAAAGACCCGGGCGCCGCCGCGTGTGCGATCGTCGAGGAGATCGCGGGCGCAAGCGCCGGTTGCGCATGAGAAGCTCAGATTTGCCTTTCGCTCATCCCCGCGACAGCGGAAATCCGGGGCAACGGAGAGCGGCGCTTTAAACCCCTCAATTCCCGCTTTCGCGGGAATAAGCGGGGCGACGGCGGATCACGATGTTTGAAACAAGGTCTACTCCGCCGCGTTGAGCGTCCAGTCGTAATCGTAGCCGGCGGCTTTCTTGACGCCTTGGAGCGACGCGGCCAGCGCTGGATCCGCATACTGACGGATATGATCGAACAGCGCGGCGTCGTCCTTGCCGAAATCGTCGCGGTACCAGCCGTAAATCTTCGACAGGCGGACCTTGCCGTTCATGACGCTGACGCCGCGCGGATGGTTGACATAAGCCCTTGCTGAGGCGTCGAGAGCTTCGTCGAGCCCCGCACCGGTAAAAGGCGTGCGCGCGAGGTTGGGACAGCCCATCGACGCGCAGTTGACAGCGTAATGGATGCGCGCGTCCCTCGCGATCGGGCGGATGATGCCGTGTTCGATCTCGTTGAGCGTCAATGCGCGCCCCTTCACGACAGCGACGGCGGTGTCCCAGGGCTTCTTGATCTCCTGGATCGAGGCGATCCCTGGATTGTCAAGGATGAGCTTCACCGTCGCGGCGTTATACAGATTGAACCAGAGGGCGATTTGCTCCTTGCGGGAAAGCGCGGCCGTGTCGATCGCTTCAAGCGCGGCGATATAGGCGGCGAGGGCGGCCTTGTCGTTCGGCGTTACCGCTTTGTAGCGCACGAGGTTGATGCCGGTCGGGCCTTCGACGAGGTAGGCCTCCAGAAACCGGCCCCATGCGGCATGATCGACGGCGACGGCGCTCGCCTCGTCCGACTTTTCGAAGCGCGCATCAACGAGCGCTGATTTCGGCGCGAACTGGCGCTCGATGGCGATTGGCGCGGCGGCGGCTGGAAGGGCAAGGGGAAGCGAAAGCGCAAGCGCCAAAGCAAGACGTTTCATAAGAATCATCCTTTTTGCGAACGTATCCTAACGCCGGAAAAGCGCTCATAATGCGGGGTGGGCTTCAGGATCGCGTGATCGAACCTACTCGCCCTTGCTCGCCCACTCGCGGTGCTCCGTGTCTGGGTTGTAAGCCGCCATAGCCGCAAGGGTGACGATATCGGCGACGCGCGCGCCGATTTGCGCGATCTGAACCGGGCGCTCAAGGCCGATGAGCAAGGGCCCAAGCACGGTAGCGCCGCCGATTTCGCCAAGGAGCTTTGTCGAGATGGTCGCGGAATGGGCGCCGGGCGTGATCAACACGTTTGCTTCGCCGCGAAGGCGCGAAAAAGGATAGATCTCCCGAACCCTCTCATTGAGGGCCATGCGCGGGGTCATTTCGCCCTCATATTCGAAGTCGATGTCGGCGCGCGCGTCGAGAATTCGCACGGCTCCGGCGACGCGGCGCGAATGCTCTGTGTCCGGGTTGCCGAAATTCGAGTGCGAGATAAAAGCGACTTTCGGCGTATAGCCGAGATCCCTCGCGGCGTGCGCTACCTGCACGCCGATCTCCGCCATGTCCTGCGAGGTCGGCAGCTCGGTGATGTTGGTGTCGGCGACGAACAGGGTCCGGTGCTTGGCGAGAATGATGCAAAGGCCGATGAGGCGCTCGCCGGGGCGCGGCTCCAGCGCCAGCCGGACATTCTCCAGCGCGACATTGAAGTTGCGCGTAACGCCCGTCACCATGCCGTCGGCGTGCCCGTGCGCCAGCATGCAGGCGGCGTAGACGTTGCGATCGGTGTTGACAAGGCGCAGCGCGTCGCGTCTGAGGACGCCGCGCCGCTGTAGTCGCCCGTAAAGATAGTCCGCATAAAGAGCGGTATGCGGCGCGGTGCGCGAGTGGTAGATTTCAAACCCCGCGTCCGCGGGCAGTCCGGCGGCCTTGAGGCCCTCGGCGATCATCTCCTCGCGCCCGATGAGGACCGCCTTGCCGAGCCCTTCCTGCTGAAAAGCGAAGGCGGCGCGGAGTACGGCTTCCTCCTCCCCCTCGGCGAAGACGATGTGTTTTGGGGACTCCGCCGTCCGCAGCGCCGAATAGATCTTTTGCAGGAACGACGCTGAAGGATCGGTGCGCGCAGCAAGGCTTGCCCCGTAGGCGGGAAGGTCTTCGATTGGCTTGCGCGCCACGCCGGAATCGGCGGCCGCTTTCGCAACCGCCGGGGGAATGGTCGAGATGAGGCGCGGGTCGAACGGCGTCGGGATGATATAGCCAGGGCCATATTTGAGGCGTTTGCCATAGGCCTCGGCGACATCATCCGGCACGTCTTCGCGCGCCAGCCTTGCGAGCGCCATCGCGCAGGCGATCTTCATTTCCTCGTTGATCGTCCTCGCGCGGGCGTCGAGCGCGCCGCGAAAAATATAGGGAAAGCCGAGGACATTGTTGACCTGATTGGGATAGTCGGAACGTCCGGTCGCGATAATTGCATCGTCACGAACCGACTTGATTTCTTCCGGTGAAATTTCCGGCGTCGGATTGGCCATCGCGAAGATGATCGGTTTCTTCGCCATCGATTTCACCATCGCGCCGGTTGTCGCCCCGGCGACGGAAAGACCGATGAAAACGTCAGCGCCGTCCATCGCCTCGCTGAGCGTTCGCTTGTCGGTCTCGATCGCATGCGCCGAGCGCCACTGGTCAAGTTGGCGGCCCTTATGCAAGACGCCTTTCGAGTCGCAGACAATCGCGTTCTCGTGAGGCAAGCCCATCGCCTTGATGAGGCCGATAACCGATAGCGCGGAGGAACCCGCGCCAGAAACCGCGATCTTCACCTCGCGGATCGATTTCCCGGTGATATCGAGCGCGTTCAATAAGCCCGCGGCGGCGATGATCGCGGTGCCGTGCTGGTCATCATGGAACACCGGAATGTCCATGATCTCCTTCAGCCGCTGTTCGATGATGAAGCTTTCTGGCGCGGCGATATCCTCAAGGTTGATGCCGCCGAAGGCGGGACCGAGATAGCGCACGCAATTGATGAAGGCCTCGGGGTCCTTGGTGTCGACTTCGATGTCGATCGAGTCGATGTCGGCGAAGCGCTTGAAGAGGACCGACTTGCCCTCCATCACCGGCTTCGAAGCGAGCGCGCCCAGGTCTCCGAGGCCAAGAATCGCAGTGCCATTTGAAATGACGGCGACCATGTTGCCCTTTGACGTGTAGTCATAGGCAAGGTCAGGGTCGCGGGCGATTTCCCGCACCGGCGCGGCGACACCGGGGCTGTAGGCGAGCGACAGATCGCGCTGCGTCGCCATCGGCTTTGTCGGCGTGATTTCGAGCTTGCCCGGCTTGCCGCGTGCATGGAAGGCGAGGGCCTCCTCGTCGGATACCTTGGTCGAGGTGTCGTCCATTGGGCCCGCCCCATCTGCAGATCATGATCCGCCAAGCCTTAGCCCTCGGCAGCGGGCAAGGGCAATCGGCGCGCCATTGCGAAAGTGCTCCGCGCCGCCTAATTCCCGGAATGCGGGAGAAACCGGAAGCGCGCCATGTTCATTCAAACCGAAGACACCCCAAACCCCCTCTCCATGAAGTTCATCGCTGACCGTGCTGTTCTCGGCCTCGATCAGACAGGCCGGCCGGCCGTCGGCATGGACTTCCCGAATGAAGAGACCGCGAAGGTCTCGCCGCTGGCCGCGACGCTGTTCGCGATCGACGGCGTGTCAGGCGTTTTTCTCGGGCCGGATTTCGTCACGGTCACCAAAGCGGAAGGCTTGGACTGGGCGCATGTGAAGCCCCAAATCCTCGGCGCGATTGCCGATATCCTGTCCGCCGGCGTGCCGGTGATCGACAAGGCTGCCGCTGCGGCGCGTCCGGCGCGCAAGGCGGCGACCAGCATCGACGACTATGAAGGCGACGATCGCGACATCGTCGAGCAGATCATCGAGTTGATCGACACGCGCGTACGCCCGGCGGTCGCAGCCGACGGCGGCGACATCGCCTTTCAGCACTGGGAGCCGAGGACGGGTGTCGTCTTCGTGTCGCTGCACGGTTCGTGCTCGGGCTGCCCGTCATCGACCATGACGCTGAAGGCCGGCATCGAGAACATGCTCAAGCACTATCTTCCTGAGATCGCCAAGGTTGAGGCGGTGGCGTAACCGGCCGGCGTTTTGAATGGCGCCCGCCAGATAAGGAGACCGCTGACGCCATGCCGAAAACTGTTCTCATCATTCAGGGTCACCCCGATCCGGCGCCGGAACGGTTCTGCCGCGCCCTGTCGAAAGCCTATCGGGAAGGCGCCGAGTCGATCGGGGCCGAAGTGCGAACTATCGACGTCGCGACCATCGATTTTCCGATCTTGCGCACCAATGCCGACTATCAGCGCGGACCGGACGCAGCGCCCGACGCCATCAAACGCGCAGCAGCCGACATCGCCTGGGCGAGCCATCTTCTCATTATTTACCCGCTCTGGATGGGGGACATGCCGGCGCTCCTCAAGGCTTTCTTCGAACAGACTTTTCGTCCCGGCTTCGCGCTCTCTTATGGCGAGGGATTTCCAAAGCCGATGTTCAAGGGAAAATCAGCGCGCGTCGCGGTCACCATGGGCATGCCGCGCTCTGTCTACAGGCTGGTTTTTGGCGCGCATGGTGTGAAGGCGCTGGAGAAATCCGTGCTCGGGTTCGCCGGCGTGAAACCCATTCGTGAATCGCTTTTCGGCATGGTCGAAGGTCAATCGCCCGAAAAAATGGCGAAACGCATCGACAAGTTCCGCGAGGCCGGAGCAAAAGACGCGGCGTAATATCAAACGCCGAGCGAACCCTGGAGCGCGCCATGTCCGACAAGATGATCAACGACGAAGCGATGGACCTCATTTTGCGCACTGCCCGCACGCGCAATGGCTGGGAGGATCGCAAGGTCGCGCGCCCTTTGATACAGGCGATTTACGACCTCATGAAATGGGGTTCGACCTCGGCCAACTGCTCGCCGGCGCGGTTCGTTTTCGTCACGTCGGATGAAGGTAAGGCAAGGCTGAAACCGCTTCTTGCGCCCGGTAACGTCAGCAAGACGATGTCGGCTCCCTGCTGTGTGATCATCGCGCACGATATCGAGTTCTACGAAAAGCTGCCCACGCTCTTTCCGCATACGGATGCGCGCAGCTGGTTCACCGGAAACGAGAAGTTGATCGCCGACACCGCTTTTCGCAACGGGACCCTTCAAGGAGCCTATTTCATGATTGCGGCGCGCGCCCTTGGCCTCGACTGCGGGCCGATGTCCGGCTTCGACAATGCGGGCGTCGATAAGGATTTCCTGTCCGGCACGACCTGGAAGTCGAATTTTCTTTGCAATATCGGCTACGGGACGGACGAAAACCTCTTTCCGCGCAGCCCGCGCCTCTCATTCGACGAGGCCTGCCGGGTGATGTGAGAGACACCGCCGCGATGGCCCTTCCGTGATCATTCTCGCCATAGACACCGCGTTTGACGCCTGCTCCGCGGCGATCATCTCGGGAAGCAACGTTCTGTGGGCGGAGCAACGGATCATCGGCAAGGGGCACAGCGAAATTCTTCCGCCGATGGTTGCAACGGGTTTTGCGGCGGCAAAGATCACGCCGAAGGATATCGGCCGCATCGGCGTTGTCGTCGGGCCCGGCGCCTTCGCGGGCGTGCGCGTCGGCGTCGCTTTTGCACGCGGCTTCAGGATCGGTCTCGAGGCCGGCCTTGTAGGGATTACCAGCAATGAGGCGCTCGCAGCCTCGCTGCCGCCGGGTGAAGGATTAATTGCGACAGTTTTCAACGCGCGCCGCGGGCAAGTTTACGCCGCGCTCCATGACGCCGCCGTCAATGCGCTATTGCCGCCCTTTGTGGCGAGCCCCGATGAAGCAGCGGCACGCCTTTCCGCCGTGGCGGGCGGCGCGCAGATCCGTCTCGCCGGATCCGGCGCGGCACTCATGATAACAAATAGTCAATACACAGAAGAGAAGGCGCTACATGCCGACCCCGTCGCTATCGCCCGTCGCGCGGCAATCCGGCCCGTCGCGCCGGAGCTTCCAACACCGCTTTATTTGCGTCCACCTGACGCGGCGCCGTCCAGCGGTTCAATCTTCGCCGGGCTGGCGCCGCTATGATCGCTTGGCGCTTGCGCCCGGCGGCAAGGGGCGACGCCGATTGCCTGGTTCAGATTGAGGCGGCGGCGTTCGGCCCGGCGAGCTGGGGCGGGAGGTCTATCGCGGACGGGCTCTCTGAACGGCTTGTCTCGACGATCGTCGCGGAAAACGCTGATGGCGCCGCCGCCGGCTTCCTGATGTGGCGCGGGATCGGCGAGGAGGCCGAAATTCTCACGCTCGCCGTTGCGCCGAAGGATCAGCGCCGTGGCTGCGCGAAAGCCCTTGTTGCCGAATTCGTCGAGACCGCGCGCGGCGAGGGTGTCCGTTCGCTCTTTCTGGAGGTCGATGCTGGCAATAAAGCCGCGATCGCGCTTTATGAGAGGATGGGCTTTTCGCGTATCGGCCGGCGCGTGCGGTATTACAAATCCGGGGCTGATGCGCTCGTCATGCGCGTTGATCTATGATTTAAGCCGCGGCCAAGGAGAAAGCCGATGGATCGCCTCGAAAAACTCTGTGCCGAAAAAGGCATGCGCATGACTGACCAGCGCCGCGTTATCGCGCGCGTTCTCTCGGTCGCGGTGGACCATCCGGATGTGGAGGAAATCCATCGCCGCGCCGTCGCCATCGACCCAAAAATCTCGATCGCAACGGTCTATCGCACGATGCGGCTTTTCGAGGATTCTGGCGTCGTCGAACGGCACGACTTCCAGGACGGGCGGTCGCGCTACGAAGAAGCGACGGATGACCATCACGATCACCTCATCGATCTCAAATCCGGTAAGGTCATCGAATTCGTGAACGCCGAGATCGAGGCCTTGCAGCGTCGCATCGCTGCCGAACACGGTTACGAGCTCAAAGCCCATCGCCTTGAACTGTACGGGGTCCCTCTGACCAAAAAATGATGGCGCTTCGGCGTGCTGGCCAGAAAAAGTAACGCGGTTTCAATCTTGAGTCCCTAAGGTAAACCGGTTAGTGTACTTTGAGTTGACCGGAGCGTGGCCATGGCCCTGAGCGATCTTTATCCCATTCCCGATGTAGATCCTGTCTGGAGCGTGCCCCAGGGCTTCGAGGCGGCCTTTGATTGGCGCTTCGATGAAGGTAGGGCGCACATGATGCATCTTTATCAGAAGGGTAAGGACATGCAGTGGGATGCGCTGGAGCGCATCGACTGGTCGCTGGAACTCGACAATGAAAACCCGATGGGCATCCCGGACGAGGTGACCGGGCTCTATCACACGCCGTTTTGGGCCAAAATGAGCGCGAAGGAACAGGTCGAGTCCCGCCGCCACTTCCAAGCATGGACGGTTTCACAATTCATGCAAGGTGAACAGGCGGCGATGATCTGCGCCGCCAAGATCGTGCAGCAGGTGCCGGATCTAGACGCTAAATTCTACGCTTCGACGCAAGTGATGGATGAAGCCCGTCACGTCGAGGGCTACAAGAAATATCTCGAAAAATTGGGCTTGGCATACCCAATGACGAAGCCCTTGCAGACGCTTGTCGATCAGGCGCTTCGCGATTCGCGCTGGGATATGACCTATCTCGCGATGCAGGTCGTCATTGAGGGCCTGGCGCTGGCCGCCTTTGGCAATATCCGCGAAATTGCGCGCAACAAACTGACGCAGCAACTGAACGCGTTCGTGATGCAGGACGAATCCCGCCACGTCGCCTTCGGACGGCTGGCGCTCCGGGATTTCTATCCGCACTTGACCGATGCAGAACGCAGCGAGCGTGAAGAATTCCTCGTTGAGGCCTGCTACCACATGCGCGATCGTTTCGAGCAGCGGGAAACTTATGAAATTCTCGGGTTGCCGGTTGAAGAATGCGTTCGCTGCAATAACGAATCCGAAGCGATGCGACTCTACAGGTCAATGCTGTTCCAGCGCATCGTACCGATCGTGCGGGATATTGGGCTGTGGTCGTCGAAGATACAAAAAGCTTATGCCGACATGGGCGTGATTGGATTTGCGGAAACCGACTATTCGGTGCTCGTCGCCGAAGACAATCGCCGCGCTGACGAGCTGGACACCGAGCGCAAGGCCGAGCGCGAAGCTTATGTCAAAAGCGTCGCCGCGATCGGCGCTGCGGCCTAATTGCGATAACGTCGGGCAATGAAGCTGGAAACTTGTTTATCCAGCTAAGGCCCATCACGACGCGGTGCGCTAACGTTCTAGTAGACGACGATGTCCGAACAATACCGCGCCGCGACAACGCGCCCTTGCCCGCGCTCTTGAACCAGAACGGCGCAATCATCCCCATCGTTGGGCGCGTCGAACGATAATTTTCGTTCGCCCTCAGCGGCTCTGACCAGCGCCTTGACGCCGGTGACGACATTGATTTCGTTGAAGGTCGAACCGGCATTGTCACCGTTCTCGATTTTAGTAACCGCTTTGGGACGAAAGGACACGGCGTAGGCGTCATAGGGCGCCCCAACGCCGTCGATCTCAACATGGATTGAACCATCGCCGTCGCGATCGAGGTCGAGCGACGCAGGCGTCGGACGCGAATGCTCGTCAAGAAAACGCGCTTCAGTGATCCGGGCTTCGAGCGTCTCCCGTTTAGAGCCGACCGCGCTGATAACGCCGTCAATTACGACTTGCGGCGTGAAAGGCATTGCGCTCCGCCGGATACGCATATTGTAGAGCTTCTGGCGCTCGACAAATTCTGGGCGCGCGAAGGGATCAGCCCAGGCGCCGGACTCAGGGGAGGTAACGGTGTCCCAGTACCCAACGTGCCAGGCGAGCGCGACTATATTTTCGCGCTGTCCGATCTCGCTAAAATGCTCCGCCGCCGGCGGACTCTGTTTGCAGGATTGCGATAGAAACATTTCGACGACAACAGGTCTCGTCATCGCCTCTGCGCTTTGTTGCGCTTTGGCAGTTCCGGCGATCGCCATGATGGCGCCGCTGACGGCGCACGCGCGGTTCATCACTGTCGATCAATCCGATACTGCTACGAGGCTGAAAATGCCGCCAACAAGGTGGGCAATCAATGCCTATACGAGTCACATGCTTGCGAGCCGCGGGGCCTTTTCCCGCCTTGCTTAAACGGGCCTCGCGTCGCATAAAAGCGCGCATTTTGAGGACGAAACCCTAAGCGGTGCACAAAGAATTGCCGATCTTCCGAAGTGACGGCGCAGCCGACGAGGTGACGCCGGCGCGAACGCACGCGCCGCGCGGCGTGTTCATCAAAACCTATGGCTGCCAGATGAACGTCTATGACGGCGAGCGAATAGCCGGCCTGTTAGCGCCCCTGGGCTATCGCTCCGTGCCGTCCCCGGCCGACGCCGAACTCGTTGTCCTTAACACCTGCCACATTCGAGAGAAGGCGGCAGACAAACTCTATTCAGATCTTGGACGGCTCAGGGAAACCAAGGCTGAACGCGGCGACGCCATGATGGTTGCGGTCGCCGGCTGCGTCGCGCAGGCTGAAGGGGCGGAAATTCAGGCGCGCGCACCCTTTGTCGATATCGTCGTCGGACCGCAGGCTTATCACAGGCTGCCGGAGTTGATCGCCAGAGCCGCGCGTGGGCAGGGCGTTGTGCTGGATACCGATTTCGCCGTTGAGGAAAAGTTCGACGTCCTGGCCCGTGACCGGCAGGCCGCCAGCGTTTCGGCTTTTGTCACAGTGCAGGAAGGCTGTGACAAGTTTTGTACGTTTTGTGTGGTGCCGTACACGCGTGGCAAGGAAGTCTCGCGCGATTCAACAGCCATCATCGCGGAAACGCGCGCGCTCGTGCAACAGGGCGTGCGCGAGGTGACGCTGCTGGGTCAGAACGTCAACGCCTGGCGCTCGGCCGCGCCTGCGGGCGATGGCGGTAGGGATTGGACGCTTGGGCAGCTTTGCCGAGCGCTCGCAAAAGTCGATGGGCTTGCCCGCATTCGCTTCATGACCTCGCACCCGCGCGACATGGATGACGAACTGATCGATGCCTTCGGCGAAGAGCCCAAGCTCATGCCCTTTCTTCATTTGCCGGTGCAGTCAGGGTCTGACCGCATTCTCGCTGCCATGAACCGCGGCCATACCGCTGAGGCTTATCTGAAGATTGTCAGCCGGGTGCGCGCGGTTCGGCCCGATATCGCTTTGTCGGGTGACTTCATCGTTGGTTTTCCCGGCGAAACGGACAAGGATTTTGCAGAGACTTTGGGTCTTGTCCGCGCGGCAGGTTATGCCTCGGCCTATTCGTTCAAATATTCGCGCAGGCCAGGGACGCCGGCGGCGTCACTGCCCAAACAGGTGCCAGAAGGTGAGAAGGACGCGCGCCTTGCTGCGCTTCAGGCGCTGCTGACGGCGCAGCGTGATGACTTCTGCAAAGGGCTGGTTGGCCGGACCCTGCCGATACTTTTTGAACGGCGAGGCCGCCAGCCCGGCCAGCTCATCGGCCGGACGCCCTATTTGCAAAGCCTTCACGCCTCGGCGCCAGACTCCCTGCTTGGAAAAGTCGCGCTCGTGCGCGTTACGGCCGTGACGCCGAATGCGCTCGCAGGTGACGTGACCGAAGCGGCGAGGTCGACACTGCTGGATGCGGAAACGTCGCGTGGCTGACGAACACGAAGCCCCAGCAGAGCCGCTATTCGAGCAGCTTGCCTTCGACGACAATCGCCATGTTGCAAGCCTTTCAGGCGAGCATGATGCGCACCTCCTCATTGTCGAGCGCGCGTTCGGCGTTCGCATCGACCCGCGCGGCAACGTGCTCACCATTTCCGGCCCAGCGCCGCAACGCGTGCAGGCGACAGCCGTCTTAAAGCGTCTCTATCAGCGCTTGGCCGCCGGCCATCCGGTGACCGTCGAGGATGTCCGCGCCGCGGCGAAATACGTGGACGGCGAAATGGCGCGGGACATCGACGGCCCGTCGATCAAGACCCCCAAGCGCATGGTGTCTGCTCGGACGCCGGCGCAGCGGCGCTATCTCGAAGCGCTTGCGTCCTCCGAACTTGTTTTCGGCGTTGGTCCAGCCGGCACCGGAAAAACCTATCTGGCCGTCGCGCACGCGGTTGGGCTTTACCTGTCAGGGGCTGTCGAGCGAATCGTGCTCTCGCGCCCCGCTCTGGAGGCGGGCGAGCGGATCGGTTTTCTGCCCGGCGACATGAAGGAGAAAGTCGACCCGTTCCTGCGACCGCTTTACGATGCGCTACACGATATGCTGCATGCGGACTATATCGAACGGCGCATCTCAGGCGGCGAATTCGAGATTGCGCCGCTTGCGTTCATGAGAGGGCGGACGCTCGCGCGTGCGGCGGTCATCCTCGATGAGGCGCAGAACGCGACCGTCGCGCAAACAAAGATGATCCTGACCCGTCTTGGTGAAGGCGCGCGTATGGTTCTAACCGGCGACCCCTCGCAAAGCGACCTGCCGCGCGGCGAAACGTCGGGCCTTGCCGACGCGGTCAAATTGCTATCGGGTGTTGAAGGGGTGAAAATCGCCGCGTTCACCGCCGCCGATGTTGTCCGCCATCCGCTTGTCGGGCGCATCATCGACGCTTATGACGCTCGGGATGCGGCGACCCGCCGCTAACCGGACGCCAGCGCCCGCCGCCATGCCGTCAGAACCAACATCGAAACTTGCAGGAATAGAGGTTGTCATCGACGATCCGCGCTGGGTTTTTGCCCTCGGCGATGCTGAGGCTTTTGCGCTAAGCTGCCATGCGGCGGCGGTGCGCGCGGAGCCGAAAGTCGGTTTGGGGGCGGCGCTCCTTCTTGCTGACGATGCCACGCTGCAGCGTCTCAACGGCCGATTCCGAGGCAAGGATAAGCCGACCAACGTTCTCGCCTTTCGAGGAGCGCCTGGCGACATTGCGATCGCTTTTGAGACCTGCGCGGTGGAAGCGGGCGACGAGGGTCCCCGCTTTCGCGATCACGCCGCGCATCTTATCATCCATGGGTTGCTACACCTTGCCGGACATGACCACGAGACGGACGACGACGCGACCCGCATGGAAACGCTCGAGACGCATATTCTGGCAAGCCTCGGCGTCGCCGATCCTTACGGCGGCGATGAAACGGAGCGCAGCTGAATGAGCGAGGCTTCGCCAAACACGAACGATGCGGACGAGGACGCCGCGCCGAGCGGATTTTTCCAGCGCCTCAAAGGCCTGTTCACACGCGCTGATGCCGACGGCGAGTTCGCCGATGGCCTTGACGACGGCCAGCGCGCCGCCGCCATGCGCCTTCCGCGTGCGCGCCGTGAAATGATCGAGCGCGTGATCGCCTTCGATGAAAAGCGCGTGTCGGACGTGATGGCGCCGCGCGCCGACATCATCGCCGTCGATATCGACACCTCGCTGACGGACCTCATTAAGGCGTTCGCTGACGCCGGCCATTCACGGTTGCCCGTTTATCGCGGCGACCTCGACGATCCGCTTGGCATGGTTCACATCAAAGATGTTGTCAGTCTCGTGGCAAACTCTTCGCTTCATTCGCCTGCGGACGGACCGGTCTTGAAGAAGATCCGGCGCGATGTCCTTTATGCGCCTCCGTCCATGCTGATCACCGATCTCCTGCTCAAGATGCAGGCGAGCCGAGTTCATATGGCGCTTGTCATCGACGAGTTCGGCGGAACAGATGGGCTGTTGACCATCGAGGACCTCGTCGAGGAGATCGTCGGGGACATCAACGACGAGCACGACGACGAGGCTGCGCCGACAATCGTCGCCCGCCCCGGGGGCGGCTGGGAAGCGGATGGGCGCGTCGAGCTTGAGGTTTTTGCTGAGCTTTCCGGCGTGTCGCTGGCCATTGAGGACAGCGAAATTGATACGATCGGCGGTGTCGCTGCGGCGCTCGCCGGCCGCGTGCCGCAGCGGGGGGAGGTTCTCTCGCACCCTTCGGGCTTCGACTTTGAAATTATCGAGGCTGATGCGCGAAAAGTGCGAAAAATCCGTATGCGGAAGACATCAAGGCCGGCGATCGCGCCCGAATCCCGAGACGACGACGAACAAGCGCCTGGCGGGTGATGAGAGTCAAAGCGATTGAGGAACGGCTCGCGGCGGCGGCGCTAGCCCTGACGCGCGCGTCCGGCTGGCGCCGGCGCTGGATTGCTTTCGTTGCGGGTCTTGGCGCCTCGGCGGCCCAAGCCCCGTTTTACATCTTGCCCCTGATGGCGGTCGGCTATTGCGCGCTCGTCTTGATGCTTGACGGCGCGCGCGCGTCGAAAACGCCGATAGGGTCGGGCTTTCTGATCGGGTGGCTTTTCGGCTTCGGATACTTTCTCCCGGGCCTTTACTGGCTCGGCTTCGCCTTCTTGGTTCAAGCGGAGCAATTCGCATGGATGGCGCCCTTCGCAGTGTTGGGGATGCCGGCGTTTCTGGCGCTTTTCCTTGGTGCGGCCGGCGCTGTCGTCGCGCGCATCAGGATCGATGGATGGCGGCGGGTTCTGGTCGCAGCCGGAGTCTTCATGATCGCCGAATATCTGCGCGGCCATATTCTGACAGGCCTTCCTTGGAACCTCCCCGGGCAGGCGCTCGCAGGAACGGCGATCGGCGCGCAAACAGCGGCGATTTCAGGCGTTTATGGGCTCAGTCTTCTCGCTCTCCTCATCGCAATGGCGCCGGCGGCGGGCCGCAGCGTTTTGAGGGGCGCCGGCGTCATGCTGATCGCGATGTCCGCGCTTTACGCCTTTGGCGCCGCGCGCCTGGCGCTTCATCCGTATAAAGAGCATCAAGACGCCTTTGTCCGGATTGTGCAGCCAAATATCCCCCAGCGCGAGAAAATCGACGGGGACCTCTGGAGCCGCAACTATAAGCGCCACATCGAACTTTCCGCAGCGCCGGGGCCGGTGAGCGGGCGCGTCTTCGTCCTTTGGCCCGAAAACGCCGTGCCCGTCATCGATGAGGTTCCAGAAGGGCTCGCCGAGGTGTCGCAACGCCTGCCGAAAAACGCGGTGCTCATCACCGGCGCCGTCCGGCGCCAAGCGGACGCCGATGGGAAAGAGCGCGTCTATAACTCGATCGCCGTCGCGACGGAGACCGCATCGGGCCGCGAAGTCGTCGCGAATTACGACAAGCACCATCTCGTGCCATTTGGCGAGTATTTGCCGATGAACGATCTCTTGCGCGCGGTCGGTCTCGCGCAGCTTGCGCCTTACGATGATGGGTTTGATTTTGGCGAAGGGCCAAAAACGCTTCGCGTCGGGGGTCCGCCTTTTGCCGCGCTCATCTGTTACGAAGCAATTTTTCCTGGCCGTGTTTATCCCAGGGGCGATCGCCCCGAATGGATCGCGACTGTGACCAATGACGGCTGGTTCGGCGATTCCTCCGGGCCCCGCCAGCATCTCGACCAGGCGCGTCTTCGTACCATCGAGACTGGCCTGCCAATGGCGCGTTCTGCGAATACCGGCGTTTCAGCTCTCTTTGACGGGGCAGGAAGGCTCATTGAACGTATCCCACTGTACCAGCAGGGGGTGATCGACCGGCCCTTGCCCAAATCCCTCGCGCCGACGACTTATCAGCGCCTCGGCGATACAACTTTCTGGTTTATGATGGCTGGGCTTTTCGCGCTGGCGTCGTTCGCGCCGAAACGGTCGGAAAAAGTGTAATGCAATCTTTGCGCGTCCCCCGCATTGGCCTATAAGCCGCGGCTTCTGGGGAGACTTTACCGGCTTGAAGGTTGGGCTGACCGAGGGCCGGCGAAGCAGAAAGGGCGACATGGCTGACGAAAAGCGGCCGCACCCGATCGACGTTCACGTCGGTGGGAGGGTGAGGCTTAGAAGGACGATGCTAGGGATGAGTCAGGATAAGCTGGCTGAAGCCCTGGGGCTGACATTTCAGCAAATCCAGAAATATGAGAAGGGCGTGAACCGGATCGGGGCAAGCCGGGTGTTCGAGGTGTCTCGAATCCTTGGGGTTCCAATCCAGTTCTTCTTCGATGACTATAATGCAGATACGGGCCGGTCTTACGGGTTTGCAGAGTCCGGGCCGGACGACGGCGCGGCGATGATGGAGCTGCTCAATACGCCGGAGGGCGTGCAGCTTTGCAAGCATTTTGCGTCGATTACCGACCCGAAGATCCGCAAGCGGGTTCTTGAACTGGTGAAGTCGCTTTCGGACGGCGATCCTGTAAAGGTCTGACGGCGCCGCAATCTGGAATAGACATCGGCGAGGCGCTTGGGTAGAAGCCGCCTCGCCGAACGTATAAACTTTTCCTTATATAGGGGCCCGTTGCTCATGGCGCGACAGTCTTATTTATTCACCAGCGAGAGCGTCGCCGAGGGCCACCCGGACAAGGTCTGCGACCGGATTTCGGATGAAATCGTCGATCTCGTCTACCGCGAGGCGAGCACCGCCGGGATGAATCCGTGGGACGTGCGCGTCGCGTGCGAAACGCTTGCGACCACCAATCGCGTCGTGATCGCCGGCGAGGTGCGTGTGCCAGCCTCGCTGATGGCGGACAAGAGCCATGTGAAGCCGGACCGGTTCGTGGAGGCCGCGCGCGCTGCGATTAAGGACATCGGCTACGAGCAAAAGGGTTTCCACTGGCGTGACGCGACGATCGAGGTCCTGCTCCACGGCCAATCCGCCGATATCGCTCAGGGCGTCGATAAGGCCGCCGACGCGAATGCTGAAGGCGCTGGCGACCAGGGCATCATGTTCGGCTACGCCTGCCGGGAGACTGCTGCGCTGATGCCGGCGCCGATCTATTACAGCCACAAGATTCTGGCGATGCTTGCGGCCGCACGCCACAAGCGCGAGGGGGATGCCGGCCGCCTTGGTCCCGACGCGAAGAGCCAGGTGACAGTGCGCTATGAAAACGGCAAGCCAGCCGCCGTCACATCAATTGTCCTGTCGACGCAGCATCTTGAAGAAAGCTGGGATTCGAAAAAAGTCCGCGCCGTCGTCGAGCCCTATATCCACAAGGCGCTGGACGGACTAGCGATCGCGCCCGACTGCAAATGGCACGTCAACCCGACTGGAAAGTTCGTTATTGGCGGCCCGGACGGTGATGCTGGCCTGACCGGCCGCAAGATCATCGTCGACACCTATGGCGGCGCGGCCCCGCATGGCGGCGGGGCGTTTTCCGGCAAGGACACGACGAAGGTCGATCGCTCCGCCGCTTACGCCGCGCGCTATCTTGCCAAAAACGTCGTCGCGGCGGGCCTTAGTGATCGCTGTACGATCCAACTCTCTTATGCCATCGGCGTCGCCGAGCCTTTGTCCGTCTACGTTGATCTCCATGGTGCGGGCGCGGTCGATGAGGCGCGGTTAGAGCGCGCGCTGCGCGAGGCAATGGACCTGACGCCGTCCGGCATCCGCCGCCATCTCGACCTCAACAAGCCCATCTATGCCCGCACGGCCGCCTATGGCCATTTTGGCCGCGCGCCGGACCAGGACGGCGGCTTTTCGTGGGAGAAGACCGACCTTGTCGACGTACTAAAGCGCGCGGCGGCCTGAGCTGGGAACGCTCCGAACCCGGATCAATTGCTTTATGGATTGCGCGCGCCGACCAAGGCGAAATAATCTTCGGCATGATCGAGTTGCGCGACGGCGAATCCTGCTCCGCCGAACCATCCGTTCAGTACGTCATCCGCGAGATCTCCAACCGACGGACCGAGATCCGTTCCACGGAAGGAGATAATCGTTTTGCCTTCAGCTTCGAGCAGATAAGTAGCGGCGAAAAATCCTGAGCTGACCGCGCTGGAAATCAGTGTGTCCAACCGGACAGCATTTCCGACTTCTAGCCCATCTGGGGAGCCCAAGAAATATGGAGAGACAAAAGGAAAGTGGGATGGGAAGATGTAGGGCACCCGGGTCGCAGCCAGGGACTGCATGATGAGTTCCACGGGTGGGATACGATGATGAAGAGCCCAGAGCTCGCCAGGGGTGGTGGGGATTGGGATGACGTAGACTCGTGGTGGTGTGGGAGGTGATAAGTGGATGTCCGCGGGGGTGACGGAATATGAGCCCGTCGCCGCGCCGATGTATACATCGAGGCGCGGGCGGGGCATGCCCATCCTTGGGGTAATATCCGTGGGAGCCAATAGCGCTCCCCTCCGCTCGACGGCTTTCCATATTCGCTTTCGCTCTCTCTGGGGGCGATTCGGGTGTAGTCGCGTACTTGGTTGCGGCACCTGCTTAGCTGGTGTACCTGGCCCTGTGCGCGCCGCGCGATCGCCGGACCTACGCGCTCGCCGCCGCGCCGCGGCCTGGACCGCGATTCCCGTCTGCCCGCCGCCCCCGATCCGCGCCGCCGGCGCCTGTCTGGTCTCTCTCGCTCCTCTGATTGGCGACTGGGTGTTCGGGGAGTGGGTGTGGGCCTTCGGCTGCCTACCCGGAGCTGGTTTCGTTTGACTTACTCTCGGGGGCGATGGCGGGATGTCCGTGGCTTTCAGGGCTTGATCTCGCGCGTTTTCCGATGGGTTTCGTTTGCCGATGCCTTTCATCGGTTCGGTCGGCGGTACTTCGGGGAAGACGGACCGGGCCAGTTTGAGATCGCGGCGGCCTGTTGGCTGTTGTGGAGTTGAGGAGTGAGGATGACGACGTCGCCTTGCGGTAGGAGGCAGCTGGTCCATCGCGGCGACGCCGCTGCCTGCCCATGGCCCTGCGACCATGTAGACGGTCGCCGTCCTGGCGCGATCGAGGTTGCCTGGTGGACACATGACCTCCCGCTCCCACGCACGGGGCGCGCCCGCGCGACGGTTCATTTGATTCCACCGACGTTTCATCACGAGACAGTCTTCCAGTTCCGGCGCATGCGGGCTGGCGATGGCGCCGTGATGGGCGGCTTGGCGTCGGCGCGTTCAGCACGCCGGCGGCGTTTCTGGCGGTGCTGCACGCGCCGCGCGGCGGAGATGTTCGACGGGTGGGCGGTCACGCCACCGCTCGGAGCCGTAGCGGCAGTTCCAGCATCGATCGGTTTGTGCTGGCGATGAGGTGAGTAATCCCGCATGGCCGGTTGCCCGCGTCCATCGCGGCCTGCTCGCGCCGGTTCGCTGATCCCGTCGCCGGCGGTAGCGGCGGAATCAGGCAGCGGGATTCTGCGCGACACCCGCAGGTCGCAGCGCCTCGCGCGACCATCGCGCCGCTGTCGTCGAAGGGTGATCCCAGATGCCCGCAAGGAGGATAGCGGTAGCCGTCACCGAACACCGAGGGTCCACGCTTAGCCCTCGATTTTCGGGCGACGCATCGCGATTGTAAGCATCCATCGCGAGAATGGCGGAAAACAGTTCAATACTCGTTGGCATCAAAACTCCTGACTCACGGAAGTCCGCGGAAATCACGATTGGTCAGCAGTTGACCAAAGGAAAGCTCGCGCATCGGCTGAAGATGTTCAGCCGGCACCAACCCTTTGCCGCTGGTGTCCGACAGCCAAGGCAACCGTTGCATGATTGACGTCGTCAGCGGTGTTTTCGGATCGACGATTTCGATCGACAGCCCAAGAAACTTCGCGCCGGGGCCGTGGGTCTTTGCGAGATTGTCGGGATCGACTTCGTAGACGCTCGTCGGGTCGGCTTCGTCGCGGAAGGCGCAGAGTTTCGGGTAAAGCGAATATCTTCCCGCTAGCGCCGGGTCTTCTTGTGGAATTGCTCGTAACCCAGTCGCAGCTTTCAAACTCGAGATTGTCTTCTCATCGGCGGCTCCGGCGCTCGGGGCAATGCCCCACGTCCACAAGATTACGGGTAAATAATCCGTAAGGAGCACAAATAGCGCATCACCCTCGCCGCCAAAATCGACGACCGTCGCTTCCATCTTCAGCGTCCGGCCCATCATAAATCCGGTCAGCGAATTCGGCGTGTAGCTGGCCCGCATCTCATTGACCGCGAAGCCTTCATAGTCGGCGCCAGGGAGCTGCGCCCGCGCGATCACCTTGAACTTCAGGCGCGCCTCGCCGCCGCCCGCGCCGCAGCCCGGAACAAACGCCATCCCCGCGCCCCCAGCGATCAACGCGCCAGCCCGGCGCCGTGTCATCGTCATCTCTCAAGCTCCTCATGCGGTTTGAAGAGCCGAACTATCGATGATTCGGGCAAAGTCAGGATAATAGACGTCTCGCGCCTCGAGCAGGGCGCAAAAAGCGGTGACGGTCAGGCCCGCACCGCCGCTTCAATCGCCGCGCCAAAGCTGCGACACCCGTCCTTGCCGCCGATGTCCGCTGTCCCGCGACCATTGTTGATTGAATGTTCAACCGCGCGTTCAATCGCGCGCGCAGCAGCTTCGTGTTTCACGCTGAAGCGGAACAGCATCGCTCCGGAGAGGATCGCGCCCGCCGGATTGGCCTTGTCCTGCCCCGCAATGTCGGGCGCCGTACCATGGATCGGCTCGTAAAGGCCGACCGCGCTGTCGCCAATCGAGGCGGAGGGCGCAAGGCCGATTGACCCCGCGATAACGGACGCCTCATCCGAGAGAATATCGCCGAACAAGTTCTCGGTAAGGATGACGTCGAAAGCGGCCGGATGCTGAATGAGCTTCATCGCCATCGCATCGACAAGAACGTGTTCCAGAGCAATTTCAGGATAATCACGTGCGTGCATCTCGGTCACAGTCTTGCGCCACAAGCGTCCGGTGGCGAGAACATTCGCCTTATCGACGCTCGCGACTTTTTTCCGGCGTTCACGCGCCGCCTCGAACGCGACGCGGGCGACACGCTCGATTTCGACTTTTGTGTAGACGCAATTGTCGCTTGCCCGCTCCGTCCCTTCAGTGCGCTCGCCGAAATAAAGCCCACCTGTCAATTCACGAACGACAAGAAGATCGACGCCGGACGCTCGGTCTGGCTTCAGAGGCGACATCGTCTCTTTTCCCGGCAAGACGCGCGTCGGCCGGAGATTGGCGTAAACGCCGAGCGCTTTTCTGAGCGCCAGGAGCCCAGCCTCGGGCCGCGCGGCCGCCTTGTCCCATTGAGGCCCGCCAACAGCCCCGAGCAATACCGCGTCCGCTTCAAGGCAGGCACTTTTCGTTGTAGCCGGGAAGGGATCGCCGTGCCGGTCAATCGCAACGCCGCCGAAGTCCGCCTCGTGGAAATCGAGCGAGACACCGAAGAGGCCGGCGGCCTTCAGCATCACGCGCCGCGCGACTTCCAAGACTTCCGGCCCGACGCCGTCCCCTGGGAGGTAAGCGATATGAATAGTCATTAGCAATCCTTATACGAATGAAACCCGCCGCTTCCGGGAACACGACTTCGCGTGCGAGCTCAACAAAAGCGGACCTCGGCTAAGCTCGTCGTCTCGGGGCGCTCGAGGAACGGCGTCCGGAACGACTAAATTTGTGGCCGCTGCTCATAAGCCTCGATCGCCGGCAGTTGTCTGATGAGATGCCCGAGCGGATCGACGCCGTCGAGAAGGCAGCGGCGAGCGAAAGGTTCAACCGCAAACGGCGCCGTCGCGCCGTCGTCGAGTGTGACGGTCAGCTGCTCGAGATCAATGGTCACCTCGCTGCCTGGGGAACTCAAGAGCTTTTGATGAGTCGCGCCGTCGACCGCAACCGGCAGAAGTCCGTTCTTCAACGCGTTGCTCTTAAAGATATCGGCGATGTCGGACGAGATGACAGCACGAATGCCGAAATCATGGAGCGCCCATGGCGCGTGCTCGCGACTCGACCCGCAGCCGAAATTCGGTCCCGCAACGAGGATCTGGTGCGTCGCTGGATCGACGCCGTTGAAGACAGACGCGTTTCTCGGCCGGCCGCTCTCGTCATGGCGCCAGTCGTAAAACAACGCCTTGCCAAGGCCGGCGCGCGTGGTCGTTGTCAGAAAGCGCGCAGGTATGATCTGATCGGTATCGATATTCGCCTGCGGCAGGACGATTGTCCGTGAGCGGAGGGTATGGATAGGATCAAAGGTCACGCCCCGCTCTCCAAATATTTCCGCGGATCAGCGATCCGCCCTTCGATTGCGGAGGCCGCCGCTGTCGCCGGGCTCGCAAGCACGGTTCTGACACCCTTTCCCTGGCGGCCAATGAAATTGCGGTTCGAGGTCGAGACGACTAGCTCGCCTACCTCACCCTTGTCGCCGTTCATGGCGATACACATGGAACAGCCTGGCTCGCGCCACTCGGCTCCAGCGTCAACAAAAACGCGGTCGAGATGTTCGGCCTCGGCTGCGCGCTTCACCGTCTGCGACCCCGGCACAATCAGCGTAACAACGCCGGGCTTGACCTTTCGGCCTTTCAGGATCGCGGCTGCCTCGCGCAGATCCGAAAGGCGCGAATTTGTACAGCTGCCGATAAAAACACGATTGACGATCGCCTCCGTAAACGGACGGCCTTCCAAAAATCTCATATATTCATTTGCGAGGCGCGCCGTCTCGCTCGCCGGGTGGGGTGCGGTCGCATCGACCGGCAGCGCTGCGTCAGGCGAGACGCCGTAGGTGATCATCGGCTTCAACGATGACGCATCGATCCGGACCTCGCGGTCGAACGCCGCGCCTTCATCGCTCGCCAGCGATCTCCAGTCCTCGACCGCCCGCGCCCACGCCGCGCCCTTCGGGCAGTATTCGCGGCCCTCGAGATAAGCGAAGGTCATTGCGTCGGGCGCGATCATTCCGAAACGCGCGCCCGCTTCGATCGACATGTTGCAAAGTGTCATGCGGGCGTCCATCGACAGCGCTTCTACGGCGGGGCCTGCGAATTCGACCGCATACCCCTGCCCGCCGTCGGCGCCGATTGTCGCGATGAAGGCGAGCGCCATATCCTTCGCGCTGACGCCCGAGGGTAGGGCCCCGTCAAAGCTGACGCGCATCGATTTTGGCTTTCGTTGCAAGACACACTGCGTCGCCAGCACGTGCCCGACCTCCGTCGTCCCGATCCCGAAAGCGAGCGCGCCGAAGGCCCCGTGCGTCGAGGTATGGCTGTCGCCGCAAACGATCGTCTTGCCGGGCTGCGTCGCGCCAAGTTCGGGTCCCACCACGTGCACGATGCCGCGTTCGGGGTCGCCCATGCCGAGCAAACGAACGCCGTGCCTCTCACAATTGACGATCAGCTGTGCGACCTGCGCCTCGGTTTCCTGGTCTGCGTAAGGAATATCACCATCTTTGCCCGCGGGCTTCGTCGGTGTCGAATGATCGAGCGTCGCCAGCGTCCGGTCCGGGCGGCGCACTTTAAGGCCGCGTTCATCAAGCGCGGCGAAGGCTTGCGGCGACGTCACCTCATGAATCAGGTGGAGGTCGATATAAAGAACCGCTGGCGCATCTGCGGTTTCTTGCACGACGATGTGGCGCGCCCATAATTTATCGAACAGCGAACGGGTAGCGGGCTCCACCTTTCAAGCTCCCGCGGCCAATTTGAAGCGCTGCGCGTTCGTGTTCCTCAACGAGGCCGCTTGATTGATAGCGGCGACAAAGGCGGCGACGGCTGCATCGGCGATATCGACCTCCTTTGCCTTTCCGGAGTAGAGCTCGCCCTCGACGTCAACAATCGCCTCGGCGCGCACAACGCCTTCGCTGGCGATATGGTGAAGATCGAGAACGCTGATGGTCCCTGGTATTCCGGTGATGGCGCAAACGGCGGCGAAGGCGGCGTCAATCGGCCCCTCACCTTCATGGCTCACCGTGCGGCGCTCGCCATTGTCATGTTCCATGGTGATGCGCGCATAGGGCTTCGTGCCGTCTTCCCAGTCGACGCGCAGTTCCGTGCGGCGCATCCGCCACGGGCCGACGCGGCCATCGACCGGCGCATTGCCAGTCGCGAGCCGCACAAGATCGGCATCGGTCACCTCGCGGCAGGTATCGGCGAGATGCTTGAAGTCAGGGAACAGGTCCTCGATACGTTGTTGGGAGACCTCGAAGCCGAGCGCCTTCAATCGCGCCGCGACCGCGTGCTTGCCGGAATGCTTGCCGAGCACGAGGACGTTCGACGGCACCCCTACGCTTTCCGCGTCCATGATCTCGTAGGTGCGTTTGTCGGCGAGCACGCCGTGCTGGTGAATGCCGGCTTCATGCGCGAAGGCGTTCTTCCCGACGATCGCCTTATTGCGCGGCGCAGGCGAGTGCGTGACGCGCGAGAGCGCTTGGCTCGCGGGATAGAGCTTCGTCGTCTCAATGTTGGTTGTAACGCCAAAGAAGTCTCGGCGAACCGCCAGCGCCATCACCGCTTCTTCGAGCGCGCAGTTGCCGGCGCGCTCACCGATGCCATTGATTGCGCACTCGATCTGGCGTGCGCCGCCCCTGACAGCGGCGAGGCTGTTGGCGACCGCCATGCCGAGATCGTCATGGCAATGCGTCGAGAAGGTGACGTGCGCTGGCGCTTTCTCCGTCAGCATCCGGAAGAGCGCCGTGATTTCCTCCGGTGTCGTATAGCCGACCGTATCAGGAATATTGATGGTCGTCGCGCCGGCCTCGATCGCCGCCGCGACGGCTTCCTGCAAAAAATCGCGCTCGGTGCGGATTGCATCCTCGGGCGAAAACTCGACGTCATCGACGCAAGTGCGGGCGAATGCGACGACTTCGCCGATCTTGTCGATGATTTGCGCCTTCGTCATTTTAAGCTTCGCTTCGCGGTGTGTCGGGCTTGTGCCGAGGAAAGTGTGAATGCGCTTATTCTTCGCAGGTTCGAGAGCGCGCGCAGCCGTTTCGATATCGCCGATCGAAGCGCGGGCGAGCGAGCAGATGACGGGGCCGTCAATTTCTTCCGCGACGGCCCTCACGGCGGCAGCGTCGCCAGGCGAAGCAGCGGCAAAGCCTGCTTCGATGACATCGACGCGCAAGGCTTTTAGGGCGCGGGCGACGATCAGCTTGGCGTCGGTCGACATCGAGAAACCAGGCGCTTGTTCGCCGTCGCGCAGGGTGGTGTCGAAGATCAGTACGCGGTCTTTAGGGTGATTAGCGATCATTGTTCGTATCCTGAAAGGTGAAAGGGGCCGGCGCGGCGCGAGGGCGTCCCCCGCGCGGGGGTAAGTCGCAACGCTCGCTGTCGCGCCTGCATCAATCGGTCTCCACCCCGCGCCGGATGGACAACACGCCGGTGCGCGAGACCTCTTTCAGTCCGAGGGGCGTCATCAGCTCGATGAAGGTGTTGATCTTCTCGCGCGCCCCGGTCACTTCAAATACGAACGATGTATGCGTTGTGTCGATGACGCGGGCGCGAAAAATGTCGGCGAGCCGCATCGATTCAAGGCGCTGATCGCCGCTGCTCACGACTTTTACGAGCGCCAGTTCGCGCTTGATGCCCTCGGCCTCGCGCGTCACGTCGATGACGCGGCGCACCGGGACAAGGCGGCCAAGCTGGGCCTTGATCTGCTCGATTTTTGCAGGCGTCCCGCGCGTGACGATGGTGATGCGTGAAGTGTGTTTTTCGACGTCCGTTTCGGCGACGGTCAGGCTCTCGATGTTGTAGCCGCGCGCCGAGATGAGGCTGACAACGCGCGCCAGCGCGCCAGGCTCATTATCGACAATGATGGCAAGAATGGCTTCCGCCGCCGCGCCTTCGTCGCGCGTGACCGGATAGACCGACAGAGAGGGCTCGGCGCTCATACCAGCGTTCTCCCATGTTCGCTGATCTCATCGCCGGTGACGGCGTGATCGCCGAACAGCATTTCATTATGCGCCGCACCGGAGGGGATCATCGGAAAGACATTTTCTTCCCTAGTGACGACGCAGTCGAAAAGGACTGGGCGATTGACCGCGATCATCTCGGCGATCTTGTCGTCGAGTTCAGCCGGCGTCTCGGCGCGCAGGCCGACACACCCATAAGCTTCCGCGAGCTTTACGAAGTCCGGGAGACTGTCGGAATAGGAATGCGAATAACGCCCACCGTGCAGCAATTCCTGCCACTGGCGGACCATGCCGAGATAGGCGTTGTTGAGGATGAAAATCTTGATCGGCAGGTTATGCTGCACGGCAGTCGACATTTCCTGCATTGTCATCTGCACGGAGGCGTCGCCCGCAATGTCGATGACGAGCGCGTCAGGGTGGGCCGCCTGCACGCCGATGGCTGCCGGCAGGCCATAGCCCATCGTGCCGAGCCCGCCGGAGGTCATCCAGCGGTTCGGCTGGTCGAAATGAAAATGTTGCGCGGCCCACATCTGGTGCTGGCCGACCTCGGTCGTGACAAACACCTCACGCCCGCGCGTCAGCTGATAGAGCCGCTCAACGGCGTATTGCGGTTTGATGGCGGTGTCGGAATTTCGATAAGCGAAGGATTTCCTCGCGCGCCACGCGCCGATCTGCGTCCACCATGCGTTGAGGCGAGCGGCGTCATGCGGTTCGGCGCGATCGCGGCGGCGCCATTCGGCAAGCAGGGCCTGCGTCACCGCGCCCGCGTCGCCGACAATGCCAAGATCAACGGCAACGTTCTTGTTGATCGAGGACGGGTCGATATCGACGTGTATCTTGCGTGAGTTCGGCGAAAAGGCGTCGAGGCGTCCAGTGATGCGGTCGTCGAAGCGAGCGCCGATCGCGATCATCAGATCGCAATCATGCATGGCGCTGTTTGCCTCAAGGCTGCCGTGCATGCCGAGCATGCCGAGCCAGTTCGCGCCGGAGGCAGGATAGGCGCCAAGGCCCATCAGCGTCGAGGTCAGCGGGAACTTCGTCTCGGCGGCAAGCGCGCGCAAAGCCTCGCTTGCCGCGGCGCCGGCGTTGATAACCCCGCCGCCAGTATAAAGGATGGGCCGGCGCGCGCGACGCATCAGATCGACGGCTTGCTCGATCTTCCCCTGATCGACCGGCGGCGTGACGATGCAATTCCTTTTCTTCGCATCGGCGCGCGCGGTGTAAAGCGCCTGCTCGAACTGCACATCTTTTGGAATATCGATGACGATGGGACCCGGCCGGCCGTTGCGGGCGAGGTGAAACGCTTCGTGCACGATGGTTGCAAGCTTGTGGGCGGAAGGGACAAGATAATTGTGCTTGGTGCAGCTCCGGGTAATGCCGACGGTATCGCACTCCTGAAAGGCGTCAGTGCCAATCATCGGCCGCGCGACTTGCCCCGTGATGCAGACGAGCGGGATGGAATCGAGCAGCGCGTCGGTCAGGCCGGTGACGGCGTTTGTCGCGCCAGGGCCCGAGGTGACGAGCACGACGCCGACCTTTCCCGTCGAGCGCGCATAGCCTTCGGCCGCATGCGCAGCGCCCTGTTCGTGGCGCACCATGACGTGGCGAATGCTGTCGCGCTTGAAGAGCGCGTCATAGATCGGCAGCACCGCGCCGCCCGGATAGCCGAAGATCACCTCGACGCCTTGCTCTTCGAGCGCATCGAGAAGGATCTCTGCGCCGGTGCGGGTTACCGGCTTCTCCGCTCGTGCGACCGGCGTCGGCTCTTGCCGCCCCCCCTTGACTTCATCCTTCACTACACGGTCAGCCTTCGCGCCATGAGAATTCTGTTCATCCTGAGGGGCGGCCTCCTCAGGCCGCGTCACGACCGATGTTTCGCGCGTCCCGCTCATCGCCTCATGCATCCTTCGTATTGGCGCCGGGCTGGAGCCAGGCCATGCGCGCGCGCAAGTCAGCGCCGGTCTTCTCGATCGGATGCGCGAGGTCCTTTTCAAGCAGCTGCGCATAGCGCGGCTTGCCCGCCTGATTCTCCAGAATCCAGTCGCGCGCAAAAGCGCCGGACTGAATGTCGGTCAGCACCTCGCGCATGCGCGCGCGCGTCTCGGCGTTGATGACGCGCGGACCCGAAACGAGATCGCCATATTTGGCGGTTTCGGAAACGAACTGGTGCATTTTTGCGACGCCGCCTTCGTAAAGAAGGTCGACGATCAGCTTCAATTCGTGGAGGCATTCATAATAGGCGACCTCCGGCTTGTAGCCGGCGTCGACCAGCGTCTCGTAGCCCGCCATCACGAGCTCCGTCGCGCCGCCGCACAGAACCGCCTGCTCGCCGAAGAGGTCGGTCTCTGTCTCCTCGCGGAACGTCGTCTCGATCGCGCCAGCCGCCGTGCCGCCGATGAGGCTGGCATAAGCGAGCGCGCGCTCTTTCGCCTTGCCGGTCGCATCCTGATGCACGGCGAAGAGGCAGGGTACGCCGCGGCCTTTTTCGTATTCACGGCGGACCAGATCGCCCGGGCCCTTTGGCGCGACCATGATGACATCGACATTTTTCGGCGGCTGGACGCGCCCGTAGAGCACCGTGAAGCCATGCGCAAAGAGCAGCGCATCGCCGTCTTTCAGGTTTGGCGCGACCTCTTCCTTGAATATCTTTTCATGTGTCATGTCGGGCGTGAGGATCGCGGTGAGCTTCGCCTGACGCACCGCATCGGCGACGCTTGCAACCTCAAGGCCGTCGGCGCGGGCTTTCTCGGCGGTCGGCGCGTTCTTCCTGAGGCCGACGATCACCTCGCAGCCGGAGTTCTTGAGATTGAGCGCATGTGCGCGCCCCTGACTGCCATAGCCGACGACCGCGACGGGCGCCGACTTGACAGCAGCGGGATTGGCGTCCTGTTCGGAGTAAAGTTTCATAATCAGTCCTTGTTCAGTGAGCGGATGAAGTAATGGTGACCGCGCCAGTCGATGCGGAAGAGACGAGGCGGGCGTATTTGTCGAACACACCGCCCATTTCCGGTTGCGGACGGGGCACGAAGGCGGCGCGGCGGGCGGCCCAGTCGCAATTCGCGTCGATACGGCGCGCTTCGGCGTCAATACGGATCGGGTCGCCGTCTTTGAGGAGCGCGATCGGTCCGCCGCTTGCGGCCTCCGGGCAGACGTGGCCGATGACGAAGCCGTGGCTTGCGCCGGAAAAGCGCCCGTCAGTGATGAGCGCGACTTTCCCGGCAAGACCTTGCCCTGCGAGCGCGGCGGTGACGCCCAGCATCTCGCGCATGCCCGGCCCGCCTTTCGGGCCCTCATAACGGATGACGACAACGTCGCCCGCCTTGACCCTGCGTGCATTGACAGCAGCAAAGGCCGCTTCCTCGCTGTCAAAGACGCGGGCTGGCCCCTCAAACGCGCCGTCCCCATAGCCCGCAGTTTTGAGAACAGCGCCTTCGGGCGCGACGTCGCCATAAAGAATGCGCACGCCGCCGGTAGCCTTGAAGGGGGCCGCGAGCGTCGAGACGACTTTCTGGCCGGGTGTTTCTCGGGCGGCGCTGAATTCTTCAAATAATGTCCGTCCACTGACGGTTGGCGCATCGGCGATCGCGCCTCCTTCCATCAGCCGCTTGCCGAACAGGGCGACGCCGCCCGCCGCATAAAGATCTCGCGCCAGGTATTTCCCGCCCGGCTTCATGTCGGTGATGACCGGCGTCTCCCGCGAGAGCCTGTCGAAAAGGTCGATTGAGAAGGGAACGCCTGCCTCGGCGGCGATGGCGGTCAAATGCAAGACTGCGTTTGTTGACCCTCCGCTCGCCACAACAGCGGTCGCGGCGGCACGAAGCGAGTCCTCGGTGATGAAGGCGCGCGCCGAGATACCCGCGAGCGTCAGTTCGGCGGCCAGCTTGCCGCAGCGCATCGCCTCCGCCGCTTTCTCTGGCGCGACGGCCGGCACATCGCCCGCGCCCATCGGCGCAAGGCCGAGGAACGCGAGCGCCATCGCCATCGTATTCGCGGTGAACTGCCCGCCGCAGGCGCCGGCCCCCGGGCAGGCGGCGCGCTCGATCTGGTCGAGCTCCTGGTCGCCGATGGTTCCGGCCGAATGCGCGCCAACCGCCTCGAACACGTCCTGAATGGAGATGTCGCGGCCGTCGCAGCGGCCCGGCATGATCGTGCCGCCGTAGAAAATGCAGCCCGGGATATCGAGCCGCGCCAGCGCCATTGCGGCGGCGGGGATCGTCTTGTCGCATCCAACCATGATGATCGCGCCGTCCAGACTGTGGCCCCGCACGGCAAGTTCGATCGAATCGGCGATCACCTCGCGCGAGATCAGCGAGGCGCGCATGCCTTCCGCGCCCATCGTGATGCCGTCGGAGACGACGATCGTGTTGAAATCGATCGGCACGCCGCCGCCCTCGCGCACGCCCTGCCGCACCGGCTCGGCAAGCGCGCCGAGATGGAGGTTGCACGGCGTCACTGTCGACCAGGTGTTGACGACGGCGATCAAAGGCTTTTCGAGATCGGCGTCGGAGAGCCCGGCGCCGCGCAGCATTGCGCGCGCCGGCGCCCGGGCCGGCCCCTTGGTGATTGCGTCCGATTTTTTCGCGCGTCGTTCCGTCATTATTTGTCCGTGATCAGTCCACAAACGAAAACCGCCCCCTTTCGGGAGCGGTGCGGTGGTTTCAGGTTTGTCGCTTTCTAGCTTCGCACCCGTACCATCGCCGCTCCCAAGGGAGTGCGAATAAGAAGTACGGCGCTAAGGAGCAGAAGTCCGGCGAGCCCCGGTGACGCCGCGGCTGCTAGGACGCCTCCCCCTGATAAGCTATGGTCAAACAAAGCGATCATGGCGTTCTGGGCCCAATTCTCCGCGTCACTACGCGGCGATCCGAAAGTGGTAGCCTGAGAGATTCCGTCCCGACAAGCGAAAAATCGCGGGCCGGCAGAATTTTCTCGCGATAGCGCTATTTTGGTGTCGGAAAGTAGCCGAAACTGCCAAAATAGAGAAGGCCATTCAATTTGTTATCAAGCGCTAGTCATGCCCGGACTGCCTCGGGCATCCAAGCCGGCGAGGGCGCTACACCCCAACATGGATCGAAGGGGGGGCCTGAGGGTGACCTAAGAGCGTACCTGCCCGGCCCCGCGCACTACTGTTTTGAAGGTCGTTAACTCCTCAACGCCGACAGGCCCTCGCGCGTGCAAACGACCTGTCGCGATGCCGATTTCCGCGCCGAAACCGAATTCGCCGCCATCCGCGAACTGCGTCGAGGCGTTGTGGAGGACGATGGCGCTGTCGACGAGGCTGAGGAAACGCTCAGCCGTTACTGCGTCCTCCGTGACGATCGTCTCGGTGTGACTGGTGCCGTAGCGCGCGATATGGGCGATTGCGCCATCGACGCCGTCGACGGCGGCGATGGAAAGGATGGGCGCAAGATACTCTGTAGACCAATCTTCCTCCGTCGCGCGATCAACAGAGGGATCAAGCGCGCGGATCGCCATATCGCCTCTCAACGCACATCCAGCGTTCTTCAAGGCATCGGCGACTGGCGCATAGAGATCGGCGAGGCGCGCGCGGTCAATCAGCAGCGTTTCCATCGCCCCGCAGACGCCGGTGCGCCGCATCTTCGAGTTGAGCGTCACCGCGACCGCTTTTTCAATCGCAGCGTTGCGGTCGAGATAGACATGGCAAACGCCGTCGAGATGGCCGAGCACTGCAACACGCGCGTCGTCTCGCACGCGCTTGACGAGCGACTTGCCCCCGCGCGGGATGACAAGATCGATGGCCCCGTCGAGACCCGACAGCAAATGCCCTACGGCGGCGCGATCCGGCGTGTCGATGAATTGCAGCGAATCGGCGGGAAGTCCGGCCTCAGTCAGGCCTTGGCGGAAGAGGTGCGCAAGGATCGCGTTTGTCGCAAGGCACTCCGATCCGCCACGTAGAATGACAGCGTTTCCGGCCTTGATGGCGATCGCCGCGGCGTCGGCAGTGACGTTGGGGCGGCTCTCGTAAATGATCGCGATGACACCGATCGGCGTTCTGATGCGCTGAAAGCGAAGTCCGTTCGGCGTTGTCCATTCCTTGATGACGGCGCCGGCGGGGTCGGGCAAGGCCGCGACCTCGCGGACAGAATCCGCGACGCCGCCAAGGCGCTCACGCGACAGCATCATGCGGTCAAGGAAGGCCGGGCTCTGACCGTGCGCGCGCGCAATGTCGCCAGCATTGGTTCTCAGGATTTCATCCGTAAACGTATCGATCTTGCAGGCGAAGACTTTGAGGGCGTCATTCTTGGTGTTTGTCAACGCACACGCAAGTGCGGATTGCGCAGCGCGGGCGCGTCGCCCTGTTTCCCGCATCGCCTGATGCAAGGCGTCCGTCATGGCGACGTCTTTCGTAAGGCAAGGTCGTCCTTCTCGATCACTGCCGGGCGGCGGCGGTAGCCGAGCAGCTTTTCGATATCATCTGATCGCTTGCCCGCCACGAGGCCAAGCTCAGATGCGCCGTAAGCGACTAATCCTTGCGCGATCGCTGCGCCGCCCGGCGCGACGACAAGCACGGCGTCGCCTCGTTGAAAATCGCCGGAAACGCCAGTGACGCCGGCGGGAAGAAGGCTCGCCCCGCCGAGCAGCGCTCTGGCGGCGCCAGCGTCGATGTGGACTTCGCCTTGCGCCTTGAGGCGCCCGCCAATCCACTGACGGCGGGCGTTTTCGGCGCTGGTCGGCGCGAGGATGAGAGTCGAAGGCCCGCCTTCGAGGATGCGGTTGAGCGGATAATTCTCCAAACCCGGTGCGATAATCGTCGCAGCGCCCGACGTGCTGGCGATTTCAGCGGCGGCGATTTTCGACGCCATGCCGCCTGATCCGACGCCAGCCGAGGCGTTTGCGCCGCCTGCCGACGCAACTATTTCGGGCGTGATGCGCTCAATGAGCGGCAAGCGGCGCGCGTCCGGGAAGCGCCGGGGATCGGCGTCATAGACGCCGTCAATGTCAGAAAGAATTACCAGAAGCTCCGCGCCGGCGATCTGCGCGGCGTGCGCGGCGAGGCGGTCGTTGTCCCCATAGCGGATCTCAGCCGTCGCGATGGTGTCGTTTTCGTTGACGAGCGGCAAAGCGCCGAGTTCAAGCAACGTTGCAAAGGTCGCGCGCGCGTTGAGATACCGCCGCCGGTTCTCAGTATCGTCGAGCGTCAGCAATATCTGCGCGACGGCGATCTCATGCGGCGCGAAGGCGGCCTGCCAGGCCTCGACGAGCGCGGCTTGACCGGCGGCTGACGCGGCCTGCTTTTCATCGAGCCGTAATTGACCGCCGAGCTTTAATCGCTTGCGCCCGAGCGCGATCGCGCCGGAGGACACGACAACGATTTCGCGTCCCTCGGCGCGAAGCTTCGCGATATCTTCCGCTAATGAGGCGAGCCAGGCGCCGCGAACTCCGTCCACGCCGCAAAGGATTGCCGAACCAACCTTGACGACAAGCCGGCGCGCCCCGGCGAGCGCAAGATGCGCGGTACGATTGTCAGCGTTCATCGCGCCACTCTATCGGATCGCGAGACGCTCCGGCAGGGCGCTGGCGAGCTTGCCGCGTCGGATATCGCCTAAATCGGCGAGGATCGATTCGACCGTCGGCTTTCTGCCCGCGCCCTTGCCACGGGTCTGAAAGACCCGTCCGTCGGCAAGCGAGGCGCGCAGCGCGTTCGCCTCCCACATCGCCGCCCGGAAGAATGGATCAACATCGACGCGCGTGTACCTGACGCTGGCGGTAAGCTGGCCGTTTTCCTCCTGCAGCGTCGCCAGTTGCTTGACGGCTCCGCCCGCGGCTGCAAAGGCCGACGCTTTTTCATCAGTCAACGCTTCGACATCAATGGCGTCGAGCGCGATTTCACGCCCGTAGGCGACGAAGGAAAGGATCGCCAGCTTGGCGCGGGCGTCGGCGCCCGAAAGATCGGCGGACGGATCAGGTTCGGCAAAGCCGGCAATCTGGGCGCGGCGTACGCCTTCAGCGAAAGTAACCCCGTTGGCGATCGACGTCAGGATGAAATTGACGGTCCCGTTCAGCACCGCTTCGACCTTGACGATTCGGCCCGCCTGCGCCGCTTGCGCCACCGTTTCGACGAGGGGCGCGCCGCCGCCGACCGCGGGTGAATAGCGGAAATGCGCGCCCGTCGATGCGGCAAGCGCTGTCAGCGCCGCCATCTCGCCGGCGATCGCCTGCTTGTTGGCGGTGACGATGCCGATGCCCTTGCCCAGCGCCGCCTTGATAAGCGCGCGTCCCGCCGCGCCGTCAGGCAGCGCCTCGACGATTGCCTCGGGCTTCGTTGCGAAGAGCGTTTCAACCCGGTCGGCGATAATCGCCGCCGAGAAGGCGTCAAGCCGGCGCTTGGCCGCGTCGCGGACGAGAGCGCCCCCGAGCTTGTAATCATGGGCGTCGCTGGCGATGCGAAGCGCCGCGCCTTCGCCGATAGTGCCAAGGCCAGCGACCGCGACGCGCATCGGAGCGTGATGTGCCGCCCGCACTGGCGGCGCTGCAACCGATGACACGCGCGTTCCGGCGCCGGCGTTAAGGCGTTCCACTTTGATCGCCACGTCGTGCGAGGCGGCAAAGTCGATCGCTTTCGGCTGCAGGAGTTTTCCCGCGACATCGCGCGCCTGCGTCCAGTCGAGGTCGACGTAGCGAAGCGCCTCTCCCTCATCGGCGTTGGGGTCGCGATCATAAACGCCATCGACATCCTTCATCAGCGTCGTCTCGCCAAGGTGCAGCGCTGCAGCGAGGAAGACGGCGGTCAGATCCGATCCGCCCCGCCCGAGCAGGACAGGCTCGCCCGTCGCCCCCAGGGCGACAAAGCCAGGTACGATGATGACATCGCGCTGGCCAAGCGCCGCCTCGAGAAGCGCGACATCGACCGTGTCCGGGTGCGCGTCATCAAGCGGCCCGCCGGCGGTTAGCGAAAGCGTGCGCGCATCGAGCACAAGCGCGTCGAGGCCGATATTCTCGCACGCGATGGCGAGAAGCGCGGCGCTTCGCTCCTCGCCGAGCGCAATGATACGCGGGGCGTGCCGCGATTTCGCGCCGCCAAGGCTTGCAGCTTCGGCGATCAGCGCGTCGGTCTCACCGGCGAAGGCGGAGACGACCGCAACAACCTTCCGGCCCTCGCGGCGACGGCGGTAAATTTCTGTGGCGACGAGCGGCAGATCTGAGGTGTCACGCAGCACCGAAGACCCGAACTTGAGAACGGCGGCGGCGGCGGGCCGCTTTTCACCTTCACCGCGCATGAACTTCCCCCGGTTTTCGAAACGCGGCGATATTCGACGCATCCGGGGCCTTGACGGCGTCGAGCGCACTGAAAACATCCCGCAGCAAATCCTTCGAATGCTCTAGCCCGATAGAGAAACGCACAAGGCGATTGGAAATGCCGGCCTGCGCGCGGGCCTGCGCCGTCATCGAGGCGTGCGTCATCGTTGCTGGGATGCAGACGAGGCTCTCAAACCCGCCGAGGGACTCCGCGATCGTGAAAATCGAGAGGCGGCGCAGGAGCCCGAGCACATCGACGTCTTCGGCGAACTCAACACTCAGCATGGCGCCGAACCCTTTTTGCTGACGCTGCGCCAACGCATGACCAGGATGGGCGGTAAGTCCCGGATAATGGACACGTGCAACGCGCGCATCGTTTTCCAGCGCCGCTGCGATCTCGCCCGCCGTCTCCTGCTGGCGCTCGATCCGGGTAAAGAGTGTTCTGAGGCCTCGCAGCGTTAAAAAGCTGTCGAAAGGCGCGCCGGTGACGCCAGTGCAGTTCGCCCACCATGCGAGCTCCTCGCCGAGCGCCGGGTCGGCCGCTAGCACCGCCCCGCCAACGACATCTGAATGGCCGTTGATATATTTCGTTGTCGAATGAACAACGATATCGCAGCCGAGTGCGAGCGGCTGCTGAAGCGCGGGTGAAAGAAAAGTGTTGTCGGCGACGACGATCGCCCCCGCTGTCTTCGAGGCGCGAGCGACCGCTGCAATATCGGTGATGCGCAACAGCGGATTGCTCGGCGTTTCGATGAGAACAAGCTTCGGCTTTTTCTCCAGCGCCGCCGTCAGCGCCGCCGCGTCGGTCTGATCGACAAAATCGACCGTGAAGTGCCCGCGCCGCGCCCGCGCCGCCAGCAACCGGAACGTGCCGCCGTAACAGTCGTGCGGCGCGATCACCCGATCGCCCGGATTGACGAGGTTCAGAACGAGGTCGACAGCCGCCATGCCGGTTGCGGTGATGACGCCGCGCGCCGCCCCTTCAAGGCCGCACAGCGCGCGCTCAAGCTCGGCGCGTGTTGGATTGCCGGAGCGCGAATAGTCGAATTGCGGCTTTTCCTCCGGGTCGCGCCAGCCATACGTGGCGGAGAGATGAAGCGGCGGCGACACAGCGTTATAGGCGGAATCGCTGGCGACGCCGGCGTTGGCGGCGATGGTTTCGGCGTGAAGTGAAACTGACATGGCTCAATCTTTCTCGATGAACGATTCGATCAGGGGTGCGATAAGGGCGGCGTCTTTCAGGAAAGCGTCGTGGCCGTAGACTGAAGAAATTTCGGCGTATCGGGCGTTCCGCGTGCCTTTGGCGAGGCGTTTGATGTCGGCGCAGGGAACGAGGCGATCACTGGCCGCCGCGACGAACAAAGCTTTCGCTTTGATCATCGAGGGATCGACGGCGTGCCGGTCGATGGAATCCGACAACGTCACAAAACGCTCGGGCGCCATCTGATAGGCGTCGCCGCGCGCCATGAGATACTCGCACACGGGGTAGGGATCGCCCGCTGCGGCGCCCGGCAGGTGCGCGAAGCGCGCATCGAATTCCTCCGGCGTGCGGTAAGTCGTCATTGCAAGCTGGCGCGCGAGGGATAAGCCCGCCTGCGGATCGCCCCTGCGGATCGCGAAATCGACGATGCGGCGCTGCACGCCGCGCAGCGCTGTCGATGCGGCATGCGGACGATCAGGGGCGGAAATGACGCAAAGCTTTTCAACGCGTTCCGGGAACGCCGCGGCGAAAGCGAGAGCAACCATGCCGCCGTAAGAGGCCCCGGCGAAGGCGCGCAAACGGCCAGCCCCGATCGCATCGAGCGCGAGCCCAAGCGCGCGGGCCTGATCGTTTGTTGTGATCGTGCGTGCGGTTTCGCCCGCATTTGGCAGGAAATCGAAGCCGATAACACGCGCCGCCCGCGTATCGATCGCCCCGCCCGCCGCGACAATATCGCGCCACCAGCCCTTGTCGCCGGCGCCGTCGGCGACGTCGCGGCCCGCCGAAATGCCGCCCGATACGACAATCGCCGGCGCGTCGTCTGGCCCGAAGAGACGCAGGCTGAGCTCAGGCTTCGACAGCTTCTCTCCGGACTGGAGCGTGAAATCGGCGGGCAAAATGACGCTGACATCGGTGCAAGAACCGGCGCCGCGCGACTTGGCGTGCGCAGCGTCGAAAAAGCGGGCTTCATGGGCGGCGGACATGGGTTCGGCCTCTGCTTCCTTCGCGTCGCGCATCAGGGAAATCGCAGAGACCCATCGGATCGCGGCCGTAGCGCCGCACTTCCGACTCATCTCTCGAAGCGTAAGCTTCGAAGGATTTGGCACCTTTCCAAATTGCAGGTCGCGCAATCCGGCGGTTGCCCCAGCGTCAAAGGGCCTGTCCCTCGGCTGGTCTTGATGAGCTTGCCGATGTTCTAGCTGAGGAATTTTTTTCCCGTCAACATAAAATTTCGCCGTCGCGCGCTTTCGTCCGTGTAAGGAGGGCTCCCGCGTCTGCGGGGTCCTGCCCTGCTTTGAGGGCGTTAAGCGACTGATTTTGCGAGGCAAATAGCGACGGCAGAAAACGCCGGGACCGCGGCGACAGACGCCAGAAGAATCCTCCATTGAAGCTATAAATAGCAGAACCGGCCAAAAACGACCAAAGATTCTTCGCATATGCAGCAAAAAATGCTTGCGCGAGGCGTCGCCCACCCCTTAGCCTTTTAAAAACGGCGAAGGCGGCGGCGCGCCAATCGGCGCGGCCGTGCGCATTCGCGCTTGGGAGCGATGCTGGAAGGATCATGCTTTCCTTCACCCATATCGGGCGCCAGACGCCGTCGAAACGCGCCGCGGACGCGCGGCGGGGCGATTTTGCGGAAATTTATGCGCCGTTCGAAGCGGATGGCGCGCGCGCGCAAGCGTCGCGTTGCAGCCAATGCGGCATTCCTTTCTGTCAGAATCATTGTCCGCTCACGAACGATATTCCTGACTGGCTGCGCCTTGCAGCCGAAGGACGATTGAAGGAAGCATACGCGCTGTCCTCGGCGACAAATTCGATGCCGGAGATCTGCGGGCGCATCTGTCCTCAGGACCGCCTTTGCGAAGGCGCCTGCGTCATCGAGCAGGCCGGTCACGGCACGGTGACGATCGGCGCGATCGAGCAGCACATCACCGAGACCGCCTGGGCTGAGGGCTGGGTCGAACCGATCTCGCGCGGTGAAGATACCGGTCGCAGCGTCGGAATTATTGGCGCCGGGCCAGCAGGGCTTGCTGCGGCAGAAATCCTTGTGAAAGCCGGCGTCGCAGTGACGATTTACGACCGCTATGATCGCGCCGGCGGGCTTCTTGTTTACGGCATCCCGAATTTCAAACTGGAAAAGCCGGTTGTTGCGCGCCGGATCGCGAGGCTGGAGGAGGCCGGCGTCGCCTTCAGGCTCAATTTCGAGGTCGGCAGCAACGCGACCTTTGGCAGCCTGCGCGCGCGCCATGATGCGATATTGATTGCGACCGGCGTCTATCGCGTGCGTTCTCTGGGGCTTGCGGGTGAGGAGCGTGCTGTCGCGGCGCTCGACTTTCTGACTGCCTCCAATCGGCGCGGCTTCGGCGAAGAGCCGGCGAACTCTGGCGCCATGGACGCGAAAGGCAGGCGTGTTGTCGTCATTGGCGGCGGCGACACGGCGATGGACTGCGTCAGGACGGCGGTCCGTCAAGGCGCGACAAGCGTCACCTGCCTTTATCGCCGCGACCGCGCCAACATGCCCGGCTCGGCGCGCGAAACAACCCATGCAGAGGAAGAGGGCGTCATCTTCGAATGGCTTTCAGCGCCTTCGAAGCTGATCAGCGAGGGCAGCTCGATTGGCGGCGTTGAAGCGGTGAGGATGCGCCTTGGCGCGCGTGATGCGTCGGGCCGGGCAGGCGTTGAAAAGGACCCCTCATCCCGGTTCACTTTGGACGCTGATCTTGTCATCACGGCGCTTGGCTTCGAGCCGGAGGACCTTCCCGCCCTGTTCGGCGAGCCGGGGCTGAAAGTCACGGCGCGCGGCACGCTGCGCGTTCGTCCAGGATCGCTTGAAACCTCGCTTCCCGGCGTTTTCGCGGCGGGCGACATCGTCCGTGGGTCATCGCTCGTCGTATGGGCGATCAAGGATGGCCGCGACGCAGCGAGCGAGATCGTTGAAAAAATCACCGCCAGCCGCGCCGCTCTCATCGCGGCTGAGTAAGGCGGCCAAAATGACCAACGCGATCGACACCTATGTCGCCCGCCGCCGCGCCCTCGTTGAGGCCGGCGCTTATGATCCGTCATCGGAGCATGACGCCTGCGGCGTCGGGCTCGTCGCCGCGATCGACGGGCAGCCTCGGCGCGACATTGTCGATATGGCGATCGCGGCTTTGAAGGCCGTCTGGCATCGCGGCGCCGTCGCAGCCGATGGGAAGACAGGCGATGGGGCGGGCCTGCTGGTCTCAATCCCGCAAGCTTTTTTCCGGGCGCAGGTCGAGCGAATGGGGCGCACCCCGCTAGCGCCCGATCTTTGCGCCGGCATGATCTTTTTGCCGCGCACTGATCTTGCCGGTCAGGATGCCTGCCGCTCGATCGTTGAAGCCGAGATTATCAAGGACGGCTTCAACGTTTATGGCTGGCGCCAGGCGCCGGTCGATCCCTCGCGCCTTGGCCTGAGAGCCGGGCTCGTGCGGCCCGAGATCGAGCAAATCCTTTTCTGCGACCTGCGCGGTCGCAAGACCGACGACCTTGAACGCGCGCTATACCTGATCCGTAGACGGATCGAGCGGCGGGCGCGCGAGGCTGGACGCCAGGAGTTCTATATTTCCTCGCTGTCGGCGCGCTCAATCGTCTATAAGGGGATGTTCCTCGCGGAGGATATCGACCGCTTCTACGCCGACCTTCGAGATCCGAACTTCATTTCGTCGATCGCGATTTTCCATCAGCGCTATTCGACAAATACTTTTCCCGAATGGCGCCTCGCCCAGCCCTTCCGCATGCTCGCCCACAATGGCGAGATCAACACGCTGAAGGGCAACATCAACTGGATGAAAAGTCATGAGATCCGCATGGCCTCCGCAGCGTTCGGCGGCCAGCAGGAAGCCGTGAAGCCAGTCATCCAGCCGGGCTCTTCTGATAGCGCCGCGCTTGACCAGGCGTTCGAACTGATCGTGCGCGCCGGCCGTTCGGGACCGATGGCGAAGACCTTGCTGATCCCCGAAGCGTGGGAGAAACAGCAGGGTGTGCTCAAGGAAGAATGGCGCGCGCTTTACGCTTATTCGAATGCGGTGATGGAGCCCTGGGACGGGCCCGCCGCGATCTGCGCCTTTGACGGCCGCTGGGCGCTTGCGGGCGTTGATCGCAACGGCCTTCGTCCCTTGCGGTATGCGCTGACCGCCGACGGCGTCCTTGCCGTCGGGTCGGAAACGGGCATGTGCCCGTTGGGCGGGCGCAAGGTCATCAAACAAGGCGCCCTCGATCCGGGGCGCATGATCGCGCTCGATACGGAGGAAAACCGCTTCTACGAACAGGCCGAAATCCTCGATGTGCTGGCGGCGAAGCACCCTTATCGCGACTGGCTCGACAATGTTGTCGAGCTTGAAACCAAAATTGGTCCGGGTCCTGAAGAGTGCATATTTGACGCTCAGGAGTTGTCGCGACGCCAGCGCGCAGCCGGGTGGGCGATCGAAGATCTTGATCTCGTTCTTCGCCCGATGGCGCAGACCGGCAAGGAAGCCGTCGGGTCGATGGGCGACGATGCCCCGCTCGCCGTGCTGTCGGAAGAATACCGCCCGCTGTCGCATTTTCTAAGGCAGAATTTCAGCCAGGTGACAAACCCGCCGATCGACCCGTTGCGTGAAGCCGGCGTGATGAGCCTGACGACGCGCTTCAAGAATCTTGGCAACATTCTCGCTTCCGACAAAACGCAAACAGACGTTTTCGCGCTCGAGAGCCCGATCCTGACCAACGGCATGTTCGACCGGCTGAAGGCGCTGCTCGACCAGAAGATTGCAACAATCGACTGCCTCTATGAGGCTGATGCGGTGCAAGGCGACGGCATGGCGCTGAAGCGCGCGCTCGACCGCATCCGGGCGGAAGCCGAGCTCGCGCTGAAAGAAGGGGCTGGCATCCTGATCCTTACTGACGAGGGGCAGAGCCAAACGCGCATCGCCGTGCCGATGATTCTCGCGGCGGGCGGCGTTCATGCGCATCTGACCGATGTCGGCAAGCGCACCTATTGTTCGATCCTCGTGCGCTCCGCCGAATGCATGGACGCGCATTATACGGCATGCCTTGTCGGCGCGGGCGCGACGGCGGTCAGCCCCTATCTCGCTTTTGATTCGATCGCAGCCGCGCATGCGCTTGGCCAGTACGGCGCCCTGACGCGCGGCCAATGCGTCTACAATTACAAATGCGCGCTCGAAGCCGGGCTCTTGAAGATTATCTCCAAAATGGGGATCTCCGTCATCTCGTCGTATCGCGGCGGCTGCAATTTCGAAGCGCTAGGCCTGTCGCGCGCGCTCGTTGAGGAATTCTTTCCCGGCGTCACAAGCAGGATCTCCGGAATTGGGCTCGCGGGTATCGAGAAGCGCGCTCTGGCGTTGCATCATCGCGTTTGGAGCGATGACAGCGCGCCGCTGCCGATCGGCGGCTTTTATCGCCAGCGAACGCGCGGGGAGCGGCATATTCTTGAAGCGCGCCTCGTCTCCGACCTCCAGAAGGCTGTGCGCGAGAACGATCAGGACGCCTTTGATCGCTACACAAGCGCGCTTGACGGCCAAACCCCGGCGCAAGTGCGCGATCTTCTGGCGCCGCAGCCGCTCGGACCGACGCTCTCAATCGAGGCGGTTGAAGACGCAGCTGCAATCCGCAGCCGTTTCCTGACGCCTGGCATGTCGCTCGGCTCGCTGTCGCCAGAGGCGCACGGCGCCCTCAACGTCGCCATGAATCGCATCGGCGCGAGATCGGTCTCGGGCGAGGGCGGCGAGGACCCGGCGCGCTACACGCCCTTGCCGAACGGCGACAGCATGAATTCGGCGGTGAAGCAGGTCGCCTCTGGACGTTTCGGCGTCACCGCCGACTATCTCAATCAGTGTACGGAGCTGGAGATCAAGGTCGCGCAAGGGGCAAAACCTGGCGAAGGCGGGCAACTTCCCGGTTATAAGGTGACAGAGTTTATCGCGCGCATGCGTCACGCGACACCCGGAGTGACGCTGATTTCACCGCCGCCGCACCACGACATCTATTCGATCGAGGATCTCGCCCAGCTAATCTACGACCTCAAGCAGATCAACCCCGTGGCGCGCGTCTGCGTGAAGCTCGTTTCAGCGGGCGGCATCGGCGCGATCGCGGCTGGCGTCGCGAAGGCGAAAGCGGACGTGATCCTTATTTCCGGCCATGTCGGCGGCACTGGGGCGAGCCCCCTGACCTCCATCAAATTTGCCGGAAATCCCTGGGAACTGGGGCTCGCCGAAGCCCATCAGGTGCTGACGCTCAATGGATTGCGAGGGCAAGTCACGCTCCGGACGGATGGCGGAATCCGCACGGGCCGCGACATTGTCATTGCCGCGATGCTCGGCGCGGAGGAATTCGGCGTCGGCACGATTTCGCTCATCGCGCTCGGCTGCCTGATGGTGCGGCAGTGCCATTCGAATACGTGCCCGGTCGGCGTCGCGACGCAGGACGAAAAGCTCAGGAAGCGTTTCACCGGCGCGCCCGATCATGTTGTCGCCTTGATGAATTTCCTTGCGGGCGATGTCCGCCGCCATCTCGCGCGGCTCGGGGTGCGATCGCTTGATGAGATTATCGGCCGGACGGATTTGCTCGATCAGGTTTCGCGCGGCTCGGCCGATCTGGACGATCTCGATCTGAACCCGATCCTTGTGCGCCTTGATCCTGAAGCCAAGCCCCCCTCGCGCGCCCGGAAAGGGCGCGTTGAAGTCGAGCCGACGCTTGACGAGCGCTTGCGCCCGTCGCTCGAGCCGTTTTTTGCGCGCGGCGAACGCCAACGGCTTCAGGCCGCGGTGGAAAACACTGATCGCACGATCGGCGCAAGGCTGTCGTCGGAAATCGTCCGTACCCTGACAGGCTGCAAGCTCGACGAGGATCATCTCGAATTGCAGATAAAAGGCTCGGCGGGCCAGTCGCTCGGCGCGTTCTCAGCGCGGGGCCTGAAAATCGTCGTCGACGGCGACGCCAATGATTATGTCGGCAAGGGATTGTCGGGCGCCGTGATCGTCGTGAAGGGCGCCGGGCGCGCTGGCGACGCCGTCATTGGCAATACCTGCCTTTACGGGGCGACCTCAGGCGCGCTTTTCGCGGCGGGCCGCGCCGGCGGGCGCTTCGCCGTCCGAAATTCGGGCGCGAGCGCTGTTATCGAAGGGTGCCTTGCGAATGGCTGCGAATACATGACCGGCGGCACGGTCGTCGTGCTGGGTTCAACGGGTTCAAATTTCGGCGCCGGGATGACCGGCGGAGAAGCCTTCGTGCATGACCCCGATCATGTCTTCGAGCGCTTCGCCAATTCGGACACGATCCTCATTGGCGGTGTCGATGACGAGGCGGCGCGGCGCCTGAAGTCGCTCATCGACCGCCACGCTCTCGAAACGGGGTCAGCCGTTGCGAAGGCGGTTCTCGCCGACTGGCCGAAAAGCCGTTTTGAGTTCCGCCACGTCATCGCCAAGGAAGCGGCGGCGCAAGCGGCTGAGCAGGAAAGGTTGAGGCGCGTCGAGGAAGCCGCGAGGAAACCGGCCTTTGCAAGGGCTGCGGTTTGAGCGGCTATTTCAGGCCGCCTTCTTCGCCTTCACCCACGCCTTGATCGCGCTTTCAAGCACCGGCAGCGGTGAATCGCCGATCGACAGCACCTCGTCATGGAACGCGCGGATGTCGAAGCTGTCGCCCAGCTCAGCCTCCGCCATTGCACGCAACTCCTCGATCTTCAGCATGCCGAGCTTATAGGCGCAGGCCTGCCCCGGCACGACGGCGTAGCGTTCAATTTCGCGGGTGACGCTTTCTTTGGTCTCACCGGTGACGCTCGCCATGTAGTCGATCGCCTGTTCGCGGCTCCAGCGCTTGTGATGGATCCCGGTATCGACGACGAGGCGCGCGGCGCGGAAGAGCTCGGCTTGCAGGCGGCCGAGATCGCCGGCGGGATCATCCTTGTACATCCCCATCTCGGCAGCAAGTTTCTCGGCATAGAGGCCCCAGCCCTCGGCGTATTCGGAATAGCCGAGCATCGTCCGCAGAAGCGGCATTCCTTCGATGGAACGCTGATAGGCGGTCTGGAAATGATGGCCCGGAACCGCCTCGTGATAGGTCAGCGTTTTCAGCGAGTGTTTTGGATTGTCGGCAGTGTCCTTCAAGTTGATCCAGTAGACGCCCGGCCGAGATCCGTCGAGCGAGGGACCGGTGTAATAGCCGCCGGGCGAGGTATCCTGCTCGTGCTCCGGGATGCGCCGCACTTCGACCTTGGTGTCCGGCAAGCGCCCGAACCATTGCGGCGCGATGGCGAGAATGTCCGAAACCTGTTCGCGCAATGACTGAAGCAGGGCAGCCCGGCCTTCGTCCGTATTCGGATAAAGATTCTCCGGACGCTCGCCAAGCGCGACCATGCGCGCGCCGACGGAACCATCAGTGAAGCCGATCGATTTTAGGAGGCCGTCCATTTCGGCGGTGATGCGCGCGACCTCCGACAGGCCGATCTCGTGTACATCGTCGCCAGTCTTCGATCCCGCTCCGTAAGCGGTGAGGGCGAGCTGGTACCAGGCCTCACCCTCTTCGCCTAATCGCCAGACGCCGGCGTCATCGTTTGTCTGCGCGCGAAGGCCGTCAAACTGCGATGCGAGGCGCGCATAGGCGGGATAGACGCCAGTCATCAGGGCTTCGGTTGCGCGCGCCACAAGAATCGCCCGGTCGTCAGGCGAAACGCCAGTAGCGCTCAGTTTCTCCGACAGCGTCGTGACCAATGGGTGCGCGGCGGCGTCGCTTGCAATGAAATCCTCAACGCTCTTGACGATTCCCTCGATCGCAAAGCGCGGCGGCATGACGCCAACGGCCGCGTCGGCTGCGACCGTCGAGGCTGCGCCGTCGAGCGCGCGCGCCAAATCTTCCAGTCGCGCGACATAGGCTTCTCCGTCCGCCTTTGAGGCGATCGGGTGCTGTGACATCAGCATGCGCGGCAAGGCCAGATGCGGCCCTGTCAGTTGCGTCATGAAATAGGGCGTCATCGCCCAGGCGTCGCCGGAGTTCGGCAGGCCCGCGCCAAAGGGCGAGGCGCCGCCAAAGTCGAACTGGTTTCGCTGCGCGGCGACGTCATAAGCGTTCTTGAGAACATCATAGGTCGTCGCGGCGACGCCGGTCAGCGCCGCGCGCTCGTGGCTCTTCAGTTCTTGCAGGAAAGGCCTCGTTCATCGCGCGCGCGGATTGATGCGCGTCAAAGCCGTACCTGCCGAGGCGCGCGAGATAGCCGGCGCCGGCGATCTCCTCGGAAACGCCGAGCTCGGTCGCGGCTTCAGGCGCGCTGGCTAGAAACGTGCGCGCATGGCGTTCGGCCATGACCAGAAAGGCTTTGGAGGGATCTTGGGCCTCCGCTTCGATCGCAGCGCGGCCTTCGGCGGGTTTTGGAACGGCCTTTTCTTTCACGCCGCACGCCGTAACGACGACGAACGCAAGGCTCGCGCTGGCGACCCAGATTTTTTGCTTGATCATCAGTTCCTCCCCGAGAGCCCTTCACGAGTTGGATGGTAGCGCTCGCTGCGCCGGCAATGCGAGATCTTCGAAGGACCTTCCCAAGGAGCGTTGCAAAAAAGCCCCGCCGGTTAGGGCGGGGCTGCATGGTTTCGGGGCTTCATCCTTTGCCGCTTGCGGGGGCGGAGGGAGGGGGGGCGGGGGCCGGCGCCCGCGGGGCGGGGCGGGCCGGCGGGCGGGGGGGGGCGGGCCACGGCTCGGCCGGGCCGCGGGGCGGCGGGACGGCGCGCCGCCGGGGCGCGCAGGAGGCGCGGGCGCGCGGGCGCGGGCGGGGGCCGCCGCCGAAGGCACGCTGGGAGCCGCCGGATAAGAGGCCGCCGCCGCGCCCCGACCTCAGAAAGGCGAAGCATAAGAGGCGTCTACTCCTCGTCGCCTTTTCGCGGTTTCTCCGTCTGCGGGATTTCTTTGCCGGTCGCCTGATCGACGATCTTCATCGACAAACGAACCTTGCCGCGATCGTCGAAGCCAAGGAGCTTCACGTAAACTTCATCGCCTTCCTTGACGACATCGGTCACCTTTTCAGTCCGCTGCGAGGACAGTTGCGAGACGTGGACGAGGCCATCGCGGGCGCCGAAGAAATTGACGAAGGCGCCAAAGTCCATCGTCTTGACGACTTTGCCTTTGTAGATCGCGCCGATTTCGGGTTCGGCGACGATCGAGTGGATCCACTTGTAAGCGGCGTCGATCTGCGCCTTGTCTGACGAGGCGATCTTGATGAGGCCTTCGTCGTCGATATTGATCTTCGCGCCGGTCTTTTCGACGATCTCGCGAATGATTTTGCCGCCAGTGCCGATCACTTCGCGGATCTTGTCTTTCGGGATCTGCATCGTCTCGATGCGCGGCGCGAATTCGCCGAGCTCATTGCGGCTCGCCGTGATCGCTTTCGCCATTTCGTTGAGAATATGCTGACGTCCGTCTTTCGCCTGCGCGAGAGCGACTTTCATGATCTCTTCGGTGATGCCGGCGATCTTGATGTCCATCTGGAGAGAGGTGACGCCCTGATCGGTGCCAGCGACCTTGAAGTCCATGTCGCCTAGATGATCCTCATCGCCCAATATGTCAGAGAGGACAGCGAAGCGCTTGCCCTCAAGAATAAGGCCCATCGCGATGCCCGCGACCGGGCGCTTGATCGGGATGCCGGCGTCCATCATCGCGAGGGACGAGCCGCAGACCGTCGCCATTGAGGACGACCCGTTCGACTCGGTGATCTCCGAAACGAGGCGGATGACGTAAGGAAATTCTTCCTGGGACGGAAGAACGGCCTTCAGCGCGCGCCAGGCGAGCTTGCCATGGCCGATTTCGCGGCGGCCGGTAAAGCCCATGCGGCCAACCTCTCCGACGGAATAGGGCGGAAAGTTATAGTGCAGCAGGAACGTTTCCTTGTACGTGCCCTCGAGCGCGTCGATATATTGCTCGTCCTCGCCGGTGCCGAGCGTCGCAACGACGAGCGCCTGTGTTTCTCCGCGCGTAAACAGCGCCGAACCGTGCGTTCGCGGCAAGACGCTAACCTCGGAGACGATCGGGCGCACGGTCTTGGTGTCGCGTCCGTCGATGCGCAGTCCAGTGTCAAGGATGCCGCCGCGAACCAGATCGGCTTCAATTTCCTTGAACAACGAGGCGACCGAATTCTTCGAAGGCGCCTTTTCGTCGCCCTCGATGCAAAGCGCTTCGATTGCCTTCGTTTTGGCGGCGGCAACTTTTTCCTGACGCGTCTGTTTCAGCCGGTTTTGATAGGCGGCCTTCACGTCGTCGCCGACGAGCGCCTTGATTTGCGCTGGCAGGGCGCCGTGGTCGGCTGTTTTGACTTCCCACGGATCTTTCGCGCAGGTTTCCGCGAAATCAATGATAAAGGAGATTGCCGCTTTGGAGGCCTCTTGCCCGAAAACGACAGCGCCGAGCATGATATCTTCGGAAAGTTCCATGGCTTCCGACTCAACCATCATCACCGCGTCGGCCGTAGCGGCCATCACGAGATCGAGCTTGGTCTCTTTCATCAGGTCAAGCGGCGGATTGAGTACGAACTCATTGTTGATGTACCCGACGCGCGCCGCGCCGATCGGGCCGAGGAACGGAATGCCTGAAATCGTCAACGCCGCCGAAACGGCGATCATCGCCACGACGTCCGGATCGTTTTCGAGGTCGTGCGACAGGACTTGCGCGACAACCAGCACTTCATTCTTGAAGCCCTTCGCGAAGAGCGGGCGGATCGGCCGGTCGATGAGGCGCGATGTCAGCGTTTCCTTCTCGGTCGGACGGCCTTCGCGCTTAAAAAAGCCGCCGGGAATACGGCCGGCGGCGTAGGTCTTTTCCTGATAGTGAACGGTCAGCGGAAAAAAATCGAACTTCGGGTCTGCCTGCTTTGCGCCGACGACAGTCGCGAGAACTGACGTCTCGCCGTAAGTCGCGAGGACGGCGCCGTCGGCCTGCCTCGCTATGCGGCCCGTTTCAAGCGTCAGCGTGCGGCCGCCCCATTCGATCGATTTTCTGGTGATCTCAAACATGTTCTTCTTCTTTCAGTTTTCGCCGCCGCCGGATTGCGCACGGCTTGGGTCTTCAGTGGTGAAGGTGATTATTTCGGTTGCATCCTGATCGCGCCGTCGAGGCGGATCGTCTCGCCGTTCATCATCACGTTACGGATGATTTCAAGCGCGAGGGAGGCGTATTCTTCCGGTTTGCCGAGACGCTTTGGGAACGGAACCATCGCGGCGAGCGCGTCCTGCACCTTCTGGTCCATGCCGGCCATCATCGGCGTCCAGAAAATACCAGGCGCGATGGTGTTGCAGCGGATGCCGGAATTCATAAGGTCGCGCGCGATCGGGAGCGTCATGCCGACAACGCCGGCTTTCGAGGCCGCATAGGCCGCCTGGCCGATCTGGCCGTCAAAGGCGGCGACGGAGGCGGTATTGACGATGACGCCGCGCTCGCCGTCGTCGAGGGGGTCGAGCGCTTCCATTTTCGCCGCGACGAGGCGGATCACATTGAACGTGCCGATGAGATTGATGTCGATGACGCGCTTGAAGCTGTCGAGCTTGTGCGCGCCGTTCTTGCCGATGGTCTTCTCACCGATGGCGACGCCGGCGCAATTGACGAGAATGCGGGGCGCGCCGATCGCGGCGACCGCTTTCTCAATGCCTGCGGCGACGCTGTTTTCATCGGCGACATTGACGCTGCAAAAAACGCCGCCGATTATTTTGGCGAGCGCCTCGCCCTTCTCCGCGTTCATGTCGAAGAGCGCGACCCGCCCGCCGGCGGCCGAGATCGCTTCAGCGGTCGCGGCGCCAAGGCCGGAAGCGCCGCCGGTGACAATGGCGGAATGGCCGGAAATTTTCATGCGCGTTCTCCTTCGTGTTCCCCGCCCCTTCCCGTGGAAGGGGCCGGACCGCGCCCATCGCCGTCCGGGTCCTCTCGGGGCGCTGCCGAAGTAACGCCCGATTGAATGTAGTCGCGAACGGCCCGCGTTTAGCGTCTGAGGCCGAGGCGATCGATCAGCGCCTGATAGCGCTTTTCATCCGACCGCTTCACATAGTCGAGAAGCTGCCGGCGCTGCGACACGAGCTTCAAAAGCCCGCGGCGCGAATGGTTGTCTTTCTTATGGTCCTTGAAGTGTTCGGTGAGGTTCGAAATGCGCTCCGAAAGGATCGCAACCTGCACTTCCGGCGAGCCGGTGTCGCCTGACTTCTGGGCGTATTCCTTGATCAGCCTGGCTTTGCGCTCAGTCGTAATCGACATGACAGTTTCTCCGCGGCGTCGGTCATGAAGGCCCAGCCGGGACGCCGTCCAGCAGGGTCGAAGTGAGGCGGGGGATAGGGGAAGGGCGTGGGAAAGGCAAGAAGGGCCCTTCAGGTGAGATTAAACACCCGCAGCGGCTTCAGCTTCAGCCCGTCGAGTTCGCAGAGCGCCACCGCCTCGCCATGCATGGACGCCAGCACCGCCGGAATGACCCCGGTTTCGGTCCCGCGCACGCCCTTGGCCGTCGCCGCGGAAATGACAGCCGGCTGGCCGCGGCGGAGCTTGTCGGCTTCCGGGCCGCCGATGGCGGCCTGCGGCAGGCCGGCGAGGGCGGCGTCGACGGAGAGGAGGCTCGCGTCGCGCGCCTCCGGCGTCTCGAACTTTTCGAGGGCGGCGATCGTCACCCCATCCTCGGCGCGGAAAGGGCCGACCGCGGTGCGGCGGAGCGCCGAGACGTGGCCTTCTGTGCCAAGCAGGCGCGCCATGTCGCGGACGAGCGCGCGCACATAAGCGCCCTTGCCGGTGACAGCCTCGAACACCGCATGATCCGCATCCGGACTATCGACGAGCGTCAGTTCGTGGATGTCGATCTCACGCGGCTCGATGGCGACCGTCTCGCCGTCACGCGCGAGGTCATAGGCGCGCTCGCCCCCGATCTTCACGGCGGAGAACTGTGGCGGGGTTTGCAGGATCGTGCCCGTAAAGCGCGGCAGCACGCCTTCGATCTCGGCGCGCGACGGACGATGATCGGAGCGCGCGATGACGGCGCCCTCGCGGTCATCCGTGGCGGTCGCCTCGCCCCATTTGGCAGTAAAACGATAGCGTTTCGTTGCGTCCATCACATAAGGGACGGTCTTTGTCGCTTCACCAAAAGCGATGGGGAGAACGCCGGTCGCAAGCGGGTCGAGCGTGCCGGCATGGCCGGCCTTTTGCGCCTGGAACAACCATTTCAGTTTCGAGACGGCTTCGGTTGAACCGAAATCATAGTCCTTGTCGAGCACGATCCACCCGTTGACCGGGCGGCCACGTCTGCGGCGGTTCGCCATGTTGTCGTTCCATAAAAGGGCGCCGCCAACCGGATCGGACGGGCGGCGGCGCGAACCTGGACCATACGCTTCAAGCAGCGCGCGTGGGCGGCGTCAACTGGAGCCGTCGTGGGGAGGAGGGGTGAGAGGGGGAGAGGAGTCGGGGGGGGTGCGGCCGGGCAACCGGCCATGTGGGGGGGGGGGAAGGCCTCGCGATAGGATGGCGCAAGTGGGGGGCATGGGCCGTTCGCGCGGGGGGGGAGGGGGGGGCGGGGGGCTGGGGGGGGGCGGTGCGCCCGCGTTGGTTTCAGATCGCGCGCGACCTTCGGGCTCGCCAGCAATTCATCGATGCGGCGCGCTTCGGCGAAGCTATCGTCGGGTCGGAAGATCAGCGCTGGCGTGAACTTCATCTCAATTCTCTGGCCGAGCAGATGGCGCAGATGCGGGGTTGCATGGTTCAGCGCCTTGACGATCTCCGGGTGTTTCTCGGGGTCGATCGAAGAACCAAGCGGAGCGCAGAAGACGGTCGCCTGTTTCAAGTCGGGCGACATCCGCACTTCGCTGATCGTCAGCGATAGGCCGGCGAGCGCCGGGTCGCGCAGATCCTCGCGCGCGAAAATCTCGACAAGCGCATGGCGCACCAACTCGCCAGCGCGAAGCTGGCGCTGCGAGGGTCCTTTGTTGCGGGAGAAACGGGCGGTCATGGGCGTTTCTTAATCCCCGACAACAAGCGTGTCACTGGACAAATACTCAGCAAAAGCCGTCACCGGGGACCATCTCCCGAAATGCGCTAAGCCACGCGCGGCGCCTTCAGGAGATGGATCCCGGGCTCGCGCCAAGAAGCGCGCCCCGGGATGACGGTGCTCAGGGTCTTTTAGGTTTTAGCGCCGCCGCAAACGCGGCCAGCCGCTCAGGGATCAGCGCGTCGCCGCGTCCGCGGTCACGCAGGCCAGAGCAAATGTCGAGCCCGAAGGGACGGACGGCGCTGAGCGCTTCAGCGGCGTTTGAGGGATTGAGGCCGCCGGCGAGGAAGACGGGCTTGTCGAGGCTTTCAACGATCCGCCTGCTGATCGACCAGTCATGCCGGTCGCCAGTGCCGCCAAAGGTCGGCGTCGCGGCGCTGGGCTTGCCGCTGTCGAGGAGGACCGCGTCCACGAAAGGCGCCGCCTCGCGTGCGTCATCGACGGCGCGGCCGTCCTCGACATGGACGACCTGCAGGATCTTGAGCGCCGGAAATCGTGCGCGAAGAAAGCCATAGGCGCCGTCTTCGGGGCGGTCGACAAGCTGCACCGCATTGGCGCCGATGGCCGCGACATGGGCCGCGATATCGTCGCCGCGCGTGCGCTTCGTCAGCAGCGTCACCCAGAGCTTGTCGCCGTGATGTTTGACGCCATAACGCGCTAGGCGCGCTGCGGTCGCATCATCAAGGAATCCCGCGCCATTCGGCATCGGCCCGACGATGCCGACCGCGAACGCGCCGGCCGCCGCCGCCATGTCGATCTCGGCCTCCGACTGCATGCAGCAGATTTTGAAGGGGGTCATGGAGCCTTTTTTACACCTCATCCGCGGCGCCAGCTTCAAAGGCGGTTCCTGCGGCCCATCCTTCGTGACGCGGCCTGAAGAAGGCCGCTCCTCAGGATGAAGAAACTCTTCATCCTGAGGAGCGCGCCCCTTGGCGCGCGTCACGAAGGATGAGCCACGAGGGCGGCGGTATGCAAAAGAAGATGGATCACCGCCACGGCCTCGGATCGTCCCGGAGAAGGCCGAGAATGACGCTATCGCGCACGCCCAAATGCGTCTCCCATGTGCCGCGCATCAAACCCTCGCGCCGGAAGCCCAATTTCTCGAAGGTGCGGATCGAAGCGATATTGTCCGGATCGCAATCGGCAAAGATGCGCCGCGCCCCTTTTTTCTCGAAGGTATAGTCGATAGCCTCAGCTAGGGCGCGCGCCGCGAGGTTCTTACCGCGAGCGGCTGGAACGATCATGCACGCCGCTTCCCAGATGTCGCGTCCTGCCGTGTAAAGCGAAACGCGCCCGAGCGCGGGCCCGTCAGGGCTATCGACCACCGCCCATGAGGTGTCGTCCTCGGGGCCGCCCCAGGCTTTGAGCTGCGCGATCGTCTCGGCGACCGAAGCAAATGCTGGCCGCGCAAGATAGCGGCAGCTGTCCTCGTCGCCGAAGATTGCATGCAACGCCGCGCCGTCGCGGTTGGGGTTGAGGGGGCGAAGCAGGCTCATAGGGCGTCACGGTACGCAGGCGCGGTGCGTATTTCTACCGGCATTGCTCTCCGGCGACAACTGTGCGAGCCTATGTGTGGAGGTCCACACATGGCTACCAATCTGTCGATCGACCCTGACCTTCTTGACCGCGCCCTCGAGGTCAGCGGCGAACGGACGAAGAAGGCGGCGGTGACCAAGGCGCTCGAGGAATTCATCGCGCGCCGCCGTCAGAAGCGAATGCTCGATCTTTTCGGAAAGCTCGAATGGTCTCCAGGCTATGATTACAAAAAGGAGCGGAGCCGCGATTGACGCTGTTTGTCGATACGAGCGTCTGGTCGCTCGCCTTCCGCCGGGATACGCCGGTGGAGACGCCGCAAACGTCGCTGCTCGCCAAGGCTCTCGATGCGGGCGAGACAGTCGTCACGACTGGTCTCGTTCTGCAGGAATTGCTGCAAGGCTTTGAAGGCGCGCGGAACCGGCGCGCGCTGCTCGAGCGGTTCGCGGACCTGCCTTTTCTCGAGCCGGCGCGTGAAGATTATATCAAGGCGGCGGACCTAAAGTCCCGTTGCCGAAAAGGCGGCGTGCAAATAGGCACGATCGACGCCTTGTTGGCGCAGCTTTGCCTGCGCCATGAAATGTCGATGCTGACGGCGGACAAGGACTTCATCGCAATTGCGAAGCTTTCGCCGCTACAGCTGGCCATCGCAAAAGCGTAGAGCCGGTGGGCGGCTACTGATCACTTTGCTGGAGCGGAGCAAATGCGTGCGACGGAATGACGATTGAAGGAAGCGTCGTTCCAAAGAAAAGTTGCCCGCACGACAACCGCCATGCCCCCTCCTTGTCGATCACGACCTCCCTCGTTTCACCGACAATTTTTCCTGTGGCGACGACTGTAATGCGCGAGGAATGTATGTACCCTGAAAATTCGCCGATTTTGGCCGGCCCTAACTCTTCGGCGTAACTGTACTTCGATATAAATGATGGAGTTCGCTTCATGCCTACGCATTTGCCATTTTCTCTAAGCGACTTCAAGCGGGTTGACCTAGGTATATTTGTGATTGCGTCAAAAGTCGCGCAAAGCTCGTTTGGAGCATCGACGATTTCAAGCGAGTATTTTCCTTCAGGGATGTTTCGGGAAGAATCGTCCAGCTTGGCTTCGAACTCGACGTAACGATACCCGTCGAGCAATGGTCCAAGGCACCGATCGGGGAACGGCAAGCAACTGTCAACCGCATAACCGTCAACGTACTCGACGAACTTTGGTGTCGGCGGCGCGATTTTTTTGCAATACGCCTCAATGTTTTTTACCAAGGCGCCGTCAGGCGCAATCTCTTCTGCGTCGGCATTTCCGGAGAAACCGGCGGTCGCCGCAAATGCCGAGAGCATCAAGATGCCGTGGTTGAGACGCCGCATTTTCTCCCTCCTCAGCGCATCCAGATTTGCTTCTACAACGTCCTCGTAATCGATTCCACCTGGAAGCATTCGATCACGTCGCCGGCTTTGAGGTCTTCGTATTTCGCGAAGCTCATGCCGCATTCCTGGCCGACGGGCACTTCCGCGACGTCGTCCTTGAAGCGCTTCAATTGCGACAGCTCGCCTTCGTGGATGACGGTGTTGTCGCGGATGAGGCGGACTTTCGCGCCGCGGCGGACGACGCCTTCGGTGACGCGGCAGCCCGCGACCTTGCCGAATTTCGTGATCGAGAAGACCTCGAGGATCGTCGCATTGCCGAGAAAGGTCTCGCGCAATTCCGGCTTCAGCATGCCGGAGAGCACGGCCTTCACGTCGTCGATGAGGTTGTAGATGATCGAGTAATAGCGCAGCTCGACCTTCGATCGTTCGGCCTCGATGCGCGCGTCGGCGTTCGCGCGGACGTTGAAGCCGATCACCGGCGCGCCGGAGGCGGCGGCGAGGATGACGTCCGATTCTGAAATGCCGCCGACGCCGGTGTGAAGAACGCGGACGCGCACTTCGCTGGTCGACATTTTCTCGAGGCTGCTGACGATCGCTTCGAGCGAGCCTTGCACGTCGCCCTTGATGACGAGCGGCATTTCCTTGATCTCGGCGTCCTGCAGCTGCGCCATCATTTGTTCAAGCGAGGTGCCCGAGGACTTGGCGGAGGCTTTTTCGCGTTTCTTGCGGGCGCGGAAATCGGCGACCTCACGGGCGCGCGCTTCCGATTCGACGACGACGAACTGGTCGCCGGGCTCGGGCACGCCGTTAAGGCCAAGGACCTCGACCGGCATCGCGGGACCGGCGGTCGCAATCGTCTCGCCCTTGTCGTTGGCGAGAAGGCGCACGCGTCCCCATTCGGCGCCAACGACGAGAATGTCGCCGCGCTTCAGCGTGCCGCGTTCGACGAGCAAGGTCGCGACCGAGCCGCGCCCCTTGTCGAGGCGCGCCTCAACGACCGCGCCTTCGGCCGGCCGCGTCGCGTTGGCCTTGAGGTCGAGAAGTTCGGCCTGCAGCAGGATCGCATCGAGCAAGCCGTCGAGATTGGTCTTCTTCAGCGCGGAGACTTCAACATCTTGCACCTCGCCGCCGAGGCCCTCGACCTGCAATTCGTATTGAAGGAGATCGGTGCGGACTTTCTGCGGATTGGCGCTGGGTTTGTCGATCTTGTTGATGGCGACGATGATCGGCACGCCCGCGGCCTTGGCGTGATTAATCGCCTCGACCGTCTGCGGCATGATCGAATCGTCCGCCGCGACGACGAGGATCACGATGTCGGTCACTTTGGCGCCGCGCGCGCGCATCTGCGTGAAGGCGGCGTGGCCCGGCGTGTCGAGGAAGGTGATCTTGCGGCCGTCTTTCACTTCGACCTGATAAGCGCCGATATGCTGGGTGATGCCGCCCGCCTCGCCGGAGACGACATTCGTCTGGCGGAGCGCGTCGAGAAGCGAGGTCTTGCCGTGATCGACGTGGCCCATGATGGTGACCACCGGCGGGCGCGAGACAAGCGAGCCGTCCGTGTCGCTGGCGCCGGAAAGGCCTTCCTCGACATCTGATTCCGAGACGCGCTTCACGCTGTGGCCAAGATCCTCGACGATCAGCTCGGCAGTGTCGGCGTCGAGCATCGAGTTCGCCGTCACCATCTGGCCCTGTTTCATCAGTTCACGGATGAGATCGACTGCCCGCATCGACATGCGCTGGGCGAGATCTTGCACCGTGATCGTCTCGGGGATGACGACTTCGCGCACGATCGCCTGCGCGCCGCCGCCGCGCTGCTGGCGCGCGAGCTTTTCGCGTTCGCGCGCGCGCTTCACCGAGGTGAGCGAGCGCTGGCGGTCATCATCGTCAAGAGCGTTGGCGATTGTCAGGCGTCCCGACCGGCGGCGCGGGGCTTCCTTGCCCTCCGCGTCGCGGTCGCCCTTGTCGCTGAGAGGCTTGCGCTTTGGTCTTCAATCTACCCCCGAGCTTGGCGAGGGGGTTGTCAGCTTCTTCGGCTGCAGGCTTTTGCTCGACGGCGGGGGCCGGCTTTCCGCCAGCCTTGGCGGCGGCGCGCCGCTTTCTTTCTTCTTCTTCCTCTTCGAGCGCGCGGCGGGCGCGCTCTTCGACCTTGCGGCGCTCTGCGCCTTCTTTTTCGCGGCGCGATTCCTCGTCGGCGATCCGCTGACGCTCGGCGTCAAGGCGCGAGCGCTCATCGGCCTCCCGCGATTCGCGGTCTTTGCGTTCTACTTCGTCGCGTTTGCGGCGGACTTCCTCGTCCTGGCGCGCTTTCGTGAGTGCGGCGGCGCGCGCCTGCTTTTCCTCTTCGGAGAGCGTCCTCAGAACGTTAACTTGTTGCGGCTTCGGCGGCGCAACGGATTTTCGCTCCGGCGCTGCGGCGACAGCCTTCGTCTCGACCGGCGCGGGCGCGGCTTCGTCCTCGTCTTTCTTCGCGCCGAGAACACGGCGTTTTTTCGTCTCGACGACGACGGTCTTCGAGCGGCCATGGCTGAAGCTCTGCTTCACCGCAGCCGTTTCGGTGCGGCGCAAAGACAGGGGGCGCCGGGCGCCCGTTTTTCCGTCAGCATCAGTTTTGGTTTCGACGTCGTCGCTCATTCATTCTCCATTTCCGGCGCACGGGCGCGCTGGACTTTCAAAGGCGTTCAAGGTCCTCGAAAGCGGCCTTGGACATAACGCCCAAAGCGCCTCGGGTCCATCGCAAAACCGGCGATCTTTCGCCGCAAAGTCAAAGCTCATTTCAGCGCCTCGGCTATCTCGATGAGGCCGGGTCTGAACCCTTGAAGGCGCGTCGTTTCGCTCAGGAAGCGCGCTGCGGCAGGCCCTTTGACAAGAGCCGCATGAACCACTTTGTCCTTGCCGAGCGCGGCCGATAGAGCGGCGGACGAAAATCCGACAACGCGCGGCAGCGCCCGCGCGATGCGCGCCAGTTTGGACTGGCCGTCGGCGCCGGCGTCCGCCGCGGCGATCAGAACCTGCGCCCTGCCTTTTTCGAGCGCCGCTTTGACCTGATCGAAACCCGCGACCGCATCGCCCGTTCGCCGCGCGAGGCCAAGCGCGGCGAGCGCACGTTTTTCGAGGCCCGCCTCGATCAGCGCTGCAAGATTTTCGGGCGCTGACGCCGGTTTCTTGAATGCGCGCGCGAACAGCCCTTTTGACGCTGCGCGCTCGATCGCTTGTTTGTCGGCGCTAATCCAGGCGCCGCGGCCGCCGAGCTTGGCGCCGAGATCGGGCGTGACAATCCCGTCCGGCGACAGGCACAGCCGGATCAGCCCGGCGGGCGGATGTTCTCCGCCGCCAGCGATGCAGGTCCTGAGGTTGCCCTCAAGGACATCATCGTGCGGGTTGGCCAGCGAGGGCCTCCTGTTCGAGCGCATCGACGGCGGCTTTGGCTTCCGCTTCCGCCTTGGCTTTGGCGAGGTCTTCCTCGGTCACCCAGCCGGCCGCGACGCGCGCGCGCATGATCAGGGCCTCGGCAGCGTCCGCGGCAATGCCAAATCCTTCCAGGATGCCGTCATAGTGTTTTTTCTCGCCGTCGACGCGCTCGGTCCAGCCCGTCAGGTCGTCGGTCGCGCAGCCGGCAAGATCTTCCATCGATTTGACGCCGTTCTCGCCGAGCTTGACGATCATCTTGAGGTCGAGCCCCTCAAGATCGACAAGCGCATCTTCAACGCCGAGCTCTTTGCGGCGTTCGTCAAGCTTGCGGCGTTCGGCTTCGAGCCAGTCGGCCGCGCGCGCTTGCAGTTCGGCGGCAGTGTCGTCGTCAAGGCCCTCAATGTCGGTGAGGTCTTCGAGCGCAACGAAGGCGAGCTCTTCGATCTTGGCGAACCCTTCGGAGACGAGCAGGCCGGCCATCATGTCGTCAACGTCGAGCGCCTGCATGAAGAGTTCCGAGCGCTGACGGAATTCTTCCTGCCGCTTCGTCGATTCCTCGACCTCAGTCATAATGTCGATCTCGAAGCCAGTCAGCTGAGAAGCGAGGCGGACGTTCTGTCCGCGCCGGCCAATCGCCAGCGAGAGCTGTTCGTCCGGCACGACGACCTCGATGCGGTCTAGGTCTTCGTCAAGCACGACCTTGGCGACTTCGGCGGGCGCGAGCGCATTGACGACGAACGTCGCGGGGTTCGGCGACCACGGCACGATGTCGATTTTCTCGCCGCCAAGCTCGTTGACGACCGCCTGGACGCGGCTGCCCCGCATGCCGACGCAGGCGCCGACCGGATCGATCGAGCTGTCGTTCGACATGACGCCGATCTTCGCGCGGCTGCCTGGATCGCGCGCAACCGCCTTGATCTCGATGACGCCGTCATAGACTTCCGGCACTTCCTGCTCGAACAGCTTCGCCATGAATTGCGGGTGGGAGCGGGAGAGGAAAATCTGCGGCCCGCGCGTCTCGCGGCGAACGTCCATGATGTAGGAGCGCAGGCGATCGCCGGCGCGGTAATTTTCGCGCGGCAGCTGCTGGTCGCGGCGCAAGACCGCTTCCGCGCGGCCGAGATCGACGATCACATGCCCATATTCGACGCGCTTGATGATGCCGTTGATGATCTCGCCGATGCGGTCCTTGTAATCGGCGAACTGACGGTCACGCTCGGCGTCGCGGACTTTCTGCGTGATGACTTGCTTGGCTGACATCGCCGCGACACGGCCGAAATCGATCGGCGGCAGCGGCTCGGAGATGAAAGCGCCGACCGTGGCTTCCGGATTCTTTTGCAGCGCTTCCTTCAGCGAGATCTGCGTCGAGTCGTTTTCGACAAGTTCGACGACTTCAAGGAGCCGCCACAGCCGCGTTTCGCCAGTCTGCGGATTGATCTCGGCACGGACGTTCGTCTCATGGCCGTAGCGCGATTTCGCGGCGCGGCCGAGCGCATCCTCCATCGCCTCGATGACCAGCGACTTGTCGATCGACTTGTCGCGCGCGACAGCGTCGGCGATCTGGATGAGTTCTAGCTTGTTCGCGCTGACGGCGTTCATTGCGGGTCTCCGTGGGTGATTTCAGCGGCCTCGCCGCTTTTTTTCGCGGCTTTCGCCGCCCTCAGGCTCTCGCGGATCAACTCCTCGCTCAGCACCAGCCGCGCCGTCGCGATCCACGCAAAAGGGATGAGAGCGGTCTCGTCCTCGCCCTCGATATCAAGGCAGATATTCTCGCCGTCGACGCCGCCAAGGACGCCTTTGAACTTCTTTCGGCCTTCGATCATCCGGTCGAGTTCGATCTTGGCTTCGTAGCCTTGCCAGTCGTTGTAATCCTTGAGGCGAACAAGCGGGCGATCAATGCCGGGCGAGGAGACTTCGAGGCGATAGGGGCCGTCGATCGGGTCTTTTTCTTCGAGCAAGGGCGAGAGCGCGCGCGAAAGCGTCGCGCAATCTTCCGCCGACATCGTGTGATCGGGCCGCTCCGCCATGATCTGCAGCGTCTTGTAGTCGGCGCCTTTGACCTTCACGCGCACAAGCTCGAACCCGCCCCCCTCAATCACGGGGGCGATCAACTTCGCGATCCGGTCTTCGATCAATGACAACGGGTCCGTCCGGGAACAAAAAAGCGGGCCCCGTCGGAGCCCGCTTTCGATATAATCGATAGCGTTTGAAGAGCTTCATAGAACGCCGGGGCGGATTTGTCACGCCCCCTGGCCAAATCGTTTCGCGGCCACTGGTTTTCGGCCGCGTCCCGGGTAAAAAGAGAGGTGTTGGGGCGCTGATAGGTCTCGCCGGGGCGGGCCGTTCCAGAGGGGTCAGGGGTTTACATGTTGGGTCGACTTTTAGCGCTGATCGCGGGCGCTGCTCTCGCTGTCGGGGCCTCGCAGGCGCCAGCCTTCACCGATCAATATGTCCAGAATCTCACCGGCCGGGTCGAAGAATTGCGCCCGCTGGTCGAAGAGTTCGACAATAAGGTCGGCGAGTACGGCTATACCCGCGCTTCGGCGACGGCCGAGTGTTCAACCGCGACCGGCCTCCTTGATGCGCTCTGTTCGACCTATGAGTCCGCTGTTGCGCGCTACGAACTCCTCTCCGGGCATCTTGCCGAGCTGACCGCCGCCAATATCTGGATGAAGCCGATCGTGCTGGCCCGGACCTACCAGAAGGATATCGCCGAAAGCGTCTACTCGGTTTACGAGCCTGCGGTGCCGGCGACGCCGGTCGGCCTCACCTATGCCGGCGGCGGCTTCTTCGGGGGCTGGCTGGTTTTGACGCTGATCTTCGGGATCTTGGGCGGATTGGTCGGCGGCGGCCGGCGCTACGCCTGATCAGGCCGCCATTTCCGGTCGCCTTCAAACACTGCGGTGAGCTTGCGGACGGCGTCGTCCGAAAGCTGCGGCCGCGCCCGCATCTGCAGCCTCGACTTCACCCGGTCGCGCAAGCCTTGCGGCACCAGCTTGCGCCGGATAGCCGTCGCCACCTTGTTGTCGACGATCAGGGATTTCAGCGGAAAGGTGCGGATGCGCTCGGCTGAGATGTTTTGCGCTTCGAGGTCGTCACGCCATGTCACCTCGCCCTCGGCGCCGAGGAACGCCGCGATGCGCTTCAACGTCGCGTCCGGCTCGGCCGTCATGCGCTCGAACTCGACCGTGAGAATGCGCTCCGCGCCAAATTGGTTGATCCAGGGCGCGAGCTGATAGCCGTAACGGCTGTAAGCGATAAGCTCCGGGTGTTTTTCGATCGCCTCCTCGATCGGAACCGAAATGCGCCCCTCCGTCCACTCGTGGATGTAATGCGAGACGAGGCGCTCAATGGGATCGCGCGTCACATAGATGAACTTCGCTTGCGGGATCAGCGCCGCGAGGCGCGCGGCCGTGTTCGGATAGGTAGGGAGCTTGGTATAGTGCGTTGAGCTTTCGCCCTTGATCGCGCCTTGGGGCGCTGCCGCGAACAGGCTCCGGTACCACGCCTCGCCCTTTGCGTAGATCTCGTCATTCGAGAAAAAGTTCGGCTCCTTCGGCGCCGACATGAAGAATTGCGGCTGGCGGCTGAGTTGCGCGTGCAGCGTCGAGGTGCCGCATTTCATCGCGCCGATAATGACGAAATCGGGAAGGCTCACTCCGGCGCCCTCCTGTCGCCCAGGGGATCGCGCCAGTTGATCCAGTGATCCGTACCCTGATGTTCACAGAGGACCGGCGCCGGCTTGCCGAACAGCGCGCGAAGATGCGCGACGCCCCGGCCCGCGGTCCACATCAGGTTTGCGGCGAGCGGCCCTAACGGTCCGCACCATTTGCGGAAATAGCGCGTCCGCGCCGCGTAGTAGTAGGCGGGCGGGCGCTTTTTCGCCTTCATCAGCGCTTTCACCGGCGCCGAACCCCCGCGCAGGTGGATGACGCGGGCGGCAGGCTCATAGACGATGCGAAAACCGGCGCGGCGCACCCTCGCGCAATAGTCCGCATCCTCGAAATACATGAAGTAGCCTTCGTCCATGGGTCCGGCGGCCTCTAGCGCCTCGCGCCGGACGAGGATGCAGGCGAAACTCACCCACTGGCATTCGGCGCGCGTCTCCACGACGGGCACGGGCACAATGGCGAAGCGGAACAGCGCATCGAGCGGCCCCGTCTGCGCGGCGCTCAGGAATTCCGACAGGGGCGAGTGAAAGCGGAAACAGGAAACCTGCGCCGTCCCGTCCGGATCCTCAAGGCGCGGCGCGATAATCCCGGCGTCTTTTTCCTGCGCTGCGGTCTCCAGAAGCTGGTGAAGAGCGCCCGGCCGGACAATCGCGTCCGAATTGATGAGGAGATAGAATCTCGCATCAAGCGCGGCGATCCCCTGATTGTTCCCGCCGGAAAAACCGGAATTGGTCTTTGAGCGGATGATGTGGATGCGCCTCTTCCATGCAGGGCCTTCCGAAAGCCAGCGGTCGATCTCCTCGGCTGAGCCGTCATTTGAAAAATTGTCAACGACGGCGATGCGTGCGTCGAGCGCCTCTAGATCGGGCCCGAGCGCGGAGACGCAGTCGCGGATCAGGCCCGCGCTTTTGTAATTGATGACAACAACGCCAACCGCGCAGGAGTTGCGGGCGAGCAGGGGACTCAAGGCAGCGGTCTCGGCGGCGGTCATCGCCCGCCGTTCTTGGGGAAAAGGCTTGCGAAATCCTGAAGCGCGGGATCAGCGAGCGTCGCGGGCTTGACCGTTTGCAGCGCGTTCCACAGCGTCGCGCGCCGTCCCGGATATTTGGCTTCCCAGTCGTCCAGCATGCGCTTCATCGCTGCGCGTTTGAGGCCTTCCTGAGACCCGCAGAGATCGCAAGGAATGATCGGAAAGCGCATCGCGTCGGCGAATTTCGCAACGTCCTCCTCCGCACAATGGATGAGCGGGCGCAGGACCAGAAGGTCGCCTTCCTCGTTGAGCAGCTTCGGGGCCATGCCGCTGAGCTGGCCGCCGTAAAAGAGGTTGAGGAAAAAAGTCTCAAGCGCGTCATCGCGGTGGTGGCCGAGAACGACAGCGCTGCACCCTTCTTCACGCGCAACCCGGTAAAGATGCCCGCGCCGCAGGCGCGAGCACAAAGAGCAATACGTCTTCCCCTCCGGTATTTTCTCCGTGACGATCGAATAGGTGTCTTTCGTCTCGATGCGGAACGCAACGCCGAGGCGTTCTAGAAACGCCGGCAGGAGATGCTTGGGAAATCCCGGCTGGCCCTGATCGAGATTGCAGGCGAGAAGGTCGACAGGAAGCGCGCCCTGCCATTTGAGATCGAGGAGGAGCGCGAGCAGCGAATAGCTGTCCTTGCCGCCGGAGAGGCAGACAAGCCAGCGCGGCGGCGTCGCGCCGCCACCGATCATGGCGTAGCCGCTGATCGCCTCTTGCGTTTGCCGCAGGAGTCGTTTCCTCAGCTTGCGAAAAGAAAGGCCTTCGGGCGCGCCAGCGTAAAGCGCGGCGATCGCGCTTTCAGTTTTGTCAGGGTGAAACGAGCCTTCCGCCACCGGCCTCATCCTTCGCGCCGAAATGCGCGTCCAGAAACGCGAGAAACGCCGGCCAGTCTTCTTTCACGACGCCATGCGTGCCGGGTCTGATCCAGAAAGCAAGCTCGGCCGCCGGGTCATAGGACTTGAGGTCCGCCTGGTCGAGACCTTTGACGCCGTAAAGTTCATAGACCGCGTCCGCCGCCATCGCCGCCCGGAAAGCGCCGTTCGGGTCCGACCAGACGTCGCGGCGCGCATTGCCCAGCAGCACAGGCCGCGGCGCGATGAGCGCGAGAAGCTGGTGCTGATCGAACGACGGCGTAATCTCGTCCGTATACGCTGCATAGGTTCGCGCGAACCAGTGCGGATAATTTTTGGTGATCGACTTGACGCCTTCGCCCGGCTTTTTGAAGTTGAGCGAGGCGCCGCCCGTTCCGGATTGATGGGCGATAACGCCGTCAATGCGCGGATCGAAGGCGGCGGCGACCAGCGCCGCCTTGGCGTAGCGCGAATGCCCCCAGACGATCATCGCGTTTTTGTCGAGCCGTTCGTCCTGTTCCAGGGCGTCGATCATGCGCGAGAAACTCCACGCCCAAGCGGCGATCGCGCCCCAGCGCGTCTTGCCATCGGCATAGCCCTCGGAAAGGCGCCGGAGCGCTGCGAGGCCCTCCTGACCCCGATCCGGCACGATGTCGCTCGGGAAGATCGTGGCGATCGCGTAACCGGCGTCGAGGATGGTCTCGACCGGCGGCGTGCAGATGTACCGCCCGAAAACGAAGGTCGCGACGTTCTCGATCGCGCCGCCGCGCTTGTCGTCAGCGGCGGGCGCGCCCGTGACGCCGGGATCGGGGATGGTGTTCCAGCGCGGACAGAACGTTTCCATCAGGATGACAGGCGCAGAACCATCGACCGTCTTCGGAAAGACGATATTCATGATGAAGCCTTCAGCGCCGCCGCCGTCGGTCACCGCAGCTTTCTTGCCGCCAAAGGTAAGGCTCGCCCCGATGCGATATTCCTCGACGACGCCCTTGCCGCCGAACGCATCGGCGTTGACGATGCGGCGTTCAAGGATCGCCGACTCTGAGACCTCCGGAAAATATCCGTAGACGTTCCTTTGTAGCGCCGTGCGCGCTTCCTGCGCGCCTTGGGTCTCCCAATCGCTGACGCTCGCGAACGAAAGCGGCGGCGCCGCAGCAGGCCCGCGCGGCGTCATCGCGGTCCACGCCATCGTCGCTTGAACACAGCCGGCAAGCGCTGCGGCGGCGGCAATAAGAAAGAGCGTACGCACCGGCGGCATCACCGTCTCCTGAACACAAGATAAGCAGGCGCGCGTCCCTCGCGCAGGGCCTTCGCCTCGTAACGCGTCTGCGGCCAGTCGCCGGGGCGTTCACGCCAGTCGCTTGCGCGTTCGGCGGTCCACTCAAACGCCTCGGCGCTTTGCGCATGCATTAACGTCCAGCGCACATAGTCGGGAATGTCCGAGGCGACGCGCACCTCGCCGCCAGTTTTCAGAAGTCGCGCGGCCTGCATGAAGAACCAGGGCGAAATCATGCGGCGTTTGTAGTGCCGCTTTTTCGGCCATGGGTCAGGGTGCAACACATAGATGCGCGAGAGCGATGAAGCGGGGAGCGTCTCAATCAAAGGCCGGGCGTCGCCGTGCAGGACGCGAATATTGCTCAGGCCTTCGGTGTCAATCTTCTGGAGAAGTTGCGCGACGCCGTTGATGAAAGGCTCAGCGCCGATGAACCCGGCGTCGGGCGCGCGCGCCGCCTGCCACGCAAGATGCTCGCCGCCGCCGAAGCCGATCTCCATCTCGATGCGCGTTGCGAAGGGAAACATCGTCATCAAATCGATCGGCCCCCGCTCCGGATCGGGCGCCGACAGTCTCGGCAACAGCTCATCGATCAGCGCTTTCTGACGCTGTCGCAAGGGATGGCCTTTGGTGCGCCCATAGAGCGCGGGCAGGTAGGCGCCGTCGGCTGCGTAGGCGCGCAGCGCCTCGTCGGCCGATGTCATCGCGCGTCGCCAGCCTTGATCGCGTCGGCGCCCACTTCCTTTTGAATGAGCGCAAACGGAATGATCCCCGAGGCGTTCAGTGTGCGGAAGAACCCGGCGAGATCGAAGGCCTTACCCTTCTGCTCCTGCACGAAGGCGTATTCGCTCATCAGGCGGTCAAGCTCGATCTTGCCGGTGACATAGCTCGTGCCGTAGCCAGGCTGGCGGAGATAGAGCAGCTGCTCGAAGCCGACGAGGTCGCTGGCGGGGTCCGACCATTGCCGCGGCGTCCATTTCGCGTGGAATTCGCCGGCTTCATCAAGCGTCATCTCGTTCGAGGCGACATAGAGCGAGGCAAGGCCGCGCGCGGCGCGGTTCGCGAGCATGATCCAGACGATCTCGCGCGAGCGCGGATTGTCGTCATAGAGCCCCATATGCATGAGGATCTCTTCCATCGCGGTCGCGATGCCCTCTGCACGCCCGTCATAAAGATCGTAAAGCGGCTCGGCCGCGCGAATGGGGCTCTTGTGCGGCTCGTGCTTGCGCATCGCGAGTTCGATCCAGTGATAGAAGTGCGAATAGAGCGGGGAGGGATCGAGCGCCGATCCGATCGAGAAGAAATTGCGCTGACCGGGCGGGGTGAACGCGCCGATCTCATTCTTCAGCGCGTCGCGATAGTATTCCTTGTCAGCGACGACGCCGCTGTCGATCAGGAATTTGGTCAACGCCGCCATCTTCGCCGTCGCCATCTCCATATAAGCGGCTTCCTCGTCAAAAGAGGGTTGCGGCGGCAGATCGCGATTGTGGAACTCCTCAAGCGCAAGGCTCGCCCGCGAGCGTTCAAGCTCGCGGCGCAAAATGGAAACCTGCTCTTCCCAGCCGAACGGCATCAGGCGGACATGCTTCATGTACCAGTCGTAGTTCTCCTTGCCGACGCCCGACGGTCCGGTCTTCGACGGCGCCTCGGCCTTCATCCAGACGATAAAGGCCTCGCTCGCCAGCCGCGCTTTGGCGACGGCGTCCCGCAGTTCAGGCGATGCGCCGTCGAGCGAGCCTCGCACGGGACCTTCAAGCGTGCGCATCGCGATCGTGCCGGCTTCGAGGCCCTTGAGCGCGTCGATCTGCCAGCGGAAGGCGCGTTCGCCATAGGCGAAGAGGTCGCGTGCGTTGCCATCCTTCAGATTGACCTTCGCCTGCTCAAGGAACGCCGGGACGGCTGCGAGGCGGCAGGTCAGTTCCTTCTGATCGGCCTTCGACAGCGGGTATTTGTACGTGTAAAGATCGATCGCGGGGCGGGCGTTCGGGCCCTCGTGCTCGGGAACGTCGCTCTGCTCGCCGAAGACATGCGCGTAAAAGCTCGGATCGCGCGCCCAGGGGCGCATCACGCGCAAGTCGAAATCGAGACCGTTCATCTCGGCTTCGACATAGGCGAGGTCAGTCCGCTGCGCCGGCGTCCAGCTCCTCGCGTCAAAGACTGAGAGGCGCTTCTTGAAATCAGCAAGACCCTCGGCCTTCGCCGCCATCGCGGCGGCGGTGTAATCCGGGACGCAGTTCCTGACGACAGGCGCCTCAAACGCGCGCCACTCGTCAAAAAACCTCAACAAGTCACGATAACTCTGGTTTGCGGCCAGCGAGGGCATGGTTCCACCCAGAAAAATCAGAAGCGAAAGTACCGGCGTCAGTCTCGTTCTAGCGGTCATGGCTGCGGTTCTCCAACCAGATTTCACGCCGGCGCGGCGTTCAGATTTCTTCGCCCTTGCGCTCAAGTTCTTCGACCAGCTCTTGCTGCTCTTCAAGGCTGTCGCCGCCGCCGAAGACGTGAACGCCGGAATTAAAGCTCGTGCCGTAGGTCGTGACGAGATTGACCGTCTGCGCGACGCCGGACCCAAACTCCGCGCCGTCAAGCGACGACAGGGGGTGCAGGAAAATCGCCCAGACATACCCCTTGGCGAGCGCGTAGCGCGCGTCGAGCGCGCTGTCGAAATTCGCCTGCATCAGGCGCATCATCTCGTCCGGGGACAAAGCGTTCGCCTCCGCGACAGGCGCGATGACCCGCATCCGGTCGGCGTTGATGTCATAGACGAGAAGCAGCGCGACGCCGTTGACGGTGAACGCTGCGCCCGCTTCCGACAGCGTCGCCGACGGATCGATGCGTCCGACCGCCTCGCGGATGCGGGCGGCGCCCGCAACGGCGTCGTTTCCGGGCGCAATGCCGTCTTGCGCGCGCGGCGGCGCTATCGGTCCGCCAAGCAGGGGGTCGTCCTGCGCAGCGGCCGGAGCGCCCGCGAACGCAAGGGCGGCGAGCGCGGCGCGGATCATGCGAGCGTCTCCTTGAAAAAGGCGATTGTCCGGCCCCAGGCAAGCGACGCCGCCTCGGCGTTGTAGCGCGCGGCGTTGGTGTCGTTGTTGAAGGCGTGCTCGACGCCGTCATAGAAAAACGTCTGGTAATCGACGGCAGCGGCCTGGAGCGCCGCCTCAAAAGCCGGAACGCTTTCGTTGATGCGCGTATCGTTCCCGGCGTAGTGCATCATCATCCGTGCCCGGATTTTCGCCGCTTCCTCCGCCGACGGGCTGCGGCCGTAATAGCAGACCCCGGCTTCAAGCGCGTCTGACGCCGCCGCGAGCCGATTGACCATCCCGCCGCCCCAGCAGAAACCGACGGCGCCGACATGGCGTTGATGGGTTTTCAAGAGCGCAAGGCTCCTGGTGATTTCGGCAAGTTTGGCGACCGTCTTGTCGGGATTGAGCTTGCCGATCATCTCCCGCGCCTTGTCTTCGTCATCGGGCGTGCCGCCATAAGGCGAGAGCATATCGACGGCGAAGACGTGAAAGCCTTCCAGCGCGATCCGGCGCGCAATGTCGCGGATGTGCGGGTTGAGGCCGCGGTTCTCGTGAATGACGATGATTGCCGGCGCAGGGCCGCCTTTTTTCAGCCGCGCGCCATAGGCGGTGACGAAGGGCAGATGCCGCGTCGGGATGACGCCGGCGTTCGGCGCGCCGTCAGCGAGCGTTTCCTCGGGCTCGATCAGGTCGACGATGCCGCCAGTGTCAAATTTTCTCGTGAAGATATCGAGCCGTTTGTCGTCTTCGGCGATCAGCGGCGCGGCGTGCGCATAATCGTTGGCAAGGATCGGCAACAGCGCCGTCGCGGCCGCCGCCCCGCCGGCGATCCGCGCCAGCCTCTCGAGGAAATCGCGGCGCGGTATCGCGCCATGCGTGAACGCGTCATAGAGGTCGATGATCGGCTTCGGGATTTTTTCGATCGGCATTGGACGCGGCTCCACGGATTACCCGCGTCAGGTATACGCGGCTCCGGGCCTCGCGCGGAACCCGCCGCGCGGCGTCATCTAGTGGACGTGAACGAGGCGCAGCGCCGGCGCCTCTTGCGCGGCCGCCTTCGCCCAGGCCCGCTCGTGGAGATTGTAGGCGATCGTCTGCACCAACGGCTCGATCAGCCCCACAGCGAGGGCCGCGCGCCAATCCTGCGTGACCGCATAAGCGACCGCGATCGCAAGGGTGAGGTGCATGATCCCGTAGGTGAGCGTTTTGCGGGCGGCGTTTGGCATCGAAATCTCCTCGGACGCCCGCTAATGTATGATAATGCGAATGATTTGCAATAAGCGGGCGTTCACAACGCCGGGATCAGGAAGCCTTGGACCGTTTGGTTTCCAGATGCGCCAACGGGTGTTATGTGCCGCGCGCACGGCGGCTCAAGAGGACCTGTTGATGGCGAACCATCTCTACAAAGGCGACCTTCCGGCCGGGATTTCGTTCGGGGCTTCTGTCGCCGTCGATAGCGAGACGATGGGACTTAATCCGCACCGCGACCGGCTGTGCGTGGTGCAGCTATCGGGCGGCGACGGCGATGCGCACATAGTGCAGCTAGACCGCGCCACTTACCATGCGCCCAACCTGAAGAAGCTGCTGGCAGATCCGTCGGTTCTCAAGATTTTCCACTTCGCCCGCTTCGATATCGCGGCGTTCCAGCATTGGCTTGGGGTTGAAACGGCGCCGGTCTACTGCACCAAGGTCGCCTCACGCCTGACGCGCACTTTCACGGATCGGCACGGGTTGAAGGAACTCGCGCGCGATCTCGCCGGCGTCGACCTCTCCAAGCAGCAACAATCTTCGGACTGGGGCGCGGAAACGCTGACCAAAGAGCAGCTCGACTACGCGGCGTCGGATGTTCTTTATCTCCATGCCTTCAAGGAAAAACTCGACGCCATGCTGGCGCGCGAAGGCCGGACCGGGCTCGCCGACGCCTGTTTCCGGTTTTTGCCGGCGCGCGCCGCGCTCGATCTCGCCGGCTGGCCGGAAATCGATATCCTGGCGCATTCCTGACGGCGGCCGTCGAAAAAAACGGTCGCGCTAGCCGAATCCGCCTCGCGCCCGGTGGCTCGTCGCCTATATTGAAGTTATTGAAAAACCCGCGCGTTTTTCTTCCCATGGGCGCGCGCATGATGTGGGCATGATGGACGCCGTCGAAGACGCCGTGTCGGAGAGTGCGCTTGCGCCCAAAGGGCGTGAGGGCGCGCGTCCCGCCGGGCGCACCAATCGCGGCTCGCTCGACAGCTTGACCATAAGGCGCCGGACGACAGGCGAGGACGCGGTCTCGCGGGCGCGCTTTATGCGCCGGATGCGGGTCGCGCTGCCGATCCTTGCCCTCGTGCTGGTCGCCACCTTTCTTCTCAATACGCGCCGGGGCGGGGTCGATGACGCGTTCCTCGATGACTTCGCCAATCTCGATGCGACGCCGGAAAACCTGAAAACCGCCAAGCCGCATTTCACCGGCGTTGATGCGCGCGGCAATCCTTATGAAATCACCGCCGACGCCGCCATGCAGCAGGCGGACGGCGGCAAGATCGTCGATCTTGAAGCCCCGCGCGCGGTGACGAGCGCCGCAAACAAGCGTTCGGTCGTCGCGGCGAAAGCAGGCGCCTTCGACGCCGATACGAAGCGCCTCGAACTGCGCGACGGCGTCACCTTCGAGCACAAGGTCGGCGGCGCGAATTACGTGCTGAAGACGCCGGCCGCCACCTACGCGATCGACGATCGAACGGTCGTCAGCGACAAGGGCGTCGACGGCGAGGGATCGGACGGGGAGCGCCTGAAGGCCGACCGCATGACCGCCGACGACAAGAACGGCACGCTGGTCTTCGAAGGAAATGTCAGCATGCGGATTTATCCGCGCCGGGCGGAAGAGCCGGGGGCCCCCGATAGCGGCGCCGAACAACCCAATTAAAGGAGATTGACCATGACCAAGGCGGGGGCCTTTCTGAGGAGTGTTGCGGCGGGTCTGGCCGCGGCCGCGATGATCGGGGGACACGCGGGCGCGCAGCTCGCGACAATCGATAGCGACGCGCCTGTCGACATCACCGGCGACCGGCTCGAGGTCGAAGACAAGGTTGCGACGTTCATCGGCAACGTCCGCGCCGTGCAGGGGCCCGCCATCCTCACCGCCGAGCGCCTCGTCGCCGATCTCGATGATAAGGGTTCATTCACCAAGATCCGGGCGACCGGAACGGTTCGTTACTCGAACGGCAAGGAAGCGATCACCGGCGCCGTCGCGGTCTTCGACGATATCGCGCGCACGATCACGATTTCGGAGAACGTCGTTGTCACCCAGGGCGAGCAGGTGATGACCGGCGGTAATCTCGTTTATTGGGTCGATACCGGCAAGATTCTCTTCACCGCATCCTCCGGAAAGCGCATCCGGGGCATTTTTTATGCCAAAGATCAGCCAGGGCAGTCTTAAACCCGCCCGATTTCATCAAGTTTAAAGAGAAGCCGAGCACCATGTCCGACGGAATGAACCTCGAAACCGCATCCCCCGGCGCCGCCCCCAAGCGCGCGCCCCAACGCCCGACCGTGGTCGAAGGCGGCGGCGGGCTGTTTGCGGAAAATCTCGGAAAGACCTTCAAGCGCCGCCCTGTCGTGCGCGGCGTCTCGATGAGCGTCCGCCGCGGCGAGGTCGTCGGACTTCTGGGGCCGAACGGCGCCGGCAAGACGACGTGCTTTTACATGATTACCGGCCTCATTCCCGTTGATTTCGGCACGATCTCCATCGACGGCCATGATGTCACGCGCCTTCCGATGTATCAGCGCGCGCGCCTCGGCCTTGGCTATCTGCCGCAGGAAGCCTCGATCTTCCGGGGACTGACGGTCGAACAAAACCTTCGCGCCGTCGTCGAGCTTGTCGAGAAGAACAAGGATCGCCAGCAGGCGCTGATCGACGACCTTCTGAATGAATTCAACATCACGCATATCCGCAACGCCCCGGCGCTGGCGCTGTCCGGCGGCGAGCGCCGCCGCGTCGAAATCGCTCGCGCGCTCGCGACCGGCCCGGCCTTCATGTTGCTCGACGAACCGTTCGCGGGCATCGATCCGCTCGCCATCGCGGACATCCGCGAGCTTGTGCTGCATCTGAAAGAGCGCGGTCTTGGCGTTCTCATCACCGATCACAATGTGCGCGAAACGCTCGATATCATCGATCGCGCCTACATCATTCATGAAGGCGAAGTGCTCATCGAGGGCGCGCCCAGCGATATCGTCGGCGACAAGGACGTGCGCCGCGTATATCTGGGCGATCGCTTCCAGATGTAGCCGGGAAAGGAAGATGGGGGCGGTGTGGCGTTAGCTCCAAGGCTAGAGTTCCGGCAATCGCAGCAGCTTGTGATGACGCCGCAGTTGCAGCAGGCGATCAAGCTGTTGCAGCTCTCCAATCTCGAACTCGCCGAATTCGTCGAGCAGCAGCTTGAGGAAAACCCGTTCCTTGAGCGCGCGCCGGACGCCGATGACGCGCCCGAACGCGCCGAGCCCGCGGCCGCGCGCGACGACGGTCCGCCTTCTGCGGTCGATCTCGGCGACGGCGCCGCCGACCGCGCGGCTGATGCGGGTGACGTTTCACATGAGGATCGCGGCGACGACGGCGACGAGCGCGCCGGGCCAGCGCCAACCGACGCCGCCGAATACAAATCGAACGACTGGGCGAGCGCCGGATCCGGCGGAAGCCAATCGTTTGACGAAGATCGCGCCTTCGGCGAAACCCTGTCGCGCGCCATTTCGCTATGGGAGCACCTCAACGAGCAGCTCCAGGTCGCGACGCGCGACCCGCAAGAGCTTTTCATCGGCCAGTACCTCATCGATCAGATCGACGAGGCGGGGTATTTGCGCGAAGCGACTGCTGCGGTCGCTGAACGCCTCGGCGCCGACAGCGCCGATGTCGAGCGGACGCTGAAACGCATCCAGACCTTCGAGCCCTCGGGCGTCGGCGCGCGCGACCTCAAGGAATGTCTGTCGATCCAGCTCGCCGATCGTGATCGCCTTGATCCGGCGATGAAGGTCTTCATTGACAATATCGAGCTGCTCGCGAAGTCCGACCTCAAAGGCCTGATGCGCGTCACCGGCGCTGATGAAGAAGACATCCGCGAGATGATCGCGGAAGTCCGGGCGCTGACGCCGAAGCCTGGCTACGCCTATGGCTCCGATCCGGTGCAGGTCGTCACGCCCGACGTCATCGTCAAGAAGGCGCAGGACGGCGGCTGGAAAATCGAACTGAATTCCGAAACGCTGCCGAAAGTGCTCGTCAACCGCGTCTATTACGCGGAAGTCTCGAAGCTCAAATGTCGCGAAGATGACGCCGTTTTCGTCAGCGAGCATTTCGCCAACGCGAACTGGCTCGTCAAAAGCCTCGACCAGCGCGCGCGCACCATCCTGAAAGTCGCAAGCGAGATTGTCCGCCAGCAGGACGCGTTCTTTGTCTACGGCGTGAAGCATTTGCGCCCGCTCAATCTTCGCGCGGTCGCGGACGCCATCTCGATGCATGAATCGACGGTGAGCCGGGTCACCGCCAACAAATATGTGGCGACGCCCCGCGGCATCTTTGAGTTGAAATATTTCTTCACGGCGTCGATCGCCTCGAGCGCCGGCGGCGAAGCGCATTCAGCTGAAGCGGTGCGCTACCGCATTCGCGAGTTGATCGACAACGAAACGCCGGAGGCGGTGTTGTCCGATGACCGCATCGTCGAGATCCTCGGCGGCGAGGGCGTCGACATCGCGCGGCGCACCGTCGCGAAATATCGCGAGACAATGAACATCGCCTCGTCGGTCCAGCGCCGCCGCGCCGCGTTAAGGCCTGCGATTTGAAGGCGCATCTTGCGCGTCAAGGTCTTTAATTCGGTTTCCTTTAGGCCGATATTGGATTTGGAACGCCGCCCCATCCCACGCGCCCGCCTTCCCCGGCGCCCCTGGCGGCCCGGTCACGGAGGCCCATTTCATGGATGTTCAGGTCAGCGGCAAGAATATCGAGCTTGGCGAAGCGCTGCGCACGCACGTCAATGACCGTCTCTCCGACAGCGTCCAGAAATATTTCGGCCGCGGCGCCGAAGCGGCGGTGACCTTCGCCAAGGAACGACACCTTGTCGAATGTGAAATGACGGCGCACTTGTTCTCCGGCGTTTTTCTCGCCGCCCACGGGTCGGGCGGCGACGCGTATGCGGCGTTCGAGGAAGGTCTCGAAAAACTCGAAAAGCGGGTGCGGCGGTATAAGCGCCGGCTCAAGAACCATCATGTGAACGGCAAGGCCCCGATGCCGTCAGAAGCGGCTTCCTACCGCCTCCTCGCCCCCCTCCCGGAGGAGGCGGAAGACGACGCCGACCCCGCTGGTGACCCGACGCCGGTTGTGGTCGCGGAGCAGACGACCTCGTTGAAGGAAATGACTGTGGGGGCGGCGGTGATGCAGCTCGATCTCGCGGACAACCCCGCCGTTGTGTTCAAAAACGCCGGAAATGGCCGCCTGAATGTCGTTTATCGCCGGCGCGACGGCCATATCGGCTGGATCGATCCGGCCCCCTGAAGCCATCGCGAGACGGGGGCGATAAGAATTGACTTCCGTTAAGGACATTTTGGCGTAGAAGGTCGCCCGCACCGCCCCCGGCATGGGGGCTGGAACAGGGATTGCAGGCAAAGCCAGAACTTATGCCGCTATCAGATTTATTGTCTCAGAACGCCGTGATCGCGAAGCTGCACGCCAAGTGCAAGCGCGAGGCGTTGTCGTCGATCGCCGAACGCGCCGCGACCTTGACTGGCGCCGACGCCGGCGCGATCCGCGACGCGCTGATGGAACGTGAAAAGCTGGGCTCAACCGGGGTCGGGCGCGGCGTTGCGATCCCGCACGGCAAAATTGAAGGCCTGTCGGCCATCACCGGGCTGCTCGCCCGCCTAGACGCGCCGATCGACTTCGAAGCGGTCGATGATCAGCCGGTCGATCTCATCTTCGTCTTGCTTGCGCCTGCCGACGCTTCGGCCGCGCATTTGAAGGCGCTTGCCAAGGTATCGCGGCTCCTGCGCGACGACCGTGTTCGCGAAGCGCTGCGCGGCGCGGCGACGCCCGAAGCTCTCTTTGCCATCGCCATCGACAGCGAACGCCCGCACGCGGCTTGAGGTTTATATCCGTCCGGCCGGCTAATCTTTCGCGCGGCGAGGGTCCTGTCAGCGCCTGCGCGCCTGTCGCGAACAACTTCTCCGGCGTCGAAAGAAAAGGCCGGCGGCTGTCACCGGAATAGACGGCTATGGACAGGTTTGTCCCTGTACGGACGGGCGTATCAGTGCACGCTGACGGGGTTCATCTCATGCTGGCGGGCGGCGGCGAAGGCGAGCGCGCGGTCGCCGACAAGGGCGATGCGCTGGCCGTCGCCGGCGTGCACCGAATAAAGTGTCGTGTCGGCGGGAATGTCGATGATCGCGCCTGTGTCGTCATCGACGAGGTCGTCTTTCACGTCGGCGGCGAGCACGGTGCGGATATAGACGAGCTTCTTGCCGCCAAGCGCGGCGAGCTCGCGCTCGCTCAGCGGCATTTTGACTTCCGCGTCCTGCCGGCCGTTTGAAGTCTTGAGACTGGCCATTGGCCAAACCCTTCCATTCCATGCGCTTGGGAGAGTCCCCTCACGCCATCAGGCCACAGATTGGCTAGCAAACGGTTTAAGCCCGATGGCTAACGCTTTCGCCTACATTGCCACGTAAGGCTACTTTATAACATTTCAATGATGGAAACGTGGCCGAATGCGGCGCGGCGTTAACCAAACCGTGAGAGCGCCCCGGCAAAGAGCGGCGGATCGACGTTGGCCCCCGAGAGCGTGATCGCGATCGCGCCGCCTGAAGGGCGCACCTTGCCATGATAAACGGCGGCGAGCGCGGCGGCCCCGCCCGGCTCCAGCACCAGCTTCAGATATTTGAAGGCCCAGGCAAGGGTTTCGAGAACCTCGTCGTCGGTGACGGCGAAGCCTTGCGTCACCCGGCGCTTCAGGATCGGAAAGGTGATCGCGCCGGGCATCGGCGAGGCGAGCGCATCGCAGATCGTCCTTGCCGCCGGATCGGCTTTCTGGCGCGCTCCCATCCGGATCGAGGCCCAGGTCTCGTCGAACCCGGCAGGCTCGGCGATCATGATCTCGGTTTTCGGGGAAATTTCCTCAAGGATCGTTGCGCACCCCGCCGTGAGGCCGCCGCCGCCGCAGCAGACCAGAAAGGCATCAAGCGTCACCCCCATCGCCAGGCCTTGCGCGGCGGCTTCAAGGGCGACAGTGCCTTGTCCCTCGATCGTGTCGACATGGTCGAAGGGCGGGGCGAGGGCGAGGCCGCGCGCCGCGGCGATCGCGCCGCCGATCGCCTCGCGATCCTCCGTATACCGATCGTAAAAGACGATCTCGCCGCCATAGGCCCTGACCTGCGCGACTTTCAGGGCGGGCGCATCCTTCGGCATGACGATGACGCTTTGCGTTTCGTAAAGGCGCGCAGCGCGCGCAACGCCTTGTGCGTGGTTGCCCGAGGAAAAAGCCAGAACGCCGCGCGCGCGCGCGTCCGGCGCCAGGCGCGACAGGCGCGTCATCGCGCCGCGAAACTTGAAAGAGCCGGCGTGTTGAAGCGATTCCGCTTTCATCAGCACGCGTCCGCCCGCCCGCGCGTTCAGCCATTCGTTTTCGAGAAGCGGCGTCAGGATCGCCGCGCCTTTGATGCGCGCAGCGGCGTCGCGGACGCCGGCGGGCGTCGGGCGATCGTCGCTCATGGGCGCTCGTCCCCGCGGTCGGTCCCGAGATAGCGCCAGATGACGGCGCTCGCCGTATTGACGACAGCGTTGACACCGAGCGTCATGAGGAAGACCGCTGCCGCGGTCATCCAGAATTGCGGCGCAGAAGGGGACAGCGCAGCAGCGAGTTTTTGAAGCATCGCGGCGGTCGCGGCGGCGTCTCCGCGCTGCACGGCGCCGATGTCGGCCGCGACAGCTAAAATCGTCGGCAGGAGAAGAATGACGATTGCCGGAATGATGACAACGCCGATGAGAATCCAAAAGGCCATCACACCGAGCCAGTCGCGGCGCGTCGCGCTCCAGGCGTAACCGAAGCCGAGCGTCCTCGTCGCGATCACCGCCGGGAAAAGCGGCGAGACTCGCGCCTGAAACCAGCCCGTCACGGCATTGAGACCGAGGGAGACGATGCTTTTGATCGCGCCGCCGGCCGCCGGGCCCAACAGCGTGAACACCGCCGCAAGGACGCCGACAACGATTTCGCCGACGAGGGCGATCACGACAATCATCAAATTGAAGAGAAAATTCGCCGCCATCACCCGTGTTTCGTCAGCGCCATAAGCGAAGTAGAACGGCAAGCCCTGTTCTTCGCCGCGCACGATATGTTTGAGGCTCGCGACCGTCAGCATCGGGAAGAAAATGAACCCGGCGACGATGTACCAGATGAAAGACCCGCCAAGCCCCGACATCGCCGCCGCCGCCTTTTCCGGCTCCGGATTGGGGCCCAGAAGCGCAAGCTCGGCAACGCCGTTGAAAAGCCCTGGCGCTGCGTAAAGTTGCAGCGCTGTGATGATCAGTGCGGGCAGCCACATCGCCTTGAGAAGCATCAGCCAATGCTCCGCGAGGTAAGCGAATGTCGCAGCGAAGGCTTTTAACACGCGGAAATTCATGGCGATCTTTCAAAGGCGCGCGTCCAGCAAACGCGGGCGAAGCATGCGCTGGAACGCCGGGAGCGTAAAGCGCGGCGCTTCGCAATTGGATGCCATTGCTGTTAAAGACCTGGCTCAGCGGCCTTGGGGCGACAAGCATGACAAAGCATTCTGGCCTCATCGTCGCGGCGGTCGTCGCGATCGCCGTTGCCGTCGCGGTGGCGGCGCGGGGGCCCGCGCCGGCGGCCATGCAGGGCTCGGCGGGCGCGCCGCAGCTGATCGCCGCGACCTTCCGGTCCGCCTGGTGCTCCTCCTGCAAGATCCTTGAGCCGAACCTCGCGAAGGCGATGCCGGCGTTCGCCGGTGAACCGGTTGAGTTCGTCGAATTCGATTTCACCTTTGGCGAGAACGACAAGCTTGCCGCGCTCGCCGCTGCGCATGACCTGACGCGCCTTTACCAAGCGAACAAGGGCGCAACCGGCTTCACCGTGCTCGTCGACGCTGACACTGGCGCGATCGTCGATACGCTGACGATGAACTTTACGGCGGCGGACATGAAGCGCGCCATCGAACGCGCGCTTGCAATCGCTTTGCATACGGATGATCGCGCCGCCGCGACGCCGCCGGCCCCGTAATCGTCAGCGCCGATTTTGCTTGCGCGCGCGCCGGTTTTGAGTCATGCTATCATTGTTCCGAGGGGCGTCCCGCCTGTCGCCATTTGACGACAGCTCGTGCGACGCGCAACCTCTCCGGCTGCCCATGGGACCCCTTGTCCCGCATTGCGCAGCGAAGAGAGCACTACGCGCCAGGGAGCAAGGGCATAAGGGACTGAGATGGACCCTTCGAACCTGATCCGGGTCATGCCGGCGTTAGGGACGGAACGGCGTGCCTTCGCGTCAGGGGGAGATCCACGACGCGAAGAAAGAGTGTCGGCTTCTTCACCGCCGGGCCCCAAACGCGTATGCGACGGTGGAGAAGGCGACGTTTCGAATGGCGGTTTGTAGGACCTGAGCGAGGCTTGCAGCCTCCAGCTGGGGATGCGCGCATCGCATCCCTGGTCTCCAGCGCGCGCCGTTGATCGCGGCGCCCTTGATTGATTATCATTTTGAAATTCCGAGGAGCCCGGGGCGACCCATGGAGATGGGGTTCATCGTGCGAGCATCCTTTGATCCGGGTGAGGCCGGCGTAGGGACGCTCTGCGGCGCTGGCGCCAGTCCTTGAAATGAGGCCGATGTGACGCGACTTGCCGCCGCTTTCGCCGCCGTCGCCGCGCTTGCTGGCGCTGCCGAGGCGGCTTGCCGCGAGGAATTGGCGGGCACGGGCCGCTACGCCGTTTGCGAGTTTAATCCGAAGACGGACGATATCCGGCTGTTCCTGCGCGATGCGGACGGCGCACCCTATGGCGAATTCGACGCTGTCAACGCCGCGTTGGCCGCAAAGGGCGAAAGCCTCGGCTTCGCGATGAACGCCGGCATGTATCACAAGGACAGGTCCCCGGTCGGGCTCTATGTGGAGGACGGCGCAGAGCTGAAAAGAATTTCGACAAAAGACGGGCCGGGCAATTTTCACCTGAAGCCGAACGGCGTGTTCTGGATCAGCGCCGACGGCGCGGCCCATGTGACGGAAACAGAAGCGTTTCGCGCAAACTTTCCTCCCCCGCTTGCGGGGGAGGTGTCGCCGAAGGCGACGGCGGGGGCGCGCAATGTCCGCGACGCCACTCAGTCCGGCCCAATGCTCGTCATTGACGGCGCGATCCACCCGAAATTCCTGACCGACGCGACCTCGCGCAAACGCCGAAACGGCGTCGGCGTGCGCGAGGATGGCGCGGTTGTCTTCGCGATCAGCGACAGCGCGGTCACTTTCCACGAGTTCGCGACGTTTTTCCGCGACACGGCTAGAACGCCGAACGCGCTTTATCTCGACGGCACGATCAGCCGCCTTTACGCGCCGGAGATTGCGCGCGACGAGCCGGGAGTGCCGATGGGGCCCATCATCGGCGCCGTCGTGAAGCCGCTGCAATGATGCCGCTTCAGGCCGGCAGCGCCAGCACGCGGTCGATGTCGGCGGCCGCGTGGCGCTCGGGGAGCTGTTCGTTCGCCGCGCCCCAGGTCCGGTTGACGATCCGTCCACGGATGACCGCGGGCCGCGCCGCTATGTCGGCTGTCCAGCGCTGCAAATTCTGGTAGTCGTCGAGCGCGAGAAACGTCCCGGCATCGTTGTAAATTTTCCCCTGCGCAAGGACGCCGTACCAAGGCCAGATCGCGATATCGGCGATCGTGTAGTCCTCGCCCGCGATATAACGGCTCTCAGCCAGCCGCCGGTCGAGCACGTCGAGCTGGCGCTTCACTTCCATCGCATAGCGGTTGATCGGATATTCGTACTTCTCCGGCGCATAGGCGTAGAAATGCCCGAAACCGCCGCCCAAGAACGGCGCCGAGCCCATCTGCCAGAACAGCCAGTTGAGCGTTTCGGTGCGCCTGGCGCCGCTCTGCGCGAGGAAGGCGCCGAACTTGTCCGCGAGGTGAAGAAGGATCGCGCCGGATTCGAACACGTGGATTTTCTCCGGTCCGCTGCGGTCGATGAGCGCCGGAATCTTGGAGTTGGGGTTCACATCGACGAACCCTGTCCCGAACTGCTCGCCATCGGAAATCCTGATCGGCCACGCGTCATAGTCGGCGCCGGAAAATCCCCTCGACAGCAATTCCTCAAACAGGATCGTGACTTTCGCTCCGTTCGGCGTCGCTAACGAATAAAGCTGAAAAGGATGATCCCCGACGGGCAGCGCCTTATCGTGCGTAGCCCCCGCAACCGGGCGGTTGATGCTCGCGAACTGGCCGCCGCTTGGCCGGTCCCAGACCCAAACCTTCGGCGGCGCCCAGCCCTGGTTCCCGCTCATGTTCCTGTCCTTTTGCCTGTTGCCGGCGCTTATGTAGGCGTGTCGCGCGGCGCATTTCTACACAACAGCGCGAGGCGAGAATTTCTCAATCGCCCTTCAGCGCAGGTGTCGCGTCTTTGCGCCGGCGCTTGATCGCAACGCTGGCGATCTTGCGATGGGCCCCATGGTCAGCGTCGTCGCGAACGCGGATCGGGCGACGCCTTGCCCCAGGGGGGCAGCCTCTCTAGCGTTCCAGCAGCAACGATAAGGCGATTTTATCATGAGGCTGAAAAACAAGGTGGCGCTGATCACCGGCGCAACTGGCGGCATTGGCGAGGCGACGGCGAAGCTGTTTCTGGCCGAAGGCGCGCGCGTGATGCTGGTTGGGCGATCCGACCAGAAACTGCGCGAAACGCGCGATCGCCTTGGCGGCGGCGAGATGCTTGGCATGGCGGTCGCCGAAGCCGCTGACGAAGCCGGCATCAAGGCGGCCGTCGCTGCAACGCTCAAGAAGTTTGACCGGCTCGACATATTATTCGCCAACGCCGGCACCGAAGGCGACCTCAAGGCGATCTCGGATCTCACCGTTGAAGAGTTTCAGGCGGTGCTGACGACGAACGTGATCGGCGTCTGGCTTTCGATGAAACACTGCGAAGACGCGCTGAAGGCGAGCGGCAAAGGCTCGATCATCGCCACTTCGTCAATCGCCGGCGCCATCGGCTTTCCGAACATGTCGCCCTATATCGCCAGCAAACATGCCGTATGCGGATTGGTGAAGACGGCGGCGCTCGAATACGGGCCGGCGAACATCCGCGTCAACGCCGTCGCCCCGGGGCCGATCGACAACCGCATGATGGCCTCGCTGGGGGAGCAACTGGCCCCCGGCGCGACGCAGGCCATGCGAGCGCAGATCGAACAAACAGTCGCGCTCAAGCGCTACGGCACCAACGAGGAAGTCGCCAATCTGGCGCTGTTCCTCGCCAGCGACGAGGCGAGCTATTGCACCGGCGGCTATTATCTCGTCGATGGCGGCTACGTCGCGGCCTGATCGGCGGCGATTGCGGGGCGCGCGCCGCCTTTCTTGCGGCGGGGCGGCTCTGTTGCTATTCAAGCATCACTTTCCGAGGGGCGCGGGCGTCACCCGCTGAGACTGCGTTCGGTCACGCAGGCACCCTTTGAACCTGATCGGTTAAGACCGGCGTAGGGACGGAACACGAATGACGGTTCTCGACCGCGCCGCCCCTGTCTGAGCAAGGAGCGCCCGCAGTGAACAAGATGATCCCCCAAGCCGCGTTCAAGACGCCGGAAGTGACGACCGGGCCCTTGCCCGCAAGCCGCAAGGTCTATGTCGCGGGCGACATTCACAAAGACATCCGCGTGCCGGTCAGGGAGATCGATCTTCATCCGTCGGCGAACGAACCGCCGCTCCCCGTCTACGACCCGACCGGGCCCTACACCGATCCCGCCGTCGCCATCGACGTCGAACAGGGATTGGTCCGGCTACGGACGGACTGGGTTAGGGAGCGGGGCGGTGTTGAAGACTATGAGGGCCGCGACGCGAAACCCGAGGATAATGGCGGCGCAGCGGGCAAGCATCTCGCGCGGGCGTTTCCGGTGCGGCACAGGCCGCTGCGCGCCCTGAAGAACGCGCCATTGACCCAGCTTGAGTTCGCCCGCGCCGGGATCGTCACTAAGGAAATGGAATACGTCGCGATCCGTGAAAATCTCGGGCGCAAGAAAATGCTGGAAACCGCGGAGAAAGCGCTCGCGCTGGGGGAATCCTTCGGCGCCGAAATCCCGCCCTTCATCACGCCCGAATTCGTGCGCGCGGAAATCGCGAAGGGGCGCGCCATCATCCCCGCGAACATCAACCACGCCGAGCTTGAGCCGATGATCATCGGCCGCAATTTCCTCGTGAAGATCAACGCCAATATCGGCAATTCCGCCGTCGCTTCCTCGGTCGAGGAGGAAGTCGACAAGATGGTGTGGGCGATCCGCTGGGGCGCCGACACGGTGATGGACCTGTCGACGGGCCGCAACATTCACAACACGCGCGAATGGATCATCCGCAACAGCCCCGTCCCCATCGGCACGGTGCCGATCTATCAGGCGCTCGAAAAAACCGGCGGCGTCGCGGAGGATCTCTCATGGGAGGTCTATCGCGACACGCTGATCGAACAGGCCGAGCAGGGCGTCGATTACTTCACCGTGCACGCCGGCGTGCGGCTCCCCTATATTCATCTGACCGCGAACCGCGTGACGGGCATCGTGTCGCGCGGCGGCTCCATCATGGCGAAATGGTGCCTTGCCCATCACAAGGAAAGCTTCCTCTACACGCATTTCGACGAGATCTGCGACATCTGCCGCGCCTATGACGTGTCGTTTTCGCTCGGCGACGGGTTGCGCCCCGGCTCGATCGCCGACGCCAATGACGCGGCGCAATTCGCCGAACTCGAAACGCTCGGTGAACTGACGAAAATCGCGTGGAGCAAGGGCGTGCAGGTGATGATCGAGGGCCCCGGCCACGTGCCGATGCACAAGATCAAGATCAACATGGACAAGCAACTGAAGGAATGCGGGGAGGCGCCGTTCTACACGCTGGGGCCCTTAACGACCGACATCGCGCCCGGCTATGACCACATCACGAGCGGCATCGGCGCCGCGATGATCGGCTGGTTCGGCTGCGCCATGCTCTGCTATGTGACGCCGAAGGAGCATCTGGGCCTCCCCGACCGCGACGACGTGAAAACGGGCGTCATCACCTACAAGCTCGCCGCGCACGCGGCCGATCTCGCCAAGGGCCACCCGGCCGCGCAACTCCGCGACGACGCGCTCTCCCGCGCGCGCTTCGAATTCCGCTGGGAGGACCAGTTCAATCTCAGCCTCGATCCCGAAACCGCGAGGCTTTTCCACGACAAGACCCTGCCAAAGGAAGCCCACAAAACCGCGCATTTCTGCTCGATGTGCGGGCCCGAAGTTCTGCTCGATGAAGATCACGGCGGACGTGCGCGAGTATGCGGAAGGATTGTCGGACAATGAGAAGAAAGACCTCGAACGCGTCGCGGCGGAAGGGATGGCCGCGATGAGCGGCAAATACCGCGACATGGGGGCCGAGCTTTATCTCGAAGCGGACGCGGTGAAGCGGGCGAATGAGGCGCTGTAGGGGCCCCGTCATCCCGGGGCGCCGCGTCAGCAACGTAGCCCCGCTCCACCCGCTTGCGGGGGAGCTGTCGCCGAAGGCGACTGAGGGGGGCGCCCTTTCAACGCGCGCCGGTGTTCGCGGACAGTGCAGTCCCCCTCAGTCACGCTGACGCGTGACAGCTCCCCCGCAAGCGGGTGGAGCGGGGCGAGCCTCGCGCTACTAACGCGTTCCCAGCAGGGCTAAGGTTCATCGCCGCTTGAAGCACAGGCCATGATCCAGCTTTTCGAGAACTTCATCCCGCCCGCCGCCGTCGCCGACATTCGCGGCGCCTTCGCGACCATCGCCTTTCGCGACGGCAAGGCGAGCGCGGGCGCGCAGGCGCAGCTTGTGAAGGACAATCTCCAGGCTGTGCCCTGGCGATCCTGCCGGCGACAAGATCAAGGCGATGCTGGCCGATGCGATCATGCGCCATCAGGAATTCCGCCTTTCGATGCGCCCGAAAAAGCTGAGCCCCCTCGTGCTCAGCAAATATGAGCCCGGCATGGAATATGGCGCGCATGTCGATCATCCGCTGTCGGGCGAGGACATCCGGCGCGACGTTTCCTTCACGCTGTTCCTCAGCGATCCCGATACGTACGAAGGCGGCGCCCTTACCATCATCGATGGCGGCGGCGAGCGCGCGTTCCGCCCCGCGGCGGGCACGCTGCTCGCTTATCCGGCGACCAGCATCCACCGCGTGTCGAAAGTGACGCGCGGGGCCCGCCTCGCCGCGGTCGGCTGGGCGCAGAGCATGATCCGCGACGCGGCCGAGCGCGAACTTCTCTACGATCTCAACGTCGCGCGGCTCAATTTGTTCGACCGTCACGGCAAGTCGGAGGATTCCGACAGGCTCGCCAAATGCGCGGCGAACCTGTTCCGGAAATGGGCGGACGTTTAGAGGTCGCTCAGCGCCTTCACTTCGATGGGCCCGAGCCCCAGCGACGCAACGCCCGCTTCGATCTTCGCGCGGTCGCCGACGATCACCCAGACGAGGCTTTCGGGGTGGACGGTCTCCGCCGCCGCCGCCGAAACGTCGCCAAGGCTCAGCGCTTCATAGGCGCCTTTCAGCGTCGCGGGATAATTCCACGCCCGCCCGAAGCGATAGGAGCTGACGAGGCTGCCGAGCACGTCGCCCGAGGTTTCAAACGAACCGGGAAGCGAGCGCGTGTTGTTGTCGACAGCGCGCTTCAGTTCGGGCGCCGTCGCGGGGCGTGCGCCCTTGAAGGCGTTCAACTCCTTCAGGATCTCGGCGAGCGATTCCTTCGTCTTGTCGGTCTGCACCGGCGCGTAGACGAGATAGGGGCGCTGGCCGCGCGCTTCCTGCAGGAAGGTATAGGCGCCGTAGGCCCAGCCTTTGTCTTCGCGCAGGTTCATGTTGACGCGCGCGGTGAACTGGCCGCCGAGAATGTCGTTCATCGCGTTGATGGCGATGGCGTTCGGCGCGCCTGACGGCGGCGCGACGTGACCGGCGAGAATGAGCGTCTGCGGCGAGCCCGGCTTGTCGACGAGAATGACGCGGCCTTTTCCGGGCCGGGCGACCGTCGCGATGTTCTTCTGCGGAATGGCGCTTGAGGCGCTGCGCCAGTCGCCGAAGGCGCGCTCAAGCAGCGGCTTCATCTCCGCCATGGTCGCGTCGCCGGCGACGAAGATCGTCGCATTGTCGGGCCGCAGCCAGGTCTGCTGGAATTTCACGAGATCGTCGCGCGTCAGCGCCTTGATCGACTCTGGCGTGCCCGAGCCGGTGAAGGGAACGCCATAAGCGTGCCCCTCGCCATACATCACCGGCGGGAGGAGGCGCAGCGCAAGCTGCACCGGCTCTGCCTTTTCCTGTTCGATGCCGGCGAGCCAGCGCGCCCGCAATTTGTCGATCTCGCTTTGGTCGAAAGCGGGATTGCGCACCACATCCGCCATGATGTCGAGCGAGGCGCTGAGGTTGTCCTTGAGCGCCGACATCGTCGCGCTGGTGAGATCAAGATTTGAGCCGACGCCGAGCGTCGCGCCGAGGCCGGAAAGCTCCGACGCGATGGCGAGCGCGCTGCGCCGCTTCGTGCCTTCGTCCAGCATCGCGCCAGCGAACGACGCCGTGCCGAGTTTGGCGCCGGACGCATCGGCGGCATAACCGGCGTCAAACTGCATCGAGACATTGACGACCGGCACGGTCGGCCGGTTCGCGAGCACGACCTTGATGCCGTTCTTCAGCGTCGCTTCCTCAATCGCCGGAAAGACAAGATCAGGCGACGTCGGCACGCCTGGCAGGCCTGACTTGCGATCGACGGTCGAGGCGGCGGTCGAATAATCCGGGAACGGAAGAACGGAAAGCTGGTAATAGCCGGCATTCATCACATCGCGCGCGGCGGCCAGCACCTCGGCCGGCGTCGCGGCGTTCAGCCATTCGAGCTGCTTCAGGACGAAGCCCGGATCGCCCGCATAGAGCGCGCCTTCGGCGAGCGCCGTCGCCTTGCCGCCGAAGCCGCCGACTTTCTCAAGACCGCGCAAAACGCCCGCCTCGATCGAGGTTTTGGAGCGTTTCAATTCCGCCGGCGTCGGACCCTTGGCGAGGAACTCGGCGACGACCTTTTCCATCTCGGCTTCGGCTTTGCCCGGATCAATTTCCTTTTTCGGATCGACCGTGACCGACCAGAAGCTCATCAATTCCTGCTCCTGCAAGCCCGCCGTCGCTGACGTCGCAAGCTCCAGATCGTAGACAAGGCGCTGATAAAGCCGCGACGTTTTCCCGCCGCCGAGAATGTCGGCCGCGAGCGTCAGCAGCACGGCGTCCTTCGTCGTGCGGCCGGGCGCGACCCAGTTGCGGTCGATTTTGACCTGCGGCACGCGGTCATACATGATTTCTTTTTTGGAAACGCTGAGCTTCGGCGCGTTCGCTGTCGCGCGCGTCAGCGGCGGCCCGGCGTCGATGTCGCCGAAATATTTTTCGACCTTTTCGCGCGCGGTTTTGACATCGATGTCGCCGGCAAGGACGAGCACCGCGTTCGCCGCGCCGTAATATTCCTTGAACCAGTCCTTCACCGTCTGAAGGTCGGCGGCGTTCAGATCTTCCATCGAGCCGATGGTCGAATGCGAATAAGGATGGCCCGCGGGCAAGAGGCCGGCGAGCGTTGAATATTCCATCCGCCCATAGGGCTGGTTGTCGCCCTGGCGCTTTTCGTTCTGCACGACGCCGCGCTGCTCATCGAGCTTTTCCTGGCTGACCGCGCCGAGAAGATGACCCATGCGATCGGATTCCATCCACAGCACGCGATCAACCGCCGGCGTCGGCACGGTCTGGAAATAATTGGTGCGGTCAAACCACGTCGTGCCATTGAGGTCCGTGCCGCCGACTTCCTCCAGCGGCAGGAACCACTCGCCGTCATAATGCTCGGTGCCGTTGAACATCAGATGTTCAAAGAGGTGCGCAAACCCCGTGCGCCCTTCGGGCTCATCCTTCGAGCCGACATGATACCAGATCGACACCGCGACGATCGGCGCCTTCCTGTCCTCATGCACGACGACCTTGAGGCCATTGTCGAGCGTGAACTGCTCATAGGGAAGCTTGATCTCGGCGGCGGAGGCGAAGGAGGCAAGCGAGAGCGCCGCGGCGGAAGCGGCGAGGAAGAGCTTTGTCATGAAGTCCCCGGGAAAAACGCAAAAACGATCATGGAACGAGGACCCTAAGGAGCCGGTTAAGAACCTTCAAGCGCCACGGCGCAGCTGGTCGCGAGGGAAGGGCGGCTCGGCGATTTCAGGCGGCGCGAAGGCGCTCGATTTCCCGCGCAAACTCGAACCTCAGCTGCGCCGCCTCGTCCTCGGGCAGCCAGTTCGCCATGTTGGGGGGTTGCTAGTGGGGCGTCTCGGGGGGGGGGGGGGGGGGGGGGTGGAAGGAAAGACTTATATCAAAGGGGCTTCTTCAGCCTCACCATGATCAAATCAGCCTCGGCAGTTCCCGCTTGGCCGGTAGCTTGGCGCGGGTCGGCAACTTGCGTAGCGCGTCGCCCGCTTCCTGTTCAGCGGCGACGAGATCGAAATGCGATTGCAGGTTCAGCCAGAACTGCGGCGCGTTCTTGAACCAGTGGCCGAGGCGCAAGGCGGTGTCGCCGGTGATTGACCGCTTGCCCGGCGATGCTGCGAAATGCGGTCGCGTCCTGGGAGGGGGGGGGGGGGGGATGATTGCAAGGGTGCGCACGTCGATCGGCGGGCGAATTGGCGGGTGATCCCGAGTCGGCTAGCTCTTCCTTGAGGATCGCGCCGGGGTGGACGGCTCTTTTCAACATGGCTCTGACCCTCCTGCCGGTCAGTGGTAATCGACGATCTCGACATTGAGCGGCCCCGACGATTCCGGCGGCCATTCAAAGCACAATCGCATTGTTGGTCGATCCGAATCGAAATATAAGTACCTTGCGACCGCCCTTCAACGCTTCCAGCCGATTGCTCGGCAAGCTCCGAAGATCGTCAAGGCTCGTCGCGGTCTCCAAGACCTGGAGCCGCCGCGTCGCCTGCGCCTCAAACCCGGAAAACGTCTTGACTGTCTCTCCGGCAGCGAACCGCAAGTTTCCCGATAGCTAGGATTGGTAAAGTGTGACGTAAAGTAAAGCAATCACTACCACCCTCCACACGGCATCGGTGACCATCGACGCGCGCGACGCCAACAAATAACGGTTCGCCTATTTCGGCGCGCGCTTCGCCAGTATCCTCTGCAGCGTTCGGCGGTGCATGCCCAATCGCCGTGCGGTTTCTGAGACGTTGTGCTCGCACAATTCATAGACGCGCTGGATGTGCTCCCAGCGGACGCGGTCGGCGCTCATCGGGTTTTCGGGGGGCTCTGGCCTTGTCCCCCCGCGCGCGAGGAGGGCTTTTTCGACGTCGTCGGCGTCGGCGGGTTTGGAGAGATAGTCGATCGCGCCGGCTTTGACGGCGGCGACGGCGGTTGCGATGTTGCCATAGCCGGTCAGCATGACGACGCGGCAATCCTCGCGGATGTCGTGGATGGCGTTGACGACTTCGATGCCGTCGCCGTCTTCGAGGCGAAGATCGACCACGGCGAAGGCGGGCGGGGCTTCCTTCGCGAGGCGGATCGCTTCCTTCACGCCGGAAGCCATCACGGTTTCAAAGCCGCGCTTTTCCATCGCGCGGGCGAGCCGCGTGCGGAAAGTTTCGTCGTCATCGACGATCAGGAGGCTCGCATCCTCAGGCAAATCGGCGCGGATGGAGAGGTCGTCGGCCGGGGCGGGGGTCGGGGCGGTGGTCATGGTTCTTTGTTCCATGCTGCCAATACGCGCTATCTGCGCGTTCCGATCGCTTCGGGCAACCAACCGCGACCGTTCGGCGCGGGTGGCCGGCGCGGGTGGCCGGCGCGGGCGGCCGGCGCGGGTGGTTCGGCGCGGGTGGTTTGGCGGCGGGGCTCTTCGTTAACGCGCTTCGACGGCCACGCGCGGCCAGCGCACCGCGACCCAGGCTCCGGCCTCGCCGCCCTCGGGCCATGGCCGATTGTCGAAGGCGATGTCGGCGCCAGTGCGCTCCAGCAGCGTTTTCGCGATGAAGAAGCCAAGGCCCATGCCGCCCGATTTCTCGCCGCCGCGCGCCCGGCTTCGCCCGAGATAGGGCTCGCCGAGACGCCCGAGGATGTCCGGCGCGAAGCCGCGGCCGTCATCGTGCACTTCGATCTCGATATCGGCGCCCGACCAGTCGGCCGAGACCAGCACTTTCGAGCGTCCGTAGGCGACCGCGTTCTCGATGATGTTGCGCAGGCCATAGATGATCTCCGGGCGCCGGCGCACCACGGGCGGCCCCTCGCCGGCGAGCCCGCGCATTTCGAAGATGACCGCCGGTCCGTCGCGCGTATCGAGGAAGGGCCCCGCGGCTTCCTTCAGCAGAAGGTCAAGAGCGATGCGGTCCATCATCGCGTCGCTTTCGGCGCCGCCTTTGGAGAGGCGCCCGAGGATCTCGCGACAGCGCTGCGCCTGTTCGACGAGCAGGCGCGCATCGTCTTCCAGGAGGCCCTGGCCTTTGAGTTCGTTCGCCATCTCCTTGGCGGTCAGCTGAATGGTCGCGAGCGGCGTGCCCAGCTCATGCGCCGCGGCGGCTGCGAGCCCGCCGAGCGCGGCGAGGCGTTCCTCGCGCGCGAGCACAAGCTGCGAGGCGGCAAGCGCGCTGCGCATCTGCGCCGCTTCGAGCGCGATGCGGTGGGCGTAAACCGCGAAAAAAGCGACGCCAAACGAAAGCGCGACCCAGGCGCCTGCATTGATCAGCGGCGGAAAGATAAGGCTCTCGCCCGCGCGCCAGGGCAGCGGCAGATGCGCGACGCCGTTGACGCCGACGCCGGCGATCGCGAGCGCCGCGATCAGGATCGTCTGGCGCAGCGGCAACACGCTCGCCGCGATCGTCACGGGCGCGAGGATCAGCACCGCAAACGGGTTATGCAACCCGCCAGTCAGGAACAGCAAAACGCAAAGCTGCAGGATGTCGAAGGCGATATAGGCCGCCGTCTCGTTATCGGAGAGAAAGCGCTGCGGGGAAAAGCGCAGCGCGACGAAGATGTTGAGCCAGGCGCTCGCCGCGATCGCGCCGAGGCAGAGGCCAAGCTCCACCGGAAAGCCGAACACGAAGTGCACGACGAGAATCGCCGAGGTCTGCCCCGCGACCGCAAGCCAGCGCAGCGTCGTCAGCGTGCGAATGCGGATGGGCCCGCGCAACACGTCGCCGGCGATATCGGTGTCGAGAGGGCTGGCGGCCATCTTGTCCCCTGGCGGCGGTTTGTCTCTGGCGGATCGCGCGTCGCGGCGCTAAGCCCTCCTCATACGGCGCTGCGCCGGGAAGTGGAAACCGCCGATGATCGCTCGATGGGCCGCGCTCGCCGCCGCTTTTTGTCTCAGCGCCTGCGGCGAGGGCGGGGGCGATCGCGCGCGCCCGTCGCCGGGCGTCATCAGCCTTTCGGATCAGTTCACGTCGGACTTTGCGCTGATCGACCAGAACGGCGCCCCCTTGCGCGACGAGGATATCAAGGGCCGTGTCGCGCTCGTCTATTTTGGCTTTGCGTCCTGCCCTGATGTGTGTCCGCTGGCGCTCGGGCGGATGAGCGCGGCGCTGAACGAGCTGACGCCTGCTGAACTGAAAAAAGTCGCGGCGCTCTTCATCACCGTCGATCCCGACCGCGACACGCCGGAGAAGTTGAAGGCGTTCTTGTCCTTCGACGCGCGCATCATCGGCCTTTCCGGCGACCGTGCGGCAATCGAAGCGGCGAAGGCGAATTTCAAGGTGTTCGCCGAACCGGAAGTCTCCGAGGATTCTGAGCTCGGCTACACGATGCAGCACTCCTCGCTCTTTTACATCGTCGAACCGTCGGGGGCGCTGACGACAGCGCTTGAAGACACGCTGACGCCGGCCGAAATCGCGAGCGTCCTCCGCCGCGCGCTGTAGAAGACCGGCGATTTGTCCGCGTCCTCGCCCAACGGCGGCTGGCCGGCCGATCCGGGTGCGGTTCTTGTGAAAGCTGCTGCAAACGCCATCGCCGCGATCAGACGCAATTGCTCACGGCGCCGCGAATTGGTTCCGGCCAGCCCCGGTTTGGCGCCCCGGGTGACCGCCACCATGCTGCGCCGTTCGCCGCCAGGGTGCAACGATGGGCGCCACGACGGGCGCGCGGATCACCGTTAACCTTCAGAAATCATTGAAATATTCCGGAGAGTTTCATCGCCCCGCGCAATCCGGCAGTAATATTGCAGGTGCGTAATATCGCTTGCGCGCTCGAGTCGGACCATGTCAAACTCCTTAGGCGAAGCGGCGGCCGGCGCGGGGATGCGGCCAGATCGCCTGAGACAGTAGGAGTACCCGCGGGGGCCCATGCTCTATTCTGCTTATGAACTCGGCTATGCCGCGTTGACGCCTGCGCGCGTGGCGGCGGGCCTCAGCGCCCGCTTCTGGCGTTCGGCCTTGAACCCGATGGCCGATACCTGGCTTGGCCGAACCTCGGCGGCAGCGTTCGACGTTTTCGAGAATGCGACGCGCCGGTACCCGAAACCGGCATGGCCGCTGGACGAGACCATCGTCAATGGCGCCCCGGCGCCGGTGACGATTGAGACCGTGCTCGAAAAGAGTTTCTGCGGGCTTTTGCATTTCCGCCGCGACGAGGCGGCGCTGACGAAAGCGCGCGGTCGCCGCGAAGATCCCAAGGTGCTGATCGTCGCGCCGCTGTCCGGCCATTACGCGACGCTTCTGCGCGGCACGGTCGAGGCGATGCTGCCCGAGCACGACGTTTACATCACCGACTGGGCGAATGCGCGGAATGTGCCGCTGACGGCGGGCCGGTTCGATCTCAACGACTATATCGATTATCTGATCGCGTTCTTGCAGCATCTTGGCCCCGGCGCGCACGCGATGGCGGTCTGCCAGCCGGGCCCTGCGCTGCTCGCGGCGACCGCTTTGATGGCCGAGGACCAAGATCCCTGCCGGCCCGCGACAATCACCATCATGGGCAGCCCGATCGACGCGCGCCGCTCGCCGACCGTGCCCAATCTCCTCGCGCAGGAGCGTTCGTTCGAATGGTTCGAACGCAACATGATCTTCTCCGTCCCGGCGCCCTATAGCGGGGCGCTGCGGCGCGTTTATCCAGGGTTCGTTCAGCTCTATTCGTTCCTGTCGATGAACCACGACCGGCACACCAACGCGCATTACGACTACTACAAGAACCTCGTCGCCGGCGACGGCGACAGCGCGGACAAGCACCGCGCGTTCTATGACGAATATCTCTCCGTTCTTGATCTGACCGAGGAATTCTACCTGCAGACGATCCGCGAGGTGTTCCAGGAATTCTCGCTCGCCGAGGGCAAGTTCATGCATCGCGGGCGGCGCGTGAAACCGGAAGCGATCACCGATGTCGGCCTGTTGACGGTCGAGGGCGAGAACGACGACATCTCCGGCATCGGCCAGACGCAAGCTGCGCACGATCTCTGCGCGAACCTGCCGGACCGGCTGAAATCCGACTATATCCAGCCGGGCGTCGGGCATTTCGGCGTCTTCAACGGCAGCCGCTGGCGCACCGAGATTCAGCCCCGCGTCGCGAAATTCATGCGCGCGCATCACTATTCGGCGAGCCGCGATCTGCGCGCGGCGGCGGAGTAGCCGCTCGCCGCCGCTCAGGCTTTCATCGCCCATTCGGGCTTGTTATGGCTTGTACCCATCCGAATCGGGGCGAGATCGCCTCACGCCAGTCACCGAGGGTATCCCGTGCCAAGATTGTTGATCGCCGCCCCCTCACTCACCGGCGTGCTCGCCGGCGCGCTTGTCCCGTTGCTCGCCGGCTCAACAGCCTTGGCGCAAGCGGAAGAGACGGCGGCCGCACCGGGCCGCGCGACCGGCCTTTATGCGCGGGGGTCCGCGGGCGCCGGTTTTGCTGACAGCTTCGACCAGGATTTCTCCTACAGCCCGAGCTACCAGCCGATTGTCGCGCCGCCGACAGCGAAATCAACGGATATCGGCGGGGGCGCGGCGTGGTCCGCCGCCGTCGGCTTTCAATATGCGCGCACGCGCACCGAAATCGAGTACCGCCGATTTGATCTTGATGCGGATGAAGTCGCGCTGACGGGCGGCGCCGTTCCTTCCGCAGTTGCAGACGCCGGCGACATCACGGCGCAGGCGATCATGTCGAACGTTTATTTCGATCTCGTCAATTCCTCGCGCCTGACGCCTTATGTCGGCGCCGGCGTCGGCGGCGCGCGCGTTGAAAACGAGCTTGGCGAACGCGACGCCGCTTTCGCCTATCAGGGCCGCGTCGGCGTCGAACTTGAAGTGTCGCGATCATTGTCGGTCGGCGTTGAGTATTCCTATTTCCGCACGCTGGAGATTGCGTACGGGCCGGAAGAATTCGATGCGAGCGTTCCGCCGACGCCGACATTCAGCCCTGATTTCCAGCGTCTCGACGGCGCGCCTTTCGCCGCGTCAAGCGTGATGGCGAGCTTGCGCTGGGTTTTCTAGATCCCTGACGAATTCTCCGACTACTGATGAACAAGGCGTGCCGCGCGCCGCCCTTGCCCCCCTTCCGTCATCCCCGGCCGCGCTTCCCGTCGCCGTCATCCCGGGGCGTCGCGTCAGCGACGAACCCGGGATCCATCTCCGGAAGGTCGCGCGTGCGCCGCTCGCGGGAGCTGGGCCCCGGGCTCGCCGCGAAGACGCGGCGCCCCGGGGTGACGGGTGAGGCGGGGTGGCGGGCAGGTCGAGGCCTGCCTGTAACAATTCGTGATCGCGTGCTCCGTACACGGAGGAGCGGTTTTGGGGCCGTGCGCCTATCAGGGGTTGCGGCGGGGGGTTCTGGGTTCGCGCCTTTGGGGAACCTGAAATGGCAGGGGGATCAGCCGGTTAGATGGTTAACGCGATCATCGGCCAGAGTTATCCCCCTCCTTATCCCCCATGTTATCCCCCTCTTTATCCCACCCCCCTCGTGGTGGGCGTAGGATGCTCCCCAGCCAAAGCTGGAGAGGCGCTTGATCACCCGTCTCATGCGCTTTGGCCTGGCGCGCCGGAGACAGGCCTTCCCGCAAGACGAGGCGGGAGGGGCCGAGGCCGGCCGGCGGTGGTGTACCGATGTCGCTCCCGTCTTGCCTCCTCAGAGGAGGTCAGGGCGGGCGCGCCCCGGGAGACCGCGGGGCGCTGCCCCAGAACGTTAAATGCGCCAGCCCCTCCGGCGGCGGCCGTCCCTGGCAGGACGGCATGCCCGCCGCCCCGAGGGGGCGCGGGGGATGCATGGCCATCCTCCAAGTCTTGCCTACCCCCGGATGAGCCGTGCCCCCGCGCAAGCCTCTCCGCCTTTATCCGCCTGCCCGTGCTGCCGGGGACGAGGGTCCCGCGGAGAACGACAAGCCGCGCCTTGGGGGCAATGGGGAATGGGCAATGGGCAATGGGAGTAGTGAGTGGTTAGTGATCTGTGATCGGGAGGCAGCATCTTTCTTCCCCATTGCCCATTGCCCATTGCCCACTCCCCATTCCCGCCGGCGCCGCCTATAGAGCGCGCGCATCTCACCTCGCACGAAGGAGTTCTTCATGGCCCGCACGAAAATTGCGCTGATCGGTTCCGGCATGATCGGCGGCACGCTCGCCCACATCGCCGCGCAAAAGGACCTTGGCGAGATCGTGCTGTTCGACGTCGCCGAGGGCCTGCCGCAGGGCAAGGCGCTCGATATCGCGCAATCAGCGCCGGTCGACGGCTATGGCTCGAAGCTCAAAGGCACGCAGGATTACAAGGATATCGCCGGCGCCGACGTCTGTATCGTGACGGCCGGTATCGCGCGCAAGCCCGGCATGAGCCGCGACGACCTCCTCGGCATCAACCTGAAAGTCATGAAGGCGGTCGGCGATGGCATTCGTCAGTATGCCCCCAATGCGTTTGTCATCTGCATCACCAACCCGCTCGACGCCATGGTGTGGGCGCTGCAGAAATTCTCCGGATTGCCGACGCAGAAAGTGATCGGCATGGCCGGCATTCTCGATTCAGCGCGCTTCCGCCTGTTCCTCGCCGAGGAATTCAACGTCGCCGTCGACAGCGTCTCGGCCTTCGTGCTCGGCGGGCACGGCGACACCATGGTGCCGCTCGTCCGCTATTCGACCGTCGCCGGCGTGCCGCTGCCCGACCTCGTCAAGATGGGCTGGACGAGCCAGGACAAGATCGACGCCATTGTCGATCGCACGCGCAAGGGCGGGGGCGAGATCGTCGCCCTGCTGAAGACAGGTTCGGCCTTTTACGCGCCGGCGGCTTCCGCGATCCAGATGGCGGAGAGCTATCTCCGAAACAAGCGGATGGTTCTTCCGTGTGCGGCGCATCTGACCGGCCAGTACGGCGTCAAGGACACTTATGTCGGCGTGCCGATCGTCCTTGGCGAGAACGGCGTCGAGAAAATCGTCGAGGTCTCCTTCACGCCCGACGAGAAGAAGATGTTCGACAGCTCCGTCGCCGCCGTGCGCGAGCTGATGGAGGCGTGCCTGAAGCTCGATCCCTCGCTCGGCTAAAGGCCGGCGGCGAGGCGATCGGCGTAAAAGCCGTAAGTCGTGCGCCGGTTCGCCGCGCGCATCGACGCCGTGACGAGGCCGTCGCCGGACCAGAAACCCTGCTGGCGGAAGCGGCGCGCCGGCCAGACGGCGGTGAGGCTGACCTTCCCCTCGGGGCACGCTGGTCGCGCCGCTGGCGCCGGTGCGGCGAGCCTCGCCGGTTCGGTCGTGGCGCCCCTGACAACAGTCACCCCGCGCTCGCTCGTGCGCGTGGCGGCGGACGCTTCAACACAGAGAAGCGAGAAAAACAGCGCGGCGGTTGCGCGCCCGATCAGCGACATGGCGAAGCTCCTTCGGCTTGTCAGCAATGCTCGCGCGCCCTTAACGCTTGCGCAACCATAATCGCTGGCGTCGCGGCATATTCACCTGCCGCGCGAATTATGACGCACAGCGCACAACCCCAGGGGTTCGCGCGCGGGCAAAAGATTAAGGGTTGTTTGCGAGAACCTCTCTGTCCCGCTGGTGAGGGAAGTGATGAAGGTTGCGATTTTCGGCCTCGGCTATGTCGGGGCCGTCTCAGGCGCTTGTTTTGCCGAACTCGGACACGAGGTCGTCGGCGTTGATGTCAGCCGCGCCAAGGTCGACATGATCAATCGCGGCGAGTCGCCGATCGTCGAGGAAGCGATCGCTGAATTGACGGTCGCGGGCGTCAAGACCGGCCTGTTCCGCGCGACGCTTGACGGCGCCGCGGCGGCGCGGTCGAGCGACGTCTCGCTCGTGTCGGTCGGCACGCCGACAGCGCGCGACGGCTCGCCTGACCTCACCTATGTCGACGCCGTCGTGCGCGAGATCGGCGCGGCGCTCGCCGGCGGAACAAATCCGCATACGGTGATTATCCGCTCGACCGTGCCGCCGCACACGACAATGGAGCGCCTGAAGCCGATCCTTGAAAAGGCCGCCGGCGAAAGCCTCGGCGCGCGCCTTCATCTCGTCTTCAATCCGGAATTCCTGCGTGAGGGAAAATCAGTCAAGGATTTTCGCAACCCGCCGTTCACCATCATCGGCGCAACGACGGATCGCGGCTTTGACGACGCGCGCCGGCTTTATGCCGGCGTCGAATGCGAAGTCATTCGCACCGCGCCTGAAGTCGCGGAGTCCATCAAGCTGCTGTCAAACGCCTGGCACGGCCTCAAAGTCGCCTTCGCCAATGAGGCTGCGCGCATACTCGCCGCGCGCGACGTCGATCCGCGCGCGACGCTTGACGTCTTCACGCGCGACACGGTGCTCAATATCTCGCCAGCTTATCTGAGACCCGGGTTCGCCTTCGGCGGATCATGCTTGCCGAAGGATTTGCGCGCCATGATCTCGATCGCTGAAGGCCGGCAGATCTCGGCCCCGATCATGAAGGCCGCACTCGCCTCGAACGAAGCGCATTTGCAGTCGGCGATCGCCGCGGTCAGGGCTTGCGGACGCCGGCCCGCCGTCTTGTTCGGCCTCGCTTTCAAGCCGGGCACGGACGATCTGCGCGAATCGCCTTTCGTGGCGCTCGCCGAGCGCCTGATCGGCAAGGGCTATCCGTTGCGCATTGTCGATCCCTTCGTCGATGCGAGCCGCCTGATGGGGAAGAACAAGGAATATATCTCTGGCGAGATCCCGCATTTCGTCGAATTGATGTCCTATGACGCCGAACAGGCGGTCGATGACGCAGAGATCGTGATCTTCGGTCACGCGACGTCGATCGACAAAGGCGCGATCCTGGAACGCGGGCCTGGCAAGATCATCATTGATCTGTCGGGGGACGCCGATCTTGCGGCGTGCGGCGCCGATTATCGCGGCGTCGCGTGGTAGCGCGCGGCCGGAGGCGCGGCTAAGAGAGCCGCATGTCGCTTGAATTGCAGACGGAACGCCTGATTTTGCGCCCGCTCGCGCCCGGCGATTTCGAAGCGCATGCCGCGATGATGAGCGAGGCCGGTGTCGCGAGGTTTCTGGCGCTCGGCGGCAAGGTCCCCTCGCGCGAGACGATGTGGCGGACCTTTGCGGCCATGCTCGGACACTGGACGATGCGTGGCTATGGCTTTTTCGCCGTCATCGAACGCGCGAGCGGAACATGGGTCGGGCGCGCCGGGCCGTGGATGCCGGAAGGCTGGCCGGGCCTTGAGTGCGGCTGGGGCGTCGACGCCCGCTACTGGGGCAAGGGCTACGCCCCCGAAGCGGCTATCGCGGCCATCAAATGGATCTTCGCGACAAACCCCGCGCTGCCGCGGATTATTTCGCTGATCGATCCCGCAAATGAAAACAGTCAGGCGGTCGCGCGAAAAATCGGTGAAACGAAGACGGGTGAAAAATTTCAGCATGAAGTCGCGGGCGCGCTCGACATCTGGGCCGCCCCCCGCGATGAATGGCTGAAGCGTTTCGGATGAGGAGCCCGCGTGCTGACCATCACGACCTATATCGCCCCCAGCCTCATCGAAGGCGTCGGCGTGTTCGCGGCCGAACCGATTCGGAAGGATCAGGTTATTTCGCGCTTTGATCCGGCGTTCGACCGGCTTATTCCGCGCAATGACTATGAGAATGCGCCGCCTTATCTGAAAGCGCTCCTCGACCGCTACGCCTTTCCGAAGCCGGACGATCTCGACACCATCGTCTATGAAGTCGACAATTCGCGTTTCATGAACCACTCCGCGTCGCCCAACACGGATTTCTCCGATTTTGCCGCAGGGATCGCCTTGCGCGATATTGCAGCGGGGGAAGAGCTGACTTGCGACTACAATTCTTTTTTTTCGCAATACGAACTGCTGCCGCCCGAGCTCGAGCTCGCGGCGAAGGCCGGTTGAACATCACTGAAAGGCAAGCTGATGCTGAAACTCGCGTGTCTTACCGCCTTCGTCGCCGCTTTCATTAGTCCCGCGGCGGCGGAACTCACTCCCCGCCAGCGCGCCGACGTCGCGCTGCTGATTGAGCGGGCGATGACGGACGAGCGCGCTTATGACCTCGTTGCGAGCCTGACGACCGAAGTCGGCCCGCGCCTGGGCGGGACTGATGCCGAAGCACGTGCGCGCACCTGGGGCGAGGCGAAGTTGAAGGCGCTTGGCTTCAAGAATGTCCGAACCGAACCCTTCGACATGCCGGTCTGGACGCGGATTTCGGAAAGCGCATCGATCGTCTCGCCGTTTTCGCAGCCGCTGCATGTGACAGCGCTTGGCAATTCGGTGTCGACCGCGACCGGCGGCATTGAAGCTGACGTCGTGCGTTTTGCGACGCTCACCGCGCTGCAGCAGGCGCCAAAGACCGGCCTTGAAGGCAAGATCGTCTTCGTCGACGAAAGGATGACGCGGACGCAGGACGGTTCCGGTTATAGCGTCGCGGTCGCCAAGCGCTCGGGAGCGGCGAACGAAGCCTCAAAGCGCGGCGCCGCTGCTGCGATCATCCGCTCGGTCGGCACCGACAGCCATCGCTTTCCGCATACGGGCAACATGAACTATGCTGAGGGAGTCATCCCGATCCCAACGGCCGCTCTCTCCAATCCTGACGCCGACATTCTCTCCGACGCGATCCGTCGCGCAAAGGGGCCCGTACGACTGAAGCTCGACCTTCGAACGCAGCAAATCGAGAAGGCGCAGTCCGGGAACGTTGTCGGAGAAATTCCGGGCCGGTCGAACGAATTGATTGTCGTCGGCGGGCACCTCGACAGCTGGGATCTTGGGACGGGCGCAGTCGATGACGCGTCCGGCATTGCGATCACTGTCGCGGCGGCGAAGCTGGTCGATGAGTTGAAAGGCCAGCCCGGCCGAACCATCCGGATCGTCATGTGGGGCGCTGAGGAAGTCGGCATCCATGGCGGCAAGGCTTATGCTGAACGGCACAAGGACGACCTTACGCGCCATGTCCTCGCGGCAGAATCCGACTTTGGCGCCGGACGCGTCTGGCAGCTCAGAACGCACTTTGGCGCTGGGCGCGAGGCTTATGCGAAAGACCTCGCCGACGCGCTGCGCCCGCTTGGCGTCGGGCCGGGCGGCGCCGGCGCCTTCGGCGGCGCTGACGTTGGTTCATTGCGCGCTGCCGGCGTCCCTGTCCTCGATCTTGCGCAGGACGGCAGCGACTATTTCGACTTCCACCACACCGCGAATGACACGTTCGACAAGATCGACCCCGAGGCGCTGAAACAGAACGTCGCGGCGTGGGCGGTGATGCTCTATCTTGCCGGCGAGTTCGAAGGCGGGTTCCGCGCAGTCGAAGCCGCGGCGCCGTAGGGCCGCTGTCGCAGACCCGTCATGCGCTGTTGCTAGCTTCATGTGAAAATTGGAGGGTGAAAATGATCCGGATGAAGTCTGTCACGTTGTTCGCGGCTTTTGCGATGTCGGCCTGCGCAACGGCGGGCGCGCCAGACGACGTCATCCCGCTGTCGTCTGAAGCGCCCGGCGGCGCAATTCGCGCCGTTCCGATTTCCTCAGCGCCGCTCAACATCTCAAAGTCGCTGTCGCGCATCGTCTTCGCCAGCTGCGCGCAGCAAAACGAAGACCAGTCTCTTTGGGACCGGGTCGCGGGCGAAAACGCCGACCTCCTCCTCTATATCGGCGACAACGTTTATGGCGACGTGCGCTCGAACGATAGCGCGCTGCCTGAACTTAAAGCGGCTTATATGCGTCTGGCGAACAGCGCGCCCTTCGCGCGGGCGCGCGCCGCGTCGCCGATGCTGACGACATGGGACGATCATGACTACGGCATGAACGATGCTGGCGGCGATTACCGGTACAAGGAACAGTCCGAGGCGCTGTTCGAATATGTTTGGAACGTGAAGGACGATCGGAGCAAACGTCCTGGGGTTTATGGATCTTGGCTGATCGGCGAAGAAGGCAAGCGCGTCCAGATCATCATGCTCGACACGCGCTATTTCCGTTCGCCCCTGAAGCCGACCGACGAGCAAGGCGCGCGCGGCAAGGAGCGCTGGCTGCCTGATCCCGATCCAGCGAAAACCATGCTCGGCGCGGCGCAATGGGCGTGGCTGGAGGAGGAGTTGAAGAAACCCGCCGATTTGCGACTGCTCGTTTCATCAATACAGGTGATGTCCGAGGGGCATGGCTGGGAAGCGTGGCGCGAATTTCCTCTCGAACGCGAAAAACTCTACGATGTCATTGAGCGCGCCGCCGCGAAGAATGTCATGATCCTGTCCGGCGACCGTCACTCCGCTGCGCTCTATGAGCGTAAAGATGTGATCGGCTATCCTCTATTTGAAGCGACCTCGTCCTCAATCAACCTTCCAGCCGCCAAATGGCGCGCGGAAAGCGGTGAGACTTACGTCGAACAGGATCCCAATCGCCTGGGCGCGATGATCTATGACGCCAACTACGGCGTCATCGACATCGATTGGTCTGCGAAAACCGCTGCATTCACGATCCGCAGCGCGACCGGAGCGACCTTTCTCGCCGCGACGCGTATGCTTGATAACTAGTTCGCGGTCCGCGTCGCTTTGAGATTAAGCCGCGTCAGTGGATCCTCGCCATTCGGCCCGGGGACCATGATCAATGAAAACGGAATCGGCGACGCGGGAGCAGCGGTGACGCTCAGCGTGCCGCCCTCGGCGATGAAGTCGGCGATCGCCGCATACATTGGCGCAAGGGGCGTCGGGGCCGTGCCGAGGCTGCGCATTGAAAACGCCGCTGCCGCGCGAAGGTCTTCGCCCTTTACCGCGCCCGGCTTCATGCCAGCCTGAGCGGCCTGCATGTCTGCCGCCAAGGCGAACCCACGCAACAGCAATCCCTTGTCGGCGACGGCAATCGATGCGTCCGCCAGCGAAGTCTCTGCAACAAGAGCGGACACCTTCGCCGGGTCGACGGCCTCGCCTTTCTTGGGATGAAGGCTCGCAAATTCCTTGAACGTCGGGAAACCAGCGCCGAGGTCGAGATTAACCTGGCCCATCGTTTTCATGTCGTTCTTGGTCACCAGCGTCGCCAGGCCAGTTTCGGGCGACCAGTTATAGTCGGTTTCGCCAGACACCGTGATCTTCGAGAAACCGTGCTTTTCGAGCAGCGCGATCATCTCGTTCATATTGGGGGCGCCTTCGGTTTGCGGCGCCGTCTTGGCGCTGAACTTCAGGAAGCCGCCGAGATCGTAGGAAAGGTTCGTCGCCGTGCCGCGAATTGACGTCGGTAGGAACCAGCGGAATTTCGTCATGTCCGTCCGGGCGCGATCGAGCGAATAGAACGGCTCGCCGCCAAAGGTGTAGCGTTCGTTGACGCTTTCCCAAACGCCAAGGCTCAGGAGGTCGGTTTCCTTCGGCGAAGGCGATTCTCCGCGCGCCCAGAATCCGAGGAGCTTGGCGAGTTTGAGGCCAGTGACGGAGTAACGCTCGACGCCGCCGGAAAATGCGACGGGCAGCGCTGGCGCGCCGTCTTTCGCGTCAGTCGCCGCGTCCATGTCGAACGTCAGTCCGGACATGACGCTCGCCTCAAGGTCGCCGCGTGCGACGCCGCGTTGCCCCACGAAGTCGATCGCCATTTTGAGCTTCGATTGAACGCCTGCTGACGTCGACGTCATCTCGGCCTTCGTTCCGCGCAGGATCATCGCACGCGCGCTCGTCGCGCGTCCTGCCGCGGCGTAAATCCGGAGCAACTCGGCAAACTCGTCTCCAGCCGCGGCCGTCTTCGCGGTGGCCTTATCAGGCGCATGGAGAATGAAGCCGTCTAGCACCATGCGATCGATGGCAACGTCGTATTTGGCGATCTGTGGCGCCGCGTCGAGCGCCGCTTTGGCGCCCGCTTCGATGTCGCCGCCCGCCGCGCCTTCGACACCTTCAACGATCGCCTTGGTATAGGCGTTAGTCGCTTGCTCGATCACCGCTTCAAGGCCGAAGGTCGACAGTCCTTTCGCGTCGATCCGCTCGACCGTGACATCGCCCCTCACGCCCTTGGCGCCGGCGGGATAGAGCCGCAGCTCCGCGATCTTCAGCCCCGCGTCCTTCTTGTCGCCGATGGTGACGAGCACGTCGCGCGCGATGGCGCCGCCGCCTTCAGCTGTGAAGGATCCGAACGTCAGGCTAGCGCGGTCGCCGAGCGCCTTCGCGAAGGCCTCGTAGTCCGCTTGCGCACCGAGCACCGAAGAGGGCGCCGCGCTTTCAACGCCGGCGAAATAGCTATCGAGCGCCGCCGCGCTCGCCGCCGCCACGGGATTCGCGGTTTCGGCGGCCGCTGGCGCCGCAACCATACAGACGCCCGAGTAAGCGAGCGCGAAAATTTGTGCTTTAAGCGTCATGAAGACTTCCCCCCGATAAACAAAATTGCCCTCCTAGCGGGCGCCAGCGGCGATGAAAAGCGTCGAGGAGAGAAATTGGCGTTCAGGCGCGCCAGGCGCTATGGTCGATCGGCAAGACTCGGAAGTGGGCCAATGAAGACAGCACTGGTTTATGCCGCCGCCTTTTTCGCCGCCGCCGAATTCGCACGAGCCGAACCGCTCGGCGAAGATTTATGCGGTTTCACGATCGAGGGGCTGACGCTTGAAAGCACGCGGGACGATGTCGCCAGCGTCTTCGTGAAGCGCGGCTGGAATGACGTTTCTACGCCGGGCTCCCGGATGGCAAACGGGGTCGCCGTCGAGCGGATCATGTTCGACCGCACGCGCAAAAGCGACGAACCGGAGGAAATCAAGGCCGACAAGGATGGTCCTGTCGGCCGGTTTCAGATTATCCGCGAAGAAGGCGGCCAGCGCAGCATCAAGCTGACGGATTACGCGCCCACGCCGCCGGCAGAGCGCGCTCGCGCGCTTTGCAGCTCCGCCTCCGGCAGATTCGCCGTCACCGGTTGCGACCAACGCCTGCTGTCTCGCGACGCATTCGGCGTCATCATCCGTCCCCTGAATGTCGCCCCGGGCGCGACATACTGTTCGGTGGCTTTCGACGGCGCAAAGACCGCGTACGGCGATACATACGCCGTCGGCGTCGTAAAGTCCGTACAACGTGGGCGCGGGCAACCCGGCCGCAAACGGGGCCGCGAATAGCGAACATCCTTCAGGGAGATACGCCGAACGCCTCGAAGATCTCCGCGCCGACGCGCTTTGGCTTGCGCGAAGGTGCGTCGATCAAAACCTAGGTCGATTTCACCGACGCGGCGGAGCGGGCGCTTCCCGCTTCCTCAAATCGACAAAGCGATCATAGCGCGCCGTCCGCGGCCCCGAGCCAGGTGCGCGCCTCCGCCCGGTCGCCCGGCAGGATCGGGTCGCGATAATCGATCTCGTGGCGCAGGACGATCCACAGCCAACGGCGCTGCAACGCGCCGCTCGCCGCCGCCGACCAGTGCCGCACCGCGATCTCCTGCGCCCAGCGCAGATAGACGGCGTTGTTGACATGGCCAAGCGCGTCGAAGTCCTCCGGCTTCGGATCGAACGCCGCCCGGAACGCGGTCTCGAAAGAAAGGGGTCCGCCGGTCATCGCTTAGCGTGCCGCCTTTGCGTCAGCCGCGCCGCGGGCCCGCGCTCGACCGCGGCCGGCGCCTCGCATATAGACCGCTCCACCATGCAGGGGCCTTTACCGCGTTATCTCGACCTTGTCGCCGCCGGAACGCTCGCGCCGGACGCGGCGCAGCTTGCCGCGGCCGAGCGGCTGCAGGCGTTGTCAGCGGCGCTCCAGGCGAAAGAGCGCGCGTTCTTCGCGCGCAAACCCGCGCTCGCGCGCGGGCTCTATCTCTGGGGCGGCGTTGGGCGCGGAAAGTCGCTGCTGCTAGACGTTTTCTTCAACAATTCGGACGTAGCGCCCAAGCGCCGCATCCATTTTCATGAATTCATGGCGGAGACGCACGAGCGAATCGCCGCGTGGCGAAGTGCCGACGAGCGGACGCGCCGGCGCCATGCCGGGGCAAATCCCAGATCGATAGATGATCCCATGCCGCCAGTCGCCGCTGATATCGCTGCGGGCGCGGCGCTTTTGTGTTTTGATGAATTCCAGGTCACCGACATTGCGGACGCGATGCTGCTTGGCCGCCTGTTCGAGGCGCTCTTCGCTAAAGGCGTCGTTATAGTTGCGACCTCAAACCGGCATCCAGACGATCTCTATAAGGACGGTCTCAATCGCCAGCTTTTTTTGCCTTTCATTGCGCTTTTGAAGGAACGGCTCGACGTCTTTTTTCTCGACGCCGAGCGAGACTACCGGCTTGACCAGCTTACCGGCGTGCCCGTCTATCACTGGCCGCTGGGTCCGGAAGCGGACGCCGCAATGGACCGCGCCTGGACCGCGATGATCGCTGGTTCGCGCGAGAAACCGGAGACGCTAACTGTCAAAGGCCGGGAGGTCGTCGCACCCCGCACGGCGCGCGGCCTCGCGCGGTTCACCTTCGATGACCTTTGTCGCGCGGCCCTCGGCGCCAGCGACTATCTGGCGATCGCACGCCGCTACGGCACTGTTTTTCTTGATCGGGTGCCCGAAATGTCACCAGAGGATCGAAATGAAGCCAGGCGCTTTACCTTTCTGATCGACGCCTTTTACGAAACGCGGACGAAACTCGTTTGTTCAGCGGCCGCGCGGCCCAGCGATCTCTATCGCTTAGGTAGCGGCGCGTTCGAGTTCGAACGTACCGCCAGCCGCCTCGCCGAGATGCAGACCGAGGCCTATCTTGCGGCGGAACATGCGCCGCCGGGCAATGTAGCTTCTGCATCGGCCACAACGCGATAATGTAACGAAACGAGCGGCGATCACATTCGCCGAACTGCGCAAAATTTTCATTGAACCGATCAGCGAAGAGTGGAACGTTTTCCAGCTGACCAGCTCGGGGTGGGCGTAAGAGATAGTTCAGGGTCCTTCCTCCGCGGTCTTAGGGAGCAGATCATGAAGCAAGCAAGCAGTATTTGCGGACGGCGCAACGCTGTCCGCGCCGCCTTGTTGGGCGGGCTTTCGATGACAGCCTTTGCCGGCATGTTGACCACAAGCGCTTTGGCGCAGGACGAAACGACCGACGATGAAATCGTCGTAACGGGTTCGCGTATTCGCCAGAACCCGCTCGACGCCAGCCGTCCCGTTCTCAATGTCGACAGCGATTCGATTGAGCGCTCCGGCATCACCAATATCGGCGAGATTTTACAGCGCATTCCGGGGTCGGGCGGCGGTCTTAACTCCAAAGTCAATTCAAGCGGCAATTTCGGCAACCCGCCCGATGGCGGCGGCGTCGGCGCCGGCGCGTCGGAAATTGACCTTCGCTTCTTGAGCTCAAGGCGGGTGCTCGTTCTCGTCGATGGCCTGCGGTGGGTGAACGGCTCCTCTGCTTCCGGCGTTCCGGGGGCGACCGACCTCAACACCATCCCGACTGGCATCATCGACCGTGTCGAGGTGCTCCAGGACGGCGCTTCGCCGATCTACGGCTCTGACGCGATCGCGGGCGTCGTCAACATCATCACCAAGCGCAGCCAGGACGGCTTTGCAGCGTCTGCGCAACTCGGCGCCTTCGACAAGACCGACGGCGAAACGCAGCAATATGACATCTCGTTCGGCGCCGGCAACGACCGCACCGAAATCTTCTTCGCGGCGCAGTATGTTCACCAGAATAGCGTGAGCTCGGCTGATCGGGACATTTCGGATTTCCCCGAGCCGACGCTCGACGAATGCTTCGTCACCTGCTCCTCGGCGACGCCGCGCGGACGTTTTCTGTTTACGGATCCGAACACGCTGCAAGACCTCAACATCACGCTGAACGAGAACTTCGTGTTTTCGGGCGTCAATCCGGTTTATGACCCGCTCAATCCGACGGGCGCCGATTTTGAGGCGTTCACGACCGCCGACCGGTTCAACTTCGCGCCGTTCAACTATTTGCAGATCCCTTCGGAGCGGTTCGGCTTTTTCACGCAGGTCACGCATGAGGTGACCGACAACATCAATTTCCGCGCCAAGGCGACGTATAGCACGCGGAATTCGACAAACCAGGCGGCGCCGATCCCACTCTTCATCGGGCCGGAAGCCGGTAACGGAAATCGGCTCGACACTATTTCCGTCGATGTGACGAATCCGTTCAACCCGTTCGGCTTCTCGCTGACGCCCGCGAACACGGTATTTCTCGCGCGACGCTTTTTGGAAGCAGGCCCGAGAAACTTCCAGCAGAACGTCGATACGTTTTACGCCTCGGCGACTCTCGACGGGTCGTTCAACGTCGGCGGGCGCGAGGTTTACTGGGACGTCAATTCGCTGTGGTCGCAGAACGAAGCGAACCAGATCGCCCGCGGCATCGTCAATTCAGCGCGGCTGGAACAAGCGCTTGGACCCGTCGCGGCCTGCACCGGCTCTTGCGTGCCGTTCAACTTCTTCGGCGGGCCCGGGTCGATCACCCAAGACCAACTCAATTTTGTGACGTTCAACCAGCAGGATTCGAGCGAGCAGGAGCTTTGGGACCTCTCGTTCAACCTTTCGACGACGTTGTTCGATCTGCCCGCAGGCGGCGTCGGCTTCGCGGCCGGATTTGAACATCGCGATCAGTCGGGTTCGTTCAATCCCGACCCGATCGTCGCGGCGGGCGATTCCGCTGATATTCCGGCGCAGCCGACGAGCGGCGCCTTCAATGTCGAGGAAGTCTACGCCGAAACGGTGGTGCCGCTCCTTGCCGATTTGCCGCTGGTGAAGATCCTCGAAGGCAATTTCGCGATCCGTTACTCGGATTATTCGACCGGCGTTTCGGCGACGACCATCAAATATGGCGGCCGCTGGAAGCCGTTCGACGATCTGACGTTGCGGGGCGGCTTCACTGAAGGTTTCCGCGCTGCCTCGATCGGTGAATTGTTTGGCACCGCCACACGGTTCGACGCCACGCTCGAAGATCCGTGCTCGGACTTCCTCGGCATTATCAGCGGGATGCCGGCGTCGGCCGCAACGCAGGCGAACTGTATCGCGCTCGGCGTCCCCGCCGACGGCTCCTACGAGCAGACCAACCCGCAGATCAGCACGTTGACCGGCGGCAATCCGGCGCTTGCGCCGGAGGAATCAAAAGGCTGGAACGTCGGATTCACCTATGCGCCAGCGTGGCTTGAAGAAATCAATGCGGTCGCCGAGTTCAACTACTATTCGATCAATATCGACGGCGCGATTCAGGCGCTCGACGCGCAACTGCAACTCGACAGCTGCATTGCGACTCTCGATCCCGTGTTGTGCGGCTCGATCGGCCGGGCCGCGTCGGGAACGGTCATTTCCTTCTCGAACCAGCTGACCAATATCGGCCGGATCGAGACGAGCGGCCTTGACTGGCGCGTCGGGTTCGAGGTCGACGCCGGCGGGGCTGGCCTCTTCAGCTTCCAGTCCCTGTCGAACTATCTGCTCGACTACACGGAGGCCAACCCGACGTCGACCGGCTTCATCGTCACCTCCCGCGAAGGCACGGTCAGGGGCTCGCCGACATTCTCCTTCCCGGAGTTCAAGTCGACCGCGACGCTCGCCTGGACGCTCAGCGATTTCCGTCTTCAGGGCGTCGGGCGCTATATCAGTTCGCTGACGGAAACTTGCGGCGACCAGGTGGCGCTGCCGGCGGACGTCGGCTGTACGCGCCCTGCGGACAATATCAATGACCTCGGCTCGCGTTTCTATCTCGACCTCGCAGCGAGCTATTCCCCGTCCTGGTTAGACGGCCGGACGGAGTTCACGATCGGCGTCAACAACATTCTCGACACCGATCCGCCGAACTGCTTCAGCTGCCAGCTCAACGGCTTCGACCCGAACACTTATGACGTTCCGGGACAGTTCGGTTATGTGCGCCTGACCTTCCGCCCGTAATCTCCTGTATGAGTCATCGGCGCCCCCGCCGTCCATGGCGGGGGCGCCTTTGTGTTTGGTGTTTGCCGCGGCGCCGATTGCGTTGGTCTGTCGGGCGCCTTAGGGCCGACGCGATGAAGTCCGACGTCGCGCCCCCCCCAAAGCCGATTTCTTACGCCGAGCTTGTCGCGGTCACCGGCGCGGTGATGGCGCTCAATGCGCTCGCCATTGACATGATGCTTCCGTCGCTCGGCCTCATAGGCGCCGCGCTCGGCGTCACGGCGGAAAACGACCGTCAGTTGGTCGTCGTTGTTTACATCATCGCAAATGGCGTCTCGCAGCTTTTTATGGGACCGGTCGTCGACAGATTTGGCCGCCGAAAAGTCCTTCTCTGGGCGCTCGGGGCCTATGCGGTTGGCTCGCTGCTGAGTGTCATCGCGCAAAATTTCACGCTGCTCATCGCCGCGCGGATTTTCCAGGGAGCAGCGACAGCGGGCGCGCGCGTTGCTGTTCTCGCCATGGTGCGCGACCGATACTCGGGCGCCGAGTTGGCGCGGGTGATGTCGGTCGCCATCACGATTTTCATGGCCGCGCCAGTGTTTGCGCCGTTGATAGGACAATCGATATTGAGCGTTGGATCGTGGCGATGGATATTTTTTGTGCTCTTCGCTTGCGGCGCCGTCATGGCTCTTTGGGCTGCGATCCGAATGCGCGAGACACAAAGCGCAGCCGATCGACCGCGCCTCAGCTTTGGCAGGGCGTTCACCGCCTATCGCGAGTTTTTCGGCATTCGCCTCTGCCTCGGTTATGTCGCCGTCCAAACCTTGCTGTTCGGCGGTCTTTTCGGCTTCATCAGTTCGTCGGAGCAGATATTCATTGACCAGTATGGACTTGGCGCCCTGTTCCCGGCCGCCTTCGGCGCCAGCGCCATTGGCTTCGCCATCGCGGCGATCGTCAACTCCCGGATTGTCGTCAAAGCCGGAATGCGGCGGCTCGCCCGCGGCGGACTGATCGCCCTTATTGCGGTGCAGATTGTTCATCTCTCTCTCCACGGATGGATCGCCGACAGCCCGGTTCTGTTCACGGCATTCATGACGGCGACGCTCCTATGCATGGGGTTTGTCACGCCGAACGCGCAGGCGCTTGCGATGGAGCCAGCTGGCCATATCGCCGGGGTCGCCGCGGCTGCGAACGGTTTTGCAACCGGGGCGCTCGGCGGCGCCATCGGCGGCTTGATCGGCCGGCTGTATAATGGGACCACTATTCCCCTTATCGCAGGCTTCGCCCTGCTTGGCGCGCTTGCTTTGCTAGCCGCGCTTTGGGCGGACGGTGCGCCTGCGGGCGCCGCAGAACGACACGGGAGCGTGGTTCCTTGAGCGCGCGCGTTTGTCTGGGCGCATTTGCAGGCGCGTACGGCGTCAAGGGCGCCGCAAAAATCCGTACCTTCACGCATACCGAACGCGGCGTCAGCGCCTATGGGCCGGTCGAGTCCGAAGATCGCAAGCGCCGCTTCACACTCTCGTTTATCCGTATACTGAGGCCCGGTCTTGCCATCATCTCGGCGCCGGAGATCGCCAGCCGGGAGGAAGCGGCGGCGCTCGCCGGCGTTCGGCTCTATGTTCCCCGCAGCGCTTTGCCGGAAGCGAGCGCCGACGAGTTTTACATGGAGGATCTCGTCGGTCTCGCCGTTGTAACCGCACGGGGCGAGCCAGCCGGTCGAATCGTCGCCGTACATAATTTCGGGGCCGGCGACGTTCTTGAGATCGCCGATCGGCCCGGCCAAAGGGGCTCCATCTTCGCGCCGTTCACCAAGTCGGCCTTTCCGGCGATTGACCTCGATCGAGGCGTCGCCACAGCCACCGCGGATGCCTTTCTCGCGGAAGCGGCCGCCGAGGACACGGCTCTTGTCGCCGAGGCGATGCGCCAGGAAGACGCCTGACCAAAATTCGTCACACGCCGGCAAAAACCACTCGCGCTGGCGCTTGCACGCGCCAGGCCCCCTCGCATACGCTTTAGCCGTCGAGGGGCCGGCATGTCTGGGACAAGCGAAAAAGAAGCGTCCGCCAAGGGCGTGACGCGTCATGAAAAGCTCTTGTTTGGAACGGCGCTTGTTCTGCTTGGACTGGCGCTCGCCTTCAGTGAAGCGGCGCGGTTTCGGGATCGCGGCGCCCAAAATGCGCTCGCAGCCGAACTTCAAGCCACGCGCGTCGACGCCGACGCGGCCCTGAGCGCGGTCATCCCGCCAGAAACGCTGAGCGCTGTCGACCGCTCTGTCTACATGATCGCAACCGACCGGTCTTTCATCGGCACCGCGTTCGTTGTCGATCGCGATCGCGGAATCCTTGCAACCGCCGCGCACGTCGCCGACGCCCTGCCGCTTGACGATGACAATCACACAATCCGCGCCATAAACCAGTTCACCGGCAAGGCGCTCCGTGTGCGGATTGCCAAGAAGCATTCGGGCTATGGAGCCTTTACGCGCATCGCGGAGCGCTATCAGCCGGTCGATCCGGAAACGCCAATCGTCAATCCTCGCACGATAGCGCTTTCGGATTATGCAAACGACGCCGGCATCCTGATCGTCGACCCGATCGACGTCGACACTGGCGAGAACATTTTGGGCCCGAACCTCCCGATTGCGCCGGAAGAAGATCTTTATAAACTGAAAGCGGGTGATGCGATCGCCGTCATCGGCTTTCCGTCCGACATGTTGACCTCTGGAATCGCCGACAAAAGCGCCGCCTCCCGGATAGAACGCGGCGTCATCTCGGCGATGGTCTCGCCGATTGATCTCGCTGACCAGAGCGCCGACGTCATCGGCCGCAATCTCATCGTTCACAGGATGGCGACAGCGCCGGGAACAAGCGGCGGACCGATCGTCAATGGCAAGGGGCAGGTCATCGGCGTCAATACGCACGGCCTTTCTTCGCCTTTCTCGAACGGTGACAAGATGGGGCAGCGGGCTGAAGTCCTCTATGATCTGCTCGCGGCGTTGCGGGAAGAATTTCAGATCGACCGTATTTACGCGCCGGATTGGCGCCGGCGGCTTTCGCGCTGGAAAAAGGCGCGTGATATTATTCCCTATACGCACTATTATGCGCAGCGCCTCGATAAGGACCCAAAGGTCGCTGAGCTGCAAGTCGCCGGGGTTGATTTCGACGCCGAGACGCCCTTTCGCTCGCAGGTCATCGATTTGAAGTTCGATACGACGCGCGAGAACTTCACGATTTACGCTGCCGACCTCGCGATCCCGGCGGTGACGCAGGCCGCGCAGACCGCAGCGGCGGGCGCCGCCAATCGCCTTTCTGCGCAGACAACGCCCCTGTTCCGTCTGCCGCAATCCGGCGAATTCCGCGAGATGGTGTTCGATCTGCCCGCGGATGAGCAGCATGTGATCTATGCGTTCGATTACGCTGTGAACACCTTTTACGGCTTCTGTCCGGTCGCGATCCACCATCGCGAGATTGGCAAGCCGGAACTTATTCTGGGGCGTCCTTCCGGCAGCCCCGGCGTCAAGATTGAGGCGACAGGCGCCAAAGGCGCTCGCAAGCGCGTGCAGACGGTGTTCCACCGACCCAATTGCCCGACGTCTTCCGATTTTTTCGCGGGCGTCATCAGCTGGAAGCCGGAGACGCCGAACGTCACAACGCCCGCGACAGCGAAAACGGCGGATATCGCCAATGCGCTCTTCAACCGCGCGGCTTGCGTCGTTGACGGAGACGGCGAGACTTGCACCAGAACGCTGAAGGCTTCCTATGAAGGTGGTGAAGCCGCGCACCGCGAGGCCTCTGGCGTTGAACGCCTCGTTCCGATCGTGTCTATAGCGGCGGCCAGGCCGGCGGCAGCGAACGACTAGGCCATGGCGACCTTCCCCAGGAGGGAAGCGATGTGGCGCGCGACGGTACTGACGCTTTTTCCGGAGCTTTTCCCGGGTCCGCTTGACGCTTCGGTCCTGGGCCGCGCGCGGGGTGAAGGCCGCTGGGCGATCGACACGGTCAACATCCGCGACTTTTCGGATAACGCCTATGGTTCGGTCGACGATACGCCCGCGGGCGGCGGGGCGGGGCTCGTTATGCGGGCCGATATCCTCGCGGCCGCTGCCGACAGCGTCGTCCGAAACGACCGGCCTCTTCTCTGCCTTTCGCCGCGCGGGCGCCCCTTCAATCAGGCGTCGGCCGCGCGCCTTGCAGCGGGGCCTGGCCTGATTGCGGTTTGCGGACGGTTCGAGGGGATTGACCAGCGCTTCCTTGAGGCAAGAGGCGTTGACGAGGTCTCCATCGGCGACTTCGTGCTTGCGGGGGGTGAGGTGGCGGCCATGGCGATGATCGAGGCTTGCGTCAGGCTGATCCCGGGGGTATTGGGCTCGGCCCTTTCGCTGGGGGAGGAAAGCTTTTCTCCGGCAGGGCCGAAGGCTGCGGGCGTGTTGCTGGAATATCCCCAGTATACGCGGCCGCGCGTCTTTGAAGGGCGGGAAATTCCGCCCGTGCTGCTCTCCGGCGACCATAAGAAGATCGCTGAGTGGCGCCGTCTTGAGGCTGAAACGATAACGCGCGCGCGACGACCGGACCTCTTCCCCTCCGGTCCTATCCGGCGGGACAAAATGGAAGAGGACTAGGCCATGAACATCATTGAAGAGATCGAGAAGGAAGAAATCGCGCGCCTCGATCGGAAGATCCCCGAATTCGCCCCGGGCGACACGCTGAAGGTCAGCGTCCGCGTCAAGGAAGGCGAGCGCGAGCGTCTGCAAGCTTATGAAGGCGTCTGCATCGGCCGCGCCGGGTCTGGCATCAACGAGAATTTCACGGTTCGGAAGATTTCGTTCGGCGAGGGCGTCGAGCGGGTATTCCCTGTACACGCACCGATCGTTCATTCGATCGAAGTGGTGCGCCGCGGCAAAGTCCGCCGCGCCAAGCTCTATTATCTTCGCGATCGTCGCGGCAAATCGGCCCGGATCACGGAGAAGGTCGATAATTCGGCTAAGGGCAGCGCGCCGGAGTAGCGCGCGCCCGCTGACCACAATCTGAAAGCCCGCCCCAACAGAGGCGGGCTTTCTCTTGCGCGCCACAAGCGGTAAAATATGGCTTCTCAAAGGGGAGAGGCCGCCATGCTGAAAAAGATTGTCGGTAGCGTCATCGCCGTTCTGGCCGTGCTTTTTGGCCTCGGTTTCGTTCTGCCCGACACCTCGCATGTCGAGCGCTCGATCCTTGTCGAGGCGCCGCCTGAAGAGGTCTTCGCGCTTGTCGCTGACTTCAACCAGTGGAACCGGTGGTCGCCCTGGGCCGATCTCGATCCTGATACGGAATATCAAATCACTGGCGCGGGCGTCGGCCACACGATGAGCTGGACCAGCAAGGATCCCAAAGTCGGGGCCGGCGTGCAGACGATCACGTCGATGGAGCCGCCTTTGAGGCTCGTCACCGCGCTCGAGTTCGGCGATATGGGCAAGGCCGACGCGACGTTCACGCTGACGCCCGAAGGCGCCGGGACGCGCGTCGTATGGGCGCTCGATTCCAACATGCGCGAAGGCGTGCCGTTCCTGATGCAGCCCGTGTCGACCTATATGGGCTTCTTCATGGACGGCATGGTCGGCGGCGATTACGAAAAAGGCCTTGCGCGACTGAAGGCGACGGCGGAGGCTGCGTGATCGGCCTCCTCCGTATACGGTCTTAGAGATGGTGGTCGCGGCGGCCGTCTCAATCATAGCTGCGTTGGCTTTCGCCGCGATTGTCGCTTTCGGCCGCGGACCCAACCGCTGTGCGGTGAGGCCGCGCCTTAAAGACTAGCCGCGCGCCAGGGCCTCCTCGATCAGCGTCGCGGTCGCGCTTGCGCCGTAAATTTTCGCGAACGGCCCCATGCGCGGGCCTTCAGCGGCGCCGAAGACAACTTCGTAAATCGCGCCGAACCAGTCGCGAAGATTTTGCTCGTAGCCGTTCGCCTTCCCCGTATCGAATGTCGCGGTCTGGTAGGCGTCTTCCTCCGCGCCGTCGCCAATCTCGCGCATCCGCGCCGCCAACATGGAGAGCGCCGCCCGCTCTTGATCCGTTGGCTGACGATAAACGCGCGCCGGCGCGATGAAGCGCTCAAAATAGCGCGCGGCGTAAACCGTCAGCGCATCGGCCGCCGCAAGCTCTGTCGGGCTCGCGCTCGGGCGGTATTTCCGAATGAAGCCCTTCAAGACCTCGACGTCGCCGCCCACTGCGGAGACGAGCGAAATCAGCATCGCGAAGGAGACAGGCGTTGGTTTTTCCGGAGGCGCGCCGCTGTGAATGTGCCACACCGGATTGTCGAGCGCCTTGGCCCCTTCCTGGCCAGGGAATTTCTCGACCGCCATCCAGTATTCGTCGAGCGTTTTCGGGATGACGTCGAAATAAAGTTTCTTGGCGGCTTTCGGATTTTGGAACATGAACAGCGACAGGCTCTCGGGGCTGGCATAGGTCAGCCATTCCTCGATCGAGATGCCGTTGCCTTTCGTTTTCGAGATTTTCTTGCCGGTCTCGTCGACGAAGAGCTGAAAGTTGAAGCCGGCGGGCGGCTCGCCCCCGAGCGCCTTGATGATGCGGTTTGACAGGCGCACGGATTCGGTCAGGTCCTCTCCCGCCATTTCATAATCGACGCCGAGCGCGAACCAGCGCCCCGCCCAGTCGGCTTTCCATTGCAGCTTCGCTGCGCCGCCGGTGACACTCGCCTTGATGCGCTCGCCATCCTCGTCCTCGAACACGATTTCGCCCGTCGCGGCGTTGCGCTCAAGGAGCGGCACGTAGAGAACGCGGCCCGTCTTCGGCGAGATCGGCAGGATCGGCGAATAGGTTTCCTTCCGCTCGTCGCCGAGCGAAGGGAGCATGATCTCCATGATCGCCTCATAGCGCTCGAGCACGCGGATGAGCGTCGCGTCGAACTTGCCGGACCTGTACTGTTCGGACGCTGAGACGAATTCGTAGTCAAAACCGAACTGGTCAAGAAACGCGCGCAGCTTTGCGTTGTTGTGATGGGCAAAACTCTCGTGGCTCCCCCAAGGGTCCGGCACCGTCGTCAGCGGCTTTTGCAAATATTGCTGAAGCAGCTCCTGGTTCGGCAGGTGCGGGGGCACTTTGCGCATGCCGTCCATATCGTCGGAGAAGGAGATGAGGCGCGTCTTGCGGCCCGTCATCAGCTCGAAGGCGCGCCGAACCATCGTCGTGCGCGCGACTTCGCCGAACGTGCCGATATGCGGCGGGCCGGAGGGGCCGTAGCCCGTCTCGAAAATGACGACGCCGTCATGCTTGATGCGTTTCAGCCGATCATCGAGCTTGCGCGCTTCTTCGAACGGCCATGACTTGGCGCTGGCGATGTCGGCGGGCGTGAAGGCGCGGGCGGTCATGCGGAAGGTGCCTCGAGGTTTCATCGCCGCTGATAGCGCGCGGCTGCGCGATTCCCAAACGGCGCTTTTGTCTTCAGCGGGATTTGGCGTATGAACATGCCACACGCCAAAGGGATCAACCGATGTCCGCCGATCATGCGCCCCGCCTCAGCTGCCAGGAAGCGATCATCTATCTGATGGTGACCGCGTCCGCCTCCGACGGGCGGATGTCGGAAAAGGAATTGCGCTCGATCGGCCGCGTCGTGCGGTCGTTCTCGATCTTTGACGATGCCGACGAGGAAGCCCTCGTCGACACGGCGGAGGCCTGCGGCGCGCTGATGTCCTCGGACGGCGGCCTTCACAAGGTGCTCGCCTCGGCGGCCGACGCGATCCCGCCGCACCTTGCCGAGACCGCTTACGCCGCCGCCGTCGATGTCGTCACCGCCGACGGCGGGCTCGCCATGACGGAAATCCGCGTTCTCGAACTCATCCGCACGGCGCTGAAAATCACCGATGACGGCGCCAACGCGATTGAGCACGCGGCGCGGGCGCGTCACATGACGCTCGACGCGGTGTGACATAGGCGGTTCGGCAAGCGGGCCCGAGCCGGTCTTGCTGCTCCCCATTCCCCATTGCCCCCAAGGCGCGGCTTGTCGTTCTCCGCGGGACCCTCGTCCCCGGCAGCACGGGCAGGCGATAAAGGCGGAGAGGCTTGCGCGGGGGCACGGCTCATCCGGGGGTAGGCAAGACTTGGAGGATGGCCATGCATCCCCCGCGCCCCCTCGGGGCGGCGGGCATGCCGTCCTGCCAGGGACGGCCGCCGCCGGAGGGGCTGGCGCATTTAACGTTCTGGGGCAGCGCCCCGCGGTCTCCCGGGGCGCGCCCGCCCTGACCTCCTCGAAGGAGGCAAGACGGGCGCGACATCGGTACACCACCGCCGGCCGGCCTCGGCCCCTCCCGCCTCGTCTTGCGGGAAGGCCTGTCTCCGGCGCGCCAGGCCAAAGCGCATGAGACGGGTGATCAAGCGCCTCTCCAGCTTTGGCTGGGGAGCACTCTACGCCCACCACGAGGGGGGTGGGATAAAGAGGGGGATAACATGGGGGATAAGGAGGGGGATAACTCTGGCCGATGATCGCGTTAACCATCTAACCGGCTGATCGCCCTGCCATTTCCGGTTCCCCAAAGGCGCGAACCCAAAACCCCCCGCCGCAACCCCTGATAGGCGGCCCGCCCCAAAACCGCTCCTCCGTGTACGGAGCACGCGATCACGAATTGTTACAGACAGGCCTCGCCCTCCGCCACCCCGCCTCAACCGTCACCCCGGGGCGCCGCGTCTTCGCGGCGAGCCCGGGGCCCAGCTCCCGCGAGCGGCGCACGCGCGACCTTCCGGAGATGGATCCCGGGTTCGTCGCTGACGCGACGCCCCGGGATGACGGAAACAAGTGGCGCGACGTCCCGGGATGACGGCTATGGGAAGCGCGCCCCGGGATGACGGACAAGGAGTGGCCGCGCCCCGGGATGACGGAGGGGAGCGCGGCGCCCCGGGGAATGAGCGGGGGCAAGGGCGGCGCATCCGCTAAGCCCTTCCGGTCGCGACTTACCGGCGGCCCAGCGCCATCAGCGGAAAGAAGGCGAAGAGAATTTGTCCGGCGAGGCCGGCAAGCGCGGCGGGTGCGCTCATCGCTTCCACCTGGCCCGCCAAGGTCCGGTTCAACAGGGTGAGCCCGAGCGCTATTTCCGCCAATATCAGGAGCGCGAAGGCGGCCGCGCCCATCAAGAGGCGGGCGCCCGCGCGCCGCTCGACACCGAAGCGCTTCAGGCAGAAACCGCAAGCCAGCCATGAAATCGCAAGAATAACCGGCAACTCGATCAGCGTTGCGATCAGGTCGCTTGTCATCGGCGCGATGATACCGACACGGATAAAGCCGAGCGCGAAGCCCGCGGCGAAGACGATCGCGAAATAGGCGCCGCCTGCCAGAAATGCCTTTTTCATCGGAACGTAAGGTAGCAAACGCTGGCGATGACGACCGCCAGCATGAAGTTGAGCGCAACGCCTTCGCGCGCCATCAACGAAATCGAAACGCGCCCCGTGCCGTAGGCGATGGCGTTGGGCGCGGTTGAGACCGGCAACATGAAGCCTGACGACGCCGCCAGCGCAGCCGGCACCATCAAGATCGCGGGAGCGAGCCCGAGGCCGCCGGCGGCGGCGGCCAGCACGGGCAGGATCAAAGTCGCAACAGCGGTGTTCGACGTCAGCTCGCTCATGAAGGTGACAGCAATGCAGATCGTCAGCATCAGGACGAAGATCGGCAGGACGCTGGCGCCTGTGAGCGAGGCGCCGATCAGCGCCGAGAGCCCTGATTTCTCGAACGCCGCCGCGATGCAGATGCCGCCCGCGAACAGGAGGAGCATGCCCCAGGGAATATCGACCGCGGATTTCCAGTCGAGCAAGGCTTCGCCCTTCGCGCCGGGGATGAGAAACATGGCGACGACAGCGAGCAGGGCGACGGTCGAATCGCCAGCCCCCTCGACGCCAAAAAGGCTGGACCAGCCGCCGAAAGGCTCGCTGCGCGTCACCCACAACAGCACCGCGCCGGCGAAGACGAGCAGCGTGCGGATTTCCTCGACCCGCCACCGGCCGGGGTCGGGAATGGCGATGCGCTCGCGCGCGGTGACGTTGCGGGTGAGCCACAGCGCGGCGATCGGGATTGAAATCGCGACGACGGGCGCGCCAATCCGCATCCAGGCGAGAAACCCGTATTCAGCACCCGTCGTTTTTTCATAAAGCCCCGCAAAGATCACGTTCGGCGGCGTGCCGATCAGCGTGCCGAGCCCGCCGATCGAGGCGGCGTACGCGATGCCGAGAACGACCGGCGCGTCGAGCGAACGGTCTTGCGCGCGTGCAAGGATGGCGAGCGCGATCGGCAGCAGCATGAGAACGGTCGACGTATTGGAGACCCACATCGACACGAGCGCCGAGGCGATCATGAAGCCCCAGACAAGGCGCTTTCCAGACGGGCCGACAAGCCCGATCAAGTAAAGCGCAAGACGTTCGTGCACGCCTGATTTCTCAAGCCCCTTCGACAGCATGAAGCCGCCCATGAGCAAAATGATCACATGATCGCCGAGCGCGGCGGCGGCCTCGCGATGGTCGAGAACGCCGGTCATGGGAAAGAACGCAAAAGGCGCGATCGACGCCGCCGGAATCGGGATCGCCTCGGTGATCCACCAGACGGCGGTGAGCGCCGTGATCGCGATCGTCCAGGCGATGAGGCTCGGCTGGCCCGCCGCCAACGCCGCCGCGCCGCCAATCGCGCCCGCCGCCACGCCGCCGAGGATGCGCATCAGTTTCATGCGAGCGCGACTAAGCGTCGATTGCGCAATTGTGTCCAGCGCCCGGATAGACGCCCGGCGGATTTTCGCCCATAGCCGCGCGGCATGCGTTCGCTGTTTCTCCTCGCTTCAATGCTCGCCGCCTCGCCCGCCATCGCAGCGCCGGATGAAGCAGCGCTCACTGCCTATGCCCGCGGCGATTACCTCGCCGCCGTCGATGCGGCCGAGCGCGCCGGCGGCGCGGAAAATCTCGCCTTCGCGGCGAAGTCGCTCAACGCGATGAGCTATTTCGACCGTGACGCGAAGTCGACGAGGCTGCGTTGCAACAGCGCCATGGCGTACGCTGAAAGAGCGATCGCGGCTGACCCCGCCTTCGCCGAGGCGCATTTCAATCTCGGCGTCGCGATGCTCATCAAGGCCTCGAACATGGGCGCGGCGCGCGCCTTCTTGTCCAATCTCCCGGCGCGGGGGCGGCGCATGTTCGACCGCGCGCTGGCGCTCGATCCAGACTTTGCGCCCTTTCTTGTCGCCTCGGCCGCCTGGCGCATTGAAGTCGCCAATCGCGGCGGCGGCTTCTTTTACGGCGCCGACGCTGAGGAAGGGTTCGAGGAATTGCAGCGCGCCCGCGCGCTCGATCCGATTGACAATGTCATCGCGCATGAATGCGCCGTGCGGCTTCTCGCCGATGGACGCGCGGCGTGGCGGGACGTGGCGCTCGCCTGTCTTGACGATGCGCTCGCCGCATCGACCAGTTCAACCTTCGAGGCGGCGATCCAGGAAAAATCGCGGATGTTGAAAATGGCCGTCGATGAGGGGGCGGACGCCGAGCGGGCGTTTCTCTCGAAGCGGCGTTAGCGCGCTTGCCGCCTTGCGCAGCGCGCGCTAACCGGCGGGTCATGGCGCTGGTGTTCAAGATCATGAGCGAGGCCGATTTTGCGCGCGGCGCTGCCGGCGGGTTCGTCCCCCCGGCGCCCGTCGATCGCGCGGACGGCTTTATTCATCTGTCAGCGGAAGATCAGGTTCTGGAGACGGCGCGCCTCTATTTCGCCGGCCGCGACGATCTCGTCGCCGTCGCGTTCGACGCGCAGACGCTGGGGCCGGCGCTTCAATGGGAGGCCTCGCGCGGGGGCGCCTTGTTTCCGCACTATTATGACGCGCTCGCGATGCGCCATGCGCGGCAGACGCGGCGCCTTGTCCGGCGCGCGGACGGGACCTTCGACTTCGGCGAGGCGCTGTCATGACCGGGCGCCTCGCTGCGACGCTTGGCACGCGCGCAATGCGCCTCCTCGATCCGGAAAGCGCGCATCGCGCGACGGTGCAGCTGCTGGCGTCGCCCTTCGCGCCGCGCCTTCACGTGCGATGCGATCCGATGCTGCGCATCAGCGTCGCCGGGATCGACTTTCCAAACCCGCTCGGCCTCGCGGCGGGATTTGACAAGAACGCCGAGGTTCCGGACGCCATGCTGCGCCTCGGCTTCGGGTTTGTCGAAGTTGGCGGCGTGACGCCGGCGCCGCAGCCGGGAAACGAGCAACCGCGCGTCTTTCGCCTCCCCGAGGACGGGGCCGTCATCAATCGCTATGGGTTCAACAATGACGGCCTTGAAAGGATCGCCGCGCGGCTTGCTCGCCGGCGCGGGCGCGGGATCGTCGGCGTCAATCTCGGCGCCAACAAAGACAGCGCCGACCGCATCGAAGATTATGTGACGGGCGTGACGAGGCTTGAGGGCCTCGTCGATTTCTACACGGTCAATGTGTCCTCGCCGAACACGCCGGGCCTGCGCGCGCTGCAGGACAAGGCGGCGCTGTCGGGATTGTTGAAGCGCGTCATCGCCGCGCGCGACGGCCTGACGACAAAGGCGCCAGTGTTTCTCAAGATCGCGCCCGATCTCACCGACGCCGACAAGGCGGATATCGCGAGCGCGGTTCTGGAGGAAGAGATCGACGCCTTGATCGTCTCGAATACGACAATCGCGCGGGACAGCGCTCTGAAAAGTCCGTACAGGGACGAAAAAGGCGGCCTTTCGGGGCGCCCGCTCTTCGCGCCCTCGACGGCGCTGCTGAAGGAGTTCCGCACGGCCCTCAAAGGCCGCATGCCCCTGATCGGCGTCGGCGGCGTTTTCTCGGCGGAGGACGCCTACGCCAAGATCCGCGCCGGCGCGAGCCTCGTGCAGCTTTATACCGCGCTCATCTACAAGGGGCCAGCGCTCGTCGCCGACATCGTCGAGGGCCTGCCGCGCCTCCTCAAGCGCGACGGCTTTGCAAGCGCCGCTGAGGCCGTCGGCGCCTGACGAACTTTACAACGCCTGCGCGGGCGCGCGAAGCTGGCGTGATGACCAGCCAAGAAAAACGCAGCTGCCTTGTCGTCGGGGCGGGTGACGCGACCGGCGCGGCGATCGCGCGCGCGTTCGCGCGCGAAGGACTGATTGCGTGCCTCACCCGGCGGCCGCGCCATGCGGAGGCGCTTGAAGCGCTGGCGGCGTCGATCCGCGCTGAGGGCCATGACGCCTTCGCGCTCCCGGCCGATGCGCGCGACGAGGGGGCGATGACAGCGCTTTTCGACGGGATCGAGAAAGAGATCGCCCCGCTCGACGTCGTCGTCTTCAACATCGGCGCGAATGTCCGCTTCGACGTCGCGGAAACGTCGGCGCAGGTCTATCGCAAGGTGTGGGAGATGGCGGCGTTCGCCGGATTTCTCACGGGCCGTGAAGCGGCAAAACGAATGACGCCGCGCGGGGCGGGGGTGATCATCTTCACCGGCGCGACAGCGAGCCTGCGCGGCGCGGCCGGGTATTCGGCCTTCGCCGGCGCCAAGCACGCGCTTCGCGCGCTCGCGCAGTCGATGGCCCGCGAATTGGGGCCAAAGAACATTCATGTCGCGCATGTCGTCGTCGACGGCGCCATCGACACGGACTTCATCGCCGGCCTTGTTCCCGATATCGCCGCCTTGCGCGCGCAGGACGCGATCCTGTCGCCGGACGCCATCGCGGCGAATTATGTCTGGCTTTGGAAGCAGCCGCGCTCGGCGTGGACGCATGAGCTTGATCTTCGTCCGTGGAAGGAGAAATGGTGAGCCCCGAATTCATTTTCGATGTCGGCAGCCCGAACGCCTATCTCGCCTGGAAGGTCCTGCCGGAGATCGAGGCGCGCACGGGCGTGGAGTTCACCCGCATTCCCTGCCTGCTCGGCGGCATCTTCAAGGCGACCGGCAACCAGTCGCCGATCACAGCGAACGCGAACATCCCGGCGAAGATGGCCTATGAGATGCTGGAAATGCGCCGCTTCATCGCGCGCCACGGCCTGACGCGCTTCCAGATGAACCCGCATTTCCCGATCAACACGCTGACGGTCATGCGCGGGGCGGTGGCGGCGACGCGCGAGGGGCTGTTCGAGCCTTACCTCGCGGCGGTCTTTGCGGCGATGTGGGAAGAGGGGCTGAAGATGGACGATGCGGGCGTCATCGCCGCGCATCTCGGCGCTGCGGGCCTTCCGGGCGAGCGCCTTCTGGCAGCGACGCAAGAGCCGGACGTCAAGGCCGCCCTCATCGCCAATACTGAGCGCGCCGTCGCGCGCGGCGCCTTCGGCATCCCGACTTTTTTCGTCGGCGACGAGATGTGGTTCGGCAAGGACCGCTTGCGGGAGGTGGAGGAGGCGTTGACGGGCGGCGCGCGCTGATGCGCCGAGACGATGTCGCCGCGGCGCGCCCTCTCCCGTTGATCAGCAAACCTTGGTTACGCGGCAGGCGGCGTCCACGCATCGACACGCGCCTTCGCGTCCTCGCGGGCGATACCGTAGCGTTCCTGAATTTTGCCGATCAGCTTTTCCGCGTCGCCCTCAACGATGGCAAGATCGTCATCGGTGAGTTTGCCCCATTCGGACTTTGCGGCGCCCTTGATTTGCTTCCATTTTCCTTTGATCTGGTCGGTGTTCATGGCGGTCTCCTTTCGGTTGGGCGTGGGTTGAGATCAATAAGCAGCGCTCGCATCTGCGCGCCGCCGTCTCAGAATGCCGCTTCAGGCTGGCTCTTCAGGCCGCCGTTTTAGACGGACGGTCTGCCGCGCAGCGCCCGAGCGATCATCGCCACGATGAAAAGCCCCAGGAAAAGAAAGAAAATCAGCTTCGCGACGCTCGCCGCGCTGGCGGCGATGCCGGTGAACCCGAGCAGTCCCGCAACGATCGCGATGACGAAAAACGTCAGGGCCCATCTGAGCATGAATGTCTCCTTTTGTGCCGGCGCCGCGTCGCGGCCCGCATCAACCTAAGTGACAATTTAGATATGGGTGCGTCATAAGGCCAGTTCAAGGCGCCAGCATTACCAAACGAGCAGATTATCGCCGAATCCGGCCGGCGCGCCATGGCCGGATACGCAGTTATACAGTATACTGAATAATCTAAAAAGTATTGCCCGCCGGGCGTTCAAGCGCGCCCGGCGGGAATGGCGATCCCTTGAAAAAGGGGGTCCAGCTTACCCTTTGACCAGCCGCAGGAACCGGTCCTGAAGGCCGGTATCCGCCTGAAAGGCGCCGGTGAAGCGCGTCGTGATCGTGTCCGCGCCGTGGCGGTGGACGCCGCGCGTTGACATGCAGTGATGCTCGGCCTCGATCATCACGGCGACGCCTTTCGGGCTCAGCGAGGATTGCAGCGCGGTGGCGATCTGCGCCGTCAGCTTTTCCTGCACCTGAAGGCGCTTGCCGAAGACATCGACGAGGCGCGCGAGCTTTGAAAGCCCGATGACGCGCGCGGACGGCAGATAAGCGATATGCGCCTTGCCGATGATTGCAGCCATGTGGTGCTCGCACGTGCTCTCAAGGCGGATATCCTTGACGAGCACGATATCGTCATAGCCCTCGACCTCGTCGAAGGTGCGCGCAAGGATCGTCTCGGCGTCCTCGTCATAGCCGCCGAACCATTCTTCATAGGCCTTGACGACGCGCTTCGGCGTGTCGATCAGCCCCTCGCGCGCGGGGTCGTCGCCCGCCCAGCGGATGAGCGTGCGAACGGCCGCTTCGGCTTCAGCGCGGCTGGGGCGGGTGGTAAGGCGGTCCTCGTCGCTGGAATGGGCGCGTGCGATGACATCGTAGGCAATGGCGGTCATGAGCCTGTCCTATCGTCAATGAGCGATTACACATTCGCGGATCTCTGGGGAGAGACGCGTCTTCAACGTACCACTTACGCCGAAAGACTAGATTCGGATCGCAGAGGGACCAAATGCCGTTTCCGTGAGTTGGCCTCCTGGTGACGCTAGCATTGAGCGCGGCCGGCGCATTTGAACGCGCGATGATTTGGGATAGTGACGCCGTGAAACAAGGGGTTCCATGCCGCTTTCGCTTTATGACAGCTTGACGCGCGAGAAGCGCGACTTCGTACCCGCCGACGACGCGCGGGTGACCCTCTATGTCTGCGGGCCGACCGTCTATAATCACGCCCATATCGGGAATTTCCGGGCGGCGGTCGCCTTCGACCTGCTGTTCCGGCTGCTGCGCCGGCGTTATGGCGCGCCTCACGTGATTTATGCGCGCAATTTTACCGACATTGACGACAAGATCATCAAGAGAAGCAAGGAGACCGGCCAGCCGATCGCCGAGATTACCGCGACATACGCGCGCATCTATGACGAGGAGCTGGCGGCCTTTGGCGCGCTCCCCCCGACGCTGAAGCCGACGGCGACCGGCCATATCGGCGAGATGATTTCCCTGTGCGAGACGCTGATTGGCGGCGGCTTTGCTTATGCGGCCGAAGGCCATGTCCTTTTCCGCACCGGTTCGTTCGCCGATTATGGGCGCCTTTCCGGCGTCAGTCTCGACGACATGCTGGCGGGCGCCCGTGTGGAGGTTGCTCCGTACAAGGAAAATCCCGCCGACTTCGTGCTGTGGAAACCCTCCGCCGCGGACGAGCCGGGCTGGGACAGTCCGTGGGGCCGCGGGCGTCCCGGCTGGCATATCGAATGCTCGGCGATGATCGAGAAAACGCTGGGGACGACGATCGACATCCACGGCGGCGGGCAGGATCTGAAGTTCCCGCATCATGAGAACGAGATCGCACAGTCGGCCTGCGCGCATGGCGGCGCGCCGCTGGCGCGCTACTGGCTGCATAACGGTTTTCTCAACATGGGCGCCGACAAGATGTCGAAGTCGCTCGGCAATGTCGCGCTGCCGCGCGATCTGTTGAAAAAACATCACGGCGAAACGCTGCGCTTCGCGCTTCTCTCGGCGCAGTACCGCCAGCCGCTGGAATGGACGGACAGCCTCATCGAGCAATCGAAAAAGCAACTCGACCGCTTTTATCGCCTGCTCGCAGACGCGCCGGGCGGCGTGGCGGATGTTCCTGAAAGCGTCCTTCTCGCGCTTGAAGACGACATGAACACGCCCGAAGCGATCGCGGGCCTCCATGAACTGCGCGACATCGCCATGCAGATGGACGGCGAGGCGAAGAAACGCGCTGCGGCAAGGTTGAAGGCGGCGGGCCAGCTGATGGGGTTCTTCGCGGTGGAGCCCGAGGCGTGGTTCAAATGGACGCCTGAGAGCGGCGGCGCGCTGACGGCGGAAGCGATTGAGAAATTGCTCAGCGACCGCGCGGCGGCGCGAAAGGCGAAAGACTTCAAAACCTCAGACCGCATCCGCGACGAGCTCGCGGCGCAAGGCGTCGTCATCGAAGACGGCCCGAGCGGCGCGACCTGGCGGCGGGGATAAGCGGGGATGGAGGCTCGTAACCCAACAGGATTGTGCAAACGACGTGAGTCAGGCGCGGCATAATCCCATGAACGCTCTCCACGCCTTTTCCTCAGTGAACTTGGATGGGGGCTCTCTTCGCGCCGGCTTCAATCATGACGGCGTTGTCATCGTCCGCAACTTCGCGACACCAGAAGAATGCGCCGCGTTGAAGGCCCGCGCTTTCGCGCTGATCGACGCGTTCGACATCGACGCGCACCGCACGATCTTCTCGACAACGACACAGAGCCACGCGGCGGACGACTATTTCCTCTCCTCCGGCGACAAGATCAGTTTCTTCCTGGAGGAGGAAGCGTTCGATGCAGGCGGCCAGCTCATCCGTCCAAAGCGCGAGGCGGTCAACAAGATCGGTCATTGCCTCCACGATCTCGATCCGGTTTTCGCAGCATTCTCGCGGTCGGCGATGATGAAGCAAGCGGCCGAGGCTGTCGGCTTTCGCGCGCCGCGCCTTCTGCAGTCCATGGTCATCATGAAGTCCCCTCACATCGGCGGGGAGGTGACCTGCCATCAGGATTCGACCTTCCTCTATACGGAGCCCGAAAGCTGCATCGGATTCTGGGTCGCGCTTGATGAGGCGACGCTCGAGAACGGCTGCATGGAGTTCATCCCCGGCGACCACAACGGGCCGCTGCGCCGCCTCTTCCGCCGCAAGCCGGAGGGCGGAACCGAGATGGTGACGCTTGACGATGATCCGTACCCGGAAGAGCGCCGCGTCGCGGCGCCGGCCGGCGTCGGCGATCTCGTCATCTTTTCGGGCCGGGCGCCGCATTTGAGCCGCGCCAACCGGTCGGCGCGACCCCGCATGGCCTACACGCTCCACATGATCGAGGCCTCGGCGCGCTACCCGGCGTGGAATTGGCTGCAGCGGGGCCCTGACATGCCGATCCGCGGTTTTTGAGGCCCTGCCGCAATTCAGCCGCCCTGCCGCCGCTGGCGCGCCGCAGGGTCCCGCGATAAAAGACGCGCAAATCAGCGGCGCTTCGCGCCGGAGGGGACCTTGTCATGACAATGTTGAAGCTTCGCGCGCTCGCCGCCGCGTCAGCGCTCGCGCTCGCCGCCTGTTCGCAAGGCTCCAGCGACTATGCGGCCGCGCCGGCGGAATCGATCGCGGTCACCGGCTCGTCGCGCGCCGCTTATGAAAGCGACGCGGCGGTCTCTTCGCCCGCGCCGCCGCCCGGCCCGAATGGCGAGGCCGCCAATGCCGGCGTCATGCTCGCTTATTCCTATTCGATGGCGATCGAGGCCCCGAAGACGGCGATCGCCGTTCTCGCCAAGGCGCACGAGAAAGCCTGCCTCGATGCGGGGCCCAGCGTCTGTCAGGTGATGGGCTCGTCGATCAACGCCTATGGCGAAGACCAGGTCTCGGCCTATTTGACGCTCCGCGCCGAGCCGAAATGGCTGGCGACGTTTCGCGGCTCGATCGCCTCGGACGCGGAGAAAGCCGGCGGCGAACTGACCGCCAATACCGTCAGCGCTGAAGACCTCACGCAATTCATCATTGACGTCTCGGCGCGCCTCGACGCGAAGAAGACGCTCCGGGAACGGATCAAGACGCTGCTGGAAACGCGCGAGGGATCGCTCAACGACATTCTCGCCGCCGAACGCGCGCTCGCCGAAGTGCAAGGCGAAATCGATTCGATGACCGCCTCGCTCGATGCGGCGAAGGCGCGCGTCTCGATGTCGGCGCTGTCGATCAACTACACTTCCGACCCCGAAACCTCGGTCAGCATGTGGAAGCCGCTCTCGGAAGCGTTCAGCGGCTTTGGGCGCACCTCGATGCAGTCGCTCGCCGACGCCGTCAATTTCGTCGCGCGCAGCTGGCCTTCGCTGATCCTCCTGCTCGTCGTGCTGACGATCCTGCGCTCCTGGTGGCGCGGGCGGCGGAAGGCGGCGTGAGGTCCGGACAATCGTAACGGCCGGCGAGCGGCTTCCTTAATCTTCCTTAGGCATCCTTCAACGGGTCAGCCGGGGGGCTCCGATGAAATCAATGTCTGAAGTGGCGATGTTCGCGACGGCGTCGGCGATTAACGCAGCGCTCGTTATCGGCGCAGCGTTCGCTGTCGCCTGGCTGCGCGCGCTCTGACGCTCGATCAGGTCGCCGGGGTGAGGCGCAAGACCTTGCCGGTCGGGGCGCCGCCGTCATTCTCGGTGGTGACGTAGATCGCGCCTTCAGGGCCGACACGCACGTCGCGGACACGCTCGCCTTCCAGATAGCGCTCCTCGCCGACCGGCTTCATGCCGTCGAGATCGACCCGGTGGAGCGAGCGCTCCGCCAGCGCGCCGACGAGAAGGTCGCCGTCCCAGTCGGCCGGGAACATCGCGCCCCGGTAAACGGCGAGGCCCGAGGGGCCGATCGACGGCGTCCAGTGCTTGAACGGCTGCTTCGTTCCTGAAAACTCCGTATACGGCGTCACCCGCGCGCCGGAATAGTCGATGCCGTAAGTGGCGAGCGGCCAGCCGTAATTGGCGCCCTTCTCGATGATGTTGATTTCGTCGCCCCCGCGCGGCCCGTGCTCGTGCTCCCAGAGGATGCCGCGAGCAGCGTCGTAGGCAAGGCCCTGTCCATTGCGATGGCCCTTCGACCACAGCTCCTTGCGCTCGCCGCCGCCGAAGACCGCGTTGTCAGCGGGGATCGAGCCGTCTTCGTTGAGGCGGATGACGGCGCCGAAGCTCGACGCCATGTCCTGCGCCTTCTCCTTGTAGCGCGAGCCTTCGCCGATCGTCGCGTAGAGCTTGCCGTCGCCGCCCCAGGCGAGCCGGGCGCCGTAATGGTGGCCGGAATCCTTTTCGGGAACCGCGTCATAAAGGACGGTGAGACCGCTCAGCGCCGCGCCGTCGAAAGTCGCGCGCGCGATCCGCGTCGCATTCGCCCCTCGCGTGCCGTGCGCGTAGGAAAGATAGAGAACGCCGTTATTCGCAAAATCCGGGTGCGGAAGAACGTCGAAAAGCCCGCCCTGATTCCAGGCGAGCACCTCTGGCACGCCTGTGACCGGGGCCGCGACGAGGCGGCCGTCTCGAATGACGCGAAGGCGCCCCTCGCGCTCGGTGACGAGGATCGACCCGTCCGGCAGGAAGGCGATCGACCATGGATTGACGAGCCCTTCTGCGAGCGTCTCGATCCGCAGCGCCGTTGCGCCGAGCGGCGCCGGATCGGCGAGCGTCGTCTGCAATTTCGGGTCGCCTCCGCCCTGGCCTGGCGCGGTCGAAGCCGCCGCCGCGACGTCTTTTGCGCCGCAGCCCGCAGCGAGCGCCCCGAGCGCCGCCGTGGCGGCAAGGGATAAACGGCGCGAGGGCGCGGAACGGATCATGTCATTCTCCATGGCGTTTTGGCTGGGCTTTGCGTAGACAGGTCGTGCGCGGCGCGTCAATTGCGCAGGCGTCACAGCGAGGGGCGGCTTCATGGCGATCGTGCGTATCCTCATCGGCTTTGTCGTCGCTGTTGCGTTTGGCTATCTGCTGTCGGCCGCATTCCTGACGGTGCAAACGCTGTCCGCCTATCCAGGGTTCCAGCCGTCGGCCGGCGCGCTTGCCGAAACCTACAGCCTCAACGTCGCCGGACTTGCGACGGGCTCTCCCTTCATCGCCATTCTCGCCGTTTGTTTTGCGATCGCCTTCGCGGTCGCGGCGATCTTCAAGCGGATTTTAAAGCCGCTCGCGCCGGTCGCTTACGTTCTTGGCGGCGCGACAGCCCTGCCGGCGCTGTTCTTTCTCGTCGAGAACGTCATGCTCGGCGGCGGCGTCGGCGCCTTTTTCGGCGCGCGCGACCCATCAGATCTCGCTCTGCAGGCGCTTGCGGGCGCGGCCGGCGGGCTTGTCTTCACGCTGATCGCGGTGCGCAGATAACCGCTCGGCTTTCGCCCCCGCGCGTCATGGGCTAGACGGGCGCCCATCATGGCTGCGCCCCTTCCCAAAGAACCGAAATCGAACCCGCGCATCGGCATCGTCAGCCTCGGCTGCCCGAAGGCGCTTGTTGACAGCGAGCGCATCATCACGCGCCTCAAGGCGGAAGGCTACGAGATCGCGCCGGACTACAAGGGCGCGGACGCCGTGCTCGTGAACACTTGCGGCTTTCTTGATTCCGCGCGCGCCGAGTCTCTCGACGCGATCGGCGAGGCGATCGCCGAGAACGGCCGCGTCATCGTCACCGGGTGCCTTGGCGCCGAAGAGGGCGTCATCCGGAAAGCGCACCCGAAAGTGCTCTCTGTCACCGGCCCGCACCAATATGAGGCGGTGATGGAGGCGGTGCACGAGGCCGCGCCCGCGCCGCATGATCCCTTGTTCGACCTCGTGCCGCCGCAAGGCGTCAGGCTGACGCCGCGCCATTACGCTTATTTGAAAATTTCGGAAGGGTGCAACAACACCTGCTCTTTCTGCATCATCCCGTCGATGCGCGGGAAGCTCAAAAGCCGGCGCATCGACGCCGTCTTGAAGGAAGCCGAAAAACTCGTCGATGCGGGCGTCCAGGAACTCCTTGTCATTTCGCAGGATACGTCCGCCTACGGACTTGACCTGAAATACGCGCCCTATCCCTGGCGCGGCGACGACTATGAAACGCGCTTTCTCGATCTGGCGCGCGGCCTCAAAAGTCTCGGGGTATGGACGCGGCTTCACTATGTCTACCCCTACCCTCATGTCGATCAGGTGATCCCGTTGATGGAGGAAGGCTCGCTGCTTCCCTATCTCGACATCCCGTTCCAGCACGCGAGCCCGAAAGTGTTGAAGGCGATGCGCCGTCCGGCGCATCAGGAAAAAACCCTCGACCAGATCCGCCGCTGGCGCTCCGTCAATCCGGCGCTCGTCTTGCGCTCGACATTCATCGTCGGCTTTCCGGGAGAGACGGAGGAAGATTTTACGTTCCTGCTGGACTGGCTGCGCGAAGCGAAACTGAACCGGGTCGGCTGCTTCAAATTCGAGCCCGTGAAGGGCGCCAGCGCGAACGATCTCCCGGGCGCCGTCCCTGAGGAAGTGAAGGAAGAACGCTATCATCGCTTCATGACGGCGCAGCAGGAGATTTCCGCCGGCCTCTTGCAAGGCTGGATCGGCCGCGAGATCGACGTGCTGATCGACGAGACCGACGCCGAGGGCGCCATTGGACGCTCTTACGCCGACGCGCCCGAGATCGACGGGGCCGTCATTCTCGAAGGCGAGACCAGCCTCAAACCCGGCGACAGGGCGCGCGTGCGGGTATCGGGCGCTGATGAATATGATCTGTGGGCTGAACGGCTGAACTGAGAGAAGGGGCAAGACCATGACGAAACTGAGCCTGGCCGCCGCCATTGCGGCGCTCGCGTCGCCCGCCTTCGCGCAGGACTCGCTGAAGGCGGTCATCGACGATCACTGGGCGTGGTCGCTTGAGCAGAGTCCGACCTTTGCAACCTCGCTCGGCGTGCGCGACTATGACGACCGGCTGCAACAGACGACGCTCGCCGCCTATGACGCCGCGATCGAGGACCAGAAAGCGTTTCTGGCGCGCCTTGAAGCGCTCGATGCGAGCGCGCTTGCGCCCGCCGACCGCGTCAATTTCGATCTCCTGACGCTCGATCTTGAAAACGACATCGCGGCCGCAAAATTCGGCGGCAAATATCTCGCGATCACCAACCGCTACGGGCCCCATACATTCATCACCGGATTGCCGGACGATCTGCCGTTTTTCACCGTTGCGGACTATGAAAGCTACATAAAGCGCCTCAGCGCCTCGCCCGCCTATATCGACGGCGTCATCGGGCGGCTTGAAAAGGGCGTTGAGACAGGCTGGGTGCAGCCTTGCGCGTCGATGGCGGGGTACGAAAAGACGATCCGCTTCCATGTTGTCGACAAGCCCGCCGACAGCGCGATGATGGCGCCGTTCGACGCCAAACCCGCGACGATCTCGGCGAAGGACTGGAAGCGGCTGAAAGCGTCGGCGGAACGCGCCGTCGCTTCGATGGCCGTTCCGGCGATCGCGCGGTTCGCGGATTTCTATGAGACAAAATACAAGCCCGCCTGCCGTCAGGAGATCGGCGCTGCGGCGCTTCCCGACGGGCGCGCCTATTACGACCATCGCGCGCAAATGTTCACGACGACGGCGCAGACCGCCGACGAAATTCACGCGCTGGGGCTTCGCGAAGTCGCGCGCATCCGCAAGGACATGGATGCGACCATCAAGGCCGCGAAGTTCGAGGGCGGCTTCAAGGCGTTTCAGGATTTCCTGCGCACGGATCCGCAGTTCTACGCGAAGACGCCCCAGGAATTGATGGAGAAGAATTCCTTCGTCGCGAAGAAGATGGACGGGGAATTGCCGAAACTGTTCGGGCGGCTGCCGCGCATGCCCTACACGCTGAAGGAGATTCCCGCCGACATCGCGGAAGGCACGACAACCGCCTATTACGAGCGCCCGGCGGGCGACGGCACGCGCGCCGGCGTCTACCGCGTCAACACCTCAAAACTCGACACGCGCCCGCTGTACGAAGTCGAGGCGCTGACGCTGCACGAAGCTGTGCCGGGACATCATTTCCAGATCGCGCTGTCGCAGGAGCTGGATCTCCCGGAATTCCGCAAATTCGGCGGCTTCACGGCCTTCATCGAAGGCTGGGGGCTCTACGCCGAGAGCCTTGGGCTCGACGCGGGATTTTATCAGGATCCCTATTCAAATTTCGGGCGCCTGTCCTACGAGATGTGGCGCGCCTGCCGGCTTGTCGTCGACACCGGCATTCATGCGAAAGGCTGGACGCGCGACCAGGCGATTGCGTTCATGAAGGAGAACACCGCGCTTTCCGAGCACAACATCACCGCCGAGGTCGACCGCTACATCTCCAATCCGGGGCAGGCGCTCGCCTACAAGATCGGTGAGCTGAAGTTCAAGGAGCTGCGCGCGCGCGCCACGAAGGAATTGGGCGCGAAGTTCGACATTCGCCGTTTCCACGACGCCGCGCTTGAAAATGGCGCCATCCCGCTGTCAGCGCTTGACGATTACATCGATCGCTGGATCGCCGCGGAGAAAGCGCGCTGACGCCGATGGCCGTTGAGGATGACGACGACAGTCTCGCTGCCATCATCCGCCGGGCGGCGGCGGATGTTCGCGGGCGCGATTTCCTGTGGTCGGCAGCGATCGCGGCTGGCGTCGCGGTCATCATCATGGTGTCGGGCGTCACGACGAACCTCTGGCTGCCGGTCGCTGCGTGGGCGGCGTTCCTCGCGTCGCTGGCGATCCGGTACTGGCTCTCGTCGGGGCGCGAATGGGCGCGGCCCGTTGAACGCGTTGTCCAAAGCCAGATCAGCGCAACGGAGACGGAATTGTCGACGCTGCGGCTTGCGCGCGGGGTTGCGCAGGCCCTTCCCGAACCGCTGTTCATTCTCGACGCGAATGGCATCATCGAGCACGCGAACCCGGCGGCGGAGGAGTTCATCGGCGCCAAGGGCCTTGAGGCGCGCCATTTCGCGGCCGCCTTGCGCGCGCCCAACGTCTTCGAGGCGGCCGAAGCGGTCGCAGCCGGCGAAGGCTCGCGGGCGGTCGAGTTCACGACGTCCGGCGCTGTCGAACGGCACTGCCGGGCCTTTGTCGCGCCGGTCGGCGATGCGCGCCCCGTCGAGCGTGTCCTCGTCTATGTTCGTGACCTGACGAGCGAACGCCGCGTCGAACAGATGCGCGCGGACTTCATCGCCTCGGCGAGCCATGAATTGCGCACGCCGCTCGCCTCGCTGCTCGGGTTCATCGAGACCCTGAAAGGCCACGCCAAAGACGATCCGGAAGCGCGGGATAAGTTCCTTGGCATCATGCAGGCGCAAGCCGAGCGGATGCAGCGCCTCGTTTCGGACCTGATGTCGCTGTCGCGCATTGAACTGCACGAACATGTGCCCCCGCGCGACACGGTCGATGTCGCCGCGCTCGCCGAAGACGTGATCGACAGTCTTCGCCCGGTGCTCGACCAGTCAAAAGCGATCGTCGATTTCGAAAATCTCGCCGGCGGACCGCTGCGGGTCACGGGCGAACATGACGAGCTGTTCCAGTCGATCCAGAACCTCATCGACAATGCGCTGAAATACGGCGGCGATCCGGCGATGATCAAGATCAAGGTCGGGAAGGGCGCCGCGCCCTCGATCGGCGAGGGGGGCGACGTCGCGCACCGGGCCGGCGACGGCGGCGAGCAGATCGCCGCGCGCCTCGGTGTTCCTGTCGAAGACCTCGTCTTCGTGCAGGTGCGCGACTTCGGGCCGGGCATTGAGCGCTCGGACCTGCCGCGACTGACCGAGCGGTTTTACCGGGTCAGCATCGATCGCAGCAAAAAAGCGGGCGGCACCGGGCTCGGCCTCGCCATCGTCAAGCATATCTTGAACCGCCATCGCGGCGGATTGCAGGTCGAAAGCCGGCTGGCGGGCGGGACCTCGTTTAGTTGCTACCTGCCGGCGGCGGACGGTCGCGCGGCGATTTCCTAAGCGTACAAGAATCTGTCACATAATCCGGCGCATGGAAGCCGCGCCGCGTACGCTTTGGTGACAGTCCGATGACCCTTGCCACAATTGCGCCTGCGACCCCGGCGGCCGCCTTGCGGGCGCTCGGGGGCGAGTTTGCGCAAATGGCAGCTATGGTCGAAACGCAGCTCAGCGAAGCCATCGGCGCGCTCGAACGCCGCGACGTCGCCCTCGCCGAACGGGTCGTCAAGACCGACGTCAAGGTCGACGCCTTCCACGCCCGCGTCGACGACCGGGCGATAGCGATCTTGCGCGCCGGCGCGCTAACCGACCACCAGTTCCGGGAAGCGGCCAGCCTGATGAAATTATCCGCCGAACTGGAGCGCGTTGGCGACCTTGCCAAGAATGTCGCCAAACGCACCGTCGCAGTCGCGATGGAAACGCCGTCGGCGTCGTCGGTGGACGCCGTCGCGCGGATGGGGCGCGCCAGCCTTCGCCAGCTTTCGGACATTCTGAATGCCTATCAAGGCGCCAATCTCGACGCCGCCATGGCGGTCTGGCGCGGCGATAACGACCTCGATGAGCTCTATTCCTCGCTCTACCGAGACCTCGTCGTGTCGATGAGCGCCGAGCCAAGGGAAATCAATCCCGGCGTGCACCTGCTCTTTATCCTGAAGAATTTTGAACGCATCGGCGATCACGCGACCAACATCGCCGAGGCGATCCATTTCGTCGAGACCGGCGCTTCTTTTGCAGAAGAGCGGCCCAAAGGCGAAGATCCCGGCGCGCCGCCGCTCAAGCCTGGCCTTGCCTGACCGGATCCGTTTTGAGGCTCAGACCATGACACGAACGAAAGTTCTGATCGTCGAAGATGAGGAAGCGATCGCAACGCTCCTCGACTACAATCTCGCGAAGGAAGACTGCGAGACGCGCATCGCCAAGGATGGCGAAGATGCGATGTTGAAAGTCGCCGAATTTCATCCCGATATCGTCATCCTCGACTGGATGCTGCCGAAAATATCCGGGATCGAGGTTTGCCGGCGCCTGCGTCAGGACCCGGAAACCCGCAACATTCCGATCATCATGCTGACGGCGCGTTCGGAGGAGTCCGACCGTATTCGCGGTCTTGAAACCGGCGCTGACGACTATCTGACAAAGCCCTTCTCGACGGCTGAATTGATCGCGCGGGTGCGGGCGGTGTTGCGCCGTATTCGTCCGGCGCTCGTCGAGGACATCGTCGCCTATAGCGACATCAAGGTCGATCGCACCGCGCACCGCGTCTGGCGCGAGGAAAAGGAAATCCATCTCGGACCGACGGAATTCCGGCTTCTCGATCACCTGATCCAGCATCCGGGCCGCGTCTTCTCGCGTGAGCAGCTCTTGAATGCGGTGTGGGGTTCTGACGTCTTCGTCGAGGTCAGAACCGTCGATGTCCATGTCGGACGGCTTAGGAAGGCGCTCACCAAGCACGACCATGCCGATCCGATCCGCACGGTGCGCGCGGCGGGCTATTCTCTCGACATGACATGAAAAAAGCCGCCGGTCGCCCGGCGGCTTTTTTCGTCGCAAGGGGACGTGAACCGGTCAGTTCACGGCGCGGCGCTTGGCGTCGGCGAGAATCCGCTGCGGCGCGGCTGCCGGGCGGTCCGGGCGGCGCTGCGCCGGCTGGAACGCGATATGCGCGTGATAGGTGCAATAGGGTTTGCCGGTCGGCGCCGATTGGCCGCAGAAATGGAAATCGTCCTTGGCCGGATCGCCGATCGGCCATTTGCACATGTTGCCTTTCAGCGTCGCGACCGTGGTCATGTCGCCGCCCGATAGGATGACAGGGGCGACGAATTCCGGCTCGTCGATGATCGTCTCGATCGTCTTGCGCGCGAAAACCGCCATCGGCGCGGGTTCGGCCGCGTAATCGGGCGCGGCGTCACAGCCGCGCTGAGGTTTGGCGGGCGCGGCGCGCCCGGAAAGACCCAGCCGATGGACCTTTCCGATCACCGCATTGCGCGTCACGCCGCCCATTTTGGAGGCAATCTGGCTGGCCGACAGGCCCTCCGCCCAGAACTTCTTTAATAGCTCGACCCGCTCGTCATTCCATGCCATCGCGCCGCTCCCTGCCTGGTTATTGAAGGACCCGTTTGACCGGCCGGCCCGCCAGTCTCACGCCCGTAGTGGTCAGTCTCTGGATCACAATATCTTGTAGCGCCTCATATCTCTCCGTCAGCGCACCCCAGATATAGTACCTTACGGCGCCGAAATTACAACATGGCGCCGCCCTTCAGTTTTGCACACTAGATGTGGTGGCGCGTTGGACCCGGGACGAGGTCCGGCTGCTTGACCCTCGCCAAGCTGCGGCGCAACACGGACGACCTATGACTGACGCTCTGATGCAAGCTGCCGCCGTTGATGAGCCTGCAACGCGCCTCGCTTTCGGCGAGCGCCGGTTCGGCCGGGTGAACTGGCTCGGGCTTCAAACCCTGCTTGAAAAAGAAGTGCGCCGGTTTTTGAAAGTCTCGTTTCAGACGGTCGTGGCGCCGGTCATTTCGACCCTGCTTTTTTTGCTCGTCTTCATGCAGGCGCTGGGCGGGCGCGCTGATATTGACGGCGTTCCTTACGTCGAGTTTCTGGCGCCCGGTCTCGTGATGATGGCGATCTTGACCAACGCTTTTGCAAACTCCTCCTCGTCGATCATCATCGGCAAAGTGCAGGGCTCGATTATCGACGTGTTGATGCCGCCTTTATCCGCGGCTGAGCTGACCGTCGCATTCGTTGTCGGCGCCGCCGCGCGCGGGCTCCTCGTCGGCGCCGTCACGGCGGCGACAAGCGCTTTCTTCATGGCGGGTTCGACCGCGCCGATGGAGATCGAGAATGTCTTGGCGATTGTTTTCTATGCGACGCTGGCGTCATTGATGTTCGGCTTTCTTGGAATAGTCGGCGGCGTCTGGGCCGACAAATTCGATCAGCTCGCGGCGATCAACAATTTCGTCATTACGCCGCTGACGTTTCTGTCGGGCACGTTCTATGCGATCGGGGCCTTGCCGGAGCCGTTCCTGACGTTCAGCCATTTCAACCCGGTCTTCTACCTGATCGACGGCTTCCGATACGGGTTCACCGGCGTTGCAGAAGCTTCGCTTGTTCTCGGCGCGGGCGTATCGCTGGCGCTGACCGCGGCGCTCGGCGCGTGGAGCTATTTGCTCCTCAAGTCCGGCTATAAATTGAAGAGTTGACCAGCGTGACGGTTCGCGACGATTTCATCCTGCCGTTTCAGGTCGGCGACGGGTCCGTCCGTGGACGGATCGTTCGCCTCGGTCCGGCCATCGACCAGATACTCTCCGCGCACAAATTCGCAGATCCGCCGTCAGAGCTGCTCGGCGAAGCGCTGGCGCTCGCCGCGCTGATGGGGTCCTCGCTCAAATTCGACGGCAAGCTCATCTTTCAGGCCCAGGGCGCCGGCGACGTGCGGATGATCGTCGCCGATTACACGTCCGGCGGCGCCATTCGCGCGACCGCCTCGATCGGCGGGCCGGCGGCGGCGCGCGGCCTCGGCGCGCTGATGGGCAAAGGCCATCTGGCGATCACCATCGATCAAGGCCCCGACATGGACCGCTATCAGGGCGTGACCCCGATCGAGGGCGTCACGCTGGAAGAAGCGGCGGTCGCGTATTTCGCACAGTCGGAGCAGATCCCGACCGCGGTTCGCCTTGCCGTCGGCAAAGTCGCGCGCCCGGGCAAGGGCGAAACCTGGCGCGCGGGCGGCGTCATCGTGCAGTTCATGCCGGGCGAGGGCGGCGATCGCGAGCGCGGCGAAGCGGCGCTGAAATCCGCCGATGATGAAGAAGCGTGGAGCCGTGCGGCGTCTTTGCTTGCGACGACACAAAGCGACGAATTGCTCGATCCCGTGCTGACCGCTGAAGATCTCCTCTATCGGCTTTATCACGAGGACGGCGTGCGCGTCTTCGACGCGAGGCCCTTGCGCGCCCACTGCGCTTGCAACGCCGGAAAAATCTCCGCCGTGCTGTCGCGCTATGCGCCGGAAGAGCTGAGCGATCTGGCCGAGGGCGGCCGCATCAAGGTCAGCTGCGAATTCTGCCGGCGCGACTATCTGTTCGACGCCGAGGGCAACGAGGCCGCGACATGAACAAAGATAAATTCGAAGTCGAACTCGATGCGCTCGAATTCGAACTGGCAAAGCTGCAGGAAACCGTGGCGCGCAAAGGGCTGAAGGTCGCGATCGTTTTCGAAGGGCGCGATGCGGCGGGCAAAGGCGGCGTCATCAAGACGATCCTCCACCGCATGAATCCGCGCATCTGGCGCGTCGTTGCGCTGCCAAAGCCCTCCGATCGCGAAACGACGCAGTGGTATTTTCAGCGCTATGTCGCGCATCTTCCCGCCGCCGGCGAAATCGTTCTCTTCGATCGCTCCTGGTATAATCGCGCGGTCGTCGAGCCGGTGATGGGCTGGTGTTCGCCGGCGCAATACGACATCTTCATGAAGGAGGTTCCCGAGTTTGAGCGCATGCTTGTCTCGTCGGGCACGGTTCTCCTCAAATACTGGATCCATGTCTCCGCGCAGGAACAGGAAAAGCGCTTTCAGGACCGCGCGTCCGATCCGACAAAGCGCTGGAAGCTGTCGCCCATCGACCTCGAAGGCCGCAAGCGCTGGGCCGAGTTCTCGAAATACCGGAACTTGATGCTAGAAGCAACGCACACGGACTATGCGCCGTGGCGATCGGTCGACGGCGACGACAAGGAGAAAGCGCGCCTCAACTGCGTGCGGTCGATCCTCGACGCCATCCCTTATGAATTCAACGAGGAAGCCTTCGCGCCGATCCCCCTCCCGCCGCGCCAGACCGCGGAAGAGGGCGGCTACCAGAAATCGGGGATCGAGGAGCGCTTGTTCGTGAAGGACTATTACAAAAGCTAAAGCGCGTTCCCGCAAAGTGGTTCGCGGTTTTCGGAAAGAACGCGCGACAAAACAAAAGACTAGAGCGCGTTCTCGACGAGCATAATTGCGAGCGCGCTCTAGGCGCCTCTATTTTCTTTCGAAGACGCCGTTTCGCTTTGTCTGGAAAGTTTCGCGATAGCCCTCGGCGGCGAGCAGCGCCGCCGCGTCGCCGCTCGAATGCGACAGCTCCATGATGATGAGCGCGGGCCTGTACCGCGGGCCCGCTGACGCGAAAAGCCCGCGCAGCGCTTCAGGCTCGCTACCTTCGATGTCAATTTTCATCGCGTCGATTTTCGGCGAACCCGCGTCATCGATCATCGCGGCGAGCGGGCGCACCCGCACTTGGCCCTCGCCTTCGGCGGCGACCCGGCTCTCGCCGCGATTGGTCGCATTGGTGTGAAAGGAAGCAATGTCCTCGCGTTCTCCGGCGGCGCAATCGAAGATGGCGACCTCGGCGCCAGCGCCGGACGCGTCGAGATTGAATTGAAGCCGCGTCAGCATCTCCGGCGAAGGCTCGATGCAGATCGCACGAAAGGGGCGCCCCGCCGCGCGCGCCGCCGAGCGCGCAAAGAGCGTGTAAAGCCCGGCGTTCGCGCCGACATCGAGAAACGTGAACGCGCCGGCGCTGCTCGCGATGAACGAGGCCAGCGCGGCGCGCTCCGCCGCCTCCCAGAATTGCGGCGTGATGAAGACGCGCTTCTCGCTGATATTGTCGTAAGGGTGGAGGCGCGCGCATTCGGTGCCGAAAATGGGCACGTCGAAGGCGCGGCCCGACTTTCCGCCAGCAGCGCGCAGCAACAGCGACGCCGCCACCCGCCCTCCGCGCCCTTCGCCAAGCATCGACGCGGCGCGCCTGAAGGCTGTTTCAACGGGTGAGGGAGCGAGCGTTCCGAACGGTTCCATTAGCGCAAGCGTTCGCGCATCACGCGCTCATACATCTTCACGTCGCGCATCCAGCGCCCGAAGCCCGACATCATCGAAAAGGCAAAGCCGTAAACGCCGCCGCGAAAGAGGCCGTCGAGGAAATAGCGCTTGCCGACATAAAAGGGGAGACCGAAGAAGATGCGCAAGACCAGCACCGGCAGGGGCTTGGGGGCGAGCGCCTCGGCGCGCGTCGTCGAATTGCGGTTCAGCTTCTCCATGAGATGCGCGGCGTTCACGAAGGCGTAATGAAGGATTGGCGACACGAGCGCGCCGACAGGCTCGCCTGGCGGCAAGTCGAACTGGTCCCACGCGTCGTGGTCAGGCGCGCGCACGGCCCGTCGATCATAAAGCTTGTGGCGAACGACGCCGCCGAACCCGAGCCAGGGCGGGCCGACAGGCGGCGCAATCGAGACCGGCGTTCGATAAAGGCGGACGGGCGGCGCGCCGCTCGCGAACAGCGCGGCGATCTCACCCGCGAGGGCGGGCGTCACCACTTCGTCCGCATCAAGATCAAGAAGCCAGTCGTGCCGGCACTGGTCCTCGGCGAACCGCTTCTGGCGCCCATTGCCGAGCCAGGCCTGCCGGACAACCCGCGCGCCGGCGGCTTCGGCGATCGCAATTGTATCGTCCGTCGACCCGGAATCGACGACGACGACCTCGTCAGCGACGGCAAGCGCGGCCTTGACGACCGGGCCGATCATCCTGCATTCATTCTTGGTACGGATGAAAGCGGAAAGCGGCGGCTTGTCAGTCAAGGCGCGCGCTCGCCGTTCGCAGGAAGCGCGAAATGCGCTCTCGCAACGACCCATGATGGCCGAGGAGGAGATGCCCGCCGTCTGGGAGCAAGACCAAATCCGCCCCCGCGACATCTTCGGCGATCCGTTCGCTCACTGCGACCGGGTTGAGGGCGTCATCAACGGCGTGCACGACCAGCGTCGGGGCCGAGACCGAAGCGAGATCATAGCGCGCCGCCGGGTCGATCGCCGCTCCTTCGTTCCTGAGGCCTTCAACGCGCGCCGTCACGGGTTCAAACGCCGCCATCATCGCCCGCACGAATTCGCGCTCCTCCGCTGACGCGCGGCGCAAGATGTCGGCGCGCGCGTCAAACATCGGCGCGATCGCCGCAGGCGCGACGCGGCGCAACAGCCAATAGGGAAAATCGGAGGCGAACAGCGCGTTATAAACAAAGATCGGGACGGGAAGCTCCTGCGCCTCGATCGTAAATGGCGTGTAAGGGGCCGCAGAGAGAAGAACGAGCGCGCTGACACGCTCCGGGCGCCGCGACGCAAATTGCAGCGCTGGCGGAGCGCCGCCGGACATGGCGACGACGCCGACGCGATCAACGCCGAGTTCGTCAAGAAGTGCGGCGAGAGCGTCCGCCTGCGCTGCGGTAGACGCGTCCGCCGCCAAAGGCGACCGCAAATATCCGAAGCGCGACGGCGCGATGATGTCGAAGCCCTCGCCGACCATCGCGCCGGCGAGCAGCGCTCCCTGATCGTGGCCGCCGCCCGCACCATGCAGCACCAGTACAGGCAGGCCGGCGCCGTAGCGGGCCGTTTCAACCGGCCCAGCCCGCGTATCGATCACCACGCTCGCCTCGGCTAGGCGCGCGCGCGTTGCGGCTGTGTCACGCAGGAAGTTCGCAGCTATGAAAATGGCGATAGCGGCGATGAGAAAAAGGGCCAAGCGCATCGCCCCGATCCCTCCCATTTGGAGACTGCGGTCGCCATCCGGACCATTCACACTTTTTTCTCCGCCGCAATCCAGGCGTCGATGTTCTCTTCCAGGATCGCCAGCGGGACGGGGCCGTATTTCAGCACCTCATCGTGGAATTTGCGCACGTCAAATTTCCGCCCCAGCTTTTTCTCGGCGCGGGCGCGCAATTCCTGGATCTTCAGCATGCCGATCTTGTAGGCTGTCGCCTGACCTGGCATGACGACATAGCGCTCGATCGAACTTGTCGCGTCGCCTTCTGCGTTTGGCGTATTCTCGAGCAGCCAGTCGATCGCCTGCTGGCGGGTCCATTTCTTCCGGTGGATCCCCGTATCGACGACGAGGCGCCCGGCGCGCCAGAGCTCCATCGCGAGGCGCCCGAAGTCAGAATAGGGATCGGCATAAAATCCGATCTCCTTGCCGATCCATTCGGAATAAAGGCCCCAGCCTTCGGAATAGGCGGTGAAGCCGCCGAAGCGCCGGAAGCTCGGCACGTTCTCAAGCTCTTGCGCGATCGCGATCTGCATGTGATGGCCGGGAATGCCTTCGTGATAGGCGAGCGCCTCCATCTGATAGACCGGCATCGCCGCCATGTCGTGGAGATTGGCGTAATAAATGCCGGGCCGCGATCCGTCCGGCGCCGGGCGCTGGTAGAACGCTTTCCCGGCGGATTTCTCGCGGAAGGGCTCGACCCGTTTGACGATCATGTCGGCTTTGGGCTTGGTGATGAACAGCGCGTCAAGCCGCCCGCGCATCGTGTCGATCAAGGCCGTCGCTTCGGCGAGATAGCGCTCACGCCCTTCGTCCGTATCGGGATAAGTGAAGCGCTTGTCCTTGTCGTCGCGCATATAGGCGAAGAACGCCTTCAGGTCGCCGTCAAAGCCGACCTTCTTGCGGATGGCGTCCATCTCGCCGTGAATGCGCGCGACTTCGCGCAAGCCGAGATCGTGAATTTCATCAGCCGTCATGTCGGTCGTCGTCATGCGTTCAAGCTGGGCGTCGTAATAGGCGTCGCCGCCGGGAAGCTTCCACGCGCCGTCATCGTTTGAGGCAAACGCCATCTGCCGCTCAAACATCGCGACGAGATCCTGATAGGCGGGCTTGACCGAAGTCAGCAGCGCCTGTTCCGCGCGTTTCGTCAGCGCGCGCTTCGCCGCCGCGTCGATATCGAGCTTGCCGACCTTGTCATTGAAATCAGCAAGGATCGTCGAAGGCTTGCCGCTTTTGTCAAACGGCGCGCCGACAATGACGTTCTTCGCAGTCTCGATCATTTTCGCATAGGACCATTTCGGCGCGTAAATCCCGCGCGCGAACTGATCTTCAGCGACCTTTTGGTGCCCCGCGAAATTCGCCTTCAAGCCGTCAAGCCGCGCGATATAGGCCTCAGCGTCCGCGACAGTGTCGATGCGGTGCTGGTTGATGAGGAAGGCTGGCGCGCTCGAATGGGGCGCGCGGAAATGGCTGAACCGGTACCAGTGGTTGCGGTAGGCGAAGAATTTTTCGGCGCGCTCGGCTTCATATTCAAAGAGCCGGTAGGAAAGCCCGGCGTTCGCATCGAGGGCCGCCAAGTTGAAGGAAGCGCGCATCTCGGCGAGCTTGGCCATCTGGAGGCGATGCTCTTCCTCCGCCGCCGCGTCGGAGGGGTCGTCCCATTGGTCGTAATTCGTCTTGCGCCCGAGAAACGTCTGCTGCTCCGGCGAGCGCGCAACCTCCGCCTCCCACGTCTCCTCAAACCACGCATTGATGGCGGCGCTCTGGTCGTCGGCTGGCGCCGCCACGGCCGGGTTGGCGCTGCTGGCGCTATGGCTGCAGGCGGCGAGCGCGCCAAGCGAAGCGCTGGCGGCGAGCAACACAAGGATTAGCCGGCGAATGGTCATCGTGCCCTCCAGCATGAATTTTCGGATCGCGACCCTACCGACCGTGCGGGCGCCGCGACAAGGCGCTCTGTCAGTCAAAGGCAAAGCTGAACGGGGCGGCCAGCCGGTTGTGCTCGTCGATGACGAGGCGCCGCTTCAGCGGCGGGTGGGCGCGGGCGGCGCAGTTGATCCGCTCGCACAAGCGACAGGTCAGGCCGATTGGCGTCGCGCCCGCGTGCTCAAGATCGACCCCCTTCGCATAGACCAGCGCGCCGGCGTCCTCGATCCGGCAGCCGAGCGCCACGGCGCGCTCCGCGGAGGGCGCGTTGAAGCCGCCAGCGCCGCCTTGCACCGTACGGGCGATCGAGAAATAGCGGGATCCGTCCGGCAGCTCGATGATCTGGGTCAGAACCCGGCGCGGCAACCGGAATGTTTCGTGGATGCTCCACAAAGGACAGGAGCCGCCATAGCGCGCAAACGGAAATACGTCGCCCGAATAGCGTTTCGACATGTTGCCGGCGGCGTCGACGCGCACGAAGAAAAACGCAATGCCTTCCGCGCCCGGCCGCTGCATCGTCGTCAAGCGATGGGCCACCTGTTCAAAGCTCGCGCCAAAGCGGCGCCCTAGCGCCTCGATGTCGTAGGCAAGCGCCTTCGCCGATTTCAGGAACGCCTCATACGGCAACAGGATTGCGGCGGCGGCATAGTTCGCGAGCGCCGCGCGGGAAAGGCGCCGCCCTGCGTCCGAGGTGAAGCGCGCGGCGTTGACCGTCTGGTCAAGCACGCTTTGCAATTCGATCAGGGAAAGCTGCAGCGCCAGGTGGAAAACGCGGCTGGCGTTATCGAGCCGCTCGGAAAGCGCGAGCTCGCCCGCATGACGGTTGAGCCGCCGGTAGGCGCCGGTCATCACATCATCCGGGAGCAGCCGAACGCGCAAGGCGTGCCTTCCGGAAAAGCGCTGCGCCAGCGTGTCGAAAAGGCTGGCGCCGCTCGCGCCGAGTTCCCGCGCGATCGCTTCGGCAGCCTCGTCGATCGCGGGAAAGTGGTTCCGGTGCGTCTGGAGAAAGGCGCGCGCTTCCTCGACCGGGTCGGCGTCCTGACCGGCGCGCCCGGCGGCGCGCGCCTCCACGAGTTCGGCCTGCGCCGTCCGCCAGGCGCGATAAAGGTGCGCCACCGCTTCCCCGAGCACGGGATTGCCGGCAGCAAGGTCGAAGGCGTCTTCCCGGCTCGCCCCAGCGCTCTTGAAGATCGGGTCGGCAAAAGCGGCGGCGAGCTCCCCGAATAAGGCGTCGGAATCCGCGGTCGCAAGATGCGAAAGGTCAAGGTCGTAGACCGATGAAAGGCGGATCAGGATGTCCGCCGAGACCGGGCGCTGGTTCCGTTCAATCAGATTTACATAAGAAGGAGAAATCCCAAGCTCCGCCGCCATCTGGCCCTGGGTCAGCCCCCGGTCGCGCCGCAGTCGCCTAACCTGTGGACCGACATAGAGTTTTCGGCGCTGGCGACCGGGTTCCATCGAAAGATTTCCAGTATAACTTCTTTCTTATAACACAAAACACACAAAAAGACAAGATTAACTGTATCATAAGATACATTGCGACGCGGCATTTCTTCCTTCGCACCTGCAAAAGTGCTCGATTACGGGCGCAGAGGCGAGGCTTGGCCGCGCCGCCAAAAGGAAAATTCCGTGGTTACATTTGACGACATCATCCCGCATGCGCCCAAGGGCCGATTTGACGGCATCAAGCGGAACTATTCGGCGGCCGAGGCGCTGCGCCTGCGCGGGTCGATCGACATCGCCCACACGCTCGCCGAACGCGGCGCAAACCGGTTGTGGGAATCGCTGAAGACGGAGCCATTCGTCAACGCGCTGGGCGCGCTCTCCGGCAATCAGGCCGTGCAGATGGCGAAGGCGGGCCTCAAGGCGATCTATCTTTCCGGCTGGCAGGTTGCAGGCGACGCGAACACCGCGGGTCAGGTCTACCCCGACCAGTCGCTTTATCCGGCAAACGCCGGACCGGAACTCGCCAAGCGCATCAACAATGCGCTGCGCCGCGCCGACCAGATCGAACATTCCGAAGGCAAGGTGAAGCTCGATTATTTCCTGCCGATCGTCGCTGACGCGGAAGCGGGCTTCGGCGGGCCGCTGAACTGCTACGAGATCATGAAGGCCTATATCGAAGCGGGCGCGGCGGGCGTTCACTTCGAAGACCAGCTCGCGTCAGAGAAGAAGTGCGGCCATCTCGGCGGCAAGGTTCTCATTCCAACCAAAGCGCATGAGCGCAATTTGAACGCGGCGCGTCTTGCCGCCGACGTTTGCGGCGTGCCGACGCTGATCGTCGCGCGCACCGACGCGGAATCAGCAAAGCTCATCACGTCGGATGTCGACGAGCGCGACCACCCGTTCATCGACTTTGAGCAGGGGCGCACGCCGGAAGGCTTCTATCGCCTGAAAGACGGCACGGGCGTCGATCATTGCATCGCGCGCGGGCTTTCCTATGCGCCGTATGCGGACCTTATCTGGTGGGAGACCTCGCACCCCGATCTCGACGACGCCAAGCGCTTCGCGGAAGCCGTGCAGAAGGCTCACCCCGGCAAGATGATGGCGTATAACTGCTCGCCCTCGTTCAACTGGGAAGCCAATCTCGACAAGCAGACGATCGCCAAGTTCCAGCGCGAAATCGGCGCGATGGGCTACAAGTTCCAGTTCGTCACGCTCGCCGGTTTCCATGCGCTCAATTACGGCATGTACACGCTGGCGCATGGCTACAAGGACCGCGGCATGGCGGCCTATTCCGAGCTTCAGCAGGCCGAATTCGCCGCCGAGAAAATCGGCTACGAAGCAACGCGCCACCAGCGCGAAGTCGGCACGGGCTATTTCGACCTCGTCGCGGTGACGCTCTCGGGCGGCCAGTCCTCGACGACGGCGATGTCAGAGTCGACCGAAACGGCGCAGTTCAAAGCCGCCGAATAAGGCCCTTAAGGTTTCGGGAGGAAACGAAGGCGAAGCCGCCCCGTGGAAACGCGGGGCGGTTTTTTATCGTCACGACAAATCGTTCTTCGGCAAGCGGCCTTCGTCGTCGATGACGCGGACCTGGTGGGGTTTGGCGTCCGACCGACGCCGGAATACGAGATTGCGATCCTCCGTACACGCTCCTTTGGCGAAGCTCGGGATTATGACGCCCGCGCATGCCGCCGAAATCAATCGATCGGCAAGGTCCCATGTCGGCGTCTCGCCCTCGTCGGCGATACCCTCCCAGCCGCAGCCAAGCATATTGAGCGGCGCGCCGGCCGCCGCGCGCGTTGCTTCATCAGTGAGATCGAGAATGTTCGCGCAATCGACCTGACAGCTGACGAGGATCAGCGGTTGCGCCTTGAACGGATGAGTGGCGCCTTGCGCTTCGCTTAATGTTCCTTTTTTGCTTGCCCCGCTTCAGAATCACTAATGAAACAGCAAACGCACAGCCGACGCGGCGACGAAGACTGCGGCCAGCGTCGGGACCGCCGCAAGAAAGGCGTCCGCCAGAATTTCCCGCCTTGCAGCGCCTGATTGGGTCGTCATTGATATCATCTGGAAGAAGTGCGCGACGACGCCCGCCGTCAAGATCGAACCGGAGAGGACCGCGGCAAGCGCAACCCATGCGGAAAAGGCTGTTTCGCCGGTTATTGAAACAGCGCTAGCTTTGGCGACCGCGATCAACTGGCCAATGCCCGTAGCCAGGATGCTTGCGATTGTGGCCGCCAGAACGAGCGATTGGCGAGGCCGCTCTTGCCGAAAGTTCAGCGACAGGACGGCGATCAACCCGATTTGCGGCAAGGCTGCGGCAAATGTGATGACGCCGTAGAGCAGCATTGCAGCGTCGATTGTCGCAATGCCCCCGACATAATTGGGTGCGGCGATCGCCCGCGCGCAAACGACGGACAAGAATATCGCCAGCATCAGTTTCAGGATCGAATGCGCGATATTTTCCGCTTGCCCCGCGAAGGACATGTTCACGTCTTGCATCTTCAGGACACGAATCGCTCTCAGCCTTGTCAGGCTGAGAGCGCATGCGAGAAAGATGAGACTGGCCGCGCCAAAATAAAGCAGGCTGACAGTGAGCGGCTCGCTTGCAGACATCTGGGCCTCGGGGGGGCGACCCGATACTTGGTCCGGATCGATATGATGACAGGGGCGCGCCCGCGCAAGATCCGCCGCGGCCTAACCTGTTTCGCCTAGCCGGGGCGGCACCGGGTTCCGGGTTCGGCACCCGGGCTCCGCTCACCGCTCTTCTGACGCTCGCGCTTTGGTCCTTCAAACTTTGCGAGCGTCACCGGCGCAAACGCTTGCGCCAAGGCGCGCGCTTGGGCCGATTTTTCGGGGCCGATTTCCTTTTCAAGACCCGGAACCAGCGTCGGCGGCAGCGTCTTGTAGCCATAAAGGTCGGAGGTCGGGTTCTTCGCATAAACGAGCGCCCATTGCAGCGCAGCCTTGGGGTCGTGCAGCGCGCTCGACGGCGCCGCCATTTCCGTGACGAGACGGCGCTGCGCCCGCGCATTGCCGGCATAGGCCGCGCGCGTCAGCCAGAAGACGCCTTCCTGCCGGAAGAGCGCGGTCTCGGTCGCGTTTGCGCCCTCGATATCGAGGAGGCACTCGCCCAGTTCATGCTGCGCGGCTTCGTTCCCTTCGCCCATGCCGGCGATGACGCGAAAGGCTGGCGCGGCCGCCGCGCAGCCTTTCTCCGCGCGAACTTTCCGCGCGAAAGCGGTGAGGCGCCCGGCGCTGTCCTGATGGACAGCTGGCTCCTGCGGTTCAGCGCCCTCCGGCAACGCCAATGGCGGCGCGCCTGGCGGCGGTTCGGGTTGCGCCAGCGCAGCAGCGCTCATCGTCATGCACGCAGCGAAGGCGATCGAAATTTTTTTCATCCGGATGAGACCCTCGTTCGCCCCCTAAAGACCTTACACGATGCGCAGCGAAAAGTCCGTCGCGAAAAATTTTTCGATAATGCGACGGGTATGCAACCGCGGCCCGTTGAAAGGGTGGTTGCGCGAATGGGGTCTTTAGACCTCGAGCCCTCCCTGAACGCGCGGCCCTCATCGCGAGACGCCTTCTATCCCCTCTCGAGGCTGACGCGATCACGAAGAGCGCCGCGGGCGATGCGCCCCCCTTGTCCCGCGGCGCTTTTCCTTTCTTCTTGCGGTTCTCCTCTTCGCCCTTTTCGCACACAGCTCGCTGGATGAGGCTGGGGTTTGCTAGGGCGCTTTGCCTTCTCTCGATTCGCCCCGTCGACGGTGTCTTGTGGGTGCGCGTCCGTCCCCGATCATCGAGAATGTGGAAAGTATCGGCCCGCTGATTGAGGCGACCGCGTGTTACCGCGATTTGCTCTGAAAGCTTGAAGCGCTGAGCATCGGCTCTCTCGGATTTCCGCGGAATGTGCTGGCTATCTGAAGCGCTGCATCTCCGAAATGACGAAGCGAGTTAGTTGCTTCCGAATGGGGCATACCTTCGGCTCATAATTATGGATGGTGTAACAAGGCTATCATAATTCCAATCCCTTTGGTTTTATACGGTACCCTAATCTAATAGATTCGATCTAGTGACGGAGCGCTGACCGCTAGAGATCCTGATGGCTTCTTCTCGCGACAAAGATTTTCGCGGCATTGCCATCTCTGTGGGATGGTCCTCTGATGTGGCCAAGCTTGCGCGACCCTCGTTTCAGCCTACTGCCATCTTTGCTAGCGTCGCGGGAGTGACCGCTCCTAGTTGACGTATGAAGGTCGGGTGCTCCGCCCTTTCTATTTGGCTTCTTTTGTAAGATAATGTGTTTTTTGATTTTCCCTGTTTCTTTCGATCGACTCGAGTTCTCCTTCTTCTTGATTCAAATAACTTGTGTTTTTCGCCAAGGACCTCACATGAATTTGTGCGCGCGGAGCTTGATGAAACGCTCTGTCGTGTACCCGATCCATTTAGTATATTAATGGTATCGTCTGGGGGAGCTGCCGGATGGCTGGATTGCGATGATCGCTCGCCAAAACGACATCGATCCCGAAAAGGTTTTTGAACAAATTTATTCTTTTTCTGAGAAACTATCAGCTTCCGAAAAAAACGGAGCCGAGCGTGACGAATTTGTCCGCGAAGTTGGTAATGAGTTTGATCGAAGAGGAATTAGCCTGCGGCATAGAACCACCGTTGGTAATGCAATCAACCAGATGGTTTATCCGAAAGACGATACGCTAAAAGGCGTGCTAATTCTCCTCGCGCATTCACTCAATCAGCTAACGGATCAAAGTCGGCGTCCATTCGACGCAGATTTGCTACTAAACGCCTTTCATGCTTTCAATTCTGATTGGGACTTCAAGAAGTGGAAGCGAGGCCCAACTCTCGAGACTTCGGCACCAAGGAAAAAAATAAATAGAACGATAGAAGTTCTTGAAGGCCTATCTATCAGGCTGCGCTATGGGGCAACGGCGCATCGCGAAGCTCGCGCAGAGCCCATGATGGCTCGCGTCGGAGGTGACGGACGGTTATTTACCCTAACCGCCGTGACGGGTGAGCCCGGCATGACAAGGGCTCGGGTATTTGAGGGTATTGGGTTTCTCCGAGGTGGAGTCGCGCTCATTGAGGAGGGATTCTAGGATGGTTATTATTCGCAGTGCGGTAGATATCGAAGGAGAGGGAATGAAAAGGCGCGATGGGGCGTATTGACTCGCCCGGATCAGACCGGTCACCTTGCTTCACAATTGAGCTTGCTCCTTACAAAGCGCGACTGGCGACTCGATCATCCCTTCCTGTTCGGGAGGGATTGTTATCGCAGCTTCGGATCTTGAACGCTGACCAAGAATTTAAATCTTGGGCCGAAACGACACTTGGGCAGGCATTTAAAGAGGGCGAACCGACGTTGAATGCACCAGCAGCCGGCAAGCTAGAGGGAGCTGTCGGGCACTTGCCAAAAATTGCTTCGTTCGACAATCCACGATCGAGTTCAATAGGCGGTACCGCGGCGCAGCGCGTTTCCTGAGTCCGGGAAATCAATGAAGATGACATCGACGCCAAGCGCAAAGGCCCGCATGATTTCATTTTCGATGGTGACCGTCAAAGCGGGGTTATCACGAATCGTCCAAGCATGGACGAAAAGACGAAGCAGATGCGCACTCTTGAACGAAATCGTAGCGTCGCCGGGGGGGGAGTAGAAACAAGTGCCTTCGCCGGGCCCACCCCATCCGCATACGTAGCAATCTCCTCAAGCGGAATGTTCGGACCGGCGCCAGGGGTTTCCTCAAAAACAAGCTGCACCAGCTTCGCGGTCGTTTTTCCTTTCAGCCGCTTCAAAATCTCCGGCTCGAAGGACTGAATGAACACTGGCCCCGCGTCGAAACCTGCGAGCGCCTTCAAAAATGGCGCTTCGAAGTCGCGGCCGATCGAGGCGAAATAGGCCGGATGCTTCGTTTCCGGATAGACGCCGACAGGGCGGCTAGCTTCCTTCGCCTTGGTGGTCACGAAGGCGAGCACTTCGTCGAATGTCGGGATCAGGAATTTGTCGTCATGCTCTTTCGTGCGGCCCGGAAAGGGCTGGCGCGCGCGCAGCGTCTTCAACTCCGCGAGCGTGAAGTCCTCGACCCACCAGTCCTCGCGCGGCTCGCCCGAGGGGTCGGCATTGGGGCGTTTGCGGCTCGCGAATTCCGGCTTGTCGGCGACATTCGTCGTCGTCGAGAGATAACGGTCGTGGCGCGCCACGAGGACGCCGTCTTTCGTGAAGACGAGATCGGGCTCGATGACATCCGCGCCTTGCTCGATCGCGAGGCCATAGGCTTCGAGCGTGTGCTCCGGCAAATAGCCGCTGGAGCCGCGATGGGCGATGATCAGCGGCGGCTTTCCGTCGAGCGTCGGCCATCTCACGGCGGTCTCCTTCGGCGTCGCGCACCCCGCGAGCGTCGCGAGCAAGGCGAATACGGTCCGTCGCATCGGCGCTCCCTTTCGTCAGGCGCGAGGCCTATGCTGCACGCGAGACAACCCATGAGGCAAGCGATGACCGAAGCCGACAAGCTGGAAGCCGAGATCATGGAGAAGGCGCAGAAGCTCGCCGCCCTGCGCATGGCGGAAGCGCCCGTCGAAATCGGCGACTACGCGTTCCAGACGCTTGAGGGCGAGACGATGCTGTCCGCGCTGTTCGGCGATCGCGAGCGGATGCTCGTCATCCACAATATGGGGCAGGCCTGCCGCTACTGCACGCTGTGGGCGGACGGATTGAACGGCCTTGTGCCGCATCTTGAGGACGCCTTCGCGCTCGTTCTCGTGTCGAAGGACGCGCCGGACGTGCAGCGCCGCATCGCGCAGAATCGCGGCTGGCGCTTCCGCATGGCGAGCCATGGCGGCGGCGCCTACATGAAGGAGCAGGGCGAGATGATGGGCTACGCGAACTGCCCCGGCGCCGTCATGTATGAGAAGCGTGGCGGGAAAATTTTCCGGCGCGCGCGCACCGGCTTCGGCCCCGGCGATCTCTATTCGCCGATGTGGCATCTCCTCGCGCTTGCGGGGCTCGGCCATGATGAATGGACGCCGCAATTCCACTACTGGCGCCGGCCGGGCGTGATGGAAGACGGCGGCGCGAATTTGAAGGATTGAGCGCGCCCTCCCGTCACCCCGGACGGCGAAGCCGATCCGGGGTCCATCTCCCGTAGGTCACAATACCGCGCGCGGGTAATTCTGGAGATGGACCCCGGGTTCGCGCGAAGACGCGCGCCCCGGGGTGACGGGTTCTCATGTGGCGCCCCTACAAAACCTTCTTCTTCACCGCATCCGTCCACCCGACATAGACTTCCGTCGGGCCGCGCTGGATCAGCGGGCGCTTGATGAGCGCGGGGCTCGCCGTCATCAGCGCGACGGCTTTCGATTCAGTAAGGCCCGCTTTCTGTGCGTCGGGCAGCGCGCGCCAGGTCGTCGAGGACTTGTTCAGCATCGCCTCCCACCCGGCAGACTTCGCCCAGCTTGACACTTGCGCCTTCGTCACGCCGTCCTCGCGCACGTCATGGAACGTGTACGGAACATCGGCGGCGTCTAGCTCCTTGCGGACGCGCTTGCAGGTGTCGCAGTTCTTGAGACCGTAGACGTCAAGAGCAGGCATTCACGCCACCTGCAACCGCAGATAATTCAGCAAATCCGTCCTTGTGATCAGCCCCTCGAACTTGCCCGCTTTCGTCACCACGGCGACGTGGCCGCGCGCGAAGACGGGGAGCAGCGCTTCCATCTTCTCGGCCGCGTCCAAAGTTTCGACGCGGTAGGTCATCGCCGATTTCACCGGGTCCTTGAACTTGTCGCGATTCCTGACGACCGCGAAGAGGATGTCCTCCTCGTCGATCAATCCCGCCAGCGAGCCGTCTTCGTTCAACACGGGAAGCTGCGAGATGTCGTAGAGCTTCATGCGCCCATAGGCGATCATCATCGTGTCGTCGGGCTTGACCGTCACGGTCGCGCGTTCGGAGTGCTTGCGCGTGATGAGGTCCGTCAAATCGCCCTTCGGCGGGCGCTTGATGAAGCCCTGATCGTACATCCAGTAGTCATTGTACATTTTCGAGAGGTATTTATCGCCGCGATCGCAGACGAACGCGACCACGCGCTTTTTCGTCTTCTGCTCGCGGCAATATTTCAGCGCGGCGGCGAGCAAGGTGCCGGACGATGAACCGCCAAGAATGCCCTCCTTTTTCAAAAGCTCGCGCGCGGCTTCAAAGCTCTCCTTGTCGGAAATGCCGTAGGCGCGTTTGACGCGCGACAGATCGCAAACATCCGGAATGAAATCCTCGCCAATGCCTTCGACGAGCCAGGAGCCGACCTCGTTCGGCACGGCGCCGGTGTTGACGTAGTCGGTGAGGATCGAGCCCTTCGGATCGGCGAGGATCATCTCGACATGGGGCGCTACGCGCTCGAAAAACCGCGACAGGCCGGAGATGGTGCCGCCCGAGCCGACGCCGGAGATCAGCGCGTCCATATCATGGCCCATCTGGCCCCAGATTTCCGGGCCGGTGATGCGCTCATGCGCGTCGGGGTTCGCCTTGTTGCCGAATTGGTTGACGTAAAAGGCGCCGGTCTCGTCCGCGATGCGCTGGGCGACGTCCTGATAATAATCGGGGTGTCCCTTGCCGACGTCGGAGCGGGTGAGGCGCACATCCGCGCCGAGCGCTTTCAGGTGAAAGATTTTCTCCTGCGCCATCTTGTCGGGCACGACGATCGTCAGGCGATAGCCTTTCTGCGCGGCGACGAGGGCAAGGGCGAGGCCGGTGTTCCCGGCCGTCGCCTCGACAATCGCGCCGCCGGGCTTCAGCTTGCCGTCCTTTTCGGCGGCCTCGATCATCGCAAGGCCGATGCGGTCCTTGATCGAGCCGCCGGGATTGTTCGCCTCAAGCTTCAGGAACAAGTCGCACGGCCCGGTGTCGATGTTCGAGATCTTCACCATCGGCGTCTTGCCGATGCCTTCGAGCACATTGTCGAAGACCGGTCCGAACGGCGTTTCAATCATGGCGTTTCTCCCGGGGAACGCGGCGACTTAAAGCCGATGCCGCGGCGAAGCGCAAATCTCCGTCACCCCGGAGCGACGCGAAGCGGCGCATCCGGGGTCCATCTCCGGAAATAACAGCGCGCACGATGGCAAGTGGCGGGAGATGGCCCCCGGGTTCGCGCCAAGAGGCGCGCCCCGGGGTGACGGCGTTTCGTGGTGTCGCTCGCGGAAATTTCAGCGGACCAACGGACGCACAATCACCGCGCGTTTCAAATCGCGGATGAAAAATCGCGCGGGGTGCAGCGCCTCGGCGATGTCCTGCTCAACAGGGGCGGGCGCGCCGGTCATATCGGCGATGATCATCGCAGCGCAGAGCGGCGCGGTGACAAGCCCGCGCGAGCCGAGGCCGGTGAGGAAGTAAAGCCGCGGATGAAGGCGGCCCGTCGCATAGTCGCGCGCCTTGCCGAAACGGAGATCGTCGAAGTGGGCGCCGTAGGCGTCAATGTCGGGCGCCGGGCCGGCGACCGGCAGGCGGTCTGGCGTCTGACAGCGGACGCTGGCGCGCGGCAGTGAATGCGCGGGGTCGAGCGTGGCGGCGAAATCGGGGAGCGCCGCGGCGATCGCGCCAATTGTCGAGCCTGTCGCCTCACGGCTGGTGCGCGGCGCCTCCTTCGGCCCGAGCTTTTCATAGGTGGCGCCGATGATAACCCCGCCCCTCGGTGCGGGCGCGGCATAGGGGCCGAACGCGTACGCGATCGCGGGCGCCGCGGCATCCGCAAACCAGTCGATCTGCCCGGCGACGGGCGACAGCGGCGCCGTGCGCGCCTGTGCAAAGCGGAGCGCCTCAACGCCATTGGCGATGACAACGGCGTCAGCTTCAAGAACGCGGCCACTACCGAGGCGCACTACGGCGCCGTCCTCGTCGGTGCGGATGTCAACCACGCGCTCTTGCACGACCGCCGCGCCGCGCGCCAGCGCCGCGCAAAAAGCAGGCGGATCGATGACGCCGGCTTGAGGAAAGTGGAGCGCGCGCCCTTGCGCCTCGATAAAGCCCGGCGGCAACAATGCCGCCGCCAGCGCTTTCTCCGCCCACTGAGCATCCTCCGTCGTCAACGCGGGCTGCAGGACGCCGCACGCGTTGAAGAATCGCTCGCCCCGATCCGCTTCAAGGCGCGCGATCGTTCGCAGCGCGTGGAGATAAGCCGCGATGAAGAACCGCGACGGCGCGCCATGCCCTAGATCGAGGCGCGGCATGATGAGGCCTCCGGGATTGCCGGAGGCGCCTTGCGCAAGGCCTTGGGGGTCGACGATCGTCGCGGTCAATCCGGCGTTCGCTGCCGCGTCCGCAAGCGCGGCCCCGGCGACGCCGCCGCCGATAATGGCGATGGCGGCGCCGGGACGGAGCGGGGCGTCTTGCGACGAAGGAAACCACGGGGGGCGGCGCGCCGACGCTGAGCCGGGCGAAAGGAGAAACCGCGCTCTCGTCATCTCCCTTTTTTGTCCGTATCCCGCGCATTTTTCGACCGAGAACCCCGCCGCCTCCAGCCTGCGCCGCACGGCGCCCGCGACGGTGAAGGTCGCGGCGGTCGCGCCCGGCGCGCACAGGCGCGCGATCCCGGCGAAGATGTCCTCGCTCCAGAGATCCGGATTTTTTGCCGGCGAGAACCCGTCAAGAAACCACGCATCGACCTTGGCTTCGGTCAGCGGAAGGAGTTCCGCCGCATCCCCAAAAGCCAGCGTCAGGTTGGCGCCGCCGCCGAGCGGGATGTGGTGAAATCCAGGCGCCGGCGGGGGATAGGCGCGCGCGAGAATTTCGCTGAGGTCCGAGAACTGCGGCCAGGCTTGCGCCGCGCGCTGAAAATCCCCAGCGCTCAGCGGGAATTTTTCGTACGACAAGAATTCGAAAGCGCCGCCCGGAGGCCGAACGCGCCGCCACAGCGACCACGCCGACAGGAAGTTGAGGCCCGAGCCGAACCCGAGTTCGCCAATCGTGAAACGCGCAGCGCTGGCAAAACGCGTTTCAAGCCCATTGCCATTGAGAAAGACGTGCCGGGACTCGCTGGCCCCGTCGCCGGAGAAATAAATGTCGTCAAAAAAAATGGACCGGGGGGCGCCTGCCTCCCAGTCCACTGTCGCAAACTCTATTCGGCGCTTGCCCGTCATGGGCGAGGGCTAGCGCAAATCGCAAGCAATCGGAATCAGCGATTTGCGCCAGCGCTTTTTTTGGTCGCGTGATTCTGCAAAAAACCGGTGACCACTTTTTCGCATCACGCTTCGGATTACTTGCCCGCGAACGGGAACAACCTGTCGAAAGACGGAGCGAACGAAAACGCCGACGCATAGGTCTTCGTCATCGGCTCGAACGCCGCGCGTGCCGCGTCCGCTGAGGCTTCGGTCAGGGAGCGCAGTCGCTCCGAGCGCGTCTCGAACAGCTTCGTGAAATAGGTGCGCTGGATTTCGAACGCGTCGCCGATCGACTTGGCGTGTGCGAGCTCGTTGGCGAATTCGACAGCGCCGGTGATTTCTTCCTGCGCCGCCGTCATCGCGTCGGCGTTAAAGGACTTCATGCGCTCATTCGCGGCGTCAAAGCCGTCCCTGGTCGCCGTGAGGGCTTCTTCGGCGTCAGCGCGGAATTTCTCGGCGCTGTCATTGAAGGATTTCAGCGCGGTTTCATATTGGTCGCGAGCCGCGTCAGACCACGCGCTGGCGTCGGCGAAGGCGTTTTCGGCGCCGTGTTCGATCGTCTGCTCGATGTCTTTGGCGACGCGGCGGGTCGCGGTCTTTTTGGCGGTTGCCATGGGGGCTCCTGTCAATTTGATATCCGGCCCGGAATTGGGCCGCCGCGCTATGTTGCAGCGCAGCATCCCCCTTCACTAGGCTGACTTGTGCGATGCAGCAAGCGTTATGATGAAAGCTTCGTCAGGGTATCGAGCGAGGCATACCCGTCTGCGGGGAGGCCGGCGCTCTTTTGCCAGGCCTTGAGGGCCTTTTTGGTCCCGGCCCCCACGACCCCATCAATCGGCCCGGGGTCGTACCCTTTGTCCTTCAGCGCCTGCTGCAGGGCTTTTCGTTCGTCGAGGCTGAGCGCCCGGTCGGCGCGCGGCCAGGCGGCAGAGATGGGTTTTTCACGTCCCGCCAGATGATCGGCGAGAAGGCCGACCGCCAGCGCATAAGAGGTCGAGCGGTTATATTTCAGGATCGCCTCGAAATTCTCGAACACCATGAACGCGGGCCCTTTGGCCCCGGCAGGCAGCAAGATCCGTCCCCGGAAATTCGGATCGACATCGGCCACGAGGTTGGTGTTGACGCCTTTGACGCCCGCGCCTGCCCATTCGATGATCGCCTTCTCGACATCGACATCGGCCAAGGCGTGGTCGAAGCCCTCGGGGAGGGTCACTTCAAACCCCCACGGCGCGCCGGCACGATAGTTCGAGGCGCGGAGATAATTCGCGGTCGAGGCGAAAACGTCGTCGAGATCGGTCCAGATGTTCCGTTGGCCGTCGCCGCCATGATCGACGGCGTAGACGAGATAGGTTGTCGGGATGAACTGCGTCTGGCCCATCGCGCCGGCCCACGATCCGCGCAGTTGCGCCCGGTCGGCATAGCCGTTTTGCAGGATCTTCAAGGCGCCGATCAGCTGTTCGCGGCCATAGCCGGTGCGCCGCCCTTTCCAGCCGAGCGTTGCGAGCGCGCCAATGACGTCATGATCGCCCATCACGGCGCCGTAGGAGGATTCAAGCCCCCAGATCGCGCCGATGATTTCCTGATCGACGCCAAACTCCGCCTCGACGCGATCAAGCAGCGCTTTGTTCGCGTCGACCTTGGCGCGCCCGTCGGTGACGCGTTTGGCCGAGAGGGCGCTATCGAGATAATCCCAGACAGACCGCGCAAATTCCGGCTGGTTGTCGTTCAACTCGAATACGCGCTGGTTCATCAGAACGCCGTCAAACGCGCTGTTGATGATATCAGGGCGAATGCCAGCGGCGGCCGCCTCGGAGCGGAACCCCTTCAGCCAGTCCTCGAAACTCGGGTCTTCAGCGTGCGCCGTTGCGCTCGCCGAAACCGCGGCCATCGCCAAGGCTGAAATCATCGACCGGATACGCATGCCTGAACCGCCCCCTGAAAAGCGCCGACACTCGGCCAGCCTCTTTAAATGTGATCCTCGCAGCGCCTCAAGGCCGGATTGGGGCGCGATCGCGGCTTTGGCCGGGGAAATTCCTGCCCTAGAAGCAGATCGCCGCCGATCTGGAGTCCTCCATGCGCCCTGCGCTTCTCGCCGTTTCCCTTTTCGCGCTTGCCGCCGCCTGCGGGCGTGAGCGCGCCGCCGAGCCCTCGTCGCCGGGCGCGCCAGTTGCGGCAGCGCCAGCCGAGGCCGCGACCGCCGCGCCTCGCGAAAAGCTGGGCGCCATGCGCGACCAGTTCGCCATCATCGAGATGCGGCCGGACCTTTCTTTCCTGACCGCGGAGGAAAAGGACGTCGTCAATCTCCTCAATGAGGCGGGCGACATCATGAGCGGCATCTATCTCCGGCAGATCTCGGAGGAGAACCTTCCGTTGCGCGCGGCGATCGCCGCTAGCGATCACCCGGACCGCGAGCAGATTCTCGATCTCTTCGACCTTCACTTCGGGCCCTGGGACAGTCTCGATAACGACAAGCCGTTCTATGGCGAAACGGAAAAGCCGGCGGGCGCGGCGTTCTACCCCGCCGACATGACGAAAGAAGAGTTCGAAGCGCACATCGCCGCGCACCCGGAAGACAAGGACGCGTTTACGAGCCTTTACACCGTCATCCGCCGCGACGCTGAAGGGGGGCTCATCGCACTTCCGTACCGGGAGCATTATCGCGAATGGCTGGAGCCCGCCGCCGACCTCCTTCGCCGCGCGTCTGAACGCACATCGAATGCGAGCCTCAAGAAATTCCTCGCGCTGCGCGCTGACGCGTTCCTCAGCGACGATTATTTCGAATCAGAGCTCGCCTGGATGGACCTCGACGGAACAATTGAGGTCGCGATCGGGCCTTACGAGGTCTATACCGACGGGCTTTTCGGCTACAAAGCCGCTTATGAAGCCTTCATCACCGTGAAGGACCCGAAAGAGAGCGCCGCGCTCGACAAGTACAAGAAATATCTTCGCGACATGGAAGCGAACCTGCCGGTTCCGGACGCTTACAAGAATTTCAAGCGCGGCTTTGAAAGCCCCATCGCGGTCGTGACGCAGGTGCATGGCGGCGGCGACAATGTTCCCGGCGTGCAGACAATCGCCTTCAACCTGCCCAATGACGAGCGCGTGCGCGAACAGAAAGGCGCGAAGAAAGTTCTCCTCAACAACGTCATGGGCGCGAAGTTCGACCGCATCCTCGCGCCCATGGCGGGGCATGTGCTCGTGCCGGAACAGGCGTCGATGCTGCTGCAGAAATATATGGGCGCGGAAACCCTGTTCCACGAACTCTCGCACAGCCTCGGGCCGGGCACGATCACCAGGAACGGCGCGCAAACGACCGTCAACGCCGAACTGAAGGAGCTTTATTCCGCGACGGAGGAAGGCAAGGCCGACGTCATGGGCGCTTACAACATTCTCTACATGATGGAGAAAGGCGAATTGCCCGCCGCCGAGAAGCAGCAATTTCTCGCGACCTATTTCGCCGGGCTCTTCCGCGCCATGCGCTTCGGCGTCAATGAAGCGCACGGGCGCGGCGCAGCATTTCAGTATGCGTATTTCCGTAACGCCGGCGCGGTCAGCGTCGACGACGCCAGCGGAAAATTCCGCCTCGATTTTGCAAAACTCGAAACGGCGATCCGCGATCTGACGCGCGATATCGTCATCCTTCAGGGCGACGGCGACTACGACAAAGCAAAAGCGTTTCTCGACCGCTGGGCGGTGCTCGACGCGCCAGCGGAAGCGGTGATCGCCTCCCTGACGGACGTGCCGGTCGATATCCAGCCCGAATATCCGGCGCGGTTGAAGTAGAGCCCTTCGCTCACCGTCGATTGCGGCGCGGCATTCTTCACGCCGCGTCACGAAGGATGTGGCGGCGGGAAATCCACGCCCTCGTTGAACGTCATGCGGTCGAAGGCGAGGTCCTTGAACTCGCCCTCCTGGTCCACCCAGAACAGGAACAGATGCGCCGACCAGCGATTGGGGTTCGGTTGCATGCGCCCGTGGCGCAGATTGACGCCGCGATAAAAAAGCCCATCGCCGGGATCGAGCATCACCGTGCGATAGGCGTCCTCGCCGAAGGTTTCCTCCTTCGGGCGGTCGGCGACCTCGGCATAGTCATAGCGCTTCTCTCCCAGTTCGAGCGGCCAGACGATCCCTTCCGAATAGCCGAGCGAGAGCGACAGCGCGTGCTCGCAGGACGGCCGGTCAGTGTGAACAAGCAGCCGGTCCCCCGTCATGTAGACGCGGAAGAATGAAAACGACGGAATGAGCGGCCGCGCAGCGATTTCGCTCGCGAGTTTGGTGAGCCCCCAGTGAAACGTCATCACCGAGGGCAGGCGCGGGCCATAGAATTCGTAGCCGACCTTTTCGTTGACGCGCGGCTCCGTGAGCTCAAATTTTTTCAGACCCTTCGGATCGCGGATCATGCTGCCATGAATGACGGAGAGAAGGTTTCGCGCCATCGCCGGCGGGGCGAGCCCGCGCGCGATCGCGTGGCCGTCAGTCCTGTAGCTTGCCATCATTGTCGCCGTCATGTGGCGAGTATTGGCGAGCGCTTGGGTAAGTCAATCTGACGCGCGCGCCAGCGTCACTTTTCCGCCCGGCGTGCGGCCCAACACGCCCGAGATCCACCGGCTGACATCGACAAGCGCATCAAGGTCGGCGCCCGTCTCGAACCCCGAACGGTGCAGCGAATAGACGACGTCTTCCGTCGCGACATTGCCGGACGCGCCTTTTGCATAGGGGCAGCCGCCTAATCCGGACACGGAGCTATCGAATACGGTGACGCCTTCCTCGATCGAGGCCCAGATATTGGCGAGCGCCTGGCCGTAGGTGTCGTGATAATGCCCGGCGAGCGCCGACACCGGAACTTCGCTCGCGACCGCGCGCACCATCGCGCGCGTTTCCTCGTGCGCGCCGACGCCAATCGTGTCGCCAAGCGAGATCTCATAGCAGCCCATCTCGTACAGCGCGCTCGCGACGCGCACGACCTTGGCGAGCGGCACGTCGCCCTCATAAGGGCAGCCGAGCACGCAGGAGACATAGCCGCGCACGGCGATACCATCCGCTTTCGCTGCGTCGATGAGGGGCCGAAAGCGCTCCAGGCTCTCAGTGATCGAACAGTTGATATTCTTCTGGCTGAAACTTTCCGACGCCGCGCCGAAGACCGCGACGGTATCGGCCCTCGCGGCGCGCGCGGCCTCGTAGCCTTTAAGGTTCGGCGTCAGCACGGGATAGGAAACGCCCGCCTGCCGCACGATCCTCGCCATCACCTCGTCGGTCGCCGCCATCTGCGGCACCCATTTCGGTGACACGAACGCGCCCGCCTCGACGGCGGTCAGCCCGGCCGCGGCGAGCCGCTCGATCAGCGCAATCTTGGTCTCGACATCGACGATCCGCGATTCGTTCTGCAACCCGTCGCGGGGGCCGACTTCGACGAGGGTGATGCGGTCTGTCATGCCCCTTGTTGTCGCGCCGCCAGGGGCCCCGCGTCAATCAAACCTTCCCCGCTCATCCCCGCTTTCGCGGGGATGAGCGGTGACTTGCGTGATGCGGGCGAAATCGCCCGCGACTCTCGTTACCCGTAAGTCAGACGATGGAGCCTCTCATGATCGACGACGCGACGCTGCGCGACTTTGAATTTCTCAGCTACCTTGTCACCGTTCTCGGCCTGCCGGTCGCCGCTTTCGCGCTGTGGCGCGAAATGCGCGCGGAACGCCTCAACGAGGCAAAGGAAATCGAACAGCGCGAGGACGAAATCTACGTCGCGCTGTCGCAGCAATATTCGGCGTTACTGGAGTCGGCGCTCGCCCACCCGGAGCTTGACGTGCGCGAGGCGGGATCGGCCGAAAACCTCACTACCGAACAGCGGCGGCGCCAGGCGATCTTCTTCGAAATGCTGATGGCCCTGTTCGAGCGCGCGTTCATCCTCCTCTACGAGGACGCGCCGTCAGGCCAGGGCGGGCGCCGCTGGGGCTCGTGGGCGGACTTTTTCGGCTACTGGCTAAAACGCCCCGACTTCGCCCGCTATGTCGAGGCGAATTTGCAAGGCGAGGACCCGGCGTTCGTGGCGTTTGTGAAGGGGGAGCTCGCCAAACGCGCGTAGGGCGGGGTTCACCCCGCCGCTTTCATCGCTCGCCAAGATGAACTGGCTTCCAGTCCTCCGGTGGAATGCTGACCGGCCGCCCAAACTCTTTCTTCCAGCCGTGCCACGTCGAGCTCGGCCAATCATCCGGACTGGCGGCGTATCCATGTTTGACGGGGTTCCAGTGAATGTAATCGATGTGCCTCGAAAGATCGTCATCGTCGCGAATGAGATGCTCCCAGTAGCGTGCTTGCCAGACGCCGCGCTCGCCTTTGCGTCCGCCGCTTTTCATCGCGTCCGGCAGGCGTCGCGTGAAGCCTGCCTTCAGCATCGAAAGACGCGCCGGAAAGTCATGATCATCGTCCGGAAGGCGCCAGATGACGTGCAATTGATCCGGCATAGCGGCGGCCGCGACGGTCTCAAAAGGACGAGCGGCGGCTACGTCTCGCCAGTACGCGCGCAGGGCGTCGATTTCGCGGACAAGCAAATCGCTACGGCGATCCTCAAGGCAAACGGTCAGGAAATAGGTTCCTCCATCGGCGTAGAAGCGTCGATAATTCGGCATGAACGCGAGAGACCATGTAGGCGTCGCCAAAGCAAGCCGTGGCCGGCGGGGTAAACCCCGCCCTACGATTCCTCAAACTCAACGAGCAGCGCCCCGTCTTTCACCTGATCGCCAGGCTTTGCCCGGAAGGCTTTGACGACGCCGTCGTGCGGGGCCTTGATCGCGTGCTCCATCTTCATCGCCTCCATGACGAGGAGGACGGCGCCGGCCGCGACGCGCTCGCCGGGCTTGGCTTTCAGGAGCGTGACAACGCCCGGCATTGGCGCGTTGAGCGATCCTTCCGCCGAATGGCCGCCCATGATGCCGGCGAGAACATCCGGGTGCTGAATATCGGCATGCTCCGCGCCGATGAAGACGCGCCTGGCCGTTCCGTGGGGCGCGACTGTTGCAAGGAAGGATTGATCGTCGAGGGTGACGCGGATGTCGGCGCCTTCGCGGGCGGCGGAGTATGCGAAGCGATGAAGTCCCCCTCTCCCTGTGGGAGAGGGGTTAGGGGTGAGGGAACCGGCGGCTGGATTGCGCGCATCATCAGCGGCGGGACCCTCACCCCCGGCCCCTCTCCCAAGGGGAGAGGGGGGAGGCGCATCCGCCCGTTTCCGCCGCCCCGCCGCGCTGGCGTTCGTGTCGATCTCGACGTCGTACCCGCCGTCCCTCACGAGGAGGCGCGCGAGCGCCGCTTCACCATGGACGGTGACCCAGTGAACCCATTTGGCCGGTTTGTTGAGGCGGAAGCCTTTGAGCGCGTTCCAGGGATCCTTCGTGACGGCGCTTCGCGCCTCCTCAGGATGAAGGAGAACGAGATCGGCGAGCGCCGCTGCCAGCGCGGGGGTGTCGTCGAGGCTCTTGGCGAAAAGCGTCGCCTCATGGTCCGCGATGTAGCGCGTCGAGACGTCGCCCGCGATGAAGTCCGCATCGGACGCGAGACGGTGAAGGAAGCGCGCATTGGTCTCCAGCCCCGCGACGCGGACCTCTGCGAGCGCCCCGCGCAGCCGCGCCAAGGCCTCCTCGCGCGTCTTCCCGTGCCGGATGATCTTGGCGATCATCGGGTCGTAGAACGGCGTAATATCCTGTCCTTCCTCGACGCCAGAGTCGGTGCGTTCTTCGCGCGGCAGGCGTAACGTCGTCAGGGCGCCGATCGACGGCGCGAAATTGTTGTCAGGATTTTCGGCGTAGAGTCTTGCCTCGAATGCGTGGCCCTGTTCGCGGATGTCTTTCTGCTCAAGCGCGAGGCCCTCGCCCGCTGCGACCTTGAGCTGCAATTCGACAAGATCGACGCCGGTGATTTCCTCCGTCACCGGATGCTCGACCTGGAGCCTTGTGTTCATTTCCATGAAGTAAACGCCGTCTGCCCCATCATAGAGACATTCGACGGTGCCGGCGCCGCGATAGAGGGCGGCCTTGCCGGCATTGACGCCGATGTCGTGGAGGCGCTTCCTCACAGCGGCGGGCAGGCGCGGCGCCGGGGCTTCTTCGATGATCTTCTGGTGGCGGCGCTGCACGGAGCAGTCGCGCTCGAAGAAGTGCAAAACCTTGCCCTCGCCGTCGCCGACGATCTGCACTTCGAGATGGCGGGCGCGGGCGACATATTTCTCCGCAAGCACGCGATCATCGCCGAAGGAATTCTTGCCCTCGCGCTGCGCGCTCGCCAGTTGCTCGGCGAGGTCGGCTTCCTTCTCGACGATCTTCATGCCCTTGCCGCCGCCGCCGGCGGTCGCCTTCAAGAGCACCGGATAGCCAATCTTCGCGCATTCGCGGCGGAAGGTCTCGATCGATTGATCCGCGCCCTGATAGCCGGGCGTCGTCGGCACGCCGGCCTTTTCCATCAGATCCTTCGCGGCGGCTTTTGACCCCATCGCGCGGATCGTTTTCGCGGTCGGCCCAATAAAGACGAGACCGGCGGCCTCCAGCGCGTCGGCGAATTTCTCATTCTCCGACAAGAACCCGTAACCGGGATGCACGGCCTGCGCGCCCGTGCGCTTCATCGCGTCGATGATGCGCTCGATTTTGAGATAGCTATCAGCGGGCGGCGCGGTTCCGATCCTTACCGCCTCGTCGCACGCGCGGACATGGGGCGCGCCCGCGTCGGCATCGGAATAGACGGCGACCGTCGCGACGCCCATCCGCCGCGCTGTTCTCGCGACCCTGACTGCGATCTCGCCGCGATTGGCGATGAGGATTTTTTTGAACATCGCTGACTACTCTCTCGCGACGCGCGCCCCGCTCCCCCGCTTCTTGCGGGGGAGCTGTCGCGAAGCGACTGAGGGGGCGCACTGTTGCAACGGTCGACGCTGCTTGTGGCGCCAGCGCGCCCCCTCAGTCTCGCTGCGCTCGACAGCTCCCCCGCTTCGCGGGGGAGCGAAAGCGCCTCGCGGGCGCCGGATTGCAAGGCCATGAGATTTGCATCACCCCTTCCCCCAACCAGGCTTCCGTTTTTCCAGAAACGCCGTGACGCCCTCTTTTCCTTCCTCGCTCGCGCGGATGCGGGCGATGAGGGCGGCTGTCTCCTCCATCACCGCCTCGTCGATCGGGCGGTGCGAGACGAGCCGGATGAGCGCCTTGGCTTCCTTCTGCGCCGTCGGCCCGCAGGCGAGGAGATTGTCGATGACCCCATCAAGCGTCGCTTCGAGTTGCGCCTTCATGGAGACCATGTGCGCCAATCCGATCGCCTTCGCCGTCATCGCATCGAAGCGCTCGCCGGTCAGGAAATAGCGCCGCGCCTGCCGAACGCCGATCGCGCGCACGACGAAAGGCGAGATGACAGCGGGAATGAGGCCTAGCCGCACTTCCGACAAAGCGAACAACGCTTCCTCCGCAGCGATAACAATGTCGCAGGCGCTCGCCAGACCAACGCCGCCGCCCATGCAGGTTCCGTTGACGAGACCGATCACTGGCTTGTCGCAGGAATAAATCGCGTTCAGCATATGCGCGAGGCGGCGCGCGTCCTGCTTGTTCTCCGACGCCGAATAGCCGGCGACGCGTTTCATCATCGAAAGGTCGGCGCCTGCAGAGAATGCGTCGCCCGCGCCGGTCAGGACGACGATGCGCACCGCCTTGTCAGCGTTGATGCGACCCATCGTGTCGGCAATCTCGCCGATCAGCTGTTCGTTGAAGGCGTTCTTCACCTCCGGCCGGTTCAGCGTGAGGCGGGCAACGCCGCGCGGGTCGATGGTGAGGGTGAGGTGTTTGGGGGTCATGAGCTGGCGCAGAGTTCGTAGGTCGTCGTGCGTAGTGCGTAGGAAGGAGTGGGCGGGACGATCAATCGCGCCGCGACGGCTTTAAATTTATCTTGCATTCGTGCCTCCTCCAATCATCTTACTACGCACTACGCACTACGCACTACGCACTACGCACTACGCACTCACATCCTGAACAAACCGAATTTCGTTTCCTCGACCGGCGCATTGAGGCTCGCGGATATGCACAGGCCCAGCACATCGCGCGTTTGCGCAGGGTCGATGATCCCGTCGTCCCAGAGGCGCGCAGAGGAATAGTAAGGCGAGCCTTGCGCATCGTAGTCGGCGCGGATTTTCGCCTTGAAGGCGTCTTCGTCCGCAGCGCTCCACTCCTCGCCCTTGCGGAGGCCCTCGCGCTTGACGGTCGCCAGCACGCTCGCCGCCTGTTCCCCGCCCATGACGGAGATGCGCGCGTTCGGCCACATGAAAAGGAAGCGGGGGCCGTAGGCGCGCCCGCACATGCCGTAATTGCCGGCGCCATAGGACCCGCCGACGACAATCGTGAATTTCGGCACGCGCGCGGTTGCGACCGCGGTGACGAGCTTCGCGCCGTCCTTGGCGATGCCGCCCGCTTCCGCCGATTTGCCGACCATGAAGCCCGTGATGTTCTGCAGGAAGACGAGTGGAATTTTCCGCTGGCAGCATAGCTCGATGAAATGCGCGCCTTTGTGCGCGCTTTCCGAAAAGAGAATGCCGTTATTGGCGAGTATGCCGACCGGCAGGCCGTGAACATGCGCGAACCCGGTCACGAGCGTCGAGCCGTAGAGCGGCTTGAACTCATCAAACACTGAAGCATCGACGATGCGTGCAATCAGCTCGCGCGCGTCATAGGGCTTCCGGATATCGCGCTCGACGACGCCGTAGATTTCTTCCACCGGATAAGCGGGCGCGCGTGGGCTCGCGCAAACGAGCGTGCCTTGCTTCACCCAGTTCAATCGCGAGACGATCTGGCGCGCAAGGCCGAGCGCATGATCGTCATCCTCTGCGAGATAATCCGCAACGCCGCTCTCGCGCGTGTGCACGTCGCCGCCGCCGAGGTCTTCGGCAGTGACGATCTCGCCGGTCGCGGCTTTGACGAGCGGGGGCCCGCCGAGGAAAATCGTCCCCTGCCGGCGCACGATGATCGCCTCGTCAGACATCGCGGGGACATAAGCGCCCCCCGCCGTGCAGCTCCCGTGCACGACCGCGATCTGGGGAATGCCGGCGGCGGACATATTGGCCTGATTGAAAAAGATGCGGCCGAAATCGTCCTTGTCCGGAAAAACCTCATCCTGCATGGGCAGAAACGCGCCGCCCGATTCGACAAGATAAACGCAAGGCAGGCGGTTCTCGGCCGCGATCTCCTGCGCGCGCAGGTGCTTCTTCACCGTCATCGGGTGATAGGTGCCGCCTTTGACCGTCGGATCGTTGGCGACGATCATGCAGGTGACGCCCGCGATCGCCCCGATCCCGGCGACGGCGCCCGCGGAGTGCAAATCGCCGCCATACATTTCCCACGCGGCGAAAGCGCCAATCTCGAGAAACGGCGCGCCCGGATCGACCAGCCGCTCGATGCGCTCGCGCGCCAGCAGCTTGCCGCGCTCCTTGTGGCGCAGCGCGTTGCGCGTCCCCCCGCCCTCAGCGATTGTCGCGGTATTGGCTTTGAGAGTGTCGACAAGCGCGCGCATCGCGGCCGCATTCGCCTCGAACGCTTCCGAGCGAACGTCGATCTTCGTTTCGATGACGGGCATGGCCCTCCCAAGGAATTCTGTTGTTTTCGTGCGGCTTAGCAGAGGCAAGGCGCTTCCGTCACCCCGAATCGGCTGCGCCGTCCGGGGCGACGATCTCGAATTGAGCAATGAGCGTTGCATCGCGCCGTCGACTGCGCGACTCTGCCGCCATGGCCCTCACCATCATCCCCTCGGGGCAAGCCTGCGGTGCGCGCGTCACGGGCGTCGATCTCTCGGAGCCGTTGTCGGAAAGCGCTGTCGCCGATATTCGCGCGGCGTGGCTCGAACACCTCGTGCTCGCCTTCCCCGATCAGCGAATGAGCGATGATGATCTCGAGCGCTTCACGCTCGCTTTCGGGCCGTTCGGCGACGACCCGTTCATCGCGCCGATCCCGGGGCGAGAACATATCATTGCGGTCGCGCGCGCCGCGTCGGAGACCGGTCCGATTTTCGCTGAAGCCTGGCACACCGACTGGAGCTTTCAGAAAATCCCGCCCGCCGGCACCTGCCTTTATGGAATAGCGATCCCGCCCACCGGCGGCGATACGCTGTTCGCAAACCAATATCGCGCGCTTGAGGAGATGCCGGACGAATTGCGCCGGCGCATCGACGGAAAACGCGCGATTCATTCGGCGCGCGCCGGCTACGCCCGCGCCGGGGCCTATGGCGAAAACGACAAGGGGCGGACGATGGACATTCGCCCGTCGGACGAGGCCCTGGCGACACAAAGCCATCCGTTCATCCGTGTGCACCCTGAGACGGGCCGCGAAGCGCTTTACGGCTGCGCGGGCTATATCATCGCGGTCGAGAACATGGACCCGGCCCTTGGGATGACGCTCCTCGGCGATCTTTACCGGTGGCAGACCCAACATGCGTTCCAATACCGGCACAAGTGGTCGGCCGGGACGCTCCTTATGTGGGACAATCGTGCGCTTCTGCACATGGCGACGGGCGGGTATTCCGGACACGAACGATTGCTGCACCGGACGACAATCGGCGCGCGGGCTCTGTAATGCAGCGGTTTGGGAGAACAGAATGCAGCTGATAAAAATCCTGGCTGGCGCCGTCGCGGCGCTGATCTTGTGGACCGGGCTGGTCGGGGCGCTGGCGCTCGGCGGCTGGTGGCGCACGCCGCTGGCGCCGCGCGGCGACGCGGCGGCCTTTTTCGCCGCGGCGAGCGCCAGGATCAATGCGGGCAACCGCGGCAACGCCGCCTTCGTGCTGCTGGAGAAGGGCGAGGTCGCCGGCGCGCATTACCGATCGATCGGCGCTCCGGTTTCGGGCGACAGCCTCTTTCAGGTCGCATCGCTCAGCAAGTGGGTTACGGCGTGGGGCGTCATGACGCTCGTCGAACAAGGCCGCCTCGATCTCGACGCCCCGGTGTCAACCTACCTCACGCGCTGGCGCTTGCCGGAAAGTCCGTACAATGACCAGGTCACCCTTCGCCGGATTCTCAGCCACACGGCGGGCTTTGACGACGGGCTCGGCTATGGCGGCTTCGCGCCGGGCGAGGCCGTCCAGCCGCTTGAAGAGTCCTTGACGCGCGCGGCGGATGCTTCGCCCGGCGCCGGCGGCGCCGTGCGCGCGGCGTTCGAGCCCGGAACCACGTGGCGCTATTCCGGCGGCGGCTATGCGCTGCTGCAATTGATCATCGAAGAGGTCACGGGCGAGCCGTTCAACGCCTATATGCGCCGCGCCGTGCTTACGCCGCTCGGCATGTCGGGCTCGACCTTCGTGCTCGACGAACAAACCGCGCCGAAGGTCGCGACGATCTACGATGAGGACGGCGCCGAAGCGATCCATTATTCCTTCACGGCGGTCGCCGCCGCCTCGCTCTATACGTCAACCGAGGACTTGACCCGCTTCCTGCAAGCCCAGACCGCAGGCGCTGAAGGGGCGCCAGCGGGGCGCGGCGTGTTGAGGCCCGAAACGCTGGCCGCGATGCACGCTGTCGAGGCGTCGCAATTCGGCTTTGGCATCTGGGGCCTTGGAGAGGTTCTTTACGCGCCAAACCGCAGCGGCGGGTTTATCGTCGGCCATGATGGATCGAACGCGCCGGCGATCAACACCGCAGCGCGGGTCGATCCGGATACTGGCGACGGCGTCATCGTGCTTGTGACCGGTGCGCCCCGGCTCGCCACGACGATCGGCGGCGATTGGGTGCTCTGGCAGGCAGGAGAGGTCGACCTCTTTACCGTGCAGTCGGAAGCAAGGCGCTGGCTCATGACGCTGGCAGTTGGCGCGCTCGCCATTATGGCCGTCGCAGCGCTTGCGTTCCTTTTTGGGCGAGGGCGAAAGGCGCGCGGCGCATGATCCGGCTCAGGATAGCCGTCAATGATCGGCGGATGTTGTCCTGATGTGGGCCCAACCTACGCTTCGCCCTATAGTGAATGGCGGCTGCCAGGGGTATGACCAGCGCCGCTATCGCATGACGATCCGCGCGCGATCAGAAGGAGCAGGCCTGTGAGAGCACTGATCGCCCTGGTATTTTTCGCAGGCCTCGCCGCCTGCGCGCACGCTGCGCCCCAACCCGCAGTCGCGCCCGCGTTCGATGGGCTCATCGCGGTCGACAGCGTGCATTCCTTCGACGACACGGTCGCTCGGCTGGAAGCTGCGCTCGCTGCGCGGCAATTGAAGACTTTCAAGATCGACCATGCGGCGAACGCCGCCGGCGCCGGCCTGACTTTGCGCCCGACCGCGCTCTACATTTTCGGCAATCCGAAGGGCGGCACGCCGCTGATGGAGATCGCGCCGACCGCCGGCGTCGACCTGCCGCTGAAGGTCCTCGTGGTCGAAGAGGGCGGCCGCACCAGGCTCGTCTATAACGACATCGATTATATCGCGCGCCGACACGCCATCCCGGCGGACGCAGGCCCCCTTGCCACCATCGCCAGGCTGCTCGCCGAGGTCGCGGCGGAGGCGGCTGGGCGATAAAGGAACGCCGTCACCCCGCGGCGCGACAGCGCACGCCGGGGAGCGGAACGACCTCGCCGGTGTCGCGCCGGACGGCTCGGCATGTCCCGCCCTCGATTTCAAGATCGAAGATGACCGGCTCCGCAAGGCTTCTCGTCTCATAGGGGCCGGGCGGCGGCGGCAGGACGGGGATCGCCGTGGCGGTTGCAAGGTCCGCCGCGCCCAATTCGACGCGCGCGCGCCCGAGCGCGTGGCCCAGCGCGTCCGTCAGGGCACGGACGTTCTCCGCGCCGGGGTCAGCGAGGCGTGCCGGCGCGGCGCCGGCGCCCGTCGCGCAGGCCGCGGCGGCGAGGAGGGCGAGGGGCGATAACCTGACGCGAGGCGCCAGCAACTTGATCACGCTCCCTCCCCGCTCATTCCCGCGCAAGCGGTAATCCAGGTGTGCAAAGCGCCGCTCTCCGTTGCTCTGGATCCCCGCTTTCGCAGGGATGAGCGGGAGGAAGATCCGCTCATGGCCGCGTCATGTCGCGGTTCGTCGCGAAGACGTCGCCGCCGGGAGCCGTGTCAGCGATGGCGAGCCCTTCATCGGCGCCTTTCTCTGCTGCAGCGGCCGTTTTCGACGAAACGGGCGGCGCGGGGCAGGTTCCATCCGCGCGGAATTGCAGCGCGGCGGCGAACAGCCCCTCGTTTTCATCGCCAAGCGGGCGGGTGAGGTCGTCGGCGGCGTCGCACCCGGGCGCCTTCACCGCGAAGGGGTCCGTCGAATTCGCCGCGGCGAAGCCGTCGGCGTAATCGCCGAAGCCGAGATCGTTGACGCCCTGAAACTGCGTCGTGAAATAGGTGATCCCGCAATTGTCCTGCGGGAAAAAGCCGAACGGCTTGCCGCAGGTGCGCCCGCCGATGAGGATCACCTCGACCCCGATCCCGCGCAAGCCGTTGATGACCGACTCGCTGGCGCTGCAGGTGTCTTCGGTCGTCAGCACATAGACCCGGCCGAGATTGAGGCTCGGCAGAGGCGCCCCTTGCGTCAGCGAGAAGCCGAGCCCCGTCGAAAAGAACGGCGTCGGCGTGTTCGGCTGGCCGGTGACGGGATCGTTGCCGGAAAAGCCGTTGTTGTAGCGCAGCCGCTCGAACGCGCGCCCGCTGGTGCGCGAGGGGCCGGCGATCATGAAGGAAAGCTGCGACGCGATCGCAAGAAGGCCGCCGCCGTTGTAGCGCAGGTCAAGGACGACATCGCCGGCGCCGTCGCCGCGCACCGAATTGATCGCCGCGACGATCGCGCCCTCGGTCGCAAAGGGGCTGAAGGTGTTGAGGAGGATATAGCCGACGCGCCCCGTCGGCGTGTCGACCGTGCGCGTCAGGCGCACCGGCGCCGTCGATAGGTTCGCGGCGACCAGCGACACGGTGCGCGTGACGCCGCCCGCCTCGATGACGAAGCTGTGCGCCTCGCCCGCGCGTTCGGGGAACAGGCCGGCGTTCAGCGTCGCGATCTCTGGGCTGGTGTTGGCGTTGACGAGGTCGACATTGTCGATCGAGAGGATGCGCGCGCCGCGCGGCAGGTTTTCAAGGCCGCCGACCGTTTGCGCGGCAGGCGAGCCCGCCTCGCTGAACGCGATGCGGAAATCGCGCGGCGGCGTCGTCCGAAAGGCGATGTAGCGCGCGCCATAGGTCGCCGACGGCGCCGAATTGCGCTCGGCGAGAAACTCGTCGGTTGCTTGCGTGAAATGAAACTCGTCCTTGTCGCGGCCCGACGGCGTCGTCGCGAAGGTTTTAAGGACGTTGAAATACGCGATGCGGTCGGAAAAGTCCGCCGGATTGCGGTCGGCGACCTCGTCGCGGAAAAGATAGGTCTCGCGCGTCCACGACCGCAGCCAGAAATTTTCAAGAAGGGTCGAGCCCTGCACGTCGGGAAAGCGGTCGCCTTCGATGTTGACGCCGCTGCGCGGGGACTGACAGCGATTGATGAAGGTGCTCGCAGGCTCAAACACGCCCGCCTGAAAGGTCGGGCCGGACGATGTCGGCGGCGGCGGCGCCGCCGGCGGGGAGGGTGAGGGCGAAGACCCCCCGGCGCTGCATCCCGCAAGCGCGGCGCACGCAAAGACCGCAATCGAGAGGAAACGAACCAAGGGAACCCAACGCATTACCGGCAGGGCGAACCCCTGATACCGGCAATCCCACCGTAAATCCGGGCAGTCGTCAAGAAGACGGACTTCAAGAAGACGAACTTCAAGAAGACGGGCGTCAAGAAGCGGCGACCTTCTCCAGCGCCTGCCGGAACGGCGCGGGAAGGGCGACCGGCCGGCGCGTGGCGCGGTCGACATAGACGTGCGTGAAATGTCCCTCAGCGGCGGGCGTGTCGTCGCCCGCCCTGAAGATCGCCAGCTCATAGCGCACCGAGGAATTGCCGATCTTCGCGACGCGCAAGGCCCCGTCGAGTTTCTCGGGAAACGCCAATGGCGCGAAATACCGGCACCCCGTTTCGACGACGAGGCCGATGACGGCGCCCTGATGGATGTCGAGAACGCCCGCGCCGATCAAGTATTCGTTCACGATGGTGTCGAAGTAACCATAATAGGCGACATTGTTGATATGTCCGTAGACGTCATTATCCGCCCAGCGGGTCTGGAGGGGGAGAAAATGGCGGTAGGCGGCGCGGGTCATAGGGATCAGGGGTTAGGGGTTAGGGTAGTGAAACCACGTCTAATTCCCTAATCCCTAGTCCCCAATCCCTACAACACCTCCCCATACATCCGCAGGGCGTCATCATAGGTCACGTCGCGCGGATTGTTCTGCATGACGCGCTGGGCCTTCATGGCGTCCTCCGCCATGCGCGGCAGGTCGTTGTGCGATACGCCAAGATTGGAGAGGCGCCGCTCGACGCCGGTCGCGGCGACGATCTCCATCAGCTTTGCGATGAAGGCGTCGGCGCGTTCGGCATAATCGCCCGTCGAATTGGCGCCGATGACGTCGCCAAGCTCGGCGTAGAGCGGCGCTGCGGCTGGCGCCGAGAAGCGCAGGACCGGCTCAAGCATCAGCGAATTGGAGAGGCCGTGCGGTATGTGGAAGAGCGCGCCGAGCGGATAGGCCATGCCGTGCACGGCGCCGACGGGTGAGTTGGTGAAGGCTTGCCCGGCGAGCATCGAGCCCAGCAGCATGTCAGCGCGCACAGCCCTGTCGCCGGGCGTCTCGCAAGCCGCGACGATGTTGCCAGCGAGGAGCCTCAGCGCCTCGCGCGCCAGAGCGTCCGAAACAGGGTTTTTTCGGTGACGGTTCGTATACGCTTCAATCGCGTGCACCATCGCATCGACGCCGGTCGCCGCGGTGATGGCGCGCGGCAAGCCATGGGTGAGCGCAGGGTCGAGGATCGCGACATCGGCGAACATCGGATCGCCGAGAACGCCCATCTTCTGATCATCGTCGGTCGTCACGACGGCGATGTCGGTGACCTCGCTGCCGGTCCCCGCCGTCGTCGGCACAAGGGCGAGGGGAGACCGCCAGCCTTTGATATTGCCCGTGCCGTAAATCTCTTCGAGCTGCTGCGTTGAATTGAGCAGAACCGCGATGATCTTCGCCGTGTCCATCGACGAGCCGCCGCCAAAGCCGATGACGCCGTCCGCCTTGTGGGCGCGGGCAACCTCGACGGACGCGCGCACGACCCGCGCCGGCGGATCGGCCTCGATGCCGTCGAAGAGATGAAAGTCGAGCCCTTCAGCTTCAAGGCTTTTCAATGCCGCGTCGATGAGCCCGGCATTGATGACGCCCTTGTCAGTGACAATGACCGGCCGCGTCATCCGAGGGCTGACGATCGCGCCGAGGCGCGCTGCCGCGCCCGTCTCGAAAATGATGCTTGGCACGGTGCGGAAGGTGAAGTTCATCAGTTAAATCTCACCAGCCTGCCGGGCCGTTCGTCCGTCACCTGATCGTTGTGGACGACCTCAACCCCGGCGACGAGCGTCGAGCGGAAGCCCTTCGCATCTTGCAGCAATCTCTGCCCGCCGGCGGGGAGGTCCTTCACCATGCGCGGCGCTTCCAGCCGCAAGCGGTCATAGTCGATGACGTTGATGTCAGCACGCATGCCCACTTTCAGCCGCCCGCGATCAGCGAGCGAGAGATAGTCGGCGCCGTCGGCGGTGAGCATTTGCACCGCGCGCGACAGGGGGATGCGGTGGTCGGCGCGGTCGCGCGTCCAGTAGGAGAGCAAATAGGCGGGAAAGCTCGCGTCGCAGATGGTGCCGACATGCGCGCCGCCATCGGAGAGGCCGAGCATCGCGTTCGGATGCGTCAGCATCTTGTGGACGTTGTCATACGAAAATTCGGTGTAATTGTAGATCGGGAAATAGATGAGCTGCTTTCCGTCGTTTTCCAGCAGAACCTCGTAGAGCTTTTCCATCACCGAAACGCCGTCGCGCCGCGCCTCTTGCCCTAGCGATCCTTCCGCCCCCTGATCGTAGTCCGGCGTCTGCCCAAGACGGTAGAACTTGTTGGCGACGAGGCCGATGCCGGCGATCAGCGAATCAACGATTGGCGGCACAGAGGAGCCGGGGCCTGCAAGTTTGATCGGCGCGTCGGCAAGGCAGCGCCGCTTGAAATCCGGATCGCGCATGATCGCGACGCGGTCGGCGAGCGGCTTGTCCTTGATCGTCTGGTAAAGGGGCTGCGCCATCAACGGGTGCATCGAACATTGCAAGCCGTTGAAGACACCGATGCCGCGCGGGGCGACCTGCACGCGGAAATCAACGCCGTCCGCGTTGAGCCGCTCGGTCTCCTTGAGGATGCGCTTCCACTGGTCGGGCGCGAAATCGCGCTGCATCAGGGATATCGAGGTTGGCCGCCCGCCGGCGCGCGCAAACGCCTCAACCAGCGCGAATTCCTCCGGGAACTGATCGCCGGGGCGTTCAAGATTGAAGTCGTTGACGATCTGCAGGACGCCGCGCTTCCTGCCTTTCAGCACGGAGGCGAGCGCGACAAGCTCCTCAGCGCCCGCTTCGGAGGAGGGCGTCCAGTCGCCGTCGGCGGTGCGGTGAATGTCACTGCGCCCGATCGAAAAGCCCGCGGCCCCGGCGTCGAGCGCCTCTTTAAGGAGGGCCTGCATCAGGCGGATGTCATCCTCGCTCGCCTGTTCGCGGTGCGTCGCGCGCTCGCCCATGGCGTAGACGCGGATCGGGTCATGGACCGCCATGGCCGCAAAGTCGATCGTGTGCGGCATGGCGTCGATGGCGCCGAGATATTGCCCAAACGATTCCCAGCCCCAGCTGATGCCTTCGTGAAGGGCCGTACCCGGAATATCTTCAACGCCCTCCATGAGGCGGATGAGACGGTCATGATCGGCCGGACGCACCGGGGCGAACCCGACACCGCAATTCCCCATGAGGACTGTCGTCACGCCGAAATTGACGGACGGGCGCATCTCCTCGTCCCAGGAAATCTGCCCGTCATAATGGGTGTGCAGGTCGATGAAGCCGGGCGTCACGATCGCGCCTTCGGCGTCGATCGTGCGATCGGCCTCCCCGGCGCATCGGCCGATTTCGGCGATGCGCCCGCCCCTGACGCCGATATCGGCGCGAATGGGCTCTCCCCCATCGCCGTCGAAAACAAGCCCGTTCCGGATTTTGACGTCAAAGGTCATGCAGGGTCTCCTCACGTGGAGACTAATCTGTCTGGCCCGCGTTGGAAATGAGGGGCGCGCAGCCCCCCGCGCCTCAATAATACCGCCAGGTGATGAGCCGGCTCATGATGAGGACGAGCGAGACGACCGCCCAGAGCGTCAGACGCACGCGTAATGCTCCGTACCATGATGGAAAGCCGCCCTTCGCCGTCGTCTCGAGATCGCGCATCAAGAGCCAGGCGAAGACGACGATGATGATCAGATAGCGCCACACCGCGGGCATCGAGAACGTCAGGAAACCGCCATGCAGGATGACAACCCATGCAATCAGCGCGGCAATCATGCGCGGCAGGAAAAGCTCATAGGCCTCAGCGCCGCCTTTCAGCGTCGCGCCGACGCCCGTTCCTGCAAGAAACGAGGCGATGATCCCGGCATAGGTGAGGACGACCGTATGGACGTTCAGCGCCGCCCATTGCGGCACCAGAAAGGGCGAAAGCCACATCGCGGCGGCGCCGAACACGAATGGCGTCAGGCCGTAAAAGCCCAGCCGCGTCATCTCCTCCTCGTCACGCAACATCGCCGCCCTCGCCAGTTGATGAGGCGCACAATGCCAAAACGCCCGGGCAGAAGCCACCCGGGCGTTTTTCGCTCAATAGGCGAATTTTGAGGCTTTCAGCCCGCCGGCTGCAGTTCGTTCGCGATCGGATCGGCGGTCTGCGCCGACCAGGCAGCGACCTCGGCGTCCCTTGCGGCGCGTTCGGCGGGCGAGAGCGTCGCGGCGAGGCCCGACGCCATTTCGGCGGCCTGCGCATCGCCGTTCTTGCCGGCGACGGCGTACCAGTAATAGGCGAGCCCCGCATTTTGAACGCCGCTCGATTGACCATCCGTGGTCGGATGATAGGTCGCGCCAAGATTGTACTGGCTGTCGAGAAGGCCGAACGCAGCCGCCTTTTCAAACCAGCCGATCGAGGCGGCGGGATCGACCGGACCGCCTTCGCCGCGCGCCGACATGACGCCGAGCCGGTGCATGGCGAGCACGTTTCCGCCGTTCGCCGCGCGCTCGAACCACTGGCGGGCGCTGGCGAGATCTTTGTCGTAGATCTGGCCGATCTTGTAGAGCTCGCCCAGCTGAAGCTGCGCCGGCGGGTGGCCGAGCGCGGCCGCCTTCTCGATCTCGGCGAGCGCGGCTTTCGCCTCGGCGTCGGTCTCGGCGTTTTTCAGCGTCGTGATGTTCTGGAGATAAAGGTCGCGCGGGCGAACAAGATCGTTGGCCGCCGCCTCGGCAGTGTCGCGCACGGCCGGGGCGTTCAGCGTCGCAGCAGGCTCGGCAGGCGGCGATATGACGGGAGTGGCATCGGTGATCGGCTGGGCGCTCGGGGCGAGGCGGTCCCGCGTCATCACGAAGAGCGCGACGGCGAGCAGCGCGATGATAGCGCCAAGCATCAACACGCCGCGCGACACCGGCAAAGCGCGGATCTTGCCGATCGCCGCGGCAGCGCCGCCTGCGATCGAGGGCGCGGCTTGTCGTGCATCGCCCGTATCAATCTCATCGAGCGTCGGCTCAAGTTTCGAAGGCGCCGTTGAGGCCGGGGCCGGGCGCGCCGACTTCAACTTCGCGATGGCGGCGCTGACCCGGCTCTTCATCGATGAGGCGTCGCCGGCGCTGTCGTCGATTCTGGGGGCTGGTTCGGCGACCAGCGGCGCGGCGGATTTCGCAACGCCCTCGCGCTCGCGCGCTTCTTCTTCAAGGCGGCGGCGCTTGGCGCGCGCGGCGAGGATGGCGCGCTGCTTCGGCGTCAGTTTTTTCTTGCTCTCGCCTTCGGCCGCCGCACGCGCGGCCGCCTCGCGCGCGGCAATACGCGCTGCTTTCAGGTAGTCCGCATTCGGCGCCGTGACGGTTGGCGGCGCCTCTTTCTCCGCGGGGTCTTCATCAATGAGCGGCGGCGCCTCGTCTTCGATCATCAAAGGGTCGGCGTCGAGGCTGCTGTCCGGATCGGCGACGGCGGCGTCGCGCGGCGTCGGCGGGTCGATCCCGAATGCTTCGCGAATTTCAGCAAGAACGTCGTCAGTATCGCTGTCGAAGGCGGATTTCGCCGGCGCGGGTTGCTCGTCTAGGTCGAAATCAAGATCGTCGCTCTCCGGCGCGGCGGCGGTCGGCGTGGGCGCGGCGGCCTGTTCAAGTTCGGCGAAAACCGAATCGAAGTCGTCATCGAGCGAGTCCTGCGTTTGCGCTTCGCGGACCTCGTCAAAAATCGGCTCGACAATCGCGGCGGCGCGCGGCTGCGGCGCGGGGGTCGGGCGCGCGGCGCCGTCGAGCCGGCGCACCATTTCATCGAACGAACGCTGCAAGGCCGAGATGCGGTCCTCGGTGCGCAGCGCGATTTCGGAAACGGCCGCTTCGATATCGGCGCGCGCGGCGGCCTGATCGGCATTGTCGCCGCCGGCAACCTCGGCGCGCAGCTCCGCGATCGTCTCGGCGACCTTCTGGACGCCCTCGGCGCTGCGGCGTTCGGCAGCGTCGATCTGCTGGGCGAGACGCGAGATCGAGCCTTCCAGCGTCTTGATCTGATCGCCGCCGCGCTTGATCTCGTCGCCCAGAATTCTGAGGCGAAGCCCGGTCTTCTGGACAAAATCGGCGTCACCGGACGCCCCCGCGTCAGTTTTGAGCCGCGCGGCTTCGTCGGCGACGCGCTCGGCCCGCTCGATCCGTTGCGCCATGCCATGAAGGGCGTCGCGAATGGCGTCGGCGCTGATCGTGGCGGCGGGCGTTTCGGCCCGTTCGGCGAGGGATTGCAGGGACTTTTCAACGGAATCGAGCCGCGCGAGCGACGTCGCCTGGGCGCTGCTGAACTGCTGCGCGACTTGTGCGACCGCGCGTTCAAGGGCCTTCAGCGCTTCGATGCGGGTGCGGTCGCCGGCTTTCGCTTCCAGCGTCGCAATCCGTTCGGCGAGATCGGGCGGGGTTTCGCCGGGATTGCGCGCGCGCTCCATCCGCTGCAGGCGCTCCACGACGCCGCCAAGGCTGCGGGCGAGGCTTTCGACCGCGTCGGCGCTCTTGGCTTCGGCGCCAGCGACACGGCGCGTCATGTGTTCGAAGGCGTTGGCGATATCGCTGGCTTTAAGGCCGCCAAGATCGTTTGCTGATGCGGGGTTCGCCGGCGTTGGCGCGGCGCCCGGCTCGCCAGCCGTGTAGATCATCTGGTTCAGCCACTCGCCGAGCGTCATGCCTTCGCGCTGCGCCGCGGCTTTGGCCGCTTCGCGCGCATCCCGCTCGATGCCTTTGACGCTCCAGGGAACATTTGATGACATGGCGTCCATCCGCTTTGCCGGCGGCTCCCCCGGCGGTCCGACCGGGCGCTGCCCGCGCATGCGGGACATGCGAGACCTCACCCGATTCTTGACCGCTAAGGTGCTTCGCCAAGTCCGCAAAGGGTTAAAGGGTGATTCCCGCGTCAGGTGAGGGGGTTAGGGGCTGAGAGGCAGGGATAAACTTTGCACAAGGCCTCCCCTCGCCGCCGGCGGGGTGCGGCGACCGATGTCATTGCCTTCGCCTCGCGCCTAGGGTGATCTTTCTAGGCGCGCCGCCGTAAAGGCAGGTGACGAAATAACCCCCGCGAGGAAGAAACCCATGACCGCTTACGCCGCCCCGCTCCGCGACATGCAGTTCGTCCTTCATGACGTTCTCGGCATCTCCAAATATTCGAACTTGCCGGGTTTTGCCGATGCAACGCCCGACGTGATCGACGCGATCCTCGAAGAAGGCGGCAAGCTTGCGGCAGACGTGCTCCATCCGGTCAACCAGTCCGGCGATCACGAAGGGTGCACCAGGAGCGCGGACGGGTCGGTCAGGACGCCGAAAGGCTTCAAGGAAGCCTATGACCAGTTTTGCGCCGGCGGCTGGCAAGGCCTCTCGTTCGATCCGGCGTTCGGCGGTCAGGGACTTCCCTATGTGCTGGCGGTCGCGTTCAATGAAATGGTGTCAGCGGCGAACATGTCCTTCGGCATGTATCCGGGGCTTGCCCGCGGCGCTGCCGACGCAATCTATGCGCACGGCACCAAAGAGCAGAAAGAGACCTACCTCCCGAAAATGATCTCGGGCGAGTGGGGCGGCACGATGAACCTCACGGAGCCCCATTGCGGCACCGACCTCGGGCTCTTGCGCGCCAAGGCGGCAGCGCAGAGCGACGGCAGCTACAAGATCAGCGGGCAGAAGATCTTCATCTCGGCCGGCGAGCATGACCTCACCGGCAACATCATTCACCTTGTGCTTGCACGCATTGAGGGCGCGCCCGAAGGCGTCAAAGGCATTTCGCTCTTCATCGTCCCGAAATTCCTCCTCAAGCCGGACGGCTCGCTCGGGGCCCGCAATGGCGTCGTCTGCGGCAAGATCGAAGAAAAGATGGGCATCCACGCCAATTCGACTTGCGTCATGAATTACGACGACGCAACGGGCTGGCTCCTCGGCGAGCCGCACAAGGGCCTCAAGGCGATGTTCACGATGATGAACGAGGCGCGTCTTGGCGTCGGCCTGCAGGGACTTGCGATCTCCGAGGTCGCCTACCAGAACGCTGCTTCCTATGCGAAAGACCGCATACAAGGGCGCTCGCTGTCGGGCGTCAAAGCCCCGGAAAAGGCCGCCGACCCGATCATCGTCCATCCCGACGTGCGCCGCATGCTGCTCGAACAGAAGGCGACGATCGAGGGCGGGCGCGCCTGGATGTACTGGTCGGCGCTGCATGCCGACATGCTGCACAAATCGCCGGACGAGGGCGATCGTCAGAAGGCGGACGATTACCTCGGCCTGATGACGCCGGTCCTAAAGTCATACCTGACCGAGAAGGGCTTCTGGCACGCCTCGAACGCGCAGCAGGTCCTCGGCGGGCACGGCTATATCGGCGAATGGGGCATGGAGCAGTTCGTTCGCGATGCGCGCATCGCCATGATCTACGAGGGCGCGAACGGCATTCAAGCGCTTGACCTTGTCGGGCGCAAATTGCCGAAGGACGGCGGGCGCGCGCTTCAGGCGTTCTTCGCGGAAGTCGACCAGTTCATCGCTGACAATATGAACGACGCGGAGCTGGCGCCGTTCCTCGACGGGCTCGCGACCGCGAAGGCCGACGTCGCCGATGCGACGCAGTGGATGATGATGAACGGGTTCTCAAATCCCGATAACGCCGGCGCCGGTTCGATGGACTACCTCCATCTCTTCGCGCTTTTGTGTCTCGCCTATGGCTGGGCGCAACTCGCCAAGGCCGCGATCGCGCGCCGGAAGGACGGCGACAAGGACCCGTTTTTCGCCAACAAGCTGGTGACGGGAAAGTTCTTCCTGACGCGCATCCTTCCTGATGGCAAAGCCAACCTCGCCAAGCTGAAATCCGGCGCCGAGACGGTGATGGCGCTGCCGGCGGAAGCGTTTTGAGCCATTTCTGCGGGGAACAGGTCTGAAACGGCGACGGGCCGGTTTGCTCCGAAGCGGGAATGACCCTAAAGCTCCGGCGAAATTGGGGTAATTCTCGAAAGGACCAATCCGCCATGCGCCGCGACACGCTTCGCCTCCTGACGCTTGCTCTACTTTCCTCCGCGGCGCTCGCCGCCTGCGGCAAGAAAGAGGCGCCGGCTGCGCCTGTCGTGGAAGCGCCCGCTGCGCCGACCGCCGAAGAAATCGCCGCCGAGACCGATCGCCTCAACGCCTGGTTCGACGTCAAGTTTGAAGAGCAGCTCGGCTTCTCCCCGATCCAGCGCACATTTCTGGGCGATAAGAAAGACTACGACAAGATCGATGACCTCTCGGAAGCCGCGCAAGACCGCCAGCTCGCCTGGCAACGCGCCGCCGCTGACGAGATGAAGACGAGCTTCGATTACGCCAAGCTGACGCCGGAAGCGAAAACCTCGTGGGATGTCTGGCTCTATCAGACCGACGTCGCGGAAAAGGCGGCTGCATTCCGCCGTCAGAATTACGTCTTCACGCAGATGCAGGGCGCGCAGGCTTTCCTGCCGCAATTCATCATCGCCTTCCATGAAGTCGGCGACGAAAGCGATATGAACGCTTATGTCGCGCGCATTGGCGGTGTCGCGCGGGCGATCGACCAGCTCCTCGAGCAGGCGAAAGCGAACGCCGCCGCCGGGACGCGCCCGCCGCGTTTTGCCTATGACGGCGTCATCGCGCAGTCGAAGGCCATCATCACCGGCGCGCCGTTCACGGCCGGCGCGGACAGCCCGGTCTGGGCCGACGTCAAGACGGAAGTCAAAAAGCTGCAGGACGCCGGCACGATCGACCAGGCGAAGGCTGATGCGCTCCTCGCCGCGGCAAAAACGGAAATCGAAAGCAAGCTGGGCGCGTCCTACAAGGCGCTCGTCGCCTGGTTCGAAGCTGATCGCGGCAACACGGCGGAAGTCGCGACCGGCGTCGGCTCATTGCCGAATGGCGCGGCCTATTACGCCGAACGCCTCGCCGCGAACACGACGACGGCGATGACGCCGGACGAAATCCATGCGCTCGGCCTGTCGGAAGTGGCGCGCATTCAAGCCGAAATGGAAACGATCAAGACCGCCGTCGGCTTTACGGGGACGCTGCAGGAGTTCTTCAAATTCACGCGCGAGGATGACCGCTTCTTCTTCCCCCAAGGCGACGCCGGCGCCAACGCTTACATCGCCGACGCGACGAAGCATCTCGACTTTATCAAAGGGCGGTTGCCGGACTATTTCGGCCTTCTTCCGAAGGCGGATCTGGTGGTGAAGCGCGTCGAGCCGTTCCGCGAACAGCCGGGCGCCGCGCAGCACTATTTCCCCGGCACGCCGGACGGCGCGCGCCCTGGCATCTACTACGCGCACCTTTCCGACATGCGCGCGATGCCCAAGCACCAGCTTGAAGTGATCGCCTATCACGAAGGCAATCCGGGCCATCACATGCAGATCTCGATCGCGCAGGAACTGACGAGCGTGCCGAAGTTCCGCACGCAGGCAGGCTTCACCTCCTATGTTGAAGGCTGGGCGCTCTATTCGGAATTGCTGGCGAAGGAGATGGGCGCCTACGAAGATCCGTATTCGGATTTCGGGCGCCTCTCGACGGAACTCTGGCGCGCGATCCGCCTCGTCGTCGATTCTGGGCTGCACGCGAAAGGCTGGACCGAACAACAGGCGGTTGATTACTTCACAGCGAATTCACCGTCCGCCGAGGGCGCTATCCGCTCCGAGGTGCAGCGCTACATCGTCGTTCCAGGACAGGCGACCGCCTACAAAGTCGGGATGGAGAAGATCAAGGCGCTGCGCGCGAAAGCGGAGACGGCCCTTGGCGGTGACTTCGACATCAAGGGCTTCCACGACACCGTCCTCGGCGGCGGCGCGCTTCCCTTGAGCGTTCTCGAATCACGCGTCGATCAGTGGATCGCGTCAAAGCAGGCGGCGTAAGCCGTCAGACATTGGCGATGATCCGCGCCGGCACGCCGGCGGCGGTTGCGCCTGCGGGCACATCGATCAGCACGACGGCGTTCGCCCCGATGATGGCGTGATCGCCGATCGTGACGGCGCCGATGATCTTCGCGCCGGCCCCGATATCGACATGCCCGCCAAGCGTCGGGGTTCCCTTGCGATTCCCGCGCGCGGCGCCCAGCGTCGTCTGGTGCATCATCATGCAGTTCGGGCCGACAATGGCGCCCGGATGGACGACAACGCCCGTCGGGTGCGGCAGCACGAAGCCGCCGCCCGGATTAAATCCCAAGGGAATGTCGCATGAGGTCACCGCGGACCAGAAGCGGTGCCGGGTGACGATCAGCGCGCGCCGGCAGGCGGTCACGGGATCGCTGCGCTGCCCGAGACGCCCGTAGTCGCGCAGCGTCTTGATGAGCTTGCGGCCCGGGTCCCAAAACCCGCGCGGCCGCTCGCGCGCCCAGTCCGCGTCGTCGGCGGATACCGGGCGGCGCGGGGATTTGTCGTTAACGGCGATAGCGTCAGCGGCGCTCATGATGCTGCTGTTAAGCACGCTTCACGCCAACGACAAAAGGCGGATGAATTACGCGGCGCGAAGCGGCCGCCATTCGGGGTGCCGGTCGAACAGCCGGTCGACATAGGGGCAGACGGGATCGATCTTGCGCCCTTGCGCTTTCGCATCCTCGATCGCGCGCTTGACGAGCGCGAGCGCGACGCCGCTGCCGCGCGCGTCGATCGGGACGAAGGTCGAATTGATGACGATAAGGTCGCCCTTATCGCCAACCTGATAAGTTAATTCCGCTTCGCCCGCCTGTGTTTCAATCCAGTACCGCCCGCGCTTGTTTTTTTCGGTATGGGCGATGTCGTTTGCTTTTTGCTGTCTGCTAGGGGTCAAGGCGATCTCCCTTTGTTACGCTTACCAAAAGCCACCCCGCTATTTTGTTGGCCTCACTTTCCCCGTCTTGCAAGTCACATTCCCATGAAATTTTTACCCGCCAACCCATTCGCTGCAATGCAGCACGAACGCTCGCATCGCGCTTGACATTGCGCGCGATTTTTTCGCGCCAATAGCGGGCGTTTGTTTTCGGCGCGCGCCGCCCCCGCGCGCAATCATGGCCGTGCCAGAAGCATCCGTGTACGAATAGAATGGCGCGGTATTTCGGGAAAACGAGATCGGGCGACCCGGGAAGGCGTTTGTCGTTGAGGCGATAACGAAAGCCGCGCGCATGGAGCGCCTTGCGAATCGTCACTTCCGGTTTGGTGTCGCGGCTCTTGACCGCGCGCATGATTTCGGAGCGCTTTTTCGTCGAGAATATGTCAGTCCGTTTTTTCTTCGTCATGCGGCCGCGCGCCGGCGCGCGAGCGCGGGTTCAATCACCATCTCGGCGAGCCAACGAACAACTGGCGGCGCGACGCCGTCGCCGACGAGCTTCAGGGCGGCTGTCGCCCGCGCCGGCAGACTGTACTCATCGGGCAGCCCCATGGACCGCGCCGCTTCGCGCGGGGTCATCAACCGTGTACGGACGTTTCCTCCGTCGATAACGACGATCACCTGCCGTGAAGAGCCGCCGGCCGGCGTGCGGATGCAGCCTGAAAGATCGTCGAAGCGGGCCTCGAACCTGACGCGCTTGACGCCGTTCTCCACACGCACGCGCCGGTATCCGGCGCCGATATGGCGCCCGCCGCTGGCAACGAGCGCGCCAAGCGCGGCGCGCTGATGCGGCGCCATCGCGGCAAGGCGGGCGCGCGTCGTCGCGGCAGGGTCGAACGCCGCGCGCTCTTCAAGGATGTCCGCGAGCGCCATCGTGCGGTGATGCGAAGGCCGCTCAGCGATCCATCGCCAGTGCAGCGCCGCGTGCGGCGAAAGGCGCGCGACAGCTGCCGCCAGCGCTGGCGGGGCGAGGGGTTCGGCGCCCTTTCGCATGCCGAGGGCGTCAACGCGCATCCCGACGATGAAGAGGCGCGGACGCGATTGCGGCACGAAGCTCGCCGCGTTCAACACCAGCGCGGACACAAAATAGCCCTGTGCCGCCATTCGTTCGACAACAGCGGCGAAATCGGCGCCGCCATGGGAGGTAAGAAGCCCGGTCACGTTCTCAACGACAAGGACGCGCGGGGCCCTGCGGGCGTCGTCGAGCGCTTCGATCAATCGCCAGAAACCGAAAAAGGCGCCGCTGCGCGCGGCGCCAAGCCCGCCGCGCGCGCCCGCGAGCGAGAGGTCCTGGCACGGCGAGGACGCCCAGGCGAGATCGGCGGTCTGACGTGGCATGTCGTCAATCGTCAGCGCGTGAATATCCCCGCCGCGATGGTGGTCGAGCCCGAAATTCGCGCCATAGGCCGTGCGTTTGCCGGCGTCGAAATCATTGGCGAAGAGACACCGCCAGGCGTCCCCGAGGCCAAGACGCGCCATGCCGCCGCCGGCGAAAAACTCCAGAAAGGTGAAACGCTCCGCCACTATTGTCCGCGCGCTGGTCGCAAGCCCCTTGTTTCCGGCGCTTCTCGCGGAGCGGCAAGGGGCGCGCTTTCGCGAAACGGGCGCCCTTGCGTTGACCCGACCTGCGAACAGATTGAGGACGGTCGCCTTGTCCGCCTTTCGATTCGCGGTGTCGATACTGCTTTGCGCCCTGTCACGCTCAGGATCGTTCTGACCATAGCGGGATGCGCCTTCGGGCTCTCCGCGCTCGCGGCGGCGTTGCCGGCGGCGGACCGTCTTCAGGACATCCAAATCGGCGAGAATGGCGCGATCTTGCGCGTTGCGCTGGTCTGCAGAGGGTCCTGCGACGTCTCGCCAAGCGCCGATGCGGCCGCCTTTGGCTCTTTCGTGCTGACGGGAATCCGCGAGAGTCTCGATATCGATCTCACCGGCCGCGGCGGTCTTGCCCAACGCCTCCTATTGAAGCCGATTGAGGGGGGCAGCCTGCTCAGCATAGAAGCGAGCGCCGGTCTCAACGCCGCGCATGTGATCGACTGCCGCACCGAAAGCGGCCCGGCGCGCTGCATCGATTTCCGCTTCGATCGCGCGGGCGCGCACAGCGCCGCCGCGTTGCCGCGCACCGGGGAGCGGTTGGCGCCCGCGGCGCGGCGCGCGATCGCGCCGAAACCTGCAGGCGGCCTGCGCGCCGAGCCATCAACGCCGCTGCCGACGCCGCGCGTCGCGCCGAAGCGGCAAGCGCCGACGCCAGCCCCGCAACTGATCCCAGAACCGGTGACGCCGGGCCTGCGCAGCGAGGCCCGGCCGGCGCTCCCTCCCGGCGCTCCCTTTGTCGGCGCGGTCGTTCTGGAAACCAAGAAAGCGCGGCGTGATCCTTTGCAAGAGCGTCTTGTCGTTCCGGATTTTGCGCCGCCCGAAAGACTGTCGCCGCCGAAAAGTGTTCGCCCAATTGTCCCGCGGGCAGCCGACACTCTAGCGACGGCGCGGATGGAGACGCTGAAAGAACTTTTTTCCGCGCCGCGCGCCGAAACTTTCAACCTGGCGCATGAGATGACGGCGATTACCGGTAAGACCGCCGATCCCGCCACCTGTGAAGGCGCCGCGGCGCGCCTGTCCGCCGACGCCTGGGCCCTCGAGGCGATGGTCGATCTTGCGTTCTGCAAGGCTGCGAAAGGCGATCTTGACGCCGCGGACGACGATTTCACACGGCTCCTCGCTTATACGCCCGACAATCATCAGGCGCTGGTCGGGCGCGGGCTCGTCGCGATCGCGGAGGGCGACCGTGCGCGCGGGCTCGAATTTCTGCAGGAAGCGCTCAACGCGCTGCCGCCCATCGCTGAATCCGACCGGATCGTGGCGGCGATGGATCGCTATTAGAGCGGCGGGCGACAAAAGTGCAACGCGGTTTTTCGCAGAGCCGCCGCGACCGCTAAGAAACTATAGAGCGCGTTTTTGGCTCGCATGACGGCGAACGCGCTTCAAGTGACGGCTGCGCGCCGGGCGTAGCGCGCGTCGCGCCAGATGCCGCTCGCCATGACGTCTTTCAGGATTTCGCCGGCGCGCCAGACATCCGTATACGATAGATAGAGCGGCGAGAAACCGAAGCGGGCAAGGTCCGGCGCGCGAAAATCGCCGATGACCCCGCGCGCGATCAGCGCCTGCACGACGGCGTAGCCGTCCTCATGACGAAAGGTGACGTGCCCGCCGCGCCGGCCCGCGACTTCAATCGGCGGAAGTCCGGCGGCTGCGCCCGCTGCGAGAAAGAGATCGCCAAGCCCGCGCGCCTTCGTCTCAAGCGCGTGACAATCGATATCTGCGAAGAGATCAAGGCTCGCATCGAGCGCGGCGAGCGACAGGATTGGCGCGGTGCCGGCGGCGAAGCGCCGGACGCCGTCCGCTGGTTCGTAGGCGGATGAAAAAGCGAAGGGTGACTTCGCGCCCATCCACCCCGAAAGCGGCTGTTGGAGCGATCCCGCCTCATCGCTGCGGGCATAAACGAACGCCGGGGCGCCGGGCCCGCCATTCAGATATTTGTAGCCGCACCCGACAGCAAAGCGCGCGTTCGACCCGCTGGCGTCAACGGCGATGACGCCGGTGGCGTGGCTGAGGTCCCAGATGATGTCTGTCCCGTCGCGGGTCGCCGCGCGCTCGCAGGCGGCCATGTCGGCGACAGCGGCCGTCTTGTAGTGGACAAGGCTTTTGACGAGGATCGCGCCCGCCGGCGCCAGCTCATCCCTAGAAAGACGAATAAGCCTCGCCCCGGAAAGGCGGGCGAGGCCTTCCAGCACATATTGATCGGTCGGAAACTCGCTTGCTTCGACGCAAAGCGCGCGGCCTGGTCTGCGCGCAAGGAGCGCGCCGGCGAGTTTGAAGATATTGTTGGAGACGCTGTCGGTGACAATGACGTCGCTGGCGTTCGCGCCGATCAGCCGCGCGATCTTTGCGCCGGCGCGGGCGGGCAGGTCGATCCAGCCGGCGTCGTTCCAGGAGCGGATGAGGCCCGACCGCCACTCTTCTTCCGCGCACTGCCGCAAGCGCGCAAGCGTGCGGCGCGGCGGCGCCCCCAGCGAGTTTCCGTCGAGATAGATGACGCCGTCCGGCAAATCGAACGCGCCGCGAAATCGCGCCAGCGGATCGGCGAGGTCCAGCGCTTGCGCGTCGTCGCGCGTCATGGGCGCGCCCGCAAGACAGCGCGCACCGGGGCCGCGTCGAGGCCTTTCAGTTTCAGGGGCGGCGCGATCAGCTCATAGCCGCCCGGCGCGACATGATCGAGGATAAGCCCTTCCAGAATGCGCAAATCCCGCGCGAAGACGCGCCGGTGGGCGTCCATCGTCTTGGACGTCGCGGGGTCGAGCGAGGGCGTATCGACGCCGATGAGAACGCCGCCGCGATCGGCGAGCCAGTCGATCGCGTCCGCGCCAATCGCGGCGTAGCCCTCGTCCCAGACGTCGCCAGGATGGGTCGCATAGGTGCGGATCAGAAGCCGCGCCTCGGTCCGCCCGGCGGTTGCGACATCCAGATCATCAGCCGTCACCGTGCGCCGGCCGAGGCAGTGAACAACCGTACACGGACCGATATAGGGCTCGAGCGACACCGCATCGATCGCTGCGCCGGCGCTATCATAGTGCAAGGGCGCGTCGGCATGCGCGCCGATATGCGTTGTCGTCTCGAATTTTGAAACATTGACCGGGCAATCGCCCGCAAGCGACCAGGTGCGCATCGCCGCAAACCCAGTGTCGCCGGGAAAGACGGGGCTGAGCGCCGAGAGCGCCGGGGAAATGTCGATAAGGCGTATCATCGCCCTGTTTTCGCCGGGCCCGGCGCCCAAAGTCCAGCAGGCTTCGCCGGCGCGGCGTTGCGTCACCTCAGATTGCGCCGCGCGATTTCCGCTGCGCCATCAGCCGCACGAAAATTCGCGCCAGCCATTGGCCGATGATGAAGGCCACGACGGAAAGACCGGCGGCGACCGGCAGCAGCCAGCGTCCCAGCAATTCGCGGGGCGGCGCCGGGGCTGCGGGCGCGCCCGGCGCCAGGGGCGCGTCCGGCGGCGCAGGCGCATCATAGGTCCCAAAGACGTAAACGCCCGCCTCCCGTCCGACCCATAAGCCCGCCTTGTCGGGCGCGACGACCTCGACCGCCGCAGTGATCGCAAAACCGACGGCGATCAGGAAGAACACACCGGACACGAACAGTCCCGCCGCCGCCGTCACTCGGCGCGAAGCGAACGCCAGCAGAGCGCCGACGGTCTTGGCGGGCCCGCCGTCGGCGAACGCGTCCTGGATCCTGATCTCTTCGAGGAAACCGCGCGCGCATTTTTCAGGAGCGCCGAGCGCTTTCATGGCTTCCTGAAGCCGGCCCTCACGCGCCCGGTGCTCCAGATGCGCGCGGATCTCGGCCGCGATCTCGTCGCGATCGCTGTCGGGCAGCGTTCGCAACGCGCGAGTGAGCCCTTTGAGATAGGTGTCGATCGCCTTGTCGTCCGCCATGGTTCAGTCTCCCACGATTGAGGAAAGTTCGTCGCGAAAGCCGCTCCAGGCGGCCCGCATAATTTTCAGCGCCGCCCGGCCTTCGCTCGTCAGGGCGTAAAGTTTCTGCCCGCGCCCGCCGCCCTTCGGCGTCTCCCAGGCCCCGCGTATCCGCCCCTCGCGCTCCATGCGATTAAGAAGCGGATAAATCGACCCGTCCGAAAGTCCGATCTCGGGAAGGCGCGCCAGCGCATCAAGAAGCCCGATCCCCGACCGCGCCTCCCCCGCCAGAAGCCCCAGCACGGCAAGCTCCGCTGCGCCTTTCCGAAGCTGAGATTTCCAAGCCTCAAGGTCCATCCGGGCCTTGTATGGCCCGATGACTTGCATTGCAATGTCAGTTGGGCGCGAGGAGAGGGCGGTTGGGCGTTTATTGACCCGTCTGTCGGGTGCCCCTAACCCTCGCGTTCATGACCGGCGCGCCGCTCTCTTTCCAAGACCTCATCCTCACGCTTCAGACCTATTGGAGCGCCAAGGGGTGCGTGATCTTGCAGCCTTATGACCTGGAGATGGGGGCGGGGACGTTTCACCCGGCGACAACGCTGAGGAGCCTCGGGCCGAAGCCCTGGAACGCGGCCTATGTGCAGCCCTGCCGGCGCCCGACGGATGGGCGCTATGGCGCGAACCCCAACCGGTTCCAGCATTATTACCAGTTTCAGGTGGCGCTGAAGCCTTCGCCGCCGGACATTCAGGATCTTTATCTCGGCAGTCTCGACGCGATCGGCGTCGATCGCTCCGTACACGACATAAGGTTCGTCGAGGACGACTGGGAGAGCCCGACGCTTGGCGCCTGGGGTCTCGGCTGGGAGGTCTGGTGCGACGGCATGGAAGTGACGCAGTTCACCTATTTCCAGCAGGTCGGCGGCTTCGACTGCAGGCCGGTGACCGGCGAGATCACCTACGGGCTTGAACGCCTCGCGATGTATATTCAAGGGCTCGACAATGGCTTCGACCTCGCCTTCGGCGGCAAGAAGCCCGATGGAACGGCGTTCACCTATGGCGACGTCTTCCACCAGCAGGAGGTCGAGTTTTCGGCCTATAATTTCGAGCTTGCAAACACCGCTGTCTTGCTCGATCAGTTTCGCGAAGCTGAGACGGCGTGCCTTGCGATCCTCGAGGCCGGGCGCGCGGCGGGGCGTTCTTACGCGCTGCCCGCTTATGACCAATGCATCAAGGCTTCGCACCTCTTTAACCTTCTCGATGCGCGCGGCGTCATCTCCGTCGCTGAGCGGCAAAGCTATATCCTTAGGGTGCGGACGCTGTCGAAAGCGTGCTGCGAGGCCTGGCTCGCAAGCCCGCAGGGGCGCACGGAAGGGGCGGGCGTCGTCGATTACGGGGCTGTCGCTTGAACGCGCGCGGGTCCGCGCCGCCTGTGACGAAGGGCCGGCCCGTTGTCCCGCCGCCGCTGCTGGCGCTCGCCGCCGGGGTGCTGATGTGGATCATCGCGCGCAAGGCTGGATTGCCGGCGCTTGACTTTCCGGGGCGTGTTCCGCTTGCCGCCGCGCTCGCTGGCGCAGGGCTTCTGATCGATCTCGTCTCTGTCGCCGCTTTCCTCCGGGCCCGGACGACCGTCAACCCGCTCGCGCCTGACAAGACCAACGCGCTGGTCGTCACCGGTCTTTATCGCGTTTCCCGCAACCCGATGTATCTCGGCATGGCGCTTGTTCTCGCCGGCTGGGCGGTGTGGCTCGGCCAGGCGCTGACGCTCGTGCCCGTTGCGGCGTTCGTCGCGCTGATCGAGGTGATCCAGATACGCCCCGAAGAAAAAGCGCTGGAAGAAAAGTTCGGCGAGGATTATCGCGCCTACAAGAAGCGCGTGCGCCGCTGGATCTGACGCGCCGCGCTGCGCGCAATGACGGAGGATCTCATGTCAAAAGTTTCGCTTCCCCTCGCCGGCGGCTGCGCCTGCGGGGCGCTTCGGTATGAGCTCACAGCGCCGCCGCTGATGATCTACAACTGCCATTGCGCGAACTGCCAGAAGATCACCGGCAGCGCCTTCACGGTCGCTGCGACGGTCTTTGAAAGCGCTTTGTCGTTCACCAAGGGCGCGCCGAAGCGCACGTCATGGACGGCTGACAGCGGCAATGAGCGCTTTGGGCTCTTCTGCGGCGATTGCGGCAGCCGTATCGCCAATGGTCAAACCGGAAAGGATGGGGCGCCGTCGGTGGGCATGCTTTCGCTTCGCGCCGGCACGTTTGACGACACAAGCTGGGTCGAGCCGGTGGGCGACATCTGGACGAAAAGCGCACAAGGCTGGATCGCCTTTCGCGGGCTCACCGCAGAGGGTCAGCCTACGGACTATTCGCCTTTCGTGGCCGCATACCGGGCGCAGGAAAGATTCTAAACTGCACTGCAAAAAGCGGCCGCAGTTTTTCGCGGAGCCGCCGCGACCATTCATGAACCAGAGTTTCGGGCGATTCCTATCAATCGCCTGAAACTCCACTCTTTTGGTTTGTCGCGCGTTCTAAACCAAAACCGCGACCCACTTTTCGGGAACGCGCTCCAGGTGTCAGCGCCTTAAATATTCAAGCCCGGTTTTGTCTGCGCCAGCGGTGCACAGGTTGGTGAAGCCATATTGGCGGATGACGGCGATCGCGCTTTCCGCTTCCGCCTTGTCGGCAAAAGTGCGGATCGTCGTCTTGCCGGAAACAAGCGCGTAACCGGTTTTCGTTTCTGTAAGCCCCAGGGTGTTGGGGTCGAAGGCCGTGCACTGCTCGCCCTTGACCGCGCCGGTCGGCGCGGCCCCGTCGGCGAGAAGGTACGTCATCGACCGTCCCTTCTTGCCGACATAGCAGAGATGGCTCGCACGATATTTGCGGATCAGCGACAGCGCCTGCGCCGCGCCCGCGCCGTCGGCGCCGAAATCGAGCAGCGACAGGTTGTCGTCATTGAGCCGCCAGGACTTGCCGACGAGCTTCGGGCTAATGAGGCTTGCGCGCAGCGGCACGCAATTATCCGTTGGCGATTTCGGCGGCGGCGCGGTGCGCGGCTCGCCCCGCTCGCACATGTCCGGGACGCTGTTCTGGTTGAGGTCGAGAGTGCGCTCAATCGCGTCCGGCATCTCATCGCCATCGGAGTCAAGGTCGCGGCTGTTCGGCACGCCGTCCTTGTCGATGTCCGGCCCGAATTTCTGGCACTCCGCCTTGTCAGGAACGCCGTCGCCGTCACAATCATTACGATTGCCGCTCGGGCAAGGCGTGGTGCGGCCGTTGAGGACGACGAAAGACGCCGAGCCGAAACGCCTGAACGGCGTCACGGAGATCGGCGGCGACGCTGGCCCGGCGAAAATCGCCTCGCCTTCCGCAGGCTTCGCGGTCGCGTCAACGTCCAGCGCGAGGGTTGCGCGATAAACGCCGGTGAAAGGGAACGGTCCTTCGTTCGCGCTCCACGCGCCGGTTTCATTGCGCGTCATCGTGACGGGCGCGGTGAAGCCTTGCGGCCCTTCGATGCGACCGGAAATCGTCACGCCCTGTTCGGCGAGACCGGCGACAAAAACCGGGTTGGCGGCGATATCGACCGCGTCCGCGCCGGAGATGACAAAGGGACGCGCGCTGACGAAAAAGTCCGGTTCCGGATTATCGATGAAGGCGAGCGCAGTCGCTTCCTGGAGCGCGGGCCCGGTCGCTTCCGCCACCAGGCGCCATTCGCCGGCGGCGGGGTTTGGAACGTTGATGAAGAGATAATAAGGGTTGACCGTCAGCTCCGACGAGCCGGGACCAAAAACCTCGCCGTTCGGTCCGCGCAGCGAAATCGCCATCGACCAGTCGGTCATGCGCTGGTTTCGCCCCGATACGAAGGCGACCAGCGACAGCGCGTTCTTCTCGACGAGGATCGGGAAATCGCGCTGGCGCGGCGGGATTTTGGCGGACAGCCGGCGCACATCCTGGCCGGGCGCGCTGACGCCGCCACGCATCGACAGTTGGAAATTGAACCGGGGCAAGGCCATCGCCGCGCCGCGATGGCGTCCCGCCATTTCGGCGTAGATCGCGGTGAGGTCGTTCATCGTCGCCGCCGGGAACAATTCGCCCGAGGTCGCCGCGGCGACCCCGCTCAAGGTGTCGGGACTGACGTCCGAGCCCGCAGGAATGACATGCACGCGCACGCCGATATCGCGCAGCTCATTGGCCTTCGTGACCGGATCGGTTCCGGAGGTGTTTTGTCCGTCGGTCATCAGATAAGCGGTGCGCGAGCGGCCGAAAGACGCGACACGGATGAACTCGCCCTTCGAGGTTTCCATCGCATCGCCGATGCCGGTGTTGCCTCCGGGCGTCATGCCGTCGACGACCGCCTTGTAGGCGGCGATGTTGCCGGCGTTCAGCGTGTCGATCATGCGGTCGACGCTGTTGCCGGTCTCGAAGGTGACGATGCCGACATCGACATTGCGGTCGCGCTGCAGGTCGAGATAGGCGTTGGCGGCAGCCTTGACGAAGGTCATGCGCGCATTGCCGCATGACATTTCGTCGATCGTGCCGTCGCCGTCGTCATCGACGCCATTGCCGCAGACATCGCCGTCAGCAGGGTTCGACGACCACGACATGCTTCCTGATTTGTCGAGAATGAGCATCACCTGATCGGAGCCGATGACGTCTTCCTGATACTGCACGGCGCGCAGACATGTCGGCGGCGCGTTGGCGACAGGCAGGGCCGCCGGCGGCGTCACGAAAGGATAGTTCTCGTCGAGCGTTTCCCAGTCGGAATCGTCATTGTGGATTTCGGACTGCTGCGTCTGCTCGTAGCGCGTCGTCGCTGAGTTCCAGGCGCGCATGCAATAGTTGTTATCCGGGCACATCATGCCCGGCGCGGCGACGGCGGGGCAGTTATTGCCGTCGCCTTGCAGGGGATCGTTGTTCGATGCGACGGACAACTCCGACATCAGCACGAACTGGCAACTGCCGCCGGCGCCGCAATCGGTTGTGCGAAAGCAGCCGGCCCCCGGCGTTGGGCCGCCGACACATTGGGCGCTGCCTGATTGCTGCATGATCGAATGGTTCTGTTCATCGGTCGTGCCGGGCTCGAAGCCCGGTCCGATGCCGCACGGCCCGCCAAAGCGGCTTTGCTCGTCATATTCATCGCCGAGGCCCCAGGCGTGGTGGCCGAACTCGTGCAGATAGACGTCAGAGGCGGTCATCGCGCCGGAGAACATGTCGACATGGCTGCCGGGATTGCCGAGGTTCGCGCCGCTGAAGAAGAACGAAAGTCCCGAGCGGCCCGGCAGCGCATGCAGCCAGAAATCGCCTTTGTCTTCATTCGCCTGGCCTTGCGACAGCGTGATTTTCTTGACGCGCCACTGGCCGTCGGTCGCATCGCAGATGCCGAACGACGCCATGTCGAGCGCCGCCTTCACATCCGAGATTTGCTGCGGCGTTGGTGGAAATCTGAAATGGACGTTGAAAAACGTGTCGCCATTGGTTGCATCGACCCGGCCTTCGCCCGCGAAAGCAGGCGTCTGGACGGCGAGCGCGAGGAGGCAGGCGGCCGCGATGCGGCGCGCGAAGGAAAGAACCGGCATTTTGAAATCTCCCGGGTGAATTTGCGGTGGAACACGACGCAAAGGCACTGCGAAAAGCGTACGCCCTCAATCTCGCCCGTGCAATGACGATGCTTGCGCCAAGGCCCGAAATATGATCGCCGCTGTGCGTTGCGTCATAGCTCCGCCGCAAACTGGAGAGTCGCCCGCCATGCCAAAACTCAGCCTGCCCGGTGTCCTCGCCGCGACCGTCGTCTTCTGGTTGATCGGCGTTGTCTGGTTCGGCGTCCTCTTCGCGACCGCGTCGATGGCGGCGGAAGGCGTTGATCCTGCTGCGGCGCAAAGTCAGAGCCCGCTGTGGATGGCGGGCGGCGTTCTCATCACGCTTGCGCAGGTTCTGGGGCTCGCGCTCGTTATCCGGTGGAAGGGCGATTATAGCGCAGTTGAAGCGGCAAAGACGGCATTGCTGCTATGGGCGCTCTTTGCGCTGCCGTTCACGCTCTACGCGTTCTTCTACAATCCGGCGCACGATCTGGCGCTGCTGGCGATTGACAGCGGTCACCTGCTCGCCGCGTGGACGGCGGCGGGCGCCGTGCTCGGCGCGTTCAAATAGCGGCGCCGCTACTTGATCCGCCGTACACGGATCGAACGCTTCAATTCGTTGACCTGCATCATGTAATTGCCGAGCGGGCCGCGCTTGATGGTGACGGTGAGGACCTCGTCTTTTTTCGGCAGACGGATAATCGTCGAATCGCCCGAGAGCTGGCGCCAGACTTGTCCGTTCTCAAGAACGGCGGTGATGTCGCCAAGCTGATTGACGCGAAACTCGACCACTTTGGCGTTCAGCCGGGTGGTTCGATCCTTTTCGCGCACCGCTTTCTTCGTGCTGGCGAGCGCCTCGGCGCCGAAGGCCTGTTCCTCCGACATGTCGCCGGCGGCGATGACGGGGGCGGCGGCCTCGGCGGCGGCGCTTTCCTCAGCGGTCTCAGGGCGGATGCGCGTCGCCTTCAACGCCTTCGCCGCGCCTTCAAGGCAGGCGAGCCGCTCTTCGGCGCTCGCAAGGTCGAGGCAGGCGATCGCGGTGTCCGCGGCGGCGTTCTGGTCGGATGACTGCGCCGATGCGGCGGCGAACAGGGCAGGCGCGGCAGCCGCGAGCGCAACAAGGTGACGGCGGAGCGACCGCATGAAACTTCCCTTCAAAATTCGCCGGATAAGAGGCTGACGCCCCCCGGAAAGTCAATCTTTGCAAGCTCGCGGGCGGATCGGCGTATGAACGCGTCGCGTCCGTTGCGGCGGCGCCACGGGCAGCCCATTCTTCGTGGGCGCGAAAATCGCTATGTCACTGGCGAAGAGCGGCGGGGGCGCAGAATGAAGGTCACATCGCCGAAGCTGACCAAGGCTGGGGCGAGGCGCGCCGCCGGGCTGGGCGCGCGCGCCTTCGGCTGGGTCATCGTGATTGCGGGATTGTCGCCCGTCCTCGGCGCGGCCGTCTATCGTTTCGCCCCGCCGCCCGGGACCTTTCTGATGCTCGACCGGGCCTTGAACGGCGTGAAAGTCAGGAACGACTGGGCGCCGCTGGAGGAGATATCCCCCCATCTTGTGCGCGCCGTCATTGCGGCGGAGGATTCGCGGTATTGCCAGCACGCCGGCATCGACGTCGCGGCGATCAAGGACGCCGCCGAGCACAACAAGAAAAATGGCAAGCGCCGCGGCGGCTCGACGATCTCGCAGCAGACGGCGAAGAACGTCTTCCTGTGGAATGGCGGCGGCTATGTGAGGAAAGGCCTGGAGGCCTGGTTCACGCTGGTCTCGGAGACGATCTGGGGCAAACGCCGCACGATGGAGCTTTATTTGAACGTCGCCGAATGGGGCGACGGCTATTTTGGCGCAGAAGCGGCGGCGCGAGGCCGTTTCGGAAAGAGCGCAAAAGATCTGACGAAACAGGAAGCCGCCCTTCTCGCGGCCGTGCTGCCAAGCCCCAATAAATGGCGCGCGGTCAATCCCGGCCCTTACGTGCGCGGGCGCGCCGCGACCATCCGTAAGCGGATGGAGATCGTGCGGCGCGACAGTCTTGATCAATGCGTGTTGCAGGAGAAGACGTCATGAACGCTCCCCAGATCGCCGCCCGCGCGCCTGTCGGCGTCGATGTCGAAGCGGGCAAGAGCTATTTCTGGTGCGCCTGCGGCCAGTCGAAGGCGCAGCCGTTTTGCGACGGCTCGCACAAAGGGTCGTCGTTCACGCCGGTCAAATGGACAGCGTTGGAGACAAAGAAAGTCTGGTTCTGCGCCTGCAAGCATACCAGGGGCCAGCCGCTGTGCGACGGCACTCACAAAACGGTTTAGGAACTAGGGACTAGGTTTCGCTGCGCGTGCTGTCTAAAAGCGCCCTGATCCCTAGTCCCTGATTCCCGCTCCCAGTCCCCCGATGCCCGATCTTCTCCTAGAGCTTTTCTCCGAAGAAATCCCGGCGCGCATGCAGGCGCGCGCGGCTGACGACCTTCAGCGCCTGATGAATGAGCGCCTCCTTGCGGCGGGCCTCCTCCCTGAGGGTGTGAAGGCCTTCGCCGGGCCGCGGCGCCTGACGCTGCTTGTCACCGGGCTCCCCCTTCAGCAGGCCGACCGGAAGGAAGAAAAGAAGGGTCCGCGCGTTGGTGCGCCGCAAGGGGCGATCGACGGCTTCCTGAAATCGGCGGGGCTTACTTCGCTCGATCAGTGCGTGATCGAGGAAGACAAGAAGGGGCAATATTACGTCGCGCGTCTCGACCGGCCGGGCCGGGCGACGGCGGAGATCATCGCCGAGGCTGTGCCGGCGATCGTCAGGGAATTTCCCTGGCCGAAATCGATGCGCTGGGGGGATGGCGACTTGACCTGGGTGCGGCCGCTGAAATCGGTGCTGTGCTGCTTCGACAATGAAGTGGCGCCGTTCGAGATCGGCGCCATCGTGTCGGGCGATACGACGCGCGGTCATCGCAGCGCCGGCGGCGGCGTTATCCACGCGCGCAATTTCGACAAATATGTCGTTGGCCTCACAAACGCCAAGGTGATGCTCGACGGCGCCGCGCGCCGCGACCTCATCGCCGCTGACGCAAAGACGCTGTGCGAAGCCCAGGGGCTGGCGCTTGTCGAGGACAAGGGCCTCCTCGCGGAGGTCGCAGGCCTCGCCGAATGGCCCGTCGTCATGATGGGGGCCTTTGACGCGAAATTCCTCGCGCTCCCCGATGAAGTGCTCACCGCCTCGATGCGCGGGCACCAGAAATATTTCTCGGTGAAGGACCCAAAGACCGGGCGCCTCGCCAACAAGTTCGTCTTCGTCGCCAATATCGAAGCGGCGGACGGCGGCGCGTCGATGCGCAAGGGGTACGAGCGCGTGCTGACGGCGCGCCTCTCCGACGCATGGTACCTCTATCAGCAGGATCTGAAGCGCCCGCTGGAGGACCGCATCGCCGACCTCGATCGCGTGACCTTTTTTGAAGGGCTGGGGTCGATCGGCGACAAGGCGCTGCTTGTCGTCAATCTCGTAAATAATATAGGGAATGGCCTTGGCGCCAATCCTCTGCATGCGGAGCAGGCTGCGCGCCTCTCCAAGGCCGACCTCACAACCGGCATGGTCTACGAGTTTCCGGAGCTGCAGGGGCTCATGGGGCGGTATTATTATCTGGCGCAGCACGCGCCTTCCTCCCCTGCAAGGGGGGGAGGTGAACGCGAAGCGGCCGGAGAGGGGCCGTCACAGGCGAAGGCGTCCGTGGCGGGAGCGCGCCCCCTCAGTCACGCTGCGCGTGACAGCTCCCCCGCAAGCGGGGGAGCAGAAGAAATCGCCGACGCGATCCGCGACCACTACGCGCCGAAGGGCGAAGATGACAGCACACCAGAATCGCCGGTCGCCCGCACCGTCGCGCTGGCAGATAAGCTTGTTACGCTTGTTGGCTTCTGGACAATCGGGAAGCGGCCTACGGGCTCGGGCGACCCCTTCGCGCTGCGGCGGGCGGCCCTCGGCGTCATCCGGATACTGATCGACAGTGGCCAAAGTTTGAATCCGATGAACCTCGTCGGCTGGTTGCTAAATTACCATTTCAAAATTCCGACGAACACGCCGCGCCACACTGACCTTAAGTCAGACCTGTTGGACTTCTTTCATGATCGCATGAAGGTCTACTTCCGGAACATGGGATACCGGCACGATCACATCGCGGCAGCACTGATCGGGCCGGGCGGCAGGCCCGAGGAAGTTCCTTACAAAATTAAGCGCAAGATCAATGCCCTGTCGAGCTTCCTGAAGACCGATGACGGGGCCAATCTCGCGGCGGGGTTCAAGCGCGCGGCGAATATTCTGAAGGCTGAGGAGAAGAAGGGCGCATCATCGGGCGCCCTCTCTGTCGACACCGCAAAACTTCAGCAGGCGGAGGAAAAAGCGCTGCACGCCGCGCTCGCTGCCGCTGAGGCCAAGGCGACGGCGGCGGTCGCTGCCGAAAAATTCGCCGAGGCGATGACGGCTCTTTCAACCTTACGCGCCCCTATCGACGCCTTCTTCGACAAGGTGACGGTCAACGCCGATGATCCCGCGCTTCGCGCCAATCGGCTTGCGCTATTGCAACGATTCATCGCGGCGACGGCGGCGGTGGCGGATTTGTCGAAGCTTGAGGGGTGAGGGGCCACGGCGTCCGCCGCTCCTCCGTCATCCCGGGGCCGGCGCCAGCCGGAACCCGGGATCCATCTCCTGAAGTATCCGCGCGAGAGATGGCGACTTTTGGGTGCTGGACCCCGGGCTCGCGCCAAGAGGCGCGCCCCGGGGTGACGGATCGATAATGGATTCAATCCCTACACGAATTAACCATACGCGATTCCCGTTATTGATTGTTTGACATCGGGGTGGGTTCAGCCCCAGTATCGCGGGTGTTGAAGCGCCGCTGCGGCCCCCGCCGCCGGCGCTATTTTCGTTTCTGGGTTTGAAAAGTCTGGTTGATCGCGTGGGTTCGGCGGCTCTTGTCGCTGGCTGCGCGAGGAGAAGCACCCCCCGGGGCCGAAAGGCCGCCTGACGGGAGCGGGGACGCGCGCCTCATTCTTCGTGACGCGCGGCCGAAGGATGTGGACGCCGAACGCCCCCAATTCTCCTTACAATTTCCTCCGCAGACTACGGAGGTTTCGGCTGGAGCCCGCATGGAAGGCCGGTCCGTGCCCAAGGCCCGCGCGGAAAAAAGGAAGATAAGTCGCTCGCCCGCCGGGCGATGCCGCGCCGTTACGACGTGGCGTCGCGCTTGACGAAGGTCACCGCGAACAGCGGTTCGGCGTCGAAGAGATCGGCAGGCGGCGCGGTGCCTTCGATCATCTTGAAGCAGCGCGGGGTGATCGAGCCTTCCATGCGGTAGCCCTTCTCCGCCATTTTGCCGCGATGGAATTCGAGCGCGGCGGCGGTGAATTCGCGGGCGAGAATAGTGATGCGTTCAGGGTCTTTCGACATGGGCTCCGGTCCGGCTCTTCTAAGGATTGATCAAAAGACTATGGCGGCGCCCGCCCGCGCTGTCTATCGTTGAGGGCGACATGACGCAAAAGACGCTCATCATCGCCGGCGCGGCGCTCCTTGCGATCGGGCTGTTGTGGCCCTGGCTGTCGAAACTCGGTCTCGGCCGCCTTCCCGGCGACATCGTCATCGAGCGCGAAGGGTTTGCGTTCTATTTCCCCGTGACAACGATGATCTTGGTCTCGGTCGTCGCGACCGTCGTGTGGCGGATCTTCGGGAAGTGAGGTTGTAGGTTGTGGTGCGGAGGTTGTGGGGCGGCGCAAGCTGCCGCAGGGCTCACGAGCTTCCGCCCGAAAACCTACAACCTGCCGCCGACCACCTAAGCACTTACCTTCCGCTTCTCCACCATCCGGTCGAAATTCGCCCAGACGCCGTTGTCGCCGTGCCACTCGCCTTTGGTCGCGCCTTTTGAATATTCGGTAGCGCGCGCCTCGAAGAAGTTTGCATGCTCGACGCCGTTGAGAATTTCAGTGAGCCACGGAAGCGGGTGCTTCTCGACGCCGTAGATCTTCGGCAAGTCGAGCTGTCCGAGACGCCAGTCGGCGATGTAGCGGATGTATTTCTTGATGTCGTCCGCGGTCATGCCCTCGACGGGGCCCATCTCGAAGGCGAGATCGATGAACTTGTCTTCAAGGCTGACGACCGTGCGGCAGCACTCGACGATGTCATCGGCGACAGCCTTCGTGACGCAGCCCGTCTCGCGCGCGAAGGCGTGATACATCTTGATCATGCCCTCGCAGTGCAGGCTCTCGTCGCGGATCGACCAGGTGACGATCTGGCCCATGCCCTTCATCTTGTTGAAGCGCGGGAAGTTCATCAGCATCGCGAAGGACGCGAACAGCTGCAGCCCCTCGGTGAAGGCGCCGAACATGGCGAGCGTCCTCGCGATGTCCTCGTTCGTGTCGACGCCGAAGCGGTGCATGAAGTCATGCTTGTCGCGCATCGCCTTGTAGTCGAGGAACGCCGCGAACTCCGATTCCGGCATGCCGATCGTCTCAAGCAGGAGCGCGTAAGCGGCGATGTGCACCGTCTCCATGTTCGAAAACGCCGAGAGCATCATCTTGATCTCGGTCGGTTTGAAGACGCGCGCGTAGCGCTCCATGTAATTGTCGTTCACCTCGACGTCCGACTGGGTGAAGAAGCGGAAGATCTGCGACAACAGATTGCGCTCGGCGTCGGAAAGCTTGTTCGCCCAGTCCTTGCAGTCCTCGCCGAGCGGAACCTCCTCCGGCATCCAGTGGATCTGTTGCTGGCGCTTCCAGAAATCATGCGCCCACGGATAACGGAACGGCTTGTAGGCGCGCGAGGGCGTCAACAGACCGGCAAGAACAGGGGCGGAAGCGTCGGGCATCGTATCCTCTCGGGTGCGCGGGGGCGCCCTTTGCCGGGCGGGTCTTTATTTTCTGGCGTGCTTCGGCGAAGGCGACAACGCCTTTGGGTGCGGCTTCTTTCCCCAAAGCGCCGTCGCGCCTCATGGGGCCCCGAAGCTAGCGCGCTTTTTGCACCGGGCGTCGCGCGGGCCGGCGGCTTGCCAACCCGCGAATGTCCTTTAATGATTCTGCGAGCCCCTGATAAGCGCGCTGGAGCTGCCGTTGAGTACCCCAGAGATAGTCGTTCCGGCGCCGCGACGTTTCTCGCGCCGCCGCGCCTTGATCGCTGCCGGCGGCGTCACGGCTCTCGCTGGCGCTGCCGCCGCGCTGTCCCGGGCGCCCCGCCGCGCGGACGGCCTGCCGGCCGGGATCGATCTGGCCAAGGCGCGCGCGCTCGGCGACGGATTTTTCGTGGTCGATGGCTGGGTTCTGACGGCGGACGATCTTCAGGCCATCAAGGCGTCCGCGCCGGATCTGCTTCCCTAACCCCTCGGAAAGGCGCGGGGCCATGATCATTGATCTCAATACTATAGAGGCGAGCCCGTTTGACGGGGTTTTCGACCTTTGTGTGTGCGGTTCCGGCCCGGCCGGCATGACAGTCGCGCGTGAGGCCGCCGCGCGCGGCCTGCGTGTCGTCCTCCTTGAGGCCGGCGGCTTCGAACCATCGGAAGCGTCGCAGGAAATCTACAAGGCGAGGTCCATCGGCGCGCTTGAGTATTACGGCGTCGAGACCTGCCGCTTGCGCTATTTCGGCGGAACGTCCGGCCACTGGGCGGGGCGCTGCGCGATCCTTGATCCGGTCGATTTCGAATCCCGGGACATCTGGGGCGGCTTGCCCGGCTGGCCGATCACGCATGCCGAGGCTTATCGCCGCCTCGACGACGCGCGCGCCATACTCGACATCGACGATCAAAGCCTCGCGCCGCGGCGCGAGCCGCGCTGGAAAAGCGCGCGCTTTTCGCCTTCCGGGTTTGCGCGATCAGCGCCGACGCGCTTCGGTGAAAAATTTCGCGCTGAGCTGCAATCGTCGAAGAAGACCCTGGTTTGCCTCAACGCCAATGTCGTCTCCCTCGAATTGTCGGACGATAAGCATATGGTGCGCGCCGTCGAGGCTGCGGACTGGCGCGACCGGCGGTTCAAGATCAACGCGCGCCGCACTGTCATCGCTTTCGGCTCGCTCGAAAACGCGCGCTTTCTGCTCAATATGGGCGCGCTGAAGGGCGCGCCGATCGGCGATCAGGGCGGCTTCGCCGGGCGCTGTTTCATGGAGCATTTCGACATCGTGCTTGGCCGCTTTACGGCGCAAAACAATCTGATTTGGCGCCGCGAAGCGCCGTTGTCGGTGACGTTGACGGCGGCGCAAGCGCGCGCGCAGGGGCTTGGTTCTGCTGTCGTCTCGCTGGCGCTGAGCGGCGGGGCGCGTCACTACGGGCGCCTCGCGCCGATCCGTAGACTGATCAATGATATCGAATGCGCGGTCGTCTCGCCGGACGCGCGCAGCACGATTTGTTCGGGCGACGGGATCGCCACAGACATCATCGAACAGGCGCCGAACCGCGACAGCCGCGTGACGCTCAATGACAGCGCCAGGGATCGCTTTGGACACTTCCGCATCAATGTCGACTGGCGCCTGTCAGCGCAGGATGTGAAGACGATCGGCGGCCTCGCCGAAGAGGTCGGCAAGGCGATCGCCGAACAAGATGTCGGGCGCTTCAAGATCGCCGACGACATTCTCGCTGGCGCGCCGGTCCCGGGCTTCCACTGCCATCAGATGGGAACGACGCGGATGTCGGCCGATCCGAAATTCGGAGTCGTCGATGCTGACTGCCGCGTTCACGGCATGGACAATCTTTATATCGCTGGGTCGAGCGTCTTTCCAACGGGCGGCGGCGCGAACCCGACGACGACGATCGTCGCGCTCGCCCTGCGCCTCGGCGAGCACCTTGCTGGCGCAAACGCGCGTTGAAAGTCAGCGCCGCGCATATTGCTTGAGGTGCGGCGGCAGCGGACGGGTTGGCGCTGGCGCTTCGCGCGGTTCTGGAACCTCGGTGTTTTCGATCACGGCCGGCGCCCCTTTGCGTTCCAGCGACACCGCGCGCGCAACTCCGATGCACATGCCGCACAGCACCCACGTCACTTCCTGTACTTGTGCGATGTTATTCGAGGTCGTCGCCAGAACGACGCTGACCCCAAGCAGGGCGGCGAAATAACCCTGGCAATAGGCCGCGAGTTCTGCGCTGACGGCGCGCGCGGGACGAATAGCGCCAAGCGCAGCAAGGAGTGCGAACACCATCGCGCCGGCATAAAGGCCAAGACCAACAAATCCCGAATCAAGGGCGATCCGGAGATAAGTGTTCACGATGTCGATGATACCCTGGCCTTGCAGCAAACTCTGCATCGCATCGGTCTCAAGATAATTCTCGGACCCGAAAAAGGGGTTCCGCATGGCGACCTCCATGCCGACCTCAAAGAGACGCTGACGATAGTCGATGGTGTTTTCCTCGACGTCGCCGATGAACGGGAGAAGATTGATGATCGTGTCGCCGAACGGCGACACGCTGAGCACAACGAGCCCCGCGATCCCGGCGACGGTGAGCCGCATGAGATTTGACAGCGAGCGCCGGGTCGTCGCGATGTAAGCGGTGAATGCGAGCGCTCCGCCGATCCAGGGCCCGCGCGAGAATGTTGCAAGCAAGCCGGCGCCGAGAGCGGGAATCGAAAAATAGGCCAATCGCCTCTTTGTCATCCCCATGGCCAATGCCGGCGCCAGGGCAAGGCCGACCAGCAGAAAAAGCCCGAAGGCGATCGGCCCGAAAATCGAGCCATAGGCGCGCAGGAAGCCGGACCGTTCGACATAACGCAGAGTCGTATCGACACCCCAAGTCTCCACCGCGCCATTGTAGAGGTGCCAGCTCAACACGACTTCCGCGGCCGCGACGCCGGATAGCGCAAGCAACGGAATAACAAGCGCGGCGGTCGCCAATCTGAGTTTCTCGACCGTCCAGCGGATCCGGCTGAAGACAAGATATTGAGGGATCGCCGTGAGAATAAAGCTCGCCGACTGCCGTATGCCATCCGTAAACGTCGTATCGCGAAAAGCGAGGAGGATATAGAGGAGAGTGTAACCCGTGAAAGCGAGATCGGTGATCCTGCCCCCGCGCGCACCTTTTAGGTCATCCGGCCGGAACAGCAGTGGAAAGAGCAGGACAATTGCGAGAACGTTAAACGGATAGAGCTCGAGAAAATTATTGATGCCGCCAAAACCTGGAACGACCCGGCTCGCGGCCGGCACAGCGAAAATCAGGAGAAGATAGAGCGCCGGTTTGAACTTTTCTCCCGCCCCGAAAATCAGCGTCACGCCTGCCAGGACGAAAAGCATCAGCCAGTAATTCGGCGTCAGAAAGGCAATGACGGTGACCGCGAGATAGAGATTGCGCCAGCGGTTGAGCGTCGCGGCGGGGACAATTTCTGAAAACGCGATGCGCGCGTAGGCGAACGCGCCAAATGAGAGCACGCCGACGACGAAGAGCGCTTTGAACGATTCAAACACCGCGCGCTCTCACGGATCGATCCCCCATTCGCCCTTGACGTCGAAGCCATATCGATCGCGCAAGCGCCGGAGGTCGGGCGCCAGCGCTTCGAGGAGACACGCTTCTTCGCCGGCGTTGAGCGCAAAGCGACCCTCTGCCGTCGTTATGGGCCGTGTTTGTCGGCGCAGCCGGTCGCGAATCGATTGCGGCAAGAGCGCCCGAGCGGCGGCGCGTGCGGGCGCAACGGCCGCCGCTGCGCGCCAGAACGGATGAAGTTCTCGTGCCCGCCAGACCTGATCACCAGCGTTGCGGCGCTCGACTTTCTCGGGGAGCGCCTCGGGGTCGAGGCCAAAATGCGCCGAGACCGCGCGCAGTGTTGCTTGCGGATCGCGCGCCATCTGCTCGACCGACGTCAGCATGAGCGCGCCATTGTCAAAATGCTCCGCATATTGATCGAGCTGAAGGGCGTAGCGCGAAATATTGACGGAAACCGGCGAGATTCCCGCGTCGAGGCTGTGGTCCGCCCGATCTGAATCCTGCCGGCCGATTTCGCGACGCTTGTGCTGGACGTGCTGGGCGTGGCTTTCAATACGGCGAAGGGGGTGCCGCAGCGAATAGACAAGCCGGAACTCACCGCCGAAGTCCTTAAGCCGCGCCTGCACACCGGAACAATGCGGAAATTTGGCGTAATCGGTGCTGCCGTCGAGCCGTATCGCATGGCGGCCCGGATCGAAGTCATATAGTGAATGGTACCAGTCGCGCCCCTTCGCATAGCAATCGTCGAATGCGAAAAAGCCGGGCTCCTTGGGGCGGCAGGGCGCAACTGCCGGGTGGGCGGCGAGATGATCGAAAAGCGTCGTCGTTCCCGCTTTCATCGCGCCGATGATGAGGGCGTAGCGGTCCACGACACTGTCTCCCTAACGCGACTATAGGTCGATCCCTATCAAGTTTCGCGCCTGCGGCGCCAGCGCCGGCGACCGGACGACACGCCTCTTGCATTGACAGCGTTCTCGACTATCCGCGAGCCGTGACGCCGTAGCGCGGCTCGAATTAACCAAGGCGCCCGATGTTTTCCCGTTTGCGCTCGTTGCTTTCGCCCGGCGCGTCCTTGAAAGGCCGCACGCTGAAGGGAGGCGTGGTCGCGCTCGGCGGTTTCGGCGCGGCCCAAGGCCTCCGGCTGCTCGCCAACCTCGTAATGACGCGCTTGCTCGCGCCGGACGCCTTCGGTTTGATGGCGCTGGTCCTATCGATCGAAATCCTGATCGGCATGCTGAGCGACATGGGCCTCGACGCCAGCATTGTCCGCTCGAAAAAAGGTGACGATCCCGCCTATCTGGCGACAGCGCGAACGATGCAGCTTGTCCGGGCGAGCCTCATCGCCGTCGTCATGGTCGCCATTGCAGGAGCGCTGCCGTTCTTTTCGTCCGCTGGCGCCTTTCCGTCGGGGTCGGTCTACGCCGATCCGCGGCTGCCGCTCTTCATGGCGATCATGGCGATGTCGGTCGCCGTCACCGGATTTTCGGCGATGCGCGTCGCCCTTCACAACCGCGCGCTCAATCTCGTGCCGGTCATCCGGCTCGAACTCGGCGCGCAGGTGATTGCGATCTTTGCAACGGTCGGCGGCGCGCTCGCGGGGCTCGGCGCCTATGCGCTCGCGCTTGGCGCCGTCGTCGCTGCCGGCGCCAAGGTGCTAGGTTCGCACTGGTTTCTGAAAGGTCCGCCCGCGCGGTTCGGCTTCGATCGCGCTCACTTCAAGGAAATTTTCGGATACGGAAAATGGCTTGTTCTTGCCTCGACGCTCGGTTGGCTCTCGCTGCGCGGCGATCAGGTCGTTTTCGGCTGGCTATTCAAAAGCGTCGAATTTGGACTTTACTCGATCGCCGTCATCTGGATTTTCACAGCGCGGAACGTCATCGAGCTGGTGCAGCGCCGCGTCGCCTATCCAGCGCTCGCCGAGCTTCACCGCGAGCGCGCGCACGATCTGACCCGCGTCTATCGCCGGATGAGGTTTGTCTACGAGGCAGGGTGTCTGGCGCTCTTTATTGCGGTCGTCGCTTTGGCCGACATCGCGGTCGAGGTCCTCTACACGGACGCCTACGCCGAAGTCGCCCATTATCTTAAGCTTCTTGCGGTCTCGATTCTGCTCGCCCCCTACAAGCTCCTGTCGTCAGTCTTGCTGACCGGTGGCGACAGTCGCCGCTTTACGATGGTCGCCGCCGCGCCGGGATTGGCGTTGCTCGCGTTTACGCCGCTCATTTTCAACTGGCGCGGGGCTGACGCGGCGATCGTCTTCGTCGCGTTAACGCCAATCATTGCGATCCCGCTTAACTGGAAATATGCGGGCAAGTTTGTCAAAATTGACCATGTGAGAGAAAGCGCCATGGCGATCGCTGCTGTTGTGGCCGGATTCACATTGTTGCACGTCGCTTGATGCTGCGAGTATCGTCGCGCCGAACGAAGGATCGCCCATGCTTGACGTGAAAAGGACCGAAATTGAGGGCGTGCTCTTGCTGACGCCCAAACGCTGGGCCGACGCGCGCGGTTTCTTTGTCGAGACGTGGAACGCCGAGCGGTTTCGTCAAGCCGGCCTCGCGCATGATTTTGTGCAGGACAACCATTCCTACTCGGCGGAAGCCGGCACTGTGCGCGGGCTCCACTTTCAAGCGCCCCCGCGCGCGCAAGCCAAGCTCGTGCGCGTGATGCGCGGCGCGGTCATGGACGTCGCCGTCGATGTTCGGCGAGGGTCGCCGACTTACGGACGGCATGTTCGCGCCTTGTTGTCGGCAGAGAATGGCGCGCAGCTTTTCGTGCCCGTGGGTTTCCTCCATGGCTTCGCGACGCTCGAGCCGCACACCGACGTCGCTTACAAGGTGACGGACTTTTATTCGCAAGCGCATGATGGCGCCGTCATCTGGAACGATGCCGACCTAGGAATTGACTGGGGCGTCGATCCGGGGCGCGCGGTCTTGTCCGACAAGGACGCGAAGGCGCCGCGATTTGCGGATTTCAGATCGCCCTTCTAGCGATCATTCAGCTAGCGCAAGGTCGACCATGTCAACCTTGATGCCGGACCACGCCTCGGCCGGTGTCACCATCGGATTGCGGTCTAGAATGGAGAAAGCTGCGTGTTTGCCCGGCGCGATTGATCCGCGTTCTGCCTCTGCGCCGATTGCGAAGGCGGCGTCGATGGTGATCGCTTCAAGCGCTTCCTGGGGCGAGAGGCGGATCAAGCCGCCAGCATGCACATATCGGCTTGCGGCAGTCAGCATGGCCTCGTCGCCCAGCGCAGGCGCGATCGCAATCCGTCCACTGACCATCGGCGCAACATCGGACGCGTCGGCCTCTGTAACGGCGCAGTTCTCCGAAAGCGGTTCGGCGGACAGGATCAACGAAACTTCGAGCGCCGCCAGCAACTGCGCTGCTTGCGCGAGAACGGGTCCGCGCGCTTCGACCGTTATCCTTCCGCTCGCCGCTTGATCCCTGACGCGTCGAACCGCTTCGATCGCGGACGACAATGCAGCGGTTCCGTTTGTGATCACGCGCACCGCTGCGCCGCCGCCGCCAGCGGAGAGGATGTCCTCAGCCAGCAAGGCGCCGTTACAGGGTATTTCGATGACGCCAAGCGTGTTCGCTGTAAGGCGCACATCGACAAATGACGGCAGCAAGATTTTTCGCAGATATTTTTCGTCAAACGCGGCGCCGGGATAAGCTTGCACGAGGTCGTCAATCGCACCGACATCGACGATCAAGCCGTCTTTCACGATCACCGCCTCGGCGCTCGGGCGCCGCGCGTCCATCGTCAGGATCGTTGATTGAAAAATGATTGCGCCGTCGCCAGGGCGTGCGCGCGCGGACTGCTCCATGCGCCCACAAGACGCCGAGGCAAGGGAGGCGATCGCCAGCATTAAGCGCAACACTGTCGGCATCAACCGCCCTCCCGGCGCGAGTTTGCGCCTGATCAGCGCCATCCGCAATCAAAGGGCCAGTGCCGCCTAGATCTTGCCGTGACAGGCCTTGAATTTCTGGCCCGAACCGCAAGGGCAGGGGGCATTGCGCGGCACCGAGCCCCAGGTCTCGGGCTTGGCGAGATCGACGCCTTGCGCGCGCGAGAAGCCTGACATGGTGGCGAGGCCCGCCGACGCGCCGCGCTTCAGGCGCTCTTGCGCCGCCGCTGCGGCGAGCGCCACTTCGTTCTCGCCTGTCTGCGGATTGACGTGGCTTTCAATGACCCGCTGTGGCGCTTGCGGGCGCGGCGCTTCCTCGACGCGGTTCACTTGAAGCCGCATCAACGTGCGCGTCACGTCGCGGCGAAGGCCATCGAGGAGCGCCTCGAATAGCGCGAAGGCCTCCGTCTTGAATTCGTTGATTGGATCGCGTTGGGCGTGTCCGCGCATCCAGACGACCGAGCGCAGATGGTCGAGCATCTGAAGATGCTCGCGCCAGTTTGTATCGAGCACATGAAGAAGCACCGACTTTTCGATCCGGCGCATGATGTCCGGCCCGATTTCGGCATTACGGCGGGCGGCGTGATCGCCAATCGCTTTTGACAATTTTTCCGAAATCTCGATGTCGGCGACGCCTTCCTGTTTCGCCCATTCGGACACAGGGAAGCTGATGTTGAAGATCTCCTGCAGCTTCTTCTCAAGGCCCTCAACATCCCATTGCTCAGCGTAGGATTTCGCCGGAATGTGCTCGGCGACAAGGTCGTTGACGAGCTGGTCGCGCATGTCGGCGACGATGTCGTCCACAGCAGAGGCCGACATGAATTCCTTACGCTGCTCGTAGATCGCCTTGCGCTGATCGTTGATGACGTCGTCGAATTTGAGGAGGTTCTTGCGGATATCGAAATTGCGCTGCTCGACTTTCTTTTGCGCAGTCTCGACGGCTTTGGTGAACCACGGATGCTCAATCGACTCGTCGGGCTTGATGCCGAACCGCTTCAACATCTTTTCCATGCCGGAACCGAAGATGCGCATCAGGTCGTCTTCGAGCGACAGGAAAAACTTCGTTGCCCCGGGGTCGCCCTGACGGCCCGAGCGGCCGCGCAACTGATTGTCGATCCGGCGGCTTTCATGGCGTTCTGTGCCGAGAACATAAAGGCCGCCGGCGTCGAGCGCTTTTATCTTGGCGTCGGCGACGCTCGCCTCGATTTCGGCGCGCTTCCTCTTGATCGTTTCTTCGTCGTCGCCTTCGGCCAGACTGTCGAGCACCTGCTTGTCGACCGAGCCGCCAAGCTGAATATCGGTGCCGCGGCCCGCCATGTTGGTGGCGATCGTCACGGCGCCCGGCTTGCCGGCTTCCGCGACGATGTCGGCTTCCTGCTCGTGGAAGCGCGCGTTGAGAACGTTATGCGGCACGGGCGTCTTCTTGATCGCCAGATCTTCGATATAGGCGGCGCGTTCCAGCAATTCCTTCTTGCGGTCAGCTTCCTTGTCTTTCAATTCGTCCGCGCGCGCTTTCAGTGACTTCGCGACATCGCGCCAGAACGCTTTGTCGCCAAGTAAATTCGAGAGGTGCTCCGACTTTTCGATCGACACCGTGCCGACGAGGACCGGCTGGCCCTTGCGGTGGCACTCAGCGATCTGCACTGCGATCGCTTTGTTTTTCTCGGCCGCGGTCATGTAAAGTTCGTCGTCCGCGTCGGCGCGGCTGATCGGACGGTTTGTCGGGATTTCAACGACGTTCAGCTTGTAGATGTCGGCGAATTCCGCCTCTTCCGTGAGGGCGGTGCCGGTCATGCCGGCGAGCTTGTCGTAAAGGCGGAAATAGTTCTGGAAGGTGATTGAAGCGAGCGTCTGGTTTTCGGGCTGGATCTGCGCCTTTTCCTTCGCCTCGACCGCCTGATGGAGACCCTCCGACCAGCGGCGCCCTTCCATCATGCGGCCGGTGAACTCGTCGATGATGACAACTTTTTCGCCGCGGACGATGTAGTCCTTGTCCTTCTGGAAGACCTTGTGCGCTTTCAGCGCCTGATTGACGTGGTGCACGATCGAGATGTTGATCGCGTCGTAGAGGCTTTCGCCCTGCAGCAAGCCTGCCTCTTTCAGCATTACCTCAAGGCGCTCATTGCCTTGCTCCGTGAAGGTGACCGAGCGCTGCTTTTCGTCGATCTCGAAATCGCCGGCCTCAAGGCGCGGAATGAAGCTGTCGATTGCGATATAGAGCTCCGACTTGTCGTCAGTAGGCCCTGAAATGATGAGCGGCGTGCGAGCTTCATCAACGAGGATCGAATCGACTTCGTCGACGATCGCGTAATGGTGCCCGCGCTGCACCATCTCCTCGCGCGTCGCCTTCATATTGTCGCGTAGATAGTCGAAGCCGTATTCGTTGTTAGTGCCGTAAGTGATGTCGCAGGCGTAGGCTGCCCGCCGCTCAGCGTCGGTAAGGCCGTGGACGATGCAGCCCGTCTTCATGCCGAGCCGCTCATAGACGCGGCCCATCCATTCGGAGTCTCGGCTCGCAAGGTAGTCGTTGACAGTGACGACATGAACGCCGCGCCCGGTCAGCGCATTGAGGTAGACGGGAAGCGTCGCCACCAGCGTCTTGCCTTCACCGGTCTTCATCTCGGCGATATTGCCGTCGTGAAGGATCATCCCGCCGAGCAGCTGGACGTCGTAATGGCGCTGGCCGAGCGCGCGTTTGGCCGCCTCGCGAACGGTGGCGAAGGCCTCTTCCAGAATTTCGTCGAGGCTCGCCCCGGCGGCGACCCGTTCCTTGAGCGCCGCGGTGCGCGCGATGATTTCAGCGTCGGACAGTTTGCCGACTTCTGGCTCCAGCGCATTGATCGCTTCGACGCGGCGCCATAATGGCTTGATGCGCCGATCGTTCGAGGAACCGAAAAACTTCTTCGCGATGCCGAATAGCGCCATGAGACGACGAACCTTTAACCGGGCTCTGAGGACGGACCAGCCTTCCGGCCGCCGCGTGGGAACACGGCCCCTGACGGCGCTGGCGTCGCTCAAACGAATGAGAAGAGCCGGCGGCGGGGTCGGCGGGGCCTGTCGCCCGGCGCGGGAGAGATAGTGACGGCCATGGTGACTGTCAACGAATGCGAATTCCTGTGACAGACGGGCGGCGGCGAGCCGGTCCAGCGTCTGGCAACCCGCTTCTTTCGGCGGGCCGGACATTCTTCCGCGCCGTTGGCAAGGCGGTCGCGACGGTCTGGCGGCTCGCGGGTGCGCTCGACAGCGCTCTGTGGCGCGGGGTCAAGCTAGGGACCCGGACCGGGGCGCGCGCCGCCGCTCAATCCTTTCGCGCCGCCGGCACGGCAATCGGCGAAGTTTTTGCCTGGCTCCCGTCTCGGGCGGGTCGCGCCTATGCCGCCGGTTCCGGCGTCATTCTTGTTTTGGCAGCGCTCTGGATTGTCGATGAGATCCGCGGCGCCGCCTCGGAGCAGGACGCCTTTGAGGCGATCTTCCGCCCGCCACTCGACGCCGCCGACCCGATTGTCGCCCGCCTTGACGGCCGCTTCGTCCATCTCAGCGAAGTCGAAGCGGCGGCAAAAACGTCGGGACAACTCCTGGAGAATGAAGTGCTGACCGTCCAGTCGGCGTTTGCGCGCGAACTCGTCGCCGCTTATGTCGAGCAACGCCTGCTCGCGAAGGCCGCGCTGGAAGAAGGACTTCAACGTGATCGCCAGGTCGGGGCGAGGCTCAGTGCGGCCCGCGATCGCATCCTCGCGGCTTCTTACATGCAGTCGCGCATCGACACAGCGGTTACCGCCGATCGCGTCCGCCGCCTCTACGAAAGCCAAGCCGACGTCACGCGCCTCGGCGATGAGGTGAAGGCGCGCCATATCCTCGTCGCGACGGAGGCTGACGCGCGCGCCATCGTCGCTGCGCTGGAAGCGGGCGGAGATTTTGGCGCCTATGCGCGGGCGCGCTCACTCGATCGCGCCACGGCCCCGCTTGGCGGCGAAATCGGGTGGTTTACGAAAGACATGATGGCGGCCAGCCTTGCCGGCGCGGCCTTTACAACACCCGTCGGGGCGATCGCGCCGCCCTTCGCGTCCGATTTCGGCTGGCACATTCTGGAGGTTCTTGACCGGCGCCCGACGCGCGGGGTCGCCTTCGCCGCGGTCGAGGACAACATTCGCCGTTTCCTGACCCTTCGAGCGATCGACGACACGTTGAAGTCGCTGAAGGCGGAGCAGGATGTCCTATATTTTGCCCCGGATCCCGCCAGTTCCGGCGCGGCCACGGACGGCAGTTGACCGCGCTTTCGATAAAATCTGAACGATCGCCGCAACAGCTTGGCAAGGTGCGGCGCCTAATAATTGGGGCAGAAACATGGCGAAGCTGCTGATTGTGGCTGCTGCTGCTTTGATTGACGGCGACGGGCGAGTGCTTCTCGCGCGGCGCCCTGAGGGCAAGGCGATGGCTGGTCTCTGGGAGTTCCCTGGAGGCAAGATCGACGAAGGCGAAACGCCGGAGGACGCGCTGGTGCGGGAGCTGCGGGAGGAACTGGGGATCGAAGCGGAGGCGCGCTGCATGGCGCCCATCGCCTTCGCTTCACATGCCGCTGGCGATCATCATTTGCTGATGCCGCTCTTCGCGCTGCGCAAGTGGAAAGGCGTCGCCCAACCGCTCGAACATTCCGCGCTCGCCTGGGCAAAACCCGATGCGTTTGCGGACTATGATTTAGCGCCAGCGGACAAACCGCTCGCGGCGCATGTGCGGGATCTGTTGTAGGGTTGACGAGGGGGCTGACATGACGGCGAAGCGGACCAAGGCTCTTCGCGCTTTCTGGCGCGACGAAAGCGGCGCCACGGCGATCGAATATGGCTTGATCGTCGCGCTGGTCTTCCTTGCGATCATCACGTCGGTCAATCAGTTCGCGACCAACACGAACTCGATGTACTCCGAAATCTCCAGCGCGCTCAGTCAATAAAGCGGTTGACCGACGCTGCGAGCGGCTGCGCCGCTGAGCCTGGTTTGAGCGGCTTTTGCTGGCTTTCATGGGGCGCCCAGCCGGTCAGCGTCACCAGGTCGAATTCGATCGCCGGCGCCGCCTGAAGCCTTGCGAAAAGCGCTGCCGCCGTCGTCTTGCTCAATCCACGCGGCCGCCGGGCAAGCGCCGCCGTCTCCCCCATCCCGCGCAGATCTTCGATCAGGCGCTGTGGCGCCGCATATCGAACCCTGACACGATCAAGATCGGCGACGGGTAGCGCAAACCCCGCCCGCTGCAGCGCCGCGCCCCAGTCCCTGACGCTCGCCATCGGCGCCGTGCGCGGCGAGACGCCGCCGGTTGTGGCGGTCTCCGCTGCGTAAAAGGCGGTTCGCAAGGAAAGCAGCGTCTCCTCTCCGAACGTCACAGCGACAAGAAGCCCGTCTGGCTTGAGCGCGCGGCGCATCTGCGCCAGCGCGCCCACGGGATCGTTGACGGCGTGGAGCGTCAGCAGGCTGACGATCAGATCGAACTGTTCGCTGACGAAAGGCGACTGGTCCTCGTCAAGGACGACCTTGAGCGCCTCGGGGCCGAGACGGTCATTTGAGAGATCGGCTGCGATCACGGATCCGACGCCGCAGGCGGGCGTCAGCATGCCCGTCAGCGGCCCGGCGCCGTAAAAGAGCGACAGCGGAAAATCGCGCGTCACCGTCTCCAGCCGGTCGATGACGTCCGCCATCGCGCGCCGGTGCAGAAAATCATGCGAGGGGAAGCGGCGCGCCCCGCGCGCACGCCGCCGAAGGTAAAGCCTGCGATTGAAGATGGGCTCGTTCACACCGCCCCGTTAGCGCACCTCGGTGCGTTGGGAAACGTCCATTGGAGGCTAGGTGGTGCAGCCGACTGGAGCGGCCGGCGGCGTGTGCGAAGTGCAGAGCTGCACTTCGGTCGACTTCCGGGGCCAGCGCTTTGATTTGTGCTCAAACTCGAACGGGACGGTAAAGACCTCGCCGCTGAACGCGGATTGATACGTGTATTCGATTTCGACGACAATCAGCGAGGAGTTCGGATTCAGCGCGAGATTGTCGTCGAGGCCCGTGTAGGTTTCTCCGGCAGCGTAAGGCGCCGCGCCGCTCTGGTCCCGGCTCCAGTGAACGAGCGGCGGATCGTTCACGCTCGCGCCCTTCGTCACTGAAACGACTCGCATCACCACCGTTGAAGTGTCCGTTGGTTCCAGAATCTTCGTGACGCCCACGATCATGTCGTCAATCTGACCGTTCGTCACGGTTGGTTCATGTGCGGCGAGGTCGACAAGCGAGTTGGCGGCGTTCGCAAGGCGCCGGTTGACCGTAAAGAGATCTGACGCCTCAAGCATGCCAAAGAAAATCACCACCATGATCGGCAGGATGAGCGCGAACTCGACAGCGGCGAGGCCGCTGCGGTCCCGCGCAAAGGCGCGCGCCGCCGCCGGTCTGCCACTTGCGATTTTTTTCAGGGCACGCATGAGCTTTCTCGCTTTACCAGGTCTACGAGGTACGATTATTCCGCGAGTAGGGCTCGTTCTGGAAGATGAACGAGCTGAACACGCGGCGCTTGCCGTCAGCGGTTTCAGCGACGTTGACGCCGATCGTCGGGTTCAATGTTTTATAGAGCAGGCAAACGCGCAGCCGCACGATCGAATTGTCTGTGCCCGGCTGAAACGCCAGGGCGGCAATTTTTGCGGGGTCGTCATTCGCGCAGACGACCGGCGCGGTGTCAGCGGCCAAGGCTGCGAATGAATTGAAGACGGTGACTTCAACCGTCAGCGTCTCGTCGCAATCGCCAAAGGCGCGCAGGTGCGGGCAGACCTCGCCGAAGAATTCCGCTTTATCGAAGTCGGCTTTCTGCACCTGTCCCGTTCGCACGAGTCGCGCCGTCGTCACCGTTGCTGCGTCAACTTGCGAGGCGGCGAAATAAAACCAGCCGACTTCAAAAGTTGACATCATCAGGCCGAGGAACGGCAGGGCAACGAGCGAGAATTCGACAGCGGCCGACCCGCTGCGGTCGCGCAAAGCGCCGCGCGCCCGGCGCGCCGCCCTATTGATGGATCTGAGAAGACGCATGGCTTCCCTCCCTTTCCGCGCTTAGCGGCTGACGTGAAGCTGGACGAGATCGGCGGCGATATCGGCGAACGCGTCTTCAAGTTCCTCGCCGTCGGGCGCGTCGAAGTAATACGGCGCCGTCGTTTCCGACGCGCAGGCCTGGAAGGTCTGCTTCGTGGCGAGTTCGTCGGCGTCAGTGTCGCTGAGGCCGAAGGTGATCGCGTAGACGAGAATGCCTTTGGCTTTCATCCGCGCGCAGATTCGAAGCAGCTTGTTATCGAGCTCATCTCGCATCTCTGACGCCGTATTGATGCCCGAACCCATCCGTTCTTCGCGCGCGTAACCGTAGGCGGACTGGTCCGATTTGAGGTGATTATCCTGGCCCGACACCGTGTTGAAACCGTCGGTCATCAGGATGACGGCTTTTTGCCATTCGTTATCGTTATAAGGAATGTCGCTCTCGAACGGCGCTTCGGGCGAGAGCACGCGCCAGCCCCACATCATGCCTTCCGCGGAATTGGTGTTGCCAGCGGGGGCGAGGGCGTGGATGTGATCATGGACCACTTCCTTTTCGTCACTCCAGACCAGCACCGGCGCCGTGCAGCCCCGGTTCGGCCCTCTGGTCGTCTTGTCGTCGTCGGCCTCGCTGATGGTTTCGTCGATTGAGATGCCAGAAGCAAGGTTCAGCTTGCCTTCGTATTTCTGTGTCGTCTCGTTGTACCGGCCGATGTATCCCTGCCGGAAAACATACTCGTCCTGAGTGCACTCAGACGCGGTGTTGGCCGTAAGCCAGGCATTGAAGGCGTTGTTCTGGACCGTTGAGGTAGGGTTCGTCGGGCACGACGAGCTTGTGCCGCCATGATGATAGCGCAGAACCCGGCGAGCATAGTTCACGACCGGCAGGTAGTTTGCAAAGCCAGAATTGGCGCGGTTTGTATATTGGCGATCGTCGATCCAGCTGGTGAAGTCGCCATTGTCATGACCTTCGCCATCGCTTTCGGGATTGTCGAACCACGCGCCGGTATAGGTGATGCCGCTCAACGTGTAGCTCGTCGTGCCCCAATTGCAGTCGCCCGACCCACCTGTGTCGTTACAGTCTGCCTGGTCCGGCACGAACATCGGGACAAATTTCGTATTGGCCGCCGTCGTCAGCGTTGCGAGGGACTCCTTCCAGTCCGGGGCGCTCGAGAATGCGGTGACGACCAGGGTGTTGGTGACGCCGGTCGGGGCCTGATCGTAGTCATTGACCTCGCCGGTATCGGCCGCAGCGCCCGCTGCAACATCAATTTCGTCGAGAGGATAGGGGAGTTCTTCGAAGCAGCCTTTCCAGTCCGTCGCTGTCATTGAATTGAACAAGCTGAAATGATTGACCGGGGTCGTCATGTCGACCGCGCCGGTGCTGGTGACATGAAAGAACCGGTCGCCATGATAAACAGCGGCGGCGCCGGTGTCGCTCCAGTCGTCGTCCCAAGCATCGTTCCCCGCGTCATCGACGGCTTCGCCAGCGTTGACATAGGCGTTGAACGGCACGACCGAGGTTCGTACATAGTCACTGGTGGCGTCATCATCGTCACCGTAAAGAACGTCGAGCAGCGCGTCCGACGCATCGCGGAGCGATTGGATCTTGGCGACGCCGTCAATCTTGTCGCTCATCGAACCGGTGACGTCGAGAACCATCGCGAGTTCGATCGGCCCCGAGCCGCGGCGGGTGATTTCGGTCGAGGACGACATTGAAAGATTAGCGAAGCCGCCGACCGCCCCTTGGCGTTTTTGCTGGATATGGCTGCCGATGCCCAGGAACAGCGTCTTGATATAGCCTTGCGCGGTTGGCGTGATGACCTGTTCGTTGATGTCAAAGTCGAGTTCAAACCCCTCAATTTGATTTTCGTATTTGAAATTCTCGAAGAAGAACCGCTCGCCATACGCTTTCAGGAATTCTTCGCGGGCCGAACCGCTCAGCGCCGCAAGTTCGGGCGGATTGGCTTCGTCGAGCTGCGCGATCGCAAGGCCGGCAGCGTCGAGCGACTCGATGAGGTCTGCCCTCACCGCGTTTCGCCGCGAAAAGTCGACTGCGCCGCCGGTGAAAAGCAGCAAAACGCCGAGCAGAAAGACGAACAAGATCATGATGTTGCCGTCTTCTGACCGCGTGAAAGTTTTCAACTGCCGCATACGCCGCTCCCCTGAGAGCTACCAAACCTCGCAAAAGGCGCAGGCGCGGAATGCGCCGGCTTGACTTCGCTTGGTTTGCGTCAAGAGTTACGGCGGAGTAATTAATCGCTCGTTTGGAAACGCAGTTAAGCGCGCTTCACCATGATCGCCCCATTCAACGGTTCGGATCAATACAAAGTTACGTATACAGACTTTATGAACCGCGCTGGCGATTTCATGCTTAACGCGCTGTTGCCGCCGTCCTGCCCCGTCACCGGCGCGCCGGTCGCGCGCGCCGGATCGCTCAGTCCCGCGGCGTGGGAGAAAATTCGCTTTATCGACGATCCTGTTTGCGCGCGATGCGGAGCGCCCTTTGCGTCGGACTATGGCGAGGGGGCCGAATGCGCGGCCTGCGTGGCCGATCCGCCGGCCTTCGACCGGGCGCGCGCCGCCGCCGTCTATGATGAGGCCAGCCACGGCCTCATTGTCGGTTTCAAGCACGCCGATCGGACGGACCTTGGCCCGCTTCTCGCCGGCTGGCTCGCGCGCGCGGGCGTTGGCATGGTGAGCGACACGTCAATTCTGGCGCCCGTGCCGCTACATCGCCGCCGGCTTTTCGCGCGCCGCTTCAATCAGTCGGCGGACCTCGCGGGGCGTCTGGCGCGGTTGACCGGCGCGCGCTTTGCGCCCCTTTTCTTTGAGCGCTTGCGACACACGCCATCCCAAAAAGGGATGTCGGCGGACCAGAGGCGGCGCAACCTCGCGGGCGCGGTCGGCGTGCGGAACGGCGCTCTCGCCACAGCAAAAGGCGCCAACATCGTCATCATCGATGACGTCATGACCACCGGCGCCACGCTGTCGGCCTGCGCGCGGGCCGCCAGGAAAGCCGGCGCAGCACGGGTCGAGGCGCTGGTTCTGGCGCGCGCGATGAAAGACGGCGTCATCCTTGGGTGAGGCCCTCTGCCCTGAGAACGCCGGGCGATAACGCTTAAACCAGCGATCGGCGATGGTGGCGCAACCAAGACTGCCCTAAATTGCCCAGCATGATTTCTTTATCACGCCCGCCGATCTAGCCGGACGAGAGGAATTGCGACAGGGTGGTCGCATTGACAAGAGTTCTGTTCCGTCATGAAACCCGTCACCATATACACGAAGCCGCTCTGTCCTTACTGTGTGCGCGCTCTGTCACTGCTGAAGAAGAAGGGCGCGGCGATCACAGAAATTTCGGCGGCGTTCGACAACAAGCTCCGCGCCGAGATGATCGAGCGCTCGAACGGCCGACGCACCTATCCGCAGATTTTCATCGGCGAGGTCCATGTCGGCGGCAGCGATGACCTCCATGCGCTCGACGCCGCGGGCAAGCTCGAAGCGCTGCTCAATGGCTGAAATCAATGCTTTTCGCGCGGCTTGCGTGCAGATGCGCGCCGGCTTGTCTCGCGCGCGCAATGTCGAGGCAGCCCTCGCCCTGATTTCCGAAGCGGCAAAGGGCGGCGCCCAGTTTGTCGCGACGCCGGAGATGACGACAGCGATCGATCGCGACGGCGACCGGCTCATGGCGTCGCTTCCTGACGGAGAAGCGCTTCCAGAAATCGCGGCGTTTTCGGCAGCGGCGAAAGATCATGGCGTCTGGCTTCTCATCGGTTCGATGCCGGTGCGCCGTGGCGGCGGCGCGCTCGCCAACCGGAGTTTTCTCTTCGGGCCGGATGGAGCCGTCGCCGCCCGGTACGACAAGATCCATATGTTCGACGTTTCGCTCGCGGATGGCGAAAGCTGGCGCGAAAGTCGCCTTTATGAACCCGGCGGCGAAGCGATCGTCGTTGATACCCCGCTTGCGGCATTCGGCCTGTCGATCTGTTACGATTTGCGCTTTCCCGGCCTTTATCGGAAGCTTGCGCGCGCCGGCGCGGGGGTTTTTTGCGTGCCGGCGGCATTCACGCGTCAGACGGGACGCGCGCATTGGCGGACCTTGCTGACGGCGCGTGCGATTGAATGCGGCGCTTTTGTCATCGCCCCGGCGCAAGGCGGCCTTCATGAAGACGGCCGTGAAACCTTCGGTCACTCGATGGTGATCAGTCCGTGGGGCGACATTTTGGCCGAAGCGCCTGGTGATGAACCGGGCGTTATCCTTGCCGATATAGAGATTGAACTCGTCGTAAGGGCGCGCCGGCAGATTCCGAGCCTTGCGCTTGATGCCGCCGCTCTTGAAAATCCCGTCCACGTGGTCAGCTTGCGTTCATGATTAAATATAAATTGTCTTGCGCCGGCGGATGCGCCTTTGAGGGCTGGTTCAGATCGAGCGACGATTTCGACGCGCAGGCGCGCGACGGGCGTCTGCAATGTCCCTATTGCGCCTCGACGGAGGTCGAGCGGGCGATCATGGCGCCCGCCGTGATGAAAGGGCCCAAGAGCGCCGCAGCGCCGCGTCTGCCAGAAATGCGCGAGGCGATGGCGGAAGCTGTCCGGCGGGCGCGCGATTATGTCGAGAAGAACTTCGACTATGTCGGCGAGCGGTTCCCGGAGGAAGCGCGCCGCATCCACTATGGCGAAACCAAGCACCGCGATATCTTCGGTGAGGCGACCGGCGCCGAAGCCAAGGAGCTTGTCGATGAAGGCGTCGCAATCGCGCCGCTGCCGCAGGTTCCGGGAACGGTTGTTGACAAAAAGAAGGCCAACTAGCGGGTCCCGCCCGGGCGGCCTTGCCAGCCAGACGCGCATCGGTCTTCCCTTTGGCAATGCAGACACTCGAAGAACGCTGCCGGGAGCTTGCAAGCTTCGACCTCTTTAGCGACGGGTCGCTAGCGATGCTGCTTGAGCGATCGCGCTGGTTCTCGCTACCCGGCGGATCCCAGCTTTTCCAACAGGGGGATGAGCCGGACGGGGTCTATTTCGTGATGTCGGGCCGGCTCATCGTCGTTCGGCGGGATACGTTCGGCGATGAAGTTGTCGGCTATGTCCGTGCTGGCGATCCGGTCGGCGAGATGTCATTGCTCGCGGGCGAACCGCGCTCGGCGTCCGCCTATGCGCTGCGCGACACCGAAGTCATCGCGGTCGACAAGGCAGAGGCCGAATGGCTGCTCGACAACTGCGCCGACTTCTCGCATGCGCTCGCGAAGTCGATTGTTTCGCGCGCTCGCCATCCGGCGTCGAGTTTTTTGAGGGCGCGTCCGCGGGTATTTGCGCTCATCGGATCCTCGCCGTCGATCGACATTGAACAGCGCGCCAAGGCCCTTGCGCGTGTTATCGAACGATACGGAAAGAAAACAGCGCTGATCGAGGCGCCTGACCGTCTCGCCGACGGCGAGTTCGAAGACATCGAATGTGCGCATGATGTCACGCTGCTGACCGCGCGTGTCGGCGACAGCTTCGACTATCGCTTTGCGCTTCGTCACGCTGACCGGTTTCTCGTCTTCGCGCGGCAGGATGCGCGCCCGCCCCGCCCTTTTCCACTGACGCTGACCGAAGAGTCGCCTGCGCGAAAGTTCCGGCTCGTCGATGTGGCGATGCTGCACGAGGGCGCGAAGTCCGGAAGCGTCGCTGACTGGGTGGACGCCGTTGACGCGCACCGGGTTTTCCACGTGACAGGGTCGCGCTCGACCGAGCGGCTGGCGCGCGCTCTTGCGGGATGTTCCGTCGGTGTTGTGATGTCAGGGGGCGGTGCGCGCGCTTACGCTCATATCGGCGCGATCAAGGCGTTGCGCGAACGGCGCGTGCCGATTGATTTTCTGGGCGGCGCCTCGATGGGCGCTGTTGTCGCGGCATGCGTCGCGATGGGATGGAATGATGACGAAATCGAAACGCGCGTTCGCGATGCGTTCGTCTCCTCTAACCCGCTCGGCGATCACATTTTGCCTGTCGTCGCGTTGACGCAAGGTCACAGAGTCGAAGAAAGATTGAAACGCCATTTCGGCGACACGCTGATCGAGGATCTCGAAACACCTTTTTTCTGCACGTCGTCGGAGCTGACGCGAGGCGTCACGCGCATTCATCGCCGTGGCCTTCTGCGGGACGCGCTCCGCGCGTCGATTTCGTTGCCGGGCATCCTGCCGCCGGTGGTTGCTGACGGAGAATTGCTTGTCGACGGCGCGATCATGAACAATTTTCCGACGGATCATATGAATAGCCTTCATCGCGGGGTTACGATCGGTGTTGACGTGGCGCGTGAGGGCACGATTGCGCTGCAAGCGTTCGTGGATCCGCCTGGCTTTTTGTCATGGGTCTGGCAGCATGGCTTCCGTTCGGCGCCGCCGATCGTCAGCCTGCTCATGCGCGCCGCCACCTCGCGCCCAGAGACGCGTCCAAAAGAAAGCCCTGTCGATATTCTTGTCACGCCACCGGTCGCAGGCGTGCAATTGCGAGACTGGAAAGCTTACGATCTCGCAGTCATCGACGGCTATGCCGCGACGCTCGGCACGCTCGACCGCAACTGGACGAAAATTGCGGCGATCGTCGAGGCAGGGCTATCCGATCAAGGGTAGCGGCGGAAAAGGCGCGCGAAGAAAGAGGGGCGGATATCTTCGTCATTCGCAGCGTGATGTTTCTTGTGGTCATCATGGTCGCTCATCGACGCCGCAAGGTCGGCGCTGTGATGAGGCGCGCCCGCACTATTCCCTGCCGCTTCGTCCGCCTGCCCGGCGCCGCAAGCGCCATGCGCAGCTTGCGCTGAAGCCATGCAGGCTTCGTTGTGGCGAAGGAATGCGTTCTCGACGGCGGCGTCGCGCGCGGCGAGCGATTGCTCCACTTTGTCCGCGAGACGCTTGACTTCAACCGCGAGCTCCTGGCTCGCCGCGAGTCGGATGTCGGCCTCCGCTTGCGCAGCGCGGCCAGACGCCGCGATGCGCGAGGCGATCAACGCGAGCACCGCGCCGCCGGTAAGGAAAAAAACGCCGGCCGCCAAAAGGCCGACCTGCAAAACTGGCATGGACATGAATTGATACCCCTCAGCACCCTGAAAGTCGCATTTTATTCGACTGATCCACGAGCGGTCCAGACGCTCGACCTCGCCGGAAAAAATATTTCATGAGCCGCCAGCTGCCCTTGACGTCCTGTTCATGAGGCTAATGAGGAATAAAGACGGTCCCAGGCGGCGGCCCGCAAAAATCGGCCCCTTTCAGCGCTTTATGGCCGTCACCATAAAATTGACGTCGGTATTATCCACAACCCGCCAGACATCGAGCAGAGGGTTGTAGGCGACGCCTGCAGCAGCCGTGATACTCATCCCGGCTTCTTCCAGCGGCGAACCGATTTCTCCGGGCTTCAGAAATTTGCGTGGGTCATGCGTGCCGCGCGGCAGCCAGCCGAGCACGTATTCGGCGCCGACCTTGGCGAGCGCGAAGGCTTTCAGCGTTCGATTGATGGTCGCGACGATCATGATCCCGCCGGGCGCGACGAGGCTGGCCGAGGTCTTCAGGAAAAAGTCCGGGTCCGCGACATGCTCGACAACCTCAAGGTTGAGGACGACGTCGAAGGGCGTCTGCCCCGCCGCAACGAGCGCCTCAACAGTCCCGGTTCTATAATCGATCCCAAGACCCGAAGCCTCCGCGTGGACCATCGCTGTCTTGATGTTCCGCTCCGAGGCGTCAATTCCCGTCACGCTAGCGCCAAGCCTGCGCATCGGCTCCGACACAAGACCGCCGCCGCACCCCACATCGAGGAGCCGCAATCCTTCCAGCGGCGCGCGCGCGCGGGGGTCGCGCCCGAAATGGGCGCAGAGCGCGTCGCGGATATAGGCAAGGCGCGCCGGATTGAATTTGTGAAGCGGCTTGAATTTGCCAAACGGGTCCCACCACTCGTCGGCGATCTTCGAGAATTTCTCGACCTCTGCCGGATCGATTGTCTGCGTAGCCGTTTGCATCCTGTCCGCCTTTAGTTTTCCTTGGCCAAGCCCCAGTTCTCTTGCGCTTGCGCGCCGGGAACCTGCACCGGTAGATGGCCCCTGCAGTCTACGTTGAAAAGGCGGCGTTCGATCGCATGGCCCGCATTGTGATGAAATTCGGCGGCACCTCCGTCGCGGATGTCGAGCGCATGCGGCGCGCGGCGGCGTTCATCAAACGCGAGGCGGACGCCGGCCATTCGCTCGCTGTTGCGGTGTCGGCGATGGCGGGCGAGACAAACCGCCTCGTTGCGCTTTGCGCCGACGCCGGACCGCCCGAACCAGCGCTTGGTGTTCGAAACGTCGAATATGACACCGTCGTCGCCAGCGGCGAGCAGGTGACCTCCGGGCTCGTCGCCTTGATCCTCCAGAAAATGGGTTATCGCGCCCGCTCGTGGCAGGGATGGCAAGTCCCGATCAGGACGGACGCGGCGCACGGCAAAGCGCGCATCCTCGAAATTCCGGGCGGGCCTCTCGGGGAGGCGATCGATACCGGCGAGATCGCCGTCGTCGCCGGCTTTCAGGGTATTGCGCCAGGCGAGCGCATCGCGACGCTCGGGCGCGGCGGCTCCGATACGACGGCGGTCGCGCTTGCGGCCGCCCTCGGCGCAGAGCGCTGCGATATCTACACAGATGTCGACGGCGTCTACACGACTGACCCGCGCATTTCAAAACAGGCCCGCCGCCTCGATAAAGTCTCCTACGAAGAGATGCTTGAGATGGCCTCGCTCGGCGCCAAGGTGCTGCAAACGCGCTCGGTCGAGCTTGCGATGGCCTACAAGGTTCGCGTACGCGTGCTGTCGAGTTTCGACGATCCGGGCCGCGCGGCGCCGGGGACCGTCATCTGCGACGAGGATGAAATCTTGGAAAAGCAGATCGTCAGCGCCATCACCCTCTCGAAGGACGAGGCGAAGATCAGCCTGATGGGCGTGCCGGACGAGCCGGGCCGAGCCTCAATGATTTTCGGGCTGCTCGCCGACGCGGGCATCAATATCGACATGATTGTACAAAGCCCCTCGCGGCAGGCCGGCGCGAATCTGTCATTCACGATGGCGGAAGCAGAACTGGCGCGCGCTATTGAAACGCTGACTTTGGCAAAGCCCGCATTGGGCTACGATCAGATGCTGACAGACCGGAATATCGTCAAGGTTTCGGTTATCGGCGTTGGCATGCGAAGCCATACCGGCGTCGCCTCGATGATGTTCAGGGCCCTCGCCGAGAAGTCGATCAACATCCAGAATATTTCAACCTCCGAGATCAAAATTAGTGTGCTGATCGCCGCCGACTACGGCGAACTCGCGGTGCGCGCCCTGCATCAGGCCTACGGCCTTGATCGCAGCGCGGGCGCGGCCTGACGCCGGCGATGAAACGCCCGCACAGCGCGCGGCGCGCAAAACAGGCGGCGAAGGCCGCCGGCGGCATCGCAATTCTTTTAAAAAGCATGCACGACGCGGTCGCGGTCGCTTCCACCGCGCAGGACCGGCTCGATGCGTTGACGCACGCTATCGCACGCCATGTCGGTTCCGACGTATGTTCAATATATCTGCGCCTTGCGAGCGATGAGCTTGAACTTTATTCGACCGAGGGTCTCAATCGCGAGGCGGTGCACAAAACGCGCTTGAAGTGGGGCGAGGGCCTTGTTGGCGTTGTTGCGGAAACACAGCGGCCGCTCATCACCGCTGATGCGCCGTTGCACCCGAATTTCGCTTACAGGCCGGAAACGGGCGAAGATCCTCTTCACTCATTTCTCGGCGTGCCGCTGATCCGTTCGGGCAAGTCGCTCGGCGTTCTCGTTCTCCAGAACCTCGTCAGCCGGCGGTACACGGACGAAGAGGCGGGTGCGGCGACAGCGGTCGCCACGTTGCTCGCGGAAATCGCCGCCTCAGGCGAGTTGTTGGACCAGCGAACCACCGACGAAGTCGGGGCCATGCTGCATCGGCCAGAACGGCTGAAGGGCGCCGGGATCGTACCTGGCGTCGCGCGCGGGCGCGCCGCGTTCCATGAAGCCCCGACGCCGAAGCACAAGGTCTTTGGAAGCGACGCCGGCGCTGAAGTCGCGCGCCTCGATCAAGGGATCGCTGCGCTGCAGGCCGCGGTCGATGCGATGCTGGCGCGTGAAACGCTCGAAGACGCGCCGCGCGAAGTGCTCGAGACGTACCGGCTTTTCGCCTACGACCGCGGCTGGAAGGAACGGATGCGCGCAGCCGCGATGTCGGGGCTCACCGCCGAAGCGGCCGTCGAGCAGGTGCAGGCCGAGAACCGCTCGCGCATGGCGCAGATCAAAGACCCCTATTTGCGCGAGCGCATGCATGATCTCGACGATCTTTCGCGACGTCTGCTGCGACATCTGACGGGGACGGAAACAGCGCCGATCGCCGATCTGCCGGAGGCCGCGATCCTGATTGCTCGCGTTCTTGGGCCCGCCGAACTGCTCGAATATGACCGCACACGCCTTAAGGGCCTTGTCATCGTCGAGGCGTCAGCGACTTCGCATGTCGCGATCGTCGCGCGCGCGCTCGGCGTGCCGCTGGTCGCCGGAACGGACAGCGCGCTCGGCCTTGCCGAAGCAGGCGACGAGATCATCGTCGATGGCGAGACGGGCGAAGTGCTCATTCGTCCGACGACGGACGTCATGGCGAGTTATCGCGAAAAGGAAGCGCTTCAGTCCGAGCAGCAGGCGGCGTTCGCGTCCGAAAAGCATCTGCCGTCCGTCTCCCGGGACGGCGTCGCGATTGAACTGTTCATGAATGCAGGCATTCCGCTCGATATGGCGCATCTTGAGCGCACCGGCGCGGCTGGCGTCGGCCTCTTTCGCACGGAGCTTCAGTTCATCATCGGCGCGCAGCTGCCGCGCGCGGGCGCGCAGGAAAAACTGTACGCGCAGATCCTGGCGCTCGCCGGCGACAAGCCCGTCGTTTTCCGCACGGCTGACTTGGGCGCGGACAAAGCCGGCGCCTATATGACGGTCAAGCCTGAGGCCAACCCGGCGATGGGCTGGCGCGGCCTTCGAATGGCGATCGACCGACCAGGATTGTTCAGGCCGCAGCTTCGGGCGCTTCTCGGCGCGTTGGCGGGGCGTCCGGCACATATCCTCTTTCCGATGATTACTGTCCCGGATGAAGTGGGTGCGGCTCGCGACTTGATTGCGCGAGAGGTCGATTTCGCGAACCGGCGCGGCAAGCCCTTGCCGTCAGAGATCCGCCTCGGTGCGATGATCGAAACGCCGGCGGCAGCCTGGCGTGTTGACGACATCGCGGCGCGAGTCGATTTTCTGTCGATCGGCGGCAATGATCTGGCGCAATTTTATTTTGCTGCGGACCGCGACGCCGAAATGACGCAACGCCGCTTCGATGCGCTCGATCCGGGTTTCTTGAGCTTCATCTCGCGCATCGCCGAGGCGGCGGCGCGCGCCGGAAAACCGCTGACCTATTGCGGCGAGCAGGCGGCTGACCCCCTGATGGCCGCAGCGCTTGTCGGCGCCGGGCTGCGCCGGTTTTCGTCGCCGGCCTCGGCGATTGGTCCCATCAGGCGACTGGTGCGGTCGATCGAGGTCAGCGCGGTGTCGGATTGGTTAAACGGGGAAAGCCGAACGAAGGCGCCGCTGCGCCGCGCCTTCGCCGAGTTTCTGGCGAAATCGGGCGCAGCCGTCCCGTAAGGCTCGCCGCCGTGATTTTAACGCCTGTGGAAATCAGTTGTTGGCGCGCTTGCTGCTAGGCGAACCGGGCATTCGTCGAATCGCGTCCGATGTGGCGAAATGAATAGGCCCGAACAGTATCGGTCGCGCCGCCGATACGGTAATCGTAGAGAAGAGTGGCGTTAAGGGTTTCCCGCTGTGTCAGGGCAGAACAACTCGGCCGAGATCTTCGAACTGAACGATGCGCGCGCGCGGCTCCGAGCGCCTGAGATCGATCCGAAGAATTTTCCGGCGGTCGGGCCCTATCTCGAGGCGGTCCGGTCCCAGCAGAGCCTTTCGCTCGCCATGATCAGCGAGCGCACCCACATCAAGGCCAGCTATATCGAAGCCATCGAACAAACGGCGATCGAGCGCTTGCCAAATCGCGCCTACGGCGTCGGTTTCGTCCGGTCATATGCGGAGGCGCTGGGCCTCGACCCTGAGCCGGTGATCGAGCGCTTCAAGGCTGAGGCTGGCATGGCGGCCGCGAAAGCTGCGCCGGCGGGGCATCCCGCGCGCGCTCACACGACGGTCGCGCCCGCAACCGCACAGGAGCCGCCGCGACTTTCCTTGTTCGCCGTTCTTGCGGTGCTTGGCTTCATCATCTGGTGCGCGTACTCGATTACGCAGCCGCGCGAGACCTCCGTTCCCCTAAGGCTCGACCGTGCGCCCCTTCAACCCGCCCCCGCGGGCGAAGCGATTGTCAATCCGGTCCCTTTAACGCCGCAGCCGAACGTCGCGCCCGCCGCCCCCGCGGGCGTCGTTGAGGCGCAAGTGATCGAGCGGATCGACCCTGTCTATCCGCCCGAATGTGAGGCGACAGCCGCGCCGGCTGAAACCGTTGCGCTCGCCTTTACGATCACGCCCGGCGGCGCGGTCGTCAGCGAGCGCGTCATTGAAGCTTCAAACGCCTGCTTTGAGCGCGCCGCCCTTAACGCCCTGAAGCGCTGGCGCTTCTCGCCGCGCACCATAAACGGCGCGTCGCAGCCGGCGTTCGAGCAGCAGGTGACGCTCAGGTTTGAGCGGCCTTCCTAGAGTTTCGGGCGATTGATAGGAATCGCCTGAAACCCTGGTTCGCAAATGGTCGCGGCGGCGCCGCAAAAAACCGTGTTGTATTGTTTGTCGCCCGCCGCTCCAGCCCGCGACGCCCCATCGTTGCCTTTTTGACCGTTTTTGCGCAAAAGCGGGCTGGAAGTAGTCCCGGCCATGCCGCCTTGGCGCGTCAGGTGGGTAGTTGCTTTGACCTTCGAAGGTGATGACGATGTCTTTGCGTCCCTGGCGCGATATCGCGCGGCGAAAATGCCGGCAGATCATGGTCGGCAAGGTGCCGGTCGGCGGTGACGCGCCGATCTCCGTCCAGTCGATGACGAATACGCTGACCTCGGATGCGCAAGCGACGATCCGTCAGGTGAACGAGATCGCGGAAGCTGGCGCCGATATCGTGCGCGTTTCCTGTCCGGACGTGGAATCGACGGCGGCGCTGAAAGAGATCTGCCGCAACGTGCCCGTACCAATCGTCGCGGACATCCACTTTCACTACAAGCGCGGCATTGAGGCAGCGGCCGCGGGCGCGGCGTGCCTCAGAATCAATCCCGGCAATATCGGCTCGGAGAGCCGCGTCAAGGAAGTCATCAAGGCGGCGAAGGACCATGGCTGCTCGATGCGCATCGGCGTCAATGGCGGTTCGTTGGAGAAAGACCTTCTCGAAAAATACGGCGAGCCCTGCCCGGAGGCGATGGTTGAAAGCGCGCTCGACCATGCGCGCATCTTGCAGGACAATGACTTTCACGAGTTCAAGATTTCGGTGAAGGCGTCGGACGTCTTCCTGACGGTCGCCGCCTATCAGATGCTCGCCGACGCGATCGACTGCCCGTTGCACCTTGGTGTCACCGAAGCGGGCGGCCTTCGCATCGGCTCTGTCAAAACCGCAATTGGCATGGGCTCGCTTTTGTGGGCGGGCATCGGCGACACGATCCGGGTGTCGCTGTCGGCGGACCCGGTTGAGGAGATCAAGGTCGGCTTCGATATCCTGAAGTCGCTAGGGCTCCGCCATCGCGGCGTCAACGTCATCTCCTGCCCGTCTTGCGCGCGGCAGGGCTTCAACGTCATCGACACGGTCGAGAAGATGGAAAAGCGCCTCGCGCACATCACGACGCCCTTGTCGCTCTCGATCATCGGCTGCGTCGTCAACGGCCCCGGCGAAGCGCGCGAGACCGATATCGGCTTCACCGGCGGCGGCGCCGGCAAGGATCACGGGCAGGTTTATCTCGACGGCGAACCGCACCACCGGCTCGACAACGACCAGATCCTCGACCACCTCGTCGAGCTCGTCGAGAAGAAAGCCGCCGAGATCAAGGCGCGCGAAGAGAAAGAAGCGGTGGCGGCGGAGTAGCGAGGCGCTCTACCGCCCTCGACAATTAAGCAGAAACTGCGATGGTATAAATTGGCCGAGTGCAATCGAATGTCGGGAATGTACCGCACGAAAGACGCCGTCGCTTGACCGCTTCTCGATCGAGGTGATGTTTAGGTTTCCCCACGGAGTTTTTTCAATTAGCGCGACCGCTTCAATACCATCAACCGCCGCTATCGAAGAACTGCCAAGATTGCCGACCATCGTCCATATTTCGTCATCGCGAGCAAATGTAAGCGTAAAGCTCGGGTCGCGCTTGCTGGTATACTGCGTTAATTCCTCATTTGCTTCGGCGTGAACCACCTCGGCACAGTCTAACGTCAAAGGGAGATCATCGCCGACCACAATTGAAATCTGGGTCAACACCAAAATGAGTTGTGATAGCGGCAAGATCTGGATTAGATCCTTTTAGCGCTATTATGACCTTATGGCTGTATACTTAGCAATCATTGAATTCGCATGCCGTAAAGACACCCTCGCGCCAGGTGCTTGGGCAACAGCCTTACGCATCGTTTTTGTGTTTTGGGACGCTTGCCAACCACAATTCTCACGCCTATCTTACCATCGTCTTACCTTGGAAAAACCCAATGCCCTCGCCAAATCCGCTGACTACAATCATCTCGACCAAGGGACAGGTCATCCTGCCCAAGGCGATCCGCGAGCAGCGTCGATGGTCGGCAGGCACAAGGCTGACCGTTGAGGAAACGTCCGAGGGCGTGCTTCTTAAGGCGAGCCCTATTTTTCCGCAGACTGAGATCGACCGCGTTGCCGGCTCTTTGAAACGCTCCGGGCGCGCCTTGACACTTGAGGAAATGGACGAGGCGATCGCGCGCGAGGCAAAGCGTCGTGCGCGCGATTGACACGAATGTCGTCATTCGTTTCCTGACCGCTGATGACGCGCGCGACTACAAGGCGGCGCGCGCCGTCATTGAAGCCGGGGGCGTCCATGTCCCCCTTACGGTTTTTCTTGAAAGCGAGTGGGTTTTGCGCAGCGCCTACGGCTTGTCGCGCGTGGAAATAGCGGACGGGCTCGCCGGCCTCGCCGGCCTGCCCGCGGTGTCGGTCGAGGAACCGGCGATGTTGGCGATGGCGCTGGGCTGGATGCGCGACGGCATGGACTTCGCCGACGCGCTTCACCTTGCCAAGGCGAAGGACTGCACCTCGTTTTTAACCTTTGATCGCAAGCTTGCAAAACTGGCGAAAAAGCGCTCCGCCCTTCCGGTGGAGCTGCTGTAAGGGGGCGGATGACCGCTGAAGTTGTTATTGCCCGTTGTCCCGGCCATGCCAAAAAATTGTCGCCCGCCTCGCCGCCTGCTTTTGTGACCCTACAGGAACCGTTCCCGTGATCCCCCCCGACAAACTCGACGCCCTCATCGCCCGTTTTGAAAAGGTCGAAGCGGCGATGTCGCATGCGACGAAGGGCGATGAGATCGTCAAGCTCTCGAAGGAGCATGGCGAATTGAAGCCCGTCGCCGATCAAGCGCGCGAGCTTGCGTCGGTCCGTAGGCAAATTGTCGAGCTTGAGGAGCTGTCGGGCGGCGCCGACGCCGACATGGCGGCGATGGCCTATGACGAATTGCAGACGCTGAAGGCAAAGGCGCCGATCCTTGAGCAGGACTTGCAGCTGATGCTGCTGCCGAAGGACAAGGCGGACGACAGCTCGGTCATCCTCGAAGTGAGGGCGGGAACCGGCGGCGACGAAGCAGGGATCTTCGCCGGCGATCTCTTCAAGATGTATCAGCGCTATGCAGGGCTTCAGGGCTGGCGCGTCGAGGTTCTCTCGGCGTCGGAGGCGGAAAAAGGCGGCTACAAGGAGATCACGGCGACAATCTCTGGCGATAGCGTTTATGCGCGGATGAAATTCGAGGCGGGCGTCCACCGCGTCCAGCGCGTTCCCGAAACCGAAACGCAAGGGCGTATCCATACGTCAGCGGCGACCGTCGCGGTGCTGCCGGAGCCTGAAGAGGTCGATATCGTGATTGAGGAAAAGGACCTTCGCATCGACGTCTTCCGTGCGTCGGGGCCGGGCGGTCAGTCGGTCAACACGACCGACAGCGCGGTGCGGATCACGCACCTTCCGACCGGCGTTTCGGTCAGCCAGCAGGATGAGAAGTCGCAACACAAGAACAAGGCGAAAGCGATGCTTATCCTGCGCGCGCGCCTTTACGACGCTGAACGCGCGCGAGTCGATGCGGAGCGCTCGGCGCAGAGAAAGGGCATGGTCGGTTCAGGCGACCGGTCGGAGCGCATCCGCACCTATAATTATCCGCAAAGCCGGGTCACCGATCACCGCATCAATCTGACGCTCTATAATCTCGATGACATCATGCGCGGCGATGCGCTCCATCAGCTTGTCGACGCGCTGACGACGCAAGACCGGGTCGAACGCCTCTCCGCGCTCAATGCCGGCGTCTGAGGGCATGACGCTCGCGGCGGCGCTACGCTGGGGCGCGGGCGAGCTCCGTCGCTCGCCGACCGCAGCGCTGGATGCGCGCGTGCTGCTGAAGGCGCTGTTGAACCTCAATGATACGGCCCTCATCGTCGAGGATAGCCGTATTCTGTCGGCTGACGAATGTTCGGCGTTCGAAGGCATGATCGCGCGCCGCGCGAATGATGAGCCGGTCGCTTACATCACGGGTATTCGCGAATTCTGGTCGCTGCCGATCGCCGTCGAGCCCGGAATTCTTGTTCCGCGCCCCGACAGCGAAACGCTGATCACCGCAGTCCTCAAGCGGCGTGATACGCTCAAGGCCCATCGCGTTCTGGACCTCGGTTGCGGTTCTGGCGCGCTGCTTTGCGCCGCCTTGTCGAAAATGCCGAAGTCCACAGGAACAGGCGTCGACATCAGTGAATGCGCCGTCACGTTGACCAATCGGAATTTGTCGCGACTGGGGTTTACATCGCGCGGTGCGGCGATTGTGGGGGACTGGACTGCGCCGCTCGAGGGCCAGTTCGATATCATCCTGTCAAATCCTCCCTATATCGCTGACCGCGAGCGAGGCCGGCTGCCGCGCGAAGTCGAGGCTTACGAAGATCCGCGTGCGTTATTCGCCGGGCCGGAGGGGCTCAGCGCCTATGAACAGCTATCGATACTTTTGCCGGAGATCGTAGCGCCAGGCGCCCTGATCGTTCTCGAACTCGGCGCCGGCCAGGCAGCGGCGGCGGCGCGGTTGTTTCTTGCGGCGTTTTCGGGGGCCCGAATTGAGACAGAGAGAGACCTTTCCGGCGTTGAGAGGGCCCTGATCGTTGACCTGCCTACCGGGCCGCGATAACACTTGATTCAGGGTCGATGTTTGATATTATCCCTCAACAGAGATCGATGCAGGGCCTTTGCAGGCGCATCGCTCTGAAACTCCAAAGAGACGATTTATCGGCGCAGAGCGCTGCGGGGCGCCAAACGAACGACAGAAAACCTGAAAGACTAACCCTGGCGGTCGGCGCGCCACTCACGCTGGCGACCCGAGACATTGACCCGGCCGGGAAAACGGAAACGCGGCATCTGCCGTGGTGACAGTCACTTTGAAGCAACGGAACAGATGAACAATCATTTTGTTAAGCGCGGCCGCAACCAGCGCCGTCGCCAGGGCGGTGGCCCAAACCCCAATCGTGCGCTCGACTCGAATGGTCCTGACGTCCGCATCCGCGGCACCGCGCAACAGATATACGACAAATATCTGGCGCTCGCCCGCGACTCACAATCGAGCGGCGACCGCGTCAAGGCGGAGAATTACCTTCAGCATGCAGAGCACTATTTCCGGGTTCTGCGTTCTGTTCAGGGCTCCAATCCGGTTTCTTCGTTCGATCAGAACAATCAGGACGGCGATCTCGAAGGCGATCAGCCGGGGTTTGCCGGCGATCGCGACCAGCGCTTCGAGCGCCCGCAGCAGGCGTCATACGGCGCCGAGGAATCAGGCGGCGGCGACCCGTCAGGGGACGACCAGCCGGAAGTCGCCGCTTACAGCGACGATCGCGATCAGGAGCAACGCCCGCAAGACAATGGCGGCCGTCCGCAAGGCGGTCAGAACGCCGGTCAACAGTCCCGAGACAATGGGGGCGATCATGAAAGCCGCCGCCGCCGGCGCCGGCCGCGCCGTCCGCGTGAGGACGGGGCTCCCCAGGACGGCCAAGCTTCAGATCAGGACGTCGAACCCGTCTCAGTCTGACGCGCAGTCGCGAGACATTGTCAGCGAATAGGCTGCGCTGGATAGTGCTTGCGTAACCGCGGAGCGCGCCATGACAGCCAACCCCCTCTTCGATCTCAAAGGCAAGCGCGCCGTTGTCACCGGCGCGTCGCGCGGCATCGGCGAGGCGATCGCGACAAGGCTCGCCGAACACGGCGCGGACCTTGTCATCGCGAGCCGCAAGCTCGACGCCTGCGAAAAGGTTGCAGCGACGATCAACGGCGCGCTTGAGCGCAACGCCGTCCGCGCTGCGCAATGCCACATCGGCCGCAAGGAAGAACTTGAAGCGCTGATCGCTTTCGCTGAGCGCGAGATGGGCGGCGTCGATATTCTCGTTTCAAACGCAGCGATCAATCCGCATTTCGGGCCGTCAGAATCGATCACGGACGAACAGTTCGACAAGATCATCACTGCGAACGTCAAGGCCTCGCACTGGCTTGCCCAATTAACAATGCCGAAGATGAAAGCGCGAGGAGAAGGCGCCTTTATCGTCGTTTCCTCGATCGGCGCCTTTGTCGGCACGAATGCGATCGGCGTTTACAATCTGTCGAAGGCCGCCGACCTCCAGCTCGTGCGCAATCTCGCCGTCGAATACGGGCCGGCAGGCGTCCGTGCGAACGCAATCTGCCCGGGGATCGTCAAAACACACATGGCGGAAGCCTTGTGGAAGGATCCAAAAATCGAGGCCTCGATCTCAAGGACACTTCCGCTGCGCCGGTTCGGCGAGCCTGACGACATTGCGGGCGCAGCGGTCTTCCTCGCGTCCCCCGCCGCACGCTGGATGACCGGCCAGCAAATCGTCGTCGATGGCGGCGCGCTGATCAGCCTGGGCGGACTTTAAGTCGCCGGCGCCTTGCGGGCCGCTTTTTCGCACCTATCTCAGTGCAGCACGGGCCGCCTCCACGAGGGACCTGCTGCACAAACGACGCTTTTCGAAGGTCACGCACATGCAATTCGAGAATTACACCGACCGCGCTCGCGGTCTCATTCAGGCCGCGCAAGGTATCGCCCTTCGCGACGATCATCAGCAATTCACGCCCGAGCACCTGCTCAAAGGCTTGCTTGACGATCCCGAGGGATTAGCCGCGAACCTTCTTCGCGCCGCTGGCGCGAGGCCTGACGCCGCGCTCGCCGGCGCGCAGGCCGCGCTCGCCAAACTGCCGAAAGTGCAGGGTGGCGGCGGCCAGATTTATCTCGCGCCAGCGCTCGCCCGCGTCTTCGCCTCCGCCGAGGAGCAGTCGAAAAAAGCCGGCGACGCCTTTGTCAGCGCCGAGCGATTATTGACAGCCCTCGCGATGACGCCGGACGCCGAGGCTTCAAAAATTCTCAAGACGGCTGGCGCAACGCCGCAGTCGATCAACGCTGCTATCAATGATCTGCGCAAAGGCCGCAAAGCCGACACCACGTCCGCCGAGCAGGGCTATGATGCGCTGAAGCGCTATGCGCGCGACCTCACCGAGGCCGCGCGTGACGGCAAGCTTGACCCTGTGATCGGCCGAGACGAGGAAATCCGCCGTACGATGCAGGTTCTTTCCCGCCGTACAAAGAACAATCCCGTGCTGATCGGCGAGCCTGGCGTTGGCAAGACCGCGATTGCAGAGGGGCTCGCGCTTCGTATTGTCAATGGCGATGTCCCGGAGAGTCTGAAGGACAAGAAGCTCCTTGCGCTCGACATGGGCGCGCTCATCGCGGGCGCCAAATATCGCGGTGAATTCGAAGAACGCCTAAAGGCCGTGTTGTCAGAAGTCACGTCGGCAGAGGGCAAAATCATCCTCTTCATCGACGAGATGCACACGCTGGTTGGCGCCGGGAAATCGGAAGGCGCCATGGACGCCTCGAACCTCTTGAAGCCGGCGCTGGCGCGCGGCGAGCTTCACTGCATCGGTGCGACGACGCTGGACGAATACAGGAAGCATGTCGAAAAGGACGCCGCCCTCGCCCGCCGCTTTCAGGCGGTGTTCGTCGAAGAGCCGACAGTCGAAGACACGATCTCGATCCTGCGGGGCCTCAAAGAAAAATACGAGCTCCATCACGGCGTTCGTATCTCCGACAGCGCCATCGTCGCCGCCGCAACTTTGTCCAACCGCTACATCACCGACCGGTTCCTGCCCGACAAGGCGATCGACCTTGTCGATGAAGCGTCCTCGCGCCTCAGGATGGAGGTTGATTCCAAGCCCGAAGAACTTGACGAATTCGATCGCCGCATCATTCAGTTGAAGATCGAGCGCGAAGCGCTGAAAAAGGAAAGCGACGCCGCCTCGCGCGACCGCCTCGAAACGCTTGAGGAAGAACTCGCAGGACTTGAAGAAAAATCCAACGCCTTGACCGCCCAATGGCGTGCGGAAAAGGAAAGCCTTGCGACCGCGACGAAGGTCAAAGAGGAGCTCGAAGAAGCGCGCCAGGGCCTTGCCGACGCTGAGCGGCGCGGCGACCTGCTGCGCGCGTCCGAGTTGAAATATGGCGCCATTCCAGCCCTTGAGAAGAAACTCGTTGAGGCCGAAGTGCGGGAGGACAAGGCGACGCTCGTTGACGAGGTCGTCGATCCCGAGATGATCGCCAGCATCGTCTCACGCTGGACCGGCGTTCCTGTCGACAAGATGCTTGAAGGCGAGCGTGAGAAACTTCTTCGGATGGAAGAAGCGCTTGGTCGCCGCGTGATCGGCCAGCGCGAGGCGGTCGAGGCCGTCTCTGCCGCGGTGCGCCGCGCGCGGGCAGGGTTAAAGGATCCGAACCGTCCGATCGGCTCGTTTCTTTTCCTCGGGCCGACCGGCGTCGGTAAAACAGAGCTGACAAAGGCGCTCGCTGAATTCCTGTTCGACGACGACACCGCGATCGCGCGCATCGATATGTCCGAATTCATGGAGAAACACTCGGTCGCGCGCCTCATCGGCGCCCCTCCGGGCTATGTCGGCTACGAGGAGGGCGGGGCGCTCACCGAAACCGTCCGTAGACGTCCTTATCAGGTCGTCCTCTTTGATGAAGTCGAGAAGGCTCACCCCGATGTCTTCAACGTGCTCTTGCAGGTCCTTGACGACGGCCGCCTGACCGATGGTCAGGGCCGCACCGTTGATTTCAAGAACACGCTCATTCTTCTGACGTCGAACCTCGGCGCCGAGCATCTTGCGAACCAGCCCGAAGGGCAGGACTCAGACGCTGTCCGCCCGCAAGTGATGGAGGCGGTGCGCGGGCGGTTCCGGCCTGAATTCCTGAACCGTCTCGACGAGATCATTCTGTTCCACCGCCTGACGCGGGCGAATATGAGCGCGATCGTCGACATCCAGATCGTTCGGCTTCAAAAGCTGCTCGCGGACCGCAAAATCGAGATCGATCTCGACGACAAGGCGCGCCGCTGGCTCGCTGACGCCGGCTATGATCCGGTCTATGGCGCGCGCCCGCTGAAGCGCGTCATCCAGAAGGAGTTGCAGGATCCGCTCGCCGATCTCCTTCTCGCCGGGCGCGTGCTTGACGGCGAGAGCATCGAGGTTTCGGTGGGCGCGGCGGGCCTCACCATCAACGGCGAGGAAGTCAACGCCCGCGCGAAGCGCTATGGCTCCGGCGGCGGGGATACTGCGCCTGCCGGCGCCTTGCTGAACTAGGAGGCCGCGATGCCAGGCGCGATCGGCAAGACAGAACGGGAAAGAGCGCTGAAGGCGCTGATCCGCGACACGATCGCCGCCTCTGGCGGCCTTGCGCCGGACGCCATTCCCCATCGCGTGAAAGAGCGCCTCAAGGGACAAGCTGTCGGCGATGCGGACCTTGACCGCCTCATCCGCGAAGCGCTCGCGGAACAGAACAGACCGGCACGCTGACGAAATCGCAGTCCGTTCGGCCGCCATTGTGCGTCTGCGGAATTGATGGCACGTTTTGCGCTGCAGCAGCTGAAAGGCAGCCATGGCGGGGGCGAGGCGGGCCTATGACGAGATGTGGGGCGCCGGCGGAAACGTCGCCGGAACCGCGCCAACGCCGCCCTATCGCGACTATTGCGCCTGGTATGACAGTGCTGACCCGGCCTTCCTGAAGGCCAAGGCCGCTGACTGCGAGAGGGTGTTCCGCCGCACCGGGATCACCTTCAATGTCTATGGCCAGGAAGACGCCGCGGAGCGGCTTATCCCTTTTGATATCGTGCCGCGCATTATCTCGGCTTCCGAATGGCGTCGCTTGTCGCGCGGCATTGAACAGCGCGTGCGCGCGATCAACGCATTCCTCTACGACATTTATCACCGGCAGGAGATTCTTCGCGCCGGCCGCGTTCCGCTGAACCTGATCGTGTCGAACAAAGCGTTCCTGCCTGAGATGATCGGCGTCGAGCCGCCGGGCGGGGTCTACACCCACATCGTCGGCGTCGACATCGTTCGGACGGGGTCTGAAGAATTCTACGTGCTTGAAGACAATGCGCGCACGCCGTCGGGCGTCTCTTACATGCTCGAGAACCGCGAGACGATGCTGCAGATGTTCCCGGAGCTGTTCGCGCGCGTGCATGTGCGCGAAGTGAGCGACTATCCAAGGCTGCTGCGCCGTTCGCTCGCGGCATGCGCGCCGAGGGCGTCATCGGGCGCGCCGGTGGTCGCAGTGCTGACGCCCGGCATCTATAATTCCGCTTATTTCGAACACGCCTTTCTGGCGGACCAGATGGGCGCCGAACTCGTCGAGGGCGGCGACCTGCGGGTGGTTGACGGCTGTATCGCGATGCGAACAACGCGCGGCTATCGCCCGATCGACGTGCTCTACCGGCGGGTTGACGACGACTTTCTTGACCCTTTGGTCTTTCGTCCGGACTCGACGCTCGGCGCCCCGGGGATCATGGACATCTACCGGGCCGGCGGCGTCACCATCGCCAACGCGCCAGGGGCTGGGATCGCCGATGACAAGGCGATCTACTCCTACATGCCGGAAATCATCGAATTCTATACTGGCGAAAAAGCGCTGCTGAACAACGTGCCGACATGGCGATGCGCGGAGCAAGAATCGCTGCGCTATGTGCTCGAGCACCTGAACGAACTTGTCGTCAAGGAAGTGCATGGCTCGGGCGGCTACGGCATGCTCGTCGGGCCGGCCGCGAGCACGAAGGAAATCGACGCCTTCGCCGCCAAGCTCAGAAGCAATCCCGACACCTACATCGCACAGCCGACGCTCGCGCTTTCGACAGCGCCGATCCTCACCGAGAAAGGCCTTGCGCCGCGCCACATCGATTTTCGCCCCTATGTGCTGGTGTCGCCCGACCGTATCGAGATCACGCCGGGCGGCCTGACGCGCGTCGCGCTGCGCGAAGGCTCTCTCGTCGTCAATTCGAGCCAGGGCGGCGGCACCAAGGACACCTGGGTGCTGGAGGATTAGCGGGAGATGCTGGGGCGCACAGCAGCCGGGCTGTTCTGGATGTTCCGCTATCTTGAGCGGGCGGAAAACTGCGCGCGCCTCATCGACGCCGGCTTCCGCATCGCGCTTACCCGCGGCGGGCAGAGCGCGGGCGAATGGGAATCGATCGCGGCGACGGCGGGCGTCGTCAGCGCATATCGCAACGTGCACGACGCGTTCGACGGCGCGCGAGTCATCGATTTTCTTCTGCGCGACCGGCGCAATCCCTCAAGCGCCATGGCCTCGATCGAAGCGGCGCGCACAAATGCTCGCGCTGTCAGGACAGCGCTGACGCGCGAAGTCTGGGAGGCGACGAACGAGGCTTATTTGATTCTTCGTGACATTCTCGCCGCGCCTGTCAGCGAGCGCGGGCTCCCTGAAGCGCTTTCGCTCATTCGCCGGGAGGTCGCGCAGGTGCGCGGGGCCTTTCACGGCACGATGCTGCGCAATGATATTTTCAATTTCTGTCTGGTCGGCACCTATCTCGAGCGCGCCGACAACACCGCGCGCATTCTCGATGTGAAATACTATGTATTGCTTCCCTCGCCCGTCCTCGTTGGCACGGCGGCCGACAATGTGCAGTGGGACATGATCTTGCGCGCAGTCTCGGCGCAGCGCTCGTTTCGCTGGCTGAACAGCGAGGTTTCAGCCTATGGCATCGCGCAGTTTCTCATCCTCGACCGGCGGATGCCGCGCTCGCTTGCTTATTGTTACGCAGGACTCGTCGACAACCTGAAAAACATTGGCTCTGATTATCGCTTCGAGGCGCCGTCGACAGCGCTGGCGGCTGCCTCCCACCGGCGGCTGGCTGAAGGATCAATGGACGAAATCTTCGCCAGCGGTCTTCATGAATTCATTGGCGCCTTTATTCTCGCAAACAACGATCTCGGCGCGAGGATCGAGGCCGATTACCGGTTTTATGGATAGATAATGCGGCTCGCGATCAATCACCTGACCCAGTATACGCTCGAACGCCCCGGCGCTTTCGTGCTGCAGGAGGTTCGGCTGACGCCGGCGACGGACGCGGGTCAGCGCGTCGAGACCTGGCGCGTCAGCATTGAGTGCGGCGCCGTCGAGGCCTCGTTCGACGATCACAACGGCAATCGCACCATGCTCTTCAGCCGCGACGGCGGCGAAGGCCCTTTGCGCCTGCGTGCTGAAGGCATCGTTGAAACAACGGACCGGGCCGGGGTCGTCGGCCCCCATCGCGGCTTTGCCCCGCTCTGGCTCTACCGGCGGGAAACACCGCTGACAGCCCCGGGCGGGCGGGTGCGTGCGCTCGTCGCAGCGATCGAACCGGCGTCTGACATCGCCCGGCTCCACGCGCTCATGAACGCGGTCGCCGACGCCGTGCGCTACGACAAGAGCGCCGATCCCTTGATGACGGCGGAAGCCTCGCTCGAGGCGGGGCAGGGCGTGTGTCAGGACCACGCGCACGTCTTCATTGCGGCCGCGCGCCTGCTCGGCTTTCCGGCCCGTTATGTCAGCGCCTATCTCTTCATGGCGGACGGCAGCGGGCAGGAGGCGAGCCACGCCTTCGCCGAAGCGCATCTTGAAGGCCTTGGCTGGGTCGGCTTCGACCCAGCCAATCGCCAGTCGCCGGACGCGCGCTATGTGCGAATCGCGAGCGGTCTCGACTATCATGACGCCGCCCCGGTGAGGGGGTTGCGCATCGGCGCCGGCGGGGCGGAGAAACTCGCCGTTAACGTGCAGGTCCAACAATAATTCTTCAGCGCTTCGAGTATCACCCAAAATGACCTATTGCGTCGGCATGCTTCTCGATCGCGGCCTCGTCTTCATGTCCGACACGCGGACAAATTCGGGCGTCGACAATATCTCAACCTATCGCAAGATGTTCACCTGGAAGCGTCCCGGCGAGCGCGTCATCACCATGCTGACCGTCGGCAATCTGGCGACGACGCAAGCGGTCGTGAGCCTTCTCGACGAGCGCACCAAGGCGCCGGCCGAGCGCACGCCGTCGATTCTTGAAGCGCCGACCATGTTTCAGGCGGCGCGCCTCGTCGGCGATCTTTTGCGGGAAGCGATCCGCACGACACTCGACAAGGGTCAGACGGCAGAATCGCAATTCGCGGCGTCATTCATCCTCGGCGGCCAGATCAAAGGCATGCCGCCGCGGATGTTCATGATCTATCCCGAAGGCAATTTCATCGAAGCGACGCTGGAAACGCCGTTCTTTCAGGCGGGCGAGATGAAATACGGGCGGCCGATTCTCGTGCGCTCGTTTAATCCGGCGATGACCTTCGAAGACGCGGTGAAGCTTCTCCTCGTTTCTTTCGACTCGACCATCAAGGCGAACCTCTCGGTCGGTGCGCCGCTTGATCTCCAGATTGTCGCCCGCGACGCATTCGAGGTGACGCACCAAAGGCGCATCGCGACTGACGATCCCTATTTCCAGGCGATCTCAAGCGGCTGGGGTGACGCGCTGAAAAAAGCGTTCGCCGCTCTGCCGGACTATACTCTCACCTAAAGCGCCGCTTCCTCGCGCCGCGCGTCGTTCCAGTAGGAGACGCAGGGGATTTTCGACAGATCGCAGCGCGCCGCATATTTGCGGGCGATCTCGCGCACTTCTTCGAGGAGGCCCTCTTCAAGCGTGATCGGGTCAAGGCCGAGGCTTAAAAGCCGCCGGTTTTCGACATGAAGGTCGTTTTCGTCGGCCTCATTGCGCGGGTTCGCGACGTTCGCGATCTTTGCGCCGGTCTTGTCGGCGATCATCCGCGCGAGATCACGCACGCGGTGGGTCTCTGTCATCTGATTGAGGATGCGGACGCGCTCGCCTTTTTGCGGCGGATTTTCAATGGCCAGCTGGATGCAGCGCACCGTGTCCTGAATGTTGATGAAGGCGCGTGTCTGCCCGCCAGTGCCGTGCACGGTAAGCGGATAGCCGACGGCGGCCTGCATCAGGAAGCGATTGAGCACGGTGCCGTAATCGCCGTCATAATCGAAGCGATTGATCAGACGTTCGTCGAGGCGCGTCTCCTCGGTTTGCGTCCCCCAGACGATGCCTTGGTGAAGGTCCGTCACCTTCAGCTTGTCGTTCTTGTTATAGAACGCAAAGAGCAGCTGATCCTGGGTCTTCGTCATGTGATAAATCGACCCCGGATTGGCGGGGTAGAGAATTTCCTGCGTGATCTCGCGCCCGTCTTCGGTCTCGATCTTCACCGGCAGATAGCCTTCGGGAATTTTCATCCCCGCGGTGCCGTAGCCATAGACGCCCATGGTACCGAGGTGGACGAGGTGAACATCCTGTCCCGACTCGACAATCGCGGCGAGGATGTTGTTCGTCGCATTGATGTTGTTGTCGACCGTGTAACGCTTGTGGAACGAGGACTTCATCGAATAGGGCGCGGCGCGCTGCTCGGCGAAATGCACGATCGCTTCCGGGCGCTCGTTCTCGATCAAATGAAGAAGCCGCGCGTAATTTTTGGCGACGTTGATATTCTCAAAACGAATGTCGCGCCCGGAGACTTCTTTCCACGCCTTCAGACGAACCGAGACGGGCTTGATCGGCGTCAGGCTTTCGACTTCGAGTTCGACGTCGATCTTCCGCCGCGACAGGTCGTCGATGATGACGATGTCATGGCCGAGTTTGGAAAGATGCAATGCGGTCGGCCAGCCGCAAAAGCCGTCGCCGCCGATTACGAGTATTTTCATCGCTCAAAGCCCATCACGGCCGCGTGATCGCAGCCTACACTCCTTTTGCGCAAGGGGTCGCGCGAAGGCAAGGGCGTCAGGCCTGAACCTCTCAGGAACGCGCGATCTTCAGGAGATATTGCCCGTACTGGTTCTTGGCGAGCGGTTCGGCGATACGGACCAGCTGGTCGCGATCGATGAAGCCGAGCCGGTAGGCGATTTCCTCAGGGCACGCCACTTTGAGGCCTTGCCGCGTTTCGATTGTGTGCACGAACTGCGAGGCTTCGAGCAGGGAATCGTGCGTGCCGGTATCGAGCCAGGCATAGCCGCGCCCCAGAATCTGCGCCTTGAGCTTGCCGTCCTGCAGGTACATGTCGTTGAGGGTCGTGATCTCGAACTCGCCGCGCCCCGACGGCTTCACGCGCTTGGCGCGCTCGACAACGGTTTCGTCGTAGAAGTAGAGGCCGGTCGCGGCGAAGTCAGATTTCGGCGCCGCGGGCTTTTCTTCGATGCTAGTCACGCGGCCCTCGTCGTCGAAGGCGACGACGCCGTAGCGTTCGGGGTCGGTCACCTGATAGGCGAAGATGACGGCGCCTTCCTGGAGCGCCGCCGCGTCCCGCAATTCCTCCGTGAGGCCGTGCCCGTAGAAGATGTTGTCGCCCAGAACGAGCGCGCATTTGTCGCCAGCGATGAATTTCTCGCCGATGAGAAACGCCTGCGCGAGGCCTTCGGGTTTGGGCTGCACGGCGTAAAAGAAATTGACGCCCCAGTCCGAGCCGTCGCCGAGGAGGCGCTGGAACGCAATCTGGTCTTCCGGCGTCGTGATGATCAAAATATCGCGGATGCCGGCGAGCATCAGGACGCTCACCGGATAATAGATCATCGGCTTGTCATAGATCGGCGTCAGCTGTTTCGATACGCCGCGCGTGATGGGATAAAGGCGCGTCCCGGAGCCGCCGGCGAGAACGATGCCCTTCATGATTTCCCCAATCCATTCGTTTGCTGACTGTTTTCAAGACGGCTGGCGACGCCGGCGAGACCGATGCGCCAGTCCGGCTGGCGGATGCCATAATCCTTAAGAATCTTGGCGCAATTGAGCACCGTTCGCAGCGGCCGCAACGCTGGGGTTTTGTAGTCGCGTGTCAGGATTTTCTTCACCCTGACAGCCTTGTCCGCCGCCGCGAAAATCGCCTCGGCAAAATCCGCCCAGCTGACGGGCGGCGCTCCCTGGAAATGGTAAAGGCCGCCGGGTCCGTCCCTTGCGGCCGTGTCGAGACAAGCCTCCGCGATGGCGGACGCCGGTGTCGGCCCGCCGATCTGATCGCCGACAATGGAAAGTTCTGGTTTGGTTTCGGCAAGGCGTAGCATCGTCCGCACAAAGTTTGCGCCATGCGCGGCGTAGACCCAGGACGTCCGGATAACGACGGCGGCGGGGTGCGCGGCGAGAACGGCGCCTTCGCCCTCGAGCTTCGTCGCGCCGTAAACATTTAAGGGGCCTGTCGGGGCCGTCTCGTCAAGCGGCCCCGGCGCTGCGCCGTCGAAGACATAATCCGTAGAAAGATGAATGAAGCGGGCGCCCGTTTGAACGCAAGCGCGCGCCAGCTCAGCGGGCGCTTGCGCATTGAGGCGCCGGGCAGGCGCCTGTTCGGTTTCCGCCTTGTCGACAGCGGTCCAGGCGGCGGCGTTGATGACGGCGTCGGGCTTTAGCGCCACAATCGCCGCTGCGCCCGCGCCGGCCGCTGAAAGGTCGGCGTCGTCTCGCGAAAGCGCCACAAGATCGTTCCCGCGGCGCGCGGCGGCTTCGACCGTTTCGCGGCCAACCTGCCCCGACGCGCCAAAGAGGAGGATCCGCATCAGGACTGTTCAGGCGACTGGAATGCCGAGATGCCGGTCGCGACTGGCTTGGCCCGTCGCAATCGACTGCACCAGCTGTCACGCCCTTCTTGGGCGAGGGCTGGTGGAGCTGAACGGAATCGAACCGTCGACCTCTTGAATGCCATTCAAGCGCTCTCCCAACTGAGCTACAGCCCCGACTAAAGCCTTCGTCCGGCAATCCACGCCGCGTTTGGGACAGCGGCGCGGCACGCGACGGAACGGGTGTCTAGACCCCCCGGCAGGGCTCCGCAAGTCCGCGCGCAGCGCTTGTTTTCAGGGCTCTTCGTCGCCGCCGGAGATGATGCCGCCCATGTCCTCGTCATCATCCTCGTCTTCTTCGAGCAGCGTGTCGTCTTCCTCGTCATCCTCGATTTCGAGATCGATGTCGTCGCCGAGGTCTTCCTCGCCCGCGGGCTCATCGTCGAGACCAGGCTTCTTCTTCGATTTCGCGCCTTTCTGGTCCTTATCGGCGGAGGCGAGCGGGACTTCCGCGGCGGGCTTCGGCGCCTCGGCGGCTTCGGCCGGCTCGTCTTCGCGGCGCGGCTTGCGAGGCTTCAGCAGGGCCTCCGGCACGAAATCGTGCGCGCATTTGGGACAATGCGCCGGCGACTTGTTGAGATCATAAAAGCGCGCCGTGCAGTTCGGGCAGTCGCGCTTGATCCCGAGTTCGGGTTTGCTCACGTCTGGAAATTCCTTGGCAAAAGGGCGAGAAGCGCGGTGTGTTGCCATGCCCGGCCAGCGCTGTCAAAACCCCCGCGCGGCTGAAACCGGATCCTATGAACGATCGTCCCCTGACTGCATTGGCCACGCGCGGCGGACGGGCGATCAAGGGCGAGGCGCGCGCGCCTGGCGACAAATCGATCTCGCACCGCGCGCTGATTTTTGGCGCGCTTGCCGAAGGTGAGACCATCGCGAGCGGCCTTCTTGAGGGTGACGACGTCCTGCGAACTGCCGCGGCCATGCGGGCGCTCGGCGCTGAAATCGAGCGCGACCTCACCGAGGCTGGGCCGGTCTGGCGCGTCAAGGGCGCGCCATGGGCCTCGCCTGAACGCGTGCTTTATTTCGGCAATTCGGGTACGGGCTGTCGTCTTGTCCTCGGGGCAGCGGCGGGGCAGCGCATCGACGCGGCGTTTGACGGTGACGAAAGCCTCAGGAAACGACCCATGCGCCGCGTCGCTGATCCGCTCGGCGCGATGGGCGCTGCGATTGCCATGCGCGAGGGAAAGTTGCCGCTCGCGCTATCTGGCGCGCGGCTTGCCGGCATCGACTATGTGCTCCCGGTCGCATCGGCGCAGGTGAAATCGGCAGTGCTGCTGGCGGGCCTTGGCGCGTCAGGGACGACGACGGTCGCTGAGCCGGAGCGTTCGCGCGACCATACCGAGCGCATGCTGGCGGCGTTCGGCGCGGCGGTTGTCATCACCGGCGAGGGCGCCGGGCGGCGCATCGCCATTAAGGGCGGCCAGCGACTTAAGGGCGTCCCTGTCGATGTGCCGGGCGATCCCTCATCAGCGGCGTTCATCGCCGCGGCGGCGGCGATTGCGCCCGGATCGGATGTCACGCTCAAGAATGTGCTCACCAATCCGCTGCGCGCCGGATTTTATCAGACGCTGCGCGACATGGGTGGGGATGTCGCCTATCTCAACGAACGTCTCTCGGGCGGCGAGCCCATCGCCGACATCCGCGTTCGTCATGCCGCGCTCAAGGGTGTTGCCGTCCCGGCCTCGCGCGCGCCGTCGATGATTGACGAATATCCAATCCTTGCCGTCGTCGCCGCCTTCGCGAAGGGCGACACCTACATGCCGGGGATCGAGGAGCTGCGCGTCAAAGAGAGCGATCGTCTCGACGCGATCGAAGCGGGTCTTTCTCAAAATGGCGTTGAAACCGAAAGCGGCCCCGATTGGCTGCGTGTCTTCGGGCGCAACGGCGATGTCGCTGGCGGCGGGTTCGTGCGCACGCATCTCGATCACCGCATCGCCATGAGCTTTCTGGTGATGGGGCTCGCCGCGGCGAAAGCGGTGACAATCGACGACGCCTCGATGATCGCGACGAGCTACCCTGATTTCGTCGAAACGATGCGCGCTTTAGGCGCTGATATCGGCTGAGCCCAAGAGCGGCGGGCGACAAAAGTGCAACGCGGTTTTTCGCAGAGCCGCCGCGACCACTTAAAAACTAGAGTTTCGGGCGATCCCTATCAATCGCCCGAAACTCGAGAGCGCCGGGCGGAAAAGTCGAAACCGGGTTTTCGCGAAAACGGCGCGACCACCAACAAGCAAGATCGTCGGCGTAATTCCCTTGTCACGCCCGGCGATCTAATGGCCGACCGTTGACTCGACCGTCGCCGGAGTCTCTGGCGAGGGCGCGGTCGCTTCGAGCACTTCCATGCCGCCGTCCCAGATCATTTTCAGCGCGACATAAAGAATGATCGCAAGGCCGAGGAACCCGATCCAGCGATGGCGCTCCAGCAGGCGCGCGATAAACGTCGCGGCAAAGCCCATCAGCGCGATCGACAAGGCGAGGCCAAAGACGAGAACGCTCGGATGAGCGTGCGCAGCGCCAGCGACAGCAAGGACGTTGTCGAGCGACATCGACACATCCGCCACGATGATCTGCGTGATCGCATCGCGAAATGATTTTGGTTTCGCCGCGCCGCCGGAAGGCGCTTGCCCTTCAAGCACGTCAGCGCCCCGGTCCGTATGCGAAGGATTGCGCAATTCGCGCCACATCTTCCACGAGACCCAAAGGAGCAAAATGCCGCCGGCGAGCAGCAATCCGACGATCTGCAAGAGCGTCGTCGTCATCAAGGCAAAGACGATCCGCAAGACCGTCGCCGCGATGATGCCGAAGAAGATGGCGCGGCCGCGTTGTTCTTTCGGCAAACCGGCGGCGGCAAGGCCGATGACGACAGCGTTGTCGCCAGCGAGCGCGAGATCGATCCAGACAACCTGAAAAAACGCCGCCCAGAACGCCGGCGAAAAATCGATGAACGCCCAATCCATAAAGTGCCCATGCGGCGCAGCTGAAACGAGCGCGCGACGGCGCGCCTTATGCCGCGACGCGGGGCGCTTGTCCAAAGCTCAATCAGCCCTCGCAACAAGATGAAATATCTGTCACGGGACTTCCGGATTCTCCTTGCCGGACGCATCCGCCAGGTGAGAAAAGGACTGCAAAAGACAGAGGGCCGGACATGAGCCCCAGCGAAGTCGAGGAAACGCCGGATGGAAAGCCCGACCAAGGCGAAAGCCAAACCCTCGCTGTCGTTCTGGCAGATCTGGAACATGTCGTTCGGTTTTTTCGGGATTCAGATCGGCTTTGGCCTCCAGAACGCCAATGTCAGCCGCATCTTCCAGACGCTCGGCGCCGAGATCGACCAGATCCCGATCCTGTGGATCGCCGCGCCGCTGACGGGCCTCCTTGTCCAGCCGATCATCGGCCATATGAGCGACAAGACGTGGGGCCGCTTCGGCCGACGCCGGCCTTACTTTTTTATTGGGGCGCTGCTGACGACGCTCGCGCTCTTCATCATGCCGCACTCGCCTTATCTCTGGGTTGCAGCGGGCATGCTTTGGATCATGGACGCGTCGATCAACGTGACCATGGAGCCCTTCCGCGCTTTTGTCGGTGACATGCTGCCGGATCGTCAGCGCACCGCCGGCTTTGCGATGCAGAGTTTCTTCATCGGCGCCGGCGCCGTCTTTGCTTCCGCCTTGCCGTGGATGCTGACCAACTGGTTCGGTGTCGCGAATTCGGCCCCGGAAGGCGTCGTTCCCGATTCCGTTCGCTACGCTTTTTATGTCGGCGCATTTTTCGTCTTTCTGGCGGTGATGTGGACCGTCTTCTCGACAAAGGAATATTCGCCGGATGACCTTGCCGCGTTTGAAGCGGCCGAGCGCGGGCGCGAGCAGCTTGCCGAGGGTGAAAAATCTCCAGGGCGCAGCGCCGGCGCTTATCTCTCGATTGGCGGCGCGTTGTTGCTGGCGGGCGGAGCCGGCACCGTCGTCCTCGCGCAGATCGCGTCTGGCGCGATCAAGCTCGCCGAGGCCGCGCTCAAGGTGAATGATCTCTACTTCGTCAGCATCGGCATCGCCGTCTTCGGCCTCATTCTCATCGCTGCGGGCCTCATCAAGCAGCGCGGCAGAATCGACAATCCGTTTTCAGAAATCATCGACGACATGTTCTCGATGCCGGCGACCATGCGCCAGCTCGCGGTCGTGCAGTTCTTCACCTGGTTCGCGCTCTTCGCGATGTGGATCTATACGAGCGCCGGGGTCGCCGCGTTTCATTACGGCGCGACGGACGCTTCTTCGGAGCAATTTAACGAAGCGGGAAACTGGGTCGGACTGCTCTTTTCGATTTACAACGGCGTCGCCGCGCTCGTGGCGTTCTTCCTCATTCCGGTTGTCGCCGCGCGCATCGGCGCCAAGGCGACGCACGCGCTCAATCTTGCGCTCGGCGGCGCGGGGCTCGCTTCGTTCCTCTTCATCAAGGATCCTGCCCTTCTCTGGATTGGCATGATTGGCGTCGGTTTCGCATGGGCCTCGATCGTCAGCGTGCCTTACTCGATCCTCTCCGGCGCGCTCCCCGCGAAGAAGATGGGCGTCTATATGGGCATCTTCAATTTCTTCATCGTGATCCCGCAGCTCCTCGCCGCGTCAATCCTCGGCGTCATCGTGCGCTACGCGTTTGGCGGGGAAGCGATCTACGCGCTGGGGGTGGGCGCGGCCTCGCTGGTCGTCGCGGCGCTGGCGACGCTTGGCGTGAAGGATGAGGCGAAGCGTGCGACGCTTGCGTGACACCCCGTCCCGACGCTAAGGCGCTCGCCCGTGGGCAAACCTCTGGTCATCACGCTCGACGGGCCTGCGGCCTCCGGCAAGGGGACGCTCGCGATGCTGATCGCGGACGCGTATGGGCTCGCCTATCTCGACACTGGGTCGCTCTATCGCGGCGTCGCCTGGCTGATGCTCGATGCGGGCGAAGACCCCGCCGATGAGGCGGCGGCCGAGCGGACAGCGCGCGGCTTTTCGGTTGATAAGCTGAAGGCGGCCGATATCCGCACCCGCGAGGTCGGGGCAGCGGCCTCCGTCGTCGCAGCGCAGCCGGCGGTCCGGGAGGCGCTTTTGGACTTTCAGCGCAATTTTGCGAAAAATCCGCCGGGCGCTGTGAAAGGCGCGGTGCTCGACGGGCGGGATATCGGCACGGTGGTTTGCCCCGACGCCAGCGTCAAATTCTTCGTTGTGGCGAGCCCCGTTGTCCGCGCGCACCGGCGCTGGATCGAGCTGTCCCCGTCAAAGCCGGCCCTTACTGAAGCCGAGGTCCTGGCCGACCTCGCCGAGCGGGACGCGCGCGACGCTGCCCGCTCTGACGCCCCGATGGTCATGGCCCCCGATGCGGAGTTGCTAGATACGACCTCTTTGACTATAGACGCGGCCTTCGCGGCGGCGCGCCGCGTGATCGACGGCGTTCTGAGGCGCTGCGAGGGCTGACCGGGGCCGACGGCCTCAATCCAGGATCAGCGCTCCCGGGCGAAACTGAAGAACGGGTTTTTGTGTCCGTCGCCCGCGTTTACGCCGCCAATTTGAAACCTTGATCGGGCTAACCGCTCCGGCCGCGTGCAGCGCGCCGGTGAAGACTGCCGGGCAAACCGGCAATCCATGCCCGGCGACTTTGAACAGGACCGAAACTTACGTGGCTCAACCCCAATCGATGTCTCCCTCCCGCAAGGATTTTGCGGACATGCTCGAAGCCTCCCTGCTTGGCCGCGGCGCCTTTGAAGACAACGTCGTCACCGGCATCGTCACCGGCATCGAAAAAGACGTCGCCGTCATCGACGTCGGCCTGAAGACCGAAGGACGTGTCGCGCTGAAGGAATTCGGACAGGGCGGACTGCCCGGCATGCTGAAGATCGGCGACACCGTCGAAGTCTTCGTCGAGCGCATCGAGAACGCCCAGGGCGAAGCGGTCATCAGCCGCGACAAGGCCCGCCGCGAGGAGGCGTGGGATCGCCTCGAAGTTCAGTTCAACAAACAAGAGCGCGTCGACGGCGTCATCTTCAACCGCGTCAAAGGCGGCTTCACGGTCGATCTCAGCGGCGCAGTCGCATTCCTCCCCGGGTCGCAGGTTGATATCCGCCCCGTGCGCGACGCCGGCCCCCTCATGAACATTCCGCAGCCCTTCCGCATCCTCAAGATGGACAAGCGCCGCGGCAACATCGTCGTCTCGCGCCGGTCGATCCTCGAAGAGGACCGCGCCGAGCATCGTCAGGAAGTCGTCCGTGAACTGAACGAAGGCGACACGCGCGAAGGCGTCGTCAAGAACATCACCGATTACGGCGCGTTCGTCGAACTCGCGCCGGGCGTCGACGGCCTCCTCCACGTCACCGACATGTCGTGGAGCCGCGTCAACCACCCGTCCGAAGTTCTCGGCGTCAACGACACGGTCAAGGTCAAGATCATCAAGATCAATCCGGAAACGCACCGGATCTCGCTCGGCATCAAGCAGCTTCAGCCAGACCCGTGGCAGGGCGTCGCCGCGAAATACCCCGTGAGCGCGAAATTCCGCGGCAAGGTCACGAACATCACCGACTACGGCGCTTTCGTCGAGCTTGAACAAGGCATCGAAGGTCTCGTCCACGTTTCGGAGATGAGCTGGGTCAAGAAAAACGTGCACCCCGGCAAGGTCGTCTCGACCTCGCAGGAAGTCGACGTCATGGTGCTCGAAGTCGACGAGAACAAGCGCCGCGTGTCGCTCGGCCTGAAGCAATGCCTCGACAATCCGTGGGACAGCTTCGCCGAAATGCATCCCCTGGGATCGATCATCGAGGGCGAGATCAAGAACATCACCGAGTTCGGCCTCTTCGTCGGCATCACCGAGGAGATGGACGGCATGGTGCACCTCTCCGATCTCGACTGGAACCGCGCCGGCGAGGAGGTCATCAAGGAGTACAAGAAGGGCGACGTCGTCAAAGCGAAAGTTCTCGACGTCGATCCGGAAAAGGAACGCATCTCGCTCGGCATCAAGCAGGTCGCCTCCGATCCGATGGACTCGGTCGGCGATATCAACCGCGGCGATGACGTGACGTGCACGGTCACCGCGATCGAATCGGGCGGCATCGAAGTGCAGGTCGGCGGCGAGGGCGGTCCCAAAGCCTTCATCAAGAAGTCCGACCTTTCGAAAGATCGCGGCGAGCAGCGCCCCGAGCGCTTCGCGGTCGGCGACAAGGTCGACGCCCGCGTCACCGGCTTCGAGAAGATCTCGCGCCGCATTTCGCTTTCCATCAAGGCGCGCGAAGTGGCGGAAGAAAAGGATGCGGTCGAGCAGTACGGCTCAGCCGACTCCGGCGCCTCGCTCGGCGACATCCTCGGCGCTGCGCTCAAGAACCGCGACAAGCAGTAGCGCTTCGACAAACCACGAATAAAAAGAAACCCCGGCGGGAAACCGCCGGGGTTTTTCGTTGCGGAGCGCGAGCGCTCAGTTGTTGCCGCCGGTGCCGCCTGTGTGTCCGCCATTTTGGTTGTCGGGGTCGTCGACAACCGTCAGTGCGCCGCGATCAAAGCGAAGCCCGTATCGATAAAGGACCCCATCGTCATTCTGATTAAACAGGTTAAGCGTCCGTCCATCGGGGCTTACGCTGAAATTGCGGAACTGGTCGCCCCTATAGGGCCCCTGCGGGCTGCCGTCCGGGCCGACGTTTTTCTTATCAACAATCCAGATAGCGTCGGACCCTTGCGGTTTGAATTTGAGGCCGAGCCCTGAGTCTTCGGCGATCGTGAACGACATATTCACGCTGCTGCCGAGCGCGCCCTTCTGTGAAAAATCAAAATTTCCGTCTTGATCGGCGAACGGCGCATCATACTTGAAATCGTAAACGCCCGGCGCGGTCTCAACGATTGTCAATTTTGCGCTGACGGCGATCGGCGCCGACTTCGGGGCCTCTTGGTTGAAATGCGAGCAAGAAGCGGCCCCAAGCGCGGCCAAAGTAACAGCGATGCGTAAGAAGTTGGACATTGGTCAATTCTCCTAAGGAAGCCGGTAACAAGGCGCGATGCGACTGTATCTCCGATTCTACTCATCCGAAATACGTTCAAAAAGGCGTCGCAATTCTGCAAAAAAACTATCTAATCATAGGATTAGAGGAACTCTAGAATATTATAGCTGGGCGTTCCCAAGCGCCGTTTGCAGATCCGACAGCTTTGGATGACGGAAGCCGAGGGCGCTCAGGCGGCCGGCAAATGCGGCAGCCTTCGCGGCATCGTCTGCCAAAAAATACAACCAGGCGACCGTTAGCGTTGCTCCAATAGGCAATTGACCTTGATAATTATCAAGATGACCTAAGGCGCTCGACGCTATTGATCGCATCTCCTTCTGGTCGCCGCGTTTCTCGGCAAGTCTTGCCTGCGCTAGCGCTCCGCCAAGATAAGCGTCGATATTCGACGAGTCCCCCGCTTCGCCAAGCTCGGTGGTCAATTTGCGAAGTTCTTCGTCCGTCGCGCTCGGCAGGAACCCGCTGATCTCTGAGCGCCACGCCAACGCCAAACAAAGCGTCGCCTTGACGCCGGCCCCGCCTCCTATAGCGGCTCGACGCGCGAGATCGACGGCGCGGTCTGCTTGCTCGAACTTAGCCACACCTTCGCCTTTGGCCTCCGCGATAAACGATGAAAACCTCGCGATTGCCGAAGCGTTTACGAGGGCGTTCACCTTTGAAGGATCGCGTTCAATGAGTATCGCGGAATATTCGCGAGCGGCGCTGATTGTGACTGAAGCGGCGTCGATTAAACCAAGCGCGGCCTGCGCTCCAGCGATGCGGCGTTGCGCCGTTACAAGCGCCTCCAAGACCTGAAAGTCCGACTTGACGCCGTTCGGAGCGATGAGTTCATAGACCGCGAGCTGATCTTGTAGGACTTCGATCGCCCGAGCAAAATTTCCGACGCTGAGTTCGGCGTAGCCGAGCCACGACAGCGCGTAAGCGTAGGCGAGGGCGAGCTTTCTGTCTTGAGGGGCGTCGTCAAACAACGATTTTCTCGCAGCCACCGACCGCTCGAAGAAGTCTACCGATTCAGCGATATTGCCGGTTTCGAAATTCACGGCGCCGATGTTGCTCGTCGCGTAAGCGAGCTCCAGTCGCCATTTCGGATTTTTGGCGTCAATCGCAACGAGGCGCTCGGCGTACCGCAAGTACTCCGAATTTTTGGCTACCATGCCCTCATGATCACCCAATATCCTCGCCGCTTCGCCTAAATAAAATATGCTTTGGGCGTGATCGAATATTCTGTTCGCGTCGTCTGGCTTACGCCTTAGTTGCTCTTCGGTTGAAGCGAACGCCGCCTCGTACGCCTTTAATGCGGCATCGAGATCGCCGCGCCGTTGATCAACCTGGCCCAGCTTCATCAAGCCGCGCGCGCGGCGTGAGAGCGCTTCCGCGTCGAGCGATTTAAGCTCCTGATTGTCGTAGTAGTCGAGCACCTCGCCGCCGACTTCCTCCAAAATCGAAAGGCTGCCGACGGGCTCCAGCCGGTCGCTAAGATCGGACAGCATGAATTCGATCAAATTCTCCGCCTCGCCGCGCGCGGTCCGCGCCTCGTTGCGCTGGTTGATCGCGAAGAGGGCCGCGAACGTCATGGACGCCGCGATCGCGCTTGTTCCCGCCGCGATCGCCTGCAGGCGCCGCGCGCGCGCGCGGGCGTCGCGCCGCACGAGGTCGTCGAGGCCGACGCCGAGCATGCCGGCGGCTGTCTTCAATAGCGCGACGCGTTTGCCGTCGCCTTGCTCGCGCGCATCGGCGGCGAGCGGCTCGCCGGATTCCGCGGTCGGCGCGCCGCTCGCGTCGAGTTTGAAGCGCAGCGCCGGCGGAAAACATTCTGCGTCCGCCGATCCGGGCTCGCCCGCGACGATGATCGCGAAACACCGCCCGGGCCCATGCAGCCGGTGGAACAGCTTGATCTCTTCGTTCACCCAGCGCGACTTCGCGGCGTTCGGGGAGCAAAGGACGATTTGATATTCGCTGTCGGCGAGCGCGCTCTGGATGGCGTCGTTGAGATTGCCGGCGACTGGCAAATCTTCGCGGTCCCGGAAGACCGGGGCGAGGCGCAACGGCTTGCCGGCCTGTTGAAGGCGGGCCGCAAACGCCTTCGGCGCGCGAAAGCGCTCCAGTGACCGCTGAAGCCACGCGCCCCATTGTTCGTCAGCATGGCTATAGCTGATGAACGCCCTGAATTTATAGTCGCCCAAGCCCGTCTCCTGAGGTGGAGGCTAGCGCTCTTGGGAGTACATGGCAAAATGCCGGGCATAAACTGCTGAACAGACCGCGGCGATCGACCGAGTACCCTCCAGGCTGAAATTGCCGCAAGGAAGACAGCATGCCTGAGCTCCCGGAAGTTGAGACGGTCAGGCGCGGCCTTGCTCCTTTCATGGCTGGCGCGACGATCACCTCTGTTGTCGCGCGCCGCCCGGACCTGCGCTTTCCGCTGCCGGCTGCCTTCGCGCAGCGTCTTGCCGGCGCGACCGTTGGCCCGCTGGGGCGGCGCGGCAAATATCTGACCGCGCCGCTATCGACCGGGGAGACGCTCATCATGCATCTGGGCATGTCGGGGCGGTTCACGGTCAGCGGTGCGGCGGCCGGGCAGCGCCCCGGCAGTTTCTATTACGCGGGCTCGACAAATCCGGCGCACGACCATGTCGCCATCGAGGTCTCGGGCCCCGCCGGCGTCGCGCGGATCGACTACAACGACCCCCGGCGGTTCGGGTTCATGGACCTTGCGCCGACGGAGGCGCTTCATCGCTCGAAGCATTTCGACGGCATGGGTCCAGAGCCCTTGAGCGAAGCGTTCACGGCTGCGCTCTTCCACGAGGCGCTGAAAGGACGCGCCGCGCCCCTGAAGGCGGCGCTGCTCGACCAGTCGGTCGTTGCCGGTCTTGGCAACATCTATGTCTGCGAAGCGCTCTGGCGGGCGCGCCTGTCGCCGCGGCGGGCGGCGGGCCGTGTCTCCGGCCCTGCCGCCGCCCGGCTCCACGAGGCCGTGCGCGCCGTCCTCAGCGAGGCGATCGAGGCGGGGGGGTCGAGCCTTCGCGATTTCGCTGCGTCCGATGGGGCGCTTGGCTATTTCCAGCACCGCTTCTCGGTTTACGACCGCGCGGGCGCGCCCTGCCTTTGCTGCGGAGCGCCGGTGCGGCGGTTCGTGCAGTCAGGCCGCTCGACCTTCGCCTGCGGGAAATGCCAGAAATAATCAGGATTTGCAGCGTTTCTCGCGCCTTCCGACTTCCGCGTTGACGCCCCAAGGACCGGTGTCTATAAGCCCGCTTCCCGCGCGCAGAGCGTCGCGGCGTTCCGGATAATCCAAGGCGTCAAGGCGCGCCGCAGATCGAGAGAATTCATGGCGAATACCACGTCAGCCAAGAAAATGGTGCGCAAGATCGCGCGCCGCACCGAAGTCAACAGATCGCGCCGGTCGCGCGTGCGCTCCTTCGTGCGCAAGGTGGAAGAAGCGATCGCGTCGGGCGACAAGAAGGCCGCCGCCGAAGCGCTCAAGGCCGCGCAGCCGGAGCTTCATCGCTCGGTGACGAAAGGCGTCGCGCATAAATCGACCGTCGCGCGCAAGATCTCGCGCCTGGCGCGCCGCGTCAAAGCGCTCGGCGCTTAAGGTCTTTCACCCCCGACTGTTTTCAACCCCGCGAGCGATGTGCTCGCGGGGTTTTTGTTTGACCGCTTTTGCGTTATAATCTCTCAGTGATGGGGGTTATGTTGGCGCAACCCTTGCCTGATGCAGCAATTGCGCTACGCGTTAGTTTTCCACCGTTGGTATCGATAGAATTGCTAACTGTTTGTTTTCGCGCGTAACGCGAAATGTCAATGACCCGGCGCCCCAAATAATTGCGCCGAAAACGAATCGGGCGCTTTACAAAAATGTCCTGCCGCAGCATCATAAAAACATCGATTGGCAGGGTACGGATCAATTTTGTTTTTCGCACCAAGTTGCGTTCCGTGCAAGAGACGAAATGGTCATCCTCCGCGTCAGTCGTGGGGCGTCAAGAAACTAAAAGCCGAATGGCGGCGGACGGAAGGGGCGAGACGATGAGCCGGATTGATGCAGCGTCAGCGTATCAAGTTTGTGGCGTCCTCGTTTCGAAAAGTTCACTCCCTGAAGGTTTCTTTGAGGCCTATTCATAACAAAATAATGTGGCGCCGTTTTTTCTGACGGCGCCGTAAACTTCCGGCGCGGCGGTCTTTGGTCCGTCGTATCCTTCGCGCAAATTAAAAAAGATCTTGGGGCTTTCGGCGATGAATGATGATTACGCCGCTTCGGCAGGCGACAAGCTGTCGCTATTTCGGGACACCCTGCGTCGCGATTACGGCGACGCAATTTTCAAGACCTGGTTTTTCGATCTCATGATCGACGAGGTGACAGAGGATACGGCGACGATCTCGACCGAATCCAAAATGCGGCGCGACCGTATTGATCAGCAATACAAGCACGGGGTTTTGCGGGCTTTCAGCGAAAAGGTCCGCCCTGTGCGTAAATTGTCGATCGTCACGCGCGGCGCCTCGCTTGACGCTGCGGCGCGTGTCAGCGCGCTGGCGCCGCTTGGCGTGATCGCCGGCGGCTTCGACAGGCCGCCCGCGAAAACCCAGGCCCGCAAGAAGGAATTCGAGGCGCCGCGACTGGAGGAATTGTCGACGCGGATTGATGTGCGCCAGACTTTCGAGGCCTTCGCGGTCGACGAGTCGAACCAGGTGGCGGTCGCAGCCGTCCGCCAGATTTTCGACGCGGGCCGGCCGCGCGAACTGCTTTATCTTTATGGCCAGCCTGGCGTTGGCAAATCCCATCTGATGCAGAGCGCCGGCAACGAATGGATGCAGCGTCATCCCGGTTCGCGGTGCCTCTATCTCACGCATAACAATGTGCAGGAAGGGTGCGTCAACGCCTTGATGTCGAACTCGACCTTGGCGCTGCAGCGGGACATTCTTGCGAATGACATCGTGATGATAGACGATGTTCATCTGCTCGCCGGCAAGCACAAGACCATGCTTGAGGTGGTCAATCTCATCATTGCGCTGACGAGCGCCGGGCGCCAGCTGATCGTCGCCGGGGAACTGGCGCCGGCCGCCCTTGCAAAGGCTGGCGTCGTCGGGCGCCTGGCGGACCGGTTGGCCGGCGGTCTTGCGGTCGGCATTGCGCCGGGCGGCGAAAGCCTTCGCCGCGCGGTGATGCGCAAGCATCGCGACGCCGACGATATCAGGGCGACCATCACCGACGCGGCGCTCGATCTCGTGGCGCGGCTCTTTTCAGCCTCCATGCGCGACTGCATTGGCGCCTATAAGCAGCTGGCGCTGGTCTATCGCGACCAAGCGGTGACGGTCGGGCCGGCCGAAGCGCTGGCCGCGCTGAAGGCGCGGCTTGGCGACCGCAAGCGGCTGGCGACCCTCGATGAGGCGCTGCTAGCCTCGGCGGCGGCGTTCGGCATCACTGCCGATGAGATCCGCGGCCGCCAGCAGCCGCAGCGGATCGCCCGGGCGCGCCACGCCTTTGTTTATGTCGCGCGCACGTCGATGAATGAGAGCTATCCGCGCATCGGGCGCGCGCTCGGGCGCGACCACACGACGGCGATGAGCTCGATGGAGCGCGCTGAAGCGCTCATTTCCCGCGACAAGAAATTCGCCGAGGGGGTGCAGGCCATTCGGATCGAAATTGGAGCTGACCTGCCGGTTGAAAAACTCCTCGCCGCCGAAGGCTGAACGCCGCGAAAACGCGGCGGTTTTCGCCCCTTTACCGAGGCTTTCGCGGCTGGCGCCGAGGGGGCGTTTCGGCCTATATTTTTCTCCCGATTCCACGGGCGGACCGCGCGGCGCTGACAGCGTCTCCGGGCCGCTTGTCCTTTGCTTGCTGTTGAAGCTTCCCGCGCCGGCTCTGGCGGCGCGTGGTAGGGTCCGCCGGCGCCATACAAGAAGAGCGAAAGTCGCATGAAAGTCACCATCGAGCGGTCAGCCCTCGTGAAAGCCCTGGGGCACGTGCAAAGCGTCGTCGAGCGCCGCAACACGATCCCGATCCTTGCAAACGTGCTGTTGCAGGCCGAGGGCGGCGCGCTCACCCTGACCGCGACCGATCTCGATATCGAAATTTCCGAGCAGGCCCCGGCCGACGTCGCGCGCAAGGGATCGACGACGGTGTCGGCCCTGACGCTTTACGAAATCGTGCGGCGCTTGCCCGAGGGCGCGCAGGTCCGGTTTGACCTCGCGCAGGACGAGGCGCGCCTGCAGGTGTCGGCGGGGCGTTCGCAATTCTCGCTCGCCGTGTTGCCCGAACAGGATTTCCCGACGCTAGCGACGGGCGATCTCGGCGTGCGCTTTTCGATCCCCACCGCAGACTTGCAGCGCCTGTTCGACAAGACGCGCTTTGCGATGTCGCAGGAGGAGACCCGCTATTATCTCAACGGCGTTTATCTTCACGCTTTCGTTGACGGCGCCAAAAAACTCCTGCGCGCGGCGGCGACCGACGGCCACCGGCTCGCGCGGCTTGATGCCCCTTTGCCATCCGGCGCCGACAAGATGCCGGGGATCATCGTGCCGAGGAAGGCCGTCGCCGAGCTCGGCCGTCTTCTTGCTGATGCTGAGGAAACCGTTGAGATCGCGGTGTCGGAAACGAAAATCCGCTTCAGCTTCGGGGCCGGGCGCCTGACGTCGAAGCTGATCGACGGCACGTTCCCGGACTACGAACGCGTCATTCCGAAAAACAATCAGAGCGTCATGCGCGCCGACACCAAGGACTTCGCGCAAGCGGTCGATCGCGTCGCGACGATCTCGGCCGATCGCACGCGCTCCATCAAGATGGCGATCGACAACGACAAGCTGCGACTGACCGTCAACAATCCGGAAGCGGGCAGCGCGCTGGAGGAATTGTCGGTCGACTACAGCGGCGATCCGATCGAAATCGGATTTAATGCGCGGTATCTTCTCGACATTGCGAGCCAGGTCGACGGCGGCACGGTGTCGTTCCGCCTGTCGGATCCGTCGAGCCCGTCGATCGCGCTCGATGAGGAAGATCCGCGCGCGCTTTATGTCCTCATGCCGCTCAGGGTCTGAAGGAGTATTCCTTGCGCGACGCAGCGCTGCGCATCGTTGAGCCTGACACGGCGCCAGCGCCGAAGGGCGGCGTGCGCCTGACGCGGCTCACCTTGTCTGACTTTCGGTCCTATGCGCGCCTCGACCTGGCGCTCGACGGGCGCCCGGTCGCGCTGTCCGGGCCGAACGGCGCCGGCAAGACGAATGTTCTCGAAGCGATATCGCTCCTGGGGCCGGGCCGGGGGTTGCGCGGCGCCGCGCTTGACGAGGTCGCGCGCCTCGGCGGGCCTGGCGGCTGGGCGGTGTCGGCGCGCCTTTCCGACGGCGAAGACGAGCGCGCGATCGGCGTCGGCGCGCTCGCCGGCGAGGAAAACCGGCGCGTTGTGCGCATCGACGGCGCCAGCGCTTCGGGCCCGGCGGCCCTTGCGGGCCTCGTCCGCATCCTCTGGCTGACGCCGGCGCAGGACAGGCTCTTCATGGAAGGCCCTGGCGAGCGGCGTCGCTTTCTCGACCGCATGACGCTCGCGCATGACCCGGCGCATGGACGCGCCGCGAACGATTATGAAACGGCGATGCGCCAGCGCCAGCGCCTGCTCGATGACGGCTGCCGCGACGACCGCTGGCTCGCCGCGCTCGAAACACAGATGGCGGAAGCGGGCGTCGCCATCGCTTCGGCGCGCCGCGACATGGCGGGCGCGCTCGCCGCCGCTGCGGTCGCCGACGATGACGGGCCCTTTCCCGCCGCCGACATCGCGCTCGAGGGCGCGCTTGAAACAGCGCTGGCGAACGCGCCGGCCGCCGATGTGGAGGACGATTTCGCCGCCGCGCTGAAGGCCGGCCGCAACGCCGACGCCGGCGCCGGCCGCGCGCTCCAGGGGCCGCATCGCAGCGACTTCCTCGTGGCGCACCGCGCGAAGGGCGCGCCCGCACGCCTGTGCTCGACTGGCGAACAGAAGGCGCTTTTGATTGGGCTCGTTCTCGCCAACGCCCGCGCGCTTCAGTTTCGCGCTTCCGGCGCCCCGCTCATCCTGCTTCTCGACGAGATCGCCGCGCATCTCGACGAACACCGCCGCGCGGCGCTTTATGACATTCTCGATGCGCTCGGCCTCCAATGCGTGATGACGGGAACCGACGCCTCGCTCTTCGCCGCCTGGGGCCCGCGCGCGCAACGCTTTTGCGTCGCCGCCGGCGCCGTTCGCGAATTTTAAAAAAGTCAGGACACAGATAAAATGGCTGAACCAGCCGCGAAAAAAGACGACAGTCAGGACTATGGCGCCGACGCGATCAAGGTTCTCAAGGGCCTTGACGCGGTCAGGAAGCGTCCCGGCATGTATATCGGCGACACCGATGACGGTTCGGGCCTCCATCACATGGTCTACGAGGTCGTCGACAACGCGATTGACGAAGCGCTCGGGGGCTATTGCGACGACATCAATGTCATTCTGAACGAGGACGGCTCGGTCACCGTCACTGACAACGGCCGCGGCATTCCAACCGATATTCACGCCGGGGAAGGCGTCTCGGCGGCCGAAGTCATCATGACGCAGCTGCACGCCGGGGGTAAGTTCGACCAGAATTCCTACAAGGTTTCCGGCGGCTTGCACGGCGTCGGCGTTTCGGTCGTCAACGCGCTGTCCGAATGGCTCGATCTGACGATCAAGCGCAGCGGCAAGGAACATTTCATGCGCTTCCGCATGGGCGTTCCCGACGCGCCGCTGAAAGTCATCGGCGAGACGAGCGACAAGGGCACGAAGGTGAGCTTCCTGCCGTCGAAGACCATTTTCACTCAGACCGTGTTTGACTTCGACACGCTCGAGCATCGCCTGCGCGAACTGGCGTTTCTGAATTCGGGGGTTTCGATCCGCCTCAAGGACGCGCGCCACGTTGAAATCCGCGAAGAGCATTTCCTGTATGAAGGCGGCCTCATCGCCTTCGCGCGGTATCTCGACAAATCGAAAACGCCGCTGATTGCAGACCCGATCGCTTTCACGATCGAGCGCGAGGGCATCACCGTCGATGTCGCGATGTGGTGGAACGACAGCTATCACGAGAAGGTGCTGTGTTTCACGAACAACATCCCGCAGCGTGACGGCGGCACGCACCTTGCCGGCTTTCGCGCCGCGCTGACGCGCATCATCAACAATTACGCGGCCGAGTCCGGCATCGCCAAGAAGGAAAAGGTCGCGCTCACGGGCGATGACGCGCGCGAAGGCCTGACCTGCATCCTGTCCGTCAAGGTCCCTGACCCGAAGTTTTCTTCGCAAACGAAAGACAAGCTTGTTTCGTCCGAAGTGCGTCCCGTCGTCGAGGGCGTCGTCGCCGACAAGATCGGCGAATGGTTCGAGGAGAACCCGAGCGAAGCGCGCAAAGTGGTCGGGAAGATCGTTGAGGCCGCCATGGCGCGCGAAGCGGCGCGCAAGGCGCGCGAGCTGACACGCCGCAAATCCGCGCTCGACATCTCCTCGCTGCCCGGCAAGCTCGCCGACTGTCAGGAGCGCGATCCAGCGAAGTCTGAAATCTTCATCGTCGAAGGCGATTCCGCCGGCGGGTCGGCCAAGCAGGCGCGCAACCGCGAAAATCAGGCCGTGCTCCCCTTGCGCGGCAAGATCCTGAACGTCGAGCGCGCGCGCTTCGACAAGATGCTCGGCAGCCAGGAGATCGGCACGCTCATCACCGCGCTCGGCGCCGGCATCGGGCGCGACGATTTCAACGCGGACAAGCTGCGTTACCACAAGATCGTCATCATGACCGACGCCGACGTTGACGGCGCCCATATCAGGACGCTGCTGCTGACCTTCTTCTTCCGTCAGATGCCGGAGGTCATTTCGCGCGGCTGCCTCTATATTGCGCAGCCTCCGCTCTACAAGATCAGCCGCGGCAAGTCGGAGCAGTACGTGCTCGACGACCGGGGCCTCGAGGATTATCTCTATACGGAAGGCGCCACCGACGCGCAGCTCGTTCTCGCCTCGGGCGAGACGATCGCCGGCGCCGATCTCGCCGACATTATCGCGCGCGCCCGCCGCGCGCGTGACGCGATCGAGGAGTTTCCCGCCCGCTTCTCGCGCGACATCATCGTGCAGGCGGCGCTCGCCCGCGCGCTCGTCGAGGCGCCGGCCGATCCCGCCGCCGCGACCGCGCTCGCGCAGCGGACCGCCGCGCGCCTCGATCTTGTGTCCGACGAGTTCGAGCGAGGCTGGACAGGCCGCCCTGACGGCGAGGGCGGCTTCGTCTTCGAACGCGAATTGCGCGGCGTCGCTGAGCGTCATGCGCTGACGCGGGACCTTCTCGTCTCGGGCGACGCGCGCCGCACCAAGGAATTGATGACCGATCTCGCCGAGATTTTTGAAAAACCCGCCATTTGGGTGCGGAAGGACCAGCGCGCCAGCGTGACGGGGCCGAACAGTCTGTTGCGGGCCGTGCGCGCCGCCGGGGAAAAGGGCGTCTCCATCCAGCGCTACAAAGGCCTTGGCGAAATGAACCCGGACCAGCTCTGGGAAACGACGCTTGACCCTGCCGCGCGCGTCCTTCTGCAGGTGCGGGTGAAGGAAGCCGACGACGCCGACGACATTTTCTCGAAGCTGATGGGCGAAGTCGTCGAACCGCGCCGCGAGTTCATCCAGGAAAATGCGTTGACGGCGGAGCTGGATGTTTAGGAGGGCTGCGGGACTTGTCCGTTATTCCGGCAACCATCGCTTCGCCGGGCGCCGGGAGTGATCAATCGAATTCCCTCTTTACACGAATTAACCATACGCGATTCCCGTTATTGATTGTTTGACTCATGGGTGCGTTCAGCCCCAGTATCGCGGGTGTTGAAGCGCCGCGCGGCTCCCGCCGCCGGCGCTATTTTCGTTTCTGGGTTTGAAAAGTCTGGTTGATCGCGTGGGTTCGGCGGCTCTTGTCGCTGGCTGCGCGAGGAGAAGCACCCCCCGGGGCCGAAAAGCCGCCTGACGGGAGCGGAGCCGCGCGCCTCATCCTTCGGCCGCGCGTCACGAAGGATGCGGTTGCCGAACGCCAGGAGGCGAGAAGGGAGAACCACCCCAAAATCTCCCTACAATTTCCTCCGCAGACTACGGAGGTTTCGGCTGGACCCCGCGGGCAAGGCCGATCGATGCCCGGCCCCGCGCGGAAAAAAGGGAGATAGTTGGATCGCGGCTCTCAAGAACCAGCACGCGCGGCGCCGCGAGGAAAGGCGAGCGCCGATCGCCTTTGCATCCCACGCAGAAGACCGGGCGGGCGATCCTGCCTCAGGCAGCGCGCTTGATTGCGCCGTTGAGGAACCCCGCGAGATCGCCGGTGACGTGGTGCACATGCGCAGGCCGCGCGTCGCCGGGGCGGGCAGGGCGCTTGTCGGCGGGTTCGTCAGCGAACCATCGCGTGTCCGACTCGATCAGCACGGTCGTCATGCCGAGCGCGTGCGCGGCTTCGAGATTATGCGGAAGGTCCTCGAACATCGCGCTGTTGCCGGCGTCGATGCGGGTGGCGGCGAGGAACCGCTCATAAGTGGCGCGGTGGGGCTTCGGGGTCCAATCGGCGGCGCGGATGTCGAAGATGTCGTCGAAAAGACCGGTCAAGCCGATCCGCGCCAATACGCGCTCGGCATGCGCGACGGAGCCGTTTGTGAAGACAAAGCGGCGGCCGGGGAGCGCTTCGATCTCAGCGGCGAGCGCGGCGTTCGCCGGTACGACCGAGAAATCGATGTCGTGGACATAGCTTAGAAAATCCTCGGGCGGGATCGCGTGCTCGGCCATCATCCCTGAGAGCGTCGTGCCGTATTTGACGTAGTAATGCTTCTGCAGGCGGCGGGCTTCGTCATGCGCCGCGCCCGTCCGCATGCGGATGAATTCCGTCATGCGGGCGTCGATCTGGCTGAAAAGATGGCACTCGGCCGGATAAAGAGTGTTGTCGAGATCGAAAACCCAGCTCTCGACGTGCCTCAGGTCCGTCATGCAGGTCTTTCTGATTATTGCGCTGGGGGCGGCGCGGCGGGCGCGCTCGGCGGGGCGACGAAGCTTTCGGGCCCGAAGTCAAACGTCGCCGACGGCGCGCCGCCGATGCTCAGCTTCCGGAACATGCCTTCGTCGAGTTCCTGATCGGCGCAGGTCGTGTCGTTCGGAGAGGTGAAGCGCACGGGGCTGGTGCAGAAGGCCTTGTCCCCGCCTGCAAGGCGCCGCTCGCCGCGCGCGTCCTCGACGACGCCATAGACGTAGTAGTGATCGGCGCTAAGGGCGCCCTTGACGACTTTGGCGCACTCCCCGCCCGCGAGTTTCCACCAGCCGCGCGATTCGTAACGCGCATCGCCCAGCGGTTCGGCGAGCGCGGCCCATACCTGGCTCTCGGTTCTATTGCAGAAGAAAAGGCCGAGCTTGGCTTCGCGCGCGTTCGTTTCCTCGATCATCGCGTCGATCGTGGCGTCGTCGATGACGGGGCCGTCGCCGAGATTTTTTTCCTTGCGATAAGAGGCGAGGAGGCGCTGCGTCTCGCGGCCAAGCGAGCCGTCGATACGCGACGTCGCAAGGCCGAGATCGTTGAGAAGCCGCTGCACGCCCGCAACCTCGGCGCTGTAGACGGTATAGTTCGCGGCTTCCGCAAAATCGGTCTGCCAGTTGCCGCCGGCGGCCGGCGTCACTTCGACATCGAAAAATCCGCGCTGCGCAATCGCGTTGTCACGACAGACTTCCTGATTGCGCAGATTGAAGAAGCCCTCGTTCTCGACACAGAGCGGCGTCTCGCCGGACCATGCGCGCAGCGGCCCCTTATGGCCGGGCACCGCCTCGGCATAAACGAAATACCGGCCAGGATCCGTCGGCTCGGTCAGCACGACCTTGCACTGCCCGGGGCGCAGGCGCCACCAGCCGCGCGTTGCAAGGCGGTCGCCGTCGACATAGCCGATCGCGGCGGACAGCGCGTAGCTCGTCTTGTTGCAAAGGCTGTATTTGGCGTCTGCGGGCGCGCTCATCGCAAGGCTTGCGCCGATCGCGGAAAGAAGGAACAGACCTAAGGAACGCATACTCGCCGCCGCCCGTTGAATGCCGCTTGAAGTCACCGAAAGGCCGCTCGCCCTGCCCGGCCGGGGCGCAATTCACCCGAAACCGGTTTGAGGATCAAGCTTGGACGAACAACGACAGGCGCGCGCAGTTGTAAAGGTTCTGTTTCCGCTGCCCTTGCCAAAGGCTTACGACTATCTCGCCGAGGCCGCGCTGGCGCCGGGAACCTTTGTCGAGGCGCCGTTCGGCGCCCGCACCGCGCTGGGCGTTGTCTGGCCGGGCGCGCCCGATGCGGTCGATCCTGGCAAGCTGAAGGCGATCGAAAAGACGCTGGCGGCCGAACCGCTCGCGGCCAGCGTCATCGATTTCGTCACCTGGGTCAGCGCCTACACGATGTTCCCGCCGGGCGCCGTTCTGCGACTGGTGATGCGCTCGGGCGAGGCGCTCACGCCGCCAAAGGGCGTCTCGGCTTTTTCATCAACCGGGCAGACGCCGGCGCGTATGACGCCAGAACGTGGGGCCGTTCTCGATTTTCTTGGCGCCAGCACGCGCCCTGTGACGCTCGCCGAGATCACGGCGGCGACGGGGGCCGGCGCCGGTGTTGTTGCGGGGCTTGTGAAGGCGGGGGCGGCGGCGAAAGTCGAGACCGACCCCGATCCCCCTTTCGCCGCGCCCGACCCTCAGCGCGCGGGCAAGGCGTTGACTGAGGAGCAGGCAGCGGCGGCGCACGCCCTTGTCGCCGCGCTTGCCGGCAACGGCGTCATCCTCCTCGACGGCGTCACTGGCGCGGGCAAGACGGAAGTCTATCTCGAAGCGGTCGCGGACGTGCTGCGGCGCGCGCCGGGCGCGCAGGCGCTGATCCTCCTCCCGGAGATCGCGCTCACGCTGCCGTTCCTGAAGCGGGTCGAGGCGCGCTTCGGCGCCGAACCCGCGGCGTGGCACTCCGACATGAACCCTGCCGGGCGCCGCCGCGTCTGGCGGCGCGTCAATGACGGTTCGGCGCGCATCGTCGTCGGCGCGCGCTCAGCGTTGTTTCTTCCGTATAAGGACCTTCGTCTTATTGTCGTCGACGAAGAACATGACGGCGCCTACAAGCAGGAAGAAGGCGTCATCTACCAGGGGCGCGACATGGCGGTGGCGCGCGGAAGCCGCGGCCGGTTTCCCGTCATTCTCGCCTCGGCGACGCCCTCGCTTGAAAGCGTCGTCAATGTCGAGCAGGGGCGTTACGGGCTCGTGCGGCTCAGCGCGCGCTATGGGCGCGCCGCCCTGCCAAAAATTGCGCTTGTCGATCTGCGCGCCGATCCGCCTGAGCAGGGGCGGTGGCTGTCGCCCCCGTTGATCGGCGCCGTCGGTAAGCGCCTTGCGGCGGGTGAACAGTCGCTGCTGTTCATCAACCGGCGGGGCTATGCGCCGCTGACGATCTGCCGTCGCTGCGGCGCCCGGCTAAAATCTCCGTATGCGGATGCTTATCTCGTCGAGCATCGGTATGAGAACAAGCTTGTCTGTCATCTGACGGGATATTCTGCGCCCAAGCCGGCGGCGTGCCCCGAATGCAAGGCCGTCGGCTCGCTGACCGCGTGCGGACCCGGCGTCGAACGCATCGCGGAAGAGGCGCAAGCGCTCTGGCCGCAAGCGCGCCATCGCGTGCTTTCTTCCGATCTCGTGCAGTCGCCGCGCGAGATGCGCGCGCTTCTCGATGACATGGAGGAAGGACGCATCGATATTCTCGTTGCGACGCAGATGATCGCGAAGGGTCATCACTTTCCGCGCCTGACGCTGGTCGGCGTCGTCGACGCTGATATGGGGCTTTCGGGCGGCGATCTGCGCGCGGCAGAGCGCACCTATCAATTGTTGAGCCAGGTCGCAGGGCGCGCGGGCCGCGCCGAAAGGCCGGGTGAGGCCCTCGTCCAAACCTATCAGCCGCAGGCGGAAGTTTTCAAAGCGCTAACAGCCGGCGATCGCGACGGCTTTCTTGAGGCCGAAGCGTCCGGCCGGGAAGCGCTCGGCTTTCCGCCATACGGGCGCCTCGCGGCGCTGCAACTTCGGTCGGTCAACGAGGCCGCGTTGAAAGCCTCCGGCGCGCAGCACCGCGCTGCGCTGCCGGCGGCGGACGGGGTCACGGTCTGGGGGCCGGCGCCCGCCGCGATCTATCGGGTGCGCGGCGAAGCGCGGCTGCGTTTCCTGATAAAGGCGCGACGTGACGTTAACATCCAAGCCTTCATCACCGCGTGGCTCGCAGGGGTCAAAGCGCACGCTTCCGTGCGCCGCACCATCGATATTGACCCCTACGCGTTTTCGTAGATCCGCCGCGCTAACGCACTGTGACGGTCACCGTCGCTTTGGCGGGCACGCCTTGGCGGTTCTTGATCCAGTAATCAAATCGGTCTGCCCCGCGAAAATCCGGAAACGGACGATATTCAAACACGCCGTCGGCAAGCTGCGTGACGTTGCCATTGCGCGGAAGAGAGTGCCCGGCTTTGCCAATTTTGCCGTCATTGCTGCGATCATTGGCGAAGGCGTTGATGCGGACAAGGCCGTCCGCAAGGACGCTGGCGCTGTCATCCAACGCTGCCGGCGCGGAGGCGCGGACATCAATCGTTCCCTGATCGCCGGGCGACCCGTCGATCAGCCGGGCCGGAAACGCAAAGCCCGTCGGAACACGCAGCACGAAGCGCGTTTGATAAATATCGCCGTGAATGCGGTCGGAATAGAATTCCGGGACGGAAACGGCGCGTTCGCGGTTCGGCAAGGTCCACCAGCCGATCTCAGGCAACATGTCCTCGACGTTGCTGAACGTGATGCGGAATTCGTCCGCTGCGATCGGATAGGGCGTAGTTCCGGACGAATCGGTTTTGGTTCCCTTGATGTTTGTGTTGACGCCGGTCGTTGGGTTGACGAGCCCTGGTCCCCAGACGAAGTCGAGCCGCGGGGCCGAACGTGCCGGAACGGACGCCAACATCTGGTCCGATGCGTCCTGGTTGAGGATGTTCTGGCGCAGCGAATTCGAGATCTTCACGCCGGCGAGCGTATAACGGTTATTCTTCGCAAAAATGCGCGTTGAAAGCTTTGACAGATCGACGCCGTAGTCAAAATCGCGAACTGCCGAATTGACGAGCGCAAGATCGTAGGTGTTTCGTCCAAAAACGACTCCGGTCGTGACAGTAAGCTTATTCTTGCGCGCTTTAGCGCCAATGACGAGGCTGTCCTTGATCGTATAGCGGGACGTGTAGGTGATATCGATCCCGGTTGAGACCTCCCACGCTTTGAAGTCGTCGATCACCGATCGAATATCGTGCGGCTCGAGCGGGCGCTCCTTGACGACATGGAACGCGCGATCGCTCGCGATGACTTCATTCTCTGTAAACTGAAGAATAGCCGGCTTGTCGATCGACTGGTTTTGGAAGCGCATCGCGCCGGGCGTGCAGAGCGCTGAGCGGACGAACTCAGCGGTCAGGGGAAAGCGATCGCCGAGATCGTTATTACGATGAAAAAACACGAAGCCGATCCCGCCAGTCATGCCCACTGCAAGATTGCGATGAAGTCGGACCATGCGGCTTTGGAGCCAGAAGCCGTCGCCGGTGCGGCCGAGATCGAAGGCGATCACGTCGTCGCCGTCCTTGACGATGTGGTTGACGCCGACGCCCTTGATCGCCGCATTCTCAACCCAGGCGCCCGTTTCGTTGCCGCTTTCGGCCATGAACGCCGCGCCGAACGCGTTGTAGACGTTCGACTGGTAGACGAACGCCTTTCCGCCGTGCTGAGCAAAGCCCCAACCCGGCGAGCCCCAGATGGCGACGCCGCGGACAACCGGCGCGAGCGCGTCGGCAGGAAAGCCTTGTTGGTGAAGATGAAGGGGGTAACGCCCTTTGATGTTCGACGCCGGCGTCGGCGAACCGAGTTTTCCGGTGTCGATGGCGCGCTGTGATTTATCAGTACGCCCCATTTCAAAAAATTCAACGCCCTGCATCGTTGTCTCGGTCGACAGGAACATTGAATGGGCGCGCTGGCTGGCGGGAAGCCGCGCGCCATTCTCAGTCGCCAGGCGCACATTGCGCGAATAATTGACGAGGTAAGCCCCAAGCGAGGCGTCCGGGGCCGGATGGTCGAAGGCGAGCGGAGAATCAAGTGTGACGCTCGCTCCGCTCACGGATTTGATGAAGCGGATTTCGTCTTCGGTCGGGCTGCTGAGGACAACGTCGCCTTTGGTTGTCTGGGGGATGAAGCGCGTCCCCGTCAGGATCACGCGGTCGCCGGCGCGCCAGCCCGATGGCGTTGATTGCAGCCGGATTGTTGTCTCCCCGCGACGCGGCGCGATGGCGACCTTCACCCGCGGGGTCTTGAGCGCACCGAAAATTCGAACGCGCGACGCCGCGACAAGGCCCTTCCCGACGAGCGTGCGATCAACGCGCGTATCCAGCGGTCCGAAATCGGGAAACACGATCTCAGCTGTGACGTCCGCGGGGACGGGCCGCGTCGGCGCCCCGGCCAGCAGCTCGCCGCCGGGTGCGACATAAAGAAACTCCGTATTCAGACGGTTGTTCTTGGCGCCTGACAGTTCAAGGCATCCCTCAACACGGACAGATTTCAGCCGATCCGTATTAGCCGCATCGGCGACGACGCTGACGCCTGCCGGGATAACGATGCGCCCGGCTGGCGTCTTTCCGCCCCAGGTTGCGGCGGCCGACCACGCGCCGGAGCGCACTGCACGCACACCCTGGTTCGCCGGCGCCAGCGCGTCAAAACTCGGCAGTGACGGCACATGATTGGATCCAATTGGCGCAGTCGCGGTCCTTGCTGCTGCGCATGCGCTTAACGATTGCGCGCCAGCCTGCGACCCAAGTGTCGCGAAGAAAGCAAAAAAGCCGCTCAGCGCGGCTTTTGAAATCCTTCCTTCATGAAAGCGAAACAGCACGCAGGACCTCCACAACGATTCTTGTGGAAGCTTAGGAAGCCTGCGCCAGCAGAGCAGCTTAATTGTTATAAATTCTCAGCATCGTAATGTTGACGGCGCTGATGAGAATTACCGAAAGGATAGTCTTTACAAAGAGGGCTGCAAATTAAAGGCGGCTGCTTTCAGTCGATGACGCCGATGAAAGGCAGCCCGCGCCGGCGCCCGTCGTCGTCCATGCCGTAACCGACGATGAAGTCTTCGGCTGCGGCCTCGAACCCGACATAGTCGGCGTCTATATCGGCGCTGCGGCCTGTCTTCTTCCGTACAAGGACGCAGATCTTGGCTTCGGCGGCGCCGGCGTCGAGCGCCATGTTTCTGGCGAAGTGCAGGCTGCGTCCGGTGTCGAGCACGTCGTCGACGATCAGAACGCGCTGTCCTTCAAGCGGGACCGAGAAGTCTTTCAAGAGCTTGACGACGCCCGACGATGAGCGCGCGCCGCCATAACTCGACAATTGCACGAAATCGACAAGCGGATCAGCGCCAATCCGATGTAGCGCGCGCAAGAGATCGGCGGCGAAGACGAAAGCGCCTGTCAGCACCGGCGCCATCAGAAAATCGCCGCCAAAGTCTTTTGCGATATCAGCCGCCAGTGCGTCCAGGCGCTGCGCGACCGCGTCGCTTGAATGGAGAACCCTCATATTTCACGCGTTTAGCCATTCGCGCGTGAAACACAACTCCGCTCTATTCAGGCCCGGCTGGTTTCAAAAGGTCGCCTACGGACACCTTCACGCCTTCGGCCGGCGCAAACGACAGGAGCACTTCGGTGACGCCCTCTGGCGCCGGCGTCCGCGTTGAAAAATTGATTGTCTCGCCAGGCTTTACTTCGACGGCGTTGATATCACTGGTTTGGGCCGAAAACGTCCACCGTGACAGGATTTGTCCCTCTGCGCCGACCGCTTCGGCTTGCAGCAACGGCGCTTTGGCGGCGTCTGCGCCGGCGTTTCTGACGCGGCCCAGGATCTCGATCACCGGCCCTTGCGTCGACATGGCGACGCGGTGCGTCACGCCTTCGATTTTGAGACCATTGGGGCTCGCGTCGATGCCAATCGCTTGGTAGGCGCCGAGCGCGTTGGGGAACATCGCAACGATGTTGTTACGATAGGCATAACCGACAACGCCTGCGGCGATGATTACGGCGGCGAAGCCGGACCATCCAAGCGCGCGCATCGGGGTCAACCGGTTCTTTTCGCGCGCTTCGGCGCGGCGCCGCGCCTTTCGAATGGCGCGTTCGAGTTCTTTCGGCTGCACGCGTAACGCGGCGAAGAACTCATCGTTAAAAACGCGCTCGGCGATGGGATCGAGGTCTTCGTAACGCGCGACCGCGGTCTGATCCCGGCGTTCGCCGCGCAGCGCGCGATGCGGGGCTTCATCATCGGATCTGCGGCCGAATCCGCGACCGGACGCCGCCGCGTCCTTCGGCGCCGCCGCCTCGACATCTTCAAAGTCGGCATCGACGACTTTGCCGGGCTTGGCGGCGCGGCGCTTCAGAAAATCATCGTTGCGCGCAGGGGCGGTCTCGCGCTCGTCGCTGTCATCGGGCGCGGCCCGATTGGCGCGCGGCGGCGCCTTTGCTTCAGGGTCGTCGGCGTGCACCGGTTTTTCAGGCGACGTCTTGAACAGAGGTTCATCGACCTCCTCTTCATAAGCGTCGTCGAAACGGACCCGCGCCGCGCGTGGGGGAGCCGGATCGGGGCGCGTTGTCTCATCGAGCTTCCGCGCCTTCGGCTTCAACGGCATCAGGTTTTCAACAGGGGTCGGGGCGGGCACGAACCAGCTTTCCGCGCACTCGGCGCAGCGCACCGAGCGGCCGTCCGGTGAGAACCGGTCGTCATCGACGTCATAACGGGCGGCGCAACTCGGGCAGGTAATTATCATTGCCGGGGGGAATCATGGCTTGGCTGCCGGGCGCGACCAGCAGACAAGGTCGGCGGAGCGGACTGAGAGGCGGCGTGATCGTCAAGTTTGAAGGCGTGGGACTCGCCTATGACGGCGGCGTCGAAAGCCTGCGCGATGTCGATTTCGCGCTGGGCGAGGGCGAATTTCGCTTTCTCACCGGCCCGTCGGGCGCGGGTAAAACCTCGTTCCTGAAACTGATCTACATGGGGCTGCGTCCAACGCGCGGACGAATCACCTTGTTCGGCGAGGACGTGACCGCGGCCCCGCGGGAGGCGCTGCCGCCCTTGAGGCGACGCATCGGCGTCGTCTTTCAGGAGTTTCGCCTGCTCGATCATCTGACCGCCTTCGAAAACGTCGCGCTGCCTATGAAAGTCGCAGGCGTTAATCATAATGAATATAAGGAAGATGTAAGGGAACTCTTAAATTGGGTTGGGCTTGGCTCAAGACTGGACGCCAAGCCGCAGACCCTGTCAGGCGGGGAGAAACAGCGCGTCGCGCTCGCGCGTGCGCTCGTTTCGAAGCCAGATCTCATTCTCGCCGACGAGCCGACCGGCAATGTCGATCCCGCCATGGGCGAAAAAATTATGAAATTGTTCATTGAACTGAACAAACTCGGAGCGGCGGTCATCGTTGCAACGCACGATCTCGAACTCGTCCGCGCGCTCGGCAAGCGATCAATGCGCCTCGAAGGCGGACGCCTCACCGAGGAAGCCGCCTTCGCGCCGCCGCAAAAAGGAGCGGCGCGATGAGCAGCGTTTCCGGTATCGGCGGGGCAATCGAAGAACCAAAGCGCGAAGGTCTTGTCGCGGACCGTCGCCAGTCCTCCGCCCCGGCGCCCGCGCCGAGACCTGGGCGCTCGCCTTTGCTGCCGGAAGCAGGAACGAGCGGCGCCCCGCTGACGGCGGTCATCGCGGTGATCTCATCGCTTGCTTGCGTCGCGCTCGCCGCCTTTATCCTGACGGCGTCGGCGGCGCAGAACTGGACCACCGATCTACAGTCCTCCGTCACCGTGCAGGTCAAGGGAGCAGATATCGCCGACATCGACCGCAAGGCGGCGCTCGCAGCCGAAGTGCTTGGCGCCGCGCCCGAAGTTGTTTCTTTCAATCTCATCGCATCGAAGGAGGCTGGCAAACTCCTTGAGCCGTGGCTCGGCAAAGACAATACCGGTGCGCTCAACGTGCCTGCGCTGATTGAATTGAGGTTGACCGATGAGGGCCGGCGCAATCTGTCCGAGCTTGCGCAAAAGCTTGCAGCGGCCGCGCCAGGCATCGTGCTCGACGACCATGGCGAATGGAATGCGCGGCTATCCTCCGCCGCGCGATCGGGTCAGCTTTTTGCTTTTGCGATCTTCGCGCTCATCATGGGTGCGGCGTGCGCTATTGCGATGTTCGCTTCGCGCGCGGGGCTCGCTGCGAACGCCGAAGTCGTCTCCCTGCTCCACCTCGTCGGCGCGACCGATCTCTACATCGCCAAGGAAGTGCAGCGCCGTTACACCATTATCGGTCTGCGGGGCTCGCTGATCGGGCTTGTCATCGCCTATTTCTTTATCGGGCTCTTCGCCCTCGCGACCCGGTCGAAGGGGGCCGAAGGCGCGCTCCTGCCGGGGCTTGATTTCGGCTATGGGCTCGCGCTGCCGCTGCTGCTGGTGCCGATCGCGATCTGTCTGGTGACAGCAGTGTCAGCCCGGCTGACGGTTTTGAGGACGCTCGTCGAGACCCATTGACCTTGCGGCTGAACGAACGAGCGCTGGACCGAATTGGTCCATCAAGGCTATTCTCGCGCCCGAGCATCAAAGGCAGCGTCGGTTGCAAAGGCTGTTCTATTTCCTGCTGATCGCCGGCCTTGCCTGGGTCGCGGGGCTGTTTGTCTTTATCGCCGAGCTCCCAGAGCCGGCGGGCGGCGCGCCCAAGGCGGACGGCGTTGTCGTCTTTACTGGCCGCAATGGCGAGCGGGTGACAGCGGCGATGACGCTTCTCAGCGACGGCGCCGCGAAGCGGTTGCTGATCTCGGGCGTCAATCCAAGCGTCACGCGGCCGGACCTTGCGAAACTATGGCCCGGCGATCTTGCGCTTTTCGACTGCTGCGTTGATCTCGGGCTGCAAGCGCAGACCACGACGGGAAACGCGACCGAGCTCGACGCCTGGGCGCGCACGCATGGGTTCTCTTCGCTCATTCTGGTGACGTCGGAATTTCATATGCCGCGCGCGCTCGTTGAAGCAGAGGACCGTTTGCCGGAGGTGACGATCATGCCTTACGCCGTCGCTTCAGGCCTCATCGGACCCGAAGGGCGCCCATCGACTTTTGAGGATTGGCGGCGCGTCGGCGGGGAATATTCGAAGTTCCTTTACGCGCGCGCCAAGACGATGCTCTCCTGAGCCCCGCTCCAAAAAGCGAAACCAAAAGCAGATCATGAACGCCGCGCGCTCTTATCTCTTTACAGGGTTCATCGCTTTGATGACGGGCGTTCTTGGAATCGTGTTCCTGCCTGCGGTGTTTTTCGGGCCAGACGCCGCGCGCGCCATCATCAAGGTCTGGTCGCATCTTGCTTTGGCGGCGCTCGCCTTCTTTTGCGGCATCCGCCACCGGGTGGTGGGCGCAGAGAACTTGCCGAAAGGCGCTGCGATTGTTGCAGCGAACCATCAGTCGATGTGGGAGACGATCGCGCTGTTCGCGATCCTCGACCGGCCGACGATGGTCTTCAAGAAAGAACTCTTGAGCATCCCGATCTATGGCTGGTGGGCGAAGGCAAGCGGCGTGATGCTGGATCGCGAGGCGGGCGCCAAAGCAATCAGGAGGCTGCGAGACGCAACGGCGGCGCGGCTCCAGCGCGGCGATCAGATCGTGATCTTCCCGGAAGGAACTCGTGGCCCCCCCGGAGGGCTGTTGCCGCTCTTGCCCGGCGTCGCCGGCGTCTATCTCGTCGCTGAGGCGCCCGTGACGCCGGTCGTGCACAATTCCGGAACGTTCTGGCGCCATCCCGGGCCGAAGAAGATGCCGGGCGTCATCACGCTCCATATTCTCCCGCCGATACCGGCAGGCCTGCCGCGCAAGGAATTCATGACCCGTCTGGAGGCGGCGCTTTCGGGCAAGGAACCACCGACGCCGCGCGGCGACCGGCAAGCGGTCGCGGCATGAAACGCGCCGACCAACGCTTGCTCTGGGGGCCGTTCGCGGTCGCCGGCGTCATGCTGATCGCCTGGTACTTCGTCTGGCGCGCCGGCGCTGATGTGATGCGCGGCGCGATCGCAGACTTTGCGCGCGAACAAGCTGACAATGGCGGCGAAGTTTCCTATCAGCCGATGCGTGCGCGCGGTTTTCCGTTTTTTCTTCGCGGCGAGATCGACGACTTTGCAATTGCGCGCGGCAAATACCGGTTGAAGGCTGACACAGTTTACCTCCACGCCGTTCCATGGAAACCTGATCGGATCGTGTTCTCGGCGGCGCCAGGGTTGCGCTTAGATACGCCAAAAGCGCCGTGGACTCTTCGCGCCGAGGGCGCTCGTGCAAGCGTCGAGAAAACCGGCGCCGGCGGCAACTGGCTGTTCAAAGCAGAAATACAAGCGCTTGACGGGGCTGCCGGTGCGACATCGCTGCAAACGGCGCGGGCCGTTATCAATGTCTCACCGGACAAGGCGACGCCTGGCGCCTATGCGGTGAGTTTCCGGGTGCTTGATGCAAAGCTTCGAAACGCGCGCGGCGTAACAGCAGTTCCGCGCCTTGATGCGGCGTTGACAGCGACCGCCAAGCCCTTCGCGCTGACGATTCACGGTCTCGACAGTGAGATCGACCGGGCTCTGGTGACGGTATCAGGATCAGTCGGGGCAGATCGCGACGGTTATCTGGCCGGTACGCTTGACGCCGCGATCGACAATCCGGCGGCGCTTGCCGAGGCGCTGCGCATCATGGACGTGTTGAAGCCGGAGGAAACGCGCTCCGTCGAGGCCGGGCTCGCCCTTTTCGCCGCGGCGGGCGGGGGGCGAATGACAGCACCGCTGAGTTTTTCAGATGGGGAGACGAAACTCGCCGGGGTCAAAATCGCCAGGGCCCCGCGCCTCGGCCGATTGGATTCTCAGCCGTAAGCAGCCGCGCCCAGGACCGGCCCGCGCATCCGGTCGCCGACAAGCTGCGCGAAACTGTCGATATACATCGAGCCTTCGGGCGTCTTCTGCACGAGCACGATGCGCCGGTCCGTCTCGTCTCGCACGCGCCGCACAAAGCCAAGAATGGATAAGGCGTCGAGCGCCCGGCTGATCGCTGGCTTCGGCACGCCAAGATCGCGTGCGAGCGCCCGAACCGTATGCGGTCCCTGATTGAGGTAGACGGTCAGCAGGATCGCCCATTGGCGCATCGACAAATCCGGGCCGTCGCTGCGGACCGAATCCGCAAGGATATCGCGCCAGTTCGCCAACAGAGAATTTACGATCGAAGCCGCTGCCATCGTCCGCCAGAAATCGGGTCGTCCAGAAGTCTTGCAACTGTTCGCGCGAAAAGGGCAAGCGCCTGATCGGTCAGGCGAAGCGGTGCTCCTTGAGAGCGCGGAAGAGCGCACGAATCACCTGCGCCTCGCCGCCGACGGGGCGTCCGGGGGCAGCCTTCGCGCGCCACGCGTAGATATCGAAATGGCCCCACAATGTGCGTTCCGGCGCGAAGCGTTTCAGGAACAGCGCCGCGATGATCGAGCCGGCAAACGAGCCTCCCGGCGCGTTGTTGAGATCGGCGACCGGCGATGAGAGCGATGACGCGTAGGCCTTCCAGAGCGGCATCCGCCACAACGGATCAAAAGACTTCACTGAGGCGTCGATGACCGCCGCCGCGAACTTCTCGTCGTCGCAATAAAAGGGCGGCAATTCGGGTCCCAACGCCACGCGCGCTGCGCCGGTTAGGGTCGCGAGCGTAATCATCAGGTGCGGGTCGGCTTCCCCGCCGAGCGTCATCGCATCCGCGAGCACGAGGCGCCCTTCAGCGTCGGTATTGCCGATTTCGACCGTCAGACCCTTCCGGCTACGGATGATGTCGCCGGGACGAAAGGCATTTGCGGAAATAGCGTTTTCGACCGCAGGAACGATGACACGCAGGCGAAGATCGAGTTTCGCCTCCATGACAAGGCGGCCGAGCGCCAGGGCGTGCGCCGCGCCGCCCATATCCTTCTTCATGAGCGCCATGCCGTCGGCGCGCTTGATATCGAGGCCGCCGGAATCGAACGTGACGCCCTTGCCGATGAGCGTGACGCGCGGCGCGTCGCGGCGGCCCCACGTGATATCGATGAGGCGCGGCGCGACTGCGGCGGCGCGCCCGACCGCGTGGACCAAAGGAAAATTATGGGTGAGCAGGTCGTCACCGGTGATAATTTCGATCCCCGCGTCAAACGCCTTGGCGAGGTCGCGCGCTTCGCGCTCAAGCGCGTCGGGGCCCATGTCAGCCGCCGGCGTGTTGACGAGATCGCGCACATACCCAACCGCGCGCGCCTCGCGACGCGCCGGCGCCGTATCAACGTCCTTCGGCGCGATCAGGCGTGCGACGGCCGCTTTGCCGGATTTATATCGATCGAAGCGATAAGCGCCGAGAAGCCAGCCGAAGCATTGTTCGGCGCTCGCGCCGTCGATGCGATAATCATCCTCCGGCAATTTCTCTGCGCCCGCCGCGCAGGCGAACGGATCGGCGCCGTCGCCGACGCCCAACAGGACGCCTTCCCGCGCTGAGAGGACGACGCCCGTCTCGCCCGAAAAACCATTGAAGCGGGCAAGCGCCTGCAAGGCTTCCGGCAAGTGCGACAGATCGTCCGACTTCTCACGAACAAGAAAGATCGGCCGCGCGTTCTGAAAACGATCAGGCTCGTGCTCGATTAAAAGGTCGGCGATCATGAAACGCTCCGTTAACGAACTTTTCTGTCCGGTTGATCAAGGCGTGCGGGCGTAGTTAAGCCTTTATTGAAGAGATTTCACCATCATCCCCGTCGACCAATCGCTTTTTCGGGGACCATAGCCATGGCCGTCAAGTTACTTACCGCGCGCGCGTCGCTTGTCGCCAGCGCTCTTGTTGTGTCGGCGTGCGCGTCGAGCGGCAAGGATCTGACGGCGGGCGGGCAAAGCATCAACTACAAAGATGAAATCGGCGTCTTCACCGATCCGGGCGCAGCCGCCGACATGGATCCGATCGCCGCTGCCGCCTTCTGGGGCACGCGTTACGATCAAAACCCGCGCGACATCAACGCCGCGGTCGCCTATTCGGCAGCGCTGCGCAAGATCAGATCGAACGAGGAAGCCGTCAAAGTCATCACCAAAGCCGCGAACGCCAATCCCGAACATGCCGGCGCCAATCTCGAAGCTGGCCGGGCCCTGGTCGAGGCCGGCCGCGCCTTCGAAGCCGTGCGCTTTCTTGAAAAGGCTGAAGCGCTCAGCCCGCAGGACTGGCGCGCGCTGTCAGCGTTCGGCGTCGCGCTCGACCAGATTGGCGAGCACAAGCTCGCGCGCCAGAAATACGATGTCGCTCTGACCTTTTCGCCGGGCTCGCCGCTTGTGCTGAACAACAAGGGGCTCTCCTACGCGCTTGACGGCGACCTCGCCGCAGCGAAGCAGACTTTGCGCGCCGCCGCCGCTGCGCGCGGCGCCGATGCGCGCGTCCGCCAGAATCTTGCGCTCGTGCTCGCCCTCAAGGGCGAGATGAGCGAAGCCGAGCGCCTCGCGCGCTCCGATCTGCCGCCGCAAGTGGCGGATCAGAACATTGATTATTTCCGTGCGCTGATGAACCAGCCGGCCTATTGGCAGGAATTCGTCGCAGAAGACGTTGAAACGCCGGCCTTTGACGAAAAGCCCGCGCCAAAAAAGGCCGCCGCGCAAGAAATTCCGGCGCCGGCGCTGAAAGAGGGCGTAACGCCGGTGACGCCGGCGTCGGCGCAGGACGAGGCGCCCGTGCCCCTGCTCAAAGACGGCGATTAGAGATTGAATGTCTCATGATCGAAGGCCGCCCCCAGGGCGGCCTTTTGGTTTCAGGCAAAGGCGTAAGGTCCGCCCCGCGCCAGCGCGCGCTTGTAGGCGGGGCGCGCTTGCAGGCTCTCGAGATAGGATTTCAGTCTCGCGGTCTTAAGCGCCGCGGGCGCGCGCTGCATCGCCGCTTCGGCGGGGAAACTCATGATGATGTCGGCGCCGGTCAGGTCGTTCCCGGCAAGGTAGGGCGACTTGCCGAGTTCGCTGTCGAGATAGCCGAATAACGCCGCGAGGGTGTGATCGAGATACCCATCGCGCACGGCCTGCGTCAGTTTCTTTGCGATCGGTTTGGCGAAGAATGGCATCGGCGCCGTATCCATGCGCCCTAGCATCAGGGACAGAACGAGCGGCGGCATGTAGGAGCCTTCCGCCGCGTGCATCCAGTATCGGTAGCGCCGCCAGTCGGGCGTGCCACGCGCGGGTTGCAGGCGGCCCTGCCCATGTGTTTCGATCACGTGCTCGATGATTGCGCCGGTCTCTGCGATCACAGCGCCCGCGTCGTCGATCACCGGCGACTTGCCAAGGGGGTGAACCTTCAGCAACTCCTTCGGCGCAAGGTTTGTTTTCTTGTCACGCTCATAGCGCTTGACCTCATAGGCGAGGCCAAGCTCCTCCAGCAGCCATAAAATGCGCTGAGACCGGGAATTTTCGAGATGGTGGACGACAATCATGCAATGCCTTTCAGTAAAGGACCCCGAGCGCTTCCTTTGAAAACGCCTTGAGTTCGTCCATGCGACCGGCCCGGACTTTTTCCGCCCACTGAGGATCCTGAAGGAGCGCTCGCCCGACCGCGATCAGGTCGAAGTCGCCGCGCTCCATCATTTCGACAAGGCGGTCAAGCGACGCGGGCTGAGAGACTTCCCCGCCATAGGTCGCGGTGAACTCGCCCGAGAGGCCGACCGAGCCTACCGAGATCGTCGGCATGCCGGTCAATTTCTTCGCCCACCCCGCAACGTTAAGGTCCGAGCCTTCGAAAGCGGGCTCCCAGAACCGCCGCTGCGAGCAATGGATCGCGTCAATCCCGGCGTCGATAAGCGGCCGCAGCCATTTTTCCAACTCGGCTGGCGTCGCGGCGGCAGATGCGGCGAAGTCCTGCTGCTTCCACTGCGAGATCCGGATCAGGAGCGGGAAGTCCGGGCCGACTTTCTTGCGCGCGCGGCGGATAATCTCCGTCGCCATGCGCGTCCGGCCTTCCCAGCCGCCTCCCCAGCGGTCGTCGCGCCGGTTGGTCTTCTCCCAGAAGAAGCTGTCGATCAGATAGCTGTGCGCGCCGTGAAACTCCGCGCAGTCAAAGCCAGCCTCCTTTGTCGCGACGGCGGCGGCGACAAACTCTTCGATCGCCGTTTCAATCTCGGCTTCCGTCATCGGGCTGGAGATCGGCGGCTTTTCCGGAACCTTGAGGCCGGAGGCCGACCAGGAAGGAATGTCGGGGTGGGCGCTTTTCGCCGCGTTGCGATAGGGCCCCTCGTGCCAGAGTTGCAGGCCCATCGCGCCGCCGGCAGACCTCACATCGCCGGCGATTTTCTTCCAGGCGGCTTTTGCCGCCGGCGTCACTATGTCGGGAACGTTGGGCGTGCCGTCCGCTGTCGTCGTGTTCGGATGAACGCCCTCGGAGAGGATCAGCCCGACGCCGCCTTCCGCCCGGCGCCGGTAATAGGCGGCGACATCCTCGCCTGGGACATTGCCGGGCGAGAAAGACCGCGTCATCGGCGCCATCACAATGCGGTTCTTGAGCGCCAGCTTGCCGATGCTGAACGGTGTAAAGAGAATGTCGACGGATTTGGACATGGAATCTCCAGCAAGGGTAAGCCTCGATGCTAGCCGCGACTGGCGGCGGCCGCACCCTCCGCGCGCAGCATGGCGCGGGGACGAAAAATCCCTATAAGCCGCCCCATGAAATTCCTCGATCGCGCAAAAATCTATATCGAAAGCGGGGCGGGCGGCGCAGGCTGCCTGTCGTTCCGGCGCGAGAAATTCATCGAGATGGGCGGCCCGAACGGCGGCGACGGCGGCCGCGGCGGACACGTATTCGCGGAGGCGGTCGAAAATCTCAATACGTTGATCGATTTCCGCTACCAGCAGCATTTCTTCGCGAAGAACGGCCGGCCGGGCGAGGGATCAAACCGTACTGGCGCGGACGGCGAGGATCTCATCATCAAGGTGCCGGTCGGCACGCAGATTTTCGAAGCTGATGAAGAAACGCTGATCGCCGATCTCGAAAAGCCCGGCGAGCGCGTTCTCCTCGCCAAGGGCGGGAACGGCGGGTTTGGCAACGCGCATTTCAAGTCGTCGACAAATCGCGCGCCGACACGCGCCAACGCCGGCCAGCCGATCGAGGAGCGAACGGTCTGGCTTCGCCTGAAGCTGATCGCCGATTTCGGCCTTGTGGGTTTGCCGAACGCGGGGAAGTCCACAATGCTCGCGGCGGTGACGGCGGCAAAACCGAAGATCGCCGATTATCCGTTTACGACGCTTCATCCGGGCCTTGGCGTCGTGCGGTTGAACGAAGGCGAGAGTTTCGTGCTGGCTGACATTCCGGGCCTGATCGAGGGCGCGCATGAGGGGGCCGGTATCGGCGACCGCTTCCTTGGCCATGTCGAGCGCTGCGCCGGGGTCATTCACCTCGTCGACGGGACGTCAGAAGACGTCGCGGCGGACTATCGCACCGTGCGCGGTGAACTCGTCGCCTATGGCGCGGGGCTCTCCGAAAAGCCGGAAATTCTTTGTCTCAACAAGGTCGACGCTCTTGACGAAGCGACCCTCAAGGCGCGGCTGAAGACGCTGTCGAAGGCGGCCGGCCGCCCCGCGCGGGCGATTTCCGGCGTGTCGGGCGCGGGCCTCAAAGAATTGCTCCGTGATTTGATGACACTGAAGAAGGGCGCCAGCGAGAAAGCATCCGCAGCGCCCGACGCGTGGGCCCCGTGATACCAGGGCGGCATGACAGCTCGCGCATCGGCCTGCTTGGGGGCTCTTTCAATCCGGCCCATGAAGGCCACCGGGAAATTTCGCTGGTCGCCTTGAAGCGCCTTCAACTCGACGCTGTCTGGTGGCTCGTCTCGCCCGGCAATCCGCTGAAAGAGGCGAATGCTTATGCTCCTTACGAGGATCGGCTGAAGGCCGCACGCAAGGTTTCCGATCATCCGCGCATTATCGTTTCGAATTTCGAGGAACGAAAAGGTCTTCAGTACACGGTCGATACGCTGGAGACGCTGACCGCTCTTTGGCCGCAGATCAACTTCGTCTGGCTGATGGGCGCGGACAGCATGGCGACGTTTCATCGCTGGCGAGACTGGCGGAAAATCGCGCGCCTTGCGCCTTTTGCGGTGTTCAATCGTCCAGGCTTCGAGACGGCGTGGACTTCATCGCCCGCGGCCGACGCGCTCGCGGCCTTTCGGCTGGAACCGGGCGCCGCCTCAGGGCTTGCCGGGACCGAGCCCCCCGCCTGGGTCTTCATCGACGAGCCGACAAACTCCCAATCCTCGACGGCGATTCGCGAGAAATCTCGCAAATCGCCCGGTTGAAGGAGCCATCCCCCTTGAAATTGTTGTTGATTTGAAAGCGTTTGGCGAAACGCTTCTGCGCTACTAAGTTAGTCGGGCGGGGCAGGACCGCCGCGGCGACGAGGAGAACCGATCTGACTACCGACCATCGACCGGCGCAGGCCGCCCCCAAGGCAGGACCTGCGCTCGCCATTGTCCCGCCCCCCGGCGCCGAGCAGGAAGCTTCCGCCGCGCCGGGCTCTCCCACGATCGACGATCTTTCGGGTCTGTCGCCAGAAGAACGCGCCAAGGCGGCTCTATCGCTCATTCTGCGGCAACTCGACGACGACAAGGCCGAGGACGTCGTCACCATCGACCTTTGCGGCAAGACCGACATCGCCGACGCGATGGTCGTCGCTTCAGGACGCTCGGCGCGCCATGTCGGCGCGATGGCGGACAAGATCGTCAGGAAGCTGAGAGAAAGCGGGCTTGGACGCGCGAAGTTGGAAGGCGCGCCGGCGTGCGATTGGGTGCTGATCGACGCTGAAGACGTGATTGTGCATTTGTTTCGTCCCGAAGTCCGTCAGTTCTACAATCTTGAACGCATCTGGTCGGAAACGGCGCGCGCGCCGCTCCGGCCCGACGCCTGATCGTCCGCTTCCTCGTGCGCCTGGCTGTCGCCGCCGTCGGACGCCTGCGCGGCGGCCCTGAAAGCGAACTTCTTGCCGATTACGCGGCGAGGCTTCGCGGCATGGGCCGGGCAATCGGCATCGTCACTTTTGATGTCCGCGAGGTAGAAGCGCCCAAGGGCTTCGCCGGCGATAAACGTCAGGAGCGAGAAACATCCTTGTTGATGGAGGCGACGCCGGACGCCCGCCGGATCGCGCTCGACGAGCGCGGCGAGGATCTCTCCAGCCTGGCGTTCGCAGACAGGCTTGCGCGTCTTCGCGACGGCGGCGCGGCGGAAGTCGCTTTTTTGATCGGCGGCGCGGACGGGCATCACGCCTCGCTGAAGGCCGACATGCGAATCGCTTTTGGACGCGCGACCTTTCCGCATATGCTGGTGCGTGTGATGCTAGTTGAACAGATATACCGCGCCGCGACGATCCTGTCGGGCCATCCTTACCATCGCGCATGACGCGCGCGGCGGCATGCTTCATTGTTGTTTCCGCGCTCCTTGCGGCAGCGCCGGCGCAGGCTCAGTCCGCAAAGCAGGAACACGAGCTCGCCGATGTCGAGAAAAAGCTGAAAGAGCGCCGCAATGATGAAATGCGCCTGCGCGACGAAGCCAAAGCGCGCCAGAAGGAAGTCGCCGCGCTCCGCCATCGCATGATTGAGGCGGCCGATGCGCTGCAAGACGCTGAACGTCGCATCGCCGAGATCGCCGGGCAAACCGCAAAGCTGGAAGCCGAAGAAAAATCCCTCTCGCGCTCGCTCAGCGAACAGCAGTCCTCGCTCGGTGACGCGCTCGCGGCGCTACAGTCGATCGAGCGCGCTCGCCCGCCCGCTCTTCTGGTTTCGCCGGAAGACGCGGCCCGCGCGGCGCGCACGGCAATGCTGCTCGCCGACGTAACGCCGCAGATCGAAGCGCGCGCCGCCGCGCTGAAGGAAACCCTTGATCGTCAGACCCATGTGATCGCCGCGTTGTCCAAAGAGCGCGCCGATTTCGAAAAAACCAATGCCGAGGTCGGGCAGCGGCGCGAACTCCTCGCCGAACTCCTCAATCAGAAGCAGCAGGAACGGCGCACGGCCGAGCGGCTGGCCAAAGCCGCGCAGAGCGAAACCGCAGCGCTTGCTGCCCGCGCCGACAGCTTGCGCGGCATCCTCAACCGGCTTGACAAGCTCGCGCGGGTCGTCGCCCCGAGGATCAAGCCGCCAGCGCCAGCCCGGGACCGTCTCGATCCGCCCCGCAGAACTGACCCGCCGGCGACCGCGCCGCGACCCCAACCCTACCGGCCGGCGCGCGCTTTTGCCGGCGCGCGGGGCGCCTTGAAATCGCCGATTGCCGGAAATGTGATTGGCCGCTTTGGAACGTCCCGTCCCGAAGGCGGAAAATTCGAAGGTTTACGATATGCCGCACCTTCCGGCGCCATCGTTACGGCGCCGTTCGAGGGAAATGTCTCGTTCGCGCGCGCCTGGGGTCCGGTCGGCAATCTGATCGTTCTGGACGTTGGCGGAGGCTACCATATATTACTGCTCGGCGTCGGCGCCTTCCTCGTCGAGGAAGGGCAGACCGTGAAAGCAGGCGAACCGATCGCCGCGATGAGCGGGGCCGGGGCCGAACTGGACTTGGAGATCCGCAAGAACGGCGACCCCGTTAACCCATCCTTGTGGCTCTCTGACAATGCTGGCGCGGACGGGTCGTCGTGACCGTTCGTGCACGTCAACGGTATGCGCGGCGCAAGAACCAAGGTGTCGAATGACTGATCGTGAGTCCCCCCTGCCAAAGCGGCCATCCCGTTCCATGTTCGCGGGGGCCGCTTCCGCCGGAGCGCTCGCCGCCGCCGCGCTGGGCGGCGCGTTGGTGACGGCGGCTGTCCTTTCCGCCGGCTTTGCACGCTCGACAATTTCGGCAGACACCTTCCGCCAGCTCGACCTTTTCGGCGAGGTCTTTGAGCAAGTTTATGAGAATTATGTCGAGAAGCCCGAAGACGCCAAGCTTGTCAAAGGCGCGATCGACGGCATGCTGTCGGAGCTCGATCCCCATTCCAGTTACATGACCGCCGACGACTTCACCCGCATGCAGGAACAAACGCGCGGCAGCTTCGCGGGCCTCGGCATTCAGGTCGTGATGGATAATGAAGGCGCGGATAAAGGCTTCGTCAAAGTCATTGCGCCGATCGACGACACGCCCGCGCAGCGCGCCGGCATTCAGCCGCAAGACCTCATCACCGAGATCGACGGCGTCGAAGTGCAAGGCATGACGATTGATGAGGCGATTGAGAAACTGAAGGGCGCCAAAGGCACCGCGGTCGAAATCGCGGTCGTCCGTGACCGGACGAAACCCTCATTCAAGTTGAAGCTCGTTCGCGACATCGTGCGCGTCGCTGCGGTGACGCACCGTGTCGAGGGGCAGTTCGGCTTTATCCGCATCACCAATTTCTCGGAACAGACCGAGGACGGCTTGTTGAAGGCGCTGAAGTCGCTCGAGAAGGCGATCCCCGGCGGGCCGAAAGGCTACATTCTGGACTTGCGGTTCAATCCGGGCGGTCTCCTTGATCAGGCCGTCGCCGTGTCGGACGCGTTTCTGGAAGGGGGAGAAATCGTCTCGACCCGCGGGCGCAATCCGAAAGACACCTTGCGCGAAATGGGCGCCCCCGGCGATCTCGCCAAAGGCAAGCCGATCATCGTCCTCATCAACGGCGGCTCGGCGTCGGCGTCGGAGATTGTTGCGGGCGCCTTGCAGGACCGGAACCGCGCGCTGCTTCTCGGGACACAATCCTTCGGCAAGGGCAGCGTGCAGACCGTCATCCCGTTGCAGAACGGCTTGCAGGGCGCGCTGCGCCTGACCACGGCGCGGTACTTCACCCCGGCCGGGCGCTCCATACAGGCGCATGGGATCGATCCCGATGTCGAAATGCCGGTGATCTATCCCGGGCAGGACGAGGCGGCCGAGCGGCCCTCGGAAGCGGCGCTGCCGGGCGCCCTTGATGTCGGCAAGAACGGCAAGGAAAGCGACAAGAAGAAGCCGACGGTCGAGCCGTTCAAATGCGACTTCAAGAAGGGCCCTGACGGCAAGCCGAATGAGAATGATCCGGTTGATTGCCAGCTCAATCGGGCGCTCGAAATTCTTGCGGATACGACAGCGTATCGCGCCGCCCTCGCCGACGCGACCGCCTCGCGCCGGTCAACCGCGCAATAGGCCTCAGTAACGACCGCGACAAACGCCCCGCCGTCCACGGCGGGGCGTTTTTTGTCACCGGTCCGAACGATCCGTGGGCCAATCTTTTCCATTCGTTAACCCTGATCTTTCTAGGGTGGCGGCAGCAGTTGAGCCGCGCCCGTCGCGCGGCGGGGACGATTGTCGTGCGAATCGGCGGCCGGCGCCTCAAATTACCCGTGGTGAGCAGACTGACGCAGGCGTGGCTCGCCTTCGGCGCGGTCTGCGCCGGCTTGTCGGTCTACACCGTGTCAGACACGGCGCGGCGCCAAGCCGCAATTGCAATGACGGTCGAGGGGATCGAAAAAATCGCGGCGCCGGAAATGCGCACGGCGGCCGCATCGAGAATTGAGCGGCAGGATTTTCGGCGCGATGCGGCAGGCGCGACGTCAGCGTCCGCCGACCCTTATGACGTTGAAGCAGAAGACGCGCTCGCCGGCATCGAAGCGGGAGCGCCGGTCCTCAGCGATCCGGCCGCCGACATCGTCATCACCGTCGACGGCGCACCGGCGCGCTCGATCGCGGCCTCGCCGTCGCTCGCCTCGCTGACGCTCGCGCGCATCGCTGATCCCGACCCGGCGCTGCTCTTCAGAACCGCCTACGGCAAGGCGCCGCGCGTCGGCCCTGACGGGCGGCGCGCCGCGAGAACCTATGCGCGCCCCTTTTCGCCAGGCGAAAACCCGAACGTCGCGCTGATTGTCGGCGGCCTGGGCCTTAATCGTGCGCTGACCGAGCGTGCAATCGAAGAATTGCCCCCCTCGGTAACGCTTGCTTTCGCCCCGTACGCAAAGGACCTCGATGTTTGGGCGCGCCGCGCACGCGAAACGGGTCACGAGTTCATGATCGAGCTGCCGCTCGAAAACCGGCGCGGCGAGGGCGAGACTCTGGGCCCTGCGACGCTGTTGACAACGCACAGCCGGGAACAGAACCTCCAGCGCCTCGACTGGATATTGTCACGCGCCGAGGGCTATTTCGGCGTCACGAATTATCTTGGCGCGCATTTCACGGCGGATCGCGACGCCATCGAGCCCGTGCTGGCGCGCCTTGCCGACGCTGGGGTGGCCTATGTCGACGACACCGGCGCGCTGAAGCGCGAAAAATCCGCGAGTGTCGCAACGGTCAGCAGGCTGATTGATCCGGGATTTGGCGCCGAGAAGACGCGCACCCTTCGCGATCTCGAGGGACTGGAGGCTGTCGCGTCCCGGGCGGGCGAAGCGCTCGGCAAGACTTACGTGAACGCCGACACGCTCAGCGCCGTCGTCGAGTGGGCTGAAGGCCTCGGCGGGCGCGGACTGACGCTTGCCCCCGCCTCGGCGGTGCTGGCCATGAGCGCGCAGGAAAGCTAGAGAACGCGCGCCCCCAGCCCATCGCGCGCCATGCTGATCGACGACGCTTTAGAACTCTACCGCCCGAATGTCGGCGTCGTTCTCTTCGACCGCCGCGGGCGTGTTTTTTTCGGCCGCCGAACAGGCGATTTCGAAATCGCCGGCGAAGCCCCCGGCCTCTTTCGCTGGCAGTTTCCGCAAGGGGGCGTTGATGCGCGAGAGGAATTCAGCGCAGCAGCGTTTCGTGAGCTGAAGGAAGAAACGGGCGTCGTTTCGGCGCGCCTCCTCGCTCTGACGCCGGGATGGCTCGCGTATGATTTTCCGCCCGAATACGCCAAACGCGGTCGCTGGCGCGGTCAACGCCAGAAATGGGCGGCGATGCTGTTCGAAGGGAAAGACGCCGAGATCGACCTCGCCGCGGACGATCACCAGGAGTTCGACGAATGGCGCTGGGGCGAGTTAGAGGAGGCCCCTTCTTTGATCGTCTCCTTCAAGCGCGCCGTCTACGCTGAAATTGTGTCGGCCTACGCACCGCTTCGGGATTACATTCGGTCGAAAAGGTAATTGCGCGGCCGCAGGGCCCCCTTGCGCTCGCGGGCGGCGAAGGGAAGACTGCGCCTGCAAATGCTTGTCACGTTCGGCCAGCCCCCCACACGCCCCCGACACGATGCAGTCGTGTTCACACGCGAAGAGCTTTCGCGAATTCTTGGGCTTTACGGGAATTTCGTCGCCGCCGGCGAATGGCGCGACTACGCGATCGATCATCTAAAGGATGCCGCCGTCTTTTCGATCTTCCGGCGTGCGGCGGAGACCCCCCTTTACCGAATCGAAAAGCGGCCAGCGCTGGCGAACCGCCAAGGACCCTGGGCGGTGGTCTCGATGACGGGCGCGACCTTGAAGCGCGGTCACGACCTTGCGCAAGTATTGAAGCTTTTCGACCGCAAGCGGCTAAAACTGGCAGATTAACGTCGGTTAACCTTATTTATCTGTTGACGGCTCAATTTTTTCCCCATATCCAATAATACTAGTAACGTTAAATGGGGTTTCCGTGAACATGCGTAAAATTGCTGCCGTTTCCGCGGCCATCTTTGGACTATTCACCGCGTCGGCCAACGCCGCCGTCATCACTGTTGCCGGCGCGCCAGATGCGCTCGGAACTCAAGCGCAAACACTGCTGTCTTCGTTCGGCAACAACCTCAGATTCACGTTCGTCTCGAGGAGCGCTTCTTTCACGAGCAATTTGTCGCTCGTTTTCGGCAACCAGTTCATTTTCGACAATCGGGTCACGCCGGGCACGACTGTGACGGCTACCGGTCCGGCCGCTGGTGCGGAAATCCTGTTGAATATCCTCGTCACCAACACTGGAAATTCCTGGAATTCGGGCGATCCGACGCAGAATTCTGACGGCTTCGTTCACGCGATGATAAGCGCGCTTGGCGGCGGCGTTTTCCGTGTGTCGTTCGAAGATCTTCAAATTTCGACCCGTCCCGGCGCCGAACCCGATTTCAACGATTTCGTGTTTGACGTGCAGGAAGTCCCGGTCCCGGGCGCTGCGCTCCTCTTGTTGACGGGCATCGCCGGCTTCGGGTTCGCCGCGCGTCGCAAGTCTGAGGCCTGATCCGTCAGGTCCGGAGCACCGGCATAGAATGGGGCCGCGCCATATCTGGCGCGGCCTTTTTCTTTAGGACCGCTGGTTCTTCAAAGGCGAGGGCGCTTTGATGACCTGCTCATGACAATCATCCCGATTGCCCCCAGGTTCACAAACGCCTTTTCCTTCGGCTCTGGCGCTTGACGCCCAGCCGCAGCGGTTTCAGGATCCAAAAGAAGGCCGACGATACCCTCACCCGAGACGGCGCAGGATCGGCTGGTCCTTAGAAACGGTCCTCGTCACCGAGGATCAGCCCGCCGTCGTTCGCACGCCCCGCGGGGTCCTTGCACTGCTGCCATCCTTGCCGCCACCCCGACCGGTAAGCGCGGTCACTCTCAAAGGCTTCGGCGTCGCGATGGCGCTCGGTTGAGAAACTTTTGCCTTGTTCCTGGGCGGTGGCGCAACCGTCGCCATAACCAACGATGAACCCTGGCTCCTCGGACAGCCCCGTGTCTGTGGCGCAGGCGGTGAGCCCCGCGAGCAACACGGCGGCAATGACGGTTCTAATCACGTTTCACCCTGACTGACGAGGACAGCCACAACCTTAGCAGTCCGATTTAACCTTGTCTTTCGGGAAAAACGCCGCGTCCGCAAGCCCCCGTTAACGGTGTCGCCCGTACAACGCGAGGCTTCGGATACCGGACGGCAGAGGCCCATGGCGACGCTTGATACGGCGACAGACGAGGAGGACGATGGTCTCCTCCCGAATGAAACTGGCCTGACGCCAGAACCGGGCAAGTCTTTCTCCGCGCGCGACGCAATCGTTCGCAAGCTCCTCGACATCGTCGTTCTGCCTGCCGCGCACCTGACGGCGAACGAACGCTCGCTGGTCGCCGACCTGATGCTGCAACTGCTCGACAAGGTCGACGAAACCCTTCGTCTTGAAGTCGCCCGGCGTATCGCGCGCGTGACCGAGGCGCCAAGCTCGCTCCTGCGCGTTTTGTTGTTGTCGGAGCCGACCGTCGCCGAGCCCATCATCCGGCGGACCGAGCCCGTGCCTGAAGCGCTTCTCATCGAATGCGCGCGCAAAGGCAAAACAATCCACCGCGAATTGATGGCGCGCCGCCTCGACCTTACGACATCGCTCGCCGATGTCATCCTGGAGTTCAGGGAGCCCGAAGTCGCCAAGCTTTTGTTGAGGCGCGACGAGTTCACGTTTTCGCCGACAGCCATTGACCTCCTTGTCAGCCTGTCGACCGCCGATCACGACATGCAGGCGCTGCTGCTGCGCCGGCGCGAACTGGAGCCTGCGCACGGTTTCATGATGTTCTGGTGGGTCAGTTCAGAAAACCGCAAGCGCATCCTGACGCGCTTCGCGCTTGATCGCACGATCATCCAGGACAGCGTTCAAGAGCTGTATCCGCTTGTCTTCCGCGGTCCCGGCGCCGACCCCTTGGTGAAGGAGATGCTCATCATGCTCGACCGCCGCCATCGTCCGCGCGGCATCAATGGCGAGCCGGTGTCGATGGAAGTGGCGATCAAGACGATGATCGCGGCGCGGAAATATCCGGCGCAAGAGATCATCATGGCGACCGGCATGATCGCTGGCGTCAGCCGCGAGCTTGTCGCGCGCATTCTGCGCGATCCGACCGTCGAACCCTTTGCGGTGATGTGCAAGAGCCTCGGAATTCCGCGCGCTGAATTCTACAATATCCTGATGCAGAAGGCTGGCGAGAATCCGCTGACGCCGGAACGCGCCGAGGAGATTCTCGGCGTCTTCGACATGATGGCGCGCGACTTTGCACGCGCCGTGCTGCGCTATTGGGATTGGGACGGCAACCCGCGCATCGCGCACATCACGCGCCTTCTCGGCCTTGCCGACGAAGACCAGCTGACGCTTTAAGCCGGCCTTAAACGCATCCTGCTAAACGAACCCTGCGCCGGTTGCGGCCTTGCGTAGTTTGGCTGCTTCCGGCGCGACTTGTTGCCGGATTCTGAAGCGCGCCGCGTCAATTTTCAGCGTATTCGAGGCGTCTTTGGAGCGGCGGGTTAACGACGGTTGCGTACCTTATGTTCGGGGCTTCCGCCTCGGCGATAGACTTCAAGGAGGACGCATGCTGGCGTCGATGCGCGTAATTGTCTTTGCGTCGCAAAAGGGGGGATCGGGCAAGACCACGCTGTCCGGCCACATTGCGGTTGAAGCCGGGCGCGCGGGGGCAGGACCCGTCGCGCTCATCGACACCGACCCGCAAGGGTCGCTCGCCAAATGGTGGAACGTGCGGCAAGATCCGCAGCCCGCCTTCATCCAGTCGGTCTTTTCAAATCTTTTCCAGGATCTCGACCGCGCGCGCGACGAGGGCTTCAAGCTTGTCGTCATCGACACGCCGCCGGCAGTGACGCGCGCTATTTCCGAGGTCGTCGGCTTTGCTGATCTTGTCGTCGCGCCAACGCGGCCCTCGCCGCATGATCTGCGCGCCGTCGGGCCCACCGTCGATATAGCGCAGGCGCGCGGCAAGCAGCTCGTCTTCGTCGTCAACGGCGCAACGCCGAAATCGCGCATCACCTCTGAAGCCGCAATCGCGCTCTCTCAACATGGAACCGTCGCGCCGACGGTCATCCATCACCGCGTCGATTATGCAGCGTCGATGATCGACGGGCGCACCGTCATGGAGATCGATCCCTACTGCAAATCCGCGCAGGAGATCAGCGAACTCTGGCAATATCTCGACCGGCGCCTGAAGCGCGCCGAGGGTGGTTACCGCCAGGGGGAAGAAACAGGAGCGCAAGCGCAAGCCGCGGCGCAAAACAGGGTGTTCGGCCGCCGCGCCGCCCAGTAGTCCGGCAGTCGCGGGCGTATCTTCCGCAGGCGGAGAACAATGAGCAGAAAAACGGGCGCTCAGGCGGGCGAAGGAAGGCTCGAAAGCCGATTCGCCGCGCTGACCTCCGGCCTGCTCGCCCGTAAAGGGCAAGCAGCTCCGTCGAACTCGCCGATCATCGACGGCGCTGAAGAGACTGAAGCGTTCACGCTGAGCGACGCGATCATTCCGCGAAAGAACAACAAGCCAAAAGGGCCAAGCCTTTCGCCCCTGACAACGGCGCCGCGCGCCGCGCCCGCGATCGAACGGCCGGCCGTCGCAAAGGCGGCCTCGCTCAAAACCGCCCCAGTTCCGGCAGCGCCGGCGCCGGTGATGAAAGCAGCGCCAAAGCCGGTCTTGTCCCCGCAGGCCGCGCCGTTGAAGGCGCCGCCGAAGCCGGCCCCGCCGCCGCAGCCCCTCACGGTCATCAACGAGCGCAGCTTTGAAGCGGGCTATCCTGATAATCCGAGTGCGGAAGATATCGCCGCAATGGACGCCGAGGCCGACGAGGTCGCCTCTTATTTCGAGGCTTTTGGCGGCGCTGAAGCGTCCCCTGCGTTAGACGAGAATTTCTTTGACGACGAGCCAGCGCCCGCATCGGCGCGCGACCCGCTCGACGATCTTGACGACCTTGACGACGATTTTGGCGAGACCCCGCCGAAAGCCGACGCTTCGGCGCTGGCGCCCGTTGCGCCCTATTCAGGCTTGCGCGCGACGGTCAGCGCCTTGATCGGGCCGCGGGAATTCATGCGCCTTGCCCTTGGCGCAGCGGAGCTGAAGCTTTCCGCCGACGAGCTTATCGCGGAAGCGATCGAGGAATATCTTGACGCGCGCGGGATCGACAGTCTCGGCGGCGAAGACCTGCTCAAGAAGATTCTCGAAGCCGGCGCGCGCGCCCCGCAGACCTGACGCCGAACGTCTGAGATACTCCGTCAAGCCATTCATTCCGCTCCCGGACCAATCGAGGCGCGCTGGGCGGGAAGGCAAACATTATCCTTAATTCTAAAGGGTTTCTTCATGACGACCGCTAAAGTTATCCGACACTTCTAATCAAGTTTTACAGTGCTCCCTTGGTCGTCGAGCGCAAAGGATGCAAGGGATGTCGGAGTTCGAGTGGGGAGGGGGCCTCTCGGCGTTTTACCGGAAAAGAATTGTGGCCGCCGCGCGCGACGTCGCGGCGCTCGCTTGCGGGGTCAGCGAAGGCGATGTGCGCGCTTCGGCGCGCAAGTCTGATGTCGCCTTTGCGCGACAGCTCGCCATGTATCTCTGCCATGTCGCGGCGAACATGTCGCTGCGGGAAATCTCGAATGCATTCGGGCGCGATCGCACGACGGTCAGTCACGCCTGCCACGCGATCGAGGATCGCCGCGACTGCCCGACCTTCGACCGCCAGATCGAGCTTCTTGAGAAAGAGTTTCGCGGACAGATGCGCAGGATCGTCGAGGAAGCAATGCGCGCCGGACCGCCAATCGAACGCAAGAGCCGCCGCTATGCCGGTTAAGTCGACGGGCAGAAGTTCGTCACGCTGCTTTGGCGATGGGCGCCAGAGCGCGATCGCAATTATGCTAGTCGGGAATGCGCTCTAGTCTTTTATGTGATCGCGCGTTCTTTCCGAAAACCGCGAACCACTTTTCGGGAACGCGCTCTAGCGGGCCGCTGCTTCGGCGGCGACGGCGCGAATGCGGTTGACCATCGAGGCGAGGCCGTTCGAGCGCTGCGGCGTCAAATGCGCGGAGAGATCGAGCGGCGACAGCGCTTCGCCAGGATCAACGGCGAGAATTTCGGCGGCCGTCTTGCCCGAATAGAGCGACAGAAGGACCGCGACGAGCCCCTTGACGATATGCGCATCGGAATCGCCGGCGAAGGCGATGGCGCCATTCTCAACAGTCGGATCGAGCCAGACCTGGCTCGCGCAGCCCCGCACCTTGCGGGCCTCGTCGCGCTTTTCTTCCGGATAAGGCGGCAGCGCGCGGCCGAGATCGATCAGGTATTTGTAGCGGTCGTCCCAATCGTCGAGGAACGCGAAGTCAGCAAGGATGTCGTCAAAACTGATCACGAGAGGGAAATAGTCAGGCTGACAAGGGCGCGCAAGCGCCCCTCACGTGAGATCTGCGGCATGCTCTTTGAGCGCTTCGAGCGGCGCATAGTGCAACGTGCGCTCGTGCGTCGCTGCGAGAACGAGCTTCGGCGCCTTGCCAGCGTCAAACGCTTCTTTCCAGCGCGCGGCGCACAGGCACCAGCGATCGCCAGCCTTGAGGCCAGGGAACCCGAACGCCGGATGCGGCGTCGACAAATCATTCCCGCGCGATTTCGAGAACGCCAGGAAGTCGTCGGTCATGACCGCGCAGACGGTGTGCGCGCCGGTGTCCTGCGGCGCGGTGTGACAGCATCCTGTGCGGAAAAAGCCGGTCATCGGGTTGACGCTGCATGTTTCAAGCGCGCCGCCGAGCACGTTCTTCTGCGAGTCCCCGCCGCCACCCCCGCCGCTTTCCCGAAACGCCATCGCAAGATCCACCTTTCTGAAGGAAGAGTAGCGGGCGGCGCGCTCAACAAAAAGGGCCGCCGTCGAGGGGCGGCCCTTTTCATCCGAGGGATAGGAACTTTATTTTTCGACGCCAGCAACCCAGCCAATGCAGCCGGAAACGTCGTTGAGCGCATGCTCGCCAAGGCAGAAGGCTTCCTCGTAGGGCGCGCGCGTCGCAGCGATGCATTGACGCAGCGTCATCTGCGCGAAGGACAGGCACTGGTTCGACTTGTCGTTCTTCGCATACACGGCGACGGTCTTCTGATTGACGCCGCTGATCGCGTAGCGCGCGGCAAGGTTCAAGACGCGGTTCATGATGACTTCCGCGTTCGGCTCGGTCATGCGGCCCGATTCTCCGCTCCTGCCCCAATCGGCGCCCCAGGGGCCCTCAACGCTCGCGAGCGTCGGCGCGGTGACGCCCTTCTCGGTGACGGCGGCAAGGCTTGGCGCCTTGGCTTCGGGGCGTCCGCGCGCATAGCTGTCGGCATCGCTGATGCGGGCCGAACTCGCTGGAATTTTGGCGACGCCCCATTTCGTTTTCTGCATGGCGTAGGCTTGCGCCTTGAACGCTTCGCCGAGCGTCGAAAAGCGCGCCGCGTCTTGCTTCGTCATGTCGAGCACGCGCGCGATGGCGTCGTTTGCGCCCTTCAGCCGCCGCGGATAGCCGGGATCGCCGGCGAGCTCATCGAGGAACGCGTCGGCGCCCGCGAGCTTTTTCTTGTTTTTCTTTTTGTTCGACACGGCTTCCTCAAGCGATTCGCGGAAGGACGGCGTGTCGGCGGCGACGAGGGCGGCGTAAGCGACCCAGCCGGCCGACATCGCCTGCGCGTCATGCGCGGACAGCCGCCGGTGCGCCTCGCGCGTCGTTTCGGCGCTCGTGAACGGGATCGCCTCGATCGCGGCGACGTCCTCCCGGAAGCGGACATAGTCCGCCGCCGCTTCTTCCAGCGACACGTCGCGCGGCTGCGCGAGCGATTCGGCGGACACTCCCGTCGTCACCGCAAAAGCGAAGAATGACGCGACAGCCGCCATCGCCCCACCGGCGCGGCGGGCGCCCCGATTTGAGGAAAGGTCCAACGAAGGCTTATCCGCGCGGCGTGCCGCCGCAGCGTTCGAACGCAACATGATTGGCTCCCGATTGATCGCTCAAGGTCGAGTCTGATCCCTGCCCATTCCGCAGGGACTCGCAACCCCCTTGCGGACCCCAACGATACCCATATGCCGCTTAACCGGCGTTTCCGCACTCTAGCGACATTAATCGCAAATTCGAGACGTTTACCCAATTCTGCCGGCTGAAAATTTTGACAGCCGCGGGCCGCCCTGGGCCGCGCGCGACCCTCTCCGCAGCGACCCGCAGCCAATCATCGTTTCGGAAGAGAATCGGGGGATGCTGGCGCGGTGCCTCGGGATTTTTCAGAATTTGTTAACAGTATCGCCGACAAATGGTCGAGCGCCGGTGAGAGAATCTTAACCGGCCTTTCTGGACCCTTGATGCGGCGGCGCAGACCCCGCATCGGATTGGACGGCGCAGGCATGGGCGTTCAAACCTCTCTCGAAAAGCTCGGTCGGCGTCTTAGCGACGCGGTCGCCGGGCCTGCCTTCCGGGGGGGCGCGAGCGCCGCCCTCGCCATTGTCGCCCGCGACGGGTCAATCCTTTCGCTCGGCGCCGGCGCCAAAGGGCTCCTTGGGGAGGCGGGGCGCACCCGCCGCTTCGCCGACCTTTTCCATCCTGACGACCGGGCGCTGATCGCCGCTGCTGTCGCCGGGCCGATTGTCCGCCGCTTTGAGGCGCGGGCGCGCCGGCCGGGCGGCGGCGAGGGGCTGGTCGAGCTGATATTCGAGAGGCGGGATGACGATTTCTGGACCGTCTTGATGATCGACCGGCCTCTGGCGCAGGCGCGCCTCGCCGAGGGGGGCGCAGCGGGGGGCGAGGACCAAGCGCGCGACGCGACCGCGATGCTCGCCGACCTGTCGCACGAAATGCGCACGCCGTTGAACGCCGTCATCGGCTTTGCGGAGACGATCGAGCGTGAAACCTTTGGCCCGATCGGCCATCCGAATTATGCACAGTATGCGGAGCATATCCGCATGGCAGGGCGCCACCTTCTCGACCTAGTCAATGTCGTGCTCGATCTCTCGCGCGTTGAGGCTGATCGCTACCGGCTTGCGCGCGTCGAAGTCGACCCCGCCCAGATCGCCCGCGAATGCGCCGGCATGCTCAGTCAATCGGCCGCAGCGGCGGGATTGAAACTGCGGCTCGACATCGCCGATGATCTGCCGCGCTGCAGGCTCGATCCGCGCGCGCTTCGCCAGATCCTCATCAACCTGTTGTCGAACGCGATCAAGTTCACCAGCGACGGCGAGATTTCGCTGAGCGTCGCGGCGCGCGATGGCGATATCGTCTTTGTCGTCAAGGACGACGGCGTCGGCATGAGCGCGCAAGCGCTTCGGCAAATCGGCGCCCGCTTCACCAGCGCGCAAGGCGCAGGCGTGCGCGGCCAGGGCGGATCGGGCCTCGGGCTCTCGCTGGCGATTTCGCTCGCCGAACTGCATGGCGGCGTTATCGACCTTGCTTCGGCGCCAGGCGAAGGATTGCGCGCGGAGGTCCGCTTGCCGATCGCCGAGGGCCCCGCATCCTCGCGCGGCCTCGTGCGCGCCGCCAGCGACCCGTCGGCGCCGCCGCAACTGACGGAACTTGACCGCATCAAGGCGCGTCGTCTGCGCGCCGAGGCGGCATAGCCCCCCCGCGATTGCCCGCGCCGCTCAAACATCCGACGATGCGCCGATGAGCGAGCCGCGCCTCAAGACTGAAATTCGCGTCGCCGCGCAACTTCGCCGCGCTGCCGCCGCTGGCGCTTTTGCGACGATTGCGCGCAAAGGCGATAGCGACGCCGGCGCGGTCGCCGTCAAGGTCTATCTCGGCGCAAGCCGCGCGCGGCTCTTCGTCGAGGCGCGCAACGACAAAGGCGAAATGGTCTGGCGTGAACCGCTCGACGCCGAAGCCGACGAAACGACGATTGACGCTTTTCTTGAAAAGGAAATCCGCTTTGACCGCGATCTCTGGATTGTCGAAATCGAGGACCGTGAAGGGCGGACCTTTGCGGTCTGAATCATTCAGCAGTGGGCGACAAATCAAAGATCCGGGGCCAATCGCTCAGTCAGTCTTGTTGCGATCTGCGCTCGTCGAAATCGGGATCGGCGCGTGTCGGCGCGATTTCGTCATCCGATCCGGACCGGCTTGAATAAAAAGTAAGCGCCATCAAACCGACGCCGACCGCGATCGTCCCGGCCGCGCCCAGCGCCATGGCCAGATTGACGTGAAAGCCGGCGCCCAGAAAATCGAACCGCGCGAGGGCGACGATGACGATCGCCGAAATCGCAAGTAGGCCGGCCGCAACGACGCCGAAACGGCGCGCGGCGGCGGCGGCGCGGGCGCGGGTTTGCCTTGAAGTGTCAGACACGCGTTCTTCCATCCAGTTTGTTACTCTGTCCAATTATGGCGCAATCAGGACCCAAAGCGATGCAAATTTCGCCGCAATCGGCCGCCATCTTCCAATGATCGGCAATCAGGCGGGGGCCATTGTCTCGGAGGCAAACATGAGAACTCTAGTGAAATATGCGGCGGCGGCGGCTCTTGGGCTGACAACGCTCGGGGGCGCGGCGGCATTCGCGGATGACGACGACTATCGTCGCGGGAGTGATCGCTTTGACCGTGGCGGCGATTATCGGGAGAGCCAGTATCGCGCCGGACGCCCGGACCGGTGCGATGTCGACCACGATCACCGGTATCACAACCGGGACTATTACACTTACTACCCGAAGGACCGCTATTATAACGCCGATCCGCAATTCTCGATTTCGCTGAATCTGGGCAATCGCGGCTATTACGATCGCGGCGGGCGCTACAATGATCGTCCGTACTATGACAACCGCGGTTATCGCAACGCCGGCCGCGTCGTCGATCGCGACATCTTTCCGATCCGCGGCTATCGCGCTGACGCCATTGTCATTGAAGAAATCTATGGCGGCGGGCGTCGCGGCTACGGGCGCGCGGTCTGCACGGTGACAGCGCGCGGGCCCGATGCGCGCTTTGTTCCCTATGGTCAGCTTCGCCGGATCGCCAATCGCGCCTGCTCAAACCGTTCGGAAATACGCGTCTACGCCTAAAGCTCTTCTGACGCGCCGACGACAATGAAACACCCGCCGCGCGCAAGCGCGGCGGGTTTGTTTGCTGGATCGGATTAACGCCGCGCGGCCGCGCGGTCGGCGAGGGCGTGGATGCCTTGCGGCTTCGGGCGATCCGTCGCGACGGCTTCCGAGCGCACGCGCCAGAAGCGCATGACGCGCTCGGCGGCTTCTTGCGGAACCTTCAGATAAAGATCGAGAACGCGCAGCGACTTTTGCTGATCCTCGATGCCCTTCTGCAGGCCGAAGACGAATTTTGCGAAGGTCGAGCGTTCAAGTCCCGCCGCGCGGCACGCGATCGCCAGCGATTCGAACGATTTGTCCGAGAAGATTCGCTGCGCCGTCGACGGATCGACGCCGACAAAATGGGCAAAAGCGAGCAGGAACTCGGTCGAGCGGCGATGCTCGATCAGGTCTTTCAGAAGCGTTTCATTGAGCTGTTTGGCGCGGATCTTCGACTCGATGAAGCGCCGCGCGTCGCCGACTTCCGCGCCCGCCTCGTCGATCGCCTGTTTGAGGATCTTGACGCGATTGCCTTCGATCGCCTGGTCGATGAGGGCGGGGTCCAGAAGGTCCGAGCGTTTCAGGATCTCGCGCTTCAGCGCCGAGGAGACGAAGAAGTACATCTGCGTCAACAGGTGCGGCGGCAGGTCGTAGCGCTCTGTCAGCGGCGTCTGCAGATCCGCGATCGCGCGCGAATGTTCGACGAGCTTCGTCATCGTGTCGCCGGTGAACTGCGCGCCCTGATTGCTGGCGAGCATGACGAGCACGTCCTTGTCGCCGCGCTCGACAAGCTCGGCGGAGAGAGAGGCGGGGATCTCACGCCGGCGCGAGATCGCCTTCATGTGGTCCTGCGTGCGTTGTTGCACCACCTTGATGAGGTCGTCCTCGCTCAAGGCTGCGCTGCGCTCAAGGATAGGCTGGGCGACGGTGATTTCGTCGAGCGCAAGCTGGCGCACGAGGTTGCGCGGCGCGTTCGCGACATCGGCGAGTTTTTCGGCGATCTCGGCGCGCAGCGCGATCTCGACCGATTCCGTCACCTTCGACAGGATCACGTCGAAATGTTGCATCTCGGAGGAGGTGTAGCGGTCGGGCGCGGCCATGAAGACGTCGGTGATCTCGCGCAGGAGATCGGCGCGCTTCTCGGTCGAACCTTCGCGCGCGACATCAATCAATAATTTGAGGCGCGAGACCCCTTCGGCCTTTGCAGCCCCCGGATGGGTCGGCATGAGCGGTTTTCCCCTTCGCGAGCGGCGGAGGATGCCTCACAACCTGTAAAGATTTTGCTCAAGGAGAGCCCCGCTAGCGCCTATGCCGCGCCGCTCTCCGGGGTTAATAACCCCTTGCCAGCCAGGAGATCAGGGTCATGAGGGGTCAGTTTTTCGCTGCAAGCATGGCGCTCTCGCTCGCCGCCTGCGCCTCGACGGGCGTCGGCGGGCGAGGCGCGGAGAATTACGCCGAGCAATCCCCGCTCGGCGCCGAAATGACATCGACGGACGCCCGCGCGCTCGAACCGGCGTTCCTGCAGGCGATGGAGGCCGGCGCCGCGGGGGAGCGGTTCGACTGGAAGGGCGCGGACGCCTCTGGCTGGGTGAAGGCGCGCGAGGCTCGCCTTGGCGATCTGAAGGCCGACCCGAACGACCGCCCGCCGATGCCGTCGGCGCTCGTCCTCGGTGAGATGTATGAGACCGAGCAAGGCCTTTACGCGCTGACCAGCAACGCCAATGCCCGCCTCGGGCCGTCGACGGAGCACCCGATCCTTGAACAACTGATCTCGGGGACGGGCGTCACCGTCGTCGGCAAGGTCGTCGGCAAAACCTGGATGCTGGTCGAGGCGGACGGCCGCATCCGCGGCTATGTCAGCGACAAGCTGATGATCAAGGCCCCGGGAACGGAGCTCGAACTCGCCGGCGGCCCGCGAAAAGCCGCCGTCTTCTGCCGCGGTTTTGAACAACGCCTCTCCGTAGGCGGACGATCAGACCAATGGGACGGCGTCGCCTGCCGTGAAGACGGAAGGTGGGTGCTGAAATCGCCCTCGCCGGACGCGCCGGAGAAGTTGTTTTAACGCCCCTTCTCCGAATGCGCCGGCGCCCTGAAGAGCGCGTTGGCGAACAGCGTGTTGAGGCCGTCGAGATAGGCTCTGGTCGTCGGGTCGGCGGTGAAAGCGATCACCATGCCGTCGCCTTTCCCCTCGATGACAACGAAGGGCTTGTGCGCCAGCTGGGCTTTCGTCTCCGCCCAGAGATAGCCGCTGGCGAGCAGCGTTTCGGCCCCGGCGAACCGTGCGACATTGACGCCGGCGTCGAGTTTTGCAGGGGCATAGATATCGCCGCCTGAATAGAGCGCGACGACCTGGGGCTTCACCCCTGCGGCGAGCCAGTGGTCGGCGTCGACGGCGGCGTTGAGGAGAACGCCCGCTGTTCCGTCCGGGCTTTCCTTCGCCGGCGCCAGCGCTTTCGCGGCGGCTGCGTCGTCGGCGAGGAGTGTTCCGTCTACGGTCGATTTATCCTCGGTCTCCTTGCCGTCTTCGCTATCGGGCTTCGCGGCGTTTTCGCGCCGGATCGACAGCAGGCCCGCGGCAGGATCAGCGGCAAAGCGCGTCGCCGACCCCGTGACAATGAGGACGCCGCCCCGATCGACCCAGCCCTTGAGGCGTTCGACGCCCGATTTTCCTAGCGCCGTCGCATAGTCGCCGCCCCCCGGCAGGACGAGAACGTCGAACGTGTCGAGGGCGCGATTGTCCATGTCTTCGACGCGCACGGCGGTCGCCGGGAAATCGAACTGCCGCTCGATGACATAGCGTGTCGCGCCGGCGATGTTGGGGCTTGTCGGCTCGTCCCAGGCGATGGCGATTTTCGGCGCGCGCATCGCGACGACGTGCTCGGAGCCGAAATTCGGGCCCTCGCTCACCCAGCTGTCGCTGGCGGCGATAACGCTGGCGCCCGTCTCGCGCGCAAAGCGGGTCAGCGTGGCGCGAAGGCCTGCGGCATTATCCGCCTGCTGAAAGATCAGCGTTCCGGCGGGAAACGCCCGGCCCCCCGCCGTAAACGCGCGATCGCTCGACGACAGCGTCAGCCCCGCGCGCAAGGCGCGTGCAAGGAGCCGCGTCGCCGGACGCTCGCCCCACGGCACAAGAAAGGCGATCGCGCCTTCCGGTCCGGCCAGCGCGCCGACGCGCGTCAGGCGCCCGCCATGCCTGACGAAATTGCCCCCGCCCGGCGCGCCGCTTTCGCACGCGACGCTTCTGACGCCCATCATCATCGGCAATGACCACGCGGTCACGTCGTAAATTTCATCGCCAAGGTCTTTCGCGCGCCGGCGTTCCTGCTCGGCGAGGAAATCAGCTTCGAGATCAACCTGAGGGTCGAGGAGGTTGCGGATGAGACGCTTGGCGGGCTGGGCCATCGGCACGACATGGCTGCCGGCCGGAAAGGATTGTCCGCAAGCGGAGAATGAGCTCTTCGCGGTCAGAACCTCGACGCCTTGCTGCGCGAGGAGCCCCGCCATCCGGAACGCCGCGGCGTCGTCATGGCCGGCGGGCAGCACATAGGCGCTGACGCCGTCGCGGCGGCCTTCGGTCACCGCTGATTCCTGATAGGCGCGAAAATCGCGCCATAGCTTGTCGTGATTGACGGCCGCCGCCTCCGCCGTCGCGATCGAGGCGAGGAAATGCTGGCGGACGCTGTCGCGATAATGAAAGTCCGGTCCCTTGCGACGGTCCGCCAGAAGCCCGCGCGCCGATCCGCGCTCATACGTCATCGCGATCGCGCCGTAATAGGAGGGCCAGCTCGCGCCATAGCCCGGATAGAACGCGTCGTAGACCTCGCGCGTGAAATAGGGAAAGCCGTTACGGTCAAACCACGTCGCGTTGTTGCGCCCGAAAATCTCGAGGCTCTCGCGCTGCGTGGCGACGAGATGGGGATTATAGGGCCGCGCTTCGGGCGAGAAAAAATAAGTCGATTCCGTGTTCATCTCGTGGAGGTCGACAAAGACAAGCGGGCGCCATTCGCGCAGCAATCGTACGCGCCCGCGCGTTTCGGGCTGCGTCAGCGCAAACCAGTCGCGGTTCATGTCGAAAAGATAGTGATTGGTGCGCCCGCCTGGCCACGGCTCGTTACGCTCCGCCGCGATCGCCGAGCCTGAGTTTTCAAGTCCTTCCGTGATCTCGAAATTATGAACGAAGCGCGCGCGCCCATCGGGGTTCTGCATCGGGTCGATGAAAACGAGCGCATCAAGAAGGATCTTGTCAGCGGTCGGATCGCCTTTCGCGGCGAGCAGATGATAGGCGGTCATCAGGCTTGCGTCGGTCGAGGAAATCTCGTTGCCGTGGACGCCATAAGAAAGAAAAACCGTCGCAGGCAGCTTCGACAGCGCATCGCCGAGCGAAGCGTCCGGATCGCTGACGCGGGCGATGTCCGCCTTGATCGCGTCGAGTCGCGCGATGTTCGCTTCCGAGCCGATCACCGCATAAACGAGCGGACGGTTCTCCCAGCTGCGCGCATATTCAAAAAGCCGCATGCGCGCCGGGGCCGCGCGCCGCAGCGCGCCGAGATAGCGCACCGCATCCTCGGGGCGCGTGATGCGCTCGCCATTCGCATGGCCGATGACGCTCTTCAGCGTCGGGATCGCCGCGTCGTACTGTGCGCCCGGCCAGTAGTCGAAGGCCGCAGGCCGCGCCGACGGCGATAACGCGGGCCCAGACCCTGCGCGCCAGGGGATGGTTTGCGCTTCGGCATTGGCGAACAAGGCGGCGGCGAACAAGCCGGCGGCGGCGGCGATCAAACGGAGCATCGTTGAGAGAGCCCTTTCTGGTGTCTTTGAGCAGTCAGAATTGCGCTTTCCGCTTCAGTCTTTCGCGCGCCACGGATTCAACACTACGATTCCGCACTCGCTGAAGTCGGCCATGTTCCGAGTTGCGAGCGTCGCTTGTGTCGATTTCACGATGCCCGCAATCATCATATCAACCGCGTCCGCGTGCAGTCCAAGACGCTCGCGCGCGGCAGACGTCTCTGCGCACGCATAGGCCGCAGCCTTGTCGAAGGCTAGCAGCCTGTCCAGAAAAGCGTCTTCGATAAACGCCGAGAAGCGCGCCTGCAGGCCGTTCCGCCGCTTGCCGTCTGGCAAGCGCAATATGCCCCGCTGGATTTCCGCGACGGTGATTGCCGTCGTCGCAAGATCGAGGGGGTCATGCGCGCTCAGCCATGCGGTGACGCCTTCGTTTGGCGCAGGCCGCATGACCTCGGAGATGATGTTCGTATCGAGAACAATCATCTCAGGGAAACGCCACGGGCCGTCTCTTGGTGGCGCGCGGCGGGAGCTCTAGCTCGACGCCGCCCTTGGCGCCGAAGTGCTTTTTCGCGAGTTCAGGAAGCGGGGCGGGCCCCCTCCCTTCGGGCAGCGCCGCGTTCTGCAGCGCGCGCCGCGCAAAAGCTTCGAGCGACATGCCGGCTTTCGCAGCGCGCACCCGCAGCGCTTCCTTTGTCCTGTCGGAGATCCCGCGCACATTGATGTTGGCCATGAGTGTCTTGCCCGATCTCGTGTCAGTACTATGTATCCATTGAGTCCAATGGGGTCAATGGGCGCGCGGCTGCCCATCACGGCGGCGGTTTGGGCGCCGCCCCGAGCGCGGCGAGCCCCCGTTCGAGGGTCGCTTGGGCCCCCTTGATATTGAGCACGCCCGAGACGGCGAAGCTGTATTGATAGCGAAGCTCCGCCGCGACATCGGGGTCGCTTTTGAGAGCGGCCGCTGTCGCCTCGATCGCGGCGGGATCGGCGTCAAGCGTGCATTCGTCTTTAAAGCTGACGATGTAGCCGTCCGCGTTGCGCACGTCGCTGCATCCCTCGCGCATGGCGATCTGGATGGACATCGGTATGATTTTCCTGACCGTCTGCCGGTAGCCTGACATGAGGCCTGCCCGGTAAATGTCTTGCCGGATGTCGAACGCGTAGTATTCCGACAGGCCCTTGCCCGCCGCGCCGTCCGGCAGCAGGTCAAGATGACCCGCAGCGACGATCTCGTCCCATGTCGCGCGCACTGGCGCGCCATAGCTGATCTCGCTCGCGCGATAGGCGTTGACGACGAGCGCGCGGGGATCAGCGTCCGCTGCGCCGAGAAGCGCATCCGTGCGCTGAACGCTTTCAAGGACAGCGGCGTAATAGGCCGCTTCCGAGCGAACCGAAATCTCATCCAGCCTCAAGTCGCGGGTCAACCGCTCAACATAGTCAAGCCCGAGGCGCGCATCGGCCTGCGCCGCGTTCCAGTTGCCGAGCTGAATGCCGAGAAAAACGCCGAGGATGACGATGACGAAGTCAATCGCGACGGCGAGCCAGTTCTGCGCGCGAACGTGGTCGATGACGCGGCGGAGGATCATGGCGCGGCCCTATAGGATTTCTATCCGCGCACTATGTCCGGGAACGGAAGAATACTTTCCGTCTCGGGTCCAGAGAGGCGTATCCAGAATTTCAGCGAGGGCGAAATAAGCCGCGTCATAAGCGGTGAGTTTATCGCGCAACGCCCAGATACGCGAGCGAAGCGGCAGATGAGAGAATCGCTCGATCGCCAGCTCACCGACATTCAGGAGCGCCCTGTCCGCCGTCGCATCGTCAATCAGGCCCATGCGGCGCAGCCGGCGCAGGGTCTGGAGCACTTCAAGCTCGATGATCTCCGGCGCGGCGAGGGCATGGGCGCCGTCAATGATCCTTCCGCTAAGGACGTCGCCGTCGGGGGTCGCGAGGACAATCTCGATCGCAAGCGACGCGTCGATGACGATCACCGATTATCGCGCTCGTCGCGGATCATCTGCGTCAGCGAGACCGGCAGTTCGAGGGGGCCCATCTCCGCCATGCGCGCCTTTAGCGACGCCCAGTCCGGGCGTTTGAGATCGCGGTCGATCAGCCGCTTCAGATAATCGCTCATGGAGAGACCTTCCTCCGCCGCCCGCGCCTTGAGCTTGCGATGGGTCGCTTCCGGAACCTCACGGATCTGGATGTGTTTGTTCATGTGCAAAACATAATTTCATGTGCAAAACATGTCAAGCGGGTCCGCTGCGGTCGCGCCATCAACTGGCGATGCGGCGAGAGGATCATGGCTGGCGCTCCACAAAGGCGCGAAGGCCTTCGCGGATATCTTTGTTGACCGGGGCGAGCATGTCGCCGCGCCGGGTTTCGATGTCGGCGATGCGCAGGCGCAGAAGCCGCGCGATCTGGGCATCGGCTTCGAGCACGGCCGCCGCTTCGCGCAGGGCCTCCGGCGATAGCCCGGTCGTACACGGATAATCGAGCTGGTCGATGATCGATGTGTAGTCGCCGATGATGACGGTGCGATCGCCGCATTTCCCGCTCAGCGCTCGCTGAACCGGGATCGGAACGGTCATGCGAAAGGCTTCGCGATAGCGCGAGCCGACGCCCTCCTGCCGGATATTATCGAACATTGGCGTCGAATAGACCCTGATCGCGAGGTCGCGCAGCGTCTGGTCCCGGATGAGGCCGATCTCGCCGGTCGAGATCAACTCGTCATAGGTGGAACGCCGGCGTCGCGGCTCGCGATATTGGGTCGCGCGATAAGCATCGATAAGCAGCGCCTCGTCAGTGCTGTCGATGCGCCCTTCGAGCGCGGCCAACGCCCGCTCGGCGCTTGTCAGAACGTCGTCGCTATAGTCGAGAAGATACTGGAAGCCCCACGCTTCGTCGCCGAGGTCCTCGATGAGCCGCGCAGTCACCGCGCGCGACGCCTCGTCAGCCTGACGCGCTTCGTTCCAGTTTGCGACCTGGATGCCGACGAAGACGCCTACGACGACGATGACGAAATCGATCGCAATCGCGGTCCATTCCTGTTTGCGAAAGTGGGCAATGACGCGGCGAAGGATCATGCGCGTTTCCCTATTCGCGGCGCTATCAGCGGTATGGAAGGAAAATATGTTCTGTAGCGGGAAGGATCGCGCGTCAGCACGGAATAGTTCGCGACCGCTGCGTGCGCGCCGATGAAAAAATCGGGCAGAGGAGAAGCGCGGGCGCCGCCGCGGCGGCGGTAGCGGACAAATGCCTTGGCGGCGAGGAAGGCGGCCTCGAACGGGATCGCCTCACGGCTGACAAAAGATGCGGGCAAGGCATCTTCCAGGTCTTCAATCCGCGAAAAACGCACCGATACTTCCGCGTAAACGACAGCATTGATGACAAGGCGGGCGTTATCTGCGGCGATTGCTAGAGCATCTCCGGACCAGTCCGACCAAGTCTTATCTTCGGTCAGAATGTCGAGGAGAACATTGCTATCGACAAGAACGGCGGTCATGGCGCACGCGTCACCGCTGCGTCATGGGCGCGTCAACGCCATGATCTCGTCCGTCGTCATCGAAACGTCGCCGCGGCCCTTGAGGCGCGCCACCAGCGCCCGCCCGCGCCCGCCGCCGGGTTTGCGCGCTTTGATGATGCGAACGGCCTTCCCGTCAAAAAGAAATTCGACCTCCGTCAGCGGCAGCAGCCCTGACTGCTCCCGGATTTCCTGCGGGATGGTAACCTGGCCTTTTGAGGTGATGCGCATGGCGGACCCTATTCTTACTAGTAAGAGTAAGACTTTTGTCGCGTTGTGTCAACGGCGGCGTTCGCCCAGGAAATCAATCGCAATTGCAATCGCATTCCGTTCCTGCTTGCGGAAATGCGCGATGACGCGGCGCAGGATCATCGCCGCCCCCCAAGCTCTGCGTTGATCGCCGCCAGCAGGGCTTCGGTCTCGCCGCGACGCTCCTCAAGAAGTCATTCATGCGCGATCGCCCATTCGCGGACGGTGCGGAGATAGGCGGCGAAATCCTGATGCTCGCGCGCGAGCGCCACGATGTCCTCCGCCGGGCGCTCGTCGAAAACCGGGATGCCGTGCGCCTGATAGATGGCCGCGCCGTCGGTGCGGAACGCCCGGAACACGCCGTTGCCGGTGTCGAGGAGATCGTCATAGGCGCCGTAATAGAGCTGCAAGCGGTCCAGGTTTCTGTCGAAAGAACGATGCTCTCGGGAAGTTTTCGCTCGAACGCCTTGTCGTAAATATAATCGACGGCGGCGACGCGTGCGCGGCGTTCCAGTTGTTGACGTGCAAGCCGACAAAGACGCCGAGGACGACGATCACAAAATCGATCGCGACAGCGCGCCAGTTTTGCGCGCGGACGCGGTCAATGACACGGCGCAGCAGCATCGCCCCTCCTTTGCGCTTGGCCGGGCCGAACCCCTGCCGCGTCCGGTGAGCCCGTCAAGCGCCGCGCGCTGTTGCTAGCGCCGCCGGCGCTGCTTGCGCGGGCGCGGCCGTGTCGCTGTCACATGGTCCCAGATCTCGTCCCCCTCGATGGTCCGTTCACTGACGGCGTTCATGATCGCGACGCCGGCCTCCTCGACACTCTTGCGCGTGCCGGTGAGGAGCGGATGCCAGTCGGGCAGATCTTCGCCGCGCGCGAGGCGCCGGTAGGCGCAGGTCTCCGGCATCCAGCCGAGCGAAGCGGCGTTGCCGGGCGTCAGCTTCACGCAATCCTTCACCAGTTTTTGCCGCGCCGCGTAATTCGTGCAGCGGCGCCTGGCGACATCGAACAACTTGCAGGCGACATTTGTCTCATAGAGGCGCCCGGTGTCCGTTTCTTCGAGCAGCACCATGCAGCATCGCCCGCAGCCGTCGCAGAGCGATTCCCACTCCGCGTCGGTCATCGCCTTCAGCGATTTGGTTTCCCAGAAGGGGAGGGTCATTCGGCGCGCCCGTTTTCAAGCGCGTCCATGCAGGCCTTGCGCAAGGCGTCAAGATTCGTTTGCGCCGTCGTCCAGATGACCCGCTTTGAAATCGCCATATAATCGTGGCTCAAAATCTGCCGCATGCCGATTATTTCCTTCCAAGGGAGATTGTAAGCTGCCTTTATGCCGGGGTCGATCTTCGTGCACGCCTCCCCTATCGCTTGCAGCCGATAAGCGGTTGCGTCGGCGAGGTTCCGGTCTTTCTCAAAATCGATGAAAGATTGACCCTCGACGCCCGCCGCAATGGCGTCGCAAAGATCAAGAATATGCTTGATGAGGTCTCTTTGTGTGTATTTAGGCCGCCGCGCCATCAGAACACGCGCACCTGATCGTGACGCGCCCGCTCCATCACCGCGGGGCGAAGGCTGTCGAAGGGCGCCAGATCGACTTTGCGGCCCAACAGGCCTTCAAGACGCGACGTCAGGCGGCCAAGCTCAATAAGGCCGATCGATGCGTCCTTGGTCGGAATGAAATAGAGATCGACGTCGGATGCGGCGGCCGCATCGCCCCGGGCGACGGAGCCGAAGAGATAGAGCGCTTCAACGCCGTCCGCCGTCAATTGCGCACGCTCGCTTCGAAGCCGCCGCAACACCGAGCCCCGCTGCGGCGCCGACAGCGCGCCACGCCGTTCCGCCCGCAGCTTCTTCCTGGCGGCGATGAGGTCGCTTTCAAGCTGCGCCTCGAGAAGATTTTTGGCCGGCAAGCCGAACAGCGTCTCGATGCGCAGCGCCATCTCGGCGGAAAGCGAAGACTTCTTTCCGATCACCCGTGTCAACTGCTGGCGGCTGACGCCAAGCCGCTTTGCGGCCGCCACGACTGTCATGCCAGCTGCGTCAAGCGCGGCGCGGATGTCGTTCGCGGGATGATTTGCCGGCGAGCCCACCGCAATCTCCTCCGACCTCTCGTCATGTGTAAAGTGACACGCGTCATGCGTCAATCGAGGATGGGCGTGGCGAGTGCTGTAAACTCTGTAGTTTACCGGGAAATTGTCTAAGATGGCGATGAAACGGAGCCGGACCCATGGAGCATTTCGACGTCATCATCGTTGGCGCGGGGATTTCCGGCGTCGGCGCGGCGCATCACCTCATGAAGCTGTGTCCCTCGAAGTCGTTCGCGATCCTCGAGGCGCGCGAGGACATGGGCGGCACCTGGGACCTTTTTCGCTATCCGGGCATTCGCTCGGACTCGGACATGTTCACGCTCGGCTATGGCTTTCACCCCTGGCGGACACCAAAGGTCATCGCGGACGGGCCGTCGATCAAGTCTTATGTGAACGCGACCGCGCGGGAGTATGGGATCGACCGCCATATCCGCTTTTCAACGCGCGTCGAGACGATCGCCTTCGACACGCGGACGGCGCGCTGGACGGTCAGCGCGAAAACGCGCGAGGGCGAGACGCGCTATTCCTGCGCCTTTTTGTGGATGTGTTCGGGCTATTACCGCTATTCGGAAGGCTACACGCCGGACTTTCCGGGTGCGGATCAATTCCGGGGGCGGATCATCCACCCGCAGAAATGGCCGGAAAATTTTGACTATTCGGGCAGCCGCGTCGTCGTCATCGGCTCGGGCGCGACCGCGGTGACGCTGATCCCCTCGATGACCGACAAGGCGGCGCATGTGACGATGCTCCAGCGCAGCCCGAGCTGGTTTTTCTCCCTGCCGCAGAACAGCAACGCCGCCGAAGGGCTGGCGAAGATCCTGCCGCGCAGCCTCGCCTACCGGCTCGTGCGCTGGTGGCGCATCGTCTTTCAGCAGGTCATGTACAAGCTCATGCGCGCGCGGCCCGAAAAGGCCGGCGAGCGGCTGCTCAATCTCGTGCGCGAGCAATTGCCGCCCGGCTATGATGTCGAGAAGCATTTCCGCCCGCGCTATAACCCTTGGGACCAGCGGCTCTGCGTCGTGCCGGACGGCGATCTCTTCAAGGCGATCAGCGCCGGCAAGGCGTCAGTTGAAACCGATGACATCGACGCCTTTGTCGAGAACGGCATCCGCCTTAAATCCGGCAAGACGCTCGCCGCGGACATCATCGTCACCGCGACGGGCCTGACGCTCGAAGCGATGGGCGGCGCCAAGGCGAGCGTCGACGGGCGCCCTGTCAATCTCGCGGAGACTTTCACCTATCGCGGCTTCGCCTGCTCCGGGCTGCCTAATCTCGCTTTCGTTTTCGGCTATACGAATTCATCCTGGACGCTGCGCGCCGATCTCATCTCGCGCTATGTCTGCCGGCTGATCAATTTCATGGACAGGCAGGGGGCTGACATCGCGACGCCCGTCAACGACGATCCGTCGCTGAAGGCCGAGCCGTTTCTCAATCTCAATTCCGGCTACATCCTGCGCGCGGCCGACCGGCTGCCGAAGCAGGGCGACCGCGATCCCTGGCGCAATCCGCAGAGCTATTTCCGGGATATCCGCGAGCTGCGCTTCGGCAGGATCGACGACGGCGTGATGCGGTTTTCAAAGGCGACGGGCCTCGCGGCCGTCGAGGCGCAAGCGCCGGTCGCGGTGGCGGCGGAATAGGACGCTATTTCGACCCTGCGACCGCGGCGCCGTCGTTGAGGGCCAGCCAATCCTCGCGCGTCAGGCCAAGTTCCATGTCGAGAAACGACGGCAAGATGCGCCAGAGCCGCTTGGAGCGGCCATTTGCGAGAATGACGATCCCGGCGTCCTGCTCCGGCAGGAAGGCGATCTGCGCGGCGTAGCCCTCGACCGTGCCGGAATGAGCGATCAGGGGAACGCCCTCATAGGCGTAGCGCCGCCAGCCGAAGGCGTATTCCGACGCCTTGAAGCGCGGCGAAACGCTCCGCATCCGGACGTTTTCGGCGGGCGAGACAATGCGCGGGGTGAAGATGAGATCGAGCGTCTCGCGCGGCAGCGTTTCAGGGGCGCGGCCCATCACCGCCTTCAGCCATGCCGCCATATCGCGGATCGATGCGTTGACGCCGCCTGCGGCCGGCACGCGCCAGTAGACCGGCCTGATCGTCGTCTGGCGCCACGGGCCGAAGGCGTCGTCCGCTCCCTTGATGCGCTCGCGCACATGCGGGCGCGCCCAGTTTCCGGAGGCTGACAGGCCCTTCTCGTCGGCGGAGGCGTTCGTCATGCCGAGCGGAGCGAACAGGCGCTTTTCAAGCGCTGCGGCGTAAGGCTCTCCGTAGGCGGAGGAAACCGCGACGCCGGCGATGTCGAACGCGATGTTCTGGTAGGAATAGCACTTGCCGACCGGGCAGATGAGTTTCACCGAACGGTATTTCGCATAGATGTCGGCGACCGGCGTCCCCGCTTCGAGGAGATTGTCGTAAGCGTTCGGCGGCAGGCCGGTCTGGTGGCTGAGGAGATGGCCGAGCTCCAGCGATTTTTCGGCGCCGCCGGCAAGTTTGAGCGCCGGCGCAAAGCGCGTCGCCGGATCGGCCGGGGAGAGGAGCCCCTCGCTCATCGCCTTGCCGGCGAGCGCCGCGGTGAAGCCCTTCGACAGGGAGCCGACGCGAAAGACGGTGTCAGGCGTGACGCTGGCGCCGCCGATCTCCGTGACGCCCCATGTTTTCAGGAATTGCGTTTCGCCGCGGCGCACGATCGCGACGGAAAGGCCGACGAAGTCGCCGGTGGCGAACGCCTTGTCGAGCAGCGCTTCAAAATCGGCGAGGCGCGCATCCTGCGCCGCGCCGGCGGCGGACGCCGGGATCAGCGAAACGGGCGCGGGCGCTTCCTGCGCCGAGGCGGCTGCGATGACGATTAGAGACGCCGCCGCCCGCGCAAGTACAAAACGCATCGACACTGACCTCAACCAAAATCCCGCGCCGGCAGCGCCAAGCCGGAGCGCCTTATCAACCCTTTCCGTAAAGAAAGCGCAACGGATCTTTGAGGCGTGCGCGCCAGGACGTTTCATTATGATCAGCGCCGTCATAGCGCCGCATGACGAAATCCTCGCCCTCGACGAGGCCTTGCTCCAGCAGCGCCTCGCGCAGCGCCGCGTGCGCCGGGCCGTAGTCGGCGTCGAGACCCGCCGTGCCGTAGTCAAACCAGAGCTGCGCGCTCTTCGGGATCGAAAGGCCCGCCGCGATCTCTTTCAGGATGTAGGGCGTCTCGTCCGGCGCGGCGCCTGCCGCGTTCACGCCGTCTCGCTCTGGCAAAAATCGCGCGGCGACAGCTTCGGAAAACGGAACATGGGTCGAGAGGCAGCCGCACGCGCCGAAAACGTCCGGGTGTTTGGTCGCGAGATAGAAGGACAACAATCCGCCCATCGACGAGCCCATATGCGCGGTATTGTCAGGACCGGTCAGCGTCCGGAATTGAGCGTTGACGCGCGGCATCAATTCCCCGGTCAGGAAGCGGGCGTAATCAGGCGCGCCATGCCAGGGCGAATATTCGGAACCCCGCCGCGCGCTCGACCACACGCCGACGACGATGACGGGGTCGATCGCGCCTTCCCCGACAAGCGCGGTCACGGCTTCATCGACGCCCCAGTCAACGCCGGTGTTGGCGATCCTCGGGTCGAAGAGGTTTTGCCCGTCTGACATGTAAAGGACCTTGTAGCGGCGCGCCGTGTCCTCATCATATCCGGGCGGCAGCCAGACCGAGACGTGGCGCGTCTCGCTCAGGAATTCCGACGCGACATCGGTCCAGTACAAAAGCGTGCCTGTAACGCCTGAGCCCTTCGCGTCGGCGATGTATTCTTTCGTATCTTTCTTGAAGTCGACGATCTCATGGCGCGCCGACACGTTCTTTTCGAGGGCGAGGCGGAAATTCGCCATCACCATGCCCGACGGTCCGAGCGCCTCGCGCTCCCAGCTGCCGAGAGTGAACTTGTAGTCGAGAACGGTTCCCTTCGGCGCCGTCACGCGCGCGACGCGCTCGCGGCCTTCGCCTTCCATCAGCAGCGCGCCGGGATTCCACGGCCCCAGCTCAGGAAGATTGCCAGTGAGGAAAACATCGCCCGCGCCTTCCGGCGCAACAGCGGTGATCGTCGCCGTGCAGCAGGCAGATGGCGAGGCCGGCGGCGGCGCGCAGGCGGCGAGAACGAGGAAAGCGGCGGCGGCGCGCATCGGCGGGTTCTTTCAGGGCCGAGGCTTATTGCCCCGGATGTGCAGGGCGGAGCAAGCGCCGCGCCTGCTGCAAGCCGCGCCCTAGAGCGACCGGTTCTTGGCGTTCTCGGCGACGAGGTTCGGTTCGGCATCGGCGGGCGCCGGGCGCATCGCGTCGATCCTGTCGCGCACTTGCCGGAAGCGGGCGAGGTCCTTGCCGCCGAGATTGACGCCGGTTGCGATCTTCAGCGACTGCGGGTTGACCGCGACATTCTTCAGATGAACTTCGTAATGAAGATGCGGACCGGTCGAGCGCCCGGTCGAGCCGACAGTGCCGATCACGTCGCCCTGACGCACGCGCGCGCCCGCGCGCACGCCCTTCTTGATGGCGTTCATGTGCGCATAGGCGGTCGCATAGCCTTGCGCATGCCGTATACGGACGTAATTGCCGAAGCTGCCATAGGGCCCGGCTTTCTCGACAACGCCGTCGCCCGCCGCCATGATCGGCGTGCCGCGCGCGGCGGCGAAGTCGACGCCCTTGTGCGCCTTCGCGTAGCCGAGGATCGGATGGCGGCGCGTGCCGAAGCCGGACGACAATCGCGCGCCGTCGATCGGCGTTTTCATCAGGAGCCGGCGCGCGCTCTCGCCGGAGGCGTCGTAATAATCGGCGCGCCCGCCTTCTTCCGCGGCGAAGCGGTAATAGCCTTTTTCCTTGGACTTGCCGCGCCAGTTCAGGCGCCCGTAGAGCACCTCGCCGCCGGCGACGAGGCGCCCGGTCTCGTCATAGCGCACTTCGAAAATGGCCTCGAACTCGTCGCCGCCGAAAATCTCGCGCTGGAAGTCGACATCATAGGCGAACATCTGCGCAAGGCCGGCGATCACTTCGTCGGGCGCGCCCTGGCGTTTGGCTGACAGATAAAGGCTGCCGTCGATGCGGCCATTGACAGCAGCGATGCGCGTCGTCAGCGGCGCGGCGTGCGTCGACGCGGCGAACCCGCCGTCAGGGCTGCGCGCAAGGCTGATGCGCTTTTCCGGATCGGCGTTGTAATCAAGCGCGAGGAGATGCATCGCCGGCGCCTCGTCGAGCGCCAGGAGTTCGTAGAGCGTCTTGTTGGGTTCCGCGATCGTCAGGTCGAACGCCTGACCTGGACGCAGCGTGCGAAGATTATAGAGCTTGCCGAACGCGTAGGCCGCCTCGTTGCGGTCCTCCGCCCTGACGCCCGCGCGGCGCAGCGCGTCGACGAAGGTCTCGCCTTTCGACAGGGTGACGCGCACATCGCGCGGCGGGCTCGTAATATCTTGCGCATAGGCGACCGCGAGCGGCGGCGGCGGGTTGCGGTCAGCGACAAGGTCGCTTTCGAAAAAGAACGGGGGCGGACGATCACGTTCATCCGCCAGCCACAGCGTCGCGAGCGACAAGACGGCGGCGGGCGCGTCCGGCGCCGGTGACGGCGGCGGCGTTGCCGCGCCAAGGGACGGCTTCAGGCGCGGCGGGCCCGAGCGCGTGTCGATTGCGGAGGCGCGTTGCGGCTTGACGCGGATCGGCGCGCCGTAGCGTCCGGCGTCGACCGGCGTGCTGACGGCGTCAGTCAAGGCGGATGGTTCTGGTGCGCCCATGACGTCGGGCGCTGCGACGACGGCGGTTTCGATCGGGGCGGGGCTCACCGTCGCGGCAGCTTTCGGCCAGACGATGGCGCCATAATCGCCGACGGCGACATCGGCGCGGCCTTCGGCGCTTGCGAGCGGCTGGGCCACATCCCCGGACCTGAGGGAAGCCTGAGGCGCGCCCATGAGTGTCAGGAAAATCGCGCCGGCGATAACGACCGCAATTCCTGTGGCCGCGGCGAGCAATTCCCGTCCGGCGCGCGGCGGCGGCCGAAAAGCGGGCGTTTCGTCCCTGTCGAACTCGTCAGACACTATTCGTCCCTTCCGCGAACCGCCGGTTGAGGGTCAGCAGGGCGCGACGCCGCACCCGCCCTCTTTTGGTGGTGCTGAGGCCCAAGTCAATCAGCCGCCCCCAACACCCTGACCGATCATCCCCATCGGCGCTTAAACGTCAGCCTCGCTTTTGCCGTCAATTGTCGCCATTCTGTCAGCCGTTTTTGGGGCGGCGCGGGCGGTAGCAGGGTAAATCCTTAACGCCTGCGTTGAAGGGGATAGACGCGTTGGCCGGAGCGGAATGATGCAACGCGCGAGATTGTTCGCCGGCGGCGTCGCTGGTGTCATTGTGTTGACGGCGGTCGCCTTGTGGCTGTTCCGCGCGCCGATCGTCGAATTCGCGGCAGCGCGCGCGATGGCGGGGGCGGGGCTCGACAAGCCGTCAGTCATTTTTGACAGCCTTGGCGCTTCGCATCTGTCGCTGAAGGATTTGCGCGCCGGCGCCGAAGAAGGCGCGCCCGACCTTGCCATCGCGCAAGCGCGGATCGATTTTTCGCTTGCCGGGATTTTGTTCAAGGGCCGCGCGCGCGCGGTGACGATATCGCGCGGCTCGGCGCGCGCGATTGTCGAGGAAGACGGCCAGTTCTCGATCGCCGGCTGGCGGCTTGATCCGGAAGCGCAACCCGCGCCGCCGCCCTTCGACCGGCTGACGATCGAGGATCTAGAGCTCGTCGCCGCAACGCCCAAAGGCCCGGCGACGGCAAGGTTCGCTGGCGTCTTCACGCTGGCGAATGGCGGCGCGTTTGACCTCGACTTTGCCGCCGATCGCGCCGGCTTTGCGCCGGCCAGCATCACCGGCGCCAAAGGCGCGATGACGATCGCGCTGAAAGACGACGGGCTGATCGACATTGCCGGCGGCATCACGGGCGACATCGAAACCGCGTCTGGCGTCGCCCGCGGCGTCGATGCGGATCTGTTCGCCAGCCTGACCTCGTGGCGCGGATTTTTTGGCGGCGCCCCGCGCGGGCTTTTCGGGCGCGCCGGCGTGCGCCTCAAATCCTCGACGCTCGACGCCCTTGAGACACCGTCGCTTTCGGCGCTCCCGGCAGCGGGCGCTGGGCCGCTGAAGACGCTCGTCGTCAAAGGCTCGATTGCGGGCGACTTCTCGGCGGACGGCGTCATCGTGCGCCTCGATGACGGGCCCCTCACGGTCGCGGCCGATCGCGGCGATGCGCTGACGCTCTCGGGCGGCGCTGACGGCATCCTTTACGAAACGCGCGGCAAAAGCGGGCGCGCCGGCGCCGCCATCCGGCTGACCGGCCCGGTCGCGTCGGGGAAGGCTGAGATCGCCGCAACGACAGACGACGGGGAGAAATGGTCGCTCGACGCCAAGGCCGCGCTGACGGAACAGACCATCGCGGGCGTCTCGCTCGGCGGATTGACGGCGGCCTTTGCGGGCGCGGCGTCGGATGATGCTTTCTCCGGCCGCCTCGTCTTTGACGGCCTCGTCCGCGCGGCTGATGTCGGGCGGCTCCGCCTTTCCGATCTGCCCGCTGCGGGCACTCTCGACATCAGCGCGGATCTTGCCGCCGGAACCCTTGAGATCAGTCCGCCTGCGGACGAATGTTTCCGGCTCGATCGCGGGGCCTTCCGGATCGCCGATCAGGACCTTGACGCGCGCGTCAGGGGCGCGACCTTCTGCGGCGCCGGCGGCCCGGCTTTTTCCCTGAATTGGGGCGCAAAGGACGGCGGCGGCGACCGCGTCAGGTTGCAAGGCGCGCTGGCGGCCGATTTTGCAAGCGTCGAGCTTGGCCAGACCGATTTCAAGGGCGCGCCGCCGGCGATCCGCTTTGCGCTCGATTACGAGCCGGCGGCGAACAGCTCGCGCGCGACCGGCGCGTTTACTGGCGGCGCCGGCGTCCTCGCCGACTCGCTGAAGCTCTCGAACGCGTCCGGAACCTTTGAGGCGGCGCTGCGCGGCGAGACCATGACGGCGGCCGCGAACCTCAGCACCCTGACGATCGCGCAGGCCGCCGCGCTGGAGCTTGTCGCGCCGGTCGTCGTCAACGGCCAGACGCGCCTTGAAAACGACAAGGCCGCGTTCGATTTCGACGTGAAGACGCCGCGCGGCGTCCTCCTCGGGCGGGGCGAGGGCGCGCACGACATGAAGTCGGGGCGCGGGTCGGCGACGTTTGATTCCGGCGATCTCGCCTTCGTCGCAGGGAACCTGCAGCCGGACCGCCTCATCCCCGCGCTCAAAGGCGTCATCTCGGGGGCGACAGGCTCGGCCGGCGGCAAGGCGGCGTTCGCGTGGACGCCGGCGGGCGTCACCTCTTCCGGCGCGGCGCTCGCGAGCAACCTGTCGTTCCAGGGCCCCGGCGTCGCCGTGACGCGCACCGAAGGCGTCGACGGGACGCTTGTCTTCAAGAGCCTCATGCCGGTTGCGACCGAGGGCGACCAGACGCTCCGCATAAGGAAGATTGACCTCGACGCCCTTGATCTCGAGAACGGCTTCATGACGTTCCAGCTCCCCGGCGACGAGACCTTGAAAATCGTCGAGGCGGAGTTCCCGTGGTTCGGCGGGACAATCGGCGCCTATAATTCGACGATGGCGCTTTCGGGCGCCAAGTCGGAGACCGAGTTGCAGATCGACAATGTCAATCTTTCGGATTTGCTCGCCTTTTTCAAAGTCGACGGATTGTCGGGAGAGGGGACTATCGAAGGCGTGTTGCCGCTGACCTTCGAGGGCGGTCGCGCGCGGGTGGATAACGGGATCCTGTCGGCGAAGGGCGCCGGCGTCATTCGCTACACCGGGCAAATTGCGGCGGCGGCGGGCGAGGCGAGCCAGACCTCTGAGCTTGCTTTCGACGCGCTTCGCGAATTCCGGTACGAATCCCTGTCGACGACGATTGACGGGCCGCTCGACGGCACGCTGCGGTTCAAGGTTTTCTTCGAGGGGCGCAGCGACGTGTCACTGACGACTTCGCGCGGCAAGCAGACCGTGCAGAGCCCGTTCATCTTTCGCGTCAATATCGACGCGCCTCTCTTGAGCCTCCTTGATCAGGCGGCGGTATCCCTCGACGTGCGCCGCCAGATCGAAAACGCTGGGCGAGAGGAGAAGGAGCCCAAGGAGTGACATCTGCTCCCGAACAGGCGCCCGATTGGGGCGCCGCGGCGCCCTTTCGGCCGCACTTTCGACACGGGCGCGGGGCATGGTACACAAAGCCACGGTCGATTCGAACAAGGCGAGGGCGGGCATGACGGCAGCTAGTTTCACATCACGCGCAGGCGTTCTTGCATCTTATTGCGCCGCCGGCGCCTTTGCGCTCGCCGGCTGCGTGACGGCGAGGATCGAGGCCCCGGACAAACCCATCGAGATCAACCTCAACGTCAAGATCGATCAGGAAGTCCGGATCAAGATGGACAAGGAAGTCGAAGACCTGATCGCCAACAATCCCGACATCTTCTAGGCCCCGCCAGACAAGGACCATCGCCATGAAAAAATTCCTAGCAACGTCATTATTGGTTGCGTTCGCGCTGTCAGCCGCGCCTGCTCTCGCCGCTTCCGCCGCGATCGACGCGGCGAAAGCCAGGTGCGTCGTCGGCGAACAGACGGACGGCTATCTCGGCGTCATCGACGCCGCCAAGGCTGACGAGACGCTGAAGCGCGAAGTCCGCTCCATCAACCAGCAGCGCAAGGCGGCGTACGCCGAGCTTGCGACGCGCAACGGCGTGACGATCGAGCAGGCGGCGCAAGTGACGGCCGAGCGCCTCCTCAACGGCGCCCCGTCGGGCCATTGCATCCAGTCGCCAGACGGCGGCTGGTTGAAAAAGCCCTGAGCCGGCGTCAACCGACACACGCTCGCGAATCATTCATAAGGGGCCCCAAACCAAGGGGCCCCTTTTTTATGTCGTTCCGCGCACCCGCCGACCTCGACGCGCTTTCGCTTTCGGCGTTGATGTCCTCGCGCCTTTGTCACGATCTCATCAATCCGGTTGGCGCCTTGTCATCGGGACTTGAAGTCCTCGCCGATCCGTCGATGGATGAGACAATGAAGGAAGCTGCGATCGACCTCATCCGGTCGAGCGCGGAAAAATCCGTGGCGCTCCTCAAATATGCGCGCCTTGCCTACGGCGCCTCGGGCGGCATGGGCGCTGAACTCCCGACCGAGGAAGCGCACGCCGTCCTCAAGGCCATGTTCGCCTGGTCGAAGGCGGGCCTCGACTGGCGCATCGCGCCCGCTTATGCGCCGAAGGATGAAGTGAAGGGCATTCTCGTCCTCGCGATGGCGGCTGCTGATTGCGCGCCGCGCGGGGGAACGGTCGTGATTGAGGGCGAGGCGGGGCGCTACGGCATCCGCGCTTCTGGCGGGCGCATCATCGTGCAGGACGAAATGATCCGCGTCCTCTCCGGCGACGCCGACGAGCTGAAGCCGAAATTCGCGCCCCACTACCTCACTGGCCTCGCGGCGCGGGCGGCGGGCGGCGGCGTCAGCGTCAATGTTGAGGACGGCGCGGTCTCGTTTTCGCTCGATTTCAGGCCCGCAGCGGCGGCGTTAACGGCGGGCTAACGAAGCGCTGGCAAGGATTTCCCCGGAACAAGAGGTCCAGCGCCGCGCCATGAAAACCTGTCTCATCCTCGAAGATTCCGAGATCATCCGCGAAATTGCAGCGCGCATCCTCAAGGAGCTGGCGGTGACGCCGCGCGAAGCCGAATCCGCGGCGAAGGGTCTCGACGACTGCCGCGCGACGAAGATCGATGCCGTGCTCCTCGACTGGGATCTGCCCGCGATGGGCGCGCTCGACTTCCTGCGCGGCGCGGCGGAACTGGCGCCTGAGCACAAGCCCGTCATCATCCTGTGCGCGACCGAGAACGACCCGCAGCAATTCACGCTCGCAAAAGCGGCGGGCGCTGCGCATTACATCCTGAAGCCGTTCGACAAGGACTCCATCGCGGCCAAGCTCGCCGAGATCGGCCTCATCGACGGCGCGACGGTGACGCCAGCGCCGGCCCCGGCCGCCGCCGCCGCCGCCGCCGCCGCCCAAGGCTGACAGCCTCACCCCGTCACGCCGCGCGCCTTCAGCTGCGCCAATTCTTCCGCGCTCGCGACGTCGCGCAGCACCTCCTCCGTATGCGAACCGAGCGCCGGCGGCGCAAGATCCGTAACGGCGGGCGTTGCCGAATATTTGACCGGATGCGCCGTCATCGCGGCGCCCCGCGCGTCAGGGCGGTCGAGGGGCGCAGTCATGGCGCGCGCGCGGGCTTGCGGCTCGGCGAAGACCTGATCGATCGTGTTGATCGGCCCGGCGGGAACCCCGGCTTCTTCCATCACGGCGAGCCAGTCCCTTGTCGTCCGCAGGCGCATCGCCGGCGCGATCGCAGAGACCAGGCTTTCACGCGCGCCGACGCGGCCGCGATTGGTCTTGTAGCGCGCGTCATCGGCAAGGCCCGCGAGCCCGATGGCGCGCGCGAAACTGGCGAACTGGCTGTCATTGCCGACGGCGATGACGATGTGCCCATCCGACGTCAGAAAGACCTGATAGGGCGCAATATTCGGGTGCGCATTGCCGAGCCGGCCGGGCGCGGTTCCCGACACGAGATAATTCGACGCCTGATTGGCGAGCATCGCGATCTGGCAGTCGAACAGCGCGACATCGACATGCTGTCCCTCGCCGGTGCGCTCGGCATGACGGAGCGCCGCGAGGATCGCCGCCGCCGCATACATCCCGGAAAAGAGATCAGCGACCGCGACGCCGACCTTCATCGGCTCGGCGCCAGCAGCGCCGTCCGGCTGGCCGGTGATCGACATCAGGCCCCCCATCGCCTGGATCATGTAGTCATAGCCCGCACGCGGCGCGTCGGGCCCCGTCTGGCCGAAGCCGGTGATCGAGCAATAGACGAGCGCGGGATTGACCGCTGCAAGGCTCGCATAGTCGAGCCCGTATTTCCGCAAGCCGCCAACCTTGAAGTTCTCGAGAAGGACATGGCTTGTCGTCGCGATGCGCCGGACAAGCTCCGCGCCGTGCGGATCGGCGATATCGATCGCGACCGACTTCTTGTTGCGGTTCGCTGACAGGAAATACGCCGCGTCCGTCGCTTCGCCCGCGTCATTCGTCAGGAAGGGCGGGCCCCAGCCGCGCGTGTCGTCGCCCGCGCCGGGGCGCTCGATCTTGATGACCTCCGCGCCAAGATCGCCGAGAAACTGGCTCGCCCACGGGCCGGCCAGCACGCGGGAAAGGTCGAGAACGCGCACGCCGTCAAGCGCCCGGGGAGGGGAGGATGCCATCCGCCCTCCTTAGACCCCGGCGGCGAAGCCGGAAAGCCGGATCAAATTGACCGGCGCCGTTGAAACCAACATAGTTTTCGGCAAGAGCGAGCCTCAACAAAAACGCAACCAAAGGGAAACGCCATGCAAGGCCTGATGATGGACCGTCCGCTGCTGACGACGGAGATCCTGAAGCACGCCGTCCGCAATTTCAGGAAAACCGGGATCGTCACGCGCACGGTCGAAGGGCCGATCCATCGCTATACGGTCGCGGACAGCTATGCGCGCATCGCGCAGCTGGCCAATGCGCTGAAAGCGGCCGGCGTCAAGCGCGGCGACCGGGTCGGCGTCATCGGCTGGAACACCCACCGCCAGTTTGAAATGTACTACGCTGTCGGCGGGCTCGGCGCGGTCTTGCACACGGTGAACCCGCGTCTCGGTCCCGACAATGCGGCCTTCGTCATCAACCACGCGGAGGATGAGTGGCTGTTCTACGACACGACCTTCGCGCCGCTCGTCTCGGCGCTGCGCGCCAAGCTGAAAACGGTGAAGCGTTTCGTTCTGCTCACGGACGAAAAGCACGCCGCCGCCGCCGGCACGGGGGACGAGCCCTATGAAAGCCTCATCGCCGGCAAGGCGACCGAATTCGACTGGCCGGAGTTCGACGAGAACACGGCGGTCGCGATGTGCTACACGTCGGGAACGACGGGCGACCCCAAGGGCGTCGTCTATTCGCACCGCTCCTGCGTCATCCAGACCTTCGCAAGCTGCCTGCCGACCGCGCTCGGCTGCAAGGAAGGCGACGTCATCCTGCCCGTTGTGCCGATGTTCCATGTCAATGCCTGGAACACGCCCTATTCGGCGTTGATGATCGGCCTCAAGCAGGTTTTCCCCGGCCCTCGTCTCGACGGCGAGGGATTGTTCGAGATGCTCAGTACCGAGAAGGTCAATTATTCGCTCGGCGTGCCGACCGTCTGGCTCGCGCTGCTGCAATATATGGAAAAGACCGGACAGGAGCTGCCGCACCTTCGGAAGGGCCTTTGCGGCGGTTCGGCCTTGCCCGAAGCGCTGATCCGCAGTTTTGCGCGGCACGGCATCGAGCTGCAGCAAGGCTGGGGCATGACGGAGATGAGCCCCATCGGCACCGTCAACGTGCTGCCGCCGGACGTCGCCGCGCTGCCGCAGGAGGAAAGGATCCCGTATCAGCTGAAGGCGGGCCGCGCGCTTCCCTTCGTCGACATGCGCATCGTCTCGGAGGACGGCCACACGCTGCCGAATGACGGCGTCTCGGACGGACGCTTGCAGGTGCGCGGACCGTCGATCGTGAAATCGTATTTCAAGGCGAACACGGATGCGATGACCGCTGACGGCTGGTTCGACACGGGCGATGTCGCCATCATCGACGCCGACGGCTATCTGCAGATCACCGACCGCGCCAAGGACGTCATCAAGACCGGCGGCGAGTGGGTTTCTTCGATCGACATTGAAAACGCGGCGATGATGCACCCGGCGGTCGCGAACGCCGCCGTCATCGGCGTCATCCATCCCAAATGGCAAGAGCGCCCGCTGCTGATCGTCGTGCCGCGCGAGGGACAAACGCCCGATGCCGACGACATCCGGAATTTCGTCAAGGCAAAACTCGACAAGATCGCCTGGCCGGACGCGGTCGAGTTCGTGAAGGAACTGCCGCTCGGCGCGACTGGAAAAGTGCTGAAAACGGAGCTTCGCAAGAAATTCAAAGGCTATCAGCTCCCCGCCTGAAGCCAGCCCCCCCGCAAGAAAAAGGAGCGCCCCATGAGGGCGCTCCGGAGTTGCGTGTCAAAGACGAATGAGCGCGCGCTGCTACTGCGGCTGTGACGGGTCCGACGTCGGTTTGACGGATTTCCATGCGTCGTATTCCGCCTTGCTGACGTCGCCCGATTGGTCGGCATCGATCGCGGCGAAGTCTTGCGCGGTGAACGCCGCCATCTTGGCGTTGATCTCCGCGAGCGAGAGCGCGCCCGACTTGTCGGCGTCGAGCCCGGCGAAGTCCGCGTCGCCCGCAAGCGCCGCGCCTGCCGCCAGTGCAAAGGCGCTGGCGAGAAGTGTAATTTTGATGGTCATGGTTGGGTCCTTTCCAGTTAAGAAAAACAGCCCGCACGACCCCTCATCGATGGGCGCTTTTACCCTTGGCGAGGACACGCGCGCGGACCACTGAAATCGGCGTAACGATAAAGCACGTTTAATCTGACGGTTTCGTCAGATATCGTCGAAATCATGGGTTTGCGGCGCAAAGCCGCGTGATGCTCATCCGCCGGCCCGCCTGTTGCGTATCGTGAACAAATCAAAAGGTTCTTTATGAAAACGATTGCCGCCGCCGTCCTTGCCGCTGTCGCCCTCGCGGCGTGCGCGACCCGTCCCGCCATTCCCGACGAGGCGAGCGCGAGCCGGCCTTTCGCGATCGAACGCGATCTTGCAGGAAAGACGGTGGGGCGGGGCGCCTTCAAAAGCATCACCGGCGCCGACCGCCTGTTCACCGCCTATCTCGACGGGACCTATGAGGGCGAGACGCTGACGCTGGTTGAGGATTTCGAGTACGACGACGGCGAAAAGGACCGCAAGACCTGGCGCCTGACGCGGCAGGCGAGCGGGGAGTGGAGCGGCACGCGCGAAGATGTCGTCGGAACCGCGCGCGGCTATCAGGACGGGCCCGCATTTCGGCTCGAGTATCAGGTCGATATCCCGATGAAGAACGGCGGCAAGCGCCGCGTCGGGTTCCGCGACGTCCTCATTCTTCGGGCGGACGGCGTCGTCTACAACAAGGCGAATGTCGGCTGGCGCGGCTTCGCCGTCGGCGGGGTGGAACTGGAAATCCGCCGCGCGCCTGAGGAGTAGTCAGTATAAGGAATAAGGGCCGCTCCCCTCCGTCATCTTGGGGCGTCGCGTCAGCGACGAACCCGGGATCCATCTCCGGAAGGTCGCGCGCGCCGCTCGCGATGGCCGCCCTCACCCCCCTTCCGTCATCCCGGGGCGTCGCGTCAGCGACGAACCCGGGATCCATCTCCGGAAGGTCGCGCGTGCGCCGCTCGCGGGAGCTGGGCCCCGGGCTCGCCGCGAAGACGCGGCGCCCCGGGGTGACGGGTGGGGCGGGGTGGCGGAGGGCGACGCCGGCCTGTAACAATTCGTGATCGCGTGCTCCGTACACAGAGGAGCGGTTTTGGGGCCGGGTCGCCTATCAGGGGTTGCGGCGGGGGGGTTCTGGGTTCGCGCCTTTGGGGAACCGGAAATGGCAGGGCGATCAGCCGGTTAGATGGTTAACGCGATCATCGGCCAGAGTTATCCCCCTCCTTATCCCCCATGTTATCCCCTCTTTATCCCACCCCCCTGTGCGCGGGCGTAGGTGCTCCCCAGCCAAAGCTGGAGAGGCGCTTGATCACCCGTCTCATGCGCTTTGGCCTGGCGCGCCGGAGACAGGCCTTCCCGCAAGACGAGGCGGGAGGGGCCGAGGCCGGCCGGCGGTGGTGTACCGATGTCGCGCCCGTCTTGCCTCTTTCGGGAGGTCAGGGCGGGCGCGCCCCGGGAGACCGCGGGGCGCTGCCCCAGAACGTTAAATGCGCCAGCCCCTCCGGCGGCGGCCGTCCCTGGCAGGACGGCATGCCCGCCGCCCCGAGGGGGCGCGGGGGATGCATGGCCATCCTCCAAGTCTTGCCTACCCCCGGATGAGCCGTGCCCCCGCGCAAGCCTCTCCGCCTTTATCGCCTGCCCATGCTGCCGGGGACGAGCGTCCCGCGGAGAACGCAGCGGCGCGTGTCGGGGGCAAGGGGGAATGGGCAATGGGCAATGGGAGTAGTGAGTGGTTAGTGATCTGTGATCGGGAGGCAGCATCTTTCTTCCCATTCCCCATTGCCCATTCCCCATTGCCCTTTTTTGCAGTTGCGAATGCCGCGATCGCCAAGGGGGTGTCTCTGAAATTTCATTGGCGCGCGTGAGGAGAGGCTTTAGATTTGCTTATCGGGCGATGCCGCAGGGGCGGCGCCGGGCAGAGATTGTGGTGCTGGTCGAAGGGGTGGGCGCATGAGGGCAATTGGGCTGGGCGCCATTGCGTCGGTGATGGTGTGCGGCGTTGCGAGCGCGGATGAAGGCCCGCTTTGTTCAGCGCGCTTCGCGCTGGAAGATCACATGCTGCTCGAATGGGCGGCAGTCGGCGGCGACCCGCACGCGCAGATGACCTTGTCGGAATGTTCGTATCCCGACGGCGCCGCGGGTCTTTCCGCTGCGCAACGCGTCTATGCGATCAAGTGGAATACGATCGCGCTGTGCGAAGGCCGCGCCAACGACGTTCACGACGATCGCGACCTCCGGATGCGGCGTCTCAAGGAAAACGCGAATATCTCCTTTCGGCGCTTCGGCGGCATGCAGAAGGACGAGAAGCTGAACTGGCGCGAACGCGATTTCGTGGAGTACCGGCAGGAAGAAAAGGCGCGCCTTGAAGCGCGCCATCAGCGCTTGTCGGCGTCAGTCACGCCTGCTGACATGGCGGCGGCGCGCGGTGAAATCGCCGATCAATATTCGCGCATGGGCGCGCGCGGTTATTTGAAGCTCGCCGAACTCTCCTCCTGCCCCGAACTTGGGGCGTCGAAGGAATTCGAGGCGGCGGCGTGGAGCGCGGCGTCCGAATCCTGGCGCGGCGCGGAGCAGGCAGGGGTCTACGCCGCTGCTGACACGCCGGCCTATGATCTGCCGAAAATCGCGCTTGAAAAAACGAAAAAACTTTCCGGTCCGGAACGGCGGACGGCGACGCTCGAAAAAGAGCGCCTCCTGCGCACGGAGCCCGATCGGCTCGCGGTGATTGAGAAAAAGGCGCGCGAGTACGAAACCGTCGCCGCGGTCTCGGCGATCGAGAATTTCCGCGTGCCGCGCCGTGAGGCGAACGCCGGCCTGGCGGACGCCGCGCCCGTGCAAGCCTCGTCATTGACGACAGCCTTGCAGTTCGCGCTTGAATCGCTCGACTTCGTCGACTTCGTGAACGGCCCTGACAATGACTACGGTCCGACGACGCGCGCCGCCGTCGCACGGATGCAGGCGGCGGCCGGCGGCGAGCCGACGAGCGTGCTCACCGGCGCGCAAGCGCGCGCGACGATCTGCAAGGCGGCGGCGAAGAATGATCCGGTCTCGCTCTATCACGTCGCGCTGATGCACCAGAACGGCTGGGGCTTTCCCAAGGACGAGGCCAAGGCGGCCGCGGCGATTGCGCGGTCCGAAACGGCGATGATCGACGCCCTCGGCGGCGGCGATCTCCCCGACTGGAAGCGCGCCGCCTATCAACGCTATGCCGGCCTTATCCGGGACGCGGCGAAGGAAATGAAGAAACCGGAAGCCGTTTCGGCGGACGAGGCTGCGCCGCTCTGCGAATAGGCCGCGCCAGCTGCTCTGTGCACGGAGTATCGCGTTAGGCCGCGATCAGCTTGGCTTCAAGCCTTTCGCGCGGCGAGGGCGGCTGGTCTTTCGCGTAGCCAAGTCGCGCCAGCATCTGCACGGTCGCGCGAGGCTGATGGGCGAGGATTTCGTGCGCGCGGTCATAGGCCGGCGCCATTTCGGGAAATTCCTGCAGCGCCTGGCTCAACGGGTGAAACGCAACGCCGCGCTGCGCCGCCGCCTGATGAATGCGCACCCAGGCGGCGCCGGCGGCGAGCTGGTCGGCCCTCGTATTCGTCGCTGTCGACGTCGCAATGAAAGCTGCGGCGCTGGCGCAGGCCTTGTCGTAAAACGCCAGCGATTCCTCGAACGCCATCTCGCCCGGCTGACCGGATTTCTCACGCGTGACAACGCCGGCGATCGACAAGGCTTCAAGCGCCGGCCCGCCGAGCGAGAGGCCCCAGGGCTGCGCCTCGATTTCCGCTTTGCCGATCCGTGTCACGTTGATCGATTCAGCGCGCGTTCGCGGCAACGTCCATTCGATCCTCCACGCGTCGCGCGTCAGCTTGCGCAATTCCTCGACGCCCTGCGCGCTCGTAATGGCGCGCGCCACGACGCGGTCGCCGCCCGCTGCAGCGATCTCATTCAGCAGCTGAGCGTCAACCGCGCGCGCCTCGAACGGCGTGCGGTTGGTGCGCCGCAGCCTCGACGACCAGAACAACGGATCGCGCGCCGCGCTCGCATCGGCCCTGATGACGACGCGCGCGACGGGGCGCTCGTCGAGCGCCGGCTGCGGTTCGCCCTCGGGAAACGCGGTGATCTCGGCGAGATGCCCTTTCTCCGCGGCCGCTTGCCGGAAGAGTTCAAGAAAACATCCAAAGCCGATCGTGATCTGGCGGCTCGGCGGATCGGTTTCAGGCAGGAGCCGCGCGGTGTCGCAGTAAACGGTCAGCGCATCATCACCGTCGAGCGCCACGCGCCACGGCTGCATGTTGTGCGGGTTCGGCGCGAGGATCGCGAAGCTGAGCGCGTCAAGACGCGGATCGCCGAAACTCTCGCCAGCGCGACTCCACGGCTCCAGTGCGCGCCGCGGCGTCCGCGTCACCGCGAAGGCGCCCGCGCCCGTCAGCGTCCCAACGACAATCGCTGCGCCGCCCGTTTGCAGCACCATTCGCCGTGTCGTCATCATCGCTGCCTTTTCCAACCCTAAAATACTAGAATGCGGACAGGCGTCGCGCCAGCCGGGCATGAGAACTTATCGGGCGAATATCACAAGAACGGCGCTGATTGTCACAAGCGAGATCACCGTTGTCGCCGCGATCGCCGACACCGTCTCATCGACATAACGGCCATCTTGGCTGGCGATGACAATTGATCAGGCAGCCAGCAGTGTCAGCGCCTGATGGATATCCAGATGGTCCTGTATGACTAGCGCCCCGTCGAACTCGCTGTGGTCGTGCAAGGCGCCTGGCACGGCAATACAGGCAATGCCAGCTGCCTGCGCTGCACGAAGTCCATCGGGATTGTCTTCAACTGCGATTGCTGCGCCAGCTTCGACAAAAAGGCGGGATAGGGCAACGTCGTAGATATGCGGCGCGGGCTTGGGCGCCGGGCGTTTCATGTCTGCGCTGGTGAGAACACAATCGAAAGCGGCAGTCAGCCCGGTAGACTGAAGGATGGCAGCAACGGTCTGAGGCAAGGTGGCGCTGACGAATGCGGTTTTGACAGGTTCTGGCTGCGTGCGCGCCCAGTCCAGCGCTTCCCTCACCCCTTCGCGCGGCTCCAGCGGATGATCGGCAATTTTCTGCAGGAAACGCTGGCTTTTCTCCGCATGAATGGCGGCAGCATTGACACGGACACCGCGCGCCAAAGCCTCCTGCTCGATACGCTGTGCGCCCCCGGAGCGCTTCAGGAGATCCCGGTAAGTCGCCTTATCCCAATGCCAATCAAGACCGGCAGCGGTAAAGGCCTCATTGAAGCTCTCACGCTGCAGATCAGAGGTTTCGGCAACTACACCGATGGAGCCCAGAAGCAGTGCTTTCATATCCATCACCCATTCGCCTTAACCGAGCCAGCGACGACTATCACCACAACGAGTTTGACCAGCGGCTTGGCGCCAACCCAAGGCCAATCGCAAGATCATATTTGAACACCACGGCGGCTGCCATGTCGGCCCGGCCCGATCGCCGGTTGCCAGCTCCTGATAGAGGCCGGATTCGAACGTCATCGACGCGATAGAGCAATAGGGAGGGTTTTCCGGCACGCTCATGGTGTCGCCGGGCTCCAGTATAGTCGCGCCACCGTCCCAACTCACGCGCCAGTGACCGGCATCAATACCGATGACTTGTCAAAGCCCCGACAACAGTCGGCATGGCGATGAAGGAGGCGAGGGCGCTGCGGTAAGCCGGGTCATCGACGCCGGCAAGATAAAGCGCGGCGTAACAGGCGGCCGGAAGCAGAGCTATTTTGATAGCGACGATAGCCAGCGTCTGGCCGCCGGGCTCTCGGAAATCGAAACGGGCGCGCGTCGAAAAAAAACCTTGCGAGAACACGCCGACCGGACGGGAGGCGTGACCGATAAGGTCCAGCGTGGCGCGCACCAAGGCATTCGTCAGCGGACGTTACAACGCCTGACCGATCGCGCCGACGCCGATGACCGCGAAGTCGGGAAGTGCGACCGTAATGACGGCGGACATGAAGGGGGCTCGGCGAAGCGGCCGCGGTCAATCGCGCGGGGGGCGAGGCGCTGTCAAATGCCATCATTTCGGGAAGTATCGAACAGGCGACAAGCGCCTCGGGTCCCGGGGGCTGGGGGCGATTGAGGTACCGGTTGCTCCGGCGCTCGTGCCTGTTCGACGATGGGCAAGGTCACTTCGGAATGCGGCGGCGCGGCGGGCGAATTGGGGCGAAAGCATGACTGACGGGATCGTGACGCGCGCCAGCGGTCGGCCTATCAGGCAAGCGCCATGAGCGCTCCGGATCTTTTATCCCGTGTCCTTTATCGCGACGGCCTGATGCTTGTCATCGACAAGCCGGCGGGTCTGCCCGTGCACGCCAAGCCCGGAACCAAGAAAGGCGAGGGGGACCCGAGCCTTGAGGATTATTTTCATCAGTTGCGCTTCGGCTTGCCGCGCGACCCTTCGCTTGCGCACCGCCTTGATCGCGACACGACCGGTTGCCTCATTCTCGGCCGACATCCAAAGGCGCTGAGGAAATTGCACAAGCTCTTTCTCGAAGCGCGGATCGAGAAGACATACTGGGCGATCTGCCGGGGCGCGCCCGAGAAGCCTTCCGGCACCATCGATGTCGCGATGAAGAAGGGAACAGAGCGCAGCGGTTGGAAGATGCGCGTTGCGACGACTGAAGAAGACGGCATCATGACCGCGGTGACGACTTATCGAACGATCAAATCGGCGGGCGGTCTTTCCTTCATCGAAGCCAAACCGAAAACGGGACGCACGCATCAGATCCGCGTTCACCTCAGCTCTATCGGCGCGCCGATCCTCGGCGATCCGCTTTATGGCGATCTGACGAAAGAAGAGCGAAGCGGGCCGATCATGCTGCACGCGCGCCGCGTCGTCGTGCCAATCTCCAAGAATAAAGACCCGGTGACGGTCGAAGCCCCGCCGCCGCAATGGATGGCGGCGATGCTGGCGCAGCTTGAGGCTCGGGGTTGAGGGTTCATTAACGCCGCTTTAGCGGGCGCGCGGCCATCCTGCCGCCCATGCGGTTCGTTCTGGAAAATCAGGCGATTGGAGGGAGGTCGGCTTCACGTCCCGCAGCCACATTTATGGCGGCGGGCGGTCCTGTCTTTGCGATCATCCTGATGCTGACGAGCCTTTTTACGGCGCTCCTCTTCGACCTGCGCGCCGACAAGATTTTTGCTTTGCCGTCGAGCATCGTCGAGGCTTCCGCCGAGGACCTTGTCGCCTTTGAGCGCGCAGCGGCGATGGCGGCGGAAGGCCGTGCGAGCGAAACCTATGACCCCAGCGCGTTCCGTGCAGGACTGTCCCCGCAACACAAAGGAATGTTGTGGCTCAATCCGCCGCACGCGTTGCTGCTCGTCGCGCCGCTCGCCGATGCGCCCTATGACTTGGCGAAACTGTGGCTCATGGGGCTGACGGTCCTCTCGCTTGCGTTCATCGGCGCGCTGGCGCGGGCGCCGTTCTGGATGATCGCAGCGTTGATCGTCTCGCCAGCAGCGTTTGCGTCGCTGCTGGTGATGCAGACGGGGCCGCTGATCGCGTTCGGGCTGCTCTCCGCGCTATTGCTGGCGCCGTCGCGGCCGATGGCGGCGGGCCTCGTTCTCGCGCTCCTGACGGTGAAGCCGCAATATGGGCTGATGGCGCCGGTGTTTCTCGCGGCGTTGGGCCAATGGCGTGCTGTCGGCTGGGCGGCGGCGTTCAGCGCTGGTTTCGCTGCGCTGTCGGTCGCCGCATACGGCGCCGCGCCGTGGGCTGCGTTCTTCAACTCGATGACCGGCGGCGCGATCAGCGTCCACGGCGCCAATCTCCATCGCGACATGCTTTCCGTGGGATCGACGCTGTTGAAGCTCGGCGCCGGGCCGTTCAGCGGCGCTGGACAAGTCGCGGCGATCATCATTTGCGGCGCGTTGACGTTTGTCGCCGCGCGCCGTTTGCCGCGCGATGCGGCAATCGGCATGGCGTTGCTGGCGTCGGCCGCTGCGTCGCCGTCGTTCTGGGTTTACGACTGGCCGCTGATCGCGGCGGGCCTCATCATGCTTGCGCGCGCCACGCCGCCCTGGCCGCCGATGATACAGCTCGCTGCGGGGCTTCTCTGGATCGGACCGCTCTATTCGCTCGGGCTTGGCACGATCGCAAGTTCCCTGATCGCGCCCTTGCTCCTCATGGCAACGCTCGCGGGCTTCGCTCTCTGGCTCGCTAGAGCGCGGCCTGCAGGTCTTTAAGGCGCGCGAGCGTTTCTTCCGCCGCCAGGCGCGTGTCCGTTGCGGTGTCTGCGTCCGACAGGTCCTGCTCGGCCCACTTGATCCGCTCGGCGATCATCTCGCGCGACAATTCCGCGACCGGAATAGCTTCCTCGGCGAGGATGGTGAGGCCCAAGGGCGTCACTTCAGCAAAGCCGCCGCGCACGAAGATGCGCTTTTCGTCCGCGCCGGTTTTCACCTTCACGACGCCCGGCAGCAGCACCGTCATGAACGGCGCATGATTGGGGAGCACGCCGAACATGCCCTCGGCGCCCGGCGCCTCGACCATATCCACGTCGCCGGAAAAGAGCTCCTTCTCGGGCGAGACGAGGTTGAAGTGGAGTCTGTCAGCCATGTGTTGCGAGGGATTTGGGATTGGGGATTGGGGATTTCTTATTTCCCGAGTCCCTAATCCCTAGTCCCTAGTCCCTTTCTACGCCGCTTCCGCCGCGAGGCGCTGCGCTTTTTCAATCGCCTGTTCGATGGTGCCGACCATGTAGAAGGCCGCTTCCGGCAGGTGATCGTACTCGCCGGCGACGAGGCCCTTGAACGAGCGGACAGTGTCGGCGATCGGCACCTGCACGCCGGGCGAGCCGGTGAAGACCTGCGCGACGTCGAAGGGTTGCGACAGGAAGCGCTCGACTTTGCGCGCGCGCGACACGACGAGTTTGTCGTCTTCGGAGAGTTCATCCATGCCGAGAATGGCGATGATGTCCTGAAGCGCCTTATAGCGTTGCAGGATCGTCTGCACCGAGCGCGCGACCTGATAATGCTCCTCGCCGACGATGCGTGGGTCGAGAATGCGCGAGGTCGAGTCGAGCGGATCGACCGCCGGATAGATGCCCTTTTCGGAGATCGCGCGGTTCAAGACCGTCGTCGCATCGAGGTGCGAGAACGAGGTCGCCGGCGCCGGGTCGGTCAGGTCGTCGGCCGGCACGTAGATCGCCTGCACCGAGGTGATCGAGCCTTTGGTGGTCGTCGTGATGCGTTCCTGCAGTTGGCCCATGTCGGTTGCGAGAGTCGGCTGATAGCCGACCGCCGACGGAATGCGCCCGAGAAGCGCCGACACTTCCGAGCCCGCTTGCGTGAAGCGGAAGATGTTGTCGACGAAGAAGAGAACGTCCTGCCCCTGATCGCGGAAATGTTCGGCGACGGTGAGGCCCGTCAGCGCGACGCGGGCGCGCGCGCCCGGCGGCTCGTTCATCTGGCCGTAGATCAGTGCGCATTTGGAACCGGCGGCGGAGCCCGACTTGTGCGGGTCCTTGTTGACGCCCGACTCGATCATCTCGTGATAGAGGTCGTTGCCTTCGCGCGTGCGCTCGCCGACGCCCGCGAACACCGAATAGCCGCCATGCACTTTGGCGATATTGTTGATGAGCTCCTGGATGAGCACCGTCTTGCCGACGCCCGCGCCGCCGAAGAGACCGATCTTGCCGCCCTTGGCGTAGGGGCAGAGAAGGTCGACGACCTTGATGCCGGTGACGAGGATTTCCGATTCGGTCGATTGCTCGACGAAGGGCGGGGCTTCCTGATGGATGCCGCGGCGCATTGTGAACTCGATCGGGCCGGCTTCATCAACCGGCTCGCCGATGACGTTCATGATACGCCCCAGCGTGCCGTCGCCGACCGGCACCGAGATCGCGCCGCCGGTGTCGGTCACTTTCTGGCCGCGCACGAGACCTTCGGATGAGTCCATCGCGATCGTGCGGACAGTGTTCTGCCCGAGGTGCTGCGCCACTTCGAGAACGAGGCGGTTGTCGCCGTTCTTTGTTTCAAGCGCTGACAAGATCGCCGGCAGGTGATCGTCGAACACGACGTCGACGACGGCGCCGATTACCTGGCTGATGCGTCCTTCTTTACCCATGGTCCATTCCTTCGTTCGTCCTTCGTATTTCGCCGTAGGGCGGGCTTCAGCCCGCCGTGTTCCGTAAGCGGCGAGCTGAAGCCCGCCCTACAAGGGCGTCAAACCGCCTCCGCGCCGGAGATGATTTCGATGAGTTCCTTGGTGATTTGCGCCTGCCGCGCGCGATTATACTGGAGGGTCAGGTCGTTGATCATGTCGCCAGCGTTGCGCGTCGCGTTGTCCATCGCGGACATCGACGCCGCTTGTTCGGAGGCCACGTTTTCAAGGAGCGCGCGGAACACCTGCACGGCGGCGTAACGCGGGAGCAGCGCCTTGAGGATCGTCTCCTCGTCGGGCTCATAGTCGTAGATCGCGCCTTTGAGGTCCGGCGTCTTTACGCCCTCAGGCGCTTTGGCCGGGATGATCTGCTGCGCGGTCGGGATTTGCGACACGACCGATTTGAACTTGCCGTAAAAAAGTGTCGCGACGTCGAACTCGCCGGCGTCGAACATTGAAAGGGCTTTCGAGGCGATTTCCTGCGCCTGCGCGAAGCCGACGGATTTGACCGCGGTGAAGTCGGTCTTCCAGACGATGAGGTCGCCATAGAGCCGCTTCAACTGGTCGTTGCCCTTGCGCCCCACGGTGATGATCTTGACCGTCTTTCCCTCGCCCTGCAGGCGAACGATGTGCTCCCGCGCGAGGCGCACGATCGAGGAATTGAAGGCGCCGCAAAGCCCCTTGTCTGCCGTCGCGACGATGAGGAGGTGCGTCCTGTCGGAACCCGAGCCCGCAAGCAGCCTCGGCGCGTTCGGATTGTCCCTCGCCGACGCGGCGAGGTTCGCGAGCACGCCCTCCATCCGCTCCGTGTAGGGACGAGCCTCCCGCGCGCGCTCCTCCGCCCGGCGCAATTTCGCCGCGGCGACCATCTGCTTCGCCTTGGTGATCTTCTTCGTCGATTTGACGGAAGCGATCCGGTTTTTAAGGGCTTTAAGGCTCGGCATTGATGGTGCGCCTTACGCGAATTTCTTCACAAACGCGTCGAGGATCGCGACAAGCTTGTCCTCTTCCGCCTTGTCGAGCTTGCCAGTATCGCGGATCGTCTTCAAAAGCGCGCCGTGCTCGCCGTGGAGGTGGCGCAGGAACTCCTTCTCGAAATCCTGCACGCGGTTTTTCGGCATCTTGTCGAGATAGCCGCGGACGCCTGCGAAGATCACGCAAACTTGCTCTTCGACCTGTAGCGGCGAGAATTGCGGCTGTTTCATCAGTTCGGTGAGGCGGTCGCCGCGGTTCAAGATCCGCTGCGTCGTCGCGTCGAGGTCGGAACCGAACTGCGCAAAGGCGGCAAGCTCGCGGTACTGCGCAAGTTCGCCTTTGATCTTGCCGGCGACCTGTTTCATCGCCTTGATCTGCGCGGAGGAGCCGACGCGGGAAACCGAAAGGCCGACGTTCACCGCGGGGCGAATGCCCTGATAGAACAGGTCGGTTTCAAGGAAGATCTGGCCGTCGGTGATCGAGATGACGTTGGTCGGGATATAGGCCGACACGTCGTTCGCCTGCGTCTCGATGATCGGCAGCGCCGTCAGCGAGCCGAGGCCATGATCTTCGTTGAGCTTCGCCGCGCGTTCCAAGAGGCGCGAGTGAAGATAGAAGACGTCGCCCGGATAGGCTTCGCGGCCCGGCGGGCGGCGCAGCAGCAGCGACATCTGGCGATAGGCGACGGCCTGCTTCGACAGGTCATCATAGATAATGAGCGCGTGCATGCCGTTGTCGCGGAAATATTCCGCCATCGCACAACCCGCGAAGGGCGCGAGGAACTGCAAGGGCGCCGGTTCCGACGCGGTCGCGGCGACGATGATCGAATATTCAAGCGCGCCATTGTCTTCGAGCGTCTTGACGATCTGCGCGACGGTCGAGCGCTTCTGGCCGATCGCGACATAGACGCAGTAGAGCTTTTTCTTTTCGTCTCCGCTTGCGTTGATCGCCTTCTGGTTCAGGATCGTGTCGATACAGATCGCGGTCTTGCCGGTCTGGCGGTCGCCGATGACAAGCTCGCGCTGGCCGCGGCCGACCGGGATCATCGCGTCGATCGCCTTGATGCCGGTCTGCACCGGTTCGTGCACGGACTTGCGCGGCAGGATGCCCGGCGCCTTCACGTCGACGACGCGGCGCTCGGTCGCCTGGATGGGGCCCTTGCCGTCAATCGGATTGCCGAGGCCGTCAACGACGCGCCCGAGAAGGCCTTTGCCGACCGGGACATCGACGATCGACTTCGTGCGCTTGACGATGTCGCCTTCCTTGATTTCGCGGTCTTCGCCGAAAATGACCACGCCGACATTGTCCGTCTCGAGGTTTAGGGCCATGCCTTTAACCCCATTGGCGAACTCGACCATTTCGCCCGCTTGAACATTGTCGAGGCCGAAGACGCGCGCGATGCCGTCGCCGACCGACAGCACCTGACCGATCTCTGAGACCTCGGCGTCCTTGCCGAAGTCCTTGATCTGCTGCTTCAGGATGCTGGAAATTTCCGCAGCGTTAAGTTCCATTAGCGTGCCGCCTCTTTCATCACGGATTTAAGCCGGTTGAGTTTCGTTTTGAGCGATGAGTCGATCATCGTCGAGCCGACCTTGACGATCATGCCGCCAAGAAGCTCGGGATCGACCTTGACGTCGAGATTGACAGCCTTGCCGACCACGCGCTCGATCTCGCCGCGCAGGCGCTTCGTCTGGTCGGCATTGAGCGGCGCCGCCGTGACGGCCTCAGCCGACACTTCGCCGCGATGTTCCGCGAGGCGCGCCATAAAGGCGGCGATGATGCTTTCGAGCGCAAAGAGACGCCGGTTCTGCGCCACGACGCCAAGGAAGTTTTTGGTAAGCGCTGAAACGCCCCCCCTGTCGGCGACCGCAACGAGTGCGCGCGCCTTGGCGTCGGCGTCATAGACCGGGCTTTTCAGCATGGCGCGGAAATCGGCGGACACGCCAATCGCAGCGCTCAAAGATCTCAAGTCCGCCTCGACACGCTCCAGCGCTGTCTCCTCAAACGCGAGGTCAAACAGCGCTTCGGCGTACCGGCTGGCTGGGCCCGACGTGCGCGTGGGCTGGGGTGAGGTGGCGGCGTCCGCAGGCATCGTCGGCCCGTTGCTCCCGTCCGGTCCGGCGTGGGGACATCCCTCGCCTAGTCCATTGAATTTACAGCGAAATAGGAGCCAAGCGGCAGGCCTGCCGGGCTCCTCGTCACGAATTGGGGCGCGCATAGCATGGCCCCTCGGCGGGCGCAACAAATCGTCGTGCGGCGGAATGGCCACCAAAACTTGAGCAAACCGGCCTATCACGCGCGCCGATGAGAATTCTTTATTCACACCGCACCAAGTCCTCCGACGGGCAGGCGGTGCATATCCGTTCGCTGACGGAAGCGCTGGTCCGCCGTGGACATGACCTCGCGATCGTTGGCCCGGACGCAGAAAGTCCCGGCGAACGTCCACTCGACGCGGCGGCAGGCATCGGATGGCGCCGACACCTTCCGCCGGCGATCCACGAAGCGGCGGAACTCGCGTATTCGGTCCCCGCCTATTGGCGGCTTGCTGCGCGCGCCAGGGCATTTGCGCCAGACGTTCTCTATGAACGCTATAACCTGTACTTCCACTCCGGCGTTCGCCTCGCACGCCGTCGAGGCCTGCCCTTTCTTCTCGAAGTTAACTCCCCTCTTGCGGAGGAACGGGAACGTCATGGAAATCTCTCCCTTAAATCGATTGCGCGCGTCAGCGAAGCCTCGATCTGGCGCGCCGCTGACCGCGTGCTGCCCGTTACGCAGGCGCTTGCATCCTATGTTGAAAAAGCCGGCGTCGATCCAGCGCGCATTGAGGTAATTCCAAACGGCGTCGAAGCGATTTTCCTGCGCGCCCACGACCCACGGCCCGTCCGCTTGCGCTACGGCCTCGAAGGCAAGATCGTGCTCGGCTTCACCGGTTTCGTGCGCGAGTGGCACGGACTAGAGCGGGTGATCAGTTATCTCGGCGAGCGGCGTCGAAGCGACGTTGCGTTTCTCATCGTCGGTGACGGCGACGCGCGCCATGAGCTTGAAAAACAGGCGTTGGCGCTCGGCGTCAAGGAGAGCGTCATTTTCACCGGCGTCGTCCAGCGCGAAGAGGTGCCCGCGCATCTCGCCGCGTTTGACATCGCATTGCAGCCCGCGGTGACGGCGTACGCCTCGCCGCTGAAACTTTTCGAATATATGGCGGCCGGGAGGGCGATCCTTGCGCCCGATGCGCCGAATATCCGCGAGATTCTCGGCGAGCGCGGCGACGCGGCCTTGCTGGTTGCGGGCGACGACGCTGCTCTTTTTTCAGCGCTCGATGCGCTCGTCGCCGACGCGGACCTCCGCATGACCCTGGGCGCTGCAGCGCGGGAGACATTGCTCAGGCGGGGGTTCACCTGGGACGCCAACGCCGAACGGGTTGAGAAAATCGCCGAGCTAGAAATCGCGCGCCGACTTACCCCCGCCGTGATGCTGTGACGGCGCCTGATCCGTCGTCAAGCGCCCGTTCAGCCAATGGGGGCTGAAGCGGGTTCTCACGCAGCATCCCCTCCCATTTTGCAACGGCTGCGGTCGCCACTGAGTTGCCGACAATGTTGGTTCCAGAACGTCCCATATCGAGGAACTGATCGACGGCCAGAAGCAGCAATAATCCTTCTTCGGGAAGATTGAACGCGGTCAAAGTCGCTGCAATGACGACAAGCGATGCACGAGGGACAGCAGCCATGCCCTTGGACGTCACCATCAGGAACAACAGCATCGTGATCTGCTGCACGGCTGTCAGCTCGATCCCATAAGCTTGTGCGATGAACATGGTCGCGAAGGCGCAATACATCATCGAGCCATCGAGGTTGAAGGAATAGCCAAGAGGCAGGACAAAGCTCGCTATCCGGTTCGGCACGCCGAAGCGTTCGAGCTTTTCGAGAAGCTTTGGATAGGCGGCCTCGGAGCTCGCGGTCGAAAAGGCGAGCGCGACCGGTTCGCGAATGTTCGCGATCAGCTCGCCGATGCGCTTGCCGATCACCATCCGCCCGGCGAAAGCCAGTGACGCCCACAAAATGACAAGGGAGAGGTAGAAGCCGCCGACAAACTTTCCGTAAGTAATGATAACGCCGAGGCCTTTTGTCGCCACGACGCCAGCGAGCGCCGCGAAAACCGCGAACGGCGCGAGCAACATTACATATTCGGTGATCTTGAGCATCAGATAAGCGCCCTGCTCAAGAATCTCGACGACTTTCTCCGTTTTGTCGCCGAGCTTGGCGAGCGCGACGCCGGCGAAGACTGAAAAAATGACGATCTGCAAAATCTCGTTTGTGGCCATGGCCTCGATGATCGACCGTGGAACGAGATGGGTGATGAAATTGGCGAACGTAAAATTCTCCGCCGTTGGCGCAACTGCGGCGGCGTCGACGATCGCTGCGTCAAAACCCGCACCGGGCCGAACTAAGTTGACCATCAACAAGCCGAGCCCAAGCGAGAAAAGTGATGCGGCGATAAACCAGAGCATGGTTCGCAAACCGACGCGGCCGAGCGCCTTTGGGTCGCGCATATGGGCAATACCGACGATCAATGTCGTCAGCACCAATGGTGCGATCACCATCTTGATGAGTCGAAGGAAAATGTCCGTGACGATTTTCATCGCGGCCGCGAATTCGGTTTGGCCCTCCTCGCCAAGTTGCTGATGGATGATCGCGCCGGCGACGACGCCAAATATCATCGCGACGATAATGATCTGAAAAAGGCGCTTTGCCATATTGGATTTGCTCCCCTGCACGAGGCCGCGGGAACCTATCGGGGGTCGTGGATCAATGGCAATGGGCGATAGAAACGTGCGCCGCGCAAAGCGCGCCGGGCTCTCAATCCCTAATCCTAGTTAAGCAGCATACTGACCGACAGGGCGGAGGGCGCGGTTCGTCGATTCTTCTTCGCTGGCCTCCTAGAAGCGCTCCAGGAGGCGCTCCAGATAACGGATTTCAGCCTCCGTACGATCGCCGTCCGAAAGGCGGCGGCGGAGTTCCTCCAGCAATTCGCGCGCACGCTGAGCGTCCGACTGCTCCGGCACCTCGACGTCTTGTCCGGTCGAGGGCCCAATCGGGCGCCCAAGCGGATCGCGCGCGGGCTGGCCGCCCGTTCCTCGCGCTGCTTGCGCCTTGGCTCGCTCGGATTTTGCAAGCGCCTCGGCGCCTTCGCGGAGATTGGCGATCGCCTCTTCCATGGCGCCGCGCGCATCGTCGAACTTCTCAACGCCGAGCGCCTCTTCCGAACGGCGCATCGCCGACAGCGCACGCGAGAGCGCTTTGCCGGACTCGCTGGCGCCCGCACTGCTGTCCCGGTTGCTATCCTCAAGCGACCGCATCACGTCCGCTAGGTCGCCCGCAAGCCTGCTTTGGTCGTCGGCGAGATCGTCTCCACTCACGCCCTTCGTTTCGCCGCGGCGAAAGGCTTCGTCAGCGAGCGCGCGTTGTCGGCCGATGAGATCGCCCACTGCGCCGGCTTGCCCACCTTGTCCTTGCTGGCCGGATTGGCCAGATGCGCCGTCGCCGCCCGCGCCCCCACCCGGCCGGCGCAGATTTTCGAGAAGCTGCTCCAATTCGGCAAGCGCCTGTCGTGCCGCATTTGACGCCCCTTTCTTCGCGAGGTCCTTCACCGAGTCGAGCATAGCCTCCAGATCGGCGGCGCTCACTGTTTGATCCGAGATCGGAGCATCGGGATCGCTCTCCTCGCCAGATTGAGCCAGCGCCTCGAGATATTGTTGCAAGGCGCCGCGCATGGCCTCGGTAAGCCGCTCAATCTCAGCGTCAGCAGCGCCGCTCTCCAGCGCATCGCGCAATGCCGCGCGCGCAGCGTCTAGTCGTTGGCGAGCGAGCTCCAATGTCTCGTCTTCGAGCTGTAATGCGAGCGGCCAAAATTCACTGACGGTCTCCTTCGGGCTTTCTCCGGCGCGCTTATTGACGCGCCACATTGCTGTACGCAGCAAAAGGTAGTCAGACGGTTTCTCAAAAAAATACTCAGGCGCAAGCGTCAAACCGCTTAGCGCCCATTCTACGCGCCGCCAGACGGCTGGCGCGACGGCGAGCGTCTGCCGCTGCTCAATAACCGATTTTGCAAGAGGATTGAAGAATTCGCGGGCCGGCAGACGTAAGGTGACGGGCAGAGACTTAGCTTCCTGACCGGCGGCGTCGCGAATGACAGCCGTGACAATCACCGAAAGGCCTGACCAGGGATGCGACGTTAGATCGACAATGGCGGAGCGCTTTCCCGGCGGACCCTTGAGCGAGTCCAGTGGAACTTGTTCCGCCGTCTGCGCGACGTCGCTTGAAATTGGCGGTTCATCTAGCGGTCGAGGCTGGTCAGGGTCGAGCAGGATTTCGAGAGCGACGCTCGCTGCTCCGTAATCGTCCTCTATCTCGAGCGAAACCGTAAGACGTCCGTTGGAATCCGGCGCCGGCGGTTCGACAAATTCGACCGTTGGCGCCCGATCAATGATGACCCCAAGGGGCCAGCGCGCCGTGCGCCCTCCCGCCGAGAGGGTCAGAGCGCCGGAGTTCGTCAAAGTCAGACTGGCGCGCCCGGATTTTGTGCCGCCTTCAAGCGCCGCTTTTGTAGTTTCTCTTTCCGTCCGCAAGGACAGACGGTATCTCGCACCAGGCTTCGTCTGAATCCGGACGATCGATCCTTGGGGCGCGTCAATCTGTTTACGGAGCGCGCCGAGAGGCTCGTTGGCGCGGAGGAGGTAGACCGGGGCCTTACCGGTATAGGCCGGCGGCTCGATCCAGAGATCAGCAAATCCAGCGCGGGCGATTGAAGGGTCGCTCGGTCGGAAAGCGTCGACGATCCGGCGTGGCCCCTCGTCCCCAGCCGTGACACCCCCGATGATGAGCAACGCAAGGGCCGCGTATCGAACGCCATGCGGATCGACTGCGTTGGCTGTCGCCGCCGGCGCAACAAGTTTCGCGCTGGTCGCACGCGCACGCGCGTCAGCGAGGTGCGCTTTCCATAACGTATCGGCGCCCGAAGCCGGCGAATCTTCCAAGGATCGCAAGGGCTCGTGGCGCATCAACCCGTCGCGTTCAATCCGCGCAAGCGCTTCTTCGCGCGGCGGCCAGAGAACTGCGGGTCTCAAGCGCCAAAAAAGGACAGCCGCGAGTGCAATTAAAAGAATGAGAGCAGCGGCGTGCCCCCAGAGCCCCGCAAAGCGCCATAGGTCAAAAAGGCCCAAAGCAACGATCAAGACCAAGGGAGCGCTTGCAACCACAATTGCAGGCGCAGCCCGTTCGAAGAATAGAATAACGCGCGCCTGCGCAACTTTCCGGGGTCCCGCCGCAAATCCGCCGACAGCCCTCGTATCGTTTTTGTGCGCCATTCTAGTCGTCATGCTTCTTGCAGTTTAACGCTTGTCCGTCGCGGCGTCGATCAGCGGCGGGCGCCATTTCGTCGCTCCTTTCTGCAGTCGTCGTGGAAAGGCATCACATCACGGTTAACGGGAAGGGAAGCCCGCGTGGTTTCAACCGTCACGACAAAGGCGCAAAAACGCGGTCTTGCCGAGCAAGCCGCCGAAGCCCGCGCCGGCTTTCGCAATAGCGCGATCGCCCTTGTCGCTGTCTTCGTCTACAATATTGTGGGCGTGCTCGACATCGTCTCGACCATTGCCGCCATCGAGCTGGGGCGCGCTCAAGAGGCTAATCCGTTAATGCGCGCCGTCATGGATAATCATGGCGCCGGCTGGATCGGCGCCAAGCTTTTCTTGCAGCTGGTGATTTCCGGCATGGTGCTTTGGTTCCCGCATCGCATCGTCATCGCCGTCTTTACGCTGGCGATCACCGTGAACGGATTGATTGTCGCGAATAATTTCTGGATCGCATTTGGGTGAACCGTCGGCGGGGAAGACTTTATTGATGCCCTAGCCAAGCACTTTTCGAACCTCCTGCGCCGCATTGGCGATCGCTTCTTCAGCGACAGACGAGAAATTGCAGAACGAGACGAAGCCATGGATTTGGCTTGGATATTCGACATAGCGGCAGGAAACGCCGGCTTTTGACAGGTGCTCGGCATAGTCGCGACCCTCATCGAGGAGCGGGTCGAAGCCAGCGGTGATAACGAGCGCCGGCGCCAAATTCGCAGGAACAGGATGCAGCAGAGGCGAGACTCGCGCGTCGGCTCGGTCGACGTTTTTCGGCAAATAGTGACCGTCGAACCAGTCCATGGATTCTTTGGTTAGAAAAAATCCTTGAGCGAACTTTTCGCGCGACGGGGTTGAGCGGACGCACTGCGTCACCGGATAGAAAAGCAGTTGGTGTCGGATTTGCGGCCCCCCCTCGATTGCCGCGCGCCGCGCGGCGACCGTCGCTAGATTGGCGCCGGCTGAATCGCCGCCGACGGCGATCCGGTCAGGATCGACGCCGAGTTCCTTCGCGCGGTCGATGATGGCGCTGAGGGCCGCCCATGCATCTTCAACCGCGGCTGGAAACGGCGCCTCCGGTGCAAGCCGGTATTCTACAGAAATGACACGCAGGTCCCCGATGCGCGCCAGCCGGCGGCAAAGTTGATCGTGGCTGTCGAGATCGCCGTAGATAAATCCGCCGCCATGATAATAGACAAGAGTCGGGCGCGGATGACCGCTTTGGTCATCATAAAGCCTCGCCCTGATGGGGCCCGCCGCTCCTGCGATTTCAAAGGTCTGGTAATGCGCGGGCTCCGCCCAAGCCTCGTTCAGCATGTCGCGGCTGCGCGCACGCATATCGCGGAACTGTTGCGGGGTGGTCTCGTGAAGCGGCGGCGCGCCGATCATGGCGATCATGTCGAGAAGGACGCGGGTTTTCGGATCAACAGCAGTCATGCGATATATTTCCATGCGGACGCGCCCAATTTGTGCAGTTTTTGCCGGGGCTAAAAGCCTCTGGCGCAGTTCTTTGCCTTGAAGGCGCCCCAATGCCGGCGCTGGCTAAGGCGCCAGCGGGGGCGGCACATGTCGCGAGGCGATGCTTTACGCCGCGAAGGGGCGGGGGCTATAAGCCGCTGCGATTATCAGGGAGTCCTTGCGTGATGACGTCTGTGTCCCTCTTTCGCGTTGCGCTCGCGCTTGGCGCGGTCGTCGCAGCCGGCGGTTGTGCTGGCCTCGGCAAAGCCCTTGGTAACGGCAAAAATCCGCCGGACGAATTCGCAATCGCGACCAAGGCGCCGCTGGTTGTGCCGCCCGACTATTCGCTGCGCCCGCCCAAACCCGGCGAAACGCGTCCACAGGAACTCACGCCGTCAGAACGCGCTCGTCAGGTGCTGTTGGGCGACACGGCGTCCGCGCCACCGACCGGCGGAGAACAGCAATTACTGCAGAAGGCTGGCGCGCTCGGCGCCGACCAGAACATCCGCGCCGTTCTCGCTGCTGAAAACGGCGGCCGCACTGACAAGGATCGCAGCCTGGCCAACCAGTTGATGTTCTGGAAATTCGTTGACGGCAAAGTAGATGACTCAGCTGCGCCGCTGCGTGTCGATGACCCTGCCGCCTGGCATGCGGAACGCGTCGAAGCTATTGAAGCCGTGACCGGCGAAGGGGCCAAGGTCACGATCAAATCGAGCGATGCGCTTTCCCTGCCGGGAATTTTCTAGCGCTTGTCGCGGAAAAGCTTGCGTCCACCAATTGCCGCGATACCCGCGCCGAAGAGCAGGAAAGCGGGCGGCAAGGGGATCGGGTCCGGATCGACCGGCGTGAACGAAATCGACAAAAAATTAGACGCGCTGGTTCGCGGCCCGATGACGACGCCGCCATTGCCCGGCGGAGGATCGCCAAAGCCGGAAAGGGCCAACGGACACCCGAAACTCACAAGCCGGCAGCCAAAGCCGGCAACGGTCGCGACCGTTGCCGTCACCGCATATTGAAGAATTTTCGTCTCGCCGGGCGCGAAAACGCCGAGGCTGACACCCGTGACGAGTGTGTCCGACCAAGTGAACAGATTGCTATTGGCCGGGTCGAAACCAAATCCTGTCAACGAAAAGCCCGGCGTAAAGCTCGCCGTCCGCGAGCGCCCGGCGACCGCGATGTCGCCGCCGTAAAGAACCTCGCCGTCGAGCAGAGTCGAAAAAGACAGCGACGCCGATTCGCCGTTGAGTTCGCGTGATCTTGGAAGAAACGCGCCGCAGGCTTCGATTGCTGCCTGCGTACACAGGGGATTGGCGAAATCGGGGTTGGCGATGCCGACTGCGCCGGCAAAGATCAACGCGCCGAGGGTTGCATTGCTAGCGACACCGGTGTCGTTCGTGATTTCGACCGTTACGAGCAATGACGCCGCCGCATCCGAGTCTCCCGCTGCCGCGGCCCCCACAGCGAAAATGAAGGGGTCGTCATTGCCGAGACCGACCGTCGCGGCATAATTCAGCGGCGCATCTGAAACGCGCGCAACGCCGCTCGCGGGGAAGTCGGTCAACGACGTCGAACTCGCGCCGGCGTTTGCCGAGCCAGAAAACGAGAAAGTAGTGACCGTGGCGGCTTGCGCTTCCGCGCAAACAATCGCGGCTAGTGCGACGCCTGAGAAAATCGCGCTTACTCGCATTTTGGACATACTCCCAACAACGGCTCTGAACGCCTGATACGCATGATTGAGCGAATAGATGCAAGCGCCGTTCCAAACAATGGCGCGACCGACTTTTTGCCGCAATTAGCGGTTGTCCGGCCTTAGCGCCGCATCGCAGCGTCCAGACATATCCTTAACGTAAGGGTCATCGGGTCCAAGGTTGGCGATCAGAATATCGAGCCCTTGAGCGCAGAACGCCGCGGCCTTGGTTCGCGCGCCGCCTAATCCAAGAACGATCCCGCGATAGACCAGAAGATCGCCAAAATCGAAACCGCCGGGCTCAAAATTCGCTTTGTAGATCGTCTCGGCGCGATTGACGGCGCCGAGCGCTTCGTTCGGGCGTCCAGCCTGTGCGTAGGCGAGAGCAAGGTAAACGAGCGAGTAGCCGGCATCATAATAGGTGGCGCCGTAAGCCGCCGCAAAGCTGTTCGCGGCGCTTTCAAGCGGCGCGATGGCGAGATCAGGCTTCCCCGCTTCGATCAGCATCGTTCCGTAAAGTTTTCGCGCGGTGGCAAGATCGGGATGATCCGGGTCGAGCACCGCCTCATAGACGCTGAGCGCCTCTTGCATTGTCGAAATTGCGAGGTCTGGTTTCTTGGCCTCGAAATCCGCGTAGGCGATGTTGTGGGTCGCTTTCGCCGTCAGCAGATGACGCGGTCCGTAGAGCTCGGTGAAGAGCGTACGCGCCCGGGTCAGATCTTCCAATCCGCCTTCGAACTCCCGTCGCGCAACACGTATCAGCCCGCGATTGCTGGACAGCGTTGCGGAAAGGTTCGCTGCATCGGGGCGCGCCGCGTCAATCTTCTCGATCGCCTCCGTGTAGAGCTCGATTGCGCGTTCCAGATCGCCAGAAAGATAGGCAAGATGCGCGCGTTGCTTCAGGAGTTCGAGATTGGCCTCATCAACGACATACTGCGCCAGCGAAGCGTCTGCATTGAAAATAATTTTCTCAATGTTGTCGAGTTGTTCTGCGGCTGGCGCCAGATCGCGGCGCTTGAGTGCGATCCAAGAAAGCTGGAGTTCGGCAGCGAGGCGGTCTGCAAGGGTCGCGTTCGGAACCGCGACCGCGCGCGACAATAAGCGCTCAGCCTCATCGATATCCCCGAGATTCTGATAAACGGCGCCCAGTGCGCCCAAAAGCTTTGCCTGCACTTCCGGCTGATTGACGAGGTCGGCGTCGATTTGTTCTTTGCCGCGATCAAGAATGGTGAGAGCGGTGATTGTTTTCGGGTTCTCCGTCGCCGGATTGGCGAGATTGAAAATTGAAACGAGAAAATCAAGGGCCGAGTTTGCGGTGTCGCGCTCCCTGGCGGCGATCGCGCGTTGCGCATCCGCGATATCGCGCTGATGAAAGGCGTAAATCGCGAGGCCTGACATGGCAGCTGCGATGGTGCTGGCGACACCGAGCAGAACGCGTGATCGGCGTGCGCGTCGTTGCGCTTCCCGGCGCGCCAGGGCGTCAAGACCGACGCCAAGAATTCCGGCGATGATCTTGAGCGTCGCCATGCGAACGCCGTCGCCGGACTTGCGCTCATCCGCTGCCAGCGGTGCTTCGATGGCTTCAGTCGAGATGGTTCCGTCAAGGCTCGACTCAAAGAGCAGCGCTGGCGCAAAGCACTCCTCGGCGTCTCGTCCCGGCGTCGCGGAAGCCCCGGGTTCGCCTTCTATGATGTAGGGAAGGACACGCGCGGGATCGCGGCGCTTCCTGAAGTACGCGATCTCTTTGTTGACCCACTTGCTTTTCGCTGACGACGGCGAGCAAACGACGACAAGAAAGTCGGACTGGTCAAGCGCGGCTTCGATGACCCCGCGCAAATTCGAGCCCGCGGGCTCCTCTTCCCGATCCTTGAAAACGGGCGCTAGCCGCTGCGGCGTCGGCCCATGAGGCGTCAACCTCCCGACAAGATCCTTTGGAGTGCGGAAGGATTCGATTGCGCGGTGGAGCCGCTCGGTCGCCCGGCGATCATTCCAGCTATAGCTGATGAAGGCCTTGTACTTGAAAGCCTGTGGAACCCCAGTGTCGGTTTCAGAGTTTTGAGTCATGCCCGCGGCGCCCGCCCACCGGTCTCGTTCGGCTTGGGTTTAGTATGGCGCGATCCGTCACGAGAAGCGAATGTTGATGTCTTGACCCGACTGACAATGCCCGCAGGAGGAGCGATACTGTGGCGATGACGAATCGCGCCGCCTCTGAGGTATCCCGCTTGCCATCGATCATACGCCGCCTGCCGGCCACGGCGGTCAATCGCATTGCTGCGGGCGAGGTGATCGAACGCCCTGCCGCCGCGGTCAAAGAGCTGGTCGAGAACGCAATTGACGCTGGCGCGACGCGCATTTCGATTTCGCTCTCGGAAGGCGGCAAACGAGAAATTGTCGTCGAAGACAACGGCTGCGGCATGGGTCCGGAGGATCTTCTGCTTGCGGTCGAACGCCACGCGACCTCAAAGCTTTCCGCCGGGCCTGATGGCGCTGTCGATCTTCACAATATTGCAACGCTCGGCTTTCGCGGCGAAGCGCTGCCATCGATCGGCGCCGTCGCGCGGCTCGATATCGTCTCGCGCCGCGTCGCGGATCTCGAAGGCGCAAGGGTCGCCGTCCATGGCGGAAATCTCGAGGGGCCGGCGCCGGCCGCGTTCGCCGGTCACGGCACCCGCGTCGCCGTCTGTGATCTTTTTTATGCAACGCCAGCGCGATTGAAATTCTTGAAGACTGAGCGGTCGGAATTTGCCGCCGCCGCCGATTCAGTCCGCCGCCTCGCGATGGCGCATGCCAATGTCGGTTTTACGCTCATGTCGGACAACCGCCGCATTTTCGCGCTGACAGCGCAAGAGGATGTCCCTGATGGACGACTAAGGCGTCTGGGCGCGCTGATGGGGCGAGACTTCGAAGATAATGCGGTGAGGGTTGCAGCAGAAAGGGACGGCGTCACGCTGTCTGGTTTCGCGGGTTTGCCGACCTACAATCGCGGCTTACCCGACAAGCAATATCTGTTCGTGAACGGACGGCCCGTGAGAGACAAGCTGGTCGTCGGCGCTGTGCGCGGCGCCTATGCTGATTTTCTAGCGCGCGACCGCCATCCCGTTGTCGCGCTCTTCATCGACATCGACCCGGCCGATGTCGACGTTAATGTCCATCCCGCGAAAGCGGAGGTGCGTTTCCAGGACGCGCCAGGAGTTCGCGGACTTCTTGTCGGCGCGCTGCGCCATGCGCTCGGGGAGGCCGGGCACCGCGCCGCAACGACGACGTCGGCCTTCGCGCTTGGCCGTATGACGGCGCAATCCTTCACGGCGCGTGGGCTAACCAATCCGTTTCGCCGCGCGCCGGAAGAGAGCCAGTCCTTTATGGCGCTGCATGACCGGCCGCGCGACTATGTCTCGCCGCTATTAGCGGCCGAGCCATCGGCCCGCAGCGAGCCGGATGAAGTCCCGTTGGACGGCGCCGATCGCTTCCCTCTTGGCGCCGCACGCGCGCAATTGCATGAAACTTACATCGTCGCGCAAACAGAGAACGGACTGGTCATCGTTGATCAGCATGCGGCTCATGAGCGCCTTGTTTATGAAGGGATGAAGCGGGGGCTCGAAGGAGGCGGCGTCACCCGGCAAGGCCTTTTGATCCCCGAAATTGTCACGCTGGACCCAGAGGAAGCGGGACGTCTTGATGCGCGTCGTCTAGAGTTCGAAGACTTCGGGTTAGTCCTCGAGCGCTTCGGCGAGGATGCCGTGATCGTCCGCGAGGTTCCCGCGCTCCTCGGGGATCATGATATCGGCGTCGTCGTTCGCCGCCTTGCTGAGGACCTTAGTGAGCTCGGCGAGGGGCTCGCGCTGAAGGAGCAACTGGAAGCGGTCGCAGGATCGATGGCGTGCCGAGGGTCGGTGCGGGCGGGCCGCCGACTTTCGGCCGAGGAAATGAACGCCCTCTTGCGTCAGATGGAAGCCACGCCCCATTCCGGCCAGTGCAACCACGGCCGCCCGACCTATGTAGAGCTCAAACTTGTCGATATTGAACGGCTTTTCGGGCGGCGTTGACGCGCTTCTAAATGTAACATAATGGTTACTCATATGGCAGGGAGGAATTCAATGAGATTTCAAAGGGCCGCAGCGGCCGCGATGGGGATTGCCTTGATTTCGCCAGCCATGGCGGAAAAACCTGCGGTGGCCGCCACGTCTTCGTCCGCTTACGAACCGATGCAGATTTTTGCGCCATTTGACGGCCGCGCCTATCGCGCCGAATGGTCAGATGAGAACGGCGAATTCGTCGATGTTGCGACCTACGACCTGATCCTCAACGGCCGTGCGCTTCAGTCGACCCATCGCCTTCAGGGCCTCGACTATGGAGGCCGAACGATTTTTTTCTGGGATGAGGCCGCGAAGAAGTACGTGTATCATTATTTTACCACGGGAGGATTTCATACTCTTGGCTCGGCGATGTTCTTAGACGGCAAGCTGACGACAGAAGAGAAAGTCGAAGGTCATGCCACCATCGCCTCAGTGAAGTCGTCGTCGTCGTTCCAGCCGGACGAGATCGTGGTTGAAGTGATTTACGTCGGTAAAGACGGATCAGAGACCTCAGGCGGCACGCGCGTTTACAAGCCTGTCGCTGATCCCGGCCGGCTCTTTCCGGACACCGAATGAAAGAACATTCCTTCACGTCGCTGTCAGCGCTTGGCGACTTCACCGAGCGCGACTTGGAAACGATGCGTGCGAGAAGCCGTGATTTTTTCAATGACCTGAAGCGCCGTCACACCGTGCGTGACTTTCGGCCTGATGCAGTGCCACTCGACATTATCGAAACCTGCATCGCAGCGGCGGGGCGCGCGCCTTCCGGCGCGAACCATCAACCCTGGCACTTCGCCCTCGTCGGCGATCCCGCTGTCAAACGTGCGATCCGTGAAGCGGCCGAAGAGGAAGAGCGCGCATTTTACGGCGGGCGCGCTGGAGAAGAATGGCTCGATGCCCTGGCCCCGATCGGTACAGACGCAGATAAACCTTTTTTGGAAATCGCGCCGTGGTTGATCGCCGTTTTCGCCCAAAAGCGCGGCGGCGTCGAAGCCGGAGACAGCCGGAAGAACTACTATATCAATGAAAGTGTCGGCATCGCCTGCGGTTTCCTGCTCGCGGCGCTCCACCATTCAGGGCTCGCGACCCTTACTCACACCCCGAACCCAATGACGTTTCTAAACCAAAAGCTGGGTCGTCCGGCCACGGAAAAAGCGTTCCTTCTTATCGTCGTTGGAAAGCCGTCTCCGGATGCGCTCATCCCCAACCACGCGCTCAAAAAGAAGGCGCTCAAGGACATATTGACTGTCTTCTGAAGTCCTAATTTGCGCCAGCGCGCTCGCTCATCGCCTCGATGCGCTTGGCGGCCGCTTCGATCACGCGCGTCGCGCCGCCGATCGTCTCGGCGTCCATCGGTTTGGCGCGCTCTTCAATCTCGGCCAGTTTTCCTTGCAGCTCAAAAAGCTCATCGCAAACAGTGAGCGCAGTGAGCAGCAAGAGCCGCGCCTCGCCGATCTGACCCAGATCGCTGGCGAGCGCGCGCGCCTCCCGATCGAGATGGGCGGCAATGCGTAGAAGGCGCTCCTCCTGGCCGTCCTGACAGGCGACCCTATACGACCGGTCGTTCACGAGAATGTCGATCTGCGCCACAGGGTCACCCTACGGTTTGTTCGGCGAGGAGCGATTTGAGGTCGCAGATCGCGTCCGCAAGGTCCTCGGCGGCGGCGCTGGCCTGGGATTTGGCGACCTGGGCCTTCAGCCTCGCCGCATCGATTGCGTCTGCCGTGGAGCCCAGTTCGTTGAAGCGCGTTTCGAGGCGCTGCTCCAGCGCATCAAGCGCACCAGCAAGGCGTTTGACAGACATTTCAAGCGAGCGCGTCACAGATTGTATTTCTCGCGCGATTTCATCGGAGAATTTGGGGGTGATCGGTAGGGATTGTCCAGCGTGTAGGCAGGCCAACGCCGCCCTTGACCCTTACAACTCGTCAAGGCAGAACCCGCCGCATTCGCAAGGGGGCCTACCCCCTTGCGCGCCGGCGCGCACGTTTTGACCCTCTTGCCGGCCCTTGAGGACAACATGGCGGCGGACGATCAGGCGACGGGGGCGCAAGAGACCATGCCGGCGATGGTCGATGACGCGACTTTCGCGGCGATGGCGAATTCCATTCGGATTTTGTCGATGGACGCTGTCGAGGCGGCGAAATCGGGACACCCTGGCATGCCCATGGGCATGGCGGATGTTGCTTCCGTGCTGTTCTCGCAGTTTCTGAAGTTTGACGCGAACGAGCCCGCCTGGCCCGACCGCGACCGTTTTGTCCTGTCTGCAGGCCACGGGTCGATGCTTCTCTATTCTCTTCTCTATCTCACCGGCTTTCCGGGAATGACGATCGATGAGATCAAGAATTTCCGACAACTCGGCGCCAAGACTGCGGGGCATCCTGAGTACAGACACGCAGCCGGGATCGAAACGACAACCGGCCCGCTAGGCCAGGGTTTCGCCAACGCTGTCGGCATGGCGATCGCAGAAGCGCATTTATCCGCACGGTTTGGCGCAGGGCTCGTTGACCACAAGACTTATGTAATCGCCGGCGATGGCTGCCTGATGGAAGGTATCAGCCAAGAGGCGCTTGCGCTTGCGGGGCATTTGAACCTCAACAAGCTGATCGTCCTTTGGGACGACAATGGCATCACTATCGACGGCAAAATAGGATTGTCGGATTCGACCGACCAGCTTGCGCGCTTTGCGGCGTCGGGCTGGGCCACAGTCCGTGTCGACGGCCATGACCGGCACGCGGTCGCCGCAGCGTTGAAAGCCGCGCAAACTTCTGAAAAGCCTACGCTCATTGCGTGTCGCACGATCATTGGCAAAGGCGCGCCGACAAAACAGGGCACGTCGGCGACGCACGGCAGCCCTTTAGGCCCGGACGAGACGGCGGCGGCGCGCAAAGAGCTTGGCTGGCCTTACCCCCCTTTCGAGATTCCAGATGAGCTTCTCGATCGGTGGCGCCAGGTCGGTGCGCGCGGCCGAAACGCACGAACCCTCTGGACAAGCCGTTTGCAAGCCTCCCCGCAACGCGAGGCGTTTGAAAACGCGCTCAAGGGCGACGTTCGCGCGCGGGTCGATAGCGCCGTGAAAGCTCATGTCGAAGGGCTTATCGCCGCGCCGCAGAAGATCGCCACGCGCAAGGCGTCCGAAATCGCCCTTGAAGCGATAAACGCTGCTATCGACGAGACAATTGGCGGCTCCGCTGATTTGACCGGCTCCAACAATACGAAGACAAAAGGGTTGGACCCGCTGGCCGCGGGCAACCCCGGCGGACGCTATATATACTATGGCATCCGCGAACATGGCATGGCCGCCGCGATGAATGGCATGGCGCTGCACGGCGGCGTCATTCCCTACGGCGGCAGTTTTCTTGTCTTCACGGATTATTGCCGGCCGTCGCTTCGGCTGTCGGCGTTGATGGGCGTGCGCGTCATTTATGTGATGACGCATGACTCAATCGGGCTGGGCGAGGATGGCCCGACGCACCAGCCGGTCGAACATCTGGCCGCGCTGCGCGCTATTCCGAACCTCGATGTTTTCCGTCCGGCTGACAGCGTCGAAACGGCGGAATGCTGGGCGCTGGCGTTGGCCCAGCCGAACACGCCGAGCGTCATCTCGTTGACGCGTCAGAACGTGGCGCAAGCACGCTTTGCGGCCGTGGATGCGAACTTGTCGGCCCGCGGCGCCTACATCCTCGCCGATTCGCCGGATCCGCATGTCGTCCTGATCGCGACAGGTTCAGAAGTCGAGATCGCGCTCGAAGCGCAAAAAGCCCTTGCATGCGACAAGATTAGGGCGCGCGTCGTGTCCGCGCCGTCCTTCAGGCGGTTCGCCGCACAGGACAAAAAGTATCGTAAATCAGTGCTGGGCAAGGCGCCGCGTATCGCGATCGAGGCCGGCATTCGCCAAGGATGGGATCTCTTCCTCAGGCGGCATGATTCTTTCATTGGCATGACCGGGTTCGGGGCGTCCGCCCCACATCCCGATCTCTACAAGCATTTCGGCATCACGGCGGCAGCCACTGAACAAGCGGCGCGCAATTTGATCAAGCGGGAGAATTAAGGATGGCGTTACGGGTTGCGATAAACGGTTTCGGGCGGATCGGCCGTCTCACCTTGCGCTCCATGATAGAGACGGGGCGTAACGGGATCGATGTCGTCGCGATCAACGATCTCGGTCCTGTTGAGACCAATGCGCATCTCCTGCAATTTGATTCCGTTCATGGTCGCTTTCCGAGAGAGGTGAGGACCGGTTCGGATTGGATCGACGCCGGCGCCGGCCCGATCAAGGTTTTCGCAGAGAGAGACCCCGGCAAGCTGCCGTGGAATGACCTCGGCGTCGATATCGTTTTCGAGTGCACCGGCCTTTTCACGTCGAAGGAAAAGGCATCCTCTCACCTTAACGCGGGGGCCAAGCGGGTCCTTGTCTCGGCCCCCGCCGATAATGCCGATAAAACGATTGTGTTCAAGGTCAACCACGACTCTCTATCGAAGTCGGATATTGTCGTTTCGAATGGCTCGTGCACCACGAATTGCCTGGCGCCGGTCGCGCGCGTCCTGCACGACGCGATCGGGATCGAGCGCGGCTACATGACAACGATCCATTCTTACACGGGCGATCAACCGACGCTCGACACCATGCACAAGGACCTCTACCGCGCGCGCGCCGCGGCGATGTCGATGATCCCGACCTCAACGGGCGCGGCGAAGGCGCTCGGCCTCGTCGTGCCGGAGCTCAAAGGCAAGCTCGACGGCTCGTCGATCCGCGTGCCGACGCCGAACGTCTCGGTTGTCGATCTCGTCTTCGTGCCGAAGCGCGCAACCTCGGCCGAGGAAGTCAACCGCGCGATCGTCGAAGCTGCCGACGGCCGCATGAAAGGCGTCCTCGCCTATACCGACAAGCCGCTCGTCTCGTCGGACTTCAACCACGACCCGCATTCTTCGACTTTCGCGCTCAATCAGACGCAGATCGTCGACGGCGGCCTTGCCCGCATCCTCGCCTGGTACGACAACGAATGGGGCTTCTCGACGCGCATGTCGGACGTCGCGCTCGAAATGGGCAAACACCTTTAGGAGGCGCGATTGTCCGCCTACAAAACGCTCGACGATCTCGACGTGGCGGGTAAGCGTATTTTGGTGCGCGTCGATTTCAATGTGCCCGTCAAGGACGGCGTAGTGACGGAGGCGACGCGCATCGAGCGCGCGTTGCCGACCATTCAGGAGCTGTCAAAGAAAGGCGCGAAGGTCATCCTGCTGTCGCATTTCGGCCGCCCGGGCGGCAAACGCGACGAAAAGGAATCGCTGCGGCCGGTCGCGAAGAAGCTTGAACAGCTTCTTGGCGGCGGCGTCCTCTTCGCCGAGGACTGCATCGGCGAGGAGGCAAAGAAGGCGGTCAAGAAAATGGTCGGCGGCGACGTCGCGATTTTTGAGAACACTCGCTTCCACGCGGGCGAGGAAAAAAACGATCCGGAGTTCGCCAGAGCGCTCGCCGAGAACGGCGACGCTTATGTCAACGACGCCTTCTCCGCCGCGCATCGCGCCCACGCCTCGACCGAAGGCCTCGCGCGTCTCCTCCCGAGCGCGGCGGGCCGCGCGATGGAGAGGGAGCTTGACTATCTCTCCGCAGCGCTCGCCAGCTCCGAGCGCCCGATGATCGCGATCGTCGGCGGCGCGAAGGTATCGACGAAAATCGACATGCTCCTCAACCTTGTCGGCAAGGCGAATGTCCTCGTCGTCGGCGGCGGCATGGCGAACACCTTTTTGTTCGCGAAGGGAGTTTCCGTCGGCAAGTCGCTCTGCGAGCCGGCGCTCGCCGAGACGGCGCGCGAGATCATGGCGCAAGCGGCCGCAACGGGGTGCGAAATCCTGCTTCCCTCGGACGTCGTCGTCGCGCGGGAGTTCAAGGAGCACGCCGAGCATCAGGTCCGCGCGGCTTCCGCGGTCGCCGCGGACGAGATGATCCTCGATGTCGGGCCCGATACGGTGAACGACATCGCCGCGCGCCTCGACAGCGCGAAGACGCTCGTCTGGAACGGGCCCTTGGGCGCCTTTGAAACCAAGCCCTTCGACACCGCGACGATCGAGGCCGCGCGCTACGCCGCGCGCCGGGTAAAGGAGGCGGGCCTCATCGCCGTTGCCGGCGGCGGCGACACGGTCGCCGCGCTCAGCCAGGCCGGCGTCGAGGACGATTTCACCTATGTCTCGACGGCGGGCGGCGCCTTCCTTGAATGGCTGGAAGGCAAAGAGCTGCCTGGCGTCGCCGCGCTCAGAAGATAACATGGTTAAAGGGTTTCGGAGGGGAAGATGAATCTCGACGTCTTGCATAAGATTGCCGTCGCCATGGTCGCGCCCGGCAAAGGCATTCTGGCGGCGGATGAGTCCTCGTCGACGATCAAAAAGCGCTTTGACGCGATCGGCGTTGAATCGACCGCGGACAATCGCCGCGATTATCGCGAAATGCTGTTCCGCACTAAGGATGCGATGGAGAAACACATCTCCGGCGTCATCCTCTACGATGAGACCGTGCGCCAGAACGCAAAAGACGGCACGCCGCTCGTCAAGCTGATCGAACAAGCAGGCTCGATCCCAGGCATAAAGGTTGACGCTGGCGCAAAGGCTCAAGCGGCATTCCCAGGCGAGCAGATCACTGAAGGCCTCGACGGCCTTCGCGAACGCCTCGCCGAGTATCACGGACTCGGGGCGCGTTTTGCGAAATGGCGCGCCGTTATTGATATCGGCCGCGGCGGTTCCATGACGATCCCGAGCTGGGGTTCGATCAAGGCGAATGTGCACGCGCTCGCGCGCTATGCGGCGCTCTGTCAGGAAGCAGGCATCGTACCGATCGTCGAACCCGAGGTTTTGATGGACGGCGATCACGACATCGACCGCTGTTTTGAGGTCACGGAGCTGACGCTAAAAACGCTCTATACGGAACTATTTGAAGCCCGCGTCGCTCTTGAGGGAACGATCCTGAAGCCAAACATGGTTATCGCCGGCAAGAAGTCACTAAAGCAGGCAAGCGCTGCGGAGATCGCAGAGAAGACAGTGCGCTGCTTCCGTCGAACCGTTCCCGTCGCCGTGCCGGGCATCGTGTTCCTCTCCGGCGGTCAGTCGGATGAAGATGCGACGGCGAATTTGAACTTCATGAACGCCGGCTACCGCAATGTCATGCCTTGGGCGCTTTCATTCTCCTATGGGCGCGCGCTGCAAGCCGCGCCGCAAAAAGCATGGAGCGGGAAAGCGGAAAATGTTCCTGCCGCACAGCGCGCGTTCGCGCATCGCGCGAGGATGAACTCTCTCGCCCAACTCGGTGAATGGTCGGACGGGCTCGAGAAAGCGGCTTAAGGCGCTTCTCTTTCAATGCGATGAATGTCGTCATCGCTGAGGCCGAAATGATGGCCGATCTCGTGCACCAGCACGTGCCGGATCAAGGCGCCGAGCGCGATATCGCCCTCATCAATCCATTCTGCGAGGATTGGCTGGCGATAGAGGTGAACATGATTGGGCTCGCGCGCGATGTCGTCAATCGACTGCCGAACAATATCGGCCCCCTCATAAAGGCCGGTCAATTCAAAGGGGTCCTTGATCTCGAGATCGGCGAGGACATCCGCATCTGCAAAATCCGCGATATGAATCAAGATATTTCCGCATAACGCACGCACCTGCAGCGGCAAGGATTCGAAGACGCCGCGCGCCAGCGCATCGAAATCTTCAAACCCCGGGGCTGTCCGGTCTTCCCAGAAGTTGCTCACTGAATGGCAGCGTAGATTGCAGCGAATGTCGGCGCAACCAGCGGCATCGGCTCGGTTCCGCGTGTCATGCCCGTCCGGATGATGACAAGGCGCTTATCGGGAACGATCAAAACATATTGGCCTTCGTGCCCGGCCATCAGATAGGCGTCATCTGGAACGCCAGGTATATATTTCGGTCGTTCTTCCTTGCCCGGACGATTAAGCCAGAATTGCGCGCCGTAAAAACCATCGGAGGCGGACGCCGGCGAGGAGACATAGATGCTCCACCCTTCCGGCAGCAGACGCTCGCCGTCAACAACGCCGTCATCGAGATAGAGTTGCCCGAGCTTCGCCCAATCGCGCGCCGTCGCATACATGAAGGACGAGCCAATGAAGGCTCCAGAGGCGTCCGGCTCAAGCACCGCGCTAGCCATCCCGAGCGGTGTGAAAATCATGTCATGGGCGAAGGTGTGGTATCCGGTATCGTTCGCTTCAAGCGTTTCACGCAGAGTGCGCTGAATCAGATTGGTCGTGCCGCTTGAGTAAGACCAATACGAGCCGGGAGGATGAAGGAGTTGCTGCTTCGCCGCGACGGCGCCCGCATCGCGCGCCCGAAAAAGCATTTGCGAAGCATCTGATGTCGGGTCGTCGTAGACCTCGCTGAAGGCGAGGCCCGACTGCATTTGTAAAAGGTCGGTCCATGAGACAGCGGCGCGCTTAGTATCGCCAGCCCATTCAGGGACGGGAGCTCGCGCATTTAAGTCAACGAAACCGTGATGAACAGCGGCGCCGACCATCGTCGCCGTGACGCTTTTCGCCATCGACCAGGACAGGAACGGCGTTGCGGCGGAAAATCCGTCAGCATAACGCTCCGCGATGATCGCCCCGTCTTTCACGACAAGAATTGATCGCGTGGCGGCCTTGTTGTCAGCGAAACTGGCTTCAAGCGCTGCATCGACTGCTGCGTAATCGACGCCGCTTCGCATCTGCGGCGTATTAGAAAAGGCCGTTGCAATAGGCTTGTCTTCGACCGGCGCGAGTTCTGGAAGAGCTGATAAGGCGCCGCGCTTCAGCGTACAGCCGTAGCCTTCGCGATAGACCGCCTCGGCGCGCCCGAGGCCGTAGAGGGACGCGGAGACCGAGCGCTTGTCCGAATCGATTTTGAGGGCCACGTGCTCAAGAGCTGGCGAAATATTCTGGAACTCGCCATGTATGATTTTGGTCGCGTCGCGTTTGGCGAGATAAATCTCCGAACACGCGATCTTGGCCATATATCCTGCGCCGACACCCGCGTAATTGTCAGCCTGAACAAACGCGAAGACGCCCGCAAATGCGACCGCGGTGGCCGCCGCGATCACTATCCGGGGTTTCATCGTAGGTTCCTTGTCTATGTTATTCCATAGGACGGAAGATCAGGGTCATCACAACCCCGATAAGACCTAGCACCGCCCACAGCGGCAGATTAAGAAGCGTCTGCAGCACTTTCGCCATGCCGCCCGGCGAATTTTCCGCAACCGAAGGGCCGTTAACTCCAATCAGTGCGAGGATCTCACCCGAGGTGCGGATGACGGGCTCGCCCGCTTCCATTGACGACACCGCATCGGCGCCAAGCAGCGCGAGCGCCGCCGCCACCAAAATCCAAGAGAAAAACCGAAACGCCGCCATAAAGAAGCCCCTCTAACTCACAGCAAGGTGGACGATACCGGAGGCGGCGGGGCCGCGCAAATCCCTAACGGGTTGCGCCACAGACCGCTGGCGCTATAGAAGCGCGCCCGCGGGACAGGTGGCCGAGTGGTCGAAGGCGCACGCCTGGAAAGTGTGTAGGCGGGAAACCGTCTCGAGGGTTCGAATCCCTCTCTGTCCGCCATCCCTTGCGTCGACCGCGCTTCGATATGGCTTTCCGGCGCACGAAAAACGGTATTCAGCATGACACAATTCAGGTCCCTGCACAGCGTCAATGGCGCGAGCACTGGCGACATCTGCTCCGCCGCTGTCGTTGGGGCTGGCGCGATGGGGGCAGGGATCACAACCGCCTTTGCGATTGCCGGCGTCCCTGTGACGTTGCTCGACGTTTCGCAAACCGCTGTCGATCGCGGCCTTTCGATCGTCAAGGCGAATCTGGAAGGGGCGGCGTCGCGCGGAAAAATTACGCCGGAGGATGCTGAGCGCGCTATCGGTTCCATCGCTGGCGCCGTCGATTACGAAGCCCTCGCGAACACCGACCTGGTCGTTGAGGCCGTGTTCGAAGACCTGTCGCTGAAGAAAGACGTGTTTGCTGCCCTTGACCGCGCGACGAAGCCTGAAGCCATTCTCGCAACCAATACGTCTTATCTCGATATCGACGCAATTGCGGCCGTGACCGGGCGACCTGACAGGGTCGTAGGGCTTCACTTCTTCAACCCTGCGCACATAATGAAGCTTCTAGAAATTGTCCGCGCGGCCAAAACATCGGACGAAGTTCTCGCATCAGGCGTCGCGCTTGCCGCAAGGCTTGGGAAAACCGCCGTCATTGCGCGCAACGCCTTCGGGTTCATCGGCAACCGGATGCTGAACGCCTACCGGACCGAAGCGCTGGATCTCGCGCTGGAGGGCGCGCCGATCGCGACGATCGATCGCGCGCTCGCTGAATTCGGCATGCCGATGGGACCATTCGCTCTGATGGACCTCACGGGCCTAGAAGTCAACGTGAAGATGCGGCAGCAGGCGGACCCTCGATATATAGATAGGCAGGCGTTTGAGATCGTCGATCGTCTCTATGCGGATGGCCGCACCGGACAGAAAAGTGGAGCGGGTTTTTATCGTTATGAACCCGGCGCGCGCTCGCCAAAACCTGATGAAGCTGTCGACGCGATCATTGCGGATATCGCCGGGAGTCACCGCCTCCAGCGCCGGGCCTCGATACCGGGGGGCGAAATCCTCGATCGTTGTCTGCTGATGCTGGTCAATGAAGGGGCGCGCATTCTTGAGGAACGGGTGGCTTCAACCGCTCGCGACATCGATACGACCTACGTCGCCGGCTACGGCTTTCCAAAAGAAAAAGGCGGGCCGATGGTGTGGGCTGAAGCGCGGGGGCTCGCGGAGGTCCTAGACGCCATTCGCCGGAATTTTAAGGCGACAGGCAAAGCGCGCTGGCTTCCGGCGCGCTTGCTCGAGGACGCGGCATCGGAAGGAAGGCTGTTCGACGCGGCGCTGACCGTCCGGCACGGAAGCGCCGGCTGAGGAATGGCGCGCAGCGATCCTTTTCGATCACGAACGGTCACGCTAAAGCGATAAAGGAAAATCAGCCTTACGGCTGTACCGATCGATCGATACACGAGCTCCTAGCGCTTTTCTCGGAATAGAATGCGCAGAACCCTCTGAAACACAGAGGAAATTCGAGATGTCCCGCCCCCCTCGATTGACATCGCCCCGGCGGCTGCTCGCGCCGCTCTCCACGCTGTCAAGGCCAAGCTCTGCAAAGCCCCCAGCCATTATTTGTTGACCGCGACCAGCCCCGCCACCCTTGAGGGGCTGTTGTTGCTGTCCGGCGCGCTTGGCAAAGGCGCGCTTGACGCCGCCACGCGGGAGCGGATCGCGCTCACGGTCGCCAACGTCAACGGGTGCGATTACTGCAATTCTGCGCATAGCTTTATCGCGAGGAACCTTTGGAAACTTTCCAATGAAGAGATGGCTCTCGGCCGCGATGGCGCGTCTGCCGATCCCAAGGCAAACGCGGCGGCGCGCCTTGCGCGAAAAATCGCCGTTGCGCGCGGCGCAATTTCCGATGGGGATATCGCTGAAGCGCGTAGCGCAGGTCTTTCGGATGCCGAGCTTGTCGAGGCTGTCGGTAATGTGGCGGTCAACGTCTTCACCAATTACCTCAACGAGGTCTTCAAGACGCCGATCGACTTTCCGGCGATCGAAGCGCTCCGCGCGGCTTAGATAAGCGAAGGAGGCTGCGTCGGCCCACCGGCGCAGCCCCGTCTTCCGGAAAAGGCTATGGAAATCTCACCCCGTCCGCCAGTTCCGCCTTATTCGGCCGAGACGGCGGCCAGTAAAGTGCGCTCAGCAGAAGACGCTTGGAACAGTCGGGACGCCTTACGCTTCGCGCTTGTCTATACGCCTGACAGCACCCGGCGAAATCGCACGCAATTTCTCCGCGGCCGGCAAGAGATCGAGGCGTTTCTTCAACGCAAATGGCGGCTTGAGAATGAATAGAGGCTGATCAAGGAGCTTTGGGCCTTTCGGGAAAACCGGATCGCTGTAAGCTTCGCGTATGAATGGCATGATAGCGCTGGCCAATGGTCCCGGTCCTTTGGCAACGAAAACTGGGAATTTTCACCCGACGGTCTCATGTCGCGCCGTATTGCCTCGATCAATGACCTTGCGATCGAGGAAACTGATGGCCTGTTTCGCTGGGAGCGCGGGGAAGCCGGGCGGCGACCGGATGATCATTCGGAACTTTCAGCGTTAGGACTTTGATCGGGAGCCGAGAATCAGTACCGAGGAATTTGGGTATGCGGACGAAGCGGGCATTGCGATGACGCCGAAGTCAGCGCCTTCCTCGCGCGACGAGATCGTCACCGCCTTGTTCGGCCTTTTTCGCCGCGGCGGCTATGACGTGGTCTCGCTCTCCGATATTTCCGCGGCTACGGGTCTCGGAAAATCCAGCCTTTATCATTATTTCCCGGGGGGTAAGCCGGATATGGCGGAGGCGGTCGCCAATCACAGGTTGGCTACGATGCGCGAAAAGCTGTTCGCGCCGCTCGCTGCTGAAATCCCTTTACCGGCAAAGATCGCGCCGATGACTCGATCGGTTGACAGCCTCTACGCCGGCGGCGATGCCCCGTGTCACGTCGCCAACATGCTTCCGTCAGGCGTCGGATCCTCGCCCTTGAAGGCGATTATTGTCGAGTGGATCGAGGCGCTCTCCGAGGCGCTGAAACAAGCCGGTATCAAGATCAGCGCGGCCCGGGTGTTGGCGACTGATGCCGTGGTGAGGATCGAGGGCGCCCTCGTCGTCGCAAAGGCGACCGGCGACAAGCGCGTCTTCGCATCGGCGTTGAGGGATATCGGCGCCGACCTTGCTGGACGGTAAGGTATGCTGCGCCGCGCGGCTGCCACGTTCCTGCCCCGCCGCGGTCATGCTAAGCGCGCAAGGTCGACAATGGATTGCGGGTGAGGCGTGGCGTGAGCGGGACGGAACAAGGAGACGACAAAGCGAACGCCGCCGCCGACGCCCCTCAGCTGCCGGAGGCGCAACCCCGCGCGGAATTTCACGCTGCGGCAGATGCGCTTCGCTCCCATCTCGAGTCGTTGCCGAAAGCGGCCGTGGCGGTCCTGCCGTCGCCGCGCCGGGTTGAGCCTCGGCGGCCGACGCCAATTGCTGCCGCGATGGACACGATGCCGGAGGCGGCGTCGGACGCCAGTGAAACACTGCCAGGGAAGCCGTCCGAGCCCGTCCTTGAAGCAACGCCGGCGCCTGATCAGGATTTCTCTCCGAAAGAGCCGCCAATGGTCGCGCATCGGCTTGGAGCCGGAAACGCCTCCAGCGATCTGGAGCCGGCCCCGCCGCCAGCGCTCCGCGCGCGCCGCCGCCGACAGGAAAAGGCAAAAGCCGGGGAGGCGCAGACGCCAACGCGTAACACAAAGCAGCGGCGGCCGCTGCTGCGGGAACTCGGCTATCTGTGCGTGTCACTAGGGTCGGCTGGCGCGATTGCGGGCCTGGCTTTTGCGTTTCTCGTTATTGCTCCGTGGCCGGAAGAAGGCGCCGATCTTTGGGCTGTGAACCGACTTCCGGCGATCGTCATTGAGGACCGCAACGGCGTTGAAGTCGCGGCGCGCGGCGCGCGGTATGGCGAAGCTGCCGCCGTTGCTGACTTGCCCCCCTACCTTGTGAAAGCGTTCCTTGCGACCGAGGATCGCCGGTTCTATGAACATGGCGGCGTTGATTTTCGCGGTACGCTGCGCGCCGTCATCGCCAACCTGAAGGCGAACGATCGGGGCGAAGGCGGCTCGACAATCACGCAACAGCTCGCCCGAAATCTTTTTCTTGATTTCGAGAAAACGTACTCGCGAAAGGCCAAGGAGGCGATGCTCGCCTTCTGGCTTGAGGGCCGGTACTCGAAAGACGAGATCCTCTCGCTCTATCTCAACCGGATCTACTTCGGCGGCGGCGCTTACGGCGTAGAGAGTGCGGCGAAGACGTATTTCAGCAAATCCGCCCGCGACGTCACGCTCGCGGAGGCGGCGATGCTGGCTGGCCTGCCAAAATCTCCATCGACGCTGGCGCCGACGCTCAATCCGCTTGGCGCGCAGGATCGTGCGACCGACGTCATCGCGAACCTTCGCGAGACGGGCGACATCACCGAGTTCGAGGCGCGTGAAGCCTTGAAGCGGCCCGCGGTCGTATCGTCAGGCGTTGATAACGCCGGCGTCGGGTGGTTTTTCGACTATGTCGCAGAAACAGCGCGCGCCGTCGCCGGCCCGGCGAACTACGACATCGTCGTCAGAACGACGCTCGATCAAAAGTTACAGCGCGATGCGGAGGCTGCGATCAGAAGCGTGCTCACCGTCGATGCGAAAGTCGATGGCGCTCTGCAAGCCGCACTCATCGCCTATGACAATGACGGTGCGTTGCGTGCGATGGTTGGTGGGCGGAGCTATCTGGAAAGCCAGTTCAATCGCGCAACGCAAGCCAAGCGCCAGCCAGGCTCTGCTTTCAAGCCGATCGTTTACGCGGCGGGCTTCGAAAACGGCCTCACCCCCCAATCGCGATTGGTCGATCAGCCGATCAATATCGCAGGTTGGAAGCCAGAAAACTATGATAAAACCTATCGCGGATCGATGCGCCTCTCGGAAGCGGTCTCGCGGTCGATCAATACGATCGCCGTGCAGGTCTCCGAAAAGGTCGGACGCCCCAAGGTCATTCAAATGGCGCGACGTCTCGGCATTTCCTCGGAAATTCCCACCGGCGAAGCAGGTATCGCGCTTGGCGGTTTCTCCGCAAGCCTTGAAGAGCTTACTGCCGCCTACCTTCCGTTTGCGGATGGCGGCCTTGGCGTCAGGCCCTTCGCGATTGAGGAAATCGCTGACGGGCGGGGAAAGGTGCTTTTCACGCGGTCGGCGCGCGCGCCCGCAGCGGTGCTCGACAAGAAGGTCGCTGAGAACATGACGCATGTTCTTTATCAGGTAATGACATCGGGCACAGGGCGGCGCGCCAGCCTTGGCAATCGCCAGGCGGCAGGAAAGACAGGCACAACCAATGACTGGCGCGACGCGTGGTTTATTGGCTACACGGCGCAAATGACGGCAGGCGTCTGGGTCGGCAATGACGACTTTCAGCCGATGGACAAGGTGACGGGCGGCACGCTGCCAGCCTCGATCTGGAAGAACTTTATGACCGCCGCGCACCAGGACTTGCCGCGAAAACCGCTCGCCGGGGCCTACCCGGCCGCTACTTATTCCGAGGGCGGACGGCTCCTATCCTTCTACCGGGACGTCCTCGACGGGTTTCGACGGGTGCGCAGGGACGGCGAGTGATCAAAGAGCAAAGCAATTTTTATGGAATGCCGTTCAATCCGCGCCATGCCTTTTCTTCAACACATTATGAATAAAGGCCGCCGATAATACGGTGTCGTCATCAATGACGGGTAGGGTGCATGATGGGTGTTTCGACTGAGGCTGAAGGCGTTCACGCCTTTTTAAAGGATCCCATTCCTTGTTGCGCGGAAACCGGCCCAGCTCTGGCGCTACGCGGCGATTACGACATTCATCAGGGCACACACGGCGTCGGTCTCTGCAATTGCGCGATGAAGAACCGCTTCACGCTGACCTTCGACGCTTATCTCCAGCACCTCGTCGAAGGCCGCATCGCGCTCGCACGCTGATCGCTAAAATCTGAGTACGGCTTGTCGGCACTAGAGAAGCGTTGATCGTTTTGGTCCTCTGCGCCGCCCGCGCGTTTCGTCTTGCGGAACCCGTAAAAGCGCCTGATCCACCATTCGGCGGGTTGATTGAGAAACAATTTGCGGATCGCCATCATGTCCGTCAGATGATGCTCGAAGCGGCCGATAACCGTGCGTCGATTATCGACAAAGAGAACGTCGCCCCGCTTGAGAACGATCGAGTGCGCGCTGCCATGCCCGACATGCGCGTGACCAGCGCCGGCGACGTCGCCGGGCTTGCTGCGCATGGCGAGATTGATGGCGTTCAGAAAGATTGCAATCGCGCGCAGCAGGTCGGTGTCGCCGGCGGCGTCAATTGATGACCACTCAATTCGGGCGGGATCCCAGCGCGCACCCCAATCTGCACCCAGAAGGTCGTCGACCCTGTCCTCGCTGAACTCGCGCGAACCGCCATCAAGGCGCATCAGCAGCGGTGCGTCGGTCGCGTCGCGTCCGAGGATCGGCTGCATCGTCTTATAGTCGCGCCGGCTGATAAGCTTGACCTTGTACTTTGCAAGCGCGGAAAGGGCACGCGCGGCCGCCCTCCGCTGCTCCGGCTCGGAAAGGGCGCCGGCGCCGCTTTCCAGTCCGATCTCAGCCGCCGAATGGGGCATTTCGGCGATCACGGATTTCAGCTCCAGCAGCAGAAGCGGAAGTTTCTGCGGGTTCTCGAGCCCAGAAAACGCCCGAAACAAGGGAAGTTCGCCGTCGCTGTCGGCTCGCTCGCGATCAGGCCACTTCAAATGCGGTGACGCCGTCCGGAATCGCAGCGGCAAATCATGCTCATCCCACAAGGGCACCTGCTGATAGTCATGCTTTGAATAATAATCCCACATCCATTTTCCGCCGCCCGCTGCTTCGTCGCGCAATTCGACGTTCAACGTATCGAAGCAGATCGACATCTTGATCGCGTTGCGGACGGCGCGCGCCTCGATGTAATACTGGCGGGAGTTTTTTCGCCCTGCGATCCGGCCGACTTTTTCAGGATCTTGCGGATCGGGCCGCGGCGTCCGCCAATCCCACTGCGCGTATTTGAACCCGTATTTTCGTTCGAACAGGCCTCGCACAAGGACAAAGCTCGTCGGATCGGTCTCGTCTGACAATTTCTTCAACGCGCCCGCGACATTGGACGGCAACAATTGTTCGCAGCGCTTGCCGCGATACTCTGCGACCTCGGCGGCGACCCGGCCCGGATCGTGGCGAAGCCAGTAGACGACATGGTTGATGTTTCGCCATGCGGCCGCCGACCTGTGGTTCAACCGGCGGAGCCTGACAAGCAGCCAGCCCGCACCATCGAAGGCGAGCTCGTTCAAGAACCTGAGACGTTTTCCCAGCAGCGCGGCAGCAGCGACAAGGCCGATTGCAATCAGGCCTATGGTAATTTCAGTCGCGGTGACCGGCGCGGAAGCGCCGGCAATCGACGCCAACCAGGCCGAAACTCCGGTCGGCCCCGCCAGAAGCCATATCGCCGACCCGATTACCAGCGCCGGAATGGCGACAGCGGCAAGAAAGAAAAGCCCCTGAAATCCGCTGAAATTCTCGCGATCCTTGTCCATGACAAGGCGCCGGAAAATCGCATTCGAATGCGCCTTAAGCTGGCCGCGCCGATACCAGCCGACCTTCGTCTCCGCCATCTTTCGATCCCCCATCAGAAAGACGTCAGGGTTCGCCCGCGAAACCTCTTCTTTTGTGCAGTATAATCCAACAGAACCACGACAGTTTCATGAATTCGGCCGGTATCGGGAAACGTCCGTTCCTCACGCTCGCTCGCGTGTCTTCATGAATTTGACCTTCGGATTTTTCTGCTCGGCGTAGCCCGCTTCCCAGGCCGAGCGTGCGAGATAGACCGGCGAACCGTATCGATCATGCGCGATCGCCGTTCCGTTGAGGGCGATGAACGTTTTAATGGCCTCCGCATCGCCGCCTAACCACCTGACCGCGTCAAACCCGCAGGTCTCCATCGCTGCGGCGACGCCGTATTCGGCTTTCAACCGTTCCTCAATCACATCGAGCTGCAGGGCGCCGACGACCCCGACATAGAAATCACCGCCGATCGTCGGGGTGAATACCTGCGCCGCGCCTTCCTCTGCGAGCGCAGTCATCGCGCGTTTCATCTGTTTGGACTTCATCGGATCGTCGAGGCGGACGCGGCGGATGATCTCCGGCGCGAAGTCGGGCAGTCCTGTAAACCTGATATCGTCCCGCTCCGACAAGGTGTCGCCGACCCCGAGAGCGCCGTGGTTCGGGATGCCGACGATATCGCCCGCAACCGCTTTTTCGGCGAGATTTCTCTCCTGCGCCAGAAAGAAGATGGGGCTGTTGACCGCAAGGAGTTTATCCGTCCGCGACACCTTGAGTTTCATGCCGCGCTCGAACTCGCCGGAACACAGGCGGACGAAGGCGATGCGATCGCGATGGTTCGGGTCCATATTCGCCTGAACCTTGAAGACAAAGCCGGAGACGTCCGGGCTATCCGGAGAGACGACCTGATCGCCGGCGATTTGCGCGCGAGGCGGCGGGGCGAAAAGCGCGATGTCGCGAAGAAGCTCGGCCACCGAAAACTCCTTCAGCGCGCTGCCGAAATAGATTGGCGTCAGCGCGCCGTGCCGATAGCTCTCGAGATCAAACGGCGCGTAACCTTCCTCGGCGAGCGTCATCGCCTCGCGCACTTCGGCAACGATATCACCGGCGATGGCGTCAAGCATGGGGTCGTCGCGGCCGGAAAGCTCAATCGACTTGTCGAATTTTCCGCTGCCGCCATCGACCAGCAGGCGATTGTGGGCCATGTCGTAGCAGCCCTTGAAGCGTCCGCCGGTTCCGACCGGCCAGACGCGGGGACATACGTCGAGCGCGAGTTGATCGGCGATTTCATCGATCAGATCGAAGCAGTCGCGCCCTTCGCGATCGACCTTGTTTATGAAGGTCATGATCGGAATGTCGCGCAGGCGACAAACTTCGAACAGCTTGCGCGTCTGAGTTTCGATGCCCTTTGCCGCGTCGATCACCATGACAGCGCTGTCGACGGCGGTGAGCGTCCGGTACGTATCTTCAGAGAAATCCTCGTGGCCCGGCGTGTCGAGCAGGTTGAAGACGCAGCCTGCATGCTCGAACGTCATCGCCGAGGTCGTCACCGAAATGCCGCGCTTTTGCTCGATCGCCAGCCAGTCGGAGCGCGCGCGCCGGCGGTCGCCGCGCGCCTTCACTTCGCCCGCAAGCCGAATGGCGCCGCTGAAAAGCAGGAGCTTTTCCGTCAGCGTAGTCTTGCCGGCGTCGGGGTGCGAGATGATCGCGAACGTGCGGCGATTGAGATAGGACGATGTCATGAAAGCGCTAAAACAATTGGTAAGCCGCGCGCTCTGTGCGGGTTTCGGCGGCGAGGGTCAAGTTTCCCTCAGGAGAAGCGCTGGAGCGACAGGAATTTGAAATGCTCCGGCGTCTGGTCGTCGAGTGTCATCGTCGCGAGCGCTTCGCCGAGGACCGGCGAAAACTTGAAACCGTGACCAGAAAGACCCGCAGCGAAGACGACGCGATCGGAGAGGGGGTGCCGGTCAATCATGAAATCATGGTCGGGGGAAACCTCATAAAGGCAACGCTGAAACGAACCTGGCTGATGCGCCAGCGCCGGGATCGTCGCTTCGAGGAACATGTCGATCGCTTCATTCTCCCCCGGCGCCGCAGCGTTGCCCCGGTCCTCCGGCCGCTGAATGGCCGAGCCGCCTGAATGCTCTGCGACCTTGACCCCCTGATCGTCAATTGCGGGAAACCCATAAAAGAAGCGCCCGTCCGTTTGCTCGACAGCGAAACAGGCGAAGGCCCCCAGCTTGAATTCATCTGTTTGCGGACGGCGCCAGAAAAGAGTTCGTGGCCAAGGCTTCACGTCCGCAACGGGAAGCCCGATCAACCCGTTCGCCCATGCGCCGGCGGCGATGACGAGGCGATCAAAACGTTCCGCGCCAGCCGTTGTTTCGACGGTGACGCCGTCAGCGACAGGCGACCATCCCATTACCGCCGTCGACGGCCGGAGACTGGCGCCGGCTTCCTTCGCGAGCCGGATTTGGTGGGCGACGGTCTTGCCCGCCATGACGAACCCGGCCTCGCGCTCGAACCAGGCGACAAATTCTGACGGAAGCCTGAGTTGCGGATGGTCCCGCGCAATCTGAGCGGCGTCGAGCTGCGGCACAGGCAGATTGTGGTCAGCGACGGCTTTTGCGAGCCCTTTCATAAAGCCGCCGTCAGGATGGCCTGCTTCCAGAACGCCGGTCTCGAAGAAGAGTTGCTCGCCGGCTTCGATCTCGAATGCTTTCCACATCGCGTGGGCGCGTTGCAGGATCGGCACATAGTTCGGGTGCTCGAAATAAGCGATGCGGAAGAGGCGCGTTGCGCCATGCGAGGAGCCGCGCTCATGCCCGAACTCGAACTGATCGAACAAGGTAACCTTCGCCCCACGCCTGGCGAGATGCAGCGCTGCCGCCGAGCCCGCCATGCCGGCCCCGATAACGGCGACGGTGGCGCTGGCGGCCGGTTTGGTATTGAGCGGCTTCACCGCGGGCTTCTCGCAAGCCGCGAGAGCGGCGGCGGCCGCCGCCCCGGCGAGGAGCGTCCGGCGATCCGGTGCGGATTTCATTGACATGAGTTAAACCCTCAAGCGTCATTGTAATACTTCCCACGAAACGGTCATTATGGCCAAGGGGCGCGATTTTTTGCGTCTGCGAACCTTGACCTTGTTCCGTTCAGCCCTAGATCGATCACTGGGAATGTCTTCTGGTCGGGTCGCGCTCCCCCAAAAGATTGACGAGCCTTTAACCCCCGCGACGGATTTCTACCGATCCGCGGGCAGAAGGCTCGCCGAAAGGTTTGTTGGGGTAGATCGGTATCATGGCTGGCGGCGCAGAAGAATTCAAAGTCTCCAAAATCGCGAGCATCATGCTCCGTTTGCTCGCGCCCGAGCGAGATTTCTACGTTCTCGCGATTATTTATGGCGTTGGCATCAGCCTGCTGTCGCTCGCGACGCCGATCTCCGTGCAGATGCTCATCAACACGGTCGCCAACACAGCGCTCGCAGCGCCGCTGGTGTTGCTGTCTGGTTCGCTGTTCATCCTTCTTCTGATTTCAGGGCTGCTCAACGGGCTGCGGATTCATCTCATGGAGATTTTCGGGCGACGCTTTTACGCGCGCCTGGTCGCCGAGATCGCGGTTCGCGCGATCTACGCCCGTAATCCCTTTTTTGTCGATGAAGGCCGCGGACCGCTCTTCAATCGATATTTCGATATCGTCATTGTACAGAAAATGGTGCCGACGCTACTTGTCGGCGGATTCACGCTGGTTCTACAGGCTGGTGTCGGCTTCATCCTGGTATCTTTCTACCACCCTCTATTCTTGGCGTTTAACGCGGTCGTCGTCGCGCTCATCTGGGCGGTTTGGGTGATTTGGGGGAAAAATTCGATCAAGAGCGCGATCGATCTTTCGCACCAGAAGCACCTGACAGCGGCGTGGATCGAGAATCTTGCGGCGTCAAACGGTTTCTTCAAGTCAGAACGGCACATCGACTACGCGCTGAAGCGCACTGACGAAGAAACGCGCGCTTATGTCGACGAGCATCGGCGTCATTTCCGCCGCTACTTCGCGCAGACCGTCAGCTTTTTCGTCATCTATGCGGGAGCAAGCGCGACGCTGCTCGGGCTCGGCGGCTGGCTCGTCATTCAAGGCCAGCTGTCGCTTGGTCAGCTTGTTGCAGCCGAACTTGTGCTCTCGGCCGTTTTTTACGGTATTTCGCAACTTGGGCCTTACATGGCCTATTTCTATGATCTTTGCGGCGCGCTTGAGGAACTGTCGCGCTTCTTCGATGTCGAACTTGAGGCGCCGGCCGAGAAGAGCGCTTTCGTCTGTTCGGATTCAGCGCTTAATTTCGTCGAGGTCAGAGGAGAAGCGCGCGGAGTGCCGGTCACGCTCAATTTCCGGATTGAAAGCGGCGCAACAGTGATGGCGGCCACATCGACGCACGGGCTGCAGCGCCTCGTTACAACTCTCCTTAAACGCCAGCAGGACCCGGAAGGCGGGATGATCACCCTCGGCGGATCCGACATCATCGAAGCCGAGCCGCATGCGCTTCATCAGCAGATCGTGTTGCTTGACCGCCCGGCCGTGATCGCCATGACGATCCGCGAGTTCCTGCAGCTCGCCGGTGATAAGGTCAGCTCGGCGCAGGTGCTGGAGGCGGTTCGGATTGTCGGGCTTGACCCTGTGATCGCGCGTTTCGACAAGGGCCTTGAGACGCCGATCAACATGAGCGGCTGGCCGCTCTCAATCACGGAGACAATGCTGCTCAAACTCGCAGCGGCAATTCTCGCCGAGCCGCGCGTGCTGATTCTCAATCAGCTTTACGATCTCGTTCCCGAGGACACGATGATTCGCGTTCTCAATCATTTGCGTGCGGACAAGTCGAAGACAATCATATACTTCACGCGCCGTCAGCGCGATATCGGCTGCGACACGTTCATCTATCTCGACCATCATCGCCAGCACGTCTTCGGAAGCTTCGAGACCTTCAATGCGGTCGTTTACGAGCCGCGCAAGCCGCCGTCGGGCGGGCCGGCAAAGCCTTTCGCTGCGATCGGAGGCGCATAAAGCATGGCGCATCTCGATCATCATTATCAGGTTTTCACGACGCTTCAGTCGATCAAGACGCCAACGGTGATGCGCGCAGTCGCGCTGATCCTCATCACAGGCGCTGCTGCCGCGACGCTTTTTTTCGCCTTGGCGCCTTGGGTTCAGACGACATCGGGCTCGGGCACCGTTACAGCGCTGAACCCGAATGATCGTTTGCAGCAGATCAATGCGCTTGTCTCGGGGCGCATCGATGAGTGGTATGTGCGCGACGGCAGTATTGTTAAGTCCGGCGATCCGATCGTGAAGATCGTCGATAACGATCCGCAACTGATTCAGCGTCTGGAAGCTGAGCGCGCGCAGGTCGTTGCGAAAAAGGATGCGGTGTCCTCCGCGCTGGCGACCGCGGAAATCGACCTCCGGCGCATGCAGGATTTGTATAACAAAGGGCTGGCCGCGCGGCGCGAGTTTGAACAGGCCCAGATTGCCGTTCAGAACATGCGTGGGCGGATCGCCGAGGTCGAGGGCGAACTGAACCGCGCCGACGTCAACCTGTCGCGCCAGTCTGCGCAGATCGTCCGTGCGCCGCGTGATGGCGTCATTTTGCGCGTCAACGCCGGGGACGCCGCAACATTTATTGCAGCGGGCAAGGAGGTCGCGAGTTTTGTGCCGACCGGGATCGACCGCGCCGTCGAGATCTTCATCGATGGACGCGACGTCGCCCTCGTCAAGCCCGGCGCCAAGGCGCGCCTTCAGTTCGAAGGTTGGCCGGCGGTTCAATTCAGCGGCTGGCCGTCGGTGGCGATTGGCACGTTCGCGGCCGAAGTTGTTGCGATCGATCCCTCGGCCGACGCCGCGGGGCGATTTCGCGTACTCCTCGTCGAACGGGTGGACGACGTTAACCCGGACAACCGCTGGCCTGACGAACAGTTCGTCCGCTTCGGCGCGAACGCGCGCGGCTGGATACTTCTTGAAACAGTCTCTGTCGGCTATGAGATCTGGCGTCAGCTCAACAACTTTCCCCCGACGATGCCGGGCGTGGCTACAAGCGGCGCGGGAGCGCCATGATTCGTTTTTTGATGATTGTGTCGGCAGCGGCGGCTTTTGCCGGGCCGGCTATAGCGCAGGACTTTCTCGCCCCCGATGACGTGCTGGCCGCCTCGGCTGAGCATTTTCCCGATATTCTGGAAAGCCTCGCCAACCGCCGCGCTGTCGAAAGCGGCATCGAAGAGGCGCGCGGCGCGTTCGACCTCGTTTTTGAGAGCGAGGGCAAGCAATATGCGTCGGGTTTTTACAATGGACGCGAAGTCGGCGCGCGCATCCGGCAGGAGGTCGCGCCATTGGGCGCCAGCATCTACGGCGGTTATCGGGTCTCGGATGGCACTTTTCCGGTTTACGAAGATGTCCGCTTCACCAACACCGGCGGGGAGCTGAAGGTTGGCGCTGTCTTCTCGCTCTTGCGCGACCGGGAAATCGACGAACGCCGTTTCCGGATCAACGACGCCAGACTTGCGCTGAAAGAAGCCGACCTCGAACTCACCCTCACGCAAGTCGGCGTGCAGCACAAAGCCCTCGTTGCTTACTGGCGCTGGGTGGCGGCCGGGCGCCAGCTCGCGGTTTATGAGGATCTGCTGATGATCGCCCGCGACCGGCAAACCGGGTTAGAACAGCAGGTGCGGGCCGGCGCGCGCGCACGGATTTTTCTAACAGAGAACTTGCAAAACATCGCCCGGCGGCAGCGGCTTGCCACCGAAGCTGAACGCGAATTCCTTGCGGCGACCAACAATCTCTCGTTCTATTATCGCGGAGAGGACGGCTCGCCCGTGACCCCGGCGCGAACAGCGCTGCCGCCGCTCACGCTTCTGACAAGCCCCAGCGGCGCTGAAGCGCGCAGCGCGGACTTTTCCGCCTTGATTGCGGCTCGCCCAGAATTGCGCGCCCTCGGCGTTGCGCTCGACCGGGCTGAACGGCGCGTCGCGCTGAACAAGAATGCGCTCTTGCCAAGCCTCGAAGCGCTCGCAGAAGTTTCGACCGATTTCGGCGATATCGCCGAAGGCGGCGCGTCGCGGGACTCGACTGACACTGTTGTCGGATTGAAATTTTCGGTGCCGCTTCAGCGGCGCGACGCGCGCGGAAAACTCCGCCGCGCCGAGGCTGATCTGGAAGCGCTCGAACAGCGCCGCCGGCGCGCGGAAGACCTGCTGGAAGTCGATCTCAGAAATATTCTCCTCGACCTCGATACGTCTTCGGCGCTGATGGAAATTGCGGCTCAGGAGGTCGACCAGTCCGAGACGATGCAGCGCGCCGAGCGCGAACGTTTCGCCAGCGGCGCGAGCGATTTCTTTCTCGTCAACATCCGTGAAGAGACGGCGGCGGACGCGCGTATCCGCTTTTACCTTGCCGCCCTCGCTGCCCGCGTCGCGCAAGCGAATTACAGCGCCATCGCACTCGATTTCGGGAGGTTGGGATTGGACGGGGGGCCTGCCCTCCCTTGAGAGAGGGCAAGGTCCTCTTAGAGTGTCTCTTGAAACCGCACCGGCGCGCCGATCGAAGCCGTGAGCAGCGTGTTCTCCCACATCACCGTCCGCCCCCGGATGATGGCGCCGACAGGCCATCCCGTCACCGTCATTCCGGCGAAAGGCGTCCAGCCGCAGCGCGAGCGCGACCATGCGTCGGTGATCGTCTCGCGGCGCTTCAGGTCGACGATGGTGAAGTCGGCGTCGTAACCGATTGCGATCCGTCCCTTGCCAGCGATCGCAAAGATCCTTTGCGGGCCGTGACAGACGAGATCGACAAACCGCGCGAGGGTAAGGCGCCCCTCAGCGACATGATTGAGCATGACCGGAACGAGCGTCTGCACCCCCGGCATGCCGGAGGGGGAGGCGGGGTAGGGCTGTTCCTTTTCCGCAAGCGTGTGCGGCGCGTGGTCGGAGCCGATGACGTCGAAGACGCCTTGCTGCAAGCCGAACCACAGGCCGTCCTGATGGCGCCGGTCGCGAATCGGCGGGTTCATCTGCGCCTTGCCTTTGAGGCGGATGTAACAGTCCGGCGCTTCAAGCGTTAGATGTTGCGGCGTCACTTCCGCTGTCGCGATATCCTTGGCGGCGGCGAGAATTGGAATCTCTTCCGCGGTCGTCACGTGCAGGACGTGGATGCGCCGGCGGGTTTCGCGAGCGAGCGCAATGAGCCGCTTCGTCGATGACACGGCTGTCTCGACGGAGCGCACCTCCGGGTGCGATGTCCAGTCGCCTTGGCGTGCAAGCTTCTTGTTTTCGCGTAGGATGAATTCATCTTCAGAGTGAATGGCGACACGCCGCGCGCCGTTCGCCAGCACGGTCCGCACGCCGGCGTCGTCTTCAACAAGGAGATCGCCAGTCGACGCGCCCATGAAAATCTTGACGCCGCATACGCCCGGCATGCGCTCGAGCGCGGGCAGGTCGGCTGGATTGTGATGTGTCGCTCCGACAAAGAACGCGTGATCGCAATGCATGCGGCCTTTCGCGCGCGCGAGCTTGTCCTCGACCGTTGTCGTCGTGATGGTGAGCGGGCTCGTGTTCGGCATTTCGAACACGGCGGTGACCCCGCCCATCACTGCCGAGAGCGATCCCGATTCAAGATCCTCTTTGTGCGTCGGGCCCGGTTCGCGGAAGTGAACCTGGGTGTCGATGACGCCCGGAAGGACGTGAAGACCTTTGCAGTCAATCGTCTCGCCGGCGCTGGCGAGGCTGAGGTCGCCGATTTCTGCAATCCGGCCGTCCTTGACGCCGACATCGCGGCGGCCTTCACCGTCCTGATTGACGACGACGCCGCCTTTGAGAAGGAGATCGAAAGTTTTCGCCATGATCAGCGCTTGTAGCGCGAAATGGCGCCGCCGTCAGGCCGTCCGCCGCACCAAAAGTATCGGAACGACGTAGAGTGCGAGAATAACCAAATTAAAAAACACGTTCGGCGCGTTCCCGGATAGGACCGATCCCGTGCTGTCGACAGCGCACCAGACGAAGACTGACGCTATCGCGGCGTTGAGAATGCGACGGTCGCCGGCTTCCAGAGCGGGCGCGACGAGGAGCCAGTTCAAGACACCCAATCCAGCAAGGACGCCCCCGCTGATTGCGCTCATGAATTTCGCAGTCGGGTTGAGCGCGCCTGGGTTCCCATCAAGAGGCCAGCTCAAAAAATCGAATGCCCAGACAACCAGACCGTCGAAGCCCGGAATGGCGCCCGTCGCCCATAGGAGCCCTCCGACGATGAAGTTCATGGCGATATTCGCCCGAAAGAGGAGATTGGCGGTCTTGACTGGCATGGCTCACTGACCTGATTACGACCAATGAAGAGTAGGGGCCGGCGGCGACACTAAACAATTACCTTTAAGGTAATGTCTGCGCGCTCGCGCGCCGCTATAGTCGCGATGGCTAGGGCGGAAGCGGTATGGGACAATCCTTCGGCAACGTGCTGCGCGGCTGGCGTCAAGTGAGACGGATGAGCCAGCTTGACCTCGCGCTTTCCGCCGAGGTTTCGGCCCGTCATATCAGTTTTCTCGAGTCAGGCCGCGCCGAGCCAAGCCGGGCCATGGCGCTGAAGCTTGCCGCCGCCCTCGGCATGCCCAAGGCGGCCGCGAATGACGCTCTGCGCGCGGCGGGCTTTGCCGCCGTCTACCCGGCGCTGCCGCTTGGATCGGCCGACATTCGACCGATCCGGCGCGCGATCGCGATGACGCTGGCGAACCATCATCCGTTCCCCGGCATCGCCATCGACCGGCGCTGGGACATTCTCGACATGAACTCCAGCGCGCGCACGCTGTTTGCGGCGCTCGGGGCCGGCCCGAACATGGTCGAGTTTCTAATTTTTCTTGGCGACCTCGAGATTGTGGAAAACTGGGAGGAAACGGCGTTTCTGGCGTTGATGCGCCTGCGGTCCGAAGTCGCCCATCTTGGCGGCGACGAACGGCTTCAGGCCTTGGCGGACCGCCTAGCATCGCATCCACGGCTCAAGGACGCGAATCTTTCAACAATCGACCTGAGCCAAGCCATGATACCGACTGTTTTCCGGATGGGTGAAACACGGCTTTCGATCTTTTCGACCATCGCCGCCTTTGGCTCGGTTCAGGACGTTGCCGCCAGCGAATTCCGGATCGAGCTGATGTATCCCGCCGATGACGCCACGGCGGCGTTTTTTCGATCTTTTGCGAGCGCCTGACCCTTTGATCTTACAGGCGATTTGGTGCTCAATTCCGGGCGCGAGCTTCCGGAGCGCCCTGCCTTGGACAAACTCCCCCCCGGCCAGCTGACGGTGTTTCTCGTCCTATACGTGCTCGCGCAGGTCGCGATTGGCATCTGGGCGGGCCGCGGCGCGAAATCGGAGACTGATTATTATCTAGGCGGTCGGCATGTCGGATTTTTCCCGCTGACCTTTTCGATCTTCGCAACGTGGTTTGGCGCGGAGACGATCCTTGGTTCCGCCGCCGCGATTGCCGAGGGAGGGCTCTCTGGTGCGCGCGCTGAGCCTTTCGGCTACGCGATTTGCCTTGTCCTGATGGCGCTGTTCGTCGCCGGACCGATCCGGCAAAGCAACTACGTCACGATCTCGGACTTCTTCCGGGAGCGTTATGGCAAGTCGGCGGAGATCGCTTCAGCGGTCATCAGCGTCATTATCTCGGTCATCTGGGCAGGCGCACAGCTGCTCGCTGTCGCCGCAATTCTTGAAACCGTGGTCGGCATTCCCGGTTACATCACGCTGATCGCGGCGGCGGGTATCGTCATTGTCTATTGTTATTTCGCCGGCCTCAACGGCGATATCGCGACCGATGTCGTGCAGGGAATTATCCTGATCATCGGCATCGTCATCCTCTTTTTCGCCGTCGCGGATCGTGCGGGGGGCATCGCGGCGCTGATCGCATCGATCAAGCCGGAGCAGTTGCGGCTGATCGCTGAGGGCGAATCGTTTTTCGCGCGTCTCGACAACTGGATGATACCGGTGATCGGCAGTCTCATCACGCAGGAGGCGCTGACACGTTTTCTCGCCGCGAAATCGACGGGCGTCGCACGGGCGGCATGCTTCTCGGCGGCGGGCCTCTATCTCGCGCTGGGGATGCTGCCTGTCCTGATCGGGCTCGGCGGAACGCATCTGGCCATCCCGGGGGCTGAAGGCGATAATTTTATTCCGGCGATGGCGCTGGAACTCTTGCCGCAAATGCTCGCGATCGTGCTCGTCGGGGCCCTCTTTTCGGCGATTTTGTCGACCGTCGATTCCAATCTCCTCGCCGTATCATCGCTGGTCTCCATCAATCTGATGCGCCGCACCCACGGCCGCCGCAGCGACAAAGCGCAATTGCAGATCGCGCGCATCACGACGGTCGCGGCGGGTATCGGTGCGCTTGGCGTCGCCTTTTCCGGTTCGAATATTTACGAGTTGCTGGCGATGACTTCGATTTTTGGCCAGGGCGGCATCATGGTGGCGACGATGATTGGCCTCAGGTCATCCTTCGGGGGCCCGTCGGCGGCGCTGGCGGCGATTTTCGTCTGCGTCGCGTTCAATCTGTCCACGCTTCTGTTCATGCCCATGATGGAGGCGATAGGCGATGGGATGAACGCCGCCGCAGCGCTCGCCGCCGTTCTCGCCGGCGATGTTGAACCCATCGACGGCTTTTTCATCTGGTCGATCGCAGTATCTATTGGCGCCTATGTCCTTGCGGCGATCCTTGCGCCCAATCGCGCCACGCTGAAGGCGGCTGCGTGACAAAAGAGCGTCTCCGCCTCGATCAGGCGCTGGTCGAGCGCGGGTTTTTCCCGTCGCGGGCCCGTGCGCAAGGCGCCATCGAAGCGGGTCTGGTGAAAATCGACGGGCGCGTCGTCGCCAAGAGCGCGGCGCCCGTCGATGAAGGCGTAGCGCTCGATGTTGCGGGAGACGTGCACGACTATGTTTCGCGCGGCGGCATAAAACTCGCGGCGGCGCTTGACGCTTTTGCCGTCGATCCGGCCGGCAAAAACTGCCTTGATCTCGGCGCCTCGACCGGCGGCTTTTCGGAAGCGTTGCTGCGCCGGGGCGCGACGCGGATTTACGCCGTCGATGTCGGGCGCGGGCAGTTGCACCCGCGTATCGCTGCAGACCCCCGCGTCAGTTCGATCGAAGCAACGCATGCGCGGGACCTGACGCCGGCGCTCATTCCAACCGCCGTTGAATTGCTGGTCGCAGATGTGAGTTTTATCAGCCTAAAAAAAGCGCTACCTTCGGCCCTCGCCCTCATGGCGCCGCTGTCAGCGCTTGTTGCGCTCGTAAAGCCGCAATTCGAAGTCGGCCCGGCCGGCGTTGGCAAAGGCGGGATCGTGAAGAACCCCAAAGCGGGCGTCCAGATCGCACGCGAATTGGCGCTGTGGCTTCATGATGATTATGGCTTCAAACCGCTCGGCGTGATCGATAGTCCGATCGAGGGCGGCGACGGCAACAGGGAATTTCTCATTGGCGCGGTCCGGCAGGCTTAAGGAAGAACTGCCCGCTCGCCGCGCGACCGTCCGTATCGAGACGATCGGCGCACAAGGCGACGGGGTCGGCAGGACGCAAGACGGTGAAACCGTCTTCGCGCCGCTGACCGCGCCCGGCGATATCGCGATCATGGAGCTGCGCGGAGAGCGCGCCCGGCTGCTGGAATTCGTTGAGAAAAGCGCCGTGCGCGCCGATCCCCCTTGCCGTCATTTCGGCGAGTGCGGCGGCTGCGCCCTGCAGCATGTGACGGCGCTTGAACAAGCGCGCTGGAAGGCGGCGCAAGTCATCGAGGCGCTCGACCGCGAGCGGATAACGGCCGAACGCGTCAATCCGGTCCTGACCATGCCCGCGGCGAGCCGGCGGCGCGCCGTTTTCGCTGCCAGGCGAGAAAACGGCGCCCTTCGCTTTGGGTTCAATGTGCGCCGGTCTGGCCGCGTCATTGCGATCGCCGATTGCAAGGTTCTGGCGCCAGCGCTGGCGGCGCGGCTTGATGCGCTGCGCGCGTTGGCGGCGTCCGTTTCCCTTCCGGAATTCGATGTTGCGGCCATCGCTTGCGAGAACGGTCTCGACGTCAATCTCATAGCGGCGAAATTGACGCCGCAAGTGATGCTTGAGCAGCGCAACCTCGCGAGCCGACTTTGGGAATCTGGAATTGCGCGCCTCAGCATCAACGGCGAGCCGGTGATGACGCTGTCGTCGCCAATCGTCTCATTTGGCGGTGTGGCTGTCACGCCGCCGCCTGGCGCTTTCCTGCAGGCGAGCCATGAAGGCGAAGCAGCGCTCCTCGCGCTCGTAAAGTCGGCGACTGCCGGGGCGCGCAAGATCGCCGATCTTTTCTCGGGCTGCGGCGCCTTCGCGCTGCCGCTCGCCAGAGCGGCGAGCGTGTCGGCGTTCGACAGCGACCGCCCGGCGATTGAGGCGCTGAAGCGGGCCGCCGCTATCGCGCAGGGCGGCGCCAGCGCACTCAATCCCGTTCGCGCGGATCTCCGCGACCTGTTTGAGCGTCCCTTGTCCGTCAAAGAGCTCAAGCCCTTCGACGCCGTCATTTTCGATCCGCCACGCGCCGGCTCCGGCGCGCAGGCGGCGGAGATCGCTAAAAGTGGCGTCCCGCACGTCGTCGGCGTCTCTTGCAACCCGCAGACCTTTGCACGCGATGCAAGCCTCCTTGTCGCAGGCGGATATCGCCTTCTGGAGGTGACGCCCGTCGATCAATTCGTTTATTCTCCCCATATCGAACTTGCCGGCGTTTTCACGAAGAGGTGAGCGATGTCGATTGCACAGTCAGCAGCGATGGGCGCGAAGGCGGCGTGGTATAGCGCCGCGCAGCTCACGCGTATCGCCTGGTATACGGGCCATTATGTCGCCGGCCGCCGCCGGATGGGACCGCTGACGCGGCCTGGCGAAGCGCCGCCCAAAGAGGAATTTTCGGGTCTCGACCGGGCACGGCTTCGCGCCGCGTTTGGCGCTGTGTTCCAGGACGACTGGCGCAATATCGAAGCGGGAGAATACAAGATGCCGCCGGAATTGCGCCGGCCGCCCTCGCTGATGAAGCTCGCGCGCCAGTCGCTCGATTATTTCGACGATGCGGGCGCTGTTGCGCGCCGGCGCCTCGCCAATGGTCATTCGGAAGTGATGACCGATGATCTCACCGAAAAGTTTCCGCGCTATTTTCTCCAGAATTTTCATTTCCAGTCGGATGGCTGGCTGTCTGCTCGATCGGCCGAACGCTACGGCATGCAGGTCGAGACGCTGTTCACCGGCGCCGGGGCCGCCATGCGCCGCCAGGCTTTGCCGCTGATCCGCCGCGCGATCGGCGATCGCGACGCCACAAGTCTTCACTATCTCGATCTTGCTTGCGGCGACGGCTCCTTCGCTACGAGCGTTCTCGATAACTGGCCGGGACTGCGCATCAGCGCGCTCGATCTGTCGCCGGCTTATCTTGGAAAAGCGCGGGCGGCGTTATCGCGGTTTCGCCAAACGCGCTTCATCGAGGCCAAGGCGGAAGCGACGGGCTTGGCGGAGGCTTCGGTCGATATCGTCACCGCGGTCTATTTGTTCCACGAATTGCCGCCTAAAATCCGAAAAGAAGTTGCCGCCGAGATTGCGCGAATCCTGAAACCGGGCGGCGTTTTCATTCTCGTCGACACCATTCAGTTTGGCGACGAGCCGGGCCTCGACACGCTCCTCGAAGCGTTCCCCCGCAGCTTTCACGAGCCCTATTACGACAGCTATTGCCGTCTCGACTTAAGGGCGCATTTCGCAGCAGCAGGTCTTGCCAAATCGGATGAGCGTCTCGCCTTTTTGACGAAAGCGACGGCGTTTCAGAAGCAGTGACTTTCCGCGCCATAAAGTCCCGGCGCGGCGATGTCTGGGCTGCGTCCTTACTGCGGCTGTTCTAGCTTGAGCGTATCGACCGCTTCGGGTTGCAACCCCTCGAGGAAGCGGCGGATAGCGTTTGCCGTCGCGGCCGGCGCTTCCTCCATCGGAAGGTGGCCGACATTGTCGAGGATAACGACATCGGCGTTTGGCAGCCGCCCGTCGAACGTAGTGGCCGCGCTTGCGTAAATCAGCGTGTCCTTCGCGCCCCACAACAGTAGCGACGGCGCGGTGATCTCGGCGATGCGCTCGAAATATTCGGGTTCGCGCGGCGCCATCGCGCGAATCGCGCTTGCGCGCCGATTGCCTGGAAAGCGCAACAGCTCCCAATAGCGATCGACCATCGCCTCCGTCACGATCGCCGGATCGGCGACCGATTCCTTGAGCGACTTCCCGACAAGGCTTCGCGGGGTGATCTGGCGTATCAGGGGACGCAGCATCGGGTTGCGTAAAAGGCGAAAGCCGACATTCAGCGGCGGGGCCGTCTCGCCGTCGCGAAGCGGCGCGCCTGCGGCGTCGATAAGAACGAGACCCTCGACGCGTTCAGGATAAGCGAGCGCGTACCGCCACGCGACCCAGCCGCCCATCGAATTGCCGCCGAGAAAGAAACGGTCAAGCCGCGCGGCGTTGGCGACGGCGTTCAGCGCCTCGAACATCCCGGCTGCGGAATAGTCATCGCGTGGATGCGGACCGGTAAGGCCGTGCCCGGGCTGGTCGTAGGTGATGATGCGATATTCCCCGGCGAGGTCGGCGATCATCGCCTCGAATGTGTGCAAGCTGGCGTTCGAACCATGAAGGAGAATGATCGCCGGGCAATCGCGGCAGCCTTGATCGCGCCAATGGACGCGCATGCCCCCGGCGCCGTCGGCGAAAGTTGCGTCAGGTCCGCCATATTTCGCGACCATGTCTTCACGGTTCGTATCCGGGGTGCGGAGCGCTAGGAAGGCGAGCCCGAGCACCGCGAGAAATCCGGCGGCGCCGGCGATCATTCTTCTCATGATATCTTCCCCTTTTTCGCGGCTTTCACGCCGATCTGCGCGCGGTGCCGAAGCGCATGATCCGCGAGAACGGCCGCCATCATCGCCGCGCCGACAGGGACAGCGCGGATGCCGACGCACGGGTCATGCCGGCCTTTGGTAGCGATCAGGGTTTCCTCGCCGTCCGCGGTGATCGTCCGGCGCGGCGAGAGGATCGACGATGTCGGCTTCACCGCGAAGCGCGCAACGATATCCTGCCCGGTTGAAATGCCGCCAAGAATGCCGCCGGCGTTGTTCGTGAGGAAATACGGCTTTTTCTTCCGCGTACGAATTTCATCGGCGTTTTCTTCGCCGGTCAATTCGGCCGCGCGCATGCCGGCCCCGATCTCGACGCCCTTGACCGCGTTGATCGACATGAACGCGTTGGCGATGTCCGCGTCGAGCTTGCCGTAGACGGGTGCGCCGAGGCCGGCGGGAACGCCCTCGGCGACGACCTCAATGATAGCGCCAAGCGAGGACCCGCCCTTTCGCGCCTTTTCTATCGCCGCCTCGAAGGCTGCCGCCGCGACGGCGTCGGGACAGAAGAACGGATTGCGCAGCGTCTCGGCCCAATCGAAGCGCGCCCGGTCGATGACAACCCCGCCGACCTGCACGAGACAGGCGCGGATGATCGCGCCGCCGATGACATGATCGAGAACCTTCTGCGCCACGGCGCCTGCCGCAACCCGGCACGCCGTTTCACGCGCGGAAGACCGGCCGCCGCCGCGATAATCTCGCAGGCCGTATTTTGTGTCATAAGTGAAGTCGGCATGGCCAGGCCGGTATTTGTCGCGGATCTCGGAATAGTCTTTCGAGCGTTGATCGACATTGCGGATAAGGAGGCTGATTGGCGTGCCCGTCGTGACTTGCCCGCCAGTGCGATCGTCCTCGAAGACGCCTGAGAGAATTTCGACTTCGTCAGGCTCGCGCCGTTGGGTGACGAATTTTGACGTTCCCGGCTTCCGGAGGTCTAGCGCCGCCTGAATGTCGGCAGCGTCGAGCCGGATGCCCGGCGGACAGCCATCGATAACGCAGCCGATCGCGGGGCCGTGGCTTTCGCCCCAGGTCGTAACGCGGAAGAGATGGCCGTAGGTGTTGTGCGACATCGAAGGAGCTGACCGGCGCTTTTTTGACGGAACAAGGACCCCTATAGAACGATCTGGTCCCTGCTTGGAAAGCCCGATGAGCTTCAAAAACGTCATTCCGCCGTCGCCGACCGCCGAGGCCTACGCCGTGGACGAAGACCAGGGGGAAGTCTTTACCCTCGACGAGCCGCTCGCCCTGTTCCTCGACTGGTTCGATCTCGCCAAGAAAAGGGAAATCAACGATCCGAACGCAATGACGCTTGCGACCGTCGATGCGGATGGCCTCCCCAATGCGCGCATGGTGCTTCTCAAGGACATCGACGCGCAGGGGCTTTCATTTTTCACCAATCTTGAAAGCGCCAAGGGGCGGGAACTCAGCGGACACCCGAAAGCCGCGCTTGTTTTTCACTGGAAGTCGATCCGCCGGCAGGTGCGCTTTCGCGGCGCTGTCGAGCCTGTTTCTGACAGTGAGGCGGACGCCTATTTCGCGACGCGCGCAAAAGGCGCGCAGATCGGCGCCTGGGCCTCGCCTCAGTCCCAACCGCTTGAAGGCCGCCTTGCGCTCGAAAAGCGGATCGCCGAAGAGACGGCGCGCCACGCGCTCGGAAAGACGCCGCGCCCGGCGCACTGGTCGGGCTTCCGCTTATCCCCGGTTGAGATCGAGTTCTGGGTCAATCGACCGTTCCGGCTACACGATCGCCTCCAATTCACACGGACAGCCCCGAACGCGCCATGGTCTGCGCAAAGGCTTTATCCGTAGGCCGCGGGGTCACGGCTGTTCAGCGATCCGGTAATTGGCGCCGATCGTGACCGGTCCATCGCAGGCGACCATGCCGGTGCGCACGAGCCGGATCAGGTGCGCGTAGACATTAAGGCCCGCAGCGCCATGCAGGCGCTTGTCGATGTCCGCGTAGATCGCCGCAACGATTTCCCTGATCGACGATTTTCCCGCCCGCAACTGATCAAGGATCTGCCCGTCGCGCATGAGCCGGTGCGTGCGGATTGCGCGCACGAATGGTTTTGTCTTCTCGATCGGGGCGCCGTGCGTCGGCAGGTAGCGCGTATCATCGCGCGCAAGCAGTTTTTCAAGGCTTGCGAGATAGTCGCCCATATCGCCGTCCGGCGGCGCAACGACGCTTGTTGACCAGCCCATGACATGATCCCCGGTGAAGAGTGTCTTCTCCTCGACGAGCGCGAAGCAAAGATGATTGGAAAGGTGGCCCGGCGTCGCGACCGCCTCGATCGTCCAGCCGCCGCCTGAAACCGTCTCGCCGTCCTTCAGGATGTGGTCGGGCGTGAAGTCATAGTCGGCGCCTTCTTCAAACGCCGGTGCGTCAGGCGCCGGGCCAACGGCCGGGTGAGGGCGCGCCCCCCAGATCGGCGCCGAGACGCGCGCGGCGAAGGCCCGCGCGCCGCCACAGTGATCCTTGTGCGTATGGGTAATGAGGATATGGCTGACACGCGCGTCGCCAACCGCAGCGGCAAGGGCTTCAAGATGGGCGCGATTGTCCGGACCTGGATCAATAATGGCGAGCGGTCCCTCGTCGGGCCCGATTATATAGGTCCCGCTCCCAGTATAGGTGAAAGGTCCGGGGTTGTCGCAGATGACGCGGCGGATAAGCGGAGAGAGACGATCAGGCCGTCCGTAGGCGAACGAAACGTCCTTGACAAAGGGGATGGCGGTCAAGCCGCGCTCTTGAGCCGTTCGTCGACAAGACCTGCGAACGCCTTGGCCATGCCGCGCATCGCTTTCACCTTGTCGGGCGCGGACAGCGCCGAAGGAGGGCCCATATCGGTCTTGTTCGCGTCGACGATATAGATGCGCCCGTCTTCGCGGTTCCGGAGCACATCGAGGCCGCCGAAATCAAGGCCCATGCCGCGCGCGAACTCGCCAATCTTGGCTTGTTCGTCCTTTGACAGCATGGCGTCGACAGGCGCGAGATCGACGCGATGGTTCTCGTTGGAAAATCTCAGGCTCTGCGTGCGGCGCTTCAGATAGACGAACGGCGCCTTGCCGCCGACGACCGGCGTGCGGATATCGACGAATTCGCGACCATCGAAAGTATTGTCGATCAGGCGCTGATAGACGCGATCGCTGCGCGGCTCAGCGACGGGGCATTCGACGATACGCCCGTCATGCTTGCCGTTCAGCTCTGACTTCTCGACTGCAACGCCTCGGTGCGTTCTTGGGTCGATGTTGAGTGAATAACCGAACACTTCTTCGAACACGCGCCCGACAACGCTTTTTCGGATATCGTGGCAGCCTATGTTGAGGGAAGGCTTGTTCGAGGGCGCGGGCAGCGGGCCGGTGCGAAATTCTCGGTCCTCAAAAAAGAAATGCAGGTCTGCCTCGCGCGGGTCCTCGACGATTTTCACATCGGCAAGCTGGCAGACCGGCCAGATCGCGTAATAGCTACGCGGCTTCTTCGGAAAGAACGAGATGCGCGCGCGCGGCTCGCGGCCCTTGAGAACGCGGCTCGCGCGAATTCCCTGGATCAGGCCGATGAACGACGCGACGCGCACCGCGTCGCGCCAGAATTCGGGCGACCAGCGAATGACCGCGCCTGTTTCTTTGGCGACGATGCCGCCGCCGCTGAACTCGAAATCGGAAAAAAACGTCATACCCGCTAAATGTGCGCCGCCTGCCCGCTGCTCGCCCCGCCGTTCAACATGGCTTTTTTCGCGCTGACAAGGAAATAAACTCATTGCGATTGAGCCGCGAGGGTGGCGGGGGAGCGGCGGGCCCGTCCTTTGCGACGCCGGGCGCGATGTGTCCCAATCGTAAACAAGGGGTTAACGCCCTTTTTGCCGCCGCCGGCGCCGCCCTTGCGGTGGCGGGTACGGCCTCGGCCGAGGGGTCGGCGGGCGGCGTCGCGATAGGCGAGGGGCATGGCGGCATCGCCGACGAGGCCTATGTCGTGGCGCCGCCGCATTATCTTTATGTCGTCGAGAAGGAACCCGGTAGCTTCCTTGATTGCGGCGAAGGCCAGGAAACGCGCTCGACCGATGCGTCAGGCCGCGATGCAGCCGAGCTCTCTTGCGGCGTAACGCTGACCGAAACGGTCATTATCCCGGCGGCCTCTGCGAGCGCCCGGATCATCATTCATTATTAGCGGCGGCAGCGCGCCAGCGGCGACGCGCATGGCCGCTCGCCCGCGTAAAGAAAAAGGGCGGTCCGAAGACCGCCCTTCTCCGCCCCTCTGATCCCCTCTCGGGAAACTAGAACACCATGTTGATGCCAACACCCCAGCGGCGCGGCTCCAGCAGGAAGAGGTTCGTGAAGTTGCCGGCGCCCTGACCCGCGGCGAAGGCGCCAGTAATGGCGTCTTCGTTGGTCAGGTTCTGCATAAAGAAGCGCGCCGTCCAATTGCCCTCGGTCGGCCCGAATTTAACTTGCGCGTTCACGTAGGCGTAGCCGTCAACATTGTCTTGCTGCGTGTTGAAGACGTTGTTGAAGAAGCTCGACTGGTAATAGGCGTCGACGCGTGGCGTCAGCGAGTAGTTTCCGCCGACCGCGAATTCATATTGCAAGCCGCCGGCGACCTTGAAGTCCGGCGCGCCTGGAAGCTCGTTGCCGGAGAGGTCCTGATCGATGCCCAACGTAACCGCGTATCCCTGTCCCGGGATCAGCGCGTTGATCGTGCCGATATTCGCCGCCAGCGCATCGCAGTTCGAGAACGCCCCCACGCCCGGAACGCCACCGAGTCCGCCGATGAGCCCGTCAAGCGCCGCCACACCCGTGCCCATGCCGCCGTTCTGAAACAGCAGCGGCGTCGCGCCGGTGCGCGTAATCACGCAGTCGAGCGAGTTGGAGAGGTTCGACACCAGTTCGGTGTTAGGCGCGCCTGCCGTCGGGTTACGGGCGTCGAAGGTCGAGAAGTTTCCGACTTCGGTGTTGAGGTAAGAAGCATTGAGGTTGGCGATCAACCGGTCGGTCGGGCGCCAGACGAATTCGCCCTCGACGCCCCAGATCGTCGCGTCGGTATTGTCGTTGACTGACGTGTTGCTGACGATACGCGAGATCTGCAAGCCGGAATAATCATAGTAGAACCCGGTGAGGTTCGCCTGCAGGCTGCTGCCGAGGTTCGACTTAATGCCGATTTCGTATGCCTTGATCACTTCCTCGTCGAAGGTCCGCGCGACCGATGTCGATGTCGTCGCCGGGTTGAAGCCGCCCGGCTTGTAGCCGCGGGTCCAGGACGCGTAGATCTGTAAGTCGTCAGTCGGGGTCCATTGCAGAACACCGCGGCCGGTCAACGCGTTGAAGTCGCCTTCGTTGACGAAGTAATCCTGCAAGCCGCCGGTCGGATCGCCCGGACAAGCTTGCGGTTCTGTCGCCGCCCCCGGCGTCGTGCACGGCACGAATGAATTGGCGTCAAGCAGGCTGAGCACCGACGGAGTACCAAATGGCACCACCGGGAAAGCTCCGGCGTTCGAGGTCGACGTCAACAGCGCTTCGCGTTCACGCGAGCCCTTGGTGTCCCAGTTATAGCGGATGCCACCGGTCAGTTTCAGCGTGTCGGTGATATCAACATAAATTTCACCGAATGCCGAGGTCGACTCGAGGAACGTGTCTTCTGAGTCGTTGAAGAAGTAGGGTACATAAAACGAAAAGCCCTGCGTCGCCGCGGCGTTGAAGGCGCCGGCGCCGGCGCCAAGAGCCACCGGCGGCGCCGTGCCTGCCGCGCAGGTTGCCGCAGTGCCGCCGCCCGCAACGCAGCCCTGAACGAAGGCTTGAGACGCCGCGGCGACAGTCCCGCCGGTGTAGGCGAAGTAATCAAGGCCAGTGGTGTTCACGCCGTAGTCCGCATAGCCGTTCGACCGCGCGTGACTAACGCCGAGCAGGAAGTTGAACCGGCTGTCGAAGTCGGTCGTCAGGATCGTTTCGGCCGACCAGTAGTCGGTTTCGCCGATTGACAAGTCCGTCGCCTGGAAGTTCGACGAGCGGCTTTGGACGTTTCCGCCGATGACGCCTACGCGGCCGTCCGGTCCCGTGATGCCGACGTCAAACGACGACAATGGAAAGGAATTGGCGCCGAGCCCGCCCGTGAGGTTGCAAACCGCCGGAAGACCAACGCCCGGCCCGCCAAGGCAAATGGCTGCAGGAACCGACAATTCCGGACCCACACCGCCGTCAAAATCCGTACGCGTAGCAATTTTTGAATTGCCCCAGCCGCCGGTGAATTTTACCGAAAACGTTTCGAAGTCATGCTTGGCGCTGACCTGGAAAATGGTTTCCTCGGCGTCGTATTTCGGGCGGAAATCGATGTTCACCTCGCGCGGATCGAGCGGCTGCTGCGTGCCGAGCTGCGGCGTGTTAATGTTAAAGAGGCCATAGGCTGCCGCCGCCGGGGAAATAAGGCCGGCGAATGTTTGCGCCGAGGTGTTCGCGAAGAACGTGCCGCGCAGATCCTGACGCCCAATTTCGAGCGGACCATTCGGGTCGCAGCCGAGCAGCGGGGACAGCGGGCCTTCAGTACACGCCTGCTTCTGATAGCGCGCGCGGTTGTCGTCTTCTCGCATGTAGCTCGCGACGACATCAATCGTCGTGTTGTCGGTCGGCAGCCAGCGCGCCGAACCGCGCAGCGCGTAGATGTTGCGGTCGTCGATGTCGCGGCCGTCGAAGAGGTTCTCCGTGAAACCGTCGCGCTGGATGACCGTGCCGGCGAGGCGGACGGCGATCGTATCGCTCAGGGGAACGTTCAGCGCGCCTTGCGCTTTCACGGAATTGAAATTGCCGTACTCAGCGTCAGCGTAGCCTTCAACGCCGTCAGTCGAGGCCTTTCTGGTAATGACGTTAACAACGCCGCCAGTTGCGTTCCGGCCGAACAAGGTGCCCTGAGGTCCGCGCAGGATTTCGAGGCGCTCAATGTCAAAGAACTCCGTTTCAAAAAGACGCGGCGCGTTGACGTAGAATTCGTTGAGGTGGATCGAGGTCGAGGCTTCGGTCGTCGCGCCGACCGCGAGCTGGCCGATACCGCGGATCGAGATCGTCGAGCCCGTGAACTGCGTGCGCGTGAACGCAAAGTTCGGCACGTTGAACTGAAGGTCTTGGAAGCTTTCGAGCTGGCGCGCCTGCAAGTCGTCGCCAGAAAACGCAGATACCGAGATCGGCACGTCTTGCGCTGACTGTTCCTGACGCTGCGCGGTGACGACAATTTCGTCTTCAATCGACTGCGCATAGGCGCCGGTGATGGTGATGGCGCAAATGGCGGCGCCGCACAGAAGCCGGCCGGTCGCAGTCTGACGACCTTTGGACACGCTCATGAATGTAACCCCTTGGTTCGCGCCCCTCCCTGACGGGGCATGTTGCACGTCTGGTGCAATTTCGTTCACACCAGCGTTATCCCACTCATTGCGCGTCTCAAGGTAAGCGTAAAGTAAACGGCGCGGCCTGCTTTCACGCCGCTGCACCGGCGTCGCAAAATTACCACAAAGCGTCTGCCGGGCCTGCAATCAACGACGCTCTTTTGCTGCATTGCAATAAGAAAACGCCGATTTTCTCGCGGGCCGACGCAACCGAAACCCGGAGCCTGGTGGGCGCGGCAGGGTTCGAACCTGCGACCCCTACGGTGTGAAGGCGTTAAAGGCAGAACACGGACTTTCTTGGAATTACCGCAAATATCTGTTTCTTTTCGCTTTTTAAGACCGCGCCCTATCGGCGTTTTCTCGGGAATGTCGCAGAATTCGGTCTCTGCTGGATGCTATATGGATGCTGGAAATTCGAGGGATCGATGCCGGCAAAGCTCACAAAACGCGTCGCCGAGGGCGCGAAAATGAAAACCAGGGACGCCTTTCTCTGGGACACCGAAATCGCCGGGTTTGGCATAAAAGTGACGCCCGCAGGCAGGCGAGTCTACATCCTGCAGGCGCGGCTTGAGGGGCGCAAGCGGCGCTTTACGATCGGTCGCCACGGCTCTCCTTGGACGGTCGATGAAGCGCGTAAGGAAGCTGTCCGCCTTCTTGCGACGCTCTGCGACGGAGTCGACCCGCACCAGGCCGAACAGGCGGAGACCATTCGCATCGACCAGCTCTGCGATCTTTACATGGAGGAAGGCTCCTCGCGGAAAAAACAATCGACCATCGAAACGGACCGGAGCCTCATCCGCCGCCATATCAAGCCGTTGATCGAGCGGCGGCTGGTCTCGTCGCTGACCAAAGCCGACATTGAGCTTTTCATCACGCGGATCACGTCGGGCCATACGAAGGCCGATATCCGGACCAGACCGCGCGGCCGGGCGATCGTCAAAGGCGGCAAAGGGACGGCCAACCGGACGCGCAACACGCTGGGTTCGATTTGCACCTTCGCGGTCGATCGCCAGTTCCTAGCTTCCAATCCTGTGTTGGGCGTCAAGGATTTCAAGCTTCCGCAGCGCGAACGTTTCCTGTCGATGGCGGAGTTTGCGCGTTTGGGTCAAACGCTCGACGAGGCCGAACGCGACGGCGCGAACGCTGTCGCAGTCGCGGTCATCAGAATGCTGATGCTGACCGGCGCCCGAAAAAGCGAAATCCTGACGCTCCAATGGGAATGGGTCGATCTCGAACGCGGCGCCATCCGCCTGCCCGACAGCAAGACCGGCGCAAAGGCGATCATGCTCGGCTCAAATGCGGTTTCGATCCTCAAGGACCAGCCGCGAACGAGCAGCCCCTATGTTTTCCCCACGACAAGCGGCGTCGGCCATTTCGTCGGACTGCAACAGGTTTGGTCAGGGATCCGAAAGCGCGCCGAGCTCGACAATCTCCGCCTGCACGATTTGCGGCATCCATTCGCGAGCGTTGCGGCGGCTTCCGGCAGCAGCCTCTTCCTGATCGCCAAATTGCTCGGCCATTCGCAGATATGAACGACGCAGCGCTGTGCGCACCTCACCGAAGCGCTGCTCCGCGTGGCGGCGGAGAAAACGTCCAGCGAAATTGCTGCGCCGCTGATGGGGAAGTGAGCAGATTAACGATGAACCCCTGAGAGCGGTCGATCGGTATCCTCCACCCCAACCCATTTCATCCGGCGGCTCTACACTGGAGAGGCGAATATTTGTTGCGGGCACGCAACACCCAGCCGCTTAAATACAATCGATTGTATTTTTGCATTGCTAGGGCCGGGCCCAGCTTTTAGACAACGCTGACCTGAAAAAAGGGCGGTCGCGCATCTTGCGGTCGATAAATCCTTAGGGAGGAACGGATGAAGAATTTGAAGAATGCACTCATGCTTTCAAGCCTGCTCGCCGCAGCCGCGCCGGCGACAGCGTTTGCGCAAGAGGCGGCGGATGAGCGTGGCTACGCCGATGAGATCATCGTCACTGGCGTCGCGAAAGCGACGACTGTCTTTCAATCGTCAGCCTCCGTATCATCGCTTCCTTCCGAGGAAATTCAGAACCTCGCGCCGCGATCGATCAACGAACTTTTCCGCGCCATTCCGGGCGTCAAATCCGAAGACACCGGCGGCGATGCGAACGCCAATATCAAGGTCCGCGGGCTTCCTATTGCATCGGGCGGCTCACGCTATCTCTCCTTGCAGGAAAACGGCTTTCCGACACTCCTTGTCGGCGATGTGGCGTTCAGCACGGCGGACAGCTATCTTCGCGTCGATAGCACAATCGGCTCCGTCCAGTCGATCCGCGGCGGCTCGGCGTCGACGCAGGCGCCAAACGCCGCCGGCGGCATTATAAACTTGATTTCTCGCAAACCGACCGAACGCGGCGGCTCTGTCGCCGGCACCGTCGGCCTCAATTTCGAGACTTACCGTCTCGACGCGGAATATGGCGACGCCCTCGACAATGGGGTCTATTATCACATTGGCGGGTTTGCGCGCACCGGCGAGGGCGTTCGCCAGACTTTCGGCAATTTCGAAAAAGGTTACCAGATCAAGGCGACGATCGGGAAAGACTTCGACCGCGGCAATTTTGCGCTGCATTTCAAGCGCCTTGACGATCGCGTGCCGACCTATCTGCCGTTGCCCGCTGTCGTTGAGAGCGACGGATCGGTCGGGCCGCTGAACGGGCTCGATCTTGGCCGGGGCACAACCTCGCTTGGGCTGACGGATGTCGCCCTGCGGCTGAATGACGAGCGCGACGCCGACACCGAAGGCTTCCAGGCCGAAATGACGTCGATTGGCGTCGAGGGCGATTTTGAACTGACCGATCAGCTGACCTTCGCGGCCAAGGGCCGCTGGGCGGATATCTCGGGCAGCTTCTATTCGCCCTTCCCGGCAGGGCTCGCGGGAACAAACCCGGACGGCTCATCCAACATCAACTTCGTCCTCTTCAACACCGCCGTGCCTGACGTCGGCAACCTCTTCGGCGATGTCAGCCTCACCGGCGACTTCGATTTCATCACCGTCAAGGCAGGCCTTTTCTACGCCGACCAGCAGAGCGAACAGGTCTGGAGCTTCAACGACGCACGCGCGACACTGAGCGGCGGGCGCTACATAACCGACGATTCAGCGAACCTATTCGTCAATCCGCTCGACGGCTCGTTCATCAACGGCCAGAGCTTCGGCAATCCGAATTTCGGAAATTGCTGCACGGTCTATTGGGATTTCGACATCAAACAGCTGGCGCCGTATTTCTCCGCCAACCTTGAATTCGGCGACCTGACGATCGAAGGATCGTATCGGCGCACCATGAACAATGTCTCGGGTCAGTTCATCCCCTTCGGCACAGCGATCGTTGGCCCGTTCGACGTTGATGGCGACGGCGCGATCGAAACCAATGAACAAGGCGCGCAGCGGTTTGACGCAACTGCCCTCGTCACGACTGATTATGACGCCGATCACGGTAATTTCTCGATCGGCGCCAACTACGAAATCAACGACAATCTGGCCATCTTTGGCAACTACTCCGAAGGGGCGTCCCTGACGGCGCCCGATCGCTCGACCGGCAGTCTCGTTGTCGCCGGCGGCGTCGGAACCTCACCGAACGGCGACCTGTTCCTAAACTTTGTCGATCAGTATGAACTCGGCGTTCGCCTGCGCTTCGACGCGGGCAATCTCAACATCGTTTACTTCAATGCGCAGGTTGCGGAAGCGGCGCAGTTCGAAGCGACGACACAGAGCGTGATCCAGACCGAATTCGACACCAAGGGAGTTGAGATCGAAGGCGACTTCGAATTTGGGAACGGTATTGGCATCAGGGGCAATGCGACCTTCACCGACTCGGACATTGCCGGGCCGGCGTCAAACCCCGACCTGGGCAATCGTTCGCGTCGTCAGGCGCCGTACAATCTGAACTTCAACCCTTACTACGCTGGCGACGGGTTTGATCTTGGCCTGAACATCTTCAGCGTCGGCAAGGCGCCGGTCCAGAACAGCAACCAGTTTGACCTGCCAGCCTACACGACCTTCGGCGCCTATGTGAATTTTGAAGTCTTCAACAACATCGTCGTCAGCCTAAATGCGAATAATTTGTTCGACGAGGTCGGCTTCACCGAAGGCGAAGAAGGAAATCCGGCGATTGGCGACTTCGTTCGGTATCGTCCCATCAATGGCCGCACGATTTCTGCGACTGTCCGTCTCGCTTTCTAGTCCTCCCGAAAGAAAATTGAGGAGACATGACGAGGGCCGCTCGAGGGGTTGGAGCGGTCCTTTTTTTGAGCAATATCAGGGAGGCGCGGAATCAGTGATCGGGCTGAACGGAAGTGCGATGGCGAGAAAAGTGACAATGGCGGAGCTGGCGCAGGCGGCGAATGTCGACGTATCGACCGTCTCGCGCGCGCTCAGCGACAGTCCGCTCGTCAAACCTGAGACCAAGGCGCATGTAAAAACCATCGCTGAAGACATGGGGTATCACATCAATGTCGCCGCGCGCAATCTACGCCGCCAGTCGACCCAGACGCTCGGCATCGTGGTTCCGATCGATCCGGCGCGCGGTCAGACCATTTCGGATCCATTTTATCTTGAGATGGTCGGCGCGATTTCGAATGCGGCGGCCAAGCGCGATTATGACCTTCTGCTGACGATACCGCAGAGCGATGAAAAGGTCGCCGAGAACCGGCTGCTGCGCTCGGGGAAGGTCGATGGCCTTATCGTCATCGGCCAGGCTGGGCGCGCCGAGCGCCTCAATGCGCTTGCAAGCAATACCGACCGGGTCGTCGTATGGGGCGGGCAGCTCGAGGACGCGCACTACACGATCGTCGGCAGCGACAATGTGGACGGCGGGCGAACGGCTGCTCGCCACCTTATCGCATCGGGCCGCAAGCGCATTCTGTTCATTGGCGATACGGATCTGCCCGAAGTCGCGCTGAGATATCGCGGGCTCGTTGACGCCTTCGATGAAAAGCGGATGAAACACGAAAAGGCGCTCGTTCTTCCGCTCAGCTTCGGCGCCGTCAACGCCATTCGCGATGTTGCGGATTTCATGCGTACAGGCGCGAAATTCGACGCGGTGTTTGCCGCCTCGGACGTCCTCGCAATCGCCGCCATTCATGCGATCAAGGGCGAGGGGCTTTCCGTTCCCGAGGATATTTCAGTCATCGGGTATGACAATGTCGGCCAGGCGGCGTCGGCGGCGCCGCCGCTGACGACAGTTGACCAGAATATCGCGCTGGGCGGGGAATTGCTGGTTGATCTGCTGATCAAAAAAATCCGCGGCGGGAAAGTCACCTCGAGGCTTACGCCGACCGAACTTATCATCCGCAAGTCGACGATCTAATATCAGATCGCCGCTCTTCTGATTGCGTTAACTCTATTTCTTAGATCAATCGTGACGGGCGGCGCAAAGGTCAGCTGCTTCTCGGCGGCAGACATCTCCGTATACGGTGCAATGAGCGTCGCCGTGTTCGCGCCGCGCACAAAAGACGAAAACGCGCCGCCGAAAAGATGCGAAATGCCGGGGATGATGCTATCGTCGCCACGATAGGGCCGCCATGGACCTTCCGGTTTGGCGGAGCGATAGAGGCGCATATCCTTTGATACTTCTTCGTCTGGCTGATCTTCGCGCAGCCGGTTGCAGGTTGAAAGCAGCAGCAGGTAACCGGAGCCGCCGGGATCGCGATAAACCTTCGGGACTTCCGCCTGCGTGAAATCATCGCCATCCGGCAACGTTATCGGCGCAAGCAGTTTGCAATCGAAACCGTCGTCTTGCCTTGTCAGTCGCGCATGCGCGACGGCCGGCGCGGTCGCGGAAGTTTTCGCCGCCCAGAAAGCATCGATTGAGCCGTCTGCCCTTGCAAACAGGAACGGGTCGCGCCAGGCGAGGATCGGTCCGCCCTCTTCGCCCCTGTCGTCGCCCAGCGTTTCCTTTGGCCCAAGATAGTAGCCCGCGTCGACAATCTCCTGATAATCCGCCTCAGGATCACTGATGACAATCGTGTCCGAGGGCTTCGGCGCCGCGCTTTCCTCGGCAACAGGCAACAGGCAAATTGTCTGCAGGAAGGATCGACCCGGGGCGGGCTTTCGCACCCCAGTGAAGCCGAAAAGCAGGCGAGTCCCCGAGAGGATCGCCGATCCGCTCCAAATATTGTGCGCCATGACCTCGCCAGCCGCAGGACTGGGCGACAGGAACGCGCCCTGATCGCGCCAACTTGCGCCGCCGTCCAGCGAACGAAACCGGCGCACGTGAAACGGATACTTATTGCGATCGGCCGGCGTGATGAGATCGCCTTTGGCGTTCTGGCGCGAAAGCGCAAGGGTGAACAAGGTCAGCGTGTCGCCCGCTTCAACGGTCCAGGCGTCCCACAGCCATAGATCAGGGTGGTTGATCCCTTGGCGGAACAGGACCTGCGACGGGGGCGGTGTATCGACAAGGGCTTTTCGGCACAGCAGGTCCGGCATCAGTAGTCGCTTTCATTGGCTGCAGCGAGCGCGCGTTTTGCAGGATCAAAAATCCGGTTTGCGATCGCTGCAGCGAATAAGAGCCCTGCAAACGCCGTCGCAAGCGTGAAGCCGATCCGCATGTCGCCGCCGCCAAACGCGTCGCTTGCGAGCGCCATCGCCAGAGGCGCGAGTGCCGCCGACACGGCGGTGAAAAAAAGGATCAGCCCCGCAATCGCCCCATGATCATGTTTCGGGAAGCAGCTGATACCTTTTGAATTCAGCGTCGGATAAATCATCGACATGAAGAGTCCGGATAGAGGGAGCAGAAACACAGCGACCTGACGGCCGCCGAAGACGCTGAAACTGAAGCAGACAAAAATGAGTCCCGTAAACACGAGCATGACGAATTTCCAGTCAAAGCGATCGAGAATCCAGACGCCAAGGAACCGGCCGGCCGCTCGTAACACAAAGAAAATCATGACTGCGTAAGCGGCGAAAAAGGTCGACAGGCCGTCGCCCGCAAAATCCTCCAGAAATGTCGGCAGCCACACGAACACCGCAACCTCGCAGGCGACATACATCGCGATACCGAAGGAAAATCCGAGGGCGTAAGGACTAGAGAGCAGACTTAAAGAGCGGCCGATATTCGCTTTCGCCTTTTCCGGTCGGGTGGCCTTTGGATAAGTCGTGAGCATCGCCGCCGCGATCATCGCCGCGCATAGCGCCGCGGCAAACAGGTACAACCAGCGCCAGCTCATGCCGTTTGCATCGAGCGTCACAACGAGGGCAGGGCCGACAATCGCGCCGATGCCGAAGAACCCTTCGACCGTGTTCATCTTTTTGGTGTGGTCTTCTGTCGACGACGAAATATCGCCAATCAGCGCCAGCGCAGCTGTCTTGAAAATACCGATGGCGAGACCCGTAATGAAGAGGAGCCCCACATAGACCTCGAACGACTTTCCGGCGAAAAACAGGATGCTTGCGGCCCCATATATTGACAGCCCAAGGATAATCGCCTGCTTGTGGCCGAGACGGTCCGCGAGAAATCCGAGAAACATGCCGCTGAAGGCGATGGCGCTCATGGTCGCCCAGTGAAACGCGCTCGCTTCAGTATTGGAGAGATTTAGCTCGCCGCGCGCGAGGCGAATGATCTCGCCGACCGCGTCCGTCGTCATGCCAAACATAAAGAACATGGCGAATGTCACAGACGCGACGATGGCGTAACTTCTGGCCTTTTCAGCTCCCGCAGCGACTCCGGCCATGATCTTTCCTCCGGGTCTTTGCCCATTTATCATGATGTGCTACCTGAAAATACAATCGATTGTATAGACCCGAGCGTTGCATATGGGAGGCATTGATTGATCAAAGTGCGCCTGATCGCCGGGATCGATGCGGGGGGAACGACATTCAAGCTGGGCGTCGCCGCCCTTGATGGCACGCTTTTGCGCAAGGCCAGTATTCCGACGACAAGCCCGACAGAGACCATTGCGGCCGCCGCATCGATGCTGGGCGAATTGGCGCACCTTGCCGACGGCGAAATCGCCGCGCTCGGGATCGCGAGTTTCGGACCGATCGACGTTGATCCAGCGTCGCCCGATTATGGGATCATCCTGAAAACCCCAAAGAGAGGCTGGAGCGGCGCGCCCTTGCGGCCCTCCCTGGCCAAAGCGCTTGGCGCGCCGGTCGTACTGGACACCGACGTCAATGCCGCGCTTCTTGCAGAAATGGCAGCTGGCGCAGCGCAAAGGGTTGACCGCGCCGCATATGTCACCATTGGCACAGGCGTCGGCGTTGGCGTCTGGATCAACGCGGAATTCGCCGGGCGTCCCTTTCATCCAGAACTCGGCCACATCCGGGTTGAGCGGCATCCTGACGACATGGCGTTCGAGGGCGTTTGCGACGTCCACGGCGCGTGCCTTGAAGGTCTCGTCTCCGCGCCGGCGCTGATGGCGCGCTATGGCGCACTCGAAACGCTGCCGGCGTATCACGCTGGCTGGCGGATTGCAGGATTTTATATCGCCCAACTCTGCCTGACGCTGTCGCTGGGGTGGCGCGTGGAGCGGATCGTTCTCGGCGGCGGTGTGGTGAATGCAGAAGCGCTCTTGCATCATGCCAGATCGTACTTCGGAACGCTTATGCGCGGATATTTATCGGATAAGGAAAACGATCCAGAAAAACTTATTGCGCGCGCAGCGCTGGGCGATGATGCAGGCCTTTCAGGCGCGATCATGTTGGCGAAAGACATTGGCAACTAGCCAGCGAAGTAGTTGGTGGGACGGTGGCGCTCAGAACTGACGCGATCAATACTTTTTCGCGTCCATGGCGTCGGTCGTTTCGTCAGCTTCAACACTTGCATTTTGCGACCTTTCGCTAGGGCTGACGCCGTTGCCGAGCTGGCGGCCGAGCAGCCGCAAGAAATGCTGGAAGCGTTGATCTGCGAGCGCCTGCGCGGCTTCGCGTTCCACCTCCGGTACGCGGGGTACATAGAAATATCCGCTCCACACGGAGAGCCCAATCGCTTCGGAGATGATCAGGTTCTGCTCTTCCAGTTTTTCGAGTCTGCGATCGATCTTGTCGAGCCGGCGGATGATGGCGGCGTCGCGCTTGTCGTCGGCCTCGGGCGAAAGAAAGGCCGCGAGCGCGGCGTCGACGATGGAGGCTTTTGAGACGTCTGGGCGCGCGGCGAATTCATCGAGCCGGCGCCCGACTTCCTCCGTGACGTGAACATTGACGCGCGGCTTTTGCATGAATGCTGACCTCCGAAGCGGGAGGTTACCGCTTGCGATTATTGGTCCGCCAGCCGCGAAGTTCGTAAAAGCCGTGAAGTCGAAAGAACGCAAGGGAAAGCCTTCACCGCGGCAACGGCTCTGCGCCTTCGTTCAGAATGTCGAGATAGGCCTGATAGGCGTAGATGCGCCCGCGCTGCTTGCCGCTGATTTCCCTGATCAGCCCAAGCGACTCCAGCTTGGCGAGAGTGTTGGCCGCTGTCGGGAAAGTCGTCTCCGAAAGCGCTGCCGCCTTGGCGATGGTCAGGATGGGGCGTTGCTGCATCAGCATCAAGATGGCGCCCGCTGTCGGCGCCGCGCGGCCGAGCGACTTCGTCTTTTCGAGGTCTGCCGCGAACAGCCTCGAGATCTGACGGGCCGCGTCATGCGCCTGACGCGCGACATCGCGCACGCCTCTCAGGAAGAACTCAAGCCAGACTTCCCAGCGGCCTTCCATCCGCACTTCCTGCAGCAGCGCGTAATAGGTTGCGTGGTTTTCCTTCAGGTAAAGGCTTACATAGAGCAGCGGCTCCTGGAGGATGCCTTCCGCGCACAGATAGAGCGTGATCAGCAGGCGCCCGAGCCGGCCATTGCCGTCAAGGAACGGGTGGATCGTTTCAAACTGCACATGAGCGAGCCCCGCCTTGACGATCGCCGGCAAGCCGCTTTCCGTCTCGTGCAGAAAGCGCTCGAGGTCGCTCACGAGGTCCGGCACTTCGGACGGTGGAGGCGGGACGAAAAGCGCGTTGCCCGGGCGCGTGCCGCCAATCCAGTTTTGCGAGGACCGGAACTCGCCGGGCTGCTTTGTGCTGCCGCGCCCGGTCGCGAGGAGAACGCCGTGCATCTCGCGCATGAGGCGCATCGACAACGGAAAACCGTCGCGCATGCGCGTGAGGCCGTGGTTCAAAGCCGCGACATAGGTCGAGACTTCTTCGACATCGTCGATCGGCGCGCCGGGCGCCTCATGGTTCTCATAGAGCAGAAGATCGGAGAGCGAGGATTGCGTTCCCTCGATTTGGGAGGAGAGCAGCGCCTCCTTACGGACATACATGGAGAGGAACAGCGATGTGTCGGGCGCGATGGCGCGCACGCCGTCCAGCCGGCCAAGCGCCAGCATCGCCTCGCAGACGAGCCCGGAAAGGCCCGTCAGGTCGATCGGCGGTTTCGGCGGCAAGGGCCTCGGCACATAGGCGCGCACCGTCTCGCCGCCCGCGCTCGTGGTGACGTAACGCCCGATCCGGCTTTTTAGAGCAGGATGAAGCGATCCTGAATCGATTATGGATTCCCAATTGGATCGAACGCTGATTCTCTGCCTTTCTTGCAAGGAGGATGGCGATGAAAGGGAAAGCCTATTCGGTTGACCTACGCGAGCGTGTTGTTGCGCGGGTTGAATCTGGCGAGAGCGTCAGATCGGTCGCCGGTCTTTTTGCGGTGAGCGTTTCTAGCGTGGTGAAGTGGTCGCAGCTTTACCGGCGGACGGGCGCCGTCACGCCGGGCTTTCAGGGCAACCACATTGCGCCGCGATTATTGCCCTATCGCGACCGGATCAAGGCGCGCTTTGAGGCTGAGCCGCACCTTACCTTGCGCGGATTGCAGGCCGAGCTGCTGGAGCGGTTCGGCGTGAAGATCGATTACCGGGCGATCTGGAACTTCGTTCACGCGCAAAATCTCAGCTTCAAAAAAAAGCATTCTGCCCGCCGAACAACACCGTCCGGACGTCGCCCGGCGCCGGGCGCGCTGGAAGCGCCATCAGGGACGGATTGATCCGGCGCGGCTCGTCTTCATCGACGAGACCTGGACCAAGACCAACATGGCGCCCTTGCGCGGCTGGGGGCCGAAGGGCCAGCGTGTTCGCGGCCAAGCCCCCTATGGTCACTGGCGAACGTCGACCTTTCTGGCCGCCCTGCGCCATGACCGCATCGATGCGCCTTTCGTCATCGATGGGCCGATCAACGGCGAAAGCTTTCGCGCCTATGTCGAGCAGATGCTCGCGCCGACCTTACGGCCCGGCGATATTGTCGTGATGGACAATCTCGGCTCGCATAAAGGCGAGGCGGTGCGAAGGGCGATCCGCGCTCAAGGCGCAAAGCTCATGTTCCTGCCGCCCTACAGCCCCGACCTAAATCCGATCGAGCAGGTCTTCGCCAAACTCAAACATCTCTTGCGAAAGGCCGCCGAACGAGCCAGCGACAAAACATGGGACCGCATCGGAAAAATCCTCGAACAATTCAAACCAGAAGAATGCGCAAATTACCTCACAAACTCAGGGGGGGGGGGGCGCGGGGATACGCTTCAATCTAGAATCATCCCGCTCTAGGTTCCCCGCGGCCAATGGCTCATCCTTTAATAGTGCCGACTATTATTAAAGGATAATTTGTTAAAGTAAAATAGTGGAGCCTGTTGTTAAAGCCGAAATTCATCGGGTCAGAGCCCTAGCCCGCGCTGCCGACCAAAGCTCAAGTCGATGCTTGCGCCGCGAATGATCCCGGAAATCTCTCTCCCGCGCTGGTGTTCCAGCACGTCGCGCCAGGAAACGAGCGTGAACTCAAGGCTGCGCTGCTCGACGACGGCGAAGCGCCCGCTGGCGAGATCGATATGGCCGTTCAAGCGGCCCTCGACCTGTCGCAGCCCGGAAACGAGGGGTTCGTAGCCTCGACCGAGCTGCTTTGAAAGTTGTTTACCGGCGTCGCCAAGTTCCGCCTGCCGCAGTTCCGCCCATGTGCCTTTGCGGATGCTGAGGCGTTCGCCCTCTCGCTCAATGAAGCCGTTTTTGTCGAGCCAGTTGAATCTCCGCCGTAGCGCGTCATTGAATACGCGGCCAAACCCATGGTCCGCGTTGAGTTTAGTTGTCTCCTCGCAACGCATTTCCTGGTCAAGCCGCGTGTCGGCGCGGCGCTCTATTAATCGCTCGAGCGGCAGGTGCGATTTCACCTCGATATCAACACCTGCCTTGTGTCGGCGATCATAGGCCCCGGCCTGCGCCACGTAGTCATTCGGGATCAGGAAATCGCCGGCGGCGTCACGCTCAACAGTATTCGCGCGGCGCAGCGCCTTTTCGGGGCGAATTCCGGGCAACACCTGAAATGGCGCATGCGCCGGATCAATCTCCGCACGTCATGCTTAGAAAAGTCTCGCCAAAGACCGCAACCTGCGCCCCCGGCCAGGCTTCAGCGGGTAAAAATTTTGCCTGCCACATACGCGAATCCCGCCCGCGAAATCGGCACGCGACTTCCCGGGTGAACCGGCCCGAGTGAATCGGCAAGTTCCCGCCCGGTTGGGTGCTAGCTCGATGCTAGCGCCATTTTCACGGGCGCCCGAATCGCTAACTGACACTCAAGTCCTTGATTTTATGGTGGGCGCGGCAGGGTTCGAACCTGCGACCCCTACGGTGTGAACGTAGTGCTCTACCGCTGAGCTACGCGCCCTTAAGCGCAGTCCTCATAGGGACTTCCCCTTTGCGGTCAAGATTGAGGCTTCAGGCGGCGCCCACGACGCCCGGAGAGCGCACGCGCATAGGCGGTAGGATGATATAGGCGCTGGTCCCCTTGCCGGGTTCGCTGTCGAGGCGGAAGCGACCTTCATGCGCGCTGACGATCGCACTGACGAGCGGCAGGCCGAGGCCGAGACCCTCTTTTGAGCGGCGCAGCGACATGTCTGCTTGATTGAAAGGTTGCAGCGCGGCCGCGTGCCGCTCGGGCGACATGCCGGGCCCGGTGTCGCGCACGAGGAAAACAACTTCTCCCGCTTTCGTCAGCGCCGAGCCGATTGTGACCGTCACGCCGCGCGGGGAGAACTTCACCGCGTTTTCGATCAGCTTGCCGAGCGAGCGTGCAATCAGCGCGCGGTCGCAGCAGAGTTCGAGGTCGGGCTCGCGGATGGCGCGTTTGATCACAGGCTGCGCGAGCGATAGCGTCTTTTCGAGCGGCGACAGGGCGAGATCGACAATTTCCTCGATCGTGCAGTCGATATCGTTGAGAGCGATCGGGCCCGTGCGCGCGTCCGACGCGAGCAACATGTCGGAGACGGAATTGAGCAGACGCTTGCCGCCATCGACAATATAGTCGGAGTATTCCCGGTGAATAGGGTCGTTTTCGCGTTCGAACTGCGCCGACAGGATCTGCCCGAAGCCGATAATCGCATTGAGCGGCGTTCGCAGTTCGTGACTCATTATTGACAAAAGACTGTCCTTGAAGCGCGAGCCAGCTTCGGCCGCGTCACGCGCGTGCTGCAGCGCCTGCCGGTCGGCGTCCGACTTCAGAACGAAGCGAACCGAATGGGAGAACAGCGTCCAGTTGATCGGCTTTGCGAGGAACGACGTCGCCCCGGCGGCGAACGCGGCGTCAACAGCGTTCGGATGCTCGCTTCCCGTGATGATGATGATCGGAATGTCGGCGAAGGCTTGATCGGCGCGCAGCGCACGCGTCAGGTCCAAGCCATTCATCGACGGCATGTCGACGTCGGTGATGATGAGATCGGGACGGTTGGCGCCGCGCGCCATTTCCAGTCCTGCCGATCCGTCATTTACGGCGACGGGAACGTAGCCTGCTTCCGACAATTTCGCCGTCGCGAGCTCGCGCATCACAGGGTCGTCATCGACAACCAGAACGCGTCCCGATTTCGTCTGACCCTCCGACATGCTTACGACGTCCTTCCCCCTCGCCCTTCCAGGCGAGGCGCACCTTCGGCAATATTGCTTAACAACGCCTTGCCAGGCGCACCGCTAAAGTAAATAGCAATCAATTCCGCCCACAAAAAAGAGGTTTCAACTCGCGGTGGGACGGCTTTCGGTGGCCGGAAGACAATCATCTTTGCGCAACCAGCTGACGATGCTTGTCATCGTGGCTGTTTTTGGCGCGGTTCTGCTCGCAACGGGCTCATTCGCGCTGCGCGAAGTCGAGCAGTACAGCGCTGAGCGATCGCGCGAACTTCACGCAAACGCCGTCATCTTCGCCGCTACGATTGCAGCGCCCGTGCGCGAGGGTGACGAGCGGCGCACGCTCGAGGCGCTGCGCGCCATCAGCGCGCTGCCTCACATCGACCACATCCGCGTGACGACGCCGGGCCGCGGGACCTTTGTCGAGCTTGGCGGCGCCGTCGCGCTCGAAGCAGATGCGGCAAAGCCCGGCTTCTTCGATCGCCTCGCCGAGCGCTCGATCGTCGCGACAGCGCCGGTGATCGACAGCGGCGAACAGGTTGGTCTTCTCGCTTTGACTGCGGACACCTCGGAACTCGGCGACAAGATCTCAGAAATTATCTGGGATGCGCTCGTCGCTGCGCTGTTCTCCGCGACGATGGCGCTATTGATCGCCCTGCGGATGCAGCGCGGTGTCACCGATCCGATCCTCGATCTCGTCAGGGTGATGCGCAAGGTCCGCGAGACCGATGATTTTGGCGCGCGCGCCAAACGGGCGACACGTGACGAGACTGGCGAACTTGTCGAAGCGTTCAACGACATGCTCGACAAGATCCAGGACCGAGACGCGCGTCTTCTGGCGCAGCAGCAGAACCTGCAAAAGATCGTCATGCAACGCACGCATGAACTGAAGCTCGCAAAAGAAGCGGCTGAGGCGGCGAATAGCGCAAAGTCAGACTTTCTTGCGACCGTCAGCCATGAAATCCGTACACCGATGAACGGTCTTCTCGTGATGGCGGAGCTCATCAGCAATTCTGAATTGCCGCCGCGCCAGAAACGTTACGCCGACGTCATCGTCCGCTCTGGTAAAAGCCTTCTCACCATCATCAATGATATTCTCGATTTCTCGAAAATCGAGGCTGGCAAGCTCGATCTCGAAAACATTCCCGTCCGCCCCGCCGATGTCATCGCCGACGTCATCAGCCTGTTCTGGGAGCGGGCGCAGAAGTCGGGCGTCGATCTCGTCTCCTATGTCGCGCCCGGCGTGCCCGAAGCCATAGAAGGCGATCCCGTGCGCATCGCGCAGGTCCTGTCGAACCTCGTCAACAACGCGCTGAAGTTCACCACGAAGGGAAGCGTCATTCTCGCCGCGCGCCGCCTTACTCGCGACGACGGCGCCATCGCGATCGAATTTTCAGTGGCCGACACCGGCATCGGCATCCCTCAGGAAAAACTGTCGTCCATTTTCGAGGCGTTCAGTCAGGCTGACCAGTCAACGACGCGCAAGTTCGGCGGCACCGGGCTCGGCCTCGCCATTTGCCGGCGTCTCGTCGAAGCCATGGGCGGCGCCATCGGCGTCACCAGCAAAGAAGGCAAAGGCTCGCGCTTCAGCTTCGATGTCCCGGCGCGCGAACTGGAGCGCCCGCGGGTCTTCCCGCGCTCGCTTGGCGACAAGCGCGCGATCGTCGCGCTCCCTGGGTCCGCGACGCCGATGTTGGTCGCGCGCTACCTCGAAGAAGCCGGCATCTCGCCGCAGATTGTTTCCGACGATGCGAGGCCGACCGATGAACTCGCCTATGCTGATTATGTGTTTGCCTCGCCGCGCTTCCTCGAAGCGCTGAGCGTAAGGTCGGGAGCGACGCATTCCGGCTGGACGCCGGCGCGCATCTGCATCAGCGATCTCGGCGATAATGCGCCCGATCGCTTGCTGTCGGCCGGGATCGCCGAGGATCTCATTATCAAGCCGATCGCCCGGCACGACATGATCGCGCAAGTTGAACGCATTTTCGACGGGCGCCTGCGCGGCAGCGCGGCGCTGCGATCGGTGCGCGCCGCTGACCTCAAAACGCCGAGTTTCGCTGGCGCGCGCGTCCTCGCCGCCGACGACAGCGCCGTCAACCGTGAAGTCGTCAAGGAGGCGCTTGGGCGTCTTGACGTCGACGTGACGCTCGCGGCTGATGGCGCCGAAGCAGTTGCGCTGGTTGAAAGCAATCGGTTCGATCTCGTGCTGATGGATTGCTCGATGCCCGTGATGGACGGCTTCGCCGCGACGGCGGCAATCCGAAGGCTCGCTGATCCGGCGCGCGCGAAAATTCCGATTGTCGCGCTCACCGCGCATGTCGAGGGCGAGGATAAGTCCTGGCAGCGCGCCGGCATGAACGGCTATGTGACAAAGCCATTCACGCTCGCGACGCTCGCGAGCGCTCTCGCGGCGCATCTTAAAGTTCAAAGCGCCGCTGTCGGCGCACCGATCTCCCGGTCAATCGCCGGTCCGATCATCGATTCTGGGCCCTCTCTTGTTCGCTTCAATTCTTTTGACGAAGCGGCGTTGAAAAACCTGTCGGAGATGTCGTCGTCGGGCGGCGACCTTGTGTTGCGGTCGCTCGCGCTTTTCGAAACCCATTCGCGCGAGGCGATGTTGCGTCTCGCTGCGGCGGCAAAGGCGCGCGATACGAAGGAGATCGCCGCCGCCGCCCATGCCTTGAAATCTATGAGTTTCAACGTCGGCGCCAAAGCTCTTGGCGAAGCGTGCGCGCGTGTCGAACGGTCGAGCGCCGATCTCGCCGCGCTGCGCCCTCTCTTCAGAGCGCTGCGCGCGGCTTACGCCACAACCGCCGCCGAAATTCCCGCCGTCAGAAAGGCGTTTGAGCCCATCGCGGCTTGAACCATGTTTAATGAAACCGGATGGCGACGCGCACGCAGCCGATGATGGCGGGCGCCCGGTCGAGGTAGACAGGGCCATAGGCTTCGCCGTCAGAGACCGGCTCCAGCCGCGGCGGCCCCTCGCGCCAGCGGCGCACCAGCGGCGCTCCGCCTACGGAGAATAGGGCGAAGGCCCCGTCGGCGGGACGCTTGTCGCCATAGTCGACAACAACAAGCGTGTTTTTCGGAAAGGCGCGGTCCATCGCCTCATCGTCTAGGAAAAATGCGAACAGCTTTTCCGCGCCCGACGTGACCGGAATATAGTCAAGCGCCAGCGCGTGGGGATCGCCGTCGCCGCCGGCGAAATTGATCGCGTCATCGAAAGCGATGACGGGCGCATGCCGCAGCGGGCGGCGAAGGTAAGCGGCGGCGGGTTGCTTGTCGGCCTCGCCCGGCGAACGGTCGCCGCGCGCCAACCAGTCTGGCGAAACGCCGAGCGCGTCGGCGATCTTCGACAGCATGAGGCGGCGGGGATCGTGCACCCCGCTCTCCCAGTTCGCGACCGCCGGTTGGCTGACGCCGACCCGGGCGGCCAAGTCAGCCTGATTGATCCCGGCGAATTTGCGGGCATGCCGGATGCGATCCCCGATCGATCGCGGCTCGTTCAGTTCAGGCGCCGACACCTACACCCCCTGATTATTTGCGTTTCTTATATAGCACCAACCAGCGGCCCCGAAAGGATGCTGCGCTGCAGCAAAAAATACAGGATTTCTCGACGAAATTTGATAAAACAGTACGAATAAATTCTTTTGCACCCGCTTGAAAAAATCAGAGCAGCTTATAACCTTGTCTTCGTCATAGTCGACCCACGCGCATCGAGGTGACCCCCTATGTCCGACCATTGCACCGATTCCGGAGCCGCCCGTCTCGCCGCCAAAATCCAGGACTTCTGGCGCAAGAAAGGCTTCGACGTCAGCGTCGATCTTCACGAAGAAGGCTTTGTGCCGACGATGCGTTCCGCGCGCACGGACGTGCGCAGCGACATGGTCAATGGAATGCCGCGCCGTATCGGGCTCCAGACGAGCTAGAGACTGCGACGCGCAAGGGCGCGCCGGATCAGGACTGGCGCCTCGGCGTAGGTCGAAAACAGCGCATCTGCCTCGCTGGCAAGATCAAGCGGTCCGTAACCGAATAGCGCCGCAAGGCAGGGCATGCCCGCCGCCTTCGCTGCCCGGATGTCGGTGTCGCTGTCGCCGACAAAAACGCCTCTGTCCGCGCCAGTCCCCGCCAGCGCCGCAAAAACGGGCCGGGGATCGGGTTTGGCGACCCCGACGGTATCGGCGCCGATAATCGTCGGGAACAGGGGCGTCAGATCCAGCGCGTCGAACAGAGCGCGCGCCCACGCCTCGCGCTTGTTCGTGCAGATCGCGATGCGCGCGCCGTCCGCTTGCAGGGCCGCCACCGCTTCGAGGGCGCCTGGGAAGGGCCGCGATTGATCGGCGATATGCGCCAGGTAATGCTCGAGGAAGAGCGCCACATGCGGGTCGAGATCGGCGGGGGCCTCGCCGCCGTTTTCGCAAAAGCCCCGGTCCAGCATGGCGCGCGCGCCATGACCGACAAGGTGGCGAACGCGGTCGAGAGGAACCGCCGCGCGGCCTGCGCGCATCAGCACGAAATTCATCGACGCCGCGAGATCGCCCGCCGTATCAATCAGCGTGCCGTCGAGATCGAAAATCACGGCTGCGCCAGCGAGGCTTCCTGTCATTTACATCTCCCCCGGCGAGGGCTCTAAGCCGGCGTGCAGGCGGTCCTAACAGAGGTCACAGGCGTCATGAACAAGCGCAATGTCGCGGCGGTCATTCTGGCGGCGGGCCACGGCACGCGGATGAAATCAGCAACGCCCAAGGTGCTGCATGCGATTGGCGGCCGGTCGATGCTCGCGCATGTGATGGCGTCGGCGTCCGCCTTGGCGCCGGCGCGCATGGCTGTTGTCATCGGCGATCACAGTCCCGCCGTCGGCGAAGCGGCCAGACGCGAACGCGCAGACGCTGTTGTCGCGGTGCAGGCGCCGCCGCGCGGCACTGGCGATGCGGTGAAGCAGGCGATGCCGGCGCTCGCCGGGTTCGACGGCGCCGTTCTCATCTTGTACGCCGACACCCCGCTGGTGACAGCGGCGACGCTTGCGGCGCTTACGGCCAAAGTCGGCGCGGGGGCGGCGGTCGCCGTGCTTGGCTTCCGCCCCGCCGAGGCTGGCGCCTATGGCCGCCTGAAAACGAATATGGCCGGCGATCTTGAAGCAATTGTCGAGGCCAAGGATGCGAACGCGGAAGAGCTGGCGATCGGTTTCGTCAATTCCGGGGTGATGGCGGTTGACGCGGCGTTTCTCGCGCGGGCGTTGCCGCAGCTGAAAGACGACAACGCCAAGAAGGAATTCTACCTCACCGACATTGTCGCCATCGCGCGCCGCGAAGGGCTCTCCTGCGCTGTCGCCGAGGCGCCGGAAGACGAGGTTCTCGGCGTCAATTCGCGCGTCGAACTGAGCGAGGCCGAAGCGATTTTCCAGACCCGGCGCCGCGAGGCCGCGATGGCGGCGGGCGTCACGCTCATCGATCCGGGGTCCGTCTTTTTTTCATGGGACACGGCGATCGCCAACGATGTCGTGATCGAACCGAATGTGTTCTTTGGTCCAGGCGTCACCGTCGCGGCGGGGGCCAATATCCGTGCGAATTCGCATATTGAAGGCGCGACGATCGGCGCGGGCGCAAGCGTTGGCCCCTTCGCGCGCCTGCGCCCCGGCGCAGCGCTGGCGCCGCATTCGAAGGTCGGGAACTTCGTCGAGATCAAGAATGCCGATATCGGCCCTGACGCCAAGGTGCCGCACCTCACCTATGTCGGCGACGCCAGCGTCGGCGCGGGCGCCAATCTCGGCGCCGGCACGATCACCTGCAATTATGACGGTTTTTCAAAGCACAGGACAACAATCGGCGAGGGCGCCTTTGTCGGTTCGAATTCCGCGCTTGTCGCCCCGGTGACGATCGGCGCCGGGGCCTATGTCGGCTCAGGCTCGGTCATCACCCGGAATGTCGAGCCCGATGCGCTTGCGGTCGCGCGTGGCCGGCAGGCGGACTTTAAGGGCTGGGCGGCGAAGTTCCGTGCCCTGAACAAAGTGCGCAAGAAGGATCAACCATGAGCGCTGACGCCTTCAAAAGAGCGGCGGCGCAGGCGGCAGCCGCGCTCGTCGAGCCGGAAATGACGCTCGGTCTCGGCACAGGCTCGACGGCGGCGCATTTCATTGCGGCGGTCGGCGAGCGCGTGCGGGACGGCCTTTACGTGAGGGGCGTTCCGACCTCGGACGACACGGCGCGGAAAGCCGCCGCCGCAGGGATTGACCTTGTCGACCCCGACGAGACCACCATCATCGACCTTGCTGTCGACGGCACGGATGAGGTTGACGGGGCGCTCACCCTCATCAAGGGCGGCGGCGGCGCGCTCTTGCGCGAGAAGATCGTCGCCAGCGCCGCGCGCCGCTTCGTCGTCATCGCCGACGCTTCGAAAAAGGTCGCGCAGCTCGGGCGCTTTCCCCTGCCAGTCGAAATCGACCGCTTCGGTTTCGCACTCACCGTGCGCGCCGTTCGCGAGACGCTTGCGGGTCTCGGCTATGAGCGCGCGGATATCCGCCTGCGCGCCTCAGCGGCGGGACCGTCCTTCCTCAGCGACGGCGGCAATTTCATCATTGATTGCGCGCTTGATCGCATTGTGGACGCGCGCTCGCTTGACACGGCGTTGCGAACGATCCCCGGCGTCCTTCAAACCGGCCTTTTCATCGCCATGGCGGACGAGGTGATCCTTGCCGGCCCCGGCGGGCTGGAGCGGCTCAAGGCATGACCGCGCCGTTCGAGGAGCTCAAAGCAGCGATTCGCGAGTACGGGCAGGCGGCGTTTCAAAACCTCTTTCGCTCCCGCGCGCTCGGCGAGGCGATCGTCGCGGACTTCCACGCCTTCGAGGGCTGCCCGAAGGAAAACGTCGCCGGCGTTCCCGCCGAAGGCCCGTTCGATCCGCGCAACAACTACGGAGAAAAAGCGTTCTCCTTCGCCGCGCGCGAGATCATCGTGCTCGAACCCGTACGCTTCGGCCTCTGCCTGATCGTCGGCAATGTCGAGGACAAGGGCGCCTTGTGGTTGCGCACGGCGATCGCCGCGGAAGTCGCAGGCGATCATTTCGACGTCTATGTTGCGCACCGCCCGGTCATCCGCATGCCGCTAGACTTCCAGGACAAGCTAACGCCGATTTACGAGGCGGTGCATCACGAATTCCTTGAAACGTTTACGTTGCAGACGAACAATTTCCTCGAGGCCGGCTTCAGGAGCCGGATCGGGTTCCTGCCGGGCTAGGAGAAACGCGTGACTGAGTACGATTACGACCTTTTCACCATCGGCGCGGGTTCCGGCGGCGTTCGCGCCTCGCGCCTTGCCGCGAGTTACGGCGCGCGCGTTGCGGTAGCGGAGGAGTTTCGCGTTGGCGGCACCTGCGTCATTCGCGGCTGCGTGCCGAAAAAGCTGTTCGTCTACGCCTCGGAATTCGGCCATGCGATCAGCGAGGCGGCGGGCTATGGCTGGACCGCCGACAAAGCCCGCTTCGACTGGAAAACCCTCGTCGCCAACAAGGACGCGGAGATCGCGCGGCTCTCCGGGCTCTACGTCAAGAACCTGAAAGCGGCAGGCGCGGAAATCATCGACAGCCGCGCCGTCCTCAAGGATGCTCACACCATCCACCTTCTGAAAGAGAACCGCACCGTCACCGCAGCGAAGATCCTCGTCGCAACCGGCGGTCATCCGCGGACGGATGAATTGATTCCTGGACACGCGCTCGGCGTCACCTCGAATGAGGCGTTCCACCTCGAAACCTTTCCGCGCCGCGTCGTCATCGCGGGCGGGGGCTATATCGCGGTTGAGTTCGCGTTCATTTTCGCTGGCCTCGGCGCGGAAGTGACGCTTGTCTACCGCCGCGACCGCCTGCTGCGCGAGTTCGACGAAGACATCTCCGCCTCTGTCCATCGTGAAATGGAGAACGCCGGCATCCGCCTTGTCACCAACACGGTCTTCACCTCGATCGAGGATCTGGGCGGCGGACAGCGCCGCGTAAATTTGACGAACGGCGAGGCGGTCGAAACCGACCTTGTCTTCTGGGCAGTGGGGCGGCGGCCGAATACGGCGGGCCTCGGGCTGGAGGCGGCGGGCGTCACCGTGGACGGCGAGGGCGCCGTCATTGTCGATGAATTCTCACGCACGAACGTCCCGCACATTTTCGCGGTAGGCGACGTGACGAACCGCGTGCAGTTAACGCCGGTTGCGATCCGCGAGGGCGCAGCCTTCGCCGAAACCGAATTCAACAAGACCCCGATGCGCGTCGACTACACTTTCATCCCGAAGGCCGTCTTCGCGCAGCCGCCCGCCGCCACCGTCGGCTATTCGGAGGCCGAGGCCCGCGAGAAATTCGGCGCCGTCGATATCTACAAGACCGACTTCCGTCCCATGAAGGCGACGCTCTCGGGCGCGAAAGCCCGCACCATGATGAAGCTCGTCGTCGAGCAGAAAACGCAGCGCGTTCTCGGCATCCACATCGTCGGCGAGGGCGCGGCTGAAATGATCCAGTGCCTCGCGATCGCGGTGAAAGCGGGCCTTACCAAGCGGGACTTCGACGAGACAATGGCGCTCCATCCGACGAGCGCGGAGGAATTGGTGTTGATGCGCGGGAAGGCTTAACGCCCCATCTATCGCTTCAATTCGTCACCCCGGACGGCGCAGCCGATCCGGGGTCCAGCTCCCGCGAATCGCCGTCTCGCGCGAGATCAATTCAGGAGCTGGGCCCCTGGGCTTCATCCTGAGCCTGCCGAAGGACGCGCCAAGAGGCGCGCTCCGGGGTGACGGGGAGATTGCGAAACTATACTTATACGACGTAAAAAACAGCAGCGCCTATTGGCTGCTCAATCCCTGAGCAACTCATTGACGCTCGTCTTTGCGCGCGTCTTCTCGTCAACCCGCTTCACGATCACCGCGCAGTAAAGTGAGGGCCCGCCCTTGGGCGAGGGCATGGCGCCGGAGACGACGACAGAATAGGGCGGCACTTCGCCGTAGAGCACTTCGCCCGTTTCGCGGTCGACGATCTTGGTTGACTGGCCGAGGTAAACGCCCATCGACAGCACCGACCCCTCGCGCACGATGACGCCTTCGGCGACTTCCGCGCGCGCGCCGATGAAGCAGTTGTCCTCGATGATGACAGGGTTCGCCTGCAAGGGTTCGAGCACGCCGCCGATCCCGGCGCCCCCCGATATGTGGCAGTTCCGGCCGATCTGCGCGCAGGAGCCGACGGTCGCCCAGGCATCGATCATCGAGCCTTCGCCGACATAGGCGCCGATATTAACGAAGGACGGCATCAAGACCGCGCCCGGCGCCACGAACGCCCCGCGCCTGACGATTGCGCCCGGCACGGCGCGAAAGCCGCCCTTGCGGAAGTCAGCGTCTGCCCATCCGGCGAATTTCAGGGGCGCCTTGTCCCACCAGGGGCCGGGCGCTGCGCCGATCATCGCATTGTCGTAGAGGCGAAAGGAGAGGAGCACGGCCTTCTTCAGCCATTGGTGCGTCACCCATGCGCCGTCCGGTTCGCGCGAGCCGACACGCGCCTCGCCCCGATCAAGAAGGCTAAGCGCCGCCTCGACGGCGTCGCGCGCCTCGCCCGTGGTTGCAGGGCTGACCTCGGCGCGGTGTTCCCAAAGCGCTTCAATCGTCTGGGCGAGGGCGGCGGTCATGGGGGTTTCCTGCGAACGGCGATGCGGTTTTCGCGCAGCCGGCGCGCGCTGGCAAGAGGCGGGCGAAAGCGGAGGGGAGGGGAAGGATTTCCGATCATCCCTGTACGGATGAAGGACGGTCTGGCGCACCTTCTGCTCCACCCGCTTGCGGGGGAGCTGTCGGCGAAGCCGACTGAGGGGGACGATCTCTCCGCGGGCGCCGGCGCCCGTAGCGGCGGCGCGCCGCCTCAGTCACGCTGCAGGTGACAGCTCCCCCGCGAGCGGGCGGAGCGGAAGAAAGAAGCGTCCCACGAAAAAATTTTCGTTAACCAACTAACCTGTTGATCCGCATACAAAACAAAAATCCGTCCCACCCCCTTTGAGTGGCCTTATAGTGATCATGTCAAAGGCTTTTTGAAGGATGGAAGGAATGACCGCCCGATTTTTTACGCACGCACTGCCTCTCGGCTGCGGGTTCGCCCATGGGGCGACTACGGAGACTGCGGAGAAAAACGCTGCAGCCCGCATGAAAGGCCGGGTCGTGCCAGGCGCGCGGCGCCGAAACCTCCGCAGCCTCCGCAGCCTCCGTCGTCTCCAAAAAAGCGGCTCGACCGCTGGTTGCGCCGTTGCCTCCCGGGAAATGGCATGAGGCCTGGCATGCTTCTCCCGAAGCCTTTTCCGCATCCACGAACGCCCCGATAACACCAGCATGACCGTGCTCACCGCCATCGGCCTCATGAGCGGCACGTCGCTGGACGGCGTCGACGCCGCCATTTTGCGCACCGACGGCGTGAGCGTGATCGAACCCGGCCCGTCGGCGTTCTTTCCCTACAATCGCGATCTCAAGGTCTTCATCCGGCGCGCCATCAAGGCTGCGCTCGAAGGCCGCGACACCGCTGCCGACGTTGGCAAGGCGTCGGCCGAAGTGACCGCCGCGCATGTCGACGCCGTTCTCACGCTGCTCGACAAAGCGGGCCTCAAACGCACGCAGGTCGACGTCATCGGCTTTCACGGCCAGACGATATTGCATCGCCCCAAGCGCGGGGCCGACAGCATCGGCCGGTCCTGGCAGATCGGCGATGCGCGTCTGCTCGCCGAGGAAACGCGGATTGATGTCGTCGCGGATTTTCGCAGCGCCGATATCGCCGAAGGCGGCGAGGGCGCGCCGCTCGCCCCCGTCTATCACGCGGCGCTCGCCCGCGCGCTCGGGCGAGAGCATGCGGTCGGCATTATCAATATCGGCGGCGTCGCCAATATCACGTACGTTCCGCCGTCGGCGGGCGATCTCGAAATCCTCGCGTTCGATTGCGGTCCCGGCAACGGCCTCATCGATCAGTGGACGGAGCTGAAGACTGGTGCGCCGATGGACAAGGACGGCGCACTGGCTCGCTCGGGCCAGGTCCATTCGGAAGTGCTCCGCCTGATGCTTCTCAATCCGTTCATTCGCCGGCGGCCGCCGAAGTCGCTCGATCGCTATGATTTCAAGCTTGATCCGGCGCTCGCCCTGTCAGCGGCGGACGGGGCGGCGACGCTGACGGCGTTCACGGCAGCCTGCGCGCGGGCCTCGATCGCGCATCTGCCGGCGCCCCCTGGCGAATGGATTGTCGCCGGCGGCGGCCGCCGCAACTCCGCGATGATGACGGCGCTGGCGCTGGCGTTAGAGGCGCCGCTCGCCAGCGCGGAGGCGGCAGGTTGGCGCGGTGACGATCTTGAGGCGGAATGTTTCGCCTATCTCGCTGTTCGTTCGCTGAGACGACTGCCGGTAACTTTCCCACGAACGACGCGCGCGCCGCGGCCGCTCACCGCCGGAGTGTTCCATCGTGCGCCGATATGATGGCTCCCACACGCCTGCGACCGGCTTTTTCGCTGGCCATTCCGCGGATTACCCTGCTATCCCGCCACACACTGTCAGCCGCGCCGAACGCGGTGATCCCGTCCTGCAGTCGAAGAGGTCTTTCTGATGGAAACGATCCGCGCCGAGCTTGAGCGCATGCTAGAATTTCTCGTGGACGCTTTGCCGGACGTTCTCGGCGCGCTTGGCTTGACGGTCCTTGCGCTCGTCCTTGCGCGCGTGATTTCGGAGTTTGTCCGCAAGCGTGTCGACAAGTCGCGGATCGGACTCATTGCCAACCGGGAGGCGCTCGGGCCCAGCCGCCCGTCGCTCGGCAAGTCGCTCGGTTCGGCGGTCTTCTGGCTCATACTCCTGATTTTCATTCCCTGGGTGCTCGCGGTGCTCGGCCTTTCCGAGACGCTTGCACCCCTGAACACGATGCTGGTGCAGATGATGGAATACTTGCCGCGCGTCGCGCTTGCCGCGGTCATTGTCGCCATCGGCTTCGTGATCGCGACTGTCGCGCGCCGGGCTCTCGAAAGCCTTCTCTCGGCGGCGCCGATCGATCATGCGGCCAAACAAGCGAATATCGGCGACCTCATCAAGGGTACGGAGATCGCGCGCGCGGTGGGGCTTTTCGCCTATGTCGGCATCCTGATTCCGACCTTCATCGGCGGGCTTGAAGTGCTCGCGATCGAGTCGATCTCGGCGCCGCTGACCGCGATGCTGGAGACGATGCTGAACGCGATCCCCAGCATCATTGCGGCAGGCCTCGTGCTCTTTGTGTTTACGCTGTTTGCGCGTGCGATTCGGTCGCTCGTCATCTCGTTCTTGACCGGCATGGGCTTCGATACGTTCTGGCTCCAGCTCGGTGTCGCGATCGAACATCACGACGATGAAGAGGCTGCCAGTCGGGCGACGCGCGCGCCGTCGATCTCGCCGACCGTCATCGCCGCCAACATCGCGATGGCGGGCATGCTGATAGTCGGCGCCATCACGGCAGCGCAGCAGCTCAATATCGAGCCGGTGTCGAAAGCGTTATCGGAAGTTTTGGCGGTCGGCGCGCAGATTCTGCTCGGCTCCGTCGTTATTCTCGCCGGCATTCCGGTCAGCCGCTTCGTCGCCAATACGCTGAAGCGCGCGGGCGATCCGCGTTCCGTGCTTGTCGCGACCGTTGTTCAGTGGGGGATCCTCGTGCTTGTCACGGCGATCGGCGTGCGCGAAATGGGCCTTGGCGAGGACATCATCTTCGCCGGCTTCGTGCTGATCCTTGGCGCTGCCTCGCTGGCGGCGGCGCTCGCTTTCGGGATCGGGGGGCGCGGCGCTGCGGCGCGCTTCCTTGAGCGGCTGGACCAGGACCGCGATGGCTAGGGCGCGGCGCGGAGAATTGGAACTCCTTGTTCCGCCAGAACGGCGCGACTGCCGGCATGCGAGATCGCAGCGCTCTGGCTTCAGGCCCTGAGCTTCATCGCGCCGGCAAGCGAGGATGAAAAAGGTTCATCAAGTCTGCTGGTTCCGGCATTCAAAAAACTGCTCAGCATACAGATAATCGTCGCTCGTCAGCAAAGGCTTTTCGCCGGGAACTTACTCTCCGACCGCAGGCGTCAGCATCGAAGCGTGGTCGACGATGTAGCGCCAGCCTTCCGGCGTTTTCACGGACACGTCGAGGAACCGCCCGTCCCACATGGTCGCGGTCGCCGACATCGTCCACAGACCCCATGCCGCTTCCAATGTGGTGAGGAATCTCATTGGTGTCTCCCACTCGTAAAGCTTCAGCCTCATACGCCTCATCCTCTCATGGCGGCAAACAAAAAGGGCGGCGAGGTTTCCCTCGCCGCCCGATCGTTGGGTCAAGCCTGATTGAACGCCTAGTTCACAGTGTTGGCGTTCGGCGTGAAGTTCAGCTCGACGATCCAGTTGCCGTTATCGCGGACGGCAAGCGGGCCGCCAGCGACCGACAGATAGGACTGACCGCTCGAGGCGCCGATCGCAGTCGCCTGCAAGCCGAGAAGCGGCGGCCGGGGATCATCCGCCCGCGGGAAGTCGTTCAACGCTTCGAGAACGACGAAGACGTCGAGCGTCGGATCAGCCTGGAGCGCAGCTAGCGCGTTGGCCGAAACCGTCGTCGGGTTCGAGAAGAAGAGCGGCGTCGAGTCGCCGTCCTGACCAATGAAGTTGTTCCGGCCGAACAGTGTTGCGCCAAGCGTCGCTGTCCCGTCCGTATTGACCCGGCCGAGACGAACGCTCGCCCGTTTCCAGACGCTGACGACCGAGGCGTCAAAGACGCCCGTGCGATAAGTCGCCGTCGTCATCGTCGCGCCGCTGTTAAGGAGCGACAGCACCGCCGCATTCGAGAACCGCTCGGCGTAGATGACATCCGTAACGCCGATCGCCGCGCCAGTGCCGATATTGGTAAGGGCTCCCGCGTTACGAAGGGTGACATCAATGTTGGTCGCAACATTGATGTTATTTTGGTCTCTGACCCTCGTGTTGACCGGCGTCGATTGCCCCGGGTTAGTCTCGATCTCGCTTTCAAGCGGGCCCGAGGACCGGAACTCTTCCGGATAGCCGTGCTGGCCGAGAATCCCGCCGATCTGCGCAGTGATCGAGATATTGCCCGTCGCCGCAGGATCGCCGTCAAGCGCCTGCATCGCCAAAACATAGGTGCCGCGCGGAACCGGCAGCACATATTGATCCGAGATCACAGAATTCGTCAGATCGCCGACGAAAACGCCAGTTCCATCGCTGAAGGCGCGCGCAAGGCCCGAATAGGCGCTGACGAGCGTACGACCGTTGGCGCCGGTCTCAGTTGCGGAGATGTTGCCGCCGAGAACGCCGAAACCGCCTTGAGTGTAGGACCCTCGGATAACTTTATACGCATTCTGGAAGGCGATGTCGCCAGGTTGGACTGCCGAGGGCGCGCTGCCCTCAACTTTGCCTTCAGGATAAATGAAGGACGACCAGGCGATGTCGTCTGCGTGCAGCGTGCGTCCGCCTTCTTCCGAAAAGCGGTCGTCGATGTCGATGAACGGGAACATCGTCGAGCCCGTTCCGTCATTGATCGAGATCTGGTTGATGAAGCTGTGCGCAAGGCCGTGGCTGTGGCCGAATTCATGCACGGCAACGGTCTCGATGTCAGTCGGACGCTGCGTCTGGCCAGCGAGGGTCGACGTCGGGGTCAATTCCCAAACGATGCCGGCGCCAGCGAGCAGATTATTATATTGCACGTCGTTGTCGAGGATCGTGCCCGCGAGATAGTCGCCGGCCGGAAACTCAATGTCGCCGTCGGCGTCGAAGTCGTGGCAAGTCGATACTGAGGTCGCACCGGTGTCGAACACGTCGCTATCGCCGTCCCCGTCAATGTCGTCGCCAGCAACGAAAGTGGCGTCGGCCTGAAGCGAGGTCGAGGGCGAGGAGGCGAGGAAGCCCGAACCGGCAGGCGTTTCGAACGTCAGTTCGTTGATGAAGTCGAAGCGGCGCACGCCGTTTCCAATTGTGACGGGGTCGCCGACCACGTTCATTTCGATGTACGAGGTTGGAATGTTATTCCAGCTGTCGAATGCTGTTTGCATCACGCCGGACCAGACGGACGCCGGGATGGTTGTTCCCGCGACGCCGATCGCCGGAATGTCGTCAACTGTATAGCTGACATTGGTGCAGCGGTCGTCCCAGAAGATGCCAACGACTTCGACATCTTCAAAGCCGGGAATGAAATTCGACTCGCCGGTGAACTTGAACGTGTCGAGCCGGCCGCCGGCCTGCGCTTGCGTCGCCGCGATCGCGAGCGCGCTTACGCCGATAAGAATACGTTTCATGGATGACTCCGAATTTGACTGGTTATGATTTCGCTGGCTCATTCGGCCGTCTCACGATCGGCGCGGCGGTCAGCGGCTTCGCGTTCTGCGCGAACCCGCGCCGTAGCTTTGCTGAGCGACATCGTCCCTTCGCCTCCGGGTAACATCACCGAAGGGCCGCTTTTGCTATCGAAAATTGCCGCGGCGCCCTGATTGACGCCGACGACGGCGAGAGCGCTTTGCGGACCAGCGTTCAGGAACAGCATGTGCTCCGATCCGATCGCAAACAGCGGCGTATCGGCGGTTGATTCGCGAAGCCGGAATTTTCCAGAGCGGAATGAGCCGCCGGGCGTTGCAACTTCAACAACCGAACCTGCTGAACCGACGATGGCGTCTGTCACCTTGAACGAGGTGATCGTCATCCGTCCATCTGTGGCGCTGTCGACAACGCGCGAGTCCACTGCTTCGCCAACGACGACGAGGGCCGAATCGGCGACGAGATCTTCAAAACTCATTTGCAGCATCGTAGTCGCGGAAGCGCTGGTCGCGGCGACGGCAAAGATGCCGGCGGCGAGCAGGCTCACGCGATGCTTCTTGATTAGCATGCTAGTCTCCTGGTTACGCTGTGATGAGGGACGGAGCCTCCCCGGGCCCTCGATGATCAAAATACGCTATAGGTGCAGTCAGTACCTGTAAAGGCGGCGTTGACCGAAATATCAAAACGACGAATTTCAAATTTTTATTTTTTCAATAGCAGATTTTTCGCGCTACAGGCGTATCGCATTGCAATAAGCCCCAATGACGCGATTGGAGTTCGTTGAGCGACAACACTTTCACACTAGTTTTTCAGTGGGGCTCGATTGCAAATCGACCGCTTGATACGTTGGCTCCAGAGGTTCGCGCCAAATACGGCGGTTGTTGATGAAGGAAATAAGTATTTGGCGGCGCAATTGAGTCGATCATTTACCGGGGCAAAAGGCGCCGCCTTTCGAATTGCTGCGTACCTGTAGAAGCCTAAAAGGCGGCTAGGTCGGTCGGAACGCGAAGCTAGGCTTCAACTGGCGGAATGAATGCGCGCTCAGTTTTCTCTGATTTGGCCGCGCGCTTAAGTATTCGCGCTTCCTCGGCGGCCTCGCTGCGCTCGAACCACGACAAGCGCGAAGCACGCTCCAACTTTTCGCGGCTAAGCGTGATCTTTTGAATCAGGTCTGCGACGCTTTCTTCAGCTTTCGCGGTCGACATTTTAGCCGTCTCAATCGCGCTAATCATGGCGTCGGCCCGAGCATGCGCATCACTTAAGTCCTTAAATGCGTGCTCTGAATGGGCGGTAATCATCGCATTGGCTTCTTCGGCTGCCTCTGTGACAGCAGCAATTTTCCGCCGCGCCGCCGCTAAAGTGACAACGGCGCCGATCGCGGCGCCGGCGCTGAAAAGCGCTGCACCACCGGCCGCCAGCAAAACGCTCATGAAATAAGCCCCAACCTCAAGCGCCGGCGTCTAGACGGAACGGCCAGCGGCCCTTGCCAACCCCAAATTCAAGTGAACGCCGGTTAACGATCCCGGTCAAGGGAGCAAGGAACTGTCATTGCTGGCCATATGAGCGAGCCCGCCCCACATTTTCGCGCGACGGTTGAATCAAAAAACGGAAATACAGAACCCGCGCGCCTTGGCTGCGGTGTCGCGGGGATGCCTGCACAGATTCGTTATCCGCGAATGACGCGCCGACGCTCATCAAGTTGAAGCGTTATGTCGGCGCGCGAGGGTAAATCAGACATCATCCGTCGGGTGATGCGCTCATAATGTTGCACAAAAAAATCGATTTCATCTTCATCCAACAGTCCCGGCGCTTCCGCCGACCTACGTTCAGCCGCGATTGAGCGTTCAAGCTCCCATCTCCAAGCTTTAACAATTTCGAAGGCCGGCGGCCGAAGATAGGCGAGACGGTGTATCAGTGCGAATAGCTCCTGATATGGCCTTGCAAGCGCGGTGTTTACCGCTTGCCGCCAGCGGCCATTAGCGTCGAAATACTCTTCGAGCACATTAATCGGTTTCTGGAGGTCTGCCGCGTTTTCCGGGAGCGCGCCGATACACCACCCTTCAAAAATCAGGAGGTCAAGATCTCCGCCGGCTTCCGTCCACTCCGACATTGGCGATAGCTCGTCCATTGCTTTTGAAAAGCGTGGCAATCGTACAGTGCGCTTTGATAGCAGACATTCCAAGATCGAAAGGCCGCGCCGAACGTCATGTGTTCCCGGTGGGCCGCGCGTGATAAAGAGAGGATGGGTCCGTGCTGCAATTCGCCTTCGCTCTTCGCGACCGAAATAAAGATCGTCAATTGATAATACCGCAACCCTCAGCCCGGCTTGGCTGAATCGTACTTCGCTGGCGCGGGCGATCGTTGATTTTCCCGATCCTTGGGCTCCTGAAATCCCATAGATGAGTGGGCGCGCCGGATTCAGCAGCGCCTGCTCGATGTCTGCTATGACGATTGACGCTGCCTCGCTGAATTTAGTTTTTAGCACGCTCGCGCCCTGGCTCTCTAAACTTACAAACCCTTGAAACAAGCGAGTAATGCTCTCTTGCGGGACCGATTGGCGCCTAACGCCCTTTCGCTAAGCGCCGACCGAGCTATCATAGCGGTAACAAAGGAGCGCTCAATGGACTTTGGTTATTCCACCCGCTGCAATGATTATCTGGCGCGCGTTTCGGCCTTCATGGAAAAGCACGTATATGAGGGTGAGGAAACTTACGAACGTCAGCATCAATCTTTTGGGTCGGGCGAGGGGCGCTGGAAGGTGCCGCCGGTCATCGAACACTTGAAGGCCACAGCCAGATCTGAGGGGCTTTGGAACATGTTTCATACAAACCCAAAGTACGGCCCAGGCCTCTCAAACGCTGATTATGCGCCCGTCGCGGAATTGACCGGGCGCTGCCACATAGCGCCGGAAGTTTTCAATTGCGCCGCGCCAGACACCGGAAACATGGAAGTCTTGATGAAATACGGGACGGCCGCGCAGCAGGAAGAATGGCTGACACCGCTTCTGGACGGAAAGATCAGGTCTGCATTCCTGATGACCGAACCACAAGTCGCTTCGTCTGACGCAACGAACATTGAGACTGAAATTCGCCGGGATGGAGGCGACTACCTGATCAATGGGCGCAAATGGTGGTCATCTGGCGCCGGTGATCCGCGATGCAAAATATTCATCGTCATGGGTAAGTCAGACAAGGAGGCTGAGAAGCATCTGCAGCAGTCGATGATTTTGGTTCCGGCGGACGCCAAAGGCGTAAAGGTTCTGCGCCACCTGCCGGTCTTCGGCTATGACGACGCGCCACACGGACACATGGAGGTCGCCCTCGAGAATGTCCGTGTTCCCCAGGAAAACATCCTGCTTGGCGCGGGTAGGGGATTTGAAATCGCGCAAGGACGGTTGGGGCCAGGTCGAATCCATCACTGCATGCGGACGATCGGCGCTGCCGAGGTCGCGCTTGAGAAGCTCGTCAGGAGAATATTGACACGAGAGGCTTTTGGAAAACCCATCTACAAACATTCGATTTGGGAGCAGCGGGTCGCGGAAGCGCGTATCGACATTGAAATGGCGCGTCTTTTAACGCTTAAGGCGGCATGGATGATGGACACAGTCGGCAACAAGGCGGCTCAAGCTGAAATTGCGATGATCAAGGTGGCGGCGCCGCGCATGGCCCTTAAAGTAATCGACGATGCAATTCAGGCTCATGGCGGCGCCGGCGTCACGACAGATTTCGGCCTTGCGCGCGCTTATGCTTCCTTAAGGACGCTTCGGCTCGCTGATGGCCCTGACGAAGTGCATTGCCGCGCAATTGCCCGAATGGAGTTCAAGAAGCACTCAAATGTCGCATGAACCTTGTTGAGAGCGCACTGAATCGCTGAAACCGCATGCCCCCAAACTAGCAGGCATGGATTGCTGGGACGCCACGCCAAGGCTAACCACGTAGCAGACGCTGCGCGTGAGACATCAGCGAGCAGCAATTAATTCCGACACGAATTCGCCACTGCTCGGCGAGAAGGCTTGTGCGCCTGAAAGGCGTGCATAATTCATCGGAGCGGGTATGGATTTTTGGCGCCGAAGGCGTGTGCGCGACATTCGTCAGTTACCGTGCGTCCGGTTTTCTGGGTACGCACTCGTTCAAAAATCTTGACGCAACCGGGGGAATGAAATGCTCGATATTTGGGTCCATTGCCGGTTATATTGTTTGCAATGCAAGGTTCGCAGCTTAGGGCGGCGAGAAGGTTCTCAGTGAATGAATAGCCTCTTTTCTCTGGATCTTTCGGTCAACGCGGTCATTCCCGAATTCGGTGCGCCTCCACCCGCAAGGGTTATCGCCGGAAGTCCGCAGTTTCGAACGTGGGAGATTGAAGCTCATGCGGGCGGCCTCTTTGCGGGGGTCTGGGAATCGACGCCCGGCAAATGGCGCATTGAATATGACGAATGGGAGTATTTCCGCATCCTGTTCGGGTTTTCGATTGTTTGTGAGATCGGGTTTGAGCCCAAACAGCTTCGCGCAGGCGACAGTTTGATCATTCGCCCGGGCTTCAAGGGAACGTGGGAAGTCGTGGAGACCACTCGGAAGGAATTTATCATCCGAGTTTGACGTGCTGCAGCGTATGTCCCTTCGGGTGTCGGCTACCGCAACACCTTTGCCAGATGACCAGGTGCACTTATATCGATTTGTAATGCGATGAACGAGAAACGGCGCGCACTTGGGAGAACACCATGTCGCAAACAATGAGATCAACGAAGGGAATCGGGATCTGCGCGTCGCGGCGGCTTCGCTTTACGCCTACCAATCAAAAAAGGTAGCGACTGACCAATCGGTTGGGTCAAAAGATGGGAAGGTGGGTGTTCTCGATGCTACGAGAGGCCAAGATAACCGAGAGAATGTTCCGCTAAGACGATAACGCGCTCGAATCGGATATATGTGCTAGGTTTCCCTACTTCAAGAAAGTATCCGCCATTAAGGTGACGGACGTTATCGGAGTCGAGCGCCATCGAGGAAATGGTCGTTTAGGCACTTGCGGTAGGGGGGGCGTGAGTTGCTCAGTCTTTTGCCTGCTTCGCATCGGCGTCGATCGTACCGAGACGGCTTTCCTTTTCGAGCTTCTTCATGGATTGCTGTAATTTCTCGAATGCACGCGCTTCAATCTGTCGGACGCGCTCGCGGCTGACACCCAACTCTTTGCTAAGGTCTTCAAGCGTCGCAGCGTCATCTTTCAGGCGGCGCTCCGAGATTATGTGGCGCTCGCGTTCGTTGAGCGCCTCCATCGCGCGCTCAAGCAGCGATAGGCGCATTTCAAACTCGCCCTCGCTTGCGAGTTTTTGTTCGGCGTTGACGGCGTTGTCATCGACAAGCCAATCCTGCCACTCGCCGCCCGAGTCGTCGGCGTTTCCCAGTGGCGCATTTAACGACGCCTCGCCGCCGATCATGCGGCGGTTCATCTGTACGACGTCGTCTTGTCCGACGCCGAGTTTGTCCGCGATAAGCTTGACTTGATCCGGCCTTAGATCGCCATCTTCAATGGCGTCGATCTGACCCTTTATTTTTCTTAGGTTGAAAAACAGCTTTTTTTGCGCGGCAGTCGTGCCGATTTTCACTAAGCTCCAGGACCGCAGGATGTATTCCTGGATCGACGCTTTGATCCACCACATTGCATAGGTCGCCAGCCTGAAGCCTTTCTCGGGATCGAACCTCTTGACGGCCTGCATCAGTCCGACGTTACCTTCCGAAATGACCTCGCCGATAGGCAAGCCGTAGCCGCGGTAGCCCATGGCTATTTTGGCGACGAGCCTCAAATGGCTTGTAACAAGTCTTTGGGCGGCATCCGGGTCCTGATGCTCGGCAAAGCGCTTTGCGAGCATGTATTCTTCGTCTTTACCCAGCATCGGGAAACGCCGGATTTCCGCTAAGTATCGCGAAAGACTTCCTTCCGGCGTCAAAGCCGGCGCAGCGACAAGATCCTTAGCCATAAACCCAACCTCTCCATCGCGACTGAACGCCCCGGCCGCAAGCGCTTTGCAATATAGGAACGACTTGAAATTTATCAAAACAACCTTCGCGTGAACTGGAATGTTCAAGCGGGCGGAGAGGAGCTTATGCCGATGGAGACCCTGCGCATTGATTAGACATCTGTTTTGTTGGGCACCATTTGGTATGAACGGGGGGTGTTCGTGACGAGTACAATGTGCAGCGACCGCGCTTCAGTTTCAAAGCGCGGCCAAGGCCTCCCAAAGCTCGGAAAAATCACTGGGTGGCTCCGCCTCAAACCTCAGACGGGCGCCCGATCTTGGGTGGTCAAACCCTAATATACGCGCATGAAGGGCTTGGCGCCGGAATTTTGAGACTACTGCAAAAGCGTGATCAGAAACTGGCTCGCCAGGCTTTAGACCCGAAAGGCCGGGCCCTCGACCGTAAACTGGATCGCCCACGAGCGGATGCCCAATTGACGCCAAATGAACGCGTATCTGATGTGTGCGTCCCGTTTCAAGCGTACAGTCAATCAACGACGCTAAAGCGTCACCTGCGATTTTAGCGCGGCTGCGTCCGAAAATCTCCATCACTCGGTAATGAGTGATGGCGACCCGTTGATCCGGCCGCTGATTGTTCTTGGCGACAACCGTCATCTTTACGCGATCGCTTGCGCGCGCCAAAGCTGCGTCAATAAGGCCCACTGCGGGGCGAGGGCAGCCATGAACAATCGCCGAATAAGCTCGTTCCACGTCATGCACTGAGAACGCTGCGGACAGCTTCTGATGTGCGGCGTCATTTTTTGCCGCAACCAAAAGGCCGGAAGTGTCTTTGTCGAGCCGATGAACAATTCCTGGCCGCGCGACACCGCCAATCCCGGAAAGGCTTTCGCCGCAGTGCGCGATCAACGCATTGACCAGCGTCCCTGTCCAATTGCCAGGGCTAGGGTGAACGACAAGTCCAGCTGGCTTGTTGACGACAATGATGTCATCATCCTCATGCCGTACGTCGAGCGCGATAGGTTCACCCTGCGGCGAGGCTGTTTCCAAAACAGGCACCGCAAGTTCATAAGTTTCGCCAGCGCGAACCTTCCAGGACCGATCCGTAAACGTCTGGCCTGATTTTGAGATCGCCCCAGAATCGATGAGCACTTTTATCCGGGTGCGGGTCACGCCAGCGGCGGCGTCCGACAACCATTTATCAAGTCTTGTGCCGACATCGTTGTCGCTAACCGTTAAGGAAAGCCGCTGAACGTCAGCGCGCGCGTCGTCTCGCTTCATCATTCGCCGATCCCACGCCAGACGCCGGCTGTCAAATGTCGCAACAGGAATGCAATAGAGAGGCGAACTTCGTCATGGCGGCTCCTAAATCGGCGAACGCGAGCATTTTGCGTCTCACGGACAAGAGATGCGGCTCTCGTCAGAAACTTCAGGAAAATTTGTGTAGGAGCCAAGCCCGCCAAAAGTTTTCAGAACTAAAACAAGCGATTCTTACCGTTTGGTGTCAATAGTCTTTCTAGGCTTACTTGCGGTACCGCGCGTAAGCTTTAGTCAAACACAGTATAGTGCTGTCTTTGTATCGCGTCAGCTTGAACGGCGCATTCCGCCCAAAGGCGGCCTCAACGAAGGGGTATCGCCGCGATCGCAAAGGTATGAGCCGCTGATTGGGTGCGCCCGCTGATGCATTGCGCTGGCAGTCATTTCGCTCCGGGTTGAAATTTGTGCTCGATAGCTTTAATTTTCAAAGTGTGGTTGAGCGGATGGGAGCATTGTGAAGTCGTCGTTGAATGAGGCTCTGGCCAGCGAAGTCGCCTATGTGAAAGCGCTTGCTGAGGAAGGCCGGAATGCTCCGCTGGTCGGCGGCATTCTTTACGTGATCTGGGGAGTTTTGATGGGGCTGGCCGCGCTTGGGAGCTATGCGAGCGCGACGGGAGCCATCACCGTGCCTTTTGTTGGTGGACTTTGGTTCTGGATTTCGGCGTTTACCCTTGGGTGGCTGGCGAGCTTCATCCTTGGAGGCAAGAGCTTAAGCAAACCCGGGGCTTTGACTGTCGGGAACAAAACAGCACGCGCATTATGGATTTCGGTAGGCGTATTCATGTCAATTTTTTGGATTGCCGCCATGATATTTCAATCGCGATTGAACGCCGCAGGCTTTGAATCGCGCTTTCTTTTTGGGCTGATGTTTCCGCTGGCGTTTGGCCTCTACGGTATCGCATTTTTTGCAACCGCAGTCGCCGCACGTCTTCATTGGATGGGCGGCTTTGCCGCATCCTCCTGGCTGTTTTCGGTTACATCATTCTATTTCATCGGCGACACGACCCAATTCATTGTTGGCGCGGCAGGGTCTTTTGTCTGCGCAGTCTTTCCGGGACTATTGTTGATGCGCCGCGAACCTTCGGAAATTGTTTGAAGCACATGGCCAAGGTTGATTTCGATTATCAACGTCTTGACGATACAATCCATGGGCGTGTTCGCCTTAGCGTCATGGCGTATTTGTCGGGTGCGGGAGAGGCAGACTTTGTTGAGCTTCGAACCAAGGTTGGCGGCACCGACGGAAATTTGCTGATTCACCTGAGAAAGCTTGAAGAAGCCGGCTACATCATTTCAGAGAAATTTAAGCATCATGGCGCCAAGCCGAGGACGGTAATGCGACTAACGCCAGCAGGGCGAGCAGCTTGGTTGCGCTACATCAAGCGTCTCGAACAGCTAATCGACCCGTCAGAGTGCTAATCGCGTTTGACGGCCGAGGTCTTGGGCTGGTCACGGCGCGATGATGGGCCGTTCAGCATTCGCATGACGATCCAGACAGGGACGACAATCGCGGCGCCGAAGAGTAGATAGGTGATCAGGTTAGCGATAATTTCGCCAACCGAGTCGCCAAGCCACCCGATAATTCCACGAAACACCTCGAAAACGCCGCTCCAGAATTCACGCGGTGAAACGCCCCAGAACGCAAGGAAGGCCCCGACGATGACACTGGCGATTGTGAGCTTTATCGCTGTCCGGCGTGGCTGCGCGCCGATCAGCTTTCTGCGTACCTGGTTTTCCGACATCCCGCTCAACCTCCCGCCCAACCCTTACCGCCGAAGGTAGTCGAACGATCGACGGTGAGGAAGGGGCTAGGCAGCTCTGAAGGTCAGCGCCACACCATTGTTGCAATAACGCAAGCCGGTCGGTGCGGGGCCGTCTTCAAAAACATGACCTTGGTGTCCTTCGCAACGCGCGCAGTGATATTCCGTACGCGGCACGATCAGCTTCCAATCCGTCTTTGTCCCAAGGGCGTTTGGAAGAAAGTCGAAGAACGAAGGCCACCCAGTTCCGGAGTCGAATTTCATATCCGACTTGAAGAGGTCATAGCCGCAACCCGCACAAGCATAAACGCCATCCCGCTTTTCTTCGTTGAGCGCGCTTGTCCATGGCCGCTCCGTCGCTTCGCGCCGCAAGACGTCAAAGGCCTCGCCTTGGCCTTTGAGACGCTCTTTCCACTCGCGCTCGGAAAGCTGCCATTTCTCAAAGTCGGGAATTTTCTTCGAATCTGGTGTCACATCTTTCGCTTTCGTCGTTGATGAGAACGCTGCGGCGATACCTGCGGCGCTAAAAAAGAGAGATCGCCTGTCCAAATTCATCAATCGCTCCATAAATCTGCCACCTCACTTGTCGCCTAGATACGCTTGTGCAAGCGCCGCCGCCAATAAAAATGGCGCGAGAATCAGGATCCCGGCGACGCGATTTGTCCGAAAAACCACGAGGCAGGACTGAGGATCGTCGATATCGGTTGCCTTGATCTGCCAACAAAAATGAGCAGCCGGGATCACAAATAGGAGGAGCCCTGCAAACGGAGCAGCGCTGAGAAGATAGGCAAGGCCTGCAAGGGCGAGTGCTGCGGCGTAAAAAATGGTAAGGGCTGGCTTTGTCCGGCGCCCGAGGCGACGCGCAGAGGATTTGACGCCAATAAGGGCGTCATCTTCTTTGTCCTGATGGGCGTAGATCGTATCGTAGCCAAGCGTCCACGCGACGCCAGATGCATAAAGCAGCAGCGCCGGAGCGCTTATTTCGCCGGTAACGGCGGAATAGCCCATCAGTGCGCCCCAATTAAAAGTGAGGCCGAGCCAAGCTTGCGGCCACCACGTGATCCGCTTCATGAACGGATAGACCGCCACAAGCGCAAGCGAGGCTGTCCCTAAGAGGATTGTCATTCGATTGAATTGCACGAGGACGCCGAGACCGATCAACGACAAGGCGACCAGAAACAGGAAGGCTTGCTTAACGCCGATCTGCCCCGCGGGAATCGGGCGCATCGCGGTTCGTGCAACTTTTGCGTCGATGTCCCTGTCTGCGATGTCATTATACGCGCAGCCCGCCCCCCGCATGACAAATGCTCCAACGCCGAACAAGAGCGCGTACCACAACGCCGTTGTCGGCGCAGGCGGGGCTATAGCAGCCCCGAGCGCCAGGCCTTGCCAACATGGTATAGCGAGAAGCCATGTGCCAATCGGTCGATCCGCTCGCATCAGCCGCAGGTAGGGACGCGCGGCGTCAGGGGCATACCGGTCAACCCAGTTGCCGTGGACTGCGTCGACGGGCGCGGCGTTCATGGCGGCGCTTTAGGACAAGCTGCGCCCCATGTCATCCGCGCCTTTGTCGCGCTAGTAAAACTGACATGACCCCTCGTCTCCATCTCGATGCGCCGCTTTTCGAAGGCGCCAGCGTCCTGTTGTCGCCAGGTCAGGCGCACTACCTCAAGAATGTGCTGCGCCGGGAGGCTGGTGCGGTAATCCGTCTTTTCAACGCCCGAGACGGCGAATTCGACGGCGTGATCGCCGATATCGGCAAGAAGGGCGCCTTCGCGACACTTGGCGCCCAACAGCGTGTCGCCGCGACGGAGCCTGACGTGGCAGTGGTCTTCGCGCCGATAAAGCGCGCGGCCATCGAACTCATTATCCAGAAGGGGACGGAACTTGGCGCCAGTTTCTTTTTGCCTGTAATCACCGAGCGCACAAATCTTGATCGTCTGCGGACGGAGCGCCTTGGCGCAATCGCTTTGGAAGCCGCCGAGCAGTGTGGCCGCTTGACTGTTCCCGTCGTGCGCGAGCCTGAAAAGCTGCCCGGGGCGTTGTTGCGTTGGGATCATGCGCGGACGCTATACTTCTGCGACGAGACAGGTGATGATCCGGAAGAAGAATGGGGTGGTGAGAAGGGGCGAGCGGAGCCGCTACTGAACGCGGTAGTGCGCCGGGGCCCTAGCCTCTCCGCGCTCCTGATCGGCCCCGAGGGCGGGTTTTCGGAACAGGAGCGGAATTGGCTTCGTAGCCTCCCTTACGTCGCGCCCGCGACACTTGGCCCACGCATCCTTCGCGCCGACACAGCAGCGATTGTCGCACTCGCGCTGTGGCAGGCAGCCGTGGGAGACCTCACACGCGCGTGAGCCAAAATCGCTTGGCGTGCTTTCGCAGCGCCGCTAGACGACAAAGGCGCGGCCTAGCGTGGACTTGCGGAGGGATCTCTTGAGTGTTGAACGGCAGGCGACCGGCGATCTTCCGCCAATTGAGTCGCTCGACGAGCTAACAGAGTTCATGGCGTCCGGCTCGAAGCCGAGGGCCGATTGGCGCATCGGAACCGAACATGAAAAGTTCATCTACTGCCGGGAAACGCTAAAGCCAGTAGGCTACGACGGCAGCAACGGCATACGCGCAATTCTTGAAAAGCTGAGCGAAACGACGGGCTGGGAAATCATCCGCGAGGGCGAGACTCCGATCGGTTTGAAAGGCGAAGGCGCTTCGGTGTCGCTTGAGCCAGGCGGACAGGTAGAACTTTCCGGCGCCCCCGTTGAAACAATTCACCAGACATGTTCGGAGGTCTCGCGCCACCTCGACGCCGTCAAAGCAGTCGCCGAACCCTTAAACATCGCCTTCTTCGGCATGGGGTTCACGCCGACCTGGACGCGCGATGAAATGCCGAGGATGCCTAAGGCGCGCTACAAGATTATGCGCGACTACATGCCAAAGGTCGGTTCGCTAGGCCTCGACATGATGTTCCGGACCTGCACGGTGCAGGTCAATCTCGATTATTCAAGCGAAGCGGACATGGTGAAAAAGTTCCGTGTCTCGCTGGCGTTGCAGCCGATTGCGACAGCGCTTTTCGCAAATTCATCCCTTGTTGAGGGTAGGGACACGGGCTGGGCCTCGTGGCGCGCCAATATCTGGACCGACACCGATCGAGACCGAACCGGCCTCCTCCAATTCGTTTTCGAAGACGGTTTCGGCTTTGACAGATACAGGGACTATCTCCTCGACGTGCCAATGTATTTTGTTCGCCGCGAGGGCAAATATATTGACGCCGCAGGCCATTCGTTTCGCGATTTTTTGAAGGGACGACTTGAAGTGGTCCCTGGCCAGCGCCCGCACATTCTAGACTGGGAAGACCACATGTCGACGGCCTTTCCAGAAGTGCGCCTGAAACGCTTTCTTGAAATGCGCGGGGCTGATTCCGGTCCGTGGTCGCGCATCTGCGCTTTGCCTGCTTTCTGGGTCGGGCTGCTTTACGACAGCGCCGCGCTCGAGTCCGCTTGGGATTTAGCCAAAGACTGGACGCCCGAGATGCGCGACCAGTTGCGCCTTGATGCAGCGCATTACGGGCTAAGGGCGAAAATCGGTGCGCGAACGATACAGGAAGTCGCAAAAGACGCCGTCGCGATCAGTCGGGCTGGGCTTAAGGCCCGAGCGCGGGCGGGAGCGATGGCTGCTGATGAATCGCAGTTCGTAGAACCCCTGCAGTCGATAGTCGATAGCGGTATCACCATGGGTGAATTTACGGCCCGCCATTTCCTTGAAGATCTTAAAGGCGACGCCCGGCGATTGCTGGCCGAAGTTTCCTTTTGAGCGTGAGGCCCTCGTCGGCTGTCATGGACGTTTTTGCGGATGTGAAATCCGCGACGCGCGCCCTTTCGCGAAAAGACAAGGGCCTGAAGAGGGCGGCGGCTGAGATCGGCGCGCCCACGATCCGTCGCCGCGATGGCAATTTCGCGGGGCTTTTCCGCATCATCATCGAACAGCAAGTCTCAGTTCCGAGCGCGCAGGCGATCTGGAAACGATGCAATGACGGCGTCGACTGTACGTCGCCCGAAGCGGTTGCGCGCCTTGGGGTCAACGGGCTGCGTGCGCTTGGACTTTCAACGCCGAAGGCGCGTTACGTCGTTGGCATCGCGGAGGCCGCAGCGGCGGGCAGGGTTGATTTTGCTGGATTATCGCAACTGGACGACGAGGAGGCCGTCATGGCACTCGTCGCGCTGAAGGGCATTGGCCCCTGGACTGCGTCCATCTATTTGCTTTTTTGCGAGGGACGCGTCGATATCTGGCCGCCGAATGACGTGGCGCTGAGACACGCCTATTGTGCGGCGGTTAACGAGAGCATTGATCAGCGTAATCTCGACGCCCGGGCTCGCGGCTGGACCCCTTATCGCGGCGTTGCAGCGCATATTCTATGGACCTTCTACGCCCGCCTGCGAGGTAGAACGCCGCAATAGGATGTGGCTTGGCTGCAATTTTTGCGAAAATTGTCAAATTATGGTCATGGGGAATCAGCTACAGATTTCCTCAACGGCTCGAACATCGGGTACATCCGTAATTCTTGGCAGGAGGGTTCGTCTTCAGTAGCGCCCGTCTGATGTTAGTGTTGTTTGGGTCGCCGCCAGCGGCCACCGTTGGTATGGCGAGATGGCCATGCAGGTGATCCGTCATCCGCCGGACGGTTGCCCGGCCCTCGTCCTCAACGCCGACTTCCGCCCGCTTTCCTATTTCCCATTGTCGCTCTGGTCGTGGCAGGACACGCTAAAGGCTGTTTTTCTCGAGCGCGTAGATGTAGTCGCGCAGTATGACACTGTTGTGCGCTCATCGAACTTCCAGATGCAGCTTCCGTCTGTGGTGTCCCTGAAAAAATACGTCAACCACTCTCGTGCGCCGGCGTTTACGCGGTTCAACGTGTTCTTGCGTGATGGATTCTCGTGCCAGTATTGCGGGTCGGCCGAGCGCGACGCGCTGACGTTCGACCACGTCACGCCGCGCTCCAAAGGCGGGCGCACGACCTGGGAGAACATCGTCGCCGCCTGCTCATTCTGCAATCTGAAAAAGGGCGGGCGCATGCCGGAGCAGGCCAAGATGTTCCCGGCGCGCAAACCCGTGCGTCCCTCGATGTTCGAACTCAATGAACGCGGCCGCGCCTTTCCCCCGAACTACCTGCACCAGAGCTGGCAGGACTTTCTCTATTGGGATTCGGTGCTGGAGCCCTGATCTTTGGGCGTTGTTCCCGGGGCGCGCGTAGTTTAACGTTTAAGCGTAATTACAGGAGACGCCCCATGGAAAGCGACGCCTCACCGCTCGCCTCCAATCCATTCGCCGCCATTACGCGCCGCAAGACCCTGTCGCTCATGGGCTGCGGCTGCGCGGCTGCAGCGGTTACGGCGTGTACGTATAATGAGGAGTTAGGGCGCAACCAGCTCGTTTTTGTGTCGTCGGGGCAGATGGCGCAACTTGCCTCGTCCGCGTGGAGCGACCTCAAAAAGCAGGAAAGGGTCACGACGGATCCGAAATATGTCTCTCGCGTCAATCGTGTCGCGCCAAAAATCATCACGGCGTCTGGTGGTACTCCATCGGAGTGGGAAGTGCAGGTCTTTGCCTCGAAAGACCTCAACGCCTTTGCGCTGCCAGGCGGCAAGATCGGCTTTTACACAGGTATTCTCGACCTTATGGAGAATGACGCGCAGATCGCAGCCGTGATGGGTCATGAAGTCGCGCACGTAAACTACAATCATTCCGGCGAACGTTATTCGCAGCAGCTTGGCTCAAGCGTCGCCATCTCCGCCGCGCAGGCCGCAATCGGTACCGGCAGCCAGACGGGCCAGCTCGTCATGGGCGCGCTCGGGCTCGGTGCGCAGGTCGGCCTCCTGCTCCCTTTCTCCCGCAAACATGAGCTTGAGGCCGACAAGTTCGGCCTTCGCTACATGCACCGGGCAGGGTATGATCCAAACGAGGCCATCCGCTTCTGGCAAAAAATGTCTTCGCAGAAATCGGGCTCCCCGCCGGAGTTCCTTTCAACTCACCCAGCCGACGCCACCCGCATCGCCCAATTGGAGCGTGAAATTGCTCTGTTGAAATAGTTGCGTCGGCTGCACCCGGCGACTAGGTTCAAGTGCCTCGCCGCCCATTGGCGCCAGAAAAAAATGCCGCCTTAGCTCAGTTGGTTAGAGCGCTAGATTGTGGATCTAGAGGTCCCCGGTTCAAGACCGGGAGGCGGTACCATCTTTCGTTGTTTTCAATGTCTGTGCTGGTGATTCGGATGCTGGTGTGGATAGTTCGGCGCCGCTGGGGTCAAGGATACGCCAGCCACCGCCAAGTGCCCGAAATACGAGGGCATAATTTCTGAGGGTGCGGGTGTCACTTTGCGCTAGCGAGTTCTCGGCTTCCAGCTGCCTACGTTCTGCGTCGAGCACGGTCAAAAATCCATCAAGACCCGCGCGGTAGCGGTCATTCGCAAGGCTGGCAGCGTCCGCGCTCGCCGCGAATGAGCGTCTGAGACTGTCATTGCGCTCGCGTTCGCGGGCCAGTTCAGAGAACGCGTTCGCGGTTTCTTCCAGGGCACGGAGCGCCGTTTGCTCATAGCGTGCAAGCGCGGCGTCTGCTTCGGCTTTCGATCGGTTGATGCGGGCCCGCACGCGGCCCAGATCAAACGCCGCCCATTCGATCGCCGGACCAAAGCCATAATCGATCGATGCGTCCGATCCATACGCGGACAATGTCGAGGACGAGGCGCCGAACGAGCCGACAAAGCGGACGCGCGGAAAAAGGTCGGCGGTCGCAACGCCGATGCGCGCGGTCGCTGCGGCAAGGTCGCGCTCGGCTTTACGGATATCGGGGCGCTGGCGAAGGATCGTCGCGGGGTCGCCGGCGGGCGCTCCGGCGGGGATTGCAGGAAACGCGCTTGCGGCGCTCAATAGAGCATCAAGGGCGCCCGGCGCTCTGCCCGTCAGCACGGCAAGACGACGGCGTTCGGCGGCGATCTGCGCTTCGAGCGGGGGAAGGCTTCCCAGTGTCGCTTCGTGTTGGGCGCGTGCGCGCGCAGCATCGAGGCTTGAGGCGCGTCCGGCTTTCTCAAGGCTCTCGGTCAATGCACGCGTCTCGCGCTGCTTTTCAGCATTCAAGCGCGCGACTTCGAGTTGACGCTCGGCGCCGCGAAGGCCTGCGTAAGAAATAGCGACATCAGCGCTAACGATAACGGCGGCGTTACGCCGGTCGGCTCTGGCGCCTTCGTAGCTTGCGCGCGAGGCTTCAACCGAGCGGCGCACGCCGCCCCAAAAGTCGAGCTCCCAACTCGCGGCGAGGCCGGCGTCAAAAAGATCCGTATCCGGAAAAGGTTCGCCGGCGGGAAGACCGGGAATCGTCGCGCCAAGCCCACTGGCCGACGTTCGTCCGCGCGTATATTCTGCTTGTGTACGGACTGTTGGCGCGAGGTCAAACCTCGTGAGGCCATGGGCCGCGCGCGCTGCGCGAAGGTTGGCGTCGGCAGCTTTTAGATCGCGGTTCGACTGGAGTGCCTCTTCGACAAGTTGCGTCAGAATAGGATCGTTGAGCGTCCGCCACCACTCGGTGGGGCTCTCCGAATCGCCGGAATCAACGAATTTCGCCGGCGTCAACGGCGCTAGGTCCGCCGTCTGATAGTCGGGTCCCGACGCGCAAGCGGCGAGGGCGAGAGCGACCGCGACGGCGCTGAAAGAAAACCTGTTCATGGCGCAGCGCTAGCAACGGCGCCCGAGGCGCGTGACGCCTCAATGAAGACATCGACGCGCTGCCCGACGAGCGCGCGCGCGCCAGCTGGCAGCGCGTAGAGCACTTCGACAACACGGGCGTCGACGCGTTCCGATCCGCCGGCGAGCGCCCGCTTCGGCGTCGCCTCCGGTTCCATTCGGATAAAAGTCAGCGGAGTTCCCTCGCCTGCTATTCCGCGAGCGGCGCCGGTGGCGCTTGCGCCGGGAATGACCACGCCAATGTCGCTCTCGTCGATTTCGACCCGGACGTGAAGGCGATCGGTCGCGCCAATCGTCATCAGCGGCGCTGCGAGGGTGCCGGCCGTTGCATATTCGCCAGGGCGGGCGTCAACGGAAAGAATTTCACCGGCAATCGGGGCCTTTACGGTAAGGCGATCCAGATCGGTATCGATGCTTCCGACGCGCGCCTCGCTCGCCTCAGCGTTTGCCTTCGCTTGCGCGAGCGCGGCTTCGGCGCGCTTAACCGCAAAACGCATACGATCCAGTTCATCGACACTGATCGCTCTCTTGTCGGTCACGCCTTCGAAGATGGCGAGGCGCTTTTTCTCGTCGCTGAGGTTGACGGCGGCAAGACTCGCCGATGCTTCGGCGGCCGCCGCGTTGGCGGCTGCTTCGACACGTGCGGCGCTGAGCGCTCGCGCGTCAAGGCGAAAGAGCGGCGCGCCTGCATCGACCTTGGCGCCGGGCGTCACGAGCACCTCGCGGATGACGCCCGAAAGTTCTGTCGCAATGGCAATAATTTCACTCTCGGGTTCGACGACGCCGACACCCGAGACGCTGGCGGCGTAGGGCGTCTGCGGCGGCGCAATTACCGGATCGGCGCGCCCTTGGGCAGGTCTTATCACCGAGAAGACGGCGAAGATAAAGAGCCCTGCGGCAGCGAGCGGCAGAACGGCCTGCGGCGTCAACTTAATGCGCATACGGAAACTCCTGTCCTTTGCTCTGACGGACGTCTCCGATGATGCGGCCGTCTTCCATCGAAACAATGCGGTCGGCATAGTGGAATATTCGGTTATCGTGCGTGACGACGAGCACGGCGCGGGAAGCATCGCGGCTCGCATCCTTGAGAAGTTCCATCACTTGCCGCCCGGTTTCGGCGTCGAGCGCCGCAGTTGGTTCGTCGCACACGATGAGCGCGGGATTATGGATAAGGGCGCGCGCGATTGCGACGCGTTGCTGCTGCCCGCCGGAGAGCTGGCGCGGTAATTTATCCGCATGCGGACCCATGCCGAGCCCTGAAAGCACGTCTTTCGCCCTCAGGGACGCCTTGTCGAGAGGCATCCCGGCGGCCACGAGCGGCGTCGCAGCGTTTTCGGCGGCTGTTAGCGCAGGAAGAAGATTATACTGCTGGAAAATGAAACCGATGCGGCTGCGGCGGAACTTCACTTTCGCGCCGTCGCGCATCGCGGTGATGCGCGCGTTCATCACATCGACGTCGCCGCGCGTCGGCTTCAGCGTGCCCGAGACGATCGAGAGCAGCGTTGTCTTTCCGCAGCCCGATGGCCCGACGAGCATCGTCAGCTTCCCGAATTCAATGTCGAGATCGACGCCATGAAGGACGCGCGTGCGCATCGCGCTGGTTCCGAATTCCATCTCGACGCCGCGTGCAGAAAGGGCGTGTTCCATTCTCAACCCCTGAATACGATTGCTGGATCGACGCGGAAGACCTTCGTCAGGCTTCCAAACGAAGCGAGAACGATGATGATCGCGACGACCGCGCCGACCCCGAACAGGACTTCCGGGCGCAAGACGAACCCTTCGAGCGCGGGCACGCCAGTTGTTACCTTAAAAAATAATGCGCAAACGCCGATGCCTAGCCCGAAGCCGACCGCACCGACGACAGCCGATTGCAAAAGAACCATGCCGGCGATCTGCGCGTTCGTCGCGCCGATTGCTTTCAGGGCGCCGAACTGTTTCAGGTTTTCGACGACGAAGAGATAAAGGGTCTGGGCCGTGATTGCGACGCCGACGATTACCGCCAGAGCAATCGTAATTCCAAAATTCACCGGAATACCTGTACGCGTGAGGTAATAGTTCACGCTGCGCCAGGCGAAGTCGATACGCGTTAACGCCTGATAACCGGTTGCGTTCGCAATCGTTTCCGCAAGCGCTTTGGGGTCTTGGCCCTCGATCGCGCGAACGAGCACGAAGCTCATCTTGTTCCTTGTGGGCGGGGTAATGCGCGCTGCTAGTGAGTACCGCATATAGGCGATTGGAAAGGTGATGAACGGCGCCGATGCATCGGCGATCCCGCGCACTGACACGCGATAGTCGTTGATTTCAGCTTCGCGCCCGACCGCTGCGACCGGGTCTTCGCCTGGCCAGACGAACTCGGCGCCTTGCGCATCAAAGACAATGGCGTCCGGCTCCTTCAGCGCAGACAGGTCGCCGGCAAGCCAGGTGCGCGGCGCGCCGACGAGACTCGCGTCGTCGACGCCAATCAGGCTGACCTGATTGAGGGCGCCCGCCGGCGTACGGAGGATCGCGAGGCCCTTGTACAGGGGTAGGGCCCATCCAACGCCTGGCACGCTGCGGATCCGCCCCAGCGCCTCGTCGGGGAGGGCCTCGACCTCGTCCACGTAGCGGACCCGGGGGTCCATGACCCAGATATCCGCCTCGCGGATATCAAGGACCTGGTTCGCCGTCCGGGTCATCAGGCCGATGAAGATCGAAACCTGCTGGCTCATCAAAAGAGTGGCGAACGCAATGCCGAAAACGAGCGCGAAATACTTCGCCCGGTCTCCCATCAGCATTTTCAATGCGATACGCAGCATTTTGGCCTCTGATGGTCCCTGGGCCGCTTGCCGATAGGACCTAACGTGACTAACTTACGGCATACAAGACTTGCCGGTTCAGTAATTCCTATACAAATACCATACGGACTAGTATGTCAATTGGTTCAATTGAAAAGAGTCTCGCATCCACGGCGCGCGGTCCCGGCCGTCCACGCGACGCCGCCAAGGACGTGGCGATCATGGACGCCGCCCAACGCCTGTTTATGGAACGGGGGTTCGACGGATCAAGCATGGACGCGATCGCTGAAGCGGCGGGCGTCGCCAAGGCAACCGTCTATGCGCGGTTCCCGGACAAAGAGACGTTGCTCAAAGCGTCTATCTCCGCAAAGTGCCAATCATTCCTCGACCCGGAAACACTCGACTGGCGTTTTGGCAGGACGCTGCGCGACGGACTCCTCGATATCGCCCGGCGATTCCTGTCCTTGGTGACCGACCCAGAGGCGATCGGCATGCATCGGCTGATGACGCACGAGGGACAACGAAGCGACCGCTTGCCATCGTTGTTTTTTCAAAGCGCCATTCGGCCGACCGTTCTTCGCCTAGCGCAATTTCTCGAAGACGAATCCAAGTTTAACCAAAGCGGTCTTCCGGTCGACTCAGTCGCCGCCGCCTGGCGCTTTCTTGGCATGGTAAAGGGCGAGGACCATATGCGCGCGATTTTCGGCATGACGCCGCGGCCTCGGGAAGAAATCGACGCCCACATCGAAGCCTGCGTCGATGACTTCATCCGCGCGAATTTTCCGAACGCGTAGCAGCCCGCTCAGCCGACGGAAAAAAGAGGAATGCGAGCATCAGGACGAAGCTCGCATAGTCCCAGGCTATCCCGAGCAGCCAGACATCGGAGAACACCTGCGCGTGTTTTAGCACCGCGTCGCGCGGCGTGAGTTCGGAGAGCGGGGCGATACGTTCGAGCGCGACGATTTCCGCCGTGCGCGAGGGTTTCTTTTCGGGTTTGGCAGGCTTGAGCGCCGGCCGAAACGTCGCCGCAACAATATCAAGGCCGCGCTCGGGTGAGTTTTCAGCTGCGGAGGGGATCGGCGCGGATGGCTTGTTTCGGCGCTGCGCGGCGAGCGACTTCTTCAACGCACTGCGAACTTCGTCGCCGAACGCGTTGATGGCTCGGGACTGCGCAGGCGTCAGACTGCCAAGCGGTTTGGGGTTGGCGCGGTCGAACGAATCGATTTGGGTTTGCAGCAATTGTTCGACGCGTCTGTCTTGACGCCAGCGGTTGAGCAGGATCGCAAAATCATTGAACTCGGTCTCGAATGCGCTCGCCCAGGCGTCGTAATTCGCATAGGCGTTGGCGGCTAGAAGCGACCTTAAGGAATCTGCGCCGTCTTCGCACACATTTGGGGAAAACGGACTGTTGCCGGTTGCATCTGCGCTTTCGAGAATTGATGCGGCGCTGCGTTCCACCGAGCCGAACCATTCGGCGACGCCTTCGAAATAATCGGCGACGGCGCCGCGACCAGCCGCCCCGGTCTGAAACCCGCCCTCTCGCTCACGCCGCGCCGAACTTTCTGTGTCGCGCACTGATTGTTGCAGCTCAGTCAAGACACCAAAGTCTCGCTGCCGCCAGGCGACGATGGCTGCGCACTCGTTCTGCAAGCGCTGCAATTCCGCGCCATAGGTGAAGCGCACGGCGTCGACGCCGGCGATGCCGACGACAGTCGTCCAGGTCGAGACGACAAAGAGAATGAGCGACAGAATCGGGATGATCACGAAAATCTTGACCGACCGCTCAACGAAACCGAGCAGCACCGCCAGCGGGCCATCCGCCAGCCCGCGAAACCAGTCGCGCCGGCGAACGAGATCCGCGCCGCCGATCCAGATAGCGATGCCGAGAAAGAAGACGAAAACGCCGAAGGCCGGCGGCAGTATAGCGTTGCGAAAAAAGTCGGTCGTCTCCTGAGAGGTGATCAGCGAAAAGCCGATCGCAGAGGAAACCGCAGAGAAAAACGCTGAGGTCGCCGCGACGACGATGAATAGACGGTTGAAGAGCGAGGACTGGGCGTTCGTAGAGAAGACCGTAGCGGCCATGGCCCCCATAAGGATCAGGACGACAGCTGACCCGAGCACCAGCCCGTTCGCGCCTGAGGTAAGCGCCGTTACATCACCCAGATCCAAGACGAGCCCCCGCCACAACACCCCAACCGAATGACGCAAAGGCTAAGCGGGAGCAACTTGGGTGTCGAGGGGAAACTGAAAACGCTGTCGCCCCCGACCAGCATATCCCGACCAAGATCAATCTGCCCAAAGACGCCTCGGTGCGCGCCGGTAATTCAGGAGATCGACCTCGGGTTTATCCTTAGCCTGACGATGGATGCGCGAAGACGCGCACCTTGGCATGACAGTTTTGTTACTCCTCCAGCTCGAACCGGAACACCTCGCGTACGCCGCGTTGCGTGACGGCGCGGCCGTCCTGTTGCGGCGGCGGGTATTTCCACTTCTGGATGGTCGAGAGGACCGTCCGCTCGAAACATCCGTCTGCGGAGGAGATGATGCGCGGATTGACGACGTTTCCCTCGGCCGTCACGTCGAACTCGACGATGACGACGCCCGACGCACCGCGCGCCTTGCAGCTTTCCGGATACGCGGGCGGCAGTTTCACCACAGGCTGCATCGCGCCGGGGATGACGATAGGGCCGCTTTCACGGGTCGGGCCGCTGGGCGGGTCGACGGGGATCGTGTCACGCGGATTGCGGCTCGGCTCCTGCGGCGGAATGTCGATTGCCGGTGGCGGCGGCAGCGTCTTATCGCGCGGCGGGATCTTGGGTCGCGGCTTGCTGTCTTCGATTTCAGGAAACAGCTTGATCTCCGGGGGAGCGACCGGCGGCCCCACCTGCGCCCCCTGCCGGATCATGTACGCCATGCCGAGAAAGAGGAGCGCGCTGATCAGCGCCGCCCCGGGAAGTCCGAACACCCATCTGAAAAACATTGCCGCGCCTTCCGTTCTCGCGCCGCGAAAGGCGGCGCCGCGGCCGGGATCGACACAACGAAGGCTACGCGAACGGGGAGGTCCCAGCGTCCTCTATTGTGAGAGTAGCGATTATTACTGCAAATAACAATTGGACGGCGTTTTCACAGTCCGTCACTCCGGACGGCGGAGCCGATCCGGCACCCATCTCCCACAAGGAGCCAACGCGCGCGCCGGCAATTTTGGCGGTGGTCCCCCGGGTTCGCGCGAAGAGCCCCGGGGTGACGGCTTTAACCTTCGGCCAGAGCCGAAAGCTCGCTCAATACCGGTACTGATCCGACTTGAACGGGCCGGTGACGCCGACGCCGACATAGTCGGCTTGCTCTTCGGAGAGTTTCGTCAGCTTCGCGCCAACCTTGGCGAGGTGGAGGCTGGCGACTTTTTCATCGAGGTGCTTCGGCAGCACGTAGACTTCGTTCTTGTACTGACCTTTCTGCGTGAAGAGTTCGATCTGCGCAAGCGTCTGGTTGGTGAACGAGGCCGACATCACGAAGGAGGGGTGCCCGGTCGCATTGCCGAGGTTCAAGAGGCGGCCCTGGCTGAGCAGGATGATGCGCTTGCCGTCCGGAAACTGTATGAGATCAACCTGATCCTTGATGTTTTTCCATTTGAAATTGCGCAGGCCGTCGACCTGAATCTCGTTGTCGAAGTGCCCGATGTTCCCGACGATCGCCATGTCTTTCAGCTTGCGCATGTGATCGACGGTCAACACATCTTTGTTGCCAGTCGCGGTGATGACGATATCGACGCGCGGCGCGGCGTCTTCCATCGTCACGACTTCAAAGCCATCCATCGCAGCCTGCAATGCGCAGATCGGATCGACCTCGGTGACGAGCACGCGCGCGCCCGCGCCTTTTAACGATGCGGCCGAGCCCTTGCCGACGTCGCCATAGCCGCAAACGACCGCGACCTTGCCGGCCATCATCGTGTCGGTGGCGCGGCGGATGCCGTCGACGAGGCTCTCCTTACAGCCGTATTTGTTGTCGAATTTCGACTTCGTGACCGAGTCGTTGACGTTGATCGCCGGGAAGGGGAGCGTGCCCTTCTTCTGGCGCTGATAAAGGCGAAGAACGCCGGTCGTCGTCTCTTCGGTGACGCCGCGGATCGCCGCTTTCGTCGTCGAATAGAAATTCGGCTGTTTGGCTAGGCGGCGCTTGATGGTGTCGAAAAGAGCGCGCTCTTCATCATTACCCGGATTATTGAGGAGCGTGGGGTCCTTCTCCGCGTCTGCGCCAAGAAGCACGAGTAGCGTCGCGTCGCCGCCGTCATCGAGAATCATGTTGGCGGGCTCGCCGTTCGGGAAATCGAAAATGCGGTCGCAGAGGTCCCAGTATTCCTCAAGGCTCTCCCCCTTGAACGCGAAGACGGGCGTTCCCGCCGCTGCGATCGCCGCTGCCGCATGGTCCTGCGTCGAATAGATGTTGCACGAGGCCCAGCGAACCGAAGCGCCGAGCGCCTGCAAGGTCTCAATGAGGACAGCGGTCTGAATTGTCATGTGAAGCGAGCCGGCGATGCGCGCGCCTTTCAGGGGCTTCTTCGCGCCAAATTCCTCTCGCGTCGCCATCAGGCCCGGCATTTCGGTTTCGGCGATCTCGATCTCGGTCCGGCCCCAATCCGCGAGGGACATGTCCTTGACGACATAATCATGATGAGCGGGCGCGGCCATTGGCGGGATCCTTCCGGGGTTCAGGCTGAATTCGGTCTGGGCTATAGCACCCACCAACCGGGGCGCCAAGCACGATATAAGGATTTCTTTATATGCTTTTAAGGCGAAGCCAGGAACGACAAAAAGGGAATTAAGGACCGGGATCGGCGGGCGATGCCCATGCCCGGTATCTTATTTCCCCCGTGCTGCCTCAAGCATCCGCCGCTGGCCGGCAATATTGTAGCCAGCTTCTGCCGCTTCGCCGATGACCTCATCGACTGGCCGCCCGCGCCGCGCTTCGGCAAAAGCGCGCACAATCGTTGAACGCGTACCAGAGCGGCAAAAGGCAAGAACGCCGCCTCTATTGGAACTGAGCGCGGCGTCGAAGGCGTCAAGATCAGCGGGCGAAACGCCCATGGGCCCGACGGGGATCGAGACGTAAGTCAGCCCCAGCGCGATCGCGCCCTTCTCGATTTCGGCGCCGTTCGGCTGGCCGAACTCCTCGCCGTCCGGGCGGTTGTTGATAACGAGCGAGACGCCGAGCGCTTTGGCCGCGTCAAGATCATCCACTGAAATTTGCGGCGCGACCCAGAAATTCGGTGCGAGCGGGATGAAATCGGCGGACATAAAGCGTTTCCTCTGGTCTTGGTCCGGTTGATCTTGGGCCTGTGGCCGCGGCGCTTCGAAACGAGTAAGAAATTGCACATGAGCGCCACGCCCTTGCAACCCTTCCATCTTGCGATCGCCGTCGATGATCTCGCGGCGGCGGACGCCTTTTATCACGGCCTCCTCGGTTGTTCGCATGGGCGCCGGTCAGACAAATGGACCGACTACGATTTCTTCGGGCATCAGTTGGTCGCGCACCTCTCGCCGGAAGATTGCGCGGCGGCGAAAACGAACAAGGTCGATGCGCATGACGTCCCGGCGCGCCATTTCGGCGTCGTCCTGTCGCCCGCCGACTGGCGCGCGCTGGCGGAGAAACTTGAGCGCGCCGGCGCCGATTTCATCATCGGGCCCGACATCCGCTTCAAGGGCGAACCTGGCGAACAAGGCACGTTTTTCATCCGCGATCCTGCGGGAAATGCGCTGGAGTTCAAGTGTTTTGAGGATATGGGACGGTTGTTCGCGACGTAACGGGTTTGCGGCGGAGGGGGAGTGCGCCCAGCGCTCGATGTAGATCATTCGCGTCTCGACAGTTGGTCCACGCGGCGCGCGCCCAGTCTTCGATCTATTGATCGCGGGCGATGTCGTGTCTGATCATCGGCTGTGCGATTTTCGGTCGAGCGTACCATGCGAAAATTGAGCATGGCGGCGTCAGATGGGTCCTAGCGCTCCGGTTTTTGGCCAGTGAACTGGCTGCATCACCTTATTTCGCTCTCCTTTGGCGTATGCGGATGCTCAAGCTGGATGTAGAGCCGGGCAAGGTGAAGCCCGACGGACTGGATCGCCTGACGCGATGCGCCGCCCGGGTGCTGCACCGCGTAAGCGTCGACGGAGAGGCGATGCACGCGAAGAAGCCCTGCGCTGAAGACGAGTTCCGCTTCGCGATTAGGTCGTCAAGATGCTTCAGCACGCCGCTTTGAACGTTGGATACATATGGAATTGTGAAAGTCGGCCCGTCGCAGGGCGGGAAAAGGCCGCCGCAGCCGTTGCAGGGCTCAGGGCCCAAGGGTCACTCCGCCTCTTCCGCGCGCTAAATGATCGCGCCGTCCACCACCGACATCACCGGCTTCGTGGTCAGGATTTCCGCCTCGGGCGCAGTCATGATGTCCTTCGAAAAGACTGTAAAGTCCGCCTTCTTTCCCGCTTCGATCGTTCCGAGGTCGGCCTCCTGAAACGACGCATAAGCGGGCGCCGAGGTGAAGAGCGCTAGCGCTTCTTCGCGCGTCAGCTTTTCGTTCGGTCGCCAGTTCTCCGCGGAAAATCCTTTGAGGTCCTTGCGCGCGACAGCAGCGTAAAATTCGATCAGCGGATCGCCGCGCTCGACCGGAGCGTCGGAGCCGCCGGCCACCCGCGCGCCTGCGTCGAGGAGGCTTCGCCATGCATAGGCGCCATCAAGGCGCGCGTCGCCCAATCGCGCAGGTGCGAAGTGGAGATCGCCGATCGCGTGGCTAGGCTGCATCGAGGCGATAACGCCAAGCTGCGCGAAACGTGCGATATCGTCCGTATCCAGAATCTGCGCGTGTTCGACGCGCCAGCGCGGCTCGGCGATCTTGCGGTCGTTTGGCGGCACAGCGGCGAAGGCCTTTTCGTACCAGTCGAGAACGAGGCGGTTGCCGCGGTCGCCGATCGCATGCGTTGCAATCTGCACGCCGTCGCGGAGCGCCTGCTCGAAAAAGGGGAGAGCCTCGGCCTCAGTCAACAACAGGAGGCCGCTGGTATCGGCGGCGTCGGCGTAAGGCTCCGTAAGCGCCGCGCCACGCGAGCCAAGAGCGCCGTCGACGTAAAGTTTGATCGCGCGGGTCGTGATCCGTCCGTCTGCGGAGGATCGTGGGGACGCTATGATCGCGTCGTACCCGGCGCGGTCGACGGCGTTATAGACGCGGATCGGGACACCGCCTGACACGGCTTCCGCCTCAATTATAACAACATCTGCAGGATCGACTGACATGTTGTGAAGGCCTGTCCATCCGTAGGCGGCGTAAACGCCCGCGCCCGTCGCGAAGGCTTCGCGCTTTTGCGCTTCGGACGGCGCGGCGACGAGCGCCATGACGAGGTTCGCCGCGTTGTCGATCAGCATGCCCGTCGGCTGGCCGCCGGCGTCGCGTTCGATGCGCCCGCCTTCTGGGTCGGCGGTTTCGGCCGTCACGTTCGACTTTTGAAGCGCGAGCGTGTTGGCGACGACCGCGTGGCCGTCCGCCCGTTCGAGGATGACGGGATGAAGGGGCGCGGCCTCATCAAGATCGCCGCGCGATGGGAACCGCGCTTCCGGCCAGTCTGTTTCGATCCAGCCTCGGCCGTAGATCGTTGCGCCCTCGGGTGTTTCCTGCGCGGCGCTCGCGACAATGTCGGCAAGCTCGGCGATCGAGCCCACGCCCTCGAAATTAAGCGTCATTTCACGGAGGCCGATTCCGATCAGATGCGCATGCGCGTCGACGAACCCCGGGAACATCGCTGCGCCCTGAAGATCGACAACCTCCGTATTCGGACCAATCAGCGGGTCGATCCCTGACCGCGCGCCAACGGCGGCGATCCGTTCGCCTATGACTGCGACCGCCTCAACGGGCGCCGCGCCCGGAACGCCAGTGTGGATTGTCCCGCCGACAAAGACCCGATCAGCGATCGTGGGCGCATCCGGTGCGGTGGGGCGCGGCGTGCAAGCGGCGGCGAGGATGAAGGCGGCGAGGGCAAGGATTGAGCGCATAGCGAAAGGTTAGGGGAGCCCGAACCCCTGGCGCAACTGGCTACGTTTCGGGCCGAGGGAAGACGATAAAATAGGAAAGCCGCCTGGTCGGAGTGAGAGGATTCGAACCCCTCGCGCCTACGGCGCGATCACCTAGGATAGGAGGTTCGAGGAATTTTTAAGCCGCCTGGTCGGAGTGAGAGGATTCGAACCTCCGGCCCCTAGCTCCCGAAGCTAGTGCTCTACCAGGCTGAGCTACACTCCGGCGGAGGCGGTCCTATAGCGGCGAGGGTCTGCATTGGCAATCAAAGGAATTCGACCTCTTCCCGCACCATTATCCGGCGTTGATTTCCCGGCGGACGGGCGCTATCAGGCCGCTCCTCTTGGGGCGTCGCCAAGCGGTAAGGCAGCGGTTTTTGGTACCGCCATTCCTAGGTTCGAATCCTAGCGCCCCAGCCAGTCGCCGTGTGCGCCAGTCACGGCGGTACAATTCATTATTACGATCTGGAGAGGCCCGGGCCGTTGAGGCCTCGCATGTTGCGTCAAGGCATTCGATCGCATCCGGAGGAATTTTTTCCGGATATTGCGCGAAGCGACAACCTTTGTTACTCTCTAACTCGTCGAAATGTAGGGGCGGCGAGCGATTGCCGGGTTTCGGCGACAGGGTTGGAGGGATTTCGCGGCTTAGCGTGCACGCAGTTCGTCGTTGCAATATGCCGCGTTTCATTCAATCATGGTTGACGAAGGGGAATACGGGTCGGGGTGTCGGTTGAAGTGTCAGTTGGCGGCTAAGCCGCTCTTGATGAAGCGCCCCCCTTTTCGATTTTCCCTCTACGGATCATTTCTGCAAGGCTCGCGCGCGCGAACCTTGGCATTCAACGACGCCGGAGCAAACCGTTAGGTGAGGCAATGAAGATGAGAGCACTGGTTCTGGGTTCAACGGCGGCGATCGCGGTCGCCTTCAGCGGAGCGGCGTTCGCGCAGTTCTCTTCAGCTCTTAACGAGAGCGAAGCGACCGCCAATGAGGCCAAGGCGTCCCAGACGCGCATCGAGCAGCTTGACGATCAGACGACGGCTTTGATTAACGATTATCGCGCCAACTTGAAGCAGCTCGAAGCCGCGACGCGCTATAACGCATCCTTGAACCGCAATGTGCAGGCGCAGCAGCGCCAACTCGAGCGTCTTCGCCTCGACATTGATAATGTCGCCGGCCTGCAGCGCGGCATGCAGCCCTTGATGGAAGACATGCTGAAAACGCTCGGCGACATCGTCAACGCCGATCTTCCCTTCAATCTCGAAGGGCCGGATGGGCGTCTCGCCCGCGTTGATCGCCTCAACAAGGTGATGAACGACCCGGAACTCTCGGCGGCGCAGCGCTATCGTCTCATCGTCGAGGCCTATCAGATTGAAAATGAATTCGGCCGAACGATCGGATCTTATGATGGCTCGATTGACGATGGCGGCACGCTCCGCACGGGGGAGTTCCTGCGCGTCGGCCGCGTCGCGTTGATGTTCAAGACGGCGGACGACTCAGTCCTTAAGATCTGGGACAAGGATCAAAAAGGCTGGGTCAACCTCAATAAATCCTATTTGCCGGATGTCCGCCTCGGCCTGCGCATGGCAAAGGAGCAGACCGCTCCCGCGCTCTTGCCGGTGCCGGTAAAGGCGCCGACCAAAGCCGCCCAGTAACGCTGACGCAAAAAGCATCTGAAGGAATTAGTCCCATGAACATCCTCAAGCTTGCAGGCGCTACCCTGATCGCCAGCGTCGCAGCTCTTGCGCTTAACGCCCCTGTGGCGGCACAAGATACAGCAGCGCCGGCGCAACCTGCCGCGCGCCAGCTGACCCTCGACCAGGTGCTTCAGGCGGTTCGCCGCGAGCGCACAGAATCGAGCGCCGAGAACAAAGCGCGTGAAGAACGCTTCCTGCGCGATCGCAACAATCAGCAGGCGGAGCTTGGCCGCGTGCGCGGTGCAGTCGTCGCAGCGGAAGCTGAATCGACTCGCCTTGAAGCGGTGATGGCGGCCAACCAGGCGGAGATTGATAAGCTTGACCAGGAGCTGGCAAGCAAGCAGGGCGAATTTCAAGAACTTTTCGGCGCCGCGCGTTCCGCTGCTGCAGACCTTACAGCCCAGCTCGAAGCGTCAATTATCTCGGCCGAATTCCCGGGCCGCACGGATGAGCTTCGCGAAGTTGCGCAAACTGACACGCTGCCTACCGAAACGCAGCTGCGCTACCTCTACGAAACGATGGTCCAGCAGATCGCCGAGCAGTCGAAAACCTCGACCTTTACTGCAAGCGTGGCGCAAGCTGACGGCTCGGCAGCATCCAAGGAAATCACCCGTATCGGGCCTTTCGTCGCCTTCTCTGACGGCAAATATCTTACCTATAAGGGCGATCAGAACATCCTCGCCTTCCTTGCGCGCCAGCCGGCTGGCGCCATCACAGGCGCCGCCAAGGCGGTGGAGAACGCGTCTGGCGACGGCTTCACGCGCGGCGTCATTGACCCGTCGCTTGGCAAGCTGCTCGGCCTCATTGTTGAGACTCCCTCGCTCAATGAGCGCGTCGCGCAAGGCGGCGAAATCGGTTTCCTCACGCTTGGCATCGGTGCTCTCGCCTTTGTCTGGGGTGTGTTCCGTCTCGTTTCGCTCAACGGCATCGCCGGCGCCGTGAAAGCGCAGGCGCGCCGTCCGAAAGCGTCAAAGTCTAACCCTCTCGGCCGCGTGATGCTCGCCTATGAGGCTATCGGCAACAAAAATGACATCGGCGCCGTCGAATCGGTTCTCGACGAAGCCATCCTTAAAGAGATTCCGAAACTCGAAAGTGGTCTCAGCCTGGTCAAGATTGCTTCGAACATTGCTCCGCTGCTCGGCCTTCTCGGCACGGTTATCGGGATGGTTGTCACCTTCCAGTCGATCACGCTGTTCGGCACCGGCGACCCGCAGATCATGGCCTCTGGTATTTCGATCGCGCTGATGACAACCGTTATCGGTCTCGTGGTCTCGATCCCTCTGGTCATTCTTCATGCCTTTGCGGCGGGTGCAGCCAATCGCGTCACGCAAATTCTTGAAGAGCAGGCGGCCGGCATAATCGCCGAGCATGCCGACGGCCGCCGCTAAGCCACGCAACCTCACCGAAAGGATCCCAGCATGGGCTTTCTGAGAGGACCCTACGAAGCGCTTCAGGCATTTGTTCTGAGCGGCGGTCCTGTTCTGGTTGCGATCTTGCTCCTGACTTTCGTGTTGTGGGCGTTGATTGTGGAGCGCGGCCTTTATTGGATGACGGCCCATGGCGCCGTCGCCGCCCGCGCGAAGCGCGCCTGGAACGCGCGCTCCGACAAGACGTCTTGGCGAGCGTTGCAATATCGCGAGAGGCTGATTTCGGAAGTTCGCCAGGAATCCTCGCAGTTCGTCGGCGCCATTCAGACGCTTGTTAGCGTCGTGCCCCTTCTTGGCCTGCTCGGCACCGTTACGGGCATGGTTTACGTCTTTGACGTCATGGCGGTGACTGGATCATCGAACGCCCGTCTGATGGCTGAAGGTATCAGCCGCGCGACGTTGCCGACGATGGCGGGCCTCGCAACGTCGGTGTCGGGCGTTCTTTTCACCTTCTGGTTTCCGCGCTTTGCCGAGAAGGCTGCGCTGAAGCTTGCCGACGAACTGAAATAGGGGCGCGAGAATGTCGAGAAAACGCGCTGGTCACAAGGCTCCCGCCGGGGACGATGTTAACGTGACGCCGCTGATGGACATCGTGTTCATCATGCTGATCTTCTTCATCGTCACCGCAACTTTTGCCCGTGAGAAAGGGATTGACGTCAAGACGCCGGAGGATACGCCGCCCGACGAGGAGACCGTGCCGCCGCCGGCGCTGCTGCTGTCCATTCAGGACGATGGCTTTGTGCGCGTGAACAACGTCCGGATTATCGACGCATTGTCGGCAAAGCCGGTCGTTGAGGAGTTCATGGCGCGGGAGCCAAAGGGCGTCGTGCTGGTGAGCGCCGCGCCGAAATCTCCTGCCGGCATCACCGTCACGGTGATGGACCAAGCCTGGGCGGGCAAAGCTTCTGCGGTGTCGCTCGCATTGCAGCAGGATTAATCGGCGTCGCTTGCGGCGTTGCACTGACGGTTTAATCGACGGAAAGCATTATGGCGATCAAACGTCAAAGAATAGGATCAGACTCGAGCGGCGACGACATCAACGTCACGCCGCTGATGGACATCGTGTTCATTATGCTGATTTTCTTCATCGTCACCTCGACCTTCGTGAAGGAGCCTGGCGTCGAGATCAACCGACCCCAGGCCGAGACCGCCAAGGAACGAAAGCTCGCTGGTATCCTCGTTGCCGTGACTGCCGAGAACGAAATCTGGATCAACAAGGAACAGATTCCGCTCGACGCGGTGAAGCTCGCTGTTGAAGGCCTGAAGCAGGAAAACCCGAAAGCGACTGCGGTCGTACAGGTCGATACGGGCGCTGAATCTCGATATCTTGTGGAAGTCGTCAACCAGATTCGAAACGCAGGCGTTAACGATATCGCTGTTTCGACCGAAGACCGAAGCTAGGGATAGGAGAGTTCACGAATGGGTTCTCTGTTCAGGCTAATTTTGGGTGTGCCGGGCGCATTTATCATCACGGCGCTGCTGTTTCTGGGCATGGCCTATATGGTCCGCCAGGAAGCCAAGCTCGAAGAAGAGCGCGACGCCCTCAACATATCAATCACGCAGCAATTGCAGGACACCGATCTTAACGCCAACCGTGAGTTCAAGCGGCCGACGCTCGACACGCCGCCACCACCGCCGCCGTCGGTGGTTGACGCTTCGAACCGCCCGTCGCTCGATGGCGTTCGCGCAGCGGTGCCGACGCTCGACGTGAAACTCAACATTGGCACCGGCTTCAACCCTGATCGTGATGCTCAGCCCCTCGTTCGCATCCCGCCGCAATATCCGGAGCGCTGCATGCAGCGTGCGCAGGCTCGCGAGCAGGTCGTCGTCGAATTCGACGTGACGCCCGAGGGAACGACCACCGGCGCGCGCGTCGTGGAATCGTCCAATAGTTGCCTGAACAGCGCTGCGACCAAATCGGTTGAACGCTGGAAATACCAGCCGAAAATTGTCGACAATAAAGCTGAATGGCGCCGCGGTGTTCAGACAGTGGTGACCTTCGAACTTTCTGACGGCTGATGGCAGCATTCGAAGCACGTGTAACGGAAGTCTTTTGGGTCAAGGCGACGAGATGATGAAATTGAGAAACGCAATCGCCGGCGCTTTCGCCGCGGGTCTCATGATCGGGGCGGGCGCCATTGTGCTCGCTCAGCCTGAAGTAAGCGAAGCCGGCAATGCCGAGGCGTCGCGCCGCGGAGACCAAAACGCGCAAGAGGGCGAAGGCGAAAATCAGCCGCGCCGCCGGTCCGAGACGCTTGACCCTGCAGTCGCGAAGGTTCTTGGCGAGGTCTTCGAACTTCAAAACCTGAAGCCGCCGCAGCTTCAGCCATCGCTGCAAAAGCTGAATGATCTGATCGCCGCACGGCCGAACATGAAGCCGTACGACAAGTCGACGACCTACCAGATGCGCGGGTCGATCAAAGTTCAGCTCGACGATTATCAGGGAGCCTTGCGCGACTTTCAGGCTTCGCTGGACGCCGGCGGCCTGCCGCCGAACCAAAACAACCAGCTTCGTTACTTCATCGCGCAAATCCAGTTCCAGCTTGAGAACTATCAGGCGGCGATCCAAGGCCTCAACGCCTGGATCGCGTCGGCACGCGCTGAGGGCACGCCAGTCGACGCCAACGCCTATTACCTTCTTGCCGCCGCCTACACGCAGGTTACGCCGCCAAACTGGCGCGCCGCATCCGGCCCGGCTGAACAGGCGATCGCAGCGCGAACCGAGCCGAAGAAGTCAGACCACGACCTCTTGAATCTCATTTATTCGGAACTTGGCGAGAATTCGAAGCGCGGCCCCCTGCTCGAAAAGATGATCAATCTCTGGCCCAATGAGCGGGCCTATTGGGTACAGCTCTCGGGCTTTTACTCGCAGACCCAAAAGGACAAGGATGCTTTTGCGGTTCTTGAGGTCGCCTATCGCGCCGGCCTGCTGACGCGGGAATCCGAACTCATTACGCTCGTGAATTACTATTCGTACTTCGACAACCCATTCCGCGGGGCCAAATTGATGGAACGCGAAATGGAAGCCGGCCGAATTGCGAAGAACATCAAAAACCTGACGTTGTTGTCGCAACTTTGGAGTCAGTCGCGCGAGCACAAGCGCGCGATTCCGGTGCTGCGGCAGGCGGCGCAGTCCTCTGGTGACGGGGAACTTTACTACCGGCTTGGCCAGGTGCTCCTCGCAGACGAGCAATATGCGGATGCTGATCGCGCGCTCACGCAAGCGATCAACAAAGGCGGCATGAACGCCCAGAAAACTGGCGATGCCTGGCTCCTCATTGGCACGGCCCGGTTCAGCGCAGGAAAGCCTGAAGACTGCAACCAGCGAAGCCGCGCGCGGCAGGCCTTCGTCAACGCCCAGCGCTATCCAAACTCGTCGCGCCAGGCGTCGGATTGGGTCACTTATATTGACGCGATCACCCGTACGCTCGGCGATCAGGACAAGCTTGAGCAGCAGCAAAACGAAGATGCCCGCCTGGACCAGATGGCGCGCTTGAAACAGGCGATACAAGTTTGTCGTCTGCGCGGCGGCGCCGACTGCACGGGCCAAGAAGCGCAACTGAAAGCCCTCATCGAAGCCGGTCCGGTGAAATTGAAATCAAGCTGCGCTGGCGCGCCCGCTGATGGAGAGCCGGCCGCAGCAACCGCCCCTCCCCAGCCCGAAGGCGGCGCCCAGTAAGCATTCGTTTCTTGTAAATGAAAAAAAGGGCGGTCCTTCTGGGCCGCCCTTTTCGTTTGCGCCTTGTGCGCGGCACTACATCGTATCGTCAAGAATGAACGTGACCTTCAAGACAACGCGGTATTCCTTGATCTTGCCGTTTTCGAGCGAGAGCGACTGGTCTTTCACCCAAGCGCCTTCGATGTTCTTGATCGTCTTGTTGGCGCGCTCAATGCCAGCCTCAATCGCATCCTTGAAGCTCTTCGGCGACCCGCAGATAATTTCTGTTACGCGTGCGACGGCCATAGGTCTCTCCTGACAGTTACCGGGCGCGCTCCACGCGACGCCCTTGCCAGACAACTCGTATCAGGGCGCTGGCATCGACGCAAAATCAGGCCCGGCGAATTTCCGCCGAGAAACAGCCATGCATGGCATTGTGGGCGTGAATGTAGGCCGCTGCCGGATTGTCAAAAGCCGCTTCGATCCTCTCCTTGGTCTCTGGGCCGTTGCGTCCCATGTCGCCGCCGATCAACATGCCGCTGGCGTCAAAAATCCGAAGCGCGATTGGGCGATGCTCCATCACCGGCGGCAGCTCATCGTGGAACGTCGCCGCGACCGCCGCCGGCCCCACGTAAATCGCGTAGGAAGATCGATAGGGCGTCGCTGTCCGGTGGCTTTCGTGATTGAGCAACAAAACCTGTTCGCCGAGTTCAGCGTCAACAAGCGAGATACGGCAAGGAAAGCCAGGCTTTTTGTCCGCGATCCGGCGGAGGGCGCCGCGCGCGGCAAGCGCCGTGTCGTCCAGATCGAACAGAGGACGAAATTCTTCCGGGTTAAGGCCTTTGATGATGAATCCCATGATTGTCTCCTTTGTGGTGTGTGACTATCGCGCGCGGTTGACACCCGATCGACCCGCTTCTTGCGGCCGCCCCTTGCCCCTGACGCGGCGTCAGGGATTAGAACTACATCGATGATGAAATCGCGCTTTCTGCGGATCGGCCAGGTTGTATCGCGAACGGGGCTGACCGAGCGCGCGCTGCGCCACTACGAAGATGAAGGGCTGATCGCGCCCGACCGGTCGGCAGCTGGACAGAGGCTTTATTCGGCGACCGATCTCGCGGCGATTGCGACCATTTCAGTGCTGCGGCGCGCGGGCTTCAGCCTCGCCGAAATTCGCACGCTTCGTATGCGCCGCGCGATCGACATCGAGACGCTTCTTGCCGCTCAGATCGAAGCGCTAAAACTCGAGGCAGCGGCGGCCGGGGCTGCGATCAAGGTGCTTGAAACAATGCAAGCGCGCATCGCCGCGGACGGCGCAGCGGACATCGACGTTCTCTGCGCGATCGCTGCAACCGGCGAAGCTTGCGCGCCCGCCCCTGCTTGGCGGCGGGTTTTCGATCGCTATTTCGGCCCGGAGCAGCAAGCGCGCTGGATCGCGCTCAATGAAAAGCTCGCAGCGTCCATCGACGTCGACGCCTACAACAAGGCATGGGCCGATCTTGCTGAGGACATCAAGCGCGCTTTGCCGATCGATCCGGCTTCTCTCGCAGCACAAGCGCTGCTCGATCGATGGAATGCGCTGATGGCGCCGTTCAACCGCATCGCCTCGGCGCGTGAGCAAGACGAAGCGCGAAATTTCTGGTCCTCGGTCGGTGACTGGGGTGGAAGCGTCAATTCACCGATGACGCAAGACGTCGTCGATTTCGTCAAGGCGGCCAGCATCGCGCGCCGCAACAACAAGGGGGCTAAGTTCTGTGCCGAAACGTGAGCCGACCGCGCTTGAACTCGCGCTGAAAGAAGAACGCCTCGCCGCTTACGCGCGCGTGCGCGGGGGGTATTCCGTGCCGCTTGCTGGTACGGTCTTTTGGCTAGGACTTGGCGGCCTTGGCTATTTCACCGATATCGTCGGCTGGGTGAAGATTGCGTTTCCAGCGACGGGTCTGATTTTTCCGCTCGCAATATTCTTCGGGTGGGCGCTCAAAAACCCGTGGCTGAAGGATAAAAACGCGACGATGAGCCTGCTTCCGCCCGTCATGATCAGTATGCTGCTCTTCTGGGTGTTCATCGTCGCGGCGATCAAAGAGGCGCCGGCGCTCATCCCGCTGATCCTCGCGGTCGGCATGTCGTTTCACTGGCCGGCGATCGGGTGGAGCTATGGTCGTTCGGCTTTATTCACAGCGCACGCCGTGGTGCGTGCGCTGGCCTGCCTCTATATCTTCATGGCGTACCCAGACCATCGCCTGACCTGGCTGCCGTTTTCAGTCGCGGCGGTCTATCTCGCGACGGTCATCGCGATCTATGTCGATTCCGGCTTGGTCGCGCGGCGGTTGGCTCGTTAAAGCGCCGCCTCTAGCTCGGGCAGGATCTTGAAGAGATCGCCCACAAGGCCGTAATCGGCAATCTGGAAGATCGGCGCTTCCTCATCTTTGTTGATGGCGACGATGACCTTCGAGTCTTTCATTCCGGCGAGGTGCTGGATCGCGCCTGATATGCCGACGGCGATATATAGCTGTGGCGCGATGACCTTGCCCGTCTGCCCCACTTGATAGTCGTTTGGCATATAGCCGGCATCCACCGCCGCACGGCTCGCGCCGACTGCAGCGCCCAATTTGTCCGCAATCGGATAAATCAGTTTCTCGAAATTCTCGTGGCTTCCGAGCGCGCGCCCTCCGGAGATGACGATCTTCGCCGCCGTGAGCTCGGGGCGATCTGATTTGACAATTTCTTCGCTGACGAAAGACGACATCGCCGGGTCGCCTTCGGCGCCGATGTTTTCGATGGCGGCCGAGCCCGTCGCTTCCGCCGCCTTGAACGTCGCCGTCCTGACGGTCACGACTTTCTTCGGATCCGTCGATTGGACCGTCGCGATCGCGTTACCGGCGTAGATCGGGCGTACGAAAGTATCGGCGCTCTCGATGGCGATAGCATCCGAGATTTGCATCACGTCAAGCAGAGCCGCAACGCGCGGCATGATGTTCTTGCCGTTAGCAGTCGCCGGCGCGACGAAGGCGTCGTATTCCGCCGCTTTAGAGACGATCAGTTTGGCGACAGGTTCGGCAAGCAATTTGCCGTAAAGCGGATCGTCCGCATGCAGAACCTTCCTGACGCCTGCGAGCTTGGAGGCCTCCGTCGCGGCGGCGCCGGCGTTTGAGCCCGCGACGAGCACGTCTATGTCGCCGCCAAGTTTCTGGGCGGCGGTTACGGCTTTTGCGACGCTGTCGGCGAGCGCGGCGTTGTTGTGGTCGGCGACGACGAGGACGGCCATCAGAGCACTCCCGCTTCGTTCTTGAGTTTCGAGATCAGGGTCGCGACGCTGTCGACTTTGGCGCCGCCCGTCCGCTTCGGCGGCTCGGCGACTTTCAGCACTTTGAGGCGCGGAGCGGTTGAAACGCCATAGTCGGCCGGGGTTTTGGTGTCGAGCGGCTTTTTCTTCGCTTTCATGATGTTCGGCAGCGAAGCGTATCGCGGCTCGTTGAGGCGAAGGTCCGTCGTGACGACAGCGGGGATCTTCAGCGCGACTGTCTGCAGCCCGCCATCGACTTCGCGTGTCACGTTCACCTTGTCACCGTCCTTGACGACCTTTGAAGCAAAAGTGCCCTGGGGCCACCCAAGAAGCGCAGCAAGCATCTGCCCCGTCTGATTGGAATCGTCGTCAATCGCTTGCTTGCCCATGATGACAAGGTCCGGCTTTTCGGCTTCGCAAACCGCCTTCAAGAGCTTTGCAACAGCGAGCGGCTCAATCTCGTCGTCTGTCTTGATGAGAAGGCCGCGATCAGCGCCCATCGCCAGCGCCTGGCGGATCTGATCCTGCGCCTTCTCGGGCCCGATCGAGACGGCGACAACCTCGGTCGCGACCTTTGCCTCAAGAAGGCGCACGGCCTCCTCGACAGCGATCTCGTCGAACGGATTCATCGACATTTTCACATTGGCGAGATCGACGCCGGTCTGGTCCGATTTCACCCGCACCTTGACGTTGTAATCGACGACACGCTTCACGGGAACGAGGATTTTCATCGTTGGTACCCTTGGAAATTCAACGGGTTAGGGGAGGAATGTTCTTCAATTCGCGGCGGACCTTAGCGATGGGAAGGGCGGCTTTCAACGCTCAACAGCGCCGCAGGTGGGACAGTTAGAAAGTCGTTCAACCGCGCTTCTTCGCCGTTGCTGCGAAGTGTGTGGCGGCAGTCCTTAAATACGCGGACCGCTCGCCCGCAAGGAACGGAGCAATCATCAGGATCGTTGCGTAAACGGCGTCATTAATACGCGCGCGGTCGGATTGTTCCGCCTGCGTCACCGCACGATATTGAAGCCAGAAAGTGAAATGCGCGGCGATGCGGTCGGCAAGGCGGTCTTTTTCATCGCCAATGAAGGCGATGAGTTTCTGCTCTTCAAGCGACGACAGCACGGAGAGTGTCGTCGCGCGCTTCAGCGCTAGAAGCCGCGCAAGCCGGGGGCGCAAATGCGCACAGCGCTCGAGGATCGACGCCATGCCTTCGTAGAAGAACCGGAAGTCGTTGATCTCTTCAAAGACGATGTAGATGAAGACCCAGTTGTCCTCGAACGAGACGGGGCGCTGCAGCGGTGCAGAGAGCACTTGCCGGAGCTCAACCTCGAACGCGCCGAACAGCGCGTCGATGATCGCCTCCTTGCCCTTGAAATGATAATAGAGATTGCCCGGCGAAATCCCGAGCACCGCGGCGATATCGACGGTCGACACCTGCGCTTCGCCTTCCGCATTGAAGAGCGCGAGCGATGTCTTGAGGATGCGGTCGCGGGTTTTGATCTTGGCGGTCATGGGCGAGATGCGACGAAGCGGACGAAATACGGCTCGTCACCCCGGACGCCGAAGGCGATCCGGGGTCCATCTCCTGAATGATCAGCGCGAGTGACGGCAAGCGACGGGAGATGGACCCCGGATGCTACCCTTCGCTCCGCTCCGGGGTGACGGCGTTTCTTCAGAGCCACGCCCCCGGTCACGCTTTTTTCTTCTTCGTCTTTCTCTTCGCGCGCGGCTTCGGTTCGGCCTGTCCCTCAAGTTTTGCAACGCGCGCTTCGAGCGCCGCGACGCGCGCTTCAAGTGCGTTGTCGTCGTCGCCGATCGCCCCGATCTTCTCGCGCATGCGCTTTATGCGTTCTTCGAAGCCCACGCCGGCGGGGCCCATGCGCTCGGCCATCTTGCGGCGGCCTTCATCGACCTTGCGCTCGATCTCTTCGCCCTTGGCGACGAGGTCGTCGAAGACGCGCGCCGATTCACCGGTCAGCTTCGCCACCTGCTCCTGCGCTTCGGTGAAAGCGCGGCCATAGGCGCCGATGCCGGCGAGCCAGATCTTGCGGGCGGTGTCGGCGGAGGCTTGCTGTTTCCTCGCCATGGCGTCTCTCCTATTGCGCGGTCGCCGCTTCAAAGCGGCGCGCTGGTTTTTTCGTGAACTCAGGCCGTTCCAGAAAAGTCTTCAAGACCGGGATAACCTCGCCGGCCTTCGACAACACGAAGAGATGCCCGGCGTTTTCCACGACATGCATCTCGGAGCGGCGGATCATGGCTTTCAGGATCTTCGCGTTGGCGACGGGCACAATGTGGTCGCGGTCGCCGGCGAGGATCAAGGTTTCATGCGGGAGCAGCGGCAGGAAGGGAAGGCTTGTCCACCCCATCATCGCCATCAGCTGATAGACATAGCCAGCGCGCGTCGGCGCCGTCATGCGCGCGGCGAAGAGCGCGGCCCCGGCCGGTTCGTCGCCGTACAGCGCCTTGAAATTCTCGGTCAGGAAATCGCGGTCCATATAGCGGCGAGGATCGGCCATCTTCGACAGCGACTCGATCTTGCCCGGCACCATGATTGACCCCGGCGACGTCGCGCAGAGGATAAGGCGGCGCGTGCGGTTCTGGTATTGAAAAGCGAATTGCTGCGCGGCGCCGCCGCCCCAGGAAACGCCCATCACATCGACGGGGCGATCATAGCCGTAGTGGAGAAGGATCGTCTTGGCCGCATTCGCAACCCACCATGGACGATAGGGCGAAACGGGGCCCGGCGAGCCGCCGATGCCCGGCAGGTCAAAAGTGACGACGTCGCGGTCGGGGAGCAACTCGCCGAGCGGCTGCGCGATTTCAAGATTTGCGCCGATGCCGTTGAAGAAGAGAAGCGGCGTTCCGTTTCCACGCCCACGCCACACGGCGGTGCGCAGTTTCTGAAGCCCGACCTGTACGAAGCCCAGCTCCGGCAGATGATCCGTACTCATACCTTGACGCCCGCCCTTTCTTTTCTCACTCAACCGAACACATATTCGCCGGGCGCCTTGGCGAGCGGCGGATAGGACTTGGCGCCGAGCGATTTCGGCGCCGCTTTCTTTTCGCCCGAGCGGGCGCGCAGCCAATGGGTCCACAAGGGCCACCAGGATCCCTGATTGGGCCTGGCGCCGGCCATCCATTCATCGGGCGTTTCGGGAAGCGCATCATTCGAGAAAAACTGCGCCTTCGGATTGCCTGGCGGATTGAGCAGCGCCTGGATATGGCCGGAATTCGACAGCACGAACTGAACCTCGCCGCCGAAGAGATGGACGTTCCGGTAACAGGCGCGCCAGGGCGTAATGTGGTCGGTGACGGCGGCGACCATGAAGGCGTCCTGCGTCACCTTGGAGAGGTCGAGCTTGTGACCTAGGAAACCGACTGTGCCGGGATTGGCGAAACGCTTGTCGAGATAGATGTCGAGGTAGTCGGAGTGGAGCTGCGCTGGCAGGTTCGTCGTATCATTGTTCCAGTAGAGAATGTCGAAGGGCGGCGGGCTGTCACCCATCAAGTAATTGTTGACGACGTAATTCCAGATGAGGTCGTTGGGGCGCAGCCACGCGAAGGACTTTGACAGGTCCTCTCCAGTCAGAACGCCCTTTTTGGCCGAATGGCGGCGCGCGGCCTCAATGGCGGCGTCGGAAACGAAGAGGCCGACCTCGCTATCTTCCTTATGCGCGTCGAGCACGCAGACCTGCAAGGTGAAGGAATTGACGATCGACGAGCGGCGCGCGGCCAGCGTCGACAGATAGCTCGCGGTGGTGATGCCGCCCGAACAGGCGCCGGAGACGTTGATTTGCTTCGCCTTCGTGATCTTGCGCACGACTTCGGAGGCTTCGATCAGTTCGCCGACATAATCTTCAAGCCCCCATCCGCTGTGCTCTTTCTGCGGATTACGCCAGCTGACCGCGAACACCTGAAGCCCTTGCGAGAGGAGAAAGCGCACGACGCTTTTCTCCGTCGACAGATCGTTGGCGTAGAATTTGTTGATCTGCGGCGGCACGACCATCAGCGGCAGGGAATAAACTTCCTCCGTGGTCGGCTGATACTGGATCAACTCCAGCATCTCGCTCTTGTAGACGACGGCGCCGGGCGTCGTCGCAAGGTTTTCGCCGACCTTGAACGGGCGCCCGTCGACCTGGCTCGGCATGCCGTTGTTGTGGCGGATATCGTTGTAGGCGTTCTGCAGCCCCTTCAGGACCGAGGCGCCGCCCGTCTCGTAGAGACGCTTGATCGCCGCTGGATTGCCGACCAGTGAGTTCGTCGGCGCGAGCGCGTCGGCGACGAGGTCGAGCACGAAGCGCGCGCGCGTCTTGTCGGCATCGTCGACGCCCGAATCCTCGATCCAGCCGTTGAAGCCCTTCCGCATCGCGAGCCACGACTGCATCGTCGCCTTGTAGAGACGGTTGTGCTGCCACGTCGGGTCCTGGAAGCGGCGGTCTTTCTTGTCCGGTGCGATCTCCGAATCGCCCTTGATGATGTCGACCAGCTCCTTGCCGTAATTGGTGAGGTGCCTGGCGAAGGGCGCCGGCTGCTTCGCCGCATGGCCGACAAGCACGCCGAGCGACTTCAGGAGTTCCGACCGCCGAACCCCGATGATCGGGTTCAGAGCCGTCGGCGTTTCCGCCGCGCGTTCGCCTAGCTCTTCGCTGTTCTTCGACATGTCGCCTCCCGGGCCGTTCGATCGTTGTCCGGGTGACCCCGGATCTTCTTTGAAAGTATTCGACGTTTTCTGCGCAGAGGGAACAGGTCTCAGCGATTTCGCCCGCAGGCTCGCTGCGCTGCAAAAACGGGGCGTCCTGATGAACGCCCCGTTGATTACGCTACGCAACTGACTGGAGAGACCGTTACGCGGCTTCCCTGACAGCTTCCTTGACCGCGCGCTTTACCTTGCGGGTCGTCTTGCGGACTTTGGCGGCCGTTTTCTTCGCGGATTTCTTCACGCTAGTGACGACTTCCTCGCCGCGGTCATTCGCGGCGATCGCCGGAACGAACGACTGGAGCTTTTCAAAGCCCGCGCCATAGAGCGACTTCGCGCGGTCGCGCGCGTCGACGATCTGTTCTTTGGCGGTCGCTTCGATTTCTTCGCCCTTTGCGACGAATTCACCAAAAAGTTCGGTGTAGCGGTCGGTCAGCTTGGCGAAGAGCGGCTTGGCCCGGTCATAAGCGACGCCGTAAGCGCCGATATAGGCGAGCCAGCCGCGGCGGAAGGCTTCAACGGCTTTGAATTCGGTGATTTCGGCAACTTGCTTGCGCTTGGCCATGGATCGGTTCCTTTCGGTCAATGTGGCCCGCGACAGTCGCGCGCCCTTGTTTCACTGGAACCATAGGTAGGGCGTCCGTCTAGAATGTTCACCCAAATTTCTGCAATGCAGCAAATATCGAATTAATTAATGATATCAGCATGAAAGCACTTTCCATGTGCGTCGCTTGTTATTCCGTTCCCCTGTGGCGCCAGCAAGAGCGCGGCCCCGGAATGTCGCCCGCGAGTCTCAAGGAATGCCGGGGAAGCTGTCGACGAGGGTGATTTTCACATCCGGAAAACTGTCGACGAATTGAATGGTAAAATCCGGGAAACTCTCAACGAACCGCCACTTGCCGCAAGCGTCAGGAAAGCTTGTCACTAATGTGACTCTGAGGTCCGGGAAGCTTTCAACAACTTGAATTTTCAAGTCCGGAAAGCTGTCCACGACTTTGACATTCCCTTGCAGGGTGAGCCCGTCAAAAGTGCAGTTGGGGCCGATCTTTTCGGCATGCGCCGGGACCGAGGCGAAAACAACTGCCAAAGCGGCTGTCCAGAATGCGCGCATCTAAATTCCAGTTCCTGAAGATCGAGGTTCATGCGGAACGGCGCCGAAAAAAAGGCCGGTTCCCATCGGGAACCGGCCAGATACGCAACAAAACTTCAGGGAAGGACTACTCGAAGCAAGTCTTGGAAAGCCGGACTCTTGTGGCGCCAATGGGGCTCAACGGCCGCCAAACAGCCCAGCGTACGCGGCGCGAGCAAACCCACGCCGACAGATGGAATCAACCGTCACCGCGACGCGCTGATGACGAGGGCGCGAAATTTTGATGACTGTGGGAGAAGGGCTGGTGCTGCGAGAGAGGATTGAACTCTCGGCCTCCCCCTTACCAAGGGGGTGCTCTACCACTGAGCTACCGCAGCAACGCCGCCGCGGCCTATAGCCCGCGAGGGAGCCCTTGAAAAGCGCTGATCGGAGGGCGCCTGCTTGACCTCAAAGGCGCCGCCCCTATGGTCCCTCGCCCCAAGGATGCCGTGCATGACAGACCCGCATGAGGATGCCGAGGATGCAGCGCCGCTGTCCCGCCGCGACGGGGCCGTGGAAAAGCCGCGTCCGGAGCCGAAGTCTAACCCGGCCCGCGAGGAGCGCCTCGCCAAGGCGCTGCGCGAAAACCTCAAACGCCGCAAGGCGAACACGAAAGACCGATTGTAGCGATGGACAGACTGGCGATCATCGGTGGGCGCCCGCTTTTTGGCGAGATCGCGATTAGCGGCGCGAAGAACTCCGCGCTGAAGCTGATGGCGGCCGCGCTGCTGACCGATGAGCCGCTGATCATCGAAAACACGCCGCGCCTGGCCGATATAGACACGCTGCTGAAATTGCTCGCGCAGCATGGTGTCGCGCAGCAGTTTGACGGCTCGACGCTCACTCTGCACGCAAAGACGATCACCTCGACGGAAGCGCCCTACGATCTCGTTCGCAAAATGCGTGCGTCGTTCAACGTGCTGGGGCCGCTCCTCGCGCGTGAGGGCAAGGCGCGCGTATCGCTGCCGGGCGGCTGTGCGATCGGCGCGCGCCCCGTCGATTTGCATTTGAAGGCGCTCGCGGCGATGGGCGCCAAGATCGATCTCGATGAAGGCTATGTCGTCGCGTCCGCGCCGGACGGCCTTCACGGCGCGAAGATCGATTTTCCATTCGTCTCGGTCGGCGCAACGGAGCACGCGATGCTCGCTGCGACGCTGGCGGTGGGCGAAACGGTGCTGACAAACGCCGCGCGCGAGCCCGAAATCGCCGATCTCGCCGACTGTCTCAACGCCATGGGCGCGAAGATCGAGAACGCCGGGCGCTCGACCATCACCATTCAGGGCGTTGAACGTCTTAGCGGCGCGCGCCATGTCGTCATCGCCGACCGGATCGAATTCGGGTCGTATGTCATGGCGGCGGGCGTCGCGGGCGGCGAGTTGTTTCTCAAGAACGGCCGCGTCGATCTTCTGGGAGCCGCCGCCGGCGTCCTTGAAGAAGCGGGCCTCAAGCTGACGCAGGAGACCGGCGGCGTGCGCGCCAAACGCGTCGCCGACCGGCCGCGGGCGGTCAACATCATCACCCAGCCTCATCCCGGTTTTTTCACCGACCTGCAAGCGCAATTCATGGCGATGATGACGATCGCCGACGGCGTCTCCGTGATCAAGGAGACTATCTTTGAGAACCGTTTCATGCACGCGCCAGAGCTGGCGCGCATGGGCGCGCAAATCTCCGTGGACGGACAGACCGCGACCGTTCGCGGCGTCAGGCGCCTCAAGGGTGCGCCCGTAATGGCGACGGACCTTCGCGCCTCGATGAGCCTTATTCTCGCCGGGCTCGGGGCCGAAGGCCAGACAATCATCAATCGCGTCTATCACCTTGACCGCGGCTTCGAGCGCCTTGAAGAAAAGCTCAGGGCCTGCGGCGCGCTGATTGAGCGCGTGAAGGGCGAAGGGTGACGGCGCGGCGATGACCGGACTTGAAAGCTACAAGGCGCTCCGGCTGATCGCCGACGACGCGGACGATCTCGGCGCGATGTCAGCCGTGCTGCAGGACGCCATCGCCAAGATTGGTGATTTCGCCTGGCAACCCAGAGCGCGCCGCTTCGCTTTCGTCGCCAACCGGTTCCTGTGGGAGACGGCAGGCGACAACGCGCGCGGGCCGTTCGCGCGCGTCCGGACCGGATGCCATTTCGACGACGTCAAGGCTGTCCAGCAGACGAACTTGCGCCTTGGCGCGAAGGACGCCGTCGTTGAGATCCTCTCACTGCGCTTTGCGCCGGGCGAAGACGGCGCCGGGATCGTCACGATCGATCTTGCCGGCGGCGGCGCGATCCGGCTCGACGTCGAGAGCGTGAACGCCCAACTCGCCGATATTTCGTCACCGTGGATGACGCGGATGCGCCCGCAGCATGAGGCGTGACGAGCCGCGCGCGTCCGGTTAAAGTCTTTGGCTGATATTGTTGGAAATCGAATGGCGGACGACGCCGAAAAGCAAACGCGACGGATCGTCCGCATCGAGCTTGACGAGCGGAGCCTTGCGCGCGCGACCGCCGATATCGAACATGAGCGCAAAGTCGCTGTTTACGACCTATTGGAAGAGAACTTTTTCGAACCGATCGGCGGCGGCGACGGTCCCTTTGAGCTTTATCTGTCGAATGTCGAAAACAGGCTCGTCTTCGACGTGCGCCGCCATGATCCGGATAAGCCCGGCGGCGAACCGATCGGGCAGGTGCATCTTTCGATGTCGCCGTTTCGCAGGATCATCAAGGACTACTTCATGCTGTGCGAGAGCTATTACGACGCAATCCGCACGGCGGCGCCGGCGCAAATTGAAACTGTCGATATGGCGCGCCGCGCCATGCACAACGAAGGTTCGGAGATTTTGCGCGAACGCCTGACCGAAAAAATCGGCCTCGACCTCAACACCGCACGGCGTCTCTTTACCTTAATCTGCTCCTTTCACATGCGATGACGCCGATGGCAAAAAGAGTTCTCTTTGTTTGCAACATGAACTCCGTCCGCTCGCCGATGGCGGCGGCGATCCTCGCTGCGGAGAACGCGCCGGGCGTCGGCGTCGACTCTGCGGGAGTTTACGAGGGTGGCGCTGATCCCTTTATCGGACCGGTGCTTGGAGAGATCGGCGTTTCGCTTGGTGACTATGAACCAAAGGCGCTAAGCGACATTGATATCTCCCGCTTCGATCTCGTCATCGCTTTGACGCCGGAGGCCGCGGCGGAAGCGCGCCGCGTCCTGCCCGCCAGCCGTATCGAGTATTGGCCGACAGAAAACCCCAGCGACGTCCGCGGCGGGGACGATGCGCTGTTCGACGCCTATCGCGCCGTCCGGGATGAACTGCGCGAGCGTATTCGGGCGCGGTTTCTCGGGTCCCGAAATGAGCCTTGATTTTACCGAGCAGCAGGACCATTTTCCGGCCGCTTCCAGATCCACATTGCCCGAAGGACGGGCGACCCTGACAGGAGGGGGGATCGCCTGACCAGAGGACTTGCATGGCAAAAGAAGAATTGTTGGAATTTGAAGGCACGGTGGAGGAACTCCTCCCTAACGCCACTTTTCGAGTGAAGCTCGAACAAGGGCATGAAATTATCGCCCATACGGCCGGCAAGATGCGCAAGAACCGCATCCGAGTGCTCGCTGGCGACCGCGTGCAGGTCGAAATGACGCCCTATGATCTGACCAAGGGCCGGATCACCTTCCGTTTCAAATAGGAATGACGAAGGCCTTGCGCCTCGTTCTCGCCAGCGCGTCGCCGCGCCGTCTTGATATTCTGCGCATGATTGGCGTCGAACCGGACACCGTCGCCGCTGCCGACCTCGACGAAAGCGAGCGCAAAGGCGAGCTTGTGCGCGATTATGTTTCGCGGCTGGCGACGGAGAAGGCGGCGGCTGTCGCCGTGCGTGCGCCGGACGCGCTGGTCCTTGCTGCCGATACCGCGGTCGCCTGCGGGCGGCGCATCCTGCCGAAAGCCGAGACGGTCGAACAAGCACGAGATTGCCTCGACCTGTTGTCTGGCCGCGCGCATCGCGTCTGGACGGGCGTTGCGCTGGCCGGGCCCGGCGCGCCCCTTCGTCTGCGCGCCGTCGAGTCGCGGGTGAGGGTTGCACGCCTGACGCCCCGGGAGATCGACGATTATCTCGCGTCGGAGGAGTGGCGAGGCAAAGCGGGCGGTTATGCAATCCAGGGCCGTTTCGCGCGCCATGTCGAGGCGATCATCGGCTCGCATACAAACATTGTCGGCCTCCCCGCGCGCGAGACTTATAATCTTCTCAAAGGCGCCGGCCTGATCGCGGCATGAAGCCGGTTCTTCTCATCGAGTGCGGCGCGGCGGAAACGATTGGCGCGCTTACCCTCGCTGGCGAGATCGTCAAGTTATTCTTTGCGCCGGCGCGCGGCGACGAGCTGGCGCCGAGAGCGCCAGGGCACGGTGATATCGTCCTTGGACGTATCAAGAAGAGCGCGCCGGCGCTCGGCGGCGCATTTGTCGACATCGGATCTAACGAGGAAGCATTCCTCCCGGCGAAATCCGGCGCAGCGCTCCATGAGGGCGCGTCCGCGATCTTTCGGGTGGTGCGGCCGGCGCTCGGGGGAAAGGGCGCTATCCTTGACGCCGATTGGAGAAATGCGCTTCCCGAGGCGCTCGCCGCTGCTTTGGCGAAAACAGAAGGCGCGCCGCGCCTTTTATCCCTTGGGGCCGATAGCGCCGTGATGATCGCCGTCTGGGCCCAACCGTTTGGATCTGCTTCGATCGTTGTCAATCGCGCGGAAACAAAAGCGGCGCTCGCCGCATCGGGCATTTCATCTGTTGTTGACGAAGGTGTCGGCGACGCCCCCGATATAGAAGAAGCGATCGCGCAATCGCTTGAACTTGAAGCGCCAATTGGCGATGGCGCGCACATGGGTTTCGCCGAAACCGCTGGCGGAGTTGTTGTTGATATCGACGCTGGCGGCGCGTCAAATGCCGCCCGCAAGCCGAATGACCGCGTCAATGAACGCGCCGCGCAGCGCCTGTTTCGCGAGCTTTCGCGCCGCAGCGTCGGCGGAAGGGTTTTCGTTGACTTCCTGCCGCCGTCGTCCGCTGCGGCGCGCCAGAGGCTGCTCGGCGCGCTCCGATCGCAAGATATCGCCATCTACGAGCGGCGTCTGGGAAAGCTGGCGCCGGACGGCGTCCTCGATCTGACAGCGCCGCGCCGCGATCTGTCGATGCTTGAACGCGCCACCGAATGGTTCGGCGACGAGGCGATCGTCGCCGGGCGCCGCCTCACCCTCGACTGGACAGCGAAACGGGCCGTCGCCGCGATTGAAGGACGATTGCGCCGTCAGCCGCGCCAGCGCATTAGGCTCGATGCCGGCGATGATCTGCTGGAGTATCTTGAGCAAAAGCAGCAATGGCGCACGCGGCTCATCGACCGCTACGGCGCCCGGTTGGAATTTCGTCGCCAGCAGCGTCTGCCCCCGAGGAGGTTCGATGTCGCCGAAAATTGAAGCCGTGAACGACAACGCCAAAGTCGCGCCATGCCCGACCTGCAAAGCGCCTTCGGTCGCTGACTACCGCCCTTTTTGCTCAAAGCGCTGCGCCGATGTCGACTTGCATCGCTGGCTAACGGGCGCCTACGCGATCCCGGCGGCCGAAAGTGACGACAGTCCTGATGCAGATGATCTTCAAGAAAAATAGGCCCGCCTCCGGGACGCGAGGCGGGCCTTCTCACTGCGCCGCGGGGGGCGGGGCGCGGGGAGGGGGGCGAGTTCTAGAATTCCGGCGTTTCCGCTTTCTGCGCCACGATCAGCGAAGCGAATACTTGCCGTTCGCTGTCGCTCAATGACCGGCTGAGATCAGCGTCGGCAGCGTCAAAGCTGGCGACGCGCGCGGCGGCGAGTTCTTCCTTCGTCACCTGCCCATCCTCGCCGGCGATCACTTTGAACATGCTCGCCTCCGCAAGCGCGAGAGAAGCTGTTATCGCGCCTTCTGGTTTTTTCATGCCTGCCTCAACCTTGGCAAATTCGCTCTCGTTCAGCGCGCCGCTTGCGTCGGCGTCAGCGATTGTGAATTCAGCCTCACCGAGCTTGGCTGCGTCCTCGCGCGTCTTCACGGTTTGCGGCGTCAGCGCCGCACGCGCCTCGGGCTCAGATTGCATAGCGCCTTTTCGCGCGGGTTCGCCCGCATTCGCAGTTACGATGAGCGCCAGCGCGCTAGCGGCGGTGATGAGTGTACGGATCATGATGAACTCCTATCGCTTTTTATAGCGCGGCCTCTGGCAGCGCCGAAGCAAACAACTAAGCGAGTAACCGCACATGCGCCAGTTAAGCCCGTGTCATGACAGGATGGTCATGGCTGTTTGCATCGCCGCCGCTGAACATTTCTCTAATATTCGCTGAACTCTTGACGCCGATGCTATCGAAATTTTCATGAAGCCACACATCGGCGATTCTGCGTCCGCGCGATTTCAGCGTGTTCAGGAACTGGCGATCGACATTGAACTTGCTGGCGACTGGCAGCTCTTCGAGCGTACGATCGCTGCGGATCGAGTGAACGCGGACATGCCGGAGGCGGTCGCGATACTCATCCTTCAGCCAGCCTTCCTCCAGCAACTTCTCGACAAAGGCGATGGCGCGAAGCTCGCTCAGCAGCGAGGAATTGAAGCTGATCTCGTTGATCCGGTTAAGGATGTCGGGGGCCGTAACGGGAACCTTGTCGCGATGGAGCGGATTGATGTGCACGATCAGGACATCGTTCGATTCCGCCTCATAAAAGAACGGGAACAGGACAGGATTTCCCATGTACCCGCCGTCCCAGTAGGCGTCGTCGCCGATCTCGACGGCCTTGAAGAGGAACGGCAAACAGGCCGACGCCAGCACGGCGTCGACGGTTGCGTCTCTCGTGCGGAAGACCTGCGGCTTGCCGGTGCGGACATTCGTCGCCGACAGGTAAAGCTTCGTATGCGCACAGCAGCGAAATTTCTCGAAATCGATCAGGTCCAGCAAAATTTCCCGTAACGGGTGGATGTCGAACGGATTGAATTCATAAGGCGAGTAAATGCGCGTGAAGATATCGAACAAGCGGTAGGTAAACTGCGCGCCGACTTCCCCAAACGGTCCCGCGCGCATGGGGCTTGAACGAGCGCCGGCGCGCGCAATTCCCTCCCAGAGCCGGTCAAGCGTCTCGCGAGCGCCCTCGCGTCCGTTTTTATAAAGGCCGTAAGCAAGCGCGGCGGCGTTGACGGCGCCGGCGCTCGCCCCTGATATGCCTTCGATGGCGACACGGTCGTCTTCCAGCAAGCGATCGAGAACGCCCCAGGTCACGGCCCCATGGGCGCCGCCGCCCTGCAAAGCGAGATTGACCTTTTTTGGTTCGATCATTTCGCCACCCAGCCGCCATCGACTTGCAACGCCGCGCCGGTGATCGAGGCGGCCTTCTCGCCGGCGAGGAAGACCGCGAGCGCGGCGACTTCCTCGATCGTCACGAATTTTTTCGTGGGCTGCGCTTCGAGAATAACCTTCTGGATAACTTCCGCCTCGGTCATGCCGCGCGCTTTTGCGGTGTCGGGAATTTGCTTTTCGACAAGCGGGGTTTTCACATAGCCGGGGCAGATGGCGTTCGCCGTGACACCGTGCTCCGCGCCTTCAAGAGCGATCGTTTTCGTGAAACCGAGGACGCCATGCTTGGCCGTCACATAGGCGGACTTGAAGGGTGAGGCGACGAGCGCATGCGCCGAGGCGATGTTGATGATGCGACCGAACCCGCGATCTTTCATGCCCTTGAAAATCGCTTTGGTGAGATGAAAGGTCGCCGACAAGTTGATGGCGATGATCGCGTCCCATTTTTCTTCCGGGAAATCCTCGACTGGCGCCACATGCTGGATGCCAGCGTTGTTGACGACGATATCGACCTTGCCAAAGGCGTCGGTTGCCACAGCGGCGAGCGCCCTGATTTCCTGAGGCTTCGACATGTCGGCGCCGCTGAAGGCGACCGTGACGCCGTATTTCTCTGCGAGGCGCCGGCGGTCTTTTTCAATGGCATTGGCCTCGCCAAAGCCGTTCAGCATGATGTCGCAGCCGTCCGCGGCAAGCGCCTCCGCAACGCCAAGTCCGATACCGCTTGTTGATCCTGTGACGATCGCCGACCTCTTGGCAGCCATGCCGCGTTCCTTTTGAGTTGAGTTGCAGCGCAACATACTTGCGGCAGCTTGCAGGCTCAACAGCGTGCACAGCCGCGCTCGCCGCCAAACACTGGCGGCAACCTGACAGAGCGCGTATTTGTGAAGGCAAATCTGCGTGTGTGAGGATCGAATGAGATGGGTGCTCGGTTTGTCGGCGTCGATGGTCGCGGTGTCCGCATCGGCGCAAATGGCCATTACGACATTCGGCGCGACTGATGCGCAAGCCTGTTACGAGGACGCGCGCAATGACCGCGAGACCTCGACGGACAAGTGCGACGCGGCGCTCGTCGGGCAGGCGCTGACCAAACGTGACCGCCTCGCTACCTATGTCAATCGCGGCATTATCAACAACCGTGCGGGAAAATTGACCGACGCGCTCGCCGATTTCAACACCGCGCTCGACGGCGACGCCGGGCTTGGCGAGGCCTGGCTCAATCGCGGCAATACGCGGTTTCTGGGTGGTCAGTACGATCTTGCTGTCAATGACTATGAGAAATCGCTCGACAACAATCTGTCGAAGCCCTGGGTCGCCTGGTATAATATCGGTCTTGCCCGCGAGGCGCAGAAGGACGCGCGCGCCGCGCGTACGGCGTATGAACGGGCGCTTGAGATCAATCCCGATTTTGGTCCGGCGAAGGACAAGCTCGGCCTCTCGGCGACGCCATCCGAATGAAAGCGCTTACCGGTACTGCCGTCTTTCTCGTCGCCGCGCTCCATGCAGGGTTTTTGGCGCTCGAGATGTTTTTCTGGGATCATCCGGTCGGCCGCCGCGTTTTCTCGATGACCGAAGAACAATCGGCGCAAACGGCGGTGCTTGCCGCCAATCAGGGACTCTATAACGGGTTCATCGCGGCGGGGCTGCTCTGGGGGCTCATCGCCCGGAAGCGCGACGTTCAGATTTTCTTTCTCCTTTGCGTGATCGCGGCGGGCCTCTTTGGCGGCTATACCGCAAAGCCGACGATCTATCTGACGCAAGCCCTGCCGGGCTTGGCGGCGCTGCTCCTGGTGTTGGCGGCGGGACGCCGCGCCGTCTGACGCTTTGCCTTCGCCCCGGTCCCGCGCAATAAAGCGGGCATGACCTCTTATGTTTCGCATCTTGAATGTTCCCTGACCGGTGAAACCTATCCGGCTCGTGAAGTGCATGGCCTGTCCCGCGCTGGCCGGCCGCTGCTCGTTCGCTATGACCTCGCGGCGCTGAAGGCCAGCGTCTCCAAAGAGGCGCTCGCAAAACGCACCGAAGGCTTCTGGCGCTATCACGAGTTTCTTCCTGTTGAGATGGAGAAGAACCGTATCACGCTAGGCGAGGTGGTGACGCCGCTCATCCGTACACAGCGCATCGAGGCGCTGCGCGGCGGCGGGGAACTTTACGTCAAGGACGAAGGACGATTGCCGACCGGCTCGTTCAAGGCGCGCGGCCTCGCGCTTGCGGTATCGATGGCGAAAGAGTTGAGGCTCAAGCATCTCGCCATGCCGACCAACGGCAACGCCGGCGCGGCGCTCGCGGCCTATGCGAGCCGCGCCGGACTGCGCGCGACGGTCTTCTGTCCAGACGACACGCCGCCGATCAATGTCGAGGAGATCGCGCTGCAAGGCGCTGACGTCACCCTCGTCAACGGCCTCATCAATGATTGCGGCAAGATCGTCGGCGAGGGCAAGGATAAGGCCGGCTGGTTCGACGTCTCGACGCTGAAGGAACCCTATCGGATTGAAGGCAAGAAGACGATGGGCCTCGAACTCGCCGAGCAGTTCGAATGGGAATTGCCTGAATGGATCTTTTATCCGACTGGCGGAGGCACAGGTCTCATCGGCATGTGGAAGGCGTTCGACGAACTGGAGAAAATCGGCTGGATCGGCGCCAAACGCCCGAAGATGGTGGCGGTGCAAGCGACAGGCTGCGCGCCGATCGTGCGCGCCTGGGAGAAGGGCGAGGAGCATGCGCCGCTCTGGGAGAACGCCGCGACCTACGCTGCCGGCATTCGGGTGCCCATTGCAGTCGGTGATTTTCTCATCATCCGGGCGGTGCGCGCGTCCGATGGCTATTGCGTCGCTGTCGAAGATGACGACATCCGCAATGCGCTCACCGAGATGGCGCGCGAGGAAGGATTGCTCCTCTGCCCTGAAGGCGCTGCGACCTACGCCGCCTATCGCCGCGCAGTAATGGAGCGCCGCATTAAACGCAGCGACCGCGTTGTGCTCTTCAACTGCGCGACGGGCCTCAAATATCCGATGCCGAAGGTTGAAAAGTTCATCGACCGGACGCAGCCTGTGGACTTCGCAGTCTTCAATCGAACGCCGGTGATCGACGACTAGGCCAGCCTTTGTGAAGACGCGAGAGATTGTGAAAGGGGCTGAATGACGGCGATCGAGGCGATCAGCGTGCTGATCATCCGCCTTTGGGCGGCGGGCATTTTTCTGACCTATCTCAGCGCCTTCGGGTACTGGGTCTGGGAGGCGGCAAGTGGCGAAGGCGAACAAAAGCTCGCTGACTTGCTCGTGGAGGCGGCGGTCTGGTTGACGCCTGCGCTCGTTGCCTTTGCGTTTGCCGCACGTCTGTCAAAGCTGATTGCGCCGCGCGCCGCGCCCGAGGCGATCAAGTTTGATGTCACCGTTGAAGAGATCGTTTCCGCGGGGACGTTTCTGATCGGGCTCTTCTTTATGTTGCAGTTCACGCCACAGTTGATTTTGGCTATTATTGAGATTGTCAGCGAACTTGTCGTCCGGGATGACAATGCGCCAGTCACCGTCCAATCCTTTACGTTCCAACGCCTCTTCGCCGCCGCGATGACTTTCGCTGCGGCGCTGTTCCTGACATTCAGACCGCGCGAAATCGGGCGTCTGATTTCCTCGCTCCGCCATGCAGGATTGCCGAAGGTCGAACAGGCGGATTGACCGGAACTCACAACTCGCCGTCACCCTGAGGCCCATCTCCTTATCGTCAGCCGGTCGCGGTGGCCTGTATCGGGAGTTGGACCCCGGTTTCGAGCGAAGTCGCGCGCCCCGGGGTGACGGAGTCAGATTACGTAAAACACTCCGCCAGAAAATCCGCCATCGCCTTCCACGCGCGGTCCGCTGCGCGTCTGTTATAGACAGTGCCGAAGCCGGGATCGTTCGCCTGTGGATTGGTGAAGGCGTGCATGACGCCGCCATAGGCGTGGATCTGCCAGTCGGCGCCGGCTTCGGTAAGTTCGTTTCCGAGCGCAACGACGTCCTCTGGTTTCACCATCGGATCGTCATAGCCGTGAAAGGCGATCACCTTCGCCTTGATCTTGCGGCCCTTCGTGTTGCCCGGCGCGCCAAAGAGGCCGTGAAACGACGCTGCGCCTTTGATATCGGCGCCGGTGCGCGCCACGTCGAGCGCGCACAATCCTCCGAAACAAAACCCCATGATCGCGATGCGCGCTGGATCGACCTCGGGTTGCGCTTTCAGAATTTCGATCGCATGCAGCAGCCGCTCTTGAAGATGCGGCCGGTTCGACGCCAGAGGCGTCATCAGCGCCTGACATTCCTCCGTCGTCTTGCCGAAGACCCCCTTGCCGTAAAGATCGAGCGCAAAACCAGCATAACCGAGATCGGCCAATCGTTTCGCGTAACCCTCCTCAACCGGCCCGCGGCCGGCCCAGGCGTGGCTGACGAGCACTGCCGGCCTCTGGCCGCTCTGCGCGCCATCGACGGCCAGAATTCCTTCGTAAGTTTTTCCGCCATGCGCATAGTCGACCGCGCGCGTCGTCACCGCCATGCAAATCTCCGGTCACGCTTCGACGCGAGTCTTTCGCGGGAAGAGGCGGGAAATCAAGTCCCGTCGCGGGGCCGGACGCGGCCAAGGCGCGACGGCCCTGGTCGGCGTCACGCGCTCGCGCGCGAGGGCGTCGTCTTTCGGCACGACGATGATGATTCCGGCGGACGCATCTTCAACATAAGTCATCGAACCCTCCATCACTCTACACAACGACGCCTGGGTGTCGGATGATAAGGGCGTTTGATGGGCCGCCCTGTGACTTACTGCATTTTAAGGTGGGGCGCTGCGCCTACTCTCCGCGCGCGCCGATGCGGCTGATCTTTAGCGTATTCGTCTTGCCGGGCCGCCCGAACGGATAGCCGGCAAGGATGATGATGCGGTCGCCATCCTTCGCGCCATGTTTGACGGCGAGCAGCTCCGCCTTCTCGTGCATCTCGTCAAATTCCGAAATGTCGTCCGTGGCGATTGGCGTCACGCCCCAATAGAGCGCTAGCCTGCACGCGACGCGCTCGCTCGGCGTTGCAGCGAGGATGCTGCAATGGGGCCGGTCGCGCGAGAGCCGCTTCGCGGTCGAGCCGGTCTTTGTGTAGGCGACGGCGAGCCGGCAATCGAGCACTTCGGCAATGCGCCGCGCGGAAAGCGTGATCGCATCCGCCGTCATATGCACCGCGCCCGGATCGTCCTGAATGATGAAAGAGGCGCATTCGGGATCGCGTTCCGTGGCGCCGATGATGCGGTCCATGATAGCGACAGCCGATGGCGGATGGCGCCCAACCGCGGTCTCGGCCGATAGCATCACGGCATCCGCGCCCTGAAAGACGGCGGTCGACACGTCGGAGGCTTCGGCTCTGGTCGGCGCGATCGATTCGACCATCGATTCCAGCATGTGGGTCGCGACGATGACGGGCTTGCCGGCCTTGCGACAGGCGCGCACGATACGGCGCTGGATGTTCGGCACGTCTTCGGCGGGCAGCTCGACGCCGAGATCGCCGCGCGCCACCATCAACGCGTCGGACGCGGCGATGATCGCATCGAGGTGGTCGACCGCGGTCGGCTTTTCGATCTTGGAGATGATCCCGGCGCGGTCGCCGATGATGGCGCGCGCCTCCTCGACGTCCTCAGGGCGCTGAACGAAAGACAGCGCGACGTAATCGACGCCGATCTGCAAGGCGTGCGCGAGATCGGCATGGTCTTTCTCTGTCAGGGCCGAGATCGGCAGCGCGCGGCCGGGCAGATTGATGCCCTTGCGGTTGGTCAGGCGCCCGGGCGTGTCGGCCTTGCCGAGCACATAGTCCGGTTTCACTTCTTCAACGGTGATCTGCAATTTGCCGTCATCGAGCTTCAGAATGTCGCCGGGCTGCAAGATCGTCATCACCTCGGGGTGCGGGATCGGAATGACGTCGTCCTCGTTCGTCTCCTTCGCCAGCATCAGACGGTAATGCGCGCCGAATTTCAGATCGAGGCCATCGCCCTTCAAAACGCCGGTGCGGATCTTCGGTCCTTGCAGATCGGCGAAGACGGCGATTGGGGTTCCTGTCTCACGGCTGATGGCCCGGATCGCTTCGATGACGCGCGTCGCCTTGTCATGCTCACCGTGCGAGAAGTTGAGGCGGAAGACATCGACGCCCGCCTGATGGAGCAGAGTCAGCATCGAGGGCGAGGAACTCGCCGGGCCGACGGTTGCGACGATCTTGCATTGCCGTTTTCTCATGTTGGCCGCGCGCTCCCGAAGACGTTGATTTTGCTTTCCTAGGCTGATCGGTTGTGCGTGAAAAGCGGGGCCGTTCGGCTTGCGCAAAGTGCGCTGCTTCGGCACTCTTCGCAGAGGGTTCGGGAGGCGGCGATGGGGCGATTTCTTTTTACACTCTTTGCCATGACGCTGCTGGCGAGCGTCGCGCGCGCGCAGGAACCCCCCCGTATCTATCCGGGCTTCGAAAAAGTTTACAAGGAATCGAAAAAAAAGGAGGCCGAGGCCCTGCGCGCCATTGCCGCCGCGAATGCCGAGATCGCGGCTTCAGAGCAGCTGCGCCTCGATGGCGAACGCCAGATCGCTGATGCCGAACAAGCAATCCGGTCGCAGCAACTCAGCTATCTCACCCTGACCCGCGCGTTCGGCGCGGCGCAGACGGCGCGCGACGCGCGCATGGAAGCCGCGCAACTGGAAGCCGCCGCGCGCGCGTGGGCCGATGCCGAGGAGATGAAGGAGAAAGGCACGAAGACCGTGCTCGCCGCCGAGGCCAGCCGCGCCCGCGCGGCCGAGCGCCTCGCCAGCGCGCAAGGCAAGCAGGCGGAAGCGCAAGCGGCGATCGCGCGCACCTTGCAGGACGCGCCGGCAGAGCAAATTGCACAGCCGACATCGCTGACGCCGACAGCGATTGAAGAACTTGCCCTGCCCCCCGCCGCGACGGAGACCTCGGCTTCGCCACGGCCGTCCTCTGCGAAACCGAAAGCAGCGTTAGATACGCAACTACTCGGCGGCCCGGAGGGTGATCGTCCGTAGGCGGATGGGTCTGCTCGCGATTCACCCGATCGCCAATCGCGCCCGCGCGTCCGCGTACTCCCGCGCCAGCCGCGCGACATAGGCCCCGGCGCTTTCGCGCGTCTTGATGGCGCCGATGCCTTGTCCGCAGCCCCAGATGTCTTTCCATGCCTTCGCGGCGGTGTTGCCGCCTGAGCCGAAATTCATTTTCGAGACGTCGCCCTCGGCGAGATTGTCGGGGTCGAGACCTGCCGCGACGATCGAGGGCTTCAAATAGTTTCCATGCACGCCGGTGAAGAGGCTCGTGTAGACGATGTCATCGGCGCCGTAATTGACGATCGCGTTCTTGTAGTCGTCCGACGCGTTCGCCTCGTCCGTCGCGATGAAGGGCGAGCCGATATAGCCGAAATCGGCGCCCATCGCTTCAGCGGCGAGAACGGCGCCCCCCGTCGCGATCGAGCCTGAAAGCGCGATCGGGCCCTTGAACCATTCGCGGATTTCCTGAACGAGCGCGAAGGGCGAGATGACGCCCGCATGGCCGCCCGCGCCCGCCGCGACGAGGATGAGACCGTCCGCGCCCTTGTCGATCGCCTTCTTCGCGAAGGTGTTGTTGATCACGTCATGGAGAACGAGCCCGCCATAGGAGTGGACTGCCTGATAAACGTCCTCGCGCGCGCCGAGCGAGCAGATGACAACCGGAACCTTGTGTTTAACGCAGGCTTCGAGGTCATGCATCAGCCGGTCGTTCGAACGGTGGACGATCTGATTGACAGCATAGGGGGCGGACGGACGATCGGGGTGCGCTGCGTCATGGGCCGCGAGGGCTTCCTCGATCTCGGTAAGCCAGCCATCAAGCGCCTCGGCGGGACGCGCGTTGAGCGACGGGAAGGAACCGATAATGCCCGCCTTGCATTGCGCGATAACGAGTTTCGGGTTCGAGACGATGAAGAGCGGCGCGCCGATCACCGGCACGCTGAGGCGTTTCTTGAGGTCGGCGAATGTCGCCATGGCAATCGGTCTCCCTGGAAAATCGAGGCGAGGCTAGGGGGCCGCGCCCGGCTTCGCAATTGTTGCGCGCAGCGCATCCCTTGCGGCCTCGCCTTGAAATTTCCCTCATTCGGTGCGTCTCTCGCCGCACTTGATGGAGGGATCGACCGGCATGGCGAAGGCAGAAGCGGCGACGAAAGACGGCTCAATGGGTGGATTTCTGGGCTGGGTCGAAAAGACCGGTAATCGGTTGCCGGATCCAGCGTTCATCTTTCTCTATCTGATAGCGGCGCTGGTCGTGGTCAGCATTCTCGCCGATCTCGCCAGTGTCGGCGCGCTGCATCCTACCGAGAAGAATGAGGACGGTACGGCGAAACTGATCGCAGCGACGAGCCTACTGGCGCCAGCGAATATCGCCAAGCTCTGGGGCGATATGCCGACGACCTTCACGCATTTTCACCCGCTTGGGTACGTGCTTGTCGTCATGATGGGCGCCGGTGTCGCGGAACGCACGGGCCTCTTCGCGGCGGCGATGCGCAGCGCGGTGCGCGGCGCGCCGACAGCCCTGCTGACGCCGATCGTCGCTTTCGTCGCCATGATGGGGAACCTTGCGGCTGACGCCGCGTATGTCGTGTTGATCCCGCTTTCCGCCATTCTCTATGCGGCTGCCGGGCGCCATCCGATCGCCGGCATCACGGCCGCTTTTGCGGGCGTCTCGGGCGGGTTCTCCGCCAATCTTCTCCCCGGCCAGCTCGACGCGCTTCTCTTCGGCATCACGGAAGCGGCGGCCGAATTGATTCTTCCGACCTGGGACGCGAACCTAGCAGGCAACTGGTATTTTATCTCTGCAATGCTGTTTGTGTTCCTGCCGGTGATCTGGTTTGTCACCGACAGAATTATCGAACCAAAGCTCGGCAAGTTTGCGCCTGAAACGGATGCGGCGCGGCGCGCGACGGCGGAGGACAAGCCGCTTTCCGCGGGCGAGAAAAAGGGGCTTGGCCGCGCGGGCCTTGCAGCGCTCGCCGTAGTCGTTTTGTGGGGCGTCTTCACGCTCGGGCCGGGCACGCCGCTGATCGATGAAAACGCCATCGGCCCGGCGCAATTGACGCCGTTCTTCCGCAGCCTCGTCGCCGGATTTTTCGTTCTCTTTCTCGCGGCGGGCTGGGCTTATGGCGCGGCAGCGGGCTCGATCAAAACGCATCGCGACGTCGTCAAGATGATGGCGGCGGCGATGTCGGACCTCGGTTATTACCTGATCCTCGCTTTTTTCGCCGCTCATTTCGTGGCGATGTTCAACTGGTCCAATCTCGGGCTCATTTTCGCCGTGCAGGGCGCGGGCGCGATCAAGGCGTCAGGCTTGCCGATGCCAATCCTCCTGACACTGATGGTGTTGCTGACCGCGGCGGTCAATCTCTTCGTCGGCTCGGCGAGCGCCAAATGGGCGCTGTTGGCGCCGGTTATGGTGCCGATGCTGATGCTGCTTGGCGTCAGCCCGGAAGCAACGACCGCAGCCTATCGCGTCGGCGACGGCGCGACCAATATCATCACGCCCTTGATGGTCTATTTCCCGTTGATCCTCACCTTCTGCCAGCGCTGGAAAGCGGATTTCGGATTAGGCAGCCTCACTGCGGTGATGCTTCCCTATTCGCTGTGGCTACTCATTACGGGTCTTATCCTCACCTTTGTCTGGATCACGCTCGGTTGGCCTTTGGGGCCCGGCGCCCCGGCGAGCTTCCAGATGCCGGCAGGGTAAAGGGCCGGTCGCTCTTTCCGCCGCGTCATTTGCCCTCGGCTTACGCCTCGATTGCGGCAGCCGCGTCTTTTCCTGTATTGATGCTGTATCAGCGGGGGGAAGTCATGAGCATTGTAGGGTTGCTTGCCGTGGCGGCACTGTCGACCGCGCCGGTCGTCGATGTCCCAGCGTCGCCGCGATTTCGCCGTCCGCCGGATTATCCATCGTCTTGCCTTCCGCTCGCCGCCGACGGCGCACCGGAGCGGGTGATCATCGTCTACACGGTGAATCGCGACGGCCGCGCCGAAGGCCTTCGCGTGCGCGAGTCGACAAACGCCTGCTTCAACGAAGCCGTGATCGCCGCCGTGCGCTCCTGGGAGTTCACGCCGCGAAAGCTCGACGGCCGCAGCGTCGATCAGGAAGACGTCGAGACGACGCTTACCTTCACGCTGGAAGCGCCAACACAGATCTTCGATTTCGACGCACGCCCGGTCCTTCGCGGGCCGCCGCGCTACCCCACCAAATGCATGCGCAGCGCCGCGGACCGGGAAACCGTGCTGATCGAGTTCGACGTCAGCGAGATGGGAACGACGGAAAACATCCGTGCGATCGACGCCACCAACAAATGTCTCGTCAAGTCGGCTGAAGAGAGCGTCGTCGGCTGGAAATACGAGCCGCGGATCGTCGATGGCCGGCCAGTGAAGCGCAAAAGCGTGCAGACGCTGATCACATACGAACTCAGCGGCGGCCCTCCGGGGGTGCCTGCCGACCGGGCCCGCGCGTCGGTCTGGAACGCCCTTCGTGGCGTCAACAGATATCTCGGCGCTGAAGGCGATCCTGACAAGGCGCTGGCGGCGCTGGCGAGAATTGAAGAAAAATACGGCGACAGCTTCACTCGCACCGAGCAGGCGGCGTTCCACCAATTACGCGCGGGCGCGCGCCTCGACAAAAAAGACTACGCCGGCGCGCTTGACGATTTGCGCATCGCTTACCGGCTGGGCGCTGTGACCGAGGATCAGACAAAACTCCGTGCACTGATCTCTGAACTCGAACGCATCGTCGCCGCGCAGCAACTGGCGCCGCCCGCGTCAGCGCCGATGTCGCCGCCCCCGGCGGACCCGCAGTGACCCCGCTACCCCGCTCCAGAACACGATGCGAGCGATTCAAGTCGCACTCAATCCTCGCTCATCCCTGCGAAGGCAGGGACCCAGAGTTCAGGAACGGCACTTTGGGTAATGGATTCCCGCTGGCGCGGGAATGCGCGGCGAGGGAGTGGCGCCCGGTATGCTTCCCGGCGCTACCTAATACCGGCGCGTGCGCCAGACGTCATGGCGCACCACGCTGCGCCCGATCGGCCACAGCGCGAAGCCAGCGAGCTTCAGATGCGCCCAGGCGAACGGGATGCCGACAAGGGTGATGGCGAGCAACGCTGCAGCGAAGAGATGTCCAAGCGCAAGCCACCAGCCCGCGAATAGGAACCAGACGATATTGCCGAGGAAGCCGAGCGGGCCGGTTCCGATATCTTCGCCGTAAAGTCGATCGCGCGCTTCCGAACGGACGCCGAACGGCCACAACGTGTAAACGCCGTTGTCAAACGCGGCGCGCGCGAACGGGATGCCGACAATCGTCACCACCATGACAAGCGCCGCGATAAACCATCCAGCCGCCGCGATCGCGCCGCCAAGCACAAGCCAGAGGAGATTGAGAATAAACGACAGCGGGTCGAGCGCGTCGTTTTCGTTCAGGGGGTGGTCGCGCAGCATCGGCGTCGGGGCTCCTTCGGTAATCATATAGGCGCTGGCGGCCGGATTTCATCCGCTTTGGCGCAAGGAACCATCAGCCTGGCGAAACGCCAGGGACGCTGTCCCAACTCTGCCGCAATCGGTGTGAAAACTACCCTCATGCGTATTCTTGCTTGTCTCGCCGCCGCCATCCTCGCGGCTAGCCCGGCTGCCGCTGACCAAGCTGCGTTCGCCGCCAAGGTCGCCGCCGCCGCCATCGACCAGACGGTGAAGCCGGGTGTTTACGATCCTTCCTATGTGCAGCTTGATTATCCAATGGGCGACGTGCCGGCTGATCGGGGCGTTTGCACCGATGTCGTCATCCGCAGCTTGCGGGCGGCCGGCGTCGATCTGCAGGCGCGCGTCCATGAGGACATGAAAGCGGACTTCGCCGCCTATCCGAAGCGATGGGGAGCGGGACGCCCGGACCGGAATATCGACCACCGGCGCGTGCCCAATCTCGAGGTGTATTTTACGCGCGCGGGCTGGCGCTTGCCCGCCAGCCGTGTCGCGGCCGACTACCGCGCCGGAGACATCGTTGCGTGGAACCTGAAAAACGATGCAGGGTTTCTCCCCCATATCGGCGTCGTCACGGATCGGTTGGGCGCCTCCGGACGCCCCCTGATTGCGCACAATATCGGCGCGGGGCCGAAGATGGAGGACGTGCTTTTTGACTGGAAGATCACGGGTCGATTTCGTCCGAAAACGGACGATTAAGGCGTCCAGTGCGCTTTTAAATTCGTCGCGCATTGCGCCGCGTGCGCTGCCGCGCTAGGAAACATTTCGGGCGCGATGATAGCTCTTCATTGCTCGCCCGCTGCGGCGTCACGACAAGCCCCCTTATCTGCGCGAGGCTCGTCAGCTGAGGCGGCGGGCGGCCGCCCGTTTATTTCCGTTTCAAAGGAGCCATGCATGCACAAAGTACCGCTTGGAACATCAGGTCTTTCCGTTTCTCGCATCGGCTATGGGGCGATGGGACTTGCCGAATTTTATGGCGAGGCGTTGTCGAACGCCGAAGCGGAGAAAGTGCTGGACGCGGCGCTCGATCGCGGCGTCAATTTCTTCGACACGGCCGACATGTATGGCTCTGGCCGCAATGAAGAGCAGCTCGCCGGGTTCCTCGCGCGCCGCCGCCAGGATGTCGTGCTGGCGACCAAATTCGCGATCGTCAGGACGCCGGACGGCGGCTGGGGCGGTTTGTCGAACGATCCGGCCTATATCCGCCAAGCTTGCGACGCCTCGCTTAGACGGCTGAAGATCGACGTGATCGATCTTTATTACATGCACCGGCGCGACCCGAGCGTGCCGATCGAGGACTCGGTCGGCGCGATGGCGGGGCTCGTGAAGGCTGGCAAAGTGCGTGCGCTTGGCCTTTCCGAAGTGAACGCGGCGACGCTCAAAAAGGCGAACGCCGTGCATCCGATCGCCGCGCTGCAATGCGAATATTCGATCGTCACGCGGGTGATGGAGACGGAAATGATTCCCGCCTGCCGCGCGATCGGCGCGGCCTTCGTCGCGTATTCGCCGCTGGGGCGCGGATTGCTGACGGGCGCCTACCGCTCGGAAAAAGACTTCGGCAAAGGCGACTACCGGATGGCGGGCAACCCGCGGTTTTCGGACGGCGCGCTCGAAAAGAACGTGAAGCTCGTCGATCGTATCGCCGAGATCGCGGAGAAAAAGCGCGCAACGCCCGGTCAGATCGCGCTTGCCTGGGTGCTGGCGAAGGGTGACGACATCATCCCCATTCCTGGCACCAAAAAGATCGAGCGGCTGGAGGAAAATATCGGCGCGGAGAAGATTGTGCTGACGGCGGACGACATCGCCGCCATCGAACGCGCCGTGCCCCCGGAAGCCGTCAGCGGCGACCGTTATCCCGCCGCGTCAGCGACGACGCTCAATCACTGAAACCGAGGCGGCGCCGGACATCCCCGGCCGTTGCGCCGCCCGCCCGCAACGCGCGCAGCGTCACCGCCTTGTCACGCTTGGCGAGGCGGCGGCCCTGATCGTCCGTAACGAGACGATGATGGCGATAGCGCGGCGGCGGCCAATCGAACAGCGCATAGATCAGTGTGTGAAGGTGCGCCGCCGCCGCGAGGTCCTCGCCGCGAATGACATGGGTGACGCCTTGGAGCGCGTCGTCATGCGTCGAGGCGAGGTGATAGCTCGTCCCCAGCCCCTTGCGGGCAAGGACAGCGTCGCCGAAAATCTGCGGCGACGCAGGGATGATGCGCTCGCCGCTTTCATCTTCGACGATGAACTGAAGCCTCTCGTAAGCCGCGCCGAGCGCTTCGCGCGCCGCCGCGACCGACAAACGCCACGCGAAAGATGCGCCGTCCGCGAGCAAGGATTGCTCTTCATCAGCGGCAAGCGGGGCGCCGACATAGGCTGCGCCTTCCGGGCCGTCCGGCGACAGATGCGGCGCGCGCGCAATCTCGTCCAGAATCTCAGTGCGCGTCTTGAAGCAGCGATAAACGAGCCCGCGCGCGATCAGCCCTTCGAGCGCCGACTGATAGTCGGCAAGATGCTCCGACTGTCGCCGGACGGGTTTCTCCCACTCGGCGCCAAGCCAGGCGAGATCCTCAAGGATCGCCGTTTCGTATTCTGGCTTGCAGCGGCTTGAGTCGATATCCTCGATGCGGAGGATAAAGCGCCCGCCTGCGCGGCGCGCCGCCTGAAACGCCGTCAGCGCCGAAAAGGCGTGACCAAGATGCAAAAAGCCAGTCGGTGAAGGCGCAAAGCGCGTTAAAAAAATCGGTGTCATATGGGCCAGGTGCTGGGTCGCACGATTGTGTCCGCGCTGCGATTGCGTGAAAAGACCCGCCGGTATTGATTGCGGCGGTTCATTAAAGGGTGAGATCGATGACGTTCAGGAAATCGCGGTTATCAATCGCTGCGGCAGGGTTCGCGGCATTTGCTTTCATGACCGGCGCCGCTGGCGCTGCAGGGCTCGAACAATTTGCCGCGCGCGCAGAGCAGAGCGCCGCTGCCGTCGATTACGCGCCGCTCGACGAATACCTTGATGTTTTCGGCGTGCCGAGCGGCAAGCGGCTCAAGTTCAAGTTTGCCGCTGCGCAGGATGTCGGCACGAAATTCCTGCGCGAATATGTCGACAAGCTCGCCGCCACCTCGCCGGCGACGCTTTCGGGCGACGATCAGCTGGCGTTCTGGCTGAACCTGCGCAACGCGCTGGTGCTGGCGCATCTCAGCGAATCGGGCGGGCGCGCAAGCATGAAGAAGGATCGGGGCGTTGCTTCCGCGCCGGGCGCTGCATGGACGGCAAAGAGCGTGACCGTCGACGGCGTTGCGCTGTCGATCGACGATATCGAACGCGGTGTCATTCTGGCCAACTGGCAGGATCCTCGCGTGCTTTACGGTCTCTATCAGGGATCGGCAGGGGGGCCGCCCGCCGAGCGCAAGGCGTTTCAGGGGGCGACGGTCTGGGCCGACCTTGACGCCGCAGCGAAGCGCTATCTGACCTCGCCGGGCGGATTTGAACTGACGAAGAAGGCGGCGGAAATCAGCGCGATCTATGACTGGTACGGCGCGAATTTCTTCGCCGATGATGCGGCGCTGCGCGCCCACCTTTCCAGCTACATCACGCATGGCGCGCGCATCAATCTCGAGAAAGCGCCGTCGATCGCCTACAAGGACTTCAACTACAGAACCGAGAATCACGTCGAGCGTATCGTCGATCAGACGACGGCCGGGCAGCCGCCCCGTCGACCGCAGCCGCAGAGTTATCCGACCGGTTCCTGACGCGTTTGGCGGTCTCCGCGCCACGCGCGTATTTCGTGTTCGCTGCGATCACTTCGGCGCTGGCGCTCGCCGGAATGCGCGCCCTCGCGCCTGATTTCGTAATCGACCGGCCGCCCGGCGAGCAGCCGGTCGCAGCCGTCGCCGCGCTGACAGCAGTCGCCGGCGTCGCGTTCGCCTCGACAGCGCTCCTCATACGGAGCGTCTCGCTATCGCGCGGCACGTTCGCTGCAATGATCTTTCTTGGCTTTGGGCTGCGGCTGATATTTTTCGGCTCGCAGCCGATCCTTGAAGACGATTGGCGGCGATATCTCTGGGAAGGCGCTGCTGTCGCCGCCGGGGTTAGCCCGTTCGAGCACGCGCCTGCCGGCGGGTTTCTCGTCGATGCCTTTGGCGCGCCCGTCGAAGCATCGCCGGACGCCGGCGTCGAAACGCTGCGCCGCCTTGGCGCTGCGCGCGCCGACTATCCCGAACTCGTCAACCATCCCTATTTGACGACGATCTATCCAGCGCCTGTTCAAGCCGCGTTCGCTGTCGCGCATCAGCTTACGCCTTTCAGCCTTGACGCCTGGCGTTTTGTGCTACTCGCCAGCGAGGCGGCCTCGCTCATGCTGTTGGTTCGCGTCCTGCCAGCGTTCGGGATTGCGGCGTTCTGGTCGCTGCTCTACTGGCTTAACCCGATCGTCATTACACAAACCTTTTCAGCTGCGCATATGGATGCGTTGATTGTCCCGCCTCTTCTTGCCGCACTGTGGGCGGCGCGTGCGGCGCGGCCCGGACTAGCGGGCGCTGCCCTGGGGCTCGCGGCAGGGGTCAAGCTTTGGCCGCTGGCGCTGGCGCCAATCGTGTTGCGGCGCTTTGCGGGCGCTCCCCGCGCTCTCGCCGTCGCCTTATCGGCGATGACGCTCATCGCCGGCCTATCGCTAGCGCCGTTATTAAAGAGCGTGATGGAGAGCGACAGCGGGCTGTTCGCCTATGCCTCGGAATGGCGCCGCAGCGCTTTTGCGTTTGCCTTGATCGAAGGCGCCGCCGGTGCTGTCGTATCTGATCCGGGCGTTGTCGCGCGCGCGGTCGTAGCGTTGCTGACGGCGGGGGCCGCCATCGCGCTCGCCTGGAAGCCGGACGCGGACGCCATGCATGCGCCGGCGCGCGCGCTGACTTTCGTGATGATCCTCCTTCTCCTCTCGCCGACGGCTTATGCCTGGTATGTGATCTGGGCGGCGGCGTTCATTCCGTTCGCGCCGACAGCGGGGGCGTGCCTTTTGTCGGCTGGCGCGGCCGTCTATCCGCTGCGTTTTCCCAATGCCTTGACGGGAGCCGCGCCGCCTTTCCTGCTCCTTGGCGTGCAGATCGCCGCGCCGTTCGTCCTTCACCTCATTTCGACGCGGCGCCGCCTCTCATGACCGCTTTCGACGGCTTGAGGATCAAGGCCGTCATCCCGGCGCTTGACGAGGAATTGGCCATTGCAGCGGTCATCGCCAGCGCGCCGCGATTTCTTTGTGAAATCATCGTCGTCGATAACGGTTCGCGTGACCAAACCGCCGATGTCGCAGCGGCGGCGGGCGCGCGCGTCGTGTCGGCGCCGCGGCGGGGCTATGGACGCGCGTGCAAGGCGGGCGTCGCGGCGGCGCTACCATGCGATATCCTTCTCTTCATGGACGCGGACGGCGCTGACGATCCCGCGGACAGCGCGGCAATCCTCGCGCCGATCGTGGAGGGCCGCGCCGATCTCGTCATCGGCTCACGAATGATCGGCCGCGCCGAAGCCGGCGCGCTGACGCTGCCGCAGCGCTGGGGCAACGCCCTTGCCTGCGCGCTCATCGCCGCTTTCTGGGGCGTGCGCTTCACGGACCTCGGGCCCTTTCGCGCGATCAGGACGGAGGCGCTCCAGAAACTGGCGATGGACGATGAGGGCTTCGGCTGGACAGTCGAAATGCAGGCGCGCGCTGCGAAGATGGGGCTGCGCGTCGTCGAAGTCCCTGCCGCCTATCGACGCCGCGTCGGCGTATCGAAAATCTCCGGAACGGTGCGCGGCGTGGTCAGCGCCGGCGCGACCATCCTCTATATCATCTTTCGCGAGCGTTTTCGCGATGGTCCGCTCACCCGGCGCCGTCTTCCGTAAGCTCGGCTTGCCGGGCTAAGCTCGCCGGTGCGGAGAGGGGATCATGAGCGAGACGCCGGATATTGAGCCGCCAGAAGCGGGGATCGCTGAAGCTGCGGCTGCGGCGGCTGCAGTGACGGCGGCTGCCGCCTGCATCTCCTGCGGCACGGCGATCGCCGGCCCCTATTGCGCCGGGATGCGGCCAGCTCAACGATGACATGCGCCGCAGCTCCCTCGTCCTTGCCAAGGATTTCGTGCAGGACACTTTTTCCTTCGACGGACGGATGTGGCGGACGCTCGGCCTTCTCGCGGCGGCGCCCGGCACGGTGCCGGCGAATTACAGCCACGGGAAGCGCTCGCGCTATACGCCGCCCGTCCGCCTGTTTCTGGTCGTCAGTTTCCTGTTTTTTCTTGTTCTCAGCCTGACGCATACATTGATCGTTGCGGTCGAGGTGCGTGCGCGCACGCCTGAGGAGACGGCCGCGGCGAAAGCGGCCGTGGACGAGGGGCTGAAAGCCGCTGGACCGGAAGTCAGCGTGGCGATCGAAAAGGCGCGCATCGAAGCGTCGAGCGGCCCTGACGCCATCATAATTGATGGTCAGGATCTCGATTGCGGATTGTCGGCGTCGACGCGCTTTTTCGTTCGGCCGCAAGATCTCGAAGTCGACAGGGCGCTGTGGGCGCGCTGTCGCGACAGTCTCCTCAGCGGCATCACGTCGGAGATCAATGAGGGGGCCGCGGCCGATCCCGCGCGCAAGGAAGAATTTGTCGAGACGCTATCCCTCATGGAAAAGATCGTCGCCGGCGTCACCCGTGCGATCGAAGATCCTGAGGCGTTCAACGCCAGTCTCAACAACTGGTTGCCGCGCGTGATGTTCCTGATGGCGCCAGTGCTGGCGCTCATCATGACGCTGTTCCTGCGCGGGCGCGATGCGTTGCTATTCGATCATCTTGTTTTCGCGCTCTACGCGCACGCGACCGCGTTCGCGATCATCGGTCTGGCCGTCATCGCCGTGCAGCTTCGCGTGCCGTACGTCTTTACAGCAGCGTCGATAGCGCTGGCGCTTTACTTTATAATCGCCGTCAAGCGCGGTTACGGACGCGGCATCATCAAGTCGGTGTGGACAGGCTTCGGCGCCGGATTTCTCTACCTTCTGGTTTTGTCGGTTATTCTCGTCGGCCTGATTTCGCGGCAAATCATGCAAGCCGCCTGACGGCGTGCGAAGGGGGAATGGAGGCGGGGCTCACCCGCCCGCGCCGCCGACGGTCAGGCGATCGATCTTGATCGTCGGCTGGCCGACGCCGACGGGCACGCCTTGCCCCGCCTTGCCGCAGACGCCGATGCCGGGGTCGAGCGCGAAGTCGTTGCCGATCATCGAAACCCGCGTCAGCACGGTAGGGCCGTCGCCGATCAGGGCGGCGTTCTTGAGCGGCGCGCCGATCTTGCCGTTCCTGATGCGATAGGCCTCGGTGCAGTTGAAGACGAATTTGCCCGAGGTGATGTCGACCTGGCCGCCGGAGAAATTCACGGCGTAGACGCCGTCCTTCACGGTACTGATGATCTCCGCCGGATCCTTGTCGCCAGCGAGCATCATCGTGTTCGTCATGCGCGGCATCGGAAGGCAGGCGAAGTTCTCCCGCCGCCCGTTGCCGGTGACGGGAACGCCCATCAGGCGCGCGTTGAGCCGGTCTTGCATGTAGCCCTTGAGGATGCCGTCCTCGATGAGGACCGTGCGCGACGTCGGCGTGCCCTCGTCGTCGATCGAGAGGGAGCCGCGCCGTCCTGAGAGCGTGCCGTCATCAACGACAGTGACGCCCTTGGCCGCCACGCGCTCGCCAAGGCGGCCAGCGAAGGCGGAGGTTTTCTTGCGGTTGAAGTCGCCCTCGAGCCCGTGCCCGACCGCTTCGTGAAGCAAGATGCCGGTCCAGCCAGAGCCCAGCACCACTTCCATGTCGCCCGCGGGCGCGGGCTCGGCGTCGAGATTGACGAGCGCCTGGCGCAGCGCTTCATCGACATAGGCGCGCCATGCGTCCGGCGACACGAAGCGCGTATAGCCCTCGCGTCCGCCCGCGCCGTAGCTTCCTGATTCCTGCCGGTCACCCTTGCCGGCGGTCACCGACACATTGAGCCGAACGAGCGGACGGATATCGCGAACGACCTCGCCGCCGGGCCGCACGATCTCGATCGCCGACCATTCGCCGGAGAGGGAGGCCGACACTTGCCGGACGCGCGGGTCTTTCGCGCGCGCATAGTCGTTGATCTCGGCAAGGAGTTTTGACTTCGCCTCGAAGGACATCGCGTCGAGCGGGTTGTCGTCCGGATAAAGTTTGACGTTGGTGCGCGCGGGTCCTGCGGCAAGCGCGCCCCCGCGTCCCGTTTTGACAGCCTGGACAGCAGCGGCCGAACGCTTCAGCGCGTCCTCGGAGAGGTCCGAGGCATGCGCGTACCCAGTCGATTCGCCGACGACCGCGCGCAAGCCAAAGCCCTGCTCGACATTATAGCTCGCGGTCTTGAGGCGGTTGTCGTCAAAGACGAACGCCTCGGACTGCGCGTATTCGAGATAAAGCTCGCCGTCGTCGGCGCCGTTCAGCGCCTCGTTGACGATCGATTCGGTGCGGGCCCGGTCAAGGCCTGTCTGGGAGAAAAAGAGCGATTGGGTCATAGCGTCTAGGTAAGCCCACCGCTGCCGGTTTGAAAGGAGGGGGCAGGGCATGCCCCCCAAGCGCCCGGCGATCTAGGCCGCGAGCTTCTCCTGGGCCGACGGCGCCGGCGCCGGCAGGCGGTGGCCGAGCCGGTCGCGCAGCGTTTCCGCGAACCCATGGTTCACGTCGCGATGGCCCGCCTCGTCGTTGCGTACAGCGATGACAACGTCGCGCAAGGTCGCGTCCGCTTTGAGCTTCCAGTACTCAATCGCGATCTTCGGCGCGGGAGGGTTCGGCAATCTCCCGGCATCGATCTCACTGAGATATTGCGTATAGCTGATCACGGCTTCCTCTTCGAAATAGCCGACAAGTCGGTGAGCGGTGCGCGGCGCGAGGCTGTAGAGCACGAAAAAGGCGTTAAAGAAGACGAATTGTGCAAAGATGATCAAGGCGCGTTCAAACCAGTTCGGTTGCGCGACCGCGATGAAGGTCATGAGATGCATCCGCTCATTCTCGGCCTCTTCGAGCAGCGTCCGGATCCAGCCCCGTTCATCTTCCAAACGCCTGAGGCTTTTGAGGTGGTTTAGCATTCCGCCGACCATGCCCGGCACGGCAGCGACGGTCTCCAGCACCACCGCGCGATGGCCGTAGCGTTTGCGGAAGAACGCGTCTGCCAAAAATCGAAGAAACTTCGTCAGGCCAAAGGCGACGCGGTCGGACAGGTCAACGGGCTGGTGCCGGAAATCAAGCGGAACGCCCGTGCGGTCGGTCTGGGAATAGGCCATGATCACCTCCGTGTGGCGGTAATTGTGAAGCGCCAGGAGGGCGAACAAGCGGGACCTGCAGGACACAACGTCGCGTGAACCAAGGCCGGATCCCGGCACGAGGCGACGATGCCCCGGGGGTCCAGTCCGGCGCGCCGACGAGAGGCTGATAAAGCCGTCGTGGCGCGCTCGCGGGGCGGCTTTCATGCGACCATATTACCGGTCACCCGGCAGATGACGGCGGGTCGGCGAAGCGCCTATAAGCCGGAGTGTAGTTGGGGGACTGACCCCCCACGCCGCGGTAGAATGGCGATAACTTCGAGGGCTTCATGAAGCGACTGATCGGCGGGATGGCGGCTTTGGCCGCGCTTGGAACCGGGGCTTTCGCCCAGAACAGCTGGAACGGTCCGACCGATGGCGACATCGGCATGGTTCCCGCGGGGTCAAAGCTCGCCGAGGAAGTCCACTTTTTTCATGACGGCGTCTTGCTGCCGATCATTACGATCATCAGCGTCCTTGTCCTCGCGCTCCTTCTCTATGTCGTCTTCCGCTACAATGTGAAGTCGAACCCCGTGCCGAAGAAATTCAGCCACAACACGGCGATCGAGGTCGTCTGGACGGGCGTCCCGATCCTCATCCTGCTCGTCATCGCGTTCTTCTCCTTTGACCTGCTCTACAAGGAAGATGTCATCCCTGACGGCAAACAGATCGTGGCGCGCGGCGACGGCGCGACAACGGCGTTTACCTTCGCAAACGACTTTCCGCCCTCGCGCACGGCGGCCGCGCCGAAGCACGTCCAGGTCTTCAAGGGAACCGCAGCGGGCGCCGAAGGCCTCGTGCATGGCCGCGATTACACGCTTGTGGGGCTCGGGACCGGCACGGTCGCCGTCAACCTCAAGTCAGCGCCGGCGACCGGCGAAACGATCGTCATCCGCGCAGGGCGCAGCCTGGTCGGCGGGGCTGAGAAGGAAATCGCGCTCGCCCCGACAATGACGCTGAAGGCGACAGGCTATCAGTGGGGTTGGAATTATAACTATCCGGATTTCGGCGACTTCGAATTCGCCTCGAACATGCTGCCGAAGGAAAAGACGACGCCGGAGCTTTACCGCTTTGAAGTCGATAATCGCATCATCGTGCCGGTCGGCGAAACGATCCGCGTCGTCACGACCGCGCGCGACGTCATCCATGCTTTCGCGCTGCCGAACTTCGCGATCAAGATCGACGCCGTGCCGGGCCGCATCAACGAGACCTGGTTCAAGGCCGACCGCGAAGGCGTCTATTACGGCCAGTGCTCTGAAATCTGCGGCGTGCGCCATTCCGCAATGCCGATCGCCGTCGAAGTGGTTTCAAGGCCGAAATTCGAAGCCTGGGTCGACAGCCAGCGCGCGCTCGCGGGGCTTGAGCCGATGTTCATTGACGGCGCGGCGAAATTCGCCGACGCCTCTGCCGCCGCCGCGCAATAAAGTTCACGAGGGATACTGACCATGGCTCATTCGCACACGCATGACGGCCACACCCACGACGCCCGCACCATCGATCACGGGCACGATCAGGCGGACATGGCTGCCCATGACCACAAGCCGTCTTTCTTCGTGCGCTGGCTGTTTTCAACGAACCACAAGGATATCGGAACGCTCTATCTGATCTTCGCCATTCTCGCCGGGATCGTCGGCGGCGCGATGTCGGGGCTGATGCGTCTCGAACTCGCCGAGCCCGGCATTCAATGGTTGACGGCGTTTGTTCCGACCGGAACGGAGGCCGAGGCCGAGCACTTCTATAATGTGCTCATCACCTATCACGGCCTCATCATGATCTTCTTCATGGTCATGCCGGCCCTGATCGGCGGCTTCGGCAACTGGTTCGTGCCGATCATGATCGGCGCGCCGGACATGGCGTTCCCGCGCATGAACAACATTTCGTTCTGGCTCTACGGCGCGTCGGGCATTCTCATCACGCTGTCGATCTTCGCGCCGGCCTATCAGAATTTCACGGGCTTTGCCGGCGGGTGGGTGATGTATCCGCCGCTGTCGTCGAACACCGGGCATCCCGGCCCCGCGATGGACCTGCTGATCCTGTCGCTGCACCTTGCCGGCGCCTCCTCGATCCTCGGCGCGATCAACTTCATCACCACGATCTTCAACATGCGCGCGCCCGGCATGACGCTGCACAAGATGCCGCTGTTCGCGTGGTCGGTTCTGGTGACGGCGTTCCTGCTGGTGTTGTCGCTGCCGGTTCTCGCCGGCGCCATCACGATGCTGCTCACGGACCGCAACTTCAATACGGCGTTCTTCGATCCTGCTGCCGGGGGCGATCCGATTCTCTACCAGCACCTTTTCTGGTTCTTCGGGCACCCGGAAGTTTACATTCTCATTCTTCCCGCCTTTGGCATCATCAGCCACATCGTCTCGACCTTTTCGAAGAAGCCGATCTTCGGTTATCTCGGCATGGCGTATGCGATGGTGGCGATTGGCTTTGTCGGTTTCATCGTGTGGGCGCACCACATGTATACGGTCGGCTTGTCGGTTGACATGAAAGCGTACTTCGTCGCCGCGACGATGGTCATCGCGGTGCCGACCGGCATCAAGATCTTTTCATGGATCGCGACCATGTGGGGCGGCTCGATCGAATTCAGAACGCCGATGCTCTGGGCGGTCGGCTTCATCTTCCTCTTCACCGTCGGCGGCGTCACGGGCGTCGTGCTCGCCAACGCCGGCATCGATCACTATCTCCACGACACCTATTATGTCGTCGCGCACTTCCATTATGTTCTGTCGCTCGGCGCTGTCTTCGGCATCTTCGCGGCCTGGTACTACTGGTTCCCGAAAATGACCGGCAAAATGTACCGCGAATGGCTCGGCAAGCTGCACTTCTGGGTCATGTTCGCGGGCGTGAACCTGATCTTCTTCCCGCAGCACTTCCTGGGTCTGCAAGGCATGCCGCGCCGCTATGTCGACTATCCTCTCGCTTTTGCGGAGTGGAATTACTGGTCGTCAGTCGGCTACGCGATCACGATCGCCGGCATGGGTGTTTTCCTGGTTGCGATGATCGATGCCTTCTTCGTCTATCGGAAAAAAGCGCCGGCCAATCCGTGGGGCGAGGGCGCAACGACGCTCGAATGGACGCTGCCGTCCCCGCCGCCGTTCCACCAGTTCAACGAGCTGCCAAGGTTCGACAAAGGCGCCGCGCACGCGTTCCATTAAGCGAGCCTGCGGCATCACGCTCTTCGCTCATTCTCGCGCAAGCGGGAATGAGCGGAGGAGTTTACTCGCGCCGTGCACGAATTAACCAAGAACGATTCCCGTTATTGATTGTTTGACTCATGGCTGCGTTTAGCCCCAGTCTCGCGGGTATTGCAGCGCCGCTGCGGCCCCCGCCGCCGGCGCTATTTTTGTTTCTGGGTTTGAAAAGTCTGGTTGATCGCTTGGGTTCGGCGGCTCTTGTCGCTGGCTAGGCGAGGAGAAGCACCCCCCGGGGCCGAAAGGCCGCCTGACGGGAACGGGGACGCTTGTCCCTCATCCTTCGTGACGCGCGGCCGAAGGGGCGCGCTCCTCAGGATGAAGACCAAGAAAGTTCCTTCATGCTGAGGAGCGGCCTTCTTCAGGCCGCGTCACGAAGGATGCGGGGGCCGGCGCGTGAAGGAGAGGGAGAACCGCCCAGAATTCTCCCGACAATTTCCTCCGTAGGCTACGGAGGTTGCGGCTGGACCCCGCGGAAAGGGCCGAGAATCGCAACGCCGGCGCGCGAAAATGTAGGGAGATTTCCTGGCGCCGCCGCCACGGCGCCATCTGGCCCCTCGGCGGAAATCCCGTTAACCTTCTCACCCGTTGCCGGGCCAGTCGCCCGGCTTGGTCAGGGCCTTTGGAGGGGTGAATGTTCGAAACGATTCTCGGCGACGTCATCGGCGTGTTCCGCGCCATCTTCACGAGCGGCGACATGATCGGTCTTGCCATTGCGCTGGGCGCGGTGGCGATTGCGGCCTTCATGATGCAGCGAGGGACGCAAATCGGGTCGATGACCCTGCTCGCGCTGGTCATCTTCGCGCTGGGCGGCTTCATTCGCGGCGTGATGCGCGGGCCAGTCGCCACGGACGGCGGCTCGGTCGCGGCGCAGACCGGCAGCCGCGCGGCCGGCCAGATCAATCAAAGCTGGTCGCAGTTCTACGGCATGGAAGCAGGCACGCTCCTCGCCTGGTTCATCGCCTTCATGGTGCTGATTTTCCTCGTTTTCGGGGTGAAGGCGGCGCTGAACCGCGGTTGATCCCTTGCCCGATGCTTCGGGGCCTCCTGCGGCCTCGTCGCATTTGAAAGCGGCTAGAGCATCGGGCATAAGCTTGGGCGTGAGTGAAGCCCTTCCGACTGCCGCCGCGGCGAGCCCCGGCCATTATTTCGCGTTGCTGAAGCCGCGCGTGATGTCGCTTGTCGTGTTCACGGCGCTTGTCGGCATGATCGCTGCGGTCGAGGCGGGCGGGTCTTTGAACGGCGGCCTTGCCGCGATTTCGCTCGTTGCGATCGCGGTCGGCGCAGGCGCATCCGGCGCGCTGAACATGTGGTGGGACGCCGATATCGACGCGGCGATGGCGCGCACGGCAGGGCGCCCGATCCCGCAAGGCTACGTGCCGCCATCGGAAGCGGCGGGCTTCGGTTTGCTGCTTAGTGGATTGTCGGTCGCGCTGCTGGCGCTTGCCTCGAATTACGTGGCGGCGTTCTGGCTCGCTTTCACGATCTTCTTTTATGTCGTCATCTATTCGATGTGGCTGAAGCGGTCGACGCCGCAGAACATCGTCATTGGCGGCGCGGCGGGCGCGCTCCCGCCTGTCGTCGCGTGGGCGGCGGTGACGGGAACAGCCCCGCTTGAGGCGTGGATCCTGTTCGCGATTATTTTCCTGTGGACGCCGCCGCATTTCTGGGCGCTCGCGATTTATCGTGAAAGCGATTACGGGCGCGCCGGCGTGCCGATGATGCCCAACGTCGCGGGCGAAGCCTCGACGAAAAAGCAGATCTTCGCTTATTCGATCGCGCTTGTGCTGTCGGGGCTCGCGCCGTTCGCGGCGGGCTTTGGCGGCTATGCTTATCTCGCGATTTCGTCGGCCTTCGGCGCGGGACTTCTGATGATCGCGTGGCGCGTGCTGAAATCGCCGCCGCGCGCCAAGGACGAAGCCAAGCAGCTTTTCGCCTTCTCTATTCTCTATCTCTTCGCGCTCTTCGCCGCGCTCCTCGTTGAAGATCTCTGGGCCCTTTATGTCCGCGCCTGATCCGCAGCTGCCGCCTGACGCCCGCAAGAACCGGGGACGCCGCAATCTCGCAATCGCGCTCGGCCTGGCGGCGTTCATCCTCACTGTCTACGCCGTGACGATCCTCAGGATCGGCGGCAATATCCTGGAGCGCCCCTGATGAGTGCGGCTGGCGACCGGAACCGCAGGACCGCCATGACGACGCTCGCCGTCGTCGCCGGCATGGTCGCGCTCTCCTTTGCGTCGGTCCCGCTTTACCGGGCTTTCTGTCAGGTCACCGGCTGGGGCGGCACGACGATGCGCGCTGACAACGCTGCGGACCGCGTCATTGAACGCAAGATCACCATCCGCTTCGACGCGACGGTCGGGCAGGGATTGCCGTGGACGTTCAAACCGGAACAGGTGAGCCAGACGCTCCATGTCGGCGAGACGGGTCTTGCGTTTTACGCGGCGAAAAACCTGACGGACAAACCGATCACGGGGCGCGCGACGTTCAACGTGCAGCCGGCGAAAGCCGGCCAGTATTTCAACAAGATCGAATGCTTCTGCTTCACCGAGCAGACGCTGAAACCGGGCGAAGCCGTCTCGATGCCGGTCACCTATTTCATCGATCCGGCGATCGCGGACGACAAGGGCCTCGACGACGTGCAGACGATCACGCTCTCCTACACGTTTTTCCCGTGGGAAAGCGAAACGGTCGTCGCCGCCGCGCCTGCGGCTCCCGTCAACTGATCTTTATACAGATGAATAACGGCTGGGATCGCTCGGCGTCCTCCTGGATCGCCTCCATGGGCGAGCGAGGCGACTGGGGCCGCGAGTTCGTGCTCGACGCGCCCATGCGCGCCGAGGCGCTCTTGGGCGCGCCGCGAACGGCTCTCGACATTGGCTGCGGCGAGGGACGTTTCTGCCGCATGCTGAAGGATGCAGGCGTCGCGGCCATCGGCGTTGATCCGACGCTGGCGCTGATCGATGAAGCGCGCGCGCGATCCTTCGGGCGACTACCGCTTGGGCCGCGCCGAAGCGCTCGACTTTCCGGACGCCTCGTTTGATCTCGCGGTCAGTTATCTCGCACTCATCGACATCGAGGCCGTGGAAGTCGCGATCCTTGAGATGGCGCGCGTCCTGAAATCCGGCGGGACGGCGCTCATCGCCCACATCAACGGGTTCACGACGGCGGGCGAACCGGACGGCCGCCGCCGGGATCTGTTCGGCCGGGAGCGGTACGCCTATGACCGCTATTTCGATATCCGCGCGACGGAAATCGCCTGGCGCGGCATTCGCATCGTCAACTGGCGCCGGCCGCTGAGTTTCTATTTCAAGGCGTTCCACGCCGCCGGACTCACGCTTCGCCGCTTCGACGAGCCCGAACCCACCGGCGGCGGCGCGGAAAAGATCGACCGCTACCGCCGCGCCCCGCATTTCTGCCTGATGCGGTGGGAAAAGCCCTGACGCTTCAAGGGGTAGCAGCGCGGGGGATTGTCGCAGCGGCGGGTGGCGCCCGGGGCTTCCAAACCGAGGCCGCTGGGGTCTATAGACGCCCCGGATATCGGGAACGAGGGCACCTTCATGGCTGGCGCTGAGGTCAAGCACGACTATCATCTCGTCAATCCGAGCGCGTGGCCGATCGTCGGATCAATGGCCGCCGCCGTGATGATGATCGGCGCGGTCACCTGGATGCATTCAGGCCCGAACGAGCCGGGTCTTGTTCTTGGCGCGCCGCGTCCCGACGGCTCGCCGTCTTTTGCGCTCACGGGCAACTGGCTGTTCCTGGTGGGTCTTGCCGGCATCCTCATCACGATGGCGGGGTGGTGGCGCGACGTCATCAAGGAAAGCCTCAAGGGCGAGAACACGTCGACCGTCGTGCGCCTCGGCCTGCGCTATGGGATGGTCTTGTTCATCGCGTCGGAAGTGATGTTCTTCGCCGCGTGGTTCTGGGCATTCTTCGGCGCCGCGCTTTTTCCGGGCGCTGGCGATCCGGTCACGCTCGCGGACGGCGCGCAGATGCTGAACGCTGACGGCAATCCGGCGTTTCTCGGCAATGACGGCCGCGTGCATGCGACCGGCGGCGTGTGGCCGCCGACCGGCGTCGAGCCATTGTCGGCCTGGGGCCTGCCGCTCATCAATACGCTCATTCTGTTGTTGTCGGGGACGACGGTGACGTGGGCGCACCACGCAGTGCAGCACAACGATCAAAAGGGCCTCGTGCAGGGGTTGATCGTCACGATCATTCTCGGCGCGTTTTTTTCATTCTTGCAGTTCGTCGAATATCGCGAGGCGCTGACGCTCGACATGTTCAAGTTTTCGGGCGGCGGCATTTATGGGGCCTCGTTCTTTATGGCGACCGGCTTCCATGGCCTCCACGTCATCATCGGCACGATCTTCCTGACGGTTTGCCTGTTCCGGGCGCTCGCCGGGCACTTCACGCCGGACCGGCATTTCGGATTTGAGGCGGCGGCGTGGTATTGGCACTTCGTCGATGTCGTCTGGCTGTTCTTGTTCGCGTTTATCTACGTGCTCGGCAATCAGGGATTGCTGAGCTGAGGGCCGCATGCCGGCCCGCAACAACAGGGGGCTGGTTCATGGAATGCTTCAAGCCGCTAACGATTTTTGCTGCGGGTCTCGCGCTCGCCGGCTGCCTCGTTTCTGACGAGCCATTGTTTGACGGGGCCGGCGTGTCAGCTGCGCCGCTGGCTTCAGGGCGATATGAGGCGTGCGCTGAGCCCATCGAAACCGACGGCCCGGATTGTCAGATGATCGACATTACCCAGCGCGATGACGGCGCTTATGAATTCCTCGCGCAAGACGACGATCTCATCTTCGCGCGGTTTCATGCGATCAGCGGCCCCGATTACGTCGTGCAGTTCGCTGACGACGAAGGCGAAAATTACCGATATTTCTGGGGGCAGGCAAAAGCCGATACCATGACCCTCGTTATGATCTGGTGTGAGGAACTGCCCGCGAACTTGCGCGACGCGATGAAACGCGACGGCCTTATCGCGCAAGAAGAAGGAAGCTCCACCTGCGAGGCGCTAAAGCCGGAAGCGGCCATCTTGGCGGCGCAGGCCTATCGCGACGGAGCAGCGACGCCGGACAGCTCTCTGAAACTCACGCCGGCGCCATGAGCCATTACCCGCCCGTATCGCCATGGGCCGCCGGGCTCGGCGGCAAATGTCCGCGCTGCGGGCAGGGGCCGCTTTTTAAAACTTTTCTGGGCCTCAACGAGCGCTGTTCATTCTGCGCGCTCGATCTGGCGAGCGCCGATTCCGGCGATGGTCCTGCGGTGTTCGTGATGTTCCTCGTCGGGCCAATCGCGGTCGCGATCGCGTTTGTCGCCCGGTTCGTGTGGTTTGCTTCAATCCCCGTCGCGTTCGCGATCGCGGGCGGCGTCACTGTGCTTCTAACGCTGGCGCTTCTGCGGCCGTTCAAGGCGGCGTTGATCGCGCTACAATACAAGCACAAGGCCGAGGAAGGCCGTCTCGTAGAATGACATTCCACTTTCGGCCCGCACTAACGGCAGCGTCGCTCGCCGCCCTTGCGATCCTGTGCTCGCTCGGGGCTTGGCAGTTACAGCGTCTGGCGTGGAAAAAAGAGCTAATTGCAAAAACCGAGGCGCGCCTTGCCGCCGCGCCAATTCCGCTCGACGAAGCGTTGAAACGCGCCGCAGCAGGCGAGGACCTTGAATATCAGCCGGTCTTCGCTGAAGGGGCCTACCGCTACGAACTCGCGGCGCTTGTCTTTGGGACGCAAGACGGAAAACCGGGCGCGCTTGTGTTCACGCCACTCGAACGCCGCACCAGCGTCCTTTACGTCAACCGAGGCTTCGCGCCGCAGGACGACGCCAACGGCGCCGCACGAACAGGCCCCACCGGCCCCGTGCGCGTTGAAGGGCTGTTCAGAAGCGCTGAAGTCAAGCGCGGCTTCGAGGCCGCGCTCGCACCGGAAGATCAGCCTGCAGATAATCTATATTTTGCCCGAGACCCCAAAGCGCTCGCCGCTGCCTACGGTCTCGATGTCCCGGCCTATTATATCGACAGCTTCGGGAGTGAGAGCGCAGCGCCCTGGCCGCGGGGCGGGCTTACCCGCGTCGAGTTTTCGAACCGCCATTTCGAATATGCGCTGACCTGGTTCGGGCTCGCCGGCGCGCTCGTCGCGGTCTATTTCGCCTATTCGGTCCGGCGCGATTAAACAGGCCGTTAAGCCGCCGAACGCCGCTTGCGAATTGACAAGCCTGATGTTACTTTGATTTATAAAGTGAATTGGCGCCGAAGGGCGCTGCATCAGGAGCGGGCAATGAACCTTGGCGCGTGGGGACTACTTGCGTTGGCGATCTTGCTGGAGGTAGCGGCGACGTCAGTATTGAAACTCTCGAACGGCTTCGAGAAACCGATGCTTGGCGCCTTGTCGATCGCGCTTTATTCCGCCTGTTTTTGGGCCTTTGCGCCAGTGTTGAAAGTCATTCCGCTCGGCGTTGCTTATGCGATTTGGGCGGGGATAGGCATTGCGGCTGTCGCAGCGATTGGCGCCCTCTTTTTTGGCCAAAAACTTGAGGTCACGCATTATGTCTTCATCGCCATGATTGGCGTCGGGGCCATTGGTTTGCGCCTGACGACCGCGGGCTGAGGTTGGGTTAAACAGGAAACACCGCATGTCGCTCGACCCGCTTCTCCAGGCGCCGCTCATCGTTCAGGTTCACGCTTTCAGCGCGATGGCTGCTTTCGTCCTTGGGCTCCTGCAAATCGTCGCGCCGAAGGGGACCTTGCCGCACAAATGGCTTGGCGCGCTATGGATTGTTCTCATGACAGTCATCACGGTCAGCGCGGCTTTCATCTTCCGGCCTGGAACTGAAGGCGCACCCTTCTGGGAACGGCTATCGATCATCCACATTTTCATTCCGATCACGGCATTCGGGATCATCAGCGGGTTGCGGCTGCTCGCGCGGGGCGGCCCCAGCCTCAAGCGCCATAGCTGGCCCTTCATCAGCGTCTTTCTTGGCGGGCTGATCATCGCCGGTGTGCTGGCTTTTCTTCCCGGCCGCATCATGCATCAGGTTGCATTCGGCGGGTGATCTCCGGCGGTTTGACCGCAGGCGCCGCCGCCGATAGGTCTGCGCCGCGCTGATCCGGAGGCTGAGATGCGACCCTTCCGCTCCCTTTTGTTCGTGCCCGGCGCGCGGCCGGACCGGTTCGACAAGGCTCTGGCGGCGGGTGCGGATGCGGTCTGTATCGATCTCGAGGATGCTGTTGCGCCAAAAGACAAGGACGCCGCTCGACGATCGACGTTCGCGTTTCTTGCAACGCCATCCGTCGGCTGTTCCGTCGGATTTCGCGTGAACGCCCTTTCGACCCTTGAGGCGTTTCGCGACGTGATCGCCTATTCGGAAAGCGCAGCGCAGCCGGCCTTCATCATGATTCCAAAGGCCCGGTCGGGCGCCGAGCTTCGCAATGTGCGCTCGGCTTTGGGTGACCGATGCCCGCCTTTATGGCCTCTGGTTGAGGGCCCCGACGCCTTATCGGCTCTTGCTGAAATCGCGGCTGCTGCCGCGCCCTCCGGCGGCGTGATGCTCGGCGGCGTCGATTACGCAGCGGCCTTGGGCGCGGAGTTGGGATGGGACGCGCTTTACCATGCGCGCGCCTGCCTTGTCGCGGCGACTTCAGCTGCAGGCTGCGGCGCGATCGATGCGCCTTATCTCGCCACAGCCGACCTCAAGGGCCTCGAGGCCGAAACCCGGCGCGTCCGCGCGATGGGGTTCACCGGGCGCGCCTGTATCCATCCGGGCCAGGTTGAAACGATCAATCGCGTCTTCACGCCGTCTGACGCTGAAATCTCCAAAGCGGAGAAAATCGCCGCCGCCTTTAAGGAAGCCGAAGGCGGCGTTGCGCTTCTCGACGGCACGCTCGTTGAAAAGCCGGTCCATCAGGCCGCCCAGCGCCTCATCGCGCGCCGCGGCGAACCCACCCCTTAACGGCATGTCGCTTGCTCCTTGCAGGCGTTAACGATGTAAAGGGGACGCGCGAATGCGCGCGTAAAGGGTGGCCAATGTCATCGCCGGGGGAGATATCAATCAGCGTCGTCATGCCGGCCTACCGCGCTGCCCATTATCTTGAGCGCGCGCTGCCGCCGCTGATCGCATTGCGCGACAAGGGTGAGGTGAGAGAAGTCATCGTTGTCGATGACTGCTCGCCCGAGCCTTCAACGAACGAGACCGCCCGCCGCCTGGGCGCGACAGTGCTTGTGATGAAGGCGAATGCCGGTCCTGGCGCGGCGCGCAATCTCGCAGCGCGCCATGCGAGCGGCGATATCCTTTGGCTTGTCGATGCAGACGTCATTGCACATGACAGCGGACCGGAAAAAATTCGAACGGCGTTTTGCGACCCGACGACCGGCGCGGTTTTCGGGTCTTACGACAATGCGCCGCCCGAGCGGAATTTCGCCTCGACCTACAAAAACCTTGTGCATCGCTACTATCATCAGCGGGCGCGCGAGGATTCGGAATCGTTCTGGTCCGGCTGCGGGGCGGTGCGGCGCGACGTCTATTTCGACGTCGGCGGTTTCGACGAACAACGCTTCGGGCGGCCTGCGATCGAAGACGTCGAGCTCGGCCATCGAATCCGAAAAGCTGGATGGAAGATCCGCCTCCTTCCGAAATTTCTCGGCACGCATTTGAAACGGTGGACGCTGCCCGAGATCATCCGCACGGATATTTTCCAGCGCGCAGTTCCATGGTCCTACCTCATCCTGTCAGGGCGCGGCGTCAAAAACGACTTGAATGTATCGACGGCCGAGCGCGTGCGTGCGGCGGTCGCCGGTTTTTGGGCGCTATCGATCCTCTCGATCTTTGCATTCTGGCCGCTTGGCTTCATTGCGTTTTTGACGCTGACGGGTCTTGTGGCGGCGATCAATGCGCCCTTGTTCGTGTTCTTTCTTGAGGAGCGCGGCGGCTGGTTCGCCTTCCGCGCCGTGCTCTACCATCAGGTCTATTACCTTTACAGCAGCGCGACCTTTGCTATTTGCGCTCTGAAATTCCGTTTCGGCGGCGCCAAGGACCATGTCGTCGCTGCTGCGCGCGAGCCTGCGGCGGCCGAATGACGCCCGCGCTGTCGACGCCGGAGACCAGCGCCAAGGCCTTTTTGCGCCGGCATGCGGGGCCGCTCTTCGTCGCCCTACTGTTTTCTACGTCACTCTTTCTCTACTGGAACGGGGTCGCGCCGGGCGACGCTGAGCACTATATCAACGCCGCCCTGCGCTGGCGCGAGGCGCCTTTACTTGGCGAAAATCACTGGTCGCTTCGTCACCTTTTTGTGCTTTCGATCGCCGCAAGCTTCTTTGTGTTCGGCGTGAGCGAAAATGCGGCGATTATCCCGAATGTCATTTTCGCGGCGCTGACTGTTTTCATCACCTGGCGTTTCGCACGTCGCGCGCTTGGAGAGCGGGAAGCCGCGATCGCCGCCTCGTTGATCGCAACCTCGGCTTTCTTTGTGGCGCGGCCGCTTGAACTGGAGGTTTACGGCGCAGAAGCGTTCTTCGCCGCCTTGGCGATGTGGTTGTTCATTGAGGCGCAATTCGACGACGCACGTCCGCGGTTGCTGATCGCGGCCGGTCTCGCTGCCGGCGTCGCAACGACGCTGCGTGAGCAATCGACTTACCTGTTGCCGGTCTTCGGGTTCCTGCTCATCGCCGCCCGCCGGCGCGACACGATCCGTTCGCTTCTTCTCGTTGGCGCAGGCTTCGGCGCCATCATCGCGGTCGAACTGCTGATTTATGCCGCCGTCGCCGGCGACCCGTTCTATCGGTACAGAATTGATCTTGGGCATCGCGACATCGCCATAAATGCGTCAATGACCGCCGGCGAAGCGAGCCTCGTCAATCGGCTGCGGCGGATGGCCGGTTATCTTGTGACGTTTCCTTTGACGACCCCGATGCTCGCCATCGCGGCGGCAGCTGGTTTTCACCTTGCGCGGTCGAAGGCGACGCTTTCGCGCCGCGGCGCCGTCGCACTTCGGTCATTCGGCGCCGCCGCCATCATCTCTGCGATCATCGTTCCGGCGGTCTTCAATCTCGCATCGCCGAGATACTACCCGCTTCTGACTTATGCCGCGTTCTTGCTAACCGCGGTCGCCATTGCCGATTTGTGGACCAGGAAAAGGCCACGCATGGCTGTTGTCGCCGGCGCAGGTGTCATCGCGGTCAATGCCTTCATTGCTGACTTTTCCAATTACGGTGAGTATGCGGAAGCCAAGCGCCTCGCGACCATCGCCGCTACGTCGTCTGAACCAATTTACTCAGACCCTTTGACCGCCAGCCGCGCCCGCTACCAGATGCTGCTTCGCGGCGCCACGCGAAAGGAAGCATCCAGCAAAATTATCAATGGCCGGCCGCCAATCGAGCATGGAAAGCTATTCTTCAAAGCCTCGAGCGCGCGCAGCAATGACGATCTCTGGTGCGTGATCGCCGTTGAAGCGGTGCGTCGCCCGAAGTGGTCGCACGTTTTGTTGCGTGAAAGCGGCGTCGCGCGACTGGTGGGGCCGCGATTGGAAGAAATTGTCTCCCCGCCGCCGCCGATACTCCTGATACGAATTCTAGAGCGGCCCGGACAGACAGATCCAGTCAGCAACCGACCCTGCATCGACTATCAACATGGCTGAGACAGTCTAGGCAGCTGCAACCCGTCGCTTGTCGCGTTCGGCTTTCACGTCGGCGGCAGCGCCTTTTTCCTCGACCGTGAAGTCCTCGTGATAGGAACGTTCGACATTGACGTTCCATAGATCGTGGCTTTCGCCCGCGATGTTGCGCGCGGCCAGCATCGCTGTCAGCATCGAGTGATCCTGATTGTTGTAGCGGTGCATGCCGTTACGCCCAACCGTCTGGAAATTCTCAAGCGTCAGGATCCAGTTCTGAACGATGTCTAGCGCTTCGCGATATTCGCCATCATAGACCGGATAGGCTTTCGGTTGACGGATGACCGTGCCGTCGACGACGTTCGACGATTTCGCGAGGCCGAGATATTCGAGCTCTCGCGACGCCTGTTTGATGAGGTCGGCGTTGGTTGTCGTCCAGAGGCCGTCGCCCTCGTGACAGAAATACTCCATCCCGATCGAGGCTTTGCCGGCGTCCGGCACCATGTCCGGCGACCACGACCGGAAATTCTGTATGCGCCCGACCTGAACTTCTGGCGCATGGATGTAAATCCAATTGTCGGGAAAGGGGTCGGGATGATCAAGGATCAGCGTCACGATCAGGAAATCGCGATATTTCAGCCGATCCGCAGCGCGGATGACTTCCGGCGGCGGCGGCGGATCGAAGGCGTGGATAAGGTCCTTGATCGCCATTGAATTCACGAACCAGTCGGCGCTGATCCGGTAGGCGCGTTTCTCGGCGCCGGAATAATCCTCGACTTCAACGCCGGTCACTCGATTTCCCTTTCGGAAAACCTTTGTCACCGCGCTCTTCATGCGGACTTCGCCGCCATTTGCGCGAACCTTGTCGCGGAAGCGTTCCCACATCTGGCCGGGTCCGAGGCGGGGATACTCGAATTCTTCGATCAGGCTTGTCGTGTCATTGGCGCCCGTCAGCGCGTTCAGCACCGCTTTGGTCAGCGACAAATTCTTGATGCGCTGTGCGGCCCAGTCTGCGCGGATCTCGGTGCAGGGAATGCCCCAGACTTTTTCCGTGTACGATTTGAAAAAATGTTCGAAAAGGCGCCGACCGAAGCGGTTCGTCACCCATTGTTCGAAATTTTCCTCTTCAGGATGCGGGGTGACGCGCCACTTCATGTAGCTGAGCATGATCTGCGTCGCCTCGACCGGACCCATGTTCGAAAGCGCATTGAAGATCTTCAGCGGATAATCATAATACTTGCCGCGATAATAAATGCGGCTCATGCGCGGGCGCAGAACGAAGTCCTGTCCGCCGACTTCATGCCAGAGCGCCTCGACCTCTTTCACCTTCGTGAAGAATCGATGGCCGCCGATGTCGAAGCGAAAGCCCTTGTAGCTTTCTGTGCGTGCAATGCCGCCGACATCGTCGGAGGCCTCAAAAACGATCGGGCGATGCCCCTTGCCGCATTTTTGCAATTCGTAAGCGGCGGTGAGCCCCGCAGGCCCCGCGCCGATCACGGCGACGGCGCCGTCGCCTCCTGTTTGGAGCGGCGGGCGGTGATCCTCGGCGACTGAAGACATTGCAGACCTGAAGGGGTTAACGGGCGAAATAGGATCGTTAGCGGCGATTTGGTTAAGGTCAGGTTCCCGGCCGACACCCGCATCATGCGATTTTGACCACGCAATGGTGCGGTCAAGCCCGTCAATGAGGGGCGTCGCGGGCAACCAGTCAAGCAGGGTCTCCGCCTTGCCGATGTCGGGCCGGCGGATCTTTGGATCATCGACCGGCAGGTCGCGGAGAACGATGGGCGAGGCGCTCCCGGCGCGCTCCTTCACGATTGCCGCAATCTCGAGAATTGTGTGTTCGACGGGATTGCCGAGATTGAGCGGCCCGATGCGCTCGCCCGGCATGTTCATCAGCCGGATCAGCGCCGTGACCATGTCGTCGATGTAACAGAATGATCGTGTCTGTGCGCCGGTCCCGTAAACGGTGATCGGATCGCCCCTGACCGCTTGTGCAATAAAGTTCGGCACGCAGCGCCCGTCTTCCGGGCTCATGCGCGGCCCGTAAGTATTGAAGATGCGAGCGACCCTGATCTCAACTCGGCGCTGGCGGTGATAGTCGTAGAAAAGCGTTTCCGCCGCCCGCTTGCCTTCGTCGTAACAGGCGCGCGGACCAACGCAGCTCACCAGCCCGACATAATCCTCCGGCTGCGGATGAACATCCGGATCGCCATAGACCTCGCTTGTTGACGCTTGCAGGACGCGCGCGCCGTCCTTCGCCGCCCGCTCAAGCACATTGATGGCCCCGAGCACATTCGTCTTCATCGTGCCGATGGGGTCGCGCTGATATTGCGGGGGCGATGCCGGGCAGGCGAGATTGAAAATCTGGTCGAAGGCGCCGCCGGGGAGGCCGTCGCGGACATCGCCCTTGATGAAACTGAAGTTCGGCGACCGCGATGCGTGTTGGAGATTGGCCAGAAACCCCGTTTCAAGGTTATCGAAGCAGACGACCTGAGCGCCAAGATCAATCAGCCGGTCGCAAAGGTGCGACCCGATGAACCCGGCCCCGCCCGTCACCAAAACCCTCACGCCAGGCAGCACATACACCCCAACTATTGCTTAAACTGCCTAGCTGCCAAGCAGAGCGCAAGCCATTTATTGGGACGCCTCGGGTCTCGAGCGGGACAAAAGCGCGCATATTGTGCCTTTGATCGGCATAGAAGCATGCGCTAGGCCCAACGCCTGATGGAACCGGTCTCCCCATGGAAATTCTGCGTCGCGCCGATGATGGACGGCACCGACCGGCATTGCCGGTATTTTCACCGGCTGATGACGAGGCGCGCCCGGCTTTACACCGAGATGATCGTCGCTGAGGCGATACTCCGCGGCGAGCGTGCGCGCCTCTTGGACTTCGATCCCGTCGAGCATCCGGTCGCGCTCCAGATCGGCGGCGCTGACCCCCAATTGCTGAGCGAGGCGGCGAGGATCGGCGAGGCGTTCGGCTATGACGAAATTAACCTTAATGTCGGCTGCCCCTCTGACCGCGTGCAATCGGGGACGTTCGGGGCCTGTCTTATGAAGACGCCGGCGCGCGTCGCCGATGGCGTTGCCGCGATGATCTCAGCGGTGAAGGTGCCTGTCACCGTCAAGTGCCGCATCGGTGTCGATGATCAAAACCCGGATGAAAGCCTCTTCGGATTTGTCGATACGGTCGCCGCCGCCGGTTGCAAGGTCTTCATCGTGCATGCCCGTAAGGCCTGGCTTCAGGGACTGAGCCCAAAAGAGAATCGCGAGGTCCCCCCCCTTGACTACGAGATTGTCCGCAGACTGAAGACCGCGCGACCTGATCTTATGATTGTTCTCAATGGCGGCCTGCAGTCGATTGCGCATGCGCGTGCGGAATGTCACGGCGTTGACGGGGTGATGCTGGGGCGCGCGGCTTATGGCGAGCCGGCGATCCTCGCCGATGTCGATCCCATCTTTTTCGGCGAAGCGGGACCGCCGCCTTCGCTGGATAAAGTCGTCGAAGCGATGTCGGCCTATGTGAAGAGGGCGGCAAAAAACGGCGTCAAGCCGAACCATGTCGTGCGGCACATGCTCGGTCTTTATCATGGACGCAGCGGCGCGCGAGGCTGGCGGCGTCTTTTATCGCAAAGGGGCGCTGCTACGCCGCCGACCATTCTTGATGAAGCGCTTGCAGAGGTCGAGGACCGCTACTGCACGCGCTCGACAGCGTAGCCTTTCCTTTTCAGCATTTCGACGACGCCGTCTTCGCCCATGAAGTGCCCAGCGCCGACTGCGATAAAATAGTCGTCTGAGCCCGACATGATTTTCTCGATCTGGCTGACCCAATTTGCGTTCCGATCGACAATCAGCGTCTTGTAAGCGCCTGGCGCCGCAGCTTTCATCGGGCCGATCATCTCCGCTTCAATCGATTCGAGGTCTCCGGTGCGCCAGGCTTCGAGCGTGCGCTGTGAAAAGCCTTCAAAGTCCGCCATCTGCGATAAGCTGCGCTCGAAGTCGGCCAGCCACTCCTCATTGCCGAGCCCTGCGAGCGCGCGCATCTGGAATTCCGCCGTTTCAAAATGCGAAAACGTGTCTTTCTGCGCTGTCGCCCTCTGCCGGATGATCTCCTCAGCGCCAGCGTCAGCCGAATACCCCTCGCTTTGCATGACGCCGACCGCGAGCGAAATGAGCGCGAGCCAGGGCTTCATGGGCTCAAGCGAGGCCATCGGGATGCCGAATCGCGCGGAGACGCGTTCAAACTGCTTTGCGCGTTCCGGACCGAGCTGCGAGGACAGCGTGATCCCGGGAGCGTTCAGCCCAAGCTCCCGGACAAGCGAGGCGAGTTTTTGTTGCGCGGCCGGACTGTCGGTGTCGGCTTCCGTCATGGTGAACGGCGTCTTTTCCATCGCGGCGTCGAGCGCTGGCGTCGTCCAGTTGAGGGAGGGGGGGAGAATGTGAAATGTGCCGAACAGATAGATCTCGGAATCCGCGTCCGTCAGGCGCCACATCGCCGGACCACCGGAGACTTCAGCAGAGGCGGCCGTCGCCATGAAGGCCCCGATCAATCCGCCCGCCAAAGATTTCAGCTTGCTTCTCATCGTCTACCCTTCGCTTGGCCGCACGGCGACCATAGCGCCGGATAGGGCGAAATTGCGGCCTACAGTTTCTGGTTGTAAGCGCCAACTTCCTTGTGCTGTCGCAGCACCTTGTCGAGTTCTTCGAACATCGCCCGCATATTCGCTTCGGAAGACGGGCTTTCGACGACGACGACAAGCTCTGGCTTGTTTGACGAAGCGCGGATAAGGCCCCAGGTGCCGTCCTCGGTCGTGATGCGCACCCCATTCACCGTGACGACATCGCGAATCTTCTGACCAATAATCGTGTCGCCCCGCTTGGCGCGCGCTTCGATCTCAGCGACGACTTTATCGACGACCCCGTATTTTGTTTCATCCGCGCATTTCGGCGACATCGTCGGCGACTGCCATGTTTTCGGCAACGACTTGCGAAGATCGGAAAGCTTCTTGTCCGGACTGCGATCGAGCATTTTCAAAAGCGCGATCGCGGCGACCAGACCGTCGTCATAGCCGCGGCCTATCGGCTTGTTGAAGAAGAAGTGGCCGGATTTTTCGAAACCCGCGACGGCGCCGAGTTCATGGCTCTTGCGCTTGATGTAGGAGTGCCCGGTTTTCCAGTAGACGGTCGTCGCGCCATTCTTTTGCAATACAGGATCGGTCATGAAAAGGCCCGTCGATTTCACATCGACGACGAATTGCGCATTCGGATAAAGCGCGGAGAGATCGCGCGCGATGAGAACGCCGACCTTGTCCGCAAATATTTCCTCACCCTCGTCATCGACGACGCCGCACCGGTCGCCGTCGCCGTCGAAGCCAAGCGCAAGATCGGCCCCGTGCTCTTTCACGGCGCGCTGCATCGCGTGCAACATTTCAAGATCTTCCGGGTTCGGATTGTATTTCGGAAAGGAATGATCAAGCTCTGCGTCCATGGGGATGACATCGACGCCAAGCCGCTTCAACGCTTCCGGCGCAAAGGCCCCCGCGGTGCCGTTGCCGCAAGCCGCGACGACCTTCAACTTGCGCTTGATCGTCCCCGCGCTCGCCAGATCGTCGAGATATCGCTCGCGAAGGTCCGGGACCCATTTGTAAGCGCCGCCGGCATTGGGACGGCCCTCGCCCCTGAGGACGATTTCTTTGAGGCGGCCCATCTCGTCCGGCCCGAAGGTGAGGGGCTTGTCGTAGCCCATTTTCACGCCCGTCCAGCCATTTTCGTTGTGACTGGCGGTCACCATCGCCACGGCCGGAATGTCGAGCGCGAACTGCGCGAAATAGGCGACGGGGGAGAGCGCAAGACCGATGTCGTTGACCTCGATGCCGGCCGTCATCAGGCCGACGGTCAGCGCCTGCTTGATCGATGTCGAATAGCTGCGGAAATCGTGACCGACGACGATCCGCGGCTCGCGGCCTGCCTCGCGGATCAGCGTGCCGAGGCCGAGCCCCAGCGCCTGAATGCCGAGAAGGTTGATCTCCGGGCCGAAAAGCCAGCGCGCGTCATATTCGCGAAAGCCGGTCGCCTTGACGAGCGGCGTCGTCTCGTAGGCAAACGTGTTTGGCTTCAGGTCGTCGCGCGGCGCGGCGAGGGAATCAGTCATCTCACTAGGTCCATTTTTTTGCGAGCGGCACAATAGGCCGGTGGGCTGACGACGCAACTCTGGCCTGTCCCGAAGCTCTGAAGTGCAAGGGTTGCATTCCCCTTAACCATCACGATAGTGCGGCGCGGGGCAGGGTCATGAAATTCCGGCGAGGGGCGGAAAGACCGCATGGAAATGCCAATCGATCTGGCGATCATTGGGCCGCGGGCGCAAAGCGCCATGGGGCTCGTCGCCTTTACGATGATCGCCTGGCTTTTTTCTGCAAAGAAGCTTCGCTTTCCGTTCGTGACCGCAGTCTGGACGATCGCCGCGCAGATCGCGATCGCCGCGCTTCTCCTTTACGTTCCGCCGGCGCAGCAGGCGCTTGGTAGTCTGCGAGTCGTCGTCGACGCGCTTGTCGCGGCGACACGAGCGGGCACGTCTTTCGTGTTCGGCTATCTCGGCGGGGCCGCACCCCCCTTTGAAGTGTCTAACGGCGCGGCGATGTTCAATTTTGCGTTCGGCGCCTTGCCGCTTGTCATTTTCTTTTCAGGACTTTCGGCGCTGCTCTGGCATTGGGGCGTCCTCAAAGTATTCGTCAAAGGCATGGCTTTCCTGTTGGAGCGCGCCTTCCGTGTCGGCGGCGCCGTCGCCTTGTCGTCGGCGGCGAACACATTTCTCGGCCAGACCGAAGCGCCGCTGCTTGTCCGGCCGTTCCTGTCAAAGGTGACGCGCGCGGAACTGTTCATCATTATCACCGGCGGCTTCGCAACGGTCGCGGGCTCGGTGATGGCGGTTTACGCAACGATCCTTGCCGAAGTCGATCCTTCCATTCTGGGCCACATTATCGTCGCATCGATTATCTCGGTGCCCGCCGCCATCTTGATGGCGCAAGTGATGATCCCCGAAGAAAAGGGCGTGACGCCGACGCCGGTGAGCGCGGCGGACGATTTCAAATATGCAAGCTCAATGGACGCCTTCGTGCGCGGTGTCACGGATGGGCTTGGGCTCTATCTCAATATCATCGCATCGCTGATTGCGTTTACGGCCTTCGCGGCGCTGATCAATATCATCCTGTCGGCGGGACCAGACATCGCCGGCGCGCCGTTGACGCTGGAGCGGCTGCTCGGCTGGGTTTTCGCGCCGTTCATGTGGCTCGCGGGCGTGCCATGGTCTGAAGCGTTCAACGCCGGTTCGCTGATGGGGATTAAAACGGCGGTCAACGAACTGGTCGCTTATGTCGAACTCGCCAAGCAGGGCCCGGCGGCGTTCGGCGAACGTTCGTTCCTCATCATTGTTTACTCGCTATGCGGCTTCGCTAATTTTGCGAGCCTCGGGATCGTCATCGGCGGCTTCACGGCGCTTGCGCCCGACCGGCGCCAGGACGTTATCGAACTGGCGCCGCGCGCGCTTGTTTCCGGCACGCTGGCGACGCTGATGACCGGCGCTGTCATCGGTCTCATCTGGGGGCTCTGACGCGGATGAAGCTCTTTGCGGTCGTTGTCGGCGGCGAAGTCGAGGGGTGCCATGTCGAGCTGCACGACACGCGCTTTGTCGCGGGCGAGCGGATTGAGGACTGTTACGATGCGCTTAAAGCGCAGTGGTGGGGAACGCGGCAGAGTTTGCACCTCGACGCCTGGGGGCCGCTCGACTGGGCGGACGGCTACCGGATCGAGGTTGCACGCGCGGAGGATGGCGCCGACAACTTGCAGCGCCTTTGGCACCTCAATCTTGGCGGCTATGATCCTGCGCGGTTCGAGGAACTGCATCATAATCTCTTCTTGGTCGCGCCGGACTGGCGGAGCGCAAAAACGCGCGCCCTTGCCGAAGTGAAGAACTGGGTATCGCCGCACAAGGACTATGCGATCGATGTCGAGCGCGCGATCGACGTCGAAAGCGCCTTGGGAGAGGGCTGGCGCGTCAAGCTGACGCCGTCTGCCGAACCGGCGCCTTTCCTTTTCGAAGCGCGTTATGTGCCGATCGGCAAGCTCAAATGACGCGCAGCTGGAAAAGCGGCGGCTGCCATTGCGGCGCTGTCCGCTGGCAAGCGGAAACGGACGACGACATCGTCGCCGATGCCTGCAACTGCTCGATTTGCGCAATGACGGGATTTGTCCACGTCATCGTCCCGGCGTCGCGCTTTCGGCTCGTCAGCGACTGGTCAGGCTTGCAGGCCTATGCGTTCAACACCGGCGTCGCGAAGCATCTTTTCTGCAAGACCTGCGGGATCAAGTCCTTCTATGTCCCGCGGTCCAACCCGGACGGCTATTCGCTGAATTTGAATTGCATGGACCGCACGCAGTTCCGTGCGATTGAAATCCGGGACTTTGACGGCCAGAACTGGGAAACGAACGCGGCCAGCCTTGCGCATCTGTCGAAGGATTAGAGCAAGCGCCCGCCGACGTGCAGCGAGGGCTGAATGGCGCAGGAATTCTGGACAGAAATAAAACTCCCCGACCGGTCGCCGGAAACGCTCGCCGAAGCGCGCGGCCATCTTGGCCTCATCGAAGCGCCGCGCGATGCGATCTGGCTTGCTAGCGTCGTCAAGATCATCGCTGTCGATTACGGCTATCTTGAGAGCGTCAGGGGCGGCGCGTCCGCCTGGGGCGATGGCGCGCCCATCCCTATGTATACGTACAGTCTGATCGAATATTTGCGCGCGCTCGATTTCTCGCAAAGCGACATCATGGAGTTCGGCGCCGGCCAGTCGACGAAATTCTGGGCGGCGCGCGCGCGATCAGTGGTCGCACTGGAAAATGACGCCGCCTGGATCGAAAAGCTCAAAGAAGCCGCGCCGCCGAACGTGACGCTCGTTCACGCAAGCGACATGCCGGCCGCCTTTCGCGCGCTCGATCGCGCTTTCGACATCATCATCGTTGATTGCAAGGCCAATCGCTTTGACTGCGCGCAGGCCGCGATTGAACGCCTTGCGCCGGGCGGGATGGTGATCCTAGACAATTCCGACTGGTATCCGAACACAGCGAAATTGCTTCGTGACGCCGATCTTATTCAGGTCGATTTCCCAGGGCTTCGGCCAGGTCGCGCGCACGCTTGCGCCACATCGCTGTTCTTGCATCGGGCGTTCGTCGCGCGTCCTGCCGGGGAACGATTGCCTCTTGCGCCAGCGGGCGGCAAACCGCGCCCCTCTGGACCCTGGGATCAGCCGTCGAAGCCGGCTTAGGTCGTGATTGGCGCTGATGCTGATTTCAAAAGTCTTTGCGCCAGCATCCGCGCTTGTCGCCTTTGCCTTGACGCGCCTGCCGGAAGGCCATTGCCGCATGAGCCGCGGCCGATATTTCAGGTTCACCCCTCGGCGCGGCTGGCAATCTTCGGGCAGGCGCCGGGCGTTCGCGCGCACGCAAGCGGCCGGCCCTTCACCGATCCTTCGGGCGTCAGATTGCGCGGATGGCTCGGGCTCGACGAGGCGACCTTCTATGACGAGACGAAAGTCGCCATCGTGCCGATGGGCTTTTGCTTTCCGGGGCATGATGCGAAAGGCGGTGACTTGCCGCCACGCAAGGAATGCGCACCGCAATGGCGCGCCCCGCTGCTCGGCGGACTGCCGGCGATCCGCACGGCCGTGCTCGTCGGATCATACGCGCAAAACTGGCATCTCGGCGACAGGGCTGGGCCCGACCTCACGCAAACCGTGCATCGCTGGCGCGAATTTTCGCCGCGTCTTTTTCCAACGCCGCACCCTTCTTGGCGGAACAACACCTGGCTGAAGAAAAATCCATGCTTTGAGGCGGAGCTTTTGCCAGCCTTGCGCGACGCCGTTCGCGCCGCCCTTGCCAGTCCGCGCGGCGCAGCGTGATGCTGCGGCGATGACCGCGCGAAAATCCAAAACCGTTGCTATCCGAGCCGCAAGACTTACGGATGTGCCGTCGATCGAAGCAATCGAGGCGAGATCGTTTGACGCCGACCGGTTCAGCCGGGCGACGCTGAAGCGCCTGATTAGGGCTAGAACCGCAGCCGTTCTTGTCGCCGCTGTCGAGAAACGCGCGGTTGGATACGTTGCCGTTCTCTTCCGCAAAGGGACCCGTGTCGCCCGCCTTTATTCCCTGGCGGTCGAGCCGGAGGCGCGCGGGCAAGGCGTCGCGCCGGCGCTCATCGACGCGGCGAGCCGCACGGCGCGCCGTCGCGGAGCGGACCGGTTACGCCTTGAAGTTCGCGCTTCCAACACCAAAGCGCTCAGCTTATATGAGCGCTCGGGATTTACTTTTCTTGAGCGATCTCCCGGCTATTACCACGACGGCGAAGACGCCATCCGGCGCCAAAAGCGTCTTTGACCTCGAAACTGTGGGCGACAGGAGCGCCCCTTGATGCGCATCAATGACGGGACGAACGCGTCCAAGGCCTCCCTGTGAGCGACTGGCTGATCCTCGTCGAATATACGAGCGACCTTGCGCAGCATGAGACGCCGCACAAGGTCATGCGCATCAGGGATTACCTGACAACGCCGACCCTGTTCACCGGACGCCGCCCGAACATCATCAACCTCGCCCGCAGCTATTCCTATCAGTCGGAAGGCTATTACGCGTCGCTCCTGGCGGAGGCGCGCCGCCACCGCGTCGCGCCGACCGTGCAGGCGATGGTCGAGCTGCGACAGAAGTCCCTTTACGCTCACGCCGTGCCGGAACTGGAAGCGGCGATCCAGCGTGACATCGAAGGCGGCGCCGCGCCGATCGAGAAGATGCTTGTCGCCTTCACGACGACATTGCCGCGCGGGTACGACCGCTTTGCCAAGCTCCTGTTTGACTGGTTCCGCGCGCCGGTGATCGAGGCGGAAGTGACCGGCGGCGTAAAGCCAAAAATTCAGTCGCTGCGAATCGTGCCGCCGCACAAGCTCAAGGGAGAAGAACGCCGCTTTTTCCTCGCGGCGCTTGACCAGCATACGAGCCGCCGCTGGACCGCGCCGAAAACGAAGGCCGCCGCGAAATGGTCGCTCGCCGTTCTCATCGACCCGAAGGAGGAGGAGCCGCCATCAAGCCCTGCCTCCATCAAACGCCTCGCCGCCGTCGCCGATCGCATGGGCGTCGAGGTCGAGCCGATCTATCCGAATGAAATCGCAAGCCTGGCGGAATTCGACGCGCTGTTCATTCGCGCGACGACGGCGATCGACAATTTCACCTATCGCTTCGCGCGCCGCGCCGAGCAGGAGGGGATGCCCGTCATCGACGACACCGAATCGATGATAAGGTGCACCAACAAGGTTTTCCTGAAAGAATTGCTCGACAACGCGCGCATCCCCGCGCCGCGGACGGAAATTCTCGACGAAAAGGCGAGCTTCGCCGACGTTATGGCCCGGCTTGGTTCACCGGTCGTGTTGAAGGCGCCGGACGGCTCTTTCTCTCGGTCCGTACACAAAGTATCGACGCTGGAAGAGTTTCAGACCACCGCAAAGAAGCTTTACGAAGATACGGCGCTCATCCTCGCGCAGGAATATATGCCGACGCAGTTCGACTGGCGCGTCGGCGTTCTTGGCGGCGAGCCTTTGTTCGCCTGCCGCTACAAAATGGCGCGCGGTCACTGGCAGATCGCCAAACAGCAAAAGGACGGCGGGCTCTCGTTTGGCGCAACCGAAACGCTTGCAGTCGACCAGGCGCCGAAAAACGTCATCGAGATGGCGGTCAAATGCGCGCGTCTCATCGGCGACGGGCTTTACGGCATCGACCTGAAGGAAAATGAGCGCGGCGTCTTCGTCATCGAGATCAACGATAATCCGAACATCGACTGGGATTACGAAGGCGAGGTGCTCAAGGACGAACTCTGGCGGCGGATCATCAAATGGTTCGAGGGCCGCCTTGAAAAGCGCATGGGCGGCGCGCACATGGCGCCAGCCCCTGCCGCCCCTGCCGCCCCGGCGCCCGTTTTCACGAGGGTTGGCGCCAAATAATCGCCCCGGTTTGACTCTTCTCGTTTGCGGGATTTAAGTCCGCAGCGGGAGAGACATCATGATGAGACCGGCCGCCGCATTTTCATGCGCATTTATGGCGTTTGCTGCCAGTGAGGCGCGCGCCCAGTCCTTGTCTGACGCCATCAATGAAGCGCTTGCGCCCATTCCCAATCCGATCAGCGGCGTCACCGTTCCGGCGAGCGTGAATTGTGGTCCGCTTGCGGGAACGACGCGCTTTCGGGATGTTTATCAGTTTTTCGACAACGACCCGCTTGCCGATACGGTCGACATTACGAACGGCCAGACCGGTTTGACGACAACTGTCGATGCGCCCGTGAACGTCGATGATGGCGTCGGCAATGTTTTTCCGGTTCGACAAAGCACCTTTCCAAGCCTTGATCCCGCGATTGCACAGGCGCTGACGGAAGCCGAGCTCATCTCGCTCTTTCAGGCGAACGGCGTCCAGCGAATTGAAGTCATCCGAACGCCTGCAGGCGCCTTCGGTCCCGGCTTGGCCGGTTTTTGCCAGTCGGCTTTGTTTCGAACCAATTCGAATGGCAATTCGGGCGGCGCCGGCGGTTTTGCCGGCGGTTCCAGCTCCGCATCGGGGCGAAGCGTTTCAAGTCTTTCTTCAGCGCGCGACCAATCGAAAAAAGAAAAAAAGCGCAAGAAGAAGAGCGATAGAAACGCTTCGAGCGGTGACGGACGCATTCGCCTCGCCAGCAATGATCAAGGGCTGGGCGTTGTCGCTGACGCCGCCGGCGTGGGGCCCCTGGGCATTGACACCTTCGTCGATTTTCGCGGCGGGTACACCGACATCGATCGCGACACGACCGCGCTCGAGGGCGGATTTGAGGGCAGGGCGCTTTGGGGCCAAGGCGCGATAACAGCCGAGCTTGCCGAGAACATTGCCGTCTCGGGATCGATTTCCTACAGCCGGGCGCGCGGTGACTTCGACCAATTGAACGCCAGCGGCGGCGCAAACCGCTTCCGCGAACGAAACGTCACAGGCGGCCTTTTCGTGCTGGCCTCTTATCCGCTCTCCAACGAGCTTTCGCTTGACCTTGCCGCAGGGGGCTTCTTCGGATCGGGATCCGGCGATATCGAACGGACGTTTTCGGTCGCGCGTGACACGAGCTACCGGGTTGACGTGTTCGTCGACCCGGCGAACCCCGGCGCCGGCGTTGACACAATTGATCTTCTTCGTACGTCGCTTATCTCCGACGACCTCTTCGGCGATTTTGATACGCGCAATTACGGGTTCTCCGCCGCCGCCTCAGTGAGCCTTCCTTTAGGGGGCTTCGTCGTCACGCCGGGCGTCGAATTCACCTGGTTCTCGTTCCGCCAGGATGCTTATGACGAAAGCGTTTCGGACAGTTTCAGCAACGGCCTTGCGCTTTCTTATTCAGAATTCACGGATCGCTGGACGGAAACGCGTCTTGGCGGCGTGATCTCGCGCTCGTTCGGCCGCGTGCGGCTGGAAGGGTATGGCGATCTCGTGCTGACGGGCGGCGCAGCGACACCGACAAGAACGGCGTCTTTCGTCGAGGACCTTCGCGCAGACCCTTATGTTCTCACCTATCAGATCGACGACCTCGACAAAGCATTCGGCGTCTTCGGCCTTGTTGCGGCGTTCAGCGTTAGCGAGGGCATTGAGGCGTTCGTCGGCGGTGAAACCAACGTAGCGCATGATTATCTCCGGACACGGAGCGTTTTCGCTGGCATCAGGTTCACGCCCTGATCAAAAAAATCCGTCACCCCGGGGCGCGCGTCTTCGCGCGAACACAGGGGACCAACTCCAGAACTCTTCTGGTGCGCATTTGTTCGCAGCAGGAGTTGGATCCCGGGTTCGTCGCAAGAGCGACGCCCCGGGATGACGGCCGGCAAAACCCTCAACACGTGACCCCGCTCGCTTCCGCAAGCGTTTCCAGCGTCTCTGCATCCCGGGCGAAAAGGCTGTATTCGGAAAGCGCGGAAGCCGATTTAAGCGCGCAGGCTTCGGCGAGCCGCGTCTTCAGGGCCGGCATGTCGCCGGCGGCCCGGAGGCTCTTGGCGCTGGCGATCGAGGTCCACAAAAGGTCGCGCGCGATAAGGCTCGCTGACGGCTCAGCGGTGAGGAAATCTCGCTGCAGCGATATCGACCGATTGAAATTGGCGCGCGCGCCCTGGTAGTCGCGCTCGCTCGTCTGCAGGTCGCCGCGTTCGTCTGCAATCGCCGCCGCTAGCAGATTTTCAAGCGGCGAGGCTCCATCGGCGGCGATCTTCAACGTCGCGTCGTCGAGCAGCGCATGCGCCCTCGGACCGTCGCCGCGCATGCGAAGAGTGCGCGCGAGCGCGATGCGCGCGATGACGCCAAGGCGCTTGGCGACGACGTCATTCTTTCCCGCCTCAATCGCCTCCACATCGGCGAGCGCAGCGCGCGCGGCGTCTTCCGAGGCGCCGAGCGCCTCTGTCCTTCGGGCGTCGCCTTCATAGATCCGCAAGGCGTTGTCGGCGCGGGCAAGAAGCAGCCGCGCTCTGGAAAGGCGCCAGTCGCGCCGTGCGGGATCAAAATCGACAAGCCGCGTCAGGACGCCGTCCGCCATCTGAAATGTCGCCGCTGCACGCGCGCGTTCGCCGGCATAGGCTGCGATCTCGCCTGTTGTCGTCAGCAGTTCGCCGCGCAGGAGAAGCGCGCGGCGATCGGCGCTGTCGCCCGCGAGAAATGCTTCAAGGAGCGTGTCGGCGCGGGTGAGGTCAGCGCCGGCGTCGGCGATCTTTCCTTGCATCGCAAGCGCCTTGGCGCGCGTTTCGAGGAGCTTCGAGAGTTCGATGCGCTCCTGACGCTTGGCCGTCGTTTCGTCATATCGAGCGATCTCCGCGGTCAAGGTCCGGATCGCATCGCCGAGACGGCCATTGTCGGCGTAGAGCTGTGCAAGGACGAGGCGGGCAAAACCCTGTGACGCCGCCGCCTCGCTGGTCGACGCGATGTCGCCAGCGAGCGCGTCGATCGCCGAGCCCGGACGATTGAGCATGGCAAGGACGTTGGCTTCATTGGCGGAGCAGGCGAGCACGCGGTCGCTCAAATCCGCGGCCTCAGCTTCGTCAAGCTCCCAAGTCTCAAGAAATAGAGCCGTGCTGTCCCGGCACTGAGAAAATTCAGTATGGGCCTGGTCGAGCGCGCCGGCGTTCAGCCACGCCTTGCCAAGTGATTCCGATATTTCCCCGTCGAGCATGGCGGCGTAAAAATCGACATTCGATTCGCCGAACAGCAGCGCGTCCAGAAACTTTCCCGCTGAATTGGCGGCCCCCTTCTTGATAGTTTCGAGGTTCTGTTTCGCGGCGAGCGAAGACGCGAGCTGGTCCTGGCTCTTGCCGACCTCGGCGAAAAGATCGGAAAGAAGCAACCGAAACTCGGTGGCGACGATCTGTGCGCTCATGCGATCTTTCATCGACTCCATGGCGCTTAAATTCGCGAGGTCCGCCTCCGTCTCTCTAAGAAAGCGATGGATCGTCTCGCGCGGGACCTCGGTCTCCTGCGCAAGTTCATTGATGCGTGAGGCCGAGCGCGCAGCGACGACAATCGCGTCCTCAAAATTTTCAATGCTGCGATTTCGTTGCTGGACGGCCATGACGCCAGAGATGGCGGCGATCGCGGCCAGCCCGGCCATGCCGCCAGCGACGCCATAGGCGGCCCGCGTGCGGCGGCGCGCCGCCTCAAGCGCGCGCTGGCGCAATGCGTCGAAATCGACGTCGAGCACGCTCGCGAGAATTTTCAAAACGCCGTCATGCCAGCCGTCACCAGTCTCTTGCAGGTCGGCAGCGATCGCTTCGTCGCCGTCCGCATGCCTGAGCGCCGGCGGGAAGGAGTCCGGAACGAGGCGGCTTTCATCCGTGCGGACGATCAGGGGGAAGATGCGGCCAGCGCGGCCGGTCTTCTGGAAGTGCTCGACTTCGGCGTTCACCCATTTCGAACGCGCGCTGTCGGGCGAACACAGAACAATGAGCGCGCCAGATTTGTCGAGCGCCTCGGTCAAGGCGGCGTTCAGGCTTTCTCCGGTCTTGAAATCGGTGCGGTCGCGGCAGACTTTGCCGATACGCTCGCCGATGACGCCGAAACCGGTCGTCCGTCCACGAAGGACTTTCGGGATTGAATAGGCTTCGAGCGTACGCTGAAGCTTGCGCGCAATCTCCCGATCCGCGCTGTTATAGCTGATAAAGGCGGCGTACTCGAAATCTGTCCGGGTCATGACGCTCCCGAGCGCTGGCCGGGTCTTGAGCCTTAAATTACCCTTAACGGCGACCACCCTGCAAGAAACCGCCGCAAGAGCAGATTTTAGGGCCCATGGCGACGGAATTTTCGGGGCTCGGCGTGTAAGCCTCAACATTGCTGCGCAAGGGAGGAGAGGCGCCATGCTCCATAAGCACATCCTGACGGTCTTCGCTGTGACCGTCATCACCGCCGGCGGCGCGGCAGCACGCGAAACGCTCAGGGAGCGGATCGCCGAGCGGCGCGCCGAACAAACGGGCGGCGATCGCCTCGAGGGGCCGGGCGATTATGAGTTCACGCTGACGCATGATGGTCTTCGGCGCCGCTATCTGGTGCACGTTCCGGCGTCCTATGACCCGGCGGCGCGAAACGCGGTTGTCGTCGGTCTGCATGGCGGCGGCGGTCATGCGGCGCATTTCGCCAAAGACGAGAATTACGGCGTCATCTCGGCCGCCGAGAAATACGGGTTCATCGCTGTCATGCCAAACGGCTTTTCGGGGAACCGGCGCGGCCTCTTCGCAACATGGAACGCGGGCGCCTGTTGCGGCGAGGCGCGCGACAGGAACGTCGATGATGTCGGGTTCATTGCCGCGGTCATTGAACAGGTGAAGCAGCAAGCTGTTGTCGATGAAGCGCGCGTTTACGCGATGGGCATGTCGAATGGCGGGCTGATGGCCTATCGCCTGGCCTGCGAGCGGCCGGACCTTGTTCGCGGAATCATGGCGGTCGCCGGAACCGACAACACTTTAGCGTGCTATCCTTCGCGGCCGACGCCTGTCCTCCATATTCATGCGCGTAACGACACCCACGTTCTTTATGATGGCGGCGCTGGAGAGGACGCGTTTCGCGACAGTTCGAAAGTAACGGAATTCGTCTCCGTTCCGGCGACAGTCGATAAGTGGATCGCGCTGAATAATGCCGAGAGCGCGTCACGCAGGGTTCTGACTGTCGACGGGGCCGCCTGCGATCGTCACGACGCCGGGAAGGGCGGCGCGCCGGTGCAGCTTTGCGTTACCGAAAACGGCGGTCATTCCTGGCCCGGCGCACAAAAAGGCCGCAAAGGAAAAGAACCCCCATCGCAGGCGATCAACGCCAACGACGTCATGTGGGCGTTCTTTTCCAGTCTCTGACGGCGAGGCCTTACTCCCAATAATATTTCTTGCGGGCCCGTCCGCCGCGCTCGTTCATCGTCCGGGCGTCGTAGAGCCGCCCATTCAGCATGACGCTGTCGATATCATCAGTATTGCCGATGTCGTCGAGCGGGTTCGCGTTGAGAATGACGAGGTCAGCAAGTTTGCCGTCCTCGATGGACCCGAGGTCCTTGATGTAGCCGAGCGCGGCGGCGGGCGTCACGGTGGCCGCCTTCAACGCTTCGAGCGGGCTCATCCCGCCACGCACGAAAGACCACATCTCCCAGTGGGAGCCGAGGCCTTCTTCCTGGCCATGCGCGCCAATCGACACGAGGACGCCGCGGTCCGCGAGCTTCTTGGCTTCGCGCGCGCTGACGCGATCGACAAAATCCTCCTCCGGCGCCTTGGTGCGGCGCACATTCGCCGGCTGCAGGATGTGCGGGGGAATATGCCGGGAGAGTATCGGGTGCAGCCAGACATCCGTCGCGTAGCGCCAATAGGGATCGCCCGCGAGCCCGCCATAAGTGACGACGAGCGTCGGCGTGTAGGCGACGTTCGTCTGGGCAAAGAACGACAGCACGTCTTCGTACAGCACCGCCTGCGGAATGTTGTGCTCAAGCGTCGAATTGCCGTCGGCGATGAGCGTCATATCCATCGTGAACAGCGAGCCGCCTTCAGCGACGACGGTCATGTTCTCGGCCTTCGCCGCGGCGACGACCTGCTGGCGCTGGTCGCGGCGCGGCTGGTTATAGTTCTTGATGGAACGCGCGCCTTGCGCCTTGAGACGGCGCACATGCGCAAGCGCGTCGTCGTAGGTGTTGATCTCCGAGAAGAAGCCCGGCGCTTTCGCGCCATAGACGACGTCGCCCGTTGAGAAGAGGCGCGGCGCAATGATTGTTCCCGTCCGTTGCAACTCGCTCGCCGGGAAAATCTCGACCGCGTCGTTCGAGGGATCGTGGACGGTCGTGACCCCGAGCGCCAGGTGTCCGATGGCGGTATGGTTCTGCTCCGGAATGATTCCGTCTTCGGCCTGCCCGCCATGCGCATGCGCGTCGATAAAGCCGGGGACGACGGTCTTGCCGGCCGCGTCGATAACGCGCGCGCCGGCGGGGTAGGCCGCTTCGCCAGCGCCGACAGCAGCGATGCGATTGCCCCGGATGATGACATGCCCGTTTTCGATGACGCCCCCGTCCGGGCCCGCCATCGTGACGATGCGGGCGTTGCGAATGACGGTGACGCCTGCCGGCTTGTCGGCGCTCGCGCGCATCGACAGTGATATGCCGGATGTCGGGGGAACGAATGTCTTCGGCTCCTTCACCTCCGGCGCCGCTGGCGCAGTCGGCACCATGTCCGACAGCGATGCGCGGTAGAGCGTCGGTCCGAGCGACCAGTGGATCGCGCCATTATTGGTCCAGCCGAGAAAAGCGGCGCCGCCGTCGCTGGCCTTGACGACCGGAACGGCTGTCGCTGATTTCCCGGCGCCGATTTCCTGCGGGCCCGCGGTCATCGGCATGACATAAGCCGCCCAGTTCTCGCGGAAGGCGAGATGCCGGCCGTCGGGCGCGACCTGGTAATCAGCGAGAAGTTCGCCCGACGCATGCACGCGCCGCGCCTCGCCGTTCAAATCGACGCTGATCAGCTTCAGCATCTTGTCTTCGAAAACCGACATGAAAATGCGGTCGTTCTGCGCGCCAAAATGCGGCGCGCCGCCATCGCCGGAGACGCGCGTCATCGCGCCGCCGCTGGCGGGCATGCGATAAACGCCGGGCGCTTCGGCGTACCGCCCTGACAGGCGATTGCCGCTTGCGCCTTTCTCGAACACGATGGTCTTGCCGTCCGGCGAGAAGCGCGGGCGGCGATAAATTCCCGGGATCGACGTGACGGCCGAACCGGAGCCGCCGCTGGCGGACACAGTGCGAATGACGCCCATGCCATCGTCCGTCCACGACACAAAGACGATGCGCTTGCCGTCGCGCGAGAAGGACGGGAACAGCTCAAAGCCTTCATTTGATCCTGTCAGCCGGCGCGGCGCCCCGTTCGGCAACGATTTCACGTAAAGCTTTCCAAGCGTCTCGAAGACGACGCTGCGCCCATCCGGGGCCACAGCAGCAAAGCGCGGCACGGTCGTATCGAAGGCGTCCGGCGCGACCTCGACCGCCGGGCGCGGCGGATCGATGACGTCGCGGTCGTCAGCGATGCGAAACGCAATGTCGCTCGCCGCGCCGTCGAGGGTTACGCGCCTGATCTTGCCGCCCGCCCAGAAGACGACGCTGCGCGAATCGGGCGTCCAGTCCATTGCCGGATAGACGCCATGCACCGCCCAGGTCTCTTGAACATCCTGATCGAGCGCGTCGTAGAGTTTACGCTCCGCGCCGGTCGCAAGGTCCTTGAGATAGAGCTTCGATTTCGCCCGCTCGCGCTTGACGAACGCAAGCCACTTTCCATCCGGCGAAGGGGTCGGGCGCACCGCGCCGCCGGCGCCGCCGGCGATGCGCGTCGTCTCGCCGCTTGCGATGTCAAAGCGGTCGATGGCGAAGACCTCGTCATTTGAGTCCTGCGCGTACTGGAACGTGTCCCCGGGCGTTGTGTTGCGCGAGAAGTAAAGCGACTTTCCGCCCGGCGCGACGACGGGTTCGCCGAGTTCCTTCTGGTAGGTCTCATTGGGCTTTTTGACGAGTTTCACGCCCTCGCCGCCGCCGAGGTGGTACAGCCAGACCTCGCCCGTGCCGAGCGAGCGCCCCGTCGTGAAATGCTTGCGGCCGATCAGATATTGTCCATCCGGCGTCCAGTCCGGACTGTTCAGCAGGCGGAAGGTCTCCTTTGTGACGGGGCGCTTGTCCGAGCCGTCGCGGTTCATGATCCAGAGATTGTCGCCGCCGCCGCGGTCCGAGGTGAACGCGATTTTGGCGCCGTCCGGCGAGAATTTCGGCTGCATCTCGAAAGGCAGCCCGGAAGCGATGCGCACTGGCGTCCCGCCGGCGATCGGCATCGTGTAGATGTCGCCGAGCAGGTCGAACGCGATCGTCCGCCCGTCCGGACTGACATCGACATTCATCCAGGTGCCTTCGGTCACGTCGATGGAGATTTTGCGCGTATCCATCGGCGGCGCTGCGACATCCCATTTTTTCTTGTCGTCGTCAGTCTCCGCCGCCGACGCCGCAACTGTCAGCGCGACAAGCGCCGCGCCGGCGCAAAATGCGTTCTTCATCATCCTGACCCCTCGTTTCCCGCGCAGTTAAACGCGCTTTCGCCTTTCGACCAAGAGCCCAGATTGACAGGGGGCGGGGCCGAGCCTAGGCGTCTCGCCCTTTTTTGAGCGATGGCGGGCAGCATGGAAACGCCGTTTGCGGCGCAGCGAGGCTCTCGTGCGGCGTGGCGCGATGAACTCGCCGCGCTGCTCGCGCTTGGCGTGCCGATGGCGCTGACGCAGATCGTTCAATATTCGGTGCTGACCGTCGACGTATTGATGATCGGGCGACTTGGCCCTGAGCCGCTTGCGGCTTCTTCGTTGGGGCTCGTCATTTTCTTCGGCGCGTGGCTGATCGGCTTCGGGCCGGCGATGGCTGTATCCCCGATGGTGAGCCAGGCGCTCGGCGCCGATGAAAACAATGTCGATGATGTTCGCCTGTCGGTGCGGATGGGCCTGTGGGCGATCGCCCTGATGGCGCCCGTTGTCGCGCTCCTGTTCTTTCTGACGGAAGGCATCGCGCTTGCGCTCGGACAGCCTGAGGGACTTGCGCACCTTGCCGGTCCCTATGTCATCGCGCTTGCCCCCGGATGGATGTTCGCAATGGGGACGTTGATCCTCAGGAATTTTCTTGCGGCGATCGGCGAGACGCGCTGGCCGCTCGTCATCGTCATCGGCACGACGCTGTCGAACGCGGGCCTCAACTGGCTGCTGATTTATGGCAACTGGGGTTTTCCGCGCCTTGAACTTGTCGGCGCGGGGGTTGCGTCGTCGCTCGTCAACACGCTCGGCTTTGTCGCTCTCGTCGCTTTCATCCGCGTCGACAAGCGCGCCCGCCGGTTCGAACTCTTCCGCGATGCGCTGACGCCCGACTGGCCGCGATTTCGCGAGATCTACCGGCTTGGCTGGCCAATCGGCGTCGCGGTTGCGTTCGAAGGGATGCTGTTCAACGCGTGCGTCTTCCTGATGGGGCGTATCGGCGTCGCGGAGGTCGCCGCCTATCAGGTTGCGCTCAATGTCGCGTCGATTGCGTTCATGGCGCCGTTGGGATTGTCGATGGCCGGCGGCGTGCGCGTCGGTCTTGCTGCCGGCGCCGGCGACTGGCTGCGCGTCCGGCGCGCGGCGGCGCTGACAATCGGTCTTGCGATCGCGGCCATCATGGCGGTCGCTATCCCTGTCATCCTGTTTCCCGAAGTGGTCGCGGGGCTTTATCTTAACCGCGACGATCCGAAGAACGCCGCCGTTATTGCGCTGGTGGCGGAGTTCCTTGTCATCGCGGCGGCCTTCATGTTGTTCGACGCGACGCAAGTCGCCTCGGCGCAGGCTTTGCGCGGCCTCAAGGATGTCCGCTCGCCGATGGTCATTACCGGGATCGCCTATTGGGCGATCGGTTTTCCAACGGCTGCCTGGCTCGGTCTCAATTCGCCGCTCGGCGCGGTCGGGGTCTGGTGGGGGCTGCTGCTCGGCCTCTTCGCGGCGGCCTCGATGCTGGCCGGGCGGCTTTACCTGCTAACCGCGAAGGCGCCCCGGATCGTGGCCGGTTAACGGATTATCAGCCTTAACGGCGGATGAATGAGGGGCCATGACGCTCGCCGCCGCTCCCCCGGACGCCGGGCCGCTGACCTTCGGTCTGCGGATGGCGCTTGCTGCACGCCGTTTCAACGCGTGGTGGGAAGGCTATGCGTTCGACGCGGCTGCTGAGCGCGCCGAGCTTTTCAGGGCGCTCCGGGCGAGGCGTGAAGGCGCGCGTCTCCCCCCTCATCAGGACATTTCACAGTCGATCTGGGGCGAGGGCCGGTTTGATCCCGGCGACGCTGCGTGGTCGATGCGCCACGCGCGAACGCTTGGCGCCGCGCTCAAGGCGCAGGTCGTCGTTCTGGGCGCCGGCGCTGGCGGGCCGATCAAGGATCTCAAGAACGGCACGCGCTGGAAAATCACCGGCTATTCGCGCATCGCCGAACGCATCAAGTCGCTTGACGTGTCGCCCTATGAAACGGCGCTGTCGCGCATCAACCGGGCGGGCGCTGACGCCGGGCTTTGCTTTTTCGAACTTCACCGCGACGCCGATCCCGCAATGATCGCGATGTTCGCTGCTGAACTGGTGCGGCCGAACGCGCCGTTCGTGTTCGTCGATTTCACGGTGGCGCGCAAAGGCGCGCGCCTCAAATCCTGTTTCGCCGACCCCTGGGACGGCGCGCCGCGCCAGCCCGATCAAGTCTCGGAAATGCTCGACCGCGCCGGGTTCCGCGTCGGCGACGCCAACGACGAGACGCGCAGTTTCCTGCCGCTGATCACGCGGGGCTGGGCGCGCTGGCGCACCGCCTATCAACGCGCGCTCGACTTTCCAAAAGGCGAGGCGCGCTCGGACTATTTGCGGCTGCTCAGCGCCTATGCGCACATCTGGGCGGAGCGATCTGACGCGATCAAGGCGGGTCAGCTGCAGGTGATGCGCTTTCAGGCGCGGCGAAAAGGCTAGCGCGTTCCCGAAAAGTTGCGTCGCGGTTTTCGGCAAGAACGCGCTCTAGCGCCGGTATTTCCACCAATCGTCGACGCGCGCGAAGATGACATAGAGCGCCGAGAGCAGAATGATGATCAACAGCGCCAGCTGAAGCTGCGCGTCGACAGCGTTTTTCTCCCGCGCCGATGGGCGAGGCGGGCCAACCTCTATCGTCTGCACCGTTCCGCTGTCTGCGGGGGCATCGCCGGTTGGTGCGTCGCCAGTGGGGGCATCGCCCGTCGCAGGCGCGTCGACAGCCGGCGCGTCGCTCGACAGGCCGCCATCAGCCGGCGCGTCTTCCGCGGCGCCGTCGCCGGCGGCGTCGCTGTTATCAGTGGATGCTCCCGGCGTTTCATCCGTCGGCGGACCATCCGGGCCCGGCGCGTCTCCCGCGCCGCCGGGCGCTGTCGGGTCGCCAAGCCCCCCCTCGCCAGGGAGTTTCTCGGTAAGGCCCGTGCCCTGTTCGATGTTGCGTTCAAGCTGGTCGAGGTCTTCCGCGCTTTCCCGGCCGATGGTCGAGGCCGCAGCGCCCGCGCCGCCGGCGACAACTGCGCCTTGCACCGTACGGCTGTCGCCGAGACTTTCGCGGCGGGGCGTGTCCTCGATCGGCGTGATGCGCGTGTTCTCGGAAACCTTTTTCGGATCGGCGACGATTGGCGGGTTGGTCGGCGTCAGAAACAGCCCGCGCTCCGCCGCACGCCGCCGGGTAAGGCCCGTCACCTCGCGCAGGACGCCGCCGACTGTCGCCTTGTTGAACCAGGCGAGCGCTTCGGCAGCGCCGACGCGGTCGCCGCGATTGAGGCGCTTTCTCGCGGTCGAATTCCGGTAAGCGTTGACGCCGACATTGTAGACAAACGAGACAAGGGCGTCGAATTCGTTCTGATTGAGCGAGACGCTGGTCAGGTCGCCGACCGCGCGTTCGCGCGGTTCGAGGTCGCGCTGCAGCAACTGCTCGGCCTCGCGCTCGGAGATTTTCTGGTCCGGGCCGGCGGTCTCGGTGTGGCCATAGCCGATGGTCCAGACGCCCGCGATATCCTGATAGGACTGAAGCTCCAGACCTTCCCATCGCTTGATCAGCGCGATGCCATTTTCCGATGTCTTCACCGGCAATCCTTCCCCACCGCAAAACCACGCCCCAAGCCGGTGAAATCCTAGCGTCTAAATCTGGCAGAAGGTAGGCTTTCGGGTGCGCCCTTCGGGCAACAGGCGCGGCCTAGCCGGCGCGGCCGGATGTGATACGTTTGGTCCCCGGGTCAGGTGGAATTTCAAGGGGATTGCTATGCACAAGGCGTTGGCGTTGGCGGCGGCCGTAGCGGCCATTTCGGGCGCGGCCTCGGCGCAGAACACGGTGCTCGGGCAAAAGGCTGCGGTCCTTGACGCCTTCAGCGCGACCGATGTCGCCGCCATGATGGGCGAGTTTGGCTTCAAGACGGAGCTCCGTCAGGCGAACGGCGCCGCGTCGCCGAGCCTTGTTGCGACAACGGACGGCGGCGCGAAATTCCTGGTCGGCTTTTTCGACTGCGCAGACGCCGCCAAGCCGGCCGGCTGCAAACAGATGATGGTGTCGACCGCGCAAGCCTCCGGCGGCGTCGAATTTGACGATCTCAACGCGTTTAACGGCCAGTCCAGCGTGACGACGGCGGTCTATGAGCCGTCAAACCAGATCCTCATCTTCGGGCGCAACATTTTCTCGCCGGGCGGCATCGGCCGCGACAATTTCAAGCTGCAAGTGGCGCTCTTCCTGAACGACATGCAGACCTTTGTCGAAGGACGCCGCGCCGGCGCCAAGTCAGTGTCCATGATGAAGACGCCGGACATCAAGTCGAAGATCACATCGATCACCGGCGGCGATGACGTCGCGCCGGAAGCGCGCCGCCTGATGATCTCGGCTGACGGCTCGGCCGAAGTTGAAGTCGCGATCAACAATTCGTTCGACGTGAATTTCTCGGCGAAGAAGTAGGCGCCGATCGCCCTAAAACTTTCGCGTCGTTCTGAATCCGCCGCGGCTGACGGGCCCGCCGGAGGGCATGCGCGGGATTCTCGGCGGGCGGGGAAGGCGCGCGCCCGACGGCGGCCGGATCACCGGGCCGCCGCTCCAGTCACGGCCGCCCCAGCTTCCCGCTGAACCGCCGCCCCAATTGTCGGGCAGGCCGAAGCCGCCGCGCCAGTCATCGCCGCCGAGGTCATTGTCCCAGTCGCGGCGGCGGGTTCGATGGCCGCGTTCGATCCGGCGCCACAGGTCGTCGCGCCCGATCGCGCCGCGCAGGAATTCCGACAGCAGGACGGCGACGATGTCGCGGCCCGAAAAGTCTGAGTACGGACTATCAAAGCGCGCGCTCTTGAACCGGCGGCGCACCGCCTCAAGGTCTGAAAGACTGCGCGCCTGGCGATCAAGCGATGCGGCGGCGGCCGCGCGCGCCTCTTCGATCTCCATGCGCTGGCGGCGCACGCCGACGAGTGAGTCGACGAGCTGGTCGTCCTCCGGCGTCGCGCTTTCCGCGGCGAGGACCTTGAGATCGGGGATCGCAACGCGCTGCAGCGCCGATGCGATGAGCTCACGGGCCTCGGCAAGGGGCCCGGCTTTGCCGGCGGCGACGGCCGCGCCCTCTTCGGACAGGCGCTTGTGCGTCGCTTCGGCTTTGCCGATCGCCGCATCGATCGCCTCGACGCTGGCGCGCGCGGCCGAGACGGCGTCGCGAAGGCCGACGACGCCGTCGGCTTCCAGCGCCTTGCGCTCGCGTTCTTCGAGGGCTGCGGTCGTCACCTCGGATTGCGACTTCAGCCGCTCAAGATGCTCGCCGAAGCGCTCCGGAATTTCGAGGAGACGCTCGTAGTTCAGCCGATGATCGCGATAGTTGATGATCCTCGCGACCCAATTGTCCAGAACGGCGAACAGGGGAAAGGCGCGATAGTCGCGCGTCCCGAACTTTCGCTCGCGCAGATACTGGAACAGCGGGTCTGCCTCGTAAGCGGCGCCTTTGCTGGCGCGGTCTTCGCGCGCAAGGCTCAGCTTCTGCTCGGCGCGCACCGCCATGGCGTTGAAGTTTTCAAGCGCATCGGCCTTCGCGCGCCAGGCGGAATCGGTCTCAAGGCGCGCGCGTGTCGCGGCCGCCGCGCGGTCATGCGCGGCAATCGCCGCTTCAACGGCGGCTTCGGCGGAAACGCGCTCCGCCTCCAGGCGTTCCAACTCCCGCGCCATGCTGTCGCGCTGCGCCGTCGTGTCGGCGAGGGCGCCGTCATGCCGGGCGATGAGCGCTTCGGCTTGCCGGTCGACGGGCCCGAGCGCGCCGCCATTTGCGCCGTCGCTTTTCAGCTCAACAAGGCGCAGTTCCGCCAGCCGGCGATAAATCTCCATCTGGCGCTGATCGAGCGCCGCGATCAGGCGCGCATCTGTCGCCGCAGCGTCGGTCGAGCGCGCCAGCTGGCGGCGCGCGTCGGCGATTGTGCGGTCGATGTCGTGCAGCGCGTCGCGCCCCGTTGTCATGGCGTCACCATTCAAGGATCGCCCCGCCAGCGGTCGGCACGTCGTATTGCGGCGCCAGCGTTCCTTTCGGTTTCTTGCCGACGACGTCGTCCTGCACGATGAGGTCGTCCTGTTTGTCGGCGGCCACCTTGAAGAATTCGCCGTCCGGCACCTGCACGCCCCAGTTCAATACCCGCTGCGTGCGGCGGTCTTCCTGACTTTCGATTTCAAGCGCATGCGGTTTGCCCGCGCCGTCGACGGCCTCGACGATCAGGTAGAAATTTTCAACGCCCGGCCGCGCGACATTGTCGCGGGCGACGCCGGACGTGGAGTTTGGGCCCGAGACGACACGGACAGTGAGGTCCGCGGCAAGATCGCCTTGAAGAAGGCCGAGATCCTCGACAGCGGCTTTCGCCGCTCTCGCGTCGCCCGATTTCACGGCGCCGAGCCCGCTCTGGTAGGCGGCGTTGACGCGCAGGCGCGAGGGCTCATCCACGGCGAGCGCCAGCGCCTCATCGCGCGCCGCGCTCAAATCCGTCGGCAGCGTCACGGTCAGCTCAATGCGCGCGCGTTCAGCGCTCGCCTCGCGCGGCCGCTCGAACCCGAACTCGTAAGCGGCAGTCAAAAATGTCGCAGCGCCCAGAGCAAAGAAAACCGGCGGCAACCAGCGGCCGCGATCGATGTAAGCCATGGCGAGCTTGCGCTGGAAGCTATCCGCGCGGGGCTCATAAACGAAGCGCTTTTCTTCGAGCGCCTTGACGCCGTCCTCAAGGATCGCATCGGGAACGTCTATCCCTTGCGCGGTATAGATCTCCTTCAGCCGCGCGATCAGCGCCGACTTGCGCTCTTCGCCGCCGAGCTCCTTCACGAGGACGAGTTCGCGATGGCGCAGCGTATCGACGACGTCCATGGCGAGCATGACATCGTCGAGCGATTGCGCTTTCGGATCGGCGAGGGCGGCGGTCATCTATGCGCCAGCGCCGCCGTTACTGTTTATCGAGCGCCGCTGTCGCGCCCGTTTCGATCAGATGCGCCAGCCGCTTTTTGCCGTCTTCGACCGCTTCGCGGATTTCCCTCGAATTTTCCGTCGAGGCCTTGCGCATCTCGGCGATGATTGTCTGGCTGCGTTCCTGGAACGTCACCACGGATTCAACGAGTTTCTTCACGGCGGCGGCTGAGACGGTCGGGCCATAGCCGGCGCGCACGGCCGCTTCCTGCACCTTGCCGCCGATTTCGGAGAGCGTCTCCAGACTTTCGTCGATGCCCTTTTTCATCGCTTCGACGGTCTGCGTCGATTCGTGCAGGCCATGCATGCCGGTGAAGGTCGCGGTCAGCGCCGTCAGCACCGTTTCATTCGTGCCGAAGAACGAGACCGCCTGCGCGTAGATGCGCTCCTTCGCATTGGTCGTCTGGATGAGACGGGTCATCACGACTTCGGAAGTGTTGTAGCCGATCGTGATATTGTCGGAGAGGTCTTTCGCGACCTGATAGCGCTTTTCCTCTTTCTGCAGCGCGCGCAAGGCTTCGTCGCGGTCAAGCTCCAGCATGGCGCGCGCCGCCGCATCGTCGCCCGTAAAAGCCGAGACCTTGTCGACCGCCGCCTTCAGGATCTCCTTGGCGCCGCCGAGTTTTTCTTCGGCCGTCTTCAGGACGTCGAGCGCCAGGACTTCCGATTGCTTCATCGCGCCGCGGAAATCGCGATAGGCTTCAAGGATGCGCGTTTCACGTTCGACCTGATTGCGCGTCTCGCCTGCGACCTCAAGATAGGTCTTGCGGATCTTGTCGAAGCGGGCGGCGATGTCGCCGCGCGTCATCTTCATCCAGGCATTGCCGACCCGCTCCATCGTCGAGATCTTGCCGTCCGCATACTGATCGACAAGCGTCTTGGCGTCCTCGCGGATCGAATCGAAGGCTCCCGTGATCTCCTTGTAGCGCTCGCCGATGGTCATGTTGGCGACCTGCTCGCGCACCACCTCGTTGAAGGTCGATGCCTGGTCGAGCGTGCGGGCGATGGCGGCGACACGGTCCTGGTCAAGATCGGCGATCTGGTTCAAGAGCGCGACGATCGGCGCCGGCTGGCCGCCTTCAGGCGCGAAACCGAGGGCGCGCAGCTCCCCCATCGCCTTGTCGAGATATTGGAGCGCCGTCGATCGCTTCGGTTCGGACATGAGCCTGTCTCCCTCCTCAATGCGCGCCGACACATAAGGAGTGCTGCCGCGCGGCGCCAGACCTTGAAATCGGCGGCGCGGCGCCGTTGACGCAAAGGTCTCCGGGGACCAGATGAGCCGTGCGCTCAGTGCGCTGGGCGGCATGGGTGATACGGCAGGCGGCATGATGGGGACAAACCTTGATGATCTCCTCTCGGCGCTCCTCGCCGCCGGCGTCGCCATCGCCGCCGGTTTCCTGATCGGTTTCGAGCGCGAATGGACCCAGGCGCTCGAAAAGCGCCGGCATGCCTTCGCGGGCGCCCGCACCTTCACGCTCGTCAGTTTCTCCGGCGCGTTGTGCGCGCTCGTCAGCGAGGGCGCGCTTCTGGTTGCGGCGGGCTTCATCGCGATCGGGGGCCTCGCCGGCTATGCCTACGCGATCGAGGTGCGCGACAGCGACAGTCGCGGCGGCACGACGGAAATCGCGCTGCTCGCCGCTTTTCTGCTCGGAGCCGCGGCGGGTGACGGGCAGACGCTGCTGGCCTCGGCGGGCGCGGTCGCCGTAGCGCTGACGCTCAGCCTTAAAGATGAAGTCAGGCATCTTGCGCGCGCGCTGAATGAAACTGAGATCCACGCGACGATCCGGTTCCTGGCGATCTCGGTCCTCATTTTGCCGATCGCGCCCAACCGCGGCTTCGGCCCTTATGACGCGCTCAATCCGCGCGAATTATGGCTGATGGTCGTCTTCATCAGCGGCCTTTCCTTTCTTGGCTATTGGCTCGTCAAAGCCTTCGGCGCGCGGCAGGGCACGATGGCGGCAGGACTTGTCGGCGGGCTCGCCTCGTCAACCGCGACCACGCTGTCGCTCGCCCGCGGCGTTCGTGATCATGGGGCGCCGCCGCGCGCCGCAGCCGCCGGCATTGTCATGGCGAACCTCGTCATGACCGTAAAAATCGCCGGGGTCGCTGGCGCCCTCGCGCCGCCGCTGTTGCCGGTGCTGGCGCGTCCGCTCGGCGCTGCGGGCGCCGTCGGCGTTGTCGCTGCGCTTTTGCTGTGGCGCCGGAGCGGCGACAGCGCGAGCGCGGCGCTGTCAATCACCAACCCGTTCGAACTGCGCCCCGCTCTCATGTTCGCCGGGCTGATCGCCGTCATCTCGGTGTTGTCCGCGTTTGTCGGCGACCGCATCGGCGAGACCGCTGTGTTCCTGCTCGCCTTTGTGTCGGGACTTGCCGATGTCGATGCGGTGGTGCTGCCGGTCAGCCGTCAGGCGGGCGCGGGCGCGCTCAGCGCTGGCAGCGCCAGCATCGCCATTCTGATCGCGGCGGGCGCCAACATCCTTGCCAAAGGCGCGATGGCGATGGTGGTCGGCGGGCGGCCGGTGGGATTTCCCGTCGCCCTCTCTTTCGCGGCGATGATCGCGGCGGCCGCGTCTGCATTTCTTCTCTGGCGTTAAGGCGCTGCGCGCACATCGGCGGGGGAGGCGAGGCGCCAACCCGCCGCTTCGATGCGGCGCGCCGCTGCCGTCACAAGGTCCGCGTTTGACCTGTCCGTTCCGAACGGCGCGTCCTCTAGGCCAACACGGATGTGAAAGCCAAGCGCGAGCGCCGGTTCGATCAGCGCGTCGATATCCGCATCGAGGCCGGACAGCATGCGCGGCGCGCCCGGCGCCGTCTCGTCAAGATGCGCGGCGTAAAAATCGAGCCCGCGCGGCGAGGGCGCCATGCCAAAGAGGAGATTGTCAGAAAACATCACGCGATAGACCGGCGTCCTGAGACCGGGGGTCGCGCTTGCGAGCGCGGCGCCGAGGCGCGCAAAGCCCGGCTCATAGATCGCATAAGCGGGGCGCCAGCCGTCCGCGCTCGCGAGCCGCAACGCTTCGCGGATGTGATCGTCCGGGTTCGGATAATGAACGCCGTCGAGGCCGGCCATCGCCTGCATCCGGTGGGTGATGTTGACGCTGCCAGGATCGATGACGCCCCATTCCATCAACCCGCGCCGCGCCAGCGCGCGAACAGGCGCAAGGCGCGCGTCGCGATCGCCCTTCAGCGCCAGCGTCGGGTAGACAATCGCGTCGCAGCGCGCACGGATGTCTTCGAAAATGCGCGCATAGATATCGGCGTCCTCGACGCCGACGCCGTTCGCGTCATAGGCGTGGAGATGAATGATCGCGGCGCCTCCTTGCGCACAGGCGACGGCGTCGTCCACGATCTCCTCTGGCGTCATGGGAATGCGTGGCTGCACGGCGCGCCCTGCCGCGCCATTGATCGCTGCCTCAAGCCAGATCTTTTGTTTCATGCATGGGAGGGAAGCGCGCCCGCCTCCGCGGGTCAATCTCTCTTCTCAGATGCGCTCCGGCGCCAAATAGCGCCCGAACAACTGGCCGACCTTGCGCCGGATGCGAAACGACAAGGTCTTTCGATCGGCCGCCTTGTTGCGCGCCGGAAAGGGGTCGGCGGGAGGGCTGGCGCCGAGAAACGCGCAGAGTTCCGGCCAGCCGTCGCCCGCTTCGAGATTCATCACCAGCAAATCATCAGGGCGCCCGGCGAAATGCGCCCGCACGGCGGCTTCATGGCGTCGCAAGGTTTCGAGATAGCGCGCCTTGTTGCCGGCCGGCGCCGCCGCGTCGCGGCCATAGACGAAGGCCTGCATCTCGCCTTCATTGGCGCCGAAATGACCTTCGATCGATGCAAACCAGCTTTCCGGGTCGCGCACGGTGAGAATGAATTTCGACCCCGGAAATGCTTCATCGAGCTCGCGGAAAAAGATCGGCCACGGCATGTCCTGCGCCGCGTCGAAATCGCGCGCCGTGTCGATGCAGGCGCCAGCGCCCTCGGCGGCGAGACGCTCCGCACGCCAATCGCGTCCGACGACAGCGGCGGTCTTGTAGCCGAGCTGTTCGAGCGCCGCGTAAAGCGATGTCGTTCCGGTCTTCTGGAAGCCGATGCAAAAGACTTTGGGGCGCGCAGTCGATGGTTTGGCCATGCGCGCTACGCTATCGGCAGCGCCTTAGAACCACGTTAATGCAAGATGAACATTTTGCGGTGCGCCGCTCAGCCGCAAAGGCGCCTTCAATGTCCAGAAGCTTGCGCTTGGTTGCCGCGCCGCCGGGCGCTGAAAAACCGCCCATCCCGCCATTCGTCGCCGTCACGCGGCGGCAGGGAATGACGATCGGAAAAGGATTGGCGCCCAGCGCTGCGCTGCCCGTACGGGCGACGGTTTCAAGCACGGCATAAACGCGCGGCGAAGGGCTCGATCCGGCGGCGGCCGAGCGGCGCATCGCCCGACATTGGTGCGGAAGATCTTGAAAAAGACAGACGGCATCGGACGACGCTTACCACGCCAGCGCGCGGAACGCCGCCCGGTTTTTGCGGAGGGGTCGTGCAGCGCCGGCCCCCAGGAGCGCGTTCCCGAAAAGTGGGTCGCGGTTTTCGGAAAGAACGCGCGATAAAACAGAAGACGAGAGCGCGTTCCCGAAAAGTGGGTCGCGGTTTTCGGAAAGAACGCGCGACAAAACAGAAGCCTCAGAACGGAAAGATGATGTCGTAAAGCTGCTGTCCGTACCGCGCCTGTTGCACGTCCGTCAGCTGGCCGCGCCCGCCATAGGAAATGCGGGCTTCAGCGATCTGCGTATGGTTGATGCGATTGGCGTTCGAGATATCCTCGGGCCGGATAACGCCCGTGACGGTCAGTTCACGGACTTCATTGTTGACGCGAACTTCCTGCTTGCCGGCGACGATGAGGTTGCCATTCGGCAGGACGTCCGTGACAATCGCCGCGACGATCAGCTCGACGTCCTCGCGCCGGTTGACGCTGCCTTCGCCGCGAACGGTCGAGCCTGAGGAAAGATCGACAAGCTGCGCCGGGTTCGCGCCGTTCGGCAGAAGGTCAGCGAGGAGCTGTTCAAAACCGCCAAAGGCTGGAACCGCCGCCGTCTCGCCATTGTCGCGGCGGCGCTCGGTCGTGTTGTCGAGGCGCGCGCGATCATTGATGTCGATGGTCACGGTGACGATGTCGCCGCGCCGGCGCGCGCGCTGGTCCTTGAAGAAACTGCGCGAGCCGGCGCGCCAGAGCGAGCCCGGATTGGCGCTCTCGGTCGCCGCCGCCGGCATCGGCAAGGCGACCGCCCGCCCGCCATACAGCGACGCGGGGTTTTCGGTCGGCGACAGGTCGGGCGCCTTGCCGATCGATTTGATCCGCCCGCTGACGGCGCATCCGGTTGAGAGCGCGAGAACGAGGCAGGCGAAAGCCAGTCGAACAATGACGGTCATGCTATGGCTCCATGGTGAGGGCGGCGTGACGCCCTGGCCCGGCGCGCATGGGGGCCGCCGCAAGCGCGGGCGTCACGACGAACGCTTTGAGTTCAGCGCCGCTGGTGAGGTTGCGGAAGGCGATGAGATCGCCTTCGGCCCCGCTTTCGAGCGCGCTTGCAAGTTGCGTGAGGCGAAGGCCCGGCGCCTCAAGGACAATCGTGACCGTGGCGCCGCGCTTGACCAGCAACGGGCTGTTGAGGTCGCCAGCGCGAAGCGGCGCGCCTTTCTGGAGCGCGCGGCGCGCCGCCTTGCCGATGACGAGATCGGCGTCCTTGAGAAACGCGCGGTTGGCGCCGTCGACGCTCTCGATAAAGTCGATATCGTCTTCGGTGATGATGTCGCCGCGCGGGATCTCGCGCGCGGGAACCGGGAGCACGACAGGAACAGCCGCAACGCCGGAGATGGCGATCAAGGGCTCGCCCGCGCCGCCGCGCGCCCGGATCAGGAAGCGCCCGCTTGAGCGGTTGAAACTGACCGTCTCGATGACAAGACCGTCGGGGCCGGCGTTGATTTGCGCCTCGGGCGCGGACAGCGATACCTTCACATCGACGGGCGCGCCCTCCTGGATCAGCGCGGCGCGAATGTCATCTGCATGATCGGCAAGCCGTGTCGGCGCAGGCGCATCAGCGGCGCGCGCGTCGTCAGCAAGGATTGGCGCTGCGAGCATCGCCAAGAGAAGAACAAGCCAGGCGGCGCGATTCATCTTCTATCGCTCCTATTGTCTGAGATTGGCGTTGATCGACAGCATTTCGTCCGATGTCTCGATAACGCGCGCATTCATTTCATAAGCGCGCTGGGCGGCGATCAGCGTCGTGATCTCCTGCACGGGGTCGACATTGGCGTTTTCAAGATAGCCTTGCAGGATCCGGCCGAAGCCATCGTCGCCGGGATTGCCGATGATCGGCTCGCCGGACGCCGGCGTTTCGAGCAGCAGGTTGTCGCCGATCGCTTCGAGCCCGCTTTCATTGAAGAAAACGACGAGTTCAAGGCGCCCGATCTCACGCGGGTCCTGCTGGCCGGCGATCTGCGCTTCGACAACGCCGTCTTCCGAAACCGAAACGTCCAGCACATCCTCGGGAACGGCGACGCCCGGAAGCACTTCATAGCCGTCGCTTGTCACGATGCGTCCGTCTGCCGACACGGCGAAGTTGCCGGCGCGCGTATAGGCCTCGCGCCCATCGGGAAGCTCGATGCGGAAAAGGCCCTTGCCCGACACGGCGAGATCGAAGTCGTTGCCCGTCGCTGTGACGGCGCCCTGTTCGATGATGCGGTAGACTGAGCCCGTCTTGACGCCGGCGCCGATCTGGATGCCGTTCGGCGTGACCGTGCCCGTTGACGACGAGATCGCGCCGGGGCGCTCGATCGTCTGGTAGAGGAGGTCCTGAAACTCTGCGCGCTGGCGCTTGTAGCCGACCGTGTTGAGGTTCGCGATGTTGTTCGAGATGACCTCGACATTGCGCTGCTGGGCGAGCATTCCCGTCGCGGCGATTGAAAGGGATTTCATCAGGGCCTCCGGCGTCAGGCGCGTTCGCTGAGCGTGTCGACCGCCCGGCGCGCGAGGTTGTTGGAGATATCGGTGAGCTGCGCCGCCTGTTCATAGGCGCGCATGATTTCGATGAGATCGGTCATCGCCGCGACGGGGTTGACGTTCGACGTTTCGGTGAAGCCCTGCCGGACACGGACGATCGGGGCGGCGTCGAGCTCGGCGGGCGCGGCGAAAAGATTGTCGCCGGTTTTCCGCAGCAGGCGCGCGTCCTCCGGCGCGAAAACGCCGATCCGCGCGACGCTTGCGCCTTGTTGCTGCAACTCGCCTTCTGAAGTCGCGATGACGGGCCCCGCCTCGGGGTCGATGAGAATGGGCGATCCCCCATTGTCGAGAACAAGCTCGCCCGAGCGCGTCACCAGTTCGCCAAACGCGTTGACGCTGAAGCGCCCGTCGCGCGTATAGCGCACGCCCGCGGCAGTCTCGACGCCGAACAGGCCCTCGCCCTCGATGGCGAAGTCGAGATCGCGAAAGGTCTGTTCAATCGCGCCGGCGCCGAAATCCGTATAGGTGTCGGGATCGCTGACCAGCGAGACGAGCGGGTCGCCCGACGAGCGCGCGTCAATGACCCGCAGGTATTCGGCGAAGGCGACATGATCGGCCTTGAAGCCGGCAGTCGTCTGATTGGCGACGTTGTTCGCCGTCGTTTCAAGCGCGCGCGTCAGCACGATCTGCTTCGACAGGCCGGCGACGATTGCGTTTTCCATCGGTTAATAATCCGTTAGCGGACGAGGTGCATCCGCCTCAGAAGGGCAATCGGCGTGCCAAGGGCGAGCGCTTTTAAATCAACAGGTTAGGGAAGGGCTTCGAGGCCCGGCGGAAAATTCTGCCGGGCAAAAGCGGCGTTTGAAACGCTCTCTTAACCGTGATTGACGACAACAAAGGCGAGTGGAAGCAGAAGGCGCGGAACCCCGATGGGCAACGCCTCCGGAACGATCGATGCTGACCCGGCAACGGCGCCGGGGCGCTTGCGCGTGCGCACGCCCGGCAAGCACATCATCCTCTTTTCGCTCGCCGTCACCTTCATGATCGCCATCTCTACGCTGGTGTTGTCGAGATCCAGCGTCGATCTCTCACACCGTCCGTTCGCTGTCGCCGACCAGAAGCCAATTGAGGAAACGCTGATTGTCGACCTCTCGCCTGATGCGCAAGGGCGCCTCCGCTTGCTGCAGGCGGTCGTCGAGATCGAAGCGGGCGACGCTGCGGCGCGCCGAATGATCGATGAAAAGCGGTCGGTCATCCGGGAGCGGCTGTCGTTTTTCCTGCGTGAATTGTCGCCTGAAGACCTCGACGGCACGCAAGCGCAGGAACAGCTGAAAACCGAGATGCTGCGACGGGTCAACTTGTCTCTGGCCGCGCCGGGCGCTGAGGCTGTCGTCATCCGTTCGATCGTCATTCAATAGGAGAGTTTCCGTGGCGCCTCCCGCCGACGCCGAAAGCCGCGATGAAGTCATCTGGGATGACGGATCCGCTGTACGCGACCTCCTGGGCTTCGATCTCGGGGCGATGGGCGCTGACCGCTCCGGCCTGAACGCTCTCGTCAATTCCGCGCTCGTTGCGCACCGCCGCTTGCCGATGCTCGATGTCGTGTTCGACCGCGCGGCGCGCCGGTTCGCCACCACCTTGCGCCAGCTCGCCAATGACAATGCCGACGTCGCGCTCGACAATGTCACATCGGCGCGCTTCGGCGACTTCCTGCAGGCGCAATCGCCTTACGGCGTTGTCGCCGTCTTGCGCTCGGCGCCGCTGAACGGCGCGTTGCTGATCGCGGCTGACCCTGCGTTCATTCATCAGGCGGTCGATCTTCTTCTCGGCGGGCGCCGCGGCGCGACGCGCGACGAGGAACGCCCGTTGACGGCCATCGAATCGGCGGTGATGCAGCGGTTGATCGAGGGGCTGGTGAGCGATTGCAACGAAGCGTTCAAAAGCGTCGATGATATCGCGCTGTCTCTCGAGCGTCTGGAGGCCGCGCCCCGGTTCGCCGCGATCGCGCAGGAAACAAGCGTCTGCGCCATCGCCAAATACCGCGTGACGCTCGGCGAGCGTCAGTCGAGACTGATGATCGTCGCGCCCTACGCCTCGCTTGAGGCGATCGAGCCGAAACTCGAACGCAGCTTTTCAACGGACGCCGATGCCGAGCCGCCGGCGTGGCGGCAAAATCTCAACGCTGGCGTCAGCGCTGCGGCGCTTGATATCGCGGCGGTGCTCGCCGACCGCACCATGCGGCTGGGCGAGGTTCGCCGGCTCGCCGTCGGCGACGTCATTGCGTTCGGCCTCGCCCATGATCCCCGGGTCGAATTGCGCGTCGGCGACGCGGCGATCGCGGCGGGCCGCGTCGGGAAGCAAGGACAGGCGATTGCCGTGCGCCTCGACACCGGCGTCGACCGGCGCGCGGCGCAGCTGGCGGCGGAGAAGGCGGCATGACGTTCAGCCTCATTCTCGACCTTGTGCTGATCGGCCTCCTTGGCGTCGTTGCGATCGGCGGCTTCGCGCTCCATCGCAAACTCCAGAGGCTCGCGGAGGCGCAAAACGACTTGCGGTCGGCGCTCGAGACTTTTTCCAGCGCGGCGGAGCAGGCGGACGCCGCCTTGAAGCGCATTGAAACGGCCGGCGTCATCAAGGGCGCGGAACTGCAAGCGGCGGCGCATCGCGCCCAGAAACTGGCCACGGACCTTTCCGTCATGACCGCGGCGGGCGAACGCATCGCCGACCGCATCGAAATGGCGATCCGCGATGTCAAATCGATCGGCGCCGCGCAGAAGAGCCGGAGGGCCGCGTGAGCCATGCGCCAGCGCCTGCGCGCGTCCGTCTGATGCCGGTGCTCGCGGTCGCCGCGCTCGCCGCTCTCGCGCTGAAAGCGGCCGGGCTATCGGCGAGCCTTGCTGGCGCGGCAGCGGCAAGTCCGGCCCCGGCAGAGAGAACAGCGCCGCCGCCCGCGGGCGCTGACCCGCTGCTCAATCATCTCGCCTCGCGTGAAGCAGCGCTCGATGCGCGCGAGCGCGAACTCGACACGCGCGCGAAAGTGCTCGCCGCCGCCGAAGCGCGCATCGGCGCGGCGGCTGCAGCGCTTGAACAGGAGAAACAGGCGATCGCGCTTTCGGGCGAGACGGGCGCGAGATTGCGCGACGGCGACCTCGCGGCGCTGTCGAGCGCTTATGAACGCATGAAGGCGCGCGACGCTGCGCGCATCTTCGATATTCTCGATGATGACATCTTGATACCCGTCGCCTCCGGCATGCGGACGCAGGCGCTTGCGGGCGTGCTTGCCGAAATGAGCGCGGAGCGGGCGAAGGCGCTGACCATTGCGCTCGCCAATCGCGAACCGGCGCTGGCGCTGCCGCCGGCGGGCCCGGCAACACCGACGCCATGATGAGCGCCGACAAACGCGCATGGCTGATGGCGGCGGCCTTGGCCTGGGCCGCGCCGGCGCAGGCGGATCAGCGCGCAGCGATGGTCGGCGAGGCTGCGCGCGAGGGGTTCGACGCCGCCGAGGAAACGCGCCTTGAGGCTGCGGCGTCGAACCAAACGGACGCCATCAAGGCGCTCGCGGAATTTTACGCCGCCCACCATCTGTGGCCCGAAGCGCTTGCGGCGCTGGCGCGACTGCCGGCCCGCAACGACGCCGCCGAGCGTCTCGCCATCGAGGCGGAATACCGCCTCGCCCGCTATCGACGCGCCGCTCTGCGGGCGGAAGGCAATCCTCAGCTTGCGGCGTTTCGGGCGATGGCGCTGACACGGCTCGGCGCCTACGCCGAGGCTGCGGCGCTGTTTGAAAAGGCGCCGGCGCCAGAGGCTCTGTCAGCGGAGTATTATCTCGCCGCCGCCGAAGCAAGCGTTGCAACAGGCGACCGGGAACGCGCAAGGAAGGCGCTTGCCGAAGCGTCGCGTTACGATCTCTCCAGCGCCGACACAGACCGGGTTCGATTTTTGCGCGCGCGCATTGACGAAGCCAGTGACGCGCCGCGGGCGCGCGCAGCGATGCAAAGTCTCGCCCTTGGCGCGCCGAACGAATGGACGATGCGCGCGCGTCTGGCGACGACGGCGGAGGCCGGCGCGATTGCAGCGCTCGGGGCCCAATGGAAAAGCCAATCTTTCGATCGCGAAGCCTTGGCGGCCGAAGCTGCAGCGCGCCTTGCGGCCTCTGATCTTCGGCAGGCGTTCGCCGCTTATGCGACGATCGCCGGGCGTTTCCCGGAAAGCGACGCGGCGCTTGAAGCGCAATCGAACATCGGCGCTGGGCTGGCGCGCGTTTTCGAGCCCGGGGCGAGGCTCTCGGCGGAAGAAGCCGCGCGGACATTTTTCCGGTATGTCGCTTTCGCGCCGCCAGGACGCGAGGGCGACGCCTTGATCCGCAAGGCCGCCGACCGCCTTGCGCGCCTTGGTCTTCACGCTGAAGCCGCCGCGCTCGTCGATCATCAGGTCTTCAAACGGCTGCGCGGCGCCGAGCGCTCGCGCATCGCGGCCGACCTCGCCGACCTGCATCTTGCCGCAAAGGCCCCTGACGCCGCCTTGCGCGCGCTTCGGGCGACGCGCATGGCGGGTCTTGATCCCGCGACCAACGCCCGCCGCCTGCGTCTTGAAGCCTTGGCGCTCGCTGCGCTGGGAAGACGCGAGGCGGCGCTGACCTTGCTCGACAAAGCAACGTCAGCGGACGATCTCGCCCTGCGCGCGTCGATCGCGTGGGACGATGAGCGATGGGCGCAGGCGGCGCTCGATTACGCCGCCAGTTTCGCCGGGCTCAGCGGACCCTTGTCGAAGTCGGCACGCGAAACCGCGATGCGCGCCGCGACGGCCTTCCTGCTCGCCGGCGATCGCGCCGGTTATCGGCAGTTCGCGATGGCCGCAGCGCCGCGCCTTGAGGGAACGCCGGAACAGAAATTGATGGCCTCGCTTGGCGACATTGATCGCGACGTCTTTCTGAGCCGGTTCATGACCGACTACCGCGCGCTCTATGCCGGCGGGGGGTAGGGCCAGCGTTTTCCTGGCAGGGCTTTCAAAAAACGCCGTCAGGCGGCGGGAGCCTGCGCGCCCTTGGCGGCGTCGCTTTCCTCGTCGACGACGCGATTGCGCCCGGCTTTTTTAGCGGCGTAAAGCAGTCCATCGGCGCGTTCGATCAGCGTATCGGCGGTGTCGTTCCACCGCAGCAGCGCCACGCCCATCGACAGCGTGACGACGCCGAGATCTTCGTCCGTACGCCGCTTTTTCAGGCGCCGCGATTCAACCGCCTTGCGGATGCGATCGGCCAGCATGACGGCGTTCTGCAACGTCGTGCCCGGCAGGATGATTGCGAATTCTTCCCCGCCATAGCGCGCAAGAACATCCGCGCCCTTGATGTTGGCGTTCATCACGTCGGCGACCAGCCGGAGAACATGGTCGCCGGTCTGATGGCCCCAGCGGTCATTGAACTGCTTGAAATAATCGACGTCGGCCATCGCCAGCGCGAGCGGCTGATCATGCTCATTCGCTTCGCGCATCATTCGGATGATTTCGTTGTCGAAGGTTTTGCGGTTTTTGACGCCCGTCAGCGGATCGAGCATCGCTTCCTGCTGGATGTTCTCGATATTCCGGCGGAGCGTCACGACTTCGTCCGACGATTTCGCGAGCTGGTCTTCCAGCCGCTCATTTGCTTCGCGCACGGATTTTGCGACCGAGAGAACGCTGTCCATCAGCGCGCTGATGGCGGGATTGCCGGACGCGGAGCGCTTGAGCTCGGTCGACAGGAAGCGCAGCTTTTCGGAATTGCCCGACGCGCTCGCCCCGGTCGTTTCGACGGCGTCGGCGATCTTCGACATCTCGTCTTCGAAGCGCTGGATGAGGTCGATGAGGTCGCGCGACAACCCCTGTTTCAGAACATGCACGTCGTAGAGCGCATCGGCGTCGGCCTGCAGGATCCTGCCGTCAGCCTGCGTCGCTTTGTGAAAATCGCGGGCGAGGGCGGGGTTTTTCCCATCCGCGAACTGAAACCAGAGCTCGATGTTGCGCGGGCTGGCGGCAAGGCCCGCCGATTTCAGGCCCGCGATGGCGCGCTCCGCGCTTTGATAAGTGACGGTCAGGGACTCGGACATCGCATCAGGTCTCGCAGGTTGCAACCGGCCGATCGCACAACACGCACCCTATCGTCGCCGTGTAAAGGAACGGCTAAGCGCGCCGCGCTCGCGCCGCAAGTCCTAACGAGAGCCTAACGCACCATGAAGGCGGGCAGGTCGCCGCCGAAGCCTTTGACCTTTTCGCGCGGTTCGTTGCGCTGTTTTTCCGGCTGTGCGTCGGTCCGGGCCGAGTGTTGAGCGGCGGCGGGCTTGGCGCGGGAGCGTTCACGGCGCTGGGGCGCGGGCGCCTCGGCGACGGCTTCCATGGCTTCAACCGGCGTAATGTCGGCTGCCGCCTGCGGCGCGGGCTCGCTTTGCGGGCGCTCCGGCCGGGGGCCTCTCTCACGGCCCCGTTCGCGGCCAGCATCCCCGCGTCCGCGCCCGCTGGATCTGGCGCCCGGGCGCGCGCCTTCACGATCGCGCCGCGGCGCGCGGTCGCCGCGCGCTTTCACCTCGGCTTCGGCGCCGACGAAGAAGTCGCCAAGGTCGAGCGTGTCGATGCCTTCGCTGCGGATCGTGTGGAGGATCCCGCGATAGAATTTGTCGTCGGCCGGCGTCAGCAGCGTGTAGGCGGTGCCGCTGCGGCCTGCGCGGCCCGTGCGGCCGATGCGGTGGACGTAGTCTTCCGGATGAAACGGCGCGTCGTAATTGAAGACGTGGCTGACGTCCGGAATGTCGAGTCCGCGCGCCGCGACGTCTGACGCAATGATGAACGTGACTTCGCCGGAGCGAAACTTTTCGATCGTCTCGGTGCGGTAGGATTGCGGCAGGTCGCCGTGAATCGGGCGCGCGTTATAGCCGTGCGTCTGCAGCGACTTTGCGACGACGTCGACGGTTGATTTGCGATTGCAGAAGATGATGCCGTTCCTGACAGTCTCCATGTCGAGGAGTTTGCGCAGCGTCAGCCGCTTCAGACGGTCATCGGTCGTCGGCACACGGACGACCGCTTGCGTGATCGTCGCCGCCGTCGTCGCCTGGCGGGCGACTTCGATACGGGCGGGATCGTGCAGGAACGTGTCGGTGATGCGCTGGATCTCCGGCGGCATCGTCGCGGAGAAGAACAGCGTCTGGCGGGTCATCGGCGTCATCTTGAAGATGCGCTCGATGTCCGGAATGAACCCCATGTCGAGCATGCGGTCGGCTTCGTCGACGACCATCACCTCGATGCCGTTGAGCAAGAGCTTGCCGCGTTCGAACTGGTCGATCAGGCGGCCCGGCGTTGCGATCAGCACATCGACGCCGCGCATCAGCTTGGCGTCCTGGTCGCCGAAGGAGACGCCGCCGATGAGGAGCGCCATCGTCAGCTTGTGATATTTGCCGTATTTTTCGAAATTCTCGGAAACCTGCGCGGCGAGTTCGCGCGTCGGGCACAGAACGAGCGTTCGCGGCATCCGGGCGCGGGCGCGCCCCTTGGCGAGGCGCTGGATCATCGGCAGGACGAAGGCGGCGGTTTTGCCGGTGCCCGTCTGCGCGATGCCGAGGACATCCCGTCCCTTCAGGGATTCAGGGATCGCGGCGATCTGGATCGGGGTTGGCGTCTCATAGCCGGATTCGCGCACGGCTTTCAGAATGTTCGGCTCAAGGCCGAGGTCGTCAAAGGTCATGGAAGTCCTTGTTGCTCGTTTCAGGGGCCGCGCGCTGGTTGAGCGCTCGGCGTTGGCAGCGGGGTTCTCTGGGGTTGCGCCCCGCTCTTCCGCTGGAAACGAGCGATGCGTCGGTTGTGGGATCGCGGCTGGCGCCGTTGGGGCTGCGTCGTCTTAAGAAGCGGGGCCTTGAAAGGCCCGATGCTCTGCGCGCGCAAAACGCTGGCGTCGATCTTGAGGCGCATTTAGGCGCGCTCTTCAAAAGCGTCAATCGCGGCAGGGTTAAGTCTTCGTGAAAAAACGGGGGGTGCGGCGAATTTTCAGCACCCGGACGGCTCGAAGCCGGCAAGCCGCCGGTCAAGGCCCGCCTTCACCATCGGCCATTCGGGGGCGATGACGCTGAAATAGGCAGTGTCGCGCAAACGCCCGTCAGGCATGACCATGTGCTGACGAAATATTCCCTCATATTTCGCGCCAAGGCGCTCGACCGCGTTCCACGACCGCTGGTTCGTGGCGTCGAGTTTCAATTCGACGCGGTTGAAGCCAAGCGCCTCGAAAGCGTGCCCCATGAGTAGCCGCTTGCAGGAAGGGTTCGTAGCCCCCGCCCAGAAGCGCCTGTCGTACCAGGTCCAGCCGATTTCAAGGCGCTTGTGCTCGGGAACGATGGCCAGATAGCTCGAGGAGCCCGCAGCCTCGCCAGAGGCTTTGTCGATGACGGCGAAACAAAGATCCGCGCCGCTTGTCGTTCTCGAAAGCTGATGGTCGAACCAGGCGTCGAAGCCGGCGCCGTGCTGGTTGAGGACCGAATAGCGCCACAGATCCGGATCGGCCCCGGCCGCGCGCAAGGGGTCGCGGTGCGCTTCCTTCACGGGTTCAAGACGGACGAAAGCGTTTTCAAGAATGACGGGATCGAGGCGTAGGGCTGGCGCACCCATGGAAAATTCAAGCGCCTCTTGGCCGCGTCAATCGACGACGACTTCTTGCGCTTCAAGGACAACGACCGGCTCGCCGTCAATCATCTCTGTCTTGACGGCGGGCGCGGCCGGCTTGCCCGCTTGACCGACAGTGACGCGGGCCGAATGGCTTCGCGTTTCCGTCACGCCGCCGGCGCTCGTCGTTTCGATGAACAGGTCGACATAATAAACGCCTTCCGTCGCAGCCCGGAAGCTTACGTCCCAGGCATGCTGGGTGCGGCCCAGCATCGCCATCGTCGTGCGCGGCTCCGCCGGTATCAGGTCAAGCCCCGCCGAGCCGCGCGCGCTGACCGACATCGATCCGGCGTCGAGGTCTTCGCTGAACGTGAACGTGACGGTTCCAACCGCGCCTGGGGCGACGCTCCCGCGCTGCTCGGCCGTGACGGTCACCGCCGCGCCTGCTTTCGCCGTCGCCGGGCCGGCGGGCGCGCCCGCGTTCTGCGCTGGGGCGTCTGCCTCGGGGTTGCGCGCAGCGCAGCCCGCCGCGCCGAGGGCGGCGGCGAGGGCCCCCGCTGCAAATAGTCTGTGTCCAAATTGAACGGTCATCGAAGCCATAAAAGCGCGCTCCACGTCAAAATGCCCGGAAATCGTAACACGCATCGCCCGACGGTCCAGCATCGTCGATGTTCAAGAAATCGAATGCTTCGACGACGTGGTCGCCAGCAGCAAGCGTCGTCGTAAGGGTTTCGCTGTCCGAAAGCGACGAAAATCCGGTGGCGACGCGCACGCCGCGCAAGGAGGCGGTGAAATCCGGGTCGCGTCCCGTGGCGCCGGACACGCGCATCATCGTCAGCGTCAGGGATTGCGGCGAGGAAACCGGCAGGCGCATCAGCGTGCGGTTTCCGAGCTTGTTTTGGGTCCCGGCGTCGTCGACCGAGCAAATCATGATCGCCGCTGCGCCGATCGTCAGGGGGCGGAGCACTGGAAGCGACGTTGCAATCCCGCCGTCATTGGTTTCGCCCGCGCCGTCCACGCCTGTCCCGTTGATGTTTTGCGCAAGGCGCAGCGTATCGAGCGCTGGCGTGTTCACGCCCGCCTCGGCGCGCAGCGCCTCAAGGTAGGAGAAAATGGTGGTCGGGGCCGTGCTGTCGCGCATGAAAGCGGGACTGAGCCGCGCGCGATAGATCGGTCCGAAGCCGGCGTTGATCGTATCGACTCCGTCGGCGGCGGCGTCGAAAACGTCGTAGACGATCGACTGAACGGAACCCTCGCCATACCAGCCCGTCGATGAATAGGCGTTGCCCTCGACGTTGAAGCTGAAGCCAGAGGCCTGGTTCGCGCCGCCGCTGTCCCGGTAGACAGGATCACCGAGGATCATGCCGGCAAAGGCGTTGCTCCAGCCTTCGCTGAAGGCGAGGCGCGGGTCGAGCCGCTGCGACAGGCTGTGCGGTCCGCCGATCGAGTCATTGCGCGACAGCGTGTCTTCGACATAGTGACCGAATTCGTGGACGATCACATGCCGGTCATATTCGTCAGTGTCGGTGTCCGCGGCGCCGAGAACCAGGATCGTCGGCACACTGCTGATGAAGGTGAATGACGTCGTGCCGATTTCGCCGTTGGCGATCGAACCGGAGGCGCTGCGGTTGTTGACGCTCCAGAACACCTGCCCGGTCGGAACGACCGTGCCGGGCGCGGTCGCAGCGATCGTGTCAAGCGCGGAATAAAGCGCGTCGAGAATCGCGAAGGGGGCCGCGGCTCTGGTTCCGGTGTAACCGGCGCCGCCCCAGCCTGACGGCGCATTGAGATTGCGGGTGGAATTCGCCGTCCCGGAATCGAGAAGCGATCCGGCGAGAACATAGGGCGCGTTGCCGCTGGTATTGTCGCGAACGGTGAGGTCGAAGACCGCCGGGGTCGTCGCGGCGATCCGTGCGCGCGCCTGGATGCGCACCTGCGTCGAGGCGGGCACGCTGAGGCTGTAGGCTCCCGCCGCATCAGCGAACCCCGAGGCGATGACAGCCCCGCTGCTGTTCGTCGCTTCGACCGCGATCCCGCGCGCCGGCCGTTGCGTGGTCGCGTTGTAATTGAGCCCGTTGGTCGTGATGCTGAGGGGCACAAAGTCAAAAGTGATCGCGCCGGCGATCGTCACGTTGCCGCCTGTTGGCGGCGGCGGCGGCGGCGGCGGCGGTGGCGGAGGAGGGGGCGGCGGCTGCGGAGCAGGCGGCGCGGGCGACGGCGAACTGCCGCCGCCGCAGCCCCCAAGGGCGAGGGCGATGCCGATCGCGGCAAGTTTCAACAATTCAAATCGCATTCACCGCACCCTGAGGCCGATCCGTCGAAACGTTATACCACCAACCGCTTACCAAAATCTCGATCCAGCGGGCGCCGCCGCGACCCGGTTGCATCCCCGCGCATTAATTTGCTGCAAGCCTCACGGGTTCGCTGTGCGGCGGCCGCGGGAAATCGCAACGCGCATGCGCCCGGTTAGCGCAGGACCGCGCCCTTAACGGAGCGCTGACGGCCCCGCGCGCCCGATGGGCGCCCGTCACCAGATCACCACGCGGTCTCCCGGTTTCAGATAGAGCGCATTTTCCGGCGTGACGCCGAACGCTTCGTACCAGGCGTCCATGTTGCGCACGACGCCGTTGACGCGGTATTGCGCCGGCGAATGCGGATCGGACGCGATCTGGTTCTTCAGTTGCTCGTCGCGCACGACGCGCTTCCAGACCTGGCCCCAGGCGAGGAAGAAGCGCTGATCGCCAGTGAGGCCGTCGATCACTGGCGCCTCGGCGCCGTTCAGCGACAGCTTGTAGGCCTGATACGCCATCGCGAGGCCGCCGATATCGCCGATGTTCTCCCCCATCGTCAGCGCGGGGTTGACGGGGAAGCCCGGGATCGGTTCGTAGGCTGAGTATTGCGCGCCGATGGCGCCGGCGAGTTTGCCGAAGGCGGCCGCGTCCGCCGGCGTCCACCAGTCGCGCAGGACCCCGTCGCCGTCGGACTTGCGTCCCTGGTCGTCGAAGCCGTGGCCGATTTCATGGCCGATGACCGCGCCGATCGCGCCGTAATTGACCGCGGCGTCGGCCTTCGGATCGAAGAACGGCGGCTGCAGGATCGCCGCCGGGAACACGATCTCGTTCTGCGTCGGGTTGTAATAGGCGTTGACCGTCGGCGGGGTCATTCCCCACTCCTTGCGGTTCACGGGATCGTCGATCCGCGCGACCTCATACGACCACTCGAAAGCCTGCGACCGTCGCGCATTGCCATAGGCGTCGCCGGGACGGACCTCGAGCGCGCCATAGTCGCGCCACTCATCCGGATAGCCGATTTTCGGCGTGAACTTCGACAGCTTGTCGCGCGCTTGCGCTTTGGTCTCATCGCTCATCCAGGCCAGCGTATCGATGCGCTGCCCGAGCGCCGTGCGGAGGTTGGCGACCAGGTCCTCCATCATCGCTTTTGATTCCGGCGGGAAATGCCGCTCGACATAGACCTTGCCGACCGCTTCGCCGAGCGAAGCATCGACAGCGGCGACCGCGCGCTTCCAGCGTTCTTTCTGCTTCGGCGTGCCGCGAAGGTCGGTCTGGAAGAACGCGAAATTCGCTTCGTCGAACGCTTGCGGCAGAACGTCGGCATTTGAATTGATGAGATGGAACTTCAGATAATCGCGCCAGACCTCGATCGGCGTCGCCGCCATCAGCGCGGCAAGGCCCGCGACCGCATCGTCCTCGCGCACGATCACTTCGGCGCGGTTCGAAAGCCCCGCGGAGGCGAGCATCGCCCGCCACGGCGCGCCGGGCGCGAAGGCTTCAAGCTGCTCGATCGTCTTGAGATTATAGGTGAGGTCGCGGTTGCGGCGCTTGGCCGGGTCCCAGTGGAGGCGCGCGATGTCGAGTTCGAGCGCATAGAGGCGCGCGGCGGCGCCGGCGGCGTCGGCGTGGCCGGCAAGGCGCAGGATGGTCTCGATATAGGCGCGGTACTTCGCCTGTTTGTCCGCGAATTTTTCTTCGAGATAATAGTCGCGGTTCGGCATGCCGAGACCGGACTGTCCGAGATAGAGCGCATAGCGGTCAGGGCGTTTGGCGTCGGTCGAGATGATCGCGGCGATCGGCCCTTTCGCCCGCACGGCGGGATCGAAGAAAATCGCGCCGAGTTGCTCGGGCGTCGAGGCAAGGTCGATCCTGGCGAAGTCCTCGGCAAGGGGGGCAAGGCCCTTGGCGTTCATCGCCTCGACGTCGAGATAGCTCTGGTAAAAATCGCGGATGCGCTTTTCGTCGCCGGAGGGCGCGCCCTTGCCAGCGACCGCATCGACGATCGCCTTCAGGCGCTCTTCCGACCGCTCGGCGAGCAAGGTGAAGGAGCCGTAGCTCGAATATTCCTCCGGGATCTTGAACGACTTCAGCCAGTCGCCGTTGACGTAAGCATAGAAATCGTCGCCCGGAATGACGGCGGCGTCGATGTCCTTGACCGCGACGCCGAAGGTTCCGATCTCCGGCGCGTTCGGGTCGATGGCGGATTCTTCAAGCGCGCTTGTCGTCGCTTCTTTCTTACTGCAGGCGCCAAGGATCAGCGCCGGCGCCAACAGGGCGGCAGTCAACAACAAGGCCTTTTTCAAGAGGTCGCTCCATCGTCCAATAACACGGCGTTCGTTAGCGCGGAGGCGCTTGGGTCCGCAAGGCGGTTCGCGACGAGCCGGGAAAGCGGCTGGCGCGCTCTTGTCCGTCAACGTCGATTCCGCCATGTAGAGCGCCTTCCCGAAGGTGCAGGAAAGCGACGTTGATGGATCTCCGCTCAGTCATCCGGTCGATCCCCGATTACCCCAAGCCCGGCATCATGTTCCGCGATGTGACGACGCTGCTCGCCGACGCGCGCGGCTTCCGGCGCGCCATCGACGAACTGGTGCAGCCGCTCGCGGGGGCCAAGATCGACAAGGTCGCCGGCATCGAAGCGCGCGGGTTCATTCTCGGCGGCGCGATTGCGCATCAATTGTCGGTCGGATTCGTGCCGATCCGGAAAAAAGGCAAGCTCCCTTTCAAGACAATCGCCGAGCGCTACGAGCTTGAATATGGCGTCGATGAGGTCGAGATTCACGTCGATGCGGTCGCGCCCGGCGAGCGCGTGCTGCTTGTCGATGACTTGATTGCAACCGGGGGCACGGCGACGGCGGCGATCAGGCTCCTCGAGCGCGCCGGCGCCGACGTTGTCCTTTGTTCGTTCATTGTCGACCTGCCGGAGCTTGGCGGCGCGGACAAGCTGCGCGCGCTCGGCAAAAAGGTCGTCGCGCTCGTCGCCTTCGAGGGTCATTGACGCTTCGGGGCCGGGCGCGGGCTGGCGTCAAGCGGCCGCTTCACAAGCGGCCCGCTTCGCTTTAAGGGTCTTGCCATGGCGCTTTTCTTCCTTGGACTGATCGTTTTTTTCGGCTCGCATCTCTACACCGCGCTCGCGCGCAAGAGCCGTGAAGGGCTCGTCGCGCGCCTCGGCGCGGGGCCCTACAAGGGACTCTATTCGCTGGTGTCGATCGCCGGTTTCGCCCTCATCATCATCGGATGGCGCAGCGCGGATGCGAGCCTTCTCTACACGCCGCCCGAAGGCGGTCGCGCTATCGCGTATTTACTGACGTTTTTCGCCTTCGTCCTGCTCGCTGCGGCTTACGCGCCGAAGGGCAAGATCGCCGCTGCGATCAAGCATCCGATGCTCGCCGGCGTGAAAGCGTGGGCGTTCGCGCATTTGCTGGTCAACGGCGAGGTGCGCTCGGTGCTGCTGTTCGGCGCTTTTCTCGCTTACGGCGTCATCGACCGCATCGCCGTCAAGCGGCGCGGCGACAACGGCCCGGCGCCCGGCCCCTTCCGCAATGACCTCATCGCGATCGCGGTTGGAACTGCGGCTTGGGCAGCGGTCTTTCTGTGGCTGCATCCTTACATCGCCGGCGTCGCGCTGCAGTGACTTAGGGCGCGTACGGATGAAGCCGTCGCCGCCCCCTTCCGTCATCCCCGGCCGCGCTTCCCTTCCGTCATCCCGGGGCGTCGCGTCAGCGACGAACCCGGGATCCATCTCCGGAAGGTCGCGCGTGCGCCGCTCGCGGGAGCTGGGCCCCGGGCTCGCCGCGAAGACGCGGCGCCCCGGGGTGACGGGTGGGGCGGGGTGGCGGAGGGCGAGGCCGCCTGTAACAATTCGTGATCGCGTGCTCCGTACACGGAGGAGCGGTTTTGAGGCGGGTCGCCTATCAGGGGTTGCGGCGGGGGGTTCTGGGTTCGCGCCTTTGGGGAACCGGAAATGGCAGGGCGATCAGCCGGTTAGATGGTTAACGCGATCATCGGCCAGAGTTATCCCCCTCCTTATCCCCCATGTTATCCCCCTCTTTATCCCACCCCCCTCGTGGCGGGCGTAGGGTGCTCCCCAGCCAAAGCTGGAGAGGCGCTTGATCACCCGTCTCATGCGCTTTGGCCTGGCGCGCCGGAGACAGGCCTTCCCGCAAGACGAGGCGGGAGGGGCCGAGGCCGGCCGGCGGTGGTGTACCGATGTCGCGCCCGTCTTGCCTCCTCAGAGGAGGTCAGGGCGGGCGCGCCCCGGGAGACCGCGGGGCGCTGCCCCAGAACGTTAAATGCGCCAGCCCCTCCGGCGGCGGCCGTCCCTGGCAGGACGGCATGCCCGCCGCCCCGAGGGGGCGCGGGGGATGCATGGCCATCCTCCAAGTCTTGCCTACCCCCGGATGAGCCGTGCCCCCGCGCAAGCCTCTCCGCCTTTATCCGCCTGCCCGTGCTGCCGGGGACGAGGGTCCCGCGGAGAACGCAGCGGCGCGCGCTGGGGGAATGGGCAATGGGCAATGGGCAATGGGGAGTGGTTGAGTGGTCAGTGGTCAATGATCCATGGGCGGTACGCGTTAGGCAGTGGTCGGAGCGAGATCTTTCTTCCCATTGCCCATTCCCCATTGCCCATTGCCCATTCCCGTCGGCGCCGCCTATCATCCGCCTACGAACCAATATCTCCGCTCAATGCTTCGTCCAGTAAAGCGGGGCTGTCGCATAGCCGAGCTTGTCGAGCGTCGCGAGAATGTCGGCGCGTTCGGCGTCGTCGACGCCAGGCGCGCGCGCCAGGACCCACAGATAGCGGCCCGACGGCTCGCCGATGATCGCGCGCGAATAGTCGTCTTCAAGATCGACGATCCAGTAATCGCCCCAGAACGGCCCGAAAAAGCTGACCTTCAGTTTCGCATTGGTGGCGGCGTCGACGATCTTCGCGCGGCCCTTCGCGTCGCGGGCGCTTCGCCCGTCGATCGCGCCGCACCTGTTGAGAACCTCAATGAGGCCGTCTTCGCGCTTCGAATAGGTCGCAGTGACGGCGTCGCAGTCCTTCTGGAACGAGGTCGGGTAGCGCGCGAGTTCGTACCACTGGCCGAGATAGCGCTCGACATCGACCGAGGCGACGGTGGTCAGCGGCGGCTCAGCCGCGCGGTTCACGGGCTGCGAGGCGCACGCCGTCAGCGTCGCGGCGGCGAAAAAGGCGATCACAAAACGCATTTCTGTCTCTCCTGGCGCTGGGCGAGCTTTCTGCGCCGCAACAAGTGTCCTACATTACGCGCCGGGAAACAAACCGGTTCCCACGGAGTTTATCTGATGTCTGCACAGGCGACGAAAAAACGGATCACCACGGCGGATATCGCGGCGCGGAAGGGGGGCGAGCCGATTGTCTGCCTTACCGCCTATGACGCGCCGACGGCGGAAATTCTGGATGAGGTCTGTGACCTGATCCTTGTCGGCGACTCCGTCGGCATGGTGGTGCACGGACTTCCCTCGACCGTCGGGGTCACCATGGACATGATGATCCTTCACGGCCAGGCCGTGATGCGCGGCGCAAACCGCGCGCTTGTCGTCGTCGACATGCCTTTCGGCAGCTATGAAGCGTCGAAGGAACAGGCGTTCGAGAACGCAAGCCGGATCTTGAAAGAGACCGGCGCGCAAGCGGTGAAACTCGAAAGCGGTTGCTATGCCGCCGACACCATCCGCTTCCTCGTCGAGCGCGGCGTGCCGGTGATGGGCCATGTCGGCCTCCGCCCGCAGGCGATCAATGTCTACGGCGCGTTCAAGGCGCGAGGGCGGACGACAGCCGAGCGCGCGGAAATTCTCGCCGAAGCCGAGGCGACCGCAACGGCAGGCGCTTTTGCTGTCGTCGTCGAGGGCGTCTCGGAAGACCTTGCGCAGGAAGTGACCGACCGCGTGAAGATCCCCACCATCGGCATCGGCGCATCGCCCGCGTGCGATGGGCAGATCCTCGTGACGCAGGACATGCTCGGCCTCTTCGACTGGACGCCGAAATTCGTGAAACGCTATGCCGCGCTGCGGCCCGCCATCCGCGACGCCGTCAGCGCTTATGCGGGCGAAGTGCGCAAGCGTTCGTTCCCCGAGCCGGCGCAGGTTTATCGCCTCGATCCGGTAAAGCCCGGAAAACCGGCCTGAAATGCTGTTCCGACCGTTCGTTGCGCGGTCTCCGAAACGCCGCTAGAAGCGGCGCGAGCCATAGTCCGGCCGTAATGAAATCACATCAGCGGGGCCTTTGAAGTCACCCCGCCAACCACGAGTTCCCTTCCCTGTGACGAACGACGATACCATCCTCCGCGAAGTCGATCAGGCGCTTGCCGAAGACAAGACGACAACCGAGTTCAAGAAGCACCTGCCGCTGATCCTCGGCGTTGCTGTCGTCGCTATCGCAAGCGTCGGGGGCTTTCAGGTCTGGAAATCGAACCGCGACGCCGCCGCCGCCAAAGCGTCCGCCGCCTATGAACAGGCGAGCAAGGCCGGCGAAGGCGAAGAGGCCGAAAAGGCGCTCGAAGCGCTCGCCGCAGGCGAGGGCGGTTACGCCGTCGTCGCCACAATGCGTCTTGCCGGCGAGCACGCCTCGCACGGCGAGAGCGATAAGGCGCTCGCGCTCTTCCGCGACGTCTATGCGTCGAGCAACGCTTCAAAGCGCATCAAGGATCTCGCGCGCATTCGCGCTGCTTATCTTTCGATTTCCGAAGGCCGCGACGCTGTCATCAAGGACATCGGCGCGCTGGAGACTGACGCCTCGCCGCTCGGCTTCTATGCGCGCGAGATCCTGGCGCTCGGCGCGCTGAAGGCTGCCGACTACCAGACCGCCGAAACGATGTTTCTGAAATCGGCGGCCGATCTTGGCGCGCCCGAACCCGTTCGCGCCCGGGCGAAGGAATTTGCTGCGCTCGCCGCTGCCGGGAAGTCGGGCGTGACGCCGCCATCCTTCGAGGCCAGCACGAAGTCCGACGCCGAGCTCTTGATGGAACAGCTCGAAGCCGCGGGGTCCGATCTCTCGTCCATCATCGCTCCGCAAGCGGACGAACCGGCGCCGCCGGTTCCCGAGCCCCAGCCCAACGAGTAGGCCAACGGACCCCATGATGAAACTCGCCCCGATTACGATTGCGCTTCTTGCCGCGGCGCTTCTTGCGGCCGGATGTTCGTCGGGGCCAGTCGGCGCCGTCACCGGAATCTTCAGCGGCGGCGATGACAGCGACGAGGACGGCGAGGCGCCGGAAGACGAAAACCGGATTTCCATTCTCGCGCTCGAAGACACGCTTGAAGCCGACCCGCGCTTCGCAGGCGCGACGATCGAATTGCCGCCGTCATACGCCAATATTTCCTGGCCGACGCCCGGCGGGGAGGCCGACCATACGCTCCATCATCTGAGCGCCAGCACGAATTTCGACATCGCCTGGAAGGAAGACGTCGGCAAAGCCTCTTCTCGCCGCGCGCGATTGACCTCGCCGCCGGTCGTTGCGGATGGAAAGCTTTATGTGATCGACGCCGAAGCGACCGTCTCCGCCATCAATGTCGAGGACGGCAAGCAGATCTGGTCAAAAGAACTTGCGCCGGCATTCAAGGAGAAGTTCCGCGTCCGCGAGATCATGGTGCGCGCGAAGGCGGCCGAACGCGGCTTTGGCGGCGGCGTTTCCTTTGACGAAGGGAAACTGTTCGTCACGTCGGGATTCGGCTTCGTGGCGGCGCTGAACGCCGAGACTGGCGAGGAGCTTTGGCGCTTCGAAGCGGCAGCGCCCGTCAGAACGCCGCCGACCGCGTATCGCGGCAGCGTTTATTTCGTCACCAACGTCAACGAGATGATCGCGTTGTCGCAGGAGACCGGCGAACGGCTGTGGAATTTTCAGTCCTTTGAAGAGGCCGCGCGCATCCTTTCCGCGGCGAGCCCCGCCGCCGCAGGCGACCTGATCGTCGCGCCGTTTTCATCAGGTGAAGTCGTTGCGTTTCTCGCCGGCACCGGCCGACCAGTGTGGAACGACACGCTTGCCCGCAACACGCAGATCACCGCGCTTTCGGCGCTCAATGATATCGCTGGCGCGCCCGTCATTGACCGCGGCCTCGTTTATGCGGTCAGTCATGCCGGGCGCCTTGTCGCGATCGATATCCGCAGCGGACAGCGGGTCTGGGAGGCCCCGATCGCCAGCCTGCAAATGCCGTGGGTCGCCGGAGACTTCATTTTTGTCGTTTCGATTGATGCCGAACTCGTCTGCCTTTCCCGCGCCGACGGAGCGATCGTCTGGGTCTCGCAGTTGAAGCGCTATGACAACGAAAAGAAGCGCAAAGGACGGATCGCGTGGTCGGGCCCGGTGCTTGCTGGCGATTTTCTGGTGCTCGTCTCGTCTGACGGGCGCCTCGCAAAAGTCTCCCCTCAAGACGGCTCGCTTGTAGAAACGACAAAAATCGACGATGGCTCCGTCGTTTCGCCGATCGTTGCGGATGAGCGCATCTTCGTGCTGACGCAAGGCGGCAAACTTTACGCGTTTCAATAGAGCAGGGCGCGCCATGGACCCCAACACGCGCGGCACAGTGACATGCTTCCCAAGATCGCCATCGTCGGACGTCCGAATGTCGGCAAGTCAACGCTTTTCAACAGGCTCGCCGGAAAGCGGCTCGCGATTGTTGACGACACGCCGGGCGTAACGCGCGACCGCCGCGAAACGGAAGCAAGCCTCGGCGATCTCTCTTTCATTCTTGTCGATACGCCAGGCCTCGAAGAAGCGCCGGAAGAAGCGCTTGAAGGGCGCATGCGCCAGCAGACGGAGAAGGCGATCGAAGAAAGCGCCGTTGTTGTTTTTCTCATCGACGCACGCGCCGGAGTGACGCCGCTCGATCAGCGCTTCGGCGACATCATTCGCAGGGCGGGCAGACCGGTCGTTCTCGTCGCCAACAAGACCGAAAGCTCGGCGAGCGACGCCGGCGTTCTAGACGCCTGGTCGCTGGCGCTCGGCGAACCAATCCCGGTATCGGCCGAGCATGGGCAGGGGCTCGGCGACCTTTATCGCGCGCTGCGGCCTTTGCTTGCGAAGGCGCATGACGAAACTCCGCCTACGGACGATGAAGAAGGCTGGGACAATCCGCTGAAGCCGTTGCGGGTGGCGATCGTCGGTCGCCCGAACGCTGGCAAGTCGACGCTTGTCAATCGGCTGCTCGGCGAAGATCGGATGCTGACAGGGCCTGAGGCTGGAATCACCCGCGATTCGATATCGATTGAATGGAAGTGGTCGGCCCCTGATCGCGACTGGCCCGTCAAGCTGTTCGATACGGCGGGCATGCGCAAGAAGGCGAAGGTTCAATCGAAACTTGAAAAGCTCTCGGTTGCTGACACGCTGCGCGCCATTCAGTTCGCGGAGGTCGTCGTTCTTCTGGTCGACGCGCAGACCCCGCTCGAAAAACAGGATCTTCAGATCGCCGATCTCGTGCTGCGCGAAGGGCGGGCGCTCGTCATCGCAGTTAATAAATGGGACCTTATTGAAGACAAGAACACGGCATCGATTGCGATCCGCGAGGCGGCGGAGTTCGGACTCGCGCAAGCGCCGCGACTTCCGCTCGTTTTTTTCTCCGCCGAAACGGGGCGCGGCGTCGACAAGCTGATGCCGGCGATCGTCAAGATTTACATCGACTGGAACGCGCGCGTGAAAACGCCCGATCTCAACGAGTGGATGAAAGGCGCAGTCGAGCGTCACACGCCGCCTGCGGTGTCGGGCCAACGCATCAAGCTGCGCTACATCACGCAGACTAAAACGCGCCCGCCGACCTTCGTCGCCAAATGCACGCGCGCCGACGACGTGCCGGACGCCTACAGGCGGTATCTTGTCAACGGCATTCGCGAGGCGTTCGACCTTTGGGGCGTTCCGATCCGCCTTATTCTTGACAAGCCTAATAATCCGTATGCAGATGATTAGCGGACGCGAATGAAGCGCTCTGCAATTCCGTCATAGGCGGCCGCCGCAGTTTTCAAAATCAGGGGCGCGATCTCCGAGGGATGCGGCAGAGTCTCTGGTTTTTCGCCCGGCATCGCGCTCGCCCGCATCTTGGTGCGCATGGCGCCAGGATCAATGATGGCCACGCGCACGCCGCTGGAGCGCATTTCCTCGGCATAGGTTTTCGCGAGCATTTCCAGCGCCGCCTTTGACGCGGCGTAGGCGCCCCAGAAGGGCTTCGCGACTTCCCCGCCCGCCCGCGAGCTCATCACGATGACGCGGGCGCCCTCGCTGGCGCGCAAATAGGGATCGAGCGCGCGCAGCATGCGCCAGTTCGCTTCGACATTGACATCGAAAACCTGCCGCCAGGTTTTCGGCGCGATGTCGGGAATGGGCGCGAGTTCGCCAAGAATGCCGGCGTTAAGGACCAGGATGTCGATCCGGCCGAAGCGCTGGCCGATCGCCGGGCCGATTTGATCGATCGCCGCGAAATCCGAAAGGTCGCAGGGGATGAGCGTCGCCTTCCCGCCAGCCTTTCGGATCGCGTCATCCGTTTCTTCAAGTCCTCCGACGGTTCGCGCGAGCAGAATGGCATGCGCGCCAGCCTCTCCAAGCGCGATCGCCGCCGCCCGCCCGATCCCGCGCGAGGCGCCGGTGACAAGCGCGATCTTTCCTTCGAATTCAGCCGTCAAGTGATATTACTCCGTAGGCAGAGGGATATATTCGGTTTCGCCGGGCGGCAGCGCGAACGGCGTCCCGGTAAAGCCTTGGGCGGCGGACGCCGCCCAGTCGCGCTTGGCCTGATCGAGGCGCGCGCTGCTGGCGGCGACGAAATTCCACCAGATCAGCCGTTCGCCGAGCGGCGCGCCGCCGAGCAGCATGGCGCGCATGGGCCCGGCGGCGGCGACGCGCGGGATCGCGCCGGGCCGGATGACGACCATTTGGCTACGTTCAAACCGCTCGCCGTCGATCACGGCCTCGCCGGACACAATATAGAGCGCACGTTCCTCATAGTCGTCCGTCACCGGAACGATCGCGCCATCAGCGGCTTCAACCGCGGCGTAAACGATCGGCGAATGAGTTCTGGCTGGCGACCGTAGCCCGAAGGCTTCGCCAGCGATCAGCCGCTGTCTGACGCCCGGACTTTCATGAACAGGCAGCGTCGCGGCCGGATGGTGGTGAAAGCTCGGTTTAATCTCGGCTGCGTCTTCGGGAAGCGCGACCCAGCTTTGAATGCCATGCATGTGCTGGCCGCGTGCACGGGGCCCCTCGTCGGTGCGTTCCGAATGCGCGATGCCGGACCCTGCGGTCATCCAATTGACGTCGCCGGGGCGGATCACCTGATCAAAGCCGAGGCTGTCACGATGGCGTATCTCGCCAGCGAAAAGGTACGTCACGGTGGCAAGGCCGATATGCGGATGCGGCCGCACGTCGATGCCGGTTCCGGGCGCAAGATCAGCCGGCCCCATTTCGTCGAAGAAAACGAATGGCCCGACCATCCGGCGTTTGGCGTAAGGAAGCACGCGCCCGACGGTGAAGCCGCCGAGATCGCGGCGGCGCGGCTCAATCACCAGTTCGATGGCGCCTGTCATCGGGTCACCATGCGCACGGCACTGTGCGAATTCAATCCGAGAGCACAATGCGCCGGGCGAGATCGCGAATGTGGATTTCCGCCGAAGCGAGCGCCGGGTTGTCGTCGGGCCCCATGCCGATGAAAAGCTTCACGCCCTCTTCGAGGCTGAAAAGTTGCAGCACGATTTCGCGTATGCGCGCCTCGCTCGCGTCCGGCCGCGCCGCGCGCACGAGGTAATAGATAAATCGGCCGATTGGGCGATAGAGCTTGCGGATCAACGCCTTCGCCGCTGCGTCGCTCGCCGCAAAGCCCCACATGTGAAAGAAAAGCGCATTCGACGTGCGGGCATTGGACACGTAGAACGCGACGACGTTGAGCAGGATTTCGAGCGGCGATTGCCGGTCCGCTTCGAAATGGCGGATATGCTCCTCGATATAATCGGCGAGCGCCTCGCACAGCACCGCTTCGATCAGCGCGCGCTTCGTTTCGAAATAATAGCTGACATTGCCGACGGCGACGTCCGCTTCGTCCGCCACCTTGCGCAGCGACAGGCCCGCATGACCGTCGCGAATGAAGACCCGATGTCCGGCGGCGAGGATTTGCGCAATTGTTGCGGCAGCCTTCGGTGAACGCGCTGCCGCCATGGCGACGCTCGGCCGGGCGGTGCGCTGGGCGGCGAGATAGCTTTCGATCTCGTCGATTGCCCGGCGTTTCTCTTCGTTTCCCTGCACCGCAACCCAGCTTGTTATGTTTTAACAAGAATTGATCGATTGCGCCTTGACGCGCAATGAGTGCGAGATTACACCCGCGCCCTGATTTTAGGACGCCCGCACTATTTCGAGGTACGGGTTCGCTGTCTCCCTGCCATCGTAAAGGGACGGCACACGAGAGTCCAAGACTGCGGCTAGTCTCCCCCAAGCCGTGGGAAGGGCAGGCCGCTGCGGTTTCACCGCAGCGGCCTTTTTTCAATTTATTCAGCAGCATAGCGCGCATTCTTGAGCCAGGGCTCGAGGTCAGAGAGCGCTCGCCGCGACAGCCATCGTTTGCGCTCGCGCCCGCGTTCCTTGCCCTTGATGCGTTTTCCGTCATTGCCGGTCTGGGGCTCCTCAATGTCGGGAAAAAGACCGAAATTGACGTTCATCGGCTGGAAGGCGCTTTTGCTCCCGACAACGTGACCGGCAGTAATGTGATGCAACAAGGCGCCGAGAGCCGTGGTGCGGGGCGGCGGCGAAAGGGGCTCAGTGCGCGCGCCGGCGGCAGCGAACCGCCCGGCGAGCAGGCCGATCGCTGCGCTTTCAAGATACCCCTCGACGCCGGTGATCTGCCCCGCAAAGCGCAGGGAAGGCCGTGCCTTCAGCCGGAGCGTCTCGTCGAGCAGCTTCGGCGAATTGAGGAAGGTGTTGCGGTGGATGCCGCCGAGCCGGGCGAACTCCGCCCGTTCAAGGCCGGGGATGAGGCGGAACACCTCCGCCTGGCTTCCGTGTTTCAGCTTCGTCTGGAAACCGACCATGTTCCAGAGCGTGCCGAGCGCATTGTCCTGGCGAAGCTGCACGACCGCGTAGGGCCAGCGGCCGGTGCGCGGATCGGTGAGGCCGACCGGTTTCATCGGCCCGTAGCGCAGCGTGTCGACGCCCCGCTCCGCCATGACTTCGACAGGCAGGCAGGCCTCGAAATAGGGCGTCGAGCGTTCCCATTCCTTGAATTCGGTCTTCTCCGCCGCCATCAGGCTGGCGTGAAAGGCCGCATACTGATCTTTATCCATCGGGCAGTTGATGTAGTCAGCGCCATCGCCGCCAGGGCCTGCCTTGTCGTACCGTGACTGGAACCAGGCGATGTCGAAGTTGATGGTGTCCTTGTAGACGATCGGCGCGATGGCGTCGAAAAAGGCGAGGGCGTCCTCCCCCGTCAGTGCGTGGACAGCGCTCGCCAGCGCCGGCGAGGTCAGCGGCCCCGTCGCGATAATGACATTTTCCCAGTCTTCCGGCGGCAGCCCGGCGATTTCTCCGGGTGTGAACGATATATTGGGATGCGCATGGAGCGCCGCTGTCACTGCGGCCGAGAACGCTTCGCGGTCGACAGCGAGCGCGCCGCCCGCCGGCACCTGGTTCTTGTCGGCGCACGCCATGATGAGCGACCCGGCGCGCCGCATTTCCTCGTGCAGAAGCCCGACCGCGTTCGTCTCGGCGTCGTCGGAGCGGAAGGAATTCGAACAGACAAGTTCGGCGCAGGTCGCGGTCTGGTGCGCCTCGGTCATCTTCTGAGGCCGCATCTCGTGCACGATCACGCGCGCGCCGCGTTCGGCGGCTTGCCATGCAGCTTCTGACCCGGCGAGCCCTGCGCCTATGACGTGAAGTTCCGCGCTCACCGCTGCCACCAAAGGTTGTGGATCGCCGCTGAAGTCTTGTTCCAACCACCGGGGACTGCGGAGCCCCCGGAGAATCCGGCGCGCAAGGATGGGCACAGCCCCAGCATCGGCGCGGCTTCCAGCGTTTTTCTCCGCAGACTGCGGAGGTTCGCGCGCGGCGCGACTGTCACCCGCGTGGCGCGAATGGCGGTCGCGCCGCGACGGACCGAGGCCCTTGTTTCCTGTCTCTCTAACACTGCTGTTTCGTCACTCCTTGTCATGCCGCCTGGAGGCGCCATCAACCCTCATCATAAGGCCACGCCAAGGGGGGTGGGACGGATTTTTGTTTCGGAATGAAATCAGCGGGATAGATGGTTAACGGGGATTTTGGCCCTTGCCGCTTTTCGCTGTTCGCCGCGCATCGCCTCACAAAGCACGTGCATCGCCCGGCGGCGAAGCGTAAACCATAAAGAGTGCCGCGCGATCCGCGATGACGCGAGATCGCCATCAGGGGAAGCAATCATGAACACCACGACCACATCATCCGTCGCGATGCGCGCCATTCTGGCCGCTGCGCTGCTGCCGCTCGCGGCGGCCTGCGAGAAAAAAGCCGAGGACGCTGCGCCCGCCCCCACCGCGGACATTGTCGCGGAAGAACCTGTCAGCGAACCCATGGTCGAAGCCGAAACCATGGTTGAAGACGCCGCGCCAATCGGCTCGGCCAACGTCACCGTCACGCTCACGAACGGCGCGCCGGCTTTCGGCGCTGTCAGCGAGGGCGCCTGCGCGGTGGGCGGCGGCAGTTGCGTCAGCGGCGTCAACTTGAACGCCGCGGGCAATGTCGATCTCTCGGGCTTTCCGGCGGGCGACATCACGATCAACGTCAACCTCGACGCCTCGGTGACGGGCGCCGGCTATTCCTTCCCGTCGGACCCCTATCAGGCGGTTGCGATCGTCGTCATCCCGGCGGGCACGATCACCGCGCCGATCCCGGTCTTCGGCCAGGCGAACTGGCCCGCTGAATTCGACGCGCCGTCGGTGTCGAGCGCGGCGCTTTCTTTCGTCGACAAGGAAGATGATCAGAAGGCGTATGAGTATTCGATCCAGCTGCAGGGCCCAAACGGCATGCTGGTGATGGATCCGAAGATCCAAGGCGGCGGCAGCGGCGGCAACAAGTAGAATGGATTTATTTGTAGGGTGCATTGAGCGCAGCGAAATGCACGCCTTTCTTGCCGCCACCAAAGACGTGCATTTCGCCTTCGGCTCAATGCACCCTACAAATCCTTCAACCTCCGAACGAAAGGCCCGTAACGATGAGATCTCTCTCTCTCTCTCTAATCGCGCTTAACCTCGCTACGCCCGCCGCCGCGCAAACCGTCACCGCGCGGCCCGTCAACGCCAATGTCGAGGTGCTCGTTACCGATCTCGGCAAAGGCGTTTACCGGTTTTCCTTCTTTGGCGATTACGCCAAGCCGAACGGCGATCTCGATTTCACCGCCGTTAAATCGCCGGTCAAAATTAACTTCACCATCCACCAGAACTCCGCCGCCGGGATCCGCTTCGCATCCGCCGCCGAAGACGCCATGTGGATCGTCGAGAAGTCGAAAGCCGGTCCCAGCGGCGAACCGGAAGCCCGCTATCAGGGCGCCCAGTTCACGGAGTTCACCCGCGTCAACGCCAACGGCCGGAAACTCTCCGTCCTAGACCGCAATGACGATGGCAAGACCTGGCAATACGCGCTCCGCTTCGACCTCGCGCCGCGCGCCGATAACGCCCCCGCGCCCGATCAACAAACGGCACTCGCTTTCCTCGAAACCCAGAAAGACGGCGTCTACGAATACGCTGCGATGTTCGAAGGCCCGAATGGCGCGATGCTGGTGATGGATCCGAAGATTCAGAATGGGACGACAGGAAACTAGTAACACGTAGGGTGCATTGAGCGCAGCGAAATGCACGCCTTTCTTGCCGCACCAAAGGCGTGCATTTCGCTCATCGCTCAATGCACCCTACTCAGCTCTTTCCCCGACCGGGCGCCAATCATCCGGCATCGGCGGAAGCGACATCGTATATTCCCGCTTCCATCGATGCCATGACGAATGCGGCCATTCATCGACATCCTTCACGAGTCCATGCTTCACCGGGTTGCTGTGAATGTAATTGATGTGCTGTTCAAGGTCATCGTCGTCGCGGATCGCGTGTTCCCAGAACCGCCGTTGCCAAACACCGCGCTCGCCCTCGCGCCGACCGGGCGCTTCGTCCGGCGGCGCGATCGCGCGCGAAAAATGACTTTTCAGCAATCGCCACCGCGTCGGAAAATCTTGGTCATCCGGCGGCAGCGTCCAGACGCAGTGAAGATGATCGGGCAAGACGACGACCGCGACCGTCTCGAACGGATGGCGTCCTCGCACATAGCCGTAAGCGGCCCGAAGCGCATCGATGTTTTCGGTCAAATACTTCTTGCGCCGGTCTTCAAGTGTCACCGTGAAAAAATAAGTCCCGCCCGGAATGAACATCCGCCGATACCGGGGCATGGCTCACCTCAATGAAATACGTCGGATGCATGATGCGTAGGGTGCATTGAGCGAAGCGAAATGCACGCCTTCACTCGCCGCATGAGACGCCGCCGAAAAATTCGCACGCCTTTTTCGACTGATCGCCCGCCGCACCAAAGACGTGCATTTCGCTGCGCTCAATGCACCCTACGTTCGGCCGCCGCCTTGAGGTCCGGAAACTCTTCGAGAAGCGCCATGAATTCGGGATGACGAAACTCTGTATTCAGTAAATAAGACACTAATTCTTCGTGCATTCGGAATTAGCGTCCTGCGAGTCTGCGAATTCGTACGGATGCGCCTCACGACAAGAACTCGTCGTCTCAGGCATTCCGGTGTACAGACTGATTGGAGGCGAGCACGCTCAACAATTTCGAGCCAATCGATCCGTCTCGCCGGTCCAAGCTCAGCATCGCTAGTGCAAGGCAACGCGTCGAGAGTATCGCGGGCAAAATGATTGGATGTGCGATCGCTTCAAGTGACCGATCGCCTTATCAATATTATCCATCGCGAACGACTTTTGCCAGCCTCAGGGTGAAGACGCCGCGCCGCAACTTCGCCAAGTCGCGCTTTAAGTGCCCAGGTCGAGCGAGCGCTAACTGGGTCGATCCAGTTAGACGGAGCCTTCCCAGCGAATAACAGCCAAGTCGATTTATTGCAAACGAGCTTTGTCAAAGCAGAGCCTTCGTGCGTGACTGTTTCGACTTAAAGCCGTTCGACGACGCCAGGCATTTCCGTAGGCTGTGGGCGCGCGCAAGTGTCGTCTGCTAAGTCTAAGCCAGTGTCCAATGCTCTCGCAACTCGCGTCGAAGTCTGCAGTTGCCTTCGTCGTTGCGCTCGCGCGTCAGCTAACCTGCCAACAGCTACAATCAACTTGATGACAAGCCGAAACATGCGGCAACCATCGAGGTCTCCGAACTTCGAATGCGCACGTGAAAAATCTGTGATTTCGGCAAACTCTATCTCGCAGCGCGCGCTTGCGTGCTTCGTCTAGCTTTCGCTTGTCGGTGAAGAGCATCCGCAAGCCAACCGTAATGACTGTCCAACCGCAAGTACGACGATCGATATCATTGGCAGTTCTTCTCTCAATAGCTTTATCTGACACCTCCAGCGACTTCCTAAACCACCCCTCCGCATCCGCCGCCTCGCCTTCGTCCATCGCGAGCGTGCCCAAATTCGAATAGGCGTATTCGAGTTCCGCCTGCCAATCGTCATTCGCGGGGTCGATTTCGACGAGGCGTGTCGCGTGGCGGTGATACTCCGTGAACTGTGCTTTTGCCTTCTCTCGGTCGCCGCGCTGCCAGGCGATGTAGCCCACCCAGAAGACTGATTGCGCGTGGTCGAAGATGCGTTGCGCGTTGTCCGGGTCGCGGGCTAGTTGTTCCGACGTCGTCGCCGCCGCTGTTTCATAGCGGGCGAGCGCGGCGGTGAGGTCTCCGCGCTTGTTGTCGGCTTCGCCGAGCATCAAGAGGACGCGTGCGCGGCGCCCTAACTGGTCTGGCGTCAACGCCTTGACGTCTTGCCCTTCATAATAGCCGATGGCGCGATTGCCGATCATCGTTACTGATTTCAGCGTGCCGAAGCCTTCAAGGTCCGACTTCAGATCGGTGAGGATCAGTTCAATGATGCCTTCCGCGTCGTCGCGCGCCTTGACCGCGTCATTGCGGGCGGTGATCGCCGCGTCGCGCTGCTTGAAGGCGTAGAGCGACAGCCCGCCAAGCACCGCCATACCTGCCGCCATGCCCGACATCGCCCAGCGCCGGCGCATGGTCCGGCGCCGCTCATCCCGGCGGACGAGCTCGTCGAGGCCGACACCGAGCATCGCCGCGGCGAGTTTCAGCTTGGCGCGCCGTTTGCCGTCGCCCTCTTTGCGGGCATCAGCGGCGAGCGGGGGGTCCTCCGCCTCGTCCGTCGGCTGATAATCCTCGCCCGGCTTGTGGGTCAGCGCGCGCGGGAAGCAGTCGTTGGTCGCGTGGCCCGGCTCTCCCCCGACGATCAGCGCCAGCACTTTGTCCGGGTCGCGCCGCCGCTTGAAATAGCCGATCTCGCGGTTCACCCATTGCGACTTTGCCGAATTCGGCGAGCACAGGACAATGAGGAACTCGGAAACGTCGAGCGCCTCCTCAATCGCGGCGCCGATGCCGCGGCCCGCCGCTTCCTCCTCGCGGTCGCGAAAGATCGGGTGCAGCCGCGCGCCGCTGGCGCCAAGCGTCTTCGGCGGACGATAGGTTTCAAGCGCGCGATGCACCCACTCGGCCGACGCCTTGTCGGCCCAGCTATAGCTGATGAACGCCTTGTACCGATAAGCCATCCCGCCGACGGCCTTCCCCGAATCGCCGCCCGCGTTTTGTGGTTCCGGGTCGGACGCGCCTCCTATAAGTCCGCTCGGGGCCAGCGACAACGCGGGGCCCCCTCTCGCTTTCCCGCCGTTATCCTGTAACGTGCCAGTTCGCGCTGAGTGGGGATGCTTTACGCGCGGGGTGGGGCTTGATCGCGATGTCACAAGGGACGCCGGGGCGGGCGCAGGCGCTGAGCGTTTTTTCGATCGCCGCGGAGGCGCTCAATTTCGGCTGGCGCCGGTTCGAGACCGTGTTGCGCGTCGGCTGGCTGCCCGTGTCGCTGATGCTCGTCTTCAATATGGCGACAGCGTTTCTCTGGCTGTCGCTCGCCTATGGCCGCACCATCACCTTTACGGATGTCGCCGCATCGGGCTCGACCTGGGGGCAAGTGCTGATGCTGGCGCAGCAGAAGATGAACGAGGGGCTTGCAACGCAGTCCTCGCTCGCCTGGGGGCTGTGGTTCGGGTCGCTGCTGGTGACGGCGATCCTGGTCGCGTCGTTCATGGCGCCGTTGATCCGCTATGCGGGCCTCGGGGAGAAGCCGGCCCCGGGCGTCATCCGCGCGCCGTTCGGACCGGACCAGATCCGCTTCCTCGCGGCGGGCGCGCTGGCGACGCTGGTGTTCGCCGCAATCGTCTACGCACCGATGACGACGGCGACCGTGTCGATCCTCGACTTCATCAATCAGGCGATGTCGACACCCTATGCTTCGTTCCCGGACCGCGATAGTCTGCATACGGTCGAAATCATCACCGGAACGGACCGGTTCGGCGTGCGCTGGCTTTATGGCTGGCAAGTCTGGGGCGCGGGCGCGGCGCTGTTGGGCAGTGTCCTTCTCATCGCGCTTTTTGCGCATCTGGCGCCGACGGCCGGCGATCGCAAGGCGGGCATTGGCGGTCTGGGGCGCGCGCTGGGGGTGGCGCTCGGGCTTGGCGTCGTCTTCGGGTTGATCGCGTGGTTTTACCTGACAAGCGCTGAATGGAGCGCTGCGCAGTTCAGCGAGGGCAGCGTCCCTGCGCAACCGCCGATACCGGCCGACGGGCTCGGCCTCGTCCTGTTCGCGGCCGCCGCCGCGCTGATCGCCACTTTTGTCGGGCTACGGGTGTTTCCTTACGCCGGCGTCGCGGTATGCCGGCGATCAATGGCGCTCGCCGGATCGCTGCGGGTCACGCGGCGCTATAATCTCTTTCGGCTCGGCGCGGCATTCCTGTTGCTCGGCGTCATTCTGTTTTTCGCCCAGCTCCTGATTATGTTCGCCGCGACGCAGGTCCTCAGCGCGCTTGCCGGGCTCGTCGAAGTCGCGGAGAGCGGCGCGCGGCTCGGCGGCGGCGAGAAGGGCGCAGCGTTGGAGATGGCGAAGGGCCTGTGGGCGGCGCTCGTTATCGGCGTCAACATGGTGTGGACGCTCTTCACCTACGGGGTCACGGCGGGGCTCTTCGGACGGCTCTATCGCGAGAGCGAACGGATTTAGATCAGCGCGAGAACGCCCTTGAGGATCGTCACGCCGTTCTGGCGGATCTCGATGACATCGCCCGCTTGAAGGTCAGGGATCGGCGCGCCATGCGCTGTCTCGAGGCGCCCGATGACGACGCCATCGCAACACGCGAGCGCTCCGACCGGCGCCTCTTTCACCACGATCTCCGCCTTCAGTCCCGCGATCCCCGAGAGGTCAGCGTCGATGCGCCGGCTTCCGTCACTGCGCGTTTCGGCGCGCACGGCGCCTTTCCCGGTATAGCCAGCAACGCCTTTTAACGTTGCCGCGAATTTGACGATCCGCCACGGCGCCAGCCGCGAGAGCTTCGCTATCATGCCTTGTCCCGGCTCCACCGCGAATGAACAATAGCAAGAGTCGCGCCGGGATGGATACGCCGGGCCGCTTTGTTTGTTCGGCGAAACAATGCCTACGGAGCTTTCTTCGCCCACAGCTTCGGGCTACTGGACGAGCGAGTGTTCGGGGGAGGGCTTCATCGAACTCAGCGTAGTTCGGATTGACCGTTTCCGCGGCGCTTCTCTCCGTCTGGACAATGGCGGCGGTTCGGGCCCGCCCGAAATGGCAAGCGTTCGTCGTCGGCCTCGCCATGCTGCTCATCGCCGCCATAAACGGCGCAGCGCCGGTGCGCGGCCTCGTCGATCCTGATTATATCGGGTTTCACTTCGGCCGCTTCGCGGCGGAGAAGGGCCTCGCCGTTACGATCATTGCCGGCGGTGTTTTCCTGCTGGCTGCGGCAGGCGCTTTCGACCGCGCTACTCTTTGCCCTGATCGTCTTGCCGTTCGTCATCGGCCTTGTTTGGGCGGCGCCTGCTGCGGTCAATCGTGATATGGCCCCTCGGGCTCTGAAAAATTGAGCCGTTTCATCAGATACGCATCGGCGGCGGCGACCAATTCATCCATCTTCGTCTCGAAGAAATGGTCCGCGCCCGGAATGATTTGAAACTCGACTTTCCGGCCTTTCTGGGTGCGGGTCTTCTCAACCATCACGCGGGTTTCATCCGGCGGGCAGACCTTGTCATCCGATCCGTGGATGACGATGCCAGATGACGGGCAGGGCGCGAGAAACGTGAAGTCGAAGAGATTGGCCGACGCCGACACCGAGATGAAGCCAACGACTTCCGGCCGGCGCATCAACAGTTGCATGCCGATCCAGGCGCCAAAGGAAAAGCCGCCGACCCAGGCGAAGGGCGCATTGGGGTTCAGCGACTGCAGGAAGTCGAGCGCTGTCGCCGCGTCGGCAAGCTCGCCCTGGCCCTGATCATACTCTCCGACCGATCGTCCGACGCCCCGGAAATTGAACCGCATCACCGAGAAGCCCCGGCGCAGGAACATGTTGTAGAGCTCATAGACTGCCCGGTTATTCATCGACCCGCCAAACAAGGGATGGGGATGGAGAACCAGCGCCACGGGCGGGTTCTCTCCGGCGCCGCGCTGGTAACGGCCTTCAAGGCGCCCTTCCGGGCCGGCAAAAATCACTTCTGGCATGATGGAAATCCTGTTCGGGCGAGCGTCAATCTGATAGTTGACTGTTTTACTCGGGTTTCTTAAATCAACGCCGTCGCAAGCGCTTGGCGTTGCTGAAAGCCGGGCGTTTACCACAAAGCGGACGAGCCCTCCGGATTTGGTCCGGCGGCGTGGCCTTTCGGCAACAGGGTGTCTATGAAGCTCACCACCAAAGGCCGCTACGCCGTGCAAGCAATGGCGGATATCGCCGCTTTTGGCGGAGCAAGCGCGGTGTCCCTCTCGGCAATCGCCGACCGGCAAGGGCTGTCGACAGCCTATCTCGAACAACTTTTCCTGAAGCTCAGGCGCGCCGGACTTGTCGAGAGCGCGCGAGGACCTGACGGCGGCTATCGGCTGGCGCGCACGGCGGACGCAATTTCGGTGGCGGCGATCGTTGAGGCGGTCGACGAGGAAATCCGCACAACGGCCTGCGGCGGCGCCCCGATTGGGTGCCGCGGCGATGGCGGACGCTGCCTCACGCACGATCTGTGGGCGGCGCTGGAGCGCCATATCGAGACATTCCTGGAAGACGTGACGCTCGGCGACATCGTCACTGGCCGCTTCGCCGCGCCCCTGTCCCTCAGCGTTGTTGCCGAGGCGCTCGCATGAGCCGCCATTATCTCGACCATAACGCGACAACGGCAGTGCGCCCCGAGGTTATCGAAGCGGTCGCCCGCGCGATGGCGCTCGTCGGCAATTCCTCATCGGTGCACGCCGAAGGACGCGTCGCGCGTGCGATCGTCGAAGAAGGCCGGGAGAAGCTCCGCAGCCTGATCAATGCGCCCGTGAACGGCGTCATCGTGACGGGCGGCGGGACGGAAGCGATCCATTACGCCCTCCACGGCACGGTCAGGACCGGCGCCGTCAAGCGTATCTTCGTCAGCGCCATCGAGCACGCCGCGGTTTCAGCGAACGCGGCCGAGGCCGGCGTTCCTGTCGAAACGATCCCGGCGACGCGCGCCGGCCATGCCGAGCTTGGCTGGTTGCGCGACCGGCTGAAGGATTACGACGCCCGGCGCGAGGGCGGGTTTCTCGTCTGTGTCATGCTCGCCAATAATGAAACCGGCGTCCTCCAGCCGGTGACGGAAGCCGCCGACATCGCCCATGAAAAAGGCGGGCTCCTCTTCGTCGACGGGGCGCAGGCGGTCGGCAAGATTCCGGTGAACTTCGTGATGTCAGGCGCTGACCTGATGGCGGTGACGGCGCACAAATTCGGCGGGCCCGTCGGCGTCGGCGCGCTGATCGCCGCGCCCAATTTGCCGCTCCACCCTGTGATGCGCGGCGGCGGGCACGAAGAAAACCGCCGCGCGGGCACGCACAATGTTCCAGCGATCGCCGGGCTCGGCGCCGCGTGCGAGGCCGCGCCGGAAACAATTGCAAAAGGTCCTGCGATCGCGGCGATGCGCGACCGGATGCAAGGCGCAGCGGAAGGCGCTGGCGCGGTTGTCTGGGGCAAGGACGCCGCGCGCCTTCCGGGCACGCTCTCATTGTCCGCCCCCGGATTTAATTCCCCGACGCAATTGATGGCGATGGACCTTGCGGGCGTCGCAATCTCGTCAGGCTCTGCGTGCTCATCCGGCAAGACGAAACCGAGCCATGTGCTGAAAGCAATGGGCGCCGATGAAGCGCTCGCCAGCAGCGGCATCCGCGTCTCGCTCGGATGGAATTCAGTTGATGCTGACGCGGACGCCTTTATCGCCGCATGGCCCGCGGCCTATGCGCGCGTGAAGACGCGTTCTCCGGAAAGAGGCGCGGCATGATCGGTCAATCGAAGGAACCGCTGTGGAAGCGGGCGCTGATGCGCGCCGCGCTCGTTGCGGTCGCCTTGTTCGGCAGCGTTGAAGTGCTGCGCCTCTTTGGCCGCAGCGAAAACATCGACCGCGCCGAAGCATTGGTGATCGCCGGCGGCGGCGCCGCCGTATATGCAGCATTGTGGTTTGTGACCGCGGCGTGGACGGCGCGCATGCTGAAGAAAATCGAAGACGCCGCGAAGGATCAAAAGAAGTGAGCGGCGTCACGGAAAGAATCGACAAGGCGACTGTGGCTGCGGCGAAGTCGCTCGAAACCTATAAATACGGGTTCACGACCGCAATCGAGTCGGAGAAAGCGCCGAAAGGTCTTTCAGAGGATACGGTTCGCTACATTTCCGCGAAGAAGGAAGAGCCGCAATGGCTGCTCGACTGGCGCCTTGAAGCCTTCGCGCGCTGGAAGACGATGGACGAGCCCACATGGGCGATGATCGATTATCCGAAGATCGATTATCAGGACCATTATTACTATGCTGCGCCGAAGTCGGGCGCGAAGTACAAGTCGCTCGACGACGTGCCGGCGGAAATTCTGGCGGACTTTGAAAAGCTCGGCATTTCGCTGAAGGAAACCGGGGCGCTGCTCGGCGTCGAGGGCGCGCCAAGGGTCGCAGTCGATGCGGTGTTCGACAGCGTGTCGGTCGCGACGACGTTTCGCGCGGAGCTCGCCAAGGCCGGCGTGATCTTCATGTCGATCTCGGAAGCCGTGCGCGAGCACCCCGATCTCGTACGGAAATATCTCGGCACGGTCGTGCCCGCTTCCGACAATTTCTTCGCGACGCTCAACAGCGCCGTTTTCTCGGACGGAACTTTCGTATTTGTGCCCCCCGGCGTCCGCTGCCCGATGGAGCTGTCGACCTATTTCCGCATCAACGAGGCGAACACTGGCCAGTTCGAACGCACGCTGATCGTCGCGGCGCCCGGTTCCTATGTCAGCTATCTTGAAGGCTGCACCGCGCCCATGCGCGATGAGAACCAGCTGCATGCGGCGGTCGTCGAACTCGTTATCGAGGACGACGCCGAGATCAAATATTCGACCGTGCAAAACTGGTATCCGGGCGACAAGGACGGCAAGGGCGGCATCTACAATTTCGTGACGAAGCGCGCCGATTGCCGGGGCGTGAACGCGAAAGTTTCATGGACGCAGGTCGAAACAGGTTCGGCGATCACGTGGAAATATCCGTCCTGCGTCCTGAAGGGCGATAATTCGTCAGGCGAGTTCTACTCGATCGCCATCACCAATCATCATCAGCAGGCCGACACCGGCACGAAGATGATCCACCTTGGGCGGAACACGAAGTCACGCATTATTGCGAAGGGGATTTCAGCGGGCGTTTCCAACTCGACCTATCGCGGGCTCGTCAGCATTCACCGCAACGCCAGCGGCGCGCGCAATTTCACGCAGTGCGATTCGCTCCTCATTGGCGGCGCCTGCGGCGCCCACACGATCCCCTATATCGAAAGCAAGAACCCGTCGGCGATTTTGGAGCATGAGGCGACCACCTCGCGGCTTTCCGAAGACCAGCTTTTCTACTGCCAGCAACGCGGCCTCTCGGAAGAAGAAAGCGTCGCGCTCCTCGTCAACGGCTTCTGCAAGGAGGTGCTGCAGGAGCTGCCGATGGAATTCGCGATCGAAGCGCAGAAGCTGGTGAGCGTGAGCCTTGAGGGGAGCGTGGGGTGATGATGCGGTTTTCGTCGAATTCCCCGTCACTCCGGACGCCGAAGGCGAACCGGGGCCCATCTCCTGAATTATCGGCGCGCACGATGGCGAGTTGCGGGAGATGGTTCCCGGGTTCCGGCTTCGCCGGCCCCGGGATGATGGCCGTGCTTTTATTGTTTGCCTCGCCTTCGGCGGCCGAAACACTCCCTGATCCGCTAACAGCCGGCTGGAAAGGCGAAAAGGTCTGCGTGGCGATGCAGGAGACCGAGAAGCTCCGTATGCTGAAATGCACCTTCGGGCCCGGTGTCGGGCATGAGCGGCATTTCCACGCGCCCCATGTCGGCCTCATCCTCAAGGGCGGGCGCATGCGGATCACCGATGAGACGGGAACCGTTGAGCGCGATCTGCCAACCGGCGGCTCGTGGAAGTCGGACGGCGTCAAGTGGCACGAGGCCGTCAATATCGGCGATACGACCGCCATCTACATCATCACCGAGGATAAGGCGCCGTAATGCTGAAGATCGACAATCTCCATGTCGCGGTCGGCGGCAGCAAAATCCTCCGTGGGCTGACGCTTGCCGTGCCGGCAGGCGAAGTGCACGCGATCATGGGGCCGAACGGCTCTGGCAAGTCGACGCTCTCCTACGCCGTCGCCGGCCGTGAAGGCTATGAGGCGACGGCCGGCGCGGTGACGCTTGATGGCGAAAGCATTCTCGGTCTCGACCCCGGCGCGCGGGCGGCGAGGGGGCTTTTCCTGTCCTTCCAGCACCCCATGGAAATTCCCGGCGTCGCGACCATGAGTTTTATCCGCACAGCCCTCAACGCCCAGCGCCGGGCGCGAGGGCAGGACGAGGTGTCGGCGGCAGACTTCCTGAAGATCATCCGCGCGAAAGCGAAGATCGTCGGCCTTAGCGACGAGAAGCTGAAGCGGCCGTTCAATGTCGGGTTCTCGGGCGGCGAGAAAAAGCGGATGGAGATGCTGCAAATGGCGATTTTCGAGCCCCGCTTCGCTATCATGGACGAAACGGATTCCGGGCTCGATATCGACGCGCTGAAAATGGTGGGCGATGTCGTCAACAGCTTGCGTGGGCCTTCGCGCGGCTTCCTCGTGATCACGCACTACCAGCGCCTGCTCGATTACATCCGCCCCGACCGCGTTCACGTGCTGGCGAAAGGCCGCATCGTGAAGTCGGGCGGACCGGAGCTGGCGATTGAGCTCGAAAAGTCCGGGTACGACCAATTCGTCGAGGCCGCGTAATGGCGGCGGTTGCGCAGACCCCCTTTGAGGCAGCGCTCGCGGCGCGCTTGCCCGACTTCGCCGGCCTTCCGCACCGGCGCCTTGAAGCCTGGAAATGGACGGATGTGCGGGCCGCGCTGCGTGAACCGATGGCGCAGGCGACGGAGACGGTGATCGCACCGTCGGTGTTCGCGAACGCTGGGCCCCTGGAAATTCTGATCATGAATGGACGCGCCGATCTCCCTGCGACGTTGCCGAGGGGCGTTGCGATCCGTGTGGGAGAGACAGGCGCCGCCACCGGCCATCCGCTCGCTGATCTCGCGAGCGCTCTCTCGGGAGAAGCGCTGCTGATCGATATTGAAGGCGAGATCGCCCAGCCGATCCTCCTTCGCCGCGTCGCCGGCGCCGGGGCGGTTCATGGCGTCGCGCGGGTGCGGCTGGAGCCCGGCGCCGCCGCAACGATCATCGAGAGTTTTGACGGCGCCGGGGCGTTCTTCTCAAACAGCGTGACGGAATATGATGTTGCGGGGCTGCGCATCTGACGCGCATTGTTCGTCAAAGCGCCGGAGAAATTGGCGCGGGCGAGGCGGGCGTCGAGACGTCGTTGGCGTCGATCCGTCTCGGCGAAGCCTCCCGGCTTGACCAGACAGCGCTTATTTTCGGCGGCAAGACGGTTCGAATGGAGACGCGTGTCGCCTGTGAAGGCGCGAATGCGCGCGTGTCGATGCGCTCTGCCGCCGCGCTGGCGGGCGCGCGGCACGCTGATGCGACGAGCCTCGTCGAGCATAAGGCGACAGGCGGCGAGACGCGCCAGCTTCACCGCGCGGCGATCAAGGACCGCGCACGCGGCGTTTTTCAGGGCAAGTTCCTAGTTGCGCGCGGAAGCCAGAAAACGGATGCGGAGATGAACGCCGGCGCGCTCCTTCTTTCCGATACGGCGGAGGCGAACCACAAGCCGGAACTGGAAATCTACGCCGACGATGTGAAATGCGCGCACGGGTCGACGGCGGGCGCGCTGGATGGGAACGCGCTCTTCTACATGCGCCAGCGCGGGCTATCGGAAGCCGAAGCGCGGGCGCTCCTCATCGACGCTTATCTCGGCGAGGTGTTTGACGGCTTGCCCGCGGGCCTCGAGCACATCCTGCGCGGCCAACTCGGCCGCTGGCTGGAGGCGTCATGAAACCCGCGCTCGATATCGGCGCCGTCCGCGCCGAGTTTCCAATCCTGTCGCGGCAGGTCTATGGCAAGCCGCTTGTTTATCTCGACAACGCCGCCTCGGCGCAAAAGCCGCTCGCTGTCATCGAGGCGATGCGCGCGGCGATGGAGGGCAGTTACGCCAACGTCCATCGAGGGCTTCATCTTCTTGCGAATGAGACGACAACGGCGTTTGAGAATGCGCGGAAGACGGCGGCCCAGTTCATCAACGCCGCCTCGCCTGACGAGATCATCTTCACGGCGGGAGCGACGGATGCGATCAATCTCGCCGCCAATTCTCTCGGCCAGGGGATAGGCGAAGGCGATGAGATCATTCTCTCCGTCATGGAGCATCATTCGAACATCGTTCCGTGGCACTTCCTGCGCGAGCGAAAGGGCGCCGTCATCAAATGGCTCGACGTGTCGGACGACGGCCTGGTCAATCTTGACGCTTACGAAGCTCTGTTCAGCAAGCGGACGAAAATCGTCGCGCTGACGCACATGTCGAACGTGCTCGGCGTCTCGACCCCTGCACGCGCGCTTGCCAATATCGCCCATGCGCATGGTGCGAAGATCCTGCTCGACGGTTGCCAGGGGGCCGTCCACGAGCGCATCGATGTCCGGGCGATGGATTGCGATTTCTACGCGATGACGGGGCACAAGCTTTACGGCCCGACCGGCATCGGCGTTCTCTACGGCAGGAAATCCGTGCTCGATGCGCTGCCCCCGTTCAAGGGCGGCGGCGAGATGATTGATCTCGTGACGACCGAGACCGTCACCTATAACGACCCGCCGCATCGCTTCGAGGCTGGCACGCCGCCGATCCTCGAAGCGATCGGCCTCGGCGCCGCGCTTCAGTGGATGACGGGCAAGGGGCTCGACGCGATCGCCGCGCATGAGGCGAGCCTTGCCGAACACGCGATGGCGGAGTTGTCGAAACTCAATTTCGTCGAGCTTTTCGGCCGTGCAAAAGACAAAGCGCCGATCGTCGCCTTCAACATCGCCGGCGCGCATCCGCACGATGTCGCGACCATTCTCGATCGGTCGGGCGTTGCGGTCAGGGCCGGCCATCATTGCGCGCAACCCCTGATGCGCCGCCTCGGCCAGAGCGCGACCGCGCGCGCGTCGTTCGCCGTCTACAACACGGCCGACGATGTCGAGGCGCTCGTCAAGGGGCTGCGCAAGGCTCATGAGATGCTTAAGTGAGGATTTATGGAATCGGCTCGCGACATCATTGATCTGAGGCCGCCGGAAGAGGCGGACGCCCCGCGCCCGCAAGCCGCCGTCGCGGCCGGCGGGGCCATTCCCCCGGAGGAGCTGACGCGCATCACCGCGGATATCATCCGTGCACTGAAGACCGTCTACGATCCGGAGATCCCGGTTGATATCTATGAACTCGGCCTCATCTACAAGGTCGATCTCTCCAATGAACGCCTGCTCACCGTTGAAATGACGCTGACGGCGCCGGGCTGCCCGGTCGCCGGCGAAATGCCGGGCTGGGTCGAGGGCGCCATCCGCGGCGTTGACGGCGTCGAGGACGTCAAGGTGACGATGACCTTTGAGCCGCCCTGGACGCCGGACCGGATGAGTGATGAGGCGAAGCTCGAACTCGGCCACCTCTGAAGGCCGCTTCTGGACGGGGCGAGACGTTAACCGTTTGCTGACAGCCTCCGGCACATGAACGTCGTTTGGAATGTCATTCGCTTTATTGTGGCCGGCTGGCCGACGCGCATACTAGCCGCGTTGGTTCTCGTCGGTATTGGCGCTGGCCTATATATCGTTGCGCTGATCAGCGTCATCGGTATTCCGATTGCATTGATGCTTCTCGCCCTGCCGGCGGCTGCCGTGCTCTATGTTGCAAGTGAACTCATTCATCAGGTCTCCCGCCTCGCAGCGGCCATGCTCGGCGGCAAGCCGCTGGGCCACGTCGTGGCCGCGGCGCTCGTCGTCGCGGGGTCCTTTCTTGTCGCGCAGGTCGCCAATTTCCGCCTCGGCGCGGCTGCGCGATCGCTCGACGCCGGCGATTTCGACAAGGGGCAGGACGTATCGATCCGCACGTTTGCGCTTACTGGCGACCAACTCCGCGAAATCAATAAATTTCCCGCGTGCGACGAGTTGTGCCTGCAACTCCTGATCTCCGGCGCCGCAAAGGTCGTTTTGATCTCGGGCCCGGTCGATCCCGACGCGGGCCCGGCGGCGGACGCGCCGGCGATCGCGGCCCGCTTCGAGCAGCGCGCGACATGCGCCGAGCCAAAGCACTTTCGCAACATCAAGGACGAGCATGCAAAGCGTGAGGCCTCTCGGCGGGAAAAGGCGACGTTTGACGAAGCGCGACGGCGACAGGAAGCGGGCCTCTGCCTGATCGAAACAAAGTCCAGATTGGGGGCTGCCGACGCCGTCCTCGCGGAGATGAAGACGAAAACCGGCAAGTCGGCCGCCAGCGCGGGCTTCGACCCTTTCGCCGATACGGCGAGCGCGACACAACTTTCGCTCTATCGAAGGGCCGGCGGCCGGTTCAACGAGGTGAGCCGGCGGACAATTGTCCGCTACGAGCCCCTTCTATTCCTGGCCGCGCCAACCTATCTCAATAGTTACGGAATGGACGTGAAAGTCGGGTTTGCACGCTACCCCGCCTATATAAACGCGAAAGGCCGTCATTATGGGCGAACAGCGCAGGCGGAATTTCTGACGACGCGCCTTGGTATCGATCTGGAGCGCGTCAGCCAGTAGAGTTGCTGACGTCCAAGACCGCCTGACTGGAGAAATGATGCGCCGACCAAGACCCAAAGTCGTCACCCTCACCGACGCCGCCGCTGCGCGCATGACCGAGATCATGAAGGGCGCGAAAGAGGATTTCATCGGCGTGAGGATCGGCGTGAAAAACGGCGGCTGCGCCGGCATGGAATACACCATGGACTACGCGACAGAGGCCAAGCCGCTTGAAGAAGTCGTCGAGGAAAACGGCGTCAAGGTTCTCATTGATCCAAAGGCGATCCTCTTCCTCATCGGCTCGGAGATCGACTTCGTGACGGAAAAGCTGTCGCAGCGCTTTGTCTTCCGCAATCCGAACCAGACCGATGCGTGCGGCTGCGGTGAAAGCGTAACGATCGTGCCGGCGACCTTGGACGCGTAAGCGGGCTTTATCGTCACCCCGGACGGCGAAGCCGATTCAGCGGCCGTTGCGTAGCGACGCGGTAGCCAATTGCGCGCGCACGCACACGCGCCTATAGCCTGCGCCCAACAAGGAATTTCCCCAATGGCGATGAAGAAGAAAAAGGGCCTGCCCCCGGCCTACGCCGAGGCGACCAAGGATGCGCGCTTCGCCGGCACGTTTGAGGTGCTGGTCCCCGTCGAGGGCCGCGTGCGCCCGCATCGCGTGCCCATGCAGTTTGCGAGCGCCGCCGAAGCCGAAACCTGGCTCTACAGCCCGGAAGGCGAAGCGGCGATCGCCGAAATCCGCGCGGGAAAGTAACGCCGCTCGGGTGACAATCGCCGTCGCGGCGATTACGCTTTCAATCATGGCCGTTTCCGCTACCTTTATCGAGCAGGCGAAGGACCTCTTCCATCCCTTCGGCGCCATCCGCGTGAAAAAGATGTTCGGCGGCGCCGGCGTTTATTGCGACGACCTTTTCTTCGCGATCCTGGATGACGGCGCGGTCTATTTCAAAGTCGATGACGAGACGCGCAAAGAGTTCGAGCGGCGCGGCCTTTCTCAGTTCAGCTTCGAGATGAAAGACGGCGCAAGCGCGACGATGTCGTACTACACCGCGCCGGAAGAAATCTTCGACGACGAGGACGAACTGCGCCATTGGACGACGCTCGCGCTCGACGCGGCAAGGCGGGCGGCGAAGTTCAAGAAGAAAAAGCAGCAACGCGCCTGATGCTTCGTGACGCGGCCTGACGGAGGCCGCTCCTCAGCATGAAGCCCATGATTTCTTCATCCTGAGGAGCGCGCGCCTTCGCGCGCGTCACGAAGGATCGAAGCGCACGACCTCAACCCACCCCGAAACTCTTCACCAGCGATCCCGCCACCAGCCGCCAGCCGTCCACCAGCACGAAAAAGATCAGCTTGAACGGCAGCGAGATCACGATCGGCGGCAGCATCAGCATCCCCATCGCCATCAGGATCGACGAGATCACCATGTCGATGATGAGAAACGGGATGAAGATCATGAAGCCGATCTCGAAGGCGCGGCGCAGCTCCGAAATCATGAACGCGGGCGTCACGATGTGAAGGGGCGCGGCCTCCGGCGTTTCGGGCGCGACTTTGGCGAGATCGAAAAAGAGCGCGAGGTCTTTCTCCCGCGTTTGCGCCAGCATGAATTCCTTCACCGGCGCGATGGCGGCAGGAAGGGCCGTCTCCATCGGCATTTCGTCCTTCATCATCGGCTCAACGCCGGCGCGCCAGGCTTCCTCGAAAGTCGGCGCCATGACGAAGGCGGTGAGAAAAAGCGCGAGCGAGATGATGACCGGGTTCGGCGGCGAGGCCTGCACGCCGATTGCGGTCCGAAGGAGCGATAGCACTACGACGATGCGGATGAACGACGTCATCATGATGAGGATCGATGGCGCCAGACTGAGCACCGTCGTCAGCAGCACGATCTGAATGAGGCGCGAGGAAAAACCGCCATCGCCGCCAAGGTCGATGGTCATGCTCTGCGCAAGCGCCGCGCCGGGCGCCAGAACCATCAGAAGACTGACGATCGCGGCGAGCCGCGCAAAACGCGTCATAGGCCTCCGACGGCGCGCAAGCGGACGGCGCTGTCGGCGCCGCGCGGCGCGAAGCGGTCGATGAAAGCGTTGACCGGCGTCGGCGCATGAATGCCTTCGGACGCCGCCGGAATATCGCGGTCGATGACCGTCACGGAGCCGTTATCGAGGACGATCAGGTGCTCGCGTCCGTCGCATTTCAAAATTGCGGCGCGGCGGCGCTGATCGAAGGCGAGCGTTTCGACAAGGTGCAGTCTGCGGGCGCGTTGAAATCCGTTAGCGCCAGCGAGCCCCATGCGTTTGGCGGCGAGCGCGGCGAGCCCGATCATGCCGATGACGGCGGCGAGCGCGAAAACGAGGCGGGCGATGTCGAGCAATGTCATGATGGATGCGCGCGTTGAAAGCTGACCCCGGCAAAAATTACCGGGTGCGCGCTTAATGCCGGGTTAAGGTTAACGCCCGTCGCGATAAAGCGCGTCGAGGGCGCTGAGATCGATGACCTCGCCCCGGAAACTATTCGTAAAGAAATCGAGATAGCGCGCGATCATGTCGAGGTGGCCGTCGACCGACGCCTTGTCGGGGGCATAGGCGTTGGCCCCCGGCGTCAACGTCGTCGAGTGCAGGCTAAAGGTCAAAACGGGGACGCCCTCGCGCGCAAGATGATGGGTCAACGCGACGAGTTCTTCAAAGCGCGCCTGCTCGCAGCTGAGGCGGAACGGCGCGGTCAGCGCGCGCGGCGCCGCCGGTCTTGCAGCGCTTCCAAATCCTGCCGCTCCCCGGCCTGTCAGGAAGCGGCGCCCGCCGCGAATGGCGAGCGCGCCGCAGACGGGCGTCACGAAAACGGCTCCCTTCTCGGTATCGACCGTAAACGGATCATTGCCCATGCTCGAAAAATCTGGCCCGCCGCGCGCTGAAAAATCGAAAGGCGGGCAGGGGCTGAAATCAAGCCTTACGCCCGCTTCGGCAAGATCGTCATAGCTCTCTGGCGCAACGCCGTAGCGGCCGGCGCGATGGGCGATCGCGTGAAAGCCGAAGGCGCGCTCAAACGCTGCCGTCATGGCGCCGAGTTTTTCGCGATGGACCGTCCGAGGCAGATTTGCTTGCCAGGAATAATACTCGCCCGAATATCCGCCGGCGGGCGGCGTCGCCCATTGATGGAGATGCAGGCCGAGATCGGCACGGCCGGTTTCGTGCTCGCTGCGAAACCATCCGGCGAAGCGCGCGTTTGTCAGCAACGGGTAGGTGATGAAATGCAGCGGCTTGACGCCATGGCGCGAGACGACGCCGGAAAGCCGGGCAAGGCCTTCCGGGTCACCTGTTTTATGGCGGTCTGGCGTAAAGTCTGACCAGTCGAATTCTTCTTCGGCGTCAACAGTGAATAGGAGGCGAGGCCTTTCTCGCGCCGGCGTCGCGGCGCGCCTTATGACCGTCGCGCGGCGCCGGCGATGGTTGTCGAGGATCTCGTCGAACAATACGGCTTGCCCGTCAGAGGTTTCGTCCCATGAATGGCGTTCGGCATAGGCGCGCGTCGCGGCGCGGTTTGTCGTCGCCAGCACATCGCGAACAGCGGCGGCGAAGGCTTCGGACGTTCGCTCGCTGACGACGCGGCCCGCCGCCTGGTCGCGGATCACTTCGCGCGCCCCGCCAGCATCCGCTGAAATCGCCGGCGTTCCACACGCCATCGCCTCAAGAAGCACATTCGGCCAGCCCTCGCGCGTCGAGGCGAGCAGGAGCGCGTCGGCGGCGTTGTAGGTATCAACCAACGCCTCATGACGGACCTGGCCGAGAAAGCGCACGCGCGCAGCGACGCCAAGCTTTCCGGCAAGCGCCCTCAGCGCCGCGCCTTCCGGCCCTTCGCCTGCGATCAGCAGCGTCGCCTGCGGCAAATGGTCGAGCGCTCTGATCGCGATGTCATGGCCTTTGCGCGGAATGAGGCTGCCGACGGATGCCAGCACTGGTCCAGCGACGCCGATGCCTGCGCGCGCCGCCGCGCGGTCGGTCGGTTTGAAGACCGCAAGGTCGACACCATTGCGCAGGACGCGGATCTTCTCCGCGGGCGCGCCGAGCGCGACAAGATCGTGTTTGAGGGCCTGCGCCACGGAAATCACGGCGTCCGCTTTCAGGACCGCGTCGAGAATCATGCGGCGCTGGCGCGGGAAGGCCGCAAGCTCCGTCACGTCGCTGCCCCGCGCCGTCATCACAACGGGCTTGCCGAGGCGGCGGGCAGCAGCCGTCGCCGCAACCCCGTCCGGATAGAGGTAATGCGCGTCGATCAGGTCGAAATCGAACCCGTCGCTCAGAAGCCGCCGCGCTTCTCGCTCAAATACGCGGGCGAGCGCGGCCGCCGCATAGGACATGCCCACTTTCGGCGGGATCGCGTACCGGGGATGGGTTACCTCGATCTCCCGCCGCGTTTCCGTCATGGGGGCCCTGGCGAACCGCGCATAATGACCAAAGACCGGCGATGGTGAGGGAAACCAGGGAACAGGCGCGACAATCCGGAACTCCGCACCCGTCCTGCGCCGGAAAAAGTCGATCCGGTTCTCGACGAAAACGCCGTGACTGGGGCTGGCGGCGTTCGGGTAAAGCGTTGTGAGTGTTAGGATTTTCATGAACGCCGTCGTCAATTCGCCCGGAATTCGCCAATAAGTTGTTGATGCGCGCCACTAATACCCTGAAAGTCCTTCCAATTTGTCATTAGGGATTAGGATTTTTTTCAGCAGGCTCAGTGCAACAAAGAGGGATAGGCCGCGTTATTGGACATGATGCAACTGGCGCCCGATCTGACCATCGACGAAACGCAGCAGGCGCCGGAGTCGGCGCCCTTGCCGTTGGCGGTCTGTTGGGCGATTTGGATCGGTGCAGCGCTCGCGCTCTGGCTCGTTTTTCTCCGCGCTGCAGCCTTTTTGTTTTGACGTCAAAATAGCTCAGCTAAGACTAATTTACCCCACGCGCCTACTACGCCCCTTTTTCGCCACAATCTTTCCGCGTTAAGAAACTGTAAGGCACCATTCTCGCAGCACCTGCGCTGTTGCGTGTCGCTCTGGCACAAAACCAGTGCACTGCAGCGCGAAATGAGACAGTAGGTGCCGCGTTGGTTGGTTGGGGGAGATAAGCGCGTGATGAACGCTGCAGTCGCCATGGCGGCATTCGCTTGTGCTGCCGGTCTGATGCTCGTTATCGCGCCGCGCTTTGTGCGGCGCATCGGGCGCACCCTCTTGATCGCGTCGGCCGTGCCGGGACTTGGCGCCAAGGGAACGCCGTTTGGACGGGTCGATCCTGCTGTTTTTTCAGAACCCGATCTTGAGCGTGCGAACGCGCTCAGAACGCCCGGCCTGTCGCGCGCGTCCAAACGCGCGTTCGACGTCATCGCAGCGGCATTGCTGATCGTTTTCTTTTCGTGGCTTCTACTTCTGACCGCGATCTTGATCCGCCTCGATAGTCCGGGTCCGGCGCTCTATCGCCAGCGCCGCGTCGGCAAAGACGGCAAGGTGTTTGAGATCTTCAAATTCCGCTCGATGCGTGCGGACGCCGAAAAAAACGGCGCCCAGTGGGCGTCGTCGGGCGACGACCGCATCACCCGGATCGGACGCTTTATCCGCCGAACACGGATCGACGAGATTCCGCAGGCGTTCAACATCCTGAAAGGGGAAATGAGCTTTGTCGGCCCGCGCCCCGAACGGCCGGAATTCGTCGCTCAGCTTGAGAGGGAAATCCCCCATTATCATGATCGCCACCTCGTAAAGCCGGGCATCACAGGCTGGGCGCAAGTCCGCCATGAATACACCGCCTCCGTCGAAGGCGCTCGAGACAAGCTTTGCTATGACCTCTTCTACGTTAAGCATTTTTCACTGCTGCTCGATCTCCTGATCGTGCTGATGACAGTGAGAGTGGCCGTGCTCGGCATCGGCAGCCGCTGAGACGCTAAAGCGGCGAGCGTTTTGCAGGGTCCGGCCAGCAGCGGCTCGACTGGCGCACACCATGCCTGCAACACGCAATTTTCCCCTTTCCATGCGCCTTGCGGCAGCGGCGCTGCTTGGCGCTGGCGGTCTTGCCTTGGCGAACGCGGTCACGCCCGCGCCGGCGCCCGCTGCGCCTGAAATCGAGGCGAGCTTCGTCAGTCCCGCGGAGGCCCGCGCGCTCGGCGCCCGCTGGCGTGAGACAGGGCGCGCCGGGCTCGGCCGCAATTACGCCCAAGCGCTCCTTGCCGCCGGTCTTCCCGGCGAGCTGTTGAGCGCGATTGGCGAGGAGGGGCTTTTCAAGGACGCTCCGGAAGAGCGCGCGCTTTTCCGCGCGGAGGCGTTGCTGCGGCTCTATCGTTACGCCGATGCGATCGCTGAAGCCTCCGCGCGCTCGCTCGCCGATGATCCGTATGCGGCGTTTATCCGGGTTCGCGCCAAGGCGGCGCGCGGCGCAGGTCTTGACCGCGAGGCCCTTGCTCTCGCGACGCGCGGCCCCGCCGAGCTCGCGCGCGAAGCTTGGCTCCTCAGAGCGCGCGCAGCGCTCGACGGGAATGATTTTGCGACAGCCGACGCGAGCCTCAAGCGCGCGGGCGAGAACGGCGCGACGGCGGCGCGCGTCGAAACTTTCGCGATCGAACGCGACATCCGGGCTGGAAGAACCGAAGCCGCGGCCGAAGCGCTGGCGCTGCGCGCGAGGAGCCTTGCCCGAAGCGCGTCGGAGCGTGGAGAAATCGTGCCGGACTACGAAGGAATGCGGCTCGCTGCGATGCTTGCGCTGCGTTTGGGCGACGGGCGAGAAGCGGCGCGTCTTGCAGATCGCGGCGGTCTCTCGGCGCCGGGCGGTCCGGGCGCCGCGTTCGCCGCGTTCGCAAAGTGGGTTGCCGATGACGGCGCGCAGGCGCAAGCGCTCCTTGCCGACCATTTTCGCGCTGCGCCGGGCGACTGGGCCGCGCGCGATGTCGCCGCCGCGCTCGCCTATCATGGCGGCAAGGCCGTCCAAGGCGACGCGCACCTCGATGAACTCGCTCAACTGCGCCCTCAACTCGCCGCGTTCAGGCGATTGAAACGCGCTGAGGCGTTGGGCGATCTCGACCGCGCTTTTTCCTTCGTTGACGAATTGGGCGGCGAGCAGCCGCTCACCGGCGCTGCCGCCGCGTTGCTGGGGCCCGGCGCAGCGACGCCGCGATTGCCCGAGCCCGTCGCCGCCGACCATGATCTGATCGCGGCAATGGTCGCGACCGACCTTCGAAGTGTTCGCAATGCTGTCTCCCGATTGCTGGACGCGCGGCGATCGCCGGTCGATCTTGCCGCAGCGGCCCGAGCCCTCGCCCGTGCGGGCGACGCCGACCAAGCCGCCGCGCTTGCTTTTGACGCCAGCCAGGCAGCAAAGACTTTTTTTGCGCCGGTCGCGCTTCGTGCGGAAATCCTCGGCGGACGTGGAAGAGGGGTCGAGGCGATCGGCGCGGTTGAAGCGTTTCTGGCGGCCAATCCTCGCCGCGACGATGCGCGCCTCTATCGCGCTTTGCTGCTGTGGGCGTTGAACGAACCTCGGCGGGCGGCCGAAGCCTTTGCAGCGCTCGATCCGGCCTTGGTGTTTGCTGACGATCGCGCGACGCTCGACTATGCGAAGGCGGCTTCGGTTGCGGGCGATCCCTACCGACAGGGACTGATCGATGCGGCTGCGGCGCTGCCGCCTCGGCGGCGCGCGCCGCTTCTCGAAGCCCTGGGCGATGCCGAGGGCGCGGCTGCCGCCTACCGGCAGGCTTTGATCGCCGATCCGTCGGCGGAGGATTTCCCCGAGGCTTATCGCGCCTTGATGGCGCGGCTCGGGCGCGCCGAAGACGCCGAAGCGCTGCTCGCCGCCTTGGCCCGGCGGCGCCCCGGGCTTCCGGAAACTGCGCCGAAGGCGGCGGCCAAAGGCGCGGGGGCCCTGGAAAATGCCAATTTGTAACGCGAAATACCGCCGCTGCGCCGGCTCGAAATCGTTACGCGGCATGGCAAAGAACTTGCTCAACCGGTAGGCTGCAGGCGATTCGCGGCTTTTGGGCCGCCGGGGTCTTTCACCAGCCCATCGCAGGAGACAAGGATAAACGCATGATTATTCGCCGCATCGCCGTCGCGCTCGCCGCTCTTTTCGCCGCCAGCTGCGCCTCACACGACATTCTTAATTCAAACCAGATCACGGCATCCGCGCAAGGGACCGGTGCGAGCGCGCCGCCATCGCCGGAATATCTCATCGGGCCGCTCGACGCGCTCGAAATTTTCGTCTGGCGCGCGCCAGAACTCTCGACCAAGGTCACCGTTCGTCCTGACGGGCGCATCTCGACGCCGCTCGTCGAAGACATGGTCGCCTCCGGCAAGACGCCGACGCAACTCTCCAAAGACCTTGAACGCAAGCTCAGCCAGTACGTGAAGTCGCCGCAAGTGTCGGTAATTGTCTCGAACTTCACATCGACCTTCGACCAGCAAGTGCGCGTGCTTGGGCAGGCGCAAAAGCCGATCGCGCTTCCCTATCAGTCCGGCATGACCGTCCTCGACGTCATGGTCGCTGTCGGCGGCCTTACGGAATTCGCGGCCGGCAACAAGGCGGTGCTCATCCGCGGCAAAGGCGAGGAGCGCCAGTCCTATCGCCTGCGGCTCGATAATCTTCTTCGCAAGGGCGACATCTCGGCCAACGTGCCGGTCCTTCCGGGCGACGTGATCTTGATCCCGGAAAGCTTCTTCTAAGGATTCCTCCGGACGCCTGCGCGCTTCCCGCAGGCGTCCGGACTTTGGTTGAGTATCGGAAGCATGGGTTACGGGGATGGTGCTGAAGTTTGAAATCGCAGACCTGCCGCCGCAGGTCATCCGCTACGGCGCGGGGCTGTGGCGCCGGCGCTGGACCGTTGCGACCGTGGCCGCTGCGACGGCGCTGCTGACCTGGGGCGCGCTTTGGCTGATCCCTGATCAGTACGCGTCGCGCGCCCAAGTTTATGTCCAGACTGAAACCGTTCTCGATCCCGTGATGACGGGCGTCACCGCGCGACCGAACTATGAGCGGCGCGTCGACGTCATGCGCCTGCAGCTTCTGACGCGGCCGAATGTCGAGGAAATCATCCTGCGCGCCGGGTTCGACCGCGAAATCACCGCGACCGACCCGCGCGAAAGAAGCGCGCAGATGGAACGCCTGATCGACTGGGTCGCAAGCCAGATCGCGATCACGAGCCCGCAGGAGCTTTACTTCGTCATCGACTACAAGAATTCCGACCCGTCGATCGCGCGCAATGTCGTCGAGGCCTCGCTCAATCTTCTGATCGAACAAGATCTTGGCGCCAGCCTCACGGAAAACGAAGAAGCGCGTCAACGGCTCGACGCTGAAATCGCCGCTTTTGACGAAAGGCTGACTGCAAAGGAGCAGGAGATCGCGGCGTTCAGGCGCTTGAACGCCGAAGAACTCGCTCTCGTTGAAGGTCAGGGGCGCGGGCGAGAGTTGATGGAGGCGGAGTTCTCGCGCGTCACAGACGAACTTGCAGTCGCCGAACGCCGCGTCGCGACAGCGCGCAGCCTTCTATCGCAGACGTCGGCGACGTCGTCCGGCAGCGAACTTGACCGGCTGATGGTCGAACTGGCGGGACTTAGAAGTCAGTACAATGACGATTATCCCGACATCCAGGCCCTCAAGGCCCGGATCGCGCAGTTGCAGGCCGGCAGCGTCAATCAACTGCCCGACAATCCGGAATACAAGCGCCTCAGCGCCGAGCTTCGCGCAGCGCAAGATATCGCTGGGGGGCTCGCCGACCGCCAGAAGCGTCTCAAGGCGGACCTAGAATCGGTCGCGGTCACGCAAGGACAAGGGCCGCGCGTCACGGCCGAGCTTCAACGGATTGAGCGCGACTATGAACAGACGCGCAAAAACTACGAGGAGCTTCTGGAGCGCCGCGATCGCCTTTCGATCACGGCCAATCTCGGCGCGGGGACGCAGGGCGTCGAATACAAGATCTTCGAGCGTCCGACGGTGTCGCTGGTGCCCTCGTCGCCGCCGCGGCTTGTGCTTGTCGCGCTCGCAACCCTTGCCTCGATCGGGGCGGGTCTCGGCGCCGGGCTTTTGCTGATCTGGATGCAAAAGACTTTCACGCAAGGGGCAGAGCTGCAGACGGCGTTCGGGCTGCCGGTGCTTGGCGCCTTGAGCGAAATCGGGTCCGACGCGGTCGTCGCAGAAAGAAGGCAGGACCGTCAGCGGCTTGCCCTGGGCGCCGCCGCCTTCGCCGCGCTCCTCGCTTTTTATGTGTACTGGGAAGTTTTCCGCCTGCCCGTGGTCGCGCCTGATGGCGCGCCGAGTGCAAGCCTCACTGCTGAGACCGCCGGAAGACTGCGTTAACGGCCAAGGGAGCGCGTCAGAATGGGACTGATCGAACGAGCGATTGGCGCGACCGGCGCAACCGAGGGCGCCGTCGCGCAGCCGTTTCAGCGCATCGACGGCGAACCTTTTGATATTGACGCGGCGCGGCTACGCGGGCTCGGGGTTTATTCACCGGGGGCCAGCGCCGGCCCGCAGGCTTATGAATTGCGCGTCATCAAACGGCGCCTTCTTCGCCGCATCGGATTCTTGCAGCGGGCCGGGCGTGATCCGCGTGCGCTGCGGAATGCCGGGCGCCAGCGCAATCTGGTGCTCCTCACCTCGACCCGGCCCGGCGAAGGCAAGTCCTTCGTTGCGATCAATCTCGCGATGAGCCTGGCGCTCGAGGAGCGCGTGCCGGTCTGTTTGATCGATGCTGACACGGCGCGCCCGCGGCTCAGAAGTTTTTTCGGGTTTCCGGAGTCGCCGGGCCTTGCCGATCTTGTCGAAGACGCTGACCGCGACCTCGCCTCCGTCAGCCGCAAGGCGACCGGCGCGCCGCTGACCTTTGTCGGCGAAGGAAAGCGCGTCGCCAATTCAACGCATCTCTTCGGATCGGCGGGCGCCAAACGCGCCTTTGCGCGCCTGTCGCTCAGCTATCCCGACGGCGTCGTCCTCATCGACGCCCCACCGGTGCTGGCGACGACCGAGACGATCGCGCTGGCCCGTCTCGTCGACGAGGTCGTGTTCGTTGTCGAGGCTGATTCGACGCCGCAGCCGGCGATCGCCGCCGCGCTCGACGAGATCATCGAAGTCAATCCGAATGTAAGCATGGTGCTCAATCGCTGTCTGGCGCCTGCGGGCGGCTCATATTACAGCGCCTATGAGTATTACGAGAAACGTCCGGGCGGCGGCGCCGACGCCTCCGCTGGCGAAGGGGAAAAGTCATGACCTTTACGACCGATCAAATCTTCAAGCCGTTGCCGCCGCGCGCCAAGGCGGTGCTGCTCGCGAGCGCCGGAACGGCGGTCCTCTTCGCTGCGGTCGCGCATGCGCAGGAACAAGATACGGGTCCGCAAGCGCCCCTGCGCTTCCGCAATGACTATTTCGGCTACGGCCTCGCTGTCGGACCGCGCGCAACGTATACGGACAATATCAACCTGTCGCCTGATGCGATCAAGGAAGATGAGGTCGCCGGCTCGGTCGCAGCGAACGGCAGCGCGATCTGGTCGACAAACCGCATCACCGCCATCATCGACGGCTCGCTCGATCTTTCCTACCTCGTCGATCAAAGCAATGTCGCGGTCAGCCAGGATATCGGCGCGGTCGGCACGATCACGCTCGCCGAGAACCTGTTTTACGTCGACGCCGCCGGATCGTCCTCGCGCCAGCTAGCGGGCGCGAACGCGCGCTTTTCGCGCAATATCAACGCCGGCCGCGCGCAGCGCCTCAACGTCCACAATATCGGGCTGAGCCCTTATCTCAATCGCCGCTTTGATGACGGCTCGGCGGTTGAAGTGCGCTATCGCGTCAATCAGGTCTTCATCGAAGACGGCGCCATCAATGGCCAGATCTTTAATAACGATTCTCGCACGCAAGAAGCGATCGCCACCTATCAGACCGGTGAACGGTTTGACCGGGTCGAGTTGGGGCTGACGGCGTACGGCAACAAAACGCGCGAATACGGCTCGTCGGCGATCGAGGACTTCGATTTCGAGCAGCTGACCGGCGTTGCAGAAGGCCAGTATGCGCTCACCGAGCGTTTTGCGTTGACGGGGGCCGTCGGTTACGACGAGGTCGATACGACAGCGCCCGCGCAGTTCATCCCTTCCGACCGGTTGTCGGGTCTGTTCTGGCGCGCCGGCTTCCGCGCGCGCCCGGGCCGGCGCACCGACATCCGGCTTGAATATGGCCGCCGTTACGACGACGACTTCATTGACGCCAATATCAGTTACGATCTTTCGAACCGCCTTAATTTCTCGGCAAGCGCCGGGCGTTCGTTCCGGACGCGCGCGCAAGCCGTGTCGACTGAATATGAAGCGTTGCAGCGGCGCACGCTGGATTTCGTCGAGCAGCTTCGGTCGGGCGAGTCGGCTGCCGCGGAAGATATCATCGATGCGCTGACGCGGTCGAACCGCCAGCGCTTCTCGGCGCAGAATATCGGCTTCGGAATCGCGAACGACGCCAATGCGCGCTTGTCTGCGCTCCTTGGAACGCGTTCCACCGCCAATCTTTACGGGTTCTATAACGACACTGACTTCAGCTTCCGCCAGATCACGACCTATGGCGGCGGCTTGGGCGCGACGCACCAGTTGTCACGTCGCCTCAGCGCGTTTGGCGATCTGTTTTACCGGTATGTGGACTCGACGATCGATCCGGCGAGCTGCCTCGTGGATCCAAGGCTTTTCGGCCTCGACATCACGCTCGTCGGCTTCGATCCGGCGTTTGAATGCGCGCGTCTCGCTGCGCAGGAAGGCGTCACCAACACTGTCGGCGGCCGCATTGGCGCTTCCTACCGTCTGGCGCGCAATGTCTCCAGTTTCGCCGAATTCTCACATACGCAACGCTTCTCCGAAAACGCGTTTCTCGAATATGGCGAGAACACCGTGACTGCCGGATTGCAGGTCGAGTTCTAGGGAATCGATGTTCGAGGAGCATTTCAGTTTTTCAGGCTCTCCGTTCCGGCTCGCGCCGGACCCGAAATTCTTTTTCGGGTCGAAGAGTCACAACAAGGCGATGTCATACCTGCACTACGGGCTTCGTCAGGCTGAAGGCTTCATTGTCATCACGGGCGAGATTGGCGCCGGAAAGACGATGCTCATCGGGCATCTGCTCGATCAGCTCGATCGCTCGAACGTCATCGCGGCGAATTTGTTGACGCCCAATCTTCAGGCGGCCGACCTTCTCTCGCATATTCTGTCTGCGTTCCGGATCGAAGCGGCAGGCGAGGGCAAGGCTTCGGAGATCGAAGCGTTCGAAGACTTTCTGTTCGACCAGCTCAATCATGGGCGGCGCGTGCTTCTTGTCGTCGACGAGGCGCAGAACCTGCCGCTGAAGACGCTGGAGGAACTCCGCGTGCTGTCAAATATGGAATATGACGGCACGCCGCTCTTCCAGGTGTTCCTCGTCGGGCAACCCGACTTTCGCGAGACGATGGGGCGCGCCGACATGGAGCAGCTCCGCCAGCGCGTCATCGCCACCTATCACCTCGAACCCATGACACGTGAGGAGACCGAGGGCTATATCCGCCATCGCCTTGCGCAGGTCGGCTGGACCGGCAAGCCGGAAATCACCGGGCAAGCCTTCGATGCGATTTTCGCCGCTGCGGGCGGCCTGCCGCGCAAGATCCACAAACTCTGCAATCGCGTTCTGCTGTTCGCGGCGGTTGAAAACGTCAACCGCATTGACGGCGCTGCCATTGAGGCGGTGCTGGCAGACCTTATCGCTGAACAAACGGCGGCCCCGTCCCTGGAAGCGTCAGAAGATCTCAAACCAGCGCCGGTCAAGCGCGCCGAACCCGAGCCCGACGCGGCGGCGCCCGGGATAGCACCTGAGGGGAGCGATACTGTGGAGACGCAGGAAGGGCCGAACGATGCGGCAGTGACAATGCCAGCGCCAGCGCCAGCACCAACGCCAACGCCAACGCCGACAACAGCGAGCGTGACGGGGCCGGCATCGCCAGCCGGCGACAGCGTTTTCGATCGCCTGCGCGCGGGCCGGAACAAATCGTCTCGCGCCGCGCCGGCGAGTGAAGCAAAACCCGCGACGCTCGATGATGTCGCGAGCGCCATCGCCGCGGCGCGCATCGTTCAACGCGACCAGCAAACGGCCAACATCCGGGAGCGCGCGGCGCAAGCCGACGTCATCGCGCCTTCGAATGACGTCCCCCCGCCGCCGCGCCTTTATGGGTCCGACGCCGTCAACGCCGGTCCGCTGACCGAGATCGACGTGTCCGACTTCAATGGCGACGTCGAGAACGGCGACAGCGACGACCATCCCTCGTTTGCCGAGGATCCCTCCGCCTGGCGCGAAGCTGTGGCCGTCTCTATCACCTCAACGCGCGATGAATTGAAGCGCGCGCATCAAAGCGTCGCAAAGCTGCGCCGTCAGCTTACCGAGATCGACAGCCGCCGCCGCCGCCGCCGCGAGCAGATCGAGGCGAGCCTCGGGCGCGCCGAGACGCTGCTGACCGAAATTCGCAACGCCTGGCGTTAAGTCTCCCTTCGCTTTCTGGAGCCGTTCGCAATGGCCGCGCCCGCCCGCTTCGCGATGTCGGTCGACGTCGAGGACTATTTTCAGGTCTGGGCGTTTTCTGGCGTCATCAAACGCGGCGACTGGGATAGCTATGGTCTGCGTGCGGAAGACAATACGCGCCGACTGCTCGATCTCTTTGACGCGAGTAACGCCAAGGCGACGTTTTTCACGTTAGGCTGGGTCGCAGAGCGCGCGCCGCGCCTGATGCGCGACATCGCTGCGCGAGGTCATGAAGTCGCTAGCCATGGTTACGACCACAAGAAAGTCTTCGATCAGACCCCGGACGAATTCCGCGCCGATCTCCTGAAGACAAAAGCGATCCTGGAAGACACGAGCGGCGCGCACGTTCGGGGATTTCGCGCCGCCGGTTTCTCGATCGACGGGCGCAGCCCCTGGGCGCATGAGATTCTGGCCGAAACAGGTCACGACTACTCGTCTTCCAGCCACCCGATCGCGCATGACCATTATGGCGATCCGAATGCGCCGCGCGGGCCTCATTCGATCGGCGGCGTCATCGAAGCGCCTGTCGCGACGGCGGAGGTTTTCGGCAAACGGGTCAGCTGCGCTGGCGGCGGCTGGTTCCGCGCTGCGCCCTATGCGGTATCAAAACCGCTCATCGATCGCGCGTCCGCGACGATCAGCGGGCCGGTGATTTTTTATCTCCATCCGTGGGAGGTCGATCCCGGCCAACCGCGCATCGCCGCTGCCCCGCTGAAGTCGAAGCTCAGGCATTACGTTAATCTCGGCGCCATGGAAAAGAAGCTCGCACGTCTGTTAAAAGCCTATGACTGGACGCGCATTGATCGCGCGCTCGGCCTCGCGTGACAGAAGCGCTGACAGTGAGGCCGTTCACGGAGCGCGATACCGGCCGCTGGATCGACTATGTCGCCGAGCGTCCGGCGGCGACGCTTTTCCACGATCATCGCTGGCTGGAGGCGGTCGCCGAGGCATATGGTTTTGCGAGCTTCCATCTGATCGCGGAGCGCAGCGGGAAAATCTGCGGCGTGCTGCCCTTGGCGCTGGCGGCATCGCCGCTCCTCGGCCGTTCGCTGATTTCAACGGCCTTTGGCATTGGCGGCGGCATCGTCGCCGACGATGCGGCGGCGGCCGAGGCGCTGGGGCGGGAGGCGCGTGCGCTCGGTGTGCGATTGCGCGTCAATTATGTCGAATTGCGCGGCGGCGCGGCGCCGGGCGAAGGGTGGGTGACAAAGGAGGGGCTCTATGAATCCTTCGAGAAAGAGATGCCCGACGACGTCGAGAAAATTCGCGACTGGCTGCCGCGCAACCGGCGCGCCGAAGTGAGGAAGTCGCTGCGCATTGACGAGGCCAACGAAGACTCGTTTCGCATCGACCAGCGCGTTGACGATTTTTATAACGTCTACGCCACAGCGCTTCGCAATCTGGGCACCCCGGCCATGCCGAAAAAATTCCTCCGGATCCTGAAGGAAAAATTCGGCGATGACGCCGATATCGCGCTCGTCGAGCGCAATGGCGAGCCTGTCGCAGGGCTCTTTTCATTTTGGCGGCAGGGCCGCGTCATGCCCTATTATATCGGCGGCGGCGAAGTTGGACGCAACATGCGCGCCTATGACTACCTTTATTACTCGCTGATGCGGCGGGCGGTCGCGCGCGGCGTGCGTCTGTTTGATTTCGGCCGCAGCAAGGTCGGCTCGACCCATTCAGCGACGAAGACCTATTGGGGCTTTGAGCCCAAACCGCTCGTTTATCACGTCGCTCTCATACGCGCGAAAGAGCTGCCGAACGTCAATCCGAACAACCCGAAGTTCACGCGCTTCGTTCAAATCTGGAAAAGGCTGCCATTGCCGCTCGCCAATATCCTCGGGCCGATTGCAGCGAGGAATTTTCCTTGAGCCGCGCGCGCATCCTTTATCTCGCGCACCGGATTCCTTATCCGCCCGACAAGGGCGACAAGATCCGCTCATGGCGCACGGTCGAGCATCTTGCCGAGCGCTTCGATGTCGACCTCGCCGCTTTTGTCGATGAGCCTGCTGATTTCCAGCACGAGGATCATTTGAGACGGGTTTGCGCGTCCGTCGCGCTCGTACCGCTTGATCGGCGCGCAGCGACGCTTCGCAGCGCGCTCGGGTTCCTCACAGGCGAGCCGTTGACGTTACCCTTCTACCGCGACGCCCGAATGCGCCGCGCGGTGATGACGGCGCGCGCCAAGGGTCCCGTCGCCGAGATGGCGTTCTCATCGTCGATGGCGCCCTATCTCGACGGCGCCGCTGCGCCGTCGATCATTGATCTTTGCGACGCCGACAGCGCCAAATGGGCCGAATACGCCAAGCGAAAACGCTGGCCGATGAGCGGTGTCTATGCGCGCGAGGGGCGCCTGCTCGAACGGGTCGAAACTGCTTTCATCAATCGGGCCGGCGCCGCTTTTGCGATCACGGAGGAGGAAGCGGACCTGCTCGGCTCGCGCGACGGCGTCGAGAAGCCGGTTCACTGGTTTGCGAACGGCGTTGATGCGAATTATTTCGCGCCAGACGCCGTCGCGCCGCAAGGGGCGCGCATCGACGCCGTGTTCGTCGGTGCGATGGACTATTGGGCGAATGTCGACGCGGTGCGCTGGTTCGCCGCCGAGGTCTGGCCGCTGGTGCGCCAATCGATCGAAGACGCGACGTTCGTCGTCGTCGGCTCGAAGCCGGACGCCTTGGTGCTCGCGCTGCAGGGGCGGCAGGGAATAACGGTGACAGGCCGCGTCGAGGATGTGCGGCCCTATCTCGCCGCCGCCAAAATCGTGGTGGCGCCGATGCGCATCGCGCGCGGCATTCAGAATAAAGTGCTTGAAGCGATGGCGGCGGGGAAGGCGGTCGTCGCAACGCCCGCCGCGCTCGAAGGCATTGACGCGACGATCGGCGCCGAAGCGATCGCGGCGGCCTCGCCGGACACGTTTGCGCGCGCGTGCGTGCGCCTCATCGAGGATCGCGCCAGCGCCGATGCGATCGGCCGCGCCGCGCGCTCGCGCATCCTCGACGATTATCAGTGGGCGGCGCAGTTCAAGCGCCTCGACGCGGCGCTAGAAGCGCTCATCGCCGGGCGTGCGTTCACCTGATCGAAAGCGCGCCGCCGGTCGCACCCGGTCATCCACGTCGAACCGGAAAATGTCCGGCCTTGCATAATGTCCCGCAATGTCGCACGCGGCCTTCGCCGCGCGCACCACGTCGAGCGAGCCCTCGGCGTAGAGGAAGCCTTCGCCGTCGATCGGCCCGGCGATGATCTCGCCGCGCGGATCGATGATGACGGACTGCCCCGTATGCTCCCAGACGCCGAGCGGGCGCATCCACGCCGGAATATCGCCAGCGCGGCGAAGGCCGGCGGCGCAAATGACATAGGCGGCGGCCTGACTCGCGAAGGCCCGGCTCAACAGATGCTGGCGCGCCCAGCAGTATTCGTCCTTGCCCGGCGTTTTCTCCCAGCCTGGCCAGAGCGCGCAATGAATTTGCGTCCCTTGCGCCGCGAGCGCGTAACCGGGGAGCATCATCTGATGCTCCCAGCAATTGAGCGCGCTGATCTTCGCATAGCCGCGCGCGTGCGCCTTGAGGCCGCTCGCGTCGCCGTCCGCCCAGATGATGCGCTCGGCATGGGTCGGTTTGAGCTTTCGATGACGCCCCAGAATGTCGCCCTCGCGCCCGATCGTCAGCGCGGTGGCGTAGACAGCGCCTTCCGTAAGCGGATCTTTTTCGGCGACGCCGATGACGACATCGATCCCCGCCTCGCGCGCCGCCGCGCACAGCGCCGACGTTTCCGGCCCGCCGATGATGACGGCGCTATCGATATAGGCGGCGCTCGCCTTCCAGGTGAGATCCTGCACGGCGCCTTCGACCCAGAAGGGATAGCCCGGCAGCCAGGTCTCGCCGAACGCCACAATATCGGCCCCGCCGCGCGCGGCCTCGGCGATCAGCGCGCAGGCCTTTTCGGTGGATGCGGCCTTGTCAAAGAGGATCGGCGCAGCCTGCGCCGCTGCCATGCGAAAGGTCTCGGCGCGCATCAGGGGGATCTCCTCAGCCGCCGCGATTGCTGCGCTGCGGCAAGATAATTCAACGCCGTTGTGGCAGGCGGGTCCTTCCGCCAGCGGCGGGCTCGGCGTAGCTTATCGGCATTCAACGATCAAACGGGGGTTTGGATGATCAGGATCTTGCTGCCGCTCGCCGTGATCGCGGTGCTGCTTTACGCGCCGATGTTCGCTGGCGAAGCGACCGAAGTTGGCGGCATCGTGAAGCAGAACACCGTTACGGGCATGGATTATGTCGGCGGCACGATTGAATGCTGGATGAACAAGAAGTTTTCGATTTCCGGCGAGTGCGCGCCGCAGGCCGGGGGGCGGGGCCTGGCGATTTTCGCGGGCGTCTTCGTCTCGGGGATCGCCGCGGTGCTGGGGATCGCCGGTCTTGTTCCGGTGATCGGGCGCCTGACGAGCGCGGTCACCATGGCGGCGGGTGTCGTGGTGGTCGCGGGCATCGCCTTTTACCTGCTAACGAATATGCGAGGTGACGACGGCCTCGAAGCAGTCCAATGGGGAACGTATCTCGCGGGAGGCGGCGGCCTCCTCACTCTGATTTCCGGCTTGTCCGGAATGCGCGGCCGGTAAGAACAGAACAGCCGGCTAGCGCCACTTCCCCGGATCCTCGGGAGGAAACGGGAACGCGCCGCCCCTTCATGGGGCGGCGCGTTTTTTATGGCCACGTCGCTAGCGGGGGCAACGAGGACAGAATTGCTTCAACATTGCCGCCCGTCTTCAAGCCGAAGGTCGTGCCGCGATCATAGAGCAGGTTGTATTCGGCGTAGCGCCCGCGCCGGAACAACTGCTCCGTGCGATCTTCTTCCGACCACGGATCGTCCATGCGGCGCCTGACGAGCGCTGGATAGCTGTCCAGAAAGGCGCGGCCGACATCTTTCGTGAAGGCGAAGTCGCGATCCCAGTCGCCAGCGTTATGGCGGTCGTAGAAAATTCCGCCGACGCCGCGCGGCTCATTCCGGTGCGGCAGCCAGAAATACTCGTCGCACCACTTCTTGTATTTAGCGTGCCAGCTTTCATCATAGGCATCGCAGGCGCGCTGCATCGCCGCGTGAAAGTCGAGCGTGTCAGGGTGATCGTCCCGCCGGTAGCGATCCATCATCGGATTGAGATCGCCGCCGCCGCCGAACCAGCTTTGCGTCGTCACGATCATCCGCGTGTTCATATGCGCAGCAGGCGCATGCGGATTGCGCGTATGCGCGATCAGGGAAATCCCTGACGCCCAGAAGCGGGGGTCTTCCGATGCGCCAGGCATATGGTGACGAAACTCCTCGGAGAACTCGCCGTAGACGGTTGATGTGTGAACGCCGATCTTCTCGAAGACGCGACCGTTCATCATCGCCATGACGCCGCCGCCGAGGTCTTCGCCGTCCTTGCCGCGCCGCCACGGCTTTTTCTCGAACCGCCCGGCCGGCATTTCGCGATAGAGCGGCCCGGCGTCATCTTCGAGTTTCTCGAAGGCGGCGATCAGAAGATCTTGCAGCGCTTCGAACCAGGCCTTCGATGCCGCTTTCCGGTCAGCGATGTGCGTTGTCATTTTTACCCTCGCGTCTATCGGCGAATTTCATCATTTCGGCGTGCGGCGCCACCCCGTTTGGCGCCGCGCTTCGGCAAGGGCGATCGCCGCGGCGGTCGCGGCATTGAGCGAACGCGCCGCGGCCGCGATCGGGATCCGGACCGCGAGGTCGCAGGCGTCGCGCACCTCAAGGGGCGCGCCGGCGCTTTCCTGGCCGATGACAAAGAAGTCGGCATCGGCGAGCGCCGTTTCCCAGATCGACGCGGCCGCCTTCGTCGTAAGCAGGATAAGCCTCCCGGCATCTTGCCGGCTGCCGAGAAAGCCCGCCCACGAGGCATGCCGGACAGGGGCGGCGAGCGCCCCGTAATCCATCGCTGCGCGCCTCAGCGTCCGGTCGTCCGGCGGAAATCCGCACGGCTCGACGATATCGACGCCGGCCCCGAAACAGGCCGCGGCGCGGATCGCCGCCCCGACGTTCCCGGCGATTTCCGGCTGGTAAAGCACGACGCGCATGCAGTCAGCGTCCCCCCTGATTTTCGGCGACATTTTAGACATTGCGCCGCAGGTTAGCGACGCCAGGTCGCATTATGACGCGCGCTGGACTTTGGCTAGAACTTCATGCGACAGAGCGCGCCGCCCGACGCTCGATCCAAGGGCTATCGACCGCCGTAATATCGTCACCGTAATAGACTTTAAGCCGCGAGGGACCGCCAAGGCCATGAGCGCATCGCAACCGACCCCCGACACCGAACCGACCCGGCGCGATTTCATCCACCTGTTCGCAGGCGCAACCGCCGCTGTCGGCGGCATTGGCATTGCCGTGCCGCTGATCTCCCAGATGAATCCGGACGCCTCCGTGCTCGCGCTCTCGACCAAGGAAGTCGATCTCTCGGCGCTCGAAGTCGGGCAGGCGATCAAGGTCTTCTGGCAGGGCAAGCCGGTTTTCATTCGCCGCCGCACGGCTGAGGAAATCGCCGAGGCTGAGCAAACGCCAATCGGCGAGCTCAAGGACAAGCAGGCGCGCAACGGCAATCTCACCGGCAAGGTCGATGCTGAAGACAAGAACAGGGTCGCGAAAGCCGATTATATTGTTGTGGTCGGCGTCTGCACCCACCTCGGTTGTGTGCCCCTCGGCACCGCGCAAGGCGAAGTTCGCGGCGATTTCGGCGGCTGGTTCTGTCCTTGCCACGGCTCGCACTACGACAATTCAGGGCGCGTCCGCAAAGGACCCGCGCCGGAAAATCTCGCGGTCCCGCCTTACCAATTCACGTCCGACACCAAAATCCTCATCGGTTAAAGGGGAAATATCATGAGCCACGCTTCGACCTATAAACCCGGAACCTCGATCGAGCGCTGGCTCGACAGGCGATTGCCCATCGTTCGCTTCGCGGACGATTTCATGAACTTCCCGACGCCAAAGAACCTCAATTACTGGTGGACCTTCGGCGCTATCCTTGTCGTCTGCCTCGTCACCCAGATCATCACCGGCGTTGTTCTTGCGATGCACTACACGCCGCACAAGGATCTGGCGTTTGACAGCGTCGAGCACATCATGCGCGACGTGAATTACGGCTGGCTGATGCGCTACGTGCACGCCAACGGCGCGTCGATGTTCTTCCTTGCCGTCTACATCCACATGTTCCGCGGGCTCTATTACGGATCTTATAAAGAGCCGCGCGAGATCAACTGGATTCTCGGCGTCGTCATCTTCCTGTTGATGATGGCGACCGCGTTCATGGGGTATGTTCTGCCCTGGGGTCAGATGTCGTTCTGGGGCGCGACGGTTATCACCAACTTTTTCACCGCGTTTCCGATCATTGGTGAGCCGATCAAGACATTGCTGCTTGGCGGGCCGTCAGTCGACAATGCGACGCTCAACCGCTTCTTCTCGCTCCACTATCTGTTGCCGTTTGCGATTTTCGGCGTCGTCGTGCTCCACATCTGGGCATTTCATACCTCGGGCAACAACAACCCGACCGGCGTCGATGTGAAAGACGTCAGAAAAGATACGATTCCCTTCCATCCTTATTACACCGTGAAGGACGGGTTTGCGATCGGCGTGTTTTTCATCCTGTTCGCCGCGTTCGTGTTTTTCAACCCGAACGGTCTCGGCCATCCGGACAACTACATCCCGGCGAATCCGCTGGTGACGCCGCCGCACATCGTGCCGGAATGGTATTTCCTGCCGTTCTACGCGATCTTGCGCGCTATCACGTTCGACATCGGCCCGATCTCGTCCAAACTTGGCGGCGTCTTGGCGATGTTCGGCTCGATCATCGTCCTTTTCGTCCTGCCGTGGCTCGACACGTCGAAAGTCCGTTCGATGCGTTACCGGCCGGTCGCACAACTCTGGTTCGTTCTCTTTGTTGTCGCCTGCTTGGCCCTCGGGTTTTTCGGCGGCATGCCCGCGGAAGGCTGGTACGTTCTCGGGTCGCAGATCGCCACGGCTTACTATTTCGCCTTTTTCCTTCTTATCCTGCCGCTTCTCGGCATGTTTGAAAAAGCGAAACCGACGCCGAAGTCGATTGCTGACGCGGTCCTCAAGAAAATGCCTACCGGCATGGGCGCCATTGCTCAGCCCGCGGAATAAGGGAAGGTCTCATGCGCAGCTTCACCATCATGGTCGCGGCAGCGGCTGCCGGCTTCGCTCTTGCCCCGCTCGGCGCTTCGGCGGCCGGCGGGGAGGTGCTCGAATACAAGCATAATGACTGGCAATTCAAAGGCCCGTTCGGGACTTACGATGCCGAGGCGATGCAGCGCGGCTTTCAGGTCTACAAGTCCGTCTGTGCGGGCTGTCACGCTCTTGATCAGTTGTCGTTCCGAAATTTGGGCGACAAGGGCGGGCCGTTTTATCTCGAAGCGTGCCCCGCCGGCGTCCCGGAAACGACAAACTGCAGGAACCCGGCCGAAAACCCGGTCGTGAAAACGATCGCGGCCGAATATACCGTGCAAGACGGCCCTGATGACCTCGGCGAAATGTTCGATCGCCCGGCGCTTCCCTCGGATAAATTTCCAAAGCCGTTCGCGAATGAGCAGCAAGCGCGCGCGGCGAACGGCGGGGCCTACCCGCCGAACCTCGCGCTCATCGTGAAGGCGCGCCATCACGGCTCCGATTACATTTACAGCCTGCTGACGGGCTATGTGGAGCCGCCGGACACGGTAACGCTCGGGCCGGGCCAGAACTACAATCCCTACTACGCTGGCGACATGTCGCAGCTTCTGAAACCCGAATATCTCGATGCGGAAGGCCATCCGCTCGAAGGCGTTGAGATCCCGCCGGGCGGGGTGTTCGGGATGATCGCGCCGCTTTCGGACGGCATTATCGATTACGCCGATCCGGCGATCCCCGAGACCGTCGACCAGTACGCCAAGGATGTCGTCGAATTCCTGACCTGGGCTTCGGAGCCCAAGATGGAAGAGCGCAAGAGCCTTGGCGTTATCACAATCGGCTATCTCCTCATTCTGACGATCGTCCTGTTCTTTTCCTATCGCGCGATCTGGTCCAAGGTCGATCACTAGACTGGGCTGGATAGCGAGGGCGATGTGGCGAATCCCGCAGATCACGCGGCGACAGCGGCGTGCGGCGCTTATCTTCTGACGGCGAAAGCCGATGCGCGGATCGAATTGCTTGAGGAAACGCGTTTCTTCGGCGGCATCGTTAACGAACCGGCGTTCCAGCGCATCGAGGCGAACGCGCTTACCTCTGAATATGCGCGTCTCCACCAGGCGCTCAGCGCGGACTTCGGCGCGGCTGAACGCGAAATTCTGGCGGCGATCGGCGCGATAAAGGCAGATCCAGACATCGTCGCTGCGGTGAAGTCCGCCGCTCGCAACGCCATTATCGCGGACCAGAAATTGAAACCGCAGGAAGAATTGATCCTCGTGCGGATCGCCCGCGCGCTCGGCATTCCGGCCGAGGAACTTTGATCGTGGAAAAGCGCGTCGTCGGCGTTATCGGCGGCTCGGGCGTTTACGCGCTGGAGGCGATTGAGGGAGCCGAGCGGGCGACGATTGAAGGCCCCTGGGGCCCGCCATCCGGTCCGGTCATCCGGGGGCGGATGAACGGCGTTGACGTCGCCTTCCTCGCCCGCCATGGCGAGGGCCATCGCATCCCGCCGTCAGAAGTCAACTACCGCGCCAATATCGACGCCTTGAAACGCGCGGGCGTCACCGATGTGATCTCGGTGTCAGCCTGCGGCTCATTCCGCGAAGAGTACGCCCCGGGTGTCTTTGTCATTGTCGATCAGTTTATCGACCGCACGTCGGGGCGCGCCAAAAGCTTCTTCGGGACAGGCTGCGTTGCGCATGTGTCGATGGCCGATCCCGTATGCCCGGCGCTTGGCGATGCCATCGAGGCGTCGTGCAAGGCGTTGTCGATTTCCCATCATCGCGGCGGAACCTATCTCGCCATCGACGGCCCGCAATTTTCTTCGCGCGCGGAGTCCTTCCTCTACCGATCCTGGGGCGCGGACGTCATCGGCATGACCAACATGCCGGAAGCCAAGCTCGCGCGCGAGGCCGAGTTGCCCTATGCGAGCGTCGCGATGGTCACGGACTACGATTGCTGGCGCGAGGAAACAGCGCATGTCGAGGTTGCGAGCATCCTCGCGATCATGAAGCAGAACACCGACGCCGCGCGCCGCCTTGTCGCCGACCTCGTCAAACGTCTCGGCCCGACGCGCACGCGCTCGCCGCTCGGTATTGAAACGACGCTCGACTTTGCGATCATCACCGCGCCTGAAGCGCGCGACCCGGCGCTCGTCGCCAAGCTAGGCGCGGTGGCGGGCAGGGCGCTGAAGGGGCGTTAGACCGCCCCCTCCGCCGCTTTCCTGAAACTTCGCGCGACTAGAGTTACGGGCGATTGATAGGAATCGCTCGTAACTCTAATTTTAAGGCGGTCGCGGCGGCTTTGCGAAAATCCGCGTTGCACTTTTATCGCCCGCCGCTCTAGCCGCCAGTGTTAACGCCCTGTTCACCCTTCAGCAGCGGCTCTTTAACATGCGCGCGCTAAGTGCACTGCATGCTGACGTACCTTCTCGCCCTGGCCGCTGGCGCCTACTCTCCGCCCTCCGAGATCGACGCCGAGCGTGCGGTCGCCGAGCAGCTGTTCGGCGGGGAATCCCGCGCGAGCCTTGACCCGGCAAAACCCGGTTATGACCTCTCGCTGCGGATTGAACGCTGCGCTCCTCAGGAATCCTACGAGGTGCGGGGAGCCTTCGGCATGGTCGTGCTCGACTACGGCCATGAATGTGTCCTGACGATCTCGCGCCGGGCGCGGCCTGACTATCAGGTGCGCGGATTTTTTCATTATGACGGCTATGGCTGGCGCTATTATGGCCCGACGGGCGAGCCTTTGATCGCCGAGACGCAGACATACGGCATCAACGGGCAATTCTCGACGGCGACGGCGAAGCCCGGCTCGATCCTTTATAACGGCGGGGCGGCCGGAGATGTCGCCGACCCTTACCGCCGAATTCTGTCGAGCTATGACTGGTTGTTCGAGCCTGCTGGCCAGCCGCCGCATGATAATATCTATACAGACGAATAGTAGCAATCGACGGCGCCTCCGCTAACGCTGGCGCCCGCTTGAAGGCCCCGCCAACTCCCTGATATGGGCAAGATGAGCGAGAAGGCCGAAATGACTGAAGACGCCACCACTTTGGAAACGGCGCGTCCAGCCGTTCGATTTACCCATCGCGTCGCGGCGCGCGCCGACATCCCGGCGATCATGGCGCTGATCGAAGCGGCGATCGTCGGCAACATGGCGGCATTTCTGACGCCGCGCGAGGTTGAGGCCGCGCGCGCCACAATGGGGCTCGACACGCTCCTCATTGATGACGGCTGCTATTTCCTCATTGAGGCGCGCACCGCAACAGGAGGCGTGCTCGCCGGTTGCGGCGGGTGGAGCCGGCGGCGGACACTCTATGGCGGCGACAGGAGCGCTGGCCGAGACGACAACCTCTCTGATCCCGCCAGCGACCCGGCCCGCATCCGCGCAATGTACACGCACCCCGACTGGACCCGCCGCGGCGTCGGGTCGATGCTCCTTGATCTTGGCGAGGCGGCGGCGCGCGCCGAGGGGTTCAAGACGATTGAGCTTGGCGCGACAATCCCCGGCGAACCGCTTTACAGAGCGCGAGGGTATGCCGAATTCGGCCGCGACGAAACTGTGGGGACGGGCGGCGTGAAAAATGTGATTATCAGAATGCGGAAGATCCTGTGACGCCTGCCTCCAAACCTGTCTCCGATCTCTCTGCTGACGAGGCCGCGGCTGAACTTGTCAGACTCGCAAAGGCAATCGCCGACGCGGACAAAGCCTATTATGCGGACGACCGCCCAAAGCTCACAGACGCCGAATATGACGCGCTCCGCCGCCGCAACGCGCTCATCGAACGGCAGTTCCCGAAACTGAAGCGCGCCGATTCTCCGTCCATGCGTGTCGGCGCTTCGCCCTCGACGAAGTTCGAGAAAGCCGCCCACGCAAAACCCATGCTGTCGCTCGACAACGCCTTCGGCGAGGAAGACGTGCGCGACTTCGCCGCGCGCGTGCGGCGGTTTCTGAAACTGGGAGAGGAGGCGCTGCTCGCCTTCACGGCAGAACCAAAGATTGACGGCCTGTCGCTCAATCTCCGCTATGAACGCGGTGTTCTCAAGGTCGCAGCGACACGCGGCGACGGCGCCGTCGGCGAGAATGTCACCGCGAATGCGCTCACCATCGGCGACATCCCGCGCACGCTGAAGGCCGCGCCGGACATCCTTGACGTGCGCGGCGAAATCTACATGAGCCATGCTGATTTCGCAGCGCTCAACGCGGCGCTGGAGAAGGAAGGGGACGAGCCTTTCGCCAATCCGCGCAATGCCGCCGCCGGCTCGCTCCGCCAGATTGACGCCGCCATCACCGCGTCGCGGCCGCTGCGTTTTTTTGCTTACGCCTGGGGCGAGCTTTCGGCGCCGCTGGGGCCAACGCAGTTCGACAGCGTCGCGCGCCTTGCAAAACTCGGGTTCAGGACGAACCCGCTCATTGTGCGCTGTGACAGCGTTGATGCCCTGCTTGCGCACTACGCCTTGATCGAGGCGCAACGCGCCAGCCTCGGCTATGACATCGACGGCGTCGTCTACAAGGTTGACCGGCTCGATTATCAGGAGCGTCTTGGCTTCGTTTCTCGGTCCCCTCGCTGGGCAGTCGCGCACAAATTTCCGGCCGAGCGCGCGACAACGGCGTTGCTCGGTATCGATATTCAGGTCGGACGCACCGGCGCGCTGACGCCGGTCGCGCGATTGCGACCCGTGACGGTCGGCGGCGTCGTCGTCTCGAACGCGACGCTGCACAATCAGGACGAGATTGAACGCAAGGACATCCGCATTGGCGATACGGTCGTCGTGCAGCGCGCTGGCGATGTCATTCCGCAGGTTGTCGAGGTGATCGCTGACAAGCGCCCGCGCGGGGCGGAGCCCTACGTCTTTCCCGAGGTCTGCCCGGTTTGCGGCAGTCCCGCTGTCCGCGACGAGGGCGAAGTCGTGCGCCGGTGCACGGGCGGCTTTTCCTGCGCGGCGCAAGGGGTCGAACGCCTGCGCCATTTCGTTTCGCGCGACGCGCTCGATATCGAAGGTCTTGGCGAGAAACAGATCGAAGCGTTTTTCGCTGAGGGCGCCATCAAGGAGCCAGCGGACATTTTCACGCTTGAAGCGCGGCAGAGGGCAGGGGCAGTCGATCTCTTCACTTACAAGGAGAAGAAAGACGGATCGAGAACGCCGACCAACCAGAAGTCGGTTGAGAATCTCTTCGCGGCGATCAATGCGCGCCGCGCCCCGGCGCTCGACCGCTTTATCAACGCGCTCGGCATGCGCCATATCGGCGAGACAAATGCGCGCCTGTTCGCGCGGCATTATCACGCCTTCGAGGCGTTCATGGCCGCCGCAATCGCTGCGGAAAACGAGGCAGGCGCCGCCTATGACGAGATGCTGTCGATTGAAGGCGTCGGCGCGCTCGTCGCGAGCGGCGTAATCTCTTTCTTCAAGGACGCGCGCAATCGCGCCGCTGTTGACCGCCTTCTTCAGGAGGTGACGCCGCAGGCGATGGCGGCGCCTGCTGCGTCCGGGACAGCGGTCGCCGGAAAGACGGTCGTTTTCACCGGCACGCTCGAAACGATGACGCGTGACGAAGCCAAGGCGCAGGCGCTCGGCCTCGGTGCGAAGGTTTCGGGCTCAGTCTCGGCGAAGACCGACTATGTTGTCGCGGGCCCCGGCGCCGGATCGAAACTGAAAGAGGCGGAGAAACTGGGCGTGCGCGTCTTTTCTGAAGACGAATGGCGCGTTTTTGTTGGAACGAAATCATCATGAGCAAGGATGCGGCGACCGGCTTTGGCGATGTCGCGGCGCGTTACGCGTTGCTGCGGCCTTCCTATCCAAAGGCCCTGTTCGATTTCCTCGAAACGCACCTTCAGGGGCCACGGGCATTCGCCGTCGATCTCGGCGCGGGGCCGTGCAAGGCGAGCGTTGATCTCGCGGCGCGCTTCGACCGCGTCGCGGCTGTCGAGCCCGATGCGCGCATGCTCGCCGCCGCGCCCGATCATCCGCGCATTGAACGCCTCAATGTTGCGTCGGAGGCTGCTGAATTCCCCGAGGGATCGGTCGATTGCGTGATCGCCGCGACCTCGTTTCACTGGATGGAGCAAGATGTCGTCTGCGCGAAAGTCGCGCGCTGGCTGCGGCCGGGCGGCGTATTTTTTCCGTTTCTCTACGGCCCCTTCTTCGTGACGGGAACGGCGCAGGCCATATTTCAAAAGCACTGGGCGCTATGGTCGCCGTTCATGGACAAGCGCCTAGGCGCGAAGGCCGATTATTCACGTCCGATGCGCGCCTGCGGCGCGTTTTCCCGGCAGATGAGCTATTCCGGCGCCATTGAGGTCGTGTTGCCGCCCGAGGACGCCGCCGGGTTGTTGCTCACAGCGTCGTATGCGCGCGCTTATATGGCGTCAAAGGGGCTCGGGCCCGCCTATATCGATCAGCTTGCCGACGAATTCGCTCCTCACACGCCGGTGACAGTGGGGTTTCCCCTTGGCGGCGTGCTGGGTGTCCTCAGGTAGGCGTGCGCTCCCTCCCTCTTCAAGGGAGCAAGGCCCGTCGGTAGTGGCTCATGTGGAATTTGCAGCGCCCGCTCTAAGGCTGAAGTCCGTCAATTGCGGAGCCGACAGAAGCGACTTTTGTTGGCCCTAAAAAGACGCTGGGAAACTAAGCTTTTGGCATGATCCTGAGCTCAGACAACCGAAGTCGATAGGACGGAGAAAAATCGAGGTAATGGGGCGTTTTCGGATCAATCTGTGCAAGCCTGCGATTGAGATGTTAGGAACTCTCGAAACCCAGCATTTTTTCGGCATGCTGCCACCAGGTGGTTCCCTCGGGCGTTCGGATCAGGCCCAGCATAACGCCTTCGATGCCAGCCCAGATGCCCTCACTGAAAAAACGTCCGGGTCAACTTTCTCACAGCCTTAAGCTCTCCCGGCCGGTGCGATCAGTGGAAAAACTTACCGCTGGCAATTTTAGGCTTTCTGATCGCTGTGTGCGAAGGGTATGAAGCATTTCCAGTGTCGACTCGGCGTCCATGCGGGGTCAGTCACGCCAAGGAGGCGAGGCCATTTCCGAGATATTTAAATGGTTAAATGATCAGCTTTTGCGAATGCAGTGGCTATCCGATCTCGTTGCCTGGCTGGTTCGGGACGGTTTCGGCCTCGACCCCGCCGGCCGGCTCGGCGGGAGCATCCACTTCTTCATCTACGACGTGATCAAGATCTTTATCCTGCTCGGCGTGCTGATCTTCACGATATCATGGGTGCAGAGTTATTTTCCGCCAGAACGGACGCGCCGGATCCTGGGGCAGCGTAAGGGTCTTGGCGCCAACATCATGGCGGCACTTCTCGGAACGATAACACCATTCTGCTCGTGCTCATCGATTCCCTTGTTTATCGGCTTCACCAGTGCAGGCCTTCCGATCGGGGTAACCTTTTCCTTCCTTATCTCGTCTCCACTGGTCGACCTAGCCTCGATCATCCTACTGGCAAGCGTGTTCAACTGGACGATAGCCTTTGCCTATGTGCTCGTCGGACTGGTGCTCGCCGTCCTTGGAGGTTCGCTAATCAGCCGGATGAAAATGGAGGGTCACGTCGAGGCGTTCGTATTCAACAGCCCTGTCATGGAGGGGGGCGACGGCCAACTGACCCGGCGCCAACGTTTTGAGTTCGCAAAGGACCAGGTCGCTGAAATCTTTGGCAAGGTCTGGATCTATGTGCTGATCGGTGTCGGGATCGGCGCGGCTATCCACAATTGGGTTCCGGAAACTTTCATTTCCGCATTGCTGGGTCAGGACAAATGGTGGTCGGTGCTTGTTGCAACAGTGGTCGGAATACCGATGTATGCCGACATTTTCGGCACCCTTCCAATCGCGGAGGCGCTGGTTGGCAAGGGTGTGGGGATCGGAACGGCGCTGGCATTCATGATGGCTGTGACTGCGCTGTCCCTACCCTCCATGATAATGCTGAAGCGAGTAGTGAAAACGCGGCTTCTATTGCTATTTGCCGGGATAGTTGCGACCGGCATCCTACTGATAGGCTACCTGTTCAACGCCTTTGGCGCCATGTTCGTTTAAATTGGAGGCACGAATGATCATCAAAATACTTGGCTCTGGCTGCAAGAAATGCATCGCACTGAGCGAGAACGCCAAGGCCGCAGCAGTTTCTGCCGGGATCACTGCAGAAGTCGTGAAAATTACGGACTATGCCCAGATCGCTGCCTATGGCGTCATGTCGACGCCTGCACTCGTTATTGACGAGAAGGTTGTTTCAACTGGCAAGGTTCTGACTGTGTTGGAAGTGGCTGAGAAGCTCGGAGCTACCTGACGCCTTTGAGCCTTGATTTGCCTTGCGCCGGCAGTCTCTGAAGTTCGCCCGGTTGGAGCTAGTCCGAGGTTTTATCATTGGCGCGAAATCGCTTTCTGGCCCGCTGCAAGCGGGACCAAATTGTTGAAGAGATCGTGTGCTGAGAGCGGTTGTTGAGCGAACTGCGTACTGGAACCGGATGAGTAGCTGTGACCTGTTTCTCTCACGCCCCTGATTTAAGTGTCCAATATTGGATCGGATGTCGAATGACCGCTTTCGGCGAAGTCCAGACTGGTGTCGGCGACGCCGGCGAACGACACGAACGGATTGACCTTGCCCGTCGGCGACGATCGAGATCGGAGCGAACCTAGGTCTTTGAGGCAGATCGATCGCGTCAGCAGGTAAGCGGAATCAAACGAAGCGTCGCGCACATTGCGTCAGTTTCACTTGTTGATTATCGATAAGGGATTGTTGGCCTGAGGCAACGAACGTGACGGATCGAAAGCTGTCGGCGCTGGTCGGGTTATTCTACGTGCTAGCTTTCCCGCTTTACGGCGGCGGACAATTCCTGCTGCAAGGCGGCATGCCCTATGCCGGCCTTGGTCTCATACTCGTGAACTCCGCAGTTGTTATTGCGATAGGGTTTGCCTTGGGTTCGATTATCGCAAGGTCATCCCCGAAAGTTGCCGCAACGGTTTTATGGGGTCGGCTGATCGAGGGGATTTTGCTCGGTGCTGGCGCGATTGCTTTCTTACTGTTCGCAGGTTCTGAAGAGGGCCAATCTCTGAATTTGGCAGCATATCATGGGGGCATGATGGTCCTCGGTGCGGCGGGAATAGTCTTGTCCATTTGGATGTTCAATGTACGGGCTGTGCCACCAATTTTGGCGGTCTTCGGAGTGATTGGCTATGTCTCGCTGGCGACTGCCATGGTTCTTGAGCGCCTTGGAAACGATCCGCTCAGCTTACGGTTCTTGGCAATTGCGGGTGTTTTCGAGATCGTCTTCGCTTTGTGGCTTGTCGCGCGCGGGTTCCGTCCGACCGTAGCGACGCCAGTTAAATAGCCGTTCTTCGCCCTGCTCTCCACAGAGCGACAGCAAAAGGCGCAAAGCGGCCATCACCGAATAGCGGTCGAGCGGCTGTTTCCCGCGAAATATTGCCTATCGAGACGAGGCGGTCGAAGGGCAAGTTTTGGTGGCGCCAGCCGGAGTGGATTTCAAGCTGAGACACTAGGCCGTCACGTCAAATCGACCGCGTCGCCTCGGCGAGCCATGCCGCGACGTCGGCGGGCACCAAGGGCGTCAGCGTCTGGCGGACGCGCGCGTGATATTTGTTGAGCCAGTGGCGCTCGGCTTCCGAGAGCATGGCGCCGACGACGAGATCGAGATTGATCGGCGCGAGCGTGATCGTCTCGAAGGCCATCATCGGCCGCTCGCCGCCCTCGACGGCAATCGGTTCCGTGACGACGATCAGGTTCTCGATGCGGATGCCATAGGCGCCCGTTTTGTAATAGCCGGGCTCGTTCGACAGGATCATGCCGGGTTTTAGGGCCTGCGTGTTCGCGGCTTTCGCAATGCGCTGCGGCCCTTCGTGGACGCCGAGAAACGAGCCGACGCCGTGCCCGGTGCCGTGATCGTAATCGAGCCCGGCTTCCCACAGCGGGCGGCGCGCGAGCGCATCGAGCTGGTGGCCGGTCGTCCCTGCTGGAAAGCGCGCTGTCGCGAGCGCGATGTGGCCTTTCAGAACAAGCGTGAAACGCTCGCGCATTTCCTGCGTCGGCTTGCCGATGGCGAGGGTGCGCGTGATGTCCGTTGTGCCATCCCGATATTGCGCGCCGGAATCGACGAGATAAAGCTCGCCAGGCGTTAAACGCCGCGCCGTTGCAGTCGAGACCTTGTAGTGAACGACAGCGCCATTCTCGCCCGCCCCCGAAATCGTGTCGAAGGAAAGATCGACAAGCTCGCCCGTCGCGGCGCGGAACGCTTCGAGCATTTTCGCCGCTGCGATTTCATCGACGGCGCCGTCCTGCGCTTTCGTCGCGATCCAGTGCAGGAACTCGGTCACCCGCGCGCCGTCGCGGATATGCGCAGCGCGCGTGCCGTTCAACTCTGTTTCGTTCTTGGTCGCGCGAGGAAGGGCGCAAGGATCGGTCAGGTCGACGATTGCGGCGCCGGCTGCGCTCAGCGCTTTCACATATTTCATCGGCGCGAGCATGGGATCGACAGCGACGCGCTTTTTCTCGCGGCCGAGCTTTTCGAGCGCCGCCTCGACATCGGCTTCGGCGCGAATATCAACCTCATCGCCGAGAAACGCCGGAAGTTCATTGCCGACCTTTTCCGGCGCCAGGAACAAGATGGCGCGGCCATCGCTCGTCACCAGTGCGCGCGCGAGCGGCAGAGGCGTGCGCGTCACGTCTGCGCCGCGAATGTTGAAGAGCCACGCGATCGACGGCGGCGCGGTGATCAGCGTCGCATCGGCGCCGGCCTTTTGCAGCGCCGCGGCGATCTCCAGCCGCTTTTCGGCGGAACTGCGCCCGGAAAGGTCGAGCCCGTGCGGCTTTGCCGGAGAGAGCGGCCGCGACGGCTGATCCTTCCAGGCGGCGTCGATGGGATTTCGGTCGAGCGCTACCAGCGTGAAACCGCGGGTCGCCGCCGCTTTCTCCAGGCGCTCAACGCCCGCCTTCGTGTGGAGCATCGGGTCATAACCGACGCGCGCGTCCTTTGCGGCGTTCTCGGCAAGCCAGGCATCCGGCGGCGTTTCAACGAAGTCAGCGTAATCGAAATACTTCTCGTCAACCTGTTGGCGCACCTGCAGCGTGTAGCGACCGTCTGTGAACACGACTGCGCTGTCGAGAAAGACAATCGCTGCGCCTGCAGACCCTGAAAAACCGGAGACCCACATCAGCCGTTCGGCGTATGCTGGAATATATTCGTTCTGATATTCGTCATCATGCGGAACGATGAACCCCTCGATCTTCAGGGCTCTCATCTCGGCGCGCAGGAGCGGCAAGTGCTTCGCGGCAAAGGTGCGGTCGGAAACGGGGTCGAAGTGCTGGAACATAAGTGAGGTTTAAAGTTGGAGGTTGCAGGTTGTGCGCGAGCTCGCCCGAGCTTTCGCATCTTACAACCTACCACCCACCACCTACAACCTGACAAACAGCAGCACCGGCCACACAGCATGATCGAGCCGGTTCAATAACCGGAACCCGGCGGCCTCATAGGCGGCTCTGACGCCCGCCTCCTGATCCGCCATCAGCCCGGCGAGCATCACGCGCCCGCGCGGGGCCATGTGCGCGGCCATCGCCGGCGCGAATTCGACCAAGGGTCCAGCGAGAATGTTGGCGAAGATGAAATCGAACGGCGCGCGCACTCGAATGCGCGGATCGGCGAAACCGTCGGCGGCGATCACGCTCACAAGGTCATCGGCGCCATTCAATCCGACATTCTCGCGCGCGATCTCGACTGAGCGTTCGTCAATATCGCTTGCGATGACCTCGACATCCCACAGCTTCGCCGCCGCAATCGCGAGGACCGCCGATCCGCAGCCCAGATCGAACACCGTTTGCGGCGCGATGCCTTCGAGCCGGTCGAGCAGAGTGAGGCACCCCGCCGTCGTCGGATGGTGACCGGTGCCGAAGGCCTGGTTGGCGTCGATGCGGATCGGAATGCGGTTGTCGTTGTCAGGCGCCTTGTCGGCGTCATGGGACCCGTAAAGAACGAACCGCCCCGCTTCGACCAGCCCAAGTCCCTCCAGGGAATGCGCGACCCAGTCGATGTCCGGCAGTTTCTCGATCGCCGGCGCGGTGAGCCCCGTTCCCGCAACCAGCGCCGCCAGCGCCGCGGCGTCGGGCTGCGCTTCAAAATACGCCTCAAGCTTCCACGCAACGTCCTCGCGCGCGTCATCGTCCTTCGACAGGCTGACAGCGTTCGCCGGCGGAAAGAGAACATCCGTGAGCAGAACGCTGGCGTCGTTCAATGCGGCCTCAAGCCCGGTCCAGACGGCTTTGAAAGTGGTCATCAGCGCTTTTTCTTTGCAGGTTTTCGAGAAGGAACTTTCGCCGCCTGCGCCCCCGCTTCGCCGGCCGAGCCTTGTGTTTTTTTCATGATCCGGCTGAGCGCTCGCGCGTCAACACGATCAATGGGGCGCCCGGATGCTTTCTTCAAAGTCAAAAGATCTGACGTGCTGACAAAAAAGAACGCTGGGCCGCCTTCGAAGCGATGCTCGACGCGGTTGGGCCAGGCGTCCTCGAAGTCGAGACCAGGCGGAAAAATCAGGATGTCGATTCTCCAAGGCTCCCGTCCGAAGAGAAAGAAGTTATCCTCCTCGAAATCTTTGGCGGTAATCCCGGTCAACCCGGCGCCCCACTCCTTGAGCGAGGCATAGACCGCGCGCGCGTTTCGACGGTCGCGCGCCACCCAAAGATCGAGGTCTTTTGTAACGCGTTCATATCCGTGAAAATTAACCGCCATCCCGCCGATGACCAGAAATCTTACCTTTCTTTCCTCGAACAATTTGACCAACTCGATCCAGTCGGCGTGCATCGACATCGATTCCTTTCAGCCGGAGCATGGCGACAGCATTCGCTGTGACGGACCGCAATCTCTGGTCAGGCGTGAGCGCCAGCGAGTAGGCGTCATTGAAATCGTCATTGTTGTCCGCGAGCTTGCCGATCCATACGGAAATGCCGTTTTTATCGCTCACTTTTCTCATGGCCATCGCTCACGCCCCCTTCAGAAAGCTATCAACGACTTTCTTGGCGCCGGAATGCTCGAAATCGACAGTGAGTTTCTGGCCTTCGACGAGCAAAACGCGGCCATAGCCGAATTTGTCGTGGAAGACGCGCGCACCGACAGTGAACTTCACGTTGCCGGCGCTTGAAGGCATTTCGCGCGCGCGGCCCTCGATCATCGGCGCCGCGGGGCTCGGCCGCGCGCTGGCCGCGCGCGCCCGGCGCCAGCCGGGGTTGTCGTAATAGCTGTCTTCCTCAACGCGTGTTGCGTCGAAACGCGAATGGCTGGGGAGCGACGCCGCTGCGTTGCCGTAGAGCCCCGGCTGCGAGACGACATCGACGGCCTCGGGCGGCAATTCATCGATGAAGCGGGAGGGGAGCGCGGTTTGCCAGCGGCCGTACATCTGGCGGTTCGCCGCAAAGGAAATGCGGCAGCTTTCGCGCGCGCGCGTGATGCCGACATAGGCAAGGCGCCGCTCCTCTTCGAGCGCAGATTTGCCGCCTTCGTCGAGCGAGCGCTGCGAGGGAAAAACGCCTTCCTCCCAGCCGGGCAGGAACACCACGGGGAATTCAAGGCCTTTTGCCGCGTGCAGCGTCATCAGCCAGACAGCGCCGCCTTCTTCGTTATCGCTGCGGTCGGCGACGAGCGCGACATGGTCAAGATAAGCGGCGAGCGTGTCGAATTCGGAGACTGCTTGCACGACTTCTTTCAGGTTATCGAGTTTGGAATCGGCCTTCGCCGACTTGTTGTTCTTCCAAAAATCCGTGTACCCGGATTCCTCCAAGATAAGTTCGGTCAGGTCGCGCGGGCTCATGGTCGCGGCCTCGCCCGTCCAGCGCGCAACCATCTCGACGAATTTGCGAAGCGCCCCGCGCGCCGCCGCGCCAAGTTCTTCCGATTCGATCAACCACCGGCTCGCCGCCATCAGCGAGATGTTGCGCGCGCGCCCGAGCGCGTGGACCGCCTGCATCGTCTGGCCGCCGAGCTTGCGCGCCGGCTTGTTCGCGATGCGGTCAAAGGCGAGATCATCCTCTGCGCTGCGCACAAGGCGGAGGTATGACACGGCGTCGCGCACTTCCTCGCGCTCGTAAAAGCGCGGGCCGCCGACGACGCGATAGGGCAGGCCAGCCGTGTTGAAGCGTTCCTCAAAGGCGCGCATCTGAAACGAGGCGCGCACCAGCACCGCGAGGTCGGACAGCGGGCGGCCTTTGGCCTGCTCGGCCTCGATGTCGTCGCCGATGAGGCGCGCTTCCTCGTCGCCGTCCCAGACCCCGCGCACTTTTACCTGTTCGCCGTCGGGCGCTTTGGTCCACAACGTCTTGCCGAGGCGCGTCGTGTTGGCGGCGATCAGCGTCGAGGCGGCGGAAAGGATCGCCGGCGTCGAACGGTAATTGCGCTCCAGCCGGATGACGCGCGCGCCCGGAAAATCCTTCTCGAATTTCAGGATGTTCTCGACCTCCGCTCCGCGCCAGCCATAGATCGACTGATCGTCATCGCCGACACAGCAGATGTTCTTGTGCTTCTGCGCGAGGAGCCGCAGCCACAGATATTGCGCGACATTGGTGTCCTGGTACTCGTCGACCAGCATGTAGCGGAATTTGTCCTGGTACGACGCAAGAATATCGGGGTGGCGCTGAAAGATCGTGATGTTGTGGAGAAGAAGGTCGCCGAAATCGGCGGCGTTGAGCGTCGTCAATCGGGCCTGATAGGCGGTATAAAGCGAAACACCCTTGCCATCGGCGAAATGCCAGCCCTCGTTCGCCGAAACCTTGTCCGGCGTCAGCCCGCGATTCTTCCAGCCGTCGATAACGCTTGCGAGTCCGCGCCCTGACCAGCGCTTTTCATCAAGGCCCGCCGCTTCGATCACTTGCTTGGCAAGCCGCACGCTGTCGTCAGCGTCGAGGATCGTGAACGAGGATTTGAGGCCAACAATCTCGGCATGGCGGCGCAGGATCTGCGCGCCGATCGAATGGAACGTGCCGAGCCATTGCAGGCCTTCGACACGCTCGCCGATCAGGCTGCCGATGCGCTCTTTCATCTCGCGCGCGGCCTTGTTGGTGAAGGTGACAGCGAGCAGCTGCCAGGGCTGCGCGCGCCCCGTGAACAAAAGATGGGCGAGGCGCGTCGTCAGCGCGCGCGTCTTTCCGGTGCCCGCGCCGGCGAGCATCAAGACCGGCCCCTCGGTCGCCAGCACGGCCTCGCGCTGCTCCTCATTGAGCCCGTCAAGATAGGCAAGGCTCTCGCCCTCGGCAGGACGCAAGCCGGCGAGCGCGCGCTCGGAAATTGACAAATTGGCGGTCACCGTTGGACACTATCCGAGTGAGAACGATTCTGGAACATCTCAGGCGCCAGCGTCGGTCGCGAAATCAAGATGAAGGAGACGCCCATGCCCGCGCAGTTTGAGCTTTTCAAGGATAAAAAAGGCGAATTCCGCTTTCGCCTCAAGGCCGGCAATGGCGAGATCATCCTGGCGAGCGAGGGCTATGGCGACCGCGCGGGCGCGGAAAACGGCATTGAATCGGTAAAAAAGAACTCGGACCTGCTGGCGCGCTTCGAGAAAAAAACCTCCGATAGCGGCAAGCACTCGTTCGTCCTGAAGGCCGCCAACCATCAGGTCATCGGCGTGTCTGAACAATACCCGACCGAAGACGCGCGCGATAACGGCATCAAGAGCGTCATTGCAAACGCAAGGCTAGCGGGGGTCGAGGACAGGACGGCTTAGGCGCTTGTCGGAGCCATCACCGCGAGCAGGCGGCCCTCGTCATTTTTGACGAAGGCCATCCATTCTTCGGTCCCATCCGCTTGAATGTGCATCCTGTGCGGCGCGCAAGTGAATTCCGCGCCGCGCCAAGGCAAAGAGGTGAGATTGCTGAAGACCGCAAGGCGAGGAAGGCCGACGACCTCTTTATAGAACCGCTCCGGCGACGGAAGTTTAGCGCCGCGTGCGCGATCTGTCCGGCAGGCCCGAATTCCCTCTTCATGGTCTCTTTCCTTTTATGAAATGCACTCGTGCGACTGACGTCCAGCAGTGCGGAGATGCGCGCGTCAGAGCGGCGGGCGACAAAAGTGCAACGCGGTCTTTCGCAGAGCCGCCGCGATCACCTAAAAACCAGAGTTTCGGGCGATTCCTATCAAGCGCCCGAAACTCTCGTCAGCACTTGAGAGCGGGAGTTCCGACACAGGGTATTCGGCGCGCGTCAACCATCGTTATGGGGCGGGTGTCCGTGCTTTCCTTCGCTGACAGGAGAGAGCAGGGCGGGCTGCGCGGAATTGCCCTGCCGTCGGCCGGGCTCGATTGCGTCGCGCTGTGCGGCGCGCCATAGGCGAGAGAGTCCCGTCAGCCGGATTTCTTCCATGACCACCCGCAACTGGCGCACACAGGCGCATTACTCGGCCTTTTACGCCGCGCAATTCGTGCTGCTCGGCGTGCAGTTGCCGTTTTTGTCGGGCTGGCTTTCGCGCGAAGGGTTTTCCGCCTCTGAGATCGGGCTTCTCAGCGGATTGTCGCTTGGCGCGCGTCTGGCGTTCGGTCCCGCTGTCGCGTTCTGGGCGGACAAAGGCGACAATCATCGCACCGCGCTGCGGCTCCTCTCGTTCCTGTTCGGCGCCGGGGCGATTGGCCTGGCGTTGTTCGGCGGCAAGCCGCTGATCGCGCTCTGCGCCGTTGCGGTGTTGTGGTCATTCGGATTGCTCGTGCCGCTCTCTGACACGGCGATCCTGCGCGCCGACCGGCAGGGCGCGCTCCACTATGGCGAAGTGCGCGCGGCGGGGTCGGCGGCTTTCCTTCTCACCAATATCGGGGCCGGGTTCGTCATTGCACGGACGAGCATCGACCTTGCTGTCGGCATCATGGCGGTAGCGGGATTGGCGACGTTCCTGATATCGGTGACGCTGCCATTGGGCGAGGCGAAGGCTGTCGAAGAGGCGACGCACAACCGCTGGCGCGAGGCCTCGACGTTGCTCACGACGCCGTCCTTTCTGCTCCTCCTCGCTGCCGTCGGCCTTATCCAGGGCAGCCACGCCGCCTATTATGCTTTCTCGATCCTGCATTGGTCCGCGCTCGGCTATGGGGCGACAACGGTCGGCTTTCTGTGGGCGACGGGCGTTGTCGCAGAGATTTTCGTCCTGACGCAGGTGCGCGGCCTCGTCCGGCGCATCGGGCCGGAAGCCCTCATCATCATCGGCGGCGCCGGCGGGGCCGTGCGCTGGGCGCTGACAGGGCTGGAGCCGCCGCTTCCCTTATTGTTCCTGATACAGACGATGCACGCGCTTTCGTTCGCGGCGGCCTATCTTGGCGCGGTCGAATATATCGACCGCACGCTCCCGAAGAGCCTCACCAACACCGCGATGACGCTGATGTCGACGACAGGCGTCGGCGCCATCACCGGGCTCGCGACCATCGCCTGCGGCTATCTCTATGAGGCGAACGGCGGCGGCGCCATTTACGCGCTGGTCGCGCTGATGAGCGCCGCAGGCGCGGGAGGGGGCGTGTTGTTGAACATGGCAGCCAGGCGCGCGCGGGAAGCAAACTGACACCAGCCGCTTGCGACCATATGCGCCGATGCCGACGTTTTGCGGCGGCTGGTAAGCATTCGCCATTCATTATTTTTAGCGTACAAAATTCTTTTCACGGTGATCTGTCTGCGCATCGCCGAAATTCCTGTGCGAAGGCGGCAGACAGAATCCGCTGGATTTTTCCCGCAGAAACTGCTACAAGAATATCTGCATCAAGAGTGGGCTCGTCGAGCCCAGCCAACCGGCCAGACTTTCCGGCGACGGTGGATCAACGATGATGCGGCTCCGCATGGGGCAAAAATAGGAGGCTCGATTGTCCGAATCCGAATCAGATTTCTCAGTCAGCAAAACCAGTGTGTGCGAGGGCGTTGCCTTTCCAAGAACAAACGAGAGTGCGGCGACCGACGTTGAGACGCGCGCGCTCAAGGTCATTGAAATCAATGACCGTGGCAGGGACTTCGTCGTCGGTGATCTGCATGGATGTATTGCGGAATTTGATCGCCTGTTGAGGCGGATCGGTTTCGATTTCCAAAAGGATCGCATGTTCTCGGTCGGCGACCTCGTTGATCGCGGGCCGGAGTCGATGGAATGTCTGAGGCTCCTCAGGGAGTCGTGGTTTTTCGCCGTCAAGGGGAACCACGAAGACATGATGCTCCAGGCTATTGAGTGCAATTTAAGGGCGGGCGCGGAGCTTTGGATCAATAATGGCGGCGATTGGGGGATCGAGCGGTTCGAAGACGGCGATCCAGAGTTTTTCGCACTCGCAGAAGTTCTGGATGCACTGCCCTATGCCCTGACTGTTCACAGCAGGGACATTGGGCTCGTCGGGATCACTCACGCAGAACCCCCTACAAAATGGGACGAAAGATGCGTTGAGGACGAAGTCGACAGGCTGACCTGGAGCCGGAGAATGATCAGCGCGCGCGGGAGGGGCAGGGTCTCCGACGGCGCCGATTTTTCAGCGCATGGCCACACAATTGTCGATCAAGTAACGTACAAGGAAGATCTCAAAGCCTTCTGGATAGACTTGGGATGCTTTGCGACCGGCCGCCTTTGTGCGCTTCAGATCGCCGGTCACGACGCCGCGATGCCCCGGCCGATCATCGTGCAGTCTTGATCATGAAAGGCGAAGTTCCGCTCGACTAAAGCGCATATCTGAAATCAGCGGGTTATCTTTGGAAACGCCGCGCGACCAAGCGACGACGACCAATTTTCCCGACCCGCAAATCGGGAAAGGTGGTCGAGGTGATGCGGACCCTTCCGCCGCGCGCGCCGCTGCTGCGGCGAGCGGTGAGATGTTAATGGTCGGCGCGTCGCTCGCGACGAAGTCTTCAAATCAATCCTCATGGACGAATGAAAACGCCATCGGTTCTTGTCGCGACAGACCCTGTCAAAGGGTCACGACCTGTGCGCCGTCCCAGACCTTCACGCCGTTTTCCGCCATCATCATGATCCGCGCATCATAGAGATCGAACAGGGCGATTTTCGTTCCCGGGAGCGCCTTCGCTTTCGTCAGCGCAGCGCGGGCGGCGAGGAAGTCACCCTCTCTGTACGCGGTCTGCATCGCGCGGTTGGTTTCTTCCAGCGCTCGGAAACTCTTGCTCGATTTCAGGAAGGGGTTGCCGACGAGGGCGTGGATCGAGAACGTGCGGTCCGTGCCCATCTCCTTGATGCGGTCAAGCTCGAGGAACGCGAAGTGGTGGTCGTTGCGCTTGTGCACCGCCTCGTCGCAGATGATGGCGGGGCCGTAGACCATCGCCTGTCTTGAGAGAAACGAGGCGAGCGCCATCGGGCGGCCAACCGCGGAATAGCGCTGCGCGCGTCCCTGTCCCATCGGGCCGACGAAGCACTCGCCGGTCGCCACGCCGATCGCGAGGTGCAGCTGGACGCCTTGCAGGCGCGGCGCGCTTTGCAGCTCGATGTTGATGCGGTCCATGCTCTCGATCAGGCGCAGCGCGCCGGCGCAGGCGTCGCGCACATGGTCGGCATTTTCCAGCGGCGCATTGAAATAGGCGAAGATGCGCCCGCCCTCGGCCTGATCGGCGGCGCCGCCGACTTCGATGATCGCCTTTTTCAGATGCGCGCATCCTGCGGCGATGAGGTTCGACACTTCGCCCGGCGTTGCTGCGAGCTTGTCGGCGTCTTCGTCGAGGAGGCTCAGCTCGCAGGCCAGAACCGTGATTGTGCGTTTGACGCCTTCGAGGATTTCGCCGGCGCCTTCCTCACGAACCTTCTTCATCGTCGGTTCGGGAAGCGAGCCCTGGAAGGTGCCGCGCACCTTGTCATCCTTGATCGCCTCGCCGATCGAGCGCCCGCCGGCGACGGAGAATGCCCCAAGGAACAGCGCCAGCGCCGGGGCGAGCGGATCGAACAACAGGCCGCCTTGCGCAAAGAGGCCGACCGACAGCGCGACGAGAAGCGCGGCCGCGATGGCAGCAGCGCCAAGCGCTTTGCCGAAGTCGAGGCGCTGCGACCACATGATGGCGGCGGCGCCAAGCGCGAGAACGGCGAGCGCTTCGAGATAGCCGAACCAGGCGGGGCGCTTGGCCGCTTCACCAGCGATGAGCTGGCGCGCCAGCAGCGCCTGGGCCTGCCCCATCGACAGATCGCCGCGCGCGGTTGCAACCGCAGGGCCCGCTTCCGCGTCGAGACCGATCATCACGACCTTGCCGGAGAGAAGGCTGAGCGCGGATTTCTCGCGCAGGAGTTTCCAGGCGGGCGTCGAGGGCGTGTCGATACGGCGCGGGAAATAAAGCCTCGTCGAAGCGAGGGCGTCGACAGGAATGCTCGCTCCCGCAATATCAACACGTGCCGCCGACTTGCCGACGGCGGTGACTGCTGTCGGATCGGCCCGGACGGTGATCGTCGTCGCGCCGCTGACAATGCGCGCGGCTTCAAGCCCCGCAGAAGTTGCGATCCGCCCGCTTGCGGACCACAGCAGGGGCGCCATGCGCACGACGCCGTCGCCATCGGCAGGCAGCGCCGCGACAGTCACCGGAGCCGCGTTTGCGAGCGCGGCGTCGATGGCGCTTCTGGGCCGCGCGGCGGGAAGACCGAAATAATTGTCGCCGCCGGCTGCAGTCAGTGTCTTGTTCGCGGCGGCGTCCGCGCGCTCCAGCACAAGGCGCGAGGCCTCCCGCGCGACGGAGGCAGGGCCGATCGCGACGGCGCCTTTCGTCTCGCCGAGCGCGCGGGCGAGCATAAGATCCGTACTCGGAAGAAGGGACAATTGCTGGGCGAGGCGTTCGTCACGCGCGCCCGCTAGCCAGAAATCGCCGATGGTTTCCGGCGACAGGGGATCGGGGCTGTCGACGCCTTCAAGGTAGAGAACGCCCTTCGCCCCGGCGCTGACGCTCGTCGAGACAAGTTCGGCGATCAGCGAGCGCGGCCACGGCCACGGCCCGATTTTCTCAAGGCTCTCGGCGTCGATCTCGACAAGATGGATCGGCGAGTTGCGATCGATCTTCGCCGGAAAGAGCCGGGCGTATAGATCGAAGAGATGCTCGCGCGGGCCGCCATGGCGCGCCCCGGCGTTGGCGAGCGTCATCAGCGCGAGCGCCGCCATCACCGCAACCATCAGCATCAGGGGAAGGGCGCCCAGCCACCGGAACCGCCCTGCTAAAGAAGACTTCGCCACGACCCGTTACTCCGGCGCCGCCCGCGGTCCCGGAGACCTCCCCGGACCCGCTCCGCCCGGCCCCGAAGGGAGGCAGCGCGTTAACACTCGTTCACCTTAATTCAGAATGAATTTATCATCCCGCCCTAGAGCTTACCAATGCAAGCGGCGAGCCGCCTGCCGCAAGTCCCTAAACGCCTCATGGACGGCCTAATCTCGATCATGCAGCCCGCCGCCTTCACCATCGACCTCGACAACGGAACCTTGCGCCTCAAGGCGAGCGGGGACTGGCAGGCGCGCCATCTTGGCGCGATCGACAAGGAACTCCGCGATTTCGAAGACGACACGATCGGGCGCGAGGTCATCATCGATATTTCCGGGGTCGGGCGCCTCGATACTGCGGGCGCGATGGTGTTCGAGCGGGTCTTGCGCGCCTGTTCGAGGCGCACCGACGCCTCGCGCATCGTCGGCGGCACGCAGGCGCAACAGACCCTGATCGGCAATGTCGCCCCGCATGTCGCGCCCTGCGACATCGAGCCGGCGCGCCGCAACGCCTTCGTCATGATGGTCAACCGTCTCGGGCAGGGGATTGTTGAAGGCTATCACGCTGCGATCGACGTGTTGAACTTCGTCGGGCTGACGCTGACGGCGCTCTGGCGCGTCATCCGCGACCCGAAGCGCCTGCGCCTCACCTCGATTTTCTGGCACATGGAGGAAGCCGGCATCAATGCGATGCCGATCGTCGGCCTGATGTCCTTCATGATCGGCGCCGTCGTCGCGTTCATGGGCGCCAAGATCCTGCGTCTCTTCAACGCCGAGGTCTTCACCGTTGAATTGGTCGGCATTGCGGTCCTGCGCGAATTCGGGGTGCTCCTCGCGGCGATCCTCGTCGCCGGCCGCTCGGGCAGCGCTTTCACCGCCGCGATCGGCGCGATGAAAATCCGTGAGGAAATCGACGCCATGAGAGCGCTTGGCCTTGATCCCATCGAAACCCTCGTTCTGCCGCGCACCATCGCGCTTGTCGTCATGATGCCGATCCTGACGTTTCTCGCCTCGATTCTCGGCGTCGTTGGCGGCGGGCTCGTCGCGGCGACGGCGATGGAGATTTCGCCGGCGTTCTTCGTCGGGCGCTTGCAGGAGACGATCGCGCTTTCCAATTTCTGGGTGGGCCTCATCAAGGCGCCGTTCTTCGCGTTCGTCATCGCGATCATCGGCTGCTATCAGGGGATGGAGGTCGCTGGCAGCTCGGAAAGCCTCGGCCAGCGCACGACGCTTTCCGTGGTGCAATCGCTCTTCATCGTCATCATCCTTGATGCGTTCTTCGCGATGTTCTTCCTGGAGATTGACTATTGACCGCGCGCGAGGACGACGATGCGATCATCGAGGTTGAAGGATTGCGCACGCAGTTCGGCGCGGTCGTCATTCATGACAATCTCGACCTGAAGGTCCGCCGCAACGAGATCATCGGCGTCGTCGGCGGCTCTGGCACGGGCAAATCCGTGCTCATGCGCGCGATCATCGGATTGAAGGAGCCTTCGGCCGGGACCGTGCGTGTTTTCGGGGAGGAGCTTTATTCGCTGAGGCCGAGTGAGCGCCTCATCATCGAGCAGCGCTGGGGCGTGCTGTTTCAGGGCGGCGCGCTTTTTTCGGCGATGACGGTCGCGCAAAACGTCATGGCGCCGATGCGCGAGCATCTCGATCTGCCGGACGGGCTCGCCTCCGACATCGCCGCGATGAAAATCTCCATGGTGGGCCTGCCGCCTGACGCTGGCGCAAAATTCCCCTCGGAGTTGTCCGGCGGCATGTCAAAACGCGCAGGGCTTGCACGCGCGCTCGCGCTTGATCCCGAAATTGTCTTCCTTGACGAGCCGACTGCGGGGCTTGATCCGATCGGCGCGGAAAATTTTGACAGATTGATCGTATCGCTCAAGGAATCCTTAGGGTTAACGGTGTTTATGGTCACTCATGATCTCGATACGTTGCACGCGACATGCGACCGGGTCGCGGTGCTCGCCGAAAAGCGGGTGATCGCGATCGGCCCGCTCGATGAGGTGCGCCGGTCGGACCATCCGTGGATTCAGGAGTATTTCTCCGGTCCCCGCGGCCGCGCGGCGTCGTCGGCGAAAAGCGAGGGACGACAGTCCCTGGCGGAGAAGGTGTAAGGAATGGAGACCCGCGCGCATTATGTCGTTGTCGGCGCGGTCGTGCTCGCCCTTGTCGCATCGGCGTTTCTGTTCGTCCTGTTCCTCTCGCAGTCGCGCGACGACTTTGATGAGTACGACATCATCTTCCGCGAGCGCGTGTCCGGCCTGTCTGTCGGCGCGGCGGTCTCCTTCAACGGCATTCAGAAGGGCGAAGTCCGGGATCTGACGATCGCGCTGGACGATCCGTCGATTGTTATCGCTCGCATCCGTATCGACGACGATACGCCGGTGAAGACAGATACGAAGGCAGAACTTGAGCTTGTCGGATTCACCGGCCTTGCGATTATCCAGCTCGTCGGCGGCAGCGCCGAGGAAGAGCTGCTCAAAAACGTGACGCGCGGCGTCCCCCGCATCGAAGCGGACGCCGCCGGCATTGCGCAGCTGATCGCGGGATCGGGCGAAATCATCGCATCGGCGAACCTCTTGCTATCGGAAGAAAATACCGCCGCCTTCGGACGCATCCTCGCCAATGTCGAAACGCTGACGACAGCGCTCGCCGCGCAGGACGAGGAGATCTCCGCAACGGTTACAAATACCGCAAAGCTGACCGCCAATCTTGCCTCGACCAGCGAAAAGCTTGGGCGCACCGTCGACAGTCTCGACAAGCTCTTGAGCGCCGACGCGCCTGAAACGCTTGCCGAGACGCAGGCGCTGATGGCGGAGCTCCGGGGCGCCATCGCCGAAAACCGGGAACAAATTCGCGTGTTCACCGATCAGGGCCTCGCGCAGGTCGGCCCCGCAGTCGCCGAAGCGCGCGCACTGTTCCGCACGCTCGACCAGGTATTGCGCGAAATCGATCGCGACCCGCGCGGCTATCTCCTCGGAGAATCGACGCCGCGCTATGAGGGGGAACAGAAGTGAAGAAGGGAACTCGCCGCATTACCCCGCTCATGCCCGCGACAGCGGGAAGCCAGGGGTTCAAGTCGCGAAGCCTGCGGCTCTGGAGCCCCGCTGCCGCGGGGATGAGCGGAAGAAGAATTCACGCACCGACATTTGAGCGAGGTCAAATCCCAAATCCCAAATCCCTGATCCCTCTCTGCGCGCTCGCGCTCTCGGCTTGCGTCTCCGTCCTGCCCGAAGCCGCGCCGCCATCAGCGCGCTTCACGGTCAGCGACGTGCAAGCTGAAACGACCGCCGCGCCGGTTTCGTGGACGCTCGGCGTTGAAGAACCGGAAGCAACGCTCGCCTATAACTCCGCGCATATCGCGCTCAGCCGCGCGCCCGGCCGGATCGAATATTACGCGGGCGGCGAATGGGTCGATCGCGCGCCGCGGCTATTCGGCGTCGCGCTCGTTCGCAGTTTTGAGAATACCAGCGCGGTTCGGGGTGTCGGCAGCCGCCTCACCTTGCCCACCTCCACTTATGTTCTGCAGACGGATGTTCGTAAGCTTGGCGTGCGCATGTCGAATGGCGTGCGCGCGGCCGAGGTCGAAGTGTTCGCGCGTCTCACCAACGGCCGCAGCGTCATCCACGCCTCGCGCCTGTTCAGCGCGTCCACACCCGCCGCGGGCGATAACGCCGCGGCGGCCGCCGCCGCCCTCGACGCCGGCCTTTCCGCTGTCCAGCGAGACATCATCGCCTGGACGCTGGAGGAAGCGGAGCGGGCGAGGCAAGCGGCCCCTGTCCGCTGAATTGAATGTCAAGAAAGATCGTATGCGCTTAGGACTTCCGCACGTTTTATAAGCGCCCCAGAGATGCTTTCAGCAATGTCTGGAGGAAAGTCAGGCGGTAAGGCTTCGGACGTCCGCAACACGGCTGCGACCGCATTTTCCCGGAGGTCAGCAAGCGCTGACTGTACAGTTGATGCGGGAACGCCGGCTCTGCGCGCGGTTTCGGCGAAATGACGCGCCGCAATTCTGCTCACGACATAATGCTTGCTGTCGCCGTACGACATGGCGAGCTTCATCTGATTACGGCGGATTTGACCTGCATCGACCGCAGGCTGTGCAGAAAGGATATCATAGAGCGGAGTCATCCGGAAACTACCTCTCGGCCCCAAATGAATGCTGAAATTCTTGGCATGGCCGTCTGTCGCGCCAATGAGCCAGAAGAACACTTGCGTCTTGAAGAACAGCGCTCGATCGGCGTCCGGCTCGTCGCTTGCGCGCAGGAGGTCTAGCGCCGCTAGAGCGCCTGGGCCGCCTTCCGACTGATATTTGCGCGTCGGCGGCACGCCGAGCGCTTGGCAGAAGTCTTCTTGCGGGAGGCGCGCGGCGGCGTCGCTGTCCCGCCAGTGGCGATCGAAGCGCGTGACCACGAGGGTCCTGACGCCTTCAAAATCGGCTACAGCCGTTTCGGCGACGGGCAATCCGAACGCCTTTGCGAGCGTCATACAGAAATGCTCGTTCTCGACGCTCCGGCTCATGTCGATGCCGTTTGAAAGCTTGCCGATCTGAGGCTTCAGGATATGCGTCGTCGGCGTCGATCCGTACGGCGTTCGCCACTCGCCATGCCATTTGAGGAGGGCAGTTTTTTCTTGCGCTCCCGCGATCGAAATTCGAAAATCCCTATCATCCGCGCCAAGACCGAGCGGCGCGGCGGCGAGGGATCTCAGGCGCAGGGAAATTTCTGCGTCGCTGACTGGTGTGCTGTGCGCCGCCTCGCCGCTGTCCGGCTCCGCGCCTTCCAGTAAAAACTGCAGTGCGCCGACGCAATCGCGCCCGATCGCCGACAAAAGGCTGAAGGCGTCATCGCCTTCCGCGCCTACGCGCTCTGCGATGCGCCGCCTCCGATCGGCGCCGTCGGGCAGCAAATTGTCAAATACGGCGATGACGGCGGCGCCCGCGTACCGTTCCTCGCGCAGCGGCATCGACAGCGAGACCGGGATTGCGCGGTCGAAAGCGAGCCAGCTGTCATCATACTCGAACGCAACAGCGCCGCTCGCCTCGCGTGTCAGGCGCCCGACGCGACGGCGGTTGAGGAATACATTGAGCGGCGCATGGGCGGCCTTGCGCGCCATTAAAGACCGTCCTCGGCTGAGAGTTTCCGGCGGTCATGTACGCTGATTTCCAGTTGAAGCGCGCTCATCACATCGAAGAGGGTTGAAAGGCGTGCGCTCTGGCCGCCGCTTTCGATCGTTGAAATCGTCGCCTGTCGGACGCCTGCCCGCTCGCCAAGCGCTGCTTGGCTAAGGCCAAGTTGGCGGCGCCGCCGCCGCAGCGACGCGCCGAGCTGCTTGGGTGTGCGTGCAAAATCGTTCATCAAGGCGACTCCAAGTATACGCGATAGCGCATAGATCTGCTTTATACGTTAAACCGTATTAAGTCAATTTATACGGAGAAGCGTATCAAATTCCCGTATATGCCGCCGGAATTAAGCGAAATACCCGACCGTCGCGCCGACGAGGAGATAGACGCGGCCCAAGGGCGAGGAGAGGTATTGTTCCAGCTCCTCGTCCGCCGTCTCGGATGTCGTTGCGTCTTCGAGCAGGCGTTCAAAGCCTTGCAGGAATTCATGGATGCCGCGCTCGAAGGTTTTGTCGCGGCTGCCCTCGGCGCGAATGCGGCGTTTAACGTCGGACTCGTTGAGGCGCAAGATCCTGTTCGCAAAGACGTTGCGGTCGCCGCGCTCGAACCGTTCGAGCAACGCCGGCGGCGGTTCCCCATAAAGGCGCGTCTCAAGATCGAGCGTGAAATCCTGAAGCCCGGCGATGATTTTCATCGCGCTCTGGGCGCTCGCCTTGGCTTCGGCCGCTCGGCGGTCGGCGGCAACCAGATCGAGCGGCCAGGCGTTCTCGGTCGCTGACAGAATTTCACGCCAGCTGGTTCTGTACGTCCTCTTTCGTGCGCTTGTCTTCGTCTTCGCCGGGCGCGCGGCGCTCGCCCTGCCGATCGCCGCGCTTTTCGGCGCGCAGGGCCTTCGGCTTCTCGATTTCGGACGCGATAGCGTCGAGACGCGCGGCGCCATTCGTGTTCGCCGATTTTCCGAGATCGAGGACATTCGAGAGGTCGGCGCTCGCGCGCCTTGCCGCTGCGGCGTCGGCTTTGCGCGCTTCCTCGGCGCGCCGGTCGGCGTCGGCTTTGGCGGCGCGCTCGGCTTCCGCGGCAAGGCGCGCCTTTCGGCGTCGGCGGCGCGCTGGGCTTCGCCGGCGCGGGCCTTCTCGATGGCGGCTTGCGCTTCCGCGAGGCGGGCGGAGGCTTCCTGCTCGCGCAGCTGGTTTTCGGCGAGTTTGGAGAGACGCTCCGTCTGCGTCGCAATCGCTTCGGCGAGACGGTCGGCGCGCTTTCGCTGTTCGTCGATCAGCGATTCGAGGCGCGCGTTCTCATTCTCAAGGGCGGCGCGCGCATTCGCGAGTTCCTTGTTGCGGTCCTCGACGCGCTTTGAGGCCGCCTCCGCCGCTGCAACCGCCTCATCGGCGTTTTTCTTCGCGAAGTCGCCGGCCTTGGCGACTTCCGCGGACGCCTCGCGCGCGGCGGACATCGCCTGCTTCGCCGCTTCGGTCACAAGGTTTGCAGCGTTGGCGGCGCGTTCGGCGTCGCTGGCGGCCGCCTCGACGGAGGTCATCGTCGCTTCGCGCACCGTATCGACGGCGCGCGCCGCAGCTTCAGCGACGCGGCGAGACTCGCGCGTGGTGAACTCGACTGCCGTGGTCGCGGCGCGTTCAGCTTCGCCGCGCGCGATTTCAATCGCGGCGTCGGTGCTTTTCCTGGCGTCCTCGGCGGCCTTGACCGAGAAATGGCCGACATTGGCGGCGTTGCGCGCGGCGGACTCGGCGGCGGCGTCGGCGATGCGCGCAGCGCGTTCGCTGGCGTCCTTCATCGATGCAGCCGACATTTCCATCGCGCTTGCGGACGTGCGCACCCGGCCGTCGGCGTCAACAAGCGGCGGTTGAGAGCGCATCAAAGCTCTGCAAGGCGCGCATCGCCGCTGTTTCAAGGCGGGTCAGGCGTTCTTCAAGGCGGCTCTCGGCGTCGCCGACCGCGCCGGTGGCGTTTTGCAGGGAAAGAATGTTCGCCTGCGCTTTTTCGGCGATGGCGGTTGCGAAGTCGTCCGCGCGCGCATTGAGGGTTTCGGTGAGATCGATCAGCCTTGCGCGTTCTTCCGCGACGCGGCTCACTGCGCCGGAGGCGCGGTTCTCGATCGCAAGCCCTGCGTGCTCGATTGCGCCGACATGCTGACGGATCATCGCTTCGACCGAGGCGAGACGGATGAGGGAGTCGTCGATGCCGGCGTTCAGCGCGTCCATCTGGCTGCGCACGGCCGCGCCGACGGTTTCAACAGAGCGGATGGCCGCGCTGTCCGGCTCAACAAGCTTTTGCGCGGCGGCGGCGTGTTGCTCGGCGGCGTTGACGTAATGCGACATGGTGACGACGATGCGGCCGAAGAGCACCAGCATCGCCGGGACGATGATCGCAAAAGCAAGCGCCCACGCGCCGTAATAATCGAACAGCCTGAAGCCGCTCGCCCCGCCCGTGACTTTCATATGCGCCAGAAACCAGCCGAGCGGCGCGGCGACGGCGACCGCGAGGAAGGATGCGATGGCGAGGACGCGGCAAAAGGCTTCGATCTGGGCGCTGCGGCGGAAAACGCGGCGCGCCCGATTTTCGGCGGATTCAAGCGCGCTGACGCGCCGAAGCGCTTCCCCCGGCGACGCTTCGTCGCCGACCGCGCTAAAGCGCAAGCGCGCCTCGCCGGGGCCCGGTCGGGAAGTCTCTGTAACGTCTTGGGAAACGGCCATTCTTCCCGCCTTGAAATCGGCTAGGCGACATAGCCCAATTTAAAGTGAACGCCAATTAACGCAGGGGCAAGGCGCCGCCTTGCTCGCGCGCGTCGGCGCGGCTACCCCCACGGAAAAGGCCCGGACGGCAACGAATGGCCGGGCAGGGAAGGAACCATGCGCTCAAACAGCCAGGCCGCCATGAATTTCGGCCTCGATCCCATGATCGAGGAAGTCCGCGAGACCGTCGCGCGCTGGGTCGATGAAAAACTGCTGCCGCGCGCCGCTGAGATTGATGCGACCAACAAATTCCCGCGCGATCTCTGGCCGGAGCTCGGGAGCCTCGGCCTCCTCGGCATCACGTCGGAGGAAGACTATGGCGGCGCGGGCCTCGGTTATCTTGCGCATTGCGTCGTGCGTTGAGGAGATCAGCCGGGGGTCGGGCGCGGTCGGCCTTCTTCTTCCCCTACGGCGCGCATTCCAATCTGTGCGTCAACCAGCTCAACCGTAACGCCACCAAGGCGCAAAAAGCGAAATACCTGCCGAAGCTCATTTCCGGCGAGCATCTCGGCGCGCTCGCAATGTCGGAGCCGGGCGCAGGGTCCGACGTCGTCGGCATGAAGCTGAAAGCCGAGAAAAAGGGCGACCGCTACGTCCTCAATGGCTCCAAAATGTGGATCACCAACGGGCCGGACGCCGATGTCGTCGTCGTCTACGCCAAGACCGATCCGAATGCCGGGCCGCGCGGCATCACCGCCTTCATCGTCGAGAAGGGGCAGAAGGGTTTCACGGCCGCGCAAAAACTCGACAAGCTCGGCATGCGCGGCTCCGACACCGGCGAGCTCGTCTTCGAAGACTGCGAAGTGCCGGAGGAAAATATCGTCGGAACGCTGAACGGGGGCGTCGGCGTCCTGATGTCAGGCCTCGACTATGAGCGCGTCGTTCTCTCGGCGGGGCCGATCGGCATCATGCAGGCCTGCATGGATACAGTGATCCCCGTACGTGCACGAACGAAAACAGTTCGACAAAGCCGATCGGCTCCTTCAGGCTCGTGCAGGGAAAGCTCGCCGATATGTACACGACGATGAACGCCTGCTCGCGCGTATGTTTATGCGGTCGCGGCGGCTTGCGAACGGGGCCAGACGACACGGCAAGGACGCAGCAGGCTGCGATCCTCTAGCGCCGCAGAAAAAGCAACGCAAGATCGCGCTCGACGCCGATCGAGCTCTTGGGCGGCAATGGCTACATCAACGACTATCCGACCGGTCGCCTACCTGCGCGACGTGAAGCTTATGAAATCGGCGGGGGGAAACAGCGAGATAAGACGGATGCTGATCGGCCGGGAGATTTTTGAGCGGACGGTTTAGTGAAAAATTAGGTTTCGTGCTGAATTTCAGCTTCTCTTTACTATATAGTTACCTTCGGCCTCGGCCACCCACAGATGTGCACATGCTTCGGACGTGGCTGCTTGATAAATCCAAACGCCTGAAAATTCCGGTGATTTTATGAAGGCTGCATGCAGGCGAGTAAGTAGCCGCGCTTTTTCGATTGTGGATCTGATTAAAGTTTTAAGCGCGTGGAGATTTGGCTCCGGACCCCAAGGATTGTATGCATGCGCCGCTGCGCCGAGGCTGTCATAAGCTTGCAAGAAATCGGTCAGCGTCAAAGCGCCACTAGCCCTTTCGTGCCTCCAATCTCCATCATCATTCTTTGATCGTTCTGCTAAGGCGATCGGAAAAAAGTCTGGATTCACCTTCTTCAAATCCTGAGCGATACGGCGGGCGTGATAGTCTTTCCGGAAATCTATCTGTTTGGTAGCGCGCGATCGCAAGCTCTCGTATTTTGCTTTGTTCGGCGCGATAGCGCTAAACGCGATTATCTCAAGAGATTTGCGAAGATTTAGAGCTGCACATTCAATTGCTAGCTTGGAGTTTTCGTTCTTAAGGAAACTGTCTGTTGCGGCAAGTCGCGCAAGCGCTTCCTCCATCATGACCTAATTGATGTTCCGGAAACCGCGAGCGCTTGCGGGTCTTCCCCCGTTCGCTGACGGTTGTATGCGTCCATTGCCAAGACGGCATAATACAGGTTGGGCGATACCGACATCAGTAGACCCCGCTTTTAAAGGATCGTGGAATGATCCGGCGTCCGAGCGCCGCTGTCTCGTCAGTATGGTAGGCTGGCGGCTGAATCAGCGAGTAATTCGAATCGATGTCGATCCAAGGCAGCCGCTCGTCGATAGCATCCGTCAGCGGCGTTTTCGGATCGACGATTTCGATCGACAGCCCAAGAAACTTCGCGCCGGGGCCGTGGGTCTTTGCGAGATTGTCGGGATCGACTTCGTAGACGCTCGTCGGGTCCGCTTCGTCGCGGAAAGAGCAGAGCTTCGGGTAGTTGGCGTCGAGAACAGGCTTTCCGGGTGTGCTAGTGTGCAACTCGCGAATTCCGCTCGCAGCTTTCAGCTTGGGAATGGTGGTTTCGTCCGCGCTGCCGGGCCCCGGTATGTCCCAGAGCCGCAAGATAATCTGAAGATAGTCCTGTAGTAAAACAAACAGGGCGTCAGCCATGCCGCCGAAATCGAGTACCGTCGCTTCCATCTTCAGCGTGCGGCCCATCATAAATCCGGTCAGCGAATTCGGCGTGTAGCTGGCCCGCATCTCATTGACCGCGAAGCCTTCATAGTCGGCGCCAGGGAGCTGCGCCCGCGCGATCACCTTGAACCTCAGGCGCGCCTCGCCGCCGCCCGCGCCGCAGCCCGGAACCAACGCCATCCCCGCGCCCCCAGCGATCAACGCGCCAGCCCGGCGCCGTGTCATCGTCATCTCTCAAGCTCCTCATGCGGTTTGAAGAGCCGAACTATCGATGATTCGGGCAAAGTCAGGATAATAGACGTCTCGCGCCTCGAGCAGGGCGCAAAACATGCCTCAATTATTGAATACTCCCCCATCACTCCCAACAAATTCACTTACTACAACATTAACTTCGACGAGCGTTCATCAAAAGTCCGCGGAAGGCAATACGGCTTCAGATCAATTTTATCGTCCATGCGCGGAAAGGCAGCTCGTTCGACAACATAAAAATTGTTCGTATTTGCAAGATCTTTCTTTTTTTTAGCCATCGAGACTGCAATAATTCTTCATGCTGTCGATAACACAATCGCCACCGTTTTGCCCCTACTCAAGCAATCTTGCCGTCCTGTTCCTTCGCCGATCTGCCTCTTGAACATAGCCCTCCGCGACATTGTGGGATTTGAGTTTCAAATGCGCCGCCGCAGTTTCCGACGGTACGCCGCGCCAGCGAACCAGCCGTTCAAGATATCCGCGGTTCGTTGCTCGTCGCCGGCCTGAAAATCTGTTCCCCGATAGGAGATGACCACCTCGCCGTTGAGGTCGTACTCGTGGTCCCTTAGAACCCCGAGTTCTGGTAGCCGTCGGGAAGTTGATCCGTTGTTCGGCGAACGGCATTGCCGACTGGACTGTCGACGACCGCAAGACCGACAGGGTCGTCTGCGCGCTGAAAGCGATTGTACGCGTCCATTGCAAGAACGGCGTAATAGAGATTTGGCGACAAGGTCATGCCTCAATCCTCATTGGATAAATGCACTGTGGTAAGTCTTCTGGCCGAAAAAGGCCTCTCTGGAATCACCTGAGCGTCTGAAAGGGTTGAACGAGACTGTTTGGTCAGAATTTCGTTTATCCAAGTTCAGGTTCCGTCTGTATTTGATGTCAGTGGCGTTTTCTGGATCGACGATTTCGATCCCGACAGCCCAGAAACTTCGCGCCGGGGCCCGTGGGTCTTTGCAGCAGATCGTCGGGATCGCAGCTTCGTAGACGCTCGTCGGGTCCGCTTCGTCGCGGAAGCGCGCAGAGTTTCGGGTAAAGCGAATATCTTCCCGCTAGCGCCGGGTCTTCTTGTGGAATTGCTCGTAACCCAGTCGCCAGCTTTCAAACTCGAGATTGTCTTCTCATCGGCGGCTCCGGCGCTCGGGGCAATGCCCCACGTCCACAAGATTACGGGTAAATAATCCGTAAGGAGCACAAATAGCGCATCACCCTCGCCGCCAAATTGACGACCGTCGCTTCCATCTTCAGCGTCCGGCCCATCATAAATCCGGTCAGCGAATTCGGCGTGTAGCTGGCCCGCATCTCATTGACCGCGAAGCCTTCATAGTCGGCGCCAGGGAGCTGCGCCCGCGCGATCACCTTGAACTTGAGGCGCGCCTCGCCGCCGCCCGCGCCGCAGCCTGGAACCAAACGCCATCCCCGCGCCCCCAGCGATCAACGCGCCAGCCCGGCGCCGTGTCATCGTCGTCATCTCTCAAGCTCCTCATGCGGTTTGAAGAGCCCAACTA
>JAXHLA010000004.1:230000-584486 GCA_034522715.1 Parvularculaceae bacterium | reverse complement strand
CTCAGTCGAGCAGCGGCCCCGCACCAAAAAGCCTTTCATATTCGAGGAGCGCATAACGATCAGTCATGCCGGCGATGTAGTCACAGACCGCGCGCGCCTGCTGCGCTTGACCCTGCTCGTTCCGCCATTGCGGCGGCAAGGTTTCAGGCTCGGTCAGGAACACATCGAACAGTGCGCGGACGATGCGCTTGGCGTGACTGCGCGCGCGGTTCACTTTGTAGTGGCGATAGACGTTTTCGTAGAGAAACGCGCGCAGGCCCCTGAGCTGCGCCTGCATCGGTTCTGAAAAGTCGACGAGCTGACGGCCGGCGTGGCGGACCGCGTCGGCGTCCTTTGGCGCGAGGCTGACAAGACGCGTGGTCGTCTCGCGCGTCACGTCCTCGACCATGGCGCCGATGAGATCGGAAACAGCCTCAGCAATCAGGATCTCTTGCGGCGCTGCCGGATAGGCAGCGGCGACCCGGGCGAGCGCAGGACCGACGAGCGGCAGGTCCTGCGCCGCTTCGAATGAGAACAGCCCGGCGCGAAGGCCATCGTCAACATCGTGATTGTTGTAGGCGATGTCGTCGGCGATCGCCGCGACCTGCGCTTCGAGGCCCGCATGACTCGACAGCCAGAGATCGTGCGCGCGGGCATATTCGGCGAGCGCTGCTGGCAACGGCTCCCGCTTGCGCGCATTCGGCCCTGAGAGGGGGCCATTGTGCTTAACCGCGCCTTCGAGCGTCTCCCAGGTGAGATTGAGCCCCTCAAAGGCGGCATGGCGGCGTTCAAGTTTCGTCAGTAGGCGGAGCGTCTGGGCGTTGTGATCAAAACCGTCATAGGGCGCCATGCACTCCTTCAGCACGTCCTCGCCCGTATGGCCGAAGGGCGGATGGCCGAGGTCGTGCGCAAGCGCGACGCATTCGGCGAGGTCCTCGTCGAGCCGCAGCGTGCGGGCAATTGAGCGCGAAATCTGCGCGACCTCAAGACTGTGGGTGAGGCGCGTCCGGTAATGGTCGCCCTCGTGATAAATGAAGACCTGCGTCTTGTGCTTGAGGCGCCGGAACGCGACGGAGTGAATGACGCGGTCACGGTCGCGCTGGAAGGCGGTACGCGTCGCGCTTTCCGATTCGGCAAACAAGCGGCCGCGCGACGCCTCGGCCTTGGCGGCGTAAGGGGCCAGCGGGGCTGGAAAAGCGAGCGGGCGGGTCATAGCCGCCGCTCTATCAGCGCCGTTCGCCTTTGTCGCGGACGAACCGCTATTGCTTGGCGACGTTTTCGATCTTGTTGTACGCCGCCGCGCCTGAGGCTGCGAATGCCTTCACGAATTCCGGCATTGCGCGGATTTCCCTGAGATGAAGGTCAGAACCCGACGCATGGCTTGTGTCGACGCCGATCGCCCTGGCCGAAGCGTCATTGAGCACGCCAGCGGACATATCGTCAGCATAGCCAACCGTCGAAACAGTCTGGCTCCCGCCGGAGACCTCCGTCGACGCGTTCGCCGCAATCGACCGGAAACTCGCAAGGCTCGATTGAACATTGCCGCGCGCAATGCCGAAGTCGGCGATGTCATACCGGCTCAGGTAATATCCATTGCTGAGCGGCCCCGCGGACAAAAAAGCATAACGCAAGTTGAAGGCGTTGATGCTTTGCTGGCTGACGGCGGGGCTTTCGAACAGAGCGAAGGTCTGCGCGCCGACGCACCCGTTCCCGGCGCCGCCTTGGCAGGCCGCAGGGACTATGTTCACGAACACGCCGGCGACATCAGCGACGATGAACGGCTGACCCTCGGGGCCCGAGCGCTGTTCCCACTGGACGCCGAGGTCAGTCAGCACGGGGCCAAGACTGGCAATATCGAAATTCCTGACCGTCCCGGCCGGATTTGAAATCCCTTGCGCCATCGCCGTCGCGCCAAAAACCAAGGCGGCTGCCGCCGCGCCCAACGCCAATTTCATTGAAAAGCCTTCCCAACAAGGCCGCCTTATGGGCGACGGCCCCACCCCTGACCCCCCGCGGATCAGCTGTAACCGTCGCCGAATGGCGGCCTAAAGACAAGGCGCTCACAACGGCGTTAACGCAACAGCCCTTTCCGAAGCAGCCGAGCCGCCCTATTTACTGATTATGTCTAAAACGCTTGATACCCTCCCCGTCGCCCTGTCCGATCGCGCTGCAAGCCGGATCGCAACAATCCTCGCTAAGGAGCCCGCCGGGTCGATGCTGCGCGTCGCTGTCAATGGTGGCGGTTGCTCCGGCTTCCAGTACGAGTTCGGTATCACCGGGACCCGTAACCCCGATGACATCGCCATCGAGAAGAACGGCGTGACCGTCCTCGTCGATGAAGTCTCGGTGCAATACATGGCCGGATCCGAAATCGATTATGCCGACGAACTGATTGGCGCGTCCTTCAAGATCACGAACCCTAACGCCACCGCCGCTTGCGGCTGCGGGACGAGTTTTTCGGTCTAGGCACTATTCCACGGCGGTGACGACACCCGAACCTTCCGCGACCAGTTCGGCGCCCGACTTCCAGATATCGCGCCCTATCCAGGCAAGGCGCAATTCCTCGCGCCATGCGGCGTCCATGGGTGAGGCCGTGAAATAGCGGTCGAAGAAGCGCTCTGCGTCCCGACGCTGCTCGAATGCAGGCTTCTTAGATTCTTCCTCGGTGAAAAAGTCGACGCTTGTCGGCTCGTGGAACATGAAACGGGCGTCGGCGGCGGCGACCCGGTTTTGGCCAGCGAGAAAAATCGGCACACACATTGACGCACAGGTCGCGCCGGCGTTCACGCGCGTGTCGACACGATGGGTCCGCTTCATGCGCTCGATCTCCTCGATCACGCTCCGTCCCTCGATCAGCGCGCCGCCGGGCGAGTGAAGATCGATAATGATGCGATCGGTCGTGCCGCGCGCAGCGTCAAAAGCCTCACGGAAGCGAAACGCCATCGGCGCCTCGACCGGCTTGTCCCAGACAAAAACAACAGCGCCCCGCTCCTCGAGAACCTCCATCGCGGGCCCTGTCGCATAAATCGCGCGCCCGCTCCGAAATGCGAAAAAGCCGAGCGCGATAAAGAGCGCGATCGTCAGCGAAAAGGCCAAGCGATTTTTGATTTCAGGTGACATCTGCGCGCGATCATTGACGCAAGCGCGTCACCCGCGAAAGATGTCCGAATGACACAATCGGCAGCAAGCCTTATTCAGTCCCGCATCTCCACCCGCGCTTTCCTTCCAGACCCCGTCGGCGAGGACGAGTTGCGCGCGATCCTCGACATCGCGAAGTTCGCGCCGTCGGGCGGCAACCTGCAACCTTGGAAGGTTCATGTTGTGTCCGGCGCGGCGCGAGACCGGCTTGTCGACAAGGTGAAAGCCGCGCTGGCGGCGAACCCGTTCGCCGATGAAGCGGAGTTGAAAGTCTACCCTGACAACCTCTGGGAGCCGCACCGCACGCGGCGCTTCACCCTTGGCGAACAGATGTATGCGCTCATCGGCATCCCGCGCGAGGACAAGATGGCGCGCCTTTTGTACCTGCAAAAGAACTTCGATTTTTTCGGCGCGCCGGTCGGGCTTTTTTTCACGCTGGATCGCCGGTTCGACAAGGGGCAATGGGCCCATCTCGGCATGTTGATGCAATCGATCGCCCTAGTCGCCGAAGAACGGGGCTACGCGACCTGCATGCAGGAGGCTTGGACAACGCGGGCGAAAACGGTCTCGGCGTTTCTCGGCGTTCCCGATACGGAGCAACTCTATTGCGGGATGGCGCTCGGGCGCCCCGACCGCGCTGCCGCTGTCAATCTGCTGCGGTCCGAACGCGCGCCGCTCGATGAATTCGTAACGTTCCATCGCGACTGACGCAGCCTCGCCACCGCGGCGCGGCGCTGCTATGGGGTCAGCATGTCAAATTCCATCGCCGCCACGGCCTCGATTGTGGTCAATGCCTCTCAGGACAAGACGCGCGCAGCGGCGCTGGCGCTCGACCCTGTTTCGATCGTTCGCGCCAGAGGATTGATCCCCGGCGTTAAATCGATCAGCGGACATACGGGCGCGTGGTCCGCCGAGGGGCAAACGCGTAAACTTTCCCTTTCCGACGGTGCGACTGCTGAGGAAATGCTCGTCGCCTTGACGCCGAACGGCTATCGCTACCGCATTGCAAATTTTACCGGACCATTCCGCCTCTTGGTGAGAGAGGCGAAAGCGCAATTCGAGGTGACGCCTCGCGCCGAGGGATCGTTGCTGACCTGGTCCTACGCGTTCACCGCGAAAGGCGGGCTCGCGGCGGCGATCCTTTCATTCCTCGTCGACAGCCAATGGAACGCTTTCATGGACGCCGCACTTGAGCGATTAAAGACTGAGATCGAACGCCCATGAAAATCGCGAGCTTCAACGTCAATTCGATCAATGCGCGCTTGCCGCGCATCCTTGATTGGTTTGATCGCGCTAAGCCCGATGTCTGCGTGCTGCAGGAAATCAAATGCATCGATGAGAAGTTTCCGGCGCTCGAGTTTGAGGAACGCGGCTACAATGTTCACGTTCATGGTCAGAAGACCTATAATGGCGTTGCGCTTGTCTCAAAGTACCCGACCGATGCGCCGCGCAAGGGATTGCCCTTCTGCAATGACGGCGGCGAAGTCGACGATCAGGCGCGCTACATTGAAGCCTTTGTCACGCCCCCGAACGCCGCGCCGGTGCGTGTCGTCGGGATCTACGCGCCCAACGGCAATCCGGCTCCGGGCCCGAAATATGACTACAAATTAGGCTGGCTGAAGCGCCTGAAAGCCCATGCCGAGGAATTGCTGTCCTACGAAGAAGCGCTGGTGATCGCCGGCGATTTCAATGTCATTCCGCAAGCGGAGGATGTGCACGACCCGCGTGCGTGGGCGGCTGATGCGCTCTTCCTGCCGCAAAGCCGCGCCGCCTATCGCGAGATCGTAAATCTCGGCTTCACCGACGCCATCCGGCAAGTCGAACCGGCGAAGACGCTTTACACCTTCTGGGACTATCAGGCTGGCGCCTGGGAGAAAGATCACGGCATCCGCATCGATCATCTGCTGTTATCGCCGCACGCCGCCGATCGCCTGAAAAGCGCCGGCGTCGATCGCGCAGAGCGCGGCAAGGAAAAGCCGTCAGACCACGTGCCGGTGTGGGTTGATCTCTCGGACGATCAAGTCCGGTAGCGGCCGAACAGCTCAACGAGCTCCGAGAATTTCTCGCGTTGCCCATGTTCGTCGCCGTCTTTGATCGCCGCCTCGACACAATGCGCTGAGTGGTTCTTGAGGATCACGTCCTCGACCTTGCGGAGCGCCGCTTTGATCGCCTGAACCTGATCGAGGATGTCGATGCAGTAGCGCCCATCTTCGACCATCGCCGCAACGCCGCGCACCTGCCCCTCGATCCGGGCAAGGCGCTTGATAACGGGTTTGTTGGCGTCGTGATGCATTTGACGTATACCCTATGGGGGTATATTACCCACTTCAATCCATTTCGTCAAATTCCCGTCCGGAGTTCCCGATGAGACTAACAGTGCTGGCTGTCGCGCTCTTTGCTTCACCAGCTTTTGCTGGCCACAACCATGCCCCGGCGGACAAGGCAGCCGCGATGGAGCATGCGGATCATTGCGGTCTGCCAGGCGGCGAAGGCGCCATCACCAAGCTCGACGTCAAGAAAGCGCTTGTCACAATCTCGCACGACATGATCGAGGCGCTCGGCTGGGCGAAGGCGGAAACCGAAATTGCGGCATCAAAAAAAGTCGATCTTGCCGCGTTCGCGGTCGGCGACAGTGTGCACTTCCTGATGGCGGCTGAAAAGAAGAGCAAGGTCTCTGTCATTGTCGCGATGTGCGCGACAGAAACCAACGCGCACGAGGCTTGTATGGCGTCGATGCACAAAGTTGCGATGACGCTTGCCGCCGCCTCTGGCAAGGATTGCGGCGACGCCGCGACAACCGATCACGGTAGCCATCATTAAACCCGGATTGCAGCGCCTCGCATGATTTCTCGCCGACATGTTATCGCCAGCAGCGCCGGGCTTGCGTTCGGCGCCGGCCTGATGCCGTCCTGGGCGAAAAGCGCGTCAGCCGGCAATCGTGGAATTTTTGAGGTCGCCTCGAACAGCTTCGACCTGACGGTTGGCCATGCGGCGGTGGAGATCGGCGGGCGCCGGGGTCACGCGATCGCCGTCAACGGCACGCTGCCGGGCCCCCTGCTCCGCTTTCGCGAAGGCGAAACAGTGACGCTCCGTGTCCGGAATATGCTCGACGAGGATACGTCGATCCACTGGCATGGGCTCCTGGTGCCGTTCACCATGGACGGCGTTCCCGGCGTTTCTTTTCCCGGCATCAAGCCTGGCGAAACGTTTGAGTACCGCTTCGCCGTCCCTCAATCTGGCACCTACTGGTATCATTCGCATTCGGGATTGCAGGAGCAGATGGGGCACTATGGGCCCCTGATCGTCGATCCCGCCAGCGCCGATCCGATCAAGGCCGACCGCGAACATGTCCTGGTCCTGTCGGACTGGAGCTTTGAGCACGCGCATAAGGTCTTCGCGCGCCTCAAGAAGAATAGCGAAGTCTACAATTTCCAGCAGCGCACGGCGGCGGATTTCATGCGCGACCTTGGCGCCAGCGGCCTGAAATCGACGATCGGCGATCGTGCGATGTGGGGACAGATGCGCATGTCTGCGACCGACATCGCGGACGTGACGTCCGCCGCGTACACCTATCTCATCAACGGCCACGCGACCGAAGACAATTGGACCGCGCTCTTCGCGGCGGGCGAGCGCGTGCGCCTGCGGATCATCAACGCGTCGGCGATGACGATCTTCAATTTCCGGATACCCGGCCTGCCGATGACCGTCGTCGCCGCAGACGGTCTTCCCGTGCGGCCCGTAGAGACCGACGAATTCCAGATCGGTGTCGCGGAGACCTATGACGTCATCGTGGCGCCCGTCAGGCCGCGCGCCTTCGCGCTCGTCGCGGAATCGATCGATCGCTCGGGTCAGGCCGTTGCAACGCTGTCGCCGGAGCCCGGTCTGATTGCGACGGCCCCGCTGCTTCGTGAACGCCCCATTCTCACCCATCGCGATATGGCGATGGAACATGGTATGGACCACGCGGCGATGGACCATGACGAGAGGGGCGCGCAGACGCATCGCCACAAGATGGGCGCCGCTGTCGACATGATCGCTGAGACGCCGGCGAGCCGTCTCAATGAGCCGGGTATAGGCCTCGCCGACGTGCCGCACCGCGCGCTGCGCTACGCTGAATTGCGCAGCCTCGACCCGAACCCTGACACGCGCGCGCCTGAGCGGGAGATTGAAATTCACCTGACAGGCAACATGGAACGCTACATGTGGTCGTTTGACGGGGTGAAATTCAGCCATGTCGACAAGCCGATCGTGTTCAACGAAGGCGAGCGGGTCCGTGTCACTCTCGTCAACGACACGATGATGACCCATCCGATCCATTTGCACGGGATGTACTTCGACCTTGTCGTAGACGACAGCGCGCACAAACCGCGCAAGCACACCGTCAATGTCAAGCCGGGTGACAAGCTCTCCTTTGATGTCACCGCGAACGCCGTCGGCGATTGGGCGTTTCACTGCCACCTGCTTTTTCACATGCACGCCGGCATGATGCAGGTCGTCTCGGTGATGCCTCGTGAAGCGGGGCTGACCAGCAGCGCGATTGAGCCCGCGCCTGTCACGCCAGCGCAGGCGCACAAGGGAAGTCACTGATGCGCGCAGGTTTTGGGCTGATCGCTGCGGCGCTATGCTCATCATCAGCCTACGCGCAAACTCCGGGCGCCCAGGCGGACGCCTATTTCGACCGCGACGCGATGGCTGCGGCGCGCGCAGGACTGAAAGAGGAGCATGGCGGCGCCCCGAACTGGTTCCTCCTCGCCGACCGGCTTGAGGTTCAATCCAACGACGGCGCGCCGGCGCTGCTGTTCGATGGGCAAGGCTGGTGGGGAACAGACCGCAACAAGCTTTGGGTGAAGTCGGAAGTAGAACGCGACTTCGACGCCGGCCGGTTTGAAGAGGCGGAGCTTCAGGCGCTGTGGTCACGGCCAGTCACGCGCTTCTTCGATGTGCAAGCCGGCGTCCGGCATGATTTCGTGCGCGGCGCCGATCGCACCTTCGGCGTTCTCGGCGTGCAGGGCCTTGCACCTTACTGGTTCGAGATCGACGCTGCGCTCTTCGTCAGCGGCGAGGGCGATGTTTCCGCGCGTTTCGAGGCCGAATACGATCTGCTGCTCACACAGCGGCTGATCCTGCAACCGCGCACCGAGCTCAATTTCGCTGTTCAGGAGGTTGAAGAGGTCGGCGTTGGGTCTGGCCTGTCGACCGCCGAGATCGGCCTTCGGCTGCGCTATGAAATCCGGCGCCAGTTCGCGCCCTATGTCGGCGTGAACTGGGAGCGCCGTGTCGGTGAAACTGCCGCCCTTGCGCGTGCAGACGGCGCGACTATCGGGGCTGTCTCGCTCGTCGGGGGCCTTCGGCTCTGGCTCTAGCCTTTGGGGTGAGGCTGATCGACCGCGAAGCGATAATCGCTAGCGCTCGCTGACATCCAGACGGCCCCGCCGGCGGCGCCGATGAGGATGCGCGTCAGCCCGAAGACAATCGAAATCGCCAACGCCGCGGGCGCAGCGACGCCGGCAAATCCTAGAAAATAAACGAAGCTCGCTTCGCGCACGCCCCAACCGCCAAAGGAGAGCGGAACCATCGCGACCAATAGCGCTGCTGGAACGAGAGCGAGCAGCGCCAGGAGATTCACATCGACGTCCAGCGCGGCAGCGACCAGAGCAACGCCCGCAACGCGAAAAAGATGCTGCACGGCGAGCAGAAGCCAGCCAAACGCGTCCGTCTTGGCGAACAGCGTCCTCAAATCAGCGGAGAGGCCGGCGGCCATATCGACGGCCTTGAACCGCTTCAGCGCATCAATTCGCGAGAGCGACGGCCCGAACAGCAGGAGACCGGCGAAGGCGCCCACGGCAAGCCCGAAGATCAGCGCTAAGGACCACCGGTCCGCCGGGTCATCAAAGGCCGAGAAAGCGTAGGGCAGTCCTGCCGCGATCACGCCGATCAGCGCCGCGAGCGACATCAGCCGCGCGGCTGCAACAAGCCGGATCGCCCGCTCGGTCGTCGCGCCGGCATAGCGCATCTGCGCCGCGCGAAAGAGGTCGGCCCCAACGTTTGACGGGGCGATGTTCGAAAAGAACCAGCCGACGAGCCCGAACCGGAGCGCCGTTGGAAGCTCCATCTTCAGGCCGACCGGACGCATCGACAGCGTCCAGAAAAGGGCATCAGCGACAATGATGAGCAGGCTGACGGCGACCGCCGCCGCGAGGATCCAGAAGTTGGCCCCGGCGATGATCTGCAAGGCGGCGCTGAGATCGACGCGCAGCGCAATGACGGCGAAGATGATCGCCGCGACCGCCGCCTTTATCGCCATCTTGAAGGATTTCATCGTTCGCGCAGACGGGTCGCTTCGCTCGATCTGTTCCGGTATAGAACGCGTGTTTCCGGCCTTGCAAGGTAAAGGTCTTTCCGGAGCGAACAGGTATGAGTGCGACTAAGGTTAACGGCGGCGGCCGCGTCATCGCGATCTGCGTCGATTCGATGAGCCTCGACTTTGTGCGGCCTCATCTGGACAGATTGCCGGCCCTCAAGAGCCTTCTCGCTGCGGGGTCGATGAAAACGCTCACGACGCCGGCCGATCGCCTGACCGCCAGCATCTGGGCGTCATTCGCGACCGGAGACGGCCCCGGCGTTCACGGACATTATTATCCGTTCCAGTGGGACCCCGAGGCCATGGCCTTCGCGCGGACCTCGTCGCCGCGGTGGAGGGAGCGCCTCGGCGTTTCTCCATTCTGGCACGATCTGGCGCGCGCCGGCGTTTCAACAATCGCTTTCGACCCCGGAACGCCGAACGACGCTGGGGACGCTCCGCATACGGAAATCATCAACTGGTGCTACCAGTCGAGCGGCGCCGCGACCGCTACGACGCCGCAGCTCTTGTCGGAGCTCCGCCGCCGCTTCGGCCACCGGCCGATCGGCAAGGAGGTGCCGGTGCCGAAAACGCTGGCGCATGGCAGAAAAATTCGTGACGACCTCATCGAGGCGATCCGCCGCAAGGGTGAAGCGGCGCTATGGCTGATGGAACGCGAAGCCTGGCGATTTTTCCTTGTTGGATTTTACGAAGTGCACCGCGCAGGTCACAATCTTCTGGTTGTCGAGGGCGATTACGGCTCGGAGGCAGACGCTGATGCGCTATTAGCGGTCTACGAGGCGCAAGACCGCGCCATCGCCAAGATCCTCGATAAGGCGCAAGGCGCCGACACGACCGTTGTTCTTTTTTCGCTTCATGGGATGGTTCCGAACTGGTCGCAGGAGCACTTCACTGATGAGATCATGGTGCGTCTGAACGACGCCTGGAATGTCAGCCGCGGCGCGAAACCGCGCCCGCCGCGAAAGCCGAACCTGATGTCACAACTGCGCGCCGCCATTCCTGCGCGCGTGCAATACTCGCTGGCGTATCTGCTCGGCGAACACATTCAGGACTGGGTGGTCAATCGCGGCATCACAGGCGGTCTCGACTGGCCAAGAACGCCGGCCTTTCGTCTTGCGTCGGGGGGCGAGGGCTATATCCGTCTCAACATCAAGGGACGCGAACGCGACGGCTGTCTGGAACCTGGAGAAGTCGCCGGTTACGTTAAATGGCTACGCGAGCGCCTTCTGGAAATTCGCATCGCTGAAACCGGCGCGCCGCTCATCAAGGACCTTGTCGAAACGCGTACGCTCCATCAGGGCGAGCGCACCCAGTTTCTCCCCGACTTGATCGTCGTCTATGCGCCCCGCGAGCCGGTGAGTTCCATTGAATCCCCGGCGATAGGGCGTATCGACGAACATCTCGGCACTGGCCGGGGCGGCAATCATAGCGGCGAAGCGTTCATGATCGTGACAGGTCCCGGGGCGCAGTCCGCGGCATTGACGGAGGTGCGGGACATTCACGAGATGCGGACGTTTTTCGAGACACTCTTGCTCGGTGAAGACGCTCTGAAGCCTGTCAGGCGATCGGCTGAAAAAGCGCTCGCCGACGCCTGATGGATGTTGACCGGCGCGCGCTCTCCATGATCGACGCTCCGCTGCCTATCGACGAAGCGCTGCCGCGGATCAAAACAGCGCTGAGGGAGGCGACGCGTCTCGTCCTCGCCGCGCCGCCCGGCGCCGGGAAGACGACGCGTGTGCCGCTCGCGCTGCTGGGCGAAGACTGGCTGGCGGGGCGGCGGATCATGATGCTGGAACCGCGCCGGATCGCAGCGCGGATGGCGGCCGAGCGCATGGCCGCAATTCTCGGCGAGCGCGTCGGCGAGACGATCGGTCTTTCGACCCGCATCGACCGGCGCGTCAGCGCGAAAACACGAATTGAGGTCGTGACGGACGGCCTCTTTACGCGGCGCATCCTGGCGCAGCCCGACTTGCCGGCGATCGGCGCTGTTCTCTTCGACGAATATCACGAGCGCTCTCTCGCCGCTGATCTTGGCCTCGCCCTTGCGCGCGATGCGCAAGGCGCGCTGCGCGAAGACCTGCGCCTTGTCCTTATGTCCGCAACGCTTGACGTCGCCCGCGTCGCCGCGGCGTTCGATGCAGCCGTCGTCGAAAGCCAAGGGCGCGCCTATCCGGTCGAAACAATCTACCTCGGCAAGTCGAACGATCCGATCGAGGATCAGACAGCGTGCGCGGTTCGCCGCGCGCTGCGCGAACAAGCCGGGTCCGTGCTCGTCTTTTTGCCGGGCGTGCGCGAGATATCCCGCACCGCGGAGCGGCTTGCAGATCTTCCGCCGGAGATCGACGTTGCACCCCTTTTTGGCGCCTTGGCGCCTGCCGAGCAGGATCGGGCGGTGTCGCCAGCGCCCGCAGGGCGGCGCAAGGTCGTTGTCGCGACAGATATCGCCGAAAGCTCGCTGACCATCGAGGGCGTCAGCGCTGTTGTCGATGCGGGCCTTGCGCGTATCGCCGAACATGATCCGGCCGCAGGCGTCGATCGGCTCGTCACGCGCAAGGCGAGCCGCGCTAGCGTCGATCAGCGGCGCGGGCGCGCGGGGCGCCTTGGCCCCGGCGTATGCTATCGGCTCTGGGACGAAGAAGCGACACGCGGTCTCGCTGCCGAACCCACGCCAGGGATATTGTCGTCATCACTGGCGAGCCTTGCGCTCGCGCTCGCCGAATGGGGCGAAGCAGACGCCGCGCGTCTGTCCTGGATTGATGCGCCGCCGCCGGGGCGCCTTGAAGCAGCGCGCCTGGAACTCCGTAGGCTGAGGGCTCTCGATGGTGATGGCGCGTTGACCGCGCTCGGGCGCGACATGGCGCGCCTGCCGCTCGATCCGCCGCATGCAGCGATGGTCGCAGGCGCGAACCTTGGCGCTGACCGCGCGCTGGCCGCCTTGATCGCGATCATCGTCAGCGAGCGCGGTCTCGGCGGCGGCTCGACGGATCTGCGCGAGCGCGTCGAACGATTTAAAGCTGACCGAGGCGCGCGCGCCGAAGCGTTGCGGAAGCAAGCCGCGCACTGGTCCGATAGCCTTGCGCCGGGGCCGGCTTCGAATGCCGGGACCGTGTTGGCGCAAGCGCGCCCGGCGATGATCGCGAAAGCGCGGCCCGACACGCCCGGCGCATTCCAGCTTGCGAACGGACGAATCGCCACCCTCGACAAAGGCGATCCGCTCGCCGGCGCGCCCTGGCTTGCGGTCGCCGACCTTGCTGGGGATGCGCGCTCGGCGCGGATCCTTCTCGCCGCGCCGCTCAGCGAGGACGAAGCTCTGGCGGTCGGCGGCGTCGAGACCGCCGAAATCGCTGCGTTCGATATCGCGTCGAAATCCGTCAAGGCGCGCCGCGTCAAGCGGCTTGGCGCCATCGTACTTGAGGAAGCGCCGCTCCCCTCCCCGCCGAAGGCAGCGGTCGCCGCCGCCCTGGCGGAGGCGGTTCGCTCGCATGGCCTCGATTTGCTGCCGCAAGCGGGAGCGATCCGCGCCGTACAGGCGCGCGTTTCGCTCGCTCGGACGCTGCTTCCAGAACTTACCCTGGTCGACGACGCCGCGCTTCTGGATCGTCTCGATGAATGGATAGCGCCTCTCCTTGGCGATCCGCCGTCCTTGGACCGCGCGACAGAAGATGCGGCGAGGCGCGCCGTTCTCTCGCTCATCGACTGGAACGACGCCCGCAAGCTTGATGAACTGGCGCCGACGGCGTTCGCGGCGCCGAGCGGCCGTATGCTGACGATCGACTATCTGGCGCCAGGCGGTCCAGCAATCGAGGCGCGGGCGCAAGAGTTCTTCGGGCTCGCTCAGCACCCGTCAATCCTCAAAGGATCGACGCCGCTTGTCGTCTCGCTCCTGTCGCCCGCGCACCGGCAGATCGCTCTGACAAAGGACCTGCCGCGCTTTTGGCGCGAGGGCTATCTCGACATGGCGAAGGACATGCGCGGACGCTATCCGAAGCACGACTGGCCCGCTGACCCCGCTGGCGCACGCCCGCATGAGGGGAAAACCAAGAAGCGGCTAGGTACAAGTTAGGCGGCGAGTGAACGCTCGAGTATCGCCAGCCCCTCGGCGATCTCCTCGCGCGTCACCGTCAAAGGCGGCGCGATGCGGTTGCAGTTGGCGTAAAGCCCGCCGCGCCCGATCAACAATCCGTTCTCGCGCGTCGCTTCAAGAAGCGCCAGGGAGGCCCCGGCGTTCGGCTTTTTGGTCGTGCGATCCGCGAATTCGATCGCCTGCATCAGCCCCTTGCCGCGGACATCGCCGACGACGCCGGACGCCTTCGCGAGCCGGTCGAGACCCGCGCGCAGTTCAGCGCCGCGCGCTTTGGCGTTCGCTTGCAGGCCGTGGCGCTGGACATAGCGCAGCGTTTCAAGCGCGCCGCGCGTCGCCAGCGGATTGCCGCCGAAGGTTGAAAGCGAATTCGCCTTGAGACAGTTCATGATCTCCGCCCGCGCGACGACGCCGCCGATGGCAAGGCCATTCCCAATGCCCTTGGCGAAGGTCAGCATGTCCGGCTGGACGCCGTGCGCCTGGTAGCCCCAGAAATGATCGCCAGTGCGTCCCCAGCCCGTCTGCACCTCATCGCTAATGTAGAGGATGCCGCGCTCGGCGAGGACCTTCTGCAGGGCGCCGAACATGCCGTCCGGCGGCGTGCCGAAGCCGCCGACGCCGGTGATCGGCTCGGCGATCAGGCAGGCGACATCGCCTGCCGAAGCGACATCGAGCGTCTCGCGAAGGTCGGCGACAGCCGCCGCGATATATTGATCGTCCGGCAGATGCCCGAACGGCGCGCGGAAAGGATAACTTCCCTGAAGATAGTTCACGACGAACGGTGAAAACGACGATGGCGACCATGTTGAATGACCCGTCACCGGCACCGTCGACATCGTCCGCCCGTGATAGCTGTAGCGCATCGCGAGCACCTGATTTGAGCGGCGGTAAGCGGTCGCCAGCATCAGCGCGGCGTCGTTGGCTTCGCTCCCCGAGGTCGTGAAAAAGACGCGCGCATCTTCGATTCCGGAAAGCGCCGCGATCTCCTCGGCAAGCTCGATTTGCGATTCGATGAGATAAAGCGTCGAGGAATGCATGATCTTGCCAGCCTGGTCGCGCACCGCCTCAACCACTTCGGGAACGTTGTAGCCCAGCATGTTGGTGAGAATGCCGGCGAAGAAATCGAGATACTCTTTACCCTGATCGTCTCGGACGCGCCTGCCCTCCCCGGAGACGAGCGCGATCGGCTTCTTGTAATAGGGCGTCTGCCAGGCGGGCATGACGGCCCGGTGGCGGTCGATCAGCGGCTTCACATTTCGCATCGGGACGGGGCTTTCACGATAGAGACGGACGCTCTGCTGCTAGCATAGCCCGCTCACGCCGTGAAACGCCGCCCGGCGCCAAAAAAAGCGAACCGCCCGGCGGGGGTCGGGCCGGGCGGTTCTTTTGCCGTTCGGAGGGTTTGAACGGCGGGGGTCTTTAGCGCCTGCGCTCTCAGGCGAACTGAGCGCCGTGGCGGCTTTGATGCGCTCTTGCGTCTTTCAGCTTCCAGCCGATCGCCGCAAAGCCAAGGAGCATCAACGCCCAGGCTTTCGGCTCCGGCGCGTTCGAGACGCCTGAGACGCCGTCAAGGAGCGCGCCCGAACTGTTGAAGTTGAACACGTTGCGCAGCCGCAAAAGCGAGCAGCCCGTCGACGAAACGCTGGAGCACAAGGCGGAAAGGTCCGCATTCTGGACGCCAACGCCGTCGCCGAGCACAAACTCGCCCGAATAGGTGGCGACGCCGCCGATCACTTCGCCGATCGACACGGCGATGATGTTGAAGGCGGGACTTGTCGACTGCGGCAGGAAGGTCGCCGAAATCCCGGCGCCTGTCAGCGGCAGCGCGTATTGAAGCACAAGCTCGCCGCCGGCGCCGATCGTCGCCGCCGAGCCATTGACCGCGAAGAGCGCACTAGCCGCGTTCGTCACGTTAGTCTGGCTAAAGACCGACGAAGGAAAGACTGTCACCGCCGCGCGCGCCGGAAACGCGGACAGTATCGCGACAAGCGCGACGATTGCTATGCGAGACGCCATCAACATGGCCATATTCTCCTTGGACGTGACGAAGCCACGCCCCCCTCTTTCAGCAAGGGTGAGAATAATTAGGACCCTTTAAAGAGAGCTTTCGCACTCCTTAACAATTGAAGATTTCGAAACGAATCTTACGCCAGGGTTAACGCCTCGTCTCCCCGGCGGCGCTTCAAGCCGAAGGCGGCGCCTGCAAACCCCAGCAGCATCAACGCCCATGACGAAGGCTCCGGCGCCGCGCCAACCCCGGAAACGCCGTCGAGACGGAACGGCCCGCGGCCAAAGCCGCCAAGCGTACGCACCCGCACGAGTGAGCATCCAGTCGAGGATATCGCCGAGCATTGCGTTGAGAAATCGAACGAAAAGACGCCAGCGCCGCCGGTGAAATTCGCCTCAGCCGAGTAAACCGCCACGCCGCCGACGATCTCGCCGATTGACACGAACACGGACGAAATGCCCGGCGCCCCGCCGATCCCGGTGAGTTGAAGGCCCACGCCCGAAAGCGCGTCGGCAAAGGAATAAACGACCTGACCTGCCTGTCCAAAGGTCAGTCCAAAAATCGAAAACGCCCCGCCGACCTGCGCGAAAGACCCATTGGACGCTCCTAGCGCGTCGCTGGCGTTGGTCGTGACGCCGCTCTGGGTAAAGACGCCCGTCGCGTATACCGTTGTCGCGGCGGCGGCGGGCGCCGCGGAGACGGTCAAGAGAGTGAGAAGGGCAACTAGAAACCGCAAGGGACGCACCACCAGCCGAAGAATTGATGTTTGGGGGTGGAACCCTTAAAGGTTTCGCAAAATGCTTGGTAAATTTGCCGAAAATCACGAATGCTTGCGGGGATCCTGTTGCAACTGTGATCGCAGCGGCGGTGGACGGCGGACCAGACCGTGATTAACTGCTGATAGCGGGCGTTAACATCGGTATTCAAGGTCACCATGAAAAAGTTTCTGATCACGCTTGGCGCTCTGATCTCGGCGATCGCGGGCGCTTCCGCCGAGACAAACCCGCAGCGAACGGACGTCGCAACGTCAGACGCGACAGCGATTTTCGCGGGCGGCTGCTTCTGGTGTGTCGAGACCGACTTTGAGAAGGTTCCGGGCGTCATCGACGTTGTGTCGGGATATTCCGGGGGTCTTAAGGAGAATCCAACCTACCAGAACCATGAAGGGCATTATGAGGCGGTCGAGGTCACTTACGATCCCGCCGCCGTCAGCTACCGTCAGCTTGCGGACTACCTTCTCCGGCACGTCGATCCCCTGGACGATGGCGGTCAGTTCTGCGATCGGGGTCCAGCTTATCGAACCGCGATCTTCGCCGCGAATGCTGAGGAATGGGCCGCCGCCGGCGCCGCCGTCGCCGAGGCCGAGAAGGTGCTGGGGCAGAAAGTGGCGACGCCGGTCCTTGATCGCGGCCCCTTCTGGAACGCCGAGGGCTATCATCAGGACTACGCGAAAAAGAATCCAATCCGTTACAAATATTATCGCACGGCCTGCGGCCGGGATGCGCGCGTGAAAAAGATCTGGGGCGACAAGAAGTAAGTTATCGCTTCACCGGCTGCTGCTGGCTGATGCAGTGGAAAGAGCCGCCGCCTGACAACAGGTGCGAGGAATCGATCGCGTAAAAATGCGGCCGGTCAACATGTCGTTCGAGGATTTCGAGACATTCAAGCGCCGTTTCATCCTCGCCCGTGATACCGCCATAGGACGGCATCACCAGCGAATGGTTGGCGATGTAGAAATTCATGTGGCTTGCGGGAACGATGTCGCCGTCGTCCTGCGCGCGGCCCGGCGAAGGAAGGTCGATCACTTCGAGCGTCCGGCCAGCAGCGTCCTTTGACGCTTCGAGCGTCCTGCGGATCGCTGCGAAGATGTGCGCGTTCGGGTCATCCTTTCCGGAAGGGCGCATGCAGACGACTTTGCCAGGCGCGATGAAGCGCGCGAGGTTGTCGACATGGCCGTCGGTGTGATCGCCGATCATGCCGTCGTCGAGCCAGATGATGCGCTCGGCGCCCAAAGCTTCGCGCAGGACGCCCTCAACATCCTTTTCGGTCATGCCGGGATTGCGGTTCTTGTTGAGAAGGCACTGGCGCGTCGTGATGATTGTCCCTTCACCGTCGACCTCGAGCGCGCCGCCCTCGGCGACAAGGCCGTCAAACCGTCTGAGGCGCGCGTTCGCCTTTTCCGCGACGATCTCGGCGATACGGGTATCCTCTGGCAGGTCGTATTTGCCGCCCCAGCCATTGAACCGGAATGCGCTGGCGTTAAGGCCGATCGCGGCGTCTTCGACGAAGATCGGCCCTGTGTCGCGCAGCCAGACGTCCCCAATTGGCGCCTCGTGAAGACGCACGAGGGCGGGATTAGGCAGGCCAAGCCGCATCGCCTCAGCGGCGACGCGCGCTTCCTCGCCGCGGACGAGCAGTTCCACGCGCTCGCCGCATACCTGCTCGCCCTTTTCGTCATTCGGGTCGGGGAAGAGGATCGCCCCAATCAGCTCGGCGACCTCGCCTTGCGCCGGCGCGAGGTTGTCCTCCCAAAGGTCAGCCGCTGAGGGCCAGCCGATCCAGACCGCCTCGTGCGGCGTCCACTCAGCAGGCTGGCGGCGGGGCGATTTCATGGGGGAACCTGTCGCAGGATCGCGCTGCGGCTGCGCGTTGCTGGGGAAAAACCGCGCCGCTATATAGGGGCTCGCGGGTCAAACCGCGAGAGACGATCTTCGGGGCGGGGCGGAAGTCCCCACCGGCGGTGATTGGGGCTCTGGCCCCTGAAGCCCGCGAGCCGAGCGAGACCCTAGGCCTCGCAGAGCAGGATCTGGTGCAACTCCAGAGCCGACGGTCAAAGTCCGGATGGAAGAAGATCGCAGAGAAGCGACGCGCTGTTGGCGCGGACGCGCGCTTGCGCTCTTTTGCAGAGCCCAGGCGCGTGCGTCCGGCGACGCGTGCAGCTGCTCTTCGTGCCCCGGAATCTGTCTTGTCAGCAGTCCGGAGCGTGTATGATCTCGATCTCATTTCCTGTCTCTCACCAGAAGGCCTCTTGGCGCCGGGGAAATCAATTCCCTGCCCGCTGCAGCCTCATCCTTCGTGATGCCCGCAGGGGCGCACTCCGGAGGACAACGCGCAATGTCTTCACCCTGTGGCGCGACATTTTTCAAACCACATCAGGAAAGATTTACGGCAGCGCACTGGTCGCGATCCATGCGCTCCTGATCAGCGCGCCGCTCCCCGCTCTCGCCCAGGAGCCGGTCGACGAGATTGTCGTTGTCGCCGATCCGCTGGAATTCATTGCGCTGGAAGGCTCGCGCACCGTCTACGGCCTCGATCTCGACTATGACGAAATCCCGCGCGCCATCTCCGTGATTGGCGACGAAGCGATCGATCGCTTCAACATTGACAGCGTCGACGACCTTGCGGCGGTCTCGCCGGGCACCTTCACCGGCAGCTTTTTTGGCGTTCCGGGCAGCGTGACGCTGCGCGGCAATCGCGCCGACAGCTATTTCCGCGGCTTCAAGCGCGCCGAAAACCCCGGCACGTTTCCAACGCCCATCGGCGCCAGCGAACGCATCGAAGTGGTGCGCGGAACGACGCCCGCGCTTTACGGCGCCGGCCGCGTCGGCGGCTTCGTGAACGTCACGCCGCTTACCGCTCTGACGCAGCGGCGCATCGGCGCGGAAGGCAGCCTCATCGAAATCGGCGGGACGCTAGGCTCTTACGGCAAGCGCGTCGCGAACGCCGCCGCGGGCAAGGCGTTCGATCTCAGCGGCAAGGATGCGGGACTTTACGGCTATGTCGAATACGAAAATTCAGAGAGCTTTTATCGCGGCATCGCCCCTGAACGGTTTTTGTTTCAAGGCGCCGCGACGCTCAGCGATGACGATTGGTCGCTTGAGATTGGCGGCGCCTATTACGCGTCCGACGGCTACAAGCAGACGATCGGCTGGAACCGAGTCACGCAAGACCTGATTGATGACGGCGTCTACATTACCGGACGCGACACCGATCTGTCCGACCTTAACGGCGACGGCAAGCTGACGCCCGACGAGGTTGACGCCGCTGTCGGCTCCTTCTTCGGCACATCAAATATTCGACAGTTCATCGATTTCGGCGTCTTCCCCTCGCCAGCTTTCGAGCTTGATACAGGCGTCGGGACCGCAGCGCTCGACCGCCGGACCGTCTTTATCTCCGATCAGGATATCGCGGACGCTTCGACAGGAACGGCCTACGCCGATTTTTCAATGTCGGCAGGCAGCGGCGAACTGCGTCTTCAGGCGTTCTACGATTCTCTCGATGGCCAGCTCTACCAGAGCTACGGCTTTGCGGCGGACTATGTCGCTGACGTCGTCGAACTGCGTGCGAGTTATGAGTTTCCCTGGACGTTAGGCGCGATGTCTTTCGACACCGTGGTCGGCGCATCGTGGCGGCGGTATGACAACGAGACGCGCCAGACATTCTTGTCCGGCTATCTCGCCGTCGACCGGCGCGACCTGACGCAAGGCCCTGCGGGAGGCGACATCTTCGACGATCCGTTCTCGGACGATCCAAACGGCATCGCGTGGGATACCGACCTGTCCTCGCTGACGACCGATCTCGCCGTCTTCGCCGTGACAAACGCGAGGTTGACGGACCGCCTGTCCGTGCTGGCCAGCCTTCGCCTCGATCGCTTCACCGCATCCTCGATCAATGAGGGCGCGACGATCTTCAACCCCGCGCTTGGATTTGCCCGCTTCAAGGGCGACGAGATCAAGGCAAGCTATGAAGCCTCGCTCAGTTATGAGGCCTTTAGCGGGGTTCGCGCCTACGCCACCTATGCGCAGAACAACGCGCTGGAGACCAACGACGCCGGCGGCATCGAGGTCGACCGGATCGATCAGGGGAATTTTGTCGCCGATTCGCAGCTTGTCGAAGCGGGCGTCAAAGCGGGGACAGATACGCTGACAGCGTCGCTCGCCCTTTACCGGCAGGAGCGCACGCGCGCTGACCCGTTTGGCAATGTCGATCGGGAAACCTCAAAAGGCGTCGAGGCGGAGCTTCGCTATCTGATCACCGACCAGTGGAGCGCGAACGCCGCCGTCACCGTTCAGGAAACGCGGGTCGCGCCGCCCGGCCCCTGCGGCTCTGGCAATGGCGAGTTCATCGTGCTGCCGCCCTCGCGCCTCGGGATTGCGCCAGCGGACGGCTTTGGCGGGCTCTTCGCCGCGCTGAACGCAAGCTGCTTGCCTGAATTGCAGAACGGCTATCGCCGCCGCACCGCGCCGACCGCCCTTGCCTCGGCGTTTCTCACCTACACGTCGCCAGAAACACCGGCCGGCGCCTTCGGCGCGACAGCGGGCGCAACTTATGTCGGCGAAACCGGCGGCAAGATCACGAATGCGATCCGCCTCCCCGCTTATGCGCTGGCAAGGGCCTCGGTCTACTGGGAGCGCGACAATCTCCGCATCACGGCGCACGCGGACAACCTGTTCGACAAGCGTTATTTCATCCCGGTACAGAACGTCTATGAGGAAGTCGGCGCTCTCCCCGGGCGCGGGCGGGAATTTCAGATTTCACTGACGGCGAGCTTTTGACGCATGACCCTCAAATCCTCCACGCTCGTGCTGGCGCTGAGCGTTCTCTTCTTCCTCATCACGGCGACAACTTTTGCCTCGCTCGGCGTCCTGCTGCCCGCGATGATCAAGGAGTTTGAATGGAGCTGGACGACCGCGGGTTTGGGCTTCACCGTGCTGGCGCTTGCGACCGGCGTTTTCTCGCCTGTCGCGGCCAGCGCGCTCGACCAGCTCGGCGCGCGCCGGCTTTACGCTGTCGGCGGCATGATCATGGCGCTCGGCTTCGTCTTGATGGCGGGCGCGAATGGCGTTCCGCTCTATCTCGGCGCAGCGGCGCTGATCGGCGCTGGCTTTGCGCTGCTCGCGAATGTCGCAGGCACCTACCTCGTCGGCCGCGCGGCGCCGGAGCGGCGGCGCAGTCTTCTCATCGGCGCCTATCTCGCGGCCGGCGGCGCGGGCGGCGTCCTTGGCCCCCTTATGGCGAACGCCGGGGCAGCGGACTGGCGCGGCTATTGGCTGCTTTGCGCTATCGCCGTCGCGATCGCCGCGGGGCTGGTTGCCGCTCTTGCCGGCGATGCAAAAGGCGCAAGCGCCGAAGCGCCGCAAGACGCGCAAGCGCCGCGCTCCTGGCGCCCGCGCGAGGCCATGAAGACGCCTGCGTTCGTCATCATCGCGCTGGCGTTGACAGTCGCCTATTTCTGCGGCGTCACCGTTTCCACCTGGTCCGTGGCGCATTTGCAGAAGATGGGGCTCGCGCCGGTGTTCGCGGTCGGGATGCTCAGTCTTTATTCGCTGGCCAATGCGCTTTCCCGCGCGGCGGGCGGCGTGGCGGTGAAGGCCGTCAGCGCAAAGTTCCTGCTGATCGCCGCGCTCTTCGGCAATGTCGCGGGGATGACCGCGCTCGCTTTTGCGACGACGCGCGAGACCGCCATTGCTTTCGCGATTTTTGACGGCTTCGCGTTCGGCATGGCGCTGTTCGCAACGACCGCCCTCGTCATCGATTATTTCGGTCTGAAAAATTCCCCGGCGCTGCTCGGCGCGGTCAATCTTGCGGCGACTGCCGCCATGGCGGGCCCGACGCTGGCCGGCTGGGCGGCCGACAAATCGGGAAGCTTCACGCCGATCTTCCTCGTCTACGCCGGCGCCGCGCTTCTGGCCGCGATCGCCGTCGCGCTCATGAAGCGCCCGGCAGCGCGGCAATGAAAAAGGGCGGCCCGATGGGCCGCCCCTTCTACAATTGACTGTGCGTTGCGCTTAGAACTCGAAGCGAACACCAACCTGCAGCGCCCAGACCGAGGCGAAGACATCGACCCGTTCGTTGAACCGGTTCGGGTTGAAGCCCGAATAGGTGAGCGAACCTGTTGCCGGATCGACCGCGACATCAACGATCGGGATCGTCGTGTTGACCAGACGGCGGAGATTGGCGCCGCTTGAAATCAGGTTCATGAAGTTATCGACATCCGCGAACAGCACCAGACGGTCGTCAAGGAATGTGCCGGGCACCGGCAATTCCTGCTGGAGGCGAAGGTCCAGATCGAGGAACCAGTCGTTCTTGCAGGTGTTGCGCGGGGTTATCGCGCCGGAGACGCCGCGTATACAGGCTGCGCGTTCGTCAGTGGCGATGAAGTTCAGGAGCGATGTGACCGCAGCCTGGCTAGAGGCTGTCTGAGTGACAACCGGATCGGTCGGCCCCGTCGGAATGTAGAGAAGCGCGTTGTTCGTGCCGGATGCCGAATCCGCGAAGTCGCCGCCGCCATTAAAGACGAAGCTGTAGGGACGGCCGGACTGAGCGTTGAAGAACAGACCGAAGCTTGTCGCATAGTCCTTGATGAACTCGTTCCGCAGGTTGAGGCGCGCCGTGATGTTGTTGCGTGTCTCAAAGCCCGAGGTGGCGACCGAGGGATTTTGACGATCGACAAGCGCGGTGCCGTCGAAGTTCGACGTCGACTGCGCGCTGGTCAGGTCGCGACGGTTGTTGGAGTCCGTCCAAGCGTAGCCGACGCTGAAGCGCGCCGAGCCTTCGGTGCCAAGAACCGGCAGGGTGTAGTCCCAGTCCTTGCCGAGGATGATCGAGGCGGCTTGCGAGAAGTAGCCTGGCCCGTTCGTCAGTTGGATTTCATCGTCGCGGCCGGTGCCGAAGCAGGCGGCAGAGACATTTGTATATTGGGGATTATTCCCCCCAGTGCCAACCAGCGTCGCGTTACAACCAGCGCGCGTCGGATCGATTGCGGCGAACACCGGCCGGCCGTCGCGCGCGATGCCGCCGAAAGCAAGCGAGGTGTTGATCGTCTGCGACAGGTCGACAAACGTGTAAGGATTGCGGAACTGGGTGTGGATATAATCGAGATCAACGCGCCAGTTGTCGAAGAAGCCGCCAGCGGCGCCGCCGAAATCAGTCTCCCATGTCACACCCGCATTGGAACGGATGATCGACGCGAGTTTGAGGTTAGGGTCCGTTGACTGAGTGTCGCCGAGGGCAAGGGAGGCCTGCGCCGACCCGGCATCGATGACGCACTGCGGCACGCCCGTGAACACGCCGCCGACGATCACTTGCCGGTCAGCCGCCGTGCACCCTTGGGTGTTAAGGGAACCGGCAAGAGCGCCAGAGCCGTTGAGGTTGCCCGAGTTCGAGAAGGCATTCGAGAACCACACCGACGGGTCACCGCCGGTGAAAATGCCAGCTCCAAGGCGGAACTGCAATGAGCCGTTGAAATCAAACGGCGCGTCATAAGTGAGGCCAAGGCGCGGCAGGGCTGCTTTAAGGCCCGCAAAGTCGGTATCGTTGCGGAAGCCATAGCGCGCTTCGAAATTCGGGTTTCCAAGCGGCGAGTCATTGCCCGAATAGAACTCGTAGCGAAGACCGGCGACAACGCTCAGATTGTCAGTCGGCTGCCATTCGTCCTGAACATAGATCGAATGGATCGAACGAGAGAACGAGGCGGCTGCGTCATTCACGTTACCGGAAAAGGCGAAGTTGCCCGTCGCGCCGACGGCAACGCCGCCGTTCAGATCGGCATAGGACACGAAATCGTCGGTGCCGCCCGAGAGAACGCCGTTCTGCAAGTCGGTGATGTTATTGAAGAACAACGTACCGGTCGCGTTCGAAACGAAGAGGTTGAACACGTCGAGCTGGTTCAATTCGTAGCCGACGGTGATTGAATGCCCGCCAGCCTTATAGTTTCCTTCGACGCGCAACTGATCAACCTGCGTGTCGAGTTCGTTCGCCGACCGGAACTGACCCGGGCCCGCGCCGACGGACGTCGGCTGGCCGCCAAACGTGCCGGTGCCGACGATGATGCGCGGAACGGGATTGCCCGACTGGGCTTCGCCGCCGCCGACCGGCCCTTGAAGGTCGAGGACGTCTGCGCGCGAGGCGCGGATCTCGGTCGAGAAGTTTTCCGACCACTGCGAGAAGAGGCGTGCCGAGTAGGTCTCGGACTTGGTGCCTTCGGATTCGAAGGAATTGAAGAAAGTGAAGCCGACCGGCTCAAAACCGAAATCGTCCGGCTCGGTGTTCTCTTCGCGAAGCCGGTCGTAGGTGAATTCGAGGCGATGATCATCGGTGATCAGATAATCGACGCGGCCGAGGATGCGGCGGCTCGACTGAGGAAGCGTCGAGGCGATGCCGCCAGTGTTGATGCCATAAACGCTTTCAAGGATGCTTTGCACTTGCTGAACGCTCGCAAGGTCAGGCTCGTTTTCCGTGCCTTCGTTGGCGAAGCCGCCGCCAATCGGGCCGTCAAGCTGCGGGTCGCCATCGTCGGTTTCTTCGTAGGCTGCGAAGAAAAACAATTTATCCTTGATGACCGGGCCCCCGATCGACGCGCCCCAGTTGAAATCGTCATACGGAAATACTGTGAACTTGTTCCCGTCGGTTTCGTCGCCTTGCAGGCTCGACCCGGCATAGTTGAAGAAGGCGGAGCCGTGGAATTCGTTTGTACCGGACTTCGTTACGACGTTGATGTTGCAGCCTGTGAACTGCCCGTATTGCACGTCGTACGGCGCAAATTCGATCGTCGTCTGCGATATGGCGTCGAATGGGATAACCAGCGTGTTGCGGGAAGCGAAGGGCGTACCGTTGAGGCCGAACACGTCGGCGCGGATGACACCGTCGACCGTGAAGGTGTTCGAGCGATCATTGCCGCCGAGGCAGGACACGCGCGGCACTTCACCGGCGAGGTCGATCGACACGCGCGGATCGAAGCGGATGATATCGCGAATGTCGCGCTGGATGGACGGGAAGCTTTCAAGAGTCGACTGGTCAAACGCCGAGCTCGGACCGATCGCGACCTGAGCGACGTTTGAGCGCGTCGCCGTCACGACGATCTCGTCGTCTGAACCGGCGCCCCGCGCTTCAAGCGCGATAGCGATCTCGGCCGTCGAACCGAGCTTCGTGAAGACATCCGTAACCGCGCCGCCACGGAACTGGTCGCTTGCAACGCTGACAGAATAGGGGCCGCCCGGAACGAGGCTGCCGATCGTAAAGGCGCCATTGTTATTCGTCGTCGCGCGCCGCACCGAGCCGGTGCGGGTATCGGTGACAGTGACCGTCGCGCCGGCGACTGGCTCGCCGGACGGACCGACGACGCTGCCCCTGATTTGAGAGGTGACTTCCTGCGCTAGGACAACGGTGGGCGTGACGGCTGCGGCCGTTAGCGCGGACATGGCGACGCTCGCGGCGAGAATTTTCGCTAATTTCATGAATGACCCCGAACCCTGTTGAAAACGGTTTTGCCGAGTGGAACACCGCTGGTTTCCAAGCGGCTCGGCGCGTTCCTAACCCACCGAACATGACATGCCGGTGACAGCCGTTCTGTCGAAATCAATCCGCGCGCGCTGCGTCGCCATTCGGCAACACCTGCGCCCGGGCCCTATTTTGTTGGGTTTTCCACAGGTTCTTGTGGAAAAGGCCTAGCCCTACATGCGCTCCGGCGCCGGCATGCCGAGAATGTTGAGGATATCGTCGAGTTGCCCCACGAAGGCGGCGACGAGACCGAGGCGCGAGGCTCTGACCCGCGCGTCCGCTTCATCGACGATGCGGCAGGCGGCGTAGAATGAGGAAAAGCTCTGCGCGAGGCGGAAGGCGTGGTCGCAGAGGAAATGCGGCAGGCGCCGGTCGCAGGCGTCTTTCACGGCGTCCGCATACTGAAGAAGCATCAGGACGAGCGCGCGCTCTTCGGCAGCGGCCATCGCGATGTCGCCCGGCGCGCCAGCCCCCGCCTCCGCCGCTTTGCGCAAAATCGAACGCGCCCGGACGCTCGCATAGAGCATGTAAGGGCCCGTCTTGCCTTCGAAGGCCGTGAAGCGATCGATGTCAAAAATATAGTCCGAAGTCCGCGGATTGGAGAGATCAGCGAATTTCAGCGCCGCGACGCCGACCTTGCGGGCGATCGCTGTCGTTTCATCCGGGCCGTAACCCTCCGCCAGACCCGTTTCGGTCAGACGCGCCGCCGCTTTCTCATCAACCATGTCGATCAGCTCACGGAGCTTCAGGACGCCGCCCGCACGCGTCTTGAACGGCTTGCCGTCCTTGCCGTTCATAGTGCCGAACCACAGATGTTCAAGACGGTCTTCAGGAAAAATGCCGGCTTTTCCGCTGGCGCGGAAGACTTGTTCGAAATGGTCGCGCTGCCGGCCGTCGACAACATAGAAGATGCGATCGGGATGCGCGGTGTCGCGCCGGTCGAGGATCGTTGCGAGATCGGTCGTGCCGTACATGACGGCGCCGTCCGACTTGTAGAGGATGAGCGGGGGCAATTCCTTTTTGTCGCCAGGGCGCCCAAGCCGGATGATTTCGGCGCCGTCGTCGACTTCGGCAAGGCCCTCGGCGCGCAGCTTCTCGACCATCGGCGCGATCAGGGGATCGACGTCCGCCTCGCCCTTCCACCAGTCGAAGGTGACGCCAAGATCGGCGTATTCGCGTTCAATAGATGCGCGTGACACAGCCAGGAAATGCTTCCAGAGAGCGCGGTAGCCGGCCCGGCCCGCTTGCAATTCGGCTGTCGCCTGACGCGCCTCCGCGGCGCGCGCTGGGTCTGCCTTGCAGGCGGCTGACGCTTGCGGATAGAGCCGCTCCAGGTCTTCGAGCGACACCGGCGATTGCTCCGGGTACGGACCGGTGAAGGCCGCGTCAAAGTAGGCAAGCGAGGGCTGCTCGCGCGCGATCTCGGTGATGAGCTGGCCCATCGGCAAGCCCCAGTCGCCCATGTGAATATCGCCGATGACCGTGTGTCCGCTCGCCCGGAACAGGCGCTTCAGACATTCGCCGATGATCGCCGAGCGCAGGTGACCGACATGGAGCGGCTTGGCGATATTGGGGCCGCCATAATCGATGACGATGGTTTCCGGGTTGTCGGCGCGCCACCCGCCAGCGCCCGCGTTCACGCGGCGGCTGAGCGCTTCGTCCGTGAGCGTCAGATTGATGAAGCCCGGGCCCGCAACGTCGACCTTCCCGAACAGGGGATCGGCCTTCAGACGCGCAGCGATTTTTTCGCCGAGCTCGCGCGGGTTGCGTCCGGCCGCTTTCGCCGCGCCGAGCGCGCCGTTGCACTGGAACTGCGCAAGGTCCGGGCGATCGGAAACGCGCACGGCGCCTGCCGCCTTGTCGAAGCCCTCGGCGGCGAATGCCTCGCCGACAAGCGCGGAGAGCTCGGCCGTCAGGGTCATCTTAGAGGTCTGGGAATTTGAGGCTCTTGCCGGAGCGATTGTAGATCGCCTGCTGCGGGGTCAGGACGAGGCCGACAACGACTTCGAAATTCGTGCCCGCCGTTTCCTCGCCCTTGCGCGGGATCAGGATCTGTTCGATTTCCTGCCGCACACGCCTGACCGGGTCATCGCCGCCGAAGTCGATCGGCACGAGGAACTCTTTCTTCTCGATGACTTCGCGGTTGGTGCGGGTGACGGCGACCCAATACGCAAAATCCTTTTCATCGCTCGCGGCCTTGGGCCCGCGCCCGAAGGCGAGATTGACGTTGACTTCAACGTCAATCGGCTTGTTGGCGATGTAGCGGCAAGCCAGAGACACGTCTTCGATTTCGGCTGTCCAGGCGACGTCCTCGATCCGCTCCTCGCCCGCGAACTCGACAAGGCGCGCGGCATCCTGAAGCACGACGATATTCGGGCAGGGGGCCGGATTGGCGAGCTTGGCTTCCTTGCTGTTTCCGGCGCATCCGGACGCGGCGGCCGCCGCGGCTGCGGCGATAAGCGCGCCAGCTAATGCTTTGTTCATGAAAGCAAACCCTTATATCGACACCAAGAAGTCGGGCCGTCGCCGGCTTTTCGCCCTGACGAAGCCCTGATCCGAGTGTCAAACCTCGTAGCCGCTGGCGCCGCGCTGCGCAACGGCGACAAGGGGCCAAGGGCGCTCGGGGGAGATGGAGATGCCTGACGCGATCGACAGGACAAAGAAGAGGCCGGCGCTGACCGTCCGGCTCGCCTCGCCGCGCGGGTTCTGCGCCGGGGTCGAGCGCGCGGTCAGGACCGTCGAAGACGCGCTTGCGCAGCATGGCGCGCCGATCTTTGTCCGGCACGAAATCGTCCATAACGTCCATGTCGTGCGCCGGCTTGAGGCGATGGGCGCGGTCTTCATCGAGGACCTGACGCTTGTCCCGTCGGGCGCGCCGGTTATTTTTTCGGCGCATGGCGCCCCGCAGAGCGCCTATGCAGAGGCGGCACGGCTGAACCTCAGGACGATCGACGCCACCTGCCCGCTCGTTTCCAAAGTACATAATGAAGTCAGGCGTCACTTGATGCTCGGCCGCCACGTGATCCTTGTCGGTCATCGCGGCCACCCGGAGGTCATCGGCACGATGGGCCAAGCCCCGGCCGGCGCCGTGTCGCTGATTGAAACGCGCGCCGACGCTGCGGCGTTCGCGCCCCCCGAGGCCCCGCTTGCCTACGTGACGCAGACAACCTTGTCCGTCGACGATACGGCGGACATCGTCGCGTTGCTGACGCAACGCTTTCCGGCGATTGCGGGGCCCCGCAAGTCCGACATCTGCTACGCCACGACCAACCGTCAGGACGCCGTCAAGAAAATCGCACTGGCGGCTGACATGGTTCTGGTGGTCGGCTCGCCGGCGTCGTCGAACTCCAACCGCCTTGTCGACACAGCGCTGAAATGGGGCGCGCGCGCCGCTCAGCTGGTCGAATCGCCCGCCGCCTTCGATGTCGGACAGCTTGAGGCGGGCGCGACAATCGGCATTACCTCGGGCGCATCCGCCCCCGAAGATCTTGTCGAAACCTTGCTTGCCCGCCTTGCCGAAGCCTTCAGCCTCCGCATAGAGACGGTCGACCACGTCCGCGAGGATGTCGTGTTCAAGCAGCCGCTGGTGCTGGCGAGCTGAGCGCACCACACGGCGACGCGCGCGGGGGGCGAAATGGCCGTTTACACGCACGTCAGCCGCAGTGAGCTTGGGGCTTTTTTCAGCGCTTATGATCTCGGTGCGCCGCTATCCTACATCGGCGTCGAACAGGGCGTCGAAAACACCAACTTTATTGTCGAGACAGGCCACGGACGGGTGGTCCTCACCTTGTTCGAGAAACGGACGTCGGAAGCCGATCTCCCCTTTTTTTCAGCCGCGATGGCGCACATGTCGGCGCAGGGCGTGCCTGCGCCGGCCCCGATCGCAAGGCGGGATGGAAGGGTGTTCTCATCGCTGAACGGGCGGCCGGCGGCGTTGTTTCTGTTTCTCGATGGCCGCCAGCGCATGAACCCTTCAGATGCCGATTGCCGCGCGATGGGCGCGATGAACGCAAGACTGCACCGTGCCGCGGCAGGATTTACTGTCACGCGTCCAAACGCGCTATCGCTCGGCGGCTGGCGCGCGCTCGCTGGCAAGTGCCGCGCGCGGGCGGACGAGGCGTCGTCCGGGCTCGCAAAATTGATCGACGAGGAACTCGATTTTCTCGCGGCCTCGTGGCCTGCGGCGCTGCCTTCCGGCCTCATTCACGCGGACCTTTTTCCCGACAATGTGTTTTTCGAGGGCGAGACTATTTCCGGCGTCATCGACTTCTATTTCGCGTGCACCGATCTTTTTGTTTATGACCTCGCGATCACGCTCAACGCGTGGTGCGCCGCCGGCAGGCCGTTTGACCTGGCGCGCGGCAGGGCGTTTCTTGACGGCTACCAAGCCGGACGGGCGCTTTCACCGGCTGAGCGCACGGCGCTTCCTATTTGCCTTCGCGGTGCGAGTCTGAGAATCCTTCTGACCCGGCTTCATGACTGGCTTCACCGCGTCGACGGCGCCGTGGTGAAGGTCAAGGACCCGCTCGAATATCGCGACCTCCTCCTTTTTCACCGCGCCGGCGGAACCGCTGAACTTCTCGGATGAACGAATGATCGATGCGTATACGGACGGCGCCTGCGCCGGCAATCCCGGCCCCGGCGGCTGGGGCGTGCTTCTTGTCGAGGGGGGCGCTGAACGCGAACTCTTCGGCGGCGAACGCGCGACAACGAATAACCGGATGGAAATGACGGCGGCGATCGAAGCGCTGAGATCGACGACCGGACCGATCCGCCTCCATACGGACAGCCAATACGTCAAAAACGGCATCACCGAATGGATCAAGGGCTGGAAGCGGAACGGCTGGCGCACCGCTGACCGGAAACCCGTCAAAAATCAGGATCTCTGGATGGCGCTCGACGCGGCTGTCACGGGGCGCGCCGTCGACTGGCGCTGGATCAAAGGCCATGCAGGCCACGCCGGAAACGAACGCGCCGACGCGCTCGCGCGCGCCGGCGTCGAGTCCCTAAAGGCTTAGGTCAGCTTTGACAGCATGTAGTCGGCGCTCGAGACGTCAAAGGCGCCGGGGGCTTCGACAAAGAGGTCCTTGACGACGCCGTCTTTGATGATCGCGGCGAAACGCTTCGAGCGCTCGCCCATACCGAAGCCCCGGGCGTCGAGTTCAAGGCCGAGAGCGCGCGTGAAGTCGCCATTGCCGTCCGCGACCATCTCAACGACGCCGAGCGCGTTTTGGGCCTGCCCCCAGGCCTTCATGACGAACGCATCGTTGACGGAAACGCAGACAATCTTGTCGACGCCGCGCGCCTTGAGGTCCGCCGCCTTGTCGACATAACCCGGCAGATGCCGCGCCGAGCAGGTCGGCGTGAATGCCCCGGGCACCGCAAACAGCGCTACTGTTCCCTTGCCGAAAATGTCAGCCGAGTTGATCTTTTGCGGGCCGTCGGCCGTCGCGAGCGTCACATCGACGGCAGGAACCTTGTCGCCTTTCGAAATTGTCATTGGGGTCTCCTTTGCTGGCGAAATTTTGATGCGCCGTCTCTAATGGCGCGGAAGGAAAAACGCCACAGCGCCGCGGGAGCGCCGCCGACTTGTCAGCGCAATGGCGCTTCCTTACGCTCTGCCTATGCCACGACGAAAACAGGAGAGCGCTGAGGTCGAACGCGCGCCGCGAAGAAGGACCCGCAAGGGACGCGATTTCCTGGCCGGGAAGCTGCTGATCGCCATGCCGAACATGACTGATCCGCGCTTTGAAAAGTCGGTGGTCCTGATGGTGTCGCATGATGCGCGCCATGCAATGGGCGTGGTCATCAACAAGCCGCTTGCTGATATCGAGCTTGGCGATCTTCTGGAGCAGCTCGACATCGATCCGCGCAAGGGCGCGGGCGGCGAGCCTGTCTATTATGGCGGACCCGTGCAGACAGATCGCGGGCTTGTCATTCATTCACTCGACTATAAAACGCCGCAGACAATGGTGGTCGGCGCCAATATTGGCGTCACGGCCTCGAAAGACATCCTTGTCGATATCGGCGGCGCTGCGGCCAAGCGCAAAGGTCCGGCGAAATATCTCCTCGCGATCGGCCATGCGGGCTGGGGCGCCGGTCAGCTTGAAAGCGAGATCGCCGTCAATGCCTGGTGTCACTCGGATCTCGCCCCCGACCTCATCTTCGGCGGTTCATCGTCAGACGTCTGGCGCGGCGCGTTGAAGACGCTGGGAGTGACAGCCGCGATGCTATCGCCCGAATGGGCGAGCGCCCGGCCGGACGACGCCCCGCTGAATTAGAGCGCGTTTCCGAAAAGTGGTTCGCGGTTTTCGGAAAGAACGCGCGACAAAGAAAAAGACTGGAGCGCGTTCTCGATACGCATTATTGCGAACGCGCTCTAGCGCGCCTTGCCGCCGAACAACCCGCGCCGCCGAGGCTTTTCGGCATGGTCGGCGTCGTGATCGTTCGCCGGCTCCGCTGTCGCTCCGTAGACGGAAGACAGCGCCGAGACAGACGGCTGGCCGAAATGGAAGCCCTGCCCCATTTTGCAGCCGATCGATCTGGCGATCTTGGCGGCGGCGTCGGACTCGATCCCTTCCGCGATCACCGTCATTTCAAAATCGCGGCCGAGCTTTGCGAGCGCCGCGGCGATTTTCTTCTTGCCGCCGTTCTTGGCGATGTCATCGAGGAACGAGCGGCCGATTTTGAGGTAATCGAACTCATAGCGGTGAAGATTGGCGAGCGAGGAATAGCCCGCGCCGAAATCGTCATAGGCAAGCCCTGCCCCGGCCGCCCGCACCGCCTTCAGGGCCTTGGCTGACTCCGGCGTTTCGGCGAGACGCTGGGCATCGGTCAATTCGATGACGAGCGCGCCTTTCGGCAGCTGATGTTCGGCGATGACCTCGCGGACATCGGCAGCGAACCCCTCGCTCAGAAGCTGGGAAGCCGAAATATTGACGGTCACGAAATAGCCGCTGGCGCCTGACTTGATGCGCGCGCTTGCGTGGTCGGCGGCCTGTTTCAGCATGGCGAGCGCGACCGCGCGGCCCTTGCCGGCGACTGCCGCCTTGCGAGCGAAGTCTTCAGCGCCCTCGCCCTCGACGACCGCGCCCTCGCGCATCACGCGCAGCAGCGCTTCGGCGCCGCAGACCTTGCCGGTCTCGAAGGCGATGATCGGCTGGAAGGCTGCAACGACTGAACCCTCCTCCACAGCGCGAACGACCGCCGATTTTTCCGGCGTAAAGCCGCTGGCAGGCGCTAAATCCTTGCGCTCATGGGCGTGGTCGCGCCCGCGTAAATCCTGGCGGCTGTCGTCATGGTGGCCGTCGTCGTGGTCATGGCGGTGATGGGGTGAAGCGATCTCGTGGCAACGCGCCGCCGGCAAGGCTGCCGCAGCGCCAGTCAGCGAGACCGCAGCCAGTTTCAGCGCATCAGGCTTTACCGCTTCATGCTGGGCGACGCATTCGGACCGTTCGAGAAACACGACGATGCGTTCAAGCTCGCCGTCTTTCGCGACCGCGCGCGCGCCGCGCATGCGCACGGTGTTGCCGTTCACGAGGCGCATGGCTTCGTCAAAGCCGCCATCGCCTTCGGAGGGCCCGAATATGCGCTGTTCAAAGCGGGCGCGTTCGTCCGGATGGATGAATTCGCGGATCGCGTCCGGCGTGAAAAGCCCGTCGCAATCAGCGCCCATCACTTCGCCGAAGGAAAGCGACTGATGATTGGCGGAACGGCTCCAGTCCCATACCGCGATGCCCGAATAGTCGAGGACCTGCGCAAGCTGATTCTCAGCGACGGTCGCGGCGTGACGCGAGGCGTTGTCGGAATGGCGGCGCCCTTGGTGGCGATCGCCCCCGTCAAAGCGTTGCACCGCGCTGTCGCCTGGGAAGGAGCCAAGCACGCGAATGGACGATGGGTGCAGCAGCGCGACGAGACTGGCGGTAAGAACGCCGCCGGCGAAAATCGCCTGCGGCACAAGCGCGAAAGCGCCCGTTCCGCCGCCGACGCCAAAAACGAGCGGCGCGGCGACGGCGAGAAGGGCGCCCGGCAGGATGAGCCTTGCGCCATTGTCGCCGCGCACCGCATCGATGCCGGTGATGACGAAGGTCGCGATCGCGGCGGCGTAGAGCCCCATTCGCTGCAAATGCGTCGCTTCGCCGACCAGCGCGACATTCAGAACCGCGATGCCAACGATGGATAAGGCGCCGGCGAAAAGCGCGCCGCCCAGCAACCGGCTATTCTGGGCGAGAGGCACAGTCGCGGTGAGAAAAATGAGGACCGACGCAGCGAACACGCCCTGGAGGAGCGGCGACAGCGCAGGGCCGGGTTCACCGGCGAGGCCAAGCCAGAAAACAAGCAGCACGCCCGCTGACGCAACCATAACGAAGCCGCTCAAGGCGGCCGCGCTGCTGCGAAGGACCGCGATGCCGGCAAGGAACGCCGCGCTGATGAGCATGGCGCCGACAATCGCGCCCCGCCCAAGCTCTAATGAGGAAAACCCGCTGCCGATCGCGGCGATAGGCGCTTCCGCCGCCACGAGCAATTCAGTGACCATACGCCCCGCTCAACCCATCATCTGGCGCGCTCGACCGGCGCCAAACCCCGCCGTCAATACTCCTCTTCGCTGGCGGCGCTGGCAAGAGGCGATTATGCACGTTTTGAAGAATCGCAGCGCGCCCCTCAGACGCCGATGCGATGATCGCGGGCAAGGCGCGCGAAGAGAACATGATCGCGCCAGTCGCCGTTAATAAAGAGATAGTCGCGCGCGAACCCTTCCTCGATGAAGCCGGCCCTTTGCAACAAAGCGCGCGAGGCGGCGTTTCCGGGCTGGCAGGCTGCCTCTACACGGTTAAGGCCGAGCTCGTCGAACGCGTAACCGGTCGCGGCATTAACCGCGCTGAGCCCATACCCCCGGCGCAAAAACGCAGCGCCGATCCAATACCCGATCGTCGCCGACTGGGCGGCGTGGCGCCGGATGTCGGAAAGCGTCACCCCGCCGATCAGGCGGTCGCCGTTGCATTCAAAGACGTGAAAGGCGACTGCCGCTCTCGCCCTGAACTGGCGTTCATAAGTCTTGAGGCGGAGCCGGAAGGCATCGAAGGTTGCGTCCTCCGGTTTCCACTCGGGCTCCCACCGGGTCAGGTGGACACGGCTTTGGTCGCGGACCGTTGCCCAGGACCGATGATCATTGAGCTCCGGGGCGCGCAAATAAACCGGCCCCGCGCGGAGCGATGGCGGCTTCAGGGCAACCCGCCCGAAATCGAAACTCAGGAGAGAGATCGCAGCCCCCCTTGCACTTGCCGTTCTGTTTTCGCGCCGAAGCCGGCAGGGGTCAAACCGGATTTCCGCCGAGCGCCGCCGACAGATCGTTGAAATTTCCAGGGCCCACAACCGCCAGTGAAGCGGCGCCAACCAGCGACTTCGTCGCGACCCTTGCGATGTCGTCCGCCGTCACGGCGTCGAGTTTGGCGGCGATCTCGTCCGCCGCGAAAAGACGCCCATGCGCGTAGAGCTGGCCGACTGCCGTCTCGATCCGGGCCGAAGGGTTCTCCAACGCCATCAGGATCGTCGATTTCAGCATCGCTTTGGAGCGTTCGATTTCCCTCGCGGTCGGCGAGGCGGCGAGACCTTCCATGTCGCGGCGAATGAGCGCGATCGCTTCGGGAGCGTTATCGGCGTCAGTGCCGGCGTAAACGCCGACCGTGCCGGTTTCCTCGTAGGCGTCAGCAAAGGAATAGACCGAATAGGCAAGGCCGCGCTCCTCGCGCACGGACTGAAAGATGCGTGACGACATGCCCCCGCCGAGCGCTTCGGCGAAGACGCGCGTCGCAAAATAATCGTCGTCGCCAACAGCCGCGCCCGGAAAGGCGAGCGCAAGATGCGTCTGCTCGATGTCGCGGGCGTCGTGCCGGCGTCCGCCGCCATAGCAGGGCGTCGCGCGCGCCGGCTTGGCGTTGCTGTTCGGCCACTCCCCGAAAAGGCGCCGCGCAATCGCCTCAACGTCGCGCGCATCGACGCCGCCGGACGCAGCGACGATGATGTCGCTCGCATTGTAATTCCGGGTCATAAACGCGCGCAAGGACGCAGCGCTTTGCGCCGTGACGCTTTCCTCCGTACCAAGAATGGGGCGCCCAAGCGGATGGTCGCCGTAAGATAATTTCTGTAACAACTCCATCACGGCGTCGTCGGGCTGATCTTCCGCCTCGCCGATTTCCTGCAGGACGACCTCTTTCTCTTTTTGGAGTTCGCCAGTGTCGAAGAGCGGATCGATCAGGATGTCGGCGAGCACGTCGAACGCGAGCGCGACATCCGCGCTCAGCACCCGCGCGTAGTAACCAGTGCGCGTATAGCCTGTGCCGGCGTTCAGATATCCGCCGACGGCTTCGATCTCTTCGGCGATCTGGCGCGCGGTCCGGCGGCGCGTTCCCTTGAACGCCATATGTTCGAGAAGATGCGCGACGCCGTTTTCCGCCTTGCGCTCATCGATCGTTCCGGCGCGCGCGTAGACGCCGACAGCGGCGGAGAGGAGCCCCGGCATCGGATCAATCAGCACGCGAACGCCGTTATCGAGGGTTACGAGTTCAGGGGTCATCAGCGCCTCCGGGCGAATAGGGATTTCAGTTCAATCAACATACGGATCGCTGCGGTGTCCGCGGGCGCCGTCTCAAAGCGTTCCTGTTCGGACAGGAGATTGGAGAAACGCGGCGGCAAGGCCGGCCGCGCGCCGGTCGCGCTTTCAACCGCATCGGGAAACTTTGCCGGATGAGCGGTCGCAAGGCATACCAGCCGCCCGGCGAGCCTTCCCTCCCGGCGCAGCTGTTCTCCGACCTCGACGCCGACGGCCGTGTGCGGATCAATGAGGAGGCCGCGATCGGCATGAAGGCGCCGCATCGTTGCGGCGACCTTGGCTTCATCCGCGCGCCCCGCCGTGAAGTCGCGCGCGATCGCGGCGCGCCAGCGCTCCGGAATATCAAACTGGCCGTTGCTTCCGGACGCCGTCATGAGATCGGCAGTCGCGCCGGCGTCTCGCCCGGAGGCTTCGAACAACAGCCGCTCGAAATTTGACGCGACCTGAATATCCATTGAGGGCGAGGACGTCGCCGAAACCGCCGACGGCGCATAGACGCCCGTCTCAATGGCGCGCCGCACAATATCGTTCTGGTTAGTCGCGGCGACGAGCACGCTGATCGGCGCGCCGAATTTCTTCGCCGCGAAGCCGGCGAAAATGTCGCCAAAATTTCCCGTCGGCACGACAAAATGCGCGCCGGGGCGTTTGGCGGCGGCGGTCAGAAAATAGGTCGACTGAACGGCAAGCCGCACCCAGTTGATCGAATTGACGCCGCCGAGATCGCACACGCGATTGAGCCGCTCGTCTGCGAACAGCGCTTTCACGATGCGCTGACAATCGTCGAAGGTTCCCTCAACCGCGATGTTGCAGATGTTATCAGCGCGCGCGGTCGTCATGATCCGCCGCTGCACGTCGGAGATCCGGCCCTTCGGGTGCAGCATGAAGACTTCGACATCGCCCGCGCCGGCGAACGCTGCGACCGCTGCGCCGCCAGTGTCGCCAGACGTGGCGCCGATGATCGTTTTGCCGGACGCGGCGCCATGAAGCGCCCAGCCGTAAAGCTCGGCCAGCATCCGCATCGCCACATCCTTGAAGGCGAGCGTCGGCCCGTGAAAAAGTTCAAGGAGGTCGAGATCGTCCGTAAGCGGAAGAAGCGGCGCCGTCTCCGGATGATCGAACGGCGCATAGGCGCGCGCGGCCATCGCTGAGAGATCATCGCGCGTGATCTCGTCCGCCGCGTAGAGTGAAAGAACGCGGGCTGCCGCCTCCGCGAAAGTGAGGCCGGCGAACGCTGCAAGCTCGCCCGCCGGAAGGCTCGGCCAGGCGTCCGGCATATAGAGCCCGCCGTCGGCGGCGAGCCCCTTGAGGACCGCCTCCCGAAAGCCGATCGCCGGGGCCCGCCCGCGGGTGGAAATGAACTTCATGGCCCGTCCCTCATCGGGCGAGCAGCGGGGCCGCGCCAAGGGGGTCGGGCAAGATTATTTCCGCGATGACGGGCCACCCCGTCGCTGCAACCCTGGTAAAGGGTGAGGCGCCACAGCGCCGACTTGCAATCCCCGCTCTGCCAGCCTATAGGCCCGCGCTCGCAAAATATCCGCTCGAACCGATCTGAAGGCCCGCGCCATGAAAAAAGGCATCCATCCTGAGTACCACATGATCAAGGTTGTGATGACCGACGGATCGACCTTTGAGACGCGCTCGACCTATGGCGAGGCCGGCGGCACGTTGTCGCTCGACATCGATCCGCTCTCGCATCCGGCCTGGACCGGCGGCCCGGCGAAAGTCGCCGACAAGGGTCAGGTGTCGAAGTTCCAGCAGCGCTTCGGCTCGTTTGGCCTGAAGAAGGCCTGAAACCTATCGCTTTCCGAAGGCGTCCATGAGCGCGCGCTGTTGAGCCGCCGCGTCATGAACCTTTGGCCGCGCGGTCTGCGCGCGGAATAAGTCAGTATCGAGCCGCAGGATGCGGTCATAGAGCTGGCCTGCTTCGTCGATCAGCGTCAGCAGCTTTTTCGGCAAGTCCCCGCTGAGCATGTCAGGCGACAGCGCTTCGCGCCGGCCAAGACGATATTTTTCGGCGGTCGCTTCGACAGCGGACATGTCCCCTTCGCGCAGCGCGCGAAGGACGAGCAGCCATGAAGCGATCTGCATGAGTTGCGTCGTCAGGCGCATTGAGGCGCCGGCGTAGGAAAGCGCGGAAGAGCGCGTCAGCGATTTCGACGCGTCGCGCCCCTCTCCGTCGAGATAGTTCGCCGTTTCCTCAACCAGCGACATGCCCTCGCGGAAGGTCCGCGCAAACACTTCCGACTGCACGAAGGACACCGCGCCCGATGTCCCTTCGATATTGCGTTCCGCTACTTCCATCCCACCGTACTTTCCGCCCGCTGATCCAGATTGCCGGACCGCCCCCGCGGTGACAACAAGAATAAGGTTAACGCGCGAGCGGCTCCATCAACCGCCCTTCTCGACGCCAGACAAAGAGCAACCGATATGCCAGCAACCAGCAGGGGAATTTCAGTCGCGGGCGTTGACGGTTGCCCCAGAGGATGGATTGCCGCGATCCTCACGCCCGCGATGGGCGAAACGACTGTCGCAATTGCGGACTCGTTCGCGTCGCTTCTGCACGGGCCGCTCTCTCGCGCCGCGCTGATCGTCGTCGACATGCCGATCGGCTTGCCCGAGACGCCGGGCCGCGCTTGTGAGCGGGAAGCGCGGCGCGCCATCGGGCCGCGACGGTCGAGCGTTTTCGCTGCGCCCCTGCGCGGGATGCTGGCGTTCGATGCATACGAGAAGGCGAACGCCTTCGGCAAAGCGCGCGGCGCGGGGCTGTCGAAACAGGCGTGGAACATCACGCCGAAAATCCGCGAGATCGACGCCCTGATGACGCCGGCGCTTCAAGCGCGCATCGCTGAAGGCCATCCCGAATTCGCCTTCACGCGGATCGGGCCGGGGCCGTGCGCTTATCCCAAACGCACCGAAGCGGGACACGCTGAGCGCGTCGCGCGTCTTAACGCTAACGGCGTCGATGGGCGCGGATTGTTGCGGGCGACGCGCCTGCAGCACCCGGCCAAACGCACCTTTGCCGACGATGACCTGCTCGACGCTTGCGTCATGGCGCTCGCTGCGCAGGCGCGCCTTGTTGGCGAAGGCTGGCGCGCAGGGGATGGCGCGCGCGACGCGCGAGGGCTGTTGATGGAGATTTGCGGGTGAAAACGGCGCTTGGCTTCCAGCAACCGAAAGTCAGAACCTGAACAGCTTGTCCGCTGCAGACCGCGTGTCGTTGCGGCTGGCGATGGCCGCTTCGCAGCGCGCGATTTCAGTCTTCAGCGACTCGATGCGCGCGGTGAGATCAACGACCGACATCGTATAGAGATCCTGCTTCCCGAGCTTTTCGAGCGTCAGATCCGGCGTTTCTTTAGGGCGATCATCTTCCATCGGTTTGCCATAGCATCGAGCGCCGCGCTTGTCCCACGCCGCCAACGGCGCGCGACGGCGCTCAATCATGCGGGCCCTCGGGACAAGGCCAAGGGCCCCTGCTAAACGAAGCTCATGCGCGTTATAGAAATCACCAAGCCCGGCGGGCCGGAAGTCCTCGTTCCTGGCGAGCGGCCCTGTCCCGAACCCGGTCCCGATGAAGTTTTGATCCGTGTCGCGGCGGCAGGCGTCAACCGGCCTGACGTGTTGCAGCGGATGGGTCTTTATCCGCCTCCGCCAGGCGCCAGCGACATACCGGGCCTTGAAGTGTCCGGCGGCGTTGAGCGCGTTGGCGCAAATGTCACCGCCGTGAAGGCAGGCGATGAAATCTGCGCGCTGCTGACCGGGGGCGGCTACGCCGAATTCGCCCTCGCCCATGCTGGCTCGTGCCTGCCTGTCCCGAATGGCGTGTCGGTCATCGATGCGGCGGGATTGCCCGAAACATTCTTCACCGTCTGGGCGAATGTTTTCGACGACGCTCAGTTGAAGGCTGGCGAAATATTGCTCGTGCATGGCGGCACAAGCGGCATTGGCGTTACGGCGATCACGCTGGCAAAAGCGATGGGGGCCAAGGTTGTCGCTACCGCTTCGAGCGAGGAAAAACTGTCCGCCATTCGCACGCTCGGCGCTGATCACGCCTTTGACTACCGCCATGAGGGCTGGGAGACCGAGATCGCCAATCTCGGGGGCGCCGATGTCGTGCTCGACATGGCGGGCGGCGATTTCGTCAAGCGCAACATGACCGCGATGAACCCGCACGCGCGGCATGTCTCGATCGCGATGCTGCGCGGGAACGCCGCCGAGATCGACATTTTCCAGATGATGAGGAAGCGGCTTCGGTTTTCAGGCTCAACCATGAAGATCCGCTCATTCGAGGAAAAGGCGCGCCTTGGCGCCGCGCTCCGGCGGGAGGTCTGGCCGCTCTTTGCCGAAGGCCGGCTAAAGCCTGTCACCGATCGCGTCTTCCCCCTAGCCGAGGCCGCAGAGGCCCACCGGCGGATGGAGGCCGGCAGCCATATCGGCAAGATCCTCCTCAAAACCGGCTAATCGCCCTTGGCCTTAGGGCCGGACGCTCCTATAAGCCGCTCGAAACGCGCTTCTGGCGCGTCGCTATTCCCAAAAATTCGGGGGTACGCGCGGGGCCGTCCGAAGAGGGCGGCCCGGGTCCTGAAGCTTTTTCTTGGAGACGACGACATGTCTGACAAACCGCTGATGCCGCTCGCGACGGCCGTCTGGCTGATCGAAAATAGCTCGCTGTCGTTCGATCAGATCGCCGATTTCTGCGTTCTTCACCCCTTGCAGGTCAAAGGCATCGCTGATGGCGACGTCGCTGTCGGCGTGCGCGGCATCAGCCCGATCACGAACAACCAGCTGGTGCGCGAGGAACTCGACAAGGCGCAAGCCGACGAAAATTACCGCATGAAGCTCGCCCGCACGAAGACCATCGTCGCTGAGGCGCCGCGCAAGGGCCCACGGTACACGCCCGTCTCGAAGCGCCAGAACCGGCCTGATGCGATCCTCTGGGTCGTGCGCAATCACCCGGAAATCACCGACGCGCAAATCGCCAAGCTTCTAGGCACAACGAAGTCGACGATTCAGTCGGTGCGCGATCGCTCGCACTGGAATTCGCAAAACATCACGCCGCAAGATCCTGTCGGTCTTGGCCTGTGCAGCCAGACCGATCTTGACATGCTCGTTCGCAAGGCCGCCGCAAAGCGCGCAAAGCTCGCGCCAGCCGCTGATGACAGCGCCACATTGAAGCCTGCGGCCGAGACGATCGCGCGCATCGATGAACCAAGAGAAGAACGCGAAAAGCCGCTCGACCTCAGCAAGGTCTTCGCCAATCTCGGCGGTTCCGCCAAGCCCGAAAAAACCTGGGAAGAAGACGAGGACGAAGACGAGTTCGGACGGAAGAAAAAGCGCCGCTAACTCTTCTTTCCTTCTCTCGATACAGACTTTGCAGGAAAAGGGCGCGGCCGAGACGGCCGCTATCCCTTATCGCCTCTTTCGGCGTAATCCGCCGCGCCTGATCGCACCAGACGCCCGCCATCGACGAATAGCGTCTGACCGGTGATGTAAGAAGCTGTCGGCGAGGCGAGGAAATAAACTGCTTCTGCGACCTCCCCGGGATCGCCGATGCGGCCCATTGGCACTGTCGATTTCGCCGACTTGAAATCGAAATCGTCCATATATTCGGCGTTGATCGCGCCGATGCCGACTGCGTTGACGCGCACGCCATATCTTGAGAGCGCGAGCGACATCGCTTTCGTCAGCTGCACTATGCCGCCCTGCGAGGCGGCAAAGGCGATGCGATCGGGCGCGGCGGTAATCGCCTCGGTCGAGACGAGCGTGACAATCGCATAATCGCCGTCGCTGTCCGTGGACTGATCGATCTGCCGGACGAACTGGCGCGCCGCCGCCTGACCCATCAAAAACGCACCGCGCAAATTCGCAGCGATCATCCCGTCAAACGCATCTTCAGACATTTCCAGAAAATCGGCGGAGCCGACCTTGAGGGTGGCGTTCACGAGCGCATCGACCCGTCCAAAAGTCTCCAGCGCCTCCGCGATGATGTTGTGGACATGCAGCCGATTGGAGATCGAGGCGGCGACGAACACCGCGCCGGATTTTTCGTTCAACTCCGCGGCGAGCGCCCTGCCGGCGGCTTCATTCGTGTCGGCGAGCACGAGCCGGTCACCGGCGGCGGCGAAGCGGCGGGCGCAGGCCTCGCCGATCGCCGAGGCTGCGCCCGCGACGATGACCGCTCTCCCACTCATCTGAGGCCTCCATGGAAACGGCGCCTTCCTTTCGGAAGGCGCCGCGAAAAATCAAAAGCCGCTATTGTTTAACCCGCCGCTGTCTCACCTTGTCGGAGGCGTTCGATCTGGTCCTTAATTCGGAGCTTGAGGCGCTTTAGTTCCACCACGCGCGTATCGTCCGGTTGAGGGTGCTTCAATTCCGAGAAAAGAAGCGATTCAAGTTCTTGATGCCGCGAGTTCAGGGACTGTAAGTGAGCCTTCAGCGCCATAATCTAACCTCCTTGGTTAGGCTTGAGACGTCCCCAGTACATCACCAAAAAGCCGGGATGTCGACGAAAACCGGAGCGCCAAAGGGTTAACATGTCGCCTTTGCGAAAGTAGCGCCGCAGGATTAAACACGAAGGCCAACTGATTGAGTTCGCTTGTGAAACCATCCCCGCGCATTGTCGTCGCCATTACCGGCGCCTCCGGCGTCATTTACGGAAAGCGTTGTCTTGAAGCGTTGAAAGAGGCCGGCGCGGAAACGCACCTCATCGTCAGCAAGGCGGCGGAGCTGACGCTCACCTATGAACTCGGGATCAGGGGAGCCGATCTCGAACCGTTGGCGAGCGTGCGCTATGCGCCGGGCGATATCGGGGCGTCGATCGCCTCCGGTTCGTTCCGCGCTGAAGCGATGATCGTCGCGCCGTGCTCCATCAAGACGATGTCGGAAATCGCAACTGGCGTCACCGCGACGCTGATCAGCCGCGCCGCCGACGTCATGTTGAAGGAGCGCCGCCGTCTTGTTCTGATGGTGCGCGAAACACCGTTTCATCTCGGCCATCTGAGGACGATGACCGCGCTCGCCGAGATGGGCGCGATCATCGCACCGCCCTTACCCTCGTTTTACATCGAACCGAAAACAGTCTCGGAGCTTGTCGATCAGTCGGTCGGGCGCGTGCTGGACCTCATCGGCATCGAGTCCTCATTGACGCGCCGCTGGGGCGAAGACCTTGAAAAAGGAACGCGCCGATAGCCGCGCCGCCGTTCTGGGAATGGTCGGGGGCCGCCTATGCGCGGCCAGGGGCCGAGCGTGCGCTTCTTGTCTTGCAGGATGCGCACGGGCTGAACGTCAATCTTGTCCTGTGGTGCGTTTGGTCGGCGGAATTTTTCGCTGAACCGGCCAGCGCGGCGCTCAAATCCGCGATCGCCATCGCGGGCGCATGGGAGGCGTCAATCGTCGCCCCGTTGAGAAGCGTTCGCCGCACCCTGAAAAGCGGCGTCGCCGGGATCGACGCCGGCCCTTTGCGCGACCAGGTCAAGGCCGCCGAACTCGCCGCGGAACAAAGCCTTCAGGCGCGCCTCGACATGATGGCGCGCGAGACGCTCGGACCGGCGCCCGGCCCGGACCGCGAGGGCCGCGCCCGCCGGGCCCTTGCCGCCTATGCGCGCGCGGCAAGGGCTGCCGAAACGCCTGGCTTCTCGATTTCCTTGCTGGAAGAGGTTATCCGGCTAACGCTCGATTCGCCCGATCAAGGCTGACGCCCGACCCATGACGCCCGATAGCACCAACACCGAGAACGAAGGCGGCGACGCCCACAAGGTGCTCGACGCCTCGCACCAGTTCAAGGCGCGCGAAAGCGCGTTTAAGGGCGCCAACGAGGATGCGCTGTCGGTTCGGCTCGCGCTCCTCATGGAAGAGCACAGCGATCTCGACGCTGCGATCAAGGCGCTGAGCGGCTCGGTGAGCCATGACAGCATTTCGCTCGCGCGCCTCAAGAAAAAGAAACTGCAGCTGAAAGACATGATCCAGCGCCTCAAAGATCAACTCACACCGGACATCATCGCGTGACCGCGAAGAAAACCAAGCGAACAACCGCAGCCGCAGAGCCGCAGGTCAGCATCATCATGGGTTCGCGCTCGGACTGGCCGACGATGCAGCGCGCCGCTGACATGCTCGGCAAGCTTGGCGTCGCCTACGAAACGCGCGTCGTCTCCGCGCACCGGACGCCGACACGGCTTTTCGATTTCGCGCACAACGCGCAAGCGCGCGGCGTCAAAGTCATCATCGCGGGCGCCGGCGGGGCGGCGCACCTGCCTGGCATGACGGCGTCAATGACCGCGCTTCCTGTCATCGGCGTGCCAGTGCAGTCGAAAGCCCTCTCGGGTCTCGATAGTCTTCTGTCGATCGTGCAGATGCCGGCCGGCGTTCCGGTCGCGACGATGGCGATTGGCGAGGCTGGCGCGGCGAATGCCGGGCTGATGGCGGCCGCGATCCTCGCCCTCGGCGACGACGCGCTGGCGCGCCGCCTTGGCGAGTGGCGGGCGAAGGAGACGGCGGGGGCGCCGCTCAGCGTCGCTGACAAATGACCGTCGCGCCGAACGGGACGATCGGCATACTCGGCGGCGGCCAGCTTGGCCGGATGCTGGCGACAGCCGCCGCGCGCCTTGGGCTCAACACGCATATCTATTGCCCGGAAGACGACGCGCCTGCGCGCGCGGTCGCCGCGCAGTCGACCATCGGTTCGTATACGGACGCAGAAGCGCTGACGCGGTTCGGCCGGTCCGTCGGCGCCGTCACCTATGAATTCGAGAACGTGCCGGCCGAGACGGTTGAAATCCTCAGCGCCGCCGGCGTCCGTGTCGCGCCTGGCGCCAAGGCGCTCAGCGTCGCCCAGGACCGGGTCCTTGAAAAAGAGTTCGCGCGCGCGCTTGGCGCAGCGACCGCGCCCTTTGAGGCGGTCGACAGCGCGGAGGATCTGGCGGCGGCGCTGAAGCGGATCGGCGCGCCGGCGATCCTCAAGACGCGCCGCCTCGGCTATGACGGCAAGGGCCAGACCGTGATCCGCAGCGCAGGCGATACCGATACGACCTGGCGCGAGGCGACCGAGAAAGCCTGGCGCGAGATCGGCGCGCGCCCGTCAATTCTAGAAGGCTTTGTGGATTTCGCGTTCGAGATCTCGGTGATCGGCGTGCGGTCGGCCGTGGGCGAGATCGCGCTCTACGATCCGCCGCGCAATGAGCACCAGAACGGCATCCTGCGCCGCTCGACAGTCCCTTCGGGCGCTGCCGGCGAAACACTGCGCGCCGCGTCGGACATCACGAAAAAAATGCTCGGCGCGCTGGACTATGTCGGCGTCATCGGCGTCGAGTTCTTCGTCTTGAAAGACGGCTCTGTGGCGGTCAACGAATTTGCCCCGCGCGTCCACAATTCCGGCCACTGGACGAGCGACGCGTGCGCCATCTCGCAATTCGAGAACCATATTCGCGCGATCGCCGGCTGGCCGCTCGGGTCGACCGCGCGCCATTCGGATGCGGTGATGGAAAACCTGCTCGGCGATGAAGCCGCACGCTGGGAAGCGCTGGCGCGCGAACCGGGCGCCTGCGTTCACCTCTATGGCAAGCGCGACGCCGCGCCCGGGCGCAAGATGGGGCACGTGACGCGGATTGCGGCGAAGCCTTCCTCGTGACGCCGCTTTCAGCAACTCCTCAGGAAGAAGACATTCTGTCTACGGAGGACTGACTTCTTCATCCTGCCGAGTACGCATTTGAGCGCGCGTCACGGAGGATGATCGCGCGCGCTACCGCTCCGGATAGCGCATCTTCGCCAGCCAGCCGAACATCCCCTCGGGATCAAACCCGCTATCCTTGACGCGCGTCTTCAGCTTTTCGAACTGCATGACATTGTCGATGCGGGCGGCGAGGAAGGCTTTCGTCGCAGCTTCGTCTTCGCTGTCGTCCGCGAGCCAGCGCGCGAACGTCGTGCTCCAGACGCCCGACAGAATTGCGCGCTTGGAATAGAAATTGAAATCGGTTGAGGGATCGCCCATCGCGCGCCAGACCGCGTCTGCCGTCTGCCAGACGAGCCGCGCGCCAGTCGGCGCATGGTGCGGAAGGGCAAGGAAGGCCGCCGCACGCCGCGCCGCTTCCTTGTCGGAACGCAAATAGGCAAGTCTTGCTTCCAGCGCTTTCGAGACCTTTTCCCTTATCTTGAGCGGCGGCTCCTGCGGGGCGGCGATCGCGGCCGCGGCCGCCGCGTCAGCCTCTTTCGACCACCAGATGACGAGGTCGATCGGCCCGCGCGGAAAGGCGGCTGCAAGCTCGGCCTTCGACCGCCCGGCGTCCGCCGTGGCCCGCGCCAGCGATAGCGGCGTAAACCCGTCAAAAGCCGCGCCTTTCAGCGCTTCGGCGAGGATAGCCTCGCGGACCGGTTCGAAAGCGTCTTCGGATTGGGACATTCGGCCCTCCCTTCCTTGCCTTGCTAATATGGACAGGCTTCCGGCCCTTTGATATGAGCCCGGTCGCCGCGGGGCATTTGCCTTGGCGGACACCTGAAGTTATGCCGTCGGCCGCCGCGCCTCAAAGGGCGCGCCGCCGTTTGACCATTCATGAGGAGGGCCTTCCCCTGGTTCAGATCGTTGTCCGCGACAACAATGTCGAGCAGGCGCTGCGCGCGCTGAAAAAGAAGATGCAGCGCGAAGGCACGTTTCGCGAAATGAAGCGCCGCAAATTCTACGAAAAACCCTCCGAAAAGAAGGCCCGCCAGAAAGCGGAAGCGGTTCGCCGCGCGCGCAAGCTCATCCGCAAGAAGCTGCAGCGCGAAGGCGGGGCTTAGGCTTCCCCTACCCCCAGTCGGCGTCATGTCTTCGCCGCAATTCCGTGAGCTCTGGGGACTATTGGATCAAAACCCCTATTCATGCGCCCCTAGCGCGTTAGAGGAGACAGGCGATGAAAAAATTGGCGATCATTCTGGCGCTGTGCGCATTCGCGGCCGCCTGCGAAACGATCAAAGGCGTCGGACGGGATATTGAGAACACCGGCGAGGCCATTGACGACGCCGTCGACGACTAAAGCGCCCGTTTCTGGGTGCGGCCCCAACGCCGCAGGGTTGGCGTTTTTCGTGAAATTTTTGCAAAAGCCGGCGGCGTGGTTAGCGATCGGAAACCATAAGCCGCTATAAAAGGCGCGCTTAAGGGGAGCGCTGCGCCGTCCTTGCGTTTCCTGGCGCTATCGTCAATGCGGGCGGCGTGGGAGGGGTCTAATGCAGGGTCAGTTCAAGGCGATAGCGGCAGCCTGGGCAGCGCTCACGATCGCATCGGGCGGCCCGGCGCTCGCTCAGCAGGAAATTGATGAGCCGCGGCTCGACCCTATTTTCGGCGAGCGCACCCCGGAGCGCGAACGCGAACGCGAACGTATCCGCAATGACGACGAATTCGATAATGAAAAGGGCTGGCGCCCGGTGCGCGACTTCATCGGCGTCTTCACGTTCCTGACGCCGGAAACGACGGACCTGAGCCTTGGAATCGGCCCCGTCTACCGGCCGGACTATTTTGGTTCAAACGATTACGAATTTCGCGCCGACCCCGAAGTGTACGTCAAGTTCCGGAACTTCGTGTTTCTCGACAATGACGGCGCCGACATCGCCTTGTTCGGATTTTCCGGCTTCAGCTTCGGCCCCTCGATCCGCCTGGTCGGCGACCGGGACGAAGAGGACAATATCGCTCTGGCGGGCCTTGGCGATGTCGATCGCACCCTTGAAGTCGGCGGCTTTGCTGCGACAAAATTCCTCGATCGCTTTCTTGTCCGCGCGAAGATCAGAAAAGGGGTCGTCGGCGGCCATGACGGTCTCATCGTCGACGCCGCGGCGACCGCCCTGCTCTTCCGCTTTGGCCGCGTTTCAACGTCTGTCTCGGGCCAGGCCAGCTGGATCGGCGACAGCTACGCCGACACCTACTTCTCAGTGACGCCCGCGCAGTCGCTTGCCTCCGGACTCGATGAGTTCGACGCCGGACGCGGACTTCGCGATTTCGGCGGAAGCTTCAACGCCTATGTCAACATCGGCAAACGCTGGTCACTGAATCCTTACGTGTCCTACCGCTACATTTTCAACGGCATCGCCGAGACGCCGATCATCGCTGATTTCGGCGAGCGCAATCAGTATGCCGCCGGCTTCCATCTGATGCGCCAGTTCGAATTCAAATGGCGCTAGGCCATCTGTACAAAGATCATGCGCGGCGGACGCGCGCCTCAGGATGAAGACCGGGACAGCCCTTCATCCTGAGGAGCGGCCTTCTTCAGGCCGCGTCACGAAGGATGCGGTTGCCGAACGCCCTGAATTCTCCCGACAATTTCCTCCGCAGACTACGGAGCTTATCGCTGGAGCCCGCGGGCGAGGCCGATCGATGCCCAGGGCCCGCGCTGAAAAAAGGAAGAGTATTGCCTCGCCGCACCCCTGGTGAGCGCGCAAAAGGCGCCGCGTCCGCTCGCGGTCCGGGCCGCGCTATGGCAAGATCTCGCGCATGTTCACCAAATTCTTCCACGAGCTGAAATCCGCCGGGCTGCCGGTTTCCCTTCGCGAATATCTGATGCTCGTCGAGGCGATGGAGGCCGATCTCGCGGAGCGACGGGTTGAGGACTTCTATTACCTCTCGCGGGCGAGCCTCGTGAAGGACGAGCGCAATCTCGACAAGTTCGACCGCGTCTTCGCGCATGTCTTCAAGGGCATCGAATCGCTCGCCGAGGGCGTCGCGGCGGAGATCCCGGCCGACTGGCTGAAGCTGCTGACGCAGAAATACCTGACCGAGGAAGAAAAGAAGCAGATCGAAGCGCTCGGCGGCTGGGACAAGCTCATGGAGACGCTGAAGCAGCGGCTTGAAGAACAGAAGAAGCGACACGAGGGCGGCAACAAATGGATCGGCACGGGCGGCACGTCGCCGTTCGGGTCGGGCGGCTACAATCCGGAAGGCGTTCGAATAGGGAATGAGGGCCAGCGTCAGGGCCGTGCGGTCAAAGTCTGGGAGAAACGCGAGTACCGCAATCTTGACGACCAGGTCGAGCTCGGCACGCGCAACATCAAGCTGGCGCTGCGGCGCCTGAGGCGCTTTGCGCGCAAGGGCGTTCCGGAGGAATTCGATCTCGCCGGCACGATCGACGCCACCGCGCGCGCCGGCTACCTCGATATCCAGATGCGGCCTGAGCGGCGGAACACCATCAAGGTGCTCATCTTCTTCGACGCCGGCGGGTCGATGGATCCGTTCATTCGTCTGTGTGAGGAGCTTTTCTCCGCGGCCCGGACGGAATTCAAGCACATGGAGTATTTCTACTTCCACAATTGCCTTTACGATTTTGTCTGGAAGGACAATCGCCGCCGCTGGGCCGACAAGACGCCGACCTGGGAAGTCCTCCACAAATACCCGCACGACTACAAGGTGATCTTCGTCGGCGACGCTTCGATGAGCCCTTATGAAATCTCGGTTCCCGGCGGGTCGGTCGAATATTTCAACGAGGAGCCGGGCGCGGTCTGGCTCCAGCGGATCACCGGCGTTTACCCGAGCGTCGTCTGGCTGAACCCGCTGCCGAAGAAACAGTGGGAGTATTCAGGCTCGATCCGAATGATCCGCGATCTTGTCGAAGACCGCATGTATCCCCTGACGCTCGAAGGTCTCGATGCGGCGATGAATGAACTGCGCCGCTAGATTTTTCGCTTGTCCCAGGCGTCGCCAAGATGACGTTCGATGGCGTCCACCGGGTGATTGACGAGGTCGCTGGCGACCTCGAACGCGATGCGCGACCGTGTCTGTCCGCCAAAAGCGGCGCGCAGCGCGCCCAGGGTCGTCGGCGGCGCGGCGACGAACAGGCGATCGAAAGCGCCAGCGCCCGCTGCCTTGTCGAGAGCCGCCGCGAAGCGCGCCGCGAACCGGTCTTCAGCAAGCTGGTGGTAATCCGTCGCGGCGAAGGCTGACTTTCGGACGCCGCCGGCGCGCCCGTCGTTCATCCGTCCGGCGCGGTCGGCCCCGATTGTGCGCGAGGGCGGGTTGTCGAGTTCCTCGACGCCAAGCAGACGAAGCGATGGATTGAGATCGCCTGCGGTGTTCTCGAACAAGAGCGCCTTGCTGCCGTCAGCCACCGCAACCCACGTCGTCGCCATCCGCAATCCTCCGTGCACCGTTGAAAGGGGGCGCGCGAGGTCAGGCAGCGCGCGCGATCAGACTGTCGGCATAGTCGGCGGCGCGGGTCGCAAGGTCAACAATAGACGCCAGCGCCGCCGCGCGCTCGTCTGGCGTTGCGGTCTCGGCGCGCGCCGCCGCCTCGCCGAGCGCCCAGGCGCCAATGCCGCGGGCAGCGCCCTTCAGCGTATGCGCGGCAAGCTGCCAGGCTTCATCGTCCATCGAGGGCGTCATGCGCTCGCTGAGACTCGCCGCTTGCTCCTTGAAGATACCGAGAATTTCCGCGAGCAGCGCCGCATCGCCGAAAACGTAACGGTTGAGGTGCTCAAGATCGATCGGCGCGGTCATGGCAAAGGCTCCAGCAATTCTCGCTGGAGCCTAACGCCGAACCGCTTCGCGAGCGTTAACCGGCGCTCACCGGCCAGATCCGTCCGGCGCCGCATCCGGCGCTGCGGCATCGGGGACCGGATCGGCGAGCGGTTCTTCAACCGCTGGCGCCGGATCGGTCGCGGGCCCGGCGTCCGGGCCCGGCACGGGCGGCGCATCGCCCGGCGAGGCTGGCGCCATCTCCGCCGGAATTTCCTCCATCGGGTCGATGCCGGCGCCGATGTCGACCGGGGCGCCGAGCGCATCGACCGCGGGCTCGTCAATGATCACCTCTTCGGCCGGGAGCGCAGCCTCCGCCGCCTCTTCGACAGCCTCGCCAGTCGCTGCAGCGGGAGCGACATCGCCGGGCTTTGAGCCCGTCAGGCGCATCAGGCCGATGATGACGGCCAGCGCCACCAGAATGATCAGCAAAATTCTCAGCATGGTCCCCTCGATCAGCCGCCGCCCAATGCAGGCCTGCCTCCTCCGACCTTGTATCGGAAAGGCGGCCCGGACAGCAACGCCGGGGGCTTAATTCCCCTTAACGTCGCTTGCTGCCACGCGGCGGGCCCCGCTATTGCCCACAGTCGGCAAATCCAGGAGGCCAAATGACGGACGGCGCCATCTTCATCGGCAAAGGCGAGAGCGCACAGCACCTCTCCCTCAAATACGCCAACCGGCACGGCCTCATCGCCGGGGCAACCGGCACGGGCAAGACGGTCACCTTGCAGATCCTCGCTGAGGGCTTCTCGCGCGCCGGCGTCCCGGTCTTCGCCGCTGACGTCAAAGGCGATCTTTCCGGCATCGCCGCGCCCGGCGAGATGAAGGATTTTCTCGTCGCCCGCGCAACCAAGATCGGTCTTGAAGGCTACGCGCCAGACGCCCCCCCGGTCGTCTTCTGGGACCTCTTCGGCGAGAAGGGCCATCCCATCCGCGCCACCGTAATGGAAATGGGGCCGCTGCTCCTGGCGCGGCTCCTCGATCTTAACGAGACGCAAGAGGGCGTTCTCACCCTCGCCTTCCGCGTTGCAGACGACGAGGACCTGCTGCTCCTCGATCTCAAGGATTTGCGCGCGCTCCTCATCAATATCGGCGAGCGCGCCGACGAATTGACGCTCAAATACGGCAATGTCGCGAAGACGACCGTTGGGGCGATCCAGCGGCGGCTCCTCACGCTTGAGGAACAAGGCGGAGAACATTTCTTCGGCGAACCCGCGCTCGATCTTCACGATTTCATTCACGTCGATCGCGATGGTCGCGGCGCAGTGAACATTCTCGCCGCCGACCGCTTGATGCAGTCGCCGAAACTTTATGCGACATTCTTGCTGTGGATGCTCTCCGAACTCTTCGAAGAACTTCCCGAGATCGGCGATCCGGAAAAACCCAAGCTCGTTTTCTTTTTCGATGAGGCGCACCTGCTCTTCAACGATGCGCCAAAGGCGTTGCTTGAAAAGATCGAACAGGTCGTGCGCCTCATCCGCTCAAAGGGCGTCGGCGTTTATTTCGTGACGCAAAATCCGCAGGACATCCCGGACCCGGTGTCGAGCCAGCTCGGGGCGCGCATCCAGCATGCGCTGCGCGCCTTCACGCCGAAGGAGCAAAAAGTCATCAAGACGGCGGCGGAAATGTTTCGTCCGAACCCGGCCTTTTCGACGCTTGAAGCGATCACCGATCTCGGCGTCGGCGAGGCGCTTGTTTCGACCCTGCAGGAAAAGGGCGCGCCGTCGATGGTCGATCGCACGCTGATCCGCCCGCCCGCGTCACGCCTTGGTCCGCTCACCGAGGAGGAGCGCCGCGACATTGTCCGGCAGTCCGCGCTTGGAAAAGCCTATGACAGGGCGCTCGACCGCGAGTCTGCTTTTGAAATCCTCGAAGAACGCGCCGAACGCCGCGCGAAAGCTGAAGAGCGAGACGCCAGGGACGCGGATAAGGCCAAACCCGCGCGCCGGCGGTCGAACCGCCAGTCGGTCGGCGAAGCGGCGGCGAAAACAGCCGTGCGCACTTTTTCGGCGATTGTCATCCGGGAGCTGAGCCGCGGCCTTTTCGGGAACACAAAAAGGCGGCGCTGAAGCGCGAGGCATCCCCTGGCGATCAAAGTGTATAAACTGTCATCTCGCGGGTGCAGACTTCGGTAAGCGATTGCGCTCCAAAATCGGAGTATCGGCGTCAGGAGTCGTTATGCGGCAAGCGTTTATGGCAGTCTTGGTATCGGGGTGCGCGGTCACTGCCTGTTCAAGCGGCGACTCCAGCGCTCCTCCGCCCACGAACAGTGCGCCGGTCTTTTCATCGGCCGCGACCGCCTCGGTTCTGGAAAATGCGGCCGGCGTTTTCTACACGGCGGCGGCGAGCGATCCCGATGGAAGCGCCGTGACCTTCTCGCTCTCCGGCGGCGCTGATCAGGCGCGCTTCGCGATCACGGGCGCTGGCGCGCTGAGTTTTGTCGCAGCCCCTGATTTCGAGAACCCGCAGGATTCGAACCGCGACAACATCTACGAAGCGACGATCCGCGCGAGCGACGGAACCGCAACGTCGTCGCTCAATCTGCGCGTCACGGTGACGGACGTGACGGAGGCCTTTCGCGTGCGCCGCGTCGCATCGGGCCTCAACCAGCCTTTGTATGCGCTCGGGCGCGGCGACGGCTCCAATCGCATTTTCATCCTGGAGAAAGGCGGACAGGTCGAAATCCTGAACCTGACGACCGGACTTTTGAACCCAACGCCGTTTCTTGACGTCACGGCGTCAATCAGCCCGGCCGGAGAGCAAGGCTTGCTGGGAATGGCGCTGGCGCCGGATTTCGCATCGAGCGGCGTTTTCTACGTTCACGTCAACAATCTCGCGGGCGACACGGAAGTGCGCCGCTACCGCACGCAGACGGCCAATCCCGATCTCGCGGACACATCGACCGGCGATGTCATCTTCTTCGCCGACCAGCCGGCGGCGAACAATCACAAGGGCGGCTGGATCGGTTTTGGGCCCGACAATCTTCTGTACATCGCGCTCGGCGATGGCGGCGGATCGAACGACCCCTTCGCGAACGGGCAGAATGTCAATTCTCTCCTCGGCAAGATGCTGCGCATCAATCCGGCGACGGATGGTTTTCCGGCGGACCCGCTGCGCGATTACGCCATCCCGTCAGGGAACCCTTTCGCAACGAGCGGCGGCGCGCCGGAAATTCTCGCCTATGGGCTTCGCAATCCGTTCCGCGCGAGCTTCGACCGGCAGACCGGCAATCTGTTCATCGGCGATGTCGGCCAGGGCGCGATCGAGGAAATCAGCCTCATCCGCCCCGGCGATAGCGGCCTCAACTTCGGATGGCCTATCCTGGAGGGAACGCGCGTCAACATGGCGGGATCGACCGCCGGCATGACCCCGCCGATCGCCGAATACGCGCACGGAACGGGCCCGCTGCAAGGCAATTCCGTGACCGGCGGCTATGTCTACCGCGGACCTGTTGAGGCGCTGCAGGGACAATATGTCTTTGCCGACTTTGTCAGCGACAATGTCTGGTCGTTCGCTGCGGCCTCTGCGGCGCAAGGAACGACGATCGCGTCGTCGGCGTTCAGCGTGCAGACCTCGGCGTTTGCGCCGGACCTTGGAACCCTCGACAGCATTTCGAGCTTCGGCGAGGACGACGCCGGCAACCTCTACGTTCTTGGCATCGACGGCGAAGTGTTCCAGCTTCAGGAACAGTGATCAGTTTCGAATGGCGGTCTCGAAGTCTTCTTCGGTCTGCGGATAACCAAGATCGTCAGGAAGCTTCAGGAACATCTTTCCGTCGCGCGTCACCGTGTCCGGGATGACCGGGCGGATGGGCCGCCGGCGCGCGAAGTCGATGACCGCCGCCGTCGAAGACGAGACGCCGAGCAGTTCGAGATTGCGCGCGGTCGGAAAAATGATTTTGCGTGTTCCTGCGTCGCGCGCGGCGACCGCATCGGCCGGGGAAATCCACAGCGCCTCGGTCGCTTCGTCGCCGTCCTCGAGAACGTCCTGCCCTTCGGGAAACGCCGCCGCGAAAAAAAGCGTATCGAACCGGCGGTGAAGGCCGGGCGGCGCGATCCAGTGCGCAAAGAGCGTCAGCTGGTCTGCAGCGAGCGTCAGGCCGTGACGGCGCACCAGCGTCAGGAAAAGCGCATCGTCCCGCTCGACATTCGCGCGCCAGGGCGACAGCGCTTTGACCTCGTCCGCCGTCAGCATGGCGCCGGCGGGACCGCGCGCCAGGAGCACGCCCGCCTCTTCGAACGCCTCCCGAATGGCCGCGACCTGCGCTGCGGCGAGCACGGGATCAGCGTCAAGGCCTTTTGCATGCTCCGCCCACGAAGCATCGCGGTCGCCCGGGTCAACGCGCCCGCCGGGAAAGACCAGCGCGCCGCCCGCAAAGGATGAGCGCTCCGCGCGCGCGATCATCAGGACCTCGAAGGCAGGATGGTCTCGAAGGAGAATGACCGTCGCCGCGGGGATCGGCGTATCATCCGTCATATCAGCGATTTCTTTTCGGGCGCTTGCGGCCTCCCATAGTGCGATCGGGTGACCGTCGCCGCGAGCCAGCCGCCGAGCATTGTCGCCGGGATAGCGCCGGCCGCCATCCAGAGGGGATGCTCGATCGCGGCAAGGCTCGTTCCGGCAAGAAGCAGAATGGTCATCGCCACGACCCAGGCGGCCGGCGCCCATCGCTTGGCGATCAGTGCGGCAAGCGCGCCCCCGCCGAACGCGCCGGAGAACCAGGCGGCGAGCACCGAGAGCTTGGCGGCGAGCGGCAAAGCGGCGACCGCCGCCGCGCTTGTCGGATCGAAATCCGGCGGCGCTGGAAAAAACGCGTGCCCCAGGCGCTCGACGATGAAGACGAGCACCGCGCCCAATACCACCCCGAACAACACCGCGAACGCCGACCTTGCCATCGGATCAACTCTTTCCCGGCGCGGCCTCGCGCGCGCTCGTCAACATCATTAGGGCGGCAAGAACGACGACGCCAGCGACAAGCCAGCGCAGCGTGTCGAGCGGCAATTCCTTGACGATCAACGCCGCGACGAGAACGGCGGGAATACCGCCGATCGCAAAGCCGAGCGCAAGGCGCGAATCGAAGCGGCCGCTGGCGATAAACTGCAAGCCCGAAGCCGGCATCAGAAAGGCGCATGCGCCCATCATGATCGGGAACGCCGCGCGCGGGTCCATGCCGAGGAGGCTGAGCGAGATCAACGCTGGCGCGTAGAGCCCGACGCCGAGCGTCATCAGCGCGCCGAAGACGAAATGAAGCGCGACCGCCGCGGCGAACAACGGGCCTTCAAGCGCGAGCGAGTCACCGCCGCCGGGAACGAGCCCCAGATTGCGCGCAATGAAGATCCCTGCCGCCGCGAGCAGGGCGAGACCCATGCCGATCCTGATGGCGTTGACGGGAAGCCGCGACACGATGCGGGCTCCAATGAGGGCCCCGGCGACCGCCGCGAGGATGCAGGCGACGAGGAGCGCGACGCTGACCTTGACGATGGCGATGAATATAAGCGCCTGCACGATCGTCGGGATCGCGTGACCGACATTGAGCGTGCCCGGGATGCGCTCGTCGCCGGTCAGCTTCATGAACTTGATCGCAGCCGTCGAGGGCGCGAACGAGCCGATGCCGAGCGTATCGAAAAAATTGACGACAGCGCCGATGATCATGGCGACTGGCGCTGGCCAGGCAAGTTTCGTCCCGCGGTGGGCCGCAAACCAGCGAACGCCAAGCGCCAATGCAGCGGCGATCAGCAAGCCTTGAATCACGAGAACGATCATAGACCCCGCCGCGTCAGGGTTCAGGCGAAGCCGGCGCGGCCGATCGCAAGAAATTTCTGACGGCGGTGCCGGCGAAGATCCGCCGGCGACAGGCCGGACAGGTCGTCGAGCGCTTCCTCGATGGCGTCGCCGAGACGCTCAACCGCTTGTGCGGGATTGCGGTGGGCGCCGCCGACCGGCTCCGGCACGATGATGTCGATGACAGCGAGACTGCGCAGGTCTTCGGCGGAAATCTTCATCGCTTCGGCCGCGTCCGGCGCCTTGCTGTCGCCTTTGCCTTGCGCGTCCTTCCACAGGATCGAGGCGCACCCTTCCGGTGAAATCACCGAATAAACCGAGTGCTCGAACATCAAGACCTTGTTCGCGGCGGCAAGCGCGACAGCGCCCCCGGAACCGCCCTCGCCGACCACAGCGGCGATGAGCGGCGCGCCGAGCGACAAGCAACGCTCCGTGCACGACGCGATCGCTTCGGCCTGGCCGCGCTCTTCCGCGCCGCGGCCCGGATACGCTCCCGGCGTATCGACGAGCGTGATGACTGGCATCGCGAACCGCTCCGCCATGTCCATGAGGCGGATCGCCTTGCGATAGCCTTCCGGATTGGCCATGCCGAAATTGTGCTTGACGCGGCTTGCGGTGTCGGCGCCCTTTTCGTGGCCGATGATCATGACTGACCGGCCGCGAAACCGGGCAGGCCCGCCGACGATCGCCGCATCCTCACCGAAAGTCCGATCGCCGGCGATCGGCGTGAAGTCCTCGGCGAGCAAGTTCACGTAATCCGAAAAATGCGGCCGCTCGCCATGACGCGCGACCTGTGTTTTCTGCCACCGCGTCAGAGTGCGGTAGGTCTCCTTCAAGACCTCATGCGACCGCGCTTCAAGGCGCCGGATCTCATCGGCGACATTTTCCTTGTCGGCGCCGTGGCGTTTCAACTCTTCGATGCGGCCGTCGAGATCGGCGATGGGTTTCTCGAAATCGAGATATTTGAGCATGAGTGAGGTTTAAGCGCTGCCGTCTGTTTCATCAAGGCGGCCGCGCTTGCGCTTCTTCGCTAACGGGTGGGCGGAAAAAACGAGGTCCTTGAGGCGGTCCTGGGCCACATGGGTGTAGATCTGCGTCGTCGTGATATCGGCATGGCCCAGCATCGCCTGGACGCTTCTGAGGTCAGCCCCGCCTGACAACAGGTGCGTTGCGAAGGCGTGCCGCAAAACGTGGGGCGAGACGCGCGCAGGGGCGACCCCGGCCTCCACCGCAAGCTCTTTCAGGAGTTGCGCGAACCGCGCCGCGGTGACGTGGCCTGTCTTGCCGCGCGAAGGGAAGAGATAGCGCGAAGCGACGGGCTCGCCTTCTGGCCCCGTCGCCAGGAATTCAACCCGGACGGGAAGATAATCATCCACCGCGCGCCGCGCCGCGCCGCCGACGGGGACGAGCCGCTCACGCCCGCCCTTGCCGCGGACAAGGATCGCGTCGGCGCTGATCGCCGCGACTGGCAGGGAAACAAGCTCCGAAACGCGCAATCCGGCGGAATAAAGAAGCTCCACCATCGCCCGAAGTCTCGCGGCGCGCGCATCGGCCCCTGACGCCGCCTCGGCAAGCCGGGCAGCTTCTTCTTCCGTCAGCACTTTGGGCAAAGGCCGGCGCGTCTTCGGGCGATCGATCGCGCGCGCCGGGTTATCGCCGCGATGGCCTTCTTCGTAGAGAAAGGCGAAAAACTGTCGAAGCGCCGATACTTTGAGGGCTGCTGTCGCCGCGGCGAGGCCGTCGCGTTCCAGCTTCATCAGAAACGCGGAAATGTCGTCGGCGCCCGCCGTCAGGAGATTTTCCTTCCGTTTGCGGAGGAACTCTGAAAAACGCGCAAGGTCCCGGCCGTAATTCTTGAGCGTCATCGCCGCCGCGTTGCGGTCGACGGTCATCATCTCCAGAAAGAGCGCGATCAGGCGCGCATCGCCCTCCGCGTTCGCGGCGGCGTTCACCGCGACGGCGCGGGCTTCACGCGCGGCGTCGGTTTTTTCAGATCGCCCCCCGGCGGCGGCGGAGGCGAAAGCGCCGCGTCGCTGGCGGATGGCGCAGGCTCAAAGCGGGCGTAGCGATCCTGCAGCAGCCGCTCTGCGCCGCGGCGCCGGGCGAGGTCCTGGAGCCCGGCAGTCTCAAGGCCGCGCGACAGGAGCACTTCCGCGACGGGATCGCCGGCGGCGGCGGCGCCGGATGCGGCGAGCGCTGTGAGCGCCCCCTGCCCCGCGATTCGCTCGGCCGCAGCCTCAATCGCCGCGTCAACGAACGTCGCCAGTCCTCGAATAGCCGAAGCCTCGCCCTGAATACCAGCCGGGCGCGCGCCGGATTTCGCCGCAGCGATCAGCGCCGGAATATCGGACGGCGCGCCCGCTCCCGCCCCGCCTGCCGCGCCCGCCGTCAACCATTTTTCAGCGCCTGTCACATCACCGAGCGCAAGACGGGCCAGCGCAAAAGCCTCTGCTTCTCCGGCGCTGACCAACATGCCGTCAAATCCGCGAACCTCTTCGGCGAAGAGGGCGGACGCCGCAAACAGGGTTTCGAAGTCACGCGCAGCGCTGATTGCGCCGGCCACTAGTCCGGCGCGGTCGCGCGCGAACTCCGGCGCGCTTTTGGTTTTGGCCTGCTGGAAAGCGGCAGCGAGCGCCATCGGATCATCCGGCGACTGACGAAACGCGAGCGCGCCGCCAGCGACCATCGCGACCTCAAGCGGGGCGGCGCCGAACAGCTCCTTGAGTTGCGCCGCGCTCATGACGCCCATGGCGGACGCCCGTTTTGCCGCCAACAGACGTTGCGGCCAGGGGGCGGTTGCGTCTTCGGCGACGGCCTTGTGAAGGCCGGCGTCGGCGCCGGACGACAGTGACACCGACATACCAGCCGCGCGAAGCGCCGCATACTGAACGGCGTCGACAGGTTCTGACCCGGGCTTGGGCTTTCCCCCTGACGCCATCGGCAGAAGGATCGCCTCGTCGGCCGTCGTCAAGCCGCCGCGCTCGCGCAAAAGTCCGAGCGCCAGATCGGCTGCGTCGAGTTCACCGGCGATCGCATAACAAAAGCCTCGAAGCTTGGCGCCGTAAGGGTTGTCGCGCGGCGCCTGGATCCGCTGCACCTTCGTGCACGCCGCTGCCGCGTCGCCCGACAAAAGGTCGGCGGAGGCAAGCGCTTCGAGGAGGCCGGCGTCAGACTTGCCGCCGATCGCAAGACTTTCGATCTCGCGCGCCTCGTCGATGAAGCCGAGCCGCACCAGCGCGGCGAGCTTGGCGCCTCCGAGCGAAGCGTCTGCGCCTTGCGGGGCGTCGCCAGCCGACAGCAGCACCCGGCGGGCGAGGACGCCGATTGACGGCGACGCCGGCCGCGCAGGCGCGGCGGCCAGCAAGACGGCGAGGACGCGCCCGTCCGCGCCGCGCCAGAGATCGGACCCGAGCGCGCCCGCGTCACGGTCAAGGAGACCGGTTGCGAACACGTCGCGCGCCAGCACCGTCTGCTCAACGGGGGCAAGCGGCGCTGTCTGGGCGAACGCGAGCGCCGCAAAGGACGCCGCAGTCGTGGTCAGCGTGATCGCGGATTTAAACACCGGGCAACCCTACTGCGTCTTGTTCGATCGTGCGCGTCTCGGGCTTGAGCGTCAGGCCGAAGACAAAGAGGCCAGCAAGGGCCAACAGGGCGATAACGAGGATGGCGGCGGCAAAACGCAAGGGACTATGGTCTCCGTTCAGGGAAAAGAATCGGCTCCCGGCCTTTTAGACCAGCTTGGCGGGCTGGCAAAAGGGCGCTGCGGCCACCCCGGCACTGGCGCGAAAGGCCGGCGACTCTTAAAGGATGCTCGCGCCATGCCCCTTAGTTCTCGACGCAAGAATGAGCCTGTCCTCGCCGTCGATCGCCCGATCGTGCTCGTCGGCATGATGGGCGCTGGGAAAACGACCATCGGACGCCGTCTCGCCAAGGCTCTTGACCTTCCCTTCCACGACGCGGACGCCGAAATCGAGGCGGCGGCGGGGATGAGCGTTTCGGAGCTGTTTGAAAAGCATGGCGAGCAGAGCTTCCGGGAGGGCGAGAGCAAGGTGATCGCGCGTCTCCTGTCTGGGGCGCCGATCGTGCTCGCAACTGGCGGCGGCGCGCTCACCACCTCGGCAACGCGCAGCCTCGTCAGGGACCGCGCTCTTTCGATTTGGCTTCGCGCGGATGTCGATACGCTGACCAGACGCGCCACGCGGCGCCCGACCCGGCCCTTGCTCAAAAAGGGCGACCCGAAAGAGACGATCGCGCGGCTCTTGGGCGAACGCACGCCCTTTTATGCCGAGGCGACATTGGTCATCGACAGCCAGCCCGGCGCGCATGGCAAAACCGTCAGCGCCCTTCTCGCGGCGATTGAAGACCACCTCAGCGCTCGAGGCGCGCCATGAAGGCTGAAACAGTCAGGGTGGCGCTCGGCGATCGCAGTTATGACATTCTCATCGGCGATGACCTGATCGACAACGCCGCCTTCCATCTGGCGCCGCTGTTGAAGCGTCCTTTCACCGTCGTCGTCACTGACGCCGCTGTGGAGGCCCTGCATGGCAAGCGGTTGCGCGCTGCAGTCGCCGCCGGCGGCATCCGGTGCGAAACGATCGTGTTGCCTGGCGGCGAAGCGACGAAATCCTTTGCGCAGCTGGAATCGCTTTGCGAAACGCTTCTCGGCCTTGGCGTCGAGCGCGGCGACCTCGTCATCGCGTTCGGCGGCGGCGTCATCGGGGATCTGACAGGCTTTGCCGCGTCGGTGCTGCGGCGCGGCTGCCGTTTCGCGCAAATTCCAACGACACTGCTTGCGCAAGTCGACAGCTCCGTCGGCGGCAAGACCGCGATCAACGCGCGTCACGGCAAAAACCTGATCGGCGCGTTTCATCAACCGGCAATCGTGCTCGCCGACATTGGCGTCCTCGATACGCTGCCGGCCCGGCAGGTTCGCGCCGGTTACGCCGAGATCGTCAAATATGGCGCGCTTGGCGATGCCGGGTTTTTCCAGTGGCTGGAAGGGAACGGCGCGCGGGTGATTTCCGGCGACACGGCGGCGCGCCGGGAGGCGGTCATGCGTTCATGCAGGGCCAAAGCGGCAATCGTTGCCGCCGACGAGCGCGAAGAGGGCGCGCGCGCGCTCCTCAATCTTGGCCACACATTCGGTCACGCGCTGGAGGCCGCTTTTGGATTTTCGGAGCGTCTCCTTCACGGGGAGGCTGTTGCGGCCGGCATGGGTCTCGCTTTTGATTTCTCTGTCAGCGAACATCATTGCGCCGCCGCCGCCGCCGATCGGATCAAAGCGCATCTGCGCGCGAGCGGCTTGCCAGCAGGCGTTAGCGACATCGACGGCGTCAGGGCGCACGCGCCCGCGTCGCTTCTTGACCTGATGCTGCAGGACAAGAAAGTTGAAGCTGGCGCGCTGACGCTCATTCTGACCCGCCGAATCGGCGAGGCTTTTGTCGCGCGCGGCGTCGCGACCGATAAAGTCTTGCGGTTCCTCACCGCGCAAAGCCGCTGAGCGGCGTCTTGCATCCTTCATGACCGAACCAAAGCAAAGGCAATCATGGACCCCGGCACGCTGCTGACGATCGGCGCAATCGTCATCCTCTTGATGATGTCCGCATTCTTCTCCGGTTCGGAGACGGCCCTTACCGCCGCCTCGCGCGCGCGCATGCACAAGCTCGAAAGCGACGGCGACCGCAACGCGCTTCGCGTCAACCGGCTGATCCGCGACCGCGAGCGCCTCATCGGTTCGATCCTTGTCGGCAACAATCTCGTCAATATCCTTGCAACAACGCTCGCCTCCGGCCTGTTTGTGTCGTGGTTCGGCGCCGGCGGGCTCGCCATTGCGATCGCAACCGCGACGATGACTGCGTTAATTGTCATTTTTTCCGAAATCGCTCCGAAGTCTGTGGCGTTATCGCGGCCGGACTCGCTTGCGTTATTCGTATCGGGGCCGATGCGATGGCTTGTCTTCGCTCTTGCGCCGCTGACCTATGTCTTGCGCGGGATCGTGCGCGGTTTCTTCGGACTCTTCGGGCTTGACCTGGCGTCAAGCGAGCGGATTTTCTCCTCCGTCGACGAACTCCGCGGAGCGATCGAGCTTCATCATGAAGAAGGCGACCTTGAGAAAGCGGCGCGCGACATCGTTCGCGGCGCGCTCGATCTCGATGAGATCGAGATCGGCGAAATCATGGTGCACCGGAAATCAATCGACATGCTCGACATTGAGGAAAAGCCGGCGGCGCTGATCGCGCAGGCGATGAAGTCCGGCCACACGCGCTTTCCGCTCTATCGCGACAGCACCGAAAATATTGTCGGCGTCCTCCATGTGAAGGACCTGTTGCGCACGCTCTGGGAATTCGACGGCGACGCCTCGAAGGTCGTTGTCGCCGACATTGCGCGCAAAGCCTATTTTGCGCCGGAGACGGCGACATTGCAGGAGCAGCTCGACAATTTCCGCAAGGGCCAGGAGCAATTCGCACTGATTGTCGACGAATACGGTTCGATCCGCGGCCTCGTGACCATGGAAGACATTATCGAGGAAATCGTCGGCGAGATCGAGGATGAGCATGACAGCCCGGTCCTCGGCGTCAGGCCGCAGGCCGACGGCTCCATCAATGTCGACGGCGACGTCACGATCCGCGATCTCAATCGCGTGATGGACTGGATGCTCCCCGACGCCGAAGCGGTGACGATCGCCGGTCTTGTGATCCACGAAGCCCAATCGATTCCGGAGGTTGGCCAGACATTCTCGTTTCACGGGTTCCGGTTCCGGATCCTGCGGCGCCGCCGCAACCAGATCACGGCGATCAAGGTGACGCCGATTGACGCCGGACACACGGCGCCCGACTACGGGGCACATTAGTGGGTTTGAGGGCGCGCCATGGCCGCTAAACCGGGGCCGAATGCGCTCCTGTTCATTTTCATCACGGTCATGATCAACATGATCGGCTTCGGCATCATCCTGCCGGTGATGCCGCAGCTTATCATGGACGTGACCGGCGAAGGGCTGGCGGCGGCGGCGCGCTGGGGCGGGTATATCTCGGTCGCCTACGCCGTCATGCAGTTCATCATGATGCCGGTGATGGGCCAGATCTCGGACCGCTACGGCCGCCGGCCGGTGCTGCTCGGCTCGCTGGCCGCTTACGCCGCCGACTTCTTGATGCTGGCGCTGGCGCCGTCGCTGGCGCTGATCTTTATCGCGCGCCTTCTCGCGGGATGCTTTTCAGCGACATTCTCGACCGCCAACGCCTATATCGCCGACATCTCGCCGCCGGAAAAGCGGGCCGCGAATTTCGGCCTGATGGGCGCAGCGTTCGGGCTCGGCTTCATCATCGGCCCGGCGCTTGGCGGCCTCATCGGCGACCAATATGGTCATCGCGCGCCGTTCTACGCTGTCGCGGCGCTGGGGGCCATGAACTTCGTTTACGGATGGTTCTTTCTTCCAGAGACCAATCCGCCCGAAAACCGGAAAGCCTTCGATTGGCGCCGCGCGAACGCCTTTTCAAGTTTCCAGAATTTTCGGCGCTATCCGGCGATCCTTCCCGCCGCCGGCAGCCTTTTCCTTCTTGGCCTCGCCCGCTGGAGCTTTCCGGCGGTGTGGGCCTATTACGCGTACGAGGTCGTCGGCTGGTCAGCGCGCGAGATCGGGCTCTCATTGATGGCGGTCGGCCTGTCGGCGGCGATCGTTGAGGGCGGGCTCACCCGCATCGTCATCCCGAAACTCGGAGAGGCGCGCGCCGCTTTGCTTGGCGCCAGCGTCAGCGTCGTCGCCTATTTGTTCTACGCTTTCGCCTCAGAAGGCTGGATGATCTACACGCTGATCGCCTTCGGCGCGCTCGCCGGCTTTGCAACGCCTGCCTTGATGGGTGTCCTGTCGAAAAGCGCGCCTGCAAATACGCAAGGCGAACTTCAGGGCGCGGTCGGCAGCCTCAATGGCGTCGCGATGATTATCGGCCCCTACATCATGACCCAGGTTTTCGCGGCGTTCACGGAATCGAAAGACGGATTTTATTTCCCCGGCGCGCATTTCCTGCTCGCCGCCGTGCTGGCGTCGCTGGCCTTCATTCCGCTTTTGTCAGCGCTGCGGCGGGCCGAAGCGGCGCCGGCGCGTCCCGTTCCGGGACAAGAGCATGCGGGCGGAAAGGCTTAACGCTTCAAACCGCGTTGTATGACTTTAAGGCGGCCGTTGGCGCGCTTGAGGGCTTCATCGACCGACGCGAGCTGACGAACGGCATCGTCTTGCTGGACATCGCTGTCATCAAGGAGCGCGCGCGCCGCCTCAAGTTCAGCCCGCAACACCACGATTTCCTTGCGTTCATCGCCATCAGTCTGCGGCGATGTCTCGCGATCGTCCGCGTCTGCGCTTGCGCCGCGAAGGCCCCAGATCACCCATCCGCAGGCAAGTCCGACCATCAACGCGATGAGCAGCGGCGCCCAGGGCGCCGTCTCGAAAATTGCCTGGAACCTGTCACTCATGACCGAACCGCTAGCCCCGCCCCCGCGCCTCGCGCCCATGCGATCGGTGGCGGCGGCCTCCATCCCAGCAAGCAATGCGCCAAGGCGTTCCCGTTCGAAGGGAACGCCTCGCGCGCCTCTTCCGGGCTGACGCCTAGCGCGGCGCCATCACCATCATCATCTGCTTGCCTTCGAGCTTCGGCATCTGCTCGACCTTGGCGACATCCTCGAAGTCGGTCTTGACCTTTTCGAGAAGGATCATGCCGCGGTCCTGATAGGCCATCTCCCGGCCGCGGAACCGAAGCGTCACCTTCACCTTGTCGCCTTCCGCGAAAAACGACCGCATCTGCTTGGCTTTGACGTCGTAATCGTGGTCGTCGATGTTTGGCCGCATCTTGATCTCTTTGATCTCGACGACCTTCTGGTTCTTTTTCGCTTCGGCTTTTTTCTTTTGCTGCTGATATTTGTACTTGCCGAAATCCAGAATCTTGCAAACCGGCGGCTGGGTGCCCGGCGACACTTCAACGAGATCGAGGCCCACTTCAACGGCCATCTCGATCGCCCGGGCGGTCGCGACAACGCCGCGCTTCTCGCCGGTGTGATCGATCAACAGGACTTGGGGTACGGCGATCTCTTCGTTGATGCGGGGTCCGTCTCCTTTGGGCGGGGTGGCGGCGAAAGGTCTGCGGGAAATAGATATTCTCCTTGGGCGGCTTCAGAACGAGGGTTGATGCAAAGCGCGCGACACTGTCGCGTCAGCGCCGAACATCCGGTTAATACCCGATTGCTGCGGCATTGCGCTATATAGAGCTTCCGGAGCCGGGATCAACGCCGGGTTCACTGGCGGGCTCATCGAACAGCCGCGCGCGGGTTCGCGGCCCCCTTGGGGATAAGCCCCATATTCGTCAGGGCGCGCCAGACAAAGTCCGTGGTCGCCTCGCCCATATCCTCGCGGGTCGTCAGCGTGATGACATTCCGGCCCTTGGGCGAAAGGTGCTCTTCGCCGACCTTGCGGATCATCACCCCGGCGCAACCGACGCTGACCGCAAGATGAACCTCTTCGGCGGCGTCGCTGACAAAGAAGGCCGCCGTCTGGGCGAGCGCCACAAGCTGAAGATGATCGGTCTTGCCGGTGATATCGACAAGCTCGGGCGCGGCATTGGCGACATCGTCGGCGAAGGGGTGCAGTTCCTTGGCGCCCACCATCACCGGCATGATGCCTTTCTTGGCCATCATGCGCGCGAGCTCGGCGTAACGCGCAGCAGGCCAGCGGCGCGTCTCATCGACGCCTGGCATCAACAATCCGTAGACGCCGGAAATCCCGAACCACGAGGGCTGCATGTTCGCGGAATCCTTCCGCGTCGCCAGCGCCCAGCTGAAATCGGGTAGGCGCGTCGGCGCATCGAGCCCGACCGACGCCGAGAATTTCGCCGTATCAGGCAGCCCCTCTTCCGGCGCGCCATGCTTGCGCGCGGACCGCGACGCCGCGGCGACAGAGCGCCATTTCGGGCGAAACGGTCCGAGCGCCGCGTAGAGCCGCTTGGACTCTTCGTTGGAAGCAAGATCGTAGATGACCGCGAAATGCGAGGCCTGGATCTGCTTCACAAACGCCTTGCGCGCGTCGGCATCGCGGAAATCAGGCATTGCCGCGACCTGATCGAAATAAGGCGAGGCGCGCGCAACGCGCTGCAGATGCTGCTGGGTCAGCAAGCTCAGGCGGGCGCCGGGATGGGCGGCGCGGATTGCATCAAAGAGCGGTTCGGCGGCGACAAAAGCGGCGAGCCCGTCCGTCTTTATAATGAGAATGTTGTCGGAACGGCGGGTCATGCGGCGCGCACGCCGTCGCCGAGAACCATGCGGTACGCATCGAGTGTCGCCGCTGTCATCGCCGCCGCCGAAAACAAGGACGCGATCCGCGCCCGCGCCTTCGTCCCCATGGCTGCGCGGCTAACGGCGCTCATCGACATCGCCGTCGCAATCGCCGTGGCCAGCGCATCGGCAGAACCCGGTTTGACGAGAAAACCGGTTTCGCCGTCGATGATCGTTTCGCGCTGGCCGCCGTGATCGGCGGCAATCGCGATGCGCTCCATGGCGCCCGCTTCAGCCGCAATCCGCCCAAAGGCCTCAGGCCGTGTCGAGGGCGATAGCACGACGTCCGCCGCCGCATAGGCGGCCGGCATGTCGTCGCAATGTCCGACAAATCGGATCATCCGGTCCTGACCCTGCTCCCTAACCCCACGCAACAAGGAGGAGGCATAACCGTCCCGCCCCTGCGCATCCCCAGCGAAAATTAGACGCAAATTGGCCATCGCGCCAGCCGGAACCTTGGCTGGCAGTCGCTGCAACGCCTCGATGGCGAGGCTGTGGCCCTTCCAGTCCGTAAGCCGCCCCGGCAACAACAGCAGCGGGCCCAATCCCTTTTCAAGGCCCCATTTCGTCAACAGCGCGTCAACACGGTCCCCGCCAATCGCCCTCGGGTTGAATTCGTCCGTATCGGCCCCCCTGTGGATAACTTTCAGCCGCTCGCCGGGATCGCCGGCGGCGCGAATCGACGCCGCGGTAAACGCCGAATTGGCGATCACGAGATCGCCGCGCGCCATCGCCGAATTGTAAAAGCGCTTCCAGGGGCTCCCCGACCGATAGGCTCCGTGCCAGGTCGTGACGAAAGCCGCGCCCGTCCGCCGCGCCGCCACCAAAGAGCTCCACGCCGGCGCCCGCGAGCGCGCATGGATAATGTCCACACGTTGAGCGCGAATGAGCGCCGACAGCCGCCCGGCATTGCTCATGATGGTCAGGGGATTTTTCGACTGGACCGGCATCAGGGCGACATGCGCGCCGGCGCGTTCGAGATCGGCGATCATCCTGCCCGCCGATGTCGCCACGATCGCACGCCCGCCTGCAGCAACAATCGCGCGCGCCATTTCGAGCGTGGTGCGCTCGGCGCCGCCGGCGTCCATCGCGGGGATGACTTGCAGAACGGTTTTGTCGAAAGGCATCGCGGCGCTTATAGGCCGAAGTCGAGCAAGAGGATCAAGCGTCAGACCATGATCGAGGAAACCGGCTTCATGGACGGCCCCAGATGTCGCCTCGCGTACCGGCGCTGCGCCGGCGGCGGGCCCGGCGTCGTCTGGCTTGGCGGGTTCCGGTCCGACATGACCGGGACGAAGGCGGCGCATCTGGCCGCCTGGGCCGCGGGCGCGGGCCGCGCGTTCCTGCGCTTCGATTATTCCGGACACGGCGACTCCGGGGGACGGTTCGAGGATTGCGTTTTGTCCGACTGGCTGGGCGACGCCCTTGCCGCTGTCGACGCGCTGACCGAAGGGCCGCAAATCCTTGTCGGGTCCAGCATGGGCGGTTGGATTGCCGCCCTCCTTGCATTGCGGCGGCCAACCCTTGTCGCCGGCGTTGTCTTCATCGCGCCGGCGCCGGATTTCACCGAAGCGCTCCTGTGGGAGAAAATGACAGGGCCGGAGCGCGACGAGATTCTCAGGAATGGCCGCCTCATTGAGCGGTCGGACTATTCTCCGGAACCGACAATCATCACCCGCGCCCTGATCGAGGATGGGCGACAGCATCTCCTCCTCGGCGGCGCGATCCCCATTCGCTGCCCGGTCCGCATCGTCCAGGGCATGGCCGACCCCGATGTGCCGTGGCGCCATGCAATGACCTTCGCCGAATGTCTTCAGACGGACGATCTGACAGTGACGCTGCTAAAAGCAGGCGATCACCGCCTGTCAAAGCCTCATGAACTGGCCGAGATCATCGCCGCGCTCGAAGCGCTTGCCGTCTAGAGTTTCGGGCGATTGATAGGAATCGACCGAAACTCTAGTTTTTTAGTGGTCGCGGCGGCTTTGCGAAAAACCGCGTTGCACTTTTGTCGCCCGCCGCTCTAGAGTTTTTTGAGTGCTCGCGCGTTCTTTCCGAAAATCGCGAACCCCTTTTCGGGAACGCGCTCTAGGAAAAATTCCGGATGAACATTGCGCCGGCAAGGCTCGCCGAGCGCCAGACGATTTCCGCCGCGCGCGCGGGGGCGTCCAGCTCGATCCGAATGGTGACGAAGTCAGGAAGCGCATCGGCATTGTCGAGTTTGATGAGGCAGCCCGATTCCGAAATATTGCGGACGATGCAGGGAATTTTTCGGCCGTCATCGAGAAGGATCTCGCCAGCCTTGAAGGTCGCCCGGCGGACGTCGCGGCGGCGCTCGTCGGGCGACATCTCGTCGAGCGGATCGGTCCCGCGGCTGACGGCGCGCGCGCGCAGACCCGGCTTGTCCTCCCTGCTCATCGCAGCTGCTCGCTTTCATCCCCCGCGGCCAATCTTCCGGCAAACGGCTGAACAGGGCGTAAACGGGAAAATAGCCAATCCGTTCGCCGCCTGATTGCGCCCGCCCGTCTCAAAATCGGCGCAAAAGCTCCGATTTCAGGCGCATCAGGGGGCGCATAGAGGGTTGCGACATCTGTAGCGGCGCGCTACAGATGTGGCGAACCAGCATCAAAGGCGACTTATGGCGATCGACCCTGCCCTTCAGCCCACCAAACCTGAACTCGCCGTCCTGAAACTCCTCTGGCGGCGGAAATCGCTGTCAGCGCGCGAGATCACCGATGCGATCGCGCCGGAGTTCAACTGGACCTATTCGACGATGCGCACCGTCATCGAGAGGATGTGCGAGAAGGGCCTTCTGAAGAAGAAGGCCGCCGACGGGATCAACGTCTATTCGGCGGCGATCGGCAAGGTCGCGCTGCTGTCGCGCATGATCAGGGACTTCTCTGACCGCGTGCTTGAACTCGACGCCGCCCCGTCCGCGGTGATGTTCGCGGATTCAAGGCTGCTCACCAAAGACGAAATCGACGAACTCGAAGCAGCCCTTCGGGCGGAGGAAGGCAAATGACAACGCTGCTCGGATTGAACGCCTATCAGTCGGAAGCGCTGATCGCGTGTCTTGTCGCTTCCGTCATTTGGGCCGGGGTTTTGCTGCTTGGCGCGATGCATCTTGAGCGTAAGGGCGCGGCGCGCGGTGACAGATTGTGGATCGGCGCGCTCCTGCTTGCGATCTTGCCGTCGCTCGCGGCGCCGTCGCTCGCGGCGTTCGGGGTTTCCTTGCGGACAGGTGCGGCGGAGGCGGTTGCGTCAACCGACCCCAAGCCTCACGCCGTCATCGAGCGCGCGGCGTTGCAAGCCGTGGATGGGGCAGCTTCGCCCTCGTCAGCTTCCACGCCATCAACGCCGGCAATCACCGCCGAGCAGGCGATGAATGCGCTTGCCATGCTTTACGTCTACGGCGCAGCGCTCGCCCTGTTCATCTGGATCGCGCGCCAGGCGGGCTTTGTTCTCGCCTCGGGGCTCGCCGCGCCGGTCGAGAACAGGACGCTGTTGAGCGCGGTCGACGCGTGGGCGTTTCAGCTCGGCGTCAAGGCCCCGCAGCTGAAGCGCTCGCGTCATGTGTCGAGCGTCTGCCTCTACGGCGCCGTGTCGCCGGTCATCCTGATGCCGCACGACCTAGATGCGCGCATTGACGATGACGACGTCGCGCTGATGTGCGCGCATGAGATCGCGCATCTGAAGCGCGGCGACACGCGCCTCTTCACGGCGACGGCGCTGGCGCGCGTGCTGTTCTGGTTCAATCCGCTTGTCACGCGCATCGCCAACCGGGTCGAACTCGCGGCGGAAGAAGGCGCGGACCGTCTCGTCATCAGCTCCGGCGTCGACCGCCGCGCTTATGCGTCATGTTTTGTCAAAGGTCTCAAATACGCGGCGATGAAGCAGAGCCTGTTGCCGGCCCTCGCGCCGGGCTTCACGCCGAATGACCGGCAGGGCCGCCGCCGGCGCCTCGATTCCATTCTCTCCGCCGATCCTGAGCGGCGCACGACGCCGGGCGCGCGCGCAGCCCTCGCGGGCGCCGCGTCAATCGCTGCGCTTATCGCTGTCGGACAGGCGGCGTTCGCGGTCGATCCCGAAGCGGCTGCGGAGAAAAAGCGCCTCGCAGCGCTCGCCGCGGCGCCGGCAATCGAAATGGCCGAACCCGATCTGATCAAGCCGGTCGATGGCGATGTGACGCTCGGCTTCGGCAAGATCTACACGAGCCTTGAAGACAACAAGACGCCGATGGGACACCGCGGCGTCGACATCAAGGCCGTCAAGGGCGCGCCGGTGAAAGCATCGGGCGACGGCGTCATCGTCGAAGCGACGACGCGTATTCCCGGCAAGGAGAATTATGGGACGACCGTCGTCATCGATCACGGGCATGGTCTCATCACGCGGTACGCCCATCTCGACAGCTTCAAGGTCAGGATCGGTCAGCAAGTGCGCAAAGGCGAGGTGATCGGCGCTGTCGGCGAGACGGGCCTCGTCACCGGGCCGCATCTCCACTTCGAAACGCTGAAGAATGGCAAGCCCGTCGATCCGGCGTTCGCGTCCGCCCCTGTCGCCCCAGAGCCGCCGGCGCTGCCGATCTGGGCCAATGCTGAACCGGTGATCGCTGCTGTCCAGCCTGTCGAACCCGTCGCGCCTGTCGAGCCCGTGCCCGCAACCGCCGAAGGCCTCGCCGACCCGGCGGCGCCGCCCCCTGTCGCGGACAGCATCGCGTTTGCTTTCGCCAATGGCGACACGCTCACCGATCGCATGGTCGCCGATCTCGAACATCGCCTTCTGGGCGACATCGAAGCCGCGGACGGCGCCGCCTACGATCTTGAATTTACAATCGACGGCGAGACGCAGCGCTTTACGAGCGGCGAGCCGATGACGCCGGAAAAGCGCGCCGCGCTCAAGGCTGCCGTCGGCAAGATGCGCGTCCATCGCGACACCATGCGCGAGGAAATGGAGAAGGCGCGCAAGGAGTGGCGCAAGACCGCCGAGAAGATGCGCCTCAACGCTGAAAGGGCCGCTGAACAGATGCAGCAGGAATTCTCCCTCGCTTTTGCCGACAGGGAACATTTTGCGGCTTCGTTGAGCGACGATGACGCTGGTGCTTTTGAGGACGCGGAAGACCTCCGCGAAGCGATGGAGCAAGCCCGCCAGGAAGCGATCGAAGCCGAACGCGAAGCGCTCCAGTCGGAGCTGGAAGCGCTTGAAGAGGCGCGCGTCGATCTCGAAGAGGCGATGAATGACGGCCTTAACGAGGCGATGGAGGATCTCGCTGCCGAGGCCGACGCCCTCGAGAATGAGGACATGCCGGAAGTCGCGCGGCGGTTGGCGCTGCGCGCCATCGAGGACGCGCGCCGCACTCTTAAGGTTTCGCGCCGCGATCATGAACGAGAGATCGAACGCATGCGCCGCGAAACTGAGGAGCGCGAAGCGATCGTGACGCAACAACTGGACGCGCTCGACGCGCGCGAGCGCACCGGAAATTAAACTTTTTCGCTTCGTCGCAATCGCGACTCTCTTCGCCGCTTCAACGGGGCCGTTGGTCGAAAGACGATCAACGGCCTCTTGTTATTCAAGGCTGAAATGAGGCTTATCCTGTCACGCGACAATTGTCGCTTCAGCGCGCGAAGACGGTGATCGGCATGGGATTGACGAAACTCTGCCTCAAATATCCAGCAGCGCTCGCCGTGGTGCTCGCGGTCATCTTTCTGTTCGGCGGCGTCTCGCTGTCGCAATTGCCGATCCAGCTTCTTCCGAACATCGAGCGTCCGGTCCTCGGCGTCTTCACCGGCTGGCGCGCAGCCAGCCCCCGTGAAGTCGAAAGCGAAATCATCGACCCGATCGAGCGCGAATTGCGCGGCGCGCCGGGCCTGAAGTCGATGCAATCCTATTCGAACTCCGGCGGCGGCTACATCAATATGGAGTTCGCGCTCGGCGCCAACATGGATAAGGCGCTGACCGAGGTCACAAGCCGCCTGCAGCGCGTGCGCGGCCTTCCCGCTGACGCCGACCGGCCGCAAATCAACAATGACGGCGGCGGCGGCGCGGGCGAAACGCTGATCTTCCTGTTCCTGCAGCGCCTGCCGGGCAATGAGAACGCCTCCGCCAAACTCAGCGACTTCGCCGAGCAGCGCATCGCCCCTGAGCTGGAGACGATCGAGGGCGTCGCCGGCGTCGACGTCAATTCCGATGACGGCGATGAAATCGTGCGAATCTCCTTCGATCCGTTCCGGCTCGCGCAGCTTGGCGTCACCATCGACGAGATCGCGCAAACGGTGAACCGGTCCTCGGACGTCACCGGCGGATCAATCGAGGTCGGCCGGCGCAGCTATACGATGCGCTTTGAAGGTCGCTATTCGGCGGCGCAACTGGAAGACACGATCCTCGCCTGGCGAAACGGCGCCGCCATCCGCCTCGGCGATCTGGCGAACGTCGCCGTTGTCAACGATCGCGGCGGCGGCGTTGTCTATCAAAACGGCAATCCGGCGATCGGCATGCGCGTTATTCGCGAGCCCGGCGCGAACACCCTCGCCGCCATTGGCGCGATCACCGAGAAGATCGACGAGTTGAATGAAGGGCCGCTCGCCGAACTCGGCTTCGCCATTCACAAGAGTTTTGATCCATCGCTGTTCATCAAGAACGCGCTGTCGATGCTGACGGGAAACCTCTTCCTCGGCGTGCTGCTCGCGACGGCGATCCTGTGGGCCTTCCTGCGCCGGACGACCGCGACACTGCTGATCGCGCTGTCGATCCCGATATGTCTTGCCGCGACCGTCGTCTTTCTTCAGCTCACCGGCCGCTCGATCAATGTCATCTCGCTGGCGGGTCTCGCCTTTGCGACCGGCATGGTTCTCGACGCGGCGATTGTCGTGATGGAAAATTTCGTGCGGCTGCGCGAGCAAGGCCATGAGCCGCAGGAAGCTGCCGCAAAATCAGTCGAGCAAGTCTTCGGCGCGCTTTTCGCATCGACCGTGACGACGATCGCAGTCTTCGTCCCGGTGATGTTCTTTGAAGATGTCGAAGGTCAGCTTTTTTCGGATCTCGCCCTGACGATCGCTGTCGCCGTAACGCTGAGCCTCATCGTCGCGGCGACCGTGTTGCCGACCGCGGCGGCGCATTTCATGAAGGCCAGCCCGCGCGTTGCGGCGGCGCGCGCAAGGCAAGGCTTCTTTGAACGCGTGCCGGGCGCCGTGATGAGCATGACCTCGACACCGGCGAAGCGTCTCGCCCTGATTGCCGGCCTCACCGCCGTTCCGGTCGCCGTCAGCCTCCTGCTCTTTCCCTCGCTCAACTATTTGCCGCCGGTCAAACGCGCGGCGATCGATGGCTTCATCGGGTTTCCCTCGGGCGCCAACGCCGACACGATCCGCAAAGAATTTGCTGAAGTCGTCGTCGCGCGGCTTGATCCCTACATGAAGGGCGAAAAGGAGCCGGCGCTTCTCAACTATTACCTCTATTCGGGAAACTGGGGCGGCAATATCGGCGTGCGCCCCAAGAAGCAGTCGGACATGGCGCGGCTCGAAAAAATCGTGAACGAGGAGATCCTCGCCGGTTTTCCCGACACGCGCGCCTTCGCGCGGCAGGGCGACCTGTTCGGCGATTTCGGCGGCGGCGGCGATTTCCGCATCGATCTGCAGGCGGCTGATTTCGACGCGCTGATGGGGTCGGCGCCCGCCGTCATCGATATCATTACGGCGGCGCTGCCGGGCGCGACCGTGTGGCCAAACCCCGATCCGCAAGTCGTCAATCCCGAGATCACGCTCGTGCCCAATGATCGCCGCATCGCGGAGACCGGCATGACGCGCCAAAGCGTCGCCAGCGCCGTCCGCGCGCTCGGCGACGGCTTGTGGCTCGGTGAATTTTTTCACGAAGATGGCCGCATCGACATCATTCTCAAGGCCGACGCGTGGGGCGAGCCTGAATATCTCTCAACGGTTCCGATCGCGACGCCGCTGGGCGGCGTCGTGCCCCTCGGCGAGCTTGCGGCCTTTCGCCGGAGTGTCGGCCCGCAGCAGATCTCCCGCATCGACGGGCGGCGCACGCTGTCGCTGGCGATCAACGCGCCCGAAGGACTGGCGCTCGGCGACATTGTCACGACGATCAAGGAAAAGGCTGAAAAGGAAATCTACGCCGCGCTGCCCGAGGGCGCCTCGGTCAAATTCGCCGGTGAAGCGGACAGCCTCAATCGGGCGATCACCAATCTCGGCGGCAATTTCCTGCTCGCCGTCGCCATCCTGTTCCTCATCCTGGCGGCGCTGTTCAAGTCGGTGCGCGACGCCGCGATTGTCCTCATCACCATTCCGATGGCGGCTGTCGGCGGGATCGTGGCGATCAGGCTGCTCAATCTCGTCAACCCGACACCGCTCGATCTTCTCGGCATGATCGGGTTCATCATTCTGCTCGGCATCGTCGTCAACAATGCGATCCTGCTCGTCGAGCAAGCGCGCCAGTCGGAAGCCGAAGGCCTGTCGCGCGAGGACGCGGTGCGCGAGGCGCTGCGTTTGCGGGTGCGGCCGATCTTCATGACCACGGCGACGACGCTGATGGGCATGGCGCCGCTCGTTCTCGCGCCGGGCGAAGGCGCGCAGATCTATCGCGGCCTCGCGACTGTCATCTTCGGCGGCATGACCGTTTCGACACTCTTCACCCTGCTCCTCACCCCGGCCCTCCTGCAACTCGGCGCACGAAAGCGCGCGCGCGAGATGACAGGCGGCCTTATTCTTCAGCCTGCGGAGTAAAAAGATGACGCCCGACATGATCGCTCTCAAGAAACTGCTCAGAAAGCCGCCGCTGCTCGCCGCGGCCGGCGTTGTCGCGCTTGCGGCCGGCGGGGCTTTCATCGCCGGCCTCTTCCAGCCGGCAGCGACCGCCGCTGAAGCCGCCGCGCCGCAAGGCCCTCCGCCCGCGCCCGTCAAGATCGCCGAGGCGGTGATGACCGAGCTTGCCCCGCATGCCGGCGCGCCCGGCTCCGTTGTCTCGACGAGCGACAGCCAGATCGCCGCTGCGACGCCGGGGCCGATCGTCTGGGTCGCGGAGGTTGGCGCCGAAGTCGAAAAAGGCGGCGTCATTGCGCGCATCGACCCCGCCGACGCCACGGCGACGCGCGATGAAGCGCGCGCCGACATTGGGCGCTTGGGCGCCCGGGCCGAACAACTCTCAAAACTCGTCGAGCGCTATGAGGGGCTCGGCGAGGAAGGCGGCGAATCCGAAGCGACGATCGATGAATTGCGCGCCAATCGCGACGCCGCCCGCCACGACCTCGCCCGCGCGCGCGTTGCGCTTCGCCGCGCTGAAACAGCGCTCGAACGAACCGAGGTGAGAGCGCCTTTCAGCGGGCGCGTCGTCGCGCGCGAGATCGACGTCGGCGAGTTTGTCTCGCCGGGCGCAGCGCTCGTTCGTCTCGTCAACACCGAAGACCTCGAAGTTGCGGCGCGCGCCGCGGACGCGCTGCTCGCCAGCGTCTCGCCCGGCGATACGATCGCCGTCACGAATGGCGATCAATCGGTTGACGCAACCGTGCGCGCCGTCGTGCCGGTCGGCGACGAGACGACGCGCACGCTCGAAATCAGGCTTGATCTGCCGGAGACCGGCTGGCGCGTCGGAACCGCTGTCGAGGTGCGCCTGCCCCGCACCGCAAAGCGCCGCGTCGTCGCCGTCAATCGCGACGCGCTCATCCTGCGCGCCGAGCGCGTCAGCGTTTTCGTCATCGGCGCGGACGACATCGCCAAACAGGTCGACATCGAGCTCGGCGCCGCGGACGGCGACCTCATCGAAGCGATCGGCGACATCAAGGCCGGCGACCGCATCGTCATTCGCGGCGGCGAGCGCCTGCGCGACGGGCAAAAGGTTCTGGTGCAAACCGGCGGCCCGGCGGGCGCGTTGAGCTAGGTTCAGGCGATCGATAGGAATCGCCCGCCGCTCTGGTTCGTGAGTGGTCGCGGCGGCTCCGCGAAAAACCGCGTTGCACTTTTGTCGCCCGCCGCTCTGGTTCGTGAGTGGTCGCGGCGGCTCCGCGAAAAACCGCGTTGCACTTTTGTCGCTCGCCGCTCGAATTCACGCCCCTTCGCCGAATTTGTCCGCAATCAATCCGGCGAGCGTCTCGACCGCCTCTCTTGCCTGCGCTCCCGTCGCGGAGATCGTGATGGTCGAGCCGAGCCCGGCGCCGAGCATCATCAGGCCCATGATGGAACAGGCGCCGACGGTGATCCCGTCCTTTGTCACGCGCACGCTCGCGTCGAACGCTCCCGCGACGGCGGCGAATTTCGCCGAAGCGCGCGCGTGGAGGCCGCGGCGATTGACGATCAGGAGTTCGGCGGAGATTTCGTTTTCGGCGGCGGCCATGCCGTCACCCGCGTTCGCCCGAAAGGACCCACGACGCGACGTTGATGTATTTCCGGCCCGCTTCATGCGCCGCCGCGACCGCTTCCTTGAGCGAACGATCGCCGCGGATCGAGGCGAGCTTGATCAGCATCGGCAGGTTGACGCCGGCGATGACTTCCGCGTTCGCGCGTCCCATCACCGAAATCGCAAGATTGGACGGCGTGCCGCCGAACATGTCGGTGAGGATGATGACGCCCTTGCCGGCATCCACTTTGCGCGCCGCTTCGAGGATGTCGTCGCGGCGGCGCTCCATATCGTCATCAGCGGCGATGGCGACGGTTTCGATCGCCGTTTGCGGACCGACGACATGTTCCATCGCGGCGACGAAATTCTCCGCCAACCGTCCATGGGTGACGATTACAAGGCCGATCATGCCGGCTTCATGCCCCTTCAACGCTCTTATCCTGCGGCTCTTCGCCGATTTGTCCACATAAAACTTGCCGAACCGTGACGCGGAGGCGATGCGCCGCGGAACTTTCTGCGCCGGTCCAGCGAAAGGGGTAAACTGGCAGCAGGAGGCCGGTTGCGATCTCGCGCCATTCGGGAGACGCCACGCGCTCGCTCGCCGCGCCAAGGTCAAACGCCGCCGCCAACACGGCGCCGCCAGCCGTTCGCACTGGCGCCGGCCCGAGCCCCCTGACTTCGATCAGGCCGCGCACTCTGTCCGGCGCCGTTGCTGCGCCCGCAGCGCTAATCAAGACCTGATCGTCGGCGATCAGCGCGGTCCGCCTGAACGGGCAGCCTTCGATCGCGCAAAGCGCCAGCGAGGATTTTCCGGCGCCGGAAGGCCCGAGCAGGAGAACGCCCGCAAGCGGGCCGTCAGGATCGACGGCGAGCGCGATCGCCGTTGCGTGGACGCGCGCGCCGGGGGGCGCGTTCATGCCGCCGGCAACTCGACGACGAAGCGCGCGCCCTTGCGCTCGCCCTTGTCGTCGAGCCGGTTCTCCGCCCAGATCACGCCGTCATGGCTCGTCACGATCTGGCGCGAGATGGCGAGGCCGAGGCCGGAATTATTACCGAAGGCCGACCCTTGCGGGCGCTTGGTGTAAAAGCGCGAAAACACTTTCTCGAGCGCGTCGGGCGGAATGCCGGGACCGTCATCATCGACGATCACCTGGATGATGCGGTCGCGCTCGTTTGGCGCATTGAGAAAGACGCGGACCTCGCCGCCCGGCGGCGAGAACGAGCGGGCGTTGTCGACAAGGTTTCGGAACACCTGGCCGAGCGCCGTCGCATTGCCAAAAAGGTAAACCGGCGCGCCGGAGGGATCGAACGCGACGCGCGCTTCGGTCGGCTTTTGTGTCACGCGGTAGAGATCAGTAATGTCCGTCAGGAGTTTCCGGAGATCGACGGCTTCGCGCGCCTCGCGGGCGAGTTCGGCGTCAAGCCGCGAAGCGTTCGAGATATCGGTGATGAGGCGGTCCATGCGCGCGACATCTTTCTTGATGACGCTCATCAGCTTTTCGCGCGCTTCGGGCTTCGTTGCGATATCGAGCGTCTCGGTGGCGCTGCGGATGGAGGTCAGCGGATTTTTTAATTCATGCGCGACGTCGGCGGCGAAACTCTCGATCGCTTCGATGCGGGCGTAAATCGCCCCTGTCATCGCGCGCAGCGATCCGGAGAGTTCGCCGATCTCGTCCTGGCGGCTGGTGAAATCCGGAACACGCGCGCGCCCCGCCGCAGCGATCCCTTCGCGCACCTTGTCGGCGGCGACAGCGAGCTGCCGGATCGGCTGCGCGATCGCGGCCGTGAGGAGGAGCGAGGTCAACAGCGCGGCGGCGCAGGCGAGCCCGAAAAACGGCAGGATCGCGAGGCGCGCGTCGGACACAAGGTCCTCGATGCCGCCGATCTCCGCCGTGACGACGCCGTAAATCGCCTGCACGCGCCGGATCGGCACCGAGACCGAAGCAACGAGTTCGCCATTTTCGTTGAACCGCACTGAAGTCGCGCCGCGGTCTTCGACAAAAGGCGAGGAAGCGAGCGCTTCATTCAGTTCGGCTTCAATCGTGCGGCGCCCGGCCTCACGGCGGAAACCGCCGGTCATGAAGCGCTTCAGAAAGGACTCGGCGCTCCGGGCGAGGCGCCAGAGCGCGTTGCCGGCGCCCGAATCTTCGACCGGGGCAAGGTCTTCGACGACGATCTCGTCGGCGCGCAGCATGACGTCGTCGATGAGCAGGAGGCTCGCGTCTTTCACCGGCGGCGTCTCATTGGTCTGCGGCGCGGCGAAAATCCGCACGCGCCCTTCGAAGCTGTCCCAGACGCGATTGAAGACCTCGTTGACGTCGCGCTGCGACAGCGTCAGGCCGCAGACCGTGGCGCCCGCGCTCGCCGCGTCATCCGCAAACACCGGCGCGCACTCGGTTTCGTTGATCGCCACCTGCGCCAGCACGTCGGCGAAGAGCTGGGCCTGCGCGCGCACGCCTTCGAGCTTGGCCTGCACCAGACCGTCACGGTACTGAGTGACGCCGAAAGAACCGACGAGCAGAATGAGGAGGCCAATAAAATTGGCAAGCACGATCGTCAGCGTCAGCCGCGACACGGCGACGCCGGGACGCAGCCGGCGAATGGCGCGGCGCGGACGTTTGGCCGCCCCCTCGGTCATGCGCTCGATCAGCTCTCCTTGTATTTGTAACCGACGCCGTAGAGCGTTTCGACCGCGTCGAACTCCGGATCCACCATCCGGAATTTCTTGCGGATGCGTTTGATGTGACTGTCGATCGTGCGGTCATCGACATAGACCTGATCGTCATAGGCCGCGTCCATCAGCGAATCGCGGCTTTTGACGAAGCCGGGGCGCTGCGCCAGCGCTTCGAGAATGAGGAACTCCGTCACCGTCAACGTCACCGGATCGCCTTTCCAGAGGCAGGCGTGGCGCATCGGGTCGAGCGTCAGGCTTGACCGGCGGATGATCTGCTTTTCTTCTTCCTTCGTCGGCGAGGGCGCGGCGCTGCGCCGGCGCAGCACGGCCTTCACGCGCTCAAGGAGGAGGCGCTGTGAGAATGGCTTCTTGACGTAATCGTCCGCCCCCATCGTCAGGCCGAGCACTTCGTCGATCTCTTCGTCCTTCGACGTGAGGAAAATCAGCGGAAGCTCCGACCCCTGACGAAGCCGCCGCAAGAGCTCCATGCCGTCCATCGTCGGCATCTTGATATCCGAGATGACAAGATCGGGCGGCGTCACCGTGATGTCCGCGAGCGCCTTGGCGCCGTCTTCAAATGTCTTGACCGTGTGCCCTTCGGCCTCAAGGGCCATCGCCACGGACGTCAGTATGTTTTCGTCGTCATCGACCAGCGCAATCATCGCCATGAGAATTCTTCCTTCGCATCCCTCTCGAAAAACACCCTAGCGGCGTTCCCCGGGCGCCACAAAGGCGCAGGCGGGGCTTTATTGTGACGCGCCCGATTTCCGGCCCGCTTCGTCGATAAAAGCGGCAAGGGCGAAGTCCTTTTCGGTCAGCCCGCCAGCGTCATGGGTCGTTAACGCGATGTCGACCCGGTTCCAGACATTCGACCATTCAGGGTGATGGTCCGCCTTTTCGGCGGCGAGCGCGACCTGGGTCATGAAGCCGAAAGCGGCGTTGAAGTCGGCGAATTTCAGGCTGCGCCGAATGACCGTGCCGCCGGGATCAAGCGTCCAGAGCGGCGCCGCGTGCAGCGCCCGGGCAAGTGCGGCGGCGTCAAAAGTCGTCATGTCGGCGCGGCTCCTCATCAATTGCGGGCCGGGCGTAACACGGGTGGTTTCCTCGAGGAACTGAGCCGGGCCCGCTTTCGCTTCCCCTTCAAGGGAGGAAGGCAGCGCCTTGCCTCCGACTGGAGAACCGTCGGAAGCTGCGGCTTCAACTCGGGAGGGGCCCCTTGTCAGATATCTTTCGCCGCAAAACCATCGATTCGATGATCGACGAGAAAGCGCCGGACCGGCTGCAGCCGACGCTGTCGGCGTGGCACCTCGTCCTGCTCGGCGTCGGCGCCATCGTCGGCACGGGGATCTATACGCTTGTCGGCGTCGGCGCCGAACGCGCGGGGCCCGCGGTCATGGTCTCCTTCGCGGTTGCGGGCCTCATCTGTGTCTTCGCCGCGCTCGCTTACGCTGAACTTGCGACGATGATTCCAGCGTCCGGCAGCGCCTATACCTATTCCTATGCGTCGATGGGCGAGCTTGTCGCCTGGCTCGTCGGCTGGGCGTTGATCCTTGAATATTCGGTCGTGTGCTCAGCGGTCGCCGTCGGCTGGTCGGGCTATGCGAGCGGGTTCCTGCTGGGAATGGGCGTCGAGCTGCCGGCGCTGTTGACGGCGGGGCCCGCCGGCGGCGGCGTCGTCAATCTTCCGGCGGTCGCAATCGTCGCCGCCGTGACCGGCATGCTGCTGATCGGCATCCGCGAGAGCGCCAACGTCAACGCCGTCCTCGTCATCGTGAAGATCGTCGCGCTGGCGATCTTCGTCGCGCTCGCCCTGCCCGCCTTCGACGCCGCGAATTTCGAGCCCTTCTCGCCTTATGGCTTCGCCGCGCACAAGGACGCCGCCGGCGCCGACCGGGGCGTCATGTCGGCGGCGGCGATCATTTTCTTCGCGTTTTACGGCTTCGACGCCGTTTCGACCGCAGCCGAAGAAACGAAAGATCCGGGGCGCAATCTCTCGATCGGCATTATCGGGTCGATGCTCGTCTGTACGCTGATCTATATGACGGTTGCGACCGCCGCCGTCGGCGCGCTGCCCTTCGGCGATTTTGCAACTTCAAGCGAGCCGCTGGCCTTTATTCTCCGCTCGCTGGGGCATGATGGCGCCGCGGCGGCGATCGCGGTCGCGGCCGTTATCGCCCTGCCGACCGTCATCCTCGCATTCATGTATGGGCAAAGCCGCATTTTCTTTACGATGGCGAGGGACGGCCTGTTGCCGCGCCGCTTCGGCGCTGTCGACAAGAAAAGCGGCACGCCAGTCGCGATGACAATCCTGACGGGCGTCGTCTGCGCCGCGCTCGCCGGCGTCTTGCCGCTCGCGACAATCGCGGAGCTGGCCAATGCCGGGACGCTCTGCGCCTTCATCGCGACGGCCGTGGCGCTGATGATCTTGCGCGTGCGCGAGCCGAACCGTCATCGCCCCTTCAAGGCGCCGTTCGGCTTTATCGTCGCGATCGGCGCGATCCTCGGCTGCCTCTATCTGTTCTCAAGCCTGCCGATCGAGACGCAGACACGATTTTTTATCTGGATGGCGACCGGCGTCGTCGTCTATTTCGTGTTTCGCAAGAGGGCGTGAATGGTGAATGGTGAATGGTGAATGGTGAATGGTGAATGGTGAATGGTGAGGCAACGCAATTGAACGCCGCCGTCAACAACCCTATTCACACTTCACGACGTCACCATTCACGCGCGCGAGCGCACAAGCGCGCGCCTTAATCCACGACCTTCAAGAGTTCGACATCGAAGACCAGAGCTTCGTTCGGGCCGATGGGGCCGCCGGGCGTGCCCTCGGCGCCGTAGCCGAGCGCGGGCGGGATATAGAGACGGAACTTGTCGCCTTCGCTCATCAGCTGCACGCCTTCGGTCCACCCGGGGATGACCGCGTTCAACGGAAACTCGATCGGCTCGCCGCGCGCGTAGGACGAATCAAACACCGTGCCGTTGACGAGGCGGCCTTCGTAATGAACGCTGACCTTGCTGGCGTCCGTCGGCTGCTTGCCGCCCGCCTTGCCTTCCGTCAGCACTTCATACTGGAGACCCGACGCTGTCGTTTTGATGCCCGACTTCTTGCCGTTATCCGCGAGAAACTTTGAGGCGCCCTCGAGGTTGCGATCCGCATTCGTCACTTTCAACAGCTCCACATCGAAAATCAGCGTTTCATTGGGGCCGATCGGCCCGCCGGGGGTTCCCTGTTCGCCATAGCCAAGTTCCGCCGGCACATAAAAGCGATAACGGTCGCCTTCGCTCATCAGCTGGACGCCTTCGGTCCAGCCGGGGATGACCTGGTTGAGCGGGAAGCGCGCCGCCGCGCCGCGCGCGCGCGAGGAGTCGAATTCAACGCCGTCGATCAACGTGCCGACATAATGCACATCGACGAGGTCGGTCGCCTTGGGCGAGACGCCGGAAGCCGGGCCTTCCGACAACACTTCGTACTGAAGGCCGGAGGCGGTTGTCTTGACGCCCGCCTTCTTGCTGTTGTCGGCGAGAAATTTTTCGGACTTCGCCGCATTGTCGGCCCCGCTCACGGCGCCGGCGCCGTCCGGACTTTCAGCGCCAGCGGCGGGCGTTGCGGGCGCGGCCGCGTCGGCCGCGATCTTGGCGTCTTCCTTCGCGTCTCCGGCGCGGTTGCACGCGGCAAGGGCGAGCGCGATTGCGGCGGTGACCATTAGCGTCGTCTTCATACCGTACTCCCTGAACGCCCGGCGGGCGCAAATCTCCTAGCCGCGCCCGCTGCGCTGGACAATCACCCGAAGGGCCTAGAACGGCCAAAAGACGGGAATCAGCAAGATCGCCACCACGGTGCAGACCGCGTTGAGCGGCGTGCCAAGGCGCAAATAATCCGCGAATTTATAGCCGCCGACGCTATAGACGAGCGTGTTGGTCTGATAGCCGATCGGCGTCATGAAGCTCGCGCTCGCGGCGAACATCACCGCAACGACGAAGGGGCGCGGATCGGCGCCGATCGACTGGGCGAGCCCGATCGCAACCGGGGTCACGACGACCGCGACCGCGTTGTTCGTGACAGTCTCGGTAAGCGCCGTCGAGAGGACATAAATCATCGCCAGAGCGACGATCGGCGGAAAGCCCGCAAGGGTCGGTCCGACAGCCCCGACGATCAGCTCGACGAAGCCGGAGTTTTGCAGCGCCTTGCCGACCGCAAGCATGGCGATGATGAGCGTCAGGACGCGCCAGTCGACGGCGCCAAACGCCTCCTCCGCTTCGACGCACCTGGTGGCGAGCACAATCGCTGCGCCAATCGCGGCCAGCCCGGCGATCGGCATGACGCCAAGGGTCGCAAAGCCGACGACGCCGGCCATTGTCGCAATCGCAATGGGGGCGTGGCTCTTCTTGATGGCGCGTTCGCGCGGCATCGCCACGTTGACGAGGTCATTGTCGTCGCAGAGGCGTTTGAGATCCTCCGGCGCGCCTTCGATCAGCAACGTGTCGCCGACGGCGAGCGGCGTATATTCAAAGCGATCCTCAAGATTGGCGCTGCGCCGGTGGAGCGCCACCGGATAAACGCCGTACCGGCGGCGCAGGCGCAGGTGGCGAAGCGTCTTGCCGATAAAGGCCGCGCCCGGCGCCAGGAGAATTTCGACGAGGATTGAGGAGCGCGTGCTGATCGGCTGCAAGCCGCCGTCAGGGGTTTGAACTTCCGGCTGCTGCTTGAACCCGAGAATTTCCTTCATCGGCGAGCGCAGGACGACGATGTCGCCTTCCGCAAGCACGACATCCTCCATTTCCCGCCGAAGAGAAGCGTCCCCGCGCACGACGTCGACGAGCCGGCTGTCGGCGGCGTTGAATTCCTTGATGTCGCGGGCGCGCTGGCCGACGAACGGACTGTCCGCCTCGATCGCCAGCTCCACCATGTAGCGGGGCGATTCATTCCGGTCGAGGAGCGAGGCCATCGCGATCCGCTCTGGCAACACTTTGCGCAACAGGAAAATGAGCGTGATGCCGACGATCGCATAGATGACGCCGAGCGGGGCGATCTCGAAGATATGGAACGGCGCCAATCCTTGCTCGCGCGCGACGCCGTCGACGAGAATGTTCGTCGAGGTGCCGATCATGCTGATCGTGCCGCCAAGGATCGCCGCGTAAGAAAGCGGGATCATATGCCGGGACGGCGCCTCGTTCAGCTGCTCCGACAAGGCGAGCGCGACGGGGATCATCAGCATGACAAGCGGCGTGTTGTTCATGAACGCCGACAACGTCGCAACGATCGTCAGGAAGCCGATGGTCGCGGCGATCGGGCGCTTGCCGACCGCTTTGATCAGCGCCCGCGCCAGCTGGTCGAGAACGCCCGTTCTGACGAGCGCAGCCGACATGATGAACATCGCCCCGATCGTCACCGGCGCGGAGTTGGAGAAAGACTTGACGAGATCCTCGCTCGATAACAGGCCGAGCAGCATCAGCGCCGCAACCGCAACCAGCGCCGAGACTTCTGGCGGACGCCATTCCATCGCAAAGGCGACAAGCAACCCGGCGAGCACAAGACCCGCAAATAGCGGCGCAAAGGCGTCGAGTCCGAAGATCACGCTTAACCCTTACCGTTTTCCGAGAAATTCAAGCCGAAAAGAATGCGCGCGCCCGCTCGTCGGGATCGACACCGGCGATGAACCGCAACGCCAAACGCGGATAGCCGATCATCGCATCACCTGCGCGAGACAACACCTGCGGAGCCATAAGCGGTCCTTCCGGAAATGCGCGCGCCGCCCTCGTGATGACTTTACCAGCGGGCGCACGCATAGCGCAATTGCTGTCAATCCATGTCCATTATGGTGAACGCGGGACAACTCCCATTTTTCACGCTTCACACCATGAGCCGTCTCGGAAATGGAACGACCTTGTTGCCAGCGTCATGGCCGATATCGGCATGGCCGAGGAAAGCAATTCCGGCGCGCGCGCACCAATAGCGAACGATCTCTTCCGCCGATTTTTCAAACGGCGGGTCGTTGTCGGGGATCCGGCTCATGCGCCCAAGACGGATCCCGGCGCAGCCGCGCACATTCGCGCTCGCCGTCACATGAAAGAGCGCGCGATCGATCCGGTAATGCAGCTCATCGACGTCTTCGATCAGCAGTTCAGCCCGCGCGAAGTCAGGCTCGGCGCGCGTGCCGATCAGGCTGGAAAGCACTGTGAGGTTGAACGCAAACCGGCGCGCCCCGCCAGAGGGCTCAAGCGCCGCCGGATCGCGCTCGACGAGAAAAGACAGCGCCCGCGTCACGGCCGCTTCGCCATCCTCACGGTTGATATCGGACACCATCGGTCCGTGTACGGCCTCTCCAACGCCGTCGCGATGGAGCCGCGCGAGAAGGAACCCCATGTCGCTGTATCCGAGATAGGTTTTCGCGCGCGCATGGGCGTTCAAGCGCTCGAACAGCGCCTCATCGAGCCGGCAGGAGCCGTAACCGCCGCGCGCGAACCAGACGGCGTCAATCGCCTCGTCGTTGGCCGTCTCGAGGAACGCCGCCGACCGCGCGGCGTCGTCGCCGGCGAAATGCCCGCTCGACAGGAAACACTGCGGATGAAAGTCGAGCGCCACTCGGTCGCCGTAAAGGCGGGCCGCCAGCGCCGCGACGCGCGCCGCGGCCTCGGGCTGCAAGCGGTTCGCCGGCGCGACGACGGCGATCTTGATGCCCTGCGCCATCGTGTTGACGCTGCCTCCAAATAAGGGGTTGTTCGCAAAGATCGTTTAGAGACTTTTGACCATGCGTGAAAAGCGTCAATATTTCCTGTGCGGCGTCGGCGGCTCCGGCATGTTGCCGCTGGCGTTGATCCTGCGTGCGGCTGGCCATGACGTGGCGGGCTCTGACCGGGCGCTCGACCAGGGCCGCAGCGGGCCGAAGTTCGATTATCTCAGCGCCAACGGCGTCAGGCTGTTCAAACAGGACGGCTCGGGCCTCGTGTCGGCCGGGCAGATACTTGTCGCCTCCGCCGCTGTCGAGGAGACCGTGCCGGACGTCCAGGCGGCGATCCGCCTCGGCGCCCCGCGCATCGCGCGGGCGCGCCTCCTCGCCGATCTCTTCAACAGCGCGGAGACCCCCATCGGCGTCGCCGGCACGTCCGGCAAATCGACGACAGTCGCGATGATTGCGTGGATCCTTTCCGCGATGAACCGCGATCCGACGGTGATGAACGGGGCCGTCATGAAGAACTTCGTCCGCGAGGGCGCCCTCTTCACCAGCGCGCTGGTCGGACAGGGCCCCGCCTTTGTCAGCGAGATCGACGAAAGCGACGGGTCGATCGCGATGTTCAACCCGAAGATCGCCGTGCTCAACAATGTTTCGCTTGACCACAAATCGATGGAGGAGCTGCGCGCGCTCTTTGGCGATTTTCTGGCGCGCGCGCAGACCGCCGTTCTCAATCTCGACAATGCGGAGGTCGCCGCCCTTTCCACTCGCGCCGCGCTGACGCACACCTATGGGCTCGCCGCCGACGCTGATTTCACCGCGCAGGACCTTCGCGCCGCGCCCTACGGCGTCGCCTTTACGGCGATTGACCGATTGTCATCGGCGCGCGCTGAGGTCTCGCTCAAGGTTCCCGGCCGGCACAACGTCGCCAACGCCCTCGCCGCCATCGCCGCCGCCGTTGCAGCCGGGGTGCGCTTCAGCGACGCCGCGCGCGCGCTCGACGACTTCCAGGGGATCAGACGGCGCTTCGAGCTTGTCGGCGCGGGCGCAGGGATCGCCGTCATCGACGATTTCGGCCACAACCCGGACAAGATCGCCGCGACATTGCAGACGCTGCACGACTTTCCGGGCCGTCTCCTCGTGATGTTCCAGCCGCACGGCTACGGCCCGCTGAAAAAGATGAAGGCGGAATTCATTGCGACGTTCGCCGATCATCTTGAGGCGGACGATATTCTCCTGATGCCGGAGCCCGTCTATTTCGGCGGCACGGCTGACCGCAGCGTGTCGAGCGGCGACATCGCGGCTGGCGTCAGGGCGGCGGGCCGCAAGGCCGAAGCGCTGGCGACGCGCGAGGCGTGCGGCGCGCGTCTGCTGGAATTGGCGCGGCCCGGCGACCGGATCATCGTCATGGGCGCGCGCGACGACACGCTGACAACGTTCGCCGAAGAGATCGTGGCAGCGCTCAAGCAGCGAGCGGCCTGACCTTGCGCTCCGCTTTCAGCCGCCAGGCGACCGCGCCGAAGCCAAGCATCATCAACGCCCACGCGGCAGGCTCGGGCGTCGAGCCGATCAGCGTTGAGGCGCGGAAGGAACTGCCCGCCGCGGAGAACCCCGAATTGCCGATGATGAGCGCGTTACAGCCGCCGAGCCCGGCGCACGACGCGGCGAACGGATCGAGCAGCAATGTCAGCGGTCCGGGTCCGGTCACTTGCGCGTAAAGGTTGATCGTCGGAAATCCGGGCAAAAACGCGGGGCCTGCGGCAGCCGCGCTCGTAAAGACGCCGCCCGTCAAACGGCCGAGACGCACGAACACATAGGTTGTCGACGCGCTGACCGTCGTGATGTTGAGCGTGATGCGCTCGCCGAGAATTGCGGATGTTTCAATCGGCGAGGCAAAGCCCAGCCCGAGCGGCGTCGCGCCGCGATTGAAGAGGCCCGTCGCGGGCGTGTTGCCGAGCAGATTGTTTCCGCCCGATCCCGCAGCCTGCTGAAAGACGCTCGTCGGGAACTGGGTGATCGCCGCCGAAGCCGGCGCGGTTGCGGTTACAAATGCCGCCATAGCGGCCGCCAGAAATACGCGCATGGAAGTCCCCAGTGCTGTCCGTGCTAATGAATTTCAAACAACCTCTAATTTGAGGTGTTTTTGATCGTTAAAGTTTGACTCAAATTTCCAGAGCGGCGGGCGACAAAAGTTGAACGCGGTTTTTCGCAAGGCCGCCGCGACCACCTGAAAACCAGCGTTTCGGGCGATTCCTGTTAATCGCCCGAAATGCTAGTGAAGATGGAGAAGCGTCGCCGACCGTACTTCCGCGGCCGAGACAATTTTCTTTCCCGCGACACTGACCGAATGAAGGGTGCCTTCGATTTCGCGCGTCCAGAAGTCGAGAAAACGCGTCAGCACCGGATAGCGCGGCGCGATATCGTAATCTTGCCAGACATAGCTCTGCAAAAGCCGGGGATGATCGGGAAGGTGGTAGAGGATCTCCGCCGTCGCGAGACGGTAGCCCTGAAGCTGCAACTGAAGCGGCGAAACAACGCTCATGGAACAAGCCCTCTTACTGGAACACCACAACGCTAACGCGCAAAGATTGCGTGAGAGAAACGCCCCGCGCAAGAGTTGGAGCGAGTTTATTTCAACAAAAACAACGTGTTAGCAGCCAACCGTTCAGGCTGCTGATAGGCCGTAGTGGTTGGTGTGCAGACGAACCGGCGCTTGACGCCGGCATCTTCTTTTACTCCGTATGCGGATTTGTAAAACCGGGGAGCGCTGCAATGGCTTCGCCGATGCGCCGCCCTTGCCCCCGCTCATTCCCGCGTGCGCGGGAAGCCAGAGTCTCCAGGAACCAGCCTCGCCTCTCGCGGCCCTGGAGTCCCGCTTGCGCGGGAATGAGCGGAGGAGGGATGGGGGCGTCACTCGTTTCCGCCACCTCAGGGCGCCGCGCCTCCCCTCCGTCACCCCGGGGCGCGCCACTTGGCGCGAACCCGGGGCCCAGCTCCCGCTGGCGGCGCTCGCGGGACTTTCCGGTGATGGATCCCGGGTTCGTCGCGAAGACGCGACGCCCCGGGATGACGATTGAGGCGAGGGGGCGGCCGGCGGCGGAGCGGCGGAGGGAGACGCCTGTCTGTAACAATTCGTGATCGCGTGCTCCGTACACGGAGGAGCGGTTTTGGGGCCGGGTCGCCTATCAGGGGTTGCGGCGGGGGGTTTTGGGTTCGCGCCGTTGGGGAACCGGAAATGGCAGGGGGATCAGCCGGTTAGATGGTTAACGCGATCATCGGCCAGAGTTATCCCCCTCCTTATCCCCCAGGTTATCCCCCTCTTTATCCCACCCCCTCGTGGTGGGCGTAGGATGCTCCCCAGCCAAAGCTGGAGAGGCGCTTGATCACCCGTCTCATGCGCTTTGGCCTGGCGCGCCGGAGACAGGCCTTCCCGCAAGACGAGGCGGGAGGGGCCGAGGCCGGCCGGCGGTGGTGTACCGATGTCGCGCCCGTCTTGCCTCCTCAGAGGAGGTCAGGGCGGGCGCGCCCCGGGAGACCGCGGGGCGCTGCCCCAGAACGTTAAATGCGCCAGCCCCTCCGGCGGCGGCCGTCCCTGGCAGGACGGCATGCCCGCCGCCCCGAGGGGGCGCGGGGGATGCATGGCCATCCTCCAAGTCTTGCCTACCCCCGGATGAGCCGTGCCCCCGCGCAAGCCTCTCCGCCTTTATCCGCCTGCCCGTGCTGCCGGGGACGAGGGTCCCGCGGAGAACGACAAGCCGCGCCTTGGGGGCAAGGGGGAATGGGCAATGGCGAGGGGTGCGTGGTCAGGGGCGAGCGGTCAGCAATCTGCGGTCAGAGCGAGATCTTTTTCCCTTGCCCATTCCCCATTGCCCATTCCCCATTCCCCGCTTCCCCCCCTACAAGCAAATGACTGCCGCTGAAAGGATACGCCCCACGTGAAACCGCCCGCCGACTGCCGCAGCATGGATGATGTGCGGGCCGAGATTGACCGCGTCGACCTTGCGCTGGTCGATGCGCTCGCTGAACGCTGGACCTATGTCGACCGCATCTGGGCGATCAAGCGCGCGCAAGCGACCGAAGCGAATGTGCCCTGGCGCAATCGGGCCGTGATCGACAAGGTGCGCGCCCGCGCCGCCGAGAAAGGCCTGCCGCCCGAAATGGCCGAAGCGCTCTGGCGTCAGATCATCGGGTGGGGCGTTCAGTATCAGGAGGAGCGGCTGCGCGATTCCTGACAGGCGCGCAACGCGCAACTGCCGAAGACGCTTCGCCGCTTTCATGCCGGACATTAGTCTCAACCCATGGCTGACAATTCTCCTGGTGACATCAATCCGACGATCGGCGCGATGCTGCGCTCAGCGCGCGACTTTCTTGCGCATGAACACTCGCTGTTCCGGACGCTGGCGCTGCAGCCCGTTCTCATCGGGCGCGGCCAGGCGACGTTCACGCTGGTGCTGCCGTCCGCTTTCGCTGGCGAGGACGGCCTTGTTCACGGCGGCCTTTCGACCATCATTCTCGATTCGATTTTCGGGCTGACCGTCTTCACGGCCATGGAGGAAGTGAAACCCATCGCCACGATTAATCTGCGTACGGATCATGTCGGGCGCGCCGCGCCCGGCGCGCGCGTGCGCTGCGCCGCCCATTGCGATGCGATCGATGACGACGTCGCTTATGTCTCGGGCCGCCTGACGCTTGACGATGGCGGGGCGCTGATCGCGGCGGCGAGCGGCGCCTTCATGATCGGCACCAAGGGCCCGATGAAAGGGATGCGCCTGTGATCGCCCCCTCGCCGATCGCCGAATGGCTCGGATTTTCGGTTGTCGAAGATGACGCCGGACGCCTTTACCGGCTCGCCTTCAATGAGACGCACATCGGCAATCCGGCGATCCGCGCGCTGCATGGCGGCGTCATCGCCGCGTTTCTCGAGCTTGCGATGCAAAGCGAAATTCGCGCCGCTGGCGCGCGGCCGGCGGCCACCGTCAACACCTCGATCGATTTTCTTTCCTCGTCGCGCGCCGAAGACATGACGGCGCGCGTCAAGATCTTGCGGCAAGGCCGCCGCCTCGCCTTTCTCGACGCCGAAGGGCGCCAGAGCGACGGGACGCGCCTTGTCGCCGTTGCGCGAGCATGCTTGAAGCTGGACTGAACGCGCCCTTCCGATGGAACCCACGTCTTTCCCTTTCATGCCGGAGCAACGCTCTTGAACGACTGGATTGCGATCGCCAGCGGACTTGTCATCCTCACCATCGGCGCGGAAATCCTCATTCGCGGCGCAACGGCGCTCGCGCGCCAGTTCGGCGTTTCCGAACTGCTCATCGGGCTGACGCTTGTCGGGTTCGGAACATCGATGCCGGAACTCGTTGCGAGCGTGCAAGCCGCGCTCGTTGGGTCGCCCGGGGTCGCTGTCGGCAATGTCGTTGGCTCGAATCTCGCCAACACGCTCTTCATCCTTGGACTGTCCGCTGCGATCGCGCCGTTCGCGGTCGATCAGAAGGCGTTTCGCCGCGACGGGTTCGTCTGTCTCGTCGCAACCCTTGCCGTGATCGGCGTCTCAATGACCGGCGAGTTCAGCCGCATCGCCGGATTTTCATTTCTCGTCGCGATCACGCTTTACATCCTCTTCGCATTTTTCAGCGAACGCCGTCACCCCGAGTCGCCGCTGGCGGAGAAGCATGCCGGCGACGCGGCGAAAATTCAGGGTCCCAAATCGATCTTGCTCGACATTGTGATGGCGATCGGCGGCCTCGCCTTGCTGGTCGTCGGCGCGAAGTTTCTCGTGACCGGCTCGATCAACATCGCAGCGAACCTCGGGATTTCCGATGCGATCATCGGTCTTACTGTCGTCGCCGTCGGCACGTCCTTGCCGGAACTCGTCACGTCGATCATGGCCGCGACGCGCGGACGCTCGGCGCTCGCGCTTGGCAATGTCGTCGGCTCGAACATCTATAATCTGTTTGGCATCCTTGGCGTCACCGCGGCCATTCATCCGGTCAAGGCGCCCGCCGAAATCGTCGCATTCGATAACTGGGTGATGCTCGGCGCGACGCTGATGATGCTCGTCTTTGCGACGACGAAGAGCAGGTTGTCGCGTGCGGAAGGCGTTCTCCTGGCGGTCTCCTATGCGCTCTACATCAGCTGGCTTGTCGTGAACGCGTAAAAAAAGGGCCCCGCAAAGGGGCCCTGCAAGATCACGCAACAAGTCAGTACAAGGAACGCAACTGGAAGTTTTCGTTACGACGCGAGGGCGGTTGGTCCGCGCCCCCCGTTACAAGGATCCCATCAGCGCCACAGGATCGATCGCCTTGAGATTCTGCCGGATCTCGAAATGGAGTTGCGGTTCGCCGGCCGCGCCCGTCTGGCCGACCTTGGCGATCACCTGCCCGCGGCGCACGCGGTCGCCTTTTTTGACCAGCATCGCATCGTTGTGGGCGTAAGCCGTGACGAAGCCGTCCTCATGTTTGATGAGAAGGAGGTTGCCATAGCCCTCGATCTCGCTGCCGCGATAGACAACCTCGCCATCGGCGGCGGCGCGCACCGGCGTCCCGACCGGCGCGGCGATGTTGACGCCGTCATTGCGCTTGCCGGCCTCGCTCAGCCCGTAAGCGCCGATGACGCGCCCCTGCACAGGCCAGTCGAAAAGGCTGCCGGACTTTGCCGGCGCGGCGCCGTAGGAAACATTGCGCGCGAGATCGCCAACATCTGCCTCTGGCGCTTTCGCCTTGGCGACGGCGCCGGCAGCGCCAGGAATTTTCAACGTCTGCCCGACACGCAGCGAATAAGGCGCGCCCAGCGAATTGGCGCGGGCAATCGTGTCAACCGGCGCGCCGGTTGCGCGCGAGATCGAAAACAGCGTTTCGCCCGCGCGGACGACATGGGCGCCGTCGCGCGGCGCCAGCGCCGCGGCGGCGGCGCTTCGCGACGGCGGGACAGAGTTCGCGGGGACACGGATCGTCTGGCCGACTTCCAGGCTGTAAGGGGCCGACATCCGGTTCAAGGCGATGATGGCTTGCGGCGTCGCGCCCGTGCGCCGCGCGATCGCGTAGACAGTGTCGCCTGGCAACACGGTCACTTGCCCGGGCAGTTCAGCCGCCGGCGCATAGGGATCAATGTCGTTCTGGGCGATATAAGTCGGCCGCAACGCTGTCCGGCCGCGCTCCTCGCGCCAGCTTTCGGTGACTGGCCGCAGCGGCGCTGGCCCCGTAGCGATAGCGGGCTCAAGCACCACGCCGTCAAGCGCAGGCGAATATGTCGACGACAAGGGCGCCGCATAGGAAGCCGCGCGGTAATCGGCCGGCGAATTATAGATGCGCGATCCCTGCTGATAAGGCTGCGTGCCATAAACAACCGGCGCACGGTTTGACGAGCCGCAAGCGGCTGTTGCGGCTGTCGCCAGCAAAAATACCGTCAAACGCTCGATGCCGACTTTCGACATGCCACAACCCTCGCCGCCCGTTAACGTCTCAGTAACTTAAGGCGCGGCTCGGTTAACAGGCGGTTAATGAACAAAAACGCTCGTCCTTCGCAAGGCTTATGCCTTGTCCATCGACTGCTGATCGAGCAGCCCCGCCAATCGGCGCCGGGAATCCTCGTGCGTCAGCGCCAGATGCAGCGGCGTAATCGATATCCTGCCGTCATAGACGGCCCGCAGATCGACCCCATCCGGGGGATTGGAAAGCGCGCCCTCATACCCGTACCAATAATAGCTGAGGCCTCGGAGGTCTTTGCGCTCCTCAATGAAGAGCTTGAAGTCATCGCGATGGCCTTGCCGGGTCACTTCAACACCAGCCACATCGGCCGGATCGCGATCCGGAAAATTGACATTGACGACGACGTCGGAAGGCCAGCCGGCCTTCAGCAGTTTGCGCACGATCTCAGGACCATGCGCTTCCGGCGTCGCCCAGCGCGCGTTATCGCGCTGAAATCGCGCCAGTGACAGCGCGATCGAGGGGATGCCAAGACTCATGCCCTGAAACGCGCCGGCGATGGTGCCCGACACCGTCACATCCTCAGCGAGATTTTGCCCGTTGTTGACCCCGGACAGAACGAGATCCGGCCGCCGGTCCGGCATCAACTTGTGGACAGCCATCATGACCGCATCAGATGGCGTGCCCGAAACGGAGAACCGCCGGGGATCATATTCCCGGACGCGGATGGGATTGGCGAGCGTCAAGGCTCGCGCGGCCCCCGATTGTTCCTCGTGCGGCGCGACCACCCAGACATCATCAGAAAGAGAGCGCGCGATTGAGACGAGGCTTTCGAGCCCCCGCGCATGAATCCCGTCGTCATTAGTGCATAAAATACGCATCAGGCGCCGATCACCTTCAGGCCGCCCATGTAAGATTGAAGAGCGGCCGGGACGGCGACGGACCCGTCCGGTTGCTGGTAATTTTCAAGGACAGCGACGAGCGTTCGCCCCACGGCAAGACCGGAACCGTTGAGCGTGTGCACGAACTCCGCGCCCTTTTCGCCTTTCCGGCGATAACGGGCCTTCATGCGCCGCGCCTGAAAGTCGCCGCAGTTCGAGCAGGACGAAATTTCACGATAGCGGTTCTGGCCGGGCAGCCAGACTTCGATGTCGTAAGTCAACTTCGAGGCAAAGCCCATGTCGCCCGTACAAAGCGCCATCGTGCGAAATGGAAGCTCAAGTTTCTTGAGGATCGCCTCGGCGCACGACGTCATGCGCTCGTGCTCTTCGGCGGATTTGTCCGGCGTCGTTACCGAAACGAGCTCCACTTTTGAGAACTGGTGCATGCGGATCATGCCCCGCGTGTCCTTGCCTGCCGCCCCCGCTTCCGAGCGAAAGCACGGCGTCCACGCGGTGTAGCGGCGGGGCAAGGTGTCGTCATCAACGATGCAGTCGGCGACGATATTGGAAAGCGTCACTTCCGCCGTCGATGTCAACCAATACCCGTTCGTCGTGTGGAAGAGGTCCTCTTCAAATTTCGGGAGTTGCCCGACGCCAAACGGCGCCGCATCGCGCACCAGCGCGGGCGGCGACACCTCCGTGTACTCGAACTCACTCGTGTGCGTATCGAGCATCAGATTGGCGATCGCGCGCTCCATCCGCGCGAGGGCGCCGGAGAGGATAACGAACCGCGCGCCGGACATTTTCGCTGCGGTCTCGAAATCCATCAGCCCGAGCGCTTCGCCGAGGTCGAAATGCTCACGGGCGTTGTTGATGCGCCTAGGCTCGCCCCATTGGCGCACCTCGACATTGCCATGCTCGTCCTTGCCGTCGGGCGCCTCGGCAGCGGGCAGATTGGGGATCGCTGCTAGGATCTCGTCGAGCGCTGTCTTCGCCGACGCCTCCTCCGCTTCGAGGACCGGCATTTCCTGTTTCACAAACTCAACGTCGGCCATCAGACGGGCGGCTTCCGCCTCGTCCTTTTTCGCCTTAGCGGCGCCGATGGCCTTGGAGGCGGCGTTGCGTCTGGTTTGCAGGTCCTGCAAGCGCGTCGTGATCGACCGCAAGCGTTCGTCGAGCGCCAAAATTTCCGCGCTGCGAGACGGCAAACCCCGGCGGGCGAGGCCCTTGTCGAAGGAGACCGGATCTTCGCGGATAAATCGGATGTCGTGCATGGCCGGACGTATAGCGTTGCTTCGGTCCGGCGCAAGGAACGTTGCCCGACCGGCCCGTTACTTCCCGAAAATGTCGCCGAAGAAGTCGCCCGGGTTCCACCGGGGCGCTTCCTCGGCGTCGGCGAGCGCCCGGGCAATCCGGTAATTCAATTCTGTGAACCGTACGCCCTGATCGTACCGGATCGGCAGCGAGATATCGTCCGTCGGCGCGTGATAATGGGTCGCGAGGAAGTTTCTGAAAATGTCGCCGCCGCCATTTTCAAACCCGATGATGAGGAAGACGGACGGAACGCCCTGCTTCACAAAGCTGTAATGGTCGGAGCGCGTGAAGATATCTTCCTCAGGGATCGGATCGGGGGAGAGTTTAACGCCCATCGAGGCGGCGGCCTCAGCGACCACCGGTCCGATCGACGATCGTTCCGCGCCGAACGCCACGACATCCGTGAACTCGTAAAGAAGCACCGGCATGTCAAGATTGACGTTGGCGACAATCCGCTTTTCACCAAATGACGGATAATGGGCGAGGTAGTCGGCTCCGATCAGGCCCATTTCTTCCGCTGTCAGGGCCGCAAATGCGATCGAGCGCCTCGGAGCCTTTCCCGCCCGACGGAACATGTTGGCGGCTTCGATCAAAACCGCCACGCCGACAGCGTTATCCATCGCGCCATTATTGATAACGTCGTCCCCCGGTTTTCCACCTGTGTCGATACCGACGTGGTCGAGATGCGCAGTCAGCAGGACGATCTCGTTCTTCAGCGCCGGGTCGGACCCCTCGATAAGTCCGATGACGTTATCGCTTCGCGACTTGTCGAATATCGCGCCGCCCGCAATCCGCGCCGATTTTTCAAGCGCAAAACCCTTCGGCGCACCCGCGGCGGCCTCAGCCGTCCGCAGAGCGAAGTAATCGAAAGCCTCGCCTTCGAAGAGCTTTTTCGCGCCGGCCTCGCTCATGAAAGCAGTCGCGCGGATCGACGACGCCGGCGTCTTAGCTTCGCCGTCAGGACCGATCCAAGCCATCGCTGGACTGTCAGCGTATTTCACTGCGACAGGCCAGGGAAAGGCTGCGGAGACGCTTTGAATACTGATAAAGCCGACGGCGCCTTTAGCGGCGGCGATCTGCAATTTCGTTTCCGTGTCGGAGTAGTAAGCGCCGACTTCGGATGGGAAGCCGCGCGGGGCGCCGGCAAAAGCCACCACAATCTTGCCAGCGACGTCGAGCCCTGTGTAATCGTTATAGCCTTGCTGAGGAGCAGAGACGCCGTATCCGGCGTAAACCAGCGCGCCCTCGGCGCTGAATGCTGCCTGCGTCGCCGAGCGACCGATAATATAATCGGTGAGGTGCAAGAGCGTCTCTGTTTGCGCGACCCCGGCGAGCGCGAACGACGCCGCCGCAAGGTCTCGCTTTGTCGAAATCAGCGGGACCGTCTGACGCCATCCGCCGTTTGCTCCTGGAGAAAGACCAGCCGACGCGAATTCTCGCTCAACATAGTCGGCTGCGGCGTCGTAGCCCGGCGTTCCGGCTTCGCGTCCTTGCCGGTCATCGTCAGCGAGCCAGGCAATGTCCGCCTTGAGGCGCCCGGCCGCACCTGGCGCGCCGGCGCGATCGCTGCCTGTGACGCAACCCAAAACTAGCGCTGCCGACCATGCGGCGACGCAAACCCGCCAAAGTCTCATCAAGGCCCCGTTGAACTTCCCAAGCCTATTGCGCCATGCAGACGGCTGCGGCGTCAAGCAGGCCGATTGGTTGCAGCGGCGAACCGACTAGAGGCGGCGCTCGATCGCATTCCCCTCGCCCATCAAGAGAACGGTTGGCTTGTAGCTGGTCGCTTCCTCGGCGGAGAGCTGTCCGAAGGCCGCGATAATGACGATATCGCCGACGGCGGCGTGACGAGCGGCTGCTCCGTTCAACATAAATTCCCTCGACCCGCGCGCTGCCGGCAGCGCATAAGTCTCCAGCCGTGCGCCATTGGTCACGTTCCAGATCGCCACTTTTTCGTGCGGCAGGATGTTCGCAGCATCGAGAATATCCTCGTCAATTCCAATCGAACCTTCATAATGCAGGTCCGTCATGGTGAGACGGGCGCGATGGATTTTGGACTTGAGGATCGTCAGCAACATAACAGCCCCTTTCCGAGGCCCGGTGAACAATCGCCCAATGCGGCGCGTCGAGCCCGCCTTAGCCGAACGGCGTTTACGGCGCGACGGCTGCCATACAGTACCATCGGGGTCGAATGAAGGTCGCTGTAGCGTTAGCATGCAGAGCTTGGCTACTCTTGAACCTTCTCGAGATGAGGCCGCAATGCAAAAGTTGCTGTTGGAGAATTGGTCATGCGCCTAAAGCACCTGATCGCCCTCACCGCCGCAACAATTGTTGCGGGCGGCGCAGCGGCTGACGCACCAAAACGAACTCATCAGCTCCAACTTGGCGTCGGCCTATCGGCCCCGTTTAATCTCGAAGAACCGTTCATTAATGCCGCTCAAACACGTGCGGCTGGCTGGGAGTTCGATACGACTGGCGGTCGCGTCAAAACAAGCGAAGCGATCGCTGCTGGCTATATTGAACCTTCGACTTGGATGCCCACCGAAAAATCGGGCGCTGCAAAGAACGGCGCCATCGCGCAGTTTTTCTCTAATGTTGACGGCCACGAGGACTACTACGCAGATGAATGGGTGCTCGACTGGAAGGGGGACGCCTATGGCTTCATGCAAGGATGGGAAAGGCGCGTTCCAGCTTCGCGTGACAAGAATAGCGTCACTTATAGCCTGACGCCCGAAACTTTCACCAAAGGCTCCATGCGTTTCTCGCGCATCGGCGATAACTTGTCAGACATACGCTTTTATCGAAAAAAAAATGCGAGTCGTCTTGCACGTGGAGAGATGTGGAACCCCGACTACATTGACTATGCGAAGCGATATGACGTCATTCGAACGATGGATATCCAATCGACGAACAACAGCCTCGTTCGCCGCTTCGATCAGATCGCGACCCTGAGCGAGCCTTGGGGGCAACGAGCAGGCACGCAATGGCCAGAACCGCCATTTTTCAGCGCGCCGTACGAGATTCTTTTCGAGCTCGGCGTCAGAACTGGCTCCAAAATCTGGGTCACAGTGCCGCCGCAGATTGGCTCCCCGGTCAGCTGGGCCGATCCCTCGCTTAGGCGCAAGGACAAGCCGGATCGTCTTGACGGCGCCCGCTTTATCGAAACAACGACGCTACATGCGAAGAAAACGCTCGAAAGCGACGAATGGGATTTTTTTGCCAAGGAATTCGCGACGCGACTCGCAGCGTCGGGCTATCCGCTGGAACGGACGCTCTATGTCGAACTTGGCAACGAGGTGTGGAACAACGCCGGGGGCTTTTTTGTCTCAACGGCTTATGCCCGCGGAGTCGCCAAGGCGTATGATCCGAAGTGGCGCACCGGCCATGGATACGGCGTTTTGTCGGCGCGAATGGCATTGTCACTCGAAAAGGCCTTTGCCGAGCGAAAAATCCGGCCCCGCATCGTTTACGTGTTAGGAACGCACACAGCAAACCCGACCCGCACACGAGACGCGATAGAGGGATTTTCCGCCTACATTGCCTCAGCGGGCAAAGACCCGAAAATCTATCTTGCGAAGACGGGCGTCGCCGTCACCAACTATTTCGGGAAATTTTCCGACCTGACGACCCTACTCTTCGGAGAGACTCAAGAGGATCAAGTAGCCGCCCGATGGATCGCCGCCATCAAGGCGGACCCCAACGCCGTCGCTGCGAAAATCTCTGCTCATATCGTGAGAGGTCCGGCAAATGCCAAAGCGACGGCGGCCTGGCTTGTCGATCACTGGGGTCGCCATCAGAGGATCGCGCTCGCGGCCGGATCGACCTTTATCGGGGCCTACGAGGGAGGCAGCCATATCAATCTGCCGGCGGAGCTCGCCCGGACACCCGAGTTTATGGCATTTTGGCAAGAATATCATTGGGGCGCGGCGGGCGCCGGGGTCGCAAGAACGGTCAACCGCCGGCTAATTGATGCCTTCCCGGGCGCGATAATTGCCAATTACCTGAGCATAGGCGCGCTAAATGGCCAATCACCCTGGATGGATGGCCACTACGAAACGCCAACGCCGATGATGGAGATGTGGGACGAATTCGCGCGAGACCCGCTTTGACGCTCGACCCCTCCTTTGTGGCTTTTGGGCAAATTGCCGAGTCTGAGGTGTTGTGATTAAGATGCGCGGTTAGAGGGGATTTGGATGGCAGTACGCATTTTTTTAAGAATAGCTCTCGTGCTGGTGTCGGGCGGCGCCTTGGCGTCAGCTGCGCTCGCTCAAGACCAAATTCATGAAAACGGGGTCGGGCCTGATCCGGACCGCGACTCTAATCCCGCGACTCGTACGTTAGCCCTCGCAAGCATTGGCGCGGAAGACGCGCGCCTGGACCCGAGATTTTCCGTTATTTCCTTTGAACCGCCGCCCGGTCGCCATGGAGACCACGTACGCGATCAATATGTATCGAAATACGGCGTTAGCTTTAGCAAAGGGCTCAATCGGCAGGTTTGCGAAGAAGGCCAGCGCTATTTTCAGTACGACACACTGTGCTCGTACATCGCGCCGCCATCCGGTGCTTATGCGGCGCATTACCGTACTGATCGCCGAGATCCTTTATCAGTGGCGTTTGCGAAACCTGTTTGCGCTGCAGCTTTGTCAATCTATCCGATTGGCGGGCGCGAAGGCGAACGCTTCGAAGTTACGCTGACGCCGTACTCGGGCGATCGAGCGCTTAAACCGGCAAAAATCCGGTTTGCCTGGACGCAAGACACATTCCGTTGGCGGACCATGATCGGCGGCTTTTTCCTTGACCAATCGGCTGATCGCGTCGAGATCATGTTGAGAAGCAAGGACGCAGAGGCAAAGTCCGATATCGTCCAATTTTTGATTGATGATTTCGGTTCTATTGAAACCGATTGCGAAAAAGTCCTCGGAGACATCCGTAACGCTACAGGCTTTGAGCTCGGCTCAGGCGAGATCCTGATCACACGATCAGCTCAGGATAGATAAGAAAATTACCAACTAGCGCTCGTGCCGCCAGCATTGATGTTTGGCACGGCAAATTTTGATGAGCGTTTCTTCATCGCGTTCTCAGCAAGATCATCTGCAACCCTTCCGAGCTCTTTGACCGCTTTGTCCAACGGCTCTCGGATTGCGTGTATCAACTCGTCATCGGCGTCTATTAGTTTTAAGGTCGCAAGATAGATGGCGCGGGTTTCGCGCAAATCGGCAATTGACGTTTCAATTATAGCCACGTCGGCTAAGCGCGGATCTGGCCAATCGGACGCGCGCTTAGCGGCTTTTGTCAATGCGGCCGCGGCCAATAGATGACGTCGCACATCGGCAGCAATGCGCTCGCCGGGGGCCGATCTGTCGAGGGACGCGACATAAGAATCTACAGCATGACTACGAGTGGTCACACCGACTCCCGCTTCTGAAGTAACACTGCTGGCTGGACCAAAAGCGCCCTCGGGCTTTGGCCATGGTGACCATGCCAGTTCAGCGGCTGCGACAGCGAGCGCCTCACGTTCCTCCGTCGAGACCAGGCTTTTGGCATTGTCAGGCATTCGCATTACGGTCGAGCAGCCAGGAACCGCGAAAACTACAAAACAGACCACAAACGACTTGACGCAAAGACTGGGCACGCGCGGAACCTCGTATTGGGCAATTAATTAGAGGCTAAACTGCTTTTTTCGTAATGCCGCCATTTGACTGCTGTGGCATGACGCACAAAAAGTAGATCGAGCCTAGCTACAGACCCCATCAACCTACTTGGTTGAAATCCGCCCGCCTAGGCCGACAGAAATAACGAATAACGATGAAAGTCAGCAAAAATATGGCAGAGAGATTTGATCTTTATCCGGCCATCGAGCCACACGAGACCGGTCGACTTAAGGTCTCGGATCTGCATGAAGTTTATTACGAGGTCTGCGGAAATCCGTCAGGAAAGCCTGCGGTAATATGTCATGGCGGTCCAGGGGGCGGCATCACTCCCTCGATGCGCCGCTATTTCGACCCAGAAAAATATCGGATTGTACTTTTCGATCAGCGCGGTTGCGGCAAATCCACGCCGTACGCTGAGCTCCGCGAAAATACGACTTGGGATCTTGTCGCCGATATGGAGAAGCTACGCAAACGTCTCCACATTAACCGCTGGCTCGTATTCGGTGGATCTTGGGGATCCACGCTCGCAATCGCCTACGCTGAGACCCACCCAGATCGGTGCACCGAACTTGTCTTGCGCGGCATCTTCACCCTTCGCCGCGAAGAACTGCTTTGGTTTTATCAGGATGGCGCGAGTTGGCTCTTTCCTGACGCGTGGGAGAGTTTTCTGGCGCCCATTCCGGAAGATGAACGCGCCGATCTAATCGCTGCTTACTATCGGCGCCTGACGGGAGCCAACGAGGTCGAGATGCGTCGTTGCGCCAGGGCTTGGAGCGCTTGGGAAGGAGGAACTGTGTCTCTACGACCATCCCAAGAACGGATCGACAGCTTTTCAGCAGATGAGTTTGCCGTCGCCTTCGCTCGAATTGAAAGCCATTATTTTGTCAACCGCGGTTTTTTTGATCGCGACAACCTCTTGATTGCCGAAGTCGGACGGATCCGACATATTCCCGCAGTCATTGTCCAAGGACGATATGACGTTTGCACGCCTGTGAAGACCGCTTGGGAGCTTAAACGAGCGTGGCCCGAGGCGGAATTCCAGCTTATCGAAGATGCAGGACATGCTGCTAGTGAGCCTGGCATCATCGATGCCCTGGTTCGGGCGAACAACCGGTTCGCCAAAACCGAAATTCCAGAATAGTAGGCACTGAATAAAATTCTATTGCTTCCTGCAAGCTTGTGTAGAGAGACTTTACCTATCTCCCTGACCTCGGCTGAATGCGAAGGCGCCTATTTTATGCAATTCTTTAGAGGTCATGCGCGAAGCTAGATAGCGGGAGACTGCCGGGACGGCTTTTTCAGCCGGGTCCGGGGGAGATTAGTTCTTGGATACGCGGTCGACGTTTCAGACGTCACTTATCGAGCTTGAGCAGATCGACAGTCTGCTCGAAGCAGCGGGCGTTGATGGCGTCCGGGATATTCTTGCGGCGTTCTGGAGATCGACAGACGATCTTTCTGCCGAATTAGTCCGCTGTATCGACAAAGGAGAGTGCGTCCCCGCCGGCCGAACAGCACACGCAATCAAGGGCTCGGCGGCAAATGTTGGCGCACACCAGCTCGCAATTTCGGCGCGCGAGGTGGAGGGCTATGCACGAATTGGCGACCTTAGTGCCGCACGGAGCGCCATCGAACGCCTGATGACCATTTACCGACAAACCCGGGCCGAACTCGATTGTTACGTTGCCAGTCGACCTTCGAGAATTAAATCGTCGGACCATCAAGGTCGCGACTGAGATGCGCGCTTAAGACAAGGCCGAAGCCTCCCATAATTGTCAGCATAACTGTTCCGCCATACGATACTAACGGCAAAGGCACGCCGACAACCGGTGCAAGGCCCATCACCATGCCTGTGTTGATGAGTATATAAAGCATAAATGTCGAGGTGACGCCGAGCACGCTAAGCCGCGCAAACTGGGTCTTGGCGCGTAAGGCGACGGTCATTGCAGTCATCACAACGCCGAAATAAAGAAGCAAGAGGCCGATCGCGCCGACGAAGCCAAATTCCTCGCTGAAGATGGTAAATATGAAGTCCGTTTGCATTTCTGGAAGAAAATCGAGATCGCGCTGCGTGCCAAGCATGTAGCCTTTGCCAACAACACCGCCGGAACCGATTCCAATTTTTGATTGAAGGAGGTGGTATCCGGCGCCGAGCGGATCATTTTCCGGGTTTAAGAAAGTCGTTAAACGCGCAATTTGGTAATCGTGTAAAATGTCAAAGCGATAAGCGGCGTAGCCTGCGCCGAAAGCGGCGACAAAGCCAAGAAATCCGATCCGCCACGAGAGCCCCGCCAGAAACATGATAGCGACACCCGTGGCGCCAATCATGATCGCCGTGCCAAGATCCGGCTGCAGAAATACCAACCCTACAGGAGCCCCGATCATCACTAGTGGCGGGATAAGGTAAATAACGTGCGAAACCTGCTCTGGCCGTATGGAGTGGTAAAAGCGCGCGAGGGCCAATACGAGACTTATTTTCATTAATTCCGAAGGCTGGAATTGCATGGGACCAATATCGATCCAACGACGCGCACCCATGTTGATGTCGCCGATGAACGGAACCAAGGCGAGCGCCACGAGAGAAAATACATAGGCCGGAATTGATAATAGCATCCAAAACCGCATGCCGATCAGTCCAACGACGATCATAACACTAAGCGAAACGGCGTAACGAAAAGCGTGCGTGCCCGCCCAGGGGTTCCATGACCCGCCACCTACCGAATAAAGTGTAGCGATCCCTGCCCCGGCGATGAGCGACAACAGAATAATCAACGGCCAGTGGAGTCGTGAAATGTGATCAGCCAAGCCGCGACGCGGACCAGGAAGTATGATCGACACCATCGCCCTACCCCCTCGCCGCGTTATCGAGTTCACCCGCGATCGCTTCCGGGCCGATAGGCTTCAGCTTGGCTGGATCTTTTTGGAGAACAGCGCGCATAATTTCTCGAGCTTTTGGGCCCGCCATTCGCGCGCCGCCGATGCCGTGCTCGACAACGACAGCACAGGCATATCTGGGAGAATCATAGGGGCCATAACAGACAAAAAGCGCATGATCGCGGCGCGCCCAAGGTAGGTCTTCAGGCTTGGTAAGTCCCCGACGGCGCTCTTCTTCTGTAATTCGAAAAACTTGGCTGGTGCCCGTCTTGCCCGCGATTTGCCATTCAGGCTCCTCAAGTCGCGATCGCCACGCGGTGCCGCCGGGCTCGTTGGTGACAGCGTTCATACCGGCGCGCACAACCTGCAGGTACTCTTCAGGGATGTCGAGTTTCGGCGCCGCCGCCTGCGGCAAAAGGAGATCTCCCTTCATCCTGACGATCCGGGGACGAACTTCTCGTCCGGTAGCAAGTCGCGCCGCCATGACAGCCAGTTGAAGCGGCGTCGTCGATACCGACCCCTGTCCAATAATCGCCGACAACGTTTCGCCAGGAAACCAAGTCTGATTCTCGGGGGAACTGCGGTAATATCGTTTCTTCCAAGCGCGATCCGGGATGACCCCGGAATGCTGGCCGGGAATTCCAAGTTCAAAAGTCTGGTCCAGGCCGAATTTGCGCGCCGTATCGGCGAGAAGATCGATGTCTAGCTGTGTTGCGACCGTATAATAAAATGTATCGCATGAGAGCTTCAGGGAGTTCTTCATGTCGACGGTTCCGTGGCCCTCCTTCTTCCAGCAATGGAAGAACCGATTGCCATACCAGAACTTTCCGTTGCATCGGATCTTGAAAGAAGGACTGATACCGGCGCGCATCGCGGCGACCGCGCTCACCATCTTAAACGTTGAGCCTGGCGGATAGATGCCACCAAGAGGCTTGTTCAAGAGCGGCTTGTAAGGGCTTTCGTTGAGTTCCTTCCAAAGCGCATTTGGGATGCCCTTTGTGAAGATGTTGGGATCAAACGCAGGCGTCGAAGCCAAGACAAGTATATCTCCGGTTTCGGTATCGATGACAACGGCAGATGCGCTCTGACCTTCGAGCACTTTCATCGCCGCAACCTGAAGATCCGCATCGATCGTCAGCCCGAGCGTTTCACCTTGTGTCGGCGCCTCGGTGCTTTCTTCGATCTCTTCGATCACACGGCCATGAGCATTGACCTTGACATCCATCGTGCCGGCAACGCCCCGCAATTCGCTCTCGTAAGTGCGCTCGAGTCCTTCTCGCCCGACCTTGAAACCGGGCTGCCGAAGAAGGAGTTGTTGGTTCTCGTTTTCCTTTGCCGCTAGATCTCGATCGGTGACAGCCCCGACATAACCAATGACGAAAGCGGTAGCGTTCCCCAACGGGTAATTCCGTGTCTCACCAACTTCCGGATGAGCGCCCGGCAGATAGGGAAGCTCATAATTCACTTTCGAAAACTGCTCCCATTCTAGGTTGTTTTCGATCTCAACCGGCGCAAATCCTTTGGTGCGCCGAATTTCGCGCAAAAGCTTTGCGCGTTTCTCGGGCGTTATATTGACAAATTCGGCAATGCGATCGAGCGCCAATTCGACCTCCTGCGTCTCATCAGGAATAAATAGGACGCGAAAGTTCTGGCGATTGGAGGCTAGCGATACGCCAAAGCGATCAACGATCTCGCCCCGCAACGGCGTGATGACGCGCGTGTTGAATTGGTTCTCCTCCGCCAGCCTCTGATATTTTTTGTGATCGACGACTTGGAGCTGGAAAAGTCTGGCGCCAATACCAACGAGTAAAAGACTGAAGCCACCGCCAAGCACAGCAGCACGCCGCGTGACGATTTCCTTTTTCTCGGGGTCATTAGAATTTACGCTCATGCGCGGCTTAAACCTCGATCACAACCCGGCGATGCAAGCGCCCAAACGCCATCGCAAACAAGGGGAAAAAGGCCGACGTCAAAAGCATCTGCCAAAGAAGACCGCCGATCGGTAACAGCGTGGCCGTCATAAGGCTCATGACGAACCACAAAATCAAAGAAACAACGAAGGCGGCGACGGCAAAACCAATTGAAACCACACGAAGCTCACGACCGAGAAAATAAGCCTTCTGGGAGATCGCAATCTGCTGCATGACGAGGTAAGCAGTCGGCCACATTCCGATGGGCCCGCCGCTGAGTAGGTCGTGTAAAAGACCCATGAGGAAAACGCTGACGGCAGGCAGGTGCCCCGGCGAGTATAGTGACCAGAAGTAGACGATGATCAGCGGGATGATTGGCGTCGGCAATAATCCCCCAGCCAGCCTGATCGGCGACGCTAACAAAATCACGCCCAAAAACCCCAGAAACGCCGGGGTTGCTGCGCCTGCAAGCCGTACCAAAACATCAGCACGAGCGGACATCAGTCGCCTTCCTCGACGGAAGGAGCCGCCACCGGCGGCAATGCCGGCAGGTTTGCCACGTCCAACGCCGCCGCCGGAGCCTCACTGCCGGGCGCCACTAGTTCGGCGGCGGCCGCCGATGCGCCGGACGCAGCAAGCGGGGTTGGCTCAACGTCTGGGAACTCATAGTTGATGATCCTAACGATCCGTGACCGAGCATAATCTGCTGCAAGATCGACGGTCGCCTCCTTTTCCGAGACAGCGGCAATCACTCCGACCGCAAGACCACGCGGCAAAACGCCCCCGGCGCCCGAGGTTATTACCCGTTGCCCAGGCTTTATCAGATCGCCATTCGCCAGTTTTGTAATGGCTATTGTCGGTTGCGCCGTGGATCGGCCAATAAGGAGGCCTTCGACATAGGACTCTTCGACAAACACTGGAATTCGACTTTGCACGTCATTCAACAGGAGAATCCGCGCCGCGTTTGACGAAACATCGACGATACGTCCCACCATGCCGCGCTCGTCGACGGCGGCATTACCGCGCAAGACCCCATCCTTGGCGCCCGCGTTGATAATCATCGAATGGGCGTAAGCATCATTGGCTTCACCAATAACGAAGGCGTTCACCGGCTTTGCGGGCGGCGGCGCTTTGTAGGCGTCGAGTTCTTCCAAAGCAGTTATCACGCCGCGTAGCGATCGCGCTTCGTCCTCCCATTGACGAAGTGCGGCGTTTTCTTCGCGCAGAGCCTCGTTCTGTTCGAGCACTCGAAAATAATCGTTTATGGCGCCGAGCCTACCGCTCAACCAACCGATGGGAACTGACAAAAGTTCGAGGACTGGCGACGCTGTTTCGATCGCAGCTTCGCGCGCTTTTTTGAAGACCGAAGCCTCAGCCGAGTAAAGACTCGACAAAAGTAAAATTACGGAAACAAGCGACAATAGAAGTATGCCTACTTGCGAGCGTGAGCGCAGGCCAAACCTCTCGCGCGTCTCCCGACCTAATAACTCCATCAGAAATGCCGCCTCTAATATGACAAGAGCGCCTGGCGCAGACCCCGCCCGACGCCCTTCTTATCCTACGACTCGGCCCTTCGGCGCCAAGCCTTAGTATTTCCAATTCAAGGGGTCAGATGGCGGAAGACAGGACCCCGCGCATGGCCTTTTCGTTCTCGAGCGCCGCGCCTGTACCCAGCGCAACGCAGCAAAGAGGGTCATCAGCGACTGAAACCGGCAGACCAGTCTCGTCGCGCAGGACCTGATCGAGGTTACGCAAAAGGGCGCCACCGCCAGTAAGCATGATGCCGGTATCGACGATATCTGCGGCGAGTTCCGGCGGCGTTGCTTCAAGCGCGACCTTCACGGCTTCGATGATCTGGCTGACCGGCTCCGCGAGGGCTTCGGCGACTTGCGCCTCTCCGATCCGCACCTCTTTGGGCACGCCATGCATCAAGTCGCGACCCTTGATCTGAATAGTGATGCCGGAACCCTCGGTTGGGATCATCGCGCTGCCGACTTCCTTTTTTATGCGCTCGGCCGAAGCCTCGCCGATGAGAAGGTTGTACATACGACGGATGTACCCAATGATTGCTTCATCCATCTTGTCGCCGCCGACGCGCACCGAGCGCGAATAGACGATTCCCCCCAGCGACAGAACCGCGACTTCCGTGGTGCCGCCGCCGATATCGACGACCATCGAACCCGTCGGCTGAGTGACCGGCAGCCCTGCGCCAATCGCCGCCGCCATCGGCTCTTCAATAAGCTCTACCTTGCGGGCGCCGGCAGAGAGCGCCGATTCCTGAATGGCGCGCCGCTCAACCGCCGTCGCACCCGAGGGCACGCAAACGACGATGCGCGGGCTTGCAAAAGAACGGCGGTTGTGAACTTTGCGAATAAAGTGCTTGATCATCGCTTCGGCGACTTCAAAGTCGGCAATGACGCCGTCGCGCATCGGACGGATTGCTTCGATTTCGCCCGGCGTGCGGCCCAGCATTTCCTTGGCTTCATTGCCTACGGCTCGAACGAGTTTCCGGCCACCGCGCGTTTCGATTGCGACCACGGAAGGCTCGTTCAGGACGATCCCACGGCCCTTCACGTAGACCAGCGTATTGGCGGTCCCTAAGTCAATTGCCATGTCGGAAGACAGCATGCCGAAAAGCGTTGAAAGCATGAACAAATCCTATCGCCGATGAGAGTCCCATCGGCACGTTTAACCATAATGGGTTCCGAAATCGTCAACAAACCCCATGATCCAATCCTGCTTCTAACTAGATTCTTCGCCTGACGCCAAAGCGGAAGAGCTCTCGGCCTCACTGGTGGTATCGGCCCCTTGGAGGCCCACGTAGAATTGCCTCACAAATAGGATAAGGCCCAACCATCCGAAGGCGACCGCGCCAAAAAGTACCCAGTCCGCACCGCTAAGAGAACCCAAAAAGTGGAAAATTTCAGTGGGCCCTGCCGCTAAGTTGCGTTGCTCGGGCGCGACGCCCGAGAGGGCGGCAACGATCAAAATTTTTGGGATGATACCGACGCTTGTCCCGGCCAAATACTTCCAAAAGGGCAACCGCGCCGCGCCAGCGGCGGCATTAACGACGATAAATGGCCCCGACGGTATGATCCGAATGAGGCCGCTCGCCAAGATTCCGTGTCGGCCAATCAGTTCGATCGTCGACTTGGTGCGCTCGCCGCCAAACCGCCTTACCCAGGCTCCGCCTGTGAAGCGGCCAAGCATAAAAGTAACTGTTGCGCTGACCATAGTGGCGAGCCATGACAAAAACGCACCGTCGCGCGGGCCAAAAGCGAGAATAGTTCCGGCAATCAAAAACCATTGCGGAAAGCCGGTAAGCGCCAATAAGACGAACACGGCCATCACGGTTGGAACAGCCAATGGCGACTGGGAGAACTCTGCAAGCCAAGTGGCAAGCCCTCCTTCGTCACCAAACTGGATCCACGTCTGCCCAAACAGGAAAAGAATTGAAACAGCCAGCATTAACCCGACAGAAACCACAATCGAGGTTAGGGTCTTGGCGTCCATCGAAGTCAAAAAACGGCAAACGCTGCCAAGCGCCCACATCGGGATCAATCCAGAAATCTGCGGTGTGTCCTATACGTCCTGAGGCTCTCTGTCACGTTTAGCGCTTATGCCGACTTCAACGCGAGAATGGCGCTAGAGGCGTTTGAAACACGCGGCCAACTTGGCGTCTGATTACGGAACCACGTGAACTGTCGTTTGGCAAACCTTCGACTTGCTTGTTTTGCGAGAGAAATCGCGGCCTCCATAGAAATGTCGCCATCAAGATATCGGCCAAGTTCGGTCACTCCAACCGCTTTCATTATTGGCAAATCGGCGGACAAGTTTCTTGCCTTGAGCGCCCGCACCTCCTCTAAAACCCCGGCCGACACCATGTTGTCAAATCGCTTTTCAATCCTTTGATAAAGTTGGGCTCGCGGTGGCTCGATTACCAAACGTGCTGCGTACGGGTCGATGATCGGACGCCCTCGGTCAGCTTGAATCGCCGAGAGCGGTCGTCCGGTTGCCTGCCAAACTTCCCAAGCGCGCAAGTTACGCTGCGTATCACCAACCTTAAGTCTGATCATTGCCGGGTCGTAAGCGACGACTTCTTTGTGAAAGGCTTCAAGCCCAATAGCCTCAAGTCGCTTTATAGCTTCTGCTCGAACTCGATCTGGGATCTCCGGAACCGTGGATAGCCCCTCTGTCAAAGCACGAAAATAAAGTCCGGTTCCACCGACAAAGATTACCGGTAGCCCTGCAGCGGAAAATACCGCAAGCGCCACAGCCGCATCCTGCACCCATCTGCCTACTGAATATCTTATGTTTCCATCGATATGACCATATAGCTGGTGCGCCGTACGCGTCTCATCAACTACTGAGGGCCTCGCCGAAAGAACACGCAGATCTCGATATACCTGAATTGAATCGGCGTTTATGAGGCCTGCCCCAATCCTTTGAGCAAGCTCCAGCGCCACCTCCGACTTGCCGCTTGCAGTCGGTCCTGCAATAAGGATTACTCGCTGTTCAGCATGGTTCGTCATCAGAATGCCTGTTACTTCAATCACGATCATTTGTAACCCAAATGACCCGGTCCTTGATGAGGTTATCTTGGACTCAGCCGTTGATTCCTTTCGTGAAGCGTTCGGCGAAGTCAAAAGGCGTACGCTTGACGATGGTGTCGCGGAGGATTTCATCGTTGATTCGAAGGCTTCAGTATCTGAAATCGCTCAATTCATTTCTTCCGTATTCGGTGATGCTCAAATCGACATCATTGTTCAGGACGTCAAAAACCGCAGAAAAAACCTTCTTATAGCTGATATGGATTCGACAATCATCGCGCAGGAGTGCATCGACGAACTGGCGGACTATGCCGGTCTGAAGTCCGAAATTTCAGCAATCACCGAGCAGGCCATGCGTGGTGAAATCGATTTCGAAGAAGCACTGACGAAACGTGTTGGAATGCTAAAAGGATTGCCAGAGTCAATCCTCGAAGAATGCTTCAGGTCGCGCATCAGCCTCAATCCTGGCGCTATAACGCTTGTTGCCACGATGAAGGCGCGCGGCGCTCAGACAGTTCTGGTGTCTGGTGGATTTACTTTTTTTGTGTCGCGTGTCGCGCAGATTGCCGGCTTCCAGAGCTATCGTGCTAATGAACTGATGATTGAGGACGGCGCGCTGACAGGCGAACTTCGCAGGCCGATCCTTGGGCGCAAAGCAAAGGAATTAGCGCTTCACCAATTTGCAGAAAATTTCAGCGTTCCTCTTGGGCAAACACTCGCCGTCGGTGATGGCGCGAATGATCTCGACATGATAAACGCATCAGGCCTCGGGGTTGCCTATCGCGCAAAACCAAAAGTGGCCGCTGCGGCGCATGCCTCAATCCGATATAGCGACTTAACCGCGCTTCTTTATGCACAAGGGATCGCGTCATGCGACTTTGTCGTAATCGACGATATTTTGCGCGCAGACAGAAAAATTGGCCAAAGCTGAGGTCGGAGAAGATTTCTCGTGCAGCTGCTTCCAACAAGATCCCAAATCGCGGTCGCGAGTTGAAGCCTATCAGCTAACGCATTGAAAAGTTGGGTGCGGGGGCTGGATTTGAACCAACGACCTTCAGGTTATGAGCCTGACGAGCTACCGGGCTGCTCCACCCCGCGCCAACGTTCCCTTTCGAGGTCTTTGCTCACGCAACGACCCTACTGGTCGAAAGCAGACGGGGTATAACGGCGCCGAGGAGTGCGCGCAAGCCCTCGGCAAGTGCTGATTTTGAAGCGTTTTTAGCGCGCTCGCCCGGGTGGTTGGCGCCAGCGCGCGGCGCGCTATGGTCGCCGCGACAGTCACCCACAGGAATTCGCCATGCGTTTTTTGATTTTGCCGGCGCTTGCGCTAACCGCCGCCTGTTCAAAAGCGCCGGAGGTGTCGAAGGAAGAGCGCGCGCCGGCGATTGAACGAACGGTCGAAGCTCTGCGTCTTTATGTTATCGACTGCGGACGCATCGAGGTTGCGAACATGGGCATCTTCGATCGCGGCGGCGCTTATGAGGGGCAAACGCGGTCGATGGTCGATAGCTGTTATCTCGTCCGTCACCCACAAGGCGACCTGATGTGGGATGCCGGGATGCCGGATGCAATTGCCGAGGCTCCAGAGGGCGTCACCGACGGCGTTTTCAAAATCACCGTGCCAAAGACGCTGCAGGGCCAGCTAGAGCGAATCGGCGCGCCACCGGCAGCAATCGAGTTCTTTTCGATCTCGCACTCGCATTTCGACCATGTCGGTAACGCAAACCTGTTCAAGGATGCGACCTTTATTGTGCACGAGAGGGAGCGTGAGCACATGTTCCGCCCCGATGCGCGCAAGGATGCGCAGGCCTTCAGCGGCTATTCAGAGCTGGAGGCGGCGAAGAAAGTATCGTTTACGGACAGCTACGACGTGTTTGGTGACGGCAAGGTCATAATCATTGCGATGCCCGGGCATACGCCGGGGCACTCGGTCTTGCTGGTCAATCTCCAGCACTCTGGACCGATCTTACTCACCGGCGATCTTTATCACCTGTCAACCGCACGCGAAAAAAGAACGGTCCCCACTTTCAACACGGACGCTGAGCAGACGCTAGTCTCAATGGATAAGTTCGAACAACTGGCAAACGACTCCGGAGCGCGCGTGATCATACAGCATGAGACGGCTGACTTCGAAAATTTGCCGCGCGCACCGGCATACCTTGACTGAGCGGGAGGGCTGGGTGCTGCTAGGGATCGTAACTCAAGATCGGAGTGAGCCATTTTTCAGCTTCGGATACCGACATATTCTTGCGAAGGGCGTAATCTACGACCTGATCCTTTGCGATATTGCCGACCCCAAAATACAGCGCTTCCGGGTGAGAAAAATATAACCCGCTAACGGACGCAGGCGGCGTCATCGCGTAACTTTCTGTAAGCGCCATCCCAGCGTTTTCGCCCGCATTCAATAAACTGAATAGTGTCGCCTTTTCCGTGTGGTCAGGCTGGGCGGGATATCCTGGCGCGGGACGAATTCCTTGATATTTTTCGGCGATCATCTCGTCCACGCCAATCGTCTCGGTACGCGCATATCCCCATAACTCACGGCGAACGCGTGCGTGGAGATGTTCGGCAAAAGCTTCTGCAAGTCGGTCAGCGATCGCTTTCGCCATTATTGAAGAATAGTTATCGTTCGCCTTGTCAAAGGATGCAGCGTACGCCTCCTCACCCACGCCTGCCGTAACCGCGAAAGCACCCGCGTAGTCACGCTTGCCACTTAATTTCGGCGCGACAAAATCCGACAAGCAAAAATTTGGGGCGCCGGCGTCACGTTTGGCGATCTGTTGACGTAGTCCGTGAAGCACCGCGACGGGGCGCTCACGCGCTTCGTCTGCGTAAAGCTCTATGTCGTCACCAACTGCGTTTGCTGGCCAGAACCCGACGACTCCATGCGCCGTGAGGCGGCCATTTGCGATTATGTCGCCAAGAAGAGCTTGTGCATCGTCGAACAGCTCTCTAGCCGCATCGCCGACGATGTCGTCCGACAATATGCTCGGATAGCGCCCAGCCAAATCCCAAGAAGCGAAAAATGGTGTCCAATCGATATGTGCAGCAAGAATACTGAGATCATAGTCGCGTAATACGCGAACTCCCGTAAACGAAGGCGCCGGCGGCGTGTAATCCTTCCAATCAATCTTCGGTGCGTTGGCGCGCGCTGTCGCGAGATCGATGCGCGGATTTCTTTCGCGGCCCTTTGCATGCTCCGCTCGGATGAGGTCGTAGTTGGCTTTGATCTCGGCGAGATAGGCCGGCCGGCGTTCTTCCGATACCAGCGCCCCGGCGACACCAACCGCACGGCTCGCGTCCGTCACATAGACAACGCCATGATCATAATTCGGAGCGATCTTTACCGCTGTATGCGCACGGCTGGTTGTGGCGCCGCCAATGAGGAGTGGAACGCTGAAGTTCTGTCGTTTCATCTCAGCGGCGACATGGCGCATCTCGTCAAGGCTTGGAGTGATGAGACCCGAAAGGCCGATGATGTCTACATTGCGCCGTTTCGCCTCGGACAGGATTTTATCCGCAGGAACCATGACGCCAAGATCGATGACTTCGTAGTTGTTGCACTGTAGCACAACACCGACGATGTTCTTGCCGATGTCATGCACGTCTCCCTTTACGGTCGCCATCAAGATCTTGCCATTTGTTTTGCCTTGCTCGAGACCTTGCTCCTTCTTTTCCTGCTCCATGAAAGGCGTAAGATAAGCGACCGCCTGTTTCATGACGCGCGCGGATTTGACAACTTGCGGGAGGAACATCTTTCCCGCCCCGAAGAGATCGCCGACAACGTTCATACCGTCCATCAACGGTCCTTCAATAACGTGCAGCGGCCGGCCAAGCTTGCGCCGCGCCTCCTCAGTATCTTCGACAATGTATTCGGTCAGACCTTTGACGAGAGCGTGTTTTAAGCGCTCTTCAACAGTCGTCTCACGCCACGAAAGATCGGCTTCTGTCTTTCGGCCAGCTTCACCTTTGAACTGCGCGGCGACATCCAAAAGACGTTCCGTTGCGTCCGGGCGTCGGTTGAGAATTACATCTTCCACCGGCTCGCGCAGATGCAGGGGGATCTCGTCATAGATCGCAAGCTGGCCAGCATTTACGATACCCATGTCCATGCCAGCGTTAATGGCATGGTACAGGAAAACTGAATGCATCGCCTCACGTACAGGATCGTTCCCGCGGAATGAAAAGGAGATGTTTGAGACGCCGCCAGACACGCGCGAACCGGGCAACCGACTCTTGATAGCGCGCGTCGCTTCGATGAAATCCAGCGCGAAGTTATCGTGTTCTTCAATACCCGTCGCCACCGCAAAAATGTTTGGGTCGAAGATGATGTCGTCTGCCGGAAAGCCGAGCTTGTCGACGAGAAGGCGATAGGAGCGCGTGCAAATCTCGATCTTGCGCAGCGCGGTATCGGCCTGCCCCTTCTCGTCGAACGCCATCACTACAACGGCGGCGCCATAGCGCATAACCTTGCGGGCTTGCGCGAAGAAGGTGTCTTCGCCTTCTTTCAACGAGATCGAATTGACGATCGCCTTGCCCTGAACGTTTTTCAGTCCCTCTTCGATCACTTCCCATTTTGAAGAGTCGATCATCACTGGAACTCGGCAGATGTCAGGTTCTGAGGCAATAAGGCGCAAAAACCGGCGCATTGCGGCGACGCCATCGAGCATCCCCTCGTCCATATTGACGTCGATTACTTGTGCGCCTGCTTCAACCTGCTGTCGGGCAATCGCCAGCGCTTCATCAAAGCGTTCGTCTTGAATGAGTTTTCGGAATTTCGCCGAGCCGGTGACATTCGTCCGCTCACCAATATTTACAAAGATAGGTTTAGTCATGTGACGGCGTCCGACTTCGTCGTACATTTCGGCCTGACGCCAAGCATCATGCAGAGCGCGTAAGCGAGGTCATCACGGTTAAGCGTATAGAAGTGGAAATGCTTCACACCTTTCTCCGCAAGTGAAAGGCATTGTTCAGCGGCAACGGTCGCGGCGATAAGGAGGCGCGTCGAAGGATCGTCATCCAAAGATTGAAACAGCTTGACGAGTCGCCCCGGAATCGTCGCCCCGCAAGTATCCGCCATTTTCCGTATTCCTGCAAAATTTGTGATTGGCATGATGCCGGGCACGATCGGAATGGTCACCCCGGCGGCGCGCACTCGATCCAAATACCGATAATAAACTTCGTTATCATAGAAAAATTGCGTTATGCCGCGCGTCGCGCCGGCGTCGATTTTCTTTTTCAACATATCGAGATCGGCAGTCATCGAGGGACTGTCGGGATGCTTTTCCGGGTAGCAGCCGACAGTAATTTCAAAGGCGCCAATCTTTTGCGCGCCCGCCGCAAGCTCGGCTGCATTTGCGTAACCACCGGGATGGGGAAGATAGCGCTCGCCAGGCCCCCCAGGCGGGTCGCCGCGAAGCGCGACAATGTGCCTGACGCCATTGGCCCAGTACTCACGCAGCACCTCGTCGACTTCGGCTTTCGTAGCAGCGACGCAAGTTAAATGCGCGGCGACCGGCAGCCCCGCTTCCTTGATGATGCGCGAAACGGTGTCGTGCGTACGCTCGCGCGTCGAGCCTCCGGCGCCGTAGGTTACTGAAACGAATTCAGGCGCAAGGGGCTTCAGTTTTTCAACCGACGCCCAAAGCTTTTCCCTCATCGCCTCTGTCTTGGGCGGAAAGAACTCGAATGAGACGTGAAGGTCGGACACTTCATATCCTCTTATGCGACGCGCTTCTTAAGGCTACGCACCTGTGCGCGCGCCTCAGCGAGCCAGATTTTGACGGTCAGCGCCTGCGCGCTGATGCGACGCGGCGCTAGGGTCTCCGTTGTTACGAGTTTAAGTCCGGCTGCTGCGCACCAATCCCCGACCTCATCGTCCGAAAAACCAAGGCGGCGATGTGCATGTGCCTCACGCAGGAACTCAAGATCGTGCGGCGCGAAGTCGGAGAGTAGAAGCTTGCCTCCTGGCTTCAAAAGCCGCGCGGCCTCAGCGACCGCAGCAGCGGGATCTGCAAGATAATGTAGCACCTGATGAATACATACTACGTCAGCGGCGCCGTTCTCGAGGGGCAAGGCGAAAAGATCCCCGTGCCGGACCTGCGCGTGACTGACGCCCGCCTGGTCCAGATTGGCGCGAGCGACCGCCAGCATCTCACGCGAAAGGTCAAAGCCGAGGCCTTTCTCATAGGAATCGGCAAAAATTGTCAGCATACGGCCTGATCCCGCACCGAGATCGACGAAGAGTGAAATTTTGGTCGGCGCGAGCGCGAGCATGCGCTCTTCGACTGCCTCCTCCTCGATCTGAAGTGAACGAAGGCGATCCCATTCGACGGCATTCTTTTCGAAGTAGGCGCTAGCTTGCGCCGCGCGGGTCTGGCGGCTTTGACCAAAGCGTTCACCGTCGCGCGCGATCACTCGGTCCGCAGATCTGTTGAGCGCGCCCAGCGCAACAATTATCGCTTCCATCGCCTCGGGCACAGAGGCAGCCGTACGGTAAAACATCCACGAGCCTTCCCGAAACTTATCCACGAGGCCTGCGTCCGTCAGGATCTTGAGGTGACGACTTACGCGAGGCTGGCTTTGGCCGAGGATTTGCGTGATCTCTGAGACTGTCAGCTCGCCCCTTAGGAGAAGCGCCATAATACGAAGGCGAGTCTCCTCGCCGACGGCGCGAAACACGTTGAGCTGACGATCGAGATTCATACGAGGACGACACACATTTGTCAGATATAAACATATCCTTATATGAAACTCAAGGGCATTGAGTCGTACAAATTCCTTGGGCGGCGCGGTCAATGTCTCGCTTCAGCGATGCAATAGACAGCCGGTCGCAATCCCGCCAAGGTTTACTGCGACTGGTCCTACAAGGAACCCTATGACCAAGTTTTCGACGTCAGTTCATGCTTTGTGTCTGGTTGCCATCTTCTTTGTTGCAGGGGCCGCCTACGCGCAGGAAGAACCCGCTGCCGATCCATCCGCACCAGAAGTTGAGGCGGCAGGCTCGGTGGAAACTGATCCCTGGGAAGGATTTAATCGGCAGGTGTTCGGTTTCAATGACTTGGTCGATGATTATTTCTTTGTGCCGGCGGCAAAGACCTACCGCGCCACAACACCGAAAGCGGGCCGCCGGGGTATTCGTCGGTTTTTGTCAAATCTCGGATCGCCGAGCGTTTTCGTAAACGATCTCCTTCAGGGTGAAATTGGCCGAGCTGGAAAAACCCTGTCGCGTTTCGCCATTAACTCGACGATCGGCGCCGGCGGTTTCGCCGATCCGGCTGGAAAAATGGGAATTGATGGGCACTCGGAGGATTTCGGCCAGACGCTTGCCGTTTGGGGTGTCTCCTCGGGCCCTTATCTCGTCTTGCCGCTGCTAGGCCCTTCGTCTCCACGCGACGCATTCGGTTCGATCGCCGAAATCGGCCTTGCGCCCCTCACCTATGTACGCACGCCGCCCGCCAATTATGCACGGCTGTCGCTCGCTGGCGCCAACTTACTGTCTGCACGTGAAAACGTACTCGATCCGCTGGCTGAGATCGAAGCCAACTCGCTTGACTACTATTCGTCCTTCCGCAGCTTCTACACCCAGGCGCGCGCGAGAGAGATCCGAAACGGGGTGGCTGACTACGACGCCTTGCCGACCTTCGACGAATTTGAAGACATCGAATAGGACCATACGCATGACCTTGTTCCCCAGAGCCTTCCGCGCTGCGTTAGTTGGCGCTGCCGCAACAGCAATGATTTCACCTGCCTATGCCGATCCGGCGGCCGAAACTTTCGTCGCGGCTATTCTCGAAGAGGCGAACGCTATCTTTAGCGACACTGACGCTGCCAGCCGGGACATCGCCGTTGAAACGCTTGTCGACAAATATGTCGATATGGAGCGTGTCGCGAAATTCGCGCTCGGCCAGTATGTCAGGCAAGCGACGCCAGATCAGATGGCGGTCTACCTGCCGCTCTTCCGCCGTTATGCGACGAACGTTTATCAATCGACGCTTGAGACTTATTCTGGCCAAAAGCTCGCCGTTACAGATTCAATCGGCCGCAACGAGCGAGACTTCATCGTCAATTCGAAAGTTGTGAGCGCCGAAACAGGTGATCGCTACGCCAACCTTGTCGTCAGCTGGCGTGTCTATCGAAAGCCCGACGGAGCACAAACGATCGTAGACGCCGGCGCTGAGGGCGTGTGGCTGGCGATCGAACAGCAAAGCCAGTTCAAATCCGTCATCGCCAATAATGGCGGCGGCTCAAAAGGGATCGACGCGCTGATCGCGGATTTAAGCACCAAGGTTGGCGGCTAACCCCGCCCTCAATACCGAGACAATAAAACCGATCCCAAAGGGGCCGGTTTTATTGCTCCGCAGGCTGAGGGCTAAAAGCGGACGTCCGCGCCAAGGAAGAACTGCCGGCCCAGAATGCCCACCGGATAGCTGTTACTCGACTGGATTGGATCACGGTCAAGAAGGTTGTTGACGCCGCCAAAAATAGCGAGGCCATCGCTAACCTTGTAAACGGCCGACAGATCATGCCGCCAAGTATCGCCAGCGAACGCGTTCTCAAATTGATCAGCGTTTTCAATCTGCAACGACGCGCCCGCAAACTGCAGGATATTGCCGAGGTACTGCGACTGCCAGTTCACGGTCAGCCCGCCGACGCGGTAGGCGCCGTTCAGGTTGAACGAATGCGCTGCCTGACCGTTTTCCTTTAACTCCGGATTGATCACCGCCGGATTCAGGGGATCTTCAAATCGGTCCAAACGGTCGGTGAAATTGCCAATGATCCCGACGGTCATGTCGCCAGGAATTGACGGTAAGTCGAACTCATATCTGACCTGATAATCGACGCCTTTTGTCTCGAGGGCGGCGAAATTCAGCTCTTGAATCCGAAATGTCGCCAATCCGCCGAAGGTCGGGGAGCTTGCATTCGTGTCGCGATCAAATAGATCGCAAAACTGGTTCGGAAAATTTTCGAGATCATAACAGGCATTGACGATCTCCTGAAGATTTGGAGCGACAATTGCGTCCTTGATTCGGATGTCATACCAATCCGCTGTTATCGTCAGCCCCGGAATTACATCCGGCTGCAGCACAAAGCCGACAGTCCAAGTCGTCGCCTTTTCTTCAGAAAGATTTGCGTTGCCGCTTTGCGTGCCGGAAATTCGCGCCGTCAATGGGTCAGTAAATCCCGGGGGCAGGCCATCTGCCGCACAATTCACGGCGCGGAACGCGCTGCCGTCATCGACGGCGCCGGCGTCACATGGATCGCGGGGCCGGGCTGTCGCCGCAGTCGCACCCGAAAACAACTCGTCAATGTTAGGCGCGCGGACTGTGTTCGAGAAAGTGCCGCGCAAGATGAGGTTGTCGTGCGGTTGCCAGCGGCCGCCAACCTGCCACGAAAGCGTGCCGCCGACTGTGGTGTAGTCGGCATATCGCACCGCACCGTCAATCGTCAGTTCACGTGCAAGCGGATGGTCCTTCAAGATCGGGACTGACGCCTCGCCAAAGACTTCCCAGACCGAATAGGCCCCGCTTGCATCGGCGATAGGGAGGCGCGGATCGAAGGACGCCGTTTGTGGACTTCCATTGATGAAAGGAACCGAGCATGTGCTCGTATCGGTGATACCGGGCAGGAAGATTTCACCGGGATTGCAGAGCGGCTTTTCCAGATCGTCCGAGCGAAAATCGCTCGTTTCACGACGCCATTCTGCGCCGCCGGCAAAGCCAATTTCTCCGGCAGGAAGCTCAAGCCAGCCTGAGGTGTCGCCCGACAGGAAGCCGGAAACAACATATTGCTCCAGCTTCGCGTTTTGGCGCAACGTAGTCGTAATGAAATCGACAGCAGCCTGGCTCGGGGCCCCGACGCCAAACAGATTGACGGGCACGCACGCTCCGGTCCCGGGCGTAAAGGTGTTAAAGCCTGGAAATACTGCGCCGTTCGGAAGGAACGCCGCGCCCGGCTCCGCCGTTGGATCCAACTCCGAGCGGCAGACGATGTTTCCCGAACCGTCGTCGACTGCGTCGGCGGCGGCGTAGAGCCGATCAACTAGGACTGCATTGCGATTGATGGATTCGAACTCCGTCTGTCCGTAATTCCCTGATATCTCGTAGCGCAAATTGTCGTTCAGATCGCCGCGAAAGCCGCTGACGAAACGCATCGACTCGCGCTTGGCGTCGTCGCGATTATTACCAAAATCGACGAGATCTCGGCCAACGAACACAAGGACGTCGTCTAGGTCGAAGAAGCCTGGATTGTCGCCTACAAAAGTCTCGATAGCACCGCGAAGGTTTGCAGGAATGTAGGGATTGTCGATCGTGATCGGCAGCGAGTCGTAGAAGCTGTTGACGGCTCCCCCTTCCGTATACGTTTTCGAGCGAACATATTTTGCTTCCCCGAACCAAACGGCCGCCGGACTAAACTCGAATTTCCCCAAAACATTGAAGTTGAAGCGCTGGTCTTGCGGAAGGATCGACTGATTATCAAGTCCTGTAAAAGTGCCATCGCCGCCAAACTGGTCGATATCGGAGGAAATGAGCCCGTCCTGAAATACGCGCGCGGCGCCGCCGGGCGCATCGACAACATGGCAGCCGGCAAAGCCTCCAAAGCGTTGGTTAAGCGTACCGTTTGAGGTCTGCACGCAATCTTCGATTCCGTTGTTATCAAAATCGAAGACAACGCCGTCCGCCCCTAAATTGATGCCTGAAAGGTCACTCCCGAAAATATCGGTAAATGGCGTACCGGGATAATAGCTTAGAAAACCGTCGCCGAAGAAGTCCACGCCGACGACACTGCCATAATTCGAGACGCCAAAGCGGAAGTTGTCGGCGACGATGAATGGCCGCGCGTTTGCGGCACGGTCACAAAGCGATGAGAAGCCGGCGCCGAGCGTTGGGTCTCCCGGACCGCAGTAAAAATCCAGTTGATCGCCAAGAAGCAACGGGTCGAGGCCGAATTGCGAGATATCGTCGGCTTGAATGCGCAACGCCGGGTTGGCGCCGTCCGTTGCAATGCGGTCGCCGCGCGTATGGTCGCGTTCACCCTGACGAAGCAGTGAAGCCCTCTCATAAGTGAAGTTACCAGAGATATTGCCGCGCCCATCTGCGAAGTTCAGCCCTGCCGTGGTCGATAGGAAGTAGATCGGGGCGTCGAACTCTTCGTCAGCGGACGCCTGAACGCGGGTCTCAAACCCTTCAAAGTCATCCTTCAGGATGAAGTTGACGACGCCGGTGACGGCGTCGGAGCCGTAGATCGCCGAGGCGCCGCCGGTAAGGACATCGACACGCTCGACAAGGGCCGCAGGGATTGTATTGATGTCGACCGAAGCAGTGCCGGCGATACCTGCAACATGGCGTCGTCCGTTAACGAGAACGAGCGTTCTGTCGGTGCCGAGGTTACGCAAGTCGAGGATCGAGCCCCCGGCGGCATTGGTTCCGGTGTTGTCGGCAGTCGTAAGAGAACCAATCAGCGCAGGCACGTCATTGACGACATCGACGAGGTTGATGTCGCCCGACAGCGTGATCGTCTCCTCTCCAAGGCTGGTGATCGGGTTCGGCGCTTCGAGGTTGGGATCGCGGGAAATTCGGGTTCCGGTGACGACGATTTCGTCGCCGTCCGGGGGGGCCTGTGCGAAGGCGGGAGCGGCGATGGCGAGCGCAATTAATGATGCGCCGATGGGGACGACCGGCAACCTGCCGCGGATCACGCGATATGTCGACATAAAGAGCCCTCCGGTTCGGTCATGAGTTGGTTCGCAGCAGGGGCGCCTTTCCTGCCGCCGCAGCGAGTAAACTATGAGAAATGAACGGCGCCTAGCGACTTCCTCTACCAAACCATCCGAAAGCGTCTCAATTTGCTATTTCGAGGTAGATTGTGGCGCACTTGCTGCACTGCCCATTCTCACTAAAAAAAGCCGCCCAAACCGGGCGGCTTTCTGTCAGATCAGCAGCAAGCGCTACGACGAATAGAATTCGACGACGAGGTTCGGTTCCATTTTCGCGGCGTAGGGAACTTCAGCGAGACCGGGCACACGAACATAGGTCGCGGTCATCTTTTTGGGGTCGACGTCGACATACTCCGGAATGTCGCGCTCGGCTGACTGCAGCGCTTCGAGCACCAGCGCCATGTTCTTGGCTTTTTCCTGGATCTCGATCACGTCGCCCGGCTTGCAGCGGTAGGACGGAATGTTCGTGCGCCGGCCGTTGACCTTGACGTGGCCGTGATTGACGAACTGGCGCGCGGCGAAGACCGTCGGCACGAATTTCGCGCGATAGACGACGGCGTCGAGGCGGCTTTCCAGAAGGCCGATCAGGTTCTCGGCAGAGTTGCCGCGCATGCTGATCGCGTCGTTGTATGTCTTTTCGAAATGGCGCTCGGTGATGTTGCCGTAATAGCCCTTGAGCTTCTGCTTGGCTTTGAGCTGCAGGCCGTAGTCGGAGGTTTTCTGCTTGCGCGCGCCGCCATGCATGCCGGGGCCCGTTTCGCGCTTGTTGACCGGCGATTTCGGCCGGCCCCAGATATTCTCCGCCATGCGGCGGTCGAGCTTGTACTTCGAACTCAGGCGTTTGGTCACAATCGTCCTCGTTTCAGCGCGCTCCGGCGGAGGAAGAATTTCCTCCGCAATTCCAACGGCGGCGGCGCGCCACCCGTCATCAAGGCGGCGTCTCTAGCGGCCGGCGCCGGGGGTGTCAAACAACCCCCTGTCAGGCGGACTTCCTGCGCGACGCGGCCCGCGCTACGAGGCGCTGGCGGCTTTCGACCGGAGCTTGTTTGATGCGCGCCAACTTGTTCATCCTCTCGTCTTTGACGCTTCTCGCAGCAGCCTCTTGCGGGCGGCGCGAGCAGACAGTGACGAGCGCCCCGCCCCCGGCGGCGCTCGCGCAGGCGCCCCCAGAAACTGCCCCGCCCCTCCCCGAAGACCGCCGGCGCGATCCGTTCACTTATGCGAATTACGAGGCCGTGCGGGTCACCGATCTCGCGCTCGACGTTTCGGTCCTCTTTGAGGAAAGGGTTCTCGACGGGACCGCCACGCTGACGATTGAGCGGCTTGATCCGGCGGCGGCGCGACTTGTTCTCGACACCAACGACCTCGATATCCGCGCTGTCGAGGCTGGAAACGGCGAGGCCTGGGCGCCGGCCGCATTCATTCTCGGTGCTGACAACCCGGCGCTCGGGTCCAAACTCGATATCGAATTGCCGGCGGACGCGGATCAGGTCCGCATCACCTACCGCACGAGCCCGAACGCTGCGGCGCTGCAATGGCTGACGCCGGAGCAAACCGGCGGCAAGAAACGGCCCTTCATGTACAGCCAGAACCAGTCGATCAACGCCCGCTCGATGGCCCCGGTGCAGGATACGCCCGCCGTCCGCATGACCTATTCGGCGATCGTCCGTACACCGAAGGACCTGCGCGCCGTGATGAGCGCGGAAAACGACGAGGGTCCGACCGACGGCAACTATGCGTTCCGCATGCCGCAGCCGGTTCCCGCCTATCTGCTCGCGATCGCCGCTGGCGATATCGCCTTCAAACCGCTGAGCGCGACAATCGGCATTTACGCCGAGCCTTCCGTCGTCGATGCGGCCGCCGCCGAATTCGCCGACACGCCGGCGATGGAGCGCGTCGCCTCGGCGCTCTATGGCCCTTATCAGTGGGGCCGCTACGACCTTCTTATCCTGCCGCCGTCCTTTCCGTTTGGCGGCATGGAGAACCCGCGCCTTTCGTTCATGACGCCGACGCTGATCGCCGGCGACAAAAGCCTGACCGGCGTCGTCGCGCATGAGCTTGCCCATTCCTGGTCCGGCAATCTCGTCACCAATGCGACGTGGAGCGACGCCTGGCTGAATGAAGGCGTCACGTCTTATGTCGAGAACCGCGTGATGGAGGCCGTCTACGGCCGCGACCGCGCAGTGATGGAACAAGCGCTCTCGCTTGAGGACCTCAAGGCCGAACTCGCCGCGCTCGAGAACCCGGACCTGACAAAGCTGCGCCTCCCGATGGCGATCGATCATCCGGACGACGCCTTCACCGACGTTGCTTATGTGAAGGGACAATTCTTTCTCCATTTCCTCGAAGAGCGCTTCGGCCGCGCAGCCTTCGACGCGTTTCTGAAGGCGTGGTTCGTCGAGCATGCGTTCAAGGCGGCGACGACGGACGATTTCCGCACGTTCCTGATGGAGCGTCTTGTCGCGGCAAAGCCGGACGCGGTGAGCGCGGCCGACATCGACGAATGGCTGGGTGCGCCGGGACTGCCGGCGACGCTGACCGTTCCGATATCGGCCGCGTTCGAGAAGGTCGATGCCGCGCGCACCGAATGGCTTGCGGGCGCGGCGCCGGCAGCGTCGATCCGCGTCGCTGATTGGACGGCGCAGGAATGGCTGCGCTTCATCAACGGCCTGCCCGCCGATATCAGCGGCGAACGGATGAAAGACCTCGACCTCGCCTTCGATCTGACCGGCAGCCGCAACGCCGAAATCGCCTTCGCCTGGCACATGAAAGCGATCAACGCCGGCTATGCGCCGGCGATGCCCGCGATCGAAACCTTCCTGACGCGCGTCGGCCGCGGCAAATTCCTTTATCCGCTCTATCTTGCGTTGAAGGAGAAAGGCGATCTCGCAACGGCGGAGCGCATCTTCGAGAAAGCGAAGGCCGGCTATCACCCGATTGCACAGCGGCGGATCGAAGAGATTTTGCAGGCGGGGAATTGAACGCGAAAAAGGCAATGGGGAATGGGCAATGGGAAGAAAGATCTCTCCTCCCGGCCACTGCCTAACGCGTACCGCCCATGGATCATTGACCACTGACCACTCAATACTCCCATTGCCCATTGCCCATTGCCCATTCCCCATTGCCCATTGCCCCCAAGGCGCGGCGTCTCGTTCTCCGCGGGACCCTCGTCCCCGGCAGCACGGGCAGGCGATAAAGGCGGAGAGGCTTGCGCGGGGGCACGGCTCATCCGGGGGTAGGCAAGACTTGGAGGATGGCCATGCATCCCCCGCGCCCCCTCGGGGCGGCGGGCATGCCGTCCTGCCAGGGACGGCCGCCGCCGGAGGGGCTGGCGCATTTAACGTTCTGGGGCAGCGCCCCGCGGTCTCCCGGGGCGCGCCCGCCCTGACCTCCCTGAAGGAGGCAAGACGGGCGCGACATCGGTACACCACCGCCGGCCGGCCTCGGCCCCTCCCGCCTCGTCTTGCGGGAAGGCCTGTCTCCGGCGCGCCAGGCCAAAGCGCATGAGACGGGTGATCAAGCGCCTCTCCAGCTTTGGCTGGGGAGCATCCTACGCCCGCCACGAGGGGGGGTGGGATAAAGAGGGGGATAACCTGGGGGATAAGGAGGGGGATAACTCTGGCCGATGATCGCGTTAACCATCTAACCGGCTGATCGCCCTGCCATTTCCGGTTCCCCAAAGGCGCGAACCCAGAACCCCCCGCCGCAACCCCTGATAGGCGACCCGCCCCAAAACCGCTCCTCCGTGTACGGAGCATGCGATCACGAATTCGCTACAGACAGGCCTCGCCTCTCGCCACCCCCCCCCCCCCCCCGCCTCTCCGTCACCCCGGGGCGCCGCGTCTTCGCGGCGAGCCCGGGGCCCAGCTCCCGCGAGCGGCGCAAGCGCGACCTTCCGGAGATGGATCCCGGGTTCGTCGCGAAGACGCGACGCCCCGGGATGACGGAAGGGAGGCGCGGCCGGGGATGACGGAGGGGAGCGGCGTGTAGACGGCGCGCCGTCCCCGCCGCTGCATATTCCTTTGCTCATTGTACGGAGCGTTATCAATCGATCATCCGAGATCGGCGCGCGTCAGCCCCGCTTCTTTCAGGATCGCATCGGCGTCTGCCTGGCTTGCAGCGACGGGGCGCGGGTCTGGCGGCGTTTGACCGTCGAAGCGCGGCGCGGCGCCCGCTTGCAAGACACCGCCGATTTCCCGCCAGATGGCGCGCGCCTTCATATGCGGATGCTCGCGCGCCTCGGCGGGCGTCAGCACCGGGGCGAAGCAGACATCCGCGCCTTCAAGAAGGGCGCGCCAATGGCTGCTCGGACGCTCGGCGAACATCGCCCGCAAAACTGTCTTGCGCTCGGGCCATAGCGGCTGATCGAACTGCGCGGCGAAACGCGCATCGCTCTGGAGCCCGAGCTTTTCGATGAGCAGCGCGTAGAATTTCGGCTCCAGGGGCCCGATTGAAATCCACTTTCCATCAGCACACTGATAAACATCGTAAAAATCGGCGCCGTCGAGCATTGAGCGGCCCCGCTCGTCCGGGAAGCCGCCTGCGGCCCTCAGACTCATGATGAGCCCCAGCATATGCGCCGCGCCATCGACGATGGCGGCGTCGACGACGCTTCCCGTTCCCGTCTCGCGCGCTTTCAACACGCCGGCGAGAATGCCGATCGCGAGATAGAGCGCGCCCCCGCCGATATCGCCGACGATCGTCGGCGGCGGCGCGGGCGCTGCGCCCGCCTGCCCCGCATACCAGGCGGCGCCCGACAGGCTTGCGTAATTGAGGTCATGACCGGCGACGGGCGCGAGCGGCCCTGTCTGCCCCCAGCCCGTGATGCGCCCGTAAACAAGACGCGGGTTCGCGGCCAACAACACGTCCGGGCCGAGACCGAGACGCTCCATCACGCCGGGCCGCAAGCCTTCGATTGTCGCATCGGCCGTCGCCGAGAGGCGCACCGCCGCGGCGACATGGTTCGGGTTCTTGAGGTCCAGCGGCAGGACGCGCTTGCCGCGATTGAAGAGCGCGCCGGTCGCCGCCGCGCCCGCGCGCGCGATGAGGACGACATCGGCGCCAAGGTCAGCGAGCAGCATGCCGCAAAAGGGTCCGGGCCCCAATCCTTCGAACTCGACGATGCGGATGCCCTTCAAGACGCTCATGCCCAAGCCTTTCCGATGCCGCGCCAAGGCTACAGGCGCGCGCGATCCGGCATCAAGGAGACCGCGCAGTCTTGGAGCGGCGCGCGCGCGCGGCTAGAGACCTCTATCTTTCGAAAGCATCGTCCATGCGCTTTTGCCAGTCCGACGCCCTCGCCCGCATCGCGCCCTCGCCGACGCTGGCGATCACGCAAGCTGCGCGCGACCTGAAAGCCAAAGGCCGCGACATCATCAGCCTGTCAGCGGGCGAGCCCGACTTCGACACGCCGGATCACGTGAAGGAAGCCGCGATCGCCGCGATCGCGCGCGGCGAAACAAAGTACACGGCCGTCGACGGCATTGCGGAACTGAAAGACGCCGTCGCGCGCAAATTCAAACGCGACAATCACCTCGCCTACAAGCCTGCCGAAATATCCGTCGCGCCGGGCGGCAAGGCCGTCATCTACAACGCAATGATGGCGAGCGTGAACGAGGGCGATGATGTCGTTATTCCGGCGCCCTACTGGGTTTCCTATCCCGACATCGTGCGTCTTGCCGGCGGCGCGCCCGTCATCGTCAGAGCGACGCAGGAAAACGGGTTTCGCCTCACCCCCGAGGCGCTCGACGCGGCGATCACGCCGAAGACGAAATGGGTGATCCTCAATTCTCCCTCAAATCCGACGGGCGCTGTCTATGACCGCGCGTCGCTGAAGGCGCTCGCAGAGGTGCTGCTTCGCCATCCGCAACTGATGGTTATGACCGACGACATCTATGAGCATGTTCTCTATGACGGGCGTCAATTCTCGACGATCGCCGACGTCGAGCCCGCGCTTTATGAACGCACGCTGACTGTCAATGGCGCCTCGAAGGCCTATGCGATGACCGGCTGGCGGATCGGATTTGCCGGCGGCCCGCAACCGCTCATCGCCGCAATGGCCAAGGCGATGTCGCAGTCGACGACGAACGCGACGTCGATCAGCCAGTGGGCGGCTGTCGCTGCGCTCGACGGCGATCATTCCTTTCTCGCCGCCCGCAACGCCGCCTTCGCGGCGCGCCGCGACCGTGTCGTCGCGATGCTGAACGCGGCGCCGGGGATTTCCTGCCTGACGCCCGAAGGCGCGTTTTATGTTTATCCCTCCTGCGCCGGCGTCATCGGCAAGAAGACGCGCGAGGGACGCCTGATTGCGACGGACGAGGATTTCGCGAGCGCCCTCCTCGACGCTGAAGGCGTCGCCGTCGTGTTCGGCGCAGCGTTCGGGCTGAGCCCGCATTTCCGGATTTCCTATGCGGCGGCGATGGGCGAGCTTGAGGAGGCTTGCCGCCGGATACAGCGTTTTTGCGCCGCGCTGACGGCGTAAGTTATCGATCCGTTCGATGCGGCATATCAGCTTTATGCGATTGAATTGATGATCTGTCGTCCCTATTTCAGAAGATCAAACCCGAAAAGGAACAATTATGGAAAAAATGCAAACCGGTCTCGACGACAATGCGCGAAAAGCAGTCGCGGACGTCATCAACGGCGTGCTCGCCGACACTTATGTCGTCTACCAGAAGACGCATGCCTATCATTGGAACGTGACAGGCCCGCGGTTTCACCAGCTGCACGTCATGTTTGAGGAGCAATATCGCGAAATGTGGGCGGCGCTCGATGAACTGGCGGAGCGCACGCGCGCGCTTGGCGAATACGCGCCGGCGAGCGGCGAGGCTTTTGCCGCGCTCGCGTCGATCAAGAGCGACGACAAGACCCCGCCGGCCGCTGAACAGATGATCAAGAACCTGCTCGCCGATCACGAGACGCTTATCCGGCGCACGCGCGAGGCGCTTGGCGTCGCAAGCGAGGTCGATGACGCAGCGAGCGAAGACTTGCTGACGCAGCGCATCCAGACCCACGAAAAGACGGCATGGATGCTGCGCGCGATGACGCAATAGAGCGGCGCACTACAAAGAAAAGGCCGGACCTCTGGGGTGGAGGTCCGGCCTAGTTGTCGAGCAAGATCAGAGGGCTCACATTTGCTCGAACAATCGCGGAATGCGGGGGGTCCAGCGGAGGGGGCTGTCGCCGGATGGGTCGTCGAAGGTCCGTCATCCCGTAATCTTATGCGACACTTGTAGATGCAGCCGCGCGCGTTGCGAAGCCGCCCCGCCGCGCGATCAGAACGCTTCGTCGAACACGACAATGTCAGCGGCGCCAGCGGCGAATGACTTCATCAGCGGCGCGCGCTGTTTCATCGAGCGGCGCATAATCGAACGCCGCAATTTCGCCATCAAAGCTCTGTGCTGCGCCGCGCGCTTTCAGGTCGGCGTGGAACGCATCGAACTTGCGCGCTGACGCAAAAGGCTTGCGCCGCAAGGTGAGAATGTAAACCGGCTTGCCGGTCGAGGCCGCTTCCGCAGCCATGTTGACGCTGTCTTCGGTGACAAGAATCGCGCGCGCGGTTCCCAGCATCGCTGGATAGGGATTGGACATCGGGGCGTCGCGGGCGGGGTCGAAGAAGCGCGCGGCGACAACGCCGAGCCTCTCACGCAGCAGCGCGGCCGCGTCCGGCGGCGTCCGCCGAGAGAGCGTGACGTCGAGCGGCATCGACAGCGCGGTCAGTTTTTCCGCGAGCGCGGCTGCATCGTCCACGTCGAGGGCGAACGCCTTGTTCGGTCCGCCGATCAGCACGGCGAGCGGAGCAAGGCCCGGAACGATCGGCCGGCGCAGTGTCGCGCCGTCGATCCGGTTCGGCGAGCCGATGATTGGAAAAACATTGGCGCCGGACAGCCGGTCATGCGTTGGCGGCACGACGAGATCAAACGCATCGAGCGGCGCGCGCGGGTTCTGGAGCTGCACGACGAAAGTCTCCGGCGCGCGCGCTTTCACCGCGATCGAAAAAGGAACGGACAGCCGGCCGCATCCGATCCAGAGATCAGGCCACGGTGCGGCGAGCGCATCGCTCTTCTCATCGAGCGCCGCGAAGGGATCGCCCCACAGCGCGCGCGGCAATTGGCGATGCGATGCGCGCACCACGAGGCGCTTTGTCACGATGCCGATCGGCAAGCGGCGCGCGATCGCTTCAGCAAGACCGAGCGCCTGCGCCTCGATGCCGGCCCGCCCATCGGTGACGGTCCAGCAGATCATCAGTGCAGCCGGATGACAGCGCCCGCCGCGGATGACGCCGCGGAGGCCGCCTCGGCGCGCTCGGCCGCCGCCCAGAACGGGCGCATCGCGCGCGCAAACAGCAGCGCCGCAGCGATCCCGGGGAAGAGATAGAGCGCGCGCCACGGCGCCTCGAACGACGGCGCGATCCCGAACGCCGCCGCGACCATGAGCCCCGCGACGCCGGCCGCGGCGACATAAGGCCAACCCTTGCGCAGCTTGAGACGCTCAAGCCGCAAGAAGAGCGGCACGCCGACCGCAACCGCGGCCGCAAAAGCCGCGAAGAAAAACAGCAAGGTGAACGCCGCCGCCTTGATGAAGCCGCCGCCCGCCGCGCCCAGCAACGAGCCGCCCCCGGCCAGGGCGACGCCGGCGCTGATCAGCCAGTGCGCGGCGCCGGAAATCGCGGCGACCGTCAGTACAGAGACGATCATCTTCTCAAAGATGATGTTGGTCCGGATCGTTGCGACAACCGGATCTTCGCCCGGCGCCGGCATGGTCATGGCGACATCGTCCTCACTCGGCCGCGACCTTCATCGCGCCCGACATCGCGGCGGAGCATTCCGCCATTGTCTTTGAGGCGCGCGCAACCGCGTTCGTCAGATAATAGTCGCGCACGGGGGACCGGAACGGCTCGGCCGAAACCGCCCCTTTGACGCCCAGTCGCGACAAGTCCAGCGCCGGATCTGTCGGCCGCTGGCCGATACGGGCGAGGTGGGGCGCGTCAGCGATCATCGCCTGACGCAGCGCGAAGAGATCATCATAGGGAAGCGTCTTGCCGACATGGTCCGACAGCGCGCGCAAGATCGCCCAGTCTTCCCGCGCCTCGCCATAAGGGAAATGCGCGCGCGTCGTCATTTGCGCGCGGCCTTCCATGTTGACGTAAAGGCCGCTCTGTTCGACGTAAGCGGCGGCGGGAAAGATCACGTCGGCATGGCGCGCGCCCGCATCGCCGTGATGTCCCTGATAGATGACAAAGGCGCGCTTCAACGTCGAGGTGTCGAATTCATCGCAACCGAGATTGTAGACGACGTCGATCGCGCCCTCGCCCACGCCGTTGACGATGCCGGCGAAATCGCGCCCGCCGGCTTTCGGCAGAAATTGCAGATCGAGCGCAGCGACGCGCGCTGCGGCGAGATGGAGCACGTTGAAGCCGTTCCAGCCGTCCTTGACGGCGCCGGCGCTGGCGCCAAGCGCGGCGATCTCCGCCAGCACCGCGTCGCCGTCGGCGCGCGCAAGCGCGCCAATACCGACGATCATCAGCGGGCGTTCGGCGTGCGCGAGGAATCCGGCGCCCTTTGAAAGGCTCTCCGGGCCCGCGCCAAGGCGTTCGTAATCATAGGTGAGCTTGGCCGCCTCGCCGATGACGCCGATCTTCAGCGCGAGATTGGCGAGCCAGGCCTTGCGGATGCGCGCATTGACGATCGGCGCCTCAACGCGCGGATTGGTTCCAATGAGGAGAATGCGGTCGGCGCGCTCAATCCCGGCGATGCCGGAATTGAAGAGATAGGACGCGCGCTCGGCCCCAAACCTCGCGCCGTCCTGACGGCAATCCGTATGCGGCGTGCCGATCATCGCCATCAGGTCTTTCAGCGCCTTGATCGCTTCGGCGGGAACGAGATCGCCGACAATCGCCGCGATGCGTTCGGCGGGCGCGGCGTTGAGCTTTGCCGCCGCCAGCGAGAAGGCTTCGTCCCAGCGCGCGGGGCGCAGCTTGCCGTTCTCGCGAATATACGGCGTGTCGAGCCGCTGGCGCTTGAGGCCGTCCCAGATGAATCGCGTCTTGTCAGCGATCCATTCCTCATTGATCGCTTCATTGAGGCGCGGAAGGATGCGCAGGACTTCGCGCCCGCGCGTATCGACGCGGATGTTCGATCCGACCGCGTCCATGACGTCGATCGTTTGCGTCTTCGTCAATTCCCAGGGGCGCGCATTGAAAGCATAGGGCTTCGAGGTGAGCGCGCCGACCGGACACACATCGATGAGGTTGCCGGTCAGTTCGCTCTCGACGGCTCTTTCGAGATAGGTCGTGATCTCCGCGTTCTCGCCGCGATTGACGAGGCCAAGATCGTCAACGCCGGCGACTTCGGTCGCGAAGCGGACGCAGCGCGTACACTGAATGCAGCGCGTCATCACCGTCTTGATGAGCGGTCCCATGTATTTTTCTTCGACCGCGCGCTTGTTCTCTTCATAGCGCGAGCCGTCGCGGCCGTAAGCGACCGCCTGATCCTGCAGATCGCATTCGCCGCCCTGATCGCAGATCGGGCAGTCGAGCGGGTGATTGATGAGGAGAAACTCCATCACCCCTTCGCGCGCCTTCTTCACCATCGGCGTGTTGGTGAAAAGCTCCGGCAGTTCGCCGTTCGGGCCGCCGCGCAGATCACGGACATTCTGCGCACAAGAAGCGACGGGCTTGGGCGGCCCGCCTTTGACCTCGATGAGGCACATCCGGCAGTTGCCGGCGACCGACAGCCGCTCATGATAACAGAACCGGGGGATCTCCTCTCCCGCCGCCTCGCACGCCTGCAGCAGCGTCAGGTTCGGCGCGACGTCGACCTCACGGCCGTTCACTTTGATCTTGCGAAGATCACTCATTCTCTCATCCGGGCGGCTATTATGCGGCGTCGGTTTAGCGGCATTCCGGCAGCCGGGCCAGATCGGACGGCGGGCTATTTCAGCGCGCTTTTGACGAGCAATCGCAAGCGGTTGAGCTTGGTCACCGCTTCGTGCGCGTCGTCCCCGATAAAGCCGAGCAGCGCTTCGATCCGCTCAAGCCGGCGGTCGAGCCCGTCAAGGCGTTCAAGGAGAAGCGCTGGAACGGCCCCTGGCGGCGCGGCGCCGGCGTCTTTTTGCGGTGGCAAAGGCGGTCCTCTGGCGGGGCGCATCGCGGCGCGCGGCAGAAATTTGCGACATTCGCAAGATTATGGCCCGCTTCTTGCGGTTTTGGCAATCGAACGCGCCCCCCGGCGCGCGGGATTGTCGCTGGCATGCAGTCAAGCGCCGAATGGCTTCGGAAAATGCTTCAGCTTTCGGGCGCGAAGCAGGCTGAATTGTCAGCGTTTATCGGGCTGGACGAGACCATTGTCAGCAAGATGGTGAACGGGCGGCGGACCATCACGGCGGACGACAAAAGCCGCATGGAGGAATTTTTTGCCCGGCAGGCGCCAACAGGGTTCGCCGAAGCGCCCGCGGCCTTTCAGGGTGCTGCTGCGCTCTCGCCGATTTACCGCTCAAGGAGCGCGCCCGGCGGGGAATGGATCATCGAGCGCGCCGGCGATCCGGTGCGCGAGGCGCCCGCGCCGCCGCACGCCAGCGGCTATCGCGACCTGTTCGGTTTCAGCGCGCCGGACGACAGCGCCTGGCCGCGCTACAAGATCGGCGAAATCGTCTGGGTCAGCCCGTCACGGCCCGTCGCGCCCGGCAATGACGCGCTGATCGGCGTCAATCCGGGCCGGCGCATGACGCTGAAAGCGCGCCTCGGCGAATTCGTGTCCGCAACGCCCGCCACCGTGCAGTTTCGCGAATACGCCAGCGGCGAGACGCGCCAGATCCGGTCTGCGAACATCACGAAGTGGTTTGTGCTCGCGCGCGACAACTGACCGGCGCCGGCTAATTTTCCTTGAGGTCGAGGTCCGCCAGCCAGGTCGCCGGCAAATCGCCGGCAAAGCGCGCGACCATCGCGGTGTAGACATGCCGATAGGCGGCAACGGCAGCCGCGCGCTTCGCGGCGGGCATCGATAACGGGCTTGACGCATTCGACCGCTCGGTGAAATCCCCCGGCGCATAGGGAAGTCCTGCGAAATCGCACAGGCGCTTCAGCGCCGCCTCAGTGAAGAGCCGCTCGTAGAATTCGATGTGCAACCGGTCCGGGCCCAGCGCGGCCTGCGCTTCCCTGATCGTGCGCTCGTAATCAGCCAGCAGCCGGAAATCCTCGCGGGCGATCAGCTTGTCGAACATCGTGTCGATATCGAAGTCCGGCCGGTGGGTTTTGTTGAACCGCAACGACGACCAGAAACGGTCAGCCGGATTGCGCAGCAGCAGGATGAGCCGCACGTCGTCATTCGCCGCCTTCATCGCGGCAAAGCCGCGCCGGTCCAGCATCACATAATCGGGTGTCGCTTCGAACAGGATGCGCTGGGCGCCCGCGCCCCAGCGCATGAAGCGCATGTAGTCGGCCGGGCTCGTCACCATCCGGAAGCGCAACAGCATCGCCGCGAGCTTCGTCTGCATGGCCGTGTCCGCCGCGCTCGAAAGCGTCAGCGCTTCGACCTCGCGCTTGAAGTCGGCGAGCATCTCGTCTTCATATCTGGCGCACCATTGCGGCGCGAACCGCGCGTCGAAATAGTGAACTTCCTTGACGGGCGGGGCATGAACGTCCGGCCGGGCGCGCATGTAATCGGACAGCCATGTCGTCCCTGCCTTCTGCGTGCCGATGCAAATCAGAAGGCGATGGTTCATGCCTGCAGCCTCGCCTCAGCGGGATTTCAGTTCCATGATGTATTCGGGGTCGGCATGATCGCCGACCATGTAGAAGTAGTCGTGGATTTTGACGAAGCCGGCGCGGCTGTAAAGGCGCTGCGCGATGAGATTGTCGCGATAGACGCTCAGATAGATGGACGAAAAACGACGGCGCAGGAAATCGAGCGAAGTGTCGAGGAGCCGCCCGCCAAGCCCTGCGCCCTTCGCCTCATCGACGAGATAGAGCCGGACGAGTTCGCCTGAATTCGCGGGCATGTCCGGCACCGGCAGCGTGCAGGGCCCTGCGACCGCATAGCCGACGGCGGCGCCGGTCTCAGTCTCCGCGATCCATGTCGCATAGGACGGGTCTTCGAGGAGCGCGCGATACGCGTGCCTTGAATGGTTTTTCTCCAGGAATTTTTCGAGATTTTCGCGCGCATACAAATGACCGAACGTCGCCACGAAGGTCCCGGCGCCGAGCGAGGCCAGCACTTCCTCGTCAGCGGGTGTCGCCGGGCGAATGGCGTAGCCGGTCAAAGCTTGACCTCGGTGAGGGCGAGGTCGCCGATCACCGTCGTCCATTCGCGCACGCGCCAGCGCTGCACGACATTGTTCGTGACGTAAGGATCGGTTTGCGCGAAGCGGCGCGCCGCTTCGTCCGTGTCCCCCTGAAAGAGCAGCACGGAGCCGTCGACGGGATCGGCGAGACCGCCAGCGAGCACGATCTCGCCGCGATCCTTCGCGGCGCGCGCATGCGCCAGATGCGCGGCGCGATAGGGTGTCCTGCGCGCAGCGTAATCGCCGTCGGCTTCATAGATGAGAAGAAAGTGCTTCATCGCCGTTTCCAAGAAAGCGCCGTTCCCAAAAAAGCGCCGCCGCCGCGTTCATGACGCGGCGGCGGCGTTTTATAGCGAGCAGCGGTCCTTAGATCGACTCTTTGAGATCCTTGGCGGCGCGGAAAGCGATCTTCTTCGAGGCTTTGATCTTGATCGCTTCGCCGGTTGCGGGATTGCGGCCCATGCGCGCCGGACGGTGACGAACCTGAAGGATGCCGAGGCCGGAGATGCGCAGCTTCGCGCCCTTCTTGAGGTTCTTGCCGATCAGCGTGACGAAGTCGTTGAGCACGCCCTCGACCGCCTTCTTCGGCATGTCGTGCGAATTCGCCAGATCAGCCGCGAGGTGCTTCAGCGTCAGCACGGACGGCGTCTTCTTGGCGCCGGCGGCTGCGGGCTTGGCGGCGGCCGCAGGCTTGGCGGCGGCTTTTTTCGCAGGCGCGGCTTTCTTGACGGGGGGCATCGTGATTTTCCTTTATGATGCGGTGAAACAAGAAATGCCGACACAATCGCCAGATTCGCGCGAAAGCAAAGGGTTTCTTGAGGCGGACGGCCCAAAAACCCCCGAAAAACCGATGTTTTTCGCCCCTGAACCCGAGTTTATCCCCGGAAACAGCGAGCCGAGCGCTCAAAACCGCCGTAACGGCAGGGCTTTTCGCCCCAACGATTCGAGCCTTCGCCTACTCGGCGGCGGCGACCGCGACATGGCGCTGATCGCTCCGGTAGCGGTTGATGCGGTCCTCGATCTCGCCCCGGAAATGACGAACAAGGCCCTGCACCGGCCAGGCGGCCGCATCGCCGAGCGCGCAGATCGTATGGCCCTCGACCTGCCCTGCGACATCGAGCAGCCGGTCGATTTCCGCCGTCGTTGAATCGCCGCGCGCCATGCGGTCGAGCACGCGCCACATCCAGCCCGTGCCTTCGCGGCAGGGCGTGCACTGGCCGCAGCTCTCATGCTTGTAGAAATAGGAAATCCGCGCGATCGCCGCGACGACGTCGGTGGAATTATCCATGACGATGACAGCCGCCGTGCCGAGGCCGGACTTGACGTCGCGCAGCGCGTCGAAATCCATCAGCACCTCATCGCAAATATGCTTGGGCAAGAGCGGCACTGACGATCCGCCGGGGATGACGGCTTTCAGATTGTCCCATCCGCCGCGCACGCCGCCGCAATGGCGGTCGATCAGTGTACGGAGCGGAATCGACATGACCTCTTCGACATTGCACGGCCGGTTGACGTGGCCGGAAATGCAGAAAACCTTCGTGCCGGCGTTGTTGTCGCGGCCGAATTTCTTGAACCACTGCGCGCCGCGGCGAAGGATCGTCGGCGCGACCGCGATCGATTCGACATTGTTGACGGTCGTCGGGCAGCCATAGAGCCCCGCGCCTGCCGGAAAGGGCGGCTTCAGGCGCGGCTGGCCCTTCTTGCCTTCAAGGCTTTCAAGGAGCGCTGTCTCCTCGCCGCAGATATAGGCGCCGGCGCCGTGATGGACGAACAGGTCGAAATCGAACCCCGTTCCGCAGGCGTTGCGCCCGATGAGGCCCGCCGCATAGGCTTCATCGACCGCCTTTTGCAGCGCGACTCGCTCGTCGACATATTCGCCGCGAATATAAATGTAACAGGCTTGCGCCTTCATCGCGAAGGAAGCGATGAGGCACCCCTCGACGAGGAGATGGGGATCGTGACGCATGATGTCGCGATCCTTGCAGGTCCCGGGCTCGGACTCGTCGGCGTTGACGACGAGGTAATGCGGCCGGTCCTTCACTTCCTTCGGCATGAAGGACCATTTGAGCCCCGTCGGGAACCCTGCCCCGCCGCGCCCGCGAAGACCGGAATCCTTCATCTGCTGGACGATCCAGTCCGGCCCCATGCGGAGGATGTCGGCGGTCGCGTTCCAGGCCCCGCGCTTGCGCGCGCCTTCAAGCCCTGGATCGTGGAGGCCGTAAAGGTTCGTGAAAATGCGGTCTTTGTCTTCGAGGAGTTGCATTGGCTAGAGCCGTAGAGGGTGAATGGTGAAGTCGTGAATGGTGAATGGTGAATGGTGAATGGAAAGGCTCGTCAGCAGTTGTTCCGCGCCGCAAGGGACCTGATGTACGACCGGAGCATCTTTCCGACCACCGTGGTTTGCGCCATCAAACGCTCCGAATCGCGCGCAGCGAGCATTTCGACGCGCGTTGCTATGATGATATGGGTTTCAAGTTCCTTGAGCGAGCCTTGAGCAATTCGTAGAAACTGGATGAATGAACCGGTCTGCTCGCGACCGAAACCCTCAGCGATGTTGGCTGGAATCGAATTTGCGGATCGCCTCATCTGAGCGACCGCGCCGAATTTCTCTTCCGCTGGAAACGAACGCGTTGTTCGGAAGGTGTCAACAGCAAGGTCCACTGACGCTGACCAAACTCGAAGATCACGATAATCTTGAATGACTTCGCCTTCCTGGAATCCAGGCGCTGCCGGCTCCGGGTCACTATTCACGATTGACCATTCACCGCTCACGGCTGCGCCGGCTTCGCATTGGGCAGCACCGTTATCGGCGCCGCGCGCGAGCCGTCAAAGAGCGAAGGATCCGTGAGCGACGTCAGCGCGCCTGCCGGGTTCGATGTATGCCGATCGGCGTTCGCCGTGCCGATCTTCACCCTCTCGCCCTTGCGCAGCGTCGCCAGCAATTCCTCGAACACTTCCGGCGTGAGGTCTTCGTAATAGTGGTCGCCGTCCCTCGTTGATATCTGCACCATGGGCGCGTTGACGCAGGCGCCGAGACATTCAACTTCGAGCCACGATAATTTGCCGTCCGCCGAGACATGGCTTTGTTCTCCGATGACGCGCTCGCAAACCGCGTTCAGATCGCGCGAACCGCGCAGCATGCAGGGCGTCGTGCCGCAGACCTGCACGAAATAGTCGCCGACAGGCGCGAGGTTGAACATCGAGTAGAAGGTCGCAACCTCATAGACGCGGATGTACGGCATCTCGAGCTGGCGGGCGATCGCCTCCATCATCGGGATCGAGATCCACCCTTCCTGCTTCTGCCCGCGCCACAGGAACGGGATGACGCAGGAAGCTTGCCGGCCCGGCGGGTATTTTTTCACCTGCGCGTCGCACCAGGCGCGGTTGTCCGCGCTCCAGGCGAAGGAAGCGGGTTGCTGGCGGGCAGGCTTGCGGGAGGCCATGGCGATGAACGTCCGGATTTCGGGCGTTGTGGTGAGTTATTCACAGCGAGGGGTCAAGAGGCGGGAACGCACAGCGCCGCGACTGAGGCCAGCAAGACCCGCGCCCCCGCCTCACGGGGGCGCGGGCCTGAAGGGCTTGAGGGGGCGGGACAGCGCGACCGAGGGACGCGCCTGCGGCAAGAGAGCGCCCTCAGTCACGCTTCGCGGGGCAACGCGCCCTTCAGCGGGCGACGAAAGAGCCGACTTGATCCGCCTACCAACGACCCCGTCACGCCGCCTTGTAGAGCGTCTCTTTTTTCGCCGCCATATCGCGGAATTTTTGCGGCGGATTGAAGCGGGCGCCGTATTTCTGCGCGAGGCTTTCGGCCTTCCGGACGAACGTCTCGACGCCGATCGTGTCGATGTGGCTCATCGGCCCGCCGGTCCAGGGCGCAAAGCCCCAGCCGAAAATGGCGCCGAGATCCGCCGATTGCGGGTCAGGCACGATGCCTTCGGCGTAGCACTGCGCCGCCGGGATGAGCTGCGCATAAAGAATGCGCTCCTTGACCTCATCGGCGCTTGGCTGGGTCTTGGCCGGCGGGAAATAGTCGGCGATACCCTTCCAGAGCGATTTTTTGCCGTCGGCGGGATAGTCATAGAAGCCGCCGCCGGATTTTCGCCCCATGCGCCCGAGCTTGTCGACCATCACCGTCATCAGATCTTCGACGCCGGTCGGCTTGTAGTCCGCCCCCAACTCCTTTTTCGTCGCTTCCATCACGCGCTTGCCAAGCTCAAGCGATGTTTCATCGACGAGCGCCAAGGGCCCGACCGGCATGCCCAGCATTTTCGAGGCGTTCTCGATGAGGGCGGGACTGATCCCTTCCTTCACCATCAGCATCGCTTCGTTCAGGTAGGGCGGCACGACGCGGTTCGTGTAAAAGCCCCGGGTGTCCTTCACGACAATCGGCGTCTTCTTGATGAGGCCGACATAATCAAGCGCCATGGCGAGCGCCTTGTCGCCGGACTCTTCGCCCGGAATGATTTCGACGAGCGGCATCTTGTCGACCGGCGAGAAGAAGTGGACGCCAATGAACTGGTCAGCGCGAATGGAGTTTTTCGCAAGGCCGGTGATCGGCAAGGTCGAGGTGTTGGAGGCGAAGATCACGTCCTTGCGGATAACCGCTTCGGTCTTCTTGATGACGTCCGCCTTGACGTCCGGATCCTCGAACACCGCCTCGATGATCATGTCGACATCGGCGAGGTCTTCGTATTTCGTCGTCGGCTTGATGCGCGCGAGAAGCTCCTCGCCCTTTTCCTTCGTGACCTTGCCGCGTGATACGCCCTTTTCGACGATGCCGGCGGAATAGCCCTTGCCCTTTTCAGCGTAGGCCTGATCGCGATCGAGGAGGACAACCTCCATCCCGCCCTTGGCGGTGACGTAGGCGATGCCCGCGCCCATCATCCCGGCGCCGAGCACGCCGACCTTTCTGATGACGGATTTTTCGACGCCTTTCGGCCGCTGTTCGCCCTTCTCCGCCGCCTGCTTGTTGATGAACAGGGTACGGATCATGTTGCGCGATTGCGGGCTCGTCACGAGCTTGCCGAAATATTTCGACTCGATACGGAGCGCGGTGTCGAACGGCACGACAGAGCCTTCATAGAGGCACGACAGGATGTACTGCACCGCCGGATAATTATGCTGCGTCTCACGCTGCGCCATCGCGTTGGAGCCGATGTGGAACTGCACCGCGGCAGGGTTCGTGGGCCCGGCGCCGCCCGGATATTTGAAGCCTTTCTTGTCCCAGGGCTGCGTGACTTTCGGGTTCGCCTTCACCCAGGCTTTCGCCTTGGCGACAATCTCGCCCGCTGGCGCGATCTCCTGAATGATGCCGAAACCTTTTGCCGCGTTCGGGTCGATCGGCTGGCCTTGTGTCGCCATGATCGCGGCCTGTTGAAGGCCGGCAAGGCGCGGCAGGCGCTGCGTGCCGCCGCCGCCGGGCAGAAGCCCGACCTGCACTTCCGGCACGCCGAGCTGGATCTTCGGATCGTCCGCACACACCCGATAATGGCAAGCGAGCGCCAGTTCGAGCCCGCCGCCGAGCGCGAGGCCGTTGATCGCGGCCGCGACCGGCTTGGCCGAGGCTTCGCCGCCCATCAATTTCTTCGCCGGCTTGCCGCTCGTCTCCAGCTTCCGCAGCATCGCATTGAGGTTGAAGAGACGCGCGAAGAGTTCGTTCTTGTCAGTCGCTCCGCCCGTGATGCCGCCGCCGCCAAGCATCCGGAGGTCCGCGCCCGCAAGGAAGCCGGACTTCTTGCCCGAGGTGATGACTGCGCCCTTGATCGCATCGTCCGCGCAGAATTTCTCGATGAACGCGGCGAACTCCGTCATGAGCGCCTCGTTCCAGACGTTCATCGACTGGCCCTTGAGATCGATCGTGACGAGCGCAATGCCGTCGCTGTCGATTTCAACCGTCATCGCTTCGTTGGTCATGTTGAGGTTCCTTGCCCAAAACTTTTCAGGAAGTACGAAAAGAGCGCGCCTGTTCCGATGCCGAGCGCGCCCGGACCGATGGTCAGCAGCGCCTGGCGGTACAATTTGCCGACATGCTTTTTCCGTAGATTGACGATCGTCCGGTGCTGACCTTCAAGCCCGCAGACAGCGGCGAGGGAGATCAGCAAAATCCCGACAATAAAATTACGTTCAATTGGCGCTTCCGGGACGAGCGCCCCTTTCAGAATAATCGCGCCGCCGATCAAGGTGAACGCGCCGTTCATGATCGTCTTGAAATAGTTGAAGGTCAGATCAACCGCCATCAAGCCGGCAGGGCTTTCGTCGAACACCTCAGGCGCCTTTGGGGGCGCTGAATTTTTTGCCCCGGACATGCCTGCCGCCTCAGACGCGCTCGATGATCGTCGCCGTGCCCATGCCGGCGCCGATGCAGAGCGTGATGAGCGCAGTCGATTTGCCGGAGCGCTCCAGCTCATCGACCATCGTGCCGAAGATCATCGCGCCGGTCGCGCCCAAGGGATGGCCCATGGCGATGGCGCCGCCATTGACGTTGATGTCCTTGTGATCGATTTCCATCGCCTGCATGAAGCGCAGCACGACCGAGGCGAACGCCTCGTTCAATTCCCAAAGGTCGATATCTTTCGCCGTCATCCCGGCGCGTTTCAGCGCCTTTTGCGCGGCAAATTCCGGGCCCGTCAGCATGATCGTCGGCTCGGCGCCGACCGAGGCCATCGAGACGATGCGCGCGCGCGGCTTCAGGCCCAGTGTCGCGCCCATGTCCTTCGTGCCGATCAGCACCGCGGCGGCGCCGTCGACGATGCCGGAGGAATTGCCGGCATGGTGGACGTGATTGATCCGTTCGATTTCCGGATATTTCTGGAGCGCCACCGAATTGAAGCCGACGCTCTCGCCGAGCATCGCGAAGGAGGGGCTGAGCGCGCCGAGCGCTTGCATGTCGGTGTCGGGGCGGATCGTTTCGTCCTGCGCGAGGGCGTCCATGCCGAGCACGTCTTTCACCGGCACGATCGACTTCTTGAAGCGTCCTTCTTTCCACGAGCGCGCGGCGCGCTTGTGGCTCTCGACGGCGTAGGCGTCGACATCGTCGCGCGTGAAACCATGCTTCGTCGCGATGAGGTCGGCGGAAATGCCTTGCGGCACGAAATAGGTCTTGAAGGCGACGGAAGGGTCGACCGGCCAGGCGCCGCCATCCGATCCCATCGGCACGCGGCTCATTGATTCGACGCCGCCGCCGATCGTCAGGTCGGCTTCGCCAGCTTTGACTTTCGCGGCGGCGATATTGATCGATTCAAGGCCCGACGCGCAGAAGCGGTTGACCTGAATGCCCGCCGTCGTTTCAGCAAAGCCGGCGTTCAGCACCGCCGTGCGCGTGATAACCGCGCCCTGCTCACCGACCGGCGAGACGACGCCCATCGCGACATCGTCAACGTGGGAAGTGTCGAGATTGTTGCGGTCGCGGACCGCTTCGAGAACCTGCGTGACAAGCTGGACCGGCGTGATCTCGTGGAGGCTTCCATCCGACTTGCCCTTGCCGCGGGGGGTCCTGACGGCGTCATAGACATAGGCTTCGGTCATCGGAGCACATCCTTTCAGGTATCGGAACAGGCTAGGCCCGCGCCTTTAGAAAGGTCTACCTAGGCGGCGCCCCGCCCCGCCGCAACGCCATCTTGCAGTGCCGCGGATCAACTCTTCGGCCAGAGCGGTCTTCAGGCAGACCTCGCAGACCGGTCAACCCCATGCAAGGCCGCCCCGCACCATAAGCGGCCAGGGTCTGGACTCATTTAAGCCTTCTAACTGGAGCCAGAAGAGAACGGCAGAAAATCGCCAAGTGCAACCGCTCGACCGCTATTCGGTGATGGCCGCTTTGCGGCGAAGTCGCGCCATGATCACCTCAAAACCTGCGGCTAGGTTTCACCCCAGAAAGGCGGTCGCCGAGTGGCGACACCTCGACATTTCCACATAGAGATTTGTGCCAGCTGCCATCTTCGTTGCTCGTGACTTAATCTTTGTTGGCGAGCAATTCGATCGCAAAACTGTAGCGCTCATGCGGCCAGCGTTGTGCGAGGACGCGATCTGCCGGTCCCCAGTGCGATCCGCTTTCTGCAAGTGAAACGAAGATCGGATCTGCGCCGGCGGCGGCAGCGCGCGCTGCAAACTTGAGGATGCCGCGCCAAGCGACGCGCTCGTCCGTCAGAACGCCCGTTATGAGCACGGGGCGAGCCCCCCGACTTGGCAAGGTTCGATAGGGATCAATCCGGAGAAGGCGGTCGAACGCCAGCTGATCAGTCAAAGGATTACCCGATACAGCGACCTCAGTTGCCGCTAAACCCGATTGCTGGGTCAAAAGGTCCGTCAATACGTCGAGATAGGGAACATGGAGCAGCGCGCCTGCAAAGAGGTTGGTTGCAAGATTGACGGAGGTGGCGGCGAGCCAGGCGCCTGCAGAATGTCCTTCGGCGATGATCCGCCCGCGCCGCACATACCCCTCACGGGTCAGATGCTCGGCGCAGGCGACAAAGTCGAAAATAGGCTTGTCACGGTTGGCGCCTTGCCCGGCCTGCGCCCAGCTGCCCCCCTTGTCATTGCCGCCCCGCACATGTGCCAGTGCGAACATCACGTCGTGATCGAGCAAGCCGAGGCGGGCCGGATCGAAGGTCGCCTGCACGGCGTTGCCATAGGCGCCGTATCCGTAAAGAATCAGGCCGCGATGCGCGCTCGGCGCACGGTCGCTGCGGCGTATGAGAGAAATCGGAACGCGCGCACCATCCGCCGCCTGAGCAAAGAGGCGCTCAACGACATAATCAGCGGTCTTGACCACGCTGCTTGCCTCTGGTTCCTCGGACACCAGCTGTCCTGTTTGAAACGAAAAGCGCAGCAACCTTTTCGGCGTCGCAAAGCTTTCATAGCCGATGATCAGCTCATCAGCGTCAGCGTGACTGTTTACTTCAGGGCCGGCGCTCCACCGGTCAAAGCCTGCGGTGTAGACTTCGTCCGGGAAGTCAACCAGTCGCTCAGCGCCAGTTGAAGTTTCGATGATGCGAATGCGATCTACGCCGTCGGCGCGTTCCGAGACAATCCAGCGCCGGTCGTATGCCAAGTGCCAGACGAGACCAGCTTCGTTGTTCGGTGCGAGCACTTCGCTCCAGACGTTCGGCGCGGCCACGCTTGCCTGAACAAGGCGCCGGTTGGGGTGGATATCGTTGGTGGCAATCAACAGCGTTTCGCCCGCCGCATCGACGGCATACTCCACACCTTCGGTCCGAGCACGGACCAGGCGCGGCGGCTCTTCGGGTTGCGCCCGTGATACAAAGCGCACCTCGCTGGTTGTGGTTGACCCCGAATGGATCAACGCGAACTCGCCAGAACTGGTCTGACGCACGACGACGAAGAACGCCTTGTCGGGCTCCTGAAAAAGCACCTTGTCGGTCGGTTGTTCTGTCCGCAGTCGATGAAACAGGGCGCGCCATGGCCGCCCGTCTTCATCGATGTCAGTGTAAAAGAAGCCCGACGCGTCCTTGGCCCATACAATCCGGGTGAGGTCGATGGTCACGGCGGCGCCCGCAACGCGGTCCGGCAAATCAACGCCTGTGCTCACGTCGCGGACGCGGATTAGTCCTTGCTCTGCGCCGGTGCGAACGGCGTAGGCGATATACCTGCCATCTTCGCTCGCGCCCCACATCGTAACCTCTTCGCCGGGCTGCGCGCCCAACACGAGGCGTTCCTGATCATCGGAAAGCGGGCGTCGCAGCAAGGCCCAGGCGCCGTCCTCAGTCGCGCCGATGCGATAGCGCCACGCACCATGACGCACGGGTCGGGCGGCTGCACCGCCGGCCGCTCGCGCATCGAAACGGCGCAACAGGCCTTGTACCAAAGACTCGCGTGTCATCATCGCCTGTTCGGCGTGGAGGCGGTGCGCGCGCAAAAAATGGCTGATCTCGGGTTCATCAAGGTTCACTGCATCGACCCAGCCGTATGGATCTCGCAAGGTTTGCCCAAACACGGTGCGCGTTGTTTCTCCCGGTCGCAATGAAGGCAGGCCGTTCTCAGCGCGCTTGCCGGTCAACGGCAGATTGGCGCAGGCAGAAGCGCCAAACATTGCGGCTGATGTCATAAGCAGGCGCCGCCGTGACACGCGTTGCGAAGCAATTGTATCCACTTTTTATCCTCCTGAGCGAGTTGCGCTGCCTAGCTTGTCGGCGGACTATCCCGTGAAAAACCCGCGAACGGCTGTTTTTATCGGTGAACGGCGCCCTAAATCGTGATAAAATGCTGAGTGGGGGGTGAAGGACGGTCTGATGCTGAGCGCGCAAACACCGGCTTCGATCGAGAGCCAGAACGATCGCTTTGCCCTTCATTACTGGACAGGCGCCGGGTTGCTTTGTCTTGGCTACACGATCGTTTTGATGGCAACAGCACAGCGCTCGTTGATCGTCGCTTTCTCGGAGGCCGTCGCCAACGTCGCGCCTCCGGCAGTGCTTGGGCTTTTCGCTTTACCGGCCTGGAAGTTTATCCGAGGGTTGAGATCTTCGGCGCGTTTGTGGGCAGGTCTGGCGGCGGCAGGCTGCTTCACGTTCGCCTGCCTTGTCCTAGTGCCGTTCACGCTTGCGGGCGCGGGGGCCCTGCGCGGGGCAGAATTCACGCTGATGTGGTTCGAAAGTTCCGCCTTGATCTGGCAAGGCTTCCAATCCTTGCTGCTGTTCGGTCTGGTTGGGTTGGCGGTGATTGCCCACGAACTGACCATGGAGAACACGGCGCAAAGACTTGAATTGGAGACCTTGCGCAGCCGTCAGCAGCAGGTACCGGCGGTTCCGGATGTGCCAAGAGAAGGCGTCAGAACTCTTTTAGTAAGGGTCGCTGAGGGTCTGCAGTCCATTTCGGTATCTGAGATTTTTGCGATCGAGGCAGACGACGATGCTGCGATCCTGAAGCTGCGCAACGGCAACGTGCGCACGCGCTTGAACCTTGCGTCTCTGGAGCAGCAGCTCAACCCGGACTGCTTTGTGCGCGTTCACCGATCCTGGATTATCAATCTGCCAGAAGCGTTGTCCATCGAGCCCGTTGGCGGGGGGCGTATGATGGCCTTTTTTCCGGGTGGACTTGAAGTGCCGATTAGCCGAACGGGCGCCAAGTTGATCCGTAGTCGGCAAGCGTAAACTAAAGTGCGATACTGCCGTTCAATGTCGCCGGGCCTAATGGCCTGGTTGGGCCAACAATACTCTGATGTCCTCCGTGGGCGTGCGGCAAGGTCAACTCAGTCCGGTCATTGGTAACCCGAGCCTCTGCCAGGCGGAAGTTCGACCGAAAACGGTCCTGTTCGACATCGCCTCCGTCTGGCAAAATAAGTAGCGCCTTTCGTTCGGTCGCCTCGCCCGCACGAGGCAGGACCGCTCTGTCCTAGTCATCAGGTTAATCAACCACTGCAGAGCCTCGATGCCTATGCCTCAATTCGTTCGAAAAGAATTTTAGTGTTTCGGGCCAGATTGTGCGCTGCGCTTCAAGTTCCGGTTCCTTGTACCAGCCCTCGGAATTCGTTCCGTCGCCGGAGAGACCATGACCGGCATCAGTGAAAATCAAAGTCGTTGTGGGCAGCCCGGCTTCTGCGCGTCTCTCAGAAATAGACTGGGCCATCTCGCCGCTGTTCCAGGTATTGTCGGCATCGCCTCCGGCAAGAAACACAGGCTCATCGATCTTCTCAACGAGGATTCTTGCGGCAACTGCCCGACCAGGATTGGCATGGCCGCTCGGTCATGGGATCCCGGGTTGGGCTAGTTCTCTTCCTGTCTCGCATAAGGCCAAAGGACCCTTACCGCCCCAACTGAACGAGCTGCTCTCGCCTGGCGACGTTCCAGGACCCCAGCCCTCCCAGACGACATCGCTGGGTACGATCGCGGCAATTGCGGCGAACCCATCAATCAGGGAGCCTGCCAACAACGCAAACTCTGCGCCTTTTGAAACTCCATAAATGCCTATGGCGCCGCAGTTTACGTCCTTGCGGGCACACAGCCATTGCTTGGCCATCGCGGCGCGCTCGACCGGAATGTCTCTAAAAGCGCTGGGAAGTTCGGGAAATTTAGCCGCTCTGCCATACCAGGCTGGCGAATAATAAGTGAGCCCAAACACCGCGTACCCCTCGGCGACTAATCGCGGCGCAAGGCGCCGAGCATCTCCGTCATCGCCGCTACTTCCCCCAAGAATGATGATCACAGGGAATGGTCCATGTCCTTCCGGGGTGGCAAAGAACGACCCCGGCAATGCATTGCCAACTTGGATTTCTGTCGGCGCTACAGGAGCTGCGCCTTGCGCTGAAGCGTCAGGAGCAAACGTGATTGCAAATAGCGATAGCGATATCCAGAAATGTTTCATTCAGCTGGCTCCAAAAAACTCTAACAACGCAGGCCCGAGCCCCCTCTCACTTGTGTCGGCTCCTATTCTCATATCTTATGTTCATTCCGGGCGCGTCCAATTCCTCCCCCAACCTCCATCTCGGTGCCTTTCCATCCGTCCGATCATTGGGACCCTGCGGCCCGTCGGGGATGAAACCCGGTTGTTTTCCCTCTTGGTAAGATCACTCCCACACCCGGATGCCCGGCGCCCGCCATCGAACGGTGTCGAGCGTCTTTTCCCGGATCGCCGCGCCGTCGTCATACCGTTCACTGTGCAGCCGTTACGCGTTCTCCAGAGCCCACCGGTGTTGGCGATGAGAGTTTCCGCCGCCCGCCACGTTGCATAGGTGATAGCTACTTCCGTCAGTGGACACCCAGGCGCCATTTGCGGCCTCTTCCCGGCGGGGTCCGGCTTTTGAAAGCCGCCTTTTGCGTCTCCGCGCGCAAGATAAACATCCCGTTCGCCGACACCGTCCAACCGTTCGGTCCAGAAATAGAGATCACCCGTCTCGGTCAGGATAGGGGCAGTCTCATTATTGACGAATCTCAGCGTCTTCACCCTGCCTGCCCGTATTCTATTCAGATCAGGCCCCTCGAGAAGTTCCGGGACTGCCGCAGGATCGGTAAGGTCGAGACGCCAAAGGTCGAAGTTCACGTCGATGCCGATTTCGGGATAGTCAGGGCGGACCGCTGCCCAGGAAAACAGCAGGTAGCGCCCGTCAGGTGTGACGCTCGGATAATCGACCCGCCCTGCCTGAGGCAGGGGCACAAGGTGCGGCTTCGTCCAGCCGGCCGGCGCCCTGTCGATACGCTTCAGCCGCTGCGGGCATTCCCAGATGGGTAAGCATTCGGTCTGGGCGAAGAACATCGTCTCGCCATCCGGGGTAAAGCCAGGTGTGAGCGTGAAGCGTCCCTCGGGTTCCAGAACTTCGGGCAGGAACAAGACAGGCTTCGGCGCCGCCACATCTGCCGCAGCAAGCGCGGCAGGCCAGAACGCCAGCGCGCCGCTCATCAGGATACCTCTCAATTTGTTCATTCCTCTCGATCTCCAGTACGGTGAAGCGCTGCTCTGACAGAGGCTCGCCTTGCCTGCAGACGCATCCAAAGGCTTTTGTCCATGGCTCCTGCCACTCTCGGGCACACTAACCAGCGGCGCGCCGTCCTCTCCGATCGAATTCCAACGACTGGTGATCGAATCCGGACTGGATCAGTGGGCGCAGCGACGAAAAGCGCTAATTCCTCGGCATGATCGACACTTATGATCGCAGGATCTTATGCCCTGAAGGGGAATAATGCCGAACCAAAGATGGCCTTCAATCGCGATGCAGATCGGCTGGGAGCCCATTGTGGCATGACCGCTACCTCAGCGGCGGGGAGGGGATGGCCCCATTATGTCGCAGGCGATGCATGATCACCTGAAAGCGAAGGGCATGAACGGGTATCGTCTACGATACTGGCGAGGGGGGGGGGGGGGGGGGGGGGGGGGGGCGCCCCGCTGGAGGTGGTGGGATGACCACTATGGGGTCGGTTCCTGCATGGCGGGCGTCCTAGAAACCTAAAGGGCCAATGTTGCCCGATCGCGATCTTTCAATTGCCCTTTTTCGTCCGGAGCCTGATCCCCGGACTGCCGTCGTTAGGCTCCCTGCGCGCGTGAAAGGAAACGCCCCGGCGGTCGAGGCCGGGGCGCCTGATCGCTATGATGGCGCGGTCCGGCTTACTGGGCGGCAGCAAGCTCGAGGAGTTCGCCCCATCGCTTCGTCGCGATCGGGCCGGGCTGGCGGAGCTTCCGGTGCGCATCGGTCACGGTCGCGTCGCCGACTTCGACAAGCGCCACCATGCCCGCGCCGTGGTGCGGCAGGCACTTGATGCCGTAAAGGCCGTCAGCGGTCACGGTAAACGTCGCCGCCTTGCTCATCTGCCCTTTGAGGGCCGGGACGCCTGCCGGCCAGACCTCTTTCATGGCCTCGGCGTTATGGCCCATGTCGCCGACATCGATGCGGATCGTGTCGCCGACATTGGCGCGCACATAATCGGGCACGAAGGCGTTCAGCTTTCCAGGCGCCGCCTTGGTCTTCATGACGATGACATGCTCAACGGCGAGCGCCGGCGACGCCGCGAGCGCAAGCGCGGCCGAGGCGAGAACGGACTTCAACATTTTTCCTCCTTAAGAATGGACTGCCAGAATTACGTTGCCGGGTCGGCTCGAGGTTCAATGCCGCGCTGAGGTGCGGTGTCGCAGCACCCGACTTGAAGGCGATGGCGTGACTTCGTCGCCTTGCCGCGCTACCCCGGCCTCGCCTCTTATTACATCACCGGTATGGAAACCCTTCCCTCCTTGCGGGCCGCCATTCGCGCCGCGACGCTTGCGGACGAGACAGCCGCTGCGCACGCGCTCCTCGCCGCGGCCGCGCTGCCTGACGCGGCGCGTCACGCCGCGCAAGAAAAAGCCGCCGCTTTTGTAAAGGAAGCGCGCGCAACTGCGTCGCGCTCGACTTTGGTCGATAAATTCCTGCAGGAATATGGTCTCTCGACCGCCGAGGGCGTGACGCTGATGCGCCTTGCCGAAGCGCTGCTGCGGACGCCGGACGCCGCGACCGCCGACGCGCTTATCAAGGACAAGGTCGACGCCGGCGACTGGGCCGCGCACCAGGGCAAGAGCCCTTTCCCGCTCGTCAATTTCTCGACGCGCGCCCTGATGCTGACCGCCGCCTGGCTTGACGATGTCGAGGCGAAGGACCCCGGCCGCAAACTCGTCAAGGCGACGAAAGACGCGCTCGACCGCGTCGGCGAACCGGTGATCCGCGCCGCTGTCGCGCAGGCGATGAAGATCATGGGCGAGCATTTCGTGCTCGGCGAAACGATCAGCGAAGCGCAGCGGCGAGGACAAGGCTACGCGAAGAAGGGCTACAACTTCTCCTTCGACATGCTGGGCGAGGCTGCGCACACGGCCGCCGACGCCGCAAAGTACTTCAAGGATTATGAGACCGCGATCGCCGAGATCGCCAGGGGCGCGACCGCATCGCGTTCTGTCGACAATCCCGGCATTTCGGTAAAGCTGTCGGCGCTCCATCCGCGCTATGAATATGGCAAGCGCGCGCGCGTGCTGGAGGAACTTGGCTCTAGCGTCGCCAAGCTCGCCATTCAGGCGAAGAACGCCAATATCGGCTTCAACATCGATGCGGAAGAAGCCGCGCGGCTGGACCTCTCGCTCGACCTCATCGAAGCCTTGATGCGCGATGAAAAGCTCGCCGGCTGGGACGGGTTCGGCGTCGTCGTGCAGGCCTATCAGCGCCGCGCCATGGTCGTGATCGACTGGCTGGCCGCGATGGCGCGCGAGACGGGGCGGCGCATCATGGTGCGCCTCGTCAAGGGCGCCTATTGGGACGGCGAAATAAAACGCGCGCAGGTCATGGGCCTTGCAAGCTATCCCGTCTTTACACGGAAGGTTTTGACCGACGTCTCTTATCAGGCGTGCGCGCGAAAGCTCTTCGCTAACGCCGATGTCATCTATCCGCAATTCGCGACGCACAACGCGCTGACCGCAACGCTCGTGCGCGAGATGGCGGGCGACGTGACGGAGTACGAGTTGCAGCGCCTGCATGGCATGGGCGAGGCGCTGCACGATACGCTGATCGCCGCGGGCGCGCGCAGCCGCATTTATGCGCCCGTCGGCGGGCACAAGGAACTGCTGCCCTATCTCGTGCGCCGCCTCCTTGAGAACGGCGCCAATTCGTCCTTCGTCAACCAGCTCTTTGATCCCGATCATTCGATCGATCGCATTGTCGCCGACCCGGTCGAGGAGGCCCGATCGCTCGCGGTTTTCCCGAACCCGGCGATCCCCGCCCCCCGCGATCTCTTCAAGGGCGAGCGATTGGCCGCCGAAGGCTGGGACGAGACCGATCCGGAAACCGGCGAGCAGCTGGAACTCGCGGTCGGCGCGGCGCTGAAGAGCTCTGCTGTCTACGGGCCGCTGATCGACGCGCTCGCCGAGAAGGGCCCGGCGGCGTTTTCCGTCAATCCTTCCCATACGGACGAAATCATCGGCACGGTGCGGAGCGCGAGCGCCGTCGATGTCAGCCTTGCCTGCGACAAGGCTGCGCTCGCGGCGCCCCACTGGGCGGCGACGCCGGCGCGCGAACGCGCCGCAATCCTGCGCCGGGCCGCAGACCTCCTTGAGGCCCGCGCCGAGCAATTCCTGCAACTCGCCGTGCGCGAGGCGGGGAAGACCATTCCCGACGCCATCGCCGAAGTGCGCGAGGCCATTGATTTTCTGCGGTACTACGCGAACGAGGCCGTCGCCCTTAAAGGCGAACCGCTGGGCGTCGTCGCCTGCATTTCGCCTTGGAATTTTCCGCTGGCGATTTTCCTCGGGCAGGTATCGGCAGCGCTCGCGGCCGGCAACGCCGTCATCGCCAAGCCCGCCGAGCAAACGCCGATCATCGCGCATGATGCGGCGGCGCTCCTGCACGAGGCGGGGGTTCCGCGCGGCGTCCTTCAATGCCTTCCTGGCGACGGGCCGTCCGTCGGCGCGCCTCTCGTCGCCGACAAACGCGTCGCCGGCGTCGTTTTCACCGGTTCGACCGAGGTCGCGCAGATCATCAATCGCGGGCTCGTCGACGCTGGCAAATGGGATGCGGCGCTGATCGCCGAGACCGGCGGCATCAACGCGATGATCGTCGATTCAACCGCGCTCCTTGAGCAGGCGGTGCGCGACGCTGTTTCCTCCGCCTTCCAAAGCGCCGGTCAGCGCTGCTCGGCCGCCCGTGTGGTGTGCGTGCAGGAAGATGTCGCCGATCGCTTCAACGAGATGCTCGCGGGCGCCGTTGCAGAGCTTGTCGTCGGCGACCCTTCGCTTCTTTCAACTGATGTCGGCCCTGTCATCGACGAGGAAGCCCGCGCCAGCATCGCCGCTTATGTCGAAGCCCTGCGCGGCAAAGGCAAAGTCGTCGCGGAGGCCGCTGGCCCCTGCGGCTCATCCTTCGGGACGCGCGCCGATGGGCGCGCTCCTCAGGATGAAGAACCCCTTCATCCTGAGGAGCGGCCTTCTTCAGGCCGCGTCACGAAGGATCGCTTTAAAGGAACCTTCGTCCGCCCCATCGCCATCGAGATAAACGCCCTGTCCGACCTGACGCGCGAGGTCTTCGGCCCCGTTCTTCATATTGTGCGTTTTCCAGCGGCCTCGATCGACACACTGGTCAGCGACATCAACGCGCTCGGCTTCGGCCTGACGCTCGGGCTTCACACCCGCATCGACGAGACCATGCACGCGGTCGTCGCGCGCGCGCGCGTCGGCAACATTTACGTCAACCGCAATCAGATCGGCGCTGTCGTCGGCGTGCAGCCCTTCGGCGGCGACGGCCTTTCCGGCACCGGGCCGAAGGCGGGCGGCCCGCATTACCTTCCGGCGCTGCAAAAGCGCGCGGCGCCGGCCGGAACCGGCGTCCTCGGCGTCAGCGCGACAGCGCCGATGCCGCTTTTCGACCAGCAATTGCGCCGCGCGGCGGCGGCGTTCGAGCGCTGGAACGAGGGAGCGGGCCGGCGCGATACGCTGGTCAGGGCGGCGGCCGCGGCGCGGGACGACGCCGCGGAATTGTTCCGCCTTGCTGTTTCTCTTTATGCGGAGCATTTCGAGGCTGTCGCCGAACTCCCCGGCCCGACCGGCGAGTCGAATACCCTTCGTCTCAAGGGACGCGGCGTCGTCTTGTGCCTCGGCGGCGGCAATGATGCGGCAAACCGGCGCCAGCTGGCGCTCGCGCTCGCCGGCGGCAACGCTATTGTCGCGGTGGAGCCGCTCGCAGAAAAGGCAAGCCGCGCGCTCACCAGCGCTGGCGCGCCGGAGCATCTCGTCGTCAGCCTGACTGCCGGGGGCGCTGTCAACGAAGCCGCGCTCCTTGACCCGCGCGTGCGCGCGGTCGCTTTCGACGGCGAGAGCGCCTCCCGCAAGGCGATCTGCGAAACGCTCGCGCGGCGCACCGGACCCATCGCGCCGCTTCTTTCGAGCGCCGACAGCCCGGCGCGCTTTGCGACCGAGCGGACCCTCACCATCAATACGACCGCCGCCGGCGGCGACGTCCGCCTTTTGTCGCTCCCGGAATAGGGTTACCACCCGCCAGCAGCCCCCGTTCGCCGCGCGGGCGGGGCTGTTCGCCGCAACGCGTGTTGCGCGCACGAGGCTGGGAGGCGAAGGCGTTTGCAGAACCTTGACCGGACGCTCATGACCGCGATCGATCTCAGCCCAGCAACAAGCGGGGCCTTCGCCCTGCCGCAGTCGCGGTCGCGCAAGGCGTTCAACTGGTTCTTCGCGGAGAAGGAACGCCTGTTCTGGTTCCTGCAGATTTCCGGCTGGCTCGGCTTTTTCGTCTTTCACGTTCTTGCGGTCTCCTCGCTCGTCGCCGGATGGACGCCGCAGTCGGTCGCCTATTCGATCGCAATGTCGATCGTCGGGCTTTTGACGACCTCCATCGTTCTGCGCCCGATTTACCGCTTCGCGCGGCGCCAGCATCCAGCGGCGCTGCTCTTCATCGCGATCCCGGCGACGCTCGCGGCGACGGTCGCGATGTCGCTGGCGAAACTCCAGACCTTCATCCTCATCTTCGGCGAGGAGTGGATTTTAAACCGCGGCGCCGATCTTGGCAGCATGAACATCCTGATGCTCATCCGCCCGGACCTGCCGCCGAATTTCTTCCTCTTGATGTCGTGGGGCGGGTTCTATTTCGGGATCAATTATTACCTGAAGCTGCGCGACGAGACGGAGCGCGCGCTGGTGTCGGCGCGCCTTGCCGATCAGGCGCAATTGAAGATGCTGCGCTATCAGCTCAACCCGCACTTCCTGTTCAATACGCTGAACGCCATTTCGACGCTCGTCCTTGAAAAGGACGGCCGGCAGGCGAACCAGATGCTGACGAAACTGTCCGCGTTCCTTCGCTATTCGCTCGATAGCGACCCGTTGCAGAAAACGTCGCTTGCGGAGGAGCTGCGCGCGTTGAACCTCTATCTCGATATTGAAAAGACGCGCTTCGCCGACCGGCTCAAGATCACGCTCGACATCGATGACGACGTGCTCGACGCGCGGGTCCCCTCGTTGCTGATGCAGCCGGCGATCGAGAACGCCATCAAATACGCGATCGCCCGCATGGAATCGGGCGGCGAAATCGGCATCGCCGCCAAGCGCGACGGCGACATGCTGATGCTGAAGGTCTGCGACAACGGGCCCGGCGCGCCGGAAACGCCCGAGCGCCTCCTCGCGGAAGCAAAGAACGGCGTCGGCCTCGTCAACATGCGCGAGCGTCTCGCGCATCTCTACGGCGCGCGCCAGTCCTTCACGCTGTCGCGCCGCGAGCCGCAAGGTCTCGCTGTCACCATGCGTATTCCGCTTGAATTCACCGTGCAGCTTTAGGGGCGCCGCCATGGAAGACCAGAAAATCCGCGTCATGCTCGTCGACGACGAACCGCTCGCGGTGCGCGGGCTGAAGCTCCGCCTGCAGGAGTTTCCGGAAGTCGAGATCATCGGCGAGTGCGCGAACGGGCGCGAAGCGGTGAAAGAGATCAAGGCGCAAACGCCCGATCTTGTTTTCCTCGACATCCAGATGCCGGGGCTCGACGGCTTTGGCGTCGTGCGCGCGCTGATCGGCGCGCCGGCCCCGCTGATCATCTTCGTCACCGCTTACGATAAATACGCGATTGACGCTTTTGAGGCGAACGCGCTCGACTATCTCGTCAAGCCAGTCGAGGAAGAGCGTCTGAAAGACGCGATCCACCGCGCGCGTGAGGCCATCAAGACGCGCGCCGCGGCGAGCCGCGAGTCGCGCCTTGTTGAGCTTCTCGCTTCACTGAGCGATGAAGACCGCGACCAGATCAAGGAGCTGATCCAGGACCCGTCCTGGGCGCAGAAGGAGCGCTATTCCGAGCGGCTTTCCTTCAAGGACGGCGCCAAGGTCGTGATGCTTAACGCCGACGACATCGACTGGATCGACGCGGCTGGCGATTACATGTGCATCCACGCATGCGGCAAGACGCATATCATCCGGGAGACGATGAAAACGCTGCAGCAGCGCCTTGACCCCGGCCGGTTCCAGCGCATCCACCGCTCGGCGATCGTCAATGTGAAAAAGGTGAAGGAGCTTCACCCCCATTCGAACGGCGAATATTTTGTCGTTCTGGAAAATGGATCAGAGCTGAAGCTGTCGCGCTCCTACAAGGACGTGGTGGCGCGGTTTTTGTAGGAGGGCGCCGTCCTCTTTATTGTAGAAGGGGCTCGTGTGACTCATCCTTCGTGACGCGGCCTGAAGAAGGCCGGTCCTCAGGATGAAGGGTCTCGCTGGACATGGAAATCTTCATCCTGAGGAGCGCGCCCCTTGGCGCGCGTCACGAAGGATGAGTCGCGAGGGCCGAGGGTCCCGACATCACCCGCTCGGCGCGGCGAGGATGACCTTCCAGGCAACAAGCTGCCACACCGCGAACAGCCCCGCCGCGGCGAACAGGATGTAATGCGCGCGCCGCCAGAGCGACCAGCCTGAGCCGACGAGCACGGGGAAGACGCCGATCGCGGCGGCGAGCGCCGCGATTGCAGCAAGATGCGCCACAACGATCGCGACAATGAGGGGGACGGGCGGCCAGCCGACGGCCTGCAGATCGGCAAGTTCCTTCTCGCCAAGCAAGGCGCTGACCACTGTCAACGAGCCGACAAAGGCCAGCCACAAGAACGCGGTCGCCGCATGACCGCCCGCAAGCCATTTGCCGAGGCGCGTCGTTTCAACGTCGCGCCCCTGCCGGCGCCAGGCGCCGAGAAACGCGAGCAACGAGAACACCGAAACGAAGCCGATAGCAGCGTTGAAAGCGTCCGATGAATTGAGGAACGAGACGCGGTCCGCCGTCATTGTGCCCATAGCTGTTGCGATCCGCACGGGCGCGCCCGCGCTGTCGCGATAGACAAAGAGCCGATCGCGCGACCGGTTCGACCAGAGATCATCCGAGAGCGGATAATAGCGCGTCGCCTTGCCGCCCGCTGTCACGACGAGCGAGCCGTCGTCCTTCGCCGCGAGCTTGATCTCAGACCCCAGCGCCGTGACTTTTTCGAACCGCGACCAGACCCGCCGATTGGGAAGATAGGCGCCCGCCGCCGATTTCGCTTTTGCGATCATCTCCGGCGTCGCCTTGACCGGCCAGGCAGCGGGATAGCTGTCGGCGCGGGCGAACTGCTCGATGACGTAGCGGCTGACGAGATCGGGCAAGCGCGGGGCTTCCGCGCCGTTCACCGCGACGAAGACGCCGACGCCAAGCGAGGGCGCGATCGTCATGTCGCTGATGAAGCCCGACAGCGTGCCGCCATGCCCGAAGGTGATCGCTCCGCCGATCTCCGTCTCCATGAAGCCATGCGCGAAATCGGGCGAAAATGGCCGGTCGCGGAAACTGCGCGTGCGCATCCGCGCAAACGCCTCGGGGCTGAGCAGCCTTTTGTCGCCGGCGACGCCGCCTTTGAGAAGAAATTGCAGCCAGCGTCCGGCGTCATGCGCATCGAAGGCGATCGCACCTGCCGCATGCAACGGATCGAGCGCATCATGGGTCATGACCGCGGGCGCGCCGCCGTCAAGCTTGTGCGGCGCGGCAAGGCGCGCATCAAGCGCCGGATCGTTCAACGCCGTGGCGGCGATTGGCGCCGGGTCGTGCTGGATCGTCGAGACCATCCCGATCGGCTGCAACAGGCGCGCGGCGACGAACCGGTCGAACGGCTCGCCTGACACGTCAGCGACGACTTGCGCGGCGAGATCCGTTCCCCAGTTCGAATAAGACGTGCGCTCTCCCGGTCGCGCGACACGCGCGGGCTTCGTGCGCTCTAGCGCTTCCTCAAAATTGCGCCCGGATTTTGATTGAAAGAAATCGCCGAAGGTGTCTTCAAAGCCGGGGCGATGCGCCATCAGATCGCGCATCGTCACGGGCGGCTCGCCGCGCTGCCCGACTTTCACCGTCTTCAAATAGGTGTCGACATCGGCGTCGAGGTCGATCTTGCCTTCATCGACGAGCATCATCACCGCGGTCCACACGAAGGTCTTCGAGATCGACGCGATGCGAAAAAGCGTCGTGTCACTCGCGCGAATATTGTTCTCAGCGTCGGCGAGGCCATAGGTTTTGACGAACACGCCATCGCGCGTCGCAACCGCGACCATCATGCCGGGCGGATACTGGTCCGCCATGGCGTTCGCCACATAGCCGTCGAGAAACGGCTCGATCGACGACGGATCGGACAAACTCGCTGCTCCCGCCCCGCCCGCGTGAAGGCGCCGCGGAACCGGCGGCGGCGCGAGGGTTTCGGGCGTCGCCGGCGCTAAAGGTTCTGTCAGCCGCGGCGGATCAGGATCAGGACGTTCGGGAAGCGTGACATCGACCTCGGGCGGAACCGGCGGCGCCGTCTCCGATTGTGCATAGGCGGCGCCCGCGACGGACAACGCGGCAAGAAGGGAGACAACAAACTTTCGCTTCACGGGATACGCTCCCACCGCCGACTGGCGAGGTTACCGTAGCGCGGCGGCAACCCGGCGGAAAGGGCGAAGGCTTTTTATCGCCGTCACCGGGAGAGCGGGTGAGTGGAACCGATCAGGCCGAGGGCGCCGATCTTGGCCGCCGAATGGACCTTGGATCGTCGACGAGGAGGGCGCCCTATCCCACGATAGGCGTGCCGGGCTGTCAGTCGCCGTCCGTCACTGGGCCGACTATTCGTGTACAAATCGAAAAAGCCTGCTCGACTTTTTCGCGCGCGTCACGGCAGGGTCAAATTCGCAAAATCGCCCATCCGACGCGTTTCAGCTGCCGCCGCCGGCGCGCGCTGCGGGGCTGCCCCTTTCCCGGCGGACTTGTCGGAGAAAACCGCTGGACCCCCGTATGGAACAGGGGCGCGCACCCGCGCCAGTTCGGCGCCAGGTCCGCGACTGACAGATGAGTCGTCCCTATGGCCGGGCCGAATTGCGGAACATAATCTTACGGTTCGGCAAGTCCGGCGGCAGACGCCGCGACGCAGTGGAAAAGGCGGGGCGAAACCGGGTAGAACCGTCGACGTCGCCTCAGGAATCCGTTCGCCCATGACCCGTTTCATCGCTGCCGTCGCCGCGCTTGTCGTTCTTCTTGCCGCGATCGTTCTCCTTGCGCCGGGGCTCGTGCCGGCAAAAGCCTACAAAGGGCGCCTGGAGGCGGAAGCGTCAAAGGCGCTGGGGCGCGCCGTCACGCTCGGCGACGAGCTTTCGTTCAAGATCATTCCGCAAACAGCGTTCGTCGTTTCTGACCTCGTCATCGCCAACGCTGAAGGGTTTGAAGGCGACTATCTGGCGCGGGTCGAGCGCGCCGATATCGGCGTCAGGCTGATGCCGCTCTTCAGCGGCAACGTCGAAATCTCGCGCTTCGTGCTGACGCGTCCTGACCTCAGTCTTCAGAAGGCGAAGTCGGGCGCGGTCAACTGGAATCTCGCCTCGTCATCAGCGCCGCAGGCAGAAGGCGCGCCGGGGCAAACGCCGCGGGACGTCAGCCTCGGCGATGTGCGTCTTGTCGATGGGCGCGCGGTCTATGCGGACGCCGCGGCGGGGAAAACCTACACGCTCGACGCCATCAACGCGGATGTGCGCCTCGCGAGCCTTGCAGAGCCGCTTGAAATCGACGGCGCGATGAACTTCCAGGGCGCGCCGGCAACGGCCAAGGTCGTGCTGACAAATCTCGCCGACATGCTGGCGAAAAAAGAGACCAACCTCAAACTTGACCTGCGGCTCGGCGATGCGACGGTGGGGGCCGATCTCGCGCTCGCCGGCGGCGACACGCTGAGCTATGCAGGGCCGATCAGCGTCAATGCGCCTGACCTGCCCGCGCTCGCCAAATTGTTTGACGTCGCCCTCGCCGACGCCCCGGGCTTCGACCGGCTCTCCCTGTCGGGCGAAGCAAATGGCGCCCCAACTTCGCTCGCCCTCTCCGCCGCCAAGATCGGCTTTGACGCCATCGATGCGACGGGCGATCTGAAACTCGATTGGGCGGGCGCCAAACCGAAGGCGACCGGCGCGCTGTCGATGGGCGCGCTCGATCTGCGTCCCTACATGCCGCCGCCCGTCGAGGGCGCTCAGGGCTTTCCGGCGTGGTCCGCCGACAAGATGGACTTCACAAGCCTGCGCAATATTGACGCCGACCTTGATCTCACCGCCGGCAAAGTATTTCTGAACGACATCGAAACGGGCGCCGCGCGCATGCGGTTGAAAATCGCCAATGCGCGCATGACTGCCGACATCCCGCAGATTGGTTTTTACCAGGGCGGGGGCTCCGGCAAGCTTGTCGTCGACGCCGCCAAGGCGACGCCCTCAATCGCCGGCGATTTCAAGATGTCGTCGGTGCAGGCGAACCCCTTCACGATCGATCTCATGAAGATCGACCGCGTGCTGGGGCTCGGCGGCTTCACGCTGACCTTTAACGCGACAGGGTCGAGCCAGAAGGCGATCATGGAATCGCTGGACGGCAAAGGCGGGTTCGATCTCGCCGACGGCGCGTTGAAAGGGATCAACATCGCAAAGATCGCCGCCACGGTGACGAAACTCTATGAGGGCGGCCTTACCAACCCTGCCGCGATCACCTCGGCGATCGCCGAGGCGCGCCGCCCTGACGAACGCACGGATTTCTCGAAATTCCTGACGACGTTCTCGATTGTCGATGGCCAGATGCAGGCGCCGAACATCCAGCTTGAAGGTCCCTACCTGACCATGACCGGCGTCGGCAAAGTGAACCTGCCCGGCCAGGCGGTCGACATTCGCCTGCTGCCGCGCGCGTCGACCTCCGCTGACGGCAAGGAAGGGCGCAAGATCGCCATTCCGATCAAGATCGGCGGCACCTTCTCGCAACCGACTGTCGGCGTCGATGTCGAAGCGCTGGTGCGCGGGCGCGCCGAACAGACGGTCAAAGGGCTGCTCGACAACGCGCTTGGCGGCAAAAGCGACACGAGCGACCCGGGCAAGGCCCTGCTCGACGGCATTCTCGGTCGCCCGAAGGCCGATCCCAAGGCGACCGACAGCGCCACGACGGCGCCGGCGACGGATGCAAAACCTGCCACCGCCGAAGACACAACGAGGGCCATCGCCGGCGAAGCGCTCAAAGGCCTCTTCGGGCGCAAATCGAAGCAGCCCGCCGAAGAAACCGAGACAGCCGACGAGCCGAATTGAGGTCCGGAAAAGGGTGTTGAAAATTACCGCTGCGTTCCAGCGATTCGCCCGCGATTGCCCCTAGCGGGCCCTTGCGAACACGGTAGATATTGCGCTGCTGCTGCGATCGCTCACCAGATGTGGATCGCAACAGCCGGCGTTGCGCCTTTTCGGGCGCGAAGAGGACGCGGCGCCCCTGAGAGCGCCTAGAGGATTCGAATGAGGCTTCCGGCGAAAGTCAGTCGCGGCTGGAAGGCGGCTCTTCGAGCGTCCGCCAGTCTTGGCGCGTTGGCGGGTCCAGCGTTCGCGCAAAATGTCGCCGCGATGCCAGACGTCGCCGCCACGACCGCCGGCCCGGACCCCGTTCTGATTGGCCTCCTCGCCGCGGTCGCGGTCACGGTCGCCGCGCTTGCCTGGGCATTCAGGGTGTCAGCGGCCTCGCGTAACGCTTCCGCTTTCTGGACGAAGAAGCTCGCCGAACTCGAAGCGCAGCTTGAAAAATCCGACGCTGTCCTCTCCGCCCATCCCGGCCTCGTCCTCGTCTGGGAGGACGATTACGATTCCATCCAGCAAGGCTGGGGAACGCCAAAAATTCTGGGCGGTCCCGCCGCCCTCGCCTCGCTGATGTCGTTTGCGAAGAACCTCGACGACCCCAGTGCGACGCCCGTCACCCGGCTTCTCAACACCCTTGGCGACTTGCCGCTGCAAGACGACGGCCCCCAGGAGGAATTCAAGAAGCTGCGCGATCTCGTGCAGGAACTGCGTCAGCACGGTCTTGCGTTCTCTGGCTCCATCATGACGAACGAAGGCCGCGCCATCGAAGCGGACGGCCGTGTCGCCGGCGGCCAGGTCGCCCTGTGGCTGACCGACCCGGCTGTGCGCATGGCGGAAGATGGCGGCATTCTCGGCAAAGTCCGCGAGAAGACTGCCGATCTTCACGGCGCGCTCGCGCAGCTTGAACGCGCGCCCATCCCGGCCTGGCGCCGGCTCGCCGATCTTTCGCTCGCCTGGGTCAATGCGGCCTATGTTGAAGCTGTCGAAGCGCCGAGCGCAGCGATCGTCCTCAAGGACCAGATCGAACTCGATCCGGCCGTGCGCAAGATCGCCGAGCGCGCTGGCGCCGAACGGCGCGCGATCGAAGGCCGTGTCACCGTCAACATCAAAGGCGCGCGGCGCGCGCTGAAAATAACGGAGACGCCGGTGCACGCCGCCGGCGACGCCGGCATTGCAGGTTTTGCCGTCGACATCACCGAGTACGAGCGGGCGAAGGCCGATCTCGACCGCCATGTCGAAGCAAACCGCGCAACGCTCGATCAGGTGCCCGCCGCGGTCGCGATGTTCGGCGCGGGGCAGGAACTCGTCTATTACAACTCTGCGTTCAAGCGTCTTTTCGGCCTTGAAGACGCCATGCTCGCGAACACGCGGCACGGCGAATTGCTCGACCGGCTGCGCCATCTCGGCCGCCTGCCCGAGCAAGCCGACTTCGCGCAGTGGAAGCGCCGCCAGCTTGCTCTTTATACGGAAGGCATGGCGGCGCCCGGCGCCGAGCGCGACGGGCGGGCCCCCGACGAAATCTGGAACCTCCCCGACGCGCGCATGCTGCGCGTGGCGCGCGCACGCCATCCGCTTGGCGGCGCGCTTGTCGTCTTCGACGATATCACCGAAAAAGTGGCCCTGGAGGCGCGCTTCAACACGCAGATCAGCGTGCAGCGCGCGACGCTCAACAATCTCTCGGAAGGCGTGGCGGTTTTCGGCGCCGATGGAAAGCTGCGGCTCTATAACACCGCCTTTACAAAGATGTGGCGTTTTGACGAGCAAACGCTCGCCGAGCGTCCGCACCTTGAAGCGGCGCTCACATCGATGGTCGAGCGCGTCACGGCAGGCGCTGAATCGCTCGCGAGCGCCAAACGGCGCTCGACCTCCATGTCTCCCGACGACCGCACGCCGTCGCGCGATGAAGTCGTCTCGCTTTCAGACGGGCGCACGCTTGCCTTTGGCACCGAGCCGCTCCCCGATGGCGCGACGCTCTTCTATTTCCTCGATGTGACCGACAGCCGCGAGCGCGAAAAGGAATTGAAAGCCCGAAACGAGCTGCTGGAGGACATCGACCGGCAGAAATCGAAATTCGTCGACCATGTGTCGTATCAGCTCCGCACGCCGCTCGCGACGATCATCGGCTTCACCGAGATGCTCGACGGACAGATGTTCGGCGTTCTCAATGACCGCCAGAAGGATTACATCGCGTCGATTTTGCAGGCGTCGCACCATCTGCGCGATCTCATCACCGACATCATCGACCTCGCCGCGATCGACGCTGGAAAAATGTCTGTTGATCTCGAAGATGTCGATTTGCGCGACCTTCTGACGAACGCGGCGACCTATTCGGCCCTTAAAGCGGAAGACACGCAAGTATCGCTTTCGGTCGCGTGCGACGCCGACCTCGGCGTCTTCCGCGCTGATGCGCGCAAGCTGAAGCAGATCCTGTTCAATCTTCTCTCGAACGCTTTCGCGTTCACCGGGGCCGGCGGGTCTGTGACGATCGGCGCCGATCGCGCGCCGGGCCTCGTGCGCATCTGGGTCGCTGATTCCGGGCGCGGGGTGTCGCCGGGCGATCAAGCGCGCGTCTTCGAACCGTTTGAGTCAGCGGGGCCTTCCGCCGGCGCCGGATTGGGGTTGTCACTGGTGCAGCGCCTCGTCAGCCTGCATGGCGGCTGGGTCCGGATGGAATCGACCCCCGGCGAGGGAACGCGCGTCACCTGCTACCTTCCCGCCGATCCACGGCGCGCCCTGACGCCGCCGGAACCCTCCGGCAACATCATCGTCGTGCGCGGCGACAAGGCGAAGACGGGCGCTGCTGCTGCGCCCGCCAGCGACAAAAAGCGCCCGGCGCGCCGCGCACCGCGCGCGGAAGCGGCGGAATAGGCGCGGCGCCCCTTTTCCGCCCGCTTCCAGCAGTTTAGTCAGAAGCCATGCTTCTTGAAGTTCTTGTCACGCTGCTCACGCCCGAAGCGCCGTTCATTCCGGCTTACCTCGCGGGGCCCGTCAGCGCTGGCGCGCGTCACGAAGAATGCGTCCGCCTGGTCGTCGAGGACCTTGAGGCGGGCCGCAACGGCGCGCAGCGATGGGCGCTTGAGGGCGGCGGCGCGCCGGCGCAGCATTGCCTCGCGATCGCTGATCTCGCGGCCGGATACCCAAGGCTTGCGGCGGCGCGCCTCAGCGATATTGCCGGGCGCGCGGACGCCGGCGACGATGCGGCGCGCGCGCGCGTTCTCGCCGAAGCCGCGCTCAGCTGGCTGGAAGCGCGCGATATTCCGCAGGCGGAGGAATCAATTAGCGCTGCGAAGGCGCGCGCGGACCTTCCCGAATTCGATTTCGTCGCGGCGAAAATCTACGCCGCCGATAATCGCTGGCAGGCCGCCGCCGACGCTGTCACCGCCGCCGAAGAGCGCGGGGTGAAAACGCCGGAGGCTTACGTCATTCGCGCCCGAGCCTACCGCGCGCTCGGCCGCGACGGCGATGCGGCGAACGATGTGGTCGCGGCCTTGTCGCTCGATCCATTCAACATTGACGCGCTGACCTTGCGCGGCGAACTCCGTCAGGCGGGCGTCGAGATCGAAGCCTTTTACGGCGATGATACGCCGCAATGAGGCCTTCCGCAGACGCCATCATCGCGAGGCTTGGACTGACGCCCCATCCTGAAGGCGGGCACTATCGCGAAATGTTTCGCGACGCCGCTGGCGAAAGCGGCCGCGCTGCATCGACGGCGATTCTCTTTTTGCTGAAGAAGGGCGAGCGCTCGCATTGGCACCGGGTCGATGCGACCGAGATCTGGCATTATCACGCTGGCGATCCTTTGCAGCTCAAGATCGACGATGGCGCGCGCGGCTGGACGGTGCGGCTTGGCGCGGCGGTCCTTGACGGCGAGACGCCGCAGGGCATCGTTCCAAAAGGCGCCTGGCAAGCCGCGGAGACAACCGGCGACTGGACGCTTGTCGGCTGCACCGTCGCGCCGGGGTTTGACTTTGCCCGCTTCGAGCTCGCGCCGGCGGGCTTTGACCCTGCCACGAACCGATAGACCTGCCTGCCAAATCAGCGCAGCCTCATCCGTTAGCAATTCGTTAACGCCGCTGGAGCCTCAATGGCTCCGCCGACACAAGGTTTCGCTTTTCGATGACGCAGTCGTCTCCAGACCCGAACGCTGTTCACGAGCTGCAGGCGATGGCGGCCGAAGCGGCGCTTCCGATTGCGCAGGCGCGCAAGACCCGGTCGCGCGCCGCGAGCCTTCATCTTATTGATTTGTTGTCGCGCTGGGGCGGATCGGGCCTTGCGGTGTTCGCTGCGGCGGCGATCTTCATCACAACGGTCGTTGCGCGCGACCAGCCGCTGCGGGCGGGCGTCTGGGCCGCGATGGTTTTCGCGGCGCTTTATCTTTGCCGGCGTTACCGGAGGGAATTCCGTCGCGGCGACAAGATCGCGGCGCGGCCGTTCCGCTGGCGCGCCTATTACACCGCCACCATCGCCGTGGTGAGCGCCGCCTTCGGCGCCGGCGCGTTTCTTCTGGCAATACCGGCGCAGGGCGCGGCGCGGGTTGAAATCATCGCGCTCCTGATCGCCGGGACGCTCACCGCCGCAGGGCTCCACACCGCTTATCGATCGACGGCCCTCGCCGCTGCCCTGCCCGCCAGTATGTTTGTCGCTGTCGCCACCCTTCGTATGAGTGGGATCTCCCTCGTGACGGTTGCGATCCTCGCCATTCTGGTCGCCGGGTCGGTCGCGCTATGGATCGCTTCCGGTCAGATCGGCGCCGCCGCCGACCGCCGCTTCCCGAGAACGCGACTGATACGCCGCGAAATCGAGCGCAGCGCGACCCCGGAACCTGTTGTCGCGACGGTTCTCGCGAATGCGGCAGCCAAGGCCTGACCGCCGCTTCATTCCATTAGACTTCCAAAGCCGCGTTACGCTATGACCCGCGCAAAATAAGCCCGGGCGGACAGAACAACGCGGCTCGTTCGAGCCTTGCTGCACCGGGCGCCGGCGCCGGCGCGCGGCGATCCAATCGGCGGAGGAATTCAGTGGCGGAAGGCTTTCACTCGGTTGCAGACAAAAAGACGCTCAAGCGCGTTCTGGACTTGGCGCGCGCGGAAAAGTCGGCGCCAAAGACCAAGTCCGGCGACCTCGCACCGCCCTTTGAAAGTTACATCGAACAACTCGTCAAATTCGCGACCGGCGAAGATCGTCACTGGGATGAACCCGCCGGGCTCCTTGCACGCGCCATTGATGCGTTTCGAGCGAGCGCAAAACGCGAGCCCGGCAAGCCGATTATCACGCTGCGTCTCCACAAGGGCGCGGACTGGCGCGAAACGCGTCTTGTTCTCGATATTGCAACTGACGACATGCCGTTCATTGTCGATAGCGTCACCGGCGCGCTCGCCGAAGCCGGCAAGCAGGTCTCGTTCTTCGTCAACGCCGTCGTCTCCGTTGCGCGCGACGCCAAAGGGCAACGCCTCCATGACGGCGAGGCTGCAATTGCGGAATCGATGATCCATGCGGAGATGGATCCCCCCGTCGACGAAACGGAGATCGAAAGGCTTGAATCGGAGATCAGGAGCGTTCTCGACGATATCGCTTTTGCTGTCAGCGACTTCGACGCCATGCGGGCGCGCATGCGCGCGGCGATCGACCAACTCAAGAACGCACGCATCAAAAGCGGCGACGCGGTCTTGCGCGCCGAAGCGACCGAATTCCTTGAAAAATTATGGGAGTCGAAATTCACGTTTCTGGGCGCGCGGCGCTATGGATTCTCGGCGAAAAACGGCCGCGCCAAATTCAAGCATGACGAAGACGCCGATCTTGGAATCTTGAAGGCCAGCGACCGCCGCATCCTGAAGACAACGTTCTCGGATGAGGGCGAATTGTCAGCGCCGGTCGCAGCGTTCATGGCCTCGGCGGATCCGATCATCATCACCAAGGCGAATTTGCGTTCCACCGTGCATCGCCGCGTTCATCTCGACTACATTGGCGTCAAAATCTACGACGCGACGGGAAAAGTGACCGGCGAAGAGCGCTTCGTCGGTCTGTTCACGTCGGATATTTACAACCGCCCTGCTTCGGACCTGCCGATCCTCCGCCTGAAGGTAAGGCAAGCGGTTGACGCTGCCGGCTTCAGACCAGGCGGCCACAACGCCAAGGCTCTTATCCATATTCTGGAGACGTTTCCGCGCGACGAGCTTTTGCAGGCGGACGTCGACTCTCTGCGCGAAACGGCGCTCGGCATCCTCCGTCTCTACAAGCGGCCTCGTACGAAGTTATTCCTGCGGCGCGACAGGTTCGACCGGTTTGTCTCGGCGCTCGCTTTCGTGCCGCGCGACCGCTTTTCATCAAACGTGCGCGAAGACATTGGCGCGACCCTGGCCAAGGCCTTTGACGGCCATATTGCAGCCTTCAACCCGCATTTCGGCGATGCGTCGCTCGTTCGCGTCCACTATATTATTGGTCTGAAGCCGGGGGCGCCGGAAGGCCCGACAATCGCCGATCTGACACGGCGCATTCGTTTAATCACGCGAAACTGGGCGGACGGCCTTCTCGACGCGCTGCGCGCCGCGCATGACGGGGCAACGCCGCAAGGCCTCTACAAGCGCTATGAATACGCATTTGACGCCGCCTATCGCGAGCATGTCGAACCCCCTGAAGCGCTCGACGACATCGCCGTTATCGAAGGCATGGGCGCGTCGCAGCATACGCAACGTGTTCTCCGGCGGCCGGGCGACGCCGGGCACGTTATCAACATCAAGCTATACCGCCGCGGCGAGGCGCTGAGGCTCTCCAAAGTTATCCCGCCGCTCGAACATCTGGGCCTCAGCGTCGTTCAGGAAGCGACATACGAGGTTAAACTTGGCGACAGCGCCGACCCCTGCTTCATCCATGATTTCCACGCCGAAGAGCGCCTCGGCCGCGCGATTGACGCCGACGCCGCGCGAAAGAATATCGAAGATGCGCTGGCGGCGATTTTTGCGGGGCGCACCGAGGATGACGGCTTCAACGCCCTCGTCGTCAACGCCGGTCTTACGTGGCGCGAAGCCTGGTTCTTGCGCGCCGGCGCAAAATATATCCTGCAGGCCGGCGTTCCCTATTCTCAAAGTTCCATCGAACAAGCGCTGTCGAAGCACCCGGCGATCGCGCGGGCGCTGATCGCGGCCTTCCATGCGCGATTCAATCCGGCAGGTCCGGCCAAGCTTGAATCGCGCGCGAAAGAACTCGACGCCGCCGTCGCACGCGTGCGCGAGCTCCTTGAGGCTGTTGAGAGCCTCGACGAAGATCGTATCCTGAGACGCCTTCTGAACCTCATCCTCGCGACGGTGCGAACGAACTATTATCAGCGGGCGGAAGATAATGCCCACAAACCGTACATCTCGTTTAAAATCGTCAGCGCCGCCGTCGATGATCTCCCGGAGCCCCGCCCCTATCGCGAGATCTTCATGTCGGGTCCGCGCGTCGACGGCGTCCATTTGCGCTTCGGACCCGTCGCGCGCGGCGGCCTGCGATGGTCTGATCGCCGCGAGGATTTCCGAACGGAAGTCCTCGGCCTCGTCAAAGCCCAGCGCGTCAAGAATGCGGTGATTGTGCCGACCGGCTCGAAGGGCGGCTTTTTTCCCAAGCAACTCCCGGCCGGCGATCGCAATGCGATCTTCGACGAAGGCCGCGGGGCCTATATGGAGTTTATCCGCAGTCTCCTCGACATCACCGACAACATCGTCGGCGGCAAGACCGTGACGCCGAGGAACGTCGTGCGATGGGACGATGAGGATCCCTACCTCGTCGTCGCTGCGGACAAAGGAACCGCGACGTTCTCCGACACCGCAAACGGGATCTCGTCGGACTACGGCTTTTGGCTCGGCGACGCGTTCGCCTCGGGGGGCTCCGCCGGATACGATCACAAGGTGATGGGAATTACGGCGCGCGGCGGCTGGGAAGCCGTGAAGCGCCACTTCCGCGAGATCGGCAAGGACATTCAGAAAGAGCCCTTCACGGTCGCCGGCATCGGCGACATGTCAGGCGACGTCTTCGGCAATGGAATGTTGTTGTCCGAACAGATCAGGCTCGTCGCCGCCTTTGACCATCGGGACATCTTCATCGATCCAGATCCAGACGCCGCGACATCCTACGCCGAGCGCAAGCGCATGTTCGACCTGCCGCGCTCATCATGGGCGGATTACAACACGAAACTCATCTCCAAGGGCGGCGGCGTGTTCCCGCGCTCGGCGAAGTCGGTTCCCTTGAGCCGCGAGATGAAGGCGCTTCTCGGCATCAGCGCCGATAAGGCGGCGCCGCACGAGATCATGAAGGCGATCCTGAAGCTCGAGGTCGAGCTCTTCTGGCTCGGCGGCATCGGCACGTATTTCAAGGCTCCGCACGAGGAAAACGCCCGCGTCGGTGACCGCGCCAATGACGCGATCCGCATCAACGCCGATGAGATGCGCATGAAGGTCGTCGGCGAAGGCGCCAATCTGGGCCTGACGCAAGCCGCCCGCATCGCCTTTGCGCTCGCTGGCGGGCGGCTCAATACGGACGCCATCGACAATTCGGCCGGCGTCGATTCCTCTGACCACGAAGTCAACATCAAGATCCTCTTGTCCGCGGCGATTGAGAACGGCGAACTGAAGGCGGAAGCCAGAAACCCGCTGCTGAAGAAAATGACCGACGATGTCGGCGCGCATGTCCTGCAGCACAACTACGACCAGACCCGCGCGCTATCGCTGATGCAGAAGACGGCCGACACCGATATCGACGCTTATGCGCGGTTGATGACACGCCTCGAAGCCAAAGGCCGCCTTGACCGCGCGATCGAGGGCCTGCCCGACGACAAGGGGATCGCGGCGCGAAAGATGATGCGGCAGGGATTGACCCGCCCGGAGCTCGCCGTGCTTCTCGCCTACGCCAAGATGGAGATTTTCGAAGAACTCGTAAACTCGACCGCGCCGGACGATCCCATGTTCGAGCGCGAACTCGGCTTCTACTTCCCGGACGAAACCCACAAGTTTGAGAAAGCGATGAAGGCCCATCGCTTGCGGCGCGAGATCATTGCGACACGCATTTCCAACGAAATCGTCGACACTTGCGGCGCGACCTTCATGGACTCGCTGATGGAAGTGTCGGGAGCCAAGTTTGCGGACGTTGCGCTCAGCTACGAGGCCGCGCGGCGGATCCTCGACTTGCGCGACTTCGGCGCAGGCGTCGATGCGCTCGACAACAAGGCCCCCGCGAGCCTCCAGACGGATCTTTACTGGACCGCCGTTGCCCTGCTTGAAGAGCAGGTGACCAAGATCATCTCCAATATCGAGGCTGGAAATGTTCTCGCCAAGCGCGGCATCAAGGGCGTCGTCGATCAGTACAAGGAGCCTATACAGGCGCTGAAGACCGCGCTTCCTTCTATTCTGCCCGCCGACGAGGCGCGAGCGTTGAAAGAGCGCGCCGATCGCTGGAAGGCGCAAGGCGCGCCTGACGCCCTGGCGAGGCAGGTTGCGTTGATGCCGGCGCTCGAATTCGCCTTCGATATTGTCAATCTTTCACGAGCGACGGGCTGGGCGGCGGAAACGATCGGCGCTGTCTTCTTTGCGGCGGGCCGGCGGTTTTCCATCGAACCGGCGCGCAACGCCGCACGCGCCGTAGCGCCCGAAGGACATTACGACCGGATCGCGGCCGATCGCCTAAGCGATGATCTTTCGTTGCGGCAGGGCGATCTCGCGATCGCCATCGCGCGCTTTGCGAAAAAGGAGCCGGCGGCAACCGACAAGAACTGGCTTGAAGCGCTGTTCGATGGGTGGCGCGCGAAAAACGCCGACGCCATGCAGCGCTATGAACGGTTCGCCGCCGATATCGACATCAGCGCCGGCATGAGCATCGGCAAGTTGTCGCTGATGAACCAGAAGCTCAGCGAACTCGTCGAGCGGACGGCGGCGAAGTAGCGCCGCCTACGGCTGCTGCGGCGGAGGAAACGCCCAGATTAGCGCCTCCAGCGCCTCGCGATGATAGATCGTCGCGTGCTCAAGGTCCGTGCGGTCAGAGAAGGTCCAGGCGACCCCCTTGGGTCTCTCTTTTTTCAGGGCCGACACGATTTGCAGCGCCGCAGTCCGCATCACGCCGCTCTCGCTGGCGATCGCGAGATAAATTTCGCGCTCGCCATTTGGAAAGTCGTCGAGCAGGCCCCGCGCCTCGCGCCCAAGCGAGCCGCCGTCCCACCAGAGACTCGGTGAAATCGCAACATAAGAATCGGCGGTGTGCGGATGTTTCAGAAATGTCTCGGCGATGAAGAGCCCGGCAAGGCTTTCGCCGAGCAGGGCGTCCGTCCCGTTCGTTCGGTACCTGGCGTCGATGAGCGGCATGACCTCGCGGGTCAGGAAAGCGCGGAACGCCGCCGCGTTTCCGTTGGTCGGAAAGTCCCGGTTTTCGGCGGCGTCGGTCGAGCGCGACGTCAATTCGGCGCGGCGATCTTTTGTCTGAACGCCAACGACGATCAACTCCTCGAACTGACCGGTAATCGCGCCGTACTGCGCAAGGCCTGCAATATGTTCGAAATCCTGATCGAGCGCGCCGTCAATGACATAGAGCACAGGATAGCGGCGGAGCCCTGCGCCGTAGGAAGGCGGCAGCCATACGTTGATCTGGCGCTCATCGCCGAGATTGCTGGAACGCAGCAAACGCTGTTCGCCAATGATAATTGGCCTTGTCTCGCTGACAGGCGTTGATCGCTCGGGACCGCTGGCGCAGGCCCCCAGCATTGCAAGAATGACGAAGGCGAGATGTCTCATGACTCAGTGCCGGAAATGGCGCATGCCGGTGAAAACCATCGCGAGCCCTGCTTCATCCGCCGCCCTGATAACGTCATCGTCGCGCATGGAGCCGCCGGGCTGAATGACCGCCGTCGCCCCCGCCTCCGCCGCGGCAAGCAATCCGTCTGCAAACGGAAAGAACGCATCCGACGCGACGACAGCGCCTTTCGCGAGCGGTTCGTTCAAGCCTGCCGCCCTTGCGGCGTCCGCCGATTTCTGCGCGGCGATGCGGCTCGAATCGACGCGGCTCATCTGGCCGGCGCCGATGCCGACTGTCGCCTCGTTTTTTGCGTAGACGATGGCGTTCGATTTCACATGCTTGGCGATCCGAAACGCGAAAATGAGGTCGCGCAGTTCAGCGTCCGAGGGCTTGCGTTTAGTGACGGCTTTCAGCGATTGCGGGTCGATGCGGCCATTGTCGCGCGACTGGAGCAGGAAACCGCCGGAGAGCGGACGGATCACAAGGCCGGGCTCCGCCGGATCTGGCACCCCGCCCGCCGCGAGCACACGCAGATTTTTCTTCGCACGCACGACATCAAGCGCCTCGTCATCGATTTCGGGCGCGATGATGACTTCCGAGAATATCGACGTGATACGTTCCGCTGTCGCGCGGTCAAGACGCCGGTTGAGCGCGATAATGCCGCCGAAGGCCGATTGAGAATCGCAGCGAAGCGCAAGGTCGAAGGCCTCAGACAGCGTCTCGGCGATCGCCGCGCCGCAAGGGTTTGCGTGCTTGATGATCGCAACGGCCGGCCGCGCGGCGCCAAGCTCGGCGATCAGTTCATAGGCCGCGTCCGTGTCGTTGAGATTATTGTAGGAGAGCTCCTTGCCCTGAAGTTGGCGCGCCGTTGCAACGCCGTGGCGCGCTTTTCCGCTTCGGTAGAAGGCGGCGTCCTGATGGGGGTTCTCGCCATACCGCAAGGTTTGCATGCGATCGCCGGCAATCGCATAGCGGCGCGGAAAAAAGTCGCCAAGCTCGCTGGCGAACCATTGCGAGATCGCGGCGTCGTAAGCGGCGGTGCGCGCAAACGCTGCCGCGGCGAGTCGTTTGCGCGTCGCCAGCGAAAGCCCGCCGCGCTCGATCTCGTCGGCAACGCAAGCGTAATCCTCAACATCGACGACGACGCCGACCGAGGCGTGATTCTTCGCGGCCGCGCGGATCATCGCCGGTCCGCCAATATCAATGTTTTCAATGGTTGTTTCGACATCAGCGCCCGTCGCGACCGTCGCCTCGAACGGATAGAGATTGACGACGAGGAGATCGATCGGCGCGATGCCGTGCGCCGCCATTGCAGCGACATGCGCCGCATTGTTGCGAAGCGCGAGAAGGCCGCCATGCACTTTCGGGTGCAGCGTTTTCACGCGCCCGTCCATCATCTCGGGGAAGCCTGTCAACTCTGAAACGTCGCGCACGGCGAGGCCAGCCTGCCTCAGCGCCGCTGCGGTGCCGCCGGTCGAAACGATTTCGACGCTTGCGCGCGAAAGCCGGCGCGCAAAGTCTTCAAGGCCCGTTTTGTCCGAAACGGAAATCAGCGCACGGCGAACGGGCGACACATCAGACATCATGGGCTCCGGGGTTAGCGAGGTTCGTCTAATGCGGCAGGCGCCGAAACGGAAGCGCTTTACGGCGCCTGCCGCGCGCCGTGGCCCTCGCCGAGCGCCGGGGTAAACTCCGGCACGAGCGCATGCACGGCCGCGTCGAGTGATTTGCGGTCGCCGTCGCGTGCGGCCTTGATGATTTCCCCAAGCCGCGGACTGAGCAGCGGCAAGTCGATCATCGCGGGCGAGGCGAGCAGGACGCCGTCAGCGCCAGTCGCCACCAATTTGTCCGTGTCGAGAAACACTTCTTCGAACAGCTTCTCGCCGGGACGCAAGCCTGAGAAGCGGATTTCGATATCCTTGCCCGGCGCAAGGCCCGCAGCCTCGATCATCCGCTTGGCGAGATCGAGGATTTTCACCGGCTCGCCCATGTCGAGGACGAAGACGCGCCCGTCATGGGTCAGAACAGATTTCTGCGCGTGATCCAGGCTCGCGGCCTGAAGCACAAGCTGCACGGCTTCTTTTGTCGTCATGAAGAAGCGCTGAATATCAGGATGCGTGACCGTCACCGGACCGCCGCGTTCGATCTGGCGGGCAAAGAGGGGCGCGACCGATCCGGTCGACCCGAACACATTGCCAAAGCGCACGGTGACGAACCGCGTCTCGTTCTGCGCAACGTCGAGCGCTTGCGCATAAAGCTCGGCAATCCGCTTGGTCGCGCCCATGAAGCTCGACGGATTGACCGCCTTGTCGGTCGAAATGAAGACAACCTTCTCCGCTCTCGTGCGCGTGGCGTTGTCGAAGACGAGCTTGGCTCCGAGCACATTGACGAGCGCGCCCGCACATCGATTGTTCTCGACGATCGGCACATGCTTGTAAGCGGCCGCGTGAAGAACGACGTCCGGCTTCAGAATGTCAAAGACGCGGTCGAGATGCTCCTTGCAGCAGACATCCGTGAGCGAGGTAAAGAGACGCTCGCCGTAGCCGGCCTCCCGCAGCTCAAGATCAATCTGATAAAGATTGAATTCGGAATTATCGATCAGCGCCAAACGTTCGGGTTCAAGCGCCGCCGCCTGGCGCGCCAGTTCCGACCCGATCGTGCCGCCCGCGCCGGTGATGAGAACGCGCTTGCCTTCAAGCAGACGGCGCGAGAAGCGCTGATCGATGCGTCGCTGCGGACGATTGAGAAGCGCGGGGACATCGATCGTCTGCAAGAGATCACGCACCGGCGCCGGGCGTTTTTTGCGCTGAAATCGGCGGAGGAACTTTTGCAGCACGCACGCCTCGTCGCTTCGATCGGCCTCAAACGCCGTCCATCCGGCGGAAACTCCACTTCACGACGATATCCGCGAGCGCGGCGTCTTCCAAGCTCGAACTTGACGGCGGCGAAATGACGATTTGTTCCGCCGCCTGGGGCAGTCCGCCAGCCCCGCAATAGACTGTTTTCTCAAGCGACACCGCATTGAGACTGGCGCGAAAACGCCAGCCTTCCTTGTTGGGCAGCGAGAGAAGAACTGACCGTCCGTCACGGGCGAGCGAGGCTTTGACCCCGGGGTGCAGATGAAAGCGGATCTTCCAAACGCCGCCGATCGCAGGCGTTGTCCGTGAAAGGCGATCTTCGCCGCGCAGGTCGTCGCCGCGGGAGGCAAGATAAAATCGCCGTAAATGCGTGAGGCCGCCCTTGCCGGAGGCGTCGGCGCCCTCGCCCGCGAACGCGCGTTCGATCTCCAGCAAATGTCCGCGCTGTTCTTCAGCGCGCCGATGGGTGATGACGGCGCCGCGGAAAATATTGCCGCCGATCGACGGCGGATCGACCGACACCGTCGAATGCGCAGCAGCGAGCCGAAGCGCGGACGCCCATTCGCCCGTCATGCGATCGCCGGCCCCGCAATTGACGACGATGCGGCTGCGGCCCGATGAAAAATGAAACGAGGCGCCGCTCTGGTAGGCGTTCGACGCGATCATGCCGCCGCGCGCCGCGCCGACATCGGCGATGAGAACGCCGCGCCCGGCCTCAAGACGCTGAAACCCGGAATGGCGCGCGAAGCCTGCGGGCTCCACGGCCTGATCGACAGATTGCAGCGCGGCGACGAGCGCGCCGCCGTCATCCTCATAGCCGCCGTTGAAGACCGCGAGTTTGCCGTCGCCGGCGCGGAACAATTGCGCATGCGCGGCGGCGCGGCAGACGACGTGTTTCAGAAAGCCCGGCGGCGTCAGACGCTGCGCCTCAAGCGCCTTGACGACCATCTGCAGGCGGATGACCAATTCGAGCTGGCGCGACGGATTGCGGCTGACGTGACCGCCGTCAGGTCTGATCTGCAAGCGAAGTTCGCGGCGAAGCAGCTCAAGTCCCTTTTCGCTCGCGGCCTCGCAGCCCGGCAATGACAGCGCCGCGACAGTGAGCGCCGTCGCCGTCATCAGTCTTTCGTAAGCGGAGCCCGCGCGATGACCCGCGCGCGCGAGGTGCCGCGTCTGGCGCGCCATGGACGACAAGACGCGGCTGCGCCAGAGAGCATCGCCGGCTGCGAGCACCAGCTGGCCGTGACAGCACAAATGAATAAGACGCTCGCCCGTCGTGTACGGGGCCCAGCCGTCAGGCGACCAGCGCTCATGCGCATCGAACCAGCCGCGCGCGAGGCGCATCGCCGGCTCTTTCGCGCGCACGCCGAAGCGCGCGAGATGCCGAAGCCACAAGAAACGATGCATGAAGTCGTGCAGCGCGCCTTCGCGCCCTGCGACGTCCCAGAGTCGCTCAAGCTCGCCGTAGCAATCAACGGCGCTTGCGCCGATCGACAGCTTGCCGCGCAAGATCGCATCGCCAAGCTCGGGGTCCGGCTCGTAAGGATCGATCGGCTGATGGCCGAGACGATCTGGCGCCGGCCCGTCGAGCTGCGCCTGATAAAACGGGCTCTCGCCCCATGCGCGCGACACGCGGTCGACAACGCTGGCGGCGAGCGCGCGGTCGGTCTGATTTTTCCTTGCTGATTGAGCCACTAACCGCGCCCGCCTCGTAGCGCCGCGATATTTCCCGCATATTGCTTGGCATCGCCCGTGAAAACGGCGGAGCCCGCGACGAGAACGTCGGCCCCGGCGGCGATCGCTTGCGCCGCGGTCCTGGCGTTCACGCCGCCATCAACTTCAAGCATGATCTCACGCCCCGATTTATCGATCAGTGTACGAAGTGTTTCTATTTTCTTCAGTTGAGAGGTGATGAACGCCTGGCCGCCAAAGCCGGGATTGACGCTCATGACGAGAACAAGATCGACATCGCCGAGAACAGGCTCGACCGCCGCTGCCGGCGTTGCGGGATTGAGCGCGACGCCGGGCCTTGCTCCCGCCGCGCGGATCCGCTGCAGCGTGCGGTGAAGATGCGGGCCGGCTTCGGGATGCACTGTCAGAATGTCGGCGCCGGCCTGCACAAACTCGTCGATAAACGGGTCCACCGGGGCGATCATCAAGTGGACGTCGAAGGGTTTGTCCGCATGTTTGCGGATCGCCTTGATCACGGCGGGGCCAATGGTCAGATTCGGCACGAAATGGCCGTCCATGACGTCGACATGGATGAAGTCCGCCCCCGCCGCGCTCACGGCCGCAATCTCTTCGCCGAGGCGGGCGAAATCCGCGGATAAAATAGACGGCGCGATGCGAACAGCGGGCATAGGCCTGCCTATCTTGATGCGCGCGAAACGCACAACAAAATCGCGGGGGGGCGAGCAGCAAAATTTGAGGCTTGAAAAACAGCCGCCCGGTCGGAACGTGCGGGGGAGGACGCGTCGACCGGGCGGCTTTGGGGTGCAGGGTCTTCAGGGCCGCTTAAGCAGTATTGTGTTTATGCAGAACCAATGGGGCAGAAATGAGGCGTCTCACGCCTTATTTCATCTTAGTTCGTTGATTTCATTCGTTAATTGAGCCTTAACGGCGAACGAGCATTTTGCTGATTTTCGCCGCGCCGAAGGCGCCGACAAGGGCGATAGTTGCGCCAACCGCCATCCCGCCGATCCATTCGACATCGTAAAGTCCAACGCCCGTGAGCGCGAACAGCGACAAGCCGCCTGCCAGCAGCGCAAAGCGGAAAGGCGACTTCACGGCGTTGCCGACATAACGGGCGGCGGCTGCCGGCGCGGCCATAGCGGCCGATCCTGCGCGCTTGAGGCTTGCGGAAATGCGCGACCAGCCGAAAATCTGGATCAGGCCCGCCAGGGCCGCAGCGACGGCGCCGCCAGCCAGCCAGCGCTTGACCGCCACATCGGCGGCGCGCGCTTCAGCGTCCCCATGATCGGCGGCGGCGGCGTGCTCGATCGGCGCGGGCTCGTAAGGCGCAGCGCCAGCGGTAAGCGGCGCGGCAGCGCCGATGGCGGCGAATGATGCGGCGGCAAGAACGGCGGTCTTGAGCGATGGCGTTTTCATGAGGCAGTCATCCTTCCCGACCGATATGTGGTGACGCAAGCCCGCCGCTTCAATGCGCCCTAAAAGGCGGGGGCCGGCAGCCCGCGCCGCCGCGCCGCCGCGAGAACGGTGTTCCGCAAGAGGCAGGCGATCGTCATGGGCCCGACGCCGCCCGGCACCGGCGTGATCGCGCGGGCGCGCTCCCTTGCCGCTACGAATTCGACATCGCCGAGAAGCCGTTCGCCGTCGCGATTGATCCCGACATCGATGACGACGGCGCCAGGTTTTACCCAGTCGCCTTTCACGAGTTCGGCCTTGCCAGCCGCGGCGCAAAGAATGTCCGCCGAGCGGCAAACGCCGGCGAGGTCGGGGGTTTTCGAGTGCGCCACCGTCACCGTGCAATTCTCGGCGAGCAGCATCAGCGCCAGCGGCTTGCCGACGAGGATCGAGCGCCCGACGACGACAGCGTTCAGCCCGTCAAGGTTCGACAGCACCGACTTGATCAGCATGATCGACCCGCGCGGCGTGCAGGGTTCAAGGCCCGGCTTGCCTAAGACGAGACGCCCGGCATTGGTTTCGGTGAGGCCATCGACATCCTTGGCGGGGTCGATCTCGTTGATGACGAGGGCCGCATCGAGGCCCGGCGGCAGCGGCATCTGCACCAGGATGCCGTCGATCGCCTCATCAGCGTTCAGCCTGCGGACGAGAGCGATGACGTCGCCCTGCGGCGCCGACGCGGGCAATCGATGCTCGATCGACAGGAGGCCGGCCTTCTTCGCAGCAACGCCCTTGTTGCGGACATAGATCTCGCTCGCCGGATCGTCGCCGACAAGGACCACAGCGAGACCCGGCGGCGCGCCCGTCGCCGCGGTCAGCGCCGCGGCCTCGAGGGCGACGCGCGCGCGCAAGCCCGCCGCAATCGCCTTGCCGTCGATGAGGGCTGCCGCCATGCGCGCGCCGCTTACATCAGCGGGCGCAGAACGTAATTGTTCACGCCGATCTGCAAGGCGTTGAGGCCGAGAATGAGGATGATCGGCGAAATGTCGATGCCGCCCATGTTCGGCAACAGGTTGCGGATCGGGCGCAACAGCGGTTCCGTCAGCCCGGTGCACGTCTTCCAGATCGCGTCGACGAACTGATTGTGCCGGTTGATGACGTTGAAGCTGATCAGCCAGCTCATGATCACCGTCACGATCAGCACGAAGGAATAAAGCTGGATGATCGCATTGAAGAGATAGGAAATAACGAGCATGCGCTGCGCCTTACGCCGGTGATGACTGTTCCGGTCAGCATCTATGGTGCGCCGGGGAAGCGCGCAACCGCCAGGACCTATTCGCCGCGCCTCGCCGGGCGCGACGCGCGCGTGCACAGGACCGGCGTCGCGAGGCCGCCGGCGCGCACGAAACCGACACCGTCCTTCGCCGCAATCAGCAGCGTCACATCCGCCTTGGCGCGGTCTCCCGATGTCGAAAACGGCAGGCCGTCGCCGGCCCATAGCCAGCGGTCTTCGGCCCGCGCGACCTTGGCCTTGCCGGACCAGCAGCCCGTATAAGCGCAGACGGACAGATCGCCATTTGCGTCCGCTGAAATGTCCATCGGCGTGAACTCGTCAGGGTTGGTCGCGGCGCAGCCGTCGGCCGTGCACCAGACTTCGACCTGATTGCGGCAGGACCACACATCCGCCGGCATCCCCTCGCGAGTGGCGCCAAGGAGCGCCAGGACCAGAAAATCAATCATCGTTTGGAGCTCCATTCCGCCACGCGCGACGGACCATCGACCCGGAATTGACAGCTTGCAAGGCCGCGCCTAGAGCACCGCTTCCCAAATCCTTCGGCCGAAGGGCCATAAGGGGCTGTAGCTCAGTTGGGAGAGCGCGTCGTTCGCAATGACGAGGTCAGCGGTTCGATCCCGCTCAGCTCCACCAGCCTTGGGCCAAACGTCCCAGTTTGTGAGAGCGGAAAGTCTTCCTTTTTTCCGTGCGGGCCATCCTTCGTGACGCGGCCTGAAGGAGGCCGCTCCTCAGGATGAAGGAGAACCCTAGTCTTCATCCTGAGGAGCGCGCCCCTTCGGCCGCGCGTCACGAAGGATGAGGGACAAGCGTCCCCGCTCCCGTCAGGCGGCCTTCCGGCCCCGGGGGGTGCGTTCCTTTTCGCGCGACCAGATGAACCAGCACCCGAGCCCGCGCGGCCCATCAGACTTTTCAAACCCGGAAACGAAAATAGCGCCGGCGGCGGGGGCCGCAGCGGCGCTTCAACACCTGCGATACTGGGGCTGAACGCACCCATGAGTCAAACAATCAATAACGGGAATCGACTATGGTTAATTCGTGTAGGGATTGAATCTCCTATCGATCCGTCATCCCGGGACGCGCCTCCTGGCGCGAGCGCGGGGGCCCAACGCCTGAAGTATCAGCGGGAACTTCCTCGCATTCCGGGAGATGGGCTCCGGATCGGCTGCGCCGACCCGGGTGACGGCAAGGGCGTCGTGCGGGGCGCCCTCCCCCCTCGGCGCGGCTGGCGCGAAATCGTCAAAAACCGTCCGTCCCCCTTCGTTGCACCCGCGAACGCTGGGGCCTACACTCAATCTCCGGATCGGAGTGGCGCGCGCGTTGGACAGCAAGTCGGACCTTTTGAAATCGCTCAAGATCGATCGGAGCGAGACGCAAGCCCGCGCGAGCGGCATGCCGGCGCCGCTCGTCTTGTCGCTCGCCGCGGGCTCTCTCGTCGTCGGCGCCGCGCTTGGCTGGTTCCTGAAACCGGCGCCGCCGCCCGTTGAAATTCCCGTCATCGCCTCGACGTCCCCAGCGACGGGAACCGCCGGCGCCGCTGCGCCCGCCGCCGGATCGCTCACCGCCTCGGGCTATGTCGTCGCGCGCCGTCAGGCGACTGTCGCAGCCGAGGTGACGGGGCTCCTTCTCGAAGTGCGCGTCGAGGAAGGACAAGCCGTCAAGGCGGGCGACGTTCTCGCCGTCCTCGAATCAACGCTCGCCAGAGCTGACACCAACGCCGCCATTTCCCGCGCCGACAGCGCCGATGCCGACCTTGCGGAAACGGCGCGCATCGTCAAACGCACGCGCGAGCTTGCCAGGCAGGGCTTTGCCAGCAATGCAGCGCTGACCGACGCCGAAGCGCGCTATTCAGCAGCGCTCGCCACGCGCAACGCCTTTCGCAGTGACGCCGACCGCGCAAGGGCGCAGCTCGATCGCTATGAAATACGCGCGCCGTTCGACGGCGTCGTCGTCAATAAATCGGCGCAGCCGGGCGAAATTATTTCCCCCGTTTCCGCCGGCGGCGGCTTCACTCGGACGGGCGTGTGCACCATCGTTGACATGGCGAGCCTTGAAATCGAGGTCGACGTCAGCGAGGCCTATATCGCGCGCGTCTCGCAAGGACAGAAGGTTGAAGCCGTGCTCGACGCTTATCCCGACTGGCGCATCCCCGCGCAGGTCATCGCGACCATTCCCGCCGCCGACCGGGCGAAGGCGACCGTCCGTGTACGGATCGGCTTTGAAAAGTCCGATCCGCGCATCCTGCCGGAGATGGCGATCAGCGTGCGATTTCTGGATCAGAGCGCTTGATGGACAAATTTCATCAATGGCGTCCTCGCGGCGCATCCTTCGTGACGCGGCCTGAAGGGGGCCGCTCCTCAGGATGAAGGGAACTCAAGTCGTCATCCTGAGGAGCGCGCGTCTTCGCGCGCGTCACGAAGGAACCGTCACTGAACCTCAATTCTTTCGGAGCACCTCATGGCCGACATTCTTCGCCTCACTAACATCGACAAGGGTTACAGCCGCGGCAAGGAGAAGATCGCGATCTTCGACAAGCTGACCATGAGCGTGCCCGAGGGCGACTTCATCGCCATCATGGGCCCGTCGGGATCGGGCAAGACGACACTCCTCAACCTTCTCGGCGGGACGGACCGGCCAGACGCCGGCACGATCGAGTTTGAAAATCAACGCCTCGATCAGATGAACGAAGGCCAGCTCGCCAAATGGCGCGCGACGAACGCCGGCTTCATCTTCCAGTTCTACAATCTGATGCCGACATTGACCGCGGCGCAAAACGTCGAACTGCCGCTGATGCTGACCAACCTTGGCGCCGCAAAACGCAAGACCAATGTCGAGACGGCCCTGAAAATCGTCGGCCTCGCCGATCGCGCCAAACACAAGCCGCGCGAAATGTCCGGCGGCCAGCAGCAGCGCGTCGCCATCGCGCGCGCCATCGTCGCCGATCCGAAGCTGCTCCTCTGCGACGAGCCGACCGGCGATCTCGACCGGGCGACAGCGGACGAAATCCTCGGCACGCTGCAGCTTCTCAATCGCGAACTCGGGAAAACCATCATGATGGTGACGCACGACGCGGAGGCGGCGAAATTCGCCAAGCGCACGCTGCACCTCGACAAGGGCCGCTTCAACGAAAAGGATCTCGCGGCGTGAACGACTTTATGCTCATGCGGAAAAACCTGTTCCGCAAGCCGGTGCGCACCAGCCTCTTGCTGCTGTCGATCCTGATCGCCTTCCTGATTTTTGCGATCCTGTTCAGCTTCAATCATGCGATCAACAATTACAACTCGCTGCCGAACCGCCTCGTCACGCTGTCGAAGATCAATTTCACCGAAAGCCTGCCGATGGCGCATTACGACAAGATAGTGCGCACCGAAGGCGTTGCGGCGGCGTCGCACCTCAACTGGTTCGGCGGCTATTACCAGGATCCGGTGAAGGGCTTCATGCCAGTCTTCGCGGTCGAGCCGAAAACCTATTACGAGGTCTACAAGGAAGACCTTCAGGTTACGGAGGAAGCCAAAAACGCTTTCTTCACCGAACGCACCGCCATGCTTGCCGCTGAACCGGTTGCGGAGAAATGGGGCTGGAAGGTCGGCGACACGATTCCCCTGAACAGCAATATCTTCTCGCAGGCCGACGGCAGCCGCGTCTGGGACTTCAAGCTCGTCGGGACGATCCCGACGCCGCCCGGCAGCTCGCAGACAGGGTCGGTGCTGATCAACTATGACTATTTCAACGAGACGATCAGTTTCGGGCGCGACCGCATCGGCTGGATTGCGCTCCTCACGCAATCGGCGGCGCTGAACGACCAGGTCATCAATGCGATCGACGGACGCTTTGCGAATTCTTCGGACGAAACGTCGACGCAGGACGAGGCCGCCTTCAACAAATCCTTCGCCGCGCAGCTCGGCGATATCGGGCTCGTCACGACGCTCGTCGTCGGCGCGGCGTTTGCGGCGATCCTTCTCATCGTCGGCACGACGATGGCGCTCGCGGTGCGCGAGCGCACAAAGGAGATGGGCGTGATGAAGACGCTCGGTTTTTCTTCGCCGCGCATTTTGCGGATGGTGCTCGGGGAATCGCTCCTTCTCGCTTTCCTCGGCGCCGGGCTTGGCGTCGGCCTCGCCGCGCTCCTGTTGAGCGCGATATCCTCGCAAGGCGGCAACGCCGGGCCGCCAATCTGGTTCGCGCCGCAAGCGCTTGTGCCGTGCGGCCTCATCGCGCTCGCGCTCGGCCTGGTGACGGGCGCCCTGCCCGCGCTCGAAGCCTATCGGATGCGCATTGTTGACGCGTTGGGGCGGAAATAACCCATGGCCTCGATCGTCAATCAGATTTCGACCGTCACTGCGCTGAACGTGCGCTCGATCCCGCAGCGCGCCGCCATGTCCGTCGCGACGATCGTCGCCGTGGCGCTGGCGATCGCGGTGTTGTTGTTCTTTCTCGCGCTCTCGAACGGGCTTGAGCAGACGATCAAGGGCTCCGGCTCTGACGACGTCGCGGTCGCCTTGCGCGACGGGTCGGTCGCCGAGATCAACAGCGTCATCACCCGCGACCAGATCAACATTCTGGCGACGGGTCCTGGCGTTGCTGCCGCCAACGGCGCGCCCGTCGCCTCAGGCGAACTTCTCGTCATCGTCGACGGGATCAAGAAGTCGACGCTGACAAAGGCGAACATGCCGTTTCGCGGGCTGGGGCCGCAGGGCCTCGCGCTGCGTCAATCCGTCAAGATCACGCAAGGGCGCATGTTCACGCCGGGCACCAACGAGATTGTCGTCGGCGCCGGACTGCTGCGCGAGTTCGCAGGCTTCGAGTTCGGCAAGGCGATCCGCCTGCGCGGCGGGGAATGGCAGATTGTCGGCGTCTTCGAAGCGCCGGGCACCGTTTATGAATCGGAGCTTTGGGCCGACATCGGCGTGACGCAAAGCCTCTTTGATCGCCCGAATGTCTATCAGACGATGCGGGTGAAACTCACCTCCGCCGCCGGCATGGCCGCCTTCAAGGACTTCGTGAAAGCCGACGCGCGCACGAAAGACCTGCAAGCGCTTTCCGAGCGCGAATATTTCGCCGCGCAGGCCTCGCAATCGACGGGGACTTTCGTCGGCATCGCGTGGTTCCTCGGCGCGATGATGGCGATCGGCGCGCTCGCTGGCGCGCTCAACACGATGAATTCGTCAGTGACGGCGCGCGCCAGCGAAATCGCGACGCTGCGGATTATCGGCTTTTCAGGGTTCGCCGCCTTCATGGGCACGCTGATCGAAGCGCTGGTGCTCGCCGCGCTCGGCGCCGGTCTCGGGCTCCTGATCGCCTATGTCTTTTTCAACGGCCGAACGACATCGACGCTCGGATCAGGTTTCACGCAGCTGGTCTTCAAATTCGAGATGGCGCCAAGCCTCGTTGCTACCGCGGTCATCGTCGCGATGATCATCGGCCTTGTCGGCGGCGTCCTTCCCGGCATCCGCGCCGCCCGCACCAAGCCGTTGCTGGAGCTGGCGGGCTGACGCTGCTTTCCTCTTGCGCAGGCGCAGACCGTCTACTTGATGCTGATGCGCCCGAGCGGGCTCGATTTCGTCTTCGAGACTTGCGCGGGCGAGCCATAGACGTCGATCTTGCCGATGCCGGCGATATCGGCATCGACCTTCTCGCTGGCGTAGACGCTGGCGCCGCCGACGCCCGAGACTTCGACCATCACGTCACGGCATTGCAGCGCCTCGGCTTCGAGTTCACCGACGCCGGAGACTTCGGCGTCGAGCTTGTCGCACGTCCCGGAAAGTTCGAGATCGCCGACGCCCGAGATATCAACCAGGAACGGACCGCCCGCGATTCCCTTGACCGAGCCGTCGACAACGCCGGCCGCCTTTACGGCGACAAGCGCCGGCGCGGACAATGTCGCGGTGACGCCGTGGCGGACGATCTTGCGGCCGACGCGCCCGTCATCATGCGCGGTGTCGAGAATGAGAACGCCGTCGACGACTTCGGCCCGTGCGCGGTCGAGATCTTCCGCGCGGCCTGACAGCGTCAACGAATAATCCCCGCCGACCGTCGCGTCGAGTTCAACGACGCCGGCGATATCGACGCGGTCGAAATCAGCAACTGTCACCACGCGCGAAATATCCGCGCCGCGGTCACGCTCGCCGACATCGGTCAGACCGCCCCAGGCGACCTTGAACGCTGTCGCCGCGATCGCCGCAGCGATCACCAGGCCGATCAGAAACCCCAGAAAAATTTTCACGCGCCCCTCCTTCGCTGAGAACCGTCAATGCACCTTGATTTCAGAGAAAAACCCGCCGCGCTTGTCGACGGATTTCGGTGAGCCGTAGACCATGATGCTGCCCATGCCCGAGACTTCGGCGGCGACGCTCTCGCTGGCATAAACGCGCGCCTCGCCGATCCCTGCGACTTTCACGTCGACGGATTTGCATTGAAGCGACTGCGCGTCGACCTCACCAACGCCGGAAACGCGCACGACGAGGCTGTCACACCCGCCGGCGATGTTCACTTCGCCGACGCCGGCAAGGTCGAGCTTGAAATCCTTCGCCTTGACGCCGCTGATGTCGGCGTCGGCGACACCCGAAACGGAGATGCGATTGAGCGCCGGCATGGTGACGACCGCGGAAACGCCTTTGTGGTCGCCGCGCTGAAGGCGCTTTTTCGACCCGAGCACAAGGGCGCCGTTTTTGATCGTCGCCTCAACGCGCGCCATTTCCTCCGACGGGCCTGACAGCTCAATCGAGAAATCCTCGCCGACGATGACGTCGAGCTCATAGGCGCCGCCAATCTCGATCGCGTCGAAGTCGCGCAAGTCCAGCGTCCTCGAACTTCTCGACTGGGCAGCGGCGGCGCCGGCCATGATCGCCAACAAGATCGCCGCAAACGCCGGTATTTTCACTGTCCCGATCCTTACTTGGCCCTTTGGCGGACCTTCCCGTGAGGATGTAGCCGCGCACAGGCTTCGTTGAAATCCGGCCCGGCGCTGCGGACGCACGGGCGGGCGATTCCCGATATCCGGGGAGCGGCTATTTTTGTGACTGATAATCACTTGCAGCTTCCGAGACAGCCTGCTATCGACCTCCTGTACTTGCGAACTACTCGCAATCGCAGAAAGCAGGAGATGGGGTAAATGGTCAAGGCGTTTCGGGCGTCGATTGGGTTGATGACAGCAAGCATCAGCGCGTTAGCGGCAGGGTCAGCGGCGGCTGACGACATGGCTGAGATTCGGATCGCCATGATCGAGGATCAGATCCTCGTCACCGGCGAGCGCGCCGCCTATGCCAACACCCGGTCCTCAAGCGCGACCAAGACCGACACTGCCCTGATCGACATCCCGCAGTCGATTTCCGTCATCAACCGCGATCTCATCGACGATCAGGCCTTCCGGACGCTCGCTGACGTGTCACGTTATGTGCCGGGCCTCGGCTTTGGTCAGGGCGAGGGCCATCGCGATGCGCCGGTCTTGCGCGGCAACCAGTCGACCGCCGACCTCTTTATCGACGGCGTGCGCGATGACGCCGAATATTTCCGCGACCTCTACAATGTCGATCGGATTGAGGTTCTCAAAGGCCCGAACGCCATGATCTTCGGCCGCGGCGCCGGCGGCGGTCTTATCAACCGCGTGACGCGCAAGGCCGAGTTCGACGACATCCGCGAAATTACTCTCGCTGGCGGTCAGTTCGCTTCGGGACGCGGCGCCGTCGATCTTGGCGGCGCAGTGACGGATGGGGTCGCTCTGCGACTCAACGCATTCTACGAAAACTCCGACAGCTATCGCGACTTCACCGGCAAGGAATTGTTCGGGATCAATCCGACCGGCGCCGTAAAACTCGGCGACGCGACGACGCTTCGGCTATCCTATGAGTATTTCAATGACCGCCGTGACGTCGACCGCGGCGTCCCGTCGCTCAATGGTCTGCCCTTTGACGGCGACCGTTCCGCTTTCTTCGGCAATCCCGACGAGAGCAATGCCGAATTTGACCGCCACGCCGTCGTGGGCCTCCTTGAGCACGACTTCTCGGATAATCTGAAGTTCCGAAACTCGCTCTCCTACGCGTCGAACGACAAGTTCTATCAAAACGTCTTCGCTTCCGGCGCGGTCAACGCCGGGACGGGCGCTGTGTCGATCCAGTCCTATTTCTCCTCGCAGCAGCGCCGAAACCTCTTCAACCAGTCCGACTTTATCCTGAAGGCCGACACAGGTCCCCTGGGGCACACGATCCTGTTCGGCGTCGAGGCCGGCGTGCAGAAGACGGAGAACTTCCGTACGCCGAACAATGCGGCCGGAACCGTCAACATCGCCAGCCCGGTGACTTTTGCACCCTCGCCCTTCGTCGGCGTGCAAAACGACAACCTTGTCGATCTCAACGTCGTCGGCATTTATGTGCAGGACCAGATCGAGATTGGCCGATACATTCAGCTGATCGGCGGCGTCCGCTACGACCGCTTCGATCTTGAGTTTGACGATCAGCGCCTCGGGCAATCGGATTTCGAGCGCACCGACGAAGTCTTTTCGCCGCGCGCCGGCGTCGTCTTCAAGCCGGCCGAGAACGCCTCGCTCTATTTCAGCTATTCGAAATCGTTCCTGCCGCAATCGGGCGACCAGTTCGGCAGCCTGACGGCGAGTTTTGCGGCGCTGGAGCCCGAGGTCTTCGAAAACCTTGAAATCGGCGCAAAGTGGAACCTTTCGGATCGCCTCGAACTTGCAGGCGCGCTCTACCGGCTCGACCGGGAGAATACGCGCGCGGTCGATCCGCTGACGCTGCTCACCGTGCTGACCGGGGCGCAGCGCTCCAAAGGCGCCGAACTCACGCTCGCCGGATCGCTCACCGACAAATGGGAGATCATCGCGGGCTATTCCTATCAGGACGCTGAAATCACGGCGACGACTTCCGCCGCGCCAGCCGGGCGCGCGCTGGCGCTCGTCCCGGAACACTCCTTCTCACTCTGGAGCACCTATCAGATTCTGCCGCGCTGGCGCGTCGGCGCCGGCGTCATTCATCAGGGCGACCGCTTCGCGACCCTTTCAAACGCGGTGACGCTGCCGGACTTCACGCGCGTCGACGCTGCCGTCTATTTCGCGCTGTCCGACGCGCTCGATCTGCAGGTCAATGTCGAGAACCTGACCAACGCGCTCTATTTCTCGACGGCGCATAACGACAACAACATCACGCCGGGCGCGCCTCGCCATGTGCGCGCCGCGCTGACAGCGCGGTTCTAGAGTTTCAGGCGATTGAAAGGAACCGCCCGAAACTCTAGGCTCCAGACTCATTCAGCGGAAGCGCTGGCTGGGCTAACGTTTGCGGTACTTCCCAGACGATGCCAGTTCCTCCACGATTTTGATAGTTGCGTCGCGTAGCTCGGTGATAGCTACAGGTTCGCGAACCGCTATTCGCTTCTGCAGCATGCTGATCGGATGACAGGCGACCTCGATTCCTTTCGGCGCAAGCGCAGTTTCTTCGCCGTATTCGTTCTTTACACGAACCCACTCGAAACCGGCCTTTTGAGCGATGGTTTCTCCGAACGCCAGCCCGACCGCGACTAGCGCCTCAACATTGTCGGGGTGATCGGTCCGGATGGCATCGTAGAGTCTTGCCTGTGCCTCGAAGTGGCTCCTCACCTCCCTATTTCTCCGTTACCTTCTCTTCTTCGGTATGGGTTTTCTCCGTTGCTGCGCCTTATACATTTCCCTTATTTCTGTTTGGTTTTTTTGGGCGGTCCTTGGTTCGAGGTTCTCTACCCTTCTGGTTCGCCGGCTCCTGCTTCCCTGATACCTATACGGCCCGATCCTCGGTAGGGGTGTCTGCCGCCGATTTGTGTTTTCCCCCCTTTACCGCCGAACCTGCGCCTTCCGTAGGTTGTCGATGGGGTCTGGATCACCGATTTGCCGCCAACGCTTCCAACATCCCCGTCCAGAAGCGCTTACGGGACCAACGGTTGAACCGGTTATAGACTGTGGTGTGCGGCCCGTATTCCCGCGGGCAATCCACCCAACGGCAGCCCGTCTTGAGCACATGGATGATCCCGGAGATCACCCGGCGATCGTCAACCCGCCGCGCGCCCGGTTGGTTCTTGGGCATGAAGGGTTCGATCACTGCCCACTGATCGTCACTCATCAAAAACAGCCTGCTCATTCCTCACTCCGTCAAAAGCCTGCGTTGCGATCCGGTGCGAATCACGATTTGCGCCTATCGATCAATGGCCTGATTGGGTTTAGAGCCTAGTTCGCGAGTGGTCGCGGCGGCTCCGCGAAAAACCGCGTTGCACTTTTGTCGCCCGCCGCTCTGGCGCGCGTTCCCGAAAAATGGTTCGCGGGTTATGGAAAGAACGCGCGAAAAAACAAGCGACCGGAGCACGTTCTCGACTACCATGATCGCGAGCGCGCTCTAGCGTAACAGTTCAAGCGCCGCCGCTGTCATCGCCTCGACGCCGGTCTTCAGCGTAGGCTCGGCGACGGGCGCAAACTGCGGCGAGTGATTGGCCGGCGGCGGCGCGATTTTTCCCTCATTCGCCGCGCGCCACATCTCTGGATCGACGCCGCCGACCCAGTAAATGAAGGTCGGAATGTCGTCCGCTGTCCGGCCGAACTGGCTGAAGTCCTCGCCCCCCATGCTGGGCGGGCGCTGCATGACCCGCTCAACGCCAAGGCTCTCCTCCATCGCCTTGACGACGCGCGCCGTCAACGCCGGATCGTTGTAGGTTGAGGGGGTCATGTCGCTCTCGACCTTGACGATCGGCAGGAGATTTTCAGGAAGTCCCGCCGACAGCGCCTGTGCGCGGGCGATGCGCTTGATGCCTTCGAGCAACTTTTCGCGCACATCGTCCTTGTACGACCGGACCGTGATCTTGAGCGTCGCCTCGTCAGGGATGATATTGTGCTTGTAGCCGCCCTGGAAGCTGCCGACCGTCACCACTCCTGAATCAAGCGGGTTCGTCTCGCGCGAGATCAGCGTTTGCAGCGCCCCGATGATCGCTGCGCCGACGACGATCGGGTCCTTGCCCATATGCGGCGCCGACCCATGCGCGCCGACGCCCCTGACCGTGATGTCCACGCTGTCGACATTGGCGAGCGCGAACTCAGGCGTATAGGCGATGACGCCCGCCGGATCCCAGCCGGATGTATGCGCGGCGAGAACGAAGTCCGGCTTTGGAAACTTCGTGTAAAGACCATCCGACAACATTGCGAGCGCGCCGAGGCCAATCTCTTCGGCCGGCTGACCGATGAGGACAAGCGTTCCCTTCCATTGATCCTTCATCGCGACGAGCCGGCGCGCCGCCCCGATAAGCATCGCCATATGGCTGTCATGGGCGCAGGCGTGCATGACCGGCGCGGTCTGCCCCTTGTAATCGACCGAGACGACCGTGCTCGCATAGGCAAGACCTGTCTTTTCCTCGAGCGGCAGCGCATCCATGTCAGCGCGCAGCATCAGGACCGGCCCCTCGCCGTTCTTCATCACCGCGACGAGGCCATAGCCGCCGACGCCGTCATTGACTTTGCCCGCGTCAGCCTTGGCCCTCGCCTTTGTCCACGCATCGCCAAGCCCCGTCGTCACCGCGAAACCGAGCGCCTTCAACTCGTTCGCCATGATCCGGGCGCTCTGGCTTTCCTTGAACGAAAGCTCCGGATTCTGATGGAATCTCTTGTAGAGTTCATAGACGGTTGGATAGTCGGCCGCGACATCCGCCGCGAGATCGGCAGCCCCGGCCTGCGCCGTCAGCGCGACGAATGCGGCGGCGGCGAAAACGCTATTCTTCACTTCGCAGTCTCCTTGCGTTCAAACCTGAAATCGACAATCGGCATCGGGCCGGGCGGCAAGCCCGCCGCCTGCTTTTCGGCGGCGACCATCGCCTTCACTTCGGCGGCGAGCGCTTTGGCGTCATAGACAAGACCGTCCTTGACGACGGTCTCCACCCCGCCGACGCGCGCCGGCTTGTTCGTCGCCGGATCAAGGCGGATATGCCCCGTGGCATAAAGCACTTTCAAATTGGCGATCGGGTCCTCGCCGACGATGACGAGGTCCGCTTTCTTGCCGACCTGAATTGACCCGATCTCACGCTCGGCGCCCAAAATCTTCGCGCCGTCGAGGGTCGCCGCGCGAATGACTTCAAGCGGGTGGAACCCGGCCTCGCGCAGCAGTTCAAGCTCCTGAATATATCCGAAACCGTAGGTCGAATAGATGTACCCTGCGTCCTCGCCCGCGCCGATTTTGCCGCCGGCGTTCTTGTAGTCGTTGATGAACGTCATCCAGCGCCGGTAATTGTCGCGCCAGGCCGCCTCCTGCTCCGTACCCCAATCAAACCAGTAGGAACCGTGGGCATTGCGATCGGGAGCAAAAAACTTCCAGAGCGACGGCATCGTGAAGTCAGCGTGCCAATCGGCGTTGCGCGCGCGCATCCAGTCGCGGCTCGACAGATAAATCGTGAATGTCGGTATCATCGCGAATTTGCGCTCAAGAAGCGTGTCACGCACGTAACGCCAGCGCTCGCTTCCCGGCGCCGCCGCTTGCGCCCAGAGCCGCCCCGCTTCGCCGAAGCGATGCTGTTCGTCCTGATAATTATAGCCAGCCGGATAGTCCTGAAGCGTGCGGTCGTCGAACAGCGCTTCGGGGAGCCCGTACCAGTGCTCCATCGAATTGAGCCCTTGCGCCGAAGTGTCGAGCACGTCGGCATGCGCGACCGAGAGCTGCGCGTGGTGCATCGTCGTGCGAAGGTTCTGGCGCTTGGCCTCGTCGAAGGCAGCGCTGAGAATTTCCTCAGCGCCGGAGAAGAACTTGACACCGTCAGCGCCTGCCGCCTTGAAGCCGCGAATTTGCCGGCGCGCATCGTCCGCCGAATTGACGCCCTCCGATCCGAAGGACCCGAAGAACGGGTAGACATAAAGGCGCGGCGCATCGATCTCATTGCGCGCGCTCGCCTTTTTCAGGTCGACGGAAAACGCCGCGCCCTTGTCATTGCCAACTTCGCGCACGGTCGTGATGCCGTGCATCAGCCAGAGCTTGAAGATGTAGTCCGGCGGCACATCCTGCCCCGTGCCATAGCTGTGGATGTGGCCGTGCAGATTGACAAATCCCGGCAGGATGAACTTGCCCGCCGCGTCGATCTCGCGCGCGCCTCTGGCGGGGCGCTTGGCATCGTCGATCGCAAGCCCTGGCGCGCCGACCGCGACAATCTCGGCGATGCGGTTTCCTTCAACGACGATATCAACCGGCCCGACCGGCGGGGCGCCCGCGCCGTCGATCATCGTCGCGCCGCGAATGACAAGCCGCTCGTAGGGCCCCTGCCCGTCCTTTCGCGCGGCGACGCCGTCCGGCAGCGCGTGCGCGGCGCCCGAAATCAGACCCAGCGCCGACGCCAGCGCAGCGACGATCATTCGCATTGAATCCAGCCCCTCTGTCACGGCTCATGGTACGCTTTTCGCGGCGAATCGAAAGGGTGACGCGCATGGCGTCCGACAGCAAAGCGAAGAATGCGCGCTGGCGTGAGGAGATGACGGCCAGCTGGCTCACCGCCGCCGCCGGCCGTGCTGAAAAAGATCCGCGCATCGCCGCGGCCTTCGCCAAACTCGCCGATGAGAGCGCCCGGCAAGCGGCGTTGATCGCACCGTCGCCGATGCCGCCATTCCATCCGCCCCTGCGGGCGCGGGTGATCGCTGGCCTCCTCAAGATTTTCGGTCCCCGCCGCATGGTCCCGGCGCTCGCCGCGACAAAGGTGCGCGGCGTTTCACTCTATTCAGAGTTGCCGCCCGGTCACCCGATGCCGACTAACGCGGCCGAGATCGGCGCGCGTCACCGGCGGGGCGGCGGCCTCAGGGCCGCCGTGTTCGGCGCCAATGACGGCATCATCTCGAACACCAGCCTCGTCATGGGCATGACGGGCGCCGCCGTCGACAATGACGTCGTGTTCCTGACCGGCGTCGCGGGCCTTCTCGCCGGCGCCTTCTCCATGGCGGCCGGCGAATATGTCTCGGTCCGCACGCAGCGCGAAATGCTCGAATATCAGATCGCGCAGGAAAGGGAGGAACTTGCCGAGTACCCGGAGGAAGAAGCGGAGGAGCTCGCGCTCATCTATGCGGCGCGCGGCATGGCGATCGACGATGCGCGCGCCTTCGCGAAGAAAATCGTCGCCGACCCCGACCTCGCGCTCAAGGTGCTGGCGCGCGAGGAATTGGGGCTCGATCCTGACAATCTGGCGTCAGCGGCGCAGGCCGCGATCTGGTCGTTCGGATCGTTCGCCGTGGGGGCCATTCTGCCGGTCGCGCCTTTTGCGCTCGGCCTCGCCGCGCCATCGGCGATCGCTGCAGGCCTTGCCGCCGTCGCCCTTTTTGGCGTCGGCGCCGCGACAAGCCTGTTCTCGGGGCGCAATGCGCTTCTTGGCGGCCTTCGCATGCTGGCGATCGGGACAGCGGCGGGCGCCGCGACCTATATGATCGGCGGGCTGTTCGGCGTCGCGGCCCCCTAACCCCTGATCGCTCCGCAGACGGATATTGAGCGTACGGCGCGGCGTCAGCTAAAAAATGCGTGCGTTAACCATAATGAATTCTTGCCAGCGGCGCGCGAATTGCTATCGTTTCGAAAGTTGTTGCGTAAAAGGACATAGGGAATGCGTATCGTTCTCGCCGCCGCCGCGGCGTTTGCCGGGGCTTTCGGGGTCACTGCCGCTGCGTCGGCCGCCACCATCACCACTGCCGATCTAGTCGCCTGCAATGGCCTGTCGGCGTGCAGTGTTCCTGGCGCGACGGTGACCAGTTCGCCCGGCCTCTTGCAGACAAAGACCGTCGCGGGCCAGCAGGGCCTTGGCGTCGCGGGCAAAACGAACGGCGAGATCGATCACGGCGAATGGCTGACCGTCGCGTTCAACGAAAACGTCTTGCTCGACGCCTTCAAGGTTGTCTTTCTTTATAATGGACCTGAATTCGGCGACAAAAACGAAGTGGGCGCCATTCGCCTGTCGCTCGGCGACGGGTCGTTGCTCACCTACACGATCAACGCGATTGGCGAGAATGCGGCGACGATCAGTTCAGGGCTCGGCCTCGCAACGAATTGCGGCGCAACGACATCATCTGGTTCAGGGTGCTTCCTGTTTTCCGGACGCCCGCTTGGCGATCTCGTCATCGCGTCAATCGCGTTCTCGGCGAAGAATTTGCCGACCAGCGCCGGAAACAATTCCGATTATTCGCTCGCGAGCCTCGACTATTCCGAGGTGCCAGTGCCGGGCGCCGCGCTGCTTCTGCTGACAGGGCTTGGGGCTGCCGGCATGGCGCGCAAGCGGCGCGCCGCCTGAACGCACATCAGACCCCTCGAACGAACCGCGCCGCGATCCGGCGCGGTTTTTCGTTTCAGGCGATCATGCGCTCGGTCTCGGCCCAGAGCCGCTCCGCCTCTGCATCGTCGCAAGCATAGGGCTGCACCTCGGCCCAGCGCGGGGCGTCGGGCCCGGCAAGAACGGCAATGTCGCCGTTCTCGCAGTAGACGCCGCCCTTGCCATCGAGGAGCGCGCTCGTCGCGGCGAAGACGGTCGTTGAGGCGCCCTGCTCCGGCGTCTTGAACATCGCCTTCGCCATCTCGGAGACCTCACCGTCCGGGCCAAGCCAACCGAGCGCGATCATCTCCTCCTTGGCAAGATGGCGCTGCAACGGCGTGACGATGCCGCCAGGATGCACGGAGAACGCCCTGACGCCGTTCGATTTCTCACGCCTGTCGAGCCCGACCGCGAAAAGCGCATTCGCCGTCTTCGATTGTCCGTAGGCGACCCATTTGTCATAGCCGCCCTTGCGGAAATGAATGTCATCCCAGCGGATGCCGCTGATCTTGTGCCCCGTCGATGAGAGCGCGACGACGCGCGCGCCCGTCGCCGCCCGCAACAGCGGCAGCAGCGCCGCCGTCAGCGCAAAATGCCCGATGTGGTTGGTCGCAAATTGCAGCTCCCAGTCCTTGCCGATACGCGTTTCGGGGCAGGCCATGACGCCAGCATTGTTGATCAGGAGATGCAGCGCCTTGCGGCCTGACGCGAAGTCACGCGCGAATTTTTCGACGCTCGCCAGATCGCCAAGATCCATCGCCGCAATTTCGATCTTGCCTTTCACGTCGGCAAGCGCGGCTTTCGCCTTCGCGACATCGCGCGCGGGAACCATGATCTCGGCGCCAGCAGCGGCAAGCGCGGCGACAGTCTCGACGCCGATGCCGGAATAGCCGCCCGTGACGATGACGGATTTGCCTGACAAATCTATGCCGTGGATGACTTCCGCCGCTGTCGACTTCGCCGTGAAGCCTGAATTGACTGGTTTTTGATCCGCCGCCGCCATTTCAACCTCCGAAATGTCCGAAAGAGGCATGGGCGACGCCGCCATCAACAGCGATCGTCTCTCCGACGACATAATCTCCCGCACGGCTCGCGAGGAAAATCGCTACGCCGGCCATGTCCTCGTCCGTTCCGATGCGCCCTGCCGGCACCATGCCGGCGACAGCCTCGCCGTGATCGCGCGCGGCTTTGTTCATCTCCGAGGCGAAAGCGCCGGGCGCGATGCCGGCGACGCAGATGTTGTCCTTGATAAGGCGCGCAGCCATGCGGCGCGTCAGGTGAATGAGCGCCGACTTGGAGGCCTGATAGGAATACGTCTCCCAGGGATTGATGCGGATGCCGTCGATCGAAGCGATCATGATGACCTTGCCGGGCCGGTCTTTTGTCGCTGCTTTCTTCATCCGCTCGTGAAATGTCTGCGTGAGGAAGAACGGCGATTTGACGTTGAGGTCCATGACCTTGTCCCAACCGCTTTCAGGGAACTGGTCGAATTCGGCGCCCCAGGCCGCCCCCGCATTGTTGACGAGAATATCGAGCGAGGGCTCGTAATGGCCGTAAGCGCGCTCAAGGATTTTGCCGCCCTCAACCGTCGAGACGTCCTGCGGAATGGCGACGCAGCGCCCATACTGCGAAAGTTCAGCGGCCGCCTCCTCGCACTGGTCGGCTTTGCGCGCGGAGATATAGACGCGCGCGCCATGCTCCAAAAATCCGCGCGCGATCATCTTGCCGATGCCGCGCGAGCCGCCCGTAATGAGCGCCGTGCGGTTTTCGAGGGAGAAGAGGGGTTTCATGATATTATCCTTGTGATTTCGGCGCATTCACACGACGTCGGCGAATACTAAGCGATTAGGCTAACAGTTTCATGCCCGCCTCGGCGCTGGCGCGCTGGTCAAAGGTGACGGTTTGCGACGCGCCTGCCAGCGCCGCAATCTCTGCAATCAATGCATCGGCGAACTCCACCGATCGACCTGATTGAAAGACACCAAGCGCGCGCCACGCGGCTTCCGCATTCTCAATCCTGAGCTCGGCGGAGCGCAAGAGGCCTTCGATGGCGGCCGCAAGCTCGGCCCTCGCTGCGCCGTATGAACGTGACAGAACCCAGCTTACTTCAGCAAGCACAACGGTGCTGACAAACCCCGGGACCTCACGCGACAGCCGCGCGAACTGACGGGCCGCAATCGGAGACTGAATGTCGTCATCCTGCGCCAGGAACCTGACGATGACATTCGTATCGAGCCCGATCACGCGCCCTTAGCCCCGGCCGCGATCGCTTTATCCATTGCTTCGAGCGAGACCGGCTTGGCCCGCTTGCCAAGAATTCCCTTTAATCGCTTTACCGGCAGAGCCGCGGGCATGACGGCGAAATTTCCATCCGCCATCCGTACAAAATTCACCTGATCGCCGGGTCCGACGCCAAGCGATAGCCGCACTTCCTTCGGTAAGGTGAGTTGTCCCTTCGAGGTGAGGGTCGCGGTGCTCACAAGCTATTTTCCTTACTTATAGTAAGGAGACAAGTAATACGTTTCCCGGGATCGGGCAAGGGCGAAAGCGAACCCTATTCAGCCCCGAACTTCACCCGCCACGCCGCAACTTGCTCGTCCTCGATCTTCTTGAATAAAACCTCTGGCAAGGCGAACGCTGTCCCCGGCGCGAGACGTTCGAGCGCCGCTGTCGCCGAGACCGGCCAGCGCTCTTTCGCCAGATCGATCCCGAACACCGCGGCCATTTTCACCGACGTCGCGGGAATGAACGGCGATGACAGCGTCGCGAACAGCGCGATCAGATTGAGCCCCGCGCGCACGCCCGCCGCGGCGCGCGCGGGGTCGGTCTTGAACGCCGTCCAAGGCGCGGCGATCTGCAGATATTCGTTCCCTGCGACCCAGATGCCGCGCAGCTCTGCGCACGCTTTCCGGAACTCCATCGCTTCGAGCGCCGCCGTGTAGCCAGCGATTTTCACGTCGAGATCGGCGATCAGCTTTTCTTCCGTCGCGCCGTAGCTTCCGTCGCCCGGAACCATCTCGCCGAATTTCGACGCGCAAAAGCGCGTGATGCGATTGACGAAGTTGCCGAGCACATCGGCGAGGTCCTTGTTCACCACGCTCGCGAAATGCTCCAGCGTGAAGGAGGCGTCGTCGGACTCCGGCGCGTTCGCCATCAGGTGCCAGCGCCAGGTGTCGGCGGGGAGAAGCTCCAGCGCCTGATCCATGAAGATGCCGCGGTTCTGGCTCGTCGAGAATTTCCCGCCGTACCAGGTGAGCCAGTTCAGCGACTTCAGCGTGTCGACGAGCTTCCACGGCTCCTTCGAGCCGAGGATCGTCACTGGGAACGACACCGCATGAAAGGCGACGTTGTCCTTGCCCATGAACTGGACATAACGAACATCCGCGGCGCCTTCGTCGAGGCGCCACCATGACCGCCAATTCCGCCCCGGCGCAGCGCCCGCCCATTCCTCCGTACACCCGATATATTCGATGGGCGCATCGAACCAGACGTAAAATACTTTGTTTTCGAAGCCCGGTCGGGGCCTTCCTTCATATTCGACAGGGACGCCCCAGGAGAGGTCGCGGGTGATCGATCGGTCCTGCAGCCCTTCCTTGATCCACTTGCCGGCAATCGCCTTCGTCAGATGCGGCCAGCCCTCCTTGCCCGCGATCCAGTCCGCGATGGGCTGCTGCATCTTCGACTGCAGGAGATAGAGGTGCTTGGTCTCGCGCACTTCGAGATTGCGCGAGCCGGAAATGGACGAATAGGGATCTTTCAGATCAATCGGATCGAGCAGCGAGCCGCAATTGTCACACTGGTCGCCGCGCGCCTTTTCATAGGCGCAGTTGGGGCACGTCCCTTCGACATAGCGGTCAGGCAGGAAGCGCGCGTCGTCGATTGAATAAATCTGGCGGTCAGTTCGCTCGTCGATCAGTCCGTTCCGCTCCAGCACGGCTGCGAAATGCTGCGTCAGCCGCTTGTTGGGCGCGTTCGACGAGCGTCCGAAATGATCGAATGACAAGCCGAAGTCAGCGCAGGCGCGTTTCTGGATCTCGTGCTGCTCGGCGCAATAGGTCTCGACGCTCTGGTTCGCGGCGCGCGCGGCAAGTTCAGCCGGCGTGCCGTGTTCGTCAGTCGCGCACAGGAACAAAACTTCGTTCCCGCGCGCTCGGCTGAACCGCGCGAAGACATCCGCCGGCAGCATCGAGCCGACAAGATTGCCGAGATGCTTGATGCCGTTGATGTAAGGAAGCGCCGACGTGACGAGGATGCGGGTCATGCCCTTTCAAAAGGCCTTTCGCCCCGCGGCGTCAACGGGCGCCGTCATCCCGGCGGCGCTCGCGGGCGCGTTCTGGCCGGAAACTTGAACCCTGAACGCCTGAAAGCCTCGCGCGCCGGGGTTTCGGGTCAGGAACTGGCCCGTTTGAAGACAGGTCAATGGCCGCGATTGTTGATTGACACGTTACACGCCCTGCGTACCGGGCGTGACGGGGGGCAAGGCGCTCGCGATCGTATCTCGCGGGCGCCTTGTTTATCGCCCTGGCGGATAGGTCTTCTTCATATAGGCCCAGGACTTCGCAATGATCTGGCCGAGGACGCCGACATCGACGTCGTCCAGCTTGTTCACGTAAAGACAGCTGTTGCCCAATTTGTACTTGCCGAGCCGGGCGTAAAGCGAATCAGTCTCCGGCACGCCGCCCATGACATAAAAGACCAAGGCCGAACTGCGCGGCGAGAACCCCGCTGCGCACATGTCACCTTCGCGCCCTGACTCATATTTGTAGTGATAGGATCCGTAGCCGATAATCGAGGGTCCCCACATCTTCGGATCAAGGCCCGTGATCGCCTTGTACATTGACAGCGCCGTCTGCGCGTCTGCACGGCGCTTGGGGTTCTCGACCTTCGCGATGAACTCCTTGACGGTGATTCCGGTCGGCTTGGTTTTCGCCTCGCCATTTTTCGCTGCGGGCTTCTTTGTGGGCGGCTTTGCTGTTGCGGCCTTCTTGGAGGCTACTTTTGTCGCCGGCGTTTTCTTTTTGATCGGCGCCATTCAATGCCCCCTTTGCCCGTCGCGGGTTCGCGCCTCGGCCGCCGCCCAATCCGCCGGCAGGCGCCGTGATGTCCAGAAGAAGGCGTACGCGGCCGCAAGGCTCGTAGCCCCCAACGTCGTCAGCGCGAGTTTGAGACCGATCACTTCGCCATAGCTTCCCGCGAAAACATCCGACATCCAGCCGACCCACAGGGGCGCGAAGCCGAGCGCAAAAAGATTGAGGATCAAAAACATGAAGGCAATCGCGAAAGCGCGCAGCTGCACCGGCGCCAGTGTCTGGATAAGGGCGAAAGACGGCCCGAGATACATGCCGAGACCGAGAAGAAAAGGCGCCGACCAGAAAAGCGCCCAGAACGGGGTTGGCGCCCAGGTTGAGGCGAAGCCCGCCGGAATCGTCAGCAGCATGCCGAGCGCGGGGATCATGAGATAGGCGCGCTTGTCGGTCTTCCCGAATTTATCGGTCAGCCAACCGCCCGCCCAGGTGCCGACCCCGTAAACGACGCCGTTGAGGATGCCGAGCGGCACTGTAATCTCCGTATACGACAGTTCGAACGTGCGCTTGTAAAAATCGACCACCCAGAGGCCGACGCCGTACCCGGTGAAAGAAGCCAGCGCTGTTGCAACCGCGATTCCCCAATAAGAGGGGATCTTCACAAGTTCGGCGAAGCCTTCCTTGAACGACACCTTGCCCGCGCCGCCATCGGTCGCACCGCGGATCGGCTCCTTCACCGTCAGCTTCAAGAGAAACGCGAGAAGGATGCCCGGCAGGCCGACAATGAAAAAGGCGCTTCGCCAGCCGAGGTTTTGCACCACCCAGCCGCCGGCGAGAAACGCAAACATCTGACCGAACGGGATCCCCAGCGAATAGATGGCGAGCGCGGTCGAGCGCTTTTCCTTCGGAAAATAATCAGCGATCAACGAATGCGACGGCGGCGAGCCGCCAGCCTCGCCGATGCCGACGCCGATGCGCGCGAGCGCCAGATGCAGTGCGCTTTGCGCAAGACCCGAGAGCGCGGTGAAGGCAGACCACACCGCCAGCGACACTGAAATGATCGAGACGCGGTTAAATCGATCGGCGAGCCACGCGATCGGAATGCCGAGCGTCGTGTAGAGCACCGCGAAGGCAAGGCCCTTCAACAACCCCAACATTGAATCCGAAAGGCCGAGCTCTGCCTTGATCGCTGGGGAAACGATGGCGATGATTTGCCGGTCGACGAAGTTAAAGGTGTAGACGATCGTCAGTATGCCGAGGACATACCAGGCATAGCTGTCGGTCTTTGCCGCAACCGGCGCGGCGGGCGCCTCCGTTGCGGCGTCGGTCAACGGTTGAACCCGGTGACGCAAGCGAAGGCCGCGCGGCCGATGGCGGCGACGGCGCGCGGGTTGTCGAACTCAAGGAGCTGGTCGATCGCCTTCACGGGCGTGTCGGCGCGCGCGAGGCCCGTCGAATACCGGGCGAGATCGCGCAAATCGTCATCAGACAGCCGCGCGTCCAGATCATCGACCATGCACGAGGCCATGCGCGGCGACAGGCCAATCGCTTCAAAGCGGTTCTCCAGCGTGGCGCGCGCCGCAGTCGCGCAGCCGGCAAGAAGCGCCAGCGCGACGGAAAGGCTGATGATCCGCATGCATTCCTCCCAAAAACCGGGCGGCGAGGAATTCCGCGACCGGCGTTCATCTGCGTTTGTGCTTTTGCAGACAGGCCAAGCTTGCGTAAGATCGCCGTGTTTCGCAAGCCAAGGGGCTCCGGAGAATTTCATGAAAGCGATGATGAGCACCGAGCCGGGCGGTCCAGACAGCCTCAAACTGATCGAGGCGCCGACGCCTGAGCCCGGTCCTGGCCAGATCCGCATTGCGGTGAAGGCCGCCGGTGTCAATTTCCCCGACACCCTCATCATCCGCGACATGTACCAGTTCCGCCCGCCCCGCCCTTTCGCGCCGGGCGGCGAGGTTGCGGGGCTCGTCGATGCCGTCGGCGAGGGCGTCACGCAATTCCGCAAGGGAGACCGCGTGCTCGCGATGACCTTGCATGGCGGCTACGCCTCGCATCTTGTTGTCGATGCCCCGGCGGCGGCGAAAATTCCGGACACGATGCCGTTCGACGAGGCGGCCGGTTTCCTGATGACCTACGGCACGTCGCATTACGCGCTGAAGGACCGCGCGATGCTGAAGCGCGGCGAGTCTCTCTTCATTCTTGGCGCTGCAGGCGGCGTCGGCGCCGCCGCGATCGAAATCGGCAAGGCGATGGGCGCCAAGGTGATTGCCGGCGTCTCCTCGCCTGAGAAAGCCGCCTTCGCGCGCGACCTTGGCGCTGATGATTTCGTCATCTACCCGAAGGAGATCGACAAGGACGGTCAGAAAATCCTGTCAAACCAGATCAAGGCGGCGTGCGCCAGTCAGGGGTCAAGCGACGGCGCCAATGTCGTCTACGATGCGGTCGGCGGCGATTATGCCGAACCTGCCGTGCGCGCACTCGCGTGGGAGGGACGGTTTCTCGTGGTGGGCTTTCCGGCGGGAATTCCCAAGCTGCCGCTGAACCTGACGCTGCTGAAGAGCTGCCAGATTATCGGCGTCTTCTGGGGCGCGTTCACGATGCGTGATCCCAAGCGCCACGGCGAGCATGTCGCCGAACTTTTCAACTGGTACAAAGAGGGCCTCATTCGCCCCCGCATCACCGCGCACTTCGCGCTTGAGGACGCCGGCGAGGCGTTGAAGCTCATCGAGAAACGGAAAGTGCGCGGAAAAGCGGTTTTGACGATTACCTGAGTGCGGGAAGCTGCCGGTAATGCGCGCTTTCACGCTCTTACAAAAGTCGCCGCCGACGCGAGAGGGGGAGAAGACTCGCGCCGGCGGCGGGCAAAGCAACTACTACGCCGCTTTGCGAAGTTTGCGCTGCGCAGCGATGGCGCCAGCGCCTGCAAGGAACATCCACGCCGCCGCGGGAAGCGGCACTTCGGGCGCGGTCGCGGCTTCGCCGAACTTGACGCCGGTCAGGCCAAGCGACATCCCTTCACCAGCGAACACCGCATCAAGTACGCCGGCGGCCACCATCGTAAAGAAAAGTTCGATGGACGGGTTCGCAAGGTCGAACGGATTGGCGACGCCGGTGAGATCAAACGAGAAGACAGGCGCGTCAATCGCCGAGGCCCCGGTCGAGGTGGAGACATCCGCCAGGATCCGGCCGTTCGCCGCATCCGAAATATCAATGATGAAGTTTGTCAGGTCGATCGAGCGGCCGCCAGCGCTCAACCGAACACCCGAGTTTTCATGCTCGATCCGGCCGGCGCCGAGATCGCCGCCCGTCACCGGGAAATTGAGGAAGCCGGACGCGGTCGCGGTGGTGTCCCCAAGGAGCGTCGGGGTAAGGCCAGCCCCGGCTAGGTCGAAAGTCACTTCGACAACGGTGTTGCCCCCGACGATGGCGGTCGCGGCCGTTGCAGGGGCCGCCGCCAGCAGGCCGACACTCGCTGCAAAGGCAGCAAAAAGTCCAAATTTCATACGCTTTCTCTCCACATTACCGCCCGCAGTCTTCCACGAGCGATGCGATACGTCTACGCGTAAAGAAAGGATTAACTATTCGGCTCACAAAGATGTAAGGTTCATGAGACCGTCAAAGAGGGGCGCCGATGGCGGCTCCGGCTTTTGCGACTGGTGAGGCGGGAAATTCATACGCCGCTGGCGCCGTCATCATCGGCGCGGGGCCTTGTGGGCTTTTCGCCGTGTTCGAGCTCGGCCTCCTGGGCATCGACGCGCATGTCATCGACATCCAGGACAAGCCAGGCGGCCAATGCGCCGAACTCTATCCCGAAAAGCCGATTCTAGACATTCCGGGCATTCCAGCGATTACCGGCGCTGATCTTGTCACCCGGCTGATGGAACAGATTGCGCCGTTCCGGCCAGTCTTTCACCTGAACGAAATGGCGGCTTCGCTTGAGAAGACGGCCGGCGGCTGGCGATTGATGACCGACATGGCGACTACGATCGACACGAAGGTCATTGTTATCGCTGCTGGCGGGGGATCTTTCACGCCGAAGCGGCCGCCCATCCCCGGCATTGACGCGTTTGAAAACAAGTCGGTTTTTTACGCCGTTCGAAAGCGCGAGGCGTTCACGGGGCGCACCCTGGTGATCGCGGGCGGCGGCGATTCAGCGCTCGACTGGACGCTGAACCTCGAACCGATCGCCAAACGGGTGACGCTCATTCACCGCCGCAACGAGTTTCGCGCTGCGCCCGAAAGCGTCGAGCGCCTGCGCACCGCTGTTGACGCCGGCCGCATCGATCTGAAAATCGCGGATATCAAGTCACTCGAAGGCGATGGCGGGATCCTGTCCGGCGTCGTCACCAGTGAGGGAACTGTTCCCTGCGACCGCCTACTCGCGTTTTACGGGCTGACCATGAAGCTCGGGCCGATCGCGGCGTTCGGCCTCAGGCTCACCGAAGACCGCATCGCTGTTGACACCGAGAAGTTTGAAACATCCGTTCCCGGAATTTTTTGCATTGGCGACATGGCGACCTATCCCGGCAAGCTGAAGCTGATCCTGTCAGGCTTTCACGAGGCCGCGCTGATGAGCCACGGGGCGTTTCATTATGTGTTTCCGAAGAAGAAACTGAAATTCCAGCACACGACCAGCGCCAAGGAATTGCAGCGCACCGTTGTCGGCGGCGCGCCGACCGATTAGGCGGCCTTACGCCGGAACCAGAAGGCGCCGGGCTGCTTGCCGGGTTTCCTCATCAGCATGGGGCAAGCGTCTGACAACCAGTCGCGCCGGTCGTTGGCGAGCCAGTTGACCGCGAGCAAAACTTCGAACGCCGGATTGAAGGCGAGGAACGCCTCCATCAGATATTGCTCGTTCCAGAGGCGCCGGTCGTCGATCACCCATTTCGCCGGATAGTCGCGCGGGGTGAAGACGTCGTGAACTTGCACGATGACGCCCGGCGCGACGAGCGGCAAAAGGCGCTGATAGAGATGCAGCACATCGCCTTGCGGGCGGATGACGTGGCTTGAATCGATGAAGAAAAAATCATTAGGGCCTAGCGTCCGCACGAGATCATCGTCGCACTCTTCGACGCGCTTCCTGATGACCTCGACGCCGAGCCGCTCCAGCCACGGCTGCTCAAAGGGTTCGATGCAGGTGACGCGGCACGCATAAGCGGGATCTTCGCGCTTGTTCGCCGCGACTGCCTCCATCGCCATCAAGGTCGACTGGCCGGAGCCGACCTCGACGATCCGGCGCGGACGGAACTGGCGGATCATGTTGTAGAGCATCTCCGCATCGCCTTCGGCGTAGGTCGTGTTCTCATAGCCGAAGCGGTCGACAGCGGGCTTTCTCATCGGCAGTGCGGTCAGTTCATCCGTATAGTGAAAGCTGTTAACGAGCACGCGCTGGCCTTCCTCGTTCAGCTCAAGGCCCGGCAGCGCGCGCGGCGCATCGAGCGGGTGGCGGATGTCGCGGGCGCCGACGACCGGCGCGTAATAGTGCTTCCTGACGAAAGCTAACCCGGCAGTGTCGAGCACGGCGCGCGACAAGGGCGCGTTCTTCCCCGCGCGGCTCACAGCCCAGGCAAGCGGCGCTATCGCCGCCGTCAGCGCAGCCATGAACGGATCGGCAGCGCGCAAAAGGGGAACGCGGATTGATGGAGAAAGGATCGGCAAGGCGCCCTCGACCAGCTTGAATAGCGCAGGACCCTAAGGCGCGAGGGGTTAAGGCGGGTTTACGATTTCGCTTGAGCGTCCGGCGCTCTGTTCGAGACAGCGACCCTCGTCGCCACCCTTCGTGACGCGCGCAAGAGCGCGCTCCTCAGGGTGAAGATTTTCATATGCGAGCTACCAACTCTTCATCCTGAGGAGCGGCCCCCTTCAGGCCGCGTCACGAAGGATGAGTCGCAAGCACAACCCTATGCTCTTCGATCCTTCGCTGCCGTCAGTTTCTCAATCTGCTTCGTCGCGTTCTCGATCGCGCGGCGAAGGCTCGCGCGGCGCCACGCTTTCACCTGCGGCCCCAGGAACGGCAGGCGCATGATGATCCCGCTCCGAAGCGCGATCATGATGGCGAGAAAGGACAATCCGCCGAACGCAGCATATTGCGGCGGCAGCGAGGTGTCGGTGACGAGCGCGCGCAGGGGCACGACGACAAAGCCGATAACAGCGCCGAAAAGCGCCCCGTAAATCCCCGCCCCGGCAAGCACATGCCACTGCTTTACGTCGCGATGCCGCTCCTTGATCGTTAGTGCGGCGATGGAGACGAATGCGACGACGACGATCAGCGCGACGGTGAGTTCGACGAAGAAGTTGAGGCTGAGTTCGGCTTGGGTCACGGATCATCCAGCGCTGACATCGATTGTAGACGGTGACAAAATTCTCCACCCGCTCATCCCCGCGAAAGCGGGGATCCAGAGTCACGGAAAGCGGCGCTCGGGGCCCTGGATCCCCGCTTTCGCGGGGATGAGCGGGGCCAATTAATCCGCCTAGCAGTTGAAATGCTCGCTCACCGGTCAATCTCCCCAAACACAATATCCAGCGACCCGATGATCGCCGACACGTCCGCGAGCAGATGTCCGCGGCACATCCAGTCCATCGCCTGCAGGTGCGGATAGCCCGGCGCGCGGATCTTGCAGCGATAGGGTTTGTTCGAGCCGTCGGAGACGAGATAGACGCCGAACTCGCCTTTCGGCGCCTCGACCGCCGCGTAGACCTCGCCCGCCGGGACCTTGAAGCCTTCCGTATACAATTTGAAATGATGGATGAGGGCTTCCATCGACTGCTTCATCTCGGCGCGGCGCGGCGGCGCGACCTTGCCGTCCGTCGTCATCACGGGGCCCGGCCCTTCAGCGCGGATTTTGGCGATCGCCTGCTTCATGATCCGGACGGACTGCTTCATCTCTTCGACGCGGAGGAGATAGCGGTCCCAGCAATCGCTGTTCTTGCCGACCGGAATGTCGAAGTCATATTCGGGGTAGGTCTCGTAAGGCTGGGATTTGCGCAAGTCCCATGCGACGCCGGCGCCGCGCAGCATCACGCCGGTAAAGCCCCACGCAAAAGCCTCCTCGCGCGTCACGACGCCGATATCGACATTGCGCTGCTTGAAGATGCGGTTCTCGGTGACGAGCGTTTCGATGTCCGCGAGTTTTTGCGGATACTGGTCGCACCACTTGTCGATATCGTCGATGAGCTGATCGGGCAGGTCCTGATGAACGCCGCCGACGCGGAAATAGGCCGCGTGCATGCGGCTGCCGCTCGCGCGCTCATAAAAGACCATGAGCTTTTCGCGTTCCTCAAAGCCCCACAGCGGCGGGGTGAGCGCGCCGACGTCCATCGCCTGCGTCGTCACGTTGAGGATGTGCGAGAGGATGCGCCCGATCTCACAGAACAACACGCGGATATGCTGCGCGCGGCGCGGCACCGTCACGCCAAGGAGTCGCTCGGCCGCGAGGCAGAACGCGTGCTCTTGATTCATCGGCGCGACGTAATCGAGCCGGTCGAAATAGGGGATCGCCTGCAAATAGGTCTTGTGCTCGATCAGCTTCTCGGTGCCGCGATGGAGAAGCCCAATATGCGGATCGACACGCTCGACAACCTCGCCGTCGAGTTCGAGCACGAGGCGCAACACGCCATGCGCCGCCGGGTGTTGCGGCCCGAAATTGATCGTGAAGTTACGCCCTGCCGACGCATCGGAGGGCGAGTCCATCACTTCAAGAATTTTTGTGCCGTCAGCCATCAAGGCCTGCCTTTAGCTTTCTCATCGCCGGGCAATACATAATCGGCGCCTTCCCACGGCGAGAGGTAATCAAAATTACGAAACTCCTGCACGAGCTTCACCGGTTCGTAGACGACGCGCTTTTGCTGGTCGTCGTAGCGGACCTCGACCTCGCCGGTGAGCGGGAAGTCCTTGCGCAGCGGGTGTCCGGTGAAGCCGTAATCGGTGAGGATACGGCGCAGATCCGTGTGGCCTGCAAAGACGAGGCCGTACATGTCGAAAGCCTCGCGCTCGAACCAGTCGGCGCAAGGGTGAATGTCGCGCACCGAGGGAACGACATCATCCTCGGCTGCTTCAACCTTGACCCGCACGCGGCTGTTATTGTGCATCGACAGCAGATGATAGACGACGTCGAAGCGCTTCATCCGCTGCGGGTAATCGACGCCGCAAATGTCGATCAGCTGGATGAACCGGCACAGCGTGTCATCGCGGAGGAATTTCAGGACATGCGCGATGCGCGGGGCGTGAGCGGAGATAGTCAGTTCGCCGAACTATGCACTCCGAGCCGACCCTTGAATGTCGTCGCCGATGCTCGCCGGCGATATGCTCGCTCAAGCTCACGAAGTTCTTCGTGTCATAGCTGCTTCTCAGCGAACGGGGAATCGTCCCTTCCCGCCTGATCTTCTTCTGCAACTGCAGCACGCCGTAAACCAGCGCCTCCGCCGTCGGCGGGCACCCCGGAATGTAGATATCGACCGGCACGATGCGGTCGCAGCCGCGCACGACGGCGTAGGAATAGTGATAATAACCGCCGCCATTGGCGCAGGAACCCATCGAGATGACGTAGCGCGGGTTCGGCATCTGGTCGTAGACCTTGCGCAGCGCCGGGGCCATTTTGTTGGTCAGCGTGCCGGCGACGATCATCACGTCGGACTGGCGCGGCGACGCACGCGGGGCGAAGCCGAAACGCTCAAGGTCATAGCGCGGCATCGAGGCCTGCATCATCTCGACCGCGCAGCAGGCGAGGCCGAACGTCATCCACATCAGCGAGCCGGTGCGCGCCCAGTTGATGATCGCCGCCGAAGAAGTCGTGAAGAAGCCTTCGTCCGCCAGCTGCTTTGAGAGATCGGTGAAGAACGGGTCCTCCGCCGCCGGGTCATAGACCGGGCCGACAGAGATTGGCGCCAGTTTTTCGTCTAGCGCCATTCGAGCGCTCCCTTCTTCCACTCGTAGAGAAAGCCGATGGCGAACACGAGCAGGAAGACGAACATCGACCAGAAGGCGAAAATCTGGAACTCGCGATCGGCGCCGAGCGTCGGGTTGAACAGCGTCACCGCCCACGGGAACAGGAACGCAACGTCGAGATCGACGATGATGAAGAGAATGGCGACGATGTAGAACTGCACGTCGAACTTCATGCGCGCATCGTCGAAGGCGTTGAACCCGCACTCGTAGGTCGAAACTTTTTCGGGGTCGGGATCGTTCGGCGCGATCACCATTGGCGCGAGCGTGAACGCGAGCGCAAGGCCGATCGCAATCGCCAGGAAGACGATGATCGGCAGCCAGTCGAGCAGGAACGCAGGGGTCGCCAAGGGACAGGCTCCAACGGGACTTCAAATCGCGCCGGACCCTATTGAGGTGCATCCCGAAAGGCAACGCGAAAGAGGGTCGCGGGCCCGGTCCGGTGTATTGACCGAAAACACAGCAAGATCAGCGGTCTGAACGCGAGGATTAAGGCTGCGGGTCGAGCGTCTCGGGCGCTGCCTCGCCCTCTGGCGGCTGCGGGTCACCATAACCCTCCTGCCCGTTCTGCAAGAACTCCGACCAGTCCTCGGTCTCCCAGAACCGCTCATCGAGCAAGGAATTACGCATCGGTTCCGGGATCGCCGAGTCCAGGAGTTTCTTCTGTTCTTCCCGCGAGGCGGCGAACGCGGCGAGATGGGCGATGTCCGCGCCTGAAAGATCAATGACGTAGCCGAGCTCCAGCGACTGAAACTCGACCATCGCCGGCGCCCCGCGCCACATGCGCGCGGCAAATTCGAGCGGATCAGGCTTCACGAAGTCATCCGCCGCATCGAGTACAGGCCCCGCCTTGCCGCCGACGCCATTGATCGAATGGCAAAGCACGCAGCCCTTTTGAACGAAAAGCTCGCGCCCTGTGGTAGCTGAGCCGGAGAAAGCCGGCGCCGCATTTGCGGCAGCGGCGCTTTCCGGCGCCTTGGCGCAAGCGGCGAGCACGAGAACGGTGAGAGTGAGGAATGTAACGCGCATGACTTAGCCCTCCATGCTGTGAACGATGCGCCGCGCCGGGCTCAGGATCAAGGCCGGGCGCATTTTGGGGGTTAATCCAGGTCGAACTTGTCCTTGTAGTCCATCGCGAGCGCTGGATCCTGCGCCGTTTTTTCAAGCACGCAATTGCCGACAACGAGCATCTCAATGTCGCAGCCCATGAAGCAGCGGAAGGCGTCCTCCGGCGTCATCACGATCGGCTCGCCGCGGACATTGAAGCTGGTATTGACGATGACCGGACATCCCGTGCGCTGCTTGAAGGCGTCGATCAGCGCCCAGTAGCGCGGATTGGTTTGCCTGTGCACGGTCTGTACGCGCGCCGAGTAATCGACATGCGTCACGGCGGGGATTTCAGAGCGCGCGACGTTCAGCTTGTCGATGCCAAAGAGCGCGTTCTCTTCCGCCGTCATCCGTTTGAGACGGCTTTCCTTCACGTCCGCGACCAGCAGCATGTAGGGACTGTCCCCGTCGAGATCGAACCAGTTCGCGACGTCCTCGCGCAAGACGCTTGGCGCGAAGGGACGGAAGCTTTCGCGGAACTTCACTTTTAGATTGAGAAGCTTTTGCATCGCGGGCGAGCGCGCATCACCGAGGATCGAGCGCGCGCCGAGCGCGCGCGGGCCGAACTCCATGCGCCCCTGCATCCAGCCGATCGCTTTGCCGGCGGCCAGCGCGTCCGCTGTTGCGGCGATCATGGCAGCCTCGGATAGTGTCGTGAATTCAGCGCCGACCGCCGAAAGGCGACGCTCGATCTCGCCTTGATCGTAGGAAGGGCCGAGATAAGCGCCGTTCATGCCATCAAGCTTATTTTCAGGCTTGCGTGAATTGCCAAGAAAGCCGTGCCACGTTGCGAGCGCCGCGCCGAGCGCGCCGCCCGCGTCACCCGCCGCTGGCTGAATCCAGATGTTCTCGAAGACGCCTTCACGCAGCAGCTTCCCGTTGGCGACGCAGTTCAGTGCGACGCCGCCGGCGAGACAGAGATTCTTTTCGCCCGTCACGCGCCGCGCTTCGCGCGCGAGATTCATCACCGCCATTTCGGTGACAGCCTGAACGGATGCGGCGAGATCCATTTCCCGCTGTGTCAGCAGGTCCTCGGCCTTGCGAGGCGGACCCTCGAACAAGCGGTCGAATTCCGGGCTCGTCATGGTAAGGCCAGTGCAATAGTCGAAAAACTTCTGGTCGAGCCAGAACGATCCGTCTTCGCGCAAATCGACGACATGATCGAGGATCTCCTTGACGAAGCGCGGCTCGCCATAGGGCGCAAGGCCCATCAGCTTGTATTCGCCAGAGTTGACCTTGAAACCGGTGAAGTAAGTGAACGCCGAATAGAGCAGCCCGATCGAATGCGGGAAATGAATCTCGCGCTCAATCCTCAGCGCATTTCCCTCCCCGCGCCCGATTGACGTCGTGCACCATTCGCCGACGCCGTCCATCGTCAGTACGGCGGCGCTCTCGAACGGAGAAGGGTAAAAAGCGCTCGCCGCGTGGCTCTGATGGTGCTCGGCGAACAGGATTTCTCGGTTCCAGTTATCACCGCCGTCAAACGCCGCCAGCGATTTGCGCAAGCCTTGCTTTTGAAAGAGCTTGTCTTTCATCCAGACCGGGATCGCCTTCTGGAATGATTGAAAACCGCGCGGCGCCGTGGCGAGATAGGTTTCGAGAAGCCGCTCGAATTTGATCAGCGGCTTTTCAAAGAAGGCGACATGATCGACGCCGTCAATGCCGCAGCTCGCGGCTTCGAGGCAATAACGGATCGCGTGCTGCGGAAAGCGCGGATCGTGCTTGACGCGCGTGAAGCGTTCTTCCTGCGCCGCGGCGATAATTGCGCCGTCTTCGATGATAGCGGCAGCGCTGTCGTGATAAAACGCCGAGATGCCGAGAATGCGCACGCCTTAAAAGAGTGAATAGATGAACGGCGCGAGCGGCGAGCCTTGCGTCAACACGATGAGCCCGCCAAACACGGTTAACATGACAAGCACCGGCGCTAACCAGAATTTGCGCCGCGCCTTCATGAAACGCCAAAGCTCGACAATCGTCTCCATGGTCACAATCCTAAAATTGGTTCGGCATTGTTGCAGGATCCGGGCCTGGCGGCGTCCGGACGATCCAGTAGCTTTCTCCGGCCGCTTTGCGCGCTCGGCGAAGCGGATCGTGTCCTTTGAGGCGCATCAATAAGGCGATCGGCAGGAATGTCGTCACGTAAACGAGCCCCATGATGACCGGGGTCATGATTAGACCAAGAAGAAGACCGAGCTTCATCCAAAGTCGGTTTGGCGCCGTCAGCAGCGACGGCGCCGTCAATCCAAGGAGGTTCAAGCCACTGCCGAGAGCGATCAAAGCGACCGAAAGCGGGCCGATCGCGCCGTCTTTAAGGCCAAGCAATAGCCCCAAGGTGATCGCCGCAGTCCCAACGACGAGGCCGAAATTGCGATTGGACGGCAGCTTGAGCGCCTCGCCCGCGCTCATCGCCTCATGCGGCGCAAGGCGCGATTTGCTCATAGCTCCTCATCGGCGTCAGCGTCGGCGATCTCCGGCCCTTCGTCGAAATAGCGATCATCGGCGTACGCCACGATGAGGTCGGCGAGATAGGCGGCGCCTTTCGGGCTGAAATGCCCATTCTCAGCATAGAACGTCAGCGGATCGGGGTCCGTCTCGAACGCTCCTACGAGGTCGATGACATCGACATTTTCAATTTTGACAGCGTCGAAGAATTGTCGCCGCACCTGTCCGAAGGCGAAATCATTGGTAAGGCCGCCCTTGAAGCGATCGGCGCGCGGGACGTAAATGAACAACAATTCGCCGCCCCAGGTCGAAGCGATATCGCGCATGCGCGCGACAATCGTTTGAAATTCCGGTTGTTGCTTCGCAACCGCCGGGTAATGCAACCCTACGGCGGCCCAGGTCTGACTGAGCGCGAGAAAATTTCGCCAGACGCGGGCGCGATAACGTGCGAGGCCATCGTCGTCTTCCTGCCAAAGGGAATCGATAACGCCATCGACCGCGTCAATCTCTGCCGGCGCGACCTCTGCATCACCGAAGTCTGCCCCGGGCTTCAGCGCTTCGCGAAGCCATGGTTCGCGCAGCTCCATTTCGAGATTCTCCGAGTCATTCCCTGCGTAGAACACGATGACCGAAAGCTTCGGGCGCAGCGCCGGGCCGAACCGGCCAAGTGCTGACAGCTCCATCAGAGGGCCGGCCCCACGAAATCCGAACGACGCTGTTCGCGGCGCCGTGTGGCGAACACGCGCCGCCACGTCATCGCCCGGTTTGAGGCACATGCCTTCGATGAAGGAGTCGCCGAAAATCGCGATGTCGAGGTAGCCGGCGCTGTAAACATGATCGGGATTATTAAAGCCGAAGCGGTCTGCACGGTAAGCGACCGGATTGTCGTCGTCGCCCGTACACAGCAATGTCTCGCGCCCAGGCAAACCGCCGAGCAGAACAGATTTCAGGTTAGGATTATCCATTCGTGCAGCGAGCGTGCGGGCGGTCGCGCCCGGCGGCAGCGTCGAAAAATAAGCGTCTGCCATCTCGGACTGGTCGTAGAGTTTCGCAGCGTTCGTTGCGACGCTTCGCGTCAGGCGGCTTGTCGCGACCGCCTCATGCAAGAACAGCGCGGTCAAGATCGCACAACCGTACGCGCCAAACGTAGCAGCGCGCTTGCCCTTGTCACCAAGCGCGCCCCAAACAAAAACACCGGCGAGTGCAAGCGGCACGACGAAATAGCGGATGAGTTGCGGCAACGCCGTCAGATAATCCGCGCCGTTCAAGATCGCATAGGCGACAATGCCGAGCAGATAAACGACGGGAATCGCGCAAAGCACACGCCCCGCAGTCGCTGCGCCAACAGAATTGCGGCTGGCAGGACCCAGCTCCGGCATTATTCACTCCCCCACACTACCAGAAGTTAATCGTTACTTCGACGCGCCAGAAGGAGCAAGGATCGTTCCACGCCAAAAATAAAACAGGCTGGTGCCGGCTGAGGGGATTGAACCCCCGACCTTCGGTTTACAAAACCGCTGCTCTACCGCTGAGCTAAGCCGGCGAGAAGTCTTGTCCCTAAGCCAAAACCGGGCGATCTGGAAGCAGCCGAAACACGAATGCCGGAGAAGAATTTGCGCGCGCGACGAACGGCCGGCGTCCTCCTCGCAGGCGTCCTCGCTGCGGCTTGCGGGAGCCAGTCGGCGCCTATTCCGGCGACCGCCGAAGAGCGCGGTCTCGCCGAATTCCGCGCCTGCGCCGTCTGCCATGCGCGGACCGATCCCGCAGACCCATCGACATTGCGGTTAATCGGTCCAAGTCTTTATGGCGTCGTGGGCGCGCCGTCCGCCCGGCTTGCAGATTTCGATTACTCGGCAGCAATGCGCCGCGCGAATCTCATTTGGGATGAAGCAACGCTCGATGCTTACCTTGCCGATCCGCAAGCGGTCGTTTCCGGCACGCGCATGAGCTATCCGGGCGAACCTGACCCGGCCAGCCGCGCCGCAATCATCGCCTATCTGAAGACGTTGAAATAGTCAGGGCGTCACGATCGCGAAGTTCGGATCGGGCGTCTCGAAGAAGGCGCGAAAAGCTGACCATGCCCCCGCGTCACCGTCTATTTTTGGGGACGCCGGAAACCCGGCGAACATCGCGCCGAGAAAGCCTGCGCGCGGCAAGGTCAAAGACACCGCGGCATCAGCACTGGTCGCGCCCGCTTGGTGCACGAGAACGCCGTTGCGCACCGTCACCAGGAAAACCTCCTTCCGGTCAGGAAAGGAAAGATTGAGTTTCATGTCGCGCGCTTTTTCCGGGTCGAGCCGTACTGCAAGCAAGTCCAGCAGCGCGGCTGTCGGCGTCGCTGCGATGAAGTCGAGGCTCTGTCCGACGGGCGGGGACGGCGCAACGCCTTCCGTCAATTCCCGCGCCGCCATCAGATACATGTTGCGCCAAATGGCGCTCTCGGCCTGATAAGCCATTTGGCGGTGCGCTTCGGCGAGCATCGGCTTCGCGGCCGCATCGCCCGCAAAAACGCCGATGTCGAGAAGCTCCGCCGCCCAGCGATAATCGCCCGCCGCCATCGCCTTCTGGGCGGCCTTTCGAACTTTCTTCGCGCCGCCCATCAACGCGACGGTCCGCGCCGCCGTTTCCTCCTTGGGCAGACTATCGAGAGACGACGGGTTGCCGTCATACCAACCCATATAACGCTGATAGACCGCACGCGAATTGTGCCGCATCGTCCCGTAGTAACCGCGATTGAACCAATGCTTGGCGAGCGATGGAGGCAGCTCAAGGCGGTCAGCGATCTCCTCGCCGGTCAGGCCCATATTCATGAGACGCACGGTCTGGTCATGAAGATATTTGTAGGCGTCGCGATGATTGGCGATGAAGTCATTGACCGCCGCGCGCCCGAATCGGGGCCAGCCATGAGACGTGAAAAGTATCTCTGATCGTTCCCCGTAAAGTGTTTGCGCCTCGGTCAAATAATCGGCCCAGCGCTTGGCGTCGCGAACGAGCGCGCCGCGCGGCGTCAAGACGTTATGTATCGACGGGTTGGCGTTCTCCGCGAGGCATAATGCGCCGAACTGCGGCAGGAAGAAATTCATTTCAGACGGCGCTTCCGTCTCCGGCGTCAGCTGGAACACAAACTCGACGCCGTCGATGACGTGACGCTCTCCCGTTCGGGTGACTTCTGTCGTCGGCGCGATGATCGAGCGGGCGCCGCCGGAGACGCGCGGACCGATGCCGGACGTCACCGATCCTTCCGGCCCGGCGGTCAGCGCCGCGCCGAACTGGTAGACCGCACGCCGGCTCATGGCGTTGCCGGCGATGACATTTTCGGTGACGGCGTGCTCAAGGAATCCGGCTGGTGCGATGATTTTCACGCGGCCTTTCGCGACATCGTCAGCGGAGATAACGCCTTTGACGCCGCCGAAATGATCAATGTGGCTGTGCGTATAAATGACGGCGACGACCGGCTTGTCGCCGAGATGCGCGCGCGCAAGTTTCAGGGCCGCGCGCGCAGCTTCGACGCTCGCCAGCGGATCGACAAGGATGAGCCCCTTGTCACCAAGGATGATCGACATGTTGGAAATGTCAAAGCCCCGCACCTGGTAGAGGCGGTCGTGCGCCTTGAAGAGCCCGTGCTTTGTCAGCAGCTTGGCATGTCGCCAGAGGCTTGGATTGACGCTTGCCGGGGCATCCCCATCCAGAAATCCGTAGGCGGAGAAGTCCCAAACCACCGCGCCGCTTTCCGACTTGATTTGCATGAGATCGGATGTCGCAACGAAGCCCCGATCGGCAAAATCAGCGTCCTCATTCTCTGCCGGCAGCGCAGCGCCGGCCGAAGCATTCGCTGTTCGTGTCGCCTCGGATGCGGGGGAGGCATGCGCTGCAATCGGCGCAACCGCCAGAACGGCGGCGATCGCAATGGCTTTCATCGGAGGTCCTCCCGGCTGAGCCTTACGCGGCCGCGGGAAGTTTGCCGTCCGTCAACGTCAAAGGGAAGCGGCGCAGGCTAAAGATTGACGAACAGCTGGAAAAATATGTTGTGATTCATTCGATCGTCAGAGCCCGCCAGATTGATGATGTTGTTGAGATAACCGCCCTCGAAGCGCGACCACTTCGAAAGGCGCAGTGCGCCGCCGATGAAGAGGCGATTCTGGTCAAAGCCGGACTGTTGTCCCCAATCCGCGTCGTTGACATTGATGAAAAGCTCATCCGCCGCCAGCACTGAGAAAGGCGAGCCTTCGATTCGGCGCTCCCACCGTACGAACTGGCGCACGCGCCATCCTGTATCCTCGCCACTATCCCTGAAACGTTGCTCAAGGCGGGTGCGGCCAGTCAGCCTGCCGCCCAGGATGCCGGTGACGGGATATGTCGCCTGTTGCCACAGGCGATGCTCTTCGACATCGGCTGCGCCATCTGACCGAGAGACAACGCGCGCGTAACCCGTCCACAGATCCAGCCCGTCAGAAACACGCCAGCCAACGCCCGGGCGCAGGATCGACACGCCGAGGTCGCCAGCGTCATCGCGGAAGCGCGCATGACCATCGAACCACAGCAGAAGACGCGACGTCTCGGCAGGGCGCGCGGTCAAAAACACCGCAGACCACGCCTGAAAATCGCTCTCGTCCTGCGCATGCGACGGCGCGGTCATTGAAAGCGTCATAGCGGCAAGAGACGCAACAGCCTTAGAATTCATCATGCAACAAAATCTCAGTCGTTGACGCGACCGGGATCGACCGCTTCTCCCTTCGCCCGCGCCTCGGCGAGACGCGCACCTTCTTGCGCCGTAAAGCCGTAGAGCGCTTCCGGATTTTGCGCTCGCAAGGTGAGCGCCATCAGCTCCATGCCTTCCGCCACTGGAATATCACGGGCGCCGGCGGCGATGCCGTCGAGGATGATGTCGGCGGCGCGCTCCGGCTCCATGCCGTTCTCGATATTGACGTCGTTCTTGCCGCGGCGCGTGCCGTCGCCGGTCAGTGAATTGACGGAGACGCCGGTCTTCACCGAGCCCGGCAGAATAACGTGAACGCTGATGCCATAAGCGATTTCAACTTCGGCGCGCAGCGCTTCGAAATAGCCGACGACGGCGTGCTTGGCCGCGCAATAGCCAGTGCGGATGGGCGCGCCGACCTTCCCCGCGACCGAACTCACAACCGCGATCGCGCCCGATTTGCGCTCGACCATTGCCGGCAGCACGAGTTGCGTCAGGCGTAACGGTGCGAAGAAATCGACCTCCATCAGCGTGCGATAGACGTCGAACGACGTATCGAGCGCAAGGCTCCGCTGGCTGACGCCGGCATTGTTGATGAGAAGATCGACGCCGCCCTTCCATTTCTCGGCCTTCGCGACAACGGCGGGCAGCGCGTCATAATCCGTCGCCTCGAACGGTAAAAGGTGCGTCTCGGCGCTGAGCGACTTCGCAATGCGTTCTAGCGCATCGACGCGTCGTCCCGACAAGATGATCCGGGCGCCGCGTTTTGCGAGCCCATGCGCCAGCGCCTCCCCGATGCCGGAGGAAGCGCCGGTGACCCAGACGGTCTTGCCCTTGAACTCCATCGCTTAGAGCGTCCGCGCGATCAGCAGCTTCATGATCTCGTTTGTGCCGCCATAAATACGTTGCACGCGCGCGTCGGCGTACATGCGGCTGATCGGATACTCGTCCATATAGCCGTAGCCGCCGAAAAGTTGCAGGCACTCGTCGATAATCTCGTTCTCAAGGTCGGTGAGCAGCATCTTGCCCATCGAGGCTGTCGACGCGTCAAGCTTCTTCTCCAGCAAGAGCCCTGTGCAGTGATCGACGAAAACCTTCGCCATTGTCGCTTTGGCTTTCGCTTCTGCGAGCTTGAATTGTGTGTTCTGAAAATTGATGATGGGGCGTCCGAACGCATGGCGCTCCTTGGTGTAGGCGATGGTCAGGTCGAGCGCGCGTTCGATCGCCGCGATCGCGAGGCACGCGATCTGGTGGCGCTCTTGCGGCAATTGCTCCATCAGCTGGAAAAAGCCCTGTCCCTCGTCCGTACCGAGAAGATTGTCGCGCGGGATGCGCACGTCGTCGAAGAAAAGCTCCGATGTATCCTGCGCCTTGTTGCCGAGCTTCTTCAGGTTGCGGCCGCGCCGGAAACCCTCGACATCGTCCGTCTCAACGACCATCAGCGAGACGCCCTTCGCTTTCTCGCTCGGGTCAGTCTTGGCGACGACGATGATGAGGTTCGCCGTCTGCCCGTTGGTGATGAAGGTCTTCGAGCCGTTGACAACATACCGGTTGCCGTCCTTCAGCGCGGTCGAGCGGACCGCTTGAAGGTCTGAGCCTGTTCCAGGCTCCGTCATGGCGATGGCGCCGATCAACTCGCCTGACGCCATGCGCGGCAGCCAGCGCTTCTTCTGCTCGTCAGTGCCATAGTGAAGGATGTAGGGCGCGACGATGCAGTTATGGAGGCCCATGCCGAAGCCTTCGACGCCGGCCTTCACCTGCTGTTCGATCAGGATCTGCTCATGCGCAAAAGTGCCGCCTGCGCCGCCCCATTCTTCGGGCATTGAGGCGCAAAGAAACCCGGCTTCGCCGGCTTTCTCCCAGGCCCAGCGGTCGACCTTTCCCTGCTCGCGCCAGGTTTCTACATGCGGCGCGAGCTCTCGCGTAAAGAACTTGGCGGCTTCGTCCTCGAACAGGAAGAGGTCGTCGGTCTTCCAGGCGGGGGTCGCAGTTTGAATGGCGGGCATCGGCAGCTCCGGCGGTTCGCTTGAATGCGGAATGGCAGGTTCAATTATCGCCGCGAGGCCTTTCGCCGCAATCGCCGCACGCAGCGCGAAAACGCCGCGGAGGGGGTGCCCATCCGCGGCGCCAATTTATTGCCCGTTCTCGACGGTGACCGTTTCAGATTCCCGAAATCAATGCCGGCACGTAGGTCGAAGCGATCACGATCAGAAAAACGGCCCCGGTAAGAAACAAAAGACCCTTAGCCGCCTCGCCCGCCCCTAGCTGACGAAGCAACCCAATGACGGCGACCAAGAGGAGCCCGAAGCTCACCAGGCCGACCGTCGCTGCGATCGATACCATTCTGTTTGCGCCCTTCTTTAGAGACCCCGCAGGCCTTAGCCTGCAAAACCTGCCCCCGAAGCGCCTCTCCCCACGCTTCGATAGGTTATATAATTACAATTCGAATCTTCTTGAGTCGAGTCGATACTGACAAGCCGGTAAGCTTTTTTTAACGATCTGGGGTCGTCTTCAGGCGCTTGATCAGGCTCGATGTGTCGTGGCGGCCCCCGCCCATCGCCTGCAATTCCGCATAAAACTGATCAACGAGCGCCGTAACAGGCAGTTGGGCCCCGGTCCGGCGCGCTTCCGCGAGCGCAATCCTGAGGTCCTTTCGCATCCAGTCAACGGCGAACCCAAAGTCGAACGACCCTTCGGCCATTGTCTTGGCGCGGTTCTCCATCTGCCACGACCGCGCCGCGCCGCCTGAAATCGCCTCAAGAACGCGGTCGATATCGAGCCCGGCTGTTTTAGCGAAATGAACGCCTTCCGCGAGCCCTTCAAGTAGGCCCGCAATGCAGATCTGGTTAACGGCCTTGGCGAGTTGGCCATGCCCGGACGGCCCCACATGAACGACTCGCGCCGCATAGCTCGCCAGCACGGGGCGCGCGCGATCGACAGCCGACGCCTCCCCGCCGCACATCACCGAAAGCGATCCGGCTTTCGCGCCCGCTTCTCCGCCGGAGACCGGCGCATCGACAAACGACGCGCCCCGCGCCGCATAGGTGGCAGCCAACCGTCGCGCGAGGTCAGGGCTCGATGTCGAATGGTCGACCGCCAGCGCATCCGCTTTGACGGATGGCAACGCAGCGAGAAGGACGGCCTCAATGTCAGGGTCGTCGCCGAGGCAAGTGAGGATGGCATCGGCTCCGCTGGCGGCCTCGCCCGGCGTTGCGGCAATGTGCGCCCGATGCGCGGCGGCGAATGCCTCCGCCTTCGCGCCCGTGCGGTTCCACACGGAGAGATCGAAGCCCTTGGCGGCGATATGGCCCGCCATGGGCGCGCCCATGACGCCAAGACCCAGAAACGCGACCCGCATCGACTGCTCCTATCGGCCTTCCGTAGACGGACCTTTAGCGTACCGGCTGGCGAAATAGAGAAGCGGCGCGCCTTCTGATGAGTCGAATTGGACAACCTCGCCGACAAGGATCACGTGATCGCCCGAACGGTGACGCTCGGCGACGCGGCAGTCGAACGCAGCGAGCCGATGCGCGAGCACGGGCGCGCCCGTCAGCCAGAGCTCATATTCGTCCGGCCGCAGCGGCTCAGGACTATGTCGGGCAAAGCGCTCCGACATCGCCTGCTGTGCGACGTCGAGGATGCTTATTGAATAGGATGGCGCGTCGATGAAATCTCCAAAGGCCGACGCCTTCGTTTCGATGCACCACAGCACCAGAGCCGGCTCCAGCGACACCGACGTAAAAGAATTGACAGTGAGCGCCGTGTAGCCGCCGCGCGCATTGGCGCAGGCCGCGACGGCGATGCCGGTCGCGAAGCGGCCAAAGGCGTTTTTCAACGGGCGGTAGGGGTCAGTCATGCAGCGTCCGTAATGGGCGCGAAATGCGCGCCGATGGGGCGGGGGCCCTAGCATCAATCCGGGCCATGAGAAAGAAGCCCTGGGGGCAAGGCAATTCGAGGGTTCAGTTCCCCCGACTGCTTTCGACCGCGCCATCAGCGATGACGCCTTATTTGCCGGGCTGACCGTCTGCCGGCAAGTGACCGTATTCAGTCCGGCGGCGCCGGGCGTTAATTGAGCCTTCGGCGTTCGCGTTCGTCGCATGTGCGCCGATTGCCGTTCCGGTAAGCACCCGCTAAGATTCAGGGCTCAGGGTAGGTGGATGCGCAACGAAGACGTCACCCGAAAGCTCGGCCTCGAAGGCGGCGAGTACTACATCACGGCGCCGTCGCCCTGCCCCTATCTCGACGGGCAGGTCGAGCGGAAAGTCTTCGCCTATCTCGGCGGACCACAGGCGCCGACGCTGAATTCGATGCTTTCGCGTCGCGGCTTTCGCCGGTCACAGAACATCATTTATCGGCCCGCGTGCGATGCGTGTCAGGCTTGCACGCCCGTCCGCATCATCGTCAGCGAGTTCGATCTCGATCGCGCGCGCCGGCGGATTATGCGCAAGAATGCAGATCTTGCGCGCACCATTCGCCCGCCAAAGGCGACGTCCGAACAATTTTCGATCCTGCGCGGCTATCTCGACCGGCGCCACCCGGACGGCGGCATGGCGGAGATGACGGTGCTCGATTTTGCATCGATGGTTGAAGAAACCGCCGTCGACACCGCGATCCTCGAATATCGGCGCCGCGATGCCAAAGTCGCCGGCGGCCTCATCGCCGCGGCGCTCTCCGACAGGCTCGCGGACGGTCTGTCGATGGTCTATTCATTCTTTGAACCTGACGAGGAACAGCGGAGCCTCGGCGCCTATATGATCCTCGATCACATCGCGCTGGCGCGCGATCTTGGGCTCCCCTTCGTCTATCTCGGCTACTGGGTCGATGGATCGCCGAAGATGCATTACAAGCGGTCCTACCAGCCGCTGGAGCATTTGACGCCCAACGGCTGGGCGCGGATGTCGCCCGCCTAACCCTTCCAAATGCCATCGGCGCGCGTCATTGTCCCGGGCAAAGAACACGGGATGGGCGGAGCGCTCTTGATCAATCGCAGAAACCTCCTCGCGGCCGGGACCGCGGGGCTCGCGGCAGGCTGTGAATGCGGCGCACCGCAGGGCCTGCCGACATCCGCCGGCGGCATTCGCGAGCGCGAATTGCGAATGGTGACGACCTGGCCGAAGGATTTCCCTGGCCTTGGCACAGCGGCCGAACGCGTTGCGCAGTTCATCACCGAAATGTCGGGCGGCGCAATTCGGGTGCGCGTCTTCTCGGCTGGCGAGCTTGTCGGCGCCTTCGACAGTTTTGACGCGGTCTCGAACGGCTCGGCCGACATCTATCACGGTGCTGAATATTACTGGGCAGGGAAGTCGAAGGCCTATCCGTTCTTCACCGCTGTGCCATTCGGGATGACGGCCTCCGAGATCATCGGCTGGACGGAATTCGGCGGCGGACAGGCGCTGTGGGATGAACTCTCCGCGAAATTCAACATCAAGCCTTTCACCGCGGCGAACACCGGGCATCAGCTTGGCGGCTGGTTCAAGAAGCCCATTCAATCGCTCGATGATCTCAACGGCCTCAAAGTGCGGATGCCGGGGCTCGGCGGGGAAGTGTTGCGTCGTCTTGGCGCTTCGCCGGTGACGATTCCCGGCGGGGAAATTTTCGCTGGCCTGCAATCGGGGTTGATTGACGGCGCGGAATGGGTGGGGCCGTGGAACGATCTTGCTTTCGGGTTCTATCGGGAGGCGAAGAATTATTACTGGCCGGGCTTTCAGGAGCCGGGCGCGCAGTGCGCTGCCGGAATTAATCTCGACGTCTGGAACGGCATGACGCCTCAAGAACAATCAATCATCGCCAGCGCCTGCCACCGCGCCAATTATCTCTGCCTCGCCGAATTCACCCATTTCAACGGCGTCGCCCTGGAACAGCTGGTGAAGGAGCACGGCGTCGAGGTGCGCAAGCTTCCCGACGACGTCCTCGCCGCCATTGCACGCGAGTCGAAAACCGTCCTCGAGGAAGCCGCGGCGAGCGATGACATAACGAGGCGCGTCTTCGAAAGTTACAAGGCGGAGCTCAATCGCGTTAAGGAATGGAGTCGTATTTCCGACGAAGCGTTCCTGTCAGCGCGGCGCGCCGTGTTTTCGCTTTGAGTCATGACAACCGGAATTGGCGATATCTTGAACTGGCTTGCCGCAGGCGCTCTGTTTCCAGCGATGCTGTTGCCGCTTGCAGGTCTGGTGCGCGGCAAGCTCTACTCCGCACTGGCCCTTGTAGCGCTCCTTAGCGCAATCGTCGCCGCTAGCGTCGTCTTCGCGCACCTCGCTGTCGATCTCAATCCGCCGAGACTTTCGGCTGGGTTCTTGATGACTTCCGCTATTGCCGTCACCACGCTCTTCATTGCCAGCGCCTCAACCGGTGCTCGCGGCGTTGTCGCCCGGCTCACGCCCTTCGTAGAAGCGCTCGTTCGCGGCGCCGGGCGCCTGACGTTGTTTCTGGTGCTGGCGATGGCGTCGATCCAGTTCGCCGCCGTGATGCTGCGCTATGTCTTCGGTCTCAACTTCATTGCGATGCAGGAGAGCGTCACCTATCTTCACGGCGCGGTCTTCCTGCTCGCCGGCGGCTACGCGCTTTTGACCGACGATCATGTCCGGGTCGATATTTTCTATCGAGAAGCGAGCCCGCGCCGAAAAGCGCTGGTTGATCTCGCAGGAACTTATCTCTTCCTTGTTCCCTTCTGCCTCGTCGCGCTGTGGGCGGCGGCGCCTTATGTCGCGAACTCCTGGGCGGTGCGCGAGGGCTCGGTCGAGCAATCCGGCATCAAGGGCGTTTATCTCCTGAAGACGCTGATCCCAACCTACCTCACCCTTCTCCTTCTCGCGGGCTTTGCCGCGGCCGCGCGCGCTGCCGAGACGCTGCGCCCCTCAAACGGGTGATTGATGGACGCCACGGCGCACGGATTTTGCCTCTGCGCAGCGGCGCCCTGGCTCGACGTCGCGATGATCGCGTCGCTCTGCATCCTTATTCTGGCCGGCTATCCGGTGGCGTTCAGTCTCGCCGGGACCGCGCTCCTCTTTGCGTTTCTCGGGCTCGCCTTCGGCGTCTTTGACATCGCCTATCTGAAGCCCTTGCCGCAGCGCATCTTCGGCGCCGTCACTAACCAGACGCTCATCGCGATCCCGATGTTCGTTCTCATGGGCGTCATCCTCGAAAAGGCGAAGATCGCCGAAGACCTTCTCGAGTCGATGGCGAAGCTGTTCGGCACGCTGCGCGGCGGCCTCGGCCTCTCAGTGACGATTGTCGGGGCTCTCCTCGCGGCCTCGACCGGCATTGTCGGGGCGACCGTCGTGACGATGGGATTGCTCAGCCTGCCGACAATGCTGAAGCGCGGCTATGATCCCGCTTTCGCGGCAGGCTCGATCGCGGCCGCTGGCACGCTTGGCCAGGTCATCCCGCCGTCGATCGTCCTGATCCTCCTCGGCGACGTCATCTCCAACGCCTATCAGAAGGCGCAGCTTGAAACTGGCGTCTTCGCTCCGAAGGCTATTTCAGTCGGCGATCTTTTCGCCGGCGCGCTGCTGCCGGGGCTGATGCTGGTCGGACTTTATCTCGTCTATCAGACGCTGGTCGCGATCTTCGATGGCAAAAAGGCGCCGGCGATTCCCGCGGCGGAGCTGGGGACCCGCGGCGAAATCTGGCGTGCGGCGCTGACGGCGCTCCCCGCCCCGCTTCTCCTCATCGTCGCTGTGCTGGGATCGATCCTTGCGGGCGTCGCGACGCCGACCGAAGCCGCAAGCGTCGGCGCGGTCGGCGCCCTCCTCATCGCGGGCGCGCGCTTTGCTCCTGCTAACAGTTTGCTCGCAGGACGCGGCGCGATTTTCACAGCGGCGCTGTCGATCATCGCGCTGCTGGCGATCACCGCCTTTGTTGATTTGCGCGTCGGGCGCGAGGCGTCAAGCGGCAATGAAAAGACCGGCGTGATGGTCGCGGTCGCGCTTTGCGCGCTGATCCCGTGGGGCATGGTCGTCAGCGGCGCGCAGCTTGTAAAGCGCAAGGCGCTCAGCGCCATCGCCGACCAGACCGCGCGCGTGACGACGATGGTTTTCACGATCCTGATCGGTGCGGCGATGTTCAGCCTCGTCTTCCGCGGCCTGGGCGGCGACGACGCGGTTCACCGCGCGCTCGAAGCGCTGCCCGGCGGGGTCGTCGGCGCGATGATCGGCGTTATGCTGATCATGTTCGTCCTCGGCTTCTTCCTCGACTTCATCGAGATCACGCTCGTCGTTGTGCCGCTCGTCGCGCCCGCCCTCCTCAAGATGGGCGTTGACCCGATTTGGCTCGGCGTGATGATGGCGGTGAACCTGCAGACGTCGTTCCTGACGCCGCCCTTCGGCTTCGCGCTCTTCTACCTGCGCGGCGTCGCCCCGCCGGAAGTGAGGACGCTCGACATTTACAAAGGCGCAGCGCCGTTCATCGCGATTCAGCTTCTGGCGCTGGTAGTGCTGGCGCTCGTTCCGTCAATGGCGACGTGGTTGCCGTCGGCGCTTTACGATTGACCGCCCGCGTACGCCTGCAGCGCCGCCACGCGCTTCTCGATCGACGGGTGCGTCGCGAAGATCCCCGCGAAGTCCGACTTGTTGTCGAGCATCATCTGGCGAACCTCCGCCGGGGCGTCGACGGCCGAATTGCCGGAGATTTTGTTCAGCGCCGAGATCATGGCGTCGGGATCGCGCGTCAGGTCTACAGCGCCGGCGTCGGCGAGGAATTCGCGCTTTTGCGACAGGGCGAAGCGGATGACCATCGCCAGCACATAGGCGATGACGATCAGCGCGATGGCGATTAGGATAAGGATGCCCCCGCCCCGGCTATCGCCCTTGCGGCCCGACGAATGCCCGCCGATGCGAACGCCGGTGCGGAACGTGTTGCGGAAGATCATCTCGCCGAAGAACGAAAAAATCCCGACGAAAATGACGGCGATGATGAGGAGCCGGACGTCGCGGTTGCGGATATGCGTCAGCTCATGCGCCAGCACCGCCTCGATCTCGCGTTTGTCGAGGCGCTCGACGAGGCCGCGCGTCACGGTGATGGCGTAATTTTTATCGCTGACGCCGCTCGCAAAGGCGTTCATCGCCGGTGTGTCGATGATCGACAATTTCGGCATGGGAAGCCCTCGCGAGATGCACAGGTTTTCGAGAAGGTTATAAAGCTCTGGCGCCTCAGCGCGCGTCACAGGCTTGGCGCCGGTCGACAGGTTGATGAGGGCCTGATGCGCCATCCACGCGATGGCAAACCACACCCCCGCGCCGAGAAAAGCGAAAGGCCAGATGCGGGCAAGCTGGTCGAGCGCAAGCCACAGACCGTCTTTAACCGATGTGAACTCCACCGTGGCCCCGACATAGAGCACGCAGAGCGCGTACATCAGCGTCAGCAGCAGCACGGGAAATCCGGCGAGCAGCAACACGGATTTCAAATTGTTGTTCCAGATGTGCGTCTGCAGGCCGTAAGCGCCCATGGCCTAGCTTTCGCCTAACGCGAAGCGGACGCCCGCGAGCGCGTGCAGCGCCGTCGTATCGAACACCGGGATCGCGCAATCATTTTGCGTGAGGATTAGCGGCAATTCGGTGCAGCCGAGAATGACACCGTCAGCTTCGGGCGTGGCGGCGATTACCTCCAACAATCGCGCGCGCGCGCCTTCCGTCACGGCGCCGAGGCAAAGCTCATCGAGAATGATCCGTTCGATCTCCGGCTGATCCGCCATTGCGGGCGTCAGGATTTCGCCGTTGAACCGGCGCGACAACGCCGCCCGGTAGAACGGCCCCGCCATCACTGGCGGCGTGCCGAGCAGCAACGGCCGACGAACGCGCTGCGCCGTCATTGCCGCAGCAAGCGCGTCAAGCAAATGTATGATGCGCGCGCCAGTCGCCGCGCTGAGCGCCTCGGCAGCAACATGCGCCGTATTCGAGGTGATCATCAACGCGTCAGCGCCAGCGCGGACGAGCGCCTTGCCAGCCTTGACGATTTCCTCGGTGAACGCCGGCCAAGCGCCCGCGCGGTAATGCGCGATCATCGCGCCGTAATCGAGATGCCAGAGCGCGAAGGCCCCCGAATGTTCGCCGCCCATCCGCGCGCGCACGCCTTCATTAATGAGGCGCATATAGAGGAGCGTCGACTCCGGACTGACGCCGCCGATGAGGCCCAGCGTTCGCAAGTGTATCTCTCGCTAGAACTTGACGCTCGGCGTCGCTTCGATGGCCGCTCGGCCGTCAGCCGGCAACTCGAAGAACTCGCGCTGCTTGAATCCGCCAAGGGGCGCGATGAAATTGCCTGGCACCTGCTGGATCGCGGTGTTGAATTCCTGAATCGCGTTATTAAAGAAGCGGCGCGCCGCCGCGATCTTGTTTTCGACGTCGGAGAGCTCGCGCTGGAGTTCCAGGAAGTTCGTATTTGCCTTGAGGTCAGGATAGGCCTCAGCGAGAGCGAAAAGCTTGCCGAGCGCAGCGTTCAGCATGCCCTCAGCCTGCGCCTGCGCGGCGGGTCCGTGCGCGGCGGATGCGCTGTTCCGCGCCTGAATGACGGCGTCGAGCGTGCCCCGCTCGTGCGCCGCGTAGCCTTTGACTGTTTCGACAAGGTTCGGGATGAGGTCGTGACGCTGGCGAAGCTGCACGTCGATGTCGGCGAAGGCCTGATCGCCGCGCTGGTTGAGGCCGACGATCCGGTTATAAATGCCGATAATGACGAACACGATCAGGGCGACGACGCCCAGAAAAATGATCAGGCCCATGGGGTCTCCTTCAACCGATGCCGCCGGACCGCTCGCCCGCGCGCTGCGAAGAAGCTATGTAGGGGGCGTCGCCCGCCGCATCAATGCCGCCGTGAAGGGAGCCCGATATGGACATCGAGATCGTGGCCGAGGGTCTTCAGTTCCCTGAAGGTCCGATCGCGATGGCGGATGGATCGATCGTCCTTGTCGAAATCAAACGGCAGACGCTGACGCGCGTGACGCCAGGCGGCCGCCGCGAGACCATTGCTGAAATCCCCGGTGGGCCGAATGGCGCGGCCCTTGGCCCCGACGGGCGGATTTATGTCTGCAACAATGGCGGCTTCGAATGGCGCGAAATCATGGGCCAGACGATTTCCGGCGACGCGCCCGCCGATTATGGTGGCGGCTCGATCGTCGCCGTCGATCTGACAACGCGCAAGGTTGAAACGCTTTATACGCATGTCGACGGCCACCGGCTAAAAGGGCCGAACGATCTTGTCTTTGACCGTTCAGGCGGCTTCTGGTTCACCGATCTCGGCAAATCCTATCACCGCCATCGCGACCATGGCGGGCTCTATTACGCGCAGCCCGACGGATCGAAGATCGTCGAGGCTGCTTATCCGCTGTTCTCCCCGAATGGCGTGGGGCTCTCCGCTGATGAAAAGACGGTCTTTGTCGCCGACACCTTCACCGCACGGCTTCTCGCCTTCGATCTGTCCGGGCCTGGAGAAATCGCGCCATCGGCGTTGCCGCTGCCGGGGCGCGTCGTAGCGACGCTGCCGGGCTACCAGTTTCTCGACAGCCTTGCCGTCGAAGCGGACGGCCGGGTCTGCGTCGCGACACTCCTCAACGGCGGAATCACTATGATCGCCGGTGACGGCGTCAGTGAACACATCCCCATGCCCGACCTCTTTCCGACCAATATCTGCTTTGGCGGCAAGGACCGACGCGACGCCTATATCACGCTCTCCGGCACTGGCCGCCTCGGCAAGGTTCGCTGGCCCCGCGCCGGTCTCGCCCTCAATTTTGCTTCCTGAAAGGACCATCTATGTTTCGTACCCTGACGATCACCGCCATGCTTGCTTTGACGGGCTGCGCTTCCGCCGTCTATGATTCGCTGGAGCGCCGCGGCGTCGACGCGAAAATCATCCTGAGCGACAGGGTGGAAGACGCGCGCGATGACGCAGCTGCCGCCGCGACGAAGATCGAAGCCGCAGCGGGCGCCCTCGCCGCCGCGAAAGGCTTCGAAGGACCGGCGCTCGCCCGCCAGATCGGCATGGCGCGCGCAAACGCGCAGGACGCCGCCGTCGCCGCGCAAGACCTGCGGCTGTCGACCGACACCGTTGGCGCAAGCGGCGAACGGTATTTTCAGGAGTGGGAGGAGGAGATCGGCCTTTACCAGACGCCCACTGAACGAGAGGCGGCCGCCGCAAGACTGAAGTCGCAGGCCGAAGCGCACCGGAAACTCGGCGGAGCGCTCAGCGCGGCGAGCCTGCGCCTGTCGCCGGCGCTGACCATTCTCAACGACGAGATCGCCATCTTGCGCAAGAACCCCACAAGCGGTGTCGTCGCCGCCTCGCGTGCGGCGCGCATCGACGCCGCCAGCAAGGCTTCCGCTGAAGCGGCCGCGTCTCTCCGCAGCGCCGGCGCGGAGGCGGACCGTTTCCTTACCGCGCTGAATTTCGGCGGCTGACCTATTGAAGAGCAGGCGCCGTGCGACCACATCAAACAACTGTTTTTAGGAGAGAACACCATGCTCGACGCCCGCAAGATCCTCGCCGACCTTCAACATCAGGCCGAACTCGCGGTTCGCGACATTGGCGACAGCGGCGCGATCGACAAGGCGAAAAAAACAGCGGGCGACCTTCGGGAGCGGTTGAAGACTGATCCGCAAGCGCAAGCCGTCGCGGCGGGCGCGGGCGGGTTGTTGTTGCTCGGCATGCTGGGATCGAAGGGGGGTCGCCGCATGATCGGCGATATCGCGCAAACCGGCGCGGTCGCCGCGCTTGGTGCGCTTGCCTACAAAACATGGATGGAGCGTCACGGCAAAAAAGTCGATGAAAAGACCATCGTGCGCGACGCGCAGGCGTCCGGTTTTCCGATCGACCCTTCCTCCGACCCGGAATTTGCGCTCGCCGTCGTGCGCACGATGCTCGCTGCCGCTTACGCTGATGGCGTTATCGACGCCCATGAACAGCGCATCATCGATGGCGCGAAGTCAAAGGCGCAAATCACCGAAGACGAGCGGCGCATGTTGGCGGGTGAAGTTCCCGAAGCCGAAACGCTGCGGCTGATCGGGTCGGCGGCGAAGACCCCGCATCACGCGTCGGAATTATACGCGGCCGCGGTCCTTTCCGCTGGCGAACTTAATGATCGGGAGTCAGAATTTTTGCGCAAGCTCGCCGACACCTTGGGGCTCGACATGGATGAGACAAAAGCAATCCGCATCGGCGCGATGGGATAAGGCGCCGCCGCGCTGGATTTTGTCTCTATTCGCCGCGGATCAACCCGCGGACCATGTCTGCGAGTCCGACCTGACGGTAGCGGCGAAGTTGCTCAGCGAGCAGGATCGCGCGCAGCATTTCTTCTGATTCCTCAAGATCGTAATTGACGATTACGTATTCATATTCCGCCCAGTGGGAAATCTCGGCGTCCGCCTTTGCCATGCGCGCTTGCACGACGTCTTCCGGGTCCTGATTGCGGGCCCTCAGCCTTCGCTCAAGTTCGTCGCGGCTCGGCGGCAGAATAAAGATCTTGACGACATCGCCGCGCGCGCGGCTGTCGAGCTGTTGGGCGCCTTGCCAGTCGATATCGAAGAGGTAGTCGCACCCTTCTTCAAGATCGTGAAAGACCTTCGCGCGAGGCGTGCCGTAGTGGTGCCCAAAAACCTTCGCTGATTCGAGAAACTCGCCATTCGCTTGCATCTGGAGGAATTCGTCTTCGGAAACGAAGTGGTAATCCTCGCCATCGACTTCGCCTGGACGCGGCGCCCTCGTCGTCGCCGAAACGGAAAGCTGTAGCTTAGGAACAGCCTTCAGCATGCGCGCGGCGAGCGTCGTCTTGCCCGCGCCCGAAGGGCTCGACAGGACGAACATCAGGCCGCGACGTTTTACCTTGCCCGCTGTTACCGGCATGTCATTCCACGTTCTGAACTTGCTCGCGCATCCGGTCGACCGCCGTTTTGAGATCTAGGCCGATGCGTTTGAGGGCCATGTCCTGCGTCTTGGAGCACAAGGTGTTTGCTTCGCGGTTAAGTTCCTGCGTCAGAAAGTCGAGCTGGCGTCCTGCCGCGCCTCCCTTGGCGATCAGCGCGCGCGCGGCCTCGATATGCGCCGTGAGGCGATCGAGTTCCTCCCGCACGTCAGCCTTGACTGCAAGCGCTGCGGCTTCCTGAGTCAGGCGTTCTTCGGAAAAAGACGATGACAGCAGATCAGCGAGCTGCGCCTGAAAGCGGTCGCGCATCGCCGCGGTCGCTGACGCCGCCGCGTCCCGCGCTTGCGACGACAAGCGCTCGATTTCGGCCAACAAATCGAGAATGAGTTTTTCAAGCACGCCGCCTTCGCGCTGACGCGAGACCAAAAGGCCATCTGCGGTCTCGGTAAATCCGGCGACGAGTTTGTCGGCGAGCGCGGCGCGTTCGTCTTCATCGTCAAGCGACGATTGCAGGTCGACAACGCCGCGCAGCGCGAGAATCCCTTCAGCGCGCGGCGGATCGCACGCGATGCGTCCGCGAATTTCTTCGACGAGTTCAAGCGCTGACGAGAGCGCCGCGCGATTGACCACGAGTCCGCCCTCGACAGCCGCGCCCTTCAGAGACAGGAAGGCGTTGAAAGAGCCGCGCGAGAATCTCGCCGCGAGCGCTTTGCGCAAATCCTGCTCCAGAAAATCGAGCCCCGGCGGCAATCGAAAGCGAGGTTCTAGCCCGCGTCCGTTGACGCTTTTCAATTCCCACGTCCACCGCGTTTCGCCGCTGGCGCCGTCCCCACGCGCAAAGCCTGTCATCGAGGAAAGCGCCACTCGTCAGCCTTCCTGCTGCTGACGTTCGATCTGACGCCAGCGCGCAACATTGCGGTTATGCTCGTCGAGCGTCGGTGCGAAAGCGTGACCGCCCGAGCCGTCAGCGACGAAGAAAAGATCGTCCGTGTCTGCGGGATTGAGTACGGCTTCGATCGCCGCGCGCCCGGGATTGGCGATCGGAGTCGGCGGCAAGCCGGAAATGACGTAAGTGTTGTAGGGCGTCGCGCGCTCAATCTCGCTTTGGCGAAGACCGCGTCCCAGGGGCTCGCCTTGCGTCAAGCCATAAATGATCGTCGGATCGGACTGCAAGCGCATCCCCTTACGCAACCGATTCACAAACACTGCTGCGATTCGCGGTCGCTCAGCCGCGACGCCGGTTTCCTTTTCGACGATTGACGCAAGAATGATCGCTTCTTCCTTGCTCGAAAACGGCAGGTCGTTCGCGCGGCCTTCCCAAAGCGCGGCGAGAAGGTCGTCCTGCGCTTTCATCATGTCGCCAATCACCCCATCGCGGGTCTCGCCTCGCGTGAAAGCGAAAGTTTCAGGAAGGAGTTCTCCCTCGGCCGGCGTCAGGGAAATCTCGCCGGTCAATGTGTCGACCGACGCGATGAGCGCCAGAATTTGCTTCGTTGTCTTGCCTTCAGGGACCGTCACCGTGTGGAGGATGCTTCTGCCCTCAACAAGCAGCTTGACGATGTCGATGACACTCGCGCCGGCCGGGATCTCGTACTCTCCCGCCTTCAAGGCGCCAGCCTGATCGTGCGCGCGCACCACCGCGATAAATAGGCGCTTGTCGCGCACCGCGCCTGCCTTTTCGAGGCCAGAGGCGATGCCGGCGACGGATGTTCCCGGCTCAAAGAGCACGACGGTGCTCTCCGCCAGAGGGCCTGGCCCCGTCGCCTCGCGCCAGACCCAGAACAGCGCTGCGCCAGCGAGAAGCGCCAGCACAAGAATGACGGACAAGATCGCCTTTACCGCTCCGCCGCGTTCGCCAGACGCTATCCCCGCCGCCATCGCCGCCTCCGCCCCTCGTGACTTTGGGATGTTAGCGGTCAACGCGGGCGACGACCAGAGAGGCGTTGGTGCCGCCAAACCCGAAGGAATTCGACAGGGCGGCGTTGACAGTCTTTTTCACCGCCTTTTTGGGGGCGAGGTTGATGCGCGTATCGACAGTCGGATTGTCGAGATTGAGCGTCGGCGGGCAGACGCCGTCGCGAATCGCGAGTAGCGAGAAGATCGCCTCGACCGCGCCCGCCGCGCCGAGGAGGTGGCCGATTGACGATTTCGTCGACGACATCACGAGCTGTTCCGCGCCGTCGCCGCCGAAGAGCCGCTCGACGGCCTTCAGTTCGATTTCGTCGCCGATCGGCGTGGAAGTGCCGTGCGCGTTGACATAGTCGATGTCAGTCGCCTTCATTCGCGCACGGTCGAGCGCCATCTTCATCGCGCGATAGCCGCCAGAGCCGTCTTCAGCCGGCGCGGTGATATGGTGCGCATCGCCCGATAGTCCGTACCCGATGATTTCACCGTAAATCTTTGCGCCGCGCGCTTTGGCGCGTTCATATTCTTCCAGAATGACGACGCCCGCCCCTTCGCCCATCAGGAAGCCGTCGCGGTCGCGGTCATAGGGGCGCGAAGCCGCCGCCGGATTGTCGTTGAAATGCGTCGTCAGCGCCTTCGTCGCGCAAAAGCCCGCATAGCCGATTGGGCAGATCGCCGATTCCGCGCCGCCCGCGACCATGACGTCAGCGTCGCCCCATTGAATGAGGCGCGCGGCGTCGCCGATCGCATGGGCGCCGGTCGCGCACGCCGTGACGACCGCATGGTTTGGTCCCTTGAGGCCGAAGCGGATCGACACTTGTCCGGAGACAAGGTTGATGAGGCTTGACGTGATGAAGAATGGCGAAACGCGCCTGACGCCTTGTTGGTGCAGGACGAGCGTCTGCTTTGCGATGCCGTCGAGGCCGCCGATGCCAGAACCGATGAGGACGCCGGTGCGCTCTTGTTCTTCGGGCGTCTTGAATTCGAGGCCGCTGTCCGTCACCGCCATTTGTGCAGCAGCAATGCCGAAAAGAATAAAGTCCTCAATGCGGCGTTGCTCTTTGGCCGAGACCCAGTCGTCCGGATTAAAGGCGTCAACGCCGGCGGCCACGCCCCCGGCATAGCCGTTCGAGCGCGGCACTTCCGCGCCGATCTTGCACGGCATCTCAGTGACGTCGAATTTTTCGATTCTTCCGGCGCCGGCCTCCCCGGCGATCAGCCGCCGCCAAGTCGCCTCGGCGCCGGTCGCAAGCGGCGACACCATGCCGATCCCGGTGACAACGACGCGTCTCATGCCGGGGTCAGGGTCCGTCAGCGCACGTCAGCCCTTTTGCTCGGAAATGAACTTGATGGCGTCGCCGACGGTCTGAATGGTTTCTGCGGCGTCATCGGGGATCTCAACGTCGAATTCTTCCTCGAATGCCATCACAAGCTCGACGATGTCGAGGCTGTCCGCGCCAAGATCGTCGATGAAGCTCGCCTTCGGCTCGACTTTGGCGGCGTCCACACCGAGGTGCTCGACGACGATTTTCTTCACGCGTTCGGCAAGGTCAGACATTCGAAAGGCTCCTTCTGGTGAATTCGCTGGCGGCGGTAGCTAGGCTGTCTCTGTAATCGGGGCCTGAAACCATCCTTGGCAAAGCACGTCCAAATCGTCGCGCCGTAACGAAGTTTGGGGGCGATTACGTCAAATTGCTGATTGTTGCAACGCCATTAAGTTTCGAAAGGAGGGGAGCAAGGCTCTTGAAAAAGGTCAAGAGGCGACCGGCGCCTCAAACCTCAATCAGATCATCGCCATACCCCCGTTGACGTGCAGCGTCTGGCCGGTGACGTAGCCAGCCTCTTCGCTGGCGAGATAGACGGCGGCGGCAGCGATGTCTTCGGGTTTGCCCATCGCACCCGCCGGAATCTTCGACAGGATCGCGGCCTTTTGCTGGTCATTCAGGGCCTCGGTCATCGCGGTCCCAATAAAACCGGGCGCGATGCAGTTGACGGTGACGTTGCGCGAGGCAATCTCGGCGGCCAGCGATTTCGTCATGCCGATCATGCCGGCTTTCGACGCGGCATAGTTGGCTTGTCCCGCATTTCCAGTGACCCCGACGATCGAGGTGACGCCGATGATTCGACCGAAACGCTGCTTGGTCATAAAGCGCAGCGAGGCTTTGGCCAGCCGGAAATAGGCGGTCAGATTCACGCGGATGACGTCGTCCCACATATCAGGCTTCATCATCAGCATCAGCATGTCGCGCGTCACCCCCGCGTTGGAGACAACGATGTGCAGGCCGGCCATCGCCTCGGCCGCTGATTTGGGGAGCGCATCAACCGCCTCAAGATCGGAAAGGTTGCACGGCGTGATGACTACCCGGTCCTTCAGCTCGCTGGCCAACGCTTCGAGCTTTTCGGCCTTGGTGCCTGAGATCGCAACCGTCGCGCCTTGCGCGTGAAAGGCGCGCGCCACCGCGCCGCCAATGCCGCCGGTCGCGCCCGTGACGAGCGCGCATTTTCCTGTGAGGTCGAACATTTCCGTCTCCTTCGAAACTCAGGCTTTCAAAAACGCCTCGATGTCGCGAGGGTCGCCGAGGCTCATGATCGACGCGTCCTTCGCGATCCGCTTGATGAGACCCGCCAGCACCTTTCCCGATCCGATCTCGACAAACTTGTCGCCGCCAAGCTCCGCCATAAGGGCGATGCTTTCTGTCCAGCGCACGCGGCCTGTCACCTGTTTGACCAGCAAGTCCTTGATCGCCGCGGGGCTATCAACCGGGCGTGCCGTGACGTTGGCGACAATTGGCGCGGCAGGCGTTGAGATCTTTGCGTTGGTGAGCGCCGCGGCCATCGTCTCCGCGGCCGGCGCCATCATCGAACAGTGAAACGGCGCCGAGACCGCGAGCAGTTTCGCCATCTTGGCGCCGCGCTTTTTTGCGGCTTCGACCGCCGCTTCGACGCGGGATTTCGCGCCGGAGATAACGACTTGCCCCGGCGCGTTATCATTGGCGATCTCGCAGACGCCGAGTGCAGCGGACGTCTCGGCGATCGCTTCCTCGGCATCAGCGACATTGAGACCGAGCAGCGCCGCCATCGCCCCCAAGCCCGCGGGAACAGCCGCCTGCATCGCTTCTCCCCGCGTATTGAGGAGCCGCGCCGTTTCAGCGACCCCGATGGCCCGCGCAGCGCACAACGCCGAATATTCACCGAGCGAATGGCCGGCGAAGAAAAGCGTATCGGCGAAATCGACCTTCGCCTCGGCTTCGAGCACGCGCACCATCGCCATGGAATGCGCCATCAAGGCAGGCTGTGTGTTGACGGTCAGGTTTAGCTCTTCGACGGGGCCTTCCCACATCAGCTTCGAGAGCTTGCGACCAAGCGCGTCATCGACTTCTTCGAAAACCTCGCGCGCTGAAGCGAACGTATCCGCAAGCGACTTGCCCATGCCCGGCGACTGGCTGCCCTGCCCCGGAAAAACAAAACACCGCGCCATTGCGATTTCTCCTCTTATGCGCGCCAGAACGCCGGCGTCAGCAGCACGAAGATCGTGAAGAACTCAAGCCGCCCCATGATCATCATGGCAGCGAGCACCCACTTGGCCGCGTCGGGCAGAGACTGAAAATTCCCGGCGGGCCCGATGATTTCGCCGAGCCCGGGCCCCACATTCGTGATCGCCGCCGCCGATCCGGTCAGCGCCGTAACGAGATCAACGCCAAACCACGCGAGCAGGAAAGTCGAGACGATCAACGAGAACAGCATGACGCCGAAAAACGCCAGAATTGCAAAAGCGACGTCATCCTCAACCCGCCGGTCATGATAAAGCACGACATGCACGCGGTTCGGCGAGATGATGCGCGACAGATGCGCTCCGGCAAGGCGTGCAAGAATTTGAAAGCGGTAAATCTTGATCCCGCCCGATGTCGAACCGGAACATCCCCCGACAAACATCAAAATGAAGAACGCTCCGACGGCGAAGGGCCCCCAGAGCTGGAAATCTTCGCTCGAAAAACCTGAGGTCGTGACGATCGATACGACGTTGAAGGCGGCATGCGTCAGCGATTGATCGATCGGCACGTCGCCGCGAAGGGTCCGCGTCGTGGCGATCAATAAAATCGCGGCCGCGAGGAACACCATGAAGGCGCGCAGCTGTATGTCGTTGAAGAAGCTCCGCCAGTTTCCCTTGGCGAGCCTGATGAACGCGACAAACGGCACCGCGCCGGCGAACATGAAGAAGACTCCAGTCCAGAGAATAGCTTCGAAATTCACCGAGCCCGAAAAAAATCCGAAGGACCTATCGTGCGTCGACATGCCGCCCGTCGCAACCGTCGTCATGGCGTGATTGACGGCGTCGAACCACGACATGCCCAGCAATTTGTAACAAGCCGCGCACAACACCAGCAGTGCGAGAAAAATTCCGAGAATCCAGACGGACATATCAAAGGCCTTGGCGACGATCTTGTCGGACGTGTCGGAATTCTCGGTGTGAAAGAGCTGCATGCCGCCGACCTTCAGGAACGGCATCATGACGATCGACAGGACGATGACGCCGACCCCGCCGAGCGCCTGCATCAGCGAGCGCCAGAGAAGGATGGACGGCGCGGCCTCGTCGAGGTTGGTCATGACTGTCGCGCCGGTCGCCGACAGTGCGGACACCGCTTCGAAATAGGCGTTAGTGAGCGAGAGTCCGGTCCCCGACATTAATGGCATCGCCCCGAATACCGGCAACACCGTCCAGGCAAGGGCCGTCACCAGGAAGCCCTGCCGGCGGGTCAGTTCGAAATTGCCGCGCATCGGGCTCAGCGCCATTAATGTGAGCCCCGCAAACGCCGTGGCCAGCGCCGACAGCACAAAGGCCGCGCCCGGCTGCCTGAGCAGGCTCGTCTCGACGAGGAGCGGGACCAGCATGAACGCCGCGAAGGCGATCAACAGGGCGCCGATGACCCTGAAAACGGGGACGATGTTGACCACGGTGCGGGTCTTTAGACTGCTTCCCGCAGGCTAGGAAGGCGGCACGCCCCCCCTTGCGTGGCCCCGACCCCTCGTCTACCACCCCGCAATTAGAGCGACGGCTTCGGACAACGCCCGGGTTTGTGGGTGGGATGCGGGATTGTCCCGCGTGGACGAGGGCCAAAGGCGCATATCCCTTCCAGCAAGGGGAAGTGTCTCCGTCGCCATGGTGGAGCTGGCTTGATGCCTCTTTACGAGCATATTTTTATCGCGCGCCAGGATATCTCTCCGGCGCAGGTCGAAGGGCTGACCGAAACCCTTCAGAAGATCGTCACCGAGAACGGCGCGAAAATCGCCAAGGCGGAATATTGGGGGCTTCGCAACCTCCAGTACAAGATCAAGAAAAACCGCAAGGGCCATTACAGCCTCTTCAACATCGAAGGGCCGGCGGCGGCGATCCATGAGCTAGAGCGCCAGGAGCGCATTAACGAGGATATCCTCCGGGTCATGACGATCCGCGTCGAGGAACTCGACGAAACGCCCTCGCCCGTTCTCTCGCGGCGAGACCGCGATGGCCGTGAAGGTGGACGCGAAGGCGGCCGTGACGGTGGACGCGACGGCGGACGCGACGGGGGCCGCGATTTTGGCGACCGCGGCGATAGAGGCGATCGTGGTGATCGCGGCGATAGAGGCGACCGCGGCGATCGCGGACGCCGGTTTTAAGGAAGGATCAAATCAATGGCAAAACCCTTCATGCGTCGCCGCAAGACCTGCCCGTTCTCGGGCGCGGACGCGCCGAAAATTGACTACAAGGACCCGAAGCTCCTTCAGCGCTACGTGTCTGAGCGCGGCAAGATCGTGCCGTCGCGCATCTCAGCCGTTTCCGCCAAGAAGCAGCGCGAGTTGGCGCGAGCGATCAAGCGCGCCCGTTTTCTCGCGCTTCTCCCCTACGCGTCGGAGTAAGTCATGGAAGTCATTCTTCTTGAGCGGGTCGAAAATCTCGGCCAGATGGGCGACGTCGTAAAAGTGCGTCCAGGTTTCGCGCGTAACTTCCTGTTGCCGCGAAAGAAAGCGCTCCGCGCTAACGAAACTAACAAGAAAGTCTTCGAGGCGCAGCGGGCTGATCTTGAGGCGCGCAACCTCGACCGTCGCAAAGACGCCGAGGTCGCCGCGAAGAAACTTGACGGGCGTTCGTTCGTCATCATCCGGCAAGCCTCGGAAGCGGGCTTGCTGTTCGGCTCGGTTTCGACGCGCGATATCGCCGAAGCGGCCGGCGCCGAAGGCGTCAAGGTCGACCGCGCCCAGGTGCGTCTCGACAAGCCGCTAAAAACGCTTGGCATCTCCAAGCTGCGCGTGCTGCTGCACCCGGAAGTGTCGGCCACGATCGAGATCAACATCGCGCGTTCGGCCGACGAAGCCGAGCGGCAAGCACGCGGCGAAAACGTGCTCACACGCGTCGCTGAAAAGCCGGAGGACGAAGACGACACCGCGGAATTCTTCGACGCCGGCGCGGGCGAAGCAGCGAAAGCGGAGTAAGCGCGCCTCGCTGTGGAACGATTGGAAAACCGGCCGCTCGACGGCCGGTTTTTTTTGTGGTCTCTCCCTCCCATGGCCGACGGCGCAAACCCTATCAAGGCGAACGGCGAGGGAAATAATCCGGCGCCGGACGACCGCGCGCCGATCAGCCTTGAATCCGAGCAGGCCGTGCTCGGCGCGGTGCTTTACGACAACGAAATTTATTTCCGCGTCACCGGCCTCTTGAAGTCCGAGCACTTCTTCGACCCTGTCCACCGCCTGATCTTCGACGCCTGCGGCGCGCTCATCAATCAGAGCCGCCTTGCCTCGCCGGCGCTGATCGACGCCTCGCTGGCGGCTATCCCTGGCTATCTCGAAGCGGGCGGGCGAAAATATCTCGAACAGCTCGCGGCGAACGTACCCTCGACCGCCGGCGCTTATGACTATGCGCGCGTCGTCTTCGAGATGTCGGTCAGGCGCGGCCTTATCGGCATCGGTTCGGACATGATCGAGCGCGCGCGCGTGGCAATGCTGGACGATGAGCCAGGCGCGCAGCTCGCCGACGCTGAACAGGCGCTCTACAAGCTGGCGGAGACCGGAAAATACGGCGGCGGCTTCAAGACGTTTCGCACAGCGATCGCTGACGCGATTGATATCGCCACAGCCGCAGTCAAGCGCGACGGCGGCCTCGCCGGCATATCGACGGGACTTCGCGATCTCGACCATACGCTCGGCGGATTGCACGCCTCCGACCTCATTATTCTTGCTGGCCGCCCGTCGATGGGAAAGTCTTCGCTCGCGACCAACATCGCTCTCAACGTCGCACGCGCCTATAAGCCGGATCGCCAGCCGGATGGGACGATCAAGTCGGCGGAAGGGGGCGTTGTCGGACTCTTCTCGCTCGAAATGTCGTCGGACCAGCTTGCGACGCGTATCATTTCCGAAGTCTCGGGCGTCCCGTCAAACGAGATCCGGCGCGGCGATATTGATCAGGAACAGTTCGAACGCATCTATCATGCGGCGCGCGAACTGGAGTCTCTTCCGCTTTTTATCGACGACACAGGCGGCCTTTCAATCGGCCAGCTCGCTGCGCGCGCGCGGCGACTAAAGCGCCAACACGGTCTTGGGCTTCTCGTCGTCGATTATTTGCAGCTCCTCACCGGCTCACAAAAGCGCACCGACAACCGCGTGCAAGAGATCACCGAAATTTCAATGGGCCTGAAAGCGCTCGCCAAGGAACTCGCCGTTCCCGTCGTCGCGCTCTCGCAGCTCTCGCGTCAAGTGGAAAGCCGCGACGACAAACGGCCCCAACTCGCGGACTTGCGGGAATCCGGCTCGATCGAGCAGGACGCCGACGTCGTCATGTTCATTTATCGAGAAGAGTATTATCTCCGTCGCGCCGAGCCGAAGCCGGACAGCGACGCGCATGCCAAATGGATCGCCGATTGCGACGCCGCGCGCGGAATAGCAGAGGTCATCATCGGCAAGCAGCGCCACGGCCCGATTGGAAAAGTGCCCCTCCACTTCGAGGAAAACCTGACCAAGTTCTCAAATCTCGACCGGCACTACAGCGGCAGCCAGCATTAAAGACCCTTTTCCGGAAAGCCGAACGGGTCTCAGGTCGCGCAATGAAGCATCGCTTGGTCCCGTACCCGGGAATGGCATCGGCTTGCGTCGTAAGCGTTACAGCGACGGTGGAGCGGCGCCGCGCTCAGCTTCACTTCAGGTACGATGTTTTGGGGGGCGCGGCGTGTCTGTTGCACGCGCCTACAAGCGCGCCCGCTCGCACCGACGGCCTCTGGCGAACAACTTGCTTCGAAGCCTTCATCCGCCCCGGTGCTGGCGAGGCCTATACTGAACTCAACTTCGCGCCATCAACGCAATGGGCGGCCTATCGGTTTGATAGCTACCGGAGCGGCATGTCAAACGCGATCATGCGCGCGCCCGTAATCACCGTTGCCAGAGAGGGGCGCAGCTTCACGCTGACCGCACAGATTGACACCTCCGGCCTTGGCCTTACGCCTTCCGCGCGCGTGGGGCTCAGCGCCGTGCTGGAAGAAAAGTCCGGCGCGAAGAGCTACTGGGCGTTGGCGCATGGGGGCGATAAACCGGATTTTCATCGCGCCGAGGGATTTATCGCGCGCCTTCCTTTTGAAAGTCGTCCATGAAGTTCGGCATTGACCGCCTCCTCGAAGAAAAGTCCCTTCGCGCGCCGCTGCAAGGCAAGCGCGTCGCGCTGCTCGCGCATCCAGCCTCGGCGACGGAAGGCCTTACCCATTCACTCGACGCCCTCGCCGCGCTTGGTGACATCAAGCTCTCGGCGGCGTTTGGTCCGCAACACGGTTTACGGGGCGACAAGCAGGACAACATGATCGAGTCGCCGGATTTCATCGACCCGGCGCTCGGCATTCCGGTTTTCAGCCTCTACGGAAATGTAAGACGACCAACCGATGCGATGATGGAGACGTTCGACGTCCTCCTCGTCGATCTTCAAGATCTCGGCTGCCGTATCTACACGTTCATCACTACCCTGCGGTATGTGCTGGAAGCCGCTGCAAAGCATGGAAAATCCGTCTGGGTCCTTGACCGCCCGAACCCTGTCGGGCGCCCGGTCGAGGGCCTGACGCTGTTGCCTGGCTGGGAAAGTTTCGTCGGCGCGGGCGCCTTGCCGATGCGGCACGGCCTGACGCTCGGGGAGCTTGGTTTCTGGTTCATCCGTACCCTGAAGCTAGATGTCGACTATCGGCTGATCGCGATGGACAGCTGGCGTCCTGACGCAGGGCCTGGCTATGGCTGGCCCCTTGGCGAACGGGTATGGGTAAACCCAAGCCCTAACGCGCCGAACATCTTCATGGCCCGCGCCTATGCCGGCACGGTGATGCTTGAGGGCGCTACATTATCAGAAGGCCGCGGCACGACGCGGCCGCTCGAACTGTTTGGGGCCCCCGATATCGACGCGCGCTCGGTCATTGCCGAAATGCGCCGCCTGGCGCCGCAATGGCTGGAAGGCTGCGCGCTTCGCGATTGCTGGTTCGAGCCGACTTTTCACAAGCATGCGGGCAAACTTTGCGCAGGCGTTCAGATCCATACTGAAGCCGGGGCCTACGACCACCAGAAATTCAGACCCTGGCGCGTGCAGGCTCTGGCGTTCAAAGCCGTTCGTCGACTTTATCCCGATTACAATCTGTGGCGCGACTTTCCTTACGAGTATGAAACCGGCAAGCTCGCGATCGACGTCATTAATGGCGGCCCGGGCTTGCGCCATTGGGTGGACGACGCGACCACAACACCTGGCGACCTTGAGCTGTTGACCGGACCAGACGAGAAAACCTGGCTCGACGAGCGGCGGGCCTTCCTACAATACTGACGCGCCTTGGATGGGCCCACAAAACCCCCTAATGCGGACTGAGTTTTTCCGGTTAGTCTGTCCTGATGCGCGCCGCCAATCCCCGCCTTGATATCGATCTTGCCGCAATCGTTGCGAATTTCACGCGGCTTGCGTCAGCAGCCCCAGCCGCCGAACCCGCCGCCGTTGTAAAATGCGACGCCTATGGTCTCGGCGCAGCAGCAGTTGCGCGGACGCTGGCGGCCAAGTCTAGTTGCCGGACGTTTTTCGTCGCGTATTCGGAAGAAGGCGCGGCGCTGCGCGCGGCGATGGGTCCGGCGCCGGATATCTTTGTCTTCAACGGACCTTTCGCCGACACCATCGCCACATATCGCGACCATCGATTGACGCCAGTATTGAATTCGATCGAACAAGGAAAACTTTGGGCGTCATCAGCGCCCGGCATAGCAGCGGCGCTGCATATCGACACGGGAATGAACCGGCTTGGGCTTGCGATCTCCGATGCGGCTGAGGCGCGCACGATTTCAGATTTGTCGATCGGCCTTGTCATGAGCCATCTTGCCTGCGCCTCCGACGCGACAAACGCCATGAACGAACGCCAGCGCCGCGACTTCGACGAAGCCGCCGCGCTGTTTCCATCCGCGAAGCGTAGCCTTTCTTCATCTGGCGGCGCGCTCTTCGGCGCGCGGTATGGCTATGATGTGCTGCGCCTCGGCGTCGGCCTCTATGGGGTCAATCCGCATGATGCCCCGGTAAGCGGCATCGCCAGCGTCGCGACCCTGACTGCGCCTGTCATTCAGTGTCGCGAGATTGCTGGCGGCGAAAGCGTCGGTTACGGCGCGACATTCACCTCGAAACGCCGCACACGACTTGCAACAGTCGCGCTTGGCTACGGCGACGGCTTGCCGCGCAGCGGGTCGAATAGCGCGCGCGCCTTTGTGGGCGGCGCCATCTGTCCAGTCGCCGGCCGGATTTCGATGGATCTGATCGTCCTTGACGTCTCCGACGCTCCCCTGCCGGTCGGGGCCGGCGATCGCGCCGAGTTTTTCGGCCTCAACTTGTCGATCGACGATCAGGCCGCGCGCTGCGGGACGCTTGGTTATGAGCTTTTGACTGGCGTTGGCGGCCTCTCTCGAGCGCGGAACGGCGGGCTTGGCCTGCGCGTGGAGCGCCGTTACCTTTTCGGCGGCGCTCCCGCGAGCCCTTCGCTCACCGGCGCCGAAGGGACTGTCTGATGAATCCGATCTCTGCCATCGGGCGTGGAACGCTTGGCCTCGTGGCCGAAATCGGCGCGATAACGGCGTTCGCCGGGCGGGGCGCGTTCGCGTGGGTCTCCGGTCCCTTTTACACGCACGAGTTTTATCTCGCGGCGTTGCGGATCGGGTTTAACTCTTTGCCTGTCGTCGGCCTGACAGCGATTTTCACTGGCGCGGCGCTTGCGCTCAACATCTATGACGGTTCAGCGCGCTTCAACGCGGAGACCTTCCTGCCGCAGATCCTGTCGGTTTCGATCGTGCGCGAATTGGGGCCCGGCTTTGCCGCACTGATGGTGGCAGGCCGCTCTTCCTCCGGCATGGCGGCGGAGCTAGGGGCAATGCGGGTCTCGGACCAGATCGATGCGATGTCGACCCTGGCAGTCGATCCGTACAAATACCTTATCTCGCCGCGCATTCTTGCGACGACGCTGATGCTGCCTTTGCTTGTCCTGGTCGCTGACCTGATCGGGATTTATGGCGGCTGGCTGGTCGCGGTGAACGCGCTCGGGTTTGAAGGGGCAACCTATATTCGCAATATCGACCAGTTCTTGACGGCCGAAGACGTCGGATCGGGACTGATCAAGGCCGCCGTTTTTGGATTTCTGATCTCTATCATGGGCTGCTATTTCGGCTTCAAGAGCCGCGGCGGCGCGCAAGGCGTCGGCGCGGCGACACGTTCAGCGGTCGTTGCTTCGGCCGTGGCAGTCCTGGCGTCGAACTACGTCATGACCTCGCTGTTCGTGGATTTTTGAGATGACTGGCGCAACGCCTAAAATTTCAATTCGCGGCCTGAAAAAATCCTTCGGTCAGAAGGAAGTGCTGAGGGGCGTTGATCTCGACCTTGGCGCCGGAACCTCGCTCGTCATCATCGGCGGATCGGGAACAGGAAAGTCGGTTCTCCTTAAATGCGTGCTCGGAATCCTTCCCGCAGACAGCGGCGAGATTCTGATCGACGGCGTCAATATCCTCAAGGCTTCGCAGGCCGAACGCGAACGGCTCACGCGCCAGATTGGCATGCTGTTTCAGGGCGCGGCGCTGTTCGACAGCCTCAAGGTCTGGGAGAATGTCGCGTTCCGTCTCATCCATGGCGATCGTAAAGTCGGCGGCGCTGCGCGAGCACGCGCGATCGACTGCCTCGCCAAGGTTGGCCTCACCGCGGAGATTGCCAGCCTTTCGCCAGCTGAGCTTTCGGGCGGGATGCAAAAGCGCGTGGCGCTGGCGCGCGCGATCGCAGCCGATCCTTCCGTGCTCTTCTTCGATGAACCGACAACCGGCCTCGACCCGATCATGGCAGACGTCATTAACAACCTCATCATCGAACGCGTGCGCGACGCCGGCGCGAGCGCAATCTCGATTACGCACGACATGGTCTCCGCGCGGAAAATCGCCGATGAAATCGCGATGCTGTACGAAGGGCGCATCATCTGGCAGGGGCCCGCGAACGCTATCGACAACGCCGACAACCCTTTTGTCGATCAATTTGTCCACGGCCGCGCGGATGGACCGATCCAGATGGCGGTGCGCGCGCAATAGGCGCCGGTTAAAGCGCCACGATCAGCCCTGTTTCCGGGCGCGCCTGTCCCAAACGGATGCGATGAAAGGCGGCCTCCATGGCGTCAGCGCCGCGCACAGTTTCGACCTGCAGCCAAGTCTTACTGGACATCGCGGCGTCTCGCCAGAAGGCGAAGGCGCGTTTATCGAACTGGCCCGGGCCCCAATCCTCTGCGCGCTTTTGAATGTGACCGGGCGCAAAGAACATGGCGCTGCGTTCGCGGATGAAGCCGGGACCCATATGAGTGTCATCGTAATGGGTGACGCCGACGTTTGAGCAGTAACGCATATTGTCGCCCAGATGCGAATGAAGCCTCGAAAGAATGCTCCCGCTTCCCGACATGTCGACGATCGTCGTCTTTTTCGCGGCGTCGATCGCTTCGAGCGCATCATAAGTTACGACAGCGCGATATAACTGCAGCTCATTCACCATCACTGCGTTTGGCGGCGATGTCAGCCCGACTGTCGGCGGCGCGGCGGCATCCTTCGACAGCGCATAGGCGAGACCGATCGCTGTCTTCGACGATGCGCTGACGATGACGATCTGATCAGCGCCGAACCAGCTATTGTCGGCGAGAAAATCGTAGAGGCAGAACGAGGTCGCATAGAGCGGAAAGAGCAGCGCGCGCAGATCATCCAATCCGCGTTCATAATGGGGCTCAGCGCTCACGCGCGCATAGGAATTATAAACGGGCGGCAAGCTGGCGCGGTGCGCGCTCGCGTCGACGAGGCGTTCAGTCGACGTCTTCCCCGGGGCCATAACGAGATGCGTGCCCATAGGGAAATATCCATAGAGCCGCTCGCCTTCCAACACGCCCTCGGCGCGCGATGCGATGATGTCTGCAAACCCCCAAACCGGGATGACGCCCCAGCCGTCCGGCGCGGGAAAGAAATTCCAGTAGCCGATCTTTTCCCCGACAACGCCGTAAGTGACGTTATTCGCGGTCAGAGCGAAACGATCGACTTTGGCGAGTATCTCACCTTCGCTGAGCACCGGCGTTTCGCCGACGACAAGGCGCGTTTCGGCGAGATTATCGCGTTTGACCTGAAGGGTCGCCGTCATCGTGATCTCCCGTTTTCGCCGCGTGACTTCGCGCCGCGCTGTCCCTATAGCGGCGCTCGTCGTCCATCGGAATTCCCTGGTGCAGCTGTCAGCGATCCAGCGTTTGAAACTCCTGCGGCAGGACTTGCTGGCGGCGCTCCATATCGGCGGCAATGTGCCTATCGCGGTGCGGCAAACCCCGGATGGCTGGGTCGTCGAGGTTGACGCGCGGCGCATCGCGGTTCCCTCCCCGCTGCGCTGGAAGCTTTATCGTCTTGGCTGGGAAGCACGCCTCGATCGGTTGGCCCGCGAATATGGCATTGGACGCCATGTGGCCCTGACGAACGAAAGCGTTGTGCTTGACGTCGGCGCCAATGCGGGCGAGTTCGCCCATGTCTGCGCACGGTATGGCGCTCGTGTTTTCTGTTTCGAGCCCGACCCCGCCGTGTTCGCGTCTTTGACACGAAACCTTGCCGATCTGCCGAATGCGTCGGCGCACGACATGGTCATTTGGAAGGAAGACGGCGCGGTCGACTTCGGCCTCGCGCCAGAACGAGCAGACTCGTCTGTCTTCGCCAAAGGCCCTCGGATTCAAAAGCGCGCCCTAACGATCGAGAGCTTCGCGCGTGAAAATGCTTTAACGCACGTCGATCTCATCAAATGCGATGCAGAAGGCGCCGAGCCCGAAGTCCTCGAAGGCATCGGTTCTTTTTTCCCGCGGGTCCGTGCGGTAGCCCTTGATACCGGCGCGGAACGAAACGGCGCACGCACCCATGACGATTGCCGCACAATCCTTGAGCGCGAGGGTTTTCACGTCATCGACGAAAAGGTCGGCACGCGGTGGATGACCTATGGCCGTCGCGATCAACCCCAGCGGTAATTGAAGCTGACAGATATGCGCGGGCGGCTCGACGCGTTACGCACGACTTCGTGCCGGAGCCAGCTCTCCCAGAGCAGCGCGGTCCCCTCTTCAGGCGCAACATAAACGAACGGCTTCAACGCTTCGGGCGCATCGTCGCAGCGCGGCGGGGCCGCCATCATCATTGAAAGACGGGGGTCCTCAAACCGGATCGCCGCCGCGCCCTTCGGCGCGCGCACGTAATAGGTTCCCGAAATGACGCTGTGCGGATGAATATGACCGCTATGAAAGGCGCCCTTCGGCATCACGTTGATCCAGATATTGTCGAGCTTTAACCGCGCGCGGCCCAAATCGAAGGCAAGCTCCTTGGCGAAGGACGCCGCTTCGCTGTCGAGCCGGGTCTTCAGCGCCGCAAAACAAGGCGCGCGCGTGACAAGGTCCGGGATCGACCCATAAGATGTATACCCCGGATAACCGTGCTCTACAGACCATCGCCGCCCGAGTTCGTCGTCCGCCGTGAAGGAAAGCGCCGCCGCCTCGATTTCAGAATTCAGGGATGCGGCGTCCTTGAATGCGGCACGACGGACAGGCGTTGAAAATAGCGACAAGGACTGCGCCATCTGAATCAGAGCCAGCCCTTCTGCTTGAAAAAGAGATAAGGCAAAATTGCTGAAACAATCATCAAGCAGATTGCGAATGGATAGCCGAACGGCCAGGCGAGTTCGGGCATAAAGTCAAAGTTCATTCCGTAGATCGAGGCGATCAGGGTCGGCGGCAGAAAGATCGTCGCCGCGACAGAGAAAATCTTGATGATGGTGTTTTGCTCAATGTTCACCATCCCGAGCGTGGCGTCGAGCAGGAACGTGATCTTTTGCGATATCGAATCGACGTGCTCTGACAATGCCCCCGTGTCGCGCGAGAATGATTTGATCCGCGCCGACAATTCACGCGAAGACTTCCGCTGCTGGGCGACGTTCATGAAGAACGAGCCGAGCCGTTCGAACGTCACCAGGCTGTCGCGGATATTGGAGGCGAGATTGTATTTGCGCCCAATTGCTTCAAGGATGCGCTGATATTCGTCCGAGCTTCGCGGCCGCCGATTTCTTTTCTTGCCCCTGCCGGGCTTGGCGGGGCTGAAAATTTCGCGCGAAAGCGCGTCGATCTCAAGCGCCAGCCTTTCAAGCACATCGGCAAGACGATCGATGATCGCCTCAAGAAGGCCCATCAGCACGCCTTCGGCGTCGGCGCAGCCGATCGCCGTCCTTTGCGCGCGGTCGGCGAAACTATTAAAGACGCGCGGCTCCTCATAGCGCACTGTAATCAACCGCGCGCCGGCTAGAATAAACGTGATTGGTGAATTGACGACATCGTCGCCGTCCGTGCGCGACAGCACCATCGCTGTCATGAAGGCGCCGTCGCCGTCCATGTAGAGGCGGCTCGACACTTCGATCTCACGCATTTCCTCTTGCGTCGGGACCTCGATCGTCAGCGCGCGTTCAATTAGCTGCTCCGCGTCCGGGCTTGGGCGCAGGACATCAATCCAGATTGCGTCAGAAATCGCAGCCGCGTCTGGAGCGAGCGCGAAGAGCTTCTGATCTCGCGCGGAAAAAAGGCGCAAGGATGAAGGTCGCGTCGATAACTCATCAGTCGCGTCGGTCATAATCTTTTCAGCATCGCAAGCAGTCGCTGCCCGAGGATCGACGCCGACCTGTTGAAGCCCGCGCTTTTCCGCTTCGCTAACCGGCGCAGGGAGATTGTCAGCGCGGGTTTCCGCCAACAGTCGCCGATCGCGGCGGAAACGCTCTTTTCGACCCCGTCCATAGGCGACCTGGCCCTCATGACCGACCGGTGTCAGGGTTCAACAACGTCGTCAACCTGCGAGGACGCAGCACAAAAAAACAGTCAGCCCTCCCGCCGCTGTCCAAAAAGCGATGCCGAGTAGTATCGGGGCGGATTACCGGCTAACATGCCCAATGAATGTTGAATCGTTTCCGGAAAAAGGCCGCCATCGTATGACCCTTTCGCATCTTATCTACAGCTCACGGCCATTCGGCTTCGACCAGGCCACCTTGAACGGGATCCTGAGCGACGCGCGCAGATATAACCCAAAGATTGATGTGACCGGCGCGCTGATTTGCCGGGCCGATCTCTATCTGCAGATGCTCGAAGGCGAAGAAACAGCAGTTGAGACTTTGTACGAACAAATCCGCAGGGACGACCGTCATCTCAACATACGACGCCTCGTCTCCGGTCCAATTAAGGAGCGCCTGTTCCCCGGTTGGGCCATGCGGGACGATCCCGCCCGTTCATGGATGTGGACGCAAGACGAAGTCGATGCAGGAGCAGTTGAACGCGCAAGCCCCAAGGAAGTCATGGCGGTTTTTGTCCGTCTGGCAGCTGAACCGGCCAGCGAAGGTTGAGCTTTTAAGGCTTGCCCATAGCAGTCTGTTTGTAAGACGCTGACGCGCCACGAAGTTTCGAACCTCGGCTGTTCGGTCGCCACGAAAGCTTCAACCGTCGACATTTGACATCTGTAGAGCGAGGGGCCTGAAGTTTAGCGCTCAGATCGACCGCCACGCTAACAGCAGCTCCAAGTGAGCAGTCGTCGACTTACAAACACCCGCAAAGACGGTTTTTCAATGATTCATGCAACAAAGTCTGCCTAAACGCACCTTCTCTTCGTTACAGCTTGTTGCGATTGGTGGGCGCGTGGCCTCGATCACTGTTCAGCTTTTGAACTATGGGCTTCACACCACCTTGAGATCGATTGCCGCCGTCAGCGTACCAACAACACTGGCACATGGACTGTGCGGATCATAGCCGTCGTGGTGCTGCCGACAATTAGCGTCCGCAAGGGCGAATGGCCGTAGGCTCCCATCACCAGCATGGTGTCACCGAGGCTCTCAACAAGGCTTGCGATTACTTTTTCTGGGCTTCCGTCAATGATATGCGGCGTTGCATGTGGCAACCTCGTAATCGCCGACGCCAGTCTGACCCGATGCGAGTCGTCGTCCTTTCCAGCCATAACGATATGAAGCGGCAAGTCGGAAAAAAGTGGTGACGCAGCGACCCGATCCACTGCGCGGTTGGCGGAAGCGCTGCCGTCATAGGCAATGACGGCGCTTGAGGGCATGCTGGCGCCGCGGGAAGCAATCAAGATGGGCTTTTCACTGGCGCGGACTACACGTTCAATGTTCGAACCGATGTGCGCCGGCGCAAACTGATGGTCAGAACCACGCTTGCCGATGATGACGAGCGTTGCATTGGCTTCTCTCTCGAGGATGGTGTCAACGATGCTGCCGTGGCGCATCAGTTGTTTCACTTCGGTGACGCCAGCAGCACGAAGCCTCACCTCGGCGTCAGCCAAAATCGCACGGCCATGTTCGATGGCGAGTTTGCCTTCGGCTTGATCGATCCGCGCAAGCTCCTCAAGCAAACCCGACTTTACCCCTAGGCCGATTGCGCCGCTGTGGTCGTGACGCGCGGCGACGGCGTCTTTACGTTGAATGACGTGAAGAAGTTCGACGCTGGCGGACAAACGGTTGGCAATCCAGGCAGTCAGGTCGATGACCGTGACGCCGTATACAGACGGATCCACGCAGGCAAGAATATGGCGTTGCATAATGGTCGATCTCCTAATGGACGCCAAGCGCATCAGCCGCGCCGGGCTTGTCATGAATGGCAAAGCGACCAACGAGCGTCGCGCTCGCCTCGTTGAGGCCGATGACTTCAACTTCAGCGCCGCCGCGGCGGAATTTCAGAATGACTTTATCAAGCCCGCCGACGGCCGAAATGTCCCAGAAATGCGCCCTCGAAACGTTGATCACGACCCGATCGACAACCTCCTTGAAATCAAAAGCCGCGACAAAGCGATCGGTGGAGGCAAAGAACACTTCTCCCGACATATCATAGGTCCGGGTGCGCCCATCTTCAGACAGTATCGATTCGACTTTGAACATGCGCTGGACCTTGCTGGCGAAGAACAGCCCGCTGAGCAAGACGCCGGCGATCACGCCTTGCGCCAAGTCATGGGTGGTCACGACGACAGCGACCGTGGTCAGCATTACCACTGACGATTGCCATGGGTGGACGCGCAGGTTTTTGATCGAGCTCCAGCTGAAGGTGCCGATCGATACCATGATCATGACGGCGACCAGCGATGGCATCGGGATGCGGCTGACTAACGGTCCAAGAACGACAATCAAAAAAAGCAGGAATAAACCGGATACCAAGGTCGAAAGCCGCGTCGAACCGCCCGATTTCACGTTGATCACCGACTGGCCGATCATCGCGCAGCCGCCCATGCCGCCCAAAAAGCCAGTAACGAAATTGGCGATGCCTTGACCCTTAGTCTCACGACGCTTGTCGCTGCTGGTGTCTGTAAGGTCGTCGACGATCTGCGCGGTCAGCAGAGATTCGAGCAGGCCGACAGCTGCCATGGTTAAGGAATAGGGCAGAATGGTCTGCAGTGTTTCCCAGGTCAGAGGCACATCAGGGATGAAGAAATAGGGCAACGCGGATGGAAGTTCACCCATGTCGCCGACGGTGTTGACCTTGATGCCGCCAAAGATCGTTAGCACCGAAAGCGCGACGATGGCGACAAGAGGTGATGGGATCGCCTTCGTAAGCAGCGGAAAAAGATAGATGATGGCCAGCCCGCCCGCGACCATCGCATAAGTTTCCCAGCTGACCCCGATGAGTTGTGGCAGCTGCGCCATGAAAATTAGGATCGCGAGCGCATTGACGAAGCCGGTAATCACCGACCGCGACACATATTGCATCAATAGGTCGAGCCGCAGGAATCCAGCGATGATCTGGATAATGCCCATAAGAATAGTCGCTGCGAACAGGAACTGAACGCCGTGCTCACGGATCAATGGCAAGACCAGCACTGCGATCGCGGCCGTGGCGGCAGAAATCATGCCGGGCCGGCCGCCGACCAGCGCCGTGATCACCGCAATTGAGAAGGACGCATAGAGCCCGACTTTGGGATCGACGCCTGCGATAATCGAAAAGCCGATGGCCTCTGGAATGAGGGCCAATGCGACAACAATGCCAGCGAGGATATCACCCACCGGATTGGAGAGCCATTCGCGGCGTAGCGATGCGATAGATGGCATTTAATGTCTGACCTCATGTGATTGCCGAGTGCTGGGATGCGCCGCGCTAAGTATCGAGCCGCAGTCGGGAATTTACGATATAAGTCGACCGATTAAGCCACCCGGCGAACCACCTTGTAACCCAGAGGGGGGTAGGACCCACGATCGGTTAGCGTGGTGCAGCGCCGCAACGCAACCCCGGTTATCGGCTGGCCAGATCTATCAAGACGGTGCGCCTGCTCCCTTCCCAAGAATATTCTTCCCCAAAGTGCTCATGCGAGGATTGCAAGAGCCCATAAATCTATCTAGCTGGATAAATGGATAATTCAGCAGCCCTCGATGCCCTAAGCTCGCTGTCGCAGTCTTCGCGTCTGGACGCCTTCAAACTGCTGGTCCGCCATGCGCCCGACGGTCTTGCGGCCGGCGAAGTCGCCCGGCTGCTCGACGTGCCTCAAAACACGATGTCATCGCATCTCGCCATTTTACAGCGCGCCGGATTGGTGCAGGCCGAGCGACAGGGTCGCAGCGTCATCTATCGCGCCGATCTTGATTGCCTCAGGGCTTTGATGCTGTTTCTCGTCAAGGACTGTTGCGGCGCCAGTGCAGATCTGACCCGGCCCTTGGTTGCCGACCTTTCCCTATGTTGCTGAAGGCCAGCCCCGCGATGACACCTCCCTCGCCCGGGCGACTGTCGTTTCTCGACCGTTACCTCACAGTATGGATTTTCGCGGCCATGGCGGGCGGCGTCTTGATTGGCGCCGTGTTCCCAAGCGCGCCCGTCTGGCTCGAAAGCCTGACGGTCGGCTCCACCAACATTCCCATCGCCATCGGGCTGATCGCCATGATGTACCCACCGCTGGCGCGGGTGCGTTACAACGAATTGCCGCGCGTGTTCGATGACAAGCGGCTGCTGGCGCTCTCGCTCATCCAGAACTGGGTGATCGGTCCAGTGCTGATGTTCGTGCTGGCTGTCATATTCCTGCGCGATTTCCCGGAATACATGACCGGGCTGATCTTGATCGGCCTCGCACGATGCATCGCCATGGTGCTGATCTGGAACCAGCTCGCCGAGGGCGACAACCAATATGTCGCTGGCCTCGTGGCGTTCAATTCGATTTTCCAGATTCTGTTTTTCAGCGTCTATGCCTGGTTTTTCCTGACCATCCTGCCGCCCTTGTTCGGCCTTGAGGGCAGCGTCATCGACATCAGCCTGTGGGAGATCGCGCAGGCGGTGCTGGTTTATCTCGGCATCCCCTTTTTCGCCGGCTGGCTGACCCGGCGCCAGCTGACGGCACGCCATGGTGTCGACTGGTATGAACGCGTATTCCTGACGCGCATTGGGCCGCTGGCGCTTTATGCGCTTCTATTCACGATTGTCGCCATGTTCACGCTGAAGGGAGCCGATCTCGTCAGCCTGCCGATGGATGCGCTGCGCATCGCCATCCCGCTGACGCTTTACTTTCTCATCCAGTTCACCGTCAGCTTCTTCCTCGGCAAACTGGTGTCACGCGATTATCCGCGCACTACGGCCATCGCCTTTACGGCTGCCGGCAATAATTTCGAACTCGCCATCGCCGTGGCGATCGCCACCTTCGGCCTCGCGTCTCCCGTGGCGTTTGCCGCCGTGATCGGTCCGCTTGTCGAAGTGCCGGTGCTCATCCTGCTGGTGCAGCTTGCTTTGCATTGGCGCCGTCAGTTTTCACAAGAACGAAAGACCGCCCAATGACCACGCGAATCCTATTTCTGTGCGTCGCCAATTCGGCGCGCAGCCAGATGGCCGAAGGCCTCGCCCGTGCGATGCTTGGTGACGTTGCTGTCGTGATGAGCGCCGGTTCGGCGCCCTCACGCGTTAACCCGCACGCCATCGCCGCGATGGCGGAAAAGGGCATCGACATCAGTAGCCACAGTTCCAAGTCCGTCACCGATATCGACCCGGCCGCTATCGACCTCGTCATTACGCTGTGTGCAGAGGAAGTCTGTCCGGTCCTGCCCGGGCGGGTGAGGCGCCTGCACTGGCCAATCGCCGATCCGGCGTCGACCGACCCGGCGCTGACTGATGACGAAATGCGCGCCCGCTTCGCCACGGCACGAGACCTCATCGCGGCGAGACTTGAGGTGCTCCGCAGCCTGCTCGCGCTGCCACCAGGCCCACCAGGCGCCGAATTCCATGCCAGCTTGCGCGTTGGCGATCTTGCGACCAGTGCACGCTTCTATGCCTGGCTGTTCGACGCGTGGCCCAAGGAATGGACACATCGCTACGCAACCTACCTGCGCCCTGATCTCAACCTCAATTTCGTTATCGTCGTCGCTGACGGTAAGCCTCTGCACCATGATACTCTTTACCATTTGGGGTTGGCGGTCGCCGACAAGGCGGCGGTCATCGCCAGCTATCATCGCGCCGTGACCTTTGGCGCCACCGTTGAAAAGCCGCCGCGCACAACATGGAAAGGCACGCCGCTACACGAGCTTTGGCTCAGCGATCCGGATGGGAATCTGATCGAAATCTATGCCCGCCTGACCGACGCGGAACTGGCGGCCAAACCAGCGGATGAAATGCCGGAACATCTCGTCGCCGGCGCCGAACCGACCACATGAGCACGCGTCTGCTGACCATCGGGGATCCCGAGCATCTGCCGGCGCTCGATCCGCGCTTCATCATCCGCGACCCTGCCGAAGGTCTCGGGCCGAAGGGGCCGCCGCCGCGGATCCTGCTGCTCTATGGTTCCTTGCGGGAACGATCCTACTCACGGCTTGTCGTCGAGGAAGCGGCGCGGCTCCTGCAATTCTTTGGCGCCGAGACGCGGATCTTCAATCCCTCGGACCTGCCGCTCCCCGACCAGCATGCCGGCGATGACCATCCCGCGGTGGCGGAACTGCGCGACCATGCGCTTTGGTCCGAGGGGCAGGTCTGGTGCAGCCCGGAACGCCATGGCCAGATCACCGGCATCATGAAAATACAGATCGACCATCTGCCGCTCGAAATGAAAGGCCTTCGGCCAACGCAAGGGCGCACGCTGGCAGTGATGCAGGTGTCGGGCGGCTCGCAGTCCTTCAACGCGGTCAATACGCTGCGGCTGCTGGGTCGCTGGATGCGAATGTTCACCATTCCCAACCAGTCGAGCGTCGCCATGGCCTACAAGGAGTTCGACGACGCCGGACGAATGAGCCCGTCAGCCTATTACGACCGGATTGTCGATGTGATGGAGGAACTCGTGCGCTTCACCATCCTGATGCGCCCGCACGCGGTCCAGCTTGTCGACCGCTACTCAGAGCGCAAAGACAAAGGGATCGTCACGCCGGCAGACAGTTACGTCAGCGCCGCCCTTTCGCGCACTGGCTGAAGCCGTTATCCAGCCAGAGCCATTTGTTCCCGCACTTTCGGCACAAGATCACGGGCGACACGTGATGCACCAATAAGGGTGGCCGAGCCCGGCCCGCACCAGTCCCCGTAGCCGGTCAGCCAAAGGCGCGGCTGCTTGACGGACTGCTGCCCGTTGACGGCCACCCGTCCATCGGCTTCGATAACCCCAAGGCGCTCCAGATGTGTAAGCGCCGGCCGAAAGCCGGTGCACCAGATGATCGCGTCCACCCGTGATTGCCGGCCATCGGGCCAAATCACGCCATGTTCGATGATGCGCACGAATGGCCGGACTGAACTAAGCGCCCCGCGTCCCCGCGCCTCGACAACCGGCGGCACCATCACGATATCGCCGATGCCGCCCACCGGGGTATCAGTGGGCCCAGCGCGCAGCCGTGCCGTGGCCCGCTCGAACAATACCCGGCCATCAACATCGTCGGGCAGGAACAGCGGCTCCCGTTCGGTGACCCAAGTCGTGCTGGCAACAGACGAGACCTCCGCGAGGATCTGTGCGCCGGAATTGCCGCCGCCCACGATCAGCACGCTTTGGCCTGCAAACGCCTCCGGCTCGACATACTTGGCGGAGTGCATTTGCTGTCCCCGAAAGACATCCCTGCCGGGATAGTCGGGAACAAACGGCGCCGACCATGTGCCGGTGGCGCTGACGACCGCCCGCGCCCGGAACGCGCCCACGGTCGTTTGCAAAACTAGCGAAACGGAATCCGACACTACCGACTTGACAATGACGGGCCGGCGCACCGGCAGTTCGTAGCGCGCCTCGTACCGCGCCAGATAGTCGATCACATCATCGCGCGTCGGATAGCCACCGTGCGCCCGCGCCGGCATGGGCCAGCCCGGCATCGAGCTGTAGGCGGCAGGCGAAAACAGCCGCAGCGATTTCCAACCATGCCGCCAGGCGCCACCGGCTTGCGTGCCCGCATCCAGGATCAGGAAATCAAGAGCTGCGCGGCGCAAATAATAGCCCGTCGCCAGCCCGGCCTGACCGCCGCCAACTACGATGACATCATGGGTTTCAGTCAACGGGCCTCCGCCTGAAACCGGACACCTGAAAACAAGGTCGGCCGTGTGGCGTTTGGTTCCTAACAGGCCGCCCGCAAGCATGCATGACAGTTTAACGCTTTCTAAAAGATACTGACAGCGCGCCAGCATGGACGAACGCCGCCATTTGTACGACCCGTCACTCCCACTCGATTGTACCCGGCGGCTTCGAAGTCACGTCGTAAACAACCCGGTTGACGCCATTGACCTCGTTGATGATGCGCGTGGCGCAGCGCCCCAGAAAGTCATGACTGAATGGGAAATAGTCCGCAGTCATGCCGTCAGTTGATGTGACAGCGCGTAGCGCCAGCACGTAATCGTAAGTGCGCCCGTCGCCCATCACGCCGACCGTCCGTACCGGGAGCAAAACTGCAAAAGCCTGCCAGATGTCGTCGTAGAGACCGGCTTTGCGAATTTCATCGAGATAGACGGCGTCGGCCTTTCTGAGGATATCAGCTTTTTCCTTTGTGACTTCGCCGGGAATACGAATCGCAAGGCCAGGTCCCGGGAACGGATGACGGCCGACAAAAGTCTCAGGCAGGCCTAGCTCTCGACCGAGAGCGCGCACCTCGTCCTTGAAGAGTTCGCGCAAGGGTTCGACGAGCTTCAGCTTCATGCGCGCCGGCAGCCCGCCCACATTGTGGTGGGATTTGATTGTTACGGAAGGACCGCCGTCGAAGGCGACGCTCTCGATGACGTCCGGATAAAGCGTTCCTTGCGCCAGAAATTCGGCGCCGCTGATCTTCTTCGCCTCTGCATCGAACACATCGATGAATGTCGCACCGATGATTTTCCGCTTTTGCTCCGGATCAGCGACACCCTCGAGCTTCCCAAGAAACAATGCCTCGGCCTCAACATGAACAAGCGGGATATTGTAGCGGTCACGAAAGAGCCGCACGACTTCAGCGCCCTCTCCAGCACGCATCAGGCCCGTATCGACGAAGACACAGGTAAGTTGATCGCCGATCGCTTCATGGATGAGCACAGCGGCGACGGAGGAATCAACGCCCCCCGAGAGCCCGCAGATAACCCGCGCGCCGCCGACCTGACGGCGTATTTTGCTGACAGCTTCCTCACGAAATGACGCCATGGTCCAATCGCCGCGAAGACCTGCGATATTGCGCGCGAAATTCCGCAAGAGTTTGCCGCCGTCCGGCGTGTGAACGACTTCGGGGTGGAACATCACGCTATAGAGCTTGCGGCGTTCGTCTGTCGCGATTGCGAACGGGGCATTCGGCGAGGCGCCGGCGACCGAAAAGCCCTCTGGCAAGCGAGTAACCTTATCACCGTGGCTCATCCAAACGGGGTAGCACTCACCGACATTCCAGACGCCCTCGAAAAGGGCGCTCGGGCGTTCGATGGTGACATCGGCGCGACCGAATTCGCGCTTGTCCGAATGATCGACAGCGCCGCCAAGTTGTAGCGCCATTGTCTGTTGACCGTAGCAGATGGCGAGCACGGGCACACCGGCGGCGAACACGGCCTCATCAGCCCGCGGGCTCGTCGCAGACTTCACGCTGGCCGGCCCGCCGGAAAGAATAATTGCTTTGGGCGAAAACGATTCAAGGAAGGCAGCGTCGGCGCGATTGAAGGGATGGATCTCGCAATAGACGCCAACTTCGCGCAAGCGCCGCGCGATGAGCTGGGTCACCTGCGATCCAAAATCGATGATGAGAACGCGCTCGTGTTGGGGAAGTTCGTGTGTTGTCATGGCGCGCGTTTACCGGACTGAGGCCCCTTCGCCAACAGGGCCTTTTTCAGCACACAGGCGGTAGACGCCTGAGGCCGCAACGCGTCGGCCGGGAGCGTACGGTCAATTTGTCGACGGATAATCGAAGAAAACGGGTACATTTGCAAAGGCCGCTTGAGACCCTTTCTAAATGCTGTGCACCGACAACTGGGGGGCGAGCTTGGCGAAGGTGGATTTGAACGCGTAAGGTCAATCAAACCGGACAAAGGGCGGCCCCTGCAGCGGGACGCACCGTCCAGACCTCGGTCGGCCGACCATCGGGTCGGCGGTAAGCACGCTCAATGCGTTCTACGAGTCTTGGCACACACGCTTCGTGAGTAATGGCGACGACAGCCCCGCCAAAACCGCCCCCGGTCATGCGCGCTCCCCCGTCCTCGCCAATCGCCTCATTGAAAAGATCGGCTAGCCGATCGACATCCGCCGTCGAAATCTCGAAATCGTCGCGCAATGACGCATGGGACGCACGCATCAATCGGCCAAGCGTGGTCAGATCGCTCTTTGCGAACGCACTGGCGAAATCAAGCGTGCGCTGATTTTCCGTAATAACGTGATGCGCGCGCTGGAATAGGGTTGCGTCAAGCGACTTTTCGAATTGGCAGAGCACGGCCTGGTCAGCGTCACGAAGTTTTTTGACGCCTAGCGCAGCTGACGCCTCTTCGCACTGCCGCCGCCGATCGTTGTACGCGCCGCTTGCATGCCCATGCACGACACCGGAATGCGCAATCAGGATTGAAAGTGACGCTGGCGCCTTGACGCTTCGCACGGCAAGCGATCGGCAATCGATGAGCAGCGCCGCACCCGACTCGCCGCGGGCCGAGACTAGTTGATCCATAATTCCGCATTGGCAGCCGACAAAGTCGTTCTCCGCCCGCTGACAAAGCTGCGCAACCGCAGTCCGGTTAAAATCTTCGCGTCCGGCGAGCGCCAAAAGCGCGAGTGCTGCGGCCGTCTCAAGCGATGCTGATGACGAAAGTCCCGCTCCTTGAGGTATGTCGCCAGCAATCGCCAGGTCGGCGCCCATGATCGAAACCTGCTCCCTTCGGAGTTCATCGACGACGCCGCGGATATAGTTTGACCACGGTTGATCAGACGATTTCTCGATCGTGGGAGAAGCGTCGAATTCATCTTCGGCGCCGCCGAAATCGGCAGCAACGATCCGGATACGCTTGTCGGCCCGAGCGCGTGCCGCGACCCGCGTTTCAAATCCGATGGCGCAAGGAAAGACAAAGCCGTCATTATAGTCTGTGTGCTCACCGATAAGATTGACGCGGCCTGGGGCTCGTACGACAAGCGTGGGCGCGCCGCCAAACTTGGCGAAGAAGGATTCGCGAACGCGGGCATCGACCGTCGGTTTCACGCGGGCTTGCCTGAACGGAAATGGAGATCGGGCGCCGACCGCAGTCGCTCAGCCGCCGCCTCTGGAGTCAAATCGCGCTGTGCTTCCGCAAGAAGCTCAAACCCGACCATGAATTTCTTAATCGACGCAGAGCGTAAAAGCGGCGGAAAAAAATGTGCATGGAGCCGCCAATGTTCCGCGGCAATCCCACTCGGCGCACCGTGGATACCCATGGAATAGGGAAAACTGCACTGAAACAAGTTGTCATAGCGTACGGTCAGGCGCTTTAGCGCCAAGGCGAAATCACGCACGCCGTCAGTATCGAGATCGGTCAGCCGTGCGACGTTACCTTTTGCAATCAGAAGAGTCTCGAAAGGCCAAGCGGCCCAATAGGGAACAATGGCAAGAAAGCGGTCGGTCTCGAATATGACTCGCTCCTTAGCGGCGATCTCTCGACTTGCCGTGTCGCTAAGCAACGGGGCGCCCCGATCGACATAATATGCGCGTTGCCGCGCATCCTCGGCTGCCACTTCCGCCGGGACAAATGACGTCGCCCAAATTTGCGAATGGGGGTGCGGGTTCGAACACCCCATCATCGCGCCTTTATTTTCAAAGATTTGCGCATAAGCGAACCGCTCGGAGAATTGCGCTGTCTCCATTTGCCAATCAGCCACGACCGAGGCGACCGCGTCGAGCGAAAGCTCCGGCAACGTCGCGCTGTGATCCGGCGAAAAGCAGACGACGCGGCAGCGCCCTACCGCCGGTTCGGCCCGGAATAGCGGGTCGCTCGCCATCGGAGCCGGCGTTTCTCGGAGAAGCGCAGGATAATCATTATCAAAGGCAAAGACGCCCGTATAAGGAGGATTTACAAAACCCGCCGCTCTCTGATTCCCTGGGCAAAGGTAACAAGCAGGATCATAGCTTTGATGCGTCGCCGCCTCGGCCGCCTCCTGCTGGCCGAGCCAAGGGCGCCGCGCCCGATGCGGCGAGACAAGAACCCACCCGCCTGTCAGCGGATTAAAGCGCCGGTGAGGCTGGAGATGCGCGCGAAACGTCATTGCGCTTTCACAGAAAAAACGGCGGCGCTTCCCGCCATCATCGGTGGCAGCGGCAAACCCGACCGCTTGAGCCAAGCGCCGCTGAAGGGCGCGCCTTCACCGGCAAGCGCTTGAAAAAGCGCACCCCCGGTGATCCAACCGCGGCGGTTCCAACCCTGCACGATCTGAACGTGGTAGGTCATGGTCTCCTCGAGCATCGGCAGACACAGCGTCGGCGGAAAACTATCCGCCGCAGCCTCGACACGATATGCGAAGAGCAGCAGGCTCTCCGGCGAACCATGCGCTTGCCAGAAAACGCTGTCGCCTGCCTCGCCCAGCCAGACATCGCCGCCATGAATGAGATCGCGGCTCGCCTTATAAAAGGCGATCCAGCCCTCTAGTTCGCGGCGGTCGTTTGACTCAAGGCTGCGGATGTCGAGTTCCAGACCGAAATGACCTGTCGCGGCGACGGCGGCCCGCAACTCCAGCGAATGCGCGCGTCCCGTCGAATGCGCAGGCGCCGCGCCGATATGCGAGCCCATGACTTCAGGCGGCAGGAATTGAAGAAATCCACGCTGAACCGAGAGTCTGATCGCCGCGTCGAGGCAATCGCTCGCCCAAATGCGGTGCGTATGCTGAAGAATACCGGCGTCGCTGCGTCCGCCGCCGCCGGCGCAAGCCTCGATCTCAACGCGAGGATGGGCCGTCCGCAGGCGCGCGATCAGCGCGTAAGCTGCGACGACCTGTCGATGATAAGCGGCGCGGCCGCTCCTATCCCCTGCTAATGTCAGGTCGCGATTGTGGTCCCACTTCAAGTATGAAACCGGCAGCGATGAAAGCAGCTTATCGATAACGCCGAAGAGATGGTCCGCGACTTCCGCGCGCGTCAGATCCAGCACCAGCTGATGGCGGCCTGTGAGCAACGGGCGCTCTTGAATTTGTAGCGCCCATTCTGGGTGCGCGCGATAAAGGTCGCTGTCCGGACTGACCATTTCCGGTTCCAACCAGAGGCCGAATTCCATGCCGCGCGCGATCACATGGTCGGCGAGCGGTCGCAAGCCTGCAGGGTATTTTGCGCGGTCTGGGGTCCAGTCACCGAGGCTGGTCCGGTCATTGTCGCGGCCCTTAAACCAGCCATCGTCAAGCACGAATCGCTCGACGCCGATACGCGCGGCCTCATCGGCGAGCGATTTCAGCTCGTCGAGGCGATGGTTGAAATAGACGGCCTCCCATGTGTTCAGGTGAACAGGGCGCGGCCGCATCGCGCCGTCCGGCCAAGTCATGCGCCTGCGGACAGCGCGATGAAAATTCTGCGCAGCGCCATTCGATCCTTGCACAGAACATGTCACAAGCACGTCGGGCGCTTGAAGCGTTTCGCCTGCTGCCAAACGGACCTCACCCGGCGCCAGCCATTCGCCGAGCTGCCATTGACGCCGCCCGTCGTCGATTCGTTCGATTGTCTGCGTGTGATTGCCGGACCATGCGAGCTGCGCGCTGTAAACAATGCCCTCATCGGCCGCCGCGGCGCCGATCAGCGCGACGGCGCCGGGAAAGGCATCGTGCGAAGTGATGCCGCGGCGATTGTCGCGACGCCAAAGCGCGTGCGTCAGCGTGTCCTCACACGCCTCGAATTCGCGATTATGACGCCCGGTGAAATAACGAATGCGCGCTGGACCCGCCGGAAGCGGCAATGTCGCGGCAGCGAGCCATAAAATGTCCAGTGGCGCGGCGCCGCAATTGGTCAGCGAGGTTGAAACAGTCAATACGTCACTCGCCGCATTGAGCGCGATACTGATTGCGACCCCAATGCCCGCAACCCTATCCTCCAAGGCAATCTTTAGAGCGCCCTCGCGCCTCTCGATCTGCGCCGACGTGAAGGCTTGCGCAAAGTCGCGGCCCTCTCGATGGGCGAGCAGCGCGGATTGATGAAACCACCCCGCGCCGAACGTCGGAAATACCGTTAGGGGCTGGTCGGCGTCGAGCGAGAAGGGCGGCGTTGGGCGGGCATCGTGACTGTCGAAGGGCGGCGCAGCGTCAGGAAGGCGCGGTCCCCAGTAACGCCAGATCGGCGGGGCGCCCGGCGGCGTCTCGATGATGACCGAGACGTCGCGCCCGTGCAGCAGGGCGTATCGAGATTCGCGGTTGAGTTTCCCTGACATACGAGCACTCTAGCCGATCACGCGGCTTTCGTCTCTCGCGCCCGCAAGACCGCCAGCGCAGCGAGGATCATCAGAACGCCTGCAAGCGTCAGCACGTTGCGCGGGTCCCCGCCCATCAGCGGCTTATAGTAGAACGGCAAGGTCGCCGCGATAAACAACATCGGGATCACGATCATCATGTTGAAGATGCCCATATAAACGCCCGTCCTCTCCGGCGGAATCGCGCCAGCGAGAATGACGTAAGGGTTTCCCATGATGCTCGCCCAACCAAGACCGATGCCCACAGCAGGAAGAAACAACATCCATTTCTCGTCGATATGCGGCAGCGTCAGCATTCCCATCCCGGCAAGCGTCAGGCATACGGCGTGCACGGCGGCCGCGCCAAACCTTTTCGTGAAGGGAACGAGGCCGAAGGCGGCGATAAACGCGATAAAGTTATAGAATGCCGCCATTTCGCCGTTCGCCAGGACTGCGGAACGAAACCCGTCGGATGTCGGGTCTGAGGTGCGATAGACTGTTCGCCCGATTGAATAGATAACATAGCCCCAATAAGCGGCCATGGCATACCATTGAAAAAGGCACATCACCGCGAGCTTGCGCATCGCCTCAGGCATTTCGTGAATGGCGCTGCTGATTTCTTTTATCGTCGCCGCGAAGCCCTTGGGCTGGCTAGCGATGCGGGCTTTGTCAGCAGGCGTCAGCGGCAACTCCGGGACGCGCAAGATGGACCACAAGATCGTAGTCATCGACAATATTGACCCGACGGCGAAGGCAGCGCGGGCGGTGTGCGGAATATTGTGCGAATCGACTGCATCCTTGTCCACTCCGAAGGCGTAGACCATCATCGATGGGGTCAGGAATGCAAGCATTTGCGCAAGGCCGGTGAACGCGCTTTGCGTCAGAAACCCGAAGCGCCGCTGATCCGGATTGAGCCTGTCGCTCACATAGGCGCGGTAGGGCTCCATGGTCATGTTATTGCCGGCGTCGAGGATCCAGAGCAGGCTCACCGCCATGACGATTGAAGAACTAAAGGGCATGAAGAAGAGCCCGAGCGTTGAAAGGATCGCGCCCGCGATGAAATAAGGCGTTCTGCGTCCCCATCTTGAATTCGTCCGGTCGCTCAGCGCGCCGACAATGGGCTGTACCAGAAGGCCGGTCATCGGCCCGGCGAGTTGCAAGAGCGGCAGGCTTGCCTCATCAGCGCCGAGATAGCTGTAGATCGGCCCCATATTGCCCTGCTGCAATCCGAAGCTAAACTGCAGGCCGAGGAATCCAAGATTCATTTCAAGGATGCGCCAAGGCGGCAAGTGAGGCTTGGCTCCCGGCGCTACGCTGAGCCCCACGGGAGCGGCGGCGATCATGTTTTCTCCGGCTTACTGCAACGGACGCGAAACAAGCAAAAACCAAGACTAAGCAGCGCCGCAGAACGGATCAACGATCGAAGAAATCCGGTTTTTGCATTTGATTACGGCCTTGCAGATGCTGCAGCGCACAACACATTAAACCTCTATCAGCAGCATTATCGGCGTTTTTCTGATTCCGCGTCGGTCAGCGCTTCCCATTCGTTGCAGCTTCTTGCAAGCACGCTTAAACCGCCGTCTGGAACCGTCGGTTTTCGAAGGAAGTCCCGATGTCGCTGGCGCCGATCGATTTTCTCATCATCGCAGCCTACGCCGTAGCGCTTATCGCGCTCGCCACCCTGATCTCCCGCGAAAAGGCGGGACACAAAAAAGATACCAGTGATTATTTCCTCGCCGGCAAATCACTGCCGTGGTGGGCAATCGGGGCCTCGCTGATCGCGGCCAACATTTCCGCGGAACAGATCATCGGCATGGCGGGGTCTGGCTATGCGGTCGGACTCGCCATCGCGTCTTATGAATGGATGGCGGCGCTCGCGCTGCTGATCGTCGGCAAGTTCTTTCTGCCGATCTTCCTGAAGCGCGGCATCTACACGATGCCGCAATTTCTCGAAGAGCGCTTCGGGCCGAGCGTCAAATATGTGATGTCGGTGTTCTGGATCGGTCTTTACACTTTTGTCAATTTGACGACCGTTCTCTGGCTCGGCGCGACCGCAATCAATGCGATGACAGGCGCGCCGATGATGACCGGTATGATCCTGCTGGCGATGCTTGCGGCCGCCTACTCTTTGTACGGCGGTCTGAAGGCAGTCGCGATGACCGATATCATTCAGGTTGTCCTCCTGATCATCGGTGGCTTCATCATCACTGGCATCGTTCTCGACAAAGTTGGCGCCGGCGACTTATTCGCTGGCTATCAGAAACTCATGTCGGAGTTTCCTGAAAAATTTCACATGATCCTGACGCCGGACAATCCGGAGTACAAAAACCTGCCCGGCCTCGGCGTCATTCTCGGCGGCATGTGGATCATGAATCTCTCTTACTGGGGATGCAATCAGTACATCATTCAGCGCGCGCTCGGCGCCAAGAGTCTCGGCGAGGCCCAAAAAGGCATTCTCTTTGCGGCCTTTCTAAAAATCCTGATGCCGCTCATCATTGTTGTTCCGGGAATTGCGGCGCTTTCACTCGCGCCAGACCTTTCAAAGCCGGATCAAGCCTACCCCGAAATGATGAAGCTCGTTCCGGAGGGGTTGCGCGGCCTCATATTCGCTGGCCTCATCGCAGCGATCGTCTCATCGCTCGGCTCGATGATGAATTCGATTTCAACCATCTTCACAATGGACCTCTTCAGACCAATCGCCGGCCGCAGTTTCAGCGAGCGCGGCCTCGTCCGTGTCGGGCGGATTACGGCATTTACGGCGATGGTCATCGCTTTGATCGCCGCACGCCCATTCCTTGCCGGGGCTGATCAGGTCTTTCAGATCATCCAGGAGTATACTGGCTTTTTCACGCCGGGGATCGTCGCAATCTTCGCGCTCGGACTCTTCTGGTCGCGCGCAACAGAACTCGGCGCGCTTGCCGCCGTCGTCGGATCTTTCGCGCTATCGCTGGCGTTCAAAATCTGGTTGCCCGGCATGCCATTCATGGATCGCGTGGGCGTCGTTTTTCTTCTTTGTATCGCGCTCGGCGTCGCCCTCTCTTTGCTGCAAAAGCCCGCCGGCGAGGAAAAGATCGTTCGCCTCGGGGATGTCTCGTTCAAGACCGGGGCAGGCTTCAACCTCGGCGCAACGATCGTCGCCGCAGCGATTGTCGTGATTTACGCCTTCTATTGGTAGGTCCGAGGCCCCGCGCGAAGCGCCTGAAATATCGCGGCCTGCGTGCGGACCGTCGCGGTGCGCGCCGAAGCGAGCCGATCCGGCGCCGGCGCGCGCTGCGGTCACACGCTGGCGCGCACGCACCAAATTGGTCTGCGACCACGAGACCGACGGACCCGCGGAAAAATTGAGGGCATTGGCGGAAAACTGAACTTGAAAGCCGACCGCTTGATAGCCCCCCTGCCCGATGAGATCGATGCGCGGGAAAGCTTCGGTGATGTTCAGTCCGATCGCTTCTGTCGCTGACGCCAAGCGCATTGCGCATTTCAGCGCCAGCGCCCGACGCGATGATAAGCGGTACAACGCCCAGAATGAATGCGAAGCGCGTAACGAGAATTAGACGCAATCGAAGCCGGTCGGCGTCGATCGCCGCGTCGATCAGAGACTTACCCGCATCTTCTTTCTGCTTCGCAAACTCAGCGATCAAAAATGCATTCTTGGAAGCGAGGCAGATCAAGACGACGAGCGAGATCGGGGTAAGGATGGTATTCGATTGGCCAGCGATATTGACGCCAGTAATCGCTGAAAGAAGCGTCATCAGCATGATCAGGATGACGGCGAGTGGCAAAGTCAAACTCTCGAACTGCGCCGCGAGCACAAGAAAGACGAACAGAACGGCGAGCGCAAATACAAGACCCGCCGTGTTGCCGGCCTGTTATTGCCGATAGGCGAGTTCCGTCCGTTCAAAAGAGAAGCCTTGCGGTAGCAAATCTTCACTAAGCGCCTCCATCCGTGCGATCGCTTGTGATGACGAGACGCCCGGCGCGGCTTCGCCCTGAAGCTCAGCGGCTGGGTACAGATTAAAGCGCGGCACGCGGCTCAACCCAGCAGCAAGGCGCGCCTTCGCAACAGCCTCTACCGGCTCCATCTCAAGACGATCATTGCGCGCGTAGTAAAGCGATATGTCATCAACATCGCGCCGGCAGGAAGCGTCCGCCTGCGCCATCACACGGAAGGTGCGCCCGCGATAATTGATTTCGTTGATGACCGCCGAGCCAAGATAGATCTCCAGGGCCTCGAAGACGCTTCCGGAGGATAGGCCCATCAACTCCGCCTTCTCGCGGTCGATGTCGAGAAAGACCTGCGGCGTCGATACCTCAGCGAAACTGAACATATTTCGTGGCTGCCGGTCCTGCTTCGCCGCGATCATCAAGCCGATACCGGAATTGCGATGATCGGAATAAGGGACGCGCAGAAAGACTGTTGGAACAGGAAGACGACCAGCACGACGAGGAGCGTCGCTTCGAAAACGGTTTTATAAACTTCCTTGACTGACTTGGCGATGAACTCTGTGGGATTGTGGACGACGCAGAATTCAAGTTCGGGCGGAAAGCGCTCCTCCAGATCTCGCATCGTCTCCAGTACGTTTTCGGCGATCGTCCGCGCGTTCGAACCCGGCCGCTGGAAAACCGCCGTCGCTACCGCCAGCTGGTTATCGAGATAAGCGTTGGTCGTGTAATCCTGCGCGCCGAGTTCCTCGCGCGCGACATCGCGTACGCGAACGAGTGTGGCGCTAGTGCTGTCCGCTTTGACGACGATGTCGCCGATTCCTCCGAGGCCGTCAGACGTTCACGTGTTTGCACCGACAGCTCAAAAGCCTCACCGCTGGAAACGGGGGATTGACTCAGCGTACCCGACGCGACCTGAACGTTCGGTGCGTCGAACGGATCACCCCCGTAAAGGCGAAGGCGTCCGAACATGCCCAGCGTCAGAAATCCATCCGGGTTCTCGACCACCGCTTGGGCCTCGATAGCGAAGGACTACACCCTGATTGCGGCGCCAGACGTATTTCGCAACCGCACAGTATTGAAATTGCCCCGGAGCGACGCGGGGGCTGCCGTCAACAAAATATCAGATCGACCGCTACGCAAGAAACTCGTCTAAGATATTGAATACGCTTATAAATTACACTACGTTCGCCACCGAAAACACAGCAGCGTTTTAGCTAGTCCAAACCTATACAAGTAGAACTGGTGAGCCCGGGTGGGATCGAACCACCGACCACCTGATTAAAAGTCAGATGCTCTACCGCTGAGCTACGGGCCCACTGTCGCATGCGCTGACCTGCGGAGAGATTAGCGCAACAAGGCGTCCCGACCGGATTTTCCAGCTCCGGTGGACGCCTCAAGAGCCGCGTTCATAGGGGTGACGCTTCGGCGGGTCAACGGGCGCGGCGCAACGGGCGAAGGTCCGTTTTTCACAGGACGGCCTCACCACTGCGCCGCCGGAATTCTTCGACAAAAGAAGCGAGCCTTCCCTCAGCGATCGCCGCTCGAAGGCCTGCCATCAGCTGCTGGTAATAATGGAGGTTATGCCAGCTGAGCAGCATCGGCCCCAAATATTCCCCCGCCTTGAAGAGATGGTGGAGATAGGCTTTCGAGTAATCACGGCTCGCCGGGCAATCGCTTTGGGCGTCGAGCGGCGATTCGTCAGAAGCAAATCGGGCGTTAGTGATGGTGACGGGGCCGTCCCATGTCCACGCCTGCCCATGGCGCCCGGCGCGCGTCGGCAGCACGCAATCGAACATGTCGACGCCGCGCGCGACCGCGCCGACGATGTCCGCCGGCTTGCCGACGCCCATCAAATAGCGCGGCTTTCCCGCATCCATGTGCGGCGCGGTGAAGTCGAGAACGCGGAACATCTCCTCGCGTCCCTCCCCAACGGCAAGGCCGCCGATCGAATAGCCTGGAAATCCGATTTCCATGAGGCGCGTCAAGCTCTCGCGGCGGAGGTCTTCGTAGGTCGCACCCTGCACGATGCCGAAGAGCGCTTGCCCCGGCTTCGCGTATTGCTCGAACGCGCGCTTTGAACGCTCGGCCCAGCGCAGCGATAGCCGCGTAGACTCCGCACATTTGTCGTGCGCAATCGGAATTGCCGGGCATTCATCGAGTTGCATCTGTATGTCAGCGCCGAGCAGGCATTGAATCTCGATTGAACGCTCCGGCGTCAGCATGTGCTTCGAGCCGTCAATATGCGACTGGAACGACACACCTTCTTCCGTCAGCTTACGAAGTGATGACAAAGACATCACCTGGAACCCGCCGCTGTCCGTCAGGATCGGCCGCGACCAGTTCATGAACTTATGGAGGCCGCCAAACGCCGCGACCCGCTCTGCGCCTGGGCGCAACATCAGGTGATAGGTATTGCCAAGGATGATATCAGCGCCCGTCGCGCGCACATCTTCCGGAAACATTGCCTTTACGGTTCCCGCCGTGCCGACCGGCATGAAAGCAGGCGTCGCGATATCCCCGCGCGGCGTATGAATAACGCCGGTGCGCGCGCGGCCGTCCGTGCCGTTAAGCGTGAAGGAAAACGTCACGAAACAGCGCGCTCCAGGAAACAGGCGTCGCCATAAGAGTAGAACCGATAGCCGGCATCAATGGCGTGAGCGTATGCACCCTTCATTGCCCCCGTCCCGGCAAAAGCGCAAACGAGCATGAAGAGTGTCGAGCGCGGAAGATGAAAATTGGTCATGAGAACGTCGACAGCCTTGAACTGATAGCCTGGCGTGATGAAGATTGAGGTCTCTTCCCGGAAGGGAAGAATGTGGCCGTCTTTGCGCGCGGCGCTTTCAAGCAGGCGAAGGCTTGTTGTGCCGACTGCGACGATGCGCCCGCCGCCGGCGCGCGCCGCATTGATGCGATCGGCTTGCGCCTCGGTGATCTCGCCCCACTCCGCGTGCATCTTGTGATCGCAGACGTCTTCCGCGGTTACCGGAAGGAAAGTTCCAGCGCCGACATGAAGCGTGATCGTTTCAGTTTCAACTCCGGCAGCAATTAGCCGCTCCAATAGCTCGGGCGTAAAGTGCAGACCCGCCGTCGGCGCGGCGACGGAGCCCGCTTCCTCGGCGTAGATAGTTTGATAGTCCAACACGTCAAGCGCGGTAAGCGCGCGCTTTCGGGCGATATAAGGGGGTAAGGGCGGCGCGCCATAGGCCCCCAACTTCTGATCGAATTCGGCAGCGCCCGAATTGAAGTGCAAAATCGCCTCGGCCTCGTTGCGGGTTTCGACTTGCGCGCTGAACGAGTCTGCAAACTGGATGACATCGCCAATCTTCAAGCGCTTTGCCGGGCGCGCGAACACCTGCCAGCGGGCGCCGCCAATATCGGAAAGGCGCTTCAGCAGCGTGACATCGACGGACACCGCTGCGCCGTCCCCTCGCGCGGCTCGCTCGCCATGAAGCTGCGCCGGAAGGACGCGGGTATCGTTGAGGACAAGAAGGTCACCGGCACGCATGAGTAACGGCAGATCGCGCACAGTCAGGTCATCAAGGCGCCCGTCAGTCACATGCAAAAGCCGGGACGCGTCCCGCGGCCGCGCAGGGAACAAGGCGATACAGTCTTCCGGCAGTTCAAAATCGAAGTCCTCAACGCGCATGATCGCGGTCCTAGCGAGGTCGATACCGGAGCGCCAGATCTTGCGCTTCGGTCAAGCCCCACTTTGCCTTTCTCTCGGAACGCGAGATCCCGCGGAAGCCAAGGCCGGCGACGTTTCCTATGAAAAACCGCGAGCGTTCAGTCGCAATTTATTCCCACGGCCCGAATTTCCGGTTCGATGGGAACCCCTTGGGAGCAAGTCGGCCTGACTGCGCGCGCTTGCCGATAAAGGGCTTCCAGTCGTCGATCGACTGCACGCGGCCAGACCGATCGATCCAGGTGAGCCCCTCCTTCTTTGAGAAAACCTTGGCGTCCGCGAGGCCGCCATCGTGAAACTTCTGAATCGCGACGCCCTTGCCGCGAGTCATTTCCGGCAGCTCCGACAACTCGAACACGAGAAACTTTTTATTCTCGCCGACCGCCGCCACCATATCGCCGTCAGCAGGGCGACAGACGCACGCTTCGCCGCCGTCGCCGACATTCAGTACTTGCTTGCCTTTGCGAGTTGACGAAAGACAATCCTCCTCCTTCACGATGAAACCATGACCCGTCGTTGAGGCGACGATGAAGCGGCGGTCGCCCCTGTAGAGGAACGCCGCCGACACCGTCTGGTCGTTGCCGAGATCGACCATCAGTCGGATCGGTTCGCCATGTCCGCGACCGCCGGGGAGATCCTTGACGTCCAGCGTGTAGAACTTTCCGTCCGTGCCGAAGATCATCAGCCGGTCAGTCGTCATCGCCTTGATGAGGAAGCCCTCGTCGTCGCCTTCCTTGTATTTGATGTCGACCTTATCTTCAACGTGGCCTTTCATCGTCCGTACCCATCCTTTTTCCGAAAGGATGACGGTCACCGGTTCTTTTTCAATCAACTGGTCGAGATTGATTTCGTCCGACGCCGGCGCATCCTCGACCGTTGTACGGCGGCGTCCTGCCTGCGACTTCGGATCAAAGATCTTGCGGACTTCGCGCAACTCATCAGCGATCTTTTTCCACTGAGCGTCTTCTGACTTCAAAAGGTCTTCAAGTTCTTTCTGCTCTTTTTTCAGGTCGGCGTTCTCCGCCTTTATCTCCATCTCTTCGAGCTTGCGAAGATTCCGAAGACGCATGTTGAGAATCGCTTCGGCCTGCACCTCGGAAAGCTTGAACTTCCTGATCAGCTCGGCTTTTGGATCTTCCTCATATCGAATAATCCGAATGATCTCATCGAGGTTGAGGTAAGCGATCAGCAGCCCGCCCAAAATCTCCAATCGCTCCGCGATTTTCCGGAGGCGGAACTTCGACCGGCGGACGAGGACATCTTTTCGATGGTCGTTATAGGCGACGAGCGCGTCGCGGAGCCCCATCACGCGCGGTGCGCCAGAAGCGTCGAGAACGTTCAGGTTTAGCGGAAAACGCGTTTCAAGTTCGCTCTGCCGGAAAAGCGTCTCCATCACGGTCGCCGCTTCGATCGTACCTGCCCGCGGCTCGATGATGAGACGAATATCCTCGGCGCTTTCGTCGCGAATGTCGGCGACCGCCGGGAGCTTCTTCGTCTGAATCAACTCTGCGATGCGCTCGATCAACTTGGACTTCTGCACCTGAAACGGAATTTCAGTAATGACGATCTGGTACCGCCCGCGGCCAAGATCCTCTGTCGTCCAGCGCGCGCGCAAGCGAAACCCGCCGCGCCCCGTGGCGTAGGACTCAACCATTGAATCAGCAGGCTCGATGAGGACGCCGCCGGTTGGAAAATCCGGCCCTTTCACGAAGCTGAGCAATGTTTCGGTGCGCGCATTCGGCGTCTTGATGAGATGAAGACACGCATCAATGAGCTCGGCAGGGTTATGTGGCGGGATCGACGTCGCCATGCCGACGGCGATGCCGTTCGCTCCGTTCGCCAGCATGTTCGGGAACGCAGCCGGCAGCACCACCGGTTCCTGCCCCTCGCCATCATAGGTGTCGCGGAAATCGACCGCATCCTCGTCAATGCCTTCGAGAAGGAGCGCGGCGGCATCGGTCAGGCGGCTTTCAGTATAACGCATCGCTGCGGCGTTATCGCCGTCAATATTGCCAAAGTTCCCCTGCCCATCGATCAGCGGCGCGCGGACCGAAAAATCCTGCACCAGACGAACCATCGCGTCATAAATCGCTTGATCGCCATGCGGGTGATAATTGCCCATCACCTCGCCGACGACTTTCGCCGACTTCTTGAAGCCCCCATTCGGATTGAGCCGCATCTGGCGCATCGCGTAGAGAATGCGCCGGTGCACAGGCTTCAGCCCGTCGCGCACATCGGGAAGCGCGCGCGCGGTGATTGTCGACAACGCATAAGCGAGGTAACGACGCGACAGCGCCTCGTCGAAGGGTTCGAGGAAAATTTCCTCGGGCCTCAGCGGCTCGTTACCGCCGCCCTTACGTGATTTTGTCTTGGTCATGGGCGGGGCATAGCAGATGCCGCGGCCAAGGCCAGCGCCCCAAGCGCCTCGGCGAGCCGGCGTCTTGCTTCCGGCATTTCTTGATTGGCGGCGTGCAGGATCCGCGTCTCGATGAAATGACCGGTCGTCCTCAGGCCGTTGATCGCGTCCGTCAGCGTCGCGTCGGCGCTTGCATCGCGCAGGAACGCTGGCAGCGGCAGCATGCGGTCCTTGTAAGGCTCTCCCGATTCCGCCGACACCGCGCAGGCCGATTTGGGGGAGACGTAGATGAGATTTTCACGCGCGCCGGTCGCCGCGCAAGCGTCGAGCGTCAAGCCGAAGCCAAGCTCGGCGAGGAGTCCAATCTCCCAGCGCGCCATCAGCGCCGGCCAGATATCGACATTATCAAGGTGGTCAAATAGAATTCGTAGCGTGTGATAAAGGCGCGGATGTGGCTGGCGTTCCGGGATCGACGCTGATGCGACGGCGCACGCGGCGGTAAGCGCGGCGAGCGACAGCCGGTCCTGCATCAGGCTTGCAGCGCGCGCCTGCGCAAGCTCCAGGGTAAAGAAGCCAAGACTGTCGTCGAGCCGGCCCTTCCACGTGGCTTTGACGCCGTTTCCCGGCTGCAAGAGCGGCGTTTTCGTTCGTCCCTGCCCCCCATAGACAAGCCCCGCCCATCGCCCATGATGCGACGTCAGAATCTCCGCGATCGCGGCGCTTTCGCCATGTGCGCGCGCCGCGAGGACGATGCCGTCGTCAACAAACTCCATCGCCGCAGACTAGCAAGTCTTTCACGCGAACTCGACCGTCATCGCATCGATCGACCGAATTGCGACGTGACCCGTGATCGTCGGCGGTTTACCGATAATGCGGGTATTGGGAGCAAGGCGGGCAATCGTAGCGATCGCTTCTTCCATCTCCGCGCGGGCGAGCGCTTCGCCGAGGCAGCGATGGGCCCCGTGGCCAAAGGCGATGTTCCACCGCGGCAGTCCGGTGCGGCGGATGTCGAAGCGATCGGGGTCAGGATAGACGTCTGGATCGCGGAGCGCCGACACCAACGAAATCGAGACTACGCGCCCTTCCGGAATGGCGACGCCGTCGATCTCGAATTCCTTGATCGATACGCGCCCGACCGAGCCGACTGGCGGATCAAAGCGCAAGCCTTCCTCAACCGCCGCTTTTTTCCATTTGTCAGGGTCGGCGCAGACGAGCGCCCATTGATCCGGATGCTGAAGCAGTTGTGAAAGAATTGCGGCGGTGCCAGTGCGCGTCGTATCGGAACCCGCAAGAATGACGCCCGCCATTTGCACGCGCACTTCGCTTTCAGTGAGCTTTCCCTCTTCCGCCGTGACGCGTGCGTAGCTTGTCAGAAAATCCTCGCGCGGATGCGCGCGCCGGTCATCCAGGAGTTTTGCGACATAATCGTTGAGCGCCGCGACCCCGTCATTAATCGCCGGCAATTCGTCAGGGGTGAAAAAAGCGATGCCACGCGCCGCGTCGGCTACCCATTTTGTAAAGTGCGGCCAATCCTCGGGCGGCGCGCCGATGATTTCTGCGATGATGCGCGAGGGGATGGCGCGGCTGAAATCATCAAGGAAATTCACCGCGCCCTTGCCCCTCTTCGCCTCAATGATTTCAGCGGCGATCTCTGCAACGCGCGGGCGCATGCCGTCCATCATCTTGAACGCGAAAGTCCGCCCCATCGGCTGACGTCGCTTCAGATGAGTTTCACCATTCGCGAACAGCATCGCGTCACGATAGATCTCAAAAAGCGGCCCTTCTGAAATGCCGCGCAGGAACATTGGCTCCATCTCGACTTGCCGTGTCAGCGAATTATCAAACACCTGGTCCGCGTGGCGGTGGCGCAGCGGGATAAAAATGCCGATGTCGTTGACACCGACATCGGCATGACGGCGCGCCTCGGCATAGGTGGCGTGCGGATCGGCGAAAGCACGCGCGGTCTCGATCAAAAAGGGCTCGCGGCGCGGCGACTGAGATACTGCGGACATCGGATGCCTATGGATTGATGGCGCGATTTATAGCGCGGCGCCCGTTCAACGCGCAAACTCGGTGACACTCAGGTTGTTGCCGTCCGGATCGTTAAACCAGGCGACCTTTGCCGCCCCGTCCGGCGAGGTCCAGACGGCGTCATCGCTCTGCCCGAAGCCAGGATAGACGAGCAACTTGACACCTTTCGCCGTCAACGCCTTGATCGCAGTCCTTATGTCTGAAACCTCAAATCCCAATACCGTGTGCGGATGCGGCGTCCAGTCTTCGATGATCGACAGGCGCATGATCGCGCCATTGAGCGCGAAGACCGCCGCATAAGGGTCCTCGCTCAAGAGCTTCAGGCCGAGAGTGTCGCGATACCATGACATGCTGGTCTTGCGGTCTCGTGTCGCGATAATGACAACCGGTTTAGCGTCGGCGAGGGTGCTCATGACATCTTCCCCTTTGAGGTTGCGAAACAGGCGCCATTCGCGGCAAAGAGCGCCATGGCGACACGAGCCTATCATCACGGCGCCCTGCGCGCGACACTGATCACGCGGGCGACTGACCACATCGCACGCGAGGGCGTCGAGACCTTGAGCATACGCGCCCTCGCCAAAGAGGCTGGCGTCGCCCATCGCGCGGCCTATCAGCATTTTCCGGACAAGGACGGATTGATCGCCGCCGTTTTCGTCGAAGCCTATGCGCGTTTGGACGCGCGCATCGAAAAAACAGTCGCCGCTTCGGTTGAGGACAGGCTGATGCAAGTCGCGCGCGCCCTCGCCGCCTTTGCAGACGAGGAGCCGAATATGTTCCTGGCGATGACAGGGCCGCGCATCAACCGATCGGGCGCGCATGAGGCGCTGGAGAAAGCGATCGCCAAGAGCTGGCGCCATGTCGCCGGGCCGATCGGCGACGGCGTCGACAGCGGCCTTTTCGGAACGCCGGACAAACGCGCCGCCGCGGCGTTATTCTGGGGAGGATTTACGGGTGTCGTCACACAAGCAGCGCTCGGACGCCTCAAGGTGAAGCCCTCGGAGCGCGCCCGCTTTTTCGAGGATGCAGCCGCGCGGCTGATGGCCGGGCTGAGGGCTGCCGGCGCGCCTTGACCCGCGCTCCGTGTGTTTCTATGTATCCAATGGATACTTTGTAAGCGGAGCACCGATGCTGTCAAGGTTGGCGGCGCGCCTCGATACTTCGGGCGCAGCGAAGAAACTCAACACCTTTCGTGAGGGGTGGCCGTCGCGTTCAAGACCTGACATCCGCTTTTTCGACAGCGGGGTCACGCAGTACCGGTATCGCGAGCGGGGAAGCGGCCCGGTCATCGTTTTTGCCGCCGATCCTCCCGTCACGCTTGAAATGTATGACGAGCTTTTGGACGCGTTTGCGACGCGCTTTCGGACGATCGTCGTCGAATTGCCGGCCATGGGTTTCTCAGCCGCACGCGCTTCTTACGGTTTCGGGTTTGAGGAATCGGCGGACGATATTGCTCGCTTCCTCAGAGCTGTCGCCGGCGATGGCGCAATCCTCGCGTTTTCATGCGCGGCCGGCATGGCCGCCGTCGATATCGCCGTGCGGTACCCAGCACTGGTGTCGGCGCTGACGCTGATTCAATCGACGGACTGGGAAGGCTTCCAGCGTTGGAAGGCTGCCCGCGATCCGAAAAACATTCTTGGAAAACCGTTTCTTGGCCAGATTGCGATGCGTAAGATGGGCCCGAAGCGCGCGCCAGACTGGTTTCGTCTCGCGACCGGCAACAAGGCGATGATCGAGCCTTTCTGTCAGTGTGCGGCTGAAACAATGGCGCAGGGCGCCGGCTGGCCCCTCGCCAGCGCCTATCAGCGGTTTTTGCGCGCCGGTTCCTCGCCGCTCGGAAAGCCGACGCAGCCAGTCCTCATCCTCTGGGGAAAGGCCGACCGGAGCCACGGCGCCGATGCGCCGGAGCGCGCGCGGACCCTGGGGCAGAACGTCCGTGTCGTCGAAGTCGACCATGTCGGGCATTTCGGCGATCTGGAGGACACCCCGCTCGCCTTCCAAATCATCACTGAGTGGCTTGAGGCGCTTCAGCCGGCCGCCGTTGCAATGACGCGCGCGTAGACGTCCAGACTTGCCGAAATCCGCGCCCATCGCGGTGCGCCGCCTTCGCGTAAGCGCACGAAATCTTCGACGATCGCCGCTTGCTGTTCATAACCATAACGCAGGAACGGCTGCGCCGGATCGAGGGAGTAGCGATAGACGCGGGACATAAGGAGTTCGACGCCGGTCCGACGCAGCGCCACATATTGCCAGACATGAACAAGCTCATGCGCGAGATGCGCGCGCTGGGCGAGCGTCACGGCCTCACCAGGCGCGCCGGGCCAGAAGATGCGGACCCCGCGCACCACGCTGATCCGCATCAGCGCCGCATACGGATTATGCGCGCGGTCAAGGACCCGGACAGCGTCCAACTCAACCCCCGCCGCAAGCGGCGGGGGCAGCAAGGACTGTTCGTGATCCGAGAGTTCGCGCACGGCAATAAGGCCGGTCGCGCGCCGCGCTTGGCGCGTCAAGGACTATTCGTTGTCGCCGCCGGCAGAGTCGATCGGCTCCATCACGAGAGGCTCCGGCGCAGACGCAGGGGCTGCCGGTTCGGCTTGAACAGGGTCAACCGTAGGTGCCGCTTCGACCGCAGGAACAGGGTCGGCCTCCGGCACGGCCGCATCGTCTTTATCCGAACCCTTGTTCAACTTCTCTGACTTTTTCGCCTTAACTTCTATGTCAGCAAGAATCGTCGATTCCTCTGCAGAATCGACGGGCGCGAGCTTTGCGATCATTGGGTTCGGGCGAAGATCGAGATTAGCGCCCGTCCCGGCGTCAACGCCAATGCCGATGATGCCGCCCGCAATGACATTGCCAGCGCCCGAAGCGACGCCGCCGCCGGTCAATTTCGGAACAAGCTGACCTGTGACCGGCTTGTAGCCATCAAGTGTGAAAACGACATTCCATTCGCGCTTGCGTTTCAATTCAAGCTCGCACGGCGTAACGCACGTGAACGGCCCGAGCTTGTCGGTGCTTATCGATTCGACCATTACAAGTGCGCCCGACGGGGTGCTTTCGAATCTAGATGTTTCCTTGGTGCCGCGAATGACCGTCGCGCAGCCAGCGGTCGCGGCCATCGCTGTAAGCAACAATGCTATTTTCATGGTCCCCTCGTTGAAATCTGACGTAGTGCTGCGTTTCCTTTACAATCTGTCTTAGCAGCAACATTGCGCTCCTGAAAGATTTGAGTTGTCGCACAGACGACTATTATTACGCACTAATTGCGCATCAATCTTATCTCATAGTCTGAATGGCCGATGGCGTTCCGCACTATCATGTGCGCGAGGAAGAGGAAGATCGCCAGCTGGGAGACCGGGATAAAGAGCAGAAAAAGCGTCACGAAGACGCCGTGCACCGCTGCTTCCGGCACGTCGAAGGAATAGGCTGTGAACGGCGATGGATTGTGCGATTTGTGATGCAGCCGGTGGAAACGGCGAAAAACCCGCGGGTGATGCATTAGCCGGTGCGACCAGTAGAAGAACGCGTCGTGGAGAACGATCAGCAAGACGACCGACGCCCAGAACCACCCCCAGCCGAGGGCGGCTGGATCGTCATAGGCCTTCAGGATACCGGCTTCGGTCCCGGCGATCGAAACGAGAGCGATCGCCGCGTAAACGGCGCAGGTGCGCACGGAGGCCGCCAACTCGCGGAACAGCTGCGCGCGCGGCGGCGCGGCGGCGCGGATCTTCCGCTCGGCAAGCGCGCGGGCGAGGAGGACGTTGACGATCGCGAAAACGCCGAAAGCGGCGATCGCATAGCGCGCCACCTCGAACTGAAAGACATGAACGAACCAGCCGGCGAACCAGTCGAGACTGTAAGGGGCGGCGAAAGCGTGGGAGTTTTCCATTTAGGGCGGCTCCAACTTGACGATGCCGCAAGGATGGGCGCCACGGGCGAAGAGTTCTCCGCAGGAAGTTGAAATCTTTACGCGTTTTCGGATTCGCTAAAGGATTTTCAGAAGCGATCAGCCTTCGCCGAGCGCGCGCTTGCGGAATTCGGTCGGGGTCTCGCCCGTCGCTTCCTTGAACGCCCGGTTGAAGGGCGCGATCGAGCCGAAGCCGGCGTCGAGCGCGATTTGGAGGATCTGCTTGCGCGCCTCGTTGGGGTCAGCGAGCACCGCCTTCGCGGCCGGCAAGCGCCAGGCGTTGAGGAACGCCGTAAAGTTCCGGTGGCCAAGCTGGCCGTTGATGAGCGCGCGAAGCTGGTGCTCCGCCACCCCCACTTTTGCGGCGAGCGCGGCGACGCTAAGCCCCTCGTCCCGCCAGACGCCCTGCTCCATCAACGCCATCAGCTTCTCATAAACGGGCCGGTCGGCGGATTTGAGAAGCGGCCCTTCGGGCGGCGCCTGCGGGAGTGTGGCGGGCCGTGGCGCTTCGCCATCGAGCACCGCCGAGCGCATCCCAAGAAGCCACATCCCGAAGCCGAGCGTCATGGCGAGGATCGCGCTGGCCTGAAAAAGCAGCAGCCACGCCGGCGGCTGGTCGCGATAGCCGACTGTCTCCTGGTAGTTAATCGCGAAACCGGTGACGGCGACCGCCGCCGCGAAGAGAACGCGAAACCGGCGGCGCCCCTCGACAAGATCGTCGTTCACGTACCGCAGCGCCGTGTACATCGCGTGCGCGAAGACGCCGATCATGGTGATGCGCGCGAGGATGAGCGCAAAGTCCCAGTACCAGCCCCTCACGCTCATGAAGTGAGCGACGACGAGCTGCGCAACGAAAAGTAGCGGGATAAGCACCGGCCAACGCATGCGGAAGCGGTCGTCAAACAGCGACAGCGAAAACCACCAGAAAATGACGGGCGCAATGATCGACAAGACCCGCAACGGTACGATGACCGGCCCCAGAGCGTCAGCGAGCGGGTTCGACGTATTGATGATGTAGGACGCCGCAGACAGAACGAACGCCGCGCCGAGCCCCCGCCGCCACGTCAGCGAGCGGCGCGCAAGAAACGCCAACGCGACAAGCAGCTGCGCGCCGACGACCATGCCGCGCAAAAGCGTGTCGACAAGGAGGAGGTCAGGCGACATCGGGGCGGACGGTTCATCTGCCCGCCTTTGCCCGTCAATCCGCTCTGTCGGATGCCGAATTGACAGCAAGCAATAATGTAACTAATAAGTTACCTATGTCTGATGACCGCGATATGGACGCTGTTTTCGCCGCGCTCGCGCATGAATCGCGTCGGCGGATACTCGATATTTTGAAAGCAAAGCCAGGCGCGAGCGTTGGCGAAATTGCGGCTGAGTTCGACGTCTCCCGTATCGCGATCATGAAGCACCTCGCTGTTCTCGAAGAGGCGAACCTCATTGTTTCGCAAAAAGACGGGCGCACGCGGCGGCTTTACTTCAACGCCGCGCCGATCCGGATGATCTACGACCGCTGGACGGACGACTTCGGCGGCTATTGGGCGGGAGAATTGACCCGGCTTAAATATCTCGCCGAGGCGCGCGCTGGCGCAGACAAGAAGAAAAAGCAAACCGGGAGTGACTGATGGCTGACGGTCCGTATGCGGAAAAAAAGGTCTATCGGGTCATTATCAAGGCGCCGATCGAAACGGTGTGGTCAGAACTCGTCAAACAGACCTCGCCCCGGCCGTTTTTCTGGAATTCTTCTTGGGACGCGGCGAAAGTATCGCCCGGCGAACCGTTCCGCATGTTGTCGGCCGACAAGCGCGCGGTCGGCGTCGTCGGCGAATTCCTGGAGATGAAGCCGCCGCACTTCCTGTCGCACACCTTTCGCCTCACATCACTCGACGACCCGCCGTCGAAGGTCACCTACACGCTGAAGGAAACACAAGAGGGCGTTGAGTTCTGCCTCATCACCGAGAACATCGTGGCGGGCTCGAAAAGCGTCAAATCAATGGATGGCGGCGCGAAATCCATCGTCGAAAACTTCAAGGCCTATGTCGAAACCGGACGCTCGACGTTCAGTGGCCAGATGATGAACGCGATGATGAGACTGATGGGCGGCATGGTTCCAAAAGCCCTGCGCGCCGAGAACTGGCCGCTGGTGCGGCGCTGACGGGAGAAACGAAGATGGCCGCCGCCGGAGCGACGATGATCGCAAACTTCAAAGAGAAGACGGGCTTCGACGAAGTCGCGCCTCGACGTCGGCATCAACCTGAAGGGGGCGCCCGCGAAAGGACGGATCGAAGCGTCGAGCTTGTTCAACACGATGGTCTCTCACCGCGTGCGCGTCGAAAATAATGCCGACGCCGATAAGGAGCTGATCGATTGGCTCCACGCCGCCTACGACGCAACCTGACTTACTGCGTTTGGAGGTTTCCGCGCGCGCAGAAACTTTCTAGGGAGTGGCATTCGCCGCGCTGGAGCCACGATGACCGCCTATCCGACCGCCGCCCTTTTCGACCCGTCCGCTCACCGCCATCCAGATCGCTTTCACGCCCTCTTTCGCCAGCTTCGCGCCGAAGCGCCGGTAACGAAAGTTGAAGCGGAAGGCTTTCCGCCTCTGTGGCTTGTGACACGCCATGATGACATCAAGGCGATCGAGAATGACGCGGCGACGTTTCTTGCCGGCCCGCGCACCATCCTGCAATCGCTGGCGCAAGAGCAGGTGAACCTTGAAAAACTCGGCGACAAGAACGGGCTCAAGACGCTTGTCCACATGGACGGCGAGGAGCACAGGAAGCATCGCCTCATCGCGCAAGGCTACTTCAACCGCTCGAATATTGAAAAGCTGCGCATACAAACGGAGCGTCAGGCCGACGTCTATATCGACCGCATGGCGGCGGCGGGCGGCATGTGCGACTTTGCGTCCGACATCGCGTTCTGGTTTCCGCTCCGCGTTGTTATGTCGATCATGGGCGTGCCGCCGGAGGACGACGCCCACCTCCTCAAACTGACGCAGCAACTGTTCGGATTCATGGATCCCGATCTGGGCTATGGCCAGGCGATGGGAGAAATGGGCGTCTTGAAGGTGATCGGCGACTTCTCGACTTATGTTTCCGCGCTGATCGCCGCGCGGCGCGCAAATCCGACTGACGATCTTGCGACCGTGCTGGCGACCGCCGAGATCGACGGCGCGCCGATCGACAGCTTCAAGCAGCTTTCCTATTTCATCCTCGTGACGACCGCCGGTCACGACACGACGAGCGCCTCAATCGCCGAGGGGATGAACGCCCTTATTGACGATCCTGCGGCAATGGCGCGGCTGAAGGCAGAGCCCGATCTGTGTGCGACGGCGGCGGACGAATTCGTGCGGCTCGCCGCGCCCGTGCGACACTTCCTGCGCACGCCGGTGCGTGATGTGACCATCGGCGGGGTTCCGATCCGGGCGGGCGAGACCTTGATGCTCGCCTTCTGGTCGGCGGCACGCGATGAGGCGCACTTCAAAAGCCCGGACCGCGTCACTGTCGATCGCGCCGTGAACCAGCACCTCGCTTTCGGTTACGGGCCGCATGTCTGCCTCGGCAAACACCTTGCGCGAATGGAGATCGAGGTCTTCTTCCGCCGCCTGCTGCCGCGCCTTGATCATGTCGAGCGCGCCGGTGACGTTCAGTATACAGAATCCGGTTTCGTCTCGGGCATCAAGAAGTTGCCGGTGCGGTACAAGATGCGATGAGCGAGCTTCGTGTCCTCGTCGACGCCGACGCCTGCCCGGTGAAGGAGGAGGTCTACAAGGTCGCGCTGCGCCACGGCTTATCGGTCAGCGTTGTCAGCAATGGCGGGATCCGTATTCCCGACCATCCGCTGATCACACGCGTGATCGTTTCGGACGCGTTCGACGCCGCCGACGATTTCATTGCGGCGGCGGCAGATGTGCGAACGATCGTCGTCACGGGCGATATCCTGCTCGCCGAACGCTGCCTGAAAGCGGGCGCTGACGTCGTTGCGCCGACAGGCAAGCCCTTCACTGCGGATACGATCGGCGGCGCGATCGCCATGCGCGCGATCATGGCGGACATTCGCGGCTCTGGCGACCCGACCGCCGGCGGCGGCGCAAGGGCGTTTTCAAAGGAAGACCGCTCCCGCTTTCTGCAGGCGCTCGACGGCGCGATCGTCAGGAAGCGGTCTCGTTAACCGCGCCCGCCAGTGGAACAGGCGGCCAGGCAGGCGGCGTTGACTGAGCGGACGGAAATACGCTCGCGAATTTCACCTTCGCGACCTTTTCAAGATCGGCGCAGATCTCGCCTGTGCCCCCCCGTTCGGTGATCAGAAGGTCAAGCGCCCGCTGGCGTACGACGCCGTCCGCCTCGACTCGCGCTTCGAGTTGCACGCGCTTTTCGGGCGTCAGGCCTTTGTCGTCGGCAAGCTTCTCCTTGACCGCATCAATCGAGGCGCAATTGTCGATGATCGCCTCCAGCGGAAACATTTCGGTCAGAAAGTGCGTATGGATACGAGCGCGAAGGGCGACGTCGCCGACGTCGAAAAGACGCTCGCGGTTGCGCTCGTAGACTTGCGCCTCGCGTTGGGCCATGCGGAACATCCGCTGCGTGACGAAGCCCCACGGATCGCCGATCTTTTGCGAGGCGACCGCCATATCGATCGTGCGACCCATCGTCGACAAGATCTCGCCGAAGAAGCGGGCGGTGTCGCGCTCGCGCCGCTTGCGGTCCATGCGGTCTTCAATAAGTTCGGCGAAAAGCGCGCCAAGCGTCGCCAGCACGGCGCCGACTGTCACCGCAAGCAGCGTGTCGAGATTGCCTATAAGGTCGAAGACGGTTTTGTTCATGAACGCCCCAAAAAAATCATATATTGAGTCGCAAGCGATTTGACCTAGGGTAAGACCGGACGGCGCGTGACCGGCGCCCGTCAAGCGGATCCGACCGGCGACTCAAAAGGAAATCGACATGGCCAAAGGCGAACAGCGCAGTAATCGCGAAAAGAAGAAACCCAAACAGGACAAGAACAAGAAGGGCGCGTCAAAAGTTTCGCAGGTTAGCGAATCGTTCGCCAAGGCGGGCGAGAAAAAACCGCCTTCGTCTGGTAAAAAGTAAGGCCGAGCGCCGCTGGCGCCGTTACCGCGCCAGCCCCCTCCCCGCTTTCGCTTCCGCCATCTGGTGGCTGAGGAACGCCGGGAGGAGCGCCATTTTTTCCTGTGCTTCAAGACCGTCGGCGAGGCGGTAGAGGTTCTTGTAAAAGAACGCCATCGCGGCGAAGCCGTTGATCGCTTTGATGGTGTTGTTGGGCGAGGCCGGCCCCCAGAAGCCGTCGCCAATCTTCAAAGACTTCTCGTACAGCGGCGCGGCGGCGATTTCGCCCGAAAGCAGTTTGCGCGGGACGTCCGGATCGACGCAGAGCGGCCGCGCGATGCCGATGAGGTCGGCGGCGCCAATGCTGAGCGCCTCGTCCATCGCGGCGCGGCTGCGGAAACCGCCGGTCACCATCAGCGGCATCTTCGCCACGCGGGCGGCTTCCTCAGCAAACTGAAGAAAATAAGCCTCGCGACGCTTCGTCGATTCGCGCTTTCGCTCCTCAACAGGGGCTTCCATGCCGTCGATGTCCATCATGCGGGGTTGCTCGTAGGAGCCGCCCGAGACTTCCAGGAAATCGACGCCCTCCTCGTTCAGCCAGCCGATCACGGTGAGGCAGTCGTCAAAGGAAAATCCGCCCTTCTGGAAGTCGGACGAGTTCAATTTCACCGACACCGGAAAGCCGGATCCGACCGTCTTTCTGACCGCCGAGACCGTTTTCAGCAACAACCGCGCGCGGTTTTCAAGGCTGCCGCCCCATTCGTCCGTACGATGATTGACACGCGGATTGAGAAACTCGGAAATGAGATAGCCATGGGCCCCGTGAACCTGCACGCCGGAAAATCCTGCCGCTTTGCAAACCGAGGCGGCGTTGACGAAGCGCGTGATCACATCCTCGATCTCATCGGGCTGAAGCGCACGCGGGGGCCCGAACTGCCCGCCTGGCAGATCGACCGCGACGGCGGAGGGCGCGACCGGCGTCTTCGTCACATAAACCGGCGTCTGGCGCCCCGCGTGAGAGAGTTGCACCATGATCTCGGCGCCGTTCGCGGTCGCGGCGCTTGCGTAGGCGTCTAATGCCTTCATCGCCTCGGGGCTCTGCGCACCGTCGATTGCGACATTACCGGGCCGTTCGAGATAGCGCCGGTCAATCTGGATATTCCCGGTGATGAGCAGCCCCGCCCCGCCCCTCGCCCAGCGGGCATAGAGCGTCTCATGCCGCGCCGTCGCGCGGTTATGCGCATCGGCGAGCCCCTCGGTCATCGCCGCCTTCACGAGCCGGTTCTTCAGCCGGACGCCGCAAGGCAGCGTCAGCGGATCGGCGATAGTGGTCATAACGGGCCCAAATTGCGCAGCTTTTGCTCCGGCGCCTTTGTTAAGCGCGATTCGGCGTCTTTCAGGGCGTGTATTTTCGCCGGGCCCTTCGCTTCAACGGCCAACAGTCGTCGGCTGGAGCATAGCATGGAGGAGCGGGGGAAAATCGACGGGCCCGAAAACGGCGTCCGCGCGATCATTTCATCCGTATACGGTTTTCAGGCATGCCGTGTGTCACCGCCTACCGCCTTTATTAGTTAACGCATAGGCGCAATTTCTATCCGTTTGCGACCGCCTGTTAACCTTAACCTAACCTTTCTGGCCCGAATTAGCGGCTGCAGGCGTGGTTGCGCGCCGCCGCTTATTTACAGGAGCCGTCAGGATGCGGACGTTTACATCAGTCTTTGCAGCCATTGCCGCACTCGCGGGATCCGCTGAGGCGCGCACGATCAACTTCAGTGATTTCCTCGCGCTTGGAGGAGGGGCCGTACGGGGGGCCACGATTGAGGTGATCGAGCCGGAACCTCTCGAAGAGGTATCGCGCGCTGATTTGCGTGACGCTGGTTTGTTGAAGTGCGCCGGCCTTCGTGATGGCTGCGCATTTTCGGCGCTGCCCATGCGGTTCGAAGGCGATACGACCCTTGCAATCACGCTCGAAGAAGGCTTCAGCCTCGCCAACCTGTCGTTTAACGATCATTTCGCCGGCGAGTCGCGGGATGCGAGCCGCACTGTCGTGATAAACGGAACGGCCTACCAGCTTGGCGAGCTTTCGAAGCTGACGCTCACCGGTCAGACAGTCCTCATCAATCTTGATGCTCTCGCCGCGCAACAGCTTTCGCTGCGCTCTTTCGAGGTTAACGAATTCACGACGCCCCTGCCCGCCGCGGGGCTTCTGATGCTCGCCGGTCTTGGCGGCATCGCGCTTGCAAAGCGGCGGGCGAAATCAGTTTAGTCCTTGCACCGGACTTCTGCTGGAAAAGCCGCCCCTTGAACCGGGCGGCTTTTTCTTTTTGACCGGGCGCCGTGTGCGGGCGCAGTCTCCGCACTATGCTAGATGCCCCCCTCATCCTCACCGAAATCGACGGCCCGGTTTTCGTCGTCACCATCAACCGGCCGGAGCGGCGCAACGCTGTTGATCGCGCGACGGCTGACGCACTGGTGAACGCCTTCCGCGCTTTTGACAGCGACGCCGATTTGTCGGTCGCGATCCTGACTGGCGCGGGCGGAAATTTCTGCGCGGGCGCGGATCTGAAAGCTGTCGCCGAAGGGCGCGGCAACCGCATCGAGCCGAACGGCGACGGGCCGATGGGGCCGACGCGGATGGTGCTGTCAAAGCCCGTCATCGCGGCGATCGAAGGCCATGCGGTCGCGGGCGGGCTTGAGCTTGCGCTGTGGTGCGATCTGCGTGTCGCGGCGCGCGATGCGACCTTCGGCGTTTATTGCCGCCGTTTCGGCGTTCCCTTGATCGACGGCGGCACGGTGCGCCTTCCCCGCCTCATCGGCGCCAGCCGCGCAATGGACATGATCCTGACAGGGCGCAGCGTCAGCGCGGGGGAAGCGCATCAATGGGGCCTTGCAAACCGGCTGTGTGAGCCCGGACGAGCGTTGCGCGAGGCGAAGTCGCTCGCCCAGGAACTCGCCTGCCTGCCGCAAGTCTGTATGCGGAACGATCGTCTCTCCGCATTGACACAATGGTCGCTAACCGAGCCGGAGGCGATCGCCGCCGAATTCTCGCTCGGCCGCAAAACGCTGCAATCGGGCGAAACGCTCGCCGGGGCGACGAAATTCGCCGGCGGCGAGGGCCGGAGCGGGAAGAAGCTCTAGAAAAATAACCGCGCTCGTGTCTTGGGCTTTTCCGGGCGCGGGATGATGGTGAAGGTTCTAAGCGCGTTCTTGTCGAAGCGTTTCGGGTCGATCAGACGGTCAGGCGCCTTAGGGTCGATGAAGCGAAGTTCGTCGATGGCGCCGAAGCCGCCCTGCCCGAACAGCCGCGCGGAGCGGTAAAGCACGCTCTTCTTCAACGCATTGACGCCCGAGGTCCGCATCGCTTCGAGAAAGATGCGGTCGGCGCGGAAGCGTTCCTTGCGGAATTGCGGCGGCCCTGGCGGCGGCTCGGCGATTGAATAGAGCCAGTCGTGGATGACCGCCGCCGCGGAATAGGGCCCTTGCTGCGGCACCAGCCAGCGAAACGCGGCGGGGACGCTCGCAAAGTCTGTCACGAAATGCGGCGGCACGACGATCGCGACATTCGGGCGTGACTTCACGTGAATGTAGATGAGCCCGCGCTGGACGACGAAATTTGCAGCGCGCTTCTGCCGCCGCTCGATGACGAAGGGCACGGGGCTTGCCTCAAGCTCGGTGACGAAACGGTCCTCCATGCCGAAGATTTCCTCGGCGATCTCTAACGCCATCTCCGGCGGACAAGGCTTGCCCGCCCTCTCCTCGGCGAGCGCCAGCACTTTGTCGCACAGCGCGATATCATCGACCATGAACGGCATGAAAAAGCTTCGCCCCAAGCGCGCGTTGCACTCAGGGCGAAACTAGACCGGAACCGCTATTCCAGGAAATCAAAACCGCGTCGGCGCGGTTCGCGATTTATTCCCTCACCCGCACCGGCAAGAAGACCGCCGCTTGCTGATCGGCGCACGCGAAGACGTCGCAGCCGCCAAGAAAGGCAGTCGTCTGCTCGTCCATGCGCCCCGTAATGGCGGGCCCGTGATGACGTGCGACGATGACATGGATCTCCGCGGTAAAGGGCTGGCGCAGCCCGACCTCGGACGCCGGATTGAGCGCCGGGTTCGACTGACTGCGGCGGTCGACGCCGATCGGGATTGGCCCACGCGCAAGCGAAGCGACAACATTCGCAGTACCGCTGCCGTCAGACACGTAGCCGGTCGCATTAAAGACCTGCCCGACGCCAGCGCCGATATCATCCATGCCGCAAGGGGCCGTGCAGCGGTTCGGGCTGTTGAAAATGACCCACCAGGCTGAATAGGCGCCGTTGGGCGTCAGGCCGGTGAGGCGTGCTGAGAGTTCGACGCCGGCCGGGCTGCGACGAAGCTCGACGGCGGAAGGATGGATCACCGCCGGGTTTGCCGGCGTGAAAGTATCAACCGTCTGGGCGTAGGTCTGAGCGAACGCCGAAGCGGAAGCAAGTGTAGCGACGCCCGCGACAATGCTGAAAAAGGCTTTGGCAAGCATGGAACATCTCCCCGTTCAATGATGCGCTGTTTTCAGATACATGGCGGCGCGCGCATCGGAAAACGCCGTCCCGCCGGATATGGGCCGAGGACGGTGCGCCCTGAAGGCGCCCCAAGGAGGCGATCGTTCGAGAGCTGTGACCTTTGCCACTGCCGCAGAGTCTCGCTAGAGCTTCGCCGCTCCATCGAACCCTTTGAAAGCGTTATCCTCTTGGCCAAACCGAAGCCCGCAGCGAGTTCCGACCTTTTTTCAAGCGCCTCCAGCGGCGATTACACGGCAAAAGATATCGAGGTGCTGGAGGGGCTGGAACCCGTCCGCAAGCGCCCGGGCATGTATATCGGCGGCACCGACGAGAAAGCGCTGCATCATCTGTTCGCGGAGGTGCTCGACAATTCGATGGACGAGGCGGTCGCGGGCCACGCGACGCGCATCGAGGTGGATCTCGGCGAAGACGGTTATCTGACCGTCATCGACAATGGCCGCGGCGTGCCAATCGACCCGCACCCGAAGTTCAAGAACAAATCCGCGCTCGAGGTCATCCTGACGACGCTGCATTCCGGCGCGAAGTTTGAGCCGAAGGCCTATCAGACTTCCGGCGGCCTGCACGGCGTCGGCGTTTCGGTTGTCAACGCTTTGTCCGACGATCTCGTCGTCGAGGTGTGCCGGAACCGCCAGATGTGGCGGCAGACCTATTCGCGCGGGGTTCCGAAGACCAAACTCATCGACGCGGGCCCGGCCCCGAACAAGCGTGGCACCAGCGTGCGATTTCATCCGGACCCGGAGATTTTCGGCGCCAAGGCCGCGTTTCGCCCGGCGCGCGTTTTTCGCATGGCGCGCTCGAAGGCCTACATCTTCGGCGGCGTCGAGATCCGCTGGCGCTGCGCGCCCGCGCTGATCAAGGACGAAACGCCGGCCGAGGCGGTCTTCCGCTTCGAAGCGGGGCTTTCTGATTATCTGCGCTCGCTCATCAATGGAAAGCCGACCGTCACCGACGAGATTTTCGCCGGCAAGGTGGACCGGCGCGAGGACGGGGGGCATGGCAGCGTCGAGTGGGCGGTCTCTTGGGGCGCGGCGGGCTTTGCCAATGACGGCGAGGATGTCGACGGCTTCTCGCACTCCTACTGCAACACTATCCCGACACCTGAAGGCGGCACACATGAACAGGGCCTGCGCGCCGCGTTGTCAAAAGGTCTCAAGGCTTATGCCGACCTCGCGGGCAACAAGCGCGCAGGCAACGTGACGCCGGAAGACATCATGACGACAGCGGGCGCACTTTTGTCCGTGTTCGTGCGCAATCCGGAATTTCAGGGCCAGACAAAAGACAAGCTTGCGACGGCCGAAGCCCAGCGCCTTGTCGAGAACGCGGTGCGCCCCGCCTTCGACCACTGGCTCGCCAGCCATCCAAAACAAGCAAACGAACTCCTCGAATGGACGATCGAGCGCGCAGACGAGCGCATGCGCCGCCGCAAGGAGAAAGAGGTCTCCCGCGCCGCCGCGACTCGCAAATTGCGCCTGCCCGGCAAGCTCGCCGATTGCAGCCAAAAGGACCGCGAGGGCACGGAGATCTTCCTCGTCGAGGGCGACAGCGCCGGCGGCAGCGCGAAGCAGGCGCGCAATCGCGCGACACAGGCGATCCTTCCCTTGCGCGGCAAGATTCTGAACGTCGCCAGCGCGACGCGCGACAAGATCATGGCGAACGAGGAAATCCAGGACATCGCGCAAGCGCTCGGCGTCGGCCTCAATGCGAAATTCGACCTCGAAGATCTGCGCTACGAAAAAATCATCATCATGACCGACGCCGACGTCGACGGCGCGCACATCGCCTCGCTGCTCATCACGTTCTTCTATCAGGAGATGAAGGAACTGATTGACGCTGGAAGATTGTACATGGCGCAACCGCCGCTCTTCCGGCTGACCGCAGGGGGCAAGACCGTCTACGCGATGGACGAGGCGGCGCGCGAGCGGCTGATGAAGTCCGAATTCAAGTCAAACCAGAAAGTCGAAACCGGCCGCTTCAAAGGCCTCGGCGAAATGATGCCGGCGCAACTCAAAGAAACGACCATGGACCCGAAGACGCGGACATTGGCGCGCGTCATCATCGCCGACGACAAGCGGGAGTTTTCGGCGGACATTGTTGAGCGCCTGATGGGGAAGAAAGCAGAACTGCGGTTTCAGTTCATTTCGGAGAATGCGAGCTTTGTCAGGGGCGAGTTGGATATTTAAATCGCTCCCGGCGCCAAGGTCCCGCCGTCATTCCGTGGCCTTGCCCTTGCGCGGAACCCGGAAACCATCTCCCGGAATGCTCCATCGCGGGCCCGGGCAGTTCAGGAGAATGACCGCGGATCGGCGGCGCCGTGCGGGGTGACGGCCTGAGGCAGTGTTCCGTTTCCCCGCTTCGCGGGTGGAGCGGGGGATCAACGGAAAATTCCAGTCGTCTTTTCGGAGCCGGGGTCTTGCGCGTACTTCAACACGCTCAGGAAAAATCCCGGTAACCAGCTGCCGTCATTCGCCATTGCGCATGGATCGCTCAGGAGCTGGACCACGAATCGGCTGCGCCGTCCGGGGTGACGGCTGTGGCGATTGCGCCGCGCGTTACTTCTTCGCGATGCGCTGCGTCTGGGCCAGATTGAGATCGGTCTTCATCACGCGCTTGGCCGCTTTTTTCTTCGCGGGCAACGCGGCGTCGCGCTCAAGGCGCTGCTGGCGGAGCATATCGGATTTGTTGCGCTGCTTGTCGGCGGCGTTCCGCACTTCCGCCATGGCGGCGGTTTCGGCGCTGGCGCGGGCTGCTTTTCGTTCGTTTGGCGATTTCGGCGTCGGCATCGGATCATCCTTCCCTTGAGAAAAAGACCGGCCCTGACAAAAACGCCGGGCGCTTGGCCCGGCGTTTCCTTGGTATTCGCGTCAGCGGCCGGCGCTTACTTGGCGCGCAGCTGCGTCGCCGAGGACTTGCCGCGGTCCTGCGTGATCTCGAAGCTGACGGCCTGACCGTCGTTCAGCGAGCGCAAGCCCGCCGCTTCAAGCGCGGTCGCGTGGACGAAGACATCCTTGCCGCCGTCATCCGGCGCAATGAAGCCGTAGCCCTTTTGCGAATTGTACCATTTCACTTTTCCAGTAGCCATTTTATCTCCTTAAGACATGGCGTTAGGCCGCCGCAACGCGCGCGCGACCTTTTCGAAACCGATGCTTTGGAGGAGTTAAAAAGCGCTGCTTCGAGGCCCTTAGACGGCCCAAACCATAGTTTCGACGGGGATATGCGCGCAAACCTGCCGGAATGCAAGATGCCTTGGTCCCCTTTCAGGCAGCGTCTTTGGCGAACTGGCCGTATTTCCGGAACCGGGCCAGGTAGCGGGGCACGACAGCCTCCAGCGTCTCGGGCTCGATCCCGAGATCGGCCAAGGTGAGCGCGCCCTTGGCGACGACATTGTCGCTTTTCAGGAGCTTTACCTGATCGCGGGTAATCGGCGGCGTGACGAACGGCAGCGCCCCGAGCACCTCTCCGATCAACCCGAACGCCGGTGCGATCGCAAACGGCACCGGCGCGAGGATCCGCTTCATGCCCGTTGCAGCAAGCATGAACTCGAGGAGTTGGCGGAAGGTATAGGTGCGCGGGCCGCCGAGCTCAAAAGTGCGGCCCCTTGCCTCCGGAGTTGCGAGAACGGCGCAAACCGCATCGGCGACGTCATCGACATAGACCGGCTGAAATTTCGTCGCGCCGCCGCCGATGAGGATCGGCAGGGGCACGAAAGGCGGCGCCATCGAGGCCATCGCGGCGAACTTGTTGAAGAACTGGTCTTCCGGGCCGAACACGATGGAGGGACGAAGGATGCTCGCCGAAGGGATCGACGCGCGCACCGCGCGTTCCGCCTCGCCCTTGGTGCGCGCGTAAAGACTGCCGCTTTCCGCATCGGCGCCAATCGCCGACATGTGCACGAAGCTTTCAACGCCTTCTTTCGCCGCAAGCTCTGCGATGAGGCTTGAGCCTGCCCCTTGCACGCTTGCAAAGCTTTGTGCGCCTTGCTGAAAAAGAATGCCGACGAGATTGACGACCGCGTCGGCGCCTTCGAGCGCTTTCTCGACAGAGGCGCGATGGCGGATATTCGCCTGGAACAGCTGGATCTGTCCGACAGCGCCCATCGGCCGCAGAAACTGCGCGTGATGCGGGCGGCGCACCGCGACGCGCACGCGCCAGCCGCGCCTGGCAAGCTCGCGCACGACATTGCGTCCGATAAAGCCCGAACCGCCGAAGACGACCGCGAGCCGCCCTGCCCCTTCCGATGACCTACCGTTCGCCATGCGTTCCATCCATTTGTTGTCGCGGACCTAACGGAATTTCGCCGAGCGAACAATGCGGCGCAGCGCGCGCCCGGGGGTCATCCTTTGCCCGCCCGATCGCCGCCCCTGAACTTGAACCCTTCCCGCGCGCCAAAGCCTTGATCCGACTACGGATCAGTGAACACCGTGCGCCTGGTGCGGGCGGGGGGACTCGAACCCCCATGAGGTCGCCCTCGACGGATTTTAAGTCCGTTGCGTCTACCGGTTCCGCCACGCCCGCGCTCGCTCCGCGCTTAGCATCGACCGGCCGGGGTTCAAAGCGCCGGAAAAGGCGACCGGGCTTGCCAGCGCGATCGCCCTTGCCAGCGCCGGGGGGCGCGATTAACCGGAAGTGACCAGCCCTGCCCCGTCCCCTCTTCCGAGCATCGCGTCATGTTTCGCGCAGTCGCCGCTCTGCTGACCCTGCTTCTTGCCGCGGCGATCCTTCTCGCCGGCAATGGCTTGCAGGGAACGCTCCTCGCCGTTCGCGCAAAACTCGAAGGATTCCCGACGGCGTTGATCGGCGTGCTGATGTCGTCCTATTTCGCCGGGTTTATCCTCGGTTGCCGGTTCAATCCGGCCTTTATCAAATCCGTCGGGCACATTCGCACATTCGTCGCGCTTGCTTCAATTGCGTCGGCGGCAGCGCTTGTACACCCGATCGTGATCGATATTCCGACCTGGGCGATCCTGCGCGCGATTACCGGGTTTTGTTTCGCGGGCCTCATCATGATCATCGAGAGCTGGATCAATGAGCGCGCGACGAACGCCAATCGCGGACGCATCCTGTCGGTCTACCGCGTCATCGACCTTACGGCGACGATGGCGGGCAACGCGCTCCTCGCGACCGCTGACCCGGCGGACTTCCCGCTTTTCGCCATGGTTTCGATCCTGATGTCGTTGGCGCTGGTGCCGGTGGCGCTGACGCGCGGCGACGCGCCCAAGCCCATCACCACCGCGCACCTTGACGTGCCGAAGCTATTCCGGGTCTCGCCGGTCGCTGCGGTGACGGCCCCGATGATCGGGCTGGCCAACGCCTCTTTTTGGGGTGTCGGCGCGGTTTATGCGCAAGAGCTAGGCTACGACAAGGAGATTATCGCCGCCTTCATCAGCGCGGTCATCGTTGGCGGAGCGCTCTTGCAATGGCCGCTCGGTTGGCTTTCCGATCGTATTGACCGGCGCATCGTGCTTTCGGGCTCGGCAATCCTCGGCGCGGCGAGCGCTGCTGCCCTGGCGCAATTCGGCGATGACGGAGCAACCTACATCCTTGGGCTCGGCGCGCTCGTGGGCGCCTTCATTGTCCCAATGTTCGGGATCGCGGCAGCCCATGCCAATGACCTTGCAGAGCCCGGCGCCGCCATCGAGACGAATGGCGGCCTTCTCCTTTTGCACGGCTGCGGCTCAGTCGTCGGTGCGACGCTTGGGGCGATCGTGATGGCCTCGTTCGGACCAGCCTCGCTCTTTCTCTATATCGCCGTTGTTTATGTGCTGGTCGGCGCCTTCTGCCTTGCGCGAATTTTGTCGCGTCAAGGTCCAACGCCCAACCAGAAATCACCTTTCACGCCGGCGCCGCATATCGCAAGCCCGACCGTTTTCGAGATTGGCGTCGATACGCCTGAAGCGGCGAAAACGACGACGAGCAATTAATTCACTAGAGCGCGTTCCCGAAAAGTGGTTCGCGGTTTTCGGAACGAACGCGCGACAAAACAAAAGACTGGAGCGCGTTCTCGGCTCGGATAATTGGGAACGCGCTCTAGTGAAGTCGGGGTGCGGCGGCCGCGAGCCCGTGCTTCTCGAGAGCCGCGCGCAACGGATCGAGCTTTGCGCCGTATCGCCGAGAAGCCGCCACGGAAGAAGTGTCGATGGGCGATCGCAGTCGCCGCACGCTTTCGACCGATGTCTGACGCCGCGTCTCGAAAAAGCGCTCGCATGCGGGATCGGGCGTCAATCCGGCATATTTTACGATCCGCCGAATTTCACGCGCCGGGTCAGCGACCAGGGCCTCATAGGAAACATCGAGCGTATCGCCGCCGATGCGCTCACGCCAGGCCGAGCGCGTCGCTTCGTACTCCGCGCGCCAAGCCGCACTTTCCTCGAAGTCAAAAGTGAAAGGGTTGACGCCCTGATAGTTGACGCGGAATGCAGACCATGCCGCCTCAACGGGATCGCGATCAACGAAGATCATCTTCGCAAAGGGCAACATCAGACGAATTGCTCCGGCGAACGCGATCAGACCCGCCCCCCGGTGAATGGTGAACAAGCGATCGCGAAAAAGTTCATTCGAGAAAACCGTAAAATTTTCGCCAAGCCCTTGCCATGGACGGCGCCCCTGCTCCGCGAGACGGACGATATCGTTCACAAACAACGGACGCAGATCGAAAAGCGGCCATGTCGTCATTCGAACAAGGCCAGACTCGCCGGCGCCATAAACGCGCGGATGACTCGCCAGAATCTGTTCGACGAGGCCCGCGCCGGATCGAGGCGCGCCAAAAATAAAAATGCTGCCGCTAGTTGAAGCGCCCTCACCGCGAAACCGGTCAAAGAGATCGGGCGCAAACGACTCGACAGCGTTACGCATCAGGCCAAGAACGCGATCCATGTCGTGTTTGAGGCCTGCGCGGCGCAAGGCGGCGCCGTCGGTGTAATGTCTAAAAGCGCGATCAATATCGCCAAGGGCGTCGAAAACTGTCGCCGCTGCATAATGCGCCGACGCTTGCGTCATTGGCTCAAGCGCGGCGGACCGCTCTGGCAGCCCCGTGATGAAATCAATGTCCGGATCGCCAGCAACGAGCGGTTTCAGCCGCGCGATCGCGTCCCAGGAAGGCGTCAAGGCCGGGCTGATCGCATAGGCGCGCTTTAACTCGTAGATCGCCTGCTCGACGTCGCCATACTCGGCGCGGATCATGCCTGCCGTGAACCAGGATTCAGGGCGGTCGGGAAATCGCCGAACCAACAAGTCAGCCGAGTTGATTGCGAATTTCTCGTCCCGCGCGGCGACACAGGCATGCGCAGCGTTAAGGAGCGGCTCGAACGCCTCCGGTTCCTCCATCCGCCAGCGCAGCATGGCGAGCCGCGCCGTTGTATAGTCCTGCAAATTCGTTGCGGCGTTGGCGATTGGCAGCCATTCAGCGCCGCGCCTCGCGTCGGGGTCCTTGCAGAGCGAGCGAATGTAATCGACAGCCTCGGCGTAGCGGCCGTCGAGATAAAGGGCGCGAATTCTGTCGGGGGCCTCGGACATCTTTCAACACTCGACGACGTTGACGGCAAGGCCGCCTTCACTCGTCTCTTTATATTTTCGCGACATGTCCATGCCGGTCTGGCGCATGGTCTCGATCACCTGATCGAGCGAGACCTTGTGGTGCTCCGAAGCGCGTAGCGCAAGCCGCGCCGCATTAACGGCCTTGACCGCGCCGATCGCGTTCCGTTCAATGCAGGGTATCTGAACAAGCCCGCCGACGGGATCGCAGGTCAGGCCCAGATTGTGCTCCATGCCGATCTCCGCGGCATGCTCGATCTGCGCGGGCGTCCCGCCCCAGACGGCGGCAAGGCCGCCCGCCGCCATGGAGCACGCGACGCCGACCTCGCCCTGGCACCCCATCTCGGCGCCCGAGATCGAGGCGCGCTGCTTGTAGAGCATGCCGATGCCCGCCGCGACGATCAGGAACCGGCGGATATGCTCCGTATGCGGTTGACCGTCTTCCTCGCAATAGTGCTTGACAACCGACGGGATAATGCCCGCGGCGCCGTTGGTCGGCGCCGTGACGACCCGTCCGCCAGCGGCGTTTTCCTCATTCACCGCCATGGCATAGACGTTGAGCCAGTCGAAAAGCTGCTCGCGCTCATTCGCATGCGGGGCTTCCATCAGCTTGGCGAAAAGCGCTGGCGCGCGACGGCGCACTTCGAGACCGCCGGGGAGAATGCCGCCGGTCTTCAGCCCTCGCTCGATGCACTCGCGCATGGCGCGCCATATCCGGTCCACCCCCTCCATCGTCTCGGAGCGCGGGCGGATAGCGTCTTCGTTGCGGAGGATAATCTCGTCGATTGTAAGATGCTCGCGCGCGCAGATTGCGAGCAGCTCCGTCGCCGATCCGAAATCGAACGGCGCGCTTCGGCCTGTATTGATGCGATCGCCATCGGCCGGGGTCGTCAACTGGCGCGCGCTGGCGATGAAGCCGCCGCCAACGGAATAAAATGTCTGTTCAAAGAGGGTCGCGCCGCCGGCGTCATAAAGCATGAGCCGCATTTCGTTCGGGTGCACGACCGGCACAATATGGCCGCAAAGATCGATATCCTTCGCCGGGTCGAACGCTATCTCCGGACCGCCGGCAAGTTTCAGTCGCTGTGACTTTCGCACGCGGGCGACTGCCGCCTCGGCCTCATCAGGATCGGTTTCGTCCGGCGCAAAGCCGAGAAGACCAAGGATCGTCGCCTTGTCGGTGCCGTGCCCAACGCCCGTCAGCGCCAGCGAACCATGCAAGTCCGCCTTTACTCGCGCCGCGCCATCCAAAACGCCGGCGTCACGCGCCTCTGACAGAAAGCGCTTGGCGATCCGCATTGGCCCGACCGTGTGCGAGCTCGACGGCCCTATGCCGATCTTAAAAATGTCAAAGACGGAAAGCATTCGGCGCTAATCGCGCGACAGGGACGAACTTGCAATCCAGGCCGTCGCCGTTTCTGGATCATAAAGCGACGCTTCGCGCTCACGATTGAGCGCAAAGGATAGCCGCGAAGACTGGAACGCCGCTTCGTCAATGCGCACACGCGCCCCCTTTGGCGCTTCGGGCGCGATCGCCCTTGATCCTGCAATGAGGCGCGAAAGCGCGGCAAGGTCGTTTTGGATCGATGGCGATGCCGGATAACGCTCCGCGATACGGCCCAATTCGCCCTGCGCGGAGACGAGAGCGAAATCGGCGACGCCGCTATCACCGCGCGCAAGCGCCTCATCGGCGACGCTCAAGGCGCGGGCGACCTGACGCATGTCGCGTCGCGGCGATTGCTGAACGACATCGCCGTCACAAGCCGAAGACTGCAGCGATGATACGTAAGCGACGAGACCATCGATGACAGCGCGCGGCGGCGGCGCACCCTGGAACTCATCCGTCACCGCGCTCTCGATGAAGTCCTCAAGCCCGTGCGCCGCTTCGGCGCGCGCCGCGCGATCGACAAGATCGGGGATGGGCCTGGCGTTCAGCGCACGGTCCTCGCGCACCTGACTGAACAACGACGTCGTCACATCCGCCGTGCCGGGCGCCGACGACAATCCCTCGACAAAAAAATCGGGATTGGCGCGTCCGTTCACATGACAGGCGCTGCAGGAAAGCCGCCCGCGGGCTGCTTGCCCGCCCAGGAGGAACGGGCTGCGAAACGCCATCCGCCCGATGGCGACGCTGTAGCGCGCGTTTTCATCTTTCGGTTCCGCAAGACACTCTTCCGGCGCTTTTGTCAGGAAGGCGACGAGATCGGCCTCCGGCGCGAGCCAGGCCGCCTCGCTGATCGGGGCCGGCTGCGCGAGGGCTGCGCCTGCGAGCAGCGACAACGCTGCGATGACTGCAACCCGGCTCATTTCGCCGCCCACCGGTCAGATGATTTGAGCGCGATCAGTCTCGCAAGGTCTTCCCGTTCGGCGCAGCCGAAGGCGCAAAGCCGGTCGAGCGTTGCGAGCTGGCGCTGCGCAGAAGCAAGATCGCCGATTTCGAGATAAAGTTCGCCAAGATACTCGTTCGCGCCAAGGTGCCGGGGATTGATCGCAAGCGCCTGCGCGTACCAGGATTTCGCGTCATCAATGCGGCCGAGCTTGCGGTTCGCGAAGCCAAGATAATTCAGAATATCCGGGTGCGGACCAACAGAGACTTGCGCGTCGTTCAAGGACGCGATGGCTTCCTGATAGCGCGCTTCGTTGATGAGCCGCACTGCGGCAACGTAAAGGCCAGCGCCGTCCGCCTTCGGCGTGAAGAATAACGACTGGCGCCCGCCGCCGGATTCCGGGCCGCCCTCTGGGACTGGTGGCTCTACTGAGGTCGCAGATTCCTCTGGGCCCGAAACCATGCTTTCGGGTGTTTCGCCGACCTTCGGCCTCAGGGCTTCCCGGAGGCGGTCGATTGCCTTGTCGACCCGCGCCTTGAAGGGGTCGTCGCACGCGCCGTCGGCCGAGCATTCTGCTTTGAGACCTTCAATCGCCGCGAGCTGCGCGCGCGCTTTATCCGGGTCGCCGAGATCAATCGAGACGAGCGCCAGCTTCTCGCGCGCTTCGACGAAATTGGGCCGCTCTTTGATCGAGCGTTCGAGGTAGCGCACCGCCTGCTTCGGTTTGTCGAGACCGGACTTCGCGAGCGCCATGTAGTAATTGGCTTCGGCGTTTTTGGGTGCGACCGAGAGCACGTCGCCGAAATTCTTTTCAGCGGCCTTGTAGTCCTTCGCCTGCAAGGCTGCGACGCCGTCCTGATAGGCTTTCGCGGGATCAACGCGCGGCCCCGACGAGGAGGGAAGTCCCGCAGCCCCGCCGCTGCCGGCGGCATAGGCGGGCGCCACGGCAAAGGCGGCGACAATGGCAAACAGCGGCAGCGCTTTTTTCATGACCGGGCCCAAGGACGACGAAATCAGTCTAGCCTGCGCAGGGGGGCCGCGTCACCGCCCCGCGCGCTCTCCCATTTTCGGCTCGAAACCGAGCGCCCGCATCGCTGCGGCGACGCTCGCAATTGCAGCATCAGCGGCGCTTTCCGTCTCCGATCGCGCGACGATCGTGACGCCTTTCTCATCGCCGTCGATGGGATAGCTGCCAAGAGCGACGCCTTTGAGCGCAGACTGGATCGCCTGCAACTGTTCGGCGAGTCGAGACTCGGGAAGCCCCATTGCCGTGACGGCGCGCGCATGAACAAAGACCCCGCGTTCGAGCGCGGCATCGACCGCGCCGAGCATTCCCTGAAAGATCGATGGCACGCCCGCCATGACGAACACATTCTCGATTCTGACGCCAGGCGCGCCGCTGACAGGATTGCGGATGATCTCCGCGCCCTCCGGCATCAACGCCATGCGGCGGCGCGGCGGCGTCACGTCCTCGCCCTTCGACTCATACCAGGCGCGGATAAGCCGGATCGCCTCCGGATGCTCGACGACTGGACGCCCGAAGGCTTTGGCGACTGCCTCATAGGTGATGTCATCATGGGTCGGGCCGATACCGCCTGACGTGAAGCAGTAATCGTAGCGTTGACGGAGCGCATCCAGCGCCTCGACGATGGCGGCCTCATCATCAGCGACAATGCGCGCCTCTTTCAGGGCGATCGCCCGCGCCGCCAGCCAGCCGGCAAGGAAGTGGATATTGGCGTCGCGTGTGCGGCCGGAAAGCAATTCATCGCCGATCGCAAGGATCGCTGCGGTCCTGACAGGCATCGTCCCCCCTTGCCGCGGCGACGTTCCGCGACAAGCCCGCCCTTAGCGGTTTCGTCGCGAGCGGGGAACTGCTCATTGAGATCAAGCCGCGCGCGAATTGCCGCGAGGGGCGGGGCCGCCAAGGACTGGAGGCGATTAATCTGGTCCGACTTCTGCTGTGTCAGAACGAGCGCCAAGGCTTCCTCAAGCGCCAGAACCGCTGCGCTGCAGCCGAAATATAGATAAGGTTTTTGAATTCGTATTTGAAGGAGGCCTAAGAGCAGTAAGCCCCTCTCCCGCCGGTGACAGAGAGGCGCGGTCGCTCACCCCAGCGCATCCTTATGCCAGCGCAAGTGGTCTTCGATGAATGTCGCGATGAAGAAGTACGAATGATCGTATCCTTCGCGCATGCGCAGCGTCAGCTTTTGCCCGGCCTTGCGCGCAGCCTCGGCGAATAGCTCGGGCTTGAGCTGCTCGGCCAGAAACGGGTCGCTCGCGCCCTGATCGATAAGAATATGCGCTGGGCTGCCTCGACGGTCGTCAAGTAGCCGCGTCGCGTCATAGGGCGCCCAGGTGGTTTCGTCCGGTCCGAGATAATGCGTCAGCGCCTTCCTTCCCCATGGAACCGACGACGGCGCAACGATCGGGGAAAAGGCTGAGCATGACCTGAATTTCTCAGCGTGCTTCAGATGGATCGTCAGCGCGCCATGACCGCCCATCGAATGGCCGAAAATCCCGAACCGGCGCGGGTCCGCTGGAAAATGTGCCGCGACAAGCGCCGGCAATTCTTCGGCGACATAGGCATACATCCGATAATTGGCGCTCCACGGAGCTTCCGTCGCATCGACGTAAAACCCCGCGCCCTTTCCGAAATCATAAGCCTTCGGCTCAAGGTCCGGCACATGATCGCCGCGCGGGGAAGTGTCAGGCGCGACGATCATCAGACCGAGCTCCGCAGCGGCGCGTTGCGCGCCCGCTTTCACTGTAAAATTATCCTCCGTACACGTCAGGCCAGAGAGCCAGAACAGCGTCGGCCATGGCCCGGGTCCGTGCATTTCGAGCGGCGGCGTGTAAACGGAAAGCCGCATCTCGCAGGCGAGCGCCAGCGAGGCGTGCTTCCACACCGATTGTTCACCGCCGAAGGATTTCGAGACGGAAAGGCGTTCCATGGCTGTCAGTAGACGACGACGCTGCGGATGCTTTCGCCGCGATGCATCAGATCGAAGGCGTCATTGATATTTTCCAGCGGCATCTTGTGGGTGATCATTTCGTCGATCTTGATGCGGCCTTCCATGTACATGTCGACGATCTTCGGAACGTCGGTGCGCCCCCTCGCCCCGCCGAAAGCGCTGCCGCGCCAGACACGCCCCGTCACGAGCTGGAAGGGGCGCGTCGAGATTTCCTGACCAGCGCCAGCGACGCCAATGATGATGCTTTCGCCCCAGCCCTTGTGGCAGCATTCAAGCGCGGCGCGCATCGTCTCGGTACGGCCGATGCATTCGAAGGAGTAATCAGCGCCCCCACCCGTCAATTCGACAAGATGCGCGGCGAGATCGCCTTTGACGTCTTTCGGATTGACGAAATGCGTCATGCCGAACTTCTCGGCCATCGCCTTCTTACCGGGATTGATGTCGACGCCGACGATCTGGCGCGCGCCGACCATCTTCAAGCCTTGAATGACATTCAGGCCGATGCCCCCGAGGCCGAAGACGACGCAGTTCGTGTTGGGCTCGACCTTCGCCGTGAACATCACCGCGCCAATACCGGTCGTGACGCCGCAGCCGATATAGCAGACCTTGTCGAAAGGCGCGTCCTTGCGAATTTTTGCGAGCGCAATCTCCGGCAACACGGTGTAATTCGAAAACGTCGAGCAGCCCATATAGTGCAACACCGGCGCGCCCTTGTAGGAAAAGCGCGAGGTGCCGTCCGGCATCACGCCCTTGCCCTGGGTCGGGCGGATCTTCTGGCAAAGATTTGTTTTCGGATGCAGGCAATAGTCGCACTCGCGACATTCCGGCGTATACAGAGGAATGACGTGATCGCCGGCCTTCAGGCTCGTGACGCCCGGCCCGACCTCGACAACAACGCCCGCGCCTTCATGCCCGAGGATCGCCGGGAAAGCGCCCTCGGGGTCCGCCCCTGACAGAGTGAATTCGTCCGTATGGCAGATGCCGGTCGCTTTCAATTCGACCAGAACCTCGCCCGCTTTGGGGCCTTCGAGATCGACGGTTTCGACGCTGAGCGGCTTTCCCGCCTCAAAGGCGACGGCGGCGCGGACTTTCATGAGGGGCTCTCCCGTTGGCGAGGCGAAAAGCCTAAACCATCGCCGGGGGATTCGGTATGCCTGCGTTCAGGCGCGCAAGGGCCGCGTCAGGAACAGCGCCCGCTCGGCTTCGCGCCGGCGCTTCAAGGCGGCGAGCACGGTGCGCTCCCCCTTGATGTCGGCGGCGATGAGATGGCGAAACGCTTGCGCCGCGCCGGCGCGATCGCCGGCGTTGAGGCGGCGCAGCACTTCGGTCCTCGCAAAAGCGCCGACGCCCATATTATAGGCGAGAGAGACCAGCGCTGAGAATTCGTTCTCATTCAGCCGGACATTGACTAGCCTGCGAACGCCCTCTTCCGCGCGGCGCACGTCAGAAAGCAGCAGCAGGTCGGCATGGTCGACGGTGATGACCATGTCCTTCCGCGCCGTCGCTGCGTGGCCGTAACCGATCAGCCATTGTCCGGCGAGGTGATAAGACTGGAGCCGCAGTCCTTCGCTATGACGAATGATTTCGAGGCCGCGTTCATTGATGGCCAGCCAGGCATTCTCCGGCAGTCGGCTGTCCGGCGCTGGCGGCAGCGGCGCGGTGAGCCGCTCACGGCCGATCGACAGCAATCCTGCGAACAGCGGCGCGGTTTTGCCAGGCTCGACGCGTGGCGGATCAATGGCTGCAAGGCTGGCCGACAGCCCGGCGAGCCCGGCAAGCATAAGCGCCAGGCGCTGCGATGCTGGAACCATCTTCATTGGCGACCGGTCTACCCCTCGCTTTGGCTGAGTAAAGCGCGGAAAAGCGAAAAGGCGCCTGACTGATGATAACAAATTGCTGATACCGGCGACTGGATGGAAGCTCCGTTACCCTATTCGCGCAGGAAGACCTGACCGCCGGACGAACCAATGCCTTCCGGAACCGGCACATCCGTCAGCGTGTAGTCGGTGTTGAGCACCAATTGAGGCGAGCCGAACATCTGGAGATAGCGCACAACGATTGCCGTATAGGCCGAGTTATCTGCGATCGGCATCAGCGAAGCGATACGCAGGCGTCCGTTTGGCAGATAAATCGTCCCAAGGAGCGTCCGCGCGTTGTCGGACAGGATCGAATAATTCTCGACACTGTTGCGTTCGCGATCCTCCATCACCAGCATGCCGGCCATCAGCCCATCGGTCGGGGCCGTCAGGTGGACGATCGACGCCGGCCAGAAAGTGAATACCGCGCCAGGGCCGGTGAAGAACAAACCCGCGCCCTCGCCGAAAAGACGCCCTCCAAGCTCGACCTCAAGCGGTCCATCCTTGAACACATAGATGCCAGGCTCAAGATGCACATCGGCGTCGGCTCGGATACGAAGGCCGCCGCAGTAGACGCCGGGCGATATGTCGAAGCGCGTATACCCGGCCAGCGTGTCTTCATCCGAGCCGTCGATCGCGGCGATCAAGGTGGCCAACGTTTGCTCGAAAAGTTCGCTTCCCGACTTCGCCTCACCGAGAGCAAGATTGTTATGGTCGCAAGCGCCGGCGTCGGGTTCGAGACGATCCTTGAGCGGATCTTCATAGACAGGGCAATCAGTAAGCACCTGCGGTTCAAAGTTTGACGAGCCGCCAGATGCCCCGCCCGCCGAACAGATGAGAGCGGCTGTCAACTTCGAGTAGCCGCTGGCGTCGACGCCCTTCGACGCCGTCGAATTTGAGAGGATCGAGCATTTCGCCGCCGCCAGTTTTGCAGCCGACGTCACTTTGATGGCGCCCCCGCCCGTTTTTTCGAGCGCGACGACGCAGACATTTGCGGCGCCGCGCGCGACCGCCGTGGCCCGCACCGTCACCGGCCTCTGATACGCCGGGAGGTTATGAAGAAAGAGACCCTTCCGCGGCGCCTGGGTCAATTCAGCAGTGACAGTCTTTTCATCGTCATCGGCGGTCGCCGCAAGTGTAAAGACGCCAAGGCTCTCCGCGTACTGCGCCTCTGCCGTCGCGCGCACGAGCGCCTCGATCTGAAACTCACTCGAATTTTCGAGAAGGAACTCGCGCGCGCCGCGCGTCGCGAGCGCGTCCGCCGCCGCCTGCATCTCAGCGCGCTGGCCGCCAAGGTTCTGGAAATCAACCGCGCCGCCTGCGGCGATCAGCAGCACCGGCGCCGCCAACGCAAACGCAATCGCGACGTTGCCGTGATTGTCCGTCAAGCCCGTCACTGCGTACGCTCCCAAACGAAAAGCTAGCATTGGCGCTGCCCGCTTTCGATTTTGTTAATGTTTGGGCGCTGACCGTTAACGGGGCGGTCAGGGTCACCAATCCATCGCCAGGCCCACGCGGCCCAGCGCTGCTGGTCTTGCCTTCAATCCGGTTCATTGCGACATAGCGGGGGCCTGAAGGACGATCCCTTTTCGATGCAATATACCGCCGCCCTCGCCAATGACGCCGTCAAGACCGGGGACATCCGGCTGCATGGGCCGGACGATTTTGCGGGCATGCGCCGCGCCGGGCAGCTTGCGGCGGCATGCCTTGATATGATCGCTTCTCATGTCCGGCCAGGCGTCACTACCGCTCATCTTGATACGCTGATCCGCGACTTTGTTTTCGACCAGGGCGCCTTGTCCGCGACGATCGGCTATCGTGGGTATCGCCACGCCAGCTGCATTTCCCTGAACCATGTCATCTGTCACGGCATCCCCTCCGACAAGCGGATCAATGACGGCGACATCATGAACATTGATGTGACGGTCATCGTCGATGGCTGGCATGGCGACACCAGCCGCATGTACTGGGCGGGCCAGCCCAAGGTGAAAGCGCGTCGTCTTGTCGACACCACCTATGAAGCGCTGATGGCGGGGATCGCTGAGATCCAGCCGGGCAAATCGCTGCGCGACATCGGGCGGGCGATCCAGAAACTCGCCGAGGGCCGAGGCTTTTCAGTCGTGCGTGATTTCTGCGGACATGGCCTCGGGCGCGTCTTCCACGATGCGCCGAACGTCGTTCACTATGCGGAATATCGTGATCGCTTTGGCGTTCACGAGGCGCCGGATATCGAACTCCGGCCCGGAATGTTCTTCACTGTCGAGCCGATGATCAACGAAGGCCGGCCGGACGTGAAGGTCCTGAAAGATGGCTGGACCGCCGTCTCTCGCGACAAGTCCCTTTCCGCCCAGTTCGAGCATTCGATCGGCGTGACCGAGACCGGGGCGGAGATCTTCACGAAATCGCCCGCCGGCCTCGACCGGCCGCCTTTTGCAGCCTGAGTCTCGAAAGACCACTCGGCCGGATCGCGGGATATCCAAAGGACCTATCGCATGGCTTCACATGCCGCTGCCTTGACTGTCAGGAAACGCTGCGCCGGCGCCAGGACGCCTGACGCGCCCCTGCCCCATGCCGGTGACGCCGTCGCCGAAACGGTCGTCGCATGAACGACGACACCGACCACCGCCACGGCCATCGCGAGCGGCTGCGCGAGCGTTTCAGGCGTGGCGGCGAAAGCGCCTTGCAGGACTATGAACTCCTCGAATTGATTCTCTTCCGCTCGAAGGTCCGCGGTGACGTCAAACCGCTCGCCAAGACCCTTATCAAGACTTTTGGCGGTTTCGCCGAGACGCTCGCCGCGCCCTACGAAAGGCTCAAGGAGATCGACGGCGTCGGCGAGGCGACCGCCATCGAAATGAAGATTGTCCACGTAGCGTCAATCAGGCTCGCCCAGGAACGCGTGCTGCGCCGCCCGGTGATTTCGTCCTGGGATGACCTTCTCGCCTATTGCCGCTCCGCGATGGCGGACGAGAAGATCGAACAGTTCCGAATCCTTTTTCTCGACAAAAAGAACATCCTGATCGCCGACGAAGTTCAGGGCCGCGGCACCGTCGATCATACGCCGGTTTATCCGCGCGAAGTCGTCAAACGCGCGCTCGAACTGTCCGCCTCAGCGATCATTCTCGTTCATAATCACCCGTCTGGCGATCCGACGCCGAGCCGCGCGGATATCGACATGACGAACCAGATCGTGAAAGCGGCGCAGGCGCTCGGCGTGCGCGTTCATGACCACCTGGTCATCGGCCATCGCGCTGAGGTGAGCTTCAAGGGGCTCGGTCTGATCTAGCGCATTTAATGCGCTGTACACGAATGATTTGCGAATCGTTCGCATAGACGCTCGGCGTGCGTGTTGAAAAACTGACGCAAGACGATCAATTATCTGTCACGCAATCGGCCTAGCTCCCGGACTGCCGTTTCAATTTCAGGGAGACCCCGATGTACGACGATCCCAAAACCTCGCCTTTCGCCGATCCGAATTACGAACCGGAATGCAACGCCTCCGGCAACAAGCCTTTCGCCGCCGTTCTTGATGCGCGCTATGGCCGCCGATCGGTCCTGCAGGGCGGCGTCGCCGCTATGGCCCTTGGTTTTGTCGGGGCGGCGCACGCTCGTGAGCGCGCCAATCCCGTGCGGCTCGGCTTTTCCGCGATTCCGCAATCAGTCGCTGACACGGTCGAGGTTCCTGCGGGCTATTTGCAGACGCCGTTCGCACCCTGGGGCGAACCGATCATCGCGCCGTACCCGGATTATCTCGATGGCGGCTTCAACACCGGCGCCGATCAGGAAAAGCAGATCGGCATGCACCATGACGGCATGCACTATTTTCCGATCTCCGGCCGGGAAGGCCGCGACCAGCGCGGGCTTCTCGTCATGAACCACGAGTTCATCGATACGAACTTCCTGCATCCGAACGGTTCGACGATCGCCAGCGGTGTGCGGACGGTCGAGGATGAGGTCCGCAAGGAGATCGCCGCGCACGGCGTGACCGTGGTTGAAATCCAAAAGACAGGCAGCCAGTGGTCGATCGTTCGCGGCGAATTGAATCGCCGCATCACCGGCGGCACCGAGATGGAGATCACCGGGCCTGTTCGCGGGTCTGACCTTGTCAAGACCAGGTTTTCACAGGACGGAACACGGGCGCGCGGCACATTAAATAATTGCGCGCATGGCTTTACGCCTTGGAACACTTATCTCACCTGCGAAGAAAACTGGGCTGGGTACTTCTTTAGCAGCGACGCCGTTCTGCCGCGCGAACAGTCCCGGTACGGAGTGCCGTCGGCGTTCGGCCGCTATGGATGGGGAACCGTCGATACGAACGACGCCTATGCCCGCTTCAATGCCTCGACCCGCGGCGCATCAGCTCTTGAGGATTTTCGTAACGAGCCGAACACTTTTGGCTGGGTCGTCGAGATCGACCCGTTCGATCCGACATCGACGCCGAAGAAGCGCACTGCGCTCGGCCGCTTCGCGCATGAGGGCGCCTGGGTCGCGCCGGTGCGCAACAACCGTCCGGTCACGATTTACATGGGCGACGACAGCCGTAACGAGTATGTCTACAAATTCGTGACGCGCGGCCTTTGGCGAAATGGTGGCGACAATCGCAACCTCCTCGAAGACGGCACGCTTTACGTTGCCCGCTTCAATGACGACGGCAGCGGATTGTGGATCGATCTCGTCTTTGGCCGTAACGGCTTGACGCCTGCCAACGGCTTCGCCAGCCAAGCCGATGTTCTTGTCAATACGCGTTTGGCCGCCGATTTCGTCGGCGCAACGCCGATGGACCGGCCAGAATGGGGAGCGGTCGAGGTCGAGACCCGTTTCGTCTATATGACGTTCACGAACAACTCACGCCGTACGACGCCGATCGCATCGAACCCACGCGCGCCTAATCCTTTTGGTCACATAATTCGCTGGCGTGAACGCAATCTTCGCTACGAGTCGGTGACTTTCGACTGGGAGCTGTTCATTCTCGCTGGAGACGCGTCGGATTCGCGCAATTTCGCCGCGCCCGGCCAGCCGGCGCTTGACGACACCAATTCTTTTTCCAGCCCGGACGGCCTCTGGTACAACAATGGCATCCTTTGGATTCAAACCGACGGCAACGCTTTCGGAAATGACCAGATGCTCGCTTGCACCACAGGCAATGGCGACATTCGGCGCTTCTTCACTGGCCCCGTCGAATGCGAGGTCACCGGGGTGATCACCACACCGGATAATCGTTCGATGTTTGTCAATGTCCAGCATCCGGGCGGCAACCAGCTTGGCGTATCGAACTGGCCGGACGGCGGGGCAACGCGCCCGCGCTCCGCGACCGTCATCATCGAAAGGCTCGACGGCGGCGTCATCGGCCGCTGACATCAAGTTGGGGGACGTGGAGAGAAGAAAGCCGCCCGGCATGCCGGGCGGCTTTCTGCTTCTGCCTCATCTTGATAATCTGTATACTGATGTTAGCGTGTTTTCGCTGAATTGGCGAATTGTGCAGACGCGATTCCCCTTTTTGGGGATTAACCATCTAAGTTGCTGATCCGCCTACGAAACAAAAATCCGTCCCACCCCCTTCCGGAGGCCTTATGGTGATGGAATGAAAAGTTTCGACCTACTCGAACATGCAAAGCCTTCACTGTCCGCTTTCAGCGGCGACGAAGGGGCGTCGCGCCGGTTGCGGAGGTCTCCCGCCGGGCGAGCGAAAAATACGTACATTTTGCTCCGGCGCTCACGGACTTTGCGGCTGGAGACCGCGAGAATCCTCAAAATCTGGACGGCCGCGGCGCGAAATTGTCCGTACAATTCGAGGCGATCAGTCCTTCGTCCGCTTCTTGCGCAGGTGTGGCGCGAGCGCTTTCTTCCTGAGGCGCACGGATTTCGGCGTCACTTCGACAAGCTCATCATCGCCAATATAGGCGATCGCCTGTTCAAGGCTCATGCGGCGCGGCGGAACGAGGCGCATCGCTTCATCGGCAGCCTTGGTGCGGATATTGGTGAGCTTTTTCTCCTTCAAAGGATTGACGTCGAGATCGTCGTCCTTGGCGTTCTCGCCGATGATCATGCCTTGGTAGACAGCCTCGCCGCCGCCAATGAAAAGAAAGCCGCGCTCCTGGATGTACCAGAGCGCGTAAACGACCGAGACGCCGTCGTCGGTCGAGATAAGAACGCCGTTGCGGCGTCCTTCGATCGTTCCCTTGTGGGGCGCGTGCTTCAGATACGAGCGGTTCATGACGCCGGTGCCGCGCGTGTCAGTCAAAAACTCGCCGTGGTACCCAATGAGGGCGCGCGCCGGCGCGTGCATGATGATGCGCGTCTTGCCTGCGCCCGACGGCTTCATCTCGGCGAGCTCGCATTTGCGCCGGGTGAGCTTCTCGATGACGACGCCGGTGAACTCATCATCGACGTCGATGAAGACTTCCTCGATTGGCTCCAGGATCTGGCCGTTCTCGTCGGTGCGCGTCACGACGCGCGGACGCGAGACGGAAAGCTCGAAGCCTTCGCGGCGCATATTCTCGATAAGGACGCCGAGCTGCAATTCGCCGCGGCCGGCGACCTCCATCGCGTCACGTTCCTCGGTGTCGCGAACGCGGATGGCGACGTCGCCTTGCGCCTGGCGCAACAAGCGTTCGCGGATGACGCGGCTTTGCACCTTGTCGCCTTCGCGGCCCGCGAGGGGGGAATCATTGGCCGAAATCGTAATGGCGAGGGTCGGCGGATCGATTGGCTGTGCCGGGATGAGCGTGTCGTTCTCGATATCGCACAGCGTGTCCGCGACGGTCGCTTCGCCGAAGCCGGCGAGCGCGATGATGTCGCCGGGCTCAGCCGCTTCAACCGGCTGGCGCTTGAGACCACGGAAGGCGAGCACCTTCGTGATGCGCACGCGCTCGATTTCAGCGCCGCCCACACGCAGCGCTTTCAGGGTGACGCCGGGCTTCGCGATCCCGGTGACGATGCGGCCTGTCAGGATACGGCCGAGATAAGGGTCCGCCTCCATCGTTGTCGCCAGCATCTTGAAGGGCTGCGCGCGCGCATTGTCGGCGAGGGCGGGCGGGGGCACGTGCGCGACGATCCGTTCAAAGAGCGGCGCAAGATTCTCGCGCGGGCCATCGAGCGTGTGCGACGCCCATCCGTCGCGGCCCGAGGCGTAGACGACCGGAAAATCGAGCTGTTCGTTCGAGGCGCCAAGCGCCGCAAAAAGGTCGAATGTCAGGTTCAGCGCCTCATCGGGATCGGCTTGCGGCCGGTCGACCTTATTGAGGACGACAATCGGCCGGAGCCCGAGCGCGAGCGCCTTCGACAACACGAACTTCGTTTGCGGCATCGGGCCTTCGGCGGCGTCGATCAGGAGGAGACAGCCTTCGACCATGGAGAGGATGCGCTCGACCTCGCCGCCGAAATCGGCGTGGCCCGGCGTATCGACGATGTTGATGCGGACGGGGCTTGCCCCCTCGTCCCAGAGGACGCTGGTGCATTTGGCCAGAATGGTGATGCCGCGCTCGCGCTCGATGTCGTTCGAGTCCATCGCGCGCTCGGCCATCTCGGTATTGGCGCGAACGGTCCCCGATTGGCGCAAAAGCGCGTCGACGAGCGTCGTCTTGCCATGATCGACATGGGCGATGATGGCGATGTTGCGAAGGCCAGGCGTTTCGGCGGTCATGATCGGAAACAGTCGTTCAGCGCCAGGGCGCCTGAAGCGCCAGCGCTCGGGTTTAAGCACAGCCGCGAGGGCTGTCGCCGAAATCTTGTTGCGGCGCAAGAGGCGGGAGGCAGGAAAGGCCGCTTCATAGAGATTAAAGGGCTTTTCTCATCCCCTTTTTCAGGAGTGCGAATGGGGTTGATGGGCCTACCGCGTGGGAAAGCCCCGGTTCATTTTGCAGCCCCCTCGCCCCCGGCCCCGCTCCCGAAGGCGGACGAGGGAGAAAGCCGGGGTTTTCGCGACTTATTCCGTACCCTGCAGATTGAGCGCGGCGGCGAGGGCGCGCCAGTCAACCAGCTTGAAGTTTTGCTTCGACCCCTTGGGGTCGTTGAACCCGTCCTGAACGACAAGAACGCCGGCCGGCAAATCAGCGCCAAGAGCCGTCGCGGTGACGTCGAGCCCGTCTGTCTCCTGCGCGCCGTCGCTCGCTGCCCCCTCGCCGATCCGGAAGCGGCCAACAAACTTGTTATCGCCCGCGCGATCGTAGACGGCGTAGCTGTCATCGCCCTGCGAGGAGACGACGAGATAGCCCGCCTCCGGCCCGGTCTTATAGATCGCCATACCCTCAATGTCCGCCCGTATGCCGCTCGCGCCGCCGACAGTGTCGACAACGACGGCAGACGCGAACGAACCGCCGTCAAACGCTGTTTTCCAGACGCCCCGGCCCTCCTCCCCGACAAAGAGCGTCCGCTGGTTCTCGTCGTAGACGCAGCCTTCAAGCTGGCTGCCGAATTTGAGCCGCGCCGCTTCCGCGCCGTTGCCCGCGCCGGTGAGCCGGTACGCGACGAGGTCGCCGGTCTTGTAGGTCACGAAGACGAAAACCTCGCCGCCTACAGCACCCATGCAAAGGCCGTAAGGCTCGACAATTGCGGACGGAAACGCGCCCGATTTCGCAACCTTGCCGCCGTCGATCGTAAACAGCGTGACCGTATTGTCCGTGCGATTGGACGCCGCCGCGAGATCGCCGGAAAAAGCGCCAATGGTGACGCCTTGCCGGAGGTCGAAATTGTTCAGAGCGCCCGCCGGCAGAAAGTCTCTCACCGATCCGTCGAGCGCATAGACATAAAGGCCAGCCTGTTTGTCCGTACCGAGAATGAGGCTGGCTGCGGCGTTGTCTTGATTGATCCAGATCGCAGGGTCGTCAGCGGCATCGTTGGGCGAGCCGACCGCGGCGGTTTCGGCAAAAGCAGGGACGTCAGGCAGCGGCGCAAAGGGCGTGCTGGCGCAAGCGGCAATCGACACTACAAACGGGCAGAGGAACAACAGCCTCAAAGCGACCTCCTTCGCCTGAAAAAGAGACGGACCGCCGGGCGATCGGCGGTCCGTCCTAGCAGTTCTTCCAGAGCGCGGGAGGGGCCGCTCCGTAAGACCACGTCAGAAGGCAAGGCGAACCGTGAACGAGTAGACCCGGCTCGATTCTTCACGCTCGACCTCGAAGCCGTCGATGTCGCCATTGCGGATGGCGTCAGCGAACTCCGCGCCGCTGTCGCCATCGTACAGCTCGAACACTTCAAGCTTCTCGGCGTCGAGCAGGTTCGTCGCGGTAAGGCGTGCGACGATGCGGTCGCCAAAGCGCTTTTCGAGGAAAGCATCGACGTTTGCGTCGTAGGACGTCTCGACGATTTCATCGAAACCGAAGGCCGTGGACGCACCGCGCTTTTGATAGGAGACGCCCGCCGTCGCGCCGAGAGTGGGGAAGTTCTGGATGAGCGAGATGTTGTACACAAAGTCCGGCTGGTTCGTGAATTTACGCTCGAGGCCGGTGTTGAAGTCCGTGGTCTCGCTGTCGAGATAGGCCGCGTTGGCGTAAAAGCCGGTCTCGGGCAACCCGATGAATCCGAGCGGTGTCGAGAGGTCGAATTCGACGCCCCAGGCCGTCCCGTCGCCGGTATTCTGGGGGGAATATTCGGCGCCGGCGCCGAACGGCGCTACCGGCACCAACTCAATCAGGTCGCTGACGTCACGGTAGAAAACGTTCACTCCAACGATGCCGCGCCCCGGAAGGCGCCGTTCGTAACCGACATCGACGCCCCAGGCGGATTCAAGAAGAAGATCTGGATTGCCGACAAGAATGTCCTCGTCGCCGGGCGTCTCGTCTTCTTCGAAGGGCGAAACAAGATCAAAATCCGGGTAGCGGATCGTGCGCGCCAAAGACGCATAGAAGCGATCGCTTCCGGTCGCATCCCAACGCGCGGTAAGGGACGGCAGGACCTTCCCTTCGCTGGTTTCGGCTGTGCCGTCCTCGCTTGTCACGTCGCGGCTGTAGCGCTCATAGCGAACCCCCGCTTCCAAGGTCAGGGATGGCGACGCCGCCAGCGTAAACTTTGTGAAGGGGGAATACCGGAACGACTCAACCGTCGCCTCGACATCGGCGAACTCGCCGAACTGGAAGCCTTCCCGCTTGCCACGACGGATCTGCACGCCAGTCTTGTTCTCGATCGCCGAAGACAGCGGGAATTTGTAGGCGATCCCCGCCGCGATTTCGGTATCTTTAAGATCGACCGACTCATCATCTTCCTCGAAGATCTCGTCTTCGATATCGAGCTCGGTCGTGAATTCGTCCGTTTCCTCGTCAAAGACGGTATAGCCGGCGTCGATTTCGAATTCGCCGGCGCCGAGCGGATGAGTGAAAATCCCCTGCACGCCCCAACTCGTCTGGTTGATGTCTTCAAGCTGCGTTTCGACCGTGACGATATCCTGCGCGCCAAGCGGACCCTCAGCGACGGTGGTGAATTCTTTTTCCTTGCGGTCGGTGAGGACCCAGAAACCCGACAGCTCGAACTCCCCCTGCCCGGCGTCGATCGTCAACGCACTGTTCAAGGAGTAATCGATGCCGTTCCGCGTATCATCCTGAAACTCGGTTTCTTCATCAAACACAAAGTCCGAATCAAAAAAATTGGTGGTCTTTTCTTTCGGATTGCGGCGCTGCTGCACGTCAAAGCCGATCCAGAAATCGTAGGTTTCGCCGGAAGTCGCGACCGCTGCGGCGGCCGAGCCGCGCCCCGACCGGTCTCCGCCGTCGAAGTAACTGCCGCCGAGGCGCACAAACGCGCCATCGAGGTCCGCGCCATTTTTCAGGACGATGTTGAGCGTGCCCGCGACGCCTTCGCCCGAGATATCCGCCGAAGGGGCGCGGATGATCTCGATCCGCTCGATCAGTTCAGCCGGAATGCGATCGACAAAGAACGAACCATTGCCCGACTGGCCAGGAACGCGCCGGCCATTGATCAGGATTTGTGTGAATTGCGAGCCAAGCCCCCTCAGCTGCACCGCATCAAATTCAAGGACGTCAGAGGTGAAAACGACGCCCGGAACGCGCTTCAGCGCCTCGCCGACCGTCGTCGGCTCAAACCGTTGAAAGAACTGGAGATCATACGACAGCGTCGGATTGATATTCGCGGCGCGATCCCGATAGACGTTGTCGCCAAAGACGACGATTTCATCGATCGGGCGGTCGCCTTCCTGAGCGACCGCAGACTGCGCCGCAAGGATCGCAAACGTCGATACGGCGCAAAGCGCCGCCTGAAGCTTTCGCATGAAGGACCCCGCCAAACCCGCACGGCGCAATTGCCGCCGCAGCCGCGCCTCTTCGGCGCGCGAATTAACAGCGGCGTGACGGTTTGATGATATTGCTGTTACGGTTGCGCATATCGTGCGCAGAAATTCGATTAAAAGAAATGCGCCGCTCCCTCCCGGGAACGGCGCATCGTGAAATGCTTTTTCTAAACCCGGGTCAATTCCGAGGCGTCATCATCGAGCGCGACGGCTTCGCCGTCGACAAAGATGACTGTGTAGGGAAGATATCCGCCATAGGAGCCTCCCGGCAGGCGCGACTTCACGCGGACATCAACGCCCCAACCCGGAAGACCTTCATAGCCTTCGATGTCTGCGATGACGCGGTAAGGCTCGCTCACGATCTGAACCTTCGCCCCGCGGGCGTCGTTGAGGCGGCTTTCGACATAGTCGACCGCGCGCACCGGATAGTCATCCGGACAGGCCTTTATCTCCTCAGCGGCACCAACGCCGAACAAAAGAGCGATACCGGCGGCAGCGGAGATGGTGGATTTCAGAAAAGCCATGAGGCGATCTCCCTTAGGGTGGAAAGCGTTAACGAGACCAAGCCGAACCGTGTCACCGATCCGTTATATAACTGTCACCATAATGTCATATTCGAAGGGGCCGTCAAGCATTTTGCGCAATCTTTGCGCAATTTTTTAAAGAAACGCGCGCGCTGTGCGCCAGGAACGTCGCCAGGCTGTCACAAAGGAACAAATCTTGGCCTCGGACCTCAGACGCTTTTGGCGATGAGCAAGAGCGGGGTTAGAGTGTCGGCCGGGGCTGCATTGGAGGGGTATTTATGGCGCGATCGCTAGAGCGCTCGGTCAGGTTCGTCGAACCGGGGCGCTACATCCTCAATATGCTGCTCTTCCTGACGGCGGCGGCGGCGGTCGTCTTTTACCTTTCGCCCTGGAGTCCAGAGCCAACGACGCTGCTCGTTGACGCCTTCAACGCCAACCGCGCACTGAATGGGTTGATCCTTTTCGTTTTGCTCTTCGGGGTCATTTATTATCTGCGAGCCGCCGGCGTTGTGTCGCCGGCGATCCGGTGGGCGGAGGCGTTCCGAGACGACAGCCGGCTGCCGCGCGCGCCGGTTCTCCTGGGCGCGATGGTGCGTATCCTGATCGTTCCAGACCCGGACTCGCCTTCGCGTCGCGACAGACGCAGGAGTTCGCTGACGCCTGAAGAGACGCGCGCCGTCCTCGATTCCATCGGTACACGGATGGACGAGAGCCGCGACACCGGCCGCTACATTGGAAACCTTCTCGTTTTTCTCGGTCTTCTTGGAACTTTCTGGGGGCTCATCGCCACGGTCAACGGCGTAGCGGCCGTGATCGGCGATCTGGCGCAATCAGGCGGCGAAGCCGAAGATGCGATCACCCAGCTTATCGGCAATCTGCGGGCGCCCCTGTCCGGGATGGGCGTCGCCTTTTCATCGTCGCTGTTTGGACTGTCCGGTTCGCTTGTGCTCGGCTTTCTCGATCTCCAGGCGTCGCAGGCGCACAGCCAGTTTTACACAGACGTCGAAGACTTTCTCACCGGCATGACCGAAGCGCGCGCGCCGAACGCTGCGGCGCGCGTATCGCTCGGCGCCGACGACGCTCCCTTCGCGTCGCTGGAAGCCGCGCTCGCCGCCAACACCGAAACGCTGATCAAGGCGCAGGCAGGCGAACTTGCCGCGCTGAAAGACGAGATACGCGCGCTCAATCGCTCGATCATCCGGGCGGCGAAGGAATAAAGAGATGGCGCGCCGGAGGAGATCGTCAGAGGCCAACATCTGGCCCGGCTTTGTCGACGGATTGTCGACGCTCCTTCTCGTCTTGATGTTTGTCCTGTCGATCTTCGTCGTCGCACAATTTTATCTCGGCGCGAAATTGAATGTGGTCAAAGACGAGCTCGCGACGAAGGACTCCGAACTTGCCCGCCTGACCGCCCGCATCAACGAACTCGCCGAACAGCTGGGGCTGGCGCAAGCGGAGAAAGACAAACTCGCCGCGAGCATCCTTGCGCTCGAAACGACGATTGCTGACAAAGACACTCAGCTTGCCGCAGCAACAGCGGCGCTCATTACGGCGCAGTCAGCCGTCGCCGCGTCAGCTGAGGAACTGAAGGCGGAAAAAGCGCTCAGCGATGACCAGAAATCGCAGATCGCCACCTTGAACGCGCAGCTCGCCGCGCTTCGGCGTCAGCTTCAAAGCCTGCAGGAAGCGCTGGAAGCGGCCGAAGCCAAAGACAAAGCCCAGAACGCGCAGATCGAAAACCTGTCGCAGCGTCTGAACGCCGCGCTCGCGCAGAAAGTGCAGGAGCTCCAGGAAGTCCGCTCTCGCTTTTTCGAAGCGCTTCGCGCAGCGCTCGCCGGGCGCACAGACGTCAAGGTCGTCGGCGACCGCTTCGTGTTGGGGAGCGATGTGCTTTTCGGCTCGTGCTCAGCGGCGCTCAGCGAGCCGGGCAAAATCGAGCTCGACAAAATCGCGTCGGTGCTTCTCGATATCAAGGACGACATCCCGGCTGACGTCGAATGGGTGCTGCGCGTCGAGGGTCACGCTGACGCCGTGCCGCTCGGCGCCGCGTGTTCGCAGCGCTTCTCGTCGAACCTCGACCTTTCCGCCAAGCGCGCGGTCTCCGTCGCCGAATATTTGCGGACGAAAAACGTGCCGGCCAAGCGCTTGATGGCGACGGGCCTCGGCTCCGAATGGCCGATTGTCAGCGGCTACACGCCAAGCGCCCTCGCCCAGAACCGGCGCATCGAGTTCAAGCTCGATGCGAGATAGACTGATGAGCCTTCGCGTGACTAATCTTGTGCTGTCTTCGCTGCTGAGAGAAGCGGCAGGGGGTGAATGATGAGACCACTTAAAGCCCTTTGGGCAGCGCTGTTGGTCGCCGGCGCGCCAGCGCTCGCGCAGGATGACACGCGCGCTGAGGCCCTGCGCGCGGACATCAAGGAGCGCGCGCAGACGATCGCGCGCGAGCGCCCGCCCGAGATCGGCATGCCGGCGAGAGACGTCGTTGAAGGCGCGGTCAACTGGACCGAGATGAGAACGCAAGTCGCGATCAGCGCGCGGCGCGATATCTCGGCTCAGCAGACAGCAACGCGCGCCGCCTCTCGCCCGCCCGGCCTGCGTGCGGCGAGCGCCGAGAATTTCAAGTCCGTGCGCGCCCTCGAGGTCAATCGCGCGCAGGTCCCGGTTCTTGTGCCCGAGGGCAGCACGATCGCCGCGACGCTCAAAATCTATGCGCAGGGCGATTCCTATTCCGCGACGGCGGAGGTCGCAGACGGCCTCGCCATGCGCATCTCCGGTGCGAAAAGGAAGCTCGTGCTCGGCGACGCGAAGGCGGCGCGCGCAAAGTTCTCCGCAATGCGGCGCCAGGAGAAGGCCCTAGCGAGCGTTGATGCTCAATATCTCATCACTCGCAGCGAAAGCGCGACCGATCTTTCCTTCGCCAAATTCGGCGCCGGCTATGTTCTATCGCTAATGTGCGACGAACCCGACACCGATGCGCGCTGCACCGGCGACGATTTCATCGTCGCGCTCGCATCGAACCTGTTGCTGCTCAATCCCGAAGCAGGAGGCGAATGATGTCGAACCGCCGAGGCGCCCAATCGGGCCGCGCCGTTCTCCTTCTTCTGATACTACTCATTCTAGCCGGTCTCGCCTGGTGGTGGTGGAAGAACGGCGGCGCTGTCATTCCGCCCGTGGACGATCCAGTTGTCGATGAAGACGATCCGCCCGCCGACGACGAGGAGCCGCCGGTTGGCGATCCTGTTGAAGACCCTGTCGAACCGGCCCCGCCGCCAGAGTTGACCGACGCTGACGGCGCCGTCTTCAGCTTCCTTCCCGTCGGCGACTTGCTTCCGAGTTCAGGTCCCGGCCTTGTCGACGAGACTGTCTATCGCAGCGACATTGGCTTCCCGACGGAGGATCCCGTTTATTTAAACAGTCAGGTCTACCGCTTCGGCGGCGGACAAGGCGCTGTCAACGGCATGAACGGCGCCCAGTGCGACGCGCGCAATTACGAATATCCCTGGCAGGACACGTTCTGCGAAAAGCGTGACCGCAACCAGCCGCTCTGCCCTGGCGGCGGCCATGAAGGCCTGGACATTCGTCCGCATACCTGTGCGAAGAATACGCATTGGGCGATTGCGGTCGAAGATGCGCGCGTCATCGACATACGCCGTCACTGGGTGACGCTGCAGACGGACGATGGCACCATCTACAACTATCTCCACCTCAACATGGGCGCACTTTCCGTAACGGAAGGCCAGCAAGTGATGCAGGGCGATCGCATCGGAACAATCTCGAACGACTTCTACAAGTCGGACGGAACGGCCGTGCCGACGACGACGCATCTTCATTTCGAAATGTACGAGAACTACGTCGCCGACCCCAGCGACGAGCCGCTGTTCACGAAGGTGAACCCTTATATGACGCTTGTGTCGGCTTATGCGCGCAAACTGGGCGCGGAGGAGTGACAGTTTCGGGCGGATGTCAATGCGGCGCCGTGCGGTATCGTATCAACGGGCCGCTCTTGAACCCGCACATCTGTCATTGCCGGATGTGCCAGAAAGCCGCCGGCAATTTCTTCATGCCGCTGGTCAACGCACAGAAGAAAGACACGGCATGGACGCGGGGAGCCCCCGCCTATTTTCAGTCTTCCGCCTCTGTGAGGCGAGGTTTTTGCGCGGCATGCGGCACGCCGCTTACCTTCGAGACAATGAAGGCCGCGCACATCAACGTAACGATCGGCAGCCTTGATAGGCCTGCAGCTGTAAAGCCGCGGACGCAAGACGGTGTTGAAGCGCGCATCTCCTGGATTCAGGACCTTGCGCGTCTGCCTGAAGTCTTCACCGATACGCCAGCGAGCGATCATCGTCAGCACCCGGATCATGATACTGACGTCTGGCCGGTGCGTTAAGTCGGTGAGCGGATACGAAGCCGCAATGCGCTGGTCCCTAAAATTACGAGAAGCCAGACTTGCAGGCGCATTAGTTTTGATTCTTGATCCCCGTATTCGCGGAGGTGAGCGGGAAAGCAACGCGACTTGCTTCGAAATCAACCGCCGCTAACCCTTGTTACGCTCGCGCCGTCGGCGTTCAGCGTCGGCAGCCGAGAGCTCGGCTTCGAGTGCTATTTTCTGACGGAGGAGCCTGCGGGTCTGCTCGCGCAAGGTTTCGCTTTCGCGTTGGAGGCTGCGCCGATCTTGCTTCTTTTCTTCGATCCTGAGCGACGCCATGCGCCGCAGGATCTCGACTTCCGCCAGAGATTGCACATCCGCCGTCCTCGCGCAGTCGATGCACAGCGCCGCGATCTCCGCGTCAAGCGCGGAAAGGCGGCGGAGCGCCGCGCCAAGCGTGGTTTCAGCAAGCTCGAGCCGCTTTGAAGTGAGCGCGAATAACGCCGTCGTTCTATCGAGCGCTGCTTTTGTCAATGCGCTCGCGCCTTTCGCCGCACGGTGTCGGCAAAGTGGATCGCCGCGGCGATCGCCGCGAAGTGCTCGCGCCGGATCTCTTCGCCAACATCGACGACGGCGTAGATCGCGCGCGCCGTCGGCGGATCGCGCCGGATCGGCACGCCGCTTTCAGCCGCAAGCGCGCGGATCTTGTCGGCCATCTTGTCGACGCCCTTGGCGACGCAGACCGGCGGGCCGGAATTCGGCCCGTCCCATTTCAGCGCGACGGCGTAGTGTTCCGGATTGACGATGACGACGTTCGCCTTCGGTACGTCGGCTAGCATCTTGTTCGTCGCGATCGCCTTGGCGCGTTCGCGGCGCGCCGACTTGAAGTGGGGATCGCCATCCGTCTCCTTCGCGTCGCGGCGCACCTCTTCGAGGGACATCATCAAGCGCTTGCGCCGGCGCAGCCGTACCCAGACGAGGTCCGCCATTCCGACAACGAACGAGAACGCCGTCACCGCGCCTATCAGCGGCGCGGCCTCCGACGCGATTGCGCCCGCGACGCCCTCGCCGCGCATCATCGCCGCGCCGGGCAGCTGGTCGAACCGATCGGCGTAGATCGCGAAGAGCCCCGCCGCGATGAGGCCAAGAACCGTGACGCCCTTCAGAAAATCGGCAAGGCCGTCCGGCCCGAATTTGTGTTTGGCGTTGGCGGCGGGCGACAGGCGCGAGAGTTTTATTTTGAGGCGCACCGGCGCGATAACGACGCTTTGCTGCAGGACGAGCGCGGCTGCCGCGAACGCGGCCGGGGTCGCCAGGAACACCGACCCGGGCGCAAGCGCCGCCGCTGCCGCGTCGCGCAGCGCCGGGCCATTATTCGTCGGGAAAAACGCTTCGGGACGATCGTGGAAAACCGACAGCGCGGCAGCGATCGACGGAGCGAGCGTGACGGCGCCGGCAAGGCTCGCCAGGAAAAGTCCCGCATAGGCCGCCGCCCCGGTCGCGTCGCGCGATATCGGCATGTCGCCTTCGCGACGCGCACGCTCAAGCCGCGACGGCGTCGGGTCGAAAGATTTGTCCTGACCGCTCTCCTCGCTCACGGCAGCCCCGACAGCGGCGCGGCGACGAGACTCGCGGTCGCCCCAGCCCATCGCGACAGGATCACCGCGGCGGCGCCGGCGAAGAGCGTCAACCCCGCAAGAATGATCGCCGGTGCGCCGACGAACACCGCCGCCATTTGCGGCATCGCCCGGTTCGCCGCGGCGAGCGCGATCGAATACGCCATGCCGAGAAGCACGAAGGGCGCCGCCATGCCGAGCGACAGTGACAAAGCCTTGGCGGAGTGCGCGGCGACAAACTCAGCGCCGACGCCCGGATCAAATCCAGTTCCGAACGGCAGCGCCGCATAGGTTTCGGCGAGCGACGCGGCGAGCCGCACATGAAGACCGCCAGCGCAGGCCAGCGCGAGACCGGCGGCGATGAGGATCGTCGAAATCGGCGATTCTTGATCGTGACTGAGCCCTGGGCCGAAGAGCTGCGACAGCGACAGAACCTGCGCCGTCATCGCGCCGAGAATCTGCAAGGCGAAGACGCCAAGGCGCAGCGCGAAGCCGATCAGGAGGCCTGTTGCAGCCTCCGCGCTGATCATCGCGGCAAGAGAAGCGGCGGTCAAAGGGGCGGCGACCGGCGCCTCGACGATCGGCGCCACGAGCATCGTTAGCGCGATTGCGCCTGCGAGCCGGACGCGCACGGGAACCGCAAGCTCCCCCAGAGCCGGCGCCAGAAATGCGATCGCCGACATGCGCGCAAATACGCCCGCCCAGAGCGGCAGGTTGACGGCCGCGACCTCGATCAACCTAGCGATGGCTGTGAAATACTCGTTCATGGGTTATGCAGCGCCGACAAGAACGGGCTTCGTTTGCAGATCAAGTTCGTCATAAGCGACGACTGGATTTCGAATGCCTTTGGAATTCAGTACGGCGCGAATGAACCGGCGCCGGTCTGCGAAGGTGACGATCGCCGGCGAGATTTTCTGTGCAGCCGCGCTGCGCAATTGATCCTGGATCGACCGCGACAGGCGATTGAACTCCTCCGGCGGCAGCGCGACCTCCTTTGCGGTCGCGCTCTTGACGACTTCATGTTTGAGGAACAGCTGCTCCCACTCCGGCGAAAGTTGTATCAGAGGCGCCTCGCCGCGGTCATTGCGCAGGCTCGCAGTAATCTGCTTGGCGAGCCGGCGGCGAACATGTTCGGCGATCTGCTCAGCATTCTCGCACCAGGGGCGCACTTCTGCGATCGTCTCGAGGATGAGGCCTACATTGCGCACCGAAACGCCCTCATCTAGGAGGAGCCGAAAGACCGCTTGCGCTGTTTCAAGTGGAACTTTATCCGGCACGAGATCGTTGATCATCTGTCGAAGCGCGTCGCTCCGGCCCTGGTCAGTTGTTTTCACCGCCTCATCGAGAAGACGCCGCATCGCCCTGCGAGTCATCAGTCGGCCGAAATTCGATTTGATCGACTCGAGGAGATGCGTCGCCAGCACCTCACCGGGCTCGACGACCGCATATCCTGCAGCGAGCGCATCCTGCCGCCGCGCGGCGGGAACCCAGCGCGCGGGCGCGCCGTAGACGGGCTCTTGCACCGGCTCGCCGCCGAGGCTTGCGGGATCGGTTTCATCGGCGAGCACCAGGATCTGGTCCGGCTTCAATCGGAAACGCGCATGTTCGACGCCTTGAATGTAAATGACATAGTCGCCAGGACTGAGATCGATACTATCGGTTAAGCGTATGGGCGGCACGACGAAACCGAATTCGGCAGCGACGAAATTGCGGATCTTTGCGATGCGCGTTTCAAGTCCGGTTGCAGCGTCGAGAGCGAGCGGCGTCAGGTCCGGTGCGAATTCAACTTGGATCTCATCGAGTGCAAGATGGTCGCCAAGGGTCTTTCCAGCGGCGGACGGCGCAGGCGGGAGCGCCGTCAGAGCCTCGCGAGCTCTTTTGCTTTCGCGGCCATGAAGCAGTAGCGCGCCAGCCGCGAGGGCGATCGCACCCGCTGCGAAATAGAGGAAGGGCAATCCCGGCACGATGGCGAACACCGCCATGCAACCCGCGACCGTCATCAAAGCGAGTGGATAGGACGTCAGCTGGCCAATAACGACCGCGTCGGTCGATCCCGAGGTTCCGCCCTTCGACATCAACAACGCCGACGCGACCGAGATGATGACTGCCGGCAGTTGCGAGACGAGGCCGTCACCTACCGTCAGGATCGAATAAGTTTTGACCGCCTCTTCAAGGCTTAGCCCATGAACGCCGACGCCGATTCCGATACCGACGACGATATTGAGAGTGGTGATGAGAAGCCCGGCGACCGCGTCGCCCTTGACGAATTTCGACGCGCCGTCGAGCGAGCCGAAGAACGCTGTCTCGTCCTGCTCGCGCTTCCGTCGCGCTTGCGCTTCTTCATGTGTGATCGCGCCGGCGGCGACGTCGCTGTCGATCGCGAGCTGTTTGCCCGGCATCCCGTCGAGCGCGAAGCGCGCGCCGACCTCCGCCATGCGGCCAGCCCCTTTTGTGATCACCATAAAATTGACGATCATGATAACGATGAAGACGACGAGGCCGATGAAAATGTTCCCGTCCATGATGAACATGGCGAAGCCGTGGATGACAGCGCCGGCGGCGTCGGGACCTGTGTGACCTTCTCCGATGATGAGGCGCGTTGATGAGATGTTGAGCGACAGGCGCAGCATCACGGCGGCGAGCAGGATCGTCGGGAATCCGGAGAAATCGACCGGGCGCTGCACGAACAGCGTCATTGCGAAAACGAGCATCGCAAGCGCGAAGGAAACAGTAAGCCCGATATCCACGAGCACTGGCGGCGCCGGCAATACCATCATCGCGATGATGGCAATGAGACCGGCGGTCATCACGGTTGTCGCGCGACTTTCCGCCGGGAAAAAACTCTCTAAAGCGGCTCCTGCGCTGCGCGCGGCGGGTTTTGCGGTCATCGTCAGCCCCCCGCGATCAACGGAATGAGTCGCGCTTCAAAGAAGGCCGACAGCATCCGACCCGTCGACCCGGCGGTGACCGCGAATACGATTAGGATCGCGGCGAGCTTTGGCGCGAAGGTTAGCGTTTGCTCCTGCACCGATGTCAGCGCTTGCAGCAAGCCGACGACTAGGCCGACGATCAGCGCCACGATCATCAGCGGCGCGACCATGACGACGCTTAGTGACAGCGCTTCACGCAAAAGGCTTAATATGTCCTGTTCGTTCATCAGCGTTCAGACCGGCATGCGGAGGATTTCCTGGTACGCCTCGACGACCTTGTCGCGCACCGTGATCGCTGTTTCGATCGCAAGCTCGGCCGCGGCGATCGCCTCAACGACGGAATGAGGATCTGCGCCGCCGGTCATCAGCCCGACCGAGGCCTTCTCGCTTTCATTGATGACGCCGGCGAGTTTCTGGATGGCTTCGAAGGCGAGGCCCGCATTGTCGCTCCTCGGCGCGGGCGCGGCGACCGCCGATTTAGCGGCGCCGTACGCTTGCGCGGCCTGGAATGGGAGCATTTTCATGATCGCGCCTTATCGCTTCAGGATCTCTAGTAGGCCGGAATACATTTGCCGTACTTGGGCGACGATTTGCAGGCCGGCCTGATAGGACTGATTCGCCTCCTTCGCGTCCGCGAGCTCGGTGATGACGTTGACGTTCGAGCCTTCGACATAGCCATCCGCGTCGGCGAGCGGGTGCCCGGGGTCGAACGTACGCCCGCGCGGCGACGGATCAAGGCCGATACGCGAGACCTTCACGGTTTCGACGTTCGCAGCGCGATCGACGGCTTGGTCGAATGCAATAGTCTTACGTCGATAGCCATGCGTATCGGCGTTTGCGAGATTCTGTGCGACGATTTGCAAACGATAGGCTTGCGCCCGCAATCCGGAAGCAGCGGCAGCGGAGGTTCTGGCGAAAACGTTCATAGCAATTACCGCGGCCGGGCGCCGGCAGCGCGCAGCATGGCGATGGTCTTCTGGAACAATGTCGCTGCGATCTCACCGGCGCGCGAGGCCTGGCCTGCCCGCAACATTTCTTCTTCAATCAACACCGTATTGCCGTTCGGCGAGGCCGCGCCGAGGCTCTCCACAGTCTTGGTACGGAAGGTCGAGAGGTCGCCCCCCTCCCGGAGGCGGCGCACGGCGTCTTCGAACGGCTCGAGGTCCTTCGCGCGGTAGCCTGGCGTATCCGCATTGGCGACATTGACCGCCGTTGTCGAAAGCCGTTCCGCCGCGTGCCGGCCAAGCGCCCCAGCGATGCGAAGAAGGGAAAGGTCTGACTGCATTTTCATGGCTCCTTAACCTTAACGGACCATAAGTTCGCGCTAAAGTTGTAATATACAGTAAATGCCACTACGGCTTTTGAAAGACTTGGCGTCATGATCGATCAGGCTCTCATCGCCACGCTCAAACCGTCCGTGTTTGGTGTAGTCGTAGCAGTCGACGGACCCAAAATCCGGGTCGGCGGTATTTCGCGCTTCGTGCGCATCGGCGACCGGCTTTCGATCGCACGAAGAGATCGCCACGCCTTGATCGCGGAGACCTTCGCCGTCGAGCAAGGCGCGGCGCTCGCCTATGCGTTCGAGCCGACCGAAGGCGTCACCGCTGGCGCGCGCGCGGATCTGAAACCTGACATCGCCTTTGTTCGCCCCAGCGAGGATTGGCTGGGGCGGGTCATCAACTGGCGCGGCGAAACGATCGACGGCGCACGCCCGCGTAACGGCGCACGCGCGATGGCGCTGAACGCGCCGCCACCACCGGCGGCGCTACGCCGATCGCTTGGCGAGCGTTTGCCGACGGGCATGGCGGCGTTCGATACATTTCTGCCGCTCTGTCGGGGGCAACGCGTCGGCGTCTTCGCTGGCTCCGGCGTCGGCAAGTCGAGCCTTCTCGCCAGTCTCGCGGCAGGTATCGACGCAGATATTTGCGTTGTCGCGCTGATCGGCGAGCGCGGCCGCGAGGTTCTCTCCTTCATGGAGATGGCGCGCGCCGCCGGCATTCTGGGGCGGACTGTCGTTATCGCCTCAACGTCAGACGAGCCGCCGCTCGCGCGGCGCGAAAGCGCGCGCCTCGCCTTGTCGGTCGCGGAATATTTCCGGCGCGCCGGCGCCCACGTTTTATTGATTTTCGACAGCCTGACGCGGTTTGCCGACGCGCACCGGGAAATCGCGCTCGCGAAGGGCGAGCCGCCGTCATTACATGCTTATCCGCCCTCGACGGTGAGCACGCTTGCCGCACTGGTCGAGCGGGCGGGCCCCGGCGTCGATGGTGAAGGCGATATCACTGCGCTCTTCTCGGTGCTTGTCGCGGGATCGGATATGGAGGAGCCAGTCGCCGACATAGTGCGCGGGCTGCTTGACGGTCATGTCGTCCTTGACCGAGCGATAGCAGAGCGCGGCCGCTTTCCCGCGGTCGACATCAGGCGCTCCGTCTCGCGCTCCCTGCCGGCGGCGGCGAGCGCTGAAGAAAACGCCACGCTGATTGAAGCGCGCCGCGTCATCGCCGCTTATGAGAACGCCGAGCTTATCTTGCGCGCTGGTCTTTACGTCGCGGGCGCCGACGCCGCGATCGATCGTGCGATCGCGCTCTGGCCGCGGCTCGATGCCTTTGTCGCGCAGGGAGGAATGGCTGATGCTGAAACGAGTTTCTCTCGCCTGCGGGAGATACTCCGCTCAAATTAAGCCAGTCACTCGCCGATCCGTGCGCCGAAGAGCGCCGCCGGCGAGGCCCCGCTCGCAGCCGTCAGCAGCGACAGCGCCGCTACGCCTAGGCCCGTCGCGGGCGCTGATTGGGAGGCTTCGGACAGAAAAAACCGCCGCAACGTCGTGTCGACCGCCTCGGGACTTGCGAGCACGGCGGCGGACCGCCCACCGAAGGCTTGCTCGGCTTTCGTCTCCAGAATCGCGCGCTGGCGATCGACATCAAGGTTAGCAAAGCTAGCTGGCAAGCCGAACGCCGCTTCGACAACGCGCCGCAATGGTTGTTGTCCGAGTATTTGAAACCAGCCGGCGCGATCGACGCTGACGCTTTCCGCAATCGTTTTGATCTCGCGCCGGAAATTGAGTGCGAGCCGGATATTTGCGTCTGAGTCCCCGACCGCGCGCTCGAACAAGCGCTCCGCAAACCGCGCCGCGACATCGCGCTGGAACTGCACCACAGAAAAAGGCGGCGCGCCAGCTGAGAATCCGAATGTGCGCGCAAATGCGCGCCAGCGCGGATCGTTGAGGCGATTGGCGAAGGACTGCGGATCCGCGGATGGTTGCTCAAGGACGCGGCGAATGATCGCTTTCTTTGAGATCTCCGTTTCAAGCCCAAACGCGCCGAGCGCGACGGTCAACAGACGCCGGTCGGCGACCAGCGCATCGGCGGAGGTGACGGCGCCGATCTTCTCGCGGAAATAGGCGAGTTCGCGCTGCAGCTCCGACGACTTTTCAAACGTAGCGAACTGCCGCGCCGCCGTTCGCTCAAAAACCTTCCAGCCGGCGAAGCCACCAAAGGGAACGAGCGGAACGAACATCAGCTGGCCTCCGGCAGGGGGCGCTTGCCGGCGTGGAGGAGCGGCTTGATCGCGCGCATGACCGAGAAAAGCCTTCCCGCCGCCGCCGCTTCGCGCGCCTTCACGAAAGCGGCGCGCTCGTTCTCATCCGCGGCGGCGCCGAGCGCTTGCTCGATCAGAGGCGCGAGCTCCGGCGTCACATTGGCGGCATCGACCTCGCCCGCCACCGCGAGCTGCGCGATATAATAAATGCGTCCTGCATTGGAGGCGACGTCACGCGGATGCAACGCGTCCCGAAGGCGCAGAACGGAAGCGTCAGCGCTGCGAACGCGCAGCCGCGTCGCGCGCGGCCCGTTCTGCAGAATAGCGCCGTTGACGAGTAGCTTCTCGAACGGTTTTAATTTGACAACGAGACCAGTCACTTAGCCCCCCGCACGTACTTGAAGCGGGGTGAGTCCCGCCGCGACATTCTTATTGATCTCGAGGAGAACGTCGATTTCGGCCGGCTCGCCCCGTTGCAGGCGCAAAGTCTGATTCCGGACGAATGTCGCGAGGCGGATGACCTCAGCGCGCAATTCGGGCGGCAACCCGTTTCGCGAATCCGCCGCGTCAGCCGCAAACCGCGTCCACAACGTCAGATTTCTTGAGAGCGCCGCGATATAACCGGGGTGATCGGCGCCAATTCGCGCGGACGCCGCCTTTATGTCGGCGGCGGCCCTTGAAAGCGCCGCGCCTTCGATCGAGCGCGGGCTCGCCGTGGCCAGCATCGCGTTCCGGTATCCTTGGGACGCTAGTGAGGTGTCGGCCATCGTGGGCTGTTTTCTCTGGGTCTTTCAGTTCAAGCGGAGAGCGGGAGCGCCGTAGACCAGCGCTCCCGTCCGTCCCGTTTACCGGAACAGGGCGAGGATCGACTGCGGCGACTGATTGGCGATCGAGAGCGCCTGAATGCCGAGCTGCTGCTGCACCTGCAGCGACTGCAAGCGCGCCGAGGCTTCTTCGAGGTCGGCGTCGGTGAGGGCTCCGATGCCACTCGTCAGGGCATCCGTCAGCTGGCGGACGAACTCATTTTGGGTCTCGATTCTCTTTTGCGACGAGCCGAAGGACGCGGCAGCGTCGATCGCTGTCTGTACAAGACCTTCAATCGCTGTCAGCGCTGCCGTCGCGCCGGCGGCTGTCGAGACATCGACGCTAGCGAGCGCGGCAAGGCCGCCGCCAGCGCCCGTTTCAAGGCTTTGCGATGCGACCGAGATGCTGCTCGCTGTCACCGTGCCGCCGGAGTCGCGGTCGAGCGAAGCGAGGAACGTCACGGTGCCAGTCGCCCCCTTGACGAGGTTGAGGCCGTTGAACTGTGCCGCGTTGACGATTGAATCGACCTGGTCGGTCAGCTGTTCGATGTCGGTCTGGATCTTGGTGCGATCGACGTTCGCTTCCTGCGACTGAACGATCAGTCCCTTCACTTGCGTAAGGATATCCGTCACCTGCTCTGCCGCGCCGCGCGCGACCGCGACGGTCGACGAACCGAGATTGAGCGAGTCGGAAATTCGCTTGAAGCCTTCGACGTCGGATTTGATGACGGTCGAGATGGCGTAGATCGAAGCGTTGTCTTTCGCGTTACTGATTTTCTTGCCGGTCGAGATCTGTTCCTGAACGACCGAAAGATTGCGATTGACGGAGCGGAGGTTTTGTAGCGCGACGATAGCGCTGTTGTTTGTCTGAATGCTGGCCACGAGGGTTCCTTTCTCTGATTCAGATTCTGCTGAACTCAACTTGAACCGGCCACAGCAGGTGTCTTAGCCGGCTCGCCAGCATTCAGCGGGCTGTTGGGACGTCCTGCCCCAGTTTCGGCGGATTCACGCCGACTGCACGATAGATTGTGCGATTTCTTTAATACAACCTATGGTATAATAATTCGTTAACGCGTTAGGCGTTTCGTCCGGCCGTCGGCTTCGCCTCGAAGCGCGCCTTTGCATGCGCGCCGTAAACGCCGCACGAGCGTTCCGCAGCGACAAGCTTTTCAAGGCGGACGCGCGCGCGCGCGATGTTGTCGCGCATCGCGGCCAGGCGCGCTTCGTTTTCAATCAAGAGTTTGCGAAGCCGCACGAGGTCGCGTCGCGCGTCTTCGGCGGGAGGATTGTCGCCCTGAGCCAGCACAGCTTCCAGCTGGCCGGCGAGAGTATGCTTTATGTCGACGAACTCAACTATTTCCTCAATGTTGCGCCGGGCAAGGGCGCGCGCCTCGCGCGCACCGATATCCATTAGCATACGGATTGTCATCGTAATCTCCCGGGCGCCCGCGCTCATCGAGATTGCTCCAGCTGCCGCTCGATCATGGCGGCGACCCCTAAACCGCCGCGCTCTGCGATCAGGCGGCCGAATTCCTCGACCATGAAGGTCGCCATCGCTTCGCCGCCGAACCCGCTGTCCGAGGCGACCGCGCGGCCGACTCCGGAATGCTTCAGCATTTCCGCGGCGAAGGCAGCTTCGAATTCTTTCGCCGCAAGCGCCGGCGACTTCGGGGCAGGCGCAGCGCCACTGGGCGCTGGCGGCGTGTTGACGCCGGGGGCGTTGATAAGGGTCACGCTTAACCTTTCTAAAATTTCTTACTGCTACTCATAGTTGTGTAAACTGAAAACTCCATTACCGAGGTTGCCGATCCAGTGGAAGCACTTGCTGCCCTTCGGGCGACCATCGCCGGACAACCGAAGTCTCGCCTCGAGGAAGGAGAGAGGGCAACCACACTGTCCGCGATCAACGACTTTGACGCGGTTATCGTCAGCAAAACCGCCGTCGGCAACGAAACCGAACACGGTACGAAAGCGCCGCGACCACGTGGACTGAAGGAAGATGGCGAGGAGCGAGCGTCAAGCCCCTCACTGCCAGAGGCGCCGACTAGCTTCACGTTTCTTGCAGAAACGCCGGCCGAAAAGTTTAGTCCACCAGATCGCCTGGAGGCGGAAGATAAAGCGGACGCGCGCAAGCCGGTTAGGTCGTCACCGTCAGTCGTGCGCGGCGAAGATACCGTCCAATCCGTCGCTGGAAGAGAACTGGCGGTCAACGACACTAGCGCGCTCCGTGGAAAGATAGTCGTTCCGGCGCGCGTCGGCGACACGTCCTTGCCGCGCACGTCGCTGCTAGCGAAAGATAGCGCATTCCAAGCGCCAGGCCGCGCACCTGCCGCAGAATTTGCCAGCGGTCTCGAGACGCCGAAGACCGTGGCGCCGCCGCGCGGGACGGTCTTTGACGTCGATGGCGATCGGCTCAAGAGGGATCCCGCCGCGTCTGCTTCTGGGGAAGCATCGCCAGCCCCCGCGTCGTTCAAAAGCACGAGTGATTTCGCGCCTGCCGCCTTAACTTCGGCGTTGCAGGAAAGCGCCAAACCGGACAAGACGCTGCAGACGACGATCGCGCCACTGTCGCTTAACGGCCGCATCACGCCGGACGCTGAAGCGCTTTCCGTGAGCGCGCCAACTGTTGTAGAAGCGCGCGGCGCGACTGACAGTGCGCCGCCGTCGAGCGCCGAATTGGCACCGCGAGCACCGGCACCCTTTGAATTGGCAACGATTACGCGGCGTAGCGACGGCGGCCTTGAGATAAGGCTGGACCCTCCCGATCTCGGAAGCGTCTCAATCCAGTTCTTTGAAGATGACGGCGGCGCATTGCAGGCGTCGATCACGACTGACCGCGGCGAGACGCTCGATCTTTTACGCCGTCATTCCGACTTCCTACAACGGGAACTGTCACGCCAGGGCGCCGGCGATTTCACCTTGAATTTCTCCGACCGGCGCGAGAGCGGCGCGCAAGCGAACGACGCGCGCGACCGCCGGAGGATCTGGTTCGGTGAAACACCAGAAGTCCTCGTTCGCGGCCAAACGCCGGCGCCGATCGCGCTGCCGACGGACCGTATCGACCTCATCGCCTGAAGGAGCACCCATGCAAGTTGAATTTCCGACGACGACCACGACGCCCTCACGCACGCCTCAAGCGGAAAGGACGCCAGCCAGCGATGCTAGCGCCGTCGACTTCCAGAGTTTCCTCCGTTTACTGACGGCCCAGCTCCGCAACCAAGATCCGCTATCGCCGCTCGATTCGACGCAGTTCGTCGCGCAGCTCGCGAGCTTCTCGACCGTCGAGCAACTCGTTTCCGCGAACGCCCGCCTAGACTCGCTCGGCGACAGCCTTTCCGGCGGCGGACTTGGCGACTATGCCGACTGGATCGGGCGCACGGCCGAGATTTTTGGGCAGCCCGCGCGTTTTGACGGCGCGCCGGTCGCGGTAGGCGTTGAACCCCGCCTGGGCGCGACACGCACGGAGGTGATCGTCAGAAACGCCAGCGGCCTTGAAGTCGATCGGTTTGCGGCGCAGTCGAGCGGCGGCGTCCTCTGGTCCGGAGCGGGCGCGCAGCTCGGAGAATTCTATCGGTTCGAGGCGGCCTATACGTTTAGCGACAATTCTACCGCGACCGCGGCGGCAGCCTCGTTCGCCGCAATTAACGCTGTCCGGCTGACGAGCGAAGGGATCGTGCTTGACCTCGCGAACGGTCTCACCGCGGCGCCAGGCACCGTCGTCAGCCTCAGCCGGTGATTAGAGGCCTCTTAAAACGGCTGGTAGCCGACATCCATCAACAAGACTGATCGGGCGTCCTCACCGAGGATCGCGCGGACATTTGCCAGCACCGCGCCGCGCGTCGTCTCAAGACATTCGGGGTCAGTCAGCATCCGCGGCAGGTCGCCTTTGGCCGATTGCGCGAGCAGCGCCTTCAGGACAGCATCCCGCAATTTCGGTTCATCAGTATAAATTCCATCATCGGCGCCCGGTGCGAGTTCAATCATGACATCGAGGATCATCATCGCCTTGGGCTCGCCGCCGGCGACGATCGGCGCCACGAACTGGCGGCTGAACTTGAAATAGCTGGCCTGGCCCGCTTTGGCGGCGACTTTCTTTCCTGACTTTTCATGGCCCTCCCCATGCCCCTTGGCGCCAGCCTTGTCGTGCTTCTTCTTGGCTGAGGCTTCGGTCTTGGCGTACTCTTCGCTGCTCGCTTCGTTAGCGGCTGGCTTCACAATGAAGCGCAGACCCACGCCGCCGCCTGCACCGGCGAGCGCGGCCGCCCCGATGAGGATGACGGGCGAAAATTTCATCTTCAAAAAGGCGACACCAAATCGATGAGTTTTTGTCCGTAGCGCGTGCGATTGGCGCGCGTCACATCGCCCTGGCCGCCATAGGCGATGCGCGCTTCCGCGATCTTGTCATAGGCGATGATGTTTGCGCGCGTGATGTCCTCGCGCCGTACGACGCCGTCAACGCGCAGATCGCGCAGCTCCTCGTTCACGCGCACTTCTTGGCTGCCGCGAACGACGAGGCTGCCGTTCGGCAACACTGCGGTGACAGCGGCAGCAATGCGGAGCGTGATGCGTTCGCGTCGCCGGATCGCGCCTTCGCCGTTCGACTGAGAGGTGGACGAGGCGTCAATCGTTGGATCAAGGCCCGCACCGCCCGGCAGGATGCGCTGCGCAAGCGTGTTGAGCCCCAAGAGCGCAGGAACAGACACTTCTTCCGTCGCGTCTCGTTCGCGCTCGGTGCGATTGCGCAGATCCGCACCGTCATCAATTTCTACCACGACGGTCAGAATGTCGCCGACCGCGCGCGCGCGCCGGTCGCCGAACAGCGATTGTGGCCCGGATCGCCACAAACCGCCGGGCGCGGCTTCCGGTTCAGATCCGTCGGCCACCCTTCCAGGCGGCGCGGCGACGAACTGGGTCATTTCCGGCGCTGAAAATTCAGGCGCTTTCAGGCCGCTCGCCGACAGCGTGCCGCAGCCCGGCGTCGCGATGGTCAAAACAATAAGACTCCATCCAAAAGCTTTATTCATTTGACCTGCACCAAGCCTTCGTTGACGACAACGCCGGTGATTGTCGAACGCGATTGCAGCGCTAGCACGCGGACTTCCTCGCCTAGCGCTCCGTTGGATAGCGCGCGGCCTTCGGCGGAGATCAAGAGCGCGCCCTTGACGTATTGCATGCGCACGAGCGTGTTGCGCGAGACCAGCACCGGTTCCCGAACGTCAGCAGCACGGATAACAGCGCCAGCCGGCATGAAGCGGCGCAGCTGCTTTCCCGCAATCTTCTCAATCGAGGACGGATCGCCGCTGAGATCCTCGGCGGCAAGGAGCGCGCCGGCGGCGTACGAGCGGGTGAGCGCTGGCGGCGCGAGGGTCGCGGCCCCTTGTATAAGAGCTATGAGGGCGAGAACAGTCATCACCGTCACCGGATCTGCGCGGTCGCGGCAAGCATCTGGTCGGCTGCCGTAATCACTTTCGAGTTCAGTTCATAGCCGCGTTGCGCCTCAATCAGTTCGGCGATCTGCTGAACGACGTCGACCGAGCTTTCTTCCAGATAGCCCTGCCGCAATAGCCCCCGTCCCTCCTCGCCGGGCGCGCCGCGCAGCGCCTCGCCCGAGGCCGCCGTCGCCTGAAAGAGATTGCCGCCGATCGCTTCGAGCCCTTTTTCATTGGCGAACCCGGCAAGTTCGATCTCGCCGATCTGCGTTCCATCGGTATCCCCATCAAAGAAGGCGAAGACCTCGCCTCTTGGGCTGATCGTGATCCGTCGGGCGTCAGCGGGCACGGTGATGTCGCCAGCGAGCGGAAAGCCGTCATTAGTCACGACAAGACCTTCCGCGGTGCGCTTGAAAGAGCCATCCCGCGTGAAGCCGGGTTCGCCAGAGGCAAGCGCAACTTCGAAGAACCCTTCCCCTTCGACGGCGATGTCGAGATCGCCGCCTGTCTGCTCAAGCGAACCTTGCTGGAAATTGACCGCTACTGAGGCGGCGCGCACACCGAGCCCAATTTCAACGCCGGAAGGAGCTATCTGCCCGCTAGCACTTGTGATGGCGCCGGGTGCACGCAATTGCTGATAATGAAGATCGGCGAACTCGGCCCGTCGGGCAGAGAACGCGGTCGTGTTCATGTTGGCGATATTGTTTGAGATCACCTCGACACGACGTTGCTGCGCATCCATACCAGTCGCTGCTATCCTTAGCGCTTGCATTGTTGGGCTCCCTTACTGTTGCCGGCCGCCGCCGAGGATGGAAATTGCGCGTTGAATGCGCGCTTCCTCGTTGGTCAGCAGTTGCTGGCCAAGCTCAAAAGCACGCTGCACTTCAATGAGGCGAGAAAGTTCAAGTACCGGTGCAACGTTTGATGCCTCGATGAAGCCCTGACGCAGCGCGGGTTCGATATCGGTCAACGTGCCGCCCGCAAGGAAATGCGTCGCCCCCTCGCGCACGAGCAGCGTCGGGTCGGCGTCCGCAATGCGGATTTGACCGATGACAGCCCCGTCGACCGAAACGACGCCGTCCCGCGAAATTATAGGCTCGCCCGCCCCTTCGGCGATCGCTATCGATCCGCCGCCCGCTCCGTGTACGAGGTCTCCCTCGCTCGTCACGAGGAAGCCTTGCTGGTTCAACTGAAACGCGCCTGCGCGCGTCAGACGTTCGCCTCTTGGCGTTTCAACGACAAAAAAACCTTTGCCCTCAATCGCGAGGTCAAGTTTTCCGCTTGTCTGAATGAAGTCGCCTTGCCGCGCGTCGATGAGCCGGCCGCCAATGCGCGTCTGAGAAATACTGGGTTGTCCTGGCACGGCGTTGACATACTCGGAGAATATCTGCCCATCGCCTCGAAAGCCCGCTGTTGACGCATTGGCGATATTGTTGGCGAGGCTTCCAAGTTCCAGTTCAAGGGCGGCCTGACGGGAGAGCGCGGAATAGATCGCATTACTCATCGCGCACCGCCGCACGCAGAAATGCGATTTCCTTTTTCCGAACGGTATCAAGCTGCTCGATATCGCGCAGTTTGACTGTCTTGGAGTTTGGACCTGGCGCAAACAGCGCTGCGGTGCCCTCCTCGTCCTTCAATGCGGCCAGTAACGAATTCGGCGGGGCCTTGCGCCCAGTAAGGTAGGCGAAAGCGATACGTCTGGCAGTGGCGGCGTCGATCGGTTTGGCGTTCGCAAGGCCCATCAGCGCAGCGATATCGCCCGTGCGCCAGAACGCCCCGCTGATGACTGGCAGTTCGACGTCAGAGGCAGCGCCAGCCTTCGCGAAGTCCGCATCGCCAGCCACATACGCTGTTTGCAGCAGCAACGTCGCAGCCCGCGTATCCTTTGAATGAGCCGCCGCCGCGCGCGCCTCGGCTATCCGGCCCACATGGACGAGCATCCGAGCCCGGAAATAAGCTTCCTCATCTGGACCGGCTTTCCCCGCCAAGAGGACCTTGGCGAGGGCTTTGCCTGCCCCAAGATCCGCTAGCGACGCCGCTGCCATGCGCCACTCATCTGTAGACAGACTCTCTGCCGCGAGGGCGGGTTCCGTCACCGCCGCTTCGAGCGCCAACAAGCGATCGGATGACTTTTCCGACCTCAGAAGTGGCTGCATCAGAGCGCTGAACATTGCGATCGCGGCGCTCCGCGTTTCGTCGTGACGCCAGGCGGCGCCCAGCGCGCGCGCCGCGCCCCTGACATCGCCGCGGGCAATCCGGCGGCTGGCAAGCGCCATGTTGAGCGTCGGAATCGACCGCGAAAGCGGGGCCGCCTCGATGGCCTCGGCGGCGTCCGCATCAAACGCCGCCATCACCTTTTCGGGCGCGTTTTCATCAAGGCGTTCGCTCAAAGCGTTCAGCGCAGCCGCCCTGTGCGGGCCCGGCGTCGCACTGAACGCCGCCAGCGTCGCCGAGCCCGTTTCTGATCGATCGATGACGGCATTAACGAAGCTGCTCGCTGAAGAGGGAGATGCGGCGGCGGCAATATTCAGAAAGTCATTCGCCGCCATTTCGTCGGAGCCAAGAACGTTGACGGCAAACGTTTCGGCAATCGGCTGGCGCAGCGGCGGCGGCAGGGCTGACAACGTTCTGAGCGACGCGCCGGACAACGGCCGCCCTTCGCTGCCGGAGGCTTCAAGGATAAAGTCGTAAAGCGCGCCGCAATCGCGGTGCTCGCGGACCGCGTCAAGATCGAACCCGTCGGCGCCGCCCGCGAGTGCGGCGAGACCGGTGATTGCGGCGGGCTCAGCCCCAGTGCGCGCCGCAGCGATCGCATAGGCCTCTTCCGCAAATCCGAGGACAAGATAAGCGCGCGCCAGCGCAAGCTCCGCGCCGGTGCGGCCTTCGCCGTCCGTAGACAGCAAATCGGTGCGGAAGTCATCAAGCGCTTGCGACCCTGCCGGCTCGAGCCTTGCCACGGTGCGCCCGAGCGTTGCCATCGTTAGGCAATCGGCATTCTCGGCGTTACGCAAAGGCGGTGCAGTGATCTCGCCGGGAGGGGCTTGCGGCGCGCCGCGCGCCACGATCGCACCGCCGACGCCAGCAGCTTCGATGCGCCGCGCGAGCTCCGCGCGGGCGCGGGCGACTGCCTCGGCGTCGCTGTCGGCAAGCGCTGCAGCGCCGCAAAAAAGGGCCGCCGTAGCAGCGAAGATGCAGACGACTACGCGCATCAGGCAGCTTCCTTCTTGATTTGCTTCAGTGCTTCTTCGATTTCACCGAAGCTTGGCCGTTCGTTGCGCGGAATGTACCGGCGCCCGACCTCGACGCACATTTTCGGCTCGTGCATTTGCAGGCTGGCGACGATCGTCTCGCGGATGAGCGCGTAAAAGCGATGGTCCTGCGCGTGCACCGCCGCAATCCGGTCGGCGAAAGGCCCAACGAGGCCGTATGCGAGGAACACGCCGAGAAACGTCCCGACCAGCGCGCCGCCGATCATCTGGCCTAGGACCTCTGGCGGCTTGTCGATTGAGGCCATTGTCTTGATGACGCCGAGGACCGCCGCGACGATTCCAAGCGCGGGCAGGCCGTCCGCCATTTTTTGTAAGGCGTGCGCGCCGGCAGCGCCTTCATGCGACATCGCTTCAAGCTGCTTTTCGAGAAGCTCCTCGACCTGATGGGGATTATTGAAGTTCATCAGGATCGACCGAATCGTATCGCAGATGATCTCGACCGCTTCGTGGTCGGCGAGAATTTTTGGGTAGCGTGCGAAGATCGCCGAGCCTTCCGGATTTTCGATGTGCGATTCAACCCGTAGCGCGCTCTCGCGCGCAAGGCGAAGGAGTTCGAACATCAAACAGAGCACGTCCTGATAGTCCTGCCGTTTCCATTTGGGCCCGCGGATCGCCTTGCCGATGTCGCCGATCGTGGATTTCACTGTCGCAACGTCGTTACCGACCAGGAAAGACCCGACGGCGGCGCCGCCGATGATCATCATCTCATAGGGTAAGGAGTGGAGAATAATAGCAAGCTTGCCGCCCGCGATGAGATAGCCGCCGAACACCATACTAAGCGTGATTGCGATGCCGGCAAGGCTTGTCATGAAGCCTCCGCCATCAGAACAGTGATAGCGTAGGCTTTTTCCGGCGTCAGCGCACCGAGTATAGCCGAGGCGTTCTCGCTGTTCATGGAAAGGAGCAGGCTCGCGGCGAAGGAGGGATCCATGTCACCCACGATGCCGCCAGCCTGTTCGGGCTTCATCTTTTCGTAAAGCGCTGCGATTTTTTTTGCTGACGCAATGTCCTCAGCGGCGACCTTCGACGCAGCGGCGGAGAAAGCTTCGCCAGCCTTCTCATAAGCGTCGATACGTTCGTTCACATGCTGGAGCATAGCGGCGCGGGTGCGGTCAGTCTCGGCTTGCGCGGCCTTCGCCGCCTGGAGGCGCTCCGCCTGCTGAAGAAGTTCGTCAGCGAAGGTACCGTTAATGCACACTTCGCCCGGCATCATGGGCGTTGCTCCGCCCTCGGCCGTACGCGCGGCGAGAACCGCGGCGCGCCCAGCGAAGGCGCTCAGAAAGACGGCGCCGAGGATGACCAACGAGCTTGCGCGCATCGGTCAGGCCACCATGCTTGGGCGCGGCCTCGCGCGCGGCGGCGCCAGCGCGCGGCGAACGGCATCCGCCTCCAGCCAGAGGCCGTCAATGGCCTTTTGCCGCGTTACTTCGATGTCGAACGCGGCGGCCTCTGCTGCCTCCGTCATGACGTCGAGGAGATTTTCAAGCTCGGGCGTAATTCGTTCAGCATCGCCCAGCAGCTGGCGTAACCGTACTTCGCTTTCTTGGTTGACGCGCTTGGCCTGTTCGAGGGTCACACGCGTCTGGTCGAGCATTTCCGACATTGAAGCGACCGTCGCGCCGAAGCCCGCGCGGACGTCGTTCAGCTTTCTGAGCCGCGCGCTCAGGACGAAACAGTATATGCCCGCGGCGACGGACGCCGCGAGGAGCGTGAAATCGACGATCATCTGCATAGCGGCCTCAACTCAGGATGAAATCGGTGATCAGGATGGCGTTGACGGGGGCGGAATCGACGACGAAGGCGACCCGCCGCGCGATCTGTTCTCGGATGCGCGCCATGGCCGCGGGATCTTCAAGCGCGCTTACCGGTACGGCGCGCAGATAGCTTGTTAGAATGTCGATGATCCGTAGCTCGCCTTCCATGAAGGCGTGCTCGCTTTCCGGCGTCGTCTCAATCGCGAGAATGATCTTAAGATATCGGATGCGCCCTTGAGGCTTCAACGTCACGACGATCGGGCGCAGCGCGAATACACCAGTTGAATCTCTCACGAAGAACGCCGTCGCGCCAGCCTCGCGTGCATCGTCTGTTTTTGTATCGTCCTTTTTGTTGTACCCGCTCTTCTTTTCTTTCTTGTCGGCGCGCTTGTCGTCTTCAGGTTTTTTTTCAACAGCCTCGCTAGGGGAAGCGGCTTCCGGCGTCGCGGCGCTCTCAGCTTCCAGCGTCGAGAACAGCGCTGCCGGCGCAAAGAAGTAACTCGCTGCACCAGCCGCGCCGCAGCAGGCAGCGGCAGCAAGCGCCGTCGAAAAAAGCCGCGACTTAGGGGCTAGCGCCGGCGCGTCGCCGGTCGGCGCGTCTTCTGTCAGCGGTTTTTTCTGGGCGGCCATACGCGGTGCGAGTGCTCGATCTTTCGCTTGCGGATATCGCAATTTTAAGTGAACGATCTATTAAGCCTCTCCGCCTAATTGTTGACGTCGTCCGCGGCTGCTCGAAGGCGCCGCAAGCAATGTGTCGAATTGGACGGCGGAGAACCTTGTGCAGTTTGTCAACGCGTGGCGTTCGCTTCCAGGGCGCAGCAAAGCTGTCGCCATCGCCGCGCTAATCGCTATCGTCTTGATGCTTGCCCTCCTAGGCCGGGCCGCGTCGACGCCACCGATGGCGCTGCTTTATTCAGGACTCGATCCATCAGCCTCCGGAGAGATTCTCGAAGCGCTGGAGGCGATGGACGTTCCCTCCGACGTACGTGGCGACGCGATCTTCATTCCTGAAACGCGGCGCGATGCAACGCGTATGGCGCTCGCACGCGAGGGACTTCCGCGCCAGAGCCAAGCGGGATTCGAAATTCTTGACGAGCTGAGCGGATTTTCGACGTCGACGGATATGTTCGACGCCGCCTATTGGCGCGCCAAGGAAGGCGAACTTGCGCGCACCATTCTCGCCGAACGCGGTGTCAAGTCGGCGCGCGTTCATATTGCAGTTCCGAAGCGATCAGCCTTCGCGCGCGATAAGACCGAGCCGAGTGCCGTTGTCACCGCCGAAATGACTCGCGGCCGTCTCGATGTCGAACGGGCAGAGGCGATGCGCCTCCTTGTCGCGCTCGCGACGCCAGGTCTTGCGCCCGAGCAAGTTGCGGTCTTAGACGCCGCAGGCGGTATCGTTCTCGCGCCGGGCGGCGAAGTAAAGGCGATGCTCTCCGGGGCCGGCCTCGAGGACCGCGAGCGCGCGCTTGAGCAGTCTCTCGTTAATCTGCTGGAGGCGCGCGTCGGCGCCGGCAATGCGCGCGTGAAGGTCGCGCTCGCGACCAGCGACGAACAAACCGTTCGTCACGAGCGAAGTGTCGATCCCGACCGGCGCGCCTTGACGACGAGCGAGACCGCCGAAATTTCCGAGCAGGGAACAGACGGCAGCGGCGTCGTCACCGTCGCCAGCAATCTGCCGGACGGCGACGCCGCACCGGTCGGGACCGCGGCGGCGCAGTCGCGGCGTAGCGAGAACCAAGCCTCGAGCCATTACGAAGTCTCAGAAGTGAATACGGAGACCGTCATCATGCCGGGGGCTTTGCGTCAGGTTCATGTCGCGGTCCTCATCAATGAGCCTGCTTCCCCAGTCGAGGAAACCGCTGCTGCGCCGGCAGAGCGCTCGGCGGAGGAAATCGACGCGCTGCGCAAGCTGGTCGCGGCGGCTGTCGGCTTCAATGAAGCGCGCGGCGATGTCGTCACGATTGAAAGCATGGCGTTCGACCAGCCCCAGCCCGCGGGCGAAATCGCGACGGACGCGGGGCTTCTTGATGTCATCCAAGACAATCTCATTCCCATCCTGCAGCTTGCGATCCCGGCGATTGTTTCGCTTATCCTATCCCTCTTCGTGCTGCGCCCCCTTCTGGCGCCGACGAAGTCTAAAGCCGACGCGGCGCCGGCGACGCTAGGCAACGCGCCGCAGCTCGCCGCCGCACCGGCAGCGCCCCTCGTCCCAGCGACGCCGATCGATGAATTGCAGCGGATCGCCACGGAACAACGCCCCGTCGCCTCCGCCGTTCTCAAGACCTGGCTTGAAGAGACGGAGCCGGCGCGATGAGGCCTGAGTCGCTAAAACATCGTGCGGCGATTCTTCCCGCGATCAGCTCTTCGCCATCGCCTGCAATGGACGCAACAGCGCGCGCGCGATCGGACTTCGAGATGGGCTATGAGGCGGGCGCGGACGCCAAATCAGGCGAAGTCCACGCCGCACTCGCGGCGCTTGTCGCCGCGAAGCAGGAAATCGACGCCCGCGTCGCTACGTTGGAGGCGCGCTATCGCCAGCGATGCGCCGCGACGCTCGCGGAAATCATCAGTGCAGCGGCGCCTGCGATCTGCGAAGCGGCGGCGCGAGAAGCGATCGCTGGCGTCTTCAATGGTGCGGCGGCGCCCCCCGCGTTGGTGCTTCGCGCCTCGCCCGACGTGTTAGACGCGATCAAAGGCGCCGTTACGGAGACCCTTTCGACGTCGCTGACGATTGACGACGGGCTTGCACCCGGCACGGTGCAAGCACGCTGGGGCGACGGCGGGCTCGACTGCCATGTTGGCCAGTCGCTATTCGCGATCGTTGAATTCCTGAACGCTCAGTCTTCAGATTATTCCGAGGAGCCGCGCAATGAAACCTGACACCACCAATGGTGAAATCTACACTGAGCCCTCGGAGACCACTACGGGGACGACAGCCGCAGGATCGGCAGCGCTGCTTGCAATGCCGGTCACGGTGGCGGTGTCGGTCGGCAAGGCGCGGGCGACGATAGAGGAATTGCTCGCCATCGGTCCGAAATCTATCCTAACTCTCGAATCGAAAATTGATGATCCGGTCGATCTCCTTGTTGGCGATCGCGTCATCGCGCGAGGGCGACTGGTAGAGCTTGGAGAGTCCGGCGCGTTCGGTGTCGAGATCATCGAGCTATCGAGTTCTTCGGACACGACATAGTCGCGCATGAAAAACGTAGCGAAATTGGTCGAGTTGGCGGGCATTGCGCTGGTCATATTCACCGCCCCTGCGGCGGCCCAAACCTTGACGCCCGACTTAGGCGCAGGGCTGTCGGAACGCATCATCCAGATTTTCCTGACCGTCACGGTGCTGAGCCTTGCGCCAGGCATAGCAATGATGGCGACGAGCCTGCCTTTCATCGTCATCGCGCTCTCGATCATGCGTCAGGGCCTCGGCTTGCAGCACGCACCGCCCAATATGCTGATCATGGGGCTCGCTCTGTTTCTGACGTTCTTCGTGATGGAGCCGGTGTTCGTCGAGGCGTGGAGCGCAGGGCTAGAGCCGCTGGCGCGCAAGGAGCTGAGCGAGAAGGAGGCGTTCGAACGGACGATCGCACCTTTCAAGGAATTCATGAGCGCTCGCATTCAACCCGAAGCGCTGTCGACGCTTGCGGAAGCAAGGGGCGCGGGCGCTGACGCGCTGGAGCGCCCCGATCTAGCTTTGCTCATGCCGTCCTTCATCCTATCGGAAATCCAGCGGGCGTTCGAAGTCGGTTTCGTGATCTTGTTGCCGTTTCTCATTATCGATCTCATCGTCGCCTCGGTTCTGATGGCGATGGGCATGATGATGGTGCCGCCGTCGGTCGTATCGCTGCCCTTCAAGCTCTGCTTCTTCATCATGACAAACGGCTGGGTAGCGGTCTCGGGCGCGCTTGTTAGGTCTTACGCATGAGAAATTCTCTCGCGACGCTGCCGCCGCCAAAAGCCAGCCCTCTCACACCTGCGCAAAAGGCGGCGATCGTGCTCGCATCACTGCCGCGCGACGTCGCCGCTGCGATTGTCGCCGACATCGACGATACACATCTTGCTGCCGTTATTCGCGCGGTCAGCGAAATGCGCGCGGCATCGCCGCAAGCGCGGATCGCGGCCGCGCAGGACTTCATCGCCGAGGTTCTGCGCCGGCGGGAAGAATTGCCTGCGGGTCCGTCCGAAGCCAGCCGGCTGCTTGGGGAGGTTGCCGACAAGGCGCGTGTCGAGCGCGTGATGGCAGCGATAGCGCCTACCGGCGCGAGCTCAGGCGATCTGTGGCGAAAAGCGGCAGCGCTGCCGGCAGCGCGGATCGTCGATTTTCTGCGCGGACAGCGCATCCAGACCGCGGCGGCAATCCTGTCGAACCTTCCGCCGGCGACTGCGGCGGAGATTCTGGCCGCAGCGCCGCTCGATTTCAGTAAGCTGCTTGCCGGCGCGATCGCGCGTCTGGAAAAGCCCGACGAAGTAACCGCCGAGGCGATTGCGCGCGCGATCGAAACCGAGCTCTTCAGTGGGGCCGCGCCGGCAAATGCCGCGCCAGTCGCGAGCGTGCTGTTCGTCGACATGCTTGACCTTTTGCCGGCGTCGCTGCGCGAGGGACTGATCAGCCATATCGGGGCCGGTGACGAAGGCATGGCGGCCACCATCCGCAGCACGTTGCTTACGTTTCAGATTCTGCCGGAGCGTTTGACCGAAGTCGCCGTCGCCGCGCTCGTTCGCACTGCCGAACGTAGCGTCTTGATGCAGGCCTTGAAGCTGGGCGAAACGAACGCACCGACGACCAACGACTATCTTCTCGCCAATATGTCGAAGCGCATGGCCGACCAGTTACGTGAAGAGCTCGCGGGCCTCGCCCCACCTTCGGAGGCGGAAGGAGAAGCAGCGCAGCGCGCGATCGTCGCTGCCGTCAAGACACTTGAAAAATCCGGCGATATCAAGCTGGTTCGCCCTAAATGACGACGAGTTCAGCGTGAAGCGCGCCGGACGCTTTAATCGCCGTCAGGATGTCTATGAGATCGCGCGGTCCGACGCCGAGCGCGTTCAGCCCCTCGATTAAGTCGCCGAGCGCGATGTTATCCTCGACGATGCCGATCCTGTCGGCGCGCGTCTCACCGATCTCGATATCGGTACGCGGCACGACGATGGTCTCTCCATTGTTAGAGAAGGGGTTGGGCTGAGACACGACCGGATTTTCGCGAACGGAGATCGACAGGCCGCCTTGCGTGACGGCGAAGCGTGAAATGCGCACGTCGGCGCCGATGACGACGGTGCCGGACTTCTGGTCGATGACGACGCGCGCGCGCGTTTGAGGTTCAATGAGAAGGTTTTCGATCTGCGCAATGGTGTGAACCGGTGAGAGGCCCGCCCTTTGAAGATCGACGTCGATTGTACCGGGATCGAGCACGGCTGCGGCGCCCGGCCCGAGCGCGGCGTTGATCGCAGCTTCAGCGCGCATCGCAGTCGTCACGTCTGGCGACTTCACGGAGAGCCGGAGGCGCGTCAATGTCGCGAATTCAAAACCGGCCTCGCGTTCGACGCGCGCGCCCTCCGGGATGGCGCCAGTCGTCGGCGCGCCGAAGGAAACGGATGCCGCCTCCCCTTCCGCCGCGACGCCCCCGCCGAGAATCGGGCCTTGCGCGACCGCGTAAGTTTCACCGTCGCCGGCGCGCAGCGGCGTCATGACGAGCGTACCGCCAAGAAGACTCGCTGCGTCGCCAATCGCGGCGACGTTGACGTCGATCTGCATGCCGGTCCGCGCGAAGGGCGGCAGTTTCGCGGTCACGATTACTGCCGCGACATTGCGTGAACTGAAGTTTTCGCCCTGGACATTGACCCCGAGACGCTCAAGGAGGCCGGCGAAGATCTCCTGCGTGTAGGGCGCGTTTCGAATACTGTCGCCGGTGCCGTCGAGGCCGACGACGAGCCCGTAGCCGACGAGATCGTTCGAGCGCACACCCTCGACTTCGATGACGTCCTTCAGCCTGACTTCGGCGGCGGCGGCGCTGATCGTCGCGAGACACGCGGCGACAATAAGAGGTGCGCTTCTCAAAGCGTCACCTCAGGAAATTGGCGAGCGTGAGCTGCGACAAGCGCGAGGTCGCGAGAAGAGACGCGTTGAGCTGCGCCTCAAGCGCTTGCAGGCGCGTCGCGGCGTCGAGGGGGTCGCGCGCGGTCTCCCCGTTATAAGCTTCGGTCAGCACAGTTTCTTCATCCTCAAGTCCGACGGAGGCTTCGGCCGCGCGCCGTTCGTTGACCCCGATCGCGGCACGAAGCGCTGTAAGGCCATCAGATCCCGTGAGCGCGGCGGCGCCGGCCGCAGACAATGCGCCGTCGCGCAGCGAAGAAGGCGGCGCGTCGCCCGCCGCGGCGATGACAGCGAGGCCGCGCAGCACATCGCGAACGGCCGCGTCATCGGCGCGCGCAGAAAAGACCGCGCGCTCCCCATCCGCGATTTCGATCGTCGGCGCGGCGCCTGATCCGCCCCGATAAATCGTCGTCTGAAATCCGCCAGCCGGATCGTTAAAGTAGAGGTCGAGCGCAGCGTCGAGGCTGGCGGCGTCCGCGGCGCTGGCATAAATTGCTTCGACATCGGAGAGCAGCTGATCGGGACTTGAAAGCGCAGTGCGGTCCGTCGCGTCGCCTGAAAATGCAAACTGCCCGGCGACCTTGACGTTGAGGCTTGAAAATGCGGCTTCAATCCGGCTGCGCGCCGCGCGCGCTGCCGTTGTGAGCGCGGCGTCGTCGCGGCGCCCGTTGGCGGCGAGCGCCTCGGTGGCGATCGACCGCGCGCCATCATTGATTTCGGTGAGGGCGCGTTGCGACACCGTCGCGATGAGATCGGCCTGCGCGAGGCCCTGGCGCCGAACCGCGATCAGATCGAGAGCGACCCTTAACGACGAAGCCTCGCCGATACGGCCGCCGAGCGCCGCCGGTAGATCAGCGAGGCGCCCTGTCGTCAATTCGATGCGCGCCGCCTCGCTCTGGCGCCGCAACGACGCGGAGGCGGACGCGAACCGTTGCGCGGAAAGTAGGGTAGGCGACCCAACGGTTTTCATTTAAAGCTCCGTTAACTGATCGATCAGACGGCCCGTAACTTCAATTACGCGGGCGTTCGCGGCGAAGGCTTGCTCGACAAGGAGAAGCTGCTGAAGCTCAGCATCTGTATCAACGCCAGTCTCGCCAAGCTCGGCTTCGGCGAGCGCGTCGCGATAGGCCGCGGAGCCGGCGGCGGCGCTTTCGGACGCAGACCGGGCGGCGCCGCGCAGCGCGACAACGGCGCCCGCGGCGTCTAGCGCGGATAACGAGCGCCCGCTTGAAAAGGCCTGCGCCTGCGGCGCGTCAAGCGCCCGGATGAAGGCGACAACGAGCGCGTTCGATCCGGCGGGACCAGGCGCCGCGGCGTAAAGCCCGTCGCGCAGCCTTGATGGATCGCCGCCCTGATCGGGATCGACGGACGCATTGACGCGTAAGCGCCCAGCCAGGCCCGCCGTATAGGGATCCGCAAGCGCCGCCCCAGCGTCGGTGAAGAGCCCGGGCGCGCCTGGCGCCGCGCTCGGATCAAGGCCGGACGCGGCAAACCGGTCGATCAGATCGGCGGCGAAGGCATCAATGTCGGTGGCGGCGCCGACCGCGATGTCGTCCCGAACCGCGAACTGGCCCGCAATCGAACCGCCAGAAGGCCCGCGTGCGCCGGCCCCGGGCGTGATGTCGACGCCGTCAACCGATAAGCCGGACAGCGCGCCGTTCGCGAAGGTCTGGTCGGCCGTGATCAGCAGCCGCGGCGTGAAGCTTAGCTGCCGCGCCTCGCCCGCGAGCAAGGGCGCGCCTTCCGTCGTGATGAGATCGATCTTGCCGTTCTCGCGCGCGAGCGTGCGCACCGGAATTGCGCCATTGACAACATTGACCGCGCGGTCGCGCTCATCAAGAAGCGCACTGGCGTCGCGGTTCGCGGCGGTCGCGCGTTCGATCTGCCCATTGAGGGCTTCGATCGCCGTCAAGGACGCGTTGACCCGCGATACCTCCGCGGCGATCGCGCGGTCGGCCTCGACGCGGATCGTTTGCAACGACGTCGATAGAGAGTTGATGGTCACGGTCGCCTGTTTGGCGCTAGCGACGGCGACGCGCTGGGCCGCCGAACTCGACGGCTGATTAGCGAGATCGCGCAGCGACCGGTCGAAAGCGGAAAACTTTGAGACAAACGAACTCGCGTCCTCCGGACCGCCGAAAATCGTACTGATACGCGCGGCGGCCGCGCTCGCCGCCGCGTCGCGCGCCGCCGGCCCTTCGGCGGCGCGCCGTTCGGCCGTCAGCGCGGGCGAGGCCGCGCGATCGACGCCGGCGACCCGGACGCCGGCGCCCGCGCCCGCGACCGTACGTTCTGCGAGTGAGATCTCCCGCCGTGCGTAGCCGGGGGTCAACGCGTTCGCGATGTTCTGAGAGACGAGTCCCGCCTGGCGCGAGGCAGCGCCGAGGCCGGAGGTCGCGTTCGAGAGCGCCTGTGAGATCGACATCGGCGAATCCTATTATCTACTAACGGATGATATTTGTCGTTTCCTGCAGCATCTCATCGACAGTCTGAATGATTTTCGCATTCGAAGAGTAGGCGCGCTGCGTCTGAATGAGGTCCGTCAACTCGGCAGCGATATCTGTTGTCGATTCGCTTAAGGCAAATCCGACCGTCTCGCCGACGGGACCGTCGCCAGCGTCCCATAGAAAGATGTCGCCACTGTCTTGTGACACGGCGAAGGCTTGGTTTCCAACGGCGTTGAGTCCGCGATAATTCGGCACGTCAACGACAGGAATCTGGTAGAGCGGGCGGCGAAAACCGGTATCGAAGACCGCTGTCAACACGCCGCCCTCGTCAATTTCAATTGTCGACAGATTGCCGATCGGAGCACCGTTCTTCGTCACGGCAAGCGGCGCGAATGTTGCTGATAACTGCGTCAAAGCCGAGCCGCCATTGGGCGAGCCGATATCGATTTCAAGCGGCCCGCTCGCTGTCGTGACTGTCACGCGCCCTGTCGCCGGATCATAGGAAGCCCCGCCGCCAGCCGTAACTGCTCCGACAGATCCTCCGGTCGCTGGCGTATCATCAAAGGTAACGTCAAACGTGCCGATCGGCGTCGTCGGGCTGCCGGCATTGTCGATGATCGAAACATTCCACTGATTGCTCGCTCCCGCTGCGGGAACCGCCGGCGTAAACGTAAGGGACAAAGTCTGTCGCCGCCCGAGATTGTCGAAATACTCAATCGGCAACAAATATGGATCGCCGGGGGCGCCAGCGACCGTGTCAGACGCTGGCAGATTGAGACCGAGCCGCACCTCAGTCGTCGGCGCCGCCGAGAACTGATTGAGATTGATCCGTACCGGTTCCAATCCTGATCCGCTATCGCGCGCAGGCGAGCCAACGCTGCCTGTCGAATCCGTTGGCCAACCGAGAAGGAAGAGTCCGCTTTGCGTTCGCAGCTGTCCAAACTCGTCAGTGAAGAACGATCCCGTCGAGGTCAGCAAGAGCTCGCGATCGGCGGCGGGCGCGGTGGCGCCGGCAGCGTCCGTAACGGGGAGCAATCCACGGCCGCTGATCGAAATGTCGGTCGAGCTTGCAGTCGTGATAAGCGCGCCTTGCGCACCTGCGTCCCGGAACGTGAACGCTCTAACGCCGCCAGCTGAGTAAGCGCCGCTTTGTTGTTGCAGCACGAGGTCGGCAAATTGCGCGTCAGCGCGCTTGTAGCCAATCGTCTGCGAATTCGCGATGTTGTCGGAAATCGTCGCCAGTTTGACGGCGTTGACGGCGAGGCCGGCGACGCCAGCGTTTAAAGAAGAGGAAATACCCATAAGCAACACCCGGATTGCAATTTGACTCTTATGCACTTTATGGTTGTAGTGAGCCTTCGTTGATCAACAGTTAATCGCCGGCCTCTTTGGCCTGGCGGGAAACCAGAAGAATGGCGATCCGCCGGTTGCGGGCGGCGTAAGGGTCAACGCTCAGAGGATCGGTGTCCGCCTTGCCGACGACGGCAGCGAATTGTTCCTTAGGCAATCCATGTTCAATGAGGAGCGTACGCGAGATGTTAGCGCGATCGGCGGAGAGATTCCAGTTGGTGTAGCCCTCCTCGCCTGAAAACGGCCTAGCATCTGTGTGTCCAATCACTTCGATGTCGTTTTCAACAGTCGCAAGCACCGGCGCAATCGCTTCGAGCAACTTAGTCAGCAGAGGCGAAGGGCGCGCCGAGCCGATCTCGAAGAGCGGCGACTCATCTTGATCGGCAAGCTCGACGATCAGCCCGTCCGGTGTCATCCGTGTACTGATATGATCGGCCAGCTCGCGCGTCGCGAGCTTGTCCTCCGCCTTGTTGATTTCCTTTTCGACGGACCTCAATTCCGGGCCGACATCTTCGGCGCTCTCGTCCGAACCATCGTCGCGTAAAGACGGCGCCGTGTAGTGCGCCGACGCGCCGACGCCATCCTGCGTCAGCGTCCTCTCGGAAAGAACCGAAGAGCCGTTGAGCGCCCCAGATCCGCCGCCGGAGATGCGGCTGATCGGAATCGACGGGTTGAAATAATCCGCAAGGCCCTTGCGCTGGTCTTCCGTCGTCGCGTTGAGGAGCCACATCAACAAAAAGAATGCCATCATCGCGGTGACGAAGTCGGCGTAAGCGACTTTCCACGCGCCGCCATGGTGGCCAGGGGCGGCGACGACTTTCTTCTTTTTGATGATGATCGTGGGCCCGTGGGGCGGCGACATCGGCATTACTCAACTTCCGACAAGAAGCCGCTTTAGTGGAAAAATGTGAATCAACCTTTGCGTGTTAACAGCATTTTTAACCCGCTGAGGTTATAAGCACTCATGATGAGTGACGCCGCGGATTTCACCGTTCAACGAAATTTCTTCGCCGCAAAGATCGCGGCGGCGAGCGCGTCTGCGGTTTCAGCCGACAAAGCGCTAGCAGTCGCGCTCCGAGAATTTGGCGAAACATTTCGCGCTTATTTTTCCGTTGCGGCAACGGACCAGCTCGCGCAACGGCAAAGCCTTTCATCGGGACAATTGATCGCAATGTCTTACGCTTTCGATGCCTGGTGGGTCTTTGGCAGCGCAGACCGACGTTTTGCGATCGGATTTGACAGCCGGCTCGTGACGGTCGCTGCCGATTTCGCAATTTGTAAGCGCGTGACGCCGCCGGGCGATGCGGCCCCGACCGAAGTCGATCGCTCGATCGCGTCATCGTTCGCGCGCCGCCTTGTCAGCCTCGGCGACAAGGAAGGCGACAAGGTGACAGCCGCACCGCTGACTGCTGCAGGCACAAGCCTTGAAGCTGCATTGGCGCCGCCCGTTGCAGAGAAATGGAATGTCATCACCATTAAGGCTCGCCTTCCAGAAGACGGTGGTGATTTCGCAATTCTCATTGGACGCCCCGACGCCTGCCGCACGCCTACAGCTGAAAAACCCAATTCCCTTCTGAAGCCCGAGACCTTCGCCAGGGTTAGGGAAATCTCCCTTACCGTGCAGTGTATTGGCGGTGTTTTCGAAGCGCCGCTACGCCGCATCCTCGCGATGAAACCTGGCGACGTTCTACCATTCGACTGGAAGGGAAATGGGGCCGCTTCCTTGTTGCTCGGCCAGCGAATGTTTGCGCTAGGAACAATTGGCGATAACAACGGCAGACGCGCCATAAGGCTTTAGCGCGAGTGAACCGGGGTTGCTAACGACCGAATACCGCATCCGGATCTGCGGCTTTCAAGGTATTCCTCCCCCCCTTGGGGGATGGGGGGGAAGCGGGGGGGTGGCGCAATGGAAAAGGCGTGTGGACGCACACGTTGGCGGAGGGGAAGCGGAGATGTGGGGGATGGCCGGGCTCGGTTCGGTCTCCCCCGGTACGACGTAATACCACTGTCGGCTGGCCGGAGTATGCCGTCATGACGCGGCGGAGGGCATCAAGACCTCCCGCCCGATGGTGACGACGGTTCTCCGGAGCCGAACCCCCCGCGTCCGCGGCGGCTGCCGTCAGTGAACTGATCGAGATCGAGGTTGCCGGCGCGTATCGCGTGCGGGTCGGCGCGAACTTCGACGGCCGCGCGCTTCTGCGCGTCATCGATTGCCTGGAGCGGCGATGATCCCGATTCCGAGGGATGTGCGGGTCTGGCTCGCGGTCGGGCGCACCGACATGCGGCGCGGCATGAACGGGCTGGCGCTGCAGGTGCAGGAGACGCTCGGGCGCGATCCGCATGCCGGCGATCTCTTCGTGTTTCGCGGGGCGCGCGGCGACCTGATCAAGATCCTCTGGCACGACGGGCTCGGGATGTCGCTCTACGCCAAGCGGCTGGAGCGCGGCAGGTTCATCTGGCCGCGCGCGGCGAGGAGGGCGGGTCGCGATCTCGGCGGCGCAGCTCGCCTATCTGCTCGACGGGATCGACTGGCGTAACCCGGTGCACACCTTGCGGCCGCAACGGCGGGATAGCTGAGGTTTTCCGAGCGGAGGCCGCGACTGTGTTCCTCGGCCATGGATGCCGCGTCTGTTGGGGCTGGTCGGCGAGGCCGCTGGGCGGCGTGGCGGGCGCCGGGGCGCCGCCGGCGCTGATCGCCCGTCTGCTAGATCGCAGCTAGCGGGATCTAGGCCGCGCTGGGCCGGGCGGCTCTCGACCAGATGGAGCTCAGCTCGAGGAGCTGAGGCCCAGCCACCGAGGACGAGCTCGCCGCCGAGCGGCCGCGGGACGACGGTGCAGCCGTTCAGCGCAGCGCCCGTCCGGCCGTTCCCCCATCTGCCGCGGGCGGGTGGTGTTCCGGCGCCGCCTGCCCTGCTGGGGGGTGCTGGGCGAGGACGTCACCGAGACGCTGGAGGTGATCCCGCGCCAGTGGAAGGTGATCCAGCACGTGCGCGAGTGCCGGGACTGCGAGAAGATCAGCCAGCCGCCGGCGCCGTTCCACGTCACGCCGCGCGGCTGGGCCGGCCCGAACCTGCTGGCGATGATCCTGTTCGAGAAGTTCGGCCAGCATCAGCCGCTGAACCGCCAGGCCGAGCGCTACGCCCGGGAGGGCGTCGCGCTCAGCCTCTCGACCCTCGCCGACCAGGTCGGCGCCTGGCCGGCGCTGAGCCGCTCTTGGCTGAGGCCCATGTCTTCGCCGCCGAGCGGCTGCACGGCGACGACACCACGGTGCCGGTGCTGGCCAGGGCGCGGCGTGGGTCTATGGCGCCTTGGCGGCCGGTTTTTGCCGACCGGGCGGCGACATCCGGCATCTCGCGGTGGCGGTCTGCAGGCCGACGCCTATGGCGGCTACACGGCTCTATGAGGCGCCGCCGCCGGGCCCGTCTGGAGGCGGCCTGCTGGGCCATGCCGCGCGCGTTCTTGGCTGCCGAATGGCCGCGCGGGAAGCGCCGGCGCCGTCTCGCCGCTGGCGCTGGAGGCGGTGCAGCGCATCGACGCCATTTCGAGATCGAGCGCGACATCAACGGCCTGGCGCCGCGGCGCCGCGCCGTCGCCGGGAGCGGCCGCTGGTCGCCGACTCGAAGACTGGATGCGGGCCGAGCGCGCCAGCTTCGCGCCCGGTCGCCAAGGCCATGGACTACATGCTGAAGCGCTGGGACCGCTTCACCCGCTTCCTCGACGACGGCCGGATCTGCCTCACCAACAACGCCGCCGAGCGCGCCCTGCGCGGCATCGCCCTCGGCAGGAAGGCATGGCTGTTCGCCGGCTCCGACCGCGGCGGCGAGCGCGCCGCCTCTGTCCCTGATCGTCACGCCAATAACGCTCGATCCCCGGCCTGCTCGCCGACTCTCTCTCGCGCTCTCTGTGCCCGCTTCTCGCTCGGCCTCCCCCCTTCCCCCCCCCCCCCCCCCCCCCCCCACCGTACAATTTGAGGCTTGATGGGCGCTACGCAAATCCCGCCTGTCGTTTAATCTTACGGGGTCGGCGTTTCCCTTGTCGGGGCGGGCCCGGAGTCCGACTTTGCAAAAATGACCATATAAAAATCCGTGAGGCCATCAACTACTGGTTCTTCAATCAATGTGAACCCGAATGACTGGACGTCGTTGATCAGTCCAGCCTTTCCAAAACGAACGTGGTCATGACTTGCGTCGCCGGCGTTTTTAGCAGTGAGCTCAAAGTCTACCACAATCAGACGGCCGCCGCTCACCAATGCTTCGCGGACGGATTTCATGATAGCCGAACGGTCGGAGAAGTAGTGGTACGTGTCGGCGATAAAGGCCACATCAGCGGAGTTTGGCGGTAGTGTTATATCAATCTCTCGCCCAAGCACCGATACCACGTTACGAAAATCAAGATCGGCCGCGCGCTGATTGATCAACTTTAAAAAGCGCGGTTCAATATCAATCGCGTAGACGACGCCATTGGCGCCAACGGCGTTCGCAAACATCAACGAATAAAGGCCTGTGCCGGCCCCGATATCGGCCACGCGTTCGCTCGGCGCAATCTTTGCTGCAGCAAGAACCGCTTCGCGAGCAGCGTATAGTTCACGACTACCGACCTCCATAGATTCGACGAAGACTTCAGGGCTACCGTCTTCAACGCCGTAAGGCGGCGGCGACAAAGGCTCGGCAATGACAGTCGCCGGCTCGCCTCGACCGCAGGCGACGACGGAAAAAGCACCAGCGAGCGCGACTGCAGCGCGATAAAAGTTCCATGCCCTCATCACAGCCTTGTCGCCCTCGCCTGCAGCGTCTGACCACGCGTTTATCGCCGGTAACTTAGAGCGGTTTAGTGTTGTGGCAAAATTCGTTTGGAACGCAGCCCCAAAACGAAAGCGCCGCCCCGAAGGGCGGCGTTTTCCAGGAAGGGCTTCTGTCGGCTTGGCAGGCCTGGCGGCGACCTACTCTCCCACGCCTTAAGACGTAGTACCATCGGCGCTGGGGACTTTAACGACCGAGTTCGGAATGGGATCGGGTGGAAGCTCCCCGCCAATGCCACCGGGCCGGCAAAGACGACAGATTTGCGAGAGTCTAAAGGTCTTACGCTTCTCGCGCGTTGATCCGTAAACGGATCGTTCGCCGCGCATGAACAAGTTTCTCATGCATTTGACTGCATGAGGACGATCAAGCCGATCGAGCTATTAGTACCGGTAAGCTTCACACATTGCTGCGCTTCCACACCCGGCCTATCGACGTCGTGGTCTACGACGGCTCTCAAGGGAATTCTGGTTTTGAGGCGGGTTTCCCACTTAGATGCTTTCAGCGGTTATCCCTTCATCACATAGCTACCCAGCTGCGCCATTGGCATGACGACTGGTCCACCAGAGGTGAGTCCATCCCGGTCCTCTCGTACTAAGGACAGCTCCTCTCAAAATTCCTACACCCACGGCAGATAGGGACCGAACTGTCTCGCGACGTTCTGAACCCAGCTCACGTACCTCTTTAAATGGCGAACAGCCATACCCTTGGGACCTGCTCCAGCCCCAGGATGAGATGAGCCGACATCGA
>JAXHLA010000004.1:0-225000 GCA_034522715.1 Parvularculaceae bacterium | reverse complement strand
ACGCAAGCGAAATTTTCACCCATCTATTCGATTAAAGAATGGTTAACGTCTCCGGCGGCTCCAGCGGCCCCGCCCACCCCTCCAGCCCCCCGCGTTTCATATTCTGCCCACACGTCGCTCACCCCGCAGCATGGCTCGCGCCACACTGTCCGCCATATACTCAGTACGCGGATGTTGAGCGTTCAATGAACTTTTTGTGATGCGGGGATCCGCCCAGCGTTCTGCGCGTATAATCTCCATAACGCCTTTTATAGGAGGAGTATCCATGGCGCTTAAATTGCTCGCGGCTATCGCCGCGTTGGGCTTAGCGGTTGTACCCGCTTACGCCAACCATCACGAAAAGAACAAAGAAATGGCCAAGGCCGATATCGTCGACACAGCCGTCGCGGCCGGCCAGTTTACGACGCTTGTCGCTGCAGTGCAGGCTGCCGGATTGGAAGAAGCGCTCCGTGCCCCTGGCAATAAAACGGTATTCGCGCCGACCGACGCAGCCTTTGCCGCTCTGCCGGCCGGAACAGTTGAAGATCTCTTGAAGCCGGAAAATAAGGGCAAGCTCGCCGCGATCCTGACCTACCACGTTGTGGATGGCAAAACGGAGTCGGCTGATCTCATTGGGAAGACGCTGACAGTGAAGACGCTGAACGGCGCCGAACTCGCCATTGACGCCACAAACGGCGTCAAAGTTGGTGCGGCGAACGTCGTCAAGGCGGACGTGTACGCTTCAAACGGCGTTATTCATGTCATTGACACCGTGCTGCTGCCGCCAGCGGCCGAGTAAGTATCTTCACGACTGCTAAGCAGAAAGAGCGCGCTTCGGCGCGCTCTTTTTTATGTCGCGATATAATCTCGCAAGGCCGAGGCTTCACGCTCGGCGTTGTCAATTTTCCTTTTCACGACGTCACCGATCGAAATGACGCCGAGCAGCTTGCCGTCTTCGACTACTGGCAAGTGACGAATTCTCTTTTCGGTCATCTTCGCCAGGATTTCATCAAGCGTAGCCTCCGGCCCGCAGGTGATCGGCAATGGGGTCATGCATTCTGCGACTGGCCTGCCCAGCACCACCGGTCCATCTGTCCGTATACGGCGCACAACGTCACGTTCAGACAGAATGCCTGCGACATCGCCGTGAAGATCTTTGACGACCACGGCGCCGATATTTTTTTCGCCAAGCACGTCGATCGCTTCCTTCATGGTCATGGACGAAGTGACGGCGAAGACTTCAACGCCCTTTGACTGGAGGATGTTGGACACTTTCATGATCGGCCTCCTTGCGAGCGAAGAATGGCCGCCGCTGGCCCGCGAAATCAACCCGTAGATCGCGAAGGCTGTTGTGCGACGCAGCAGTCAGGCGCGCCGATCGAACAAAGGAAAGGCGACGAGACCGAAAAGAAAACCGCCAATATGAGCCTGCCAGGCGACGTTAGCGTCGCCTGCGCCGACGCCCGGTCCAAAGACGGTGATCGACGCGTTCAGAGCAATCACGATTGCGGACCAAGTCAAAACGCTGCGGTCGCTTAACGGCAGACGGTGTAGACCCGCGCTTCCACGCGGAGGGTTTTGAAAGGCGAATCTAACAAGCCCGCCCAGGAGCCCTGTAACGCCGCCAGAAGCGCCAATGAGAATTGCGGCGTCACGCGCATTGAGAAACGCATAGAACAATCCGCCTGCGGCGCCGCACAACATAAAAAATGCGAGGAACCGCAAGGGGCTGCGTAATCGGCGTGCAAGCGGAGAGCCAAAGACCACAAGCCAGAGCGCGTTGAAGAGAAGGTGGGCGATTCCAGCGTGCAGCCATACATGCGTAAAAAGCGGCGACGCCCAGGCGAAGAGCCCGCCAGCATTGGCGGGCCCGGCGAAAAACCTGATCGGGGAAAGTCCGGGCGCTCCAAACAGCCAGATGACCGCCCTCGGCGCAATTACGGACAGGACGAAAACTGCAGCGAGCGAGGCGGCTGTGAAGGTAACAATGCCTGGGACCAAAAAAATGCGCTCAGCGCTTATCCTTTGGACCGCGGCCGGCGTTTCGATCGGCCGGTAGGGATCAGACTCTCGATTCATAGTGCTGCAGATGCCGTCCCTAACCCAATCGAGGCTTCCAGCGCGAAAATGGCCTAGTTCATCTAGGGACACTGGGGTCCCGGAGCAAACCTTTGTTCACACTGCGCCCCTAAGATCATGACAACGCAACCTCTTGTTAACGCTGACGCCGATGCCCCAAGGCCGCGATCCAAAACACGCAGAGCCGCCGACGCCCCCGGCCGAGTCCGAGGACGAACGCCGCCGATTTCGCCGCGTTGATCTTGCAATCAAGGCGCGCGTCCTGAAGGAAAATGGCGAAGAAGAGCCCTGCATCGTCGTCAATATTTCGGCCGGCGGCGCCCTGCTCAAGGCTGTCAATCCGCCGGGCGCGGGGGAGCATGTTGTCATCTATATTGACGATGTCGGCCGTCATGAAGGCCAAGTCATCCGGTCGGCAAAACACTTCTTCGCTGTCGATTATCGGGGCCGTCGCGCCAAGACAAAGCGTACGGCGGACGATCTCACCCAGACACTCAACAATCGGCAAATGAAGCTCGACCGCCGTACCGCGCCACGCATCAAGCATGACCAGCAAACAGTTCTGACGCTGGAAAATGGTGAGGCAATCGCCTGTGAAATTCTCGACATCTCCTTAACCGGGGCCTCAATCGCGATCGATCCGCGACCTGATCTCGGCGTTAAGGTTACCGTCGGTCGCATGGTCGGCAAAGTTGTGCGCCGCCATGAGAAGGGCGTCGGCGTTGTCTTCACGGGGCCGGCCGGAAAGATGGAGGAAATCATCGAAAATACGCGCGCGCCGCAAGGCCCGCCAACCTTCGGCCCAGCTTTTGCACCGCCCTTCGGCAAAAAAGGGCCCGGCGCATGAGCCGGACTTCGCGGAGCTGAACGGCCATGTTCGCCGATAATTGGTGCATCAAGTCAAACGAACGCGTGTTCGGACCCTACACTTCCGAACAGCTGCGGAAATTCGCCCATGAAGGGCGGTTTGCCGCCACGTCGCTCATCGCACCCGCGGGCAGCAAGGATTGGCGGGAAGCGCAAACTGAGAACGCGTTCGCGTCGTTTTTCGGCGTCGCTCCTGAGCCTGCCTCAAAGGCAAATGAACCGCGCCGACCCCGCACCTTCGGGCAAAACAACGCCAGTAGTGCGCCTACGGAGCAACCTGGTCCCGCAAATTTTGTGCTGGTGTTCGACGTCATAAGCGCCGCTGGAAGCCGCATTGAGCCTGCATTGCAGAGCCTCGGCAACGCATTTCGTCTCGCTGATAATGTCTGGACGGTCAGTTGCGCCTTGACGGCGATAGGCGTCAGAAATGCGATCACGCCTTATTTGAGACCAAGCGAATCCTTGTTCGTTGTGGACGCCACGAACGGGCGAACATCGTGGACCAATTACGCGCCTGAGGCGCATTCGAAAATTTCTGCCGCCTTCGTACACGGCAAACGCTGATAGTGATCGGTGATTCGTTAAACGGGGCGCGCTGAGCGCCCTTGAGTCTTTTGCGCGACACCCGCGTGATTTCTCGCCCTTGCCTCTCGCACTTGGTTTCGAACGTCCATAGAGTTCTGGTCGAGTGAGTTTGGCGTCTCTTAACGAGGCCGAATGCGCAAAGACAAATCCTGTCCCGCCCGCTCGTGGTCCGCCAGACGGCCACTCCTTGATCCTTCCATAAACTGTTCTTCGTTCGCCGCCTGCCGGATCGCTCCGGCAGTACGGCCTCAACGCCATAAAAGGAGAATTTGATGGCGAAACGCTCCGCCCAGGCCCGCCGCCGCCAGCAGCGAGTGTCGCAGGAGTATCCAGACCAGGCTGACGAGCGCCGTTACGGCGATAATGTGCGTCGGCTTTTTGACGAGCCGGCCTGGTCGCCATTGGGGGCCCAACAAGGGGCCAACGAGGAGCGGGACACCAAATACCGAAAGAACATCCGGCCTCAGAACGACGCACAGGCGGCCTTGATTGAGGCGATCGACCGGTCGCCTCTGGTTTTCGCCGCCGGCGCCGCCGGCACGGGCAAAACATATATCGCCGTCGCAAAGGGCGTCGAAGCGCTAGAGTCGGGGCGCGTTCGCCGCATTGTGCTGTCGCGTCCGGCCGTCGAGGCGGGTGAAAGTCTCGGCTTTCTGCCGGGTGACATGGAGGAGAAGCTGTCTCCATATCTGCGTCCTCTATATGATGCGCTTTGCGACCGGCTCTCGGGCAAACGGTTGAAATCCCTGATGGCGGAAAGCGTTATTGAAATCGCGCCGATCGCCTATATGCGCGGGCGTACGCTCAACAACGCCTATGTCGTTATCGACGAGGCGCAGAACTGCACCTACGGCCAGCTCAAAATGCTGCTGACAAGGCTTGGCTGGAACTCAAGCATGATCGTCACTGGCGATCCTGCGCAGACCGATCTACTGCCCGGAATGTCGGGACTTGAAGACGTCATGACCAGGTTAAGCGCGATTGAACAGGTTTCGACCGTGCGCTTCACGCGGTCTGATGTGGTGCGTCATCCTTTGGTCGCCGAGATGATAGACGCGCTTTGACTGCCCGTAAGAGGCGTTTGGTCCCGCGCTCGGGGGCGTGCTAAGCGTCTCTGTGACTATTCACGCGTCAATATCGGTCTGTCACCATGTCGAATTATGGAGCTGGCGGCGAAGAGATCCGCCAAGAGTCCAGCTGGCGTTATCCGCTCGGGATCTTTCTGGCCACGCTCGTCCTGTGCGCCATTTTCCTGTATTACTATGTTGGCCCAAGTGTCGATGAGATCGGTGGCAACGTCCCGAGCCCGGCCATCAGCGAAGAGTCGATCGCGGTCACGGTTGGCGATCTGAATCTCGCCTTTCCAGCCAACTACACGGTTTACCCGCGAGACCGACGCGGCGGCCCGCGCGAGGAAGTCTGGCTTTACGCGCTCTGGCCGACGCTCTCAGGCTACGCGCCCTCGCGCCGCGAAGACTTTATTGAGAATGCGCCCGATACACGGCGCGTTGATATCCTCATCGCACGGCGGACGTCGCCGTTTACCGAACGTGAGCGGATCGACATTCTCTATATGCCGCAAACAATCGATCAGCGCGGGGCGCGAACGCCTTTCAACCTCATCAAATACGATTTCAAGGAACAGCGAGCGAATGTCCCGACGAGCGGCTATTCGGATACGGAGCTCTACATCGGCGAGAGCGCCGACGGCGACGTAATCGCACTTTTCTGCTTCAAACAACGTGAAGACATACTGGCGCCGGAATGCTGGCGCGAAGTCGAGTTAAGTGCGGGCGCCACGCTCACCTATCGTTTCAAGCGACCCTATCTCGCAGAATGGCGTAAGATCGACGAAGAAGTCCGCGGTTTCGTCGCCGGACTCGCAAAAAAATAGTTAATCGCGCCCAAAAAGCGCACCCATGGCCGTCATCATTACCGGCGCAGAGATGGCCGCGATTGCACTCATCGCCGCGGCAAAAAGCGCTGCTTCCGCGCCCGCGTCCCAAAGGCCGCCAGCGTCGGCCGCGGCTAAACCCGACAATGCGAGAACGGTCGCGGCGACGAATGTGAAGTACCCGTCAGCAAGCGCCCGGCTAGTAACGTCAAGGGATTTGCGCCGAGCGCTTCGATTATCGCGCCAGGCAAGTGCGAGCGGGGAAAACAAAACTGCAGCGAGCGCGATGGCGACAAGGCGTACGCTTTCGGGAGGCGTTTCCGTGACAAAGCGTTCAGCCCCCCACACCGTCAGCCTGCTGGCGACGATAAGAATCAGGATCAGCAATAGCCCCGTCCTTACCGACACGAAGACCACCAAAGCGGCCGCAAACGACGCGAGAATCACGACAATCTCAGCGAGTGTCGCCGTCGATGCTGCGTCGAACCCGGCAGCGACGGTCGCGATCAAGAGAATGGCGGTCGCGGCGATCGAGGAACTCGGCGGCGCAATACTTCGAACCCGCCGAAGCAACGGCTGCAATCCGGCTCGGCGGCGATTTTCCTCGAGCGCCAACGCCTCGCTTGGCGTTTTCAATGAAAGGGCTCCAGCGCCCATGATTACGGCAGGCGCGAGTCCCGCGGCTACGGCGCCAGCGGCAACGATTGCGGCTGTCCGCGCGGAGGCCTCGGTCAGAAATGCGCCCGCCGCCAGGGAAAGCGTCGCGAGAGCAAGGCCGAGGAGAGCCGGCGCCGCGGCACTTTGCGCCGCACGGCCCGCCGCTTCGGCGACAGTGTCGCCCGTTGCAAAGGAACTCGAAAAAGCGGCCGCAAGCGTCACGCTTAAAGCCACACAGGACGCCGTGGCGAAACCAAGGGCAGCCCCTGCGGCGGGGACGGCGCCGGCGCGGGCCGCCTCCAACGCGACGACCGCGAGACCACCGGTCGCACCCAAGGCGACGGCAGCAACGCCAATCAACGCCAACCTCAAGTTGCTGCGCCAGAGCGGCGCTCCAAGCGAAAGGACGCCAACAGCGATTGCGGCGCCTGACAACGCGATGTCTGCTCTAAAGCTGGCGGTTTCAAAGCCGCTTTGCATCGCGACCCTGCGCACCGCAAGAATCAATCCAGCGATGGCCCCACCATAAAATAGCCGAAGCCAAAAGTTCTTTGGCGCTGCGGAAGCTATGGCCGCGGGGGCGAGAGTCATAAGCACAAGCGCCGCGAGAAATGAAAAAGAAGCCGAGGCGAATGACGCCGGCGCACTACGATAGCCAATTGCAGCAAGGGCCGTCAGGCCCACCGCAACGACGCTTGACGCGAGAACAGGCCTGCCGGCGGCGATTTCACCGAGAAGGCCCAAATTTCGCTCGCCCACTCGCAAACCCCCGAGCCTGTCGCCCTACCCAGCCCGATCAGGAAGGTCCTCGTCGAGGATCGCCATGTTAAACTGATAAACTAGGTCGCCGTCTTCGTCGTCACGAAAAATGACGCCAAGAAACTCGTCGCCGAAAAATACCTCGGCCGAATCCTTTTTGTTCGGGCGACCCCGGACAACCAGATTGCCGAGCCCGAATTTTGTTCGAAAATATTGTTGCAGACGAGCGATTTCAAAGGGATCCATGCGAATTCGTTTCAGTTGCGCCGCTCCTTCTTAACCCCATCCGTCCCGAGCGCAAACAGAGGCGTCAGGCATCGATCCTGCGACTTTGCGCGCCCTCGCCGATCAAAGGCGCTATATGCAAAGAACCCAAGATTCAAAAAGGAATATCGCCAATGAAGTGTACCGCCCTCGTCGCCTTGGCAGCGCTTTCCCTCATTGGGTGCGGCGGCCCCGAATCGCCGGGCAGTCCTCAGACGCAAGCTTTAACTTGCAAGGCGAGCGCCAGCGGGTCGGTCATGGTGGAGAACGCCTGGGTCCGCGCGCAGTCCGACCCGACCGCTATGAGCGCAGCCTATTTTCATCTTTGTAATGGTACGACCAGTCCCGTGACCGTCAATGGCCTCGAGACGCCTGCGGCGAGAATTGTGGAACTTCATGAAACGACACGGGACGCGCGAGGCGTCGTGTCGATGGCGCCGACGGGGCCGATCACTCTTGCTCCTGGCGAGGCAGTCGTTTTCGCGCCTGGCGGAAAGCACGCAATGCTGATGGGACTTCCTGCGCCAATTGAAGAGAATTCGACGACGACCATTTCAATTCAAATCGAAGGGGGGGCCGCTATTTCCGCTGAGGCAAAAGTGATGTCAGCGGCTGACGCCGCCGCGCACACCCACTAATCGATACCTTGGTCCATCGACTTCGCTGGAGATTTCGCACAGTCGCCAACAGGTTTTGCAGGAACGCCGGCGACGGTGCAGCCGGCCTTTACCGAGTGTAGGACGACGCTACCCGCGGCAACCTTTGCATTTTCTCCGACTTCGATATTGCCAAGCACCTTCGCCCCGACGCTGATGAGCGCGCCACGGCGGATCTTTGGGTGGCGGTCGCCCATTTCCTTGCCGGTGCCGCCAAGAGTGACGCTTTGAAGGATCGAAACATCGTCTTCGATCACAGCGGTCTCGCCGATCACAACGCCGGTCGCGTGATCAATGAAGACGCCCTTGCCAATTTTCGTAGCCGGATGAATGTCGACTTGGAAAAGCTCCGACATCCTGCTTTGCATGAACAGCGCCATCGGCCGCCGGTCATGTCGCCACAACCAGTTTGCGACTCGATGCGCCTGCAATGACAAATACCCTTTAAAGTACAAGAAAGGCTGGACGTACTCGAAACACGCGGGGTCACGTTCAAACACTGCGAGAATGTCGGCGAGCCCAGCCTCGACGATCGCTGGCTCGTCGCGATAGGCCTCGAGAAAAATTTCACGCCATTGCAGCGCATTTATATCGGCGTCGGCGACTTTGTGCGCCAGCCGATAAGACAACGCATCCTCAAACGACTGGTGATTGAGAACATTGGCGTGCAGAAAACTTGCGAGCGCTGGCTCTTTCGCAGCCGTCGCAGCCTCCGCCTGCATGCGCGGCCAAGTTTGATGCTGCGCGAGCCTAATAATCTTCGTCAACGACATCGTCTGCACCCATTGTTCCGGCGGCGTCAGATCTGCTTCAGCAGCAACTTCAACACCGCGTCAGGCAAAGCGCCGCTACGCGCCAAGGCAGCCGCTTTCAGGACCATGATTATAGTCAAGGAATCGCGAACGTCCCCTTCCAGCACCATTTTGTGAAGAGCAGAAAAGCTGACCCGCCGGTGAGACAACACCTCGTCAGGCTCCGGCGCAGCAGGACCAGGCTCCAGGTCCCAAGCGAGAAAACAAACGGATTTCTCATCCGTCACTGAATTGGATATGTCGAACTCGGCGAGGCTAAGCCATTGACGCGCCTGATAGCCTGTTTCTTCTTTCAGTTCGCGCTTGGCGGCGTCTAGCGGGCTTTCGGTTAGCTTGCCGCCGCCTTCTGGCAACTCCCAGCTGTACGCATCGTGCGGAAATCGGTGCTGACCGACAAGCGTTGTCATTCCCTCCCCGTCGATCGGCAACACCCCGACCGCAAGATTGGCGAAAGCGACGATCCCATACTGCCCGATCGCGCCGTCTGGGCGCGTCACCGCGTAATCGGTGACGTTGATCCATGGGTTGCGATAGACTTCCCGCGCTTCATTGACCGTCCACGGCCCAATTATAGCGCCGGGTTTATAAGCGCTCACGAAGCGGACTTCTTCCGGACCGGAACGGGTAGCTGGCAGACATCGACGAAGTCCGGCCGAAAATGAAAAAACGACTCAGGCCGGTTCCGGCGCGCCTCGACAAAGTCGGCGAACACCGGGCGCGAACTATCGAGGATCTCAAATGTTTCTCTCGCTTCAGGCGCTTGATCGGCGGCGACCCGGATCGACTTGATCGTCTCGCCAAGGTCATCCGTTTTATCGTCGGGCGGGTCGACGCGGCGCAGCGCCTGGAGGTGCTCCATACCAGCGATTACGCGCCCAAACACGGACATATTCCGGTCGAGATATCGTTGCGGCTGCAGCGCAATATAAAACTCCGTCGATGCCGTGTCGCGCCCGTCCTCGCGCCCAAAGGCGAAAGCTCCTGCACAATGAAGGTGCCAATAGGCGCCCGCGCCGGCATCATGCCCAGTCGGCAGGCCGGCGACAAAGCCAACGGCTGGCGCATACCCGTCGTCGTCTTCCATCGACGCAAACTCAAAGCCCTTGGCCAAAGTCTGTTCAAACTCCGCCTTAAGCATCTTCTTGGAAGTCTTGGTCTTGCGCTCGCCGAAGGGGTCGCCGCCCTGCGCGACGAAGCCTTCGATGACGCGGTAAAAAGAAAGGCCGTCATAAAAGCCCTCGCGCGCGAGCTTCTTTACCTGCTTTACATGCGCGGGCGCGAGCGCCGGCGACAGCGCTACGTAGACCTTTCCTCGATCGAGTTCGATCACGAGAAGGTCGTCGGCTGGAATCTCGCGCCAATCTTCAACGGATGTCGAGCCGAGTATCTCGGCGCTCGACTTCTTTCCTTCGAGCGCATCAGCGAGCGCTGGCGTCGCAGCAAGCAACGTAGCAGTCAAAAAAAACGTTCTCATCTGTCACCCTCGTCCGCGATAGCCCGCCACGCCGGTGTCGGGAATCCATAGACCCTTCGGAGGCGCACCTGTTTGATAAAACACATCGATCGGAATACCGCCGCGCGGATACCAATAGCCGGCGATCCGCAGCCACAACGGCGTAGCGGCGGCGACGATCCGGCGTGCGATCTCGACCGTGCAGTCTTCGTGAAAGGCGCCATGGTTCCGGAACGACGCAAGATAGAGCTTCAATGATTTCGACTCGATAAGCTTTTTCGCTGGCGCATAGTCGATGACAAGGTGCGCGAAATCCGGCTGGCCCGTCACTGGACAAAGCGATGTAAATTCGGGGGCCGTAAATCGTGCGAGATAAAGAAGGTCGGATTGCGGGTTTGGAACAGTCTCGAGGATTGCTGCGTCGGGGGCTTCGGGAAGCGCCGCCGCTCGGCCGAGATAACGAAGCGCGGAGTCGACTGGTTCGTGATTGGCCCGGGGATTTTTTTGCCTGCTCGGCCCGATCTTTCGGCTTTTGACTGAAGTCACGTGTCCTGCCCGCATCTGCCGCTCCGCGACGATTATCGACGCCCATCGACGGCGTAAAGCGACGACCAATTCATCGGGCGCCTGCCCCCACGGTTCTGCGATGGACAACCGCCGGACGCTTTCCTATAAGCCGCTTTCGGCCGATCGGGGCAACCCGTCGCCCGTGCCCAGGTAGCTCAGTTGGTAGAGCAGCGGATTGAAAATCCGCGTGTCGCTGGTTCAATTCCGGCCCTGGGCACCACAAGGCTTTCCAGCACAACTCACCTTTTTCAATTGTATTCTTTATATACTGATTTCAATTGCTAATCTAATCAGCACAGATCGAAATAGGCGTAGTCCTGATTATCTGTAAACTTTGACGGTCTGGTCCTTTGGATCATACTCTTGAGCCGATATCTGTTTCCTTGACCCGTCATAAAATTCCGTCCGACCCAAAAAGGCAACCAACCCAGCCATAAATCTTCGTCACCAATACAGCATACAGCTTGCGACGACTGATCTGGCGCGAACGGACAAGGCGGGCGACTGCGAGGTTAGCTCCCGAAAAACCCGCTCGCTATCGTTGCAACGAAAGCGAAGTCGAAGCCGACGTTGCTCGTCGTGGCCGGCAAGCTTAACACCGCTGTAAACTCAAGATTAAACTGTCCATCACGCCGGTTATTGGAGGCGTCCAACTACTTCCTGAATAACGATTTCGAAGCGGCGACCGGCGGCTTTGTCAGCCATTATGATCACCGCCATTAGCATCCGAGCCTGACAAACCCGACGCTTGCTGGCAGCACGTCGGGCCAGCTACGCCTGCACTATTGGAACGAGAGAAAATCAAAAAAGGAAGACCCGACTATGGGCGCCAGCAGCACGCCACAACTGCCGCGCAGACGGAACCCTGAGATGAGCCAAGGCCCGCGTTAAAAATACACCCAACCCTCCAAAATTATTTGATGACTGGCCCGGTGAGCGCTGTTGCTATGGACCCAAGCCGCCGTCAATTTGGCAGTCTGGTGCGGTTACGACAACCGTGACGTTACGCCCACCTGGCGCTGCTGCTGTTAGGATGCCGCCCGTGCAAACTCCCTCGGCCGTCGCCACGATGGGGTCTCCGGCAAAAGTCCAGCCTCGCGACGTCAATTCGCGCGCAGTTTCTAAGGGCCCCGATGCTGCCGTCCGCGGATCGAACGTGACCGCAGCGCCCCCAAAAAAAGCCAGTACACGAATGTTTTCGAGTTCGCGCTCGAGCGCATCCACATCCTCGCGAAAGGCCGCAGATGCTAGCATGCGCACAATGGGCGGCGCCGCCACCGACAGCGCAAACGCCATGATCGCCAAAGTGACGACAAGTTCGATCAGGCTGAAGCCACGCTCGCCCGTTCTGACCACCACCGTCGCATTGTTACAGGGCAATGTCCGCATCCAGCCCCTCGCCGCCCGCCTTTCCATCGGCGCCGTAAGAAATCACCTGCGGCGAGCCAACAACGCCCGGCGCGGTTTGTTGCGGCGGCAGGTAGATGTAGGCGTTGCCCCAAGGATCAGCAGGCAAGGTGTCAAGATAGGGACCAAGCCAGACGCCGCCCGTAGGCGGCGTTTGCGGCGGCGCTATCAACATCTGCAGCCCCTCCTCCGCCGTCGGATATCGGCCAACATCCAGACGTAAGGCGTCGAGCGTCGTTTTCAGGGTTCGGGCTTGCGCGCGCGCGGCGTTAACCTTCGATTTGTCGACCTGACTGAAAAGGCGCGGTCCTACCAGCGAGACCAAGATCGCCATGATCGCGAGCACCACAAGCAATTCGATTAGCGAAAATCCTCGCGCACGCATGCGCCGGCGCTGGAGCCGTCCGACGCTGCCCGCTTCAGGCTTGTCCAACTTTTCCTCCCCAGCACCGTTCTTTCGTCGGTTTAGCATATCGCCGCGCCTCACAATACCTGTCATCGCGGCGCCAGAACCGGGCGGTACAGCCCTAAAACTGCAGATCATAAAGGCTCGTCATCGCTAGAACGATACTAATAACTACCACGGCGACAACGAGCGCGACACCGATGACCGCGGCCGGTTCGGCGAGTGTGGTCAGTTGGCGGGTTCGCTCGCGCGCCTCTTTCTCGAAGAGGCCGGCGCTAAACAAAAGCATGTCGCCAAGCGCGCCAGAATTGCGGCCCGTTCGGATAAGATCGAGCACCATGGGATCGAAGTCGGGATCGGCCTCTAACAACGCCTCCTCGAGCGCGCGTCCGCCGCGAACAAGCGTGCGCGCGCGTTCCAGTTGGCCGCGAAACACAAATGAGCGCACGCCGGTCTCAGCAAGGCGCAGCGCATCGACAAGCTGGGCTTTGTTGGCGACTGCAATACCGACAGTACGGCACCAGCCGGCTAGATCGGACACTTTCAAAAACGGCCCTATCAGCGGCGCCGTGTGGAGCGTTCTGTCGATGACCGCGCGCAGATCGGGTCTTCGTAGCGCCGTGCCGATCGCAAGAACGAGACCTGCCAAGGCGGCGAGGACGAGCGGCCAGCTTTTCTGAAACCCTAGCCCCGTTTCGATGACGATGCGCGAAATCAGCGGCGCGCGCGACAAGTCGTCACCCATCAGCGTCGCAAACCGCGGCACGACGAACATAAACATCATTGCAACAATAACGGAGCCGATAACCAACAGGAAAGCCGGATAGGTTAGCGCCGTTCGGATGTCGCTGCGCACCTGCTCGCCATAGTCCATTCGGTCTGCAGCATCGGACAGCGCCTTGCCGAGCGATCCCGTCGCCTCACCTAGTTCTGCGAGACGAAAGACATAGGGAGGCAATTCCGGCAGGTGTTGCGCCATCGCAGCGGACAAGCGTTTGCCGCTTCGCAATTCGGATAGGATTTTCTGGTTGCGTTTAGCGATCAAAGGCTCGGCGCGCCCCCGGCCCAGCGTGGTAAACGCTTCAAAAGCGGTGACATTGGCCGACAACAGCGTCGCCAGCTGACGCAGATAGCGGGCAAGATCCTTGCTGCGCAGCGTGCGTCGCATATCGCGCAAACCCCGGCGCGGCGCGACACCATCTAGCGCGAAGGGCGACAAATCTTTTTCGGTCAATTTAGCGAAAGCATCAGCGCGATCAGCCGCTTCGATCGCGCCGGAGACTGTCGCGCCAGACCCGTCGAAGGCGCGGTAGCGAAACGCGCGCGTAGCGCGCGCCTCCAATCTAGAGCCGGCGCGGTCGTCAGACATAATCACCAGAACACACGCGCAAGACTTCATCAAACGACGTGAGCCCCCGCTCCGCTTTAAGATAGCCGTCCTCGAAAAGTGTCAGAAACCCCTGCTTGCGAGACAATTCAAGTAGGACCGGGATCGAAGCTTCCTGCGAGATTGCTTCACGCAGCCCATCGTCGATCTCGACAATTTCCGAAAGCGCCAGCCGGCCCCGATAACCAGTATCCGCGCAAGACGGGCAGCCACGCGCTCGCCGCCAGGACGCTTGTCGGCCTTGCTGGGGCAGGAAACGCGTATCAATGGCCGGACCACGCCCCGATAAAGCCTCACCGGCGGGTTCATTCGTAGGCTGAGCGCAATGCAGACAAAGCTTCCGCACCAGACGCTGCGCCATCAGTCCGCGTACCGACGCGGCGACTAGATAGGGCTCAAGGCCGATATTGCGCAGGCGCGTTACAGCCGCGAGCGCAGAGTTTGTATGCAAAGTCGACAGAACGAGATGGCCCGTCATGGACGCCTGCGCCGCAATCGTTGCGGTCTCGCGGTCGCGTATTTCACCGACCATGATGACGTCGGGGTCCTGGCGCAAAATCGAGCGCAAGCCCCTGGCGAAGTCGAACCCGATCTCAGACTTCACCTGAATTTGGGTGACCCCGGCGACATCATATTCGACTGGATCCTCGATTGTGATGATTTTGCGTTTGCCGTCGTTGATCGTTTCCAATCCGCGATAAAGCGTCGTGGATTTGCCTGATCCGGTCGGCCCCGTAACGAGGAACACCCCGTTGGGCTGGCTCAGGACGCGGCGCAGAATATCCCCGGTGCGCCCGTCGAGACCGAGCCCGGCAAGGTCGGGCAGTTCTGTCTGCTTACGAAGAAGTCGGATAACGACGCTTTCGCCCCAAGTGCTCGGCACTGACGAGACGCGAAGGTCGATTTCATGGCCGGCGAAACGCGCAGTGTTGCGTCCGTCCTGCGGCATACGGCGTTCCGCGATATCCATGCCTGAAATCAGTTTGATGCGGCTTGCGACAGCTTCAAACTGCGCCTGACCAATCTGTGCACGTTCCTGGAGAACACCATCAATGCGATAACGCACCACGGAGCGCGGATTGCCAGCCTCTATGTGGATATCGGACGCGTTCTCACGGATGGCGCGCGCAAACATCGCGTTAACGTAATCGATGATCGGGGCTTCTTCCGCAAGCTCGCGCAGGCGCGCCGCGTCGCCAGCATCATCATCAATCGCCGCGGGCGCCGCGCGGAACGCTGATATCGCCGCATCAATCGTCTGATTGTGAGCGAGAAAGTAAATGACCGCCACCTGGCCGGCTGCGTGGGCGGCCCTGTCAATCAGTTCGCGAAGCGCTGGCGCGACCGGGTCTTCGGCTAGGACAGCAATCGTTTCCGACATATCGCCGGCCTTGCCGTCGGCGTTCCAGACGGCGACCCGGCGAACGGCCAGCCATTGCGACGACACGCCGAGGCGCCGCGCGGCGTCTAGATAGGCGCCTTGGGCGGCCGGCAAGTCCTGGAGGCTGACAACGTCAAGGCTTAGCTGGGCTGACAGGCAATCGAGCAGCGCTTCTTCGGTGATGGCGCCGATCCGCTGCAGCACCTGTCCGAGCAGCCCGCCAATCTCGCGCTGCACAAGGAGCCCGCGATTGAGATCGGCCTCTGACAGTGCGCCCCTGGCGCGCAGAAGTGCGCCAATCGGGGCGGCTGCGGCGTCCGCAAGACTAATCGGCTTTGTAAGCGAGTTCATCCATCACATTTTGCAAGATCGGGACCGTCTCCGCCAGTGTTTCCAGCGCGAGATCACCCCGCCAGCGACCAATATTCGCGTTTGAGATAGCCCCGAACCGCGAGAATTTCGGGTCTTCGATGCGATCTTGCTGCTGGCCCTCGACGGCCCCAAGCATTGCGGGTTCGAATGCCTCTCCTAGTCCAGCCAGTAAATGCGTCAGTGCGGCAGCGGGATCGCTCACCAGCGCTTCAAATCTCGCAATAACGCTGCGGCGGGGCGCGCGCGCGACTTGGTCAAGACCCGCGCGCAGATAAGAGGCGATGTGGCGCGCGCGACCTTCCGTATCGACCGGAAGCGCGCGGTCCATACGCGCTTCCGCCATCGAAGCTAGAGTATCGAGCGGATGACGAACTACGAAGACAAAGATCATCTGTCCGCAAAGCAGACGGTCCCAGTGCCGGATATTAAGGACGTTTTCAGGGTTCTTGTCCGCCCAACGCGCTTTGCCCTTAGCAGCGGCGGCCAACTCGTAACAGGTAACGAAGGCGCGGCCGAACGCGTCGAGCCAAACATCGTCCGGCAGTTCGAGGGCGGTCATCGTCGCCGGCAGGCGCGCAAAGGCGAGCGGATCGTCCGGAAATTGCCGGAGCATATCCTTATGAAACTTTATTTCCGACGGACAAAATATACGCGAATGGGCATTCAAAAGCCGCCGCACTAGTGTCGTGCCCGAGCGATGCGGGCCGCCAATGACGATCGGCCAAGTGCGGCGTTCCTCAGTAGACGGATTGTCCATAACCGAGATCAGAAAGGAGATAGCCGGCGACCCGCTCGAAGGCGCGCGCGTCAGCAGGCGCCATCTCGGCGCGCCAGCGGCCGATGCGGCCGGCGTCAGGCGGACGCTTAGTCAGCGCGTGGATCGACTGGCGCTGCGTAGCAGAGATGAGACGGCCTGCGAATTTGAGATCACCGAGTTCCTCAAGCCGTTCCTCTGCTCGTTCAAAAGCGCGGATTTGGGCCGGCTCGAATTTCAGATCGAGATACGCCATCACAATTTTTAGCGTCTGCTCCGGCCTCTTGACCAGATCCTCGTACCGAACTTCCAGATAGTAGGGAAGGAACCGAGCGAACTGGCGAGTTCTGCCGATCCGGAAAGCCCACGTGCTCGCAGCTGCTCGCGGATCGTCGCCGGGGCCAAACCAAAGGTTTCGGTGCGAGACCATCACATCACGACCATCACGAATCATGTGGATGATGCGTGCTTCCGGCAAAGTACGGACGATCGTGTCGAGATTGAGATTGTGCAGAGGCGTCTTGTCGCCGAAACGCGTCTTGCCGAAGCGGGCGGCGTAAGAACGAAAAACCGCGCGGATTACGCCGCTCGTCCGGGATGGCGACGCAGACTCGACTGCACACTCACCAACGCCGAAATCCTCAAGCAGTTTGGCAAGAACATCTTCGCCAATTTTCATGTCCTGCCAGTTATGCGCTTGCCTCAGTGCTGCACTTATCGACGAAATGGTGACGTTTGGTTCATTCAACTGGCCGATCAGTACTGGCAGCCAATGCGTTTCGGGTGGGATAGCAAGCTGCGAGTGGGCATCGAGCATCATGCGCAGCAAGGTCGTACCGCTACGCCCGACACCGACTATAAAGGGGGCCGGCGGTTCGGCCGACAATGGCGTGAAATCTCCCAACGCGCGGAATCGCGACCCCGGTGACGGCTCGCTCGCGGAAAAAATGAGGTGCGTGCTTTCTCCCTCATCGACGATCCATCCATCTCGGTCGACATGACGTAAGCGATCCGTCGGCGGTAGCGAAATAAATTCCGAACTGGTCGGAAAACGATTGCCATGCCAGTTTTTGCCGACGTCGCGCGCAGAAAAGACGCGCGGCAAATACTGCGCCCGCAGATGGTCGAGCGACAAACCCGGATAATGCCGCATCCGCGCCCGCTCAGGCGAGACAACGACGGAGTCAGACACGGCGTGGCCGCCCGTTATCGCCCAACTATCAACCGGCAAAGTACGCCTAAAGATTCGATGCAGTGTTCGCCCAGGGGGATCAAAAAAGTAATAATAGCGCATCGCGCTGACAAAATCGGAGCCTTCAAAGCGTTCTTCTTCGCTTGCCGGCGTGAAAACATACTCCCGGCAGTCAATGACATTGGCGTCGGTCGCGTCGACACGTTCGATAAAGCCACGAAGGCTTTCGTGCTCGCGTGGAGACTCAAGGATTTCATCTGCATCTAGATGAATAATCCAATCAGCGTTGATCTCGGCGAGCAGAGCCTTCTTGATTTCAAGCTGGGCGGTGAGATCGAAAACACCACTGAAGGGTGCAAACCGCGTTGCGACAATTGGATTTCCGGCGTGTTTGACCAGCGTATCCGGCGTACTATCCGTCGAGCCGTGATCGACAAGGTAGCCTTCGATCTGATTGTCCTGCAAATGGGACAGCACCCGATCCAGCGTCTGGGCCGCATTGCGCGCCATGATGATCGCAGCGATCTTGAGCGGCGGTTTTGCCGACATTTTACCCTAAGCCCCCCTCTTGCTCTTTGCGTCTGTCTCTAGCGATCCCCTCGCTCGGCGCTTACTCTTGTCGCTGGCAGCTGATCCTGCCGCAAATCATTTTTCCTTACCCTTTTGCCTCTACGCGTCCGAAGTCAGTCTATCCAACGCCATTCCAAGTCCGTCGCCGCGTAACGCAGCAACTTTTAAGCCATCTGGTTGTTCGACCGAAAAAAAGGCGATCCATACTTAAAGATCGCCTTCTTCCGTCTACCGGTGCGGAGCGGCGGGGTTGCCGCCGCTCCGTGTCGTGGCGAGTTTCCCCGGTTAGTTGATGTTGAACAAGTCGTCGATGTCCGCGTTTGAAGCGCCGAGCCCGCAGATGAGCGTCAGAGCATCCGCCGCAAAGCCGGACAGGTTGTTGGCGACGTGCGGGCCAAAGCGGCCAGGGTCGCAAGAACGAGCCTTCAGCGAGAAGGCATCGTTCGCATTGTCGCCGTAAGAGGCGAAAACGCCGTTGGTGTTGAGGAGGCGATCCATATCGGTCTCCTGCGATTCCTCGACCGGGATGAACCAGGTGAAGGTGAGATCGGCGCGACCGAAATTATTGAGATCGGTGTTGCCCGCGCAGTGCGTCGCCGGCGCAGCGCCGGACAGGATCTGGCTTACGAGGCTGCGCGTGAACAGGATTTCGTGATTTACGACCTGGCCCGTCACGTCGAATTCGCAAGCGCCTTCGACACCCTTTGACGAATGATCGACAAAGATCGCGCCGCGATAAGCAGTGAGACCTTCAACGGTGCCACGAACCACGTTTCCATGCTGGTCGCGCTGTTCGAGTTTCGGCAAGGCGCTCGCCCGGAAGACCGAGTTTACCTGACCTTCGCTGGTCGACCAGTCGAACGGACCGAAATTGAGGCCCGCACGAACGATCCGGAAGGCATCGGTTTCGCCATTCGCGTCGATCACATTGCCGGCGGCCGAGAGCATCGCATTCGCTGCGGTTTCACCCGCCGGGAGACTTGCCGGCGACGCCAGGAGATCAATTTCTTGTACGAAGCTGATGTCCTGCTGCTTGATCGGCTCATCCTCAGACGAGAAAATCTGCAGAAGGGCCGTGCCAAGCTGCTTGCCGTTGAGGCCAATCGTTTCTCCAACATCCGTCCCGTCAAGGCCAAAGCAATCAATAACCTGCGCTCCGGTCATGAAGATAACGATCTGATTGCTTGCATTCGGCGTGTAGAGAGTTCCGGGACACGTGTTCCCCGGCGTTCCAAATACGCGGATGCCTGCAAGGCCCGAGGTATCCTTGAAGTCGAAGGTGATCGTGTAGTCTTCGATTTCGCGAGCATCGACGTAGCGGCGGCTCGGATCGCTGCTCTTGGCCTTGAGCGTGAACAGGGCATTCTTGACCTTGAAGTCGATAATGCCGAAATCCTCGCGGTCCGATAATTCGATGCCTTTGCCCGAGCGACCGTCTTCCACGAGGAAGAGCTCGAACGGATTATTAAGCGCGTAATCGACTTTCAAGTCCTTCGGCGACACGAAGTTCGAGATGAAGGCCGAATCCGGGCCGCAGGTTGCGAGCGTTTCTGTTGCAGTCCGGTCAGCACCGGGAAGATCGGGATCGGACAGCGTGACTGTGACGATGAAGTCTCCGCAATCGTTCAGCGCAACCGGGAGAACAAAACCGATGTCGGTCTCGCCGCCTTCAGCCGCGTCAAAAGAGAAAGTCGCGGTATTCCCACCCGCTGCTACCAGCGAGCCGAAAGCGCCTTGCGAGTTAACATTGTCTCCGCCTGCGCGGACGATTTCCGCCGGTGAAAATGACTGCTTCCAGGTCGGGTTTGACGAACCGCTCAAAGCAATCCGAACGATGACGTTCGCATTGCCCGGAACGATGTTTAGCGACGGGATCTTGTCATCGAGGTTCACTTCCCAATGCGCGGGCATGAACTTCCCGCCGGCGAAATCACGCGCAGCGGACAAAACGATGTCCTCGCTCTCGACGGTCACCTGGTCGGTATCAGGGAATTGCGGAACGGCCACCCAATCGGTGTCCATTTCAACCGCGCCAGCGGTCGGAACGCCGGTTGCCGGGTTGACGTTGTTGACGTTACGGGCCGTGAGTTGAAGTTCGCCCGCTTGTGCGGCGCCTGCCGATAGCAAGACAGCGCAGCCCACGAGCAGTGTTGATTTATAATGCACTTTTACCTCCGTTGGTTTCAGACAAGCAGGAAAGACGGGGTAAAAGCGCTATACATAAAATGGCGTCTGGATTTCCCAGACACCCGAATTGAACACTCAATATTGAGTACTCGTTCGTGAAATGTGCGCTTTTTATTCCCCCCCAAGACTCCCACGAAAGGAATTGTTAACTATTTGGAAGGTGGAAGTCAACAACAATCGGTTTGCGTCGGCATGGTGCATCGGCGATACCGCGAAGGGTCCGAAGCACTGCACCTGTTTTCTTTTGTCACCAGCGAGAGTAGACACCCTGCGGTACTTTCGCAGTCGCAAAAACGGTGTCAGAGGAATTGGTTTCACCAAGCCTGCAGCGTGTGCGCCTCCGGTCGCGGCAAGGCGGCTTCACTTTACTTGAGCTCTTGATTGCGCTTGCTATTTCGTCCGTTGTCCTGACGATTTTCGTTCAGTCGCTCTCGCAGCAGGCGCGCATGAACACGCGCATTCGCGACGCCGCGGCAAGGGCGCTTTCGCGTTCAATAGAAGAGGCGCGATTCAGGACCATCATCGACGGCCTGACGCCCGCATGGCCGGAAGCAAAAGGCGAGTTCTTTGTCGGAACCGCTGGCGCGCTCCGAGGTCTGACGCGAACACCCTTGTCGGCATCGCGTGCGCTGGTTCCAGTATTTGTAACAATCGAACCAGTCGAGCCAGCTTTCGCACTGCGATACAAGGAAGGCGCGACGGACTGGACAATCGCTCGCTTTTCCGCCGAAGCGCGCTTTACTTATCTCGGGGCTGACGGCGTTTGGTATGATGCGTGGCCCCCAGAGGAAAATCCCGACCCCGGATCGTTCGGAGACGCCGCTTTTTTCGAGACCCCGCAATTGCCACGAGCCGTAAGGCTTGAAACGGGCGACTCCGACTGGATCGCACCGGTCGGACGGACGGTGACGCTGCCCGTGCGCGAGCGCGATCTTCTTCCGGGTACGGATGGCCTGTCGGCAGGAGAGGCCGACTTATGATCCCGGCAAAGGGCATGGCGAGCAACGACCGCCAAATCGGCGCGGCGCTGCCCATGGTGCTGGTAACGATCAGCTTGCTGGCCCTCTTGACGGCATCAAGCTTCAATTTTCTGAGCCGCGCCAGCAATGAGATGGCAGCCTTGGAGACGCGCTCTGCGGCGGAACGCGCCATTGCCTCAGCGCAGGCAGAGGCGCTCTTTGCGTTTTTGACGGCTTGGCCAACACCGGGCGGTCTCGATCTTCGCAATGAGCCCGAACCAGAGTCCGAACCGGAACCTGATGCGGCGCTTGTCGATGAGGACCTCCCACGGCCTGGCACGATCTGGCGAGGCGACGGCGTCTGGCGGCGCGCAGCGACTGACCCCGTTGCGGTTGTCTCCTACAGGGACGGCGCGGGCCTGCTCGCGATACCGGCTGCCTCGCTAGAAATTGCCGCGGCGTTCCTTGAACAGATGGGCGTTGACCGGGAAACAGCCGCACGCCTCGCCTCCCGTCTTGCCGACTTTCAGGATGAGGACTTCGTGCGACGCTTTCAGGGCGGCGAAAGAGCTGATTACCGGATTTCTAAGCGCCGTCCTCCAACGAACGCCCCAATCCGGAATGCAGAAGAGTTGAGTGCCGTTATCGGCTTTGAAACGCTGTCGCCACAAGTCAGGCGGCGAATTGTCGACAACGCCATCTTTCCCGTAATTGCACCACCGCTCAAAGCCGCACTTGCCACGCCGGCGCTAGCCCCCATGGTAAAGGTGATCGAGAGCGCAGACCCGCTTGCACTCGCGGCAAACGACGACCTTTATCCGTCCTCGCTAGCCCGTTTTACGGTCGCCGCGCCCGCCGGCGAAACAATCTTACTGTCAACCGTCGACATCGAGCGCACAGCGGCGGCCCTAGATGCGCCCTATCGGACAATGACCATCAGCAGGCATGCAGTTGCGCTAGACGGGCTGGACGGGGGGGCGGAAGGCGAATGGCCCGGTATGGAATTTGCTGCCGCAAGGCTTTATCAAAATGATGAACGGTCGCAGCGAGTATCGGCGTATGAGTTGGACCCAATATCTGCGACCCAGAATCCTGAAACGGAACAGTGACGGTGCGCTCGTGCGCATCGGCGGCGGCAAAGGCCTGCCGGTGCTGCTTGTTCCACGTTCAGATCTGACATTTGAACGCATACGCATCAGCGGCGACATCGCGAAGTCGCGCTCAGCTTTGCGCCTCAACCTTGTTGAAACCAGAGGTTATCGCCAGCCGCGCATCCGGATTGTCCGTACTCATCACAATGCCGCTGACGCTGTCGCCTGGTGCTGGGACGAAGCGCAAGCTTACGAAAAGCTGAAAAGCCGCCTAATCATGCCGCCATCGGTTCCAGAGCCGCTACTTTATCCTGCAATCGGGAACGGCGCCCGTCTGATACACTGCGTTGAGGGCTTTGAGGGTCAAATCTGGAGCGACGGCGCGCCGCGCACCAGCCGCTGGTGGTCCTCGCCGCCCAATAGAACCGAATGGTTGATGTTTTTGAGGTCAGCCCAGCAGCCGATCGAGCCTGGTGCGGGCGAGACACCAGTGCCGGTTGCACTGCCCTTGGGCGATGGCCCTACTAGCCGCCCCCATGCAATCGACCGAGATCCGGAAAATCTTGTCCGCCAGTTCAGCCCCGGCCGCGTCGCCATCGCAGCCTCGTTATTGCTCGCTGCGCTCGCCGGCGCTTTTGGCGCGCAGTATCTTGTCGAGAGCGCGCAAAGCGCCAGACTGGAAGAGCGCTATCGGGCGATCGTCACGGCAAATCAGTCCATGATCGGTGCGCGCCAGCGGGCTCTGGGCCTGCAGGCCGAAGCGATCAACGCCGCCCGCAGAAAGCCCGCGCGTGACGCGCTTGGCATCCTTTCGGACTTCCTCAGCGCGGCGCCATTCGAAAGTGCAACGGTCGATACCGTGCGCTTCAGCGATCGTGCGTTCGAGGCGCGCCTGTCGCCAAAACAGCCGATCGACACCGTCGAGTTTATCGCGCGGTTGGAACGCATCGACGGCCTCACTGACGTTTCGGCAGCTCTCGATCCGCGTAACGGCGCGATCACCGTCCGGGCTCGGACCATCGATTTCACACGAGGCGGGGGCGATGACGCAGGCTGATCGGCTGGCCGCTTCATCTGCAGCGATTGCTGCTGCCTTTGGCCGGGCGCAGGACTTCTTTGCGCGCCTTGCCGCGCCAGTGTCCTTGCGCGCGCGTTACGGTCTCATCGCGGCGCTGTCCCTGCTCGCCATTGACGCCCTTGCCCAATTGAGCGCCGCGGTATCAGCAAAGCGCTTAGAGCGACTGGTCGCCGCGCAGCAGGTCGCGCGTCTGTCAGAGAACACCGAGCTTGAGGAATGGCTCGCCCGCGCTGCTGCGGCCGAAGCCAGCGCCGCACAATGGGCTGCGCTCGACTGGCGGGCCGAAACGCCGGGGGTCGCGGGCGCGGAGGTGCAGCGTCTTATCGCTGCCCTCGCCTCGGCGGAACAAATGGAAATTTCGAGATTGCAGGTAGATCCGGACCCGGTTCCAATCCCCCCAACCGGCGAGGGCCTCGCCTTCAGCTTTACGGGATCGGGCGAGGACGGGGCCGCAGTCGCGGCGTTTCTGAGCGCGCTGGCCTCTGCAAAGCCCGCTCTCTTTACCAACGAGTTAGCTTTAAGGCTTAGTGCTGATGGCGAAGTTTTCTTTACCATCGGCGGCGTCGCGCCCTTCATGCGCACCGGACAAAAAGCCGACGCAGCAAACGCGAGCGACCCGGCGGCCCAGCCATGAGATCAAAATTGATATTGCTTTTTTCAGCCGCCCTAGGGTCTGGCGCCGTCGCCGGCGTCCTCGCGGGCTTTGCCGGCGGCGGCTCCGTCGCCCAGCCCTATTTGACCTGGACCGATCCCCCGCAACCCGCTGCGCCGGCCACGAGCACGCGCGAAACACTATTGGCGACGGGCCATTTCCGCGCATCGCCGCGAGCAGCTGGGGCCGCCGCGGAGGCTGCAGCCGAAGACCTGGCCGCGCGTGCACCACGCGCCCTCGCTGTTCTGTCAATCGGCGGCGCGATCCGGGTGGTATTGAGCGCGGCGAGCGGCGAGGTCGTCAGCGCCGCCCTTGGCGAGACGATCGATGGCTGGCGCATCGCCGCCGCCTCCGCCGCCGAGGCCAAAGTTTCCTTGGAGCGCGAAGGCGAGACGCAGACCTTCGACGTCATTGATCGGACGAAGCAATGACCACAAGCCGGACGCTTGCGATCCTTGCCATGGCGTCGGCCTTGCCGGCGTGCGCGGTCACAAAGCCGGACGAGCCGCTCTCGATCACGGCGCACAAATCTTCAATCGAGCAAGCGCAGGCGCGCCTTGATGGCGAGGCCGCGCCGGTCGGCAAGCCGGCTGACACAAATACTTTGGAGCCCAACCCCGACCGATCGACAACGGTGCCCTCGATTTCGCCCGCGCGCATCGTCGAAGCCGATGCTGACGGCCGGGCACCGCCGCTAGGCGAAGACGATGTTGACGCTGTGGTCGCTCCGCTGACGCTTCCGGCCTTTATCGATGTTGCATTCGGCGAAATCCTCAAGGCGCCTTATGTGACCGGCGAGGGCGTTGCGGCGCGCGCAGACGTCGTCCAGCTGCGCTCGTCCGGCATGATGGCGCCGGAGACGTTTCTTGATCTCGTAAGGACAGCGCTCGCCAATTATGGAATAAGCATCGTCGCGGATAACGGCGTTTTTCAGATCGTCGAAAACGCCACCCTAAAAGCGCGGCTGCCGCGGTTCGTCCGGTCGCGCTCAAGGGCGGAAACGCCGGCAAGCCTGCGGCCCGTGGTCCAGTTCGTGGAGCTGAACGCGATCCGCGCGGCCGACATGGCGCGCATTCTCGAACAGGCGTTCACCTCGCGTGAGGACAAGCTCAAGATCGAAGCAGACGACGGGTCAAACTATTTGATCCTCAGCGGTCTTTCCGATGACGTCGACGCCGCGATCTCGATCATCGAAGAGATGGACGAGCTTCAATATGCCGGCACCGAAGTCCGCCGCTACACGCCGCGCTATTGGGATGCCTCGGCGCTGACGCAAGAGCTCTTGAATGTTCTGACGGCGGAAGGCTGGCAAGCGTCCGGTTCGACTTCTCAACCGTTGCCGATTTTGCTTTTGTCGGTCGCTTACTCGAACGATATTCTGATTTTCAGTCGAACGCCGCAAGCGCGCGCGCGCGCCTTGTACTGGATCAAAGAGCTTGATCGACCGACTCAGCGCGACGACGGCTCGCAAATCTATGTTTACAATGTCCGCAATATCGACGCGGCGCTACTTGCGGAAACTGCCGGCGCCGCCATCGACTCCGCTGAAGGGGCGGCTGAAGGCTCCGCCGGTCCTGGCGCGACCGGCGCATCGGCGGGCGGACAACCATCGGGCGCAAGGGATCGACCAAGGTCTAGCGGGCGTTTCGTCGTCGACCCTTATGGCAACCGCATCATTTTTTCCGGCACTGCCAACGAATATGATCGCATCCGTCCCCTTCTAGAAACGCTCGATACGCCGACGCCGGAAGTGCTGATCGAAGTCATGATCGCTCAGGTGACGCTCAGCGACGGCCTGTCAAGCGGCGTCGAATGGGTGATAGACAATGTCGGCGGCTCTAATCTCGGCGGGGTCGTCGCGCAGCAGGGGCTCGGCCTTGGCGGGGCGGGTCTTATCTTTAGCATTTTTCCGCGCAACGCCGAAGTCAATCTGTCGGCGCTGGCGTCCAACAATAAGGTCGACGTCTTGTCGACGCCGCGCCTCGTCGCACGCTCCGGCGCCTCGGCGCAGGTCCAGGTCGGCACGGAAGTGCCAATCTTGTCCGCCCAGCGCCTTCCGCAAGGACCGTCTGGCGGCGACACCAACGTCGATGTCATTTCCTCGGTCGAATACCGGTCGACCGGCGTCATCTTGCAGATCGAGCCGATTGTGTTCAGCGACGACCGAATCGATCTCAATATTTCCCAACAGGTTTCAGCGGCGCTGCCGACCGCGGGCCCGATCGCCAGTCCGACCTTTTCAAACACTTCCGTCACAACGCAATTGTCGCTTGAAGATGGGGCGACAGCCGTGATCGGCGGCCTGATCCAGAACAGCGTCACACGTGACGAACAGGGAATTCCGCTCCTGAAGGACATTCCCGTTCTCGGAAACGCCTTTTCGAGCCGGTCGACTTCCGTAGAACGGAGCGAACTCGTTATTCTTATCACAGCCTATGTGATGCGCGACCGTAACGAGAAGCGCCAGATTGCTGACGAACTGGCGCGTAAAATCGATGAGGCGCTGAATGAGGACAGCCTTGTCACGCTGCGTGCACGTCATTTCAATTGATGGCGGCAGGGCAAGAACGGACGTCAGAACGGACTGGCGGGCGCCGTAGCAATCCATCCCATCTGGGTTTGTGAAAATGGCTCCGAGCGGCCATCAGGAAAAATGATATCGGCTTCCACTTGGAACAGCTGAGCGATGAAGCGGCCTTCTGTTCCGTCTGCGCCATAGACTGTCCGCGCCGGTCCGAGCGGAACGGCGCGCCAGACCAGCTGCGCGCCTCCAAGCTGCACTTCGCCTTCGCCCGCTCGCATTGGATTGATGAGCGAGATGTAGGCAGTCGCCGCCTGTCGCGCCGCAAGTCGGGTTTGCGCCCGTTCGATCGCAAGCGCTGATCGGGACAATCGTCCTTGCAGTTCGAGCAAGGGCAGCATCGCGATCGCGATCAACGCGACCGCCACTAGCGCCTCGGTCACCGTGAAGCCGCGTTGACCCCTAGTATCGCGGTCAACAACTTGAGGCTTGACATGTTCAAAATCAGTCAAATTCAGCACAGATGACCTCCATGCTTGAAATCTTGCGAGGGAAAGGCTCCATAAACACCTGTAGCACACCGTTGGCGGCCGTTGTGAATCAAACCACGAGACCTGAACTTTCCGTTTCTGAGCAGGGGCGCGGCCTTAGCGGCAAATCGCAGAAAGAGAATAGGCATATTGTGTCGATGAAGCCCTGCAGCAGGTCGCTGTATTTGGTATCTTTTCCTGGCATGTATGAGGTGCCGGACATCACGTTGGTGAGCAAAAGCACCTACCCATCCTTGGCGAGCCCAACATCAACGGCCGTTGTTTTAAAGAAATCCCGGCGCGGCAAGCCTTGAGCATAGGCCACAAAAACGCGGTGGAGGGTGAGGGCATCTTGACCTCTTCACACTTTGCTAGCGCTGCTTTGACCGCTCGACGGGCAACATTCAGCCCTAGCTTCGCGTTTTGACGATAAGGACAGAGCATGTCAAAATCGCAGGCGATGTCTCCCCGCTGCATCACCTCTGAAACCTACAGCCATCGCCGGGTCTCAAGCGCATCCCACCAAAGGGATGTCGTATTCTCCTTCGATTTTTCAACGAGAGCCAACCAACCGGCAGCTATATCAATAGGGCTTTGGTTGATCCCGGACACCCGCCCGCATTCCCAGCGGCATGAACGCTCTGCCAAACGCCTTCGCGAGATTAGACGCGGTGTCCTCTAACAATCGCAGCGCCAGCCCGCGAAGACTCTCGCGATCAATGAACAACCTCTCAACCGCTGCGGTTGGGCGCTCATTCGACAACAGACCGCGCTAACGAATGCTGAGTGCGTCTTGAAGGTCAAATTCGAAGCTTGCGGCCACCCGATCAACCGTCAAGCAGCCTTCGAGCGAATCATAGAGAAGCACCGTAAGCCTCCGCCGGAGGCCGCAGGCGTGGCGAGCGCGGACGATCAGTCTGCGGCGGCTTGCTCCGTCGCGCGCCAGTTCCATGGGAGGAGCTCGTGGAGTCTGGCGGCGGGATGATCGGCGAGGCGGTCGCCCGAGAAGTAAAAGACCGCCGCCGGCGGACCAGTTCCTGGTGTTCTTGGGCCACCGAACTGCCGGTCGTCGCGTACATAGGTCGAAAGCCGCGCTGTGATGGTTTTGACGCACGCCAGCAGCGGCACAGTGGTGTCGTCGTCATGCACGCGCGCCGCCGCGAACACATGCGCCTCGATAAGGCCGTGCAGCGGGGCCAGCGCCGCCGCCGCCGATCCGACATGATCGGCGAGCGTCGAGACGCAAAGATCGATGCCGGCGCGCGCGAACTCGTTGCTCTGCCGATTGGGCGGCTGGTGCAGGGCGTATTTGTCGTAAAGGATCATGGCGAGAAGCGTCGGCCCGACATGGCCGCGCGCGATCGCATGGAACGGCGCCGGCGTCTGGCTGATCCTCTCGCAGTCCCGGCACGAGAACTTCTCGCGCACGGTCACGACCACCTTGAACCGGCGCGGGATCGCTTCGAGCGTTTCGATCACGTCCTCGGCGGCGGAATGACGATACGCTCGCGCGGCAGATGCGGCGGGAACGGCTTCTTCGCCGGATGCCGAGAGGACTTGGGGCCCTCGCGCGGCGGCCGATTTGCTTTGGCGGCGGCGCGCTCGGCGGCGATCTCGTCCTCGCGCGCATCAGCTTCGAGTTCGCCGAGTTCGAACTCCATCTGGTCGATGAGGCGGTTCAAACGCTCCGACTTCTGGCCGTGCGCCTCGCGCTTCAATCGCGCGATCTCAAGCTTCAGGCTCTCCACCACGACGCGCGCCGTCGTCAGTTCGGCCTTCGCGGAGACGAGGTCAGCCTGCGCGGCGGCGGCGTTCGCTTCCGCCGCGATGGCGCGCGCCTCAATCGCGCTCACCAGCGCCTTCAGCGTTGTCGCGTCTTCAGGAAAAGCATCAATCGCCGTCATGGGCGAAGTGAATCATGCTTCGCGCGCCGATGCATCAGCGATTTTGCACGTGGCGCTTCTAGCCGGCGGCTTGCGGCCTCCAGCTATATTGCGGCAAGCGCCAGTCGATTCCTTCGAGAAGATAACTCATCTGGGCTGGGGTCAATCGAATGACGTCCTCGCCGGCGCCGGCGGTCGTCTGCGGCCAGATGAAACGCCCGCGCTCCAATCGCTTTGAAAAAAGACACATCCCCTGGCCGTCATGCCAGAAGTTTTTATCAAATCGCCGCGACGCCCTCGAAAGATGAAAACCTGCCCGGCGTGCGGGTCCATCTTCAGCCGCTCCTGAACGGCGAGCGCCAGGCTGTCGAAGCCCTTCCTCATGTCGGTCAAGCCTGTCGCGATGAAGACGCGCGCGCCGGTTGGAACCGGAATCATCGCCGCGCCAGATCTTGGGCCAGCGCCTTCGCCACCGCCGCCGCAACAGCCGCGTCAGCTCCAGCGTTAATCCGCAAACGGATGTCCGGGCCGATCTCGACATCGATCAGCGCCGCCGCCGCAGACGGCTTCGGCTCGGTCCGATCAGCCGTCATCAGGGGCGCTGTCGATTCCACCATCGCTATCGGCGCGACCAGCTCGACCGGCGCAACGCGCGCTGGCGGCGCCTCCACTGCGGACGCGCCGAGCTGCTTGCGCCACGCGAACACCATCGCAGGATTGGCTCCATGCCGGCGCGCAACCCGCGCAACCGATCCCGCCGCCATCGTCTCCGCGCCAATCGCCCGCTTCTGCGCCGCCGACCAGCGGCGACGCTCCTTCCCAAGAATGATCTCCATCGCCGCTCCGCGCTCAAGAGCGACTGGTTTAACGAGCCGTCGCTAAACTAGTCGCACGCGATGCATCCTGACGCCGCAAGCCCGCACCGCAAGGCGGCCCCTGGCGGAGGGACACGAAGCACCATCCCGCGCACTTTTAGCAATTGATCAAAAGCGACCCAAGACAGCGTTCGGACGCGGGCACGAGATTTTCCGCGTTCATTGGCTGCGGCGCTCTTGAGACAATCTTTAGTAACACGCCGCGCGCCATTGCTTTCACGCGCGACAATCCCGGCGCGCCGCGACGCCTCGAGACTCCTTTTGTACGTGAACCTTTATCCTTTGCTCGAAGCCCGATCGCTCGCCGCATGAATCATGTCGGAATGGATGCCGCCGTTTCTTTCCGCGATCGTCGCGATGACAACATCCAAATTTTTTCGTCGTGCCGGCATGGCGCGCGACTTCAACGATGGCGCCCGCTCGCGAACAAGATGCGCCTCTGTCCGAATTTGTCTCGCGCCTAATGCAGCTTCAGTTTCGGGCGGATGACCTGATTGACATGCCCGATCGCGATCATGAACAGCCCGCGCAACCATCCGTGAATGGCGATGAGGTGCATGCGGTAAAGTGAAACATACATGAATCTCGCCGCCCTGCCCTCAACGGCCATGCGACCGCCGATAAGATTGCCCATCAAGCTGCCGACAGTTGAAAACTTTGACAGAGACACAAGCGATCCGTAATCGTTATACACGAAATTCTTCATCGGTTTGCCTGACAGCGAAGCGCAAATATTTTTGAAGACTATCTCCGCCATCTGGTGCGCAGATTGCGCCCGCGGCGGTATCGGACGTTCAGCGCCCTCCGGCTTGTAATAGGCGCAATCGCCGATCGCGTAGATGCGGTCATCCCGCGTCGTCTGCATCGTCGGCAGAACGACGAGTTGGTTGTTGCGCGTCGTCTCGAGACCTGCAATTCCATTCAGGAAATCCGGCGCTTTCACACCCGCCGCCCAAATCTTGAGATCGCCCGGTATGAGGTCGCCGCCCTTGATCTTCATTCCGTAAGGCGTCACCTCCTCCACCTGCGCGTTCGTCCGCACATCGACGCCGAGGGCGCGCAATTCCTCCGTTGCGGCCTCCGCGAGGTCTTCGGGCAACGCCGGCAAAATTCGCGGCCCGGCCTCCAGCAACGTGACCTTCAACCGGCTTTCGTCGAACACTTCCAGGCCATAGTGCCGCAACTCAGCGGCAGAATTATAAAGCTCCGCCGAAAGCTCCACGCCCGTCGCGCCGCCGCCGACGATGGCGACACGGACGAACTCATCTGCATGCGGATAACGCTGCATGGTGCGCGAGACACGCAGGCACTGATTCAAGAGCTTTTGTCGAAATCTGTCTGCTTCCTGCCTGCTTTCCAGAAAGAGGCAATGCTCTTTTACCCCCTTTACGCCAAAGTCATTGGCCACCGACCCGACCGCAACGACGAGATAGTCGTATCGGATATGATGCTCGCCCATGATTTCAGCGCCGTTTTCGTCACACAGCGGGGCGACGATTACCTCTCGCCGCTCGCGATCAATTCCCTGCATGGTCCCGAGAAAAAAACGATACCCGCACAAGAAGCCATGTCCGCGATACCCGACTTCGTCGAGGTTAGCATCAAGCGATCCCGCCGCCACCTCGTGCAGAAGCGGTTTCCAGATGTGTGTCGCGTTCTTTTCAAGCAGAATGATATCGTGACGTTCACGTCCAAATTTTTTGCCAAGCCGTGCTGCGAGTTCAAGCCCTCCCGCCCCGCCGCCGACAACAACGATCTGCGTCTTCTTGACTTTCGTGCTAGTCGATGACGGCGACCCGATCACTTCACCCTCTAGAGTTGACGTCATCACCTGCTCATTCATGAGTGCTTTTCTCGATCTGCAGACGTCGAATTAGCGCTGCATCAAATTTACGCATCGTTACACGCCCCCGTTTCAATAACCCATGTCGGATGCAGAACCATACGTCGAGAGAAAGGCGCCGCATTGGCCTAGGAAAACACCCCTCTCATAACGCGCATCAAGGGGCTTCTGGGATTGATCAAGTCTTCTGCCGGGCTGACGCCGATGTGCCGCTGATGCCAGCCCCGCTTAAACGCCGCGCTATTTCCAGCGAAGGCCGAAGACGCGAAATTTGACAGTCGAACCCTCCAACCTTAAGGGCGTCATGCAAGTGCCCAGATGGCGGAATTGGTAGACGCACCAGTTTCAGGTACTGGCGCCGCGAGGCGTGGAGGTTCGAGTCCTCTTCTGGGCACCACCCGACCGTACCCTTACATCCGATAACGTCCAAAAATAGCCTAAAAACATGAAGTTAGATAGCCTGTCGGTCCGGACGGGATCGCCCGTTTCCGCCGACACACCAGCAAGCAGTTGGTAACGCTGTCGGCATTTTCCGTTTGGGTCCCAACCGTACCAACTGGACCGCAGGTTTGAGTTCGTGTTTGCGCAAAATCGCTAGCGCCTGAACCTTGTTTCGGACGGGTAGTTCGAATCCTACCTGTCAATTTAAGCCGATTTGTCGATAGTTGATATCGGCTGCAATCTGGGGGTCGTAAGATGGAATCGGAGGTGATGCGATGTCGCCGTCACAAATGGCCGTTCGGAACGCCGCGCCGAAAGACAAAGACAACAAGCTGACCGACAGCGACGGCATGTTGCTCTTCGTTAGGAAGACGGGCAGCAAATACTGGCGATAGAACTATCGGTGTGGCGGGATTACGAAGACGCTCTCTCGGCGTTTATCCTGAAGTCAGCCGCGCGGAGGCGCGGGAGAAGCGAGCAATGGCGCAAAGGGGGCTGAGCAAGGGTCGCGGCCCCGGTCTTGGCTGCAAGATCGAGAAGATGACCGTCGACAGTTCGCCGGGCAATTCGTTTGAGGCGGTCGCCAAGGAATTTAACCTCAAGTTACAGCGCGAGAGCCGCGCAGAGGTGACGATCGACAAGGCGCAGTTGATTCTTGGCTTTGCCCTCCCCTACGTCGGCGTTCCGCGAACCACCTTTAAGCGATGGTATGATCGCCACACCCGCTTTGGCAATGCGGGCCCTGAGGACCGACGCGCATGTCCAGGCCGCTTATGGAATTGCGAAATTCGATGCTTCCGACGAATAGGTGCCCGGTTTTGCACAAGAATGGCGCACCCGAAGGGATTCGAACCCCTGGCCTCTGCCTTCGGAGGGCAGCGCTCTATCCAGCTGAGCTACGGGTGCAGGCTCTAGCAGGTCGTCTAGCCCAGTCGGTTGCGGGCGGCAATCGCGCAGCGACGGGTTGGCGCCCCTTTCCCGTCTCAATCAAGGCCCATAGGTTGCGATGGGCCGATGCCTCGGAAAGAGTGAGCTGGTTAATGAAACTACGACTTTTTGCGGCGTTGTTTGTGCTCCTGGCGGCGGCCTCGCCGTCGCTGGCGAAAGACAGAGCCTTACCTTCGCCGGCGCTCTGGCGCGTCGCGGACGCAGACAGTGAGATTTACATTTTTGCCGCCGCGCCGTTTTTGCCCGCTGGCGAGGCGTGGCGATCGCGGGCTGTCGCCGCGGCGATCGACCGGGCCGAAACAATCTGGTTCGAGGCGCCGTCAGCCGATCCGGCCGCGCAAGCCGCCGCCGCGAAGATATTTCAAAACGCCGGCCGTTATCCCGAGGGCCGCTCCTTGTCAGAGGCGCTCGGCGACAACAGCGCGTCGTCGCTTGCATCCGCGACACAGGCGGTTGGCGCAGATCCCGCCGCGATCGACGCGCTGAAGCCTTGGGCGGCGTTTGTCGTGCTTTCCGCTGAGCTAGACCGCAAGCGCGGCGCCGATCCTGCGGCTGGCGTCGAGGCCGGCGTGCTGCTTGAGGCGATCGGGCGTCAGCGGCCGGTGAAGTTTCTCGATACGGTTGAAGGCGCGCTCAGTGTGCTGACGGAAATGCCGGAGAGCGATCAGCGTGCGCTGCTGGGCCATCTCCTTGCCGACTGGCCGCGGCAGGATGAGCGGGCGCCCGGCGTTTACGAGAGCTGGCGTGCGGGCGACACGGAAGCCCTCGTCGCGGAAGCACAGGCGCCGCTGAGGGATGCCGCGCCAGCTGCCTATGACCGGTTAGTGGCCGCACGGGCTGTGGCTCTCGCCGACAAAGTCGCAGCGCTTCTCGATTTGTCCGACGAGGCGTTCGTCTGTTTGGGCGTAGCGCTGATCGTCGGCGAGGATGGGATCGTCGCCAACCTGGCGGCGCGCGGGCTCACCGTCGAGCGCATGGACGGCGCGCCTTGACGCATCCTGATGGGGTATCAAGAAAATCTCGCGCCGCCGCGCCTCGCCGTCCTTGACTTGGTCGCGGCGAGCGCGTCTTTCCGGCGCGCACAGGGATGGAATTTATCATGGCCTATAAAGTCGCCGTTGTCGGCGCGACCGGTAATGTCGGGCAGGAAATGCTCTCGATCCTCGACGAGCGGCAGTTCCCCGTGAGCGAGGCGTTCGCAATCGCTTCACGCCAGTCAATCGGGCGCGAAGTGTCGTTCGGCGACAAGACGCTGAAATGCCGCGATCTTGAAACATTCGATTTTTCAAAGGCTGACATCGCGCTCTTCGCCGCCGGGGGCGCAGTCTCGAAGGAATGGGCGCCGAAAGCTGCGCGCGCCGGCACGGTCGTCATCGATAACTCCTCGCACTTTCGGATGGACCCTGACGTGCCGCTGATCGTTCCCGAAGTGAACGCAGACGCTGTGCGCGGTTTCGCCAAGAAGAATATCATCGCCAACCCGAACTGTTCGACCGCGCAACTCGTTGTAGCGCTGAAGCCGCTGCACGACGCTGCAACGATCAAGCGTGTCGTCGTCGCGACCTATCAGTCGACGTCCGGCAAGGGCAAAGCCGCAATGGACGAACTATTCACGCAGACGAAGGGAATTTACGTCAACGACTCGCCGACGCCGTCAATCTTCACCAAGCAAATCGCCTTCAACGTCATTCCGCACATCGATGACTTCATGGAGGACGGTTATACGAAGGAAGAGTGGAAGATGATGGCCGAGATCAAGAAGATTCTCGATCCGAAAATCAGGCTCACCGCGACATGTGTGCGCGTGCCTGTGTTTGTTGGCCATTCAGAAGCCGTTAATGTTGAATTCGAGCGCCCGATTTCCGATGATGAGGCGCGCGAAATCCTGCGCGAGGCGCCAGGTGTTCTTGTTGTCGATAAGCGCGAGGACGGCGGCTATGTGACGCCGGTTGAATGCGTCGGCGACTTCGCGACTTATGTGAGCCGCATTCGCGTCGATCCGACAGTCGATAACGGCCTCTCGTTCTGGTGCGTTTCCGACAATCTGCGCAAGGGCGCGGCGTTGAACGCTGTGCAGATCGCCGAAACGCTCATCAATCGCGGCCTTATCAAGAAGGCCGCGTAACGCGCGCGTCAGGCAAGGAGGGGCCGATGAAGAAATTGATCGCCGCCGCGCTAGCGGCTTTCAGCGTCCTAACCGGAGCGTCAGCGCAGCCCTGGATTGGCCATGAAGTGATTTACGAAGGCCCAACTCCGGTCAATCTCGCCGGCCGTCCCGTCGTCGCTGACATTGCACTCCACGCCGACATGAAAGCCGCGTCAAAGAAAATTCTGCGCGTCGCGCTGGTGACGGATGTGACGACATTTGTCGATCAGACGGAAGCCGATCTTGAGAACTGGATTGCAACGCGGCAGGCACAGTGCGGCGAACGCTGGCGGGCCGGAGAACCGCTGATCGAATTCCCGCAAGGGGCGATCCGCTTCGCGCTCGATCTTGAAATCGACTACTGGACATGCGGCGTCGACGGCAAGGCCGAGCCCTCGCGACTCGCGCATGAAACGGGCCGCGTTGATGTCACGCTGATACCGTATGTCGAGGACGGAAAACTGCAGGCGCGCCTTGGAGATTTCTCAATCGACAACAGAACGGGTGTCTCCAGATATCTGCCGCTCGAATTCATCGTGCGCGGCGCACTCGATCAGGAAATAGCAAGGCTCAACAAAAACACGAAGTTCTATCGGGCGCCGAAGCCTTTCCTTGGATTCGGCTACAAGTATGAGTCGATGAAGGGCGAGAAAAAGCCGGACGGGCGCGTCATCATCACTGCGCGCTATCGAGGCGCGGGAGAGGCGACCGCTTATCAAAGGCTGGCGGCGAAGATGCGCGAGGCGGGCATCAGCCAGTGACCGGCGTTGTCATCGCGACCGGCCCTGCCGCCGAGCGCCGTCTGGGGCTTATCTGCGGCGTCGCCGCTTACGCGATCTGGGGTCTTTTCCCCATTTACATCAGGGAGCTTGACCCTGCCGGCGCCGTGGAAGTCGTCGCGCACCGGATCGCCTGGTCGGTCCCGTTCGGCGCCGCGATCCTGGCGTTGCGCCGGCAATGGCCTGAGACATGGGCGGCATTGAAATCGCCGCGCATTGTCGCCTTGCTCGGGCTTTCGGCGTTCCTGATATCCATCAACTGGCTCGTCTATGTCTGGGCGGTCGCAAATGACCGCGTGCTGCAGGCGAGCCTTGGCTATTACATCAATCCGCTGCTCTTCATCGCGGCGGGCGTATTCGTGCTGAAGGAAAAGCTCAGCCTCCTTCAGGGCGTCGCCGTCGCGCTGGCAGGCGCGGGCGTTCTCGCGCTCATTGTCGGCGCCGGCGTTGTTCCGTGGCCGTCCTTTATCCTTGCAGTGTCGTTCACGGCCTACGGCTTTGTCCGCAAGACAACGCCGGTTGGGGCGATGCCGGGCCTCTTTATCGAGACCTTGTTGCTCGCGCCTTTCGCCTTGGCGACGCTTGCTTTTCTCGCCAATAGCGGCGCGCTTCAGTTTGGCAAGCACGGGGCCGGCCTCGACGCCTTGCTGATTGCGGCGGGCCCGATGACTGTCGGGCCGCTTGTTCTGTTTGCGCTCGCCGCGCGGCGCCTGTCGCTGACAACCGTCGGGTTTCTCCAATATATCGGCCCGACCGGGCAGTTCCTGCTGGGCGTTTATTACGGCGAACCGTTCACGACGGCGCATGCGATATGCTTTGGATTGATCTGGTCGGCGCTGGCGCTGACAAGCGTCGACGCCGTCCGCCGCAATCGTGCGCCCGCGAAGGAATCGCTTACGAAAAGCGTTTGAGCGAACCGGAATAGGTGAGGAGAATGTCGTCGCCGCAGCGAATGTCGCCGCGCGCGAACATAATGGATTTGCCGATCTTCACCGCTTCGCCATTCGCCGCGATAAAACGCCCTATCGGCCCCGGCGCAACAAATTCGCAGTTGAGCGTCAGCGTCACTGCGCGAAAAGGCCCCCCCGCCCGGCGGCAGATATCCCAAAGGGACATGTCGGCAAGCGTCAACAGCGCGCCGCCGTGGATCATGCCGTGGGCGTTCGCGTGACTTGGCGCTGATAAAAATCCAACGCCCGGTCGCTTGTCGTCGAGGGGGCGGAAATAAAACGGTCCTGCATGCCCGCTGAAAGTGTCCCGGTGGGACTGCAGAATCCAGCCGGCCGGGATTTCATCGCGCGGTTCGGTATAATTCGTCATCTATGCTCCCCTAGCGGCGCCGGGTGTTTTGGCAAGAGCCGCGCTGCGGGTCAGACTTGCTTCGCACCACGCCGCGCGGGCAGTCTCGCGCCATGGCATTCTGGCCCGTCCCGCATGCAGTCGATATCGGCAAAGCGACGCTCTCAGTCCATGAAGCTGGCGCGGGGCCGGCGATCGTGCTGGTCCATGGCTGGCCGGAAATCGCCTATTCGTGGAAGAACCAGCTGGCGCCGCTGGCGGGCGCGGGCTATCGCGTGATTGCGCCCGACCTCAAAGGCTTCGGCAGGTCAAGCGCTCCCACAGACAAGGCGCTCTACGATATTCGTCATATGACGGATGATCTCGTGCGCCTGCTCGATGTGCTGCAGGTTGAGCGCGCGATTTTCTGCGGCCATGATTGGGGTGGGGCTATCGTCTGGCCGATGGCGCAGCTTCACCCGGAGCGGGTCGCCGGCGTCATCGGCGTGTGCACCCCGCACCGCGCGCCGCCGCCCGCGCCCCCGTTAGCCATCATCAAGAAGCGTTTCGGCGAGAAGCATTATTTCATCCAGTTCCAGGAAGAAGGGACGGTTGAGCGATTATTTGAGACGGACGCCGAGCGCTTTTTTAGGTTGATGTTCCGCCGCCCGCCGTCGCCAGCGGAAATAGAAAAGATCGGTGTGCGGATGCTCGATCTGCCTGGACGATTTCGCGACGGTCCGGCGCCCGACCCGGCATCTGTCATCGTCGGCGCCGATGACCTTCAGGTATATGTCGACGCCTATGGCCGCTCGGGTTTTCACGGCGGCATCAATCTCTATCGCAACATCGACCGCAATTACGATATCATGCGTGCGGTCGATCAGGTCATTGACAAGCCGGCGCTCTGGGTCGGCGCTGCGCTTGACGTTTTCCTGCCGCCGTCGGGCGCCGATGGCATGGAAGAGCTCGTGCCTGATCTGGAAAAAGCGATCATCGACGATTGCGGCCATTGGGTGATGTGGGAGCAGCCCGCAAAGCTCAACCAGATTCTGCTCGATTGGCTTGGCCGAAAATTTCCGTCAAAACGGCCGAAAATTTAACCTAAAGAGCGCGCTTTGTTTTCGACAAAATCAGGCGCGCGGCGTAATCGATCCAAGAAGAAATCAAGGAATGCTGTCCCTCGCGTGACGAGGAGAGAGCGCTATGCGGACGTCTATCGTGATGATTGGGCTGCTGACGGCTTGCGCCAGCGCGTTGCCTGCCTCGGCGTTTGAACGTACGGCGAGCGACGAGAAGCGATCGCTTGCGCATTATACGCTCAAACCATGTGCGCCAGCCGTGCGCCGCGCGGGCCGGACGATCGCCGCCTTCGATGTCGGCGACCAGGCGGTGACTTTCGTCGCTTACAGCCGCCGCGCCCGCGCCCGGGCGATGGGAAACGCCGAAGACATGCGGCAGGCGCGCGCCATGGGAAAAGTGTTCGACGGCGCGCCGCAGCCGGCGCTGATCACCCTCGAACTCAGCATGAAATTCTGACGCTCGCGCCCGGCGCGCTGCTGATCTTGAAATCGGAAGGCCGCCTCCCAAATCTATGGGGCCGGCGGAGGCTCCTTCGGCTATCGCCGCCGGCGCAATTCATGACCTAAACCATGGAGGCGCTAAGCATGTTCAGACCATTAGCGATTTTCAATCGCAACACCACCGAGACCGCACCCGTCGCGGTCACATCGCCTGATCCTTTTTTCAGGCTGCAGCACGAAATGAACCGGCTGTTTGACGACGCGTTCGCCGGCTTCGGCCTGTCGTCGCGCTTTGCGACGGACGTACAGGACCTCCGGTCCCCGCGTATAGATGTTCGCGAGACCGATACGTCTCTTGAAGTGGAGGCCGAACTGCCGGGCGTCGATGAAAAAGACATTGACGTGCAGCTGAGCGACAATCTCCTGACGATCCGCGGTGAAAAGCGCGTCGAACGCAAGGAAGAAAAGGAAGGTGACTACCGTCTGATCGAACGGTCTTACGGGTCCTTTGCGCGCTCGATCGAAGTGCCTTTCGCCGTCGAGGCGGACGGCGTCGAGGCGACATTCCGCAACGGCGTCCTGCATCTCAGCCTGCCAAAGCCGCCCGAGGCGGCGACAAGGACGCGGAAAATCGAGGTCAGAAAAGCCTGACTTCCCGCCCTTGGCGGAAGCTGCTAGCGCAATCCGGTGATTATTCCGGATTGCGCCATGGCTGACAGCACCAATCGGCTGGCTTTTTCAAGCCGCGTTATCCACGCGGGCCAGGAACCGGACCCGCTGACCGGCGCGGTCATGCAGCCGATCTATCAGACATCGACCTACGCTCAGGAAAGCCCTGGGGTTCATAAGGGCTTTGTTTATGCGCGCGGTCACAACCCAACGCGCTTCGCCTATGAGCGTTGCATCGCGGATCTTGAAAATGGGCACCGCGGTTTTGCGTTCGGTTCCGGCATGGCGGCGATCGCAACCGCGCTCGAACTCTTCCCCGCGGGCACGCATGTCGTCGCAATGGATGACGTCTATGGCGGCACCTTTCGCCTGTTCGAGCGCGTACGGAAATCGACCGCCTCGCTCGCCGTCACTTACGTTGATCTCTCCAACCCTCAGAATTTCGAAGCCGCCATCCGGCCTGAGACGAAACTCGTCTGGATTGAGACGCCGACAAACCCGCTCCTGAAGATCGTCGATATCGACGCGATCGCCGCGATCGCCAGAAGGCGCGGCGTGCTGGTGGGCTGCGATAACACCTTCGCGTCGCCCTATTGCCAGCGCCCGCTTGACCTCGGCGCCGACATCGTCATGCATTCGGCGACAAAGTACATTTCAGGCCATTCCGACGTCGTCGGCGGCGTCCTGGTCGTCAAGGACAAGGACCTCGGCGAGCGGCTGCAATTCCTGCAGAATTCCGTCGGCGCTATCCAGGGACCCTTCGACTCCTATCTGGCGTTGCGCGGCTTGAAGACGCTGGCGATCAGATTGGAGCGTCACTGCGCGAATGCGCTTGCGCTCGCCGAGTGGCTCGAAGCCCACCCCGCCGTCGAACGCGTTTCCTATCCCGGGCTCAAGAGCCACCCGGGGCACGCGGTTGCAAAGCGGCAGATGGATGCTTTTGGAGGCATGATTACGATCTTCCTGAAAGGCGGCCTTGCTGGCGCGCGCGCGATGCTGGAGCGCTCCGAGCTGTTCACGCTTGCCGAGTCGCTTGGCGGCGTTGAAAGCCTGATCGAGCATCCCGGCATCATGACCCACGCGTCGATCCCAGCTGAAAGACGCAAGGAGCTTGGCGTTGACGATGCGCTCGTCAGGCTTTCGGTCGGCATTGAAGATCTGGACGACTTGCGCCGCGATCTCGATCAATCACTGCGCGGCCTTTAATTGCCCATGCAACTCGACCCCGGAAACGGAAAGCGGCGCCGGCCGCGAAGCCAGCGCCGCCCCGGGCCGCCAGCGGGGGAGGTGCCGGCGACTTGCATGTGGGTCAAAGGTCTTGACCGTTCAGCCCTTTTTCACAACGTGCAAAGGTCTGTCTGAAGCTATTTGGGTTCGACCAAGGCGCAACGATTTTCTTCAGCCTTGATCATCAATTTTTTGCGTCAACACCGAGGATTGCGTTACTCGATTGCGCGCTCGCCTCTAGATTGCAATCGCGCGTCGGTAGTGAAAGAGGGTCAGTCGTGAGCGATAATCCCGCCCAGCAATTCGCAGATGCGATCGATCAGGCGGTAGCGCCGGTAGCGCAGTTTCTGAGCAGCATCGTCTTCTTCGCACCGGAAATATTCGGCGTGCAAATCCCGCTCGTCGTACTCTGGCTCATCACGGCGGCCGCCATCCTCACAGTCTATTTTCGGTTTATCAATATAACCGGCTTTGGTCATGCGCTTGCGCTCGTGACGGGGCGCGCCGATGCAAAGTTGCGGGCCGGCAATGGCGAGATCTCGCATTTTCAGGCGCTCAGTTCCGCGCTTTCAGGCACCGTCGGCCTTGGCAACATCGCTTCCGTTCCTGTCGCCATCGCCATCGGCGGACCTGGCGCCGTTCTCTGGATGATCCTCGCCGGGTTTCTCGGCATGTCATCGAAATTCGCCGAGTGCGCCCTCGCCGTAAAGTATCGCCGGGTTGACGCTGAAGGGCGCATCATCGCCGGCCCGTTCTTCTATATTGAAGAGGCGTTCCGGCGACTGAACCTCGCCCCGCTCGGCAAGCCCGCTGCGATCTTCTTCGCGGTCATGGCGATGGGTGGATCCGTCAGCCTGCTGCAGGTCAATCAGAGCCACGCGCAATTCGCAAATGTAACCGGTATCGAGGCCCCGCTTCTCTTTGGCGTCATCATGTGCGGGCTTGTCGCTGCGGTCATTCTCGGCGGCATCAGGCGGATCGGTCTTGTGTCGGGCATCCTCGTGCCGATGATGGGCGTTCTCTACCTCGGCGCTGGTCTCATCATCATTGCGATGAATTTCGACAAGGTTCCGGGCGCCTTCGTGACAATTTTCGAAGGCGCGTTCGGCCTGGACGCCGCGGGCGGCGGGCTTCTTGGCGCGCTTATCAATGGCATCCGGCGGGCGACTTATTCGAACGAGGCTGGGCTCGGCTCGTCGGCGATCGCCCATTCAGCGGTGAAGACCGCCGAGCCGATGACGGAAGGCTACGTCGCCTCGCTCGAACCATTCATCGATACGATTATCGTCTGCACGATCACGGCGCTCGTCGTGATCGTCACTGGCGCTTACGAACCATACCTCTTTCAGCCGCCCGATCGCGGGATAGAGATCACGTCAGCGGCTTTCGCCAGCGCGTTTGACTGGTTCCCGGTCCTGCTGCTCGTCGCTTCGATCCTCTTCGCGTTCACGACGCTCGTCAGTTGGTCTTATTATGGCGCGCAGGCGGCGGCTTATCTCTTTGGGCCTTCGCGCGCGGTCGATATGACGTTCAAGCTGACCTTGTGCGCGATGCTGTCGCTTGGCGCGGCGATCTCGCTGTCCTCGATCATCGATTTCATCGATTCCATGCTATTCGGCATGTGCATTCCGAACATCATCGCGCTTTATGTGCTGATGCCGGAGCTCAAACGCGATCTCGCCGTCTATAACGCCAAATATCGGACGACGGCGCCGCAGCCGAAACTCTAACGCGCGCGCGGGTGCGCGGCGCGGTAGGTTTTCATCAATCCTTCGGCGTCGACCTGCGTGTAACGCTGCGTCGCGGCGATTGATGAATGACCGAGCAGTTCCTGAATCGCGCGAAGATCGCCGCCGGCGGAAAGCAGCTGCGTTGCGAAGGCGTGCCGCAGCGCATGCGGTGTCGCGCTGTCGGGAAGCCCCAGCATTTTGGCGCGCCGCTTCATCTCTCCTTGGACGATGCGCGGGTTTAGCGCCTTGCCGCGCGCTGATAGAAACAGCGGATCGCGCGGCGACTGCGCAAAAGGGCACAGCTTCAGATACGCGGCGATCGCGTCGCGCACGGCCGGGAGGACCGGCACGATACGTTCCTTGCCGCCCTTCCCTTTCACGCGCAGCGTATCGCCCGCAGGGGCGTCAGCGCGCGCGAGCGCCAGCGCTTCGGCGATGCGCAAACCCCCGCCGTAGAGGAGCGTAAAAAGCGCATCGTCCCGCGCTCCGATCCACGCCTCACGCGATGCGTCAGCGAGCGACAACAACGCATCTGCATTCCCGGCGTCGATCGGGCGCGGCAGTTTTGGCTTGAGCTTCGGTCCACGCATCGCTGCGATCGCATCGTTTTCGACGCCATGCCGGCGCGCCAGAAACCGGAAGAAGGTCTTCAGCGCGGATAGCTCGACTTTCAAAGACGCCGCAATCAATCCATCGTCGCGCCGGCGCGCGAGAAAACTGCGAAAGTCGCCAAGCTCGACCTTCTCCAGATTTTCCGCGTCAAGCGTTGCGCCAAAGTGCGCGCGTGAGAACGCTTCGAAATTGCTGAGGGCGGCGGCATAATTTCTGATCGTGTAAGCGCTTGCGCGCCGTTCAGCCTTCAAATGGCCAAGGAACGCCGAAATCAGCGCTGCAAGCGTCGGCGCCTGCTTGTTTATCGTGGCCACGCGGGTCATTGCGCCATCGACGGCTAGCGCGGTTAACGAAGCGTTACCGTAAGGTGAGGCGCGCAATTTCCGCGCGCAATTCCGGCAGTCCTTGCTGGGTCTCAGCCGATGTCGCGATGACATTCGGGTGCGCCGCCGGGCGGCGGCGGATGCTCCCGGCGATCGTTGTGCGCAGCGCGTCGATTTCGGTCGGCTTGTCCTTGTCCGATTTTGTCAGAACAACCTGATAGGGAACCGCCGCGCTATCGAGTAGCGACATGACTTCCTCGTCGATGTCCTTGAGACCGTGACGCGAATCGATCAGCAGGCAAACGCGGCGCAATGTGCGGCGCCCCCGAAGGAAATCGCGCGTGACCCCCGCCCACTTCTTGGCGTCCTTGCGCGTTGCGCGCGCATAGCCGTAGCCGGGCAGATCGACGAGGCGAAGCGCGCCGCCGAGACCGAAATAGTTGATCTCCTTCGTGCGGCCCGGCGTGTTTGAGGCCCGCGCCAGGTTCTTTCGGCCCGTCAGCGCATTCAACAGCGACGATTTCCCGACATTTGAGCGGCCTGCAAAAGCAACCTCCGGCGGGCCCTCATCGGGCAAGCCTTCCATGGCGACGACGCCAAGCATGAAAGTGCAAGGCCCGGCGAACAACAGTCGCCCGCGCTCAATATCCTCGCCGCCAAGCTCCTCGCTGCTCACTTCTTCACGAGCGCGGGCGTTTTGGATTTCAGGAACGGCAACAGATTGCTCCAGTCGACCGTCACGCCGTTTCTCTTCATGATGAACCATTGCTGCACGACCGACAGCACAGTGCTCCACACCCAGTAGAGAACGAGACCCGAAGCAAAAGAGGCGAACAGGAAGACGAAGAGGATCGGCATCATCGTCAGCACCTGCTGCTGGATAGGATCGGTCGCCGGCGGATTGAGTTTCGTCTGCACATACATCGCGACGCCCATGAGGAGCGGCAAGACGCCGATGCCGAGAAACGCACCGATCATCGGAACGGCCGTCGGCTCGAACGGCAACAAGCCGAAGAGATTGAAAATCGATGTTGGATCGGGCGCCGACAGATCCTTCAGCCAGCCAACGAAAGGCTCGTGGCGAAGTTCGATGGTGACGAACAATACCTTATAAAGCGCATAGAAAATCGGCATCTGCAAAAGGATCGGCATGCAGCCCGCGAGCGGGTTGATTTTTTCTTTTTTGTAGAGCTCCATCATGTCCTGCTGGAGCTTCATCTTGTCGTCGCCGGCGCGCTTTTTCAGTTCCTCAAGCTTGGGCTGCAGCTTTTTCATCTTCGACATGGCATCAAAAGCGCTGTTCGCGAGCGGGAACATCAGCGCCTTGATGACTAGCGTCAGCAGCAGGATCGCGACGCCGAAATTGCCGGTTAGGTCGCCAAAATAATTCAGCAGAAAGAAAATCGGCCGGGTCAGAAAGAAAAAATTACCCCAATCGACAGCGCGATCCAGATCCCAGATGCCGAGACCGCCATCTGCGACCGGTTTCTCGTAGGATTGCAGAAGATCAACGTCTTTCGCGCCGGCGAAAATGTGCGACGTCAATTCGATGCTTTGCTTTGCGGCGACGGCGCGGTCGGCAAGCGCGTAATAGGCCCGAAAAATCGGCGCAGTCGCCGTGCCGACATTGCGCATTGAGATCGTGATCGGTTCGCTCTGCGGCGGCGCAGCGGCTGCGAGCAGATATTTACTCGTGATGCCAACCCAGCCTCGGTCGCCTTCAACGTCGATCGCGCGCTTCAGCGCCTTCGGGTATTTGTTTTCGTATAGCTTGTCGCCGACAACAGCGACGGGGCCTTCATGCAAAATGGGCTGCTTGCCAGCGCCGTCGGGGACGCCGCGCTGAACAACAAGCCCATAAGGGGCGACGCGCGATTCCGCTTCGCCATCGTTGCGGACGGCCTGCTTCACCGTGAACATGAAGTTGTCGTCGACAGAATAGATCTTGGTGAAAGTCAGCGCACCGATCTTTGCGGTGAGCGTCACCGGCGACTTCGGCGTCAACACTGCGCCGGCGGGCGCTGTCCAGGCGATGCTGTCGGTCCTGACGCCGCGATCTTCGCCGGCGAGCACTCCAAATCCTTGTTCGACATAGTGCCCATGCTCGACATCATAGGGCGAAAACAAGCGGATCATCGCGCTCGATGGATCAAGGTCGGCGCGGTAATTTTTCAGCGACAAATCGTCGATCCGCGCGCCGGCAAGATTGATCGACCCTGTCAGGCTGGGCGTGTCGATCTTCACACGGCCCGGCGTCAAGGCGAGCGCTTCATCGATGCTCAGTTTTGCCGGGGCGGCGGCAGAGCTGACGATATCGTCAGTCAGATCGTCCGCCTTGGGCGCTGCGGCTTCTTGCGCGGCGCGCTGCGCCTGCAAAGCTTCCCGCTGCGGCGCGATGACGAAGGCGTCCCAACCGATCAGCACGGCCGCCGTCAGGACGATAAAAAGGATGACGTTGCGATCCATCAATCTCTCTGGGAACAAGGGACGGCGCGGCAGAGCCGCCCCGGCGACGCGCCCCTATTTGGGAAGGGTGCTGAGCCTTAAAAGGGCGCGCTTCATATCGTCAAGGACTACGCTGAAATCGGCGGTCCCCGCCGAGGGCCGCGCAATGGCGACATAGTCAAATCCGGGAGTTGCATTTTCGAGGAAGACGACCCGTGCGGCCTCCCGCAGCCTGCGCCGGATACGGTTCCGCGCGACCGCGCCGCCGAGTTTCTTTGTAACAGTGATCCCCAATCGCGCCGCTCCGAGCCCGTTTGGTTCCCTGCCGCGCGCCATAAGAAGAGATGCCGTCCCGGCTTTGATGCCCGCTTGAGCAATCAAGAAGTCGGCGCGCCGTTTCAGCCCGGTCACCCGGGCGGCGGGCGGCTTTTCGGCCGGTATCAGGCGGAAAGCTTTTTGCGGCCCTTGGACCGGCGGCGCGCAAGCACCTTGCGGCCGTTCTTCGTGGCCAGACGGGCGCGAAACCCGTGGCGCCGCTTGCGAACGAGCTTGCTCGGTTGATAGGTGCGCTTCATCGTCAGTCTCGCAGGAATGGGCATTTGCGGCGCACGTCGCCGCGGAGGCGCGCTCTTAGACGAGGGGCCCAAACCCGTCAAGCGAAGCCCACCTGACAGGCCGAAAACCTGACGAATCGCGCCTTTGTGACGCCCGGGACCGCAACACTGCCCTGCGGCCGCGCGCCGAACCTGTTAGCGACCTCCGGTCTGATCCGGCAGCCCGTGACCCAACAAGGAAGAACCATGACCGAAGTGCCCGCAGCCAGCGCCAAGGGAATTGGAAGATTCCTCCCCCTCGTTCTCGTGGCGGGCGCGCTTGTCGCCTTCTTCGGCTTCGATCTCGACCACTACTTTTCGATCGATACCTTGCGCGACAATCGGGAAGCGCTGAAGGCATGGGTCGCCGGCGCGCCGGCGCTGGCGCTCGGGCTGTTTATCTTGGGATATGCGGCGGCAGTCGCCATTTCCTTTCCCGGCGCCTCGATCCTCACCGTGTTCGGCGGCTTTCTCTTCGGCCTTGTTGTCGGCGTGCCGGCGATTGTTTTCGCGGCGACCCTCGGCGCGATTGCAGTCTATGTCGCGGCGAAGACAGCAGCGGGCGATTTCTTCCGCAAGCGCGCCAGCGGCTTCCTCGCGCAGATGGAGCAGGGCTTCCGCGAGAATGAATTGAGCTACATGTTCCTCTTGCGTCTCGCGCCCGTGTTTCCGTTTTGGGCGGTCAACATCGGCGCCGGCGCGCTCGGTGTATCGCTACGGAATTATGTTGTCGGGACTTTCTTCGGGATCATTCCCGGCTCTTTTGTTTATGCGAGCATCGGCAACGCGGCGGGGGCTGCGTTCGACGCCGGCGAAAATGTCAGCCTGACCGGCATCTTGACCAAACCAACAACGCTGTTGCCGATGGTCGGGCTCGCCGGCCTCGCCTTGTTGCCGATTGCGCTCAAATATTTCCGCAAGAAATCTGCGGGGGAACATTCAAATGACTGAGGCCATCAGCGCAGATCTCTGCATTATCGGCGCTGGGTCGGCGGGGCTGTCCCTCGCCGCCGGCGCCGCGCAGCTCGGGCGCAAGGTTGTCCTCATCGAAAAAGGCGAGATGGGCGGGGATTGCCTCAACTATGGTTGCGTCCCGTCAAAGGCGCTCATCGCCGCGGCCAGCCACGCCGCCGCCATTCGGGATGCGCGCGATTTTGGCGTCAGCGCGGGCGATCCGAAAGTCGACTTCGCCGCTGTGATGGAGCACGTCCATTCGGTTATCGCAGCGATCGCGCCGCATGACAGCGTCGAGCGGTTCGAGGGGTTCGGCGTTCGCGTCATCCGCGCGCGAGCGGAGTTTGCCGGACCACGCACAGTGAGGGCGGGCGAGGCCGAAATCTCGGCGAAGCACTTCGTCATCGCCACCGGCTCCTCTCCGGCAACGCCCCCGATAACGGGCCTCTCCGAGACGCCGCATCTCACCAATGAGACGATCTTCGCGAACCGCATTTTGCCGGCGCACCTCATCGTCATCGGCGGCGGCCCTATCGGCGCAGAGCTGGCGCAGGCGCATCGGCGGCTCGGCGCGCTAGTGACAATCGTCGATGGCCAGACAATCCTCAATCGCGAAGACCCGGAAGCCGTCAATATCGTCCGAAAGCGGATCATCGACGAAGGCGTAGCGGTTCGTGAAAACGTCAAGATCGAACGCGTCGCCCGCTCCGCGGGCGCCATCACCGTCACGCTTGCAGGCGGTGAAATGATAACCGGCTCGCATCTCCTCGTCGCAGCGGGCCGACGCGCCAACCTCGACGGCCTAGGCCTTGAGAAGGCGGGCGTTGAACGCGACAACGGAAAGTTGAAACTCGATGCTCGCCTCAGAACGACGAACAAGCGGATCTACGCAGCCGGCGACGCCGCGGGCGGACTTCAATTTACGCATCTGGCCGGCGATCACGCATCGACGCTCGTGCGGAATATCCTCTTCAAGACGCCAGCAAAGCGCCGCGACGCGCTTACCCCCCGCGCGACCTATTGCGATCCCGAGATCGCCGCTGTCGGCATGAATGAAAGCGAGGCGCGGGCCGCCGATCCCGACGTCCGGACCGTCAAGTGGCCGCTCAAGGACAATGACCGCGCGCAGGCCGAGCGCGACACCGACGGCTTTATCAAGGTTTTCGCTCGGAAAAATGGTCGCATCCTGGGCGCGCTGATTGTCGGGCGCGGCGCTGGGGACCTGATCGGGCTATGGTCATTCGCACTCGCCAACCGGTTGAAGATTTCCGCCATGACCTCTTATATTGCGCCGTACCCTACCCGCGGCGAGATCTCGAAACGCGCTGGCGGCGCATTCTACACGCCCGCGCTGTTCTCGGACCGCACGCGAGCGATCGTGAAGCTTCTGGCGACGTTTGATTGACGGCATGAAAGGCCTGCGCAGATGACCGCGACGACGACGCTCGCCGATCGCGTGCGACGTTCGCTTTCTACGAAGCTTCTGTTGCTGACCGTCATTTTCGTCCTGATCGCCGAAATCATCGTTCTCATTCCATCGGTTTCGGACCGTTCCCTCGGATGGCTGCATGATCGTCTCGATGCAGCCTATCTTGTCGGTCTCGCGCTCGATTCGCCTGATCAGATGATCGACCAGGAAACCGCCGAGAGGCTTTTTGCGACGGCCAACATTCTCGGCGTCACGGTCGAAGTCGACGGCGCGCGTATGCCCGTGATGACCATGAGGATGACGCCCGAGCAAATGCGCGTTCAGAGCGTCGTCAAGCTTGATCCTGAAATGCCGCAACAGATGATCTTCGACGCCTGGGCGACGATGTTTTCTTCCGGCGATCATTCGATCCGCGTCATCGGGCGGCCGCAGCAAGCGCAGATCGCCGAGGTCGATATGTTCGTCTCGCAAGCGGCGTTGCGCCGGGACTTGCTGATCTTCGCGCGCAATGTCCTTGGCCTGTCGCTGATCATTTGCTCGATCACTGCCGCGGCGATCTATGCGTCGCTGAGCGCGATGATTGTTCGCCCCGTCAAACGCGTCATCAAGAACATGATGGCGTTCGAGAAGCAGCCCGAAGATGCGAGCGGCATCCTTGTCCCCAGCCTGCGCGCCGATGAAATCGGAGACGCCGAGCGGACGCTTGCATCGCTTGAGCAGCGTATGCTGACGCTATTGACGGAAAGGCGCCGGCTCGCCGCGCTTGGCGCCGGCATTTCGAAGATCAGTCACGACCTCCGGAATATTCTCGCCTCCGCGCAACTGATGTCCGATCGCCTCGCCAAAAGCGAAGACCCGCGTGTGAGGAAACTGAGCCCACGCCTCATCGCCGCGCTTGACCGCGCGATTGCGCTCAGCCGCGACACGATCAGTTATGCGCGCATGGACAGGGCGGCATTGAAGGTCAGTGCCGTCGACATTAATGCCCTGGTGGATGATGTCTTTGAAGATTGCCTCGCGTTAGGCGTCGATCTGCGCAATGAAGCGGCGCCTGGCCTCACCATCAACGCCGACCCGACGCAACTTTACCGCGCCTTGTTCAACCTTGTCAGAAACGCCGTCGAGGCTCTGGCCCCGCCGAACGATGCAGGGATGCCAGTCGCACGGCCCGGCGCCAGCGTCGTTGTGCGCGCATTTGCCCAGTCCGAGGATGCGATAATTGAGATCGCCGACAATGGCCCGGGCCTTCCTCAAGCTGCTATCGAAAACCTCTTCGAGCCCTTCAAGGGCTCGCTGAAACCCGGCGGCTCCGGCCTTGGCGTTGCGATCGCCCTCGAAATCGCGCGCGCCCATCACGGAAATCTACTGCTTGCAAAGTCCGACGAAACTGGCGCGACGTTCCGGCTCCTGCTGCCGGCGTCGGTTGTTCAATACGCGCCGACGCCGCCGTCAGGTTCGCGCGGATCGGCCGCGCCAAGCAGCGTGCCGTCGTGAAGCATGACGGTATTGGTGCGCCCCATGGGCCGTTGTTGCAGGGCGCCTGTCTCTGACCGCGAAAAAATGAAGCCGCGTTTTTCCATCAATGCGATTGTATCGATCGAAACGCCGGGCTCCGCTGTGATGCGGTCAGGCTGCCATTGATGATGAATTTTCGGGCTTGCATTTGCCTGCATGGGGTTCATGCCGAATTCGAGAATGTTGAGGACGTTTTGCAGCACAATGTTGATGATCGTCGATCCGCCGGGCGTGCCAGTCGCGAACACTGCTTTGCCGTCCTTGACGACGATTGTCGGCGTCATCGACGATAGCGGGCGCTTCATCGGACCGATTTCGTTCGCCTGCCCGCCGAGAAGCCCGTAGCCGTTCGGCGTTCCGGGCTTGGCGGAAAAATCGTCCATTTCATTGTTGAGCAGGAACCCCGCCCCATCGACGCTGAAACTTGACCCAAAGGTGAAGTTCAACGTCGTCGTGACGGCAACCGCGTTCCCGTTCTTGTCCATCACGGAGTAATGCGTCGTCTGCTCGCTCTCGCCGATCGGGCCAAGCCCTGGCGCAACATCGGAGGATTTCGTCGCGCGCCGGGGGTCGATCTGCTTCCGGATCGTCGAGGCGTAATCAATCGATGTGAGCGCCGAGACAGGGACATCGAAGAAATCAGGATCGCCGAGATATGCCGATCGATCAGCGTAAGCGCGCCGCATCGTCTCGACGAGCAGACCGAGATAATCGGCGCTGTTATGCCCCATCGCTGCGAGGTCGTAAGCTTCAAGAACGTTCAGCATCTCAATGAGGTGCACGCCGCCCGATGACGGCGGCGGCATTGAAAGGATGTCGTAGCCACGGAACTTGCCGCGTACGGCTGTGCGTTCGACTGCTTTATAAGAGCGGAGATCGTCATGCGTGATGAGACCGCCATTGGCTTCCATCTCCGCCACGATGCGATCGGCGACGACGCCTTCATAAAATCCCTTGGCGCCGCCTTTGGCGATCGCTTTCAAGGTGCGGGCAAGATCTTTCTGGATGAGACGATCGCCTGTCTGGTACGGCGCGCCGTCGCGCGTGAAATAGGCGAGCGATGAAGGATCACGCGCGAAGCGCTCGGAATATTCGCTCAACGCATCCGAAAGGGCGCCCGATACGGTGAAACCTTTTTCAGCAAGACGGATCGCCGGCGCCATCACCGAGCCCAGCGGCATCGACCCGTATTTTTCAAGCGCCGCCGTCAAGCCCATGACCGAGCCCGGCACGCCGGACGAAAGATGGCTGAACCGCGCGCGCGCATTGTCGACGTCGCCTTTGTCATCGAGAAACATATCCCGTGTGGCCGCCGCCGGCGCGAGTTCGCGGTAATCGATGGCGATCACGTCCTCCTGGTCCGCGAATTTGATCAGCATGAAGCCGCCGCCGCCGAGATTGCCAGCCTGAGGGTGCGTCACGGCGAGGGCAAAGCCCGTCGCCACCGCGGCGTCGACAACATTGCCGCCGCGCCTCAGGATTTCTCTGCCCACGTCCGCCGCGAGTTTTTCCTGCGCCGCGACCATGCCATTGTCCGCTTCAACGGGATGAAAGATCGACCGGTAGGAGATCAGCGCGTTCGCGCCCGCAGCCTCGCCTGCTGTTTGCGAAAGGGCTGGATGTGAAACGGCGAGTGCGGCGGCAAACGCGGCGATTGCACGCAAACGGATCATTCTGGGCTCCGAAGATGATTGGACCTGAGGCTTACAAAGTCTTGGCGGGCATGGCAAAGCTAGTGCGAAGTTTTTGGAGTGCGCCTCCCGATGGCTGGCCGAGGGCCGCGGAACGACATTACTGACGTGCCGGGCTTGCGCGTCGGGTCCGCGCAGGACAGGCGTGTCAAGACCGGCGTGACCGTCATTCTCCCCGATGCGCCGGCGATCGTCGCGGGCGACGTGCGCGGCGGCGGGCCCGGCACCCGCGAAACCGATCTTCTTGATCCCTCAACTCTTGTCGACCGCGCTGACGCTATCGTGTTTGCTGGCGGATCGTCCTACGGGCTTGGCGCGGCCGACGGCGTCGCGGCCTGGCTCGGCGCGCGTGGCCGCGGTTTCAGGCTTACGGTCCGTGACGGCGTGCCGCCGTCGCCGATCGTGCCCGCCGCAATCCTTTACGACCTCGCCAATGGCGGCGACAAAAACTGGGGCGAGGAACCGCCCTATCGGCGCCTTGGCGTTGACGCCGCAAACAACGCGGATGCCGCGGCGGTCATGCTTGGTCGTGTCGGCGCAGGCACGGGCGCAACTGCCGGCGCTGAAGCGGGCGGACTGGGGTCTGCATCCTACGTGACTGATGACGGCTTCATTGTCGGCGCGCTTGTTGCGGTGAACAGCTTCGGGTCGGTCCGGCGCCCCGGCTCGCAAGCGTTCTGGGCAGCGCCGTTCGAACTAGGCGATGAATTCGGCGGCGCAGCGGCAAACGCCGCTTCAGTAGCCGGCGCGGCCGATCTTCCGCTGGACACCAAACTCGCCGCTGCCGCGCCCCGCGCCAACACAACGATCGGGGCCGTCGCTGTAAACGCCATCCTCACCCAAGCCGAGGCGCGCCGCCTCGCCATCATGGCGCAGGACGGCCTGGCGCGCGCAATCCGCCCCGCGCACGGGCCGACGGACGGCGACGTCCTGTTCGCGCTCGCCACCGGACCGCAGCTGGCAAGCGACCCGATAACGCTAACCCGGTTAGGCCTCATCGCCGCCGACTGCGTCGCCAGGGCGATCGCGCGAGCCATCTATGAGGCCGCCCGCCCATAATCCCCGAAGCGCTTGCAAACCCACGAGCGATCGGCTTAAAGGCGCGTTCGCCCGAAAGGCGACACGCACCCGTAGCTCAGCTGGATAGAGCACCAGACTACGAATCTGGGGGCCGGGAGTTCGAATCTCTCCGGGTGCGCCATCCGATTCATATACCGGAGCCCTCCAACCCGCTATGTACGCGGGGCGGGCCGGACGAGGTCCTTGTTCAATATGAAGGCGGCGCCCCCCTCACCAAAAAGCGCTGGCTGATCGCCGACGAGCGCGGCTCCGTCATCGGCGGGGCGAATTCCCAAGGCGCCTCGCAGTTCAAGAACGCCTTTGACGAATACGGACGCCCCGCGCCTGCAAACACCGGGCGCTTCCAGTACACTGGCCAGCTCTGGCTTTTCGAAATCAACCTCTACCACTACAAGGCCCGCGCCTACTCCCCCGGCCTCGGCCGCTTCCTCCAGACCGACCCCATTGGCTATGCGGATGGGCTCAATCTCTACGCCTATGTCGGCGGCGACCCGGTCAATGCGACCGATCAGACGGGGACCGAGATGTTTGATCTTGAGCCGTGTTTTCACTGCTCTGCAAATTACGCCGGATTGGCCGGATCGTTGGGCGGCGGATCTTTCGTCTTCAACCTTTTGGGCGGAGGAGCCGGTGGGGGCTTCTTCGGTGGAGGGGGCTCGCATTTCGACACAGGATCTAACGCCGGGGTTGCTCCGGATGAGATTGTAGTGACTGGAAGTCGCGGCAATGCCAGCTATGCAGATGGATTAATTAATCTCGACCTTTCTGGTGGTCTGACGGGGCAAAACGCGAATTACGCCTATCTCGGCCCGCTCGGGCCGGTGATCATGGCGACTAGGGTGCGCCCTCGATCAGATAGCCTCTTCGGCGTAGAGTCCTCAGCGTCGGGTCCTGCTGGCGCCGCTGGAGCGGAGGGTGGTGTGCCGACGAAGAGGCCCGAACTTAGACCCTCCGTAATTGGACCGAAGGCGGATTGTATACTGCAAGCAGCGTTAGCAGTAGGTTCTGGGCTAATAGCTGTCGGGTCGATCTATGCGTTAGAATACGCAACTTCAATAGCGGTTTTCGGTGGTACGGCACTGATCGCCGTCGGCGCTGGGATCACATTTATCGCAGTTGTCGCCTACGCCGCCGACACTTGTTTTGGAGCGTTCTCATGAACGGATATGGTCATGAAGTTTAGAGACCCAAAGAGCACATTTTTAGGTTTATCTATATGTTTAAACGCGCTTATATTCCTAAGTGAAATACTTTTCAAAAATATTATACTTCTAATTGTTAGTTGGGTAATTTTTTTAAACCTGTTAGTTTTCTTAATTTTTGTGTCGGTAAAGAACAAAATTTTGGCAATTTCGGTGATGTTTATTTTCACTGTCGGATCGAGTATTTTGTATTTTGATCTTATTCGAATTGGTTAGTAGCTGTCGCCATAAACGACCGACAGAATCGCAAACGAAGATTGCTGCATATTGCCAGAACCAGCAAGCGTAGGGTGCATTGAGCGAAGCGAAATGCACCTTTCGGCGTTTCAGCAAACGCCAAGATGCAGCCCGTGCAGGCTATCTGCCGCCGTGCACCTTAAACCGTCACAGCCCCAAGCCTGACCGCGCCCTCACCGCCGCCCAGTTCCCGGTTTCACCTGGTCCGGTGCGCCATAAAGCGGGTACTTGCGAGATCCTCGAAAATCTCTCGCGCCGTCGGCTCCCCTGCTAGCGTTGTGGCATGGCTGGTTATCATCTGGTTCCACCCGCTTGGGCTTTGGGGCGGAGCGCTGGCTAGCCTGTCATAGGCACGTTGGTCTTGCGCCTTTACGCGCGCCGGGGTGCGTACGGGGTCCACCTGACGGCGGGAAGCGGCGGCATTCAAATCTCAGTCGTGACGCTGGCCGACTGACACTCGTGTTTATGGATTGACGTTCCGGTTCGGGCACGATGACCTGGCAGGCTGGTGGCGGCGTTCCGTTTTGCCCTGGACGTTCTTGCACCATCGCAGCTTTGGAAAGACGCCATGACCGACATCATCACTGCTAACCTTCCAGCGCGAGACTTTGCAGAGACAGCAGGTTTCTACGAACAGCTCGGATTTCAAATCGACTTCCTCGATGAAGGCTGGATGATCCTCTCGCGAGGACCGCTTCAGATCGAGTTCTTTCCGCATCCGGGGCTTGAGCCCCATGAATCGTGGTTCAGCGCCTGCGTTCGTGTTGGCGACGTCGATCGCCTGTACATCGAATGGTCCGGGGCGGGTTTGCCGGATGTGGGCATCCCACGTCTCACCGCGCCCCGGGACGAAGACTGGGGGTTTCGGATGTTCGCGCTTGTCGATCCGAACGGCAGTCTGTTGCGATGTCTCGCGCCGCTTGCCGATGCGGATGGGTCCGATTGATCGCCATCGGCGATTACCGCGCGGACCGCGACGCCGGAGCAGGATGCGGCAGCACATCGCAACGGTCCGGCAATCCGCCGCCACGCAGGCGTCGTAGATTTTATGCTTTGAGGAGTTACAAAATTGGCAAATCTCAGCCGTGGCAGCGTGGTGCGCTCCCTTGTCTGGGTCTACTCGGCGCCGGTCCTCGGCTTCTGGGTCATGGTATCATTCATCCCGCTGGCCGGTATGCTGATCGAGGGAGCCTCACTGACGTCGATCATTGGTGACCTAATTTTTCTGGCCCTTGGTTTTGGTGGTCTCTTCGCTGGCTACTTGCTGATGTTCGCTTTCGCGCAGCCGGAAATGCGAACGAAGGTCGCGGGAAGCCTGCGCGGGCGCGTTGGCCTTTTGTCGGCCTATGCGACGATCTGGCTCTCGGGTTACTGGTTGTTTAAGTACCTCGTCGTTTAGGTCGCCCTGTTGCATGCGATCACCTGTCTGATGCGCCCTACCCCTGGATCGCACCCTACGACGCGGCTTGAAACTCCGGACGACCTGAAGCGTTCGACTTGCCTTTCATCTATTTGTCGCGAGCATCATCCAGAAACTGCTCACCCTTTTCAGAAACATGTTCTAAAGTGTGGTTAGCCTTCGCTGGATCGTCCTTCGTTGTGACGGCGGACGGGCCTCGACTTAAACGCGGGCGGTGGCCGCTATCTGATTGCGCGCACGCACGCTCCTTGATGAAGGCCGGTTAGGACTGATGACTTTTTCTTCAGCGATCGCATTGGCGGTCTTTTTTCTTGGCAGTTTTTCCGCGGCCTCTTCCGGGGCGGTGTTTCGTCCTGGGGATTGGTATGCAAGCCTGCGCAAACCGAAATGGACGCCGCCAAACTGGGCGTTTCCGGTCGTATGGTCCATATTGTTCTGCGCCATCGCTGTCTCAGGTTGGCTGGTTTGGGAAACGGCCGGGGTCGCGGCCTGGCCTGCGCTATTGCTTTTCGCAGCGCATTTGCTGGTGAACGCCGCGTGGTCGTTTCTGTTTTTTGGCCTCAAGCGCCTCGATTGGGCGATGGTCGAAGTCTCACTCCTGTGGATGACGATCGTCGCCCTGATCGCCGTCTTTGCTCCCATCAGCATGCCAGCAGCGCTGTTGCTCTCGCCATACCTGGCATGGGTCAGCGTCGCGGCAGCGTTAAATTTTCGCCTTCTGCAATTGAACGGCGCCCGCGGCGTCACAGTCGCTTAAATTGCTGCAGGCGGCGATTCAAAACTTCTATGCACGGGCGGCTGCGCTTTCAGGAGCGCAAATGGTTTCGTTCCTCGTTGGAAGAAACACCATGGCCTGCAAAATTAAAAGGCGCGCTGAATTGTTAGCTCTTCGTATCAATCGACGCGCCTTCGCCGATTTGTCGCAAGTTAGCTTGACGGCGTTGCGTCCTCAAACTTCTTCATCTGCTTCTCCGCTTCTTCCTGCGCGATGCCATAGCGCGACTGAACGACGCCCAACAGCTGATCTCGCTTGCCGGCGGCCTTCACGAGATCGTCATCAGTCAGCTTGCCCCACTGCTCTTTGACTTTCCCGGACATTTTTTTCCATTCGCCTTCAGTCTGATTCCAATTCATATTTCGCTCCAAATATTCAATCACAAGAGTCGGCTCGCATCGACGATTTCGCAGCGGCGCCACTCAGTTAAGTAAACGCGAGGGCCCTGCGATCGTTCCGCAAAAATGACGTTAACTTTCGGTGATGACCAAATTCAGTGCACGACACCAAAAATTGAGCGCGGCGTCGTAACGCAAGTCGGGCGCGCCGTGTAATCGTCCCAGAGCTCGAAAAAAATCGGCAGGCCTCGTCAAGTAACGGGCGCCGCGGCGACGAGAAAAAACGGCCGGCTTTCGCCGGCCAGAGCAGCTTCCAAGTATGTCCTGCGGACGTCGCCTCTTATCGACGGTCGAGGTTTTGATCGAGAACACGGCTCGCATCAAAGACGTTGCTGGCGCGCGGCGGCGGATTTTCGCCCATGACAACTTCAATAATCGCAACCTGATCGCCATAGTCGCCATAAGGCGGCCGCTCATCGCCTGACCGGTCATCGTAGTTGTAACGCGTCGACTCGTAGCGTTGGAAAACATTGTCGTCGAGATCACGACTGCGGCTCAGGACCTGAAACCAGTCATAGCGGTTCTTGAGCGTGAGTTCGGCCGCACGCCGAAACACCCAGTCTTGCGCGAGTTGCGGGTCGCCAGAACTCACCCGGTACTGAACGCGGTAGCGGTTCTGGTCGATGCGCGTATCAAAATAGCCCGCATCACTTTGTGTCCGCGCCTGCTGATAGCGCGGCGCGTAGGACGTAGCGCATGCTGTCAAACCAAACGCTGAAACGGCGACGGCGAGCAGAACTTTTTTCATGATTTTCCCTCTGACTTTTAAAAAGTCTCATCTCGTAAAAGGCGCGCCGCGCCAAAAGGTTCCCGCCAAAGCTTAGAAACTCGCGGCGGCCTTGCCGGAGAAAGCTGTTCCGACAGCCGCTCTCGCCCAATTCCGAAAATGATTGGCAGGCGCGTTCGTATGGCGTGGGGACGTCGCTTGACGTTTAATTCCCGTCGCCGGACGCTTCGGCGGTCTCCATCGCTTCTTCAATGGCGTCGGTTTGTTTGTATTCAAACTTGTTGGCGCTGTTGAATTGTGCGGCGCTGACATCCAACGCCAAGCCAGCATTATCGCCTTCTTCAAGCCGAAGAAGCGAATAAGCGAAGGCAAAGCGATCACCACCGGCGGCGCTGTCGATCACGCTGCGCTGGACGACAACGTAGTTTACCTGTCCGTCTTGATCCATGATGAGGTCATCGACGACAGCGCTGCGATATGGGGCGGGCAGCGCGACAAGTTCGACATCTGCCCCGAGAATTTCCGTCGCCAAGCGGTAATCGTTATCACCGATCTGCTCGAAATCGGGGGCTGCCTCGATTTGATCGGCGGTCATTGACACACTGACGCGCAGGTCATTTTCACCCGTAGCGCTCGACGAAGCGTCGAGGCCGATCGTCACCAGGTCAAAAGCGACAGCGCTTTTCTTTCCGCCCAGGCCGCCGACCCCGCCCGTCCTATAAACGATGCGTTCGACCTTGCCGTCAGCGCCGATGAGGAAATCCTCGACAGCGGCAATTGCTTCTTCATTGTCGCCCACGATCTCCTCGCCGAGAAACGCTTTGGCGCCGATATCTGTCGCGCCGAGATAACTGACGTTGACCATAGGAGATTCTGCCTTTGGCATTTCCACCGAGGGCATCTCTTCCGACGTCTCCGTCTCGACGGGCGACACTTGGTCTGTCACTCTCGCCGCCGCGGCGGATTCCTGGAGTTCGGCCTGTTGTGCGTTCGGCTTTTCGCGTGAGCATGCGATTACGGGCAAGGCGATCGCCGCAATCGCCGCAGAAAGCAAAAGATGTTTCATGGATGGGCCTCACTCCTGTGTTAGACGCACACTGAACACAAGGGGAAACTTGCCGTTCCATGCCTTTGGCTGAAGTAGCCAAATGGTAATCTCGACAAGAACCGCCAGCATCATGGGAGTATTAGGAGACGTGCGCCCGGCTGACTTGGGATGGATTTCCATTCGAGAATTCAACTCGCCGCGGCTTTGACGATCCGGACAATGCCTCCCCCGCCCCGCCTTCGACGAAAGCAGTATGTTTTGCGCCCATTCATCAGCGCGGCATGCCTCAGCCCATCGGGCTCGGTCAGTTCTTCTGCGCCAATTGCAGCGGAGGGTGACTGGCGGCGGCCGCCGATAGTTTTTTAGTCGCTGCAACAGGGAACCAATCGGCGCGGAGGGAGTTATTGGTATGCAAAAGGGAAAAGATCATGACCGTTGAGAGCCTGTTGATTTGGCTACTAATTGGCGCCGTTGCCGGTTGGCTGGCTGGCGTCATTGTGAAGGGATACGGCTTCGGCCTGATAGGCAATATTGTCGTCGGCATTCTTGGCGCCTTTGTCGGCGGTTGGCTTTTCGGCGTCCTTGGGATTTCCAGTGGAGCCGGAATTATTGGATCCGTGATTGGAGCGACGGTCGGCGCTGTTGTAATGTTGTTTATCATACGACTGCTGCGCCGGGCTTGAAGAGGCGGCGCGCTTGGCGCGTCTTTGCTTGTGTTAGGCCGCCGCGCGCTGGTCAACTGACAAACTATCCTTTCGCGGATCGCGTGCGGTCATTTTCGACGGCGTCTGACAAACGTTCGCGGGCGCGACAAAGCCGCGATCGGACAGTCCCAATCGGGATATTGAGTTGTCGCGCGGCGGCGTCATAATCCAGCCCGTGAAACGCGATCGAGGTGATTACAGCTTGATCATTTGCAGAGAGGTTTTCGAGCGCTTCGATCACTGACTTGTAGTGAAGCTTGATCGGCTGATCGGCCTCCACAGCCCACCAACGCTGATCGGCGTCCTCCATGGCGATATTCGTCCCGCGGTTCTTTTGCTTCCTGATATCGTTCAAAAAGATGCGCAGGCATATTGTCGATATCCAGGCGCGCAGGTTGACGCCGTCGAATAGCGCGGCCTTGCTTAACGCCCGCTCGACGCTGTCCTGCACCAGATCAAGCGCCCGCTCATTGTTTCGAGTGAGGGACTTTGCATAACGATGAAGCCCAGGAAGACATTTGCCGAGTTCGATCGGATCGATCATCTGGTTCACGGCGCTTCCTTTGCTCGTTTCACGCCTTCATTGGCGTCCAGTCGATGCACGGCTGTCCTTCGACGCAGTGAGGAAATGTCGGGCGGACGCCCCGCTTGCCCCACAGGTCATAAGGCGCGCTGACCGACCGCGAGAGGTTCGGATTCTAACTAGAAGGTCCGCTCAGTAGACGGGCGAGGTCTGCAGGCGCGTGCTTGCGAGCGCCAAACCCTGTGCTTCAGACTTGCTTGATTGCGGGCTGACGGGTCGCGGCGCTTGAGTAGATTCCGAGCCTGCCTTTACACGAAGGCCATGTGTATCCCGGCGGTTGCGGCTCCCACCGCAACAGGCGAAAACTGCGCAGCATGGTATGCTTAGCCGCCCTTCATGCTGGCGTTCGCCGCTAAGGCCGTTGACCCCTGGAAGTCACAGGACGTCAACGGCTTTTTTGCTGCGCGGAGGCAAATTGACGACCTGCTTGCTACAACCGAACAATCCAGGGAGCTCACGGGGTGATGGGTCTTGCGACCACTTCATTGCGGGATAAGTTACCCCGTGACTGCCAGCGCTATAGCGGGGGCTCAGCAGGCAATCACGGGGCACTCGTCAGAACCTCCCCCGAGGATCCGTTCTGATGAGCCTTGATCCCAAAAACCGCAGTATGCGGGGCAGCGTATACCAACGGTTTTTGTTCGAGCCTCACCGGACGCGGAAAGCGCGACGGGCTTGGCGCACTGACGCAGACGAAGCCCGCTCCAGCGTTTCCCGACATAGACCGGTCGAACGCAGGGAAAAACCCTCGGAAACTACTCATCAAACATCAGCCTGCGGCAAATCGATTTATATGACCGGTTCTGGTAGACACGGACGCGCGTCGCCATGGACTTCGCGCAGATCCTGGGCACGAGCGTGAATAAGACAGGGCCGTCAAAAGGCAGTACGCGAACCAGTAGCCCGCCTCGCCCGGCTGCGCGCTCAGCAAGGCATTTGACGCGCGGGACTGGCGCCGCCGTCACCGTCGTCGGTATTGGCGCATCGGCGGGTGGCCTCGACGCCAGCCGAAAGCTTGTCGCGGATTTGCCCGTCGGGGCCGGCATGGCCTTCATTCTGGTTCAACATCTCGATCCGACCCACGATAGCATGATGGCCGAGCTGCTGGCGCCGCATACGTCCCTGAAGGTCTTGCAGGCGACGGATGGAATGCCGGTGGAAGCGGACTGTTTCTATGTGATCCCGCCGGGGGTTTATCTCTCGACAACAGATGGCGCGCTGCGGCTTTCCAATCCGGCGCCGCATCACGGCGCAAGGTTGCCCTTTGACTTCCTGCTTCAGTCGATGGCGAAGGACTGCGGCGCGCGCGCGGTCTGCGTCGTCCTGTCCGGAACCGGCGCCGATGGCAGCCTCGGGCTTCGCGCGATCAAGGAAAAGGGCGGACTCGTCATCGCCCAGGATCCCGAGGATGCGCCGTTTGATGGAATGCCGCGCAGCGCAATCATGACTGGCGACGTCGATCTGATTTTGCCTGTGAAGAAAATTTCGGCTGCGCTTGCCGGGCACAGCCGCCTTCCCGCCGAACAGCATCCGCCAAACGCTGAATCGAAAGCTAGGGAAAACTTCGAATTTCCTGTTGAAATTGTGGAGATGTTGCGGACCCGGACCGCGCACGACTTCACATTGTACAAAAAAGGAACGCTTCAACGTCGCATAGAGCGCAGAATGGCTTTGATGTCGCTTGGCGCCGGCGATATCGATCGATACCTGCATATCCTGCGCAACGACGCCAAAGAGCTTGAGCGACTCGCCGCTGAAATGTTGATCAATGTCACCAGCTTTTTCCGGGACCAGAGGGTTTTCGACTTCGTGTCGGAGAACATCGCGCCGCAATTGATTGAAGGAAAATCCTCCGAAGACGCGATACGTCTCTGGGTAGCCGGATGCAGCACGGGCGAAGAAGCTTACTCCTTCGCGATGATCTTTCTGGAGAAGCTGGACGCCAGCGGCTCGAAGGCCAAAGTTCAAATTTTCGCATCGGACGTCGATCCCGACGCCGTCGAACAGGCGCGAGAAGGGTTTTTTCCGGAATCAATTTCCGCGGATGTGACGGCGGAACGTATCAAGCGCTTTTTCAATAAAGAGGCGGACGGCTTCAGGGTGTCGCCGGAGCTGCGGGCTTCGGTGATTTTTACAGTACAGGATGTGCTCTCCGACCCGCCGTTCTCGCGCCTCGACATGATTTCGTGCAGGAACATGTTGATCTATCTCGGCGCTGAAGCGCAGGCGAGAGTGATTTCGCTGTTCGACTTTGCGCTCAAAGACGGCGGCATCCTTGTTCTGGGTACGTCCGAAACGCCCAATCTGCCCGACGGTCGTTTTGACGTGATTTCGAAGACGGAGCGGGCGTTCCGGAAAGTCGGCCGCGGAAAGCCAGCCGTCTTCGGCTATTCCGCTCACGAAATCGATGGTGAGCGGGCGCTGCTGCCCGCCGGCGCCCATCCCGCCGGAGCTCACCTCGATAGCTTCGCCACGCTCTGTGAGGACGCCATCCGCCAGCGGTTTACGCCTGCCGCCGTGCTGATCAACGCAGAATTCGAATGCCGCTATTTCGTCGGGCCGGTGAAGCGCCATTTGCGATTCGCCTCCGGGCAGCCGACGAACAACCTGTTGGCGATGGTGCAACCGGACTTGCGCCCGAAATTGCGCGCAATCGTAAAAAAGGCGATCGACGAGCAGACAGCGATTTCCGCGCTCCCGTCAAAGATGACAGAAGGCGAGTATACCGGGTCTATGAGGCTTGAAGCGCTTCCGACAACGTTTGGTGAGGCCAAACTCATCCTCGTCTGCTTCATTGAAGAGACGGCCCCAGCGCCCGCGATCGGCGAGAAAACGGCCAAATCCAGGAATGCCCGCGAAGCAGAGCTTGAGGCGGAGCTCGATGCGATGCGCACCGAGTTGCTTGGCGCCATCAGAAGCCTTGAACTTTCGGCCGAGGAGCAGAAAGCGATCCATGAGGAGGCGCTTTCGGTCAACGAGGAATTCCAGTCGACCAATGAGGAATTGCTGACGTCCAAAGAGGAGCTTCAGTCGCTCAATGAGGAGCTGACCGCTCTCAACACCCAGTTGCACGAGGCCCTCGAGCGCCAGCGCGTGACGTCAGACGATCTGGAGAACATTCTCAACAGCACTGACGTTGCGACGCTCCTCCTCGACGAGAAACTGCATATCCGGTTTTTCACGCCCGCAACCCGGCTCATGTTCAACGTCATCCAGGGCGATATCGGACGGCCGCTCGGCGATCTCCGCCCGCTCGCTTCCGATCCGGATCTTCTCAGCGATGCGCAAACGGTCCTTGAAAAGCATGAATCAATTGCGCGCGAGATTCACACGCCAAATGGCAAGTTCTTCGTTCGGCGCATGTTGCCTTATCGAACGCGCGACAACAGCGTGGAATTCGTCGCCGGCGTGGTGATTACCTATTCGGATATCACTGAGCGAAAAAAGATTGCAGACCTTCTGGGCGCCGCCAAGCGGGAAGCCGACCTCGCCAGCCTCGCAAAATCCCGATTTCTCGCCGCCGCGAGTCACGATCTGCGTCAGCCGCTGCAAACGCTTTCGTTATTGCTCGGCTTGATTGGAAACGAGGTCACGAAGCCGTCTACGCTGGAGCTTCTTGCAAGGTTTGAAAAATCGCTCGCGGGCATGTCAAACATGCTCAATACGCTGCTCGACCTTAACCACATCGAGGCTGGCGTTGTTCAGCCGGAAATTCAAGAAATTGACGTCAACGCGCTTCTCTTGCGCATGAAGGAAGAGTTTGACGTCCAAGCGCAGGTCCGGGACCTGTCCTTGCGCATCGCTCCTTGCCGCTATCAAATCGTCAGCGACCCGCATCTTATTGAGCAGATGCTTCGCAATCTTATTTCCAATGCGCTCAAATACACCGAGACAGGCGGCATCCTTTTGGGCTGTCGGCGGCGGAATGGAAAATTGAGCCTTGAGGTTTGCGATACCGGGGTGGGAATTCCGCTGGCGGATATAGACGCAATTTTCGATGAGCACGTGCAGCTAGGTAATCCCGTCAGCGGTCAGGGGGGCGGTCTCGGGCTCGGCCTTGCGATTGTTCGGCGCGTCGGAAAGTTGCTGAACCATCGTATCGGGGTGAAGTCTGTGCTCGGGCGCGGCTCAGTCTTTTCAATTGAATTCGAGACGGCGCAGGCGCCCGAAATCGCAGCGCCAGCCGCCCCGCCGAACATTCAAACGCCGGCATCAGAAACGGCAAGATCCGGCGCCATCCTGCTGATTGAAGACGATCCGGAGGTGAGCGATCTTCTCAGCCTCACGCTCACCAAGGAAGGGTATCACGTTTTAGCAGCGCCGCACGGCGAGGCGGCGCTATCGCGCATCAAGACTGCCGCGATCGTGCCTGACCTCATTGTCGCTGATTTCAATTTAGGCAAGGGAGACAGCGGGCTTCAGGCCGCCGTGAAACTTCAGCAGAGCCTTAAAGCGGAGATTCCCGTCATCGTGCTGACGGGGGACATCACGCCGGCGACCTTGCGTGAAATTTCACTCGAAAAATGCGTACACCTCAGCAAGCCCGTCAACCCTTCAAAGCTAACGAGGGTCATCGCACGGATGCTGCCGCCCGTTGCACCGGAAGTGGTTCCAGCCTCTGTCGATGAACCCCCTGGCGTCAGCACAGAGCGCATCGTTTATATCGTCGATGACGAGACGGAAATGCTGGAGACCATGAGCCAGGTGCTCGTTTCTTCCGGCCATCATGTTCAATCTTTTTCGTCGTGCGAAGAGTTTCTCGCTGGATACGATAAAGGCAGGAAGGCTTGCTTGTTGGTTGACGCCTATCTCCCCGGCATGAATGGTCTCGATCTGATCAATACACTGCGCGAGTCTGGCGATCCTTTGCCGGTCATCATGATCACTGGGCGGAGCGACATCGGCATAGCGGTCAATGTCATGAAGGCGGGCGCATCTGATTTTCTTGAAAAGCCTGTGAGCCGGAAGACAATTCTCAAGAGCATCAAGACTGCCTTCGCCTCGTCGAAAGACGAGAGTGCGGTTTTGAAGCGGAAATCCGCCGCAAAGCGACTGATGGCGGGCCTGACGCCGAGGCAACTTGAAATCATGACGCGCGTGCTCGCTGGAGAGCCCAGCAAAAATATCGCGGCGGATCTCGGGATCAGTCAGCGGACGGTCGAAAATCACCGGGCGGCGATCATGAAGAAAACAGGATCAAAATCGCTGCCGGAACTCGCGCGGCTGGCTGTCGCAGCAGAGTAGCCCGCCGACTGGGCGGCGGGGCCACACGACACAGCAGGCCGGTTAGAATTTCAAACCGGGATTAATTGGTCGCACCATCGACCGCATCCGCAATATCGTCGCCCATTTCTTCAAGGCTGTCCCCAAGTTTTTCGGCATCGCTTTTTTGGGATTCGTTGATGAAATAGATGACAGCGACGCCGATCGCGACAACGCCAATGGCTGCAAGCAAGTTTTTCGATTGCATGAGGTCACTCCTGAGGTTTGAGGGGGAACACCTCGGCGATCGATCGGTTCCCCTGGTCACTGAAAAAAAACTTCAGCAATAATATGAGGGCATAGTTTCGCTTGCAGCCGGCGTGCGCCGCGCAGGCAAACGCTGCGCGATCTCCGGCATGAGTACTTTCCGTCGCTTGCGGCAGAGTGTTCGCAAGTGCGGAATAAATGGGGCGATGGGGCCGGACTTCCAGAAGAGCTTGGCCTTTGCCCCTGCTTTTGTCGGCCCAAGGAAACCTCATGTCGACCCTGCCCCTCATTTCAGCGATCGCTGTCTTTTTCGGGTCCGGTTCTGTGCGGCTAAACCCTGCCCCGTCTTTTCAAGTCGAGTCGGGAGAGCTTAGCGGTTTGATGTCAGCAACAAGCGAAATCATTGCGCTCGGCTTTTTGCTTTCTGATACTAAGGAGCCGCGTGGCGACATCGGCAGCCGGTATGTGATGAAAGCACGGTTTACCAATGTCTGCGAAGCAGATTTTGAATTGCGCAGAAGCTGCGCCGTTGCTGAACGGCGTTACGATCAAGCAGAAACCGGGGACGAAGAACCCGGCAGCCGCGAACAGGAGCTGAGCATTACGGACAGGGCGGACAAAACAGAGCAACTTCCGGCGCCGCTCCCCACGGCGGCCGTCATGGCGCTGTTAGCGCTTGCCGGATTGTTCTTTGCGGGCGACGGTCGCCGGGCCAGCAAGTGAAATTTTCCTGCTTTTATCTTCCCAGAGATGCACGCTAAATATCATCACGATCGCAGATCCTGAGACGCGCTTCGGTAAGCCTTCGCGAAAATCCGACCGCGCCACGCGCGGCAAGGTTTCGAGTTTGGAGAGGTAAAATGAATGGAAGGTCATTTACTTGGGCGATGATCCTCTCGGGAGTCGTTATTCCTGCCCTTTCGGCTTGCTCGACCCGCCCTGCCCTTGACCGCGACAAGGCTTACGACGACCTCAACGCTGCGCGAATCAGCGATGGATTGGCCCGCCTGGGCGCCTCAGCTGACCGAAGCAACTGTTTTGGCGACAAGATTGCTGAGGCGCTGAGCGGAGCAGAGGCAATCGAAGCCATTGAGATCGTCGAAGCATCCACATCCAAGGATGATATGCGAAACCGCGTGCTGGGCGCGTCCGCGCCAGTAAAACAGTCCTTCATCCGCGCGCATTTCGGCTGCTCATTTTTTCGGTGATCGCAAAGCGATCCGTCCAAAGTCCTCAGCGCCAACGATGCCGCTTATGGACTGCAGACTTTTTGCTTTTTATTGACGACAATGTCGGCACAAAAATGCCCGAAGCCGCATCGCCGCCCAGATCGCAGTTTCGCCCGCTCCGGCGCGCCAGGCACTTCTAGAGTCGTCTTTTCTCCGAGGTCGTGGCGTCACACGGTGATCGCCATGCCGCGATAAATTCGCGCGCGATATCGTGAATCCTCCGCGTCCGGCAGCGGTGCGCCAGCGAGGATGACCGCGCGGGCGAAGCGTTTGGCTTCTTCCTGGCGTTCGCGCTCATTTTGCGGTTCTTCCGACCGGACGCGCCGTGTGAGGTTCACCTGATTGACTGGCACGTCATGCACGAGGCGCTCGGCCTCGACGGCGAGCGTCGCGGTGAAGGCGTGCAGCGACGTCTTGACGAAATTGGCGATGGCGAAAGCGGCTTCGCGGCTGCCCGGTTTCACGTCGGGCGTGACGAGCACAAGCTGCGCGCCGTCGATGAGAACGGCGCGGCGGGCGATGCGGAAATGCTGCGTCAGGTTGTCTTCGACGATTTCGCGGAACTGGAAGGGGTCTAGGCGATCCTGCCCCGGCCCGCCGAACAAGACGTCCGGAAGCTCCGACATCGGCGTTGACACGATCGTTGTCGGCGAGGGACCTGACGCCAGCAGGTCGTCGATGACGCGGTCGTAAGCGCTGTCGCTCGCCCTTGTGTCGACGAGCCCGGCGGGCAGGTCTTTCAGCGCCGCAGCGAACGCCGACGCTGCTTTCTTGGTGCGCGTGACAATAATGATTTTCGCAACGCCGCAGTCATGCGCGAGTTCACGCGCTGCTTCGGCGATGTGTTCAACGAGATGCTCGCCGAAGAACCAGACGGTCTTGCCCTTCATCGCGTCGATGCGCTCGCGTTTGGTTGAACCAAACAGTTCGCGTTCCGTCACCGAACGCTCGAGCGCGAGACCGCCCGACGGCTGGAATGTCTGGCCGCTTGCGGCGCGATCGGCAAGAAAGAAGACCGTCGCAAGCGCCACTTCCTCCTCGGTGGGCATGCGGCCGAGATTGAGGAGCGACAAGACGCCGTCGCCGACGCCCTTGGCTGTTTTCGCCACGCGCGGGGCTGGGATGAAGGGAATATCGTCGGGCGGGGTGCGCCGCAGCCAGCCGCGTGAGCGCCGGCTCGCGTCTTGCGCGGCGATCTGACCGCCGCCCGCAAGGCGCGCGAACAACCGGTCCGCCATGTCGCTTGTCAGCAGGAAGTCGCCGCACGCCGCGCCCGGCTGGCCTTCGTCTCGGCAGGCCTTCGCCAGCGCGCGCAACTCTTCAGGCGCGGATCCGTCATCGGCGATCAGCGGCGCGTCGTTCGCGGCGAGCCGTTCGAGAAACTCCGGCAGCGCGCCGCGCCGTGCGGCCGCGACAGCGGCGGCGTGAACGGCATTGAGGCGCTTGTTCATGAGGATGAGCCGCGCACGCCGCTCAAAAAGTCCCGGGCGCCCGCCGACGCCCTTTAGCCGGACGCCGTCGACAGGTCCCGGCGCGATCGCGTTGAACTGGATCTGCGGGCCGAGAAACCCCGCGAGGCTTTCGACCATTGCGCGCTGCCCCGCCTTCGAGACCGCGTAGTCAGCGCGGTTCGGATACGCGACCGCGACATATTTCTCGCCGCCGAAATAGGACGAGACATTGACGATATACCCCGATCCTTGCGCGCGCATGATCGGCGCGACCTCGGAGATCAGGGCGTAATTGGAGACGAGGTTCGCATCGAGCGTATAGCGCCATTGATCGAGCGACATGTCGACGACCATTTCCTCCGCCCCGGAAACGCCGGCGTTATTGATGAGGTAATCGATGCGGCCGAAGGCGCTGATGGTCGCTTCAACCGCGCGTCGAAGCGTCCGCAAATCGCCGACATCGACGCCGGCGAGACAGACGAGGCGCCGGCCCGCGCCAGAATACCCAATGTCTTCAAGCTCGCTGATGATCTGCGCGCGCATGGCGTCGAGTTCAGCTTCGCGCCGCGCGGTCAGCATGACCTTGCCGCCGGAGAGCGCCAGCAGGCGCGCAATCTGTCCGCCAATTCCCATCGAAGCGCCGGTGATGAGCGCAACTTTGCCAAGGTGAAGACCAGAGATGTTCTCGGTGAACCCCGTCATCGCCTTCGCAGCGCCGGTGATCTCCACGATCGACGGCGGCAGCTTCAAATTGACTTCCTGGACCTTTCGGTCGGAGAATAAGAGGCTTGCCGCTTGCGCCGCCGCGAAGGGAATATTTTCGCTTTCGCTGTTGCCATACCGGATGATCTGGTTGCCCCACTCGACGTGGCGCCGGCGTTTGTGCCGCACATCGGTCTCGGTCTCGTCCCGCCACACGCGCACGAGCTGTTCCATGCCCGCTGCCAGCGCGCGGGCGTAACCGTCGTCGGCGGCGGCGCCATTGCTCATGAAGACAAAACGCGGCTCATGCGCGAGGACCACGTGGTTCTTCCAGTACCGCGTCAGCGAGCGCGCCAGCATGATGGCCCCGCACAGTTCATGGTCGAGCATCACCTTGACGTCATTATCTTTCGCCTCGGTCAGCTTTCCGCGCAGGAGGCCGGCGCCGTAAGCGGGCAAGATGATCGCAGCCGAGATCGGCGCGCCCGACGCGCCGCCTTTTTCGAGCACGCGTTCAGTCTCGCCCGTATCGCGCCGGTCGCACCGCGTCACCACGATGCGGTTGTCGACGTCATCGTCGCGCATGCGCGAGCGGGCTTGCTGGACATCGCCTTCGAGCGTGAAGCTCAAGATGACGTCCGCGCCCGCCGCCGCCTGGATCCGCGCGATCTCAAGACTGTCCTCGATCTGATTGCCTGCGGCGACGAAGACCGTCGTTCCTCCCGCATCGACGACACGAAGGCTTGGCCGGGCGACACAGGTGATGCTGGTGTCTTTCGCGACACGCATGCCGTGCGTGACATCGAAATCGTGACCGCTGAAGGCGGCCGATTCTGCAGACGCCAGGAACAGGCAGATATTCGCGATATCGGCCGGGGCCGGAAATGTCCGGTTGACGACGCCGTCTTCGCCGGGGCGCGCGAGCGACATGAGATCGACAAATTCGCGCCCGGTCGCGCCGGCGTCGTCGCCGCGCAATTTGTCCATGGCTGCAAAAGCGTTGCGGATGCGGTCGCTCTCGATGGGGCCGGGATATACCGTGTTAACCCTGATGCCGCGCGGGCCAAGCTCTTCGGCGAACACGGCCGACATCGCGTTCAACGTCGCCTTCGGGACGACATACGCCGTCCGCGCGAAGTATTTCGTCCGTGAAAAGATGGTCGAGATATTGACGATCGACGCGCCCGGTCCGAGCAGCGGCGCCGCCGCGCGGGTGACGTTCCAGGTGACGCCGAGAATATTGCGCATCGCGTCGCCGACGGTCTCCGTGTCGCTTCCGCCGGCGGCATTCAGGCTGGCGAGATCGGCGGCGTTGACGGGCAGGCGCCACAAGGGCTGTTTGGGACCGGCGGAGCCGGCATTGTTGATGACGATATCGAGCTTGCCATAGCGCTCCACGATCGAGGCGAGCCCGGCCCGCACCTCGTCCGGCGCGCCGCCGTCCATCACGACTGTCATCGCCCGATCGCTCTCCGCCCGCGTCGCGAGGAGGGCGGCGATCCGCACCTCTTCGAGTTTTTCAGCGGTGCGTCCGCTGAGCGCAACCGTCGCGCCCTCCGCCAGAAAGCGCCGGACAATGTCGCCGCCGAGATTGCCGGCGGCGCCTGTCACCAACGCGACCTTGCCGGCAAGACGTCCGGATTGAGGCTTAGACGACATGAACTTCATCTCCCTTTTGTCATTCGGCGGCGACCCTGGTCAGGCGCGGTCGCGGGCGGACCACGCTTCAAAGAGTTCATCGCGCGACTTCAGCCCCAATGCTGGCAGCGCATGGTTGACAAGATATGTCGCGCCTTGATGCGCATTGTCCCACATCGCCTGATGGGCCGCCGGCAGATCATCCCAAGGCACCACGGTCGGCGGCGTCGTTTCAAGGATGCCGGCCGCGATGAGGTCATTCATCCGTGTAGCCTCATAGGCGTTGCACAGATGAGTGCCGCGAATTTCAGCGGTGGGCATGAGGATGCGCCGCTGGCGCGTCCACACTTGCGGCGCATAGAAACTGTAGCGCCGGTTCTTCATGTTTTCACAATAAAGAACGCGCCCTGTGAACGGCCTAACGAGCGAGGTCGATACCCCGAGGGCGTCGTGACCGGCGCGCTCAAAGACGATATCCGGCGCGCCGCGCGGATTGTCCGGCGAACGCAAGAGCGCGCCGATCGCGGCGCCGAAGGGCTTCATCGTCCGGTCCTGGAAACGGCGCACCGCGGCCTTGAAGCTCTCAATGTCAGCCTTGGCGTCCGGCAGGCGCGGCATCGCGCTCGGCCACTCGAATTCAGCACCGGCCCGGCGCTTCAGCGATTCCAGCGACACCACGCCCGCGAGGGAAGCCTCGAAACCCAGCGACAGCAGAAATTCGCGCTGCGCGTCGCTCGTCGCGGCGATGACCGCGCGCAGCCGGAGCGCCGACGCAGCTTCGAGAATTTCAAGGCCGACCTCATCGACGACGCCGGTCGTCGACGGTCCGTAATAGATGAGCGCCGCCTCGCCGCCGCGCACGCCGGCGCGCGTGAAGGCTTCCGTTGGCGTGATCGCGCCGTCCTTGCCCATGAAGGTGAAGTGATAGCCGGACGAGGCGCCGTAAAAGGCGATGACACCGTCCCTTTCCAAGAGCTGGAACGACCGCGGAAAGGCCGTCTCGCCAGCGTGAGACACGGCGTAATCGGCAAGACGTCCGCCCGTAATCGCGCGCATGCGATCAAGCAGCGGCGCGCCAGCGTCTTCCCAGGCTTTCGCGGCGTCGGGGTCTTCGGGGATGACCGTGAAAAGGTCAGCGAAGGCTTTTTCCTTGCGGTTGATCGTCCCGGCTGCGCCGGCGGCGACGACAGCGCTCGCGCGCGCTTCGCTCGAGACCAGACCGACGCCGGTCAATCCGGATTTGATGGATGACTTCAAAGCATCAAAGCCCGTTCCCGTCGCGGCGCCTTCAACAAAGATCGTGCGTCCGGCTTCGATCTTGAGCGTCGTAAAGAGCGCCCGGACAATGGTGCCAAGATTGAGCGTATAGGCGCCGGCGGCCTCCAGCGTCATGCCGCTGAGAACAGGATGAAGCTGCGGCGCTTGCGTCACGAGGAACTGCGCGTGCGAGCCCGTCGGCGTTTCATACCCCTGGATCGCGAAGTCGGCGAACATCGGATCGAGACCGGCGGCCGGCGAGAGGAGATCGCTGGCGCCGGAATAGATCGACACAAGATCGCCGACCTTGAGCCGTGCTTCGCGGCGCACTTCCTCGCCAAGGGCGGCGATCAAGGCGACGCCGCCGGAGCCGGTGATCTGGATATCTTCCTCGTGGCTGTCGAATGACGACACCGGGATGCCGGTGATCGCCCAGATGTCGTTGTAATTGACTTCCGAGGCGAGGACGAAGACGAGCGCCTCGTTGGGGCCCGGTTCGGGCGTCGGCGCGATCAACAGTTCCTCAGCCGCCGCTGGCGCCCCGAAGCGCGGCACGCCGGTTTCGGGATCCCGCAAGACGCCGAACGCATGCTGAAATTTCGGAATGGCGGTGACGCCGGGATAAAACGGCGCGCCGAGCGGCAGAAGATCGCCTTTCGCGATCAACGCACTTGCGAGGGCCGGGTGATCCTTGATCCGCCGCGCGCTGTCGCGCCGGACGGGGAGCGGCTTGGCCGTCTTGTCGAGGAAGTCGCGAATGCCCCGCTTGCCGCCCTCGGGATCGACGACCGCCTCGGCGAAAAGTTCAGCCTCGCGTTGGAGCCCTGCGTCGAACCCTCGCGTCCATCCGGCGCGCACCGCATCCAGCGTGCGTTTGGCGGCGTGGGCGCGCCCGGCCCAGTCGCTTTGCCTGAGGATCATTTTGAGATGATCGTCGGCGAGCGCCTCGTCGAGGTCGATCGCCGAAGGCTGGCGCCAGCGTGAAAGCGCGAGGCGGCGGTTCTCAAGCGCCACGCCAATGCGACTCTTGGCGCCGTTCAGGGCGAAGTCGCGAACATGAGCGTGCGCGATGTTGAGGACGTCGAGGCTTTCGGCGACCTCATCGATCAGCCCGATCGCCAGCGCTGTCTCAGAATCGATCGACCGTCCCCCCAGCAGGATTTCAAGCGCGTCGATCAAGCCGTCTTTTCCGCGGCGATCGGCGAGCAGCCGCGGCAGGCGCTGCGTTCCGCCATAGCCGGCCATCAGGCGAAGCCGGATTTCCGGCTGCCCGAACCGCGCGAAGGGCTCGGCGATGCGGTAATGGCAGGCGAGCGCGAATTCGAGGCCGCCGCCGAGCGCCACGCCCTGGATCGCGGCGATGCAGGGCTTGTCCATCGCTTCGATGCGGCGGAACGCAAGATGGGCGTTGTTCGGCAGCGCACGCGCTTCAGCGATCGTGTGAATCTCTTCGAGAAACTGCCGGATATCGGCGCCGGCGACGAACGATGCGGACCCTGCGCCGGTAAAGACGACCGCCGCCACGTCCGTTTGCTGCTCCAGGAGATCGACGATGATGTTAAGCTCGTCGAGCGCGCGTTCGTTGACGGCATTGACCGGCGGATTGTCGATCGTGACCGTCGCGACCCGCGTCCCGGCTCCGAGCTTGTTATACTGTACACGGAAATATCGATAGCGCTTGAAGATTTTCTGCTCGTCCGCGCTATCCTGGCGCCGCTTCCATTCCGCCGCTGCAGCGCGGATTTCAGCGATCGATTCCGGGTTTCGCAAGGTCGAGATGTCGCCGACGGCCGCGTCCTCGACGATCGCGCGGATCATGCGCCGCATGTATTTTCCGCTGCGCGTTTCGGGAAACGCCTTCACTTCGAGAAAATCGCTCGGGATCGCGAGCGCGCCCTTCTCCTGGCGAACCAGCGTTGACAACCGGCGCCGGTCCTCCTCGGAGATCGACCGGCCCGGCACAGGTGTGACGAAGGCGAGCGGCGTCAGCCCTTTTTCGCGGTGGGGCGCGCCGACGACGACGACATTGCCGACCGGTGAATTCGCCGGATTGAGCGCCTTGTCGCGCAGGATCGCGCCTTCAATTTCCTCCGTACCAAGACGATGACCGGAAACGTTGATGACGTCGTCGCTCCGCCCGTGGACGGAGATCGACCCTTCCGGATGGGCCATCGCGAAGTCGCCTTGCGTATAGGCCCATACGCCGCGCCATCGCCGCCAGTAAGTCTTCTCCCAACGCTCGCCGTCGCCTCGCCATGTGGCCGGGGCCGCCTTCAGCCCGGCCGCGTCGCCCCAGACCGTGCGCGCCATGTAGGGGTAAGGGGCCGTGATGACGATTTCGCCTTTCTCGCGAAGATCGGCGCGCCGCCAGGCCGCGCCGTCAGCGCTGTCGCGAGTGAACGCCGCCGGCGGCGTTTCAGAGCGCGGCTGCGCCGAAGCAACGCCGTCTTCTTCAAGCCAGACATCGCCGAAAATCCACGGAAGCGGATAGGTGCGCGCGTCGGCTTGCAGCGGAAAATCATTGTTCCCGTAAAAATGCGTGAACGCGATGCCGCCATGCTCGGTCGCCCAATAGGAATTGGCGTACCAGCCCGTCACCTCGCGCATCCCGAACTCCTGCACCGGCGGCGATGTCGGCTCGGCGCAGAAGGTTGCGGCGCGCAAGCTGGAGCGGTCATACCGGCGAATATCGGCGACGCTCTCGGGATCTTGCATCACGCTCTTCAGGAAGGTGACGCCCGCTTTGAAAATGGTCACGTTGTAGCGTTCGATGATTGACGCAAACCGGCCCGCATTCGGGTAGACCGGCGCCCCTTCGGTCAGCACGCTGGTGACGCGCGTCGTCAACGGCGCGCTGATGAGATAACTCTGGCCCGTGATCCAGCCGGGATCGGCGACGGCGTAGATGACGTCTCCTGGCCGTGCGTCGAAGGCGACCTTCATCGTGTGCGCGATGCCGGCGACATAGCCGCCCTGCACGTGGACAACGCCTTTAGGCTTGCCCGTCGACCCCGAAGTGTAGATCACGAACATCGGAAATTCAGCGTCAAGCGCGACAGGCGGACAGGCGGCCCAGATCGCCTTGACGAAATCCGCGTCGGGAAGCGCGAGCACCCCCCTCTCGTCAGCGACATCGAAGCCTTGTGCGCGCGCCGCCGTGACGATGGCGTCAGCGGCGTCGGTCAGGAGATCATGCGCCCAGCAATCCCGCTCGGGGCGCCAGACCATGTCCGGGGGCGAGGCATGCCTGACGACGACCACGGCATCAACGCGTGACGGGGAACTGACAAGCGACTCGGCGATGCTCCGGCGAACGAGCGAGGCGGCGCTCGCGGCGAGCCCGGCGGCGTCGAGCGCCCGGCCGACGCCGCGCATCACATCGGCCCGCTCAAGCGTTGTCTCGCCAGCGATCGCCGCGGCCACGGCGTCCTTGATCGCGCCTGAAATCTCGGGGCTGAGCCCCAGCTTCCGGGTTTCCGCCGCAACGACCTCAATCGCCGACCGCGCCGCGATGAAATTGTCGAGCGCCGGGTCCGTAAACGCGGCCTTATAGGGCACTATCTGCGCATTTCGGTGCCCGCCGTCGGCGGTAATCACCACGCGGGCCCCGAAATCCTCAATCCTGTCGCTCAGCGTTTTATCGCTGAAGCCGCCAAATACAGCGGTATAGAGCACCCCGAGGCGCTTGGCGGCTTGCGTCCAATAAATCTGCTCGGGAATATTGGGCATGTTGAGGGCGATCCGGTCGCCAGTCCCGAGGCCGAGACGCCGAAGCGCGAGCGCTGCTTTCGCGGTTTCGAGCAGCAACTCTTTTCGCGAAATCGTTCGCGACTCGATGGGCCCGCCGCGTCCGCCGTTCAGCGAGCCGTCCCAGCGATCGCCTTCGAAAATGAAGGCCGCCTCCGCGCCATGGCCGGCCAGCACGTGACGATCAACCTCGTTGAAGCAGGCATTCGTCAGTCCGCCTTCGAACCACCGCCAATGCGGCGGACGATCCGCGTTGAACGCACGCCGCCAAGGCTCGAACGCGGGTCCGAGATCGAGCGTGACCGGGGCGAGCGTTTGCGCATCCCATCCGGTCCACTGCGAGGCTTCAGGATTCCAGGTGATCCACGATTGCCGGCCGTCCGGACGCGCCGCCAGCCAATGAATCTCCGACTTCGCAATGGCGCCGTGGAAAGCGCCGGGGTCACCGGCGCATTCCTTCCGCATGCGGAACCAGTCCGAACGCTCGCGGATCGGATTAATGCTAGTTATTGTAACCCCCATGCTCACTGCCGGTACCATCGCTTCGTGCCGCCTTCAATGCAAGTCTTGTGACCGGCGCGGTGTTGTCGCCGCATCCGCTTCATTAACCACGCGCAAGAAGCGCTCGCTTGCCAGGCGCGCCGATCGCACCGCATTTTGCGCGTACAGAAATTGAGTTAGCAGATGATTCGAAGTCTCGCCGATTGTCGCAATGTCGACGACATGCGCCTGCTTGCGAAGGCGCGGCTGCCCGGGCCGATCTTTCATTATATCGACGGCGCCGCTGATGACGAGGTCACCTATCGGCGCAACACGGCGGCGTTCGAGCGCTGCGATCTCGTCCCCAATGTGCTCGCCGGCGTCGCGGACGTTGATCTGTCGACGACCGTCATGGGGCAGAAGATCGCGATGCCGCTCTTTTGCTCGCCGACCGCCCTGCAGCGGCTTTTCCATCATGATGGCGAGCGCGCCGTCGCGCGCGCCGCTGAGAAGTTCGGGACGATGGTCGGCGTCTCCTCCCTCGGCACGGTGAGCCTTGCCGAAATCGGCGCGATGATTTCAACGCCGAAGATGTTCCAGTTCTATTTTCACAAGGATCGCGGCCTCAACGACGCCATGGTCGCGCGCGCGCAAGCGGCGAATTTCGACGTCCTTGCGCTGACCGTCGACACGATCACCGGCGGCAATCGCGAGCGCGACCTCGCCACCGGGTTCACCTCGCCGCCCCGCCTGACGCTGAAAAGCCTCCTGAGCTTTGCTGCACACCCTGCCTGGGCGTTCAATTATTTCACGCATGACCCGTTCGAGCTTGTCGAGCTGAAAAGCCATGTGCGCGAGGGATCGAACATCGCGGTCTCGGTTGGCGATTATTTCTCGACGATGCTCGACCCGTCGATGAACTGGAAGGACGCCGAAGCCTTGCGCGCGAAATGGGGCAAGCCTTTTTGCCTCAAGGGCGTGATGAGCGTCGAGGACGCGCGGCGCGCAGTCGACATCGGCGCCGGCGCGATCATGGTCTCCAATCATGGCGGGCGCCAGCTCGACGGATCGCGCAGCCCCTTTGACCAGATCGCCGAGATCGCCGACGCCGTCGGCGACCGTCTCGACATCGTGCTCGATGGCGGCGTCCGGCGCGGCACGCATGTCCTCAAGGCGCTCGCCGCTGGCGCCAAAGCGTGCTCGGGCGGCCGGATGTATCTCTACGCGCTTGCCGCGGCGGGCGAGGCCGGCGTCGAGCGCGCGCTCGGCAATCTCCGCGCCGAGATCGAACGCGACATGAAGCTGATGGGCGTCCGGTCAGTCAGCGAGCTCAATCGCGGCATGTTGCGCTGGCGCTAGAGCGGTCACTCATTGCCGCGAAAGACTACGACATCCTCGGCGTCGGGGCCACGCTCGGCCGCGTATAGCGGCGCTGTCAGATTTGAAACGAGCGCTTCGCCGGCATAGGCGCGCCCAGCGGCATGCTCCTCGGCATTGCGGTCGCAATAGGGAAAGCGCGCCTGCGCCGACACATAGCCTTCGTTGAAGGCGCCGACCATTTGTTCTCGAATGTCGAACGACGGCTCCTCGAGGTCGATGAGCCTTTTCATCCGGTTGCGCCAGATATCGGCCTCACGATCGGGATCACAGGTGCGGCGGATATGATGAAGCTCGCCGAAGATCTGCGCGAGGCTGACGAGGCCGCGCTGGCGCGCGCCGTAACCGGCGTCTTGCGCGGCCGCGGGCGCGGCAGCCACAAGCGCCAGGATCGTCAAAATCCGCTTCATCGAAGGCTCGCTTGCGCATCCATTATGGCCGGCCGATGACGATATTGCGGAGTTTCAAGGCGTCGGCAATGGCGCTCCGGGTGAGGTCCCAGGAGACGCGCCGGAGCGCTTCGTCAAAGGGGACGAACGCCGCCTCCGCCGCGTCGTCGCCGGCAACTGGCGCGCCAGCGATCCACTCCGCAGCATAATCAATCATCAGCGTATGGCGTAGAAAGCCCTCGCCGTCGCGAATGGTCGGCAGCGCTTCGAAGACGCCGATGAGCCCCAGGAGGCGGATGTCGACGCCGGTCTCCTCCCTCACCTCCCGGATGGCGGCGTCCGCAAGGCGCTCGCCTTCCTGCAGACCGCCGCCGGGGATCGACCACTGGCCGATGAACGGAGCCTTGCCGCGTTTGATGACAAGCACCTCGCCGCCGCGAAAGACGACCGCGCCGACGCCAATGCCAATGCCGTGTTTCCTGATATCGCCCGTCGTCATGAAGCGCTCTATACAAGGGGCCGATGTGCGGGCGATATCTTTTCACCTCTCCTCCCGAGGCGGCGCGCGAGGCGTTTGGCGCCGACATCCGCGCGAATTTCCCCCCGCGATGGAATATCGCGCCCACACAGCCGATCGCGATCATCCGCATGAGCGAGAAACGCGCGCGCGACTTTGCGCTGGCGCGGTGGGGGTTCATCCCTTCCTGGGCCAAGAAGGATTATTTCGACAAGGTGGGGACAAAGCCCCTGATCAACGCGCGCGGCGAAACCGTAGCGGAAAAGCCGACCTTTCGCTCAGCGTTCAAACGGCGACGGTGCCTCGTGCCGGCGGACGGCTTTTACGAATGGCGAACGGAAAAGGGCGCGCGCCAGCCCTACCTCATCAGGCCCGCAGCCGGCGGGCTTTTCGCCTTCGGCGGACTTTGGGAGACCGCGCATGATCCTGACGGCGGCGAAATTGACACCGCAGCGATCCTGACCATCGAGGCTGGCCCCGATGTCGCCCTGCTTCACCATCGCGAGCCGGTCGTCATTCAGCACAAGGATTATGCGGCCTGGCTTGAAGCGGACGAAACCGAAAGCGCGATTGCGCAAGCGCTGCTGCGTCCGGCGCCGCCGGGATGGTGGACCTTTTATCCGGTCTCGAAAGCCGTCAACAATGCGCGCAACGAGGGTGAGGATCTGGCGCGAGAGATCGGTCAGCGCGCGCTGTTTTCATAGGGCGGTTCAACCAAGGCGCCGATCCGCCGCGTCACTTCGCGATGCTCACGTCGCTTGGCGCAGGCTGGAATTGCCGGACGCACGCGCGGTCGCTAGCCCCCGTCACCCCGGGCTCGCGCCGAAGGGGCGCGCCCCGGGGTGACGGGTGGAATGAGAATTCCCTCTTTACACGAATTAACCATTCCCGATTCCCGTTATTGATTGTTTGACTCTGGATAGCGTTCAGCCCCAGTATCGCGGGTGTTGAAGCGCCGCGCGGCCCCCGCCGCCGGCGCTATTTTCGTTTCTGGGTTTGAAAAGTCTGGTTGATCGCGTGGGTTCGGCGGCTCTTGTCGCTGGCCGGGCGAGGAAAAGCACCCCCCGGGGCCGAAAGGCCGCCTGACGGGAGCGGGGACGCGCGCCTCATCCTTCGTGACGCGCGGCCGAAGGGCCGCGCTCCTCAGGATGAAGACGAGGGGTCTCCTTCATCCTTGAGGAGCGGCCTCCTTCAGGCCGCGTCACGAAGGATGCGGTTGCCGAACGCCAGGAATTCTCCCTACAATTTCCTCCGCAGATTACGGAGCTTATCGCTGGAGCCCGCGGGCAAGGCCGATCGATGCCCAGGGCCCGCGCGGCAAAAAAGGAAGATTATCCGCTGGCGCCTCAGGAGAGAAAAATTCTCCCGGCCTACCCGCGCAGCTTGATGATTTCCGCCGAGCGACCCAGCGCACGCATGACATTCTCGACGATGTGCGGCGCGTTGAGACGCGCGAAATCGTACATCTTCGCCGGGCTGTCGTGGTCCTGATAGATGTCGGGGAGCGTCATCGTCCGCACTTTGAGGCCGCTGTCGAGGAGACCGTCATCCGACAGGAAGTGGAGGACGAACGCGCCAAAGCCGCCGCGCGAGCCTTCCTCGATCGTGATGAGGACTTCGTGATGGCGGACAAGCTGGCGGATGAGGTCATGGTCGAGCGGCTTGGCGAAGCGCGCATCGGCGACGGTCGTTGACAGGCCGAGCGTCTCGAGGGTGTCGGCGGCTTTCAGGGCTTCGCCAAGGCGCGTGCCGAGTGAGAGAATCGCGACTTTCGTCCCCTCACGGACGATCTTGCCTTTGCCGATCTCAAGCACTCTGCCGACCTGCGGCAGGTCGACGCCGACGCCCTCGCCGCGCGGATAACGGTAGGCGATCGGGCCTTCGTCATACGCGGCGGCGGTCGCCGTCATGTGGACAAGTTCGGCTTCATCCGAGCACGCCATGATGACCATGTTCGGCAGGCAGCCGAGGAACGAGATGTCGAACGAGCCCGCATGCGTCGCGCCGTCGGCGCCGACAAGACCCGCGCGGTCCATCGGGAAGCGTACGGGGAGCTTTTGCAGGTCGATATCGTGGACGACGCTGTCGTAAGCGCGCTGAAGAAACGTCGAATAGATCGCGCAGAACGGCTTCATGCCGTCGGCGGCGAGGCCGCCGGCGAAGGTCACCGCGTGCTGCTCCGCGATGCCGACGTCGTAGCAGCGGTCGGGGAACGCTTCCGCAAACAGGTCGAGCGAGGTGCCGGACGGCATCGCGGCGGTGATGCCGACGATCTTCGGGTCTTTCTCGGCTTCCTTGATGAGAGCCTGCGCGAAGACTTTCTGGTAGGCAGGCGCGTTCGACGCCGCCTTGTGCTGCTTGCCGGAGACAACGTCGAACTTGACGACGCCGTGGCCCTTGTCGGCAGCGGCTTCGGCGGGCGCGTAGCCCTTGCCTTTCTTCGTCACCACATGAACGAGCACCGGCCCGTCCTGCATGTCGCGGACGTTTTCGAGAATCGGCACGAGGTGGTCGAGATTGTGCCCGTCGATCGGGCCGACATAGTAGAAGCCAAGCTCCTCAAACAGCGTGCCGCCCGTCACCATGCCGCGGCCATATTCCTCGGCGCGCGCAAGCTTTTCAAAGAGCGGCGCCGGCAAGCGCTTCAGCACCTGCTTCGAGATGCGGCGCATGTTCTGGTAGACTTTGCCGGACGACGCGCGCGCGAGATAAGCGCTCATCGCGCCGACGGGCGGGGCGATCGACATGTCGTTGTCATTGAGGATGACGGTGAACTTGGTGCCGAGCGATCCGGCGTTGTTAAGCCCCTCATAGGCCATGCCGGCCGACATCGAGCCGTCGCCGATGACGGCGATGGCGTGATTGTTTTTGCCGAGATGATCGCGCGCGCGCGCAAAGCCGAGCGCGGCCGAAATCGAGGTCGCGGCGTGCGCGGCCCCGAAGGGGTCGTATTCGCTTTCGGAGCGCTTGGTGAACCCGGAAAGCCCGCCGCCAGTCCGAAGCGTGCGGATGCGATCGCGCCGGCCGGTGATGACCTTGTGCGGATAGCACTGGTGGCCGACGTCCCAGACGAGGCGGTCGTCCGGCGTGTTGAAGACGTAATGAATGGCGACAGTCAGCTCGACGACGCCGAGCCCGGAGCCAAGGTGGCCGCCGGTGACAGAGACCGCGTCGATGACTTCCGCGCGAAGCTCGTCGGCAAGCTGGCGAAGCTGGGACTTCGGCAGTTTCCGGAGGTCAGCCGGAATTTTCACCTGATCGAGGAGCGGAGTTTCAATAGCCATCGAAGTCCCCTTGGCGCACGGACGCTGCGGCCCGGATCGCTACCGATTTTAAGCGCTGCGCTGCAAAAAACCACCCTATGGCGATCAATTCGGGGTGGGAACGGGGCGTTTTGGGGGCCTTTGCGACGCCGCCGCCACTACTCGAACGTCGCAGGTTCGGTTCGCGGCTTGCCGTCGCCGGAAACGACAATTTTCTCGATCCGCTCCTGCGCGGATTTGAGCTTGGCTTCGCAATGCGCCTTCAGGGCTGCGCCGCGCTCGTACAGCGCGATCGAGTCTTCAAGCTCAACCGCGCCCGATTCGAGCTTCCGGACGATTTCTTCCAGCTCCGCGAGCGCCTTTTCGAACGACACGCCGTCAAGGTCAGGTTTCTTGGCCATGGCGTTTCCTGCGGCGGTTGCAGAAACTTCGCAAGGGATCGGCTCAAAATTTGACAGGCTTTGCCAATCTATACTAAAAAAAGTGATTGCGTTGAAAGGCTACTGTCTTGGCGACCATGAATGTTTCCCTGCCCGAGCCGCTCAAGGCTTGGGCCGAGTCGCGCGCCAAGACCGGCCGCTACGCGAATGCGAGCGATTATGTGCGCGATCTCATTCGCAAGGATATCGAGCGCAGCAGCAAGATCGAGGCGCTGCAGGCAATGATCACGAGAGGTCTGGAGAGCGGTGTTTCGGAACGTTCGCTAGACGAGATTCTCACAGAGGCGCGCCAGCGCGCCAGCACGGCAAATGCCGATTAGGTTCACGAAGGAAGCCGACGCCGACATCATCCGCCTCTATATCGAGGGCGCCGAGCGCTTCGGCGCCCCTGAAGCAGAGAAGTATATTGCCGGCTTCGAAGCCGCATGCGCGTTTATTGAGCGATCGCCGCTCGCCGTTCGGGAGCGTTCCGAATTTGAGCCGCCAATGCGCATTCATCCCTACAGGTCGCATGTGATCATCTTTGTTGTCGAAGAAGGCGGCGTGCTGGTCATTCGCGTCCGGCACGCGCGTGAGGATTGGGCGAGCAATCCCAGCGAGGTCGCTGACCGCTAGGCCTCATGGACGCGCGCCGGTCAGGCGTGGAGGCGCACGGGCAGGCGTTCATAACCGAGAACAAAATTTGACTGCACAAGCTGCGGCTCACCGACGACCTCGATCCGCGAAAAGCGCTTCAGCAGCTCCTCCCAGAGGATCCGCAGCTGCATCTCGGCGACGCGGTTGCCCATGCAGCGGTGGATGCCGAAACCGAAGGCGATGTGGCGGCGCGCGTTTTCCCGGTCGATGATGAGGCGGTTGGGATCCTTGAAGAGGCGCTCGTCGCGGTTGCCGGAGACGTACCACATGACGACGCGGTCGCCCTTTTTGATCGTCTGGCCGCGGAACTCGACATCGCGCAGCGCCGTGCGGCGCATATGGGCGAGCGGGGTTTGCCAGCGGATGATCTCGGAGACCATGTTGGGAATAAGTCCGGGATCAGCCTTGAGCTTGGTGAATTCATCCGGGTACAGATTAAGCGCGTAGACGCCGCCGGACATCGAATTACGCGTCGTATCGTTGCCGCCGACAATCAACAGGACGAGATTGCCGAGAAAGTCGATCGGATCCTCGATCATCCGCGCGGTGCCGGGGTCATGCGCCAACAGCGAGATGAAATCGAATTTCGGCGGCGCGGACTTGCGCTCCGTCCAGAGGCGCTGAAAATAAGGAAGGCACTCCTCGGATAGGATGCGCACACGGTCTTCGTGCGTTGTCGTGTAGTTGCCGACGAGTTCCGATGACGTTGAGACATCGGACCAGTAGGGAAGCAGACGCCGGTCCTCCCACGGGAAGTCGAACAGCGTCGCGAGCATCTGGGTCGTCAGTTCGATCGAGACGCGATCAACCCAGTCGAAATCCTCGCCGATCGGGAGATCGTCGAGAAGTGCGCCGACGCGGCCGCGCATCAGCGCTTCAAGCTCAGACAAACGCTGCGGCGCGACGGCTGGCTGCGCGGCCTTGCGCTGAATGTCGTGGATGGGCGGGTCCTTGGCGATAAACATCGTTGGCGCGAAGTCGGCCGGCTGGTCGCCGATGACGATGTTTCGTTCCGAGGAAAAATCCGTGTGATTGGTGTCGACAGCGAAGATGTCCTCGTGCCGCGTCACCGACCAGAAGCCGCCCGAGGGGCCCGTTTTCGACCAATGAACCGGCGCCTCGTCACGCAGGCGCTTGAAGACCGCGTGATGGCGGCCAGTCTGGAAATAATCGGAGCGGCTTGGATCGATCTCGGAGAGGGGGGCGGTCAAAGGACAGAGTTCGGCCGCGATCGCTTCGGAAGCCATGAACTTTCTCCAGGATAACGCAAGGTTTGTCTACCACGCTGGAGCCCGGCCCGCATTCTCCTTCGGCGCCTATTCGGCCGCCGCCGTTGCGCGCGCCCCGGCGCCTTCGCGTGCGCCTGGCGGCTCGTAAATGCGCCACGACCAGAAGCGGTTGCTGCCCTCGCGATTGGCGCGCCGCCAGCCGAGCGCGCGCAGCCGCTTGTCGAGCATCCAGTTGAAGTAGCCGTGCGCGCACAAAAGCACGTCGCCTTTTGCGGTTTCGCGGGTCAGGCGCTCGATCGCCTGATCAATGCGCACCCATGCTTCGCGATGCGTTTCGACCCCCTCGGGCGCATAGCCGAAAACCCAGAAAAAGCGGCTGACCACCCCCCACTGACCGGGCGACAATTTGACGAATGGCACCGGCGGCGGCGGCAGCGGCGCTTCAACATAAAGCGGATCGGCCGGCACCTCGCGCCCGCCGCGCGTGGCCTGCCGCGCGGTCTCGATGGCGCGCGGCAACGTCGAGGAAAGAACGGTCGCCGCCTTGGCGGCAAGATCGATGAGGCTTTGCGGCGGGCGCTCGTCCGGATGCAGACCGCTCGCGTCATATTGCGCCCACCAGTCGCCATAATCGGCGGCGGTGATCGTCAGGTCCCGCGACAGATTCGGGCGGCCGTGCCGCGCGGTGATGATGCGCCCCGTCATGTCCGATTGCTCGTCTCCTGGGCCCTTATCGCGCGGTTCTCAACCGTCCATCAAGGCCGCAACATGCGCGCCAGCAGAACGCGCGAGCGCGCCGAGGTCGTAGCCTCCCTCAAGCAGCGACACGACACGCCCGCCGCAGGTCCCGCGCGCGATGGCGAGGAGTTCCCGCGTCACCCAGTCGAAGTCAGCCTCAGTGAGCGCCAGGCCGCCGAGCGGGTCAGCGCGATGCGCGTCGAACCCCGCCGACATGACCAGAAAGTCCGGCTTGAAATCCGACAGCGCCGGCAGCAGCGTCTGCCCCCAGGCTTGACGAAAGGCTTCGCCGTCCGATCCCGTCGCGAGCGGCGCGTTGGCGACATTGTCGAAGGCGCCGCGATCGCTCGCACGTCCCGTCCCGGGATATTGCGGCCATTCATGGCTCGACGCGTAAAACGCATTTTCGTCCTGCCAGAATATCGCCTCGGTGCCATTACCGTGATGGACATCGAAATCGACCACGGCGACGCGATGGGCGCCGTGCGCTGCGCGCGCGTGCATCGCTGTCGCCGCCGCCGCGTTGAACAGGCAAAATCCCATCGCGCGGTCGGGCGGCGCATGATGACCCGGCGGGCGCGCGGCGACAAAGGCGTTCCTCGCCTCCCCCGCATAAATTGCATCGACGGCGGCAGCGCCCGCGCCCGCCGCGCGCAGGGCGGCGTCAAGCGAATGGGGGCCCATGACCGTATCCGGATCAAGGCGAACCAAGCCTTCGGACGGCGCGGCGCCCAGGATCGCATCGATATAAGCGCGGGTGTGAACGCGTTCGATGATGGCGATTTCCGCGCGCGGCGCTGCGCGCCGGACCAACGCCCCGAAGCGCTCCGAGGCCAATTCGCGCGTGACCGCGCCATAGCGATCGGCGCGTTCCGGATGACCGGGCGGCGTTTCATGCGCGCCGAAAGCATCATGCTCGAAGAGGAGCGTCGTCATCGGGGGACTTTCGCGCGCCGCAGGTTTCGATCCATAAGTCTTGAAGAGTCCGGGATGACAGGGGCGCAGGCGTTGATCAAGCGTATTTTTCTGACGAGCGCCGCCGCCTTGCTTCTGCTTGCCGCAGTCATGATCGGCCGCGCGTTCATGCTGCCGGGATCGGCCGCCTCGCCGCAGACGCCGCGCGCGTTTGGGTCTGCGGCGCAGAACGGCGCTGTCGCCGCGCGCCTAGCCGAAGCGATCCGCTTTGCAACAATCTCGCACGGCGACGGGCGCGCGCCCGAGGCTGCTGCATTTGAAGGCTTCGCGGCGTTCCTGACGCAAAGATATCCCGCGGCGCATAGCGCAATGACGCGCGAACAGGTTGGTCATTCCCTGCTCTATCGCTGGCCGGGAACGGGCGCGGACGCGCCGGTTGCATTCCTCGCGCATCTGGACGTCGTTCCGGTTGAACCGGGCACGCAGGATCAGTGGACCTATCCGCCGTTTGAAGGCGTTGTCGCAGACGGCTTCGTCTGGGGCCGCGGCGCGATGGACGACAAGGGCCACCTGATCGCGCTGATGGAGGCGGCAGAGCAGCTCGCGGCAAGCGGTTTCAGGCCGTCGCGCGACATCTATTTCCTTTTTGGTCATGACGAGGAAATCGGCGGACCGGAAGGCGCGACCGCCATGCGGCGCCTGCTCGACGAGCGCGGCGTCAGGTTCGAGTGGACGCTTGACGAAGGATCGGGCCTCGTCGCTGGTATCATCCCGCGTATCGACTCTCCGATCGCTCTCATCGCGGTCGCTGAAAAAGGGTCGATAACGCTGAAATTCACCGCGACGGCGCCTGGCGGCCATTCCTCAGCTCCCGGAAAGGATACTGCTGTCAGTCTCGTCGCGCGCGCAGTCGTCGCCGTCAACGATCATCCGTACCCGCTCGTGATCGATTCAGGGATGGCGGCTTTTCTCAAAGCGGTGGCGCCGCAGCTCTCTTTTGGCGAAAGGGTGTTGCTGGCCAATCTATGGCTGACCGGCCCCATCGTCGCGCAATCGCTTGGCAAAAGCCCGACGACGGCGGCGGCGCTCCGTACGACGACAGCGCCGACGATCATTGACGGCGGCGTCAAGGCGAACATCCTGCCGCAGACGGCGAGCGCCGTCGTCAATTATCGCATCCATCCGCGCGACAGCGTCGCGAGCGTGATGGCGCGCGCAACAGCCTTGATTGGCGATCCCCGCGTGAGCGTCGAATCACAAGGCGGCGCCGAGCCCAGTCCCGTTTCGTCATCGACGAGCGACGGCTATCGGGCGATGGCGGAGACAACGGCGGAGATCTTTGGCCCGCTTCCGATCGCGCCGTTTCTGACCTTGCAGGGAACGGACACGCGCCACTATGTCGGCGCGGCGGACGGCCATTACCGTTTCACGCCGTTCATCTACGAACCCGACGATCTGAGGCGCATTCATGGCACCGACGAACGGGTGCGGATCGGCGATATCGTTCGCGGCGCGGCATGGTATGAAGCGCTGATACGCCGCGTCGCAGGCTGAAGGAGGATCTATGCCGCAATTCGACATGAAGATCGTCGACGCCGAAGACGTGGCGGGACGGCCCATCGAACCGCACGTCGCGGGCACGCCGGTGCGTGAAGGCGGCGGGGATGAAACCTATCGCTGCGGCATGTGCAAGACGAAACTCCTGGTCAACGTCGCCCATCACGACGCCCACGGCGCCGTCGTCAAATGCGGCAAATGCGGGCGAATCAATATGGAGGTGCATGAGCACCATCATCATTAATGGCGTGCGAAGCCAGCGGTTGCACGCCTGCTTTCAGCCCGTCCTCGCAAAAGAAAAGACTGTGGGCCGGTAGCGCGGTGTCGCTTCCGACCCATTCGATGTCGACAATCGGCCGTCATCGACCGCTGCGATCAGCCGCAACGCGCCAAACGATCGGGCGAGGCCCCCGGACCTCCCGCTAGTCCCGGCGGGTTTTCCCAATTTGTACCGCGCCCGCCGCGTCGCCCGGGGGGATTACCGTCGCGATCATAGAAACATTTCCGACCGGCGTCGTACCATCCGTAACCAGGCCGCCAATACCCATAGTCGCGGTGAAAATAATATCCGCCCGCCACAGGATTGACCCAAATGCTTTTTCCGTAAACGCTCACGCGGCGCCGGTCGGGAGAAGCGCCCGGTCCGCCGACAGGGCCCCGCGGATTCTCCCAGTTTGTGCCCGGTCCGCCGCGCGGACCCGGCGGATTATAATCTCGGTCAACAGCGCAACCGGCGATAAAGCCGGTCGCCCCAAACGCCGCCAGCAGTTTTAGCGCAGTGGTTTTCATGATCGTCCCATCACGTTGATAGCAACCGAGACCAGCCCAACAAACAGGCTGGTCGGCGCCTTCCTTCGCAATCTCTTAAACGCGGCGATCCCATAATTCCGTCGCGGCTAGAGCGCGACCAAGGTTCGCGCTGATTGGTTAAGTTTCACCCCCCGATCATCATCGACTCCAGCGTTTCGGCGACGCCCGGCGGGGGCGTTGCGTTTGCGGGGACAAAGAAGTCGGGAAAGAGCTTGCGCGTTGGATCGACGCGGTACTTTGTGAAATCTTTCACGCCGTGCTCCCAAAGAAGCGTGTCGTCGATTACGAAGTTGCCGGTGAACTGTCGCGATGGCTTGGTAAAGATCAGATGCGCGGCATCGGACAGAATTTCGACCGTGCGCGAGCCCTTGATCATCGCGTCGCCGCCGAGCGCAAATTCCACCGCAGCGGTCGCGATCGCGGTGCGCGGCCAGAGCGCATTGAAGGCGATGCCGTCGGATTTGAACTCTTCCGCCATGCCGAGAACGCACATCGACATGCCGTATTTCGCCATTGTGTAGGCGACATGACCGCCGAACCATCGGGGGCTCATGTCGAGCGGCGGAGAGAGCATCAGCACATGCGGATTGGCGCTTCGCTTCAAATGCGGGATGCAGGTCTTCGAAACAAGAAAGGTCCCCCGCGCATTGATCGAATGCATCAGGTCCCAGCGTTTCATCTCGGTCGCTTCGGTGCCGGTCAACGAAATTGCCGAGGCGTTGTTGACGCAAATGTCGACGCCGCCGAATGTCTTAACCGTATGCGCTACCGCGGCTTGCACCTGATCCTCGAAACGGATGTCGCAGAGCAGCGGCAGCGCCTTGCCGCCGGCTTTTTCAATCTCCTCGGCGGCGGTGTAGATCGTGCCGGGAAGGTGCTTATGGGGTTCGGCCGTCTTCGCCGCGATCGCGATATTGGCGCCGTCTCGCGCCGCGCGCAGCGCGATCGCCAGCCCGATCCCGCGCGAGGCGCCCGTGATGAAGAGGGTCTTTCCCTTGAGCGTGGTCATGATCATTTCCTTTTGGCCTTATCGCAGCATACAGGTTTGCCCCTTCGATTAAACGCCTAAGCTATCGCCGTGACCGCCGGCGCCATTCGCTGATCCGCCTCAAGCCTCCAGCCGTAACTTTCAACAGTAATAACTGGTGTTCGATGAAGTCATTAGCAGTCGCCACGCTTGCGGTTCTGCCGCTTGCAGACGCCGCATTTGCGCAAGAGGGCGGGCCGCGCGGGGCGCAGCCCGAGGGGTGGAGCGTCTCGCTGGGCGCGGGAGCGGTCTTCGGCCCGATTTATCAGGGCGCTGATGATTACGGGCTGTCGGTGTTTCCCGACATCCGCCTTGCTTACGGCGATCGCTTTTTCGCCTCGGTCCCTGAGGGCCTTGGCGCCAACCTCATCAATACCCCGTCATGGAAAGCCGGACCAATCGCGCGGATCCGCTTCGGGCGCGACGATGACAATGGCGGCTCGCCCTTTCTGCTGACCGGCGAAACGGACGACCTCGCCGGCCTCGGCGATATCCCGGCCGCGGCGGAACTCGGCGGCTTTGTAGAACACCGCAATGGCGCCTTTCGGCTGCGCGCCGAGACGCGGCGCGGCTTCGGCGCGCATCAAGGGATCATCGGCGACCTCAGCGCCCGTTACGCTCGCCGGTTCGCAAGCACCCTCGTCACTGCCGGTCCAACAGCGACCTTCGCAACCGCGGATTATGTCGACCGCTATTTCGGCATTGACGCCGGTCAGTCGCTTGCCTCGGGTCTCCCGGCGTTTGACCCGGACGGCGGGCTGGTTTCCTACGGCGCTGGCGTCACAGCGGTACGGCCGCTCAATCGCCGCGTGACGGCTGCCTTCATCGCCAATTATGAGCGCATCGCGGGCGACGCCGCCGACTCGCCGATCGTGCGCGACCTCGGCGACGCGGATCAGGTGACCGCTATCCTATCGCTATCCTATCGCTTCGGCGGACGCTGACGGTTCATTTTTCGCAAGCAGTCCATCGAACGTCGAGTACGTCAACGCGCGGGACGGCATTGAAACGCATCGGCAGGCCCACCATGCCTGTGCCTGTTGTGACGAACACCGGGCCGCGCTCGGTATCTTTAAGGCCGGCTAACGTCAGGCGGCACATGCTCGGCAGCATGGCGCAGGTGACGAACGGAATGTTGATCTGACCGCCATGCGTGTGACCGGAGACCATCAAGTCGACAGACTGTCGCGGGAGCAGCGTTCGGATGGTCGCAGGATTATGGGTGAGAACAAGCCGGGGCACGGGCCCGCGTTTCTCCAGCAGCATCAGTTTTTGCTTGTCCGCCCACAGGTCGCTAAGACCAGCGAGTTCCACCGGCTGTCCATCAATTTCAATGGTTGTGACAGCGTCATCGAGGACGTTGACGCCGATCAAGGCAAGCGCCTCGCTGAGGGGCGCGCCGACATCGGGTCCTGGAAGACCGACGTCATGGTTGCCCATCACCGCGAAGACCGGCGCATCGAACTCGCCAAGGGCGGCGAAGGCGGCGCCGAACTTTTCCGGCGCCAGCCAATAAGTGAAGTCGCCGGCGATCATCACCAAGTCTGCGTCGGCCGCATTGACGGCCCTGGCGATGCGAGCAACCGGCATCGCGTTGCCGAAGGCGCCGATATGCGTGTCGGAAAAGACGGCGATACGCACTGACCCGCTCTCCGCCATGCAGCGTTCGAGGCTCATGTCATGCTCGCGCGTAACAAGCATGCGCGGCTCAACGAAGCGCGCATAAGCAAGCACGGTCAGGGTCGCCAGAACGAGCAGCGCCATCATCCGCGCCAGCCCTTGCCGCTTCACGATCAGCCAGATCAACAGCGCCAGCGCCGGGAAATAAAGATAGCTCGCCCAATAGACGACGAACCTGAGCGTCTCGAGCGCGGCGACGTCGATCACAAGTCTAACCTGCCCTGATCGGCTTTCTTCGTTTCGCGCTTCGCCTTGCGGAAGGCGGAGTTGTCAACGACAGGCAGCCGGGCGAATTCGCGGTGCGAGTACTGTGATCCTTTTTTCCTCAGCACACGGTGCAACTCAATTAACGGCGGCGCCATTATGTCGCTTTCGCGCAAAGAATCTGGCATTATAACAAGCCAACCCATCAGCCGGTCAGCGCCGCCGGATCAAGACGAGCGACGACGCCAGCGCCTGCCGTGACGGCAAGGGTGAGGCCCGTCGCTTCGGTGAGGTAATTTTCCGCATAAAACTTCGCGATGGCGATGCGGCCATCGAGATAAGCGCGATCGGCGCCGGGTTCGTTCGCGGCGAGCGCCGCCGCCAGGGCCCCTTTGGCGAGGTAATAGCCGCCGGCGACATTGCCGAATTGTTTCAAATAGGGCGCCGCGCCGGCAAGCACGTGCTCCTGATCGGCTGCTGCGGCTTTCAGCAGCCAATCGGTCGACGCCTTCACTGCTTCTGCCGCTTCAAGAAGGCGCGCGCCGATCGCTTTCATTTCTTCGCGCTTGCCGGCTTTCGCAATCATCGCCACTTCCCGCACGTCCTGAATGAACGCCTTCGCCGCAGCGCCGCCATCGCCTTGCAATTTACGCCCGACGAGATCCATCGCCTGAATGCCGTTCGTCCCTTCGTAGATCGCGGCGATACGCGCGTCGCGCATATGTTGCGCGGCCCCCGTCTCCTCGACATAGCCCATGCCGCCATGCACCTGCACGCCGAGTGAGGCGACGTCGTTTGCGCGGTCGGTGGACCAGCCTTTTGCAATCGGCGTCAGCAACTCCTCTAGCGCCTTTGCTTTTTTGCGCAGGGTTTCGTCCGGCGCGTGGCGTGCGAGATCGTAATTGACTGCGGTGGCGAGGCAGATCGCTCGCGAGGCTTCGACGAGCGCCTTCATCGAATAGAGCATGCGGCGAACGTCCGCGTGTTCGTAGATCGGGACCATGCCGCCAGACTTCGCGCCCGCGGTTTTGCCCTGCCGGCGCTCCTGCGCGTAGGCAAGCGCGCGCTGGAACGCGGCCTCGGCGACGCCGACGCCCTGCACGCCGACATCGAGGCGCGCGGCGTTCATCATCACGAACATGTTCTTGAGGCCCTTGTGCGGTTCGCCGAGCAGCGTACCGACGCATTCGCCTTGCTCGCCATAGACCATCACGCAAGTCGGCGAGCCGTGGAGACCCATCTTTTCTTCAAGCTTGATGCATTTGACGTCGTTGCGTGCGCCGAGGGAGCCGTCCGCGTTTACATGATGCTTCGGCACGATGAACATCGAAATGCCGGCCGTGCCCGGCGGCGCGTCGGGAAGGCGCGCGAGGACAAGATGCGCGATATTATCCGCAAGGTCGTGATCGCCATAGGTGATGTAAATTTTCTGGCCGCTAATGCGATAGGTCCCATCGCCTGCCGGAACCGCTTTGGTGCGTAGCTCTGAAAGGTCTGAGCCCGCCTGCGGCTCGGTCAGATTCATCGTGCCCGTCCACTCGCCCGAAACGAGCTTTGGCAGATAGGTTTTCTTCTGATCGTCCGTACCCGCATGAAGGATCGCCTTGACCGCGCCGGTCGTCAGCGTCGTGCCGATGGCGAATGACATCGAGGCGCCGTTGAGGGCGTCGACGAGCGCCACCGCAAGTGTCTGCGGCAAACCCTGTCCGCCCCACACTTCCGGGAAGGCAAGAGAATTCCAGCCGCCCTCCACATAGGCCTTGTACGCCTCGCGAAAGCCGGGGCTCGTCCTGACGATGCCGTTCTCAAGCCGCGCCGGGTTGCGGTCGCTGTTCCAGTTGAGGGGCGCGATGATCCCGTCGCAGAATTTCGCCGCCTCGTCGACGATCGCCTCGGCGATATCGGGCGTGAGATCCGGATAGGCCCCCGAGCGCATCAGCGCCGGGAAACCGGAAATGTGGTCGAGCGAGAAGCGCAGGTCACGGACGGGGGTGGCGTAAGTCATCGGGTCAACCTTCGATTGCGCAGGATGGAACCGCGAAATGCCTTAATTTTAGACCCATGGCCATGCGGTTCCTTGACAACTAAGGAAGAAGGAAGAATATTTGCTTCCTTCTTCCTGGGAAAACCGCGATGTCCGCCCTCAATATCAAAGATCCCGAAGTCGCGGCGATGGCCCGCAAGCTCGCAAAGCTGAAAGGCCAGAGCATCACGGAAGCCGTCGCCGGGGCGCTGGCTGCCAGTCTTGAAAATGCGTCCGCCGATGACGCGGCGCGCCGCTCCGCGCGTGAACGCCGCGTCGATGAGTTGTTGAACGCTATCCGGGCCGAAGCGGGCGGCGATTTTCCGTCGATGCGGCAGATAGACGAAGAAATGTATGACGAGAACGGTCTGCCGCGATGATCGCCGTCGATACGTCGGCGATCTACGCGATGATCGCGGCCGAACCTGAGGAAGCGCTTTTGAGAGCTGCTCTGGGAAGCGGCGACAGCTTCGTGATGTCGGCTGGAAACGTTCTGGAGCTTCAGCTTGTGACGGCGGGCCGCGGCATTTCCTGGGAAAAAATTCAGCAGATCCTCGAATCCTATAACATCGCGGTGCGCGCTTTTGACGAACCCCAACTTCAGGTCGCGCGCGCAGCGGTTGTGAAGTACGGTCGTGGCCGTCATCCCGCGAAACTCAATTACGGCGACTGTTTCGCCTATGCGCTCGCCAAGAGCGAGGGTGCGCCGCTTCTTTATGTCGGCGGCGATTTCGCGTTGACCGACGTCAGGTCTGCGCTGGCGTGAACGATCAGTATACAGAGGATATTGAGCGTGCCGTCGCGCTGCTTCTTGCGGGCGGCCTCGTCGCGATGCCGACAGAGACCGTTTACGGTCTTGCGGCAGACGCAACGAATGACCGCGCCGTGGCGCGCATCTACGAGGCCAAGGGGCGACCGTCGTTCAATCCGTTGATCGTTCATGTAACCGGTTCGGCGATGGCGCGCCGTTACGCGCGCTTTTCGCCGCTTGCGGAGCGGCTGGCGATAGCGTTCTGGCCGGGTCCGCTAACGCTGGTATTGCCGCGCCGAGACGACAGCGCATTGTCGCATCTTGCGACGGCGGGCCTCGACACGGTCGCCTTGCGCGCGCCGGCCCACCCGGTTGCGCAAGCGCTGCTTGCCGCCGTCGACCGGGGGCTGGCGGCGCCAAGCGCCAATCCGTCTGGATCGATCAGCCCGACAACGGCGGCGCATGTGCGCGAAGGGCTGCACGACAGGGTCGATCTTGTTCTCGACGGCGGGCCGTGCGCCGTTGGCGTTGAATCAACAATCCTCAAGATCGAGGACGGACGCGCGATCCTGCTCCGGCCCGGCGGCGCGACACGCGCGGCGATCGAGCGCATCGCCGGCGCGCTCGCGGATCCGGTCTCGGGCGCGATCGAAGCGCCAGGCATGATGCAGAGCCACTATGCGCCGCGTGCGCCCTTGCGCCTCGACGTCTCTGCCGCAGGAGAGGATGAGGCGTATCTCGCCTTCGGGCCGGCCCCGGCTCATCCCTGCACGCTAAACCTGAGCGTTACAGGCGACCTTGTCGAAGCGGCGGCGAACCTCTTTGCGCATCTGCGCGCGCTCGACGCGCTCTGCGAAGATCGCGCGCTCTCCGGCATCGCGTCAGCGCCCGTGCCGACGGTCGGACTTGGCGAAGCCATCAATGATCGCCTGCGACGGGCGGCCGCCGCTCGCTAGGTTGGCTTCCTGAATCGAAGCGCGAACTGATCGGTCCTGCCACGGATCGCTGGATCAAAGACCGTAATGGTGCGCGGGTCTTCCGGATTGGCAAGGAACGCGCTTTCGGCTTCCAGCGTGAAGCCGGCCGTCTCGGCCATGGCGACGACGGTCGCGCGATCGACGCGGTGAAGCTCATTCCCGACCGTTTCAGGGGCGCCAGCGACAGCCGAATGGTCAATCACTGCGAAAACGCCGCCGGGCTTCAAGATGCGATAAATCTCCGCATAGCTTTTCGCCGGGTCGCCAAGGCTCACTCCCTCGCTCGGCGTGTAATAAAGTTCATGCGGCCCTTGCACCCATGTCGCGACATCGACGCTCCCGCTGGGCGCATCAAGCGCATCGAAGTTCGACAGCGACTGGCGCACATTCGCGAGGCGGCCGCCGGCAAGGCGCGCATCGATCTGTTCGCCGACGAAAGCCCGGAAGCCTTCCGGATTTTGCATGACGACAGCGCCGCTTTCGCCAACTGCATGCGAGAGAATTTCCGTATACCAACCAGCGCCAGCCTCGATCTCGAATACGGTCATGCCGGGACCAGCCTGAAAAAATTCAAGCGCGGCGGCAGGCTTACGTCTTTCGTCTTCGGCGCGGTCAGCCGCAAGCCGAGACGGCGCAGCGACAGCCGCCGCAGCGACCACGGCGAAATCCACGGCGGCAGGCGCAGGCGCCGCGCCAGGGGCTTCGCCTGCGACAGTTGGCGCCGCGGCGGCTGGCGCGGCATCGTTTTTTGAACACGCCGCGAGCGCCACGGCGCATGCGGACAGCAGTAGAAATAAACGCTGCATGGCGCCGCCTTTCAGTTTAAACCAAGATAGAGCGTACACTGGGACCCGATCAGGCCGAAAGGGCGACGCCCGGCCGCTTGACCTCGCTTTGGCTACGCGGGCACTCTTTTGATCTGACGGTCGGACCCCCGAATGCAAAACCTATCAAGTTCAGACGCAGAAGCGATCGCCAGGATTGTCGGCGCAAACGGCGTCATCACGCAGAGCGAATGGGCGGCCTACAACGTCGAATGGCGCAAGCGGTGGCAGGGCGCGCCCTCGATGATAGTCGCGCCGGCGAGCGTTCCCGAGATCGCCGCGCTTGTGCGCCTTTGCGCTGAAAAGCGCATCGCGATCACGCCGCAGGGGGGCAATACCGGGCTTGTCGGCGGGCAGATCGCGACGAATGGCGAGGTGCTGGTGTCGATGCGACGCCTGCGCCGCGTGCGCGATGTATCGCCGCTCGACAATACGCTTGTCGCAGACGCCGGCGTCACGCTCGCAGAAGCGCAAAATGCCGCGGCGGCGGTGGACCGGCTGTTACCGCTATCGATCGGTTCGGAGGGAAGCTGCCAGATTGGCGGCGTCATCTCGACGAACGCGGGCGGCGTCAATGTCATCCGTTACGGCAATACGCGCGACCTTGTGCTCGGGATCGAAGCTGTCTTGCCCTCGGGCGAGATCTGGAACGGCCTGAAGCGGCTTCGCAAGGACAATACGGGTTACGATCTCAAACAGCTCTTCATCGGCGGCGAAGGAACGCTCGGCCTCGTCACCGGCGCTGCGCTGAAATTATTTCCGGCGCCGCGCGAACGCCTGACGATTTTCGCTGGGCTAACGTCGCCGGACGCGGCGCTGCGATTGCTTGCGCGTGCGCAGGACGTTTCCGGCGGGGCCGTGACAAGCTTTGAATTGATGTCGCGCGCGATCCTCGCGCTTGTCCTCAAGAATATTCCGGGCTCGCGCGACCCGCTGAACGCCGCGCATGCCTGGTATGCGCTGGTTGAATTCTCGGCCGGACGCGAAGGCGCGCTTCGTCCGATGGCGGAGGCGTTCCTTGGCAACGCGCTCGACGCTGGCGAGCTTGCTGATGCGGCCCTTGCGGAAAGCGAGGGGCAAGCCAAGGCCTTCTGGCATCTGCGTCATTCGATGTCGGAGGCGATGAAGCCGGAGGGCGGGCAGGCGAAATACGACGTGTCCGTACCAATGGCGTCTGTTCCGGCGTTTCTCGCTGACGCGGACGCAGCTGTCGAGCGCGCGTGTCCCGGCGCGCGCATCGTCGCCTTCGGTCACATGGGCGATGGCAACATCCATTACGACGTGCTTCAGCCGGAAAGGATGACGCGGGCCGACTTCGCGGCGCGCGAGGAAATAATTGAACACGCGGTCTACGATGCGATCGATCGCTTCGAGGGGTCGATTTCGGCCGAACATGGCGTCGGCCTTGCGCGGCGCGACGATATCGCCCGTCGCAAGGCGCCCGCCGAAATCGCGATGATGCGCGCGGTCAAAGCTGCGCTTGATCCGAACGGCATCATGAATCCGGGAAAGATGGTCTGACGGGGATGACGGAGATGAAAGGCTGGCTCGTCGGCGCCGCGTCGCTCGCCGCCGCAGGCTGCGTTCCTGGGTCAGTGTTGTTTTACGACCAGCCGATCGACGGGCCGTACCGGTTGCGCGCGCTCGCCGACGCCGAGGAAATGCATATCTGCTATGAGCGGCAAAATGGCGCGTGCGAACTGCGCATTCCCGGCCGCGTCACGGCGATTGCGCATGACGAGGACTTTATCGTGGCCGCCGTGCGCCCGATGAACAGCGCAGACGAGAAGGTCTATTACTACGTGGTGCGTGACTTTGACGGTCCGCGCGCGGACGCCAAACGCGCCGTTCGCGGCCCCTTCGACCAGTCAGATTTCGTGTTCGAAATGCGCCATCATGGCGTGCCGGCCCCGAACCTTGTCGTGCCGCGACGTTGATTTTTGCGCGCATGCGCGGCATGGCGGGCGTCATGCTGATCCTGTTGTCACCTGCCAAGAACATGAATTTCGACGAGGGCCCGCCGGGCCTTGTCGCGACGAAGCCTGATTTCCTGAAGGAGGCGCGCGAGATCGCAACGGTCGCCGGCGCACTTCCTGCGACGAAACTCGGCAAGCTCATGGATATCTCGCCGAAGCTCGCTGCCCTCAACCACGACCGGTTTCAGGCGTTTCGCGGCGACATGAAAGCGAACGGCCAAAAGCCGGCCGCGCTTGCCTTTAACGGCGAGGTCTACCTGGGGCTGAACGCCAGGACAATGACGGCGCAGGATTTCGCCTATGCGCAGCAGCATCTGCGCATTCTGTCCGGGCTGTACGGCCTGTTGCGTCCGCTCGATGCCATTGAGCCCTACCGGCTCGAAATGGGATCGACGCTGAAGACCCCGCGCGGAAAAAATCTTTATGCTTATTGGGGAGACAGCCTCGCCCTGGCGATCAACAAGATCGCCGGCGGTCACGAAGACAAGACGGTCGTCAATCTTGCGTCCAATGAATATTTCTCCGCTGTGGCGGCTGATGCGTTGAAATTCCCCGTGGTGACGGCGTCCTTCAAGGAAGAAAAAGACGGCAAGCTGCGTTCCTTGCAGTTCTTCGCCAAGCGCGCGCGAGGATTAATGGCCCGCTGGGCGATCGACAAGCGAGCCGAGCGGGCCGACGACCTGAAGGACTTCTCCGTGGACGGATATAAATTCCAGCCGAAGCACTCCGGCGAACGCGATTGGCTGTTCACCCGGCCCCAGCCGCCGCTGAAGGGTCGATGAGGCGTTCGACCGCCGCGCGAGAATTGTTTCGCCGCTTGAAGATTTCAGGGTTAGCGCCCCCGTCTCGTCGAGATCGCCCCCGTCTCGTCGAGATCGAAGGATGAGACCGCGCCGAAAGTGTCAAAAAACTTTCGTTCCCGATCCATCAGCGCCGGCGCGCAGGCCATCTACGCTTGGCGCGCCCGTGAGCGCGGGTATCGCGGCTGAGCTGGCGCACAAAGAGTTGCGCGAGACGCCGCCCGCGCTTTCAAACGTCAGACTTGCGGAACAATTGTCGATCACGCTGACCCCATTGATATCTTCGAGAGTCTATTCCTGCGCCGATGAGCAGCAACCAGCTTCCCCTCGCAATCGCCCCGCAATCTCGGGCGTCTGGCGGCGATATCATGCGCGCACCGTGACGAATTCGGGGCGCGCTGTCACGCCTGCTACTCATTGTCCGGATTGTTGCGCCGCTCCGCTTCTTCGAGCTCACGGCGTAATTTCTCGACGTCCTTTTTGTCCACCAAAGGATCGTCGCGCCGCGTCCACGAAGGCTCGGCGCCAGAGCTTCCAATGTTGACCGCAGTCCCCGCGGGCTCGGGCGCAACGCCCGCCTTGCTGAGGTCGTCCGCCTGGCCGCGCCGGAAGTCTTCGATATCTTCCAGTCGCGCACGGTCGTTGGCGGCGCGCGCGAGGTCGGTCCCGTAGCGCACATCGTCACCGGAGAAGTCGCCCTGCTCGCGCTTCTGGCGCAGGATCGAAGCGGCCTTTGAAAAATCCTCGCCCGAAGCGCCAGGCCTCCACCCTGACCGGATTTCCGTCCGGCCGGCGCACTCGGCCGCCTTTTCCTTGTCCGTAAATTCCTCGGGGCAGAAGATCGCCATCACGCCCGAAGAACCAGGCTTGGCTGGCGTGTCGCCTTTCGGCAGATCGACTTTCGGCAGCGTGAAGCGGCGTCCCGAAAAAACGGGTTCCTCGTCGAGGCTGTCATCACTTGCAGGCTTGGCGGGTTCTGGCAGGCGAGTTTCGGCGATCGGGGCCTGCTCGCGATTATCGTCCTCGCCTGCTGCGCGTTCTCCAGCGCCCGTGTCTTCTTCGTCTTTGTTTTTTTCGCCAGCGTCTTCCTTGGCGCGCGCCGCGCGCGATTCGGGTTCGACGGAGAGGAGCGGTTCCTCTGTATCCGCCGGCGTTTGCGTGCCCTCGACGACGATGTCACCGGGACGCTCTTCAGGGTCGGGCGCAGCGGTCGCTGGCGCTGCATCCGGGATCAGCGGCGCATTTTCGATTTCAGTAGGCCGCGTGAAATCCGGCTCCGGCGTCAGGTCGAGCTGCAACGGCTCGGGTTCGGGCTCATCCGCGGGGTCAGGCTCCGGTTCCGGCGCCGGTTCGACCGGCGGTTCGGGTTCGGGCGTCGGCCGCGGTTCCGGCTCCGGCAAGACTTCAGGTTCGGGCACCGGCTCCGGTTCGGGCTCGGGTTCCGGCGCTACTTCGGGATCGCGCAGGTCGGGGATCGGGGCTGGCGGCAAATCGACGTAAACGACTGAAATTGACTCAGCGGGCTTGTTGGGAACGAAGATGTGGACCCGGCCGTAAACAGCAAGCAGCGCAAGGATCGCCGTATTGAGCAGAATAGAGCCTGCGAATGACGCGCGCCGGCGCCGCTCTGGCGTTTCTGCCAGTGAGGTTGCGAGCCGCGTGATGTCGCGATCGGCGCGTTGTAACTCCCGTGCGAGGAAGGCGGGCGTCGCGCGCGCAACAACCCCTTTCTCACGCGGCGGAAAAGGAAGGCGCGCGCCGCGTTCGAACTCGACACCCGCGATATCTTCGGGGCCAAGCGCGCGCGGGGCCGCCAATCGATCGGCATCGCCCGGCTTCTCGTCGATCAGGGTGTCTGTCGGCATTGATCCTGAAAGGCGCGACGCCTAAACGCGAGAGGGAATGAAAGGAGCGGCGGCTCGTGAAAGTCCTGCTGGTCGGCGGCGGCGGTCGCGAACATGCTCTGGGCTGGAAAATTGCGCAAAGCCCGCTCCTGACGCGGCTCTATCTAGCGCCGGGCAATCCCGGGCTCAATCGCCTTGGCGAGCCGATCGCAGTCGCAGCCGAAGACATTGACGGGATTGTGGCGGCGGCGCGGGAAAAAGCCGTTGACCTTGTCGTTGTCGGCCCCGAAGCCCCGCTCGCCGCCGGCCTTGCCGATCGACTCGCGAGTCATTCAATCGCCTGTTTCGGGCCAAGCGCTGGCGCGGCGCGCCTCGAAGCCTCAAAAGGGTTCATGAAGGAGATCGCCGCCGCCGCGGGCGCGCCAACCGCCGCCTTCGCGCGCTTCCGGGACGCCGCACCGGCGCGGAATTATCTGCGGGGGCTTTCCCCGCCCTACGTCGTGAAGGCTGACGGCCTCGCCAGCGGCAAGGGCGTCATCATCGCCGAGACGCTTGGCGACGCTGACGACGCTGTTGAGAGCCTTCTCGGGGGCGCTCTGGGGGCGGCTGGCGCCGAAATTGTGATTGAGGAATTTCTCGATGGCGAAGAAGCGAGTTTCTTCGTCATTTCCGACGGCGAGCGCGTCCTGCCGCTGATCGCCGCGCAAGATCACAAGCGCGCGTTCGACGGCGACAAAGGACCGAATACTGGCGGGATGGGCGCCTGTGCGCCGGCGCCCGTGTTCACTGAAACCGTCCGTGAGCAGACGATGGCCCGGATCGTCATCCCCGTCATCGCGGAAATGAACCGCCGAGGCGTTCCTTATCGCGGCGTCCTTTTCGCAGGACTCATGGTGACCCGCGAGGGACCGAAGCTGATCGAATTCAACGCCCGCTTCGGCGATCCGGAATGTCAGGTGTTGATGCGCCTCTTGAAGTCGGATCTCCTCCCGATTCTGCACGACGCGGCGATGGGCGCGCTCAAACCGCGCGCGCTCGACTGGTCGAGCGACAGCGCCGTCGCGGTGGTTCTCGCTGCGAAGGGCTATCCGGGCGCCTTTGAGCGGGGGTCGCGCATCAGGGGCGTCGAGGCGGCGCAGCGCTGCGACGGCGTTATTGTCTTCCACGCGGGAACGGCCGCCAATGGCGACGACCTTATGGCCTCGGGGGGGCGCGTCCTGAACGTCACCGCAACGGGGCGCACGATTCGAGACGCCGTGGAGCGCGCCTATGCCGGCGTCGCGAACATCGATTGGCCCGAAGGGTTTTGCCGCCACGACATCGGCTGGCGCGCCTTGAAATCAATGATCTGAGGTTGCGTAGATGAGATCGGTTGAACGCTGGACGAAAAACGCCAAGACGCTGATAGCGGGCGGGCGGCGCCTCGCCTACTGGACGAGCGAGGAGCGGAACGAAGCAAAGCCCTGGCTCTTGCTCATCCATGGCTATCCGACATCGTCCTGGGATTGGACGTTCATCTGGGACGGCCTGCGCCCGCATTTCCGCCTTGCAGCGATGGACATGCTCGGCTTCGGTCTTTCCGACAAACCGCGTGATGTGACTTACGCGATCACTATGCAGGCTGATTTTCAAGAAGCGCTGCTCGCCCATCTCGGCGCCGGCGCGGCGCACGTCTTCACCCATGATTATGGCAACACAGTCGGGCAGGAACTGCTGGCGCGCGAGAACGAAGGCGCGTTGAGCTTTTCAATTCAATCGATGGCGTTTCTGAACGGCGGGCTGTTCCCGGAGCAGCACCGCGCGCGGCCTATTCAAAAACTGGGCCTCACGCCGCTTGGTTTCCTGATGGGCCTTCTCCTCACCGAGGACAAGCTACGGAAAAACTTTGATGAGATTTTTGGTCCGCATTCAAAGGCCTCCGACGAAGAGATCGCCGCGCATTGGGCGTTCATCACGGCGAACGGCGGCAGACGCGTCCTTCACAAACTTCTTTCATATATTCCGCAGCGGCGCGCAAACCGCGCACGCTGGGTTGGCGCGCTGACCGCGGCGCGCGCGCCCTTGCGGCTCATCAATGGCGGCGCCGATCCCGTATCCGGCGCGCACCTTTATCACTACTACAAGGAGCAGGTGCCGAATGCCGACGCCGTTCTGTTCGAAGCGATCGGTCATTATCCGCATACGGAGGCTCCTGACCGGGTCCTGGCTTCCTTCCTTGAGTTCCATCGCAACCTGAAGACGGTCACAGCATGAAGGCTTTTCTGACAATATTCCTTTCGGTCTTCTTCGCTGAGCTTGGCGACAAGACCCAGCTCGCCACGATGCTGTTCGCCGCAGACGGGCGCACGTCGCACCTTACCGTCTTCGCAGCGGCCGCGCTCGCGCTCGTCGCAGCGACGGGGCTTGCCGTCATTCTCGGGGCTGCCGCCGAACGCTGGCTCGCGTTCTTGCCCTTGAAGCTGATCGCCGGGGCCGGCTTCCTGCTGATCGGCGGTTTTCTAGTCTACGAACATCTCGCAAAAGCTTGAGGGCGAACGATGAGCGATGCGACCAGCCAGTTCAGCGGCGTCACCGCAACGCCCGAAAGGCTGAAATTCGATGAGGCCGCCCTCTCCCGCTACATGCAGGCGCATGTCGAAGGATACAAAGGTCCGCTCACCGTTGAGAAATTCAAGGGCGGACAATCAAATCCGACTTACCTGCTGACGACGCCGTCGCGGCACTATGTGCTGCGGCGAAAGCCGCCGGGCAAACTCTTGCCGTCCGCGCACGCCGTCGAACGTGAATATCGCGTGATGTCAGCGCTCGGGCCGCTCGGATTTCCCGTGCCGAAAACTTTTGCAAACTGTGAAGACGAAGCGATCATCGGCACGGCGTTTTTCATCATGGATTTTGTCGACGGCCGCATATTCTGGGACGCAAGCCTTCCCGGCGTTCCCAGGGACGAGCGTCGCGCGTTGTTCATGAACCTCGTCGATACCATCGCGACGCTCCACACGATCGACATCAAGCGCGCGGGCCTTGAGAGCTTCGGCAAGCCGGGCAATTATTTTGCGCGACAGATCGACCGTTGGGGCAAGCAGTATGTCGCCGCGAAAACCGCCGACATTCCAGCCATGGACAAGCTGATCGACTGGCTGCCGAACAACATTCCCGCTGACGATGCGGTGTCGATTGTCCACGGCGATTTCCGCTTCGACAATGTGATCTTCGACAAGACAGCGCCAAAAGCGCGCGCGGTGCTCGACTGGGAGCTTTCGACGCTCGGCCATCCGCTCGCCGACTTCACCTATTTTCTGATGGTGTGGCATTTCCCGCCGACAATCCGCGGCGGTCTCGCCGGTCTTGATCTCGGTGCGCTCGGCATCCCTTCGCTCAGCGAGGCGGCGCAGCGCTATTGCGAGAAAACCGGCCGGCCCAGTCTTGCCGATTTCGATTTCTGCCTAGCCTACAACATGTTCCGTCTCGCCTCGATCGCACAAGGCGTCTACGCGCGCGCGCTCGCCGGTAACGCGTCCTCCCCCGAAGGCGTCAAGATGGGCGACAGCGTCCCGCCGCTTGCCGCGATGGCGTGGAGTTACGCCGAGAAGGCGGGGGCGCGCTAATCCGTACGCCGATTAGCGTTCGCCACGACTTCCGCCGGCAGCCGGTACTTCGGCGCGGTATTGTTTTCAACGACGGCGTTTTCGAAGGGCATGCGCACCTCAATCGCCGGCGGGTGCAACACTGGCGGCGCTGCGGCAAGGATATTGCTCCTGATCGTCACGCCGATGGCGTGCTGGACGAAGATGCCCTGGCCCATCGCCTGCTCAATGCGATTGCCTTCGATCAGGATGTCGCGCGAGAGAATTTCCGGCGACTTGATGAAGATCCCTTGCGCGGGCGCGCCCTCGCCGCGGCGGATAATATTGCCGCGAATGACGATACGTTCATTCGCGCGCCGTGCGCCCCGCGACCAGAGCTGCACGCCGTCAGGATGCCATTTGGCCGGATCGACCGGCGCGAAATCCGAAAGGGTGTTGTTCTCGACGACAAGGCCGACAACACCGCGCGCGACGACGCCGTCTGAGCCCGCGCGCGCGATCGTGTTCGCGCTGATCATGACGTCATCCGAATCGAAAACGGCGACAGCGCGGAAGACGTCGTGAAGACTGTTTTCCAATACCGCAACGTCCCGGCTGTCTCGAATGATGACGCCGTAGGCGTCGTCGCCAGCGACCCTGTTCGCCGACGACCTGATCGTCATTCCCTTGAGCCGGACACCGGACGAGCGGCGAATTTCGACAGCGCTGTCGGTCAAAGGCGCCGCCGAGACGCCGAAAGTGACCTCGAGATTGTCAAACGTCACATTGTCCGCGTCGCGAACGAAGATCGAGCGGAACACAGGAGGCGAAGCCGCATCGGCCGCGCTGATGGTCAGAGCGCCCTGACCACGGCGCGGGCCGATCGTCAGGTCGCCATAGCGGCCGCCGGAAAGGATGATCCTGTCGCCGGGCCCGGCGCGTTCGATCGCGGCGGCGAGCGCACGCGGGTTCGCCGCGACAAGATCGGCGGCGGGCGCCGGACCAGCGGCGAAAAGAGCGAGCGCAAGGACGCCGGATTTCATGAGGTGAATGCTCGCGCACTTGTCGTTCATGTTCAAATCGAATTGCCGCGTCGCCGGAAGCCTATGATTAACCCTTGCGGTTGGCCGCGCCCCCGGTTTCGCTTATGAGACCACGCGGAAAGCTTGCGTCAGGGGTGCTCATGAAATTGCTGGTGACAGGCGGCGCGGGTTTTATCGGCTCGGCGGTCGTGCGCCTGGCGCTCGACAAGGGATTGAGCGTCGTCAACGTTGACAAGCTCACCTATGCGGCGAACCTTGAAAATCTTGCGGGCTACGACGCCCGCCCCGGCTATGCATTCGTGCAGGCGGACATTTGCGACGGGGCCGCGATGCGCGCCGCGCTTCAAGCGCACAAACCAGAGGCAATCATGCATCTGGCTGCCGAAAGCCACGTCGACCGCTCGATCGACGGGCCCGGCGCCTTCGTGGAGACGAACATTGTCGGGACCTTCGCGCTCTTGCAGGAGGCGCGGCGTTATCATGACGGCCTTTCGGGCTCGGCCAAGGAGCGCTTTCGCTTTCACCACGTCTCGACCGATGAAGTCTACGGCACGCTAGGGCCGACAGGGTTCTTCACCGAGGAGACGCCTTACAAGCCGAACTCCCCTTATTCGGCGTCAAAGGCGGCGTCGGACTTTCTGGCGCGCGCCTGGGCCGAGACGTTCAAGCTGCCGGTCGTCACCAGCAATTGCTCCAATAATTATGGGCCGTTCCAGTTTCCGGAAAAGCTCATCCCCGTCGCTGTCATCGCCGCGCTCGAAGGCCGGCCGATCCCCGTCTACGGCAAAGGCGAGAACGTTCGCGACTGGCTCTATGTCGAGGACCACGCCGACGCGCTGCTGACCGTCCTCGAGAAAGGGCGCCTTGGAGAGACCTACAACATCGGCGGCTGGAACGAGCGGCGCAATATCGACCTCGTTCATATGATTTGCATGCTGATGGATGATCTAAGTCCCAGGAATCACGCGCACGCCGACCTTATTGAGTTCGTGACCGACCGGCCGGGGCACGACCTGCGCTATGCGATCGACGCGACGAAGATCAGTCGTGAACTCGGCTGGAAGCCTTCAGTGACTGTCGAAGAAGGCATGCGCCGCACCGTCGAATGGTATCTCGCCAATCGGGCGTGGTGGGAGAAGCTGCGGGCGGGCGGGCGCCTAGGCCTTGCGAAGAAGTAGCCGCGCCTCAGTCCCCGCACCAAAGAGGGCAACCAGACGCGGCGCCTTACCGTCGCGCGGCCGCGCGCATCCGGTAATAGCGCGCGGCAACGATCGGCGCGGCGATGAAGGGGTGGCGGCGTTCCCAGGGTTTGACCCCGACATCGACGCCGGCGTGGCGTTTCACCTTCCACGCGATATAGTCGAGCCCGCCCTTGAAGGTCGCCGTCGCCTTGAGGAGACGCGCAACGGAAAGAAAGCCGCCTTGCAAGGCGCGCAGCCGCCAGGCGATGCGCCCGCCGCTGTCGCCCGGCCCTTCCGGCGCCGCGAGGTCGAAGAGCCGTCGCGGCCATTCCCCATAGGCCTCAATCAGCTTTTCCGCGCGCCCGCCGCCTTCCGCGCGCAATTCCGCGCGGTAGGAAGCGTTCATCGCCGCGAGCCACACGCCGCGCCAATCGCCCCCGGGCGCAAGGCCTTTTGCCCGGCCGAGAAAAGTCTCCGCCGCCGACGCGACCGCTTCGATCATGCGCGAGCGCAGCTCTGGCGGACACGCGACAAGCCGCATCGGCTGCGCGAAGCGCGCCCAGAAATAAGAATGAAACGTCCGCCTGCTGACGAGATTTTCAAACGCCTCGACCGATAACAGCGCGTATTTCGCGCGCAAGCGCCCGAGCGGCGTCTCGGTCTCGACATAATAGACGTTAGGCGGAAGCGCGTTCGCGGCGAAGCGCTCCGCTGCCCCGGTGATGGCGGTCTGGTAGTCCGGCGCAATCACATAATAGTCGAAGAGAATGTCCGCCGGGTTTTCAGCGGCGCTGACGCTGATGCCTGATCCGTAGAGAAAGATCGCCGCCCCGGGATAGAGCTCAACAAGAGCGGCGGCAATTTGCGCCGCGGGCGCGGGCGCAGGCGCAGAGAGGACGCTGTCGATGTAGGCGAGGAGGCTCGCGCGCCGTTCAGGTGAGGAAGCCGGCGTCATGTGTCGTTTCGATGGTCATCCGCTCACCGCTCGACACTTCGAGGAATTCGCCGTCGAACACAACCGTTCCACTGAAATCCACATCGACCGCGTTCGTGCGCCAGCTTTCAAAGCCTGCATCGCGAAACCACGGCGATGACTTGCCGCGCAGGGCGATCGGCGCCGCCGCCAGCATGCGCTGCGCCGGGAAGCCGATGGTCGTGACGGCGAGACCGCCCTCGCCCGCGCCCCAAAACGGATAGACGCCGAGCACCAGCGTCTTCAGCGTCGTCATTAACGCAAGCGTCAGAGGCTCGGGGCCCTCGAAGGGGCCGTGTTCGGAGGCGATCTCCGCGACCAGCGGCGGCGTTGTCGATTTCTCGCCGAAGGCGGCGTTGAGAATGGCGCCGCTGATCGTAAGGCCCATCGCAAGGGAGCGCCGCGCGCCTTTGGCTTGAATCTCGCTGCGGCTGAACTTCACCGCTGTGGTGAACGCGCCGGCGCCGAGAAAGAATCCGTAGACCGGCTCACGATTTCCGATCGTCACGCCCATCAGAGGGCGCCGCACACGTTTCACATCGCCTTTGGCGCGGCGAAACAGGAAACGGTCGAGCGAATCGATCGGCGACCCTTGCAATCCACAATCCGCGGCGATGACGTTTGTCATGCCGCACGGCACAGCGACATAGTCCGGAGACTGATCGAAGCGGCGGCGATTGATCGCGTCAGTGACCGCCGCCTGGATGGTGCCGTCGCCGCCGGCGACCACAACCGTATCGACGCGCGCGTGATTGAAGTCGGCAAGCGTCCGGTCAAGGCCGTCTATGCCGTTCAGCACATGCGCGCGGACATTCGGAAACTGCTTCGCGACGTGAACGAGATCGCTCAGAATCGACTGGACGCGATTCGAACGCTCATTGATGATCAGGCCAATCGCCGCCATGGTCCGGTTGCTCTGGTTGATTCGGGGAAAGCCGGGGAAAATCGGGCGTGAGCCGCTTGGGCACTCGCCCGAGCCTCACGCACCTGACTTTCCACGGCCGCCCCGACCGCTTACGTCACTGAACTGCAATCTAGGCTACACATAACCGTCATAAAAGAGCGTTGCCGACTCACGATGTCCTACGAATTCTTACAGCGGCCGGTTGGAAAGCGCGCCTGATGCGCCTTGCTCACCTGACCGATCTGCATTTTCCGATCGAAAGCCCGCCGGCCGTTGCCGACCTCCTGTCCAAGCGCGCGCTCGGTTATCTCTCGTGGCGTCGCAAGCGGCGCTTCCGGCATGTCGCCAGCGCGCTCGGCGCTGTCCTCGACGATTGCCGGGGACAAACGCCGGACCTGGCCCTGATTACCGGCGACGTCACAAACATCGCCCTGCCAGCCGAATTCGAGGCCGCCGCAAGGGGATTGCGGCAGGCGCTCGACCCGGCGCGCACGGTCTTCACGCCAGGAAATCACGACACCTATGTCGCCGCGCCGTGGGAAACCGGGCTCGGGCAGCTGGCGTTCCTGATGAAGGGTGAGCGCCAGGGCGAGGAAGGCGCCCGCGACGCGCGCAGCGCCGGGGATTTTCCCTTTGTTCGGCGCGCCTCAGGGGTCGCCGTCATTCTCGCCAATTCATCGCCGCCAACCTTGCCGGGCCTCGCGAGCGGGCGGCTTGGACCTGAACAGCTTCGGGCGGTGCGGACCGAACTCCTTGCGGCGAAGGCCCGCGGCGAGGCGCGCGTGCTGGCGCTTCACCATCCCGTGACCGCGGGGGCCGTATCGCGCCGCAAGGCGCTCGATGACGCAACAGAGTTGCGCGCGCTTCTTGCCGAAACCGGCGTCGAGCTTGTCCTGCACGGTCACATGCACAGGTCGCACTGGGACGCCGTCGCGACGCCGGACGGACCGCGCCCTGTCGTCGGCGGCGCCTCTGCTTCTCATCCTGCCGCGCGACGAGACTATCGCCCCGCCCGTTATAATCTCTTCACGATTGAGCGGGACGGCGCGCGCTGGCGAATTGATGTCGAGGTGCGCGAGCTTGACCCGGAAGCCCGGCGCGTCGAAACCGCCGAGCGCCGCCAGCTGCTTTGAGTTGATGTCGACCCCTCCCGTCACCGCCGCAGACCTCAGGATTGACGCCCTGATTTTGGCGGGCCGCCGCGCAGGCGAGCTTGATCCGCTGGCTGGCGTCGAGAATGTTCCGCACAAAGCGCTGTTGATCGCAGGCGGCAAGCCGCTCATCCGGCGCGTCGTCGAGGCGCTGAAAGGGTCGGGCCGAATTGACCGGATCACGATCGCAGCGCCCGAAGACGTGCGCCAGCCGATTGGAGACGCGCTGACAGGGATTGACGGCTGGACGTTCGCCGATACTGCCGGGTCGCCCGCCTCGACCGCGCTCGCGCATCTCGATGCTGCAGAGCCAGAACGCGGGCTGCTCCTCACCACCTGCGATCATGCGCTGCTCTCCCCTGACATGGTGCGGCGCTTTCTCGACGAAGCCAGGAAAAGCGACGCCGCCGCCGCGTGCGTCGATCGCCAGACTTACGAACATCGCTTCCCGGGCTCAAAGCGCACGTTCATCAAGCTCAAAGACGTGCAGTTCTCCGGCGCCAATCTCTTCTGGTTCGCCGGCGCGCGGGCGAAGGGCCTCGCCGATTTCTGGCGGCGCCTCGAAGCCAAGCGCAAGAAGCCGCTCGACATGGCGCGCGAGATCGGCGTCGTCACCGCGCTTTCCTACCTGACGGGTTCCATGACGAAGGCGGGGCTTGAAAAAACCATCCGTCAGCGGACGAAAGTTGATGCCCGCCTCGTCACGCTGCCCTACGCTGAAGCGGCGATCGACGTCGACAAGCAGCAGGATCTCGACCTTGTCAGGAAGATCCTCGCCCTCGAATGAGAAGCGCTGGAATGAGCACGGCGAGCATCGCCGCGCGGCCCAACGCCAGCGCGATCGCCGCCGCGACGACGCCGACCGGCGGCAGGAGAACCGCCATCCCCGCCACAAGCGCGACAGCGCCCATCGCTTGCGCGGCGAGCGCATAACCCGCCTTGCCGCGCGCGACCGCCGCCGAGTCGAACACGACGGTTGGAATCCGGATCAATTGATAAAGCGCCATGCCGGCGATGATCGCCGCGGCGGGCGTGAAGGCTTTTCCGCCGACAAGCGTCGCAATCTGTTCTCGAAAGAGCACAAAGAGAAGGATGAGCGGCGCTGCTGCGGCCGCCGCAAGAAGCGCCGACTTCGCCGCGACGCTGACCATCGCCGCACGCCCTTTTTCCGCCTCGACGCGCGCCAGCTCCGGGTATGTCGCGTGATTGAGCATATTCGTCGGGTGCGCGAGGAGGTTCGTGACGTTCTGCGCAAGCTGAAAAAATCCCGCTGCGGCGCCGCCCGCAATAGCGCCGACGAGAAGCACAGGCACGGACTCGTTCATGAGATCGAGCGTCGAGGCGGCGTTCGTCTTGACCATGAAGGGAAACCATTGGGGATCGCGCGGCCCTTCGCTTTCGCCCGTAAGGCGCGGCGCCAATCCGCGTGCGGAGAGTTCTCGCCAGCCGAGCATCCAAAGGCTGGCGCCGTTCGCAAACGCGCTGACGATCCAGACGAGGAGGAAGGCTTCAACGCCGCCGCCGAGGCCCCAGGCGGCGAGCGCGCCGGCCAGCCTGACGCCTGGCATCACCGTCATCTGGCCGCCAAGCGTTTTGAAGCGATCAAACAACCGGAGCACGCCCGTCGGCGTCGCCCCCATCAGGAACGGCACTGCGAACGCATAAAGATAGACGAGACGCACGACATCGTCGGACCACCCGAAGGCGCGCGCCGCAAAGGGCGCCGCAAGAAGGGCAAGCGCCACCCCCAGAAGCGCACTCAACAGATCGATGCGAATCGTGAACCGGGCGAGCGCCTTGAACGCCGGTCTGTCATCCTTCGCAAGCATCGGCGCGCCGAAGCGGATCACCGCCTGCCAGGACTGGAACCGCGCAATCCCGGCGACCGTCATCGCGTAGGCATGCGCGAGGACCAGAGCGCCCATGCCATCGGGACCGAGCGCGCGCGCCGCGATCGCGAGATAGGCAAGGCTCATCGCGCCAGCGAGACCTTTCGCGCTGACGAGCGCGCCCGCATTCTTGAAAATGCGCGCCAGCGGCGTTGACGTCTGCTGAGCGCCATCCGCCATCAACGCCGCGCCCGGAAAAACGACCGGAGAAGCTCGGACGATTCCGCCGCATGCGGACCTTTGACGACTTCAGGGCGCCAGTGGCAGGTCGGCTGCTCGAAGAATTTCGGGCCGTGGAACACCGCCCCGCCCTTCGGGTCGTCTGCAGCGATGACAAGCCGGGCGATGCGCGCGTGGCTGATCGCACCCGCGCACATCGCGCAAGGCTCAAGCGTCACATAGAGCGTCGCGCCGGTCAGCCGGTAATTGCCGAGCTTTGCCGCCGCAGCGCGCAGCGCCAGAATTTCTGCATGAGCGGTTGGATCGCTGACGCCGATCGGCGCGTTTCCCGCTTCTGCGAGCACTTCGCCTGCTGCATCGACAAGAACGGCGCCGACGGGCGCCTCGCCAGCCGCGCCTGCGCGCCGCGCCGCCTCGAGCGCGCGGGTCATCATCCGTTCATCAAGAGCCGCCGTCATCGGCGCGCCTTTTACGCCGCGCGGCTTTCCGCCGCCAGCATGGGCTTTTCCGCGAGGCAGAAAGCCGTCACGCCCGCAAGCTTGTTGAAGGGGAAGAGCGCGGCGCGTTCAACGTCGTGAATTGCGACGAGCGAGCGGTTGAGCCATTCGGGCGCGGCCTTCAAGGCGCTCGCCGCCGCTTGCTTGTCGCCCTTGAGCGCGCGGTCAGCAAGGCGGAGCGCGGCGACCGCAGGGAACAAGGCGCCGAAGAAATAGCGCGTCGAGAGCGGCTTCAGTCCCGCCGCGATAACTGTCTGTTCCAGCGTTTCGAGCGTGTAACGGCGGCGGTGTTCCAGAAAATCATCATGCGAGGACCACAGGAAGTTGAACGCCGGCACGGAAATGATGAAGCGCGCGCCAGCGGGCGCGATCGCTGCATAGTCCGCGACCAGAGCGACGTCGTCATCGACATGCTCGATGACGTCGATCATGAGCACAAGCGACGCGTTAGTTTCCGTCACCGACCGGACATAGCGCACGCGCCCGGTCGACGCGGTTTTCATCTGCGCGTCGCTATAGTTCGGATCGACACAGGTCGCCCGTTCGGCGATTCCTTCCGCCGTCAGCATCCGCGAAAAGACGCCCGAGCCCGCGCCGACATCGAGGACGCCGTCATGATGGGCCTCGCCGATCAGCGCGCGAATCGCGCGGCCTTTGGAAATGTAATACCAGTGCGACGCGGGGTCCCCGCCGATCGCCCGCTCTTCCTTCAGATCCATGCCCACACTCGACAAATCGCCGTACGGCGGAGCATATGGCGCGCTTCTGTTAAGGACGGCTTAACCATGACGGCGAAACCGGCGGAAAAAGCCGCGACCGAAAACGATGGGGAGCGCATCGCGAAATTCCTGGCGCGCGCAGGAATTGCCTCGCGCCGCGAAGCCGAGAAACTGATCGAACAGGGCATCGTCACGGTCGACGGGCAGACGCTGACGACGCCCGCATTCAAGGTCAAGGCTGGCATGGACGTTCGCGTCGACGGCACGCGCGTCAAATCGAAAGAGCCCCCGCGCCTGTGGCGGTATCATAAACCTTCCGGCCTCGTCACGACGCACAAGGATCCGCAGGGGCGCCCCACCGTCTTCGAGGCCGTCGCCGATCGCGTGCCGCGCGTCATTTCGATCGGGCGTCTCGACCTGACGACCGAAGGCCTCCTTCTTCTGACGAATGACGGAGGCCTTGCGCGCCAGTTGGAACTCCCGGCCAACGCCTGGATCCGGCGCTATCGCATCCGCGCCAATGGCCGGATCGAGCAGGCAGCGCTCGACGCGCTCGGCAAAGGCGTGACGATCGACGGCGTTGTCTACAAGCCGATCAAGGCCAATCTCGACCAGACCAAGGGCGCGAATGTGTGGATCACCGCCTCGATCACCGAAGGCAAGAACCGCGAGATCCGCAAGGTGATGGAGCATCTGGGCCTCACCGTGAACCGCCTCATCCGCACCGCCTTCGGGCCGTTTCAACTGGGCGGGCTTGAATCCGGCGCCATCGAGGAAGTGCCGTCGAAACAGCTGAAAGAGCAGCTCGGCGCCAAGACCTGCGAGGCGCTGGGGATATGAGCGACGTCGTCAATCTGAACCGTGCACGGAAGAAAAAGGCCGCTGCCGAAAAGCAAAGCCGCGCCGACGCGAACCGCGCAAAGTTCGGGCGGACGAAAGGGGAGAAAGCGCGCGCGCGGGCCGAAAAGGACCGCGCGGCGAAGTCGCTCGACGCCGCAAAGCGCGATGCGTGAGAAGCGCGGATTGCAAGGCCTCCGGAGAAACACCGTCACCCCGGGGCGCGACGCAGTCGCGAACCCGGGGCCCAGCTCCCGACATTCGCCATCGCACCCGCGGGTGATGCAGGAGATGGACCCCGGATCGCCTTCGGCGTCCGGGGTGACGGTGATAAATTAATGCGCATCATCGGCGGCCAATTCTCCGGGCGCGCGCTTGTCGCGCCGAAGGGGCGCGATACGCGCCCGACCGCCGATCGTGTGCGCGAATCTCTCTTCAATATTCTGGCGCATAAAGACGGGTTCACCTTCGAGGGCGCGCGCGTCATCGATCTCTTCGCGGGCTCCGGCGCGCTGGGGCTGGAAGCGATGTCGCGCGGCGCGGCGTTCTGCCTGTTCGTCGAGACGGACGCCGCCGCCCGCGGCGCCATTCGCGACAATGTCGAGGCGCTGGGGCTCTTTGGTGCGACGCGCGTGCACCGGCGCGGCGCGGACGCGCTCGGCGACAAGCCCGCCGGCGTCGGCGGGCCGTTCACGCTCGCTTTTATGATCCACCCTATGCGAAAGACCTCGCCGGTCCGGCGCTCGCGAGTCTGAAGGCGGGCGGATGGCTGGCGCCAGACGCCCTCGCCATCGTCGAACAGGGGAAAGACGAAGCGCCCGTTACCGTTGACGGCTTTGTCGAGGACGACCGGCGGATCTACGGCGCTGCTCAGGTCGGTTTTTACAGGACGCAATGAAGCGCCCTGGTGGGCGATTCGTGGTTAATTTCCCATTTATTGAGGAACTTCCCTCGAACCCGGCAGATTTCCGCCCGAGAAATCGTCTGCGACAATCTGTTTCAGAGGATTTGTCCCACGAAAAACTTGACATTCATCGTGGGAAAGGCTAGGATTCATTCGAAATCGTGGGAAATCTCTATGGCCTCGATCGCCGATCTGATGGAACGCGCTGAACGTCTCGCCGAGCGGGACAAGCTCGCCTTGTCAACGATCTCCAGAAAACTGCTCAATGACGGCAAGGGGCTATCGCGCCTCAAGGCCGGGGGTCAGCTGACGGTCAGGACGCTCGAACTGGCGCTCGACAAGCTGCGCGCGCTTGAAGGCGGCGGACCGATAGAGACGATGTCCGGCGTTCCCGGGATGGAGCGCAAATTCTTCGCGCCGCCCGCCTTTGACGCCCCCCCACCCCGCCCGGCAGGCGGAAAGAAGGAATCCGGCGCCCTTAGCCCGCTCAGCATGTCGCATCTCGACCGGCTCGAAGCGGAAGCCATTCACATCATGCGCGAGGTCGCGGCCGAGGCCGAGAACCCGGTGATGCTCTATTCTGTCGGGAAAGACTCGTCCGTCATGCTGCACCTCGCGGCGAAGGCGTTCTTCCCCTCGCGCCCTCCCTTCCCGCTGATGCATGTCGACACGACCTGGAAGTTCAAGGACATGTACCGTCATCGCGACTGGATCGCGAAGGAATTGGGCTTCAACCTGATCGTGCACATCAACGAGGAAGGCGTACGCCAGGGCGTCGGCCCGTTCACGCACGGCTCGGCGATGCACACCGACATCATGAAGACGCAGTCCCTGAAAATGGGCCTCGACAAGTACAAGTTCGACGTCGCCTTCGGCGGCGCGCGCCGCGACGAGGAAAAGAGCCGCGCGAAGGAGCGCATCTTCTCGTTCCGATCGGCGCAGCACCGCTGGGACCCGAAAAATCAGCGCCCGGAGCTTTGGTCGATCTACAACACGAAGATCCACAAGGGCGAATCGATCCGCGTCTTCCCAATCTCGAACTGGACCGAGCTCGACATCTGGCAATACATCTACCGCGAGAACATCCCGATCCCGACGCTCTATTTCGCGGCCGAACGCCCGATCGTCGAGCGCGACGGCGCGCTCCTCATGGTCGACGACGAGCGCATGCCGCTAGGGCCGGGCGAAAAGCCGAAGATGGAAATGGTCCGGTTCCGGACGTTGGGATGCTATCCGCTGACCGGCGCCGTGCGGTCGTCGGCGACGACGCTGCCGGAAGTCATTCAGGAAATGCTTGTTTCGACGTCATCGGAGCGCCAAGGGCGGGTCATCGACCACGACCAGAGCGCGTCGATGGAGAAGAAGAAGCAAGAGGGATATTTCTGATGCCGCGCGCCAGCTTCATTCCGTCACCCCGGACGGCGAAGCCGATCCGGGGTCCAGCTCCTGAACTCATGGCGCGCGCGATGGCGAGCGGCGGGAGATGGTTTCCGGGTTCCGCCTTCGGCGGCCCCGGAATGACGGCAAATCCTGTACACCCGCAACCTTCAACCAAGCGCCTCTCATGACCCACGCCGCCACGCTCGCCGCCGACGACGTCCTTGCTTATCTCGATGCGCACGAGAAGAAGTCGATGCTGCGGTTCATCACCTGCGGCAGCGTCGATGACGGCAAGTCGACGCTGATCGGGCGCCTGCTCTACGACACCAAGCTTCTTTATGAAGATCAGCTCGCCGCGCTTGAAGCGGACTCGAAGAAGGTGGGCACGCAAGGCGACAAGATCGACTTCGCCCTTCTCGTCGACGGGCTCGCCGCCGAGCGCGAGCAAGGGATCACTATTGACGTCGCCTACCGCTTCTTCTCGACCGAAAAGCGCAAGTTCATCGTCGCCGACACGCCGGGGCACGAGCAGTATACGCGCAACATGGCGACGGGCGCCTCGACCGCCGATGTCGCCGTTATCCTGATCGACGCGCGCCAGGGCGTTCTGAAGCAGACGCGGCGCCATTCCTTCATCGCCTCGCTCCTCGGCATCCGGCATATCGTTGTCGCCATCAACAAGATGGATATCGTCGGCTATTCGCAGGCCGTCTTCGACAAGATCGAAACAGACTATCGCGCCTTCGCGGCCAAGCTCGGCTTTGAATCGATCGTCGCCATTCCGATGTCGGCGCTCGAAGGCGACAACATCACGATGAAAAGCGCGAATACGCGCTGGTTCAAGGGACCGGCGCTGCTTCCCTATCTCGAAACCATCGAAGTCGCGTCCGATCGCGAAGAAAAGCCCTTCCGCCTGCCCGTGCAGTGGGTGAACCGGCCGAACCTCGACTTCCGCGGCTTCTCCGGGACGATCGCCTCGGGCGTCGTGAAGCCGGGCGATGAGGTCGTCGTTATCCCGTCAGGGCGCCGCTCGACGGTGAAGCGTGTCGTCACCATGGACGGCGATCTCAACCTCGCCGGCCCGCATCGCGCGGTGACGCTGACGCTCGCCGACGAAATCGACATCAGCCGCGGCGACATTTTATGCGCCGGCAAAGCGCCAGCGGAGCAGTCGGACCAGTTCGCTGGGCATGTGCTCTGGATGCATGACGAGGAGCTGATCCCCGGCCGGCAATATTTCTTCAAGACGGCAAACCGCATCGTCTCGGGCTCGATCACGGAATTGAAGCACAAGGTCAACGTCAACACGCTCGAACACATGTCGGGCAAGACGCTCGAACTGAACGAGGTCGGCGTCTGCAATATCTCGACGTCGGCGCCGATCGCATTTGATCCCTATCGCGAAAATCGTGAAACGGGATCGTTCATCATCATCGACAAGCGGACGAACAACACCGTCGGCGTCGGCATGATCGATTTCTCGCTCCGCCGCGCGCAGAACGTCCACTGGCAGGACCTCGACATCAACAAGCGCGCGCGCGCGGCGTCGAAGCACCAGCGCCCGTGCGTGTTGTGGTTCACCGGCCTTTCGGGCGCCGGCAAGTCGACGGTCGCCAATCTCGTCGAGAAGCGGCTCCACGATATGGGCCGGCATACCTACACGCTCGACGGCGACAATGTCCGCCACGGCCTCAACAAGGATCTCGGCTTCACCGACGCCGACCGCGTCGAGAACATCCGGCGCGTCGCCGAGACCTCGAAGCTGATGGTTGACGCCGGGCTGATCGTCCTTGTCTCCTTCATCTCGCCCTTCCAGAGCGAGCGGCGGATGGCGCGCGAGGCGCTTGAGGACGGCGAGTTCATCGAAGTCTTCGTCTCAACCCCGCTCGCCGTCTGCGAAAAGCGCGACGTCAAGGGCCTCTACGCCAAGGCAAGGCGCGGCGAGATCCGCAACTTCACCGGCATCGACAGCGACTATGAGGCGCCGGAAAATCCGGAATTGACGCTCGACACCTCCAAGGTCACGGCCGCCGACGCCGCGACGGTCATCGTCGAGCATCTCAGGAAGAACGGGTATCTCGGGTAGCGGCGCGCGGAAAAAGAGCTGGCGGCGGCCAGGGTGGCAAGCGCGGCCGTCAACCAGAGAGCGACGGTGACGATCAGGCGCCCTTAGTGATCGAGGTCACAGGCGCCCGTCTGCGGTCACGCTACCTTCAAATCACGGATGAAGACGCTCGGTGCAGCCCCTCCTGTTTAGCCCCGAGACGTTCATCCGGCTGGGGAAGGCGCTCATTCGCCCTGATCGCGCGCCCGGACCCCGGGGGAGAAGAAATGGAAACGGCGAGCGCCCTCTCGCCGTTTCCACATTCCCTTGTGCAGGGTCGCAACCGATAGTCGGTCACCGAGCCGGTTGCTCGCATCGCGCTCTTTTCCGATGATGCCGCCCGGCGACCGAGGAGCCCCTATGCAGGCGCAACAAAAAGATGCGGAGAAGGCCTATCTCGCCCGGATCCTGACCGCGTCGCTGTCTTTCCGGAACGTCGCACCCGACGATATTGCCGAGCTTGCCCGGTCCGCGCGCAGCCTTGCGGTTCAGCGCGGCAGCCTGCTGGCGCCGCCGAAGGGAAAATCCGCAGAGTTCTATGTCATTGAGCATGGGGTCGTCGCCAAGCTGGCCGCGGAATCGGAAGCAGCCAAAAGCGTCCTCGTCGGCCTTTTCGGCGCCGGCGACGCCATCGCCATCGACGCCGCTTTTCGCGACAAGCCGATGGAGCCCGGGAGCGACGCGACCCGTGAGTTGCGCGCGCTGACCAATGTCACCGCGGCGGCGATCCCGCTTGAAGATTTCCGCCGGGTTCTCCGCCGCAGTCCGGAACTCGCCGACGCGGCGATTGCAACGCTCGCGATCCGGCAGTCAAAACTCGAAGCGCGTTTCGCGCTTGCCTTGCAAAGTCCGCTTGAGATGCGCCTCGCCGCCTTCTTCTCGCAGATGGCGGCGATGACCGCCGGCAATCGCTGGCAGCCGACCGCCGTGATCGGCAAGCTCTCGCAATCCTTCGTCGCCGACATGCTGGCCGTCAGCCGCGAGCATGTGAACCGCACGCTCGCGATGTGGGAGAAATCAGGCCTGATCTTCCAGACGAAGACCGGCGACATCACTGTCGAGAACCGCAAGCGCCTGATGCAGATCGCCGGCGAACGCCGCGAACGGGCCGCAACGCCCGACGGCGATGCGCTGTGGGAGATCGACGCGCATCTCGATTACGGCTTGAATGACATCGCCTACGACCTCGCGCAGGAGGCCGTGCGGCGAAGCCCGCGCGACGATCGCTTCAAGCACCGCGCTGCTTTGGCGCTCGCGCGCACCGGCGCGCTCGACGAGGCGCTGGCGCTGTTCGACAGTTTTCAGCTTGCGAAGAATGCAAGCGATGAAGACATCTTGTGTCTTGGCCCGAGATTACGGCGCGATCTCGCCTTTCGCTCACCCCAACCTGATGCGGCGCTGCTAAAGCGCTCGGCCGCGGAATATGCCGAAGTCTACGCCAGGACCGGCGGCTATTATCCGGGCATCAGCGCCGCCGCCACTTACGCAATGGCGGGAGAAGCGGCGCGCGCGAAGGAGATCGCCGCCAAGGTCGCCGCCGAATGCGCACGCGTGATCGACGGGATCGACGAGGATGATGCCTCCTACTATCCCCGCGCGACGCTCGGTGAGGCGCTTCTCATCGCGGGCGATCGCAGCGGGGCGGAGCGCGCTTTCGCCGCGACCCGCATCGCGGTTGATTTTGCCCCTGGCAAGGCGGCGGCGACACGCAAGCAACTACGCCGCCTTGCTGGCGTGCTTGATTTCGACGCCGCATGGATTGACCGCGCGCTGCCGCAGCGCGGCGCTCTCTATTTTTCGGGACCGCTCGTCGACGAACGCGCCCCCGGCCTGAAGGAGGCCGAACTCGCATCAGCGTTCGACAAATTTCTTGCTGCAAACGATGTCGCCTCGGCGTTTGGCGCGCTTGCGGCTGGCGCCGACATCATCATCGCGGAGCGTCTTCTTGACGCCGGTGTCTCGCTCAACGTCCAGCTGCCGCTCGCACCGGATGCATTTCTCACCCGCTCAGTGACGCCTTTCGGCGAAGGCTGGCGCCAGCGTTTCATCGCCTGCCTGGAGCGCGCCCAGACGATCGACTGGAACCGCCGCGCGAAGATCGGGCCGGCCGCCTATCGCCTCGGCGCGCGCGTAGCGATGGGAAAAACGATCGCTCAAGCGCGAATGCTTGACGGACCGGCGCTTGGATTTTTTGCGATGCGGCGCGGCGAAACGAAGGAAGCCTCCGTCAGCTCCGATAATGAACTCTTCTGGCGTGGCCTCGGCTTGCCATCGGAAAAGCTGGCGCTTGACTGGCCAAAACCGCCTGCGGCCAAGGACGATGATCCGCATGGGCGCATCTATGCGGCGCTGACCCTCACCGGTCCCGGCGCTGGTGCGGCGAAAGCGCCGAATGCCGCTTTTGAGGTCAATACGCCGGGCGGCAAGGTGATCGCGTTTGACGATCCCGCTGACGCCATCGCCGCCGCGCGCAGCGCCGACAAGTCGTGGCGGCTCTGGCTCGACGCCGGTTTGGCGTCCGAGGGCGATCGCGATGCCGTCGTGCAGTCGCTGGTGACGGCGCTTTGCCGCCCCGAAACAGCGCCCGGTGTCATTCATGCAAGCGAAATTTTCGCCGACCTCGCGACCGCGACTCCGTCGTCGCCTGACTTTGTTTATGTCGGCCATCCCTCGCTGGAAGAGAAGCTTTCCCCCTGCCCTCTCTATGTGTTGCATTCATGACGGCGCAGGCCGATGATTTTTTCGAACCCCCAGAAAGGACCCGAGCGATGCGCGACCTGACGAAATTCTACATCGATGGAAAATGGGTTGAGCCGCATGGCCAAGGCCGCCTCGACGTCATCAATCCGGCGACGGAAGAGCCCTGCGCTGTCATTGCGCTCGGCGACGCGGCTGATGTCGATCGCGCCGTGAAGGCGGCGCGCGCCGCCTTCGATAGTTTTGCGGCGACGACGATCGACGATCGCAAAGCGCTGCTGACGCGCATCATTCAAGTCTATTTGAAACGCAACGAAGAAATGGCGCACGCCATCACCGAGGAAATGGGCGCGCCAAAATTGCTGGCGATACAGGCGCAATCGGCATCATCGCTCGGCCATTTTCAAACTGCGCTGCAAGCGCTCGATGAGATCGATTTCGAGAAGGACGAAGGAACGCACTGGCTGGTCCGCGAGCCCGTCGGCGTTTGCGCGCTCATCACGCCGTGGAACTGGCCGGCGAACCAGATCGCCTGCAAGGTCGCGCCGGCGCTCGCGGCAGGCTGCACAATGGTCTTGAAGCCTTCGGAAGTCGCGCCGATCTCGGGCCATCTCTTCGCGGAAATCCTCGATGAGGCCGGCGTACCGAAGGGCGTCTTCAATCTCGTGCACGGCACCGGGCCCGAGGTTGGCGCCGCGATGTCGTCGCACCCCGAGGTCGATATGGTCTCGTTCACCGGCTCGACCCGCGCGGGGATTGAGGTCGCGAAGAACGCCGCCCCAACCGTCAAGCGCGTCGCGCAAGAGCTTGGCGGCAAATCAGCGAACATCATTCTCGACGACGCCGACTTTAAACGCGCCGTTACGGTCGGCGTGATGTCGGTGATGAATAATTCCGGGCAGTCCTGCAATGCGCCGACGCGCATGCTCGTCCCGGCCGACCGGATGGACGAGACCATCGCAATTGCGCGCGAAGCGGCGGCGAAAGTGACGCCCGGCGATCCCTACGCGGAAGGCACAGTCATTGGTCCCGTCGTCAGCGAGACGCAGTGGAAGAAAGTGCAAGGACTGATCGAACAGGGTATCAAGGAAGGCGCCGAATTGATCGCCGGCGGGCCTGGCAAGCCCGAAGGCCTGAGCCGCGGCTATTACGTCAAGCCCACCGTCTTTGCGCGCGTCAACAATACCATGACCATCGCGCGCGAGGAGATTTTCGGACCGGTTCTGTCAATCATTCCTTACAAGGACGAAGATGACGCGGTCGCCATCGCCAATGACACGCCGTACGGCCTGTCAGGCTACGTCTATAGCGGCGACGTCAATCATGCGCGTAAAGTGGCCAAGCGCCTGCGCACCGGCAACGTGCATTTGAACGGCGCCGGCGTCGACATGACGGCCCCTTTCGGCGGCTACAAGCAGTCCGGCAACGGCCGCGAATGGGGCATCCACGGTGTCGAGGAGTTTCTGGAGAAGAAGGCGATCTTGAAGCCGAAGAAGTGATGCGGCGCTAAACCATGACCGACCTTGTCCCCGTCAAACCCGACGCCGCCGCCCGCGCGATCTGGACACGCGAGCGCTATGAGCGCGACTACAAGCGCTCGCTCGCAGATCCCGATGCGTTCTGGCGCGACATCGCCAGGCGCCTCGACTGGGTGACGTTTCCGACGAAGATCAAGGACGTCTCGTTCCACAAGGCGGACTTCCGCATCCGCTGGTATGAAGATGGCTGGCTCAACGCCTCCGTGAATTGTATCGACCGGCATCTCCCCGAACGGGCGGGCGATGTCGCGATCATCTGGGAGGGCGACGACCCGAAGGACGATCGCCACATCACCTACGCCGAGCTGCACGGCGAAGTCTGCCGCATGGCGAACATCCTGAAAGCGCGCGGCGTCAAGCGCGGCGACCGCGTCGTCATCTACATGCCGATGATCCCCGAAGCGGCCTACGCGATGCTCGCCTGCGCGCGGATTGGCGCTGTGCATTCCGTCGTCTTCGGCGGATTCTCGCCGGACAGCCTGGCCGCCCGCATCGAGGATTGCGGCGCCATCGCCGTCATCACCGCGGATGAAGGCCTGCGCGGGGGAAAACGCATTCCCCTGAAGCGCAATGTCGATGCGGCGCTCGCCAAGGCCGATGGCGTGCGCCTCGTCCTTGTCGTCAAGCGCACTGGCGGGGATATCGGTTGGACGAGCGGCCGCGATCTCTGGTGGGATATCGCGCGCGAGGATGTTGCGCCCGACTGCCCGCCCGAAATCATGAATGCGGAGGACCCGCTCTTTATTCTTTATACGTCGGGATCGACAGGAAAACCCAAAGGCGTTCTCCATTCGACAGGCGGGTATCTTGTCTACGCAGCTTTCACGCATGAAGCGGTGTTCGATTACAAGCCCGGCGAGATTTACTGGTGTACGGCTGATGTCGGTTGGGTGACCGGGCACACCTATATCGTCTATGGCCCGCTCGCCAATGGCGCGACGACGCTGATGTTTGAGGGTGTGCCGACATACCCGGACGTCTCCCGTTTCTGGCGCATTTGTGAGAAGCATAAGGTCAACATCTTCTACACGGCGCCAACGGCGCTCCGTTCGCTGATGCGCGAGGGCGATGCGCCCGTCGCCGCGGCTGATCTCTCAGCGTTGCGCCTTCTCGGCACGGTCGGCGAGCCGATCAATCCGGAAGCCTGGCTCTGGTATTACCGTGTCGTTGGAAAAGAGCGCTGCCCGATTGTCGATACGTGGTGGCAAACGGAAACAGGCGCCGCGCTCATCGCGCCCTTGCCGGGCGCAACGGATTTGAAACCGGGCTCGGCGACGAAGCCGCTGTTCGGCGTTCGCCCCGCGCTCGTCGACCCTGAGGGTAAATTCATCGACGGCGCGGCGAGCGGCAATCTCGTGCTGCTCGACTCGTGGCCGGGCCAGATGCGCACCGTCTATGGCGATCATCAGCGCTTTATCGAAACCTATTTCTCGACCTATCCCGGCATGTATTTCACTGGCGACGGCGCAAGGCGCGACGCGGATGGCTATTGGTGGATCACCGGGCGGGTCGATGACGTTCTCAATGTTTCCGGCCATCGCATCGGCACGGCGGAAATCGAAAGCGCGCTCGTCGCTCACCCCGATGTCGCCGAGGCGGCCGTCGTCGGATACCCCCACGACATCAAGGGGCAAGGAATTTACGCCTATGTGACGCTGATGCAGGGCGCGGCGCCTACGGGCACGCTCGAAACGGAATTGTCCGCCTACGTCCGAAACGAAATCGGCGCGATCGCGAGGCCCGATATCATCCAGTTCGCGCCGGGCCTGCCGAAAACACGCTCCGGCAAGATCATGCGCAGGATCTTGCGCAAGATCGCAGAGAACGACGTCAGCAATCTCGGCGATATCTCGACGCTGGCGGATCCCGGCGTCGTTGAGGAATTGGTGAACAGCCGGAAACGTGCGCGGTAAATGGCTGCTAAAATCGATCCGAAAGATCGGCCAGTGTTCGACATCAACGACGTTGATCGGGCGCTTAATGGTTCGTCTTCAGGACGCCGAGCAAAAACAAGCTCATCTCGCCGCGGAAGTGTTACCTCCAGCACGATCAAGTTAACACACATGCCCACAGGGGTGAGCATCACCGGTCAAATTGAAGAGGGCCGCTACGCCCGCTCAGAGATGAAGAAACTCAGAAATGCACTTGAGCAAAAACTTATGGTCGAACTTGAAAAACTTGTGATGAAACACATGAGAATTCCAAGACGATAAATTAAACAGAGTCTTTGAGGGCAACTAAACCCGCGCGGTCTCGATCAACCGCTTTGCGCCCTTTTCAACGAGGTCGAGCCCCACCGCTCGCCCCAGCTCACGAGGCCGGTCGAGCGGGCCTTCGCGCATGGCTTCGATAAGCGTCTTTCCGTCATGACTGATAACGGCGCCGCGTAAAGTGAGCCGAGCGACGGATACCTGCGCATAGCCTGCGATCGGCGCGTTGCAGTGTCCATTCAGGATCCACAGCATTTCACGCTCGGCTTCGGCGACCGCGCGCGTCTCCGCGTGATCAATGGCGGCAAGCGCTTTGCGCGTCTTCCAATCACCAGCGGGACACTCGACCGCGACAATCGCCTGCCCGACTGCTGGCAGCATCAGATCCGGCGACAAGATGCGCGACACGCGCTCCGCGCGGCCGATGCGCTCCAACCCCGAGGCGCCCATGATGAGCGCGTCAGCCGGGCCCGCCTCGCCGCCGTCCGGCAATTTCTGCGGAATGCGTTCGTCGAGTTTCTTGAGGCGCGTGTCAGCGGCGCCGCGGAAATGAATGACTTCAGCCTCGGGAAAGAGCTTGTGCAAATAGGCCGCGCGCCGCACCGCGTTGGTGCCGATCTTCATGCCCGCAAGCCTTGCTCGATCAATGGCCTCCACCGCATCAACGCCGATGGGCAGCACAATCGCGTCCTCGGCCGCGTCACGCTTCAGATACGCCGCGATGACAAGTCCCGGCGTCTCCTGATCGCCCGGCATGTCCTTCAGGGAATGCATGGCGCAGTGCAGCTCGCCTGCGAGCATCGCCGCGCGCAACTCCCCCACGAAGGCGCCGCCCTTGCCGCCATGCTTGTCGAGTTTGCTCGTCTGATCGCGGTCCCCGCTCGGCGTAAAAGTCACGACTTCGGGCGCCGCGCCTGGGAAGGCGTGCGTCAACAGTCGCGCAACCTCACGCGTTTGGGCAAGCGCCATCGCGCTACCGCGCGTTCCGATCCGGAGATCACCAGCGTTGTTCATGCACCCGTCCCTAGCGCGGATCGAGCCTCTTTGAACAGCCAATAAGGCTTGCGAGCCCGGGCCGCTTCGCGGCAAAACTGCCATCACCCTGGGAGGCGGCGGTGATCGGAAAATTATTGGGCGGCGCTGCGGTGGCCGCGTTGGCGGTTTCGGGCGCGGCGCACGCGCAGGCTTATCCCGACAGGCTCCTCTGGGGCGATACTCATCTTCACACCAATCTGTCGGTTGACGCCTATTTTCTGCAAAACCGAACCGCCGACGCCGACACGGCCTACCGCTTCGCCAAGGGCGAGCCGGTCATCCACCCCTACAGCCGCGCGCGGATGCAATTGCGGACACCGCTCGACTTTCTTGCGGTCTCCGACCATGCGGAGCTTTTAGGAACGCCCTATGCGCTCTTCACAGAGGGCGACAAGCGCCTTGCGAACACGCGGCTCGGCAAGCGCCTGATCGAACTGCAAAACGCCGGCAATGACGAGGACGCCTTCGGTCTCTTCATTCTTGCCATCACACTCTCTGATACGCCTGCCGAACAGCGGCCGAAAAAGGTCGGCCTTGGCACGGCGCTGCTCTGGCGCTGGCAGGATCTGACCTCGGCGCCGGACCTGCGCGCACGCGCGACGCGCTGGCTCCTTTCCGATCCAACGCTGCTCGAGGAGCTCGAAAATGAGGAGATGTTCCGATCATTCTGGACGAAAAATCTCGACGCCGCGACAAAGCACAACAAGCCCGGCAAGTTCACAACCTTCGCCGCCTGGGAATATACGCCGACGCCTAACGGCGCGAACCTTCACCGCATCGTCATCACTGACAGCGATCCGGAACAGGCGAAAGCGTACCTCCCTTATTCCGCCAATGACAGCGGCAATCCAGAGGACATGTGGCGCTGGCTTTCCAAAACGAACGCAGAAACCGGGGCGGATTTCGTATCGATTCCCCATAATTCGAACATCTCGAAAGGCCGCATGTTCGCAACCGTCGATTTCGACGGCCGGCCGCTGACCGCCGATTACGCGCGCCTGCGCAGTCAATGGGAGCCGGTCGCGGAGGTGACGCAAATCAAAGGAACGTCCGAAACGCACCCGGTGTTGTCGCCGGACGACGAGTTTGCCGCGTTCGAGTTCTTCGGCCAGCTCATCGAAGCGCGCGAGGACGCTGACCACACGCCGACGGTGACGCCGAGCGATTACGTGCGGAGCGCGCTGAAGACCGGTCTCGAACTCGAAAGCCAGCTCGGCGTCAACCCTTACAAGCTCGGCATGATCGGCTCGACCGATTCGCATAGTGGTCTTCCGTCAGCGGAGGAAAATAATTTCACTGGAAAATTCGGGTTCGATGCAATTCCGGAGAATAAAGCAGCGGGGGCCGTCGTGTCGCAGCTTTCCGGCTGGGACATGTCAGCGTCGGGCCTCGCCGCCGTTTGGGCCAAGGAAAATACGCGCGAGGAAATTTTCGCTGCCTTCAAGCGTCGGGAAGTCTACGCGACGACAGGGCCGCGCATCGCGCTGCGTTTCTTCGGCGGCTACGATTTCACCGAAGCAGACTTGCAAGCGCCCGATCTCGCCGGCGTCGGCTACGCGAAGGGTGTGCCCATGGGCGGCGATCTTGCCGGCGGCGGCGGCGCCGCGACCTTCCTCATTCAGGCGGCGAAAGATCCCAAAGGCGCCAATCTTGACCGTGTGCAGGTTGTGAAGGGCTGGCTCGGCGCGGACGGCAAGGCGCAGGAAAAAGTCTATGACGCCGTTTGGAGCCAAGGGCGCGGGCGCGACGCGAACGGCAAGGTCGCGAGCGTTGGCGACACCGTCGATATCCCCAGCGCAAGCTACACGAACGCCGTCGGCGCTGCCGAATTGGCGGCCGTCTGGCGCGACCCCGATTTCGATCCGTCGCAAAAAGCGTTCTATTATTTGCGCGTTCTCGAAATCCCGACGCCGCGAAACTCGACCTATGATGCCGCAGCGCTCGGCCAAGCGCCGCCCGAAGGCTACCCTGCCGCGATCCAGGAGCGCGCCTATTCCTCGCCTATCTGGTATTCGCCGGGCCGATGACCGGGTCACACTTCGACGCGCTGCTGAAAGATCCGTTGACGCATTTTCTGGCGATCGGCGCATTGCTCTTTCTGTTCGCCAGTGGGGCAGGTCCGGCGCCGACGGATGAGAGCGCCATCATCGTCGATCGCGCCGCGCTGCTGACACACATCCAGTTCCGCTCAAAGGCGTTCGCGCCAGGCGCCGCAGAGGCCGTGCTTGATGGACTAAGCACAGACGCCCGCAAAAAGCTTATCGCAGATTACGTGCGCGAAGAAGCGCTCGACCGCGAGGCGGTGGCGCTTGGCCTCGACGCCGGCGATTACGTAATCCGCCAGCGCCGCGTTCAGAAGGCGGAGTTTCTCGCCGAAGCAGCCGCAAGCGCGCCAGAGCCTGAAACCATCGAAGTAGAAACGTTCTACGCCGAGAATTCAGAGCGTTATCGGTCGCCGCCCGCGGCGACGCTGACACATGTTTTCATTTCAGCAAAAGATCGCCCTAGAAGCGAGGCACGGTCGAAAGCGGCAGCGCTCCTTGGTACGCTCAAGGCCAACGATGCAGGGTTTGAAGACGCCTTGCGCTATGGCGAGCGCTTTCTCTTTCATCGTAACTATGTCGAACGCACCGACGACTATATCGGCAGCCAGCTCGGACCCGTCGTCACCACGGCGATTTTCGCCGACACCTCGCCGCTAGACGAGTGGCAAGGGCCGTTTTCGTCGGACTACGGCGAACATTTGATTTACGTGACGGCGCGCACGCCGGCGCGCGTCGCGCCACTCGTTGATGTCGCCGATGTCGTGCGCGCCGACCTTCGCGAGATGAGGCGGCAAGAGGCGATCGACGAAGCGATAGCGGCAATTGTCGCGCGGTATCGCGTCGTTGATCGATTGGGCGCAGCACGGTGATCCGATTACTTCTTGCAATGATCTCGACGCTGGCGTCCCTCATCGCGCCCGCAATCGCGCATGAGTCCCGCCCGCTATTTGTGGAAATCAGCGCCAGCGCCAGCGGCGATGTCTTGCTAAAGGCGACTGCGCCGCCCTCGGTCGAGGCCGCCAATGCGCCGGCGGTTCGGCTTGGCGCGCCGTGCGCGGCGATTGCGGAACAGCGGCGCGGTCCGCAAATTTTCGCAGCTGAATATCGGTGCCCCAACCTTTCGGGGGTACAGGTGACGATCGAATGGCCGGCGTTCAATCCATCCCTGACAACAATCGTCCGTGCGATATTCCATGACGGCGAGAGCCGAACGGCAATCCTGGAGCCCGGCGAGGCGTCGTGGACGATGCCCGAGCTTGAGTCATTCGCGGGAGTCGCCCGGAGCTATTTCATTATCGGCGTCGAGCATATCGTGTTCGGGATCGATCACCTCCTGTTTCTCGCAGGCCTTCTTTTCATTTCAGGGAAGTTTCGCCGCGCGATCGTCACCGCGACCGGCTTCACAGTCGCGCACTCCTTGACGCTGGCGCTGGTCGCCCTTGACGTGCTTGCCGTCTCCATTCCAGCCGTTGAAGCCGTCATCGCGCTCTCCATCGTTTTTCTCGCTGCCGAAATCGCGCGGGGAAACCGCGAGACGATCGCGTGGCGGCGTCCGGCCCTTGTCGCCAGCGCGTTTGGCCTTGTGCATGGCGCGGGCTTTGCGGCCGCGCTTTCTGAAATCGGATTGCCAGCTTCGGAAAAAACGGCGGCGCTCCTCTTCTTCAACCTCGGTGTTGAAGCCGGGCAACTCAGCGTCATTCTCGCGGTGTTCGCCCTGCTCGCTGGAGCCCGCGCTCTTGTCAGGCGCGACCTCGCCAATTGGAACACTGTGCGCCCCTTGCAGCTTTCCGGAGGTTATGCGCTTGGCGTTGTGTCCGCGGTATGGTTCGTCGAGCGGACAGCGGCGGTCCTGGGCGCCTGACCGCTCACCTGCGCTGCATGACGGCGATAAAGAACCCATCAGTTCTTGTGCGGAGCGGCGTCAATCGTAACGCGCCGGTAGGGGTCTCACACGCGGCGAGCGCTTCCGCCGCGCCCTCACGCAAGAGGCCAGACGCCATCATCCAGTCGAGCGTTCTTACCGCTGAAAAGTCGGGACGGGCGCCAGCGAACAGGGCGAGCCGGTCTTCGTTTTCTTCCATGAGGAACGAGCAGGTCACATAAACGAGCCGCCCGCTGCGCTTCACGAAACGAGAGGCCTCGGCGAGGGCCTGATCTTGTTCCTCAACACGCCGCGCGAGTTGTTCCGGGGTCAGGCGCCATTTCGTATCGGGGTGGCGCCGCCACGTTCCAGACCCGGTGCACGGCGCGTCGACAAAGACGACATCCATGCGACCTTCGAGCGCGCCAAGCGCCGCCTTGTCCGTCGCAGGATTGACGATCTGAAGATTTCTGACGCCAGCGCGGCGCGCGCGTTCATAAAGCGGCTGCAGCCGCCGCGCATCGTTGTCATAGGCGTAGAGTTGGCCTGTGCCGCCCATCAGGCTTCCAAGCGCTAGCGTCTTGCCGCCGCCGCCCGCGCAAAAGTCGAGCACTTGCGCTCGCGCGATCTCGCCCGCCGCTGCGGCTGCGAGTTGCGAGCCGAGGTCCTGCACTTCGACCCAGCCCTTGTTGAAGGCGGGGATCACCGTCACTGAAGGCGCGCGCTCGTCGCTGGAGGGTGCGGCAATGCGGGCCGCCGTCAGGACAAAGGGTGCGGGCGCGGCGCCCACCGTTTCCAGCGCCGCTAGCGCTTTATCTGGCGACGTCTTTAGCGTGTTGAGACGAAGATCGATGTCAGCCCGCGCAGCGAAGGCCACGAGCTCCGCCGCCGCACTGGCGCCGAAAGCTCTTTCTACGGAGCTTTCAAGCCAGCCGGGGAAATCCGCCATGACGGAGACGGGTTCGGTCGCCGTCTTCTGAGGGAAAGGCAAGGACAGGGTCTGCAGGCCCGCCAATTCCACTTCCGACAAGGGGCCGGGACCATGCGGCGCTTCCGCCGCGAGGGCGGCGATCGACGCCGCCTTCAGCCCGTCATAAAGCCGCAGATGCGCCAGCACCGCCGCGCGCGCGCTTTCGTCCTCCATCGCCGCGGACAGCGACCGGCGCCGGCGCAGCACGTCGAGGCAAAGCCCGGAGATTGCCGCGCGATCCTTGGCCCCGGCATAGCGCGCCCCACGCGCCCAGTCGGCGATCGCGGTCTTCAACGGCACGCGCCGCCGCTCGAAATCCTCCAGGATGACAATCGCTGCGGCGACGCGGCCGGCCATGCGCATGGCGTTACCCCCTAAACACGAACCAGGCGCCCGCTGCGATAAGCGCAAAGCCGATGGCGTGGTTCCATGTCAGCGGCTCTTTCAGATAGAGGACGGAAAAAATCGCGAAGACGATGAGAGTGATGACTTCCTGCATGGTCTTCAACTGCGCCGCCGAGTAGACCGCGTGGCCGATGCGGTTCGCCGGGACTGCAAGACAGTATTCGATGAACGCGATCCCCCAGCTGGCGACAATGACGATAAGCAGCGGCGTCGATTTGAACTTGAGGTGCCCGTACCAGGCCAGCGTCATGAAGACGTTCGACGCGATCAGGAGGAGGATGGGGCTGAGATGGGGGGACATGCGTTGTCGCGGTAGGTTGGAGGGCCGGCCGTTGCGCCTGCCTATAATCTGGCGCCTTACACTGGCGCTCTAACCCGGCTGCGGATAGTTCGGCGCTTCGCGGGTGATCTGGACGTCATGCACATGGGATTCGCGCAGACCCGCATTGGTGATCCTCACGAACCTCGCGCGCTTTTGCAGCTCTTCGATCGTCGACGCGCCGACATAACCCATGGACGCGCGCACCCCCCCGACAAGCTGATGGAGGACGGATCCCGCCGGCCCTTTATAGGGCGTTTGACCTTCGATGCCTTCCGGCACCAGCTTCATCTGCTCTTGAACGTCCGCCTGGAAATAGCGGTCGGCCGAGCCGCGCGCCATCGCGCTCAGCGATCCCATGCCGCGATAGGATTTGTAGGGGCGGCCCTGATACATGAAGATTTCGCCGGGCGCTTCGTCCGTGCCGGCGAGAAGCGAGCCGATCATCACGCAGTCGGCGCCCGCCGCCAATGCCTTGGCGATGTCGCCCGAATATTTGACGCCGCCGTCGGCGATGATGCTCGCCCCGCTTTCGCGCGCAGCGCGCGCCGCATCCATCACTGCCGTCAACTGGGGCACGCCGACGCCGGCGACGATGCGTGTCGTGCAGATCGACCCCGGCCCAATGCCGACTTTCACCGCATCAGCGCCAGCCTCGATCAGCGCCTTGGCGCCGTCATAGGTCGCGACGTTGCCGGCGACGACCTGAGCGGCGTTCGACGCCTTCTTGATGCGCGTCACTTGCGCGAGCACTTGCGCCGAATGGCCGTGCGCCGTGTCGATGACGATGACATCGACGCCGGCGTCGAGGAGCGCCTCGGCGCGCTCGAATCCCTTGTCGCCGACGGTCGACGCCGCGGCGACGCGCAGGCGCCCCTCAGCGTCCTTGGCGGCGTTCGGGTGTTTCTGCGCCTTTTCGATATCCTTGACAGTGATGAGGCCGATGCAGCGATAGGCGTCATCGACCACGATCAGCCGCTCGATCTTGTGCCGATGGAGGAGCGCGGTGATTTCTTCACGACTTGCATGCGGGCGAACGGTGACGAGGTTTTCCTTCGTCATCAACGCTGATACTTTCTGCTTGGGATCGCTCGCAAAGCGCATGTCGCGGTTCGTGAGAATGCCAAGGAGCTTTCCGCTGTTCTCAATCACGGGAAAGCCCGAGATTTTCCGCTCATCCATGATCTTCCACGCCTCTTCGAGGGTGGCGTCAGGCGGAAGCGTCAGCGGATTGACGACCATCCCGCTTTCGAAGCGTTTCACGCGGCGCACGTGCTCGGCTTGCTCTTCAACCGACAAATTGCGGTGAAGAACGCCGATACCGCCGTTTTGCGCCATAGCGATCGCCATCGAGGCCTCGGTGACAGTGTCCATCGCGGCGGAAAGGATCGGAATATTGAGCGTCACGCCGCGTGTCAGGCGCGCCTTCGTCGATACCTGTGAGGGCATCACCTCCGAGGCGCCAGGCTCCAGCAACACGTCGTCGAATGTCAGCGCTTCACGCACTTGCATGGAAAGGGTTCACTCCTCAGCAAAGACGTAAACGGAAAAGACGGCGCCGTCGCCGTCGGCGCCCTCTTCCCAGGCTCGCCCCTGCTGAAAGCGCAGTTCGCCCTCACCCGTCGCGGTGACATTGAACAAGAACGCTTCCCAGTGATTGCCGCCGGCAAAGCCCGGTTCAAGCTGCGCTGAGGACGTCGGCCCGCCATATTCGCCGGCAGGTTCAAGAAAAGCTGGCTTATCGACGATCCGCCAAAGATAGCCTGCCGTTGGCGTGCCGACGAGTTCAACGGCGATCTTCGTCCCTTTTTTAACGGTGACATTCCGACCATCGGACGAAACAGGGATCTTCAGCGCGACATCATTCGGGGCAGGAGCGGCGAGCGATTGATAGTCGCCAATTCCGTCCGACGTCCCGCCAGAAGCGCAGGCGGCGAGCGCGACAAAGGCGACGACTGCGAAGAACCTCATTGAACCCTTTCCTTCCGTTTAAAGCCCAAAGCAACAACATACATTTCCGCCGAATCGGCGCGGCTGGCGCGCGGCTTGGCGTGCTTCACGGTGGTGAAATTCTTTTTGAGGCGCGCGAGCAATTCTCCCTCCGCGCCGCCCTGAAACACTTTGCAGACAAAGGCTCCGCCCGGCGCAAGCACGTCTTCGGCAAAATCGAGCGCGGCGTCGGCGAGCGCGATGATGCGAATGTGGTCGGTTGACTGGTGTCCGGTTGTCGGCGCCGCCATATCAGAGAGAACAAGATCCGCCTCCCCCCCAAGCAGCGACTTGAGTTTGTCGGGCGCGGCGTCATCGAGGAAGTCAAGCTCCAGATGCTCCGCTCCCGGAACATGCGGCATGGGGAGATAGTCGATGCCGGCGACGCGCCCCGCGCCTTTCTCGGCCGCCACCTGCAACCAGCCGCCCGGCGCACAGCCAAGATCGACAACCCGCGCGCCACGCTTCAGAAGCCCGAATTTCTCGTCGAGTTCCTTCAGCTTGTAGGCGGCGCGACTGCGATAGCCTTCGGCTTTTGCGCGCGCGACGTAAGGATCGTTCAATTGGCGGTCGAGCCAGAGCGTTGAGGAGACCTTGCGGCCCTTGGCGGTCTTCACATTGACGCGCATTTCGCGCTGTCCCGTCGCGGCCGTTTCCTGCCTTTTCGACGCTGATTTTAGCCCACGCTTTTTTGCGACGGCCCCAAGCGCGGTTGTCGCCTGGTCTGTAGGCGGTCGTTTCTTAGCGCGCGGTGCGCCTTTGGGCCGCGAAGGTCGTCGCTCCATGACGCGCTATAGCAGAGTGATTTTCCGGTCGTAAAGGGCGCCGTCCGTACTTCCTAGAGTTGCAATTACAGCCTTCGTTCGTCCAAAGTGTAATTATGTCCGAATAACCGGTCTCTCGGGCGGCGTTTGGAGAATTTCTGGATTCGCCTCGTTCGTCCAAAGTGTAATTATGTCCGAATAACCGGATATCTCTCGGAAGAGAGCGTTTTTGGAGAATTTATGTCGCTTATCGAAGAACTCGGAAAAGCCGCCTTCAGCCAGATGACGCGCAACGCCTCTGCGAAGACGGGCCTAAATGAAGGCGCGATCGCCGCGCTGATGCCAATGGCGACCGCCATGCTGATGAACGGCCTGAAGAAAAACGTCGCCAAGCCGGGCGGCGCCGAAGCACTCGCCAAGGCGCTCGCAAAGCATGACGGAAGCCTTCTCAACAATCTGTCACGTTCGGCGGACGACGACGTGATGCAGGACGGGAACGCAATTCTCGGTCACATTCTCGGCGGCAAGAAGGGCCAAGCGGAGCAAACGCTCGCGAAGGCCGCCGGCGCTAATCCGGATCAGATCGGCAAACTGCTCGCGATGGCGGCGCCCGCCATTCTAGCGGGGCTCGGGAAAGCCAAGCGTGATCAGGGCCTCGACACCGACGCGCTCGCGCGTCTTGTGAAAACGGAAAGCCAGCACGCTGAGACAGCAGCGCCGAAAGAGCTCGGCGGCTTCCTCAAGTGGATCGACACTGACGGCGACGGCCGCATCGACGACAACATCGCCGAAATAGCGACGAAGGGGCTAGCAGGTCTCTTCGGTAAGCGCTGACGACGCTGGCGCCGGGCGCTGAGGATGCCGCCGGCGGCGCCGGTGGCGTCCGCGCTCGCGATTTCGGTCGGCGGCGAGACCGACAAGAATGCCCTCTCGAAGCCCGCGATCGGCGACGCGGATGCGCTCAGACGGCCATTCAAGCAGCAGCGCTTCGAGGATCGCGCAGCCGCAAACGACAAGGTCCGCGCGCTCATGACCGATGCAAGGCTCGTTGGCGCGCTCTTCATAGGTCATGGCGCGCAGCCGTTCCGATACGCCGCGTACCTCCTGCACCGACAGCCAGAGACCGTCGACCTTGTCGCGGCGATAGCGCGGCAAGCCGAGATGGACGCCGGCGAGCGACGTGACGGTCCCCGACGTCCCGAGAAAATGTCCCTTGCCGTCCACAAACAGCGCGCGCAGACCAGCAGGATCGCCGACGGCCGCGATCTCGGCGCGCAGCGCGCCGATCAGCGCCGCGTAGGCGTCGCGCGACATTTCGCGCTCGCCGTGGCGTTCGGACAAGTTGACGACGCCGAACGGCAGCGACGTCCAAGCGAGAATCTCCGGCGTGCGCGCGCGACCGTCACCAAAACGGGGGCGCACCCACGAGATCTCCGTTGAGCCGCCGCCAATATCGAAGATAAGTCCCGAAGGGGATTCGAGATCCATCAACTCGCCGCAGCCGGTGACAGCAAGACGCGCTTCCTCCGCAGGCGTGATAATCTCGAATTTCAGCCCAGTCTCGCGCTCGACTCGCGACAGAAACTCAGGCCCGTTGGCGGCGGAGCGGCACGCCTGCGTCGCGATGCACCGTGTACGGACGACGCCGCGCCGCTCAATCTTATCGGCGCAGATTTTCAAGGCGTCGAGCGTCCGCGCCATCGCCTCCGCCGAGAGCGCGCCCGTCAATGAGACCCCCTCGCCAAGCCGGACAATGCGCGAGAAGGCGTCGAAAATCCGAAACCCCCGCCCACGCGGGGAAGCGATCAACAGCCGGCAATTATTGGTGCCAAGGTCCAGCGCCGCGAATTTTTCCTGCGGCTCCGGGGCACGCTCAATCGGCGGCGCTTTTCGCGCCGCTGGCGCGCGTGACGCGCCCGGCGATTCTGATTGTTGCGCCGTCTCCCCGCCGCCAGCCGCACCCGCCTTTTGCCCGGTGGGGGCTGACGTCCGGCGCCGGCGCCGGCGCCTCGTCGTCATGTTTTGCGTCCTCGCAAGCGGGGCCAGTCGCCTAGCCGCCATTCAATCACGAACATTAGCCGCAGGGACGCCGGGCCCGCAAGGAGGAAAAATGCTCAGAAAATCATATAGATGCAGCAAAGCGGCGCTGCGGCGTGGCCAGGCGGCGCGGTCTGCCGGGCGTAAGCGGCGATCGCTGCGACGGCCATGAAGGCGGCGGCGAGCGCGAACAATCGCGCAAGGACCTGTGCGGTCGACATTCCTGGCTTCTCCCTAGGCGGTCCCGACTTCTCCCTGCGGAACCCTCGTCGTTGAGACGCATCCGGCGCCTGCTCAGGCGTTTCCGGCGCCGCTTTCAAGATCGCGAAATTCTTTGCGCAGCGCGTAATCGCTTGACGTGACCGCGCGCTCCATGTCGGCGATGCGCGCGTCGAGCGCGCGGAAACGATGGCGAAGCTCCGAATACGTCATTTTTGGCTTCGTCGAGTAAGTGCGCCAGAAACGCTCTTCGCTCGGGTCCTGATAGCGTGCTGCGATTGGCTCGCCGCCCGGCAGGAAGACCGCTGCCGCCGCATAAAGAAAGATCGGAATCGGAAAGGAGAAAATGGTCAGCAAGATTGCGGCAAGGCGCGTGTATTTGCGGCTCCAGCCGAAATAATCGGCGGCCCCGGCGCAGACGCCGGCGATTTTGCCGTCGCGCGTATTACGGTAGAGGCGGTGACGATTGGGCCCAGGGCCAGGCTCTCCAACATGATGGGTGTAGCCCGACCGATTGCGCCAGCCGTCGAAGTAGTCGTTCACGTGGCTGATGAAGCGCTCGACTTCCGGATGAACGCCGTCCTCGCGCTCAACATCCCAGCGACGGCCCCTGCGATGATGCTTAGGCATGCGGGCGCTCCCGGTAATCGTCGCGCCACTTCGGCGCTTCCTTGTCGAGAATTGTCTCCAGCGCCTCCACACGGCGTTCAAGTCGCTGCGCGGTGCGCCAGAGATCTTCCACAAGCCGATCGTCGTCCGGCGTCGGGGACTTCGATTTACGCCATTCCGTCAGATAATGCATGATCATCGACGGCAGGCCGATCACGAGGCTAGCGACGATAGCGACGACAAATGGCCAAGGACTGCTATCCATGTTTTCGTCCTCTCTCCCTCAGCGCGCCTAGGAGCTGCTGGTGACGCGTTCGGCCACCCGCTTCTTGAGGGCGTCAAATTCGGCGTTGACATCGTCTTCCGCGGCAAGTTCGCGAAACTCCTGTTCCAGAGATTTCGGCCGGCCCATCACATAGCTTTCCGCTTCCGCTTCGAGCTCGTCGATCTTGCGCTCGTAGCGTTCATAGCGCGCCATCGCCTCATCAATCCGGCCATCATAGACGGCGCGATTGATCATGACGCTGCCCTCAGCGGTGGAACGGCGGATTTCGAGGCTGCGCTGTTTGGCCTTGGCTTCCTTCAGTTTCGCCTGAAGTTTTTCGAGGTCGTCATTCGCGCGCGCGAGGCTCTTGTCGATCGCGTCATGTTCCTTCGCGAACAGGTCGACCATTTCGAGCGCCTTGCGCTTGGCTGCGATCGCGCCCTTTGCGAGATCGTCTCGGCCCTTGGCGATCGCCAGTTCCGCTTTCGATTCCCATTCGCGCGAACGCAGCTCAAACTCCGCTATACGGCGTTCGACTTCTTTCTTGTCGGCGATCGCCCGTGCGGCGCGGGATCGCACCTCGACCAGCGTATCTTCCATTTCCTGAATGATGAGGCGGACGATCTTTTCGGGATCTTCAGCCTTGTCGAGCATCGCGTTGATGTTCGAGTTTACGATGTCTGTCAGTCGCGTGAAAACACCCATCTTCTCCTCCCTCAAAAGATAATCGCGCCGGCGACCAGACCAATAAGGAACGCGCCCCAGGCGAATCCCTCACGGCCGCGGCAGGCCCGGCGGAAGCGCGTCTCCCAGTCGAGATCGCGGTCGTCATAGCGGCTGTAGCTCATGGCATTCTCTCCGAAGTGGGTCCGTTGGCGGACGCGTTTTGGCCTCTGATTAACCGTTGATTTGCGAGACTCATGCCAACTCGGGATTATAATCATAACCTATTGAAAAAGTTGTCTTTTCTGAGATTTCTCGAGATTTGATCATTTCAAATGTTGGCTTTTTTACCAACTTTAGCGTTTATTTTACCAATCTTAAATGGTATCTTTTGCCTATGGAGCCTACACGCCAGCCGCCCGAGCTTATCGGCCAATCGCCGGTCTTTCTCGACGCCCTCGCCCACGCTTCGGCGGCGGCGGCGCTCGACCGGCCGCTGCTAATTTGCGGCGAACGGGGCTCGGGGAAGGAACTGATCGCGGCGCGCGTGCACTTCCTGTCGCCGCGCTGGGAAGGGCCGCTCATCAAGCTCAACTGCGCGGCGCTTGCCGAAGAACTCCTCGACAGCGAGCTTTTCGGCCATGAGGCGGGAGCTTTCACCGGCGCGACACGCCGTCACGCCGGCCGCTTTGAACGGGCGGAGGGCGGCACGCTCTTCCTTGACGAGATCGCCTCGGCGAGCCTTCGCATTCAGGAAAAGCTCCTGCGCGTCATCGAATATGGCGAATACGAACGCGTCGGCGGGGCGGAAACGAGGCTCGCCAATGTCAGGATCGTCGCCGCGGCGAATGTCGATCTGCCGCGCCTCGCCCTTGAGGGAAAATTCCGCGCCGATCTTCTTGACCGCCTCGCTTTCGATGTCGTGCAAACGCCCCCGCTGCGAGCACGCCGCGAGGATATCCCTGTCCTTGCCGCGCATTTCGCTGCCAGCCTTGCCCACGAGATGAACACGAAGTTTGAAGGCTTCACGCCGGAAGCGATGGCCACGTTACTGGGTCATGACTGGCCGGGTAATGTGCGTGAGCTGAAGAATGCCGCTGAACGCTCCTTGTACCGATGGGTTGCCGCTGGCAATGACAGCCCGGTCGGCGCGATCGTTCTCGACCCCTTCGCCGGCGATCATCGCGCGCCGGCGAGCCTTGCGGTGAAGCCAGCGCCGACAAAGGACGCCCCGCCTGCTGCGCGGTACGACTTCCGCCGCGAACTCGGCGCCGTCGAAAAGCGCTGGGCCGAGGCGGCGCTCCTCGCCAACGGATGGCACCAGCGCGATACGGCGAAGGCGCTAGGGCTCACCTATGACCAGATGCGCGGATTGATCCGGAAGCATGGCTTGCGGGTGCGCGCGACGCGCGTCGCGAGGTGACGCTATTCTGTAGAAAAATAGCTCCGCCCTTCATCCCAGCGCCATCCGGGATGAGCCGGGAAATATCGCAAATCAATCGATCCGCCTTGCCGGATCATCCCTGAACCAGCCCGTGATCGACCGCCTCACCCCGCCCGCGAAAGACGACACCTGCGTCACCGTATGCAGGTATTTGATGTCGAAGATCGTCAGCACGTTGAAACGCGGCAGGTAGCCTTCGGTGATGTCCTGCTTTTCGCTCAGGAACAGCAGCAGCCCACCCCAATCCGGTTGCCAGTTCCTCGAAAAGCCGAGCACATAGGCCGCGCGGCGCTCGTGATCCTCACCATGGTCGAGATGGCGCGTCAGATAATGGCCGGGATGATAGGCGGTCGCATGGGCATCGGCCTTGGTTATCCCTGAAACGCCGGTGATACGGCGGCCAAGGTCCAGAAATTCCGGCCCGTTGATGAACTCTGTCACCTGATGGATCGGGTGGCCAGGGTCCCAGCCGCGCAAATACCCCTCGATCATCGGATAGGTATTGTAGAGATAGCCGCGGTTCTGCCGGGCGCGGAGAAACGCATCCTTGATCAGCGGGTCCAGCTTTTCCCGCCCCATCGCTTGCGCTTCGGCGGCGGAAAAATGGATTGGCTTATCAGCGGCGTCCGTCATCAGCAGGCGCCAGGAGAGCGGCCCCGCTAGCATCCTTTCGAGCGCCTCGGCGACGGGCGCTTCGAAAAGCTCCGGAATCTGGACGATCCCCCGCCGCGCGTAGATGTCCCCAAAGCGTGCAAGGTCAAGCGTCGGGTTCAACCGCAATGTCAGGGACGTGTCGCTCACTTGCCTACCAACTCTCTTAAGTCACGCACGCTGCGCGAACACTTACCAGTGTTGCGTTGAAATCGTAACAAAATCACAGCAAGCACCAATCGTTCCGTGATCGGAGGACGCGAGATTATCGCTTGGTCACGCGATTTATCGCCTTTCTTTTGACCTGTCCAAGATTTCGGTTGTCAGAACGCGGAAAACACAATCCGATCGGGGTGCTCGGGGCTCACCGGGCGCCGCCCGGATATTCCTCCGGGGGTCTTATCAGGAAGAAACCCATGACAACTGGACTTATTAGGACGCTTTGCGGCGGCTCGGTCGCAGCGTTGGCTTTAGTTGCGGGCGGGGTTGCGGCGGGTGGGCCGTTGAACCTCGATGAATCGGGGGTTTATGCAAATCGCGCCGACCTTTCGCGCGCGACACGATCGACGGCGCAAGCGAGCGTCGCAGAGTTTCTGAGCGCCAAGGGCAAGACGCGCGGCGTGACCGGGGCCCTTGTCGAAACGGCCGCCTTCAAGCGGGACGACGGCGTCAGTTTCGCGCGCTTTGAACAGCGCGCCGGCGGCCTTCGGATTTACGGGTCCTACGTCAAAGCCGCCTTCGGCAAAACCGGCGAGCTGATCCACGTCATTGAGCGGACGACCGACGCCTCGCTTCCCGTCGGCGCCGCCTCGATTGACGAGGCCGCGGCGCTTCGCCTCGCGGTCGGCGCGAATTTTGGCAACCAGCCGACGCCTTTTGCGGGCGAAGTCAACGGCGCCATCACGACCTTTGGTAAAACGCCATTCTTCTATCGCGCGCCGACCGTCGAGCGTGTTGTCATCGCAGACGCCGGCCTTGCTGAAGGGTTCCTCGTTGAGACGTGGAGCGCCAGCGACAACAAGCTTTACCACACGCTCGTCAGCGGCCGCGGCGATGTCGTTTCCAACGAGCTGCGGACCAATGAAGACAGCTACAACGTCTTCGCAGATCACCCGGGCGTTTCAACGCAAGGCGTCGTCTCGGGCCCCGGCGCCGGGAATACGCAATCCCCCTCCGGCTGGCTCTCGGGAACGCAATCGACGATCCTCATTCAGGGCAACAACGTCCGCGCTTATCTTGACCGCAACAACAACAACGCGCCGGACACTGGCGGCGTTTCAGTCACGGACGGCAATTTCCTGACCGCCGCAAACCTCGCTGACGCCCCGACGACGGTTCAGAATCAGGCCGTCGCAGTGCAGAACCTCTTCTGGCTGAACAACATCATCCATGACGAACTCCGCCGTCATGGCTTCAACGAGGCGGCCGGAAACTTCCAGGAAAACAATTTCGGGCTCGGCGGCGCCGGCTCTGACAGCGTTGACGCCGAAGCGCAGGATGGCGGCGGCACCAACAACGCGAACTTCGCGACACCTTCTGACGGCTCCAATCCGCGCATGCAGATGTATATCTGGACGGCGCCGAACCCGGACCGCGATGGCGATCTCGACAGCGACATTGTCTGGCATGAATACGGTCATGGCCTCACCTGGCGTATGATCGGCTCAATGTCCGGCAACGTCCCCGGCGCGATTGGCGAAGGGATGGGCGACGTGCTCGCCATCATCCAGAACAACCAGGACGCCGTCGGCGAATACTCGTTCAACAACACGAACGGCATTCGTTCGTCGCGCTACGGCGTTCACCAGGACACGATCGGCGATTTTAACTCGACGCGTGGCGTCCACCGCAATGGCGAAATTATCGCGGCGACGATCTGGGACATGTGGCAAGGCTATCAGGCGGCCGGAAAGTCCCGCGACAACATCATGAGCGACATCGTCGGGGGCATGAACTTCATCCCGGCGGCGCCGACCTATTTCCAGATGCGCGACGGTTTCCTCTCTCAGGCGCCCGCTGACCGGGATTGCCTGATCTGGGAAGCGTTCGCCGCGCGCGGCATGGGCGAAGGCGGCTCGATGAACTCGACAGGGTCGTCGGTAACCGAGTCGTTCAGCCTTCCGGCCGCTTGCGGCGGCACGCCGCCGCCCCCGCCAGCTGGACCACGCCTGACCAACCTGACAGGCTTCGGCACGAACACCTCCTCGCAGCGCTGGCGCGCGACGATGACCGCGACCGTCGATAATGGCTCCGGCACGCCGCAGTCGGGCGTCGTCGTCAACATTACGACGTCGACGGGCGCATCAGGCTCCTGCACGACCAGCACGTCTGGAACCTGCTCGGCGTCGTTGTCGAACCTCCGTCGTTCGTCAGTCGCGAGCGTCACCTTTACGGTGACTGGCCTTAACGGCATCGCCGGGGCTTCCGGCACGCCGCGCTCGGTCGTCGTCAACCGTCCGTAAGCGTTACACTCGATTGAAGGCCGGCGGGGCGACCCGCCGGCTTTTTCTTTATCGCCGCTCAATGCTATCGACAGGTCATCGACGCAGGAGCGGGCATGGCGGGGGCAAGACTTTTTCGAGGTGCGGCAGGACTGATCACGCTTGGCGCGCTGATTGTTCAGTATGCGTTGCTTCTGGAGCGCATGAGAGACAGCAGCGCTGCGACCCTTCGTTTTCTCAGCTACTTCACGCTCCTCAGCAATTCGCTCGGCGCGGCGGCGTTTCTTGCCCCTGCCTTGGCGCCGAACACGGCAGCAGGTCGGTTTTTTGCGCGGCCCGGCGTGCGCACGGCCGCGACGCTTTATCTCCTTGTCGTCGGCGCGGTCTATCATGCGATTCTCGCGAGCCGGTGGGACCCGCAAGGCTGGCAGCTCGCGGCGGATATCGCGCTTCATACGATATCGCCGATCGCAATCCTGATCGACTGGCTATTCCTCACGCCCAAACGAGACTTATCCTTCCGGCTCGTTCCACCGGCGCTGCTCTTTCCGCTGGGATATGGGCTCTGGGCGTTGGCGCTCGGCGCATGGAACGGGTTTTACCCCTACCCCTTTCTGGATGTGAAAACGCTCGGCTATCTGGCGGTGGGGTTCAACCTCGCGATCCTGCTCGCTATTTTTGCCGCGCTTGGCGGGCTCATGGTCGCTGTAGGTCGCCGCCTGCCCGCTGCGGCGCAGCGCTGAAGGCGAATCGACGACCAATTCAATTTCGCTTAACGTTCGTGTCATCGATGCGGCGGAGGGGTAAATGGCGCCGGATGTCCTGTTCAAATATGCAAACCTGCTTGCGATGGCAGGCTGGATCATTCTCATCTTTCTGCCGCGGCGATGGCCGGCGCTGCTCTGGGTTCCGCAGTTCTGGATTCCGGGCGTGCTTGCGCTCGGCTATTCGGGATTGATGCTGTCAGGCTTCGGAACAACCGATGGCGGCTTTGGTTCGATTAGCGAGGTGCGCGCACTCTTTTCATCGGACACGTTGCTGACGGCTGGATGGGTTCATTATCTCGCCTTCGACCTCTTCATCGGCGCGTGGATCGCCAAGGCGAGCGACCAAGCGGGGATCAGCCGCATCATTCAGGCGCCGATCCTTGCCGCGACCTTCATGTTCGGACCGATGGGGCTCCTCCTATTTTTCCTGACGCGCGCTGGCCTTGCCGCCTTCGTCCGGCCCGAAGCCGCATGACGCCGTTGCGCTTCTCGCACGAGGAGCTAAGGCCCGCCGGCATGGCGTGGCTTGGGGCGGCGGCGTTCATGGCCGCCCTCTTCGTGATGCTTGCGCCGGCGCTGCTGTTCGACGGGCGCCTCTTCAATGGCGCGCCGATCTGGGACAAGCCACTGAAGTTTTCGCTGTCGCTCTCGATCCACTTTCTGACGCTCGGAGCGCTATTGCAGATCTTGCCGCCGGCCCGGCGGGACGGCCTCGCGATCAGATTTGCCGTCTTCTCGTCGATCATGGCCGGGGTTCTGGAGATCATCTATATCGTCTTGCAGGCGATGCGCGGGCGGGCGTCGCACTATAATTATGAAACGGCGCTCGAAGCCATGCTTTACGCAGCGATGGGCGTTGGCGCAGTATTGCTGATTCTAGCGGCGTTCATCCTTGGGTTGAAGATCGCGCTGACGAGGGACGAGCCGCCCTCAGGTCTTCGCGACGGGGCGATCCTTGGCCTTATCTTCGGGCCGGTCCTTACGCTGATTGTCGCGGGCTACATGTCGGCAAGTGGCAGTCACTTTGCGAACGCCCCCTTCGCCAGCGACCAGAACGGCATTTTCCTGTTCGGCTGGTCGGTGACGGACCCTGATTTGCGGCCCGCGCATTTCTTCGCCTTGCACATGATGCAGGCAGCGCCGATCGCTGGTTGGCTCGGCGATCGTATTGGCCCACGCACTGGATCGGCGTTCGCTTTCATCGCCGCCATGCTCTTTGGCATGGCGTCCATCGCCGCCTTTGCAATCGCACTGTCGGGGCAATCGCCGGTGTGGTTTCTCTCGTAGGGTGCATTGAGCGAAGCGAAATGCACGTCTTGGCGCTACGCCTGCTTCTCCCAGCGCCCTTGCGGCGACTGTTTCCAGTAAGTCGCGTCATGGCCTTCGGCCTTGACCGCTTTCCAGAACGCCCGCGCCATGCCGAGCGCCGCCTCGTCGCGGCCGTCGAAGATCGTCACACAACGCGTGAAGCGCGAGAGCGAGGACGGCTCCGCCGCGGCGCCCTCGACAAGGAACAGAATATCGGCGCCGTTCGGAACCGCGTCGTCATCGGTCAGCCAGATGGGCTGCGCCTCCGCGCGTTCCAGATCAGCGCTATGCGGAAGGAAGGATTCCTCCGCATACGTCCAAAGCGTTTCGTCGAGCCTCTCGACCATCGCGCGCGAGCCGCAGCGCACGACCGCCTTCCACCCGCGCTCTAGCGTCTTCTCGAGGAGGCCCGGCAGCACGTTGTCGAGGTTTGTGCGCTCAAGGTGGTAGAACAACGCTTCGGTCATCGCCTATTCGTAGCTCGCCCGCACCAGCTCATCGAGCAGCCTGACGCCGTAGCCCGCCGCGCCTTTGGGACAGGTCGGCTTGTCCTTGCCGTTCCACGCCATGCCGGCGATATCGAGATGCGCCCAGGCTTGGCCGTCCTTGATGAACCGGCCGATGAAGGCCGCGGCTGTTGAGGAGCCGCCTTCGCGCGGGCCGATGTTCTTGATGTCGGCGACTTCCGACTTGATGTTGTCGTAATGGGCTTTTGTCAGTGGCATGCGCCAGACGGCGTCACCGCTGGTTTTCGATGCCGCAAGGATCGCCTCCGCAAGCTTCTCGTCATTGGCGAAGAGACCCGCAAATTCGTGCCCGAGGCTGATAAGGATCGCGCCCGTCAGCGTCGCGAGATCGATGACAGCTTTGGGTTTGTATTTCTCCTGCGTCCACCAGATTGCATCGCCTAGAACGAGGCGGCCTTCCGCATCCGTGTTGAGGATCTCGACCGTCTGCCCGGACATCGACGTGACGATATCGCTCGGGCGCTGCGCATTGCCGTCCGGCATGTTTTCGACAAGGCCTATGACGCCGACGACGTTCGCCTTCGCCTTGCGCCCGGCGAGAGCCGCCATCGCACCCGTCACGGCGCCAGCCCCGCCCATGTCCCACTTCATGTCTTCCATGCCGGGGCCGGGCTTCAGCGAAATGCCGCCCGTGTCGAAGCAAACGCCCTTGCCGACAAAGGCGACGGGCGCCTGGCCCTTCTTGCCGCCCATCCATTCCATCGCGACAAGTTTTGACTCGCGCACCGAGCCCTGCCCGACGCCGAGCAGCATGTGCATGCCAAGTTTTTGCATCTCGCGCGCGCCGAGCACGGTGACCTTGAGGCCCAGCGCTTCAAGCTCCTTGCAGCGCGCGGCGAAACTCTCCGGGTAGAGAATATTCGGCGGTTCGGAGACGAGGTCGCGCGTGAGAAAGACGCCCTCCCCGACTTTTTCCATGTCGGCGAATTTCGCCTTCGCGTCAGTTGCGTGCGTATGGACGACGAGTTTTTCGAGCGCCGGCTTTTGATCCTTTTCAAGGCGCGTGCGGTACTTGTCGAAGCGATAACTCTTCAGCATGGCGCCGATCGCCATGCGCGCCGCCGTTTCGCCGGCGCCGACAGCGTCACCGGCGAAGCCGTCGAGCAGGAACGCCGCCGCCTTGGTCTGCGTCTTAAGGACGGGCGAGACGCCGGCGCCGCCGAGATGCTCCGCGTCGAGAGCGGTGAGCTCCGCGCGCTTGCCGGCCCCGATGATCACGATCCTCGCATCTTCCGTGCCCTGCAGTCCGATCAGTTCTAGCGTCTGGCCTTTCTTGCCGCCGAAATTCGCCGCCTTGGTCGCGCGCGCGAGCGCCCCTTGCGTCGTCGCGTCGAGCGAAAGGAACGCCGTCGACGGCGCGCCATCCTCAAAGGAGGGAACGATCATCGCAGCGCCAGCGGCGGGCGCCGCCTTGGAGAAGGAAATTTTCACGGGCCTAACCTCGGGGTTCAGCAGCAAAACGCCGCTGGGGGGAAGAGTGTGCGCCTACCTAGAAGGTCCGCCGCAGGGTGGCAACGGGCCAAGGCGAAGCAACAAGACCCGTGCGGCTGTGCGCGGATTGAGAAGGCCGTCAAGGGCGCCTAAGACCCAATTCATTTCGCCCGGCGTGCGCCCCGCGCTATAGCTTGCCAGACGTCACCAGGACATTCGCTTGAAAAGCCTTGAGCGTTACATTTTGCGTCAGATGTGGACGCCTTTCGTGTTTGCGACGGTCGTCGTGACGGCGATTGTGTGGCTGACGCAGAGCTTGCAGCGGATTGAGTTGCTGGTGGAACACGGCGCCTCGCTCGCCCTGTTCGGCTGGCTGACGATGCTGATCGTGCCAAGCCTCCTCGCCGTCGTCATTCCGTTCGCGCTCTTCGGCGCGGCGCTTTATGCGCTGCAGCGGCTTCATGCCGACAGCGAGATCGCGGTGATGTTCGCAGCAGGGGTCAGCCTTTTGCAAGTTGCGCGGCCCGTCCTGTTGATCGCCGGCGTCGCGGCGGCGGCGACGCTGTGGATCAACATCGATTTAATGCCGCGCAGCTACCGCATCCTGAAGGCCGGCATCGCGGATTTGCGCGCTGATGTCGCTTCGGCCGTCTTGCGCCCCGGCGAGTTCATGGCGATCCGCGAAGGGTTCACCATTTATGTCGACGACGCGCAGCCGGGCGGAGCGCTCACCGGCCTTCTCGTTCACGACTACCGGAAGAGCGACATTACCGTGACTTATCTGGCGCAGCGCGCGCTCTTGAAGGAAACGGACGCCGGGCCGGTCATCTTTCTCGTCAACGGCAATGTGCAGCGCACGGATCGCAAGACCGGCGCGGTCGACATCGTCAATTTCGATCGTACCGGAATCAATCTCGGCGCCGCCAGCAGCCCGCGCGACCTTCTGCTTGAAATGACGGAGCGTTATCCCCGTGAGTTGTTCAATCCCGATTTGACGAACGCCTATGACCGCGAGAACGCCGCGCGCCTGATCGCCGAGGGGCATAACCGTTATGCAGGTCCGCTCTACGCCTTCGCCTATGCGCTGCTTGCAATCTTCGCGCTGATCGGCGGCCCTTATAACCGGCGCGGCTATGTGATTCGCATCGCGCTCGCTTGTGCGGCGGCGGGGGCGGTGAAGGTGATCGGCATCGTGCTGACCGGACTTGCCGCCGACACTGAGCTTTACTGGATCATCTATGCGCCGCCCGCCGCGACGATCCTTGCTGCGCTGACGCTGCTCGCGGTCGCAGGGCCCGGCGCGCGGCTTGCGCCGGCCTCCGCGCACGGGGTTGCCTGATGCCGCCGATCACGCTCTTTCGCTATATCGCTGGGCGGATGATCGGCGCGCTGCTCGGCCTCACAGGCGCGCTCTCGGCGATCGTGATGCTTGCAGACCTCGTTGAGAATCTGAGGTTCTCCGGAAAAGCGGGCGGAGATTTAGGTTTTGCTTTGCAGCTCACCTTGTTGCGAACCCCGGCGATCGCGCAGACGCTTCTCCCCTTCATCTTCCTTTTCGCTGCAATCTGGATGTTCACGCAGCTCAATCGCCGGTCGGAGCTTGCCGTGATGCGCTCGGCCGGCTTGTCGGTGTGGCGCCTTGTCGGCCCGGCGGCGTTTCTGGCGGCGATGGCCGGCTTCTTCGTCATCGTCGCCGTCGATCCCTTGTCGGCGCGCATGACCGCCTACGCCGAGACGATGAAGAACGAGCTTCGCGGCAAGTCTTCATCGGTCGTGCAGGTTTTCGGCGATGGAATATGGCTGAGACAGAGCGACGCCTCCGAGACAATGCTGATCAACGCGGCGAGCTTTGACGCCGCCCGGGGCGCGCTCCAGAAGGTGACCATCTGGCGCCTGTCCCCCGACGCCGCGTTCGAGGAACGAATCGATGCGCCAGAAGCCCAGCTTGCGGGCCGAACGATCGAGCTGAAAGACGCGCGCATGAAAACGGCGGGCAGTCAGGTGACACAGCGCACGCCGCGCTACTCCGTGCCGACGGCGCTCACTCTGTCGGCGCTGCGCGAAAACGTGCCGATGCCAGAAACAATGTCGATCTGGGACCTGCCGCGCTTTATCGTGGTTGCCGAGCAAGTCGGCCTCGCGACGACGCGCTATAATATCCGCTTTCACGATCTGTGCTCAACGCCGCTGAAGCTGACGGCGATGGTGCTCATCGCCGCGCTCTTTTCCTTGGGACCGATGCGCTCCGGCGGCGCCTTCCGGTTGCTGGTCGCGGCGGTCGGTTCAGGATTTGCGCTTTATGTCGTATCGGAAATTTCCACAGCGTTTGGCGAATCGGGCGTCGCGCCGGAAGCGCTCGCCGCCTGGACGCCCGCTATCGTCGCCGCGATTGTGGCCGTCAGTCTTCTCATGCGGCTCGAAGAAGCCTGACGCCTACGCCGCCCCCGTGGACCTCTCCGGGCGGCTCAGCTAACCATTCGCGCGGTTCTGACCGGGCGGGGTATTTTTGACTTCGGGGAACCGCCCCCGTGGAGGGTTCGTTGGCGTCGTCCAGACTGATCGCGCGTCTTCTGGCGACGTCGGCCTTTGCGGGCGCGGGCGGCATCGCGCATGAGACGGCGCTCGCTCAGACCGAAGATATCACGGTCGGCGAACGCAGCGCCGATCCCGTCGCCCCTGTCGCCCCTATCGCTCCCGCCGCCCGGGAACGCATCCTCTTTGAAGCGGACAGCGTCAGCCGCGCAAGCGAGACGAGCCCTATCGTCGCTGAAGGAAACGTCCGCGCCTATTTCGGCGACCGCTTCTTGGCGGCGGACCGACTTTCCTACGACCAGGCGAGCGAAATCGTCATCGCCGAGGGCAACGTTTCGATAACCGACGAGTTCCGTCAAACGGTCTTTGCAGGCCGCGTCGAACTGACCGGGGACTTGCGCGACGGCGTCGCCGAGAATTTCAGCGCGCTCCTCGAAGACAACGCAAAGCTGGCCGCGACCTCGGCCGTGCGCGAACAGAATTCGCGCACGAAGCTGAGAAATGCTGTCTACACGGCCTGCGACGTCTGCGACGATGAGGGCGACGCCAAGACGCCCACCTGGCGCGTCAAGGCCTTAAGGGTGACGCGCGACGAAGAACGAAAAGTCGTTCGCTTCACGCATGCCTTCCTCGAGATCAAGGGCGTGCCAATCCTTTACGCGCCGTTCCTGCAGGCCCCCGATCCGTCCGTCGAACGCCAGTCAGGCTTTTTGACGCCGCTGATCGGCGCCTCGTCCCGCCTCGGTTTCAACTTTGAGCTTCCCTATTATCTCGCGATCTCGAACCATCAAGACGCGACGTTTTCGCCGAAATATACGTCGCAGGACGGCATCCTTTGGCAAGGCGAATACCGCCGCCGCGACGATAGCGGTTATCACGTCCTGCAGGGCGGCTTCATTGACTTCACGCCTGAGCCCGGCGACGTCGACGTTCCCGGCGCGCGCTGGCACGTTTTCGCTCAGGGCCACCGCGATTTCGGCTCGAACTGGCGTGCCGGTTACGACATCGAGCGCGTGTCAGATGACACTTATCTGCGCCGTTATGACGTCCAGCGGCGCGGCGATCTTCGCAAGGAACTCGACACCTCGGAGACGAACCGCCTCAGGACGAACACCTTCGTCCACTGGCAAAATGGCGACACGTCGTTTCGCGCCGACAGCTTTACGTTTCAGGATCTGCGCACGGTCACCGTGTGCGACTTATCGACCGGCGAGCGCTTCGCGATCAACGGGACTGACTGCGCTTCTTTGATCGCGCAGGATCCTCTCGTCCAGCAGGCGCAAGAGATCGCGCGACTGACACCCTATGCGCTGCCAGTGCTTGATTTCCGCCACCGTTTCCGGCCCGAATATCTCGGCGGCGAGGCCGACATCAATATCAATTTCGCGTCGCTTCAACGCACTGGCGGCGTCGACACGCGTCGCCTGACCGCCAGCGCGCATTGGGAGCGCGAGCACATCACGCCTGGCGGCCACCGTCTCAACGCTTTTGCAGAGCTGCGCGGCGATCTCTTCCGTTATGAAGATCTCGACGAGGGCACGGAAAATCGTAGCGGTGTCGCCGACGACAATCGTCTTGACGGACGCTTCGCGCCGACAGTCGGCGTCGAATGGTCCTATCCGCTGACGAAAGCGATTGCTGGCGGGCGCCTTTTTATCGAGCCGCGCGTGCAGCTCGTCGCGAGCCCCGCCGGCCGCAACGGCCCCGACATCATCAACGAAGACTCGCAAAGCATCGAGCACGATTACGCCGGGCTCTTCGACTTCAACAAGGCGACAGGCTTCGACGCTTTCGAGGACGGCCAGCGCATGAATGCGGGTGTCGCCGTCGCCGCCGCCTTCGACAACGGCCTCAAGATCGAGGGCGAAGTCGGACAGCAATTCCGCCTTCAGAAGACGGTGGCCTTCGATCCGGCGACAGGCCTTGGCGAGGAGCGCTCCGATTTCGTTGGCGCCCTGAACATTCGGTACAAGAATGTCATTGGCATCGAGAACCGATTTCGGATTGATGACGAGGGCGCAACGCTCGATCGTGCGGAATCCACCGCGTTTCTTAATGTCTGGCGCCTCAGCAGCAATTTGACCTACACGCGGCTCAACGAAGAATTGTCCATCGCGGGCCTGACGCGGCGTGAAGAGCTCAACGGCCTCTTGCGCATGAAGATCACTGACAACTGGAACGCCGGCGTCGGCTGGCGTCAGGACCTCGTCACCGACCGGCTGATCAACCAGGACTTCATCCTCGCCTATAACGACGAGTGCGCATCAATCGAGCTTACCTATCGGCGCAACCGCACGACCGATGTCGGCCTTGAGGCGGACAATGCGTTCCTCATTCGCTTCACGCTGCGCTCGCTGGTCGATTGATCGCCGCTTGTCGGCCTTCAGCATTCGCGAAAAAACCTCTCAAAATACAGTCGTGGCGTGCAAGGTAAGTCAGGCTGTTCGCGCGCTGGTTGCTGTTTTTTTCGTCGCTGGTTCCGCCAAAAAGCTTCCTTTTTATTAACCAGCTTACCTGTTGATCCGTAAGCAGTTTTATCGGTTCGCCCGCCTCCCGCGAAAAAAGTTATCCCCCATCTTATCCCCCTCCTTATCCCCCACCTTATCCCACCCCTTGCGCGCAGCCTTAGAGTGATCGCCGGCTTCGTTATGGAATGCACGCGAGGCCCGAAGCAGGTTTCCACGGAAGGACGCGACAATGCAGGTTGGCGGCGACATCAGGATCCATGACGACCGCATCGGCGCGCGCCGGTGCGCCAGCCGGACAGCGCCGTGCGCCGGCCTCCGGAGCCTACGGAGAAAAACGCTGGAAGCCGCAAAAATGCTGGCCGCGTGCCCGCCGCGACGCTCCGAAATCTCCGGATCGTCCGCAGACTACGGAGTATGCCAGACATCTATCCCGCGTTCAGAGCGCGTTCCCGACAAAGCCGTCGCACAAGCGTCGGGGCCTACGGGCGCCCCCGAGGCGGTTCATCCAGAAAGGCTCCGCCATGCGGAGGGCGCTCCTTGCGATTTGCCATTCTGGTTATCAGCTCCAGCGCGCGTGCCGAGACTCAAATTGTCCCTTAAAGCGCCCAAGACGGAAACAGGATGTGACTCACGGAATTCAGACGACCATAAGCTCTTTATTGAACAAATTTATTGGTGGGCCCGGAGGGACTCGAACCCCCAACCTAGCGGTTATGAGCCGCCAGCTCTAACCATTGAGCTACAGGCCCCCGAGAACGCGTCTCAAGGCTTGCAAGTCGCTATATCAGCAACGCGGTTGATGCCCAAGGCCGCAATCGCATCGGTTTTCAGCCTTGATTTCGCCGGACCCCTCGCTTCACCTCCGGCTCGTTTACAAATATGGAGTTTCAACATGCACATCGCCCTTCCTGTCGCCGCCGCCTTTGCTGCTGGCCTCGGCGCCGCGCCGGCCAATGCCGCTGACTGGGAGAACGCTCGCACGATTGTCGTCACCGGCGCCGGCGAAGCGACAAAAGCGCCGGATATGGCCTTTCTGACCCTTGGCGTCGAAGCCGACGCCGCCACCGCGTCCGAAGCCCTGCGCAAAAACTCCGACCGGATGGAAGCCACGATCAAAACACTGCGCGATGCGGGCGTCGACAAGAAGGACATCCAGACATCAAGTCTTTCGGTCGGTGCGCGATATGATTATTCGCGCGAAGGACAAGCGCCGAGACTCATCGGTTATCAAGCGACAAACACCGTCAGCGTGAAACTCCGCAATCTCGAAAAGGCGGGCGGCATTATCGACAGGGCGGTTTCCGCAGGATCGAACCGGCTCGACTCGATTTCATTCGGCTTTGCAGATCCCAAGCCTTTACTCAACCAAGCGCGCCGCGGCGCCGTCGTCGAAGCGCGTGAGCGCGCTTTGCTCTACGCCGAAGCGGCCGGAGTGTCGCTTGGCGCGGTACTGCAGATATCGGACAGCTTTGCGGCCGCCCCTGGACCCTACCCCGTCGCCATGCGGGCTGATCTGGCGGAAGCCAAGGCGGTGCCGATCGCCGCCGGCGAGCAGACGATCGCCGCCTCCGTCACGATCGTTTACGCCATCCAGTAGGCGGCCCGTCTACTGATCATATCCGGGGTTTACGCGTGCGAGCTTCCGTATCAATCCCGGCCAGGCGAGATTATCGCCGAAGCCCTTTGCAAAGGCCGGCGCGCCTTGCTGAAGCACTTTGGCGCCCATTTCAGGGGGCTCTTCGCGCGGGGGCTTCGTGTCCGATTGCGCGAGGATCTGCGCGCGGCATGCCTGTTCGAGGAAGTACATCCTCAGGAAGGCCGTCGCGCAATTTTCGCCGACCGTTAACGTGCCGTGATTTCGGAGGATCATAAATCCATGGCGGCCGATGTCACGAACAAGCCGCTCACGTTCGTCGAGGTCCGTCGCGATGCCTTCATAGTCATGATAGGCGACATCGTCATGCACGATCATCGCGAACTGGGAATAACGTCTCAGGCCATCTTGTTGCGCGGATACGGCGACACCGTAGGGCGTATGGACGTGCAAGACGCAATGCGCGTCTTCTCGCGCCATGTGCAGCGCGGAGTGAATCGTGAATCCTGCCGGATTGGTGAAATAGGGCGTCTCGTGAACAGCGTTGCCTTTGAGGTCGACTTTCACAAGCGACGTCGCCGTGATTTCGTCGAACATCAATCCATAGGGGTTCAGGAGAAAACGCTCTTCGCCGCTTTCTTCCGGCAGGCGCACGGAGACATGCGTAAAGATCATGTCGTCCCATCCATACATCGCGACGAGCCGATAGGTCGCGGCAAGCTCGCAGCGGAGGCGCCATTCCTCGCCGGACACTTGGCCTTTGAGCGACGGCAGCGACACCGGATCAGGAATGTCAAATCCCGGCGCACGGCCGATTGTTTCCGCCATTCTTGTTTGCGCGTTCATGGCTCAGTCCTTCCATTCACGGCAAATCTTACCAGACCGGAGGACGCAGGCGAGACTTTCTTGCAGAATGCGCCGTTCCGAAAGGCGGCAGGGCGCGCTACACTCGTGAAAACAGGAGGTTTTTGTTGCCCGACAAGCGTCTTTGCATCCTCTCAAGCCAGAAGCCGCAGGCGATCGAGACCGCCGGCGCGCTCCGCAAGCGTTTCGGGGATCACGGGCCCGCCGATTGCGACATCATTATCGCGGTCGGCGGTGACGGCTTGATGCTCGAAACCTTGCGCGCCTACATGAAGGCCGGCAAGCCCGTTTATGGGGTCAACTGCGGGACGGTCGGGTTCTTGATGAACACGCTGGACCTCGAAAACCTGCCCGTGAAAATAGCCGAAGCTGAAAGCGCAATCATCCATCCGTTGGCGATGAAGGTGACGGATGCAGACGGCGCAACGCACCACGCGCTCGCCATCAACGAAGTCTCGCTCTTTCGGCAGACCCGCCAGAGCGCACGCGTCCGGATTTATGTGAACGGCAGGGTTCGGATGGAGTCGCTTACATGTGACGGGGTTCTCCTGGCGACCCCTGCGGGATCAACCGCTTATAACCTGTCGGCGCACGGCCCAATCCTGCCGATCAGCGCCGATCTTCTCGCCCTGACGCCGATCAGTGCGTTCCGGCCGCGGCGCTGGAAAGGAGCGCTCCTTTCTCACGACGCGGTTGTCCGCTTCGAGGCCCTTGAGGCCGACCAACGGCCCGTTTCGGCGGTCGCCGACAATCAGGAAGTTCGGAACGCGGTCGATGTCGAAGTGGCTGAAGACCGCGATATCTCGATGACTGTTCTCTTCGACCGGGGCCAGTCGCTCGACGAGCGTATCCTGCGGGAGCAATTCGAGCATTAGGTGCGCCACCTGAAAATCAAGGAAAATTAACTATTTACGCCGGCCTATGAATCGACGCATTTATTTGCAGTCTCAGCTTCGCCGTGTCTGAAGCCCGTTCAGGGTCGTTTAACCCGCTTCGACAAAGGATAGGCCGGCCGAGAAGGCGCCAGCGCCGGGTGGGCGGCCGCAGGGGCCGCTGGGCGGAGGGAACGGAATGGTCGCGCAGGCAGTCCGGCTGTCGAATCTCGACATCGACAACGCGCTGAAGAGCAAGGACTTCGAGGTCCTGTTCCAGCCGATTTTCGATCTCGGAAACGGCGCGTTCGCGCGCGTTGAAACCTTTATTCGCTGGCGCCATCCGACGCTCGGCGTGCTTCCGCCGGGCGCCTTCATTTCGTTTTTCGAAACGCAAGGGCGGATGAGCGAACTCACCCGTTATGTGCTGAGCGAAGCGCTGACCGCCTACAAGAACTGGCGTGGGCCGTTTGCGCCGGGCTTCTCGATCAATCTTGCGCTCAGTGATCTTTCTGACGAGAGCTTTCCGTCCCATTTCAGCGTGTTGATGCGTGACGCCGGATTTCCGGTTGAGCTGGTGACGCTGGAATGTCCGATGCCGCCGGTCGATGCCGACACGAACGCGGTCGCTCGGCAATTGCAGCGCCTTGCCGCGACAGGCGCGCGGCTCGCGATCGAAGTCCGGGGCCGCGCAAACGAGTTCCTGAACACGATCGACCCGTTTCCATTCGCCGAAATCAAGACCGGCGGCGCGGCGATCTTGCGATTCGCGCGCACTGTGCGCGGGCCAGGGCTGAGCGCAATTTCGGAACTGATTGATCTTGCGGCGCAGAAGAACGCGGCGATCACCGCGGTCGGCGTCGAGGATCAAGCCTCGCTTGCTGCGCTCAAGGGCCTTGGCTTTGCGGCCGCGCAAGGCAATCACCTCGGCAAAGTGGGTGCGCTCACTCAATTCATGCCGAGCGATGTCAACGAGGTGCGGGCGCATCTGGGACTTGAGCCGCTGTCGAGCGAAGATCTGGCGGCGCTGTTCCGCACTGGCGCGCCCGCTCTGCCCCAAAAGACAAAGGCCGCGCCTCCCGATGCGGAACTCGCGGGCGACGACGAAACCGAAATCGACGACCAGGATGTGATCGTCGAGCGGCTTGCCGCCCGGATCGCGAGAACCAGCGCGTCCGCGCAAGAAAAGCAGATGGCGTCCGTTGCGCCGGGCGACAAGGCCGCGGCGATCGTGCGCGCCAAGCGCCTGTCCGCCGCGCGCGATCGAATCGCTGCGAAAAACGCCCTGAAAGAGAAAGCCGAAGCGGCGACCGCGCAGGACGCCGCGCGCGATATGCAGGACCGCCTCACCCGCGAATTCGAAGCGCTCGCCGAGCCTGTCGCGCCGGACGATCCAGCCCCCGCCGAAGCGGCCGAACCGATTGATCCGCCCACAGACGAAATCCAGGTCTCTGACGCCGCTGTTGAACTCACGCCCTCAACGAATGACGGTGTCGCAGATTCCCCGCCGGCGCCGGCGCCTGCCGCGATGACCGGCGCTGCCGCGGCCGCTGCGATCCGGCGCGTCATCACCAGCCGGATGCCGGTGGGCGGGGCTTCCGCCCGGTTCGTGCCGACGCTGCGCGTTTCTGGCGCCGAGGGCGTCGCCCCGCCGCCCGCCACCAACCCGCGCCAAAGCCCGTATGCGGCGCAAGCCCCGGCGCCGGCGCCCGAAGAGCTGATCGCTCCGACTACGGACGATCTTGCGCAGTCGCCCTCTGCGCTCCCTGGCGAGCCTGCACCGGCCGAGTTGCTCGACCAGGAAATCCCCGCTGTTTCTCCGTCCACCGCATGGGTCGAGGAGACGGTCGCGATCGCCGAGAATTTCTCACCGCGCAGCCGCATGAGGAAGCGCCGGCGCAAATCCCGGCTGATCCTCGGGTTCATCCGCTACAACGGCCATTTCTGGCCGCGCCCGATCCGCGAATGGCAGGCTGACCAGAAAGCCCTGCGCGAAGCGCGAATGCTGGACGAGTAAGTCTAAGCCTCGACCCATTCGCGAGAATGCTCGCCCGTGCTCGCCGAAATCGCGACAGCGATTCTTATCGCCGTCCTTCGTGACGCCGCGTCGTGCCTCTGATCTCACTGAAACGCCTGGATCCCCGTCATCGCGCGCCCGAGGATCAGCGCGTGGATGTCATGCGTGCCTTCATAAGTGTTGACCGTTTCGAGATTCACCGCGTGACGCAGCACGTGATATTCATCTGAAATGCCGTTGCCGCCGTGGATGTCGCGCGCCATGCGCGCGATATCGAGCGCTTTTCCGCAGTTGTTGCGCTTCATCAGCGAAATCGCTTCGGGCACATAGGCGCCGGCGTCGAGCATGCGTCCCAAGGCGAGCGCGCCCTGGAGCCCCAACGCGATCTCCGTCTGCATGTCGGCGAGTTTTTTCTGCACGAGCTGCGTCGCGGCGATCGGCTTGCCGAAGACGATCCGGTCCATCGCGTATTGACGCGCCGCCATCCAGCAATATTCGGCCGCGCCCATCGCGCCCCAGGCAATGCCGTAGCGCGCCTTGTTGAGGCAGGAGAACGGCCCGCGCAAACCCCGCACATGCGGCAGCAGATTATCCGCAGGCGCCATAACATCGTCGAGCGCGATCTCGCCCGTGACCGAGGCGCGCAGGGAAAGTTTTCCTTCGATCTTCGGCGTCGTGAAGCCTTTCATGCCGCGCTCGACGATGAAGCCGCGAATGTCGCCGTCAAGTTTCGCCCAGACGACCGCGATGTCGCTGATCGGCGAATTCGTGATCCACATCTTCGAGCCGTTGAGGCGATAGCCGCCGGAAACGGCCTCAGCGCGCGTGCGCATCGATCCTGGATCGGAGCCGCCATCCGCCTCCGTCAGGCCGAAACAGCCGACCATCTCGCCCGTCGCAAGCTTCGGCAGGAACCTTTGCTTCTGTTCGTCGGACCCGAACGCCTCGATCGGATACATGACGAGCGAAGACTGCACCGACATCGCCGAGCGATAGCCGCTGTCGACGCGTTCGACCTCGCGCGCGATCAATCCGTAGGCGACGTGAGAGGCGCCGCCGCCGCCATACTCTTCCGCGACCGTCGCGCCGAGGAGCCCTTGGGCCCCAAGCTCCGTCATGATCTCGCGATCGAAGCGCTCCATCCGGTTCGCCATCAGGATGCGGGGCGCCAGCTTGTCGTCGCAGAACGCGCGCGCGGCGTCGCGGATCATCCGCTCTTCGTCCGTGAGCTGCGTGTCGAGGGAGAGCGGGTCTTCCCATTTGAATGTCATTTTCGCGTCGCCCATATCATCCCTTTTTGCGCTGGCCTCATTCGGGTTTCGGGAGCGCAGCGCCTCGCGCCGCCAGTTGTACTGCGTCTACCGCGCCGGCGCGCTGGCGGTCAAACCCGCGCAGTGACGCGCGGCCGGCATCAGCGCCAGCCGAGCCGAACCTCGCCATGAACGCCGCTTCCTTGCGGAGCTGCGCCGACGCGGTAAGCCGGCCTTCTTTCGCGGCCTTGATCGCTTCATGGAGATTTTCGGCCGCGAGTTCGTCCGCGAAGACTTTCATCAGGTTCTCATAAATTTCGAAGCGTCGCATCGACACGATGGCGGCGCGCGCGCGGCCGTGCCGCTCGATAATGACGGGCTGGCGCTGGGCCTTCTCGATCACTTGGCTGAAACGCTGCTGCGCCTCCTTCGTCGAATAGTTCGTCATGCGCCTTCCTTGCCCGGCTTCCGCCGGCAGCGAAAAAGTAGGGAGAATTCTGGCTGCGCGGCCTGGCATGTTCCGGCCGTTTCCGCGGGGTCCAGCGGCAACCTCCGTACTCCACGGAGAGATTTGTACGTAGAATTGGCTCGCCCGGCGAGCGAGGGCGCGCGTTGCTGCACACGCAGAAGCAGCGACTCGCGCGACCGCCGCGCCAAAGACGCCGCCTTTTTTAGAGCATCGAGGTTTTGCGTTTCGATCCATCTCATACCCCCCACTATAAGGCTTCCCGAAGGGGGTGGGACGGATTTTTGTTTCGTATACGGATCAACAACTTAGATGGTTAATGACAGAATGTCGCAGGCCCGGTTCCGCGCGTCGTCGCGAAAGCAGGGATCCAGATTTACGGACGTGAGCACTTCAGGCTCTCGATTCCCGCTTGCGCGGGAATGAACCGGGAGAGATTTTGGCCTCCCCCACCTACCCGTCGATCTTCAGCGCCTTGATGAAGGCTTCCTGCGGGATGTCGACGCGGCCGAACTGGCGCATTTTCTTCTTCCCCTCTTTCTGCTTGTCGAGGAGCTTCCTCTTGCGCGAGGCGTCGCCGCCATAACATTTGGCGGTGACGTCCTTGCGCAGCGCCGAGATCGTCTCGCGCGCGATGACGCGCCCGCCGATCGCCGCCTGAATCGGGATCTTGAACATGTGGCGCGGAATGAGGTCCTTGAGCTTCTCGCACATCGCGCGCCCGCGCATTTCCGACTTCTCGCGGTGGACAATGATCGAGAGCGCGTCGACCGGCTCGTCATTGACGAGGACCTGCATCTTCACAAGATCGCCGGGGCGGTAGTCGAGGATCTGGTAGTCGAAGCTCGCATAGCCTTTTGAAATCGACTTCAGGCGATCGTAAAAATCGAACACGACTTCGTTCAGCGGCAATTCATAAACGACCATGGCGCGGGCGCCCGCATAGGTCAGTTCCTTCTGGATGCCGCGCCGCTCCTCGCAGAGTTTCAAGATGCCGCCGAGATAATCGTCCGGCGTCATGATCGTCGCGCGGATCCACGGCTCTTCCATGTGGTCGATGCGCGCGGGGTCCGGCATGTCGGCCGGATTGTGCAGCTCCGTCACGTCGCCGTTCGTCTGGTGAACCTTGTAGTTGACCGACGGCGCTGTCGTGATGAGGTCGATGTTGAACTCGCGCTCAAGCCGCTCGCGGATGATCTCAAGGTGAAGGAGACCGAGGAAACCGCAGCGGAAACCGAACCCAAGCGCGGCCGAGGTTTCCATCTCGAACATGAAGGAGGCGTCGTTGAGGCGGAGCTTCGCCATCGCCTCGCGCAGGTCTTCGAACTCCGCAGCGTCTACCGGGAACATGCCGCAGAAGACGACGGGCTGCGACGGCTTGAAGCCGGGCAGCATCGAGGCAGTCGGGTTCTTGTCCTCGGTCACGGTGTCGCCGACGCGGGTGTCCGCGACTTCCTTGATTGAAGCGGTGATGTAGCCGATCTCGCCCGGCCCCAGTTCCGCCACCGGGACTTTTTTCGGGGTGAGGACGCCGATCTGCTCAACAGTGTAGGCTGCGCCCGTTCCCATCAGGCGGATGCGCGTTCCTTTTTTCAGGACCCCGTCAATAATTCGTACAAGGACGACAACGCCAAGATAGGTGTCGTACCAGCTATCGACGAGGAGAGCCTTCAGGGGCGCCTTGGCCTCGCCCGTCGGCGCGGGCAGGCGCGTGACGATCGCTTCGAGCACATCATCGATCCCGACGCCGGTCTTGGCTGAAATCTCCAGCGCCCCGGAGGCGTCGATGCCGATCACTTCTTCAATCTGCGCGCGCACCCGGTCCGGCTCGGCGGCGGGCAGGTCGATCTTGTTGAGGACGGGCACGATCTCGAGATTGACGTTGATCGCGAGATAGACGTTGGCGAGCGTCTGCGCTTCGACGCCCTGCGACGCATCGACGACGAGGAGCGCGCCCTCGCACGCCGACAGCGAGCGCGAGACCTCATACCCGAAATCGACATGGCCCGGCGTGTCGATCAGATTAAGGACGTAGGTCTCCCCGTCCCTCGCCTTGTAGTCCAGCCTGACGGTTTGCGCCTTGATGGTGATGCCGCGCTCGCGCTCCAATTCCATCGAATCGAGCACCTGCTCCTTCATCTCGCGCGCGGCGAGGCCTCCCGTCGTCTGGATAAGGCGGTCGGCGAGCGTCGACTTCCCATGGTCGATATGGGCGACGATCGAGAAATTGCGGATGTTTTTAAGGGGCGTCATGGCCGGCGGGGTATAGAGGGGCCCGCGCGGGGCGCCAATGCTCGCCCGGTCATAAGCGGCAAGGAGCGGCCGAGGGTCGCGGGGGGCCGGCGCCCCGCCGGTTGAGCGCCGGGCAAAAGCGGGGCAGGGTTTCGTCGTCCTTAAAAGGAATGACCGATGCGCTTTTCCGCCTTGCTGCTGTCCGCCGCGTTTCTCGCCCTCCCCGCGTTCGCGCAAGGCGCGCCGGCGCTGTCTCCAGCCGCGCAAGCGGTCCTCGCCAAGATCGACGCGCGGCAAGGCGACATCGCCGAGGTCGCGGGCGCGCTGTGGGAGTACGCCGAGGTCGGCTACAAGGAGGAGCGCTCGGCGGCGCTTCTCAAGGATCGTCTGCAGGCGGAGGGTTTCTCCCTTCAGTCGGGCGTCGCCGGCATCCCGACCGCGTTTATTGCAAGCTACGGGACCGGCGGCCCTGTCATCGCGATCCTCGCCGAGTTCGACGCCCTGCCCGGCATCAACCAGGACCGGCAGGCGAGCCGCGCCCCGATCGCCGGGAAAGGCGCGGGCCATGCCTGCGGCCACAACCTCTTCGGCGCGGGATCAATGGGCGCGGCGATCGCGGTGAAGGAATGGCTTGAGGAAACCAAGACGCCGGGGACGATCCGCCTCTACGGGACGCCAGCGGAGGAGGGCGGCTCCGGCAAGGTCTACATGGTGCGCGAAGGGCTCTTCAAGGATGTCGACTTCGCCATTCACTGGCACGCCAGCGACGAAAACTCGGCGGGAGCCGAAACGAGCCTCGCCAACCGCTCAGCGAAATTCCGCTTCAAGGGCGTTTCGGCGCACGCCGCCGGCGCGCCCGAACGCGGCCGCTCCGCGCTCGACGGCGTCGAGGCGATGAACATGATGGCGAACATGATGCACGAACACATGCCGCAGGACGCGCGCATGCATTATGTCGTGACCTCAGGCGGCGGCGCGCCGAACGTCGTGCCGGACGCGGCGGAGAGCTTCTATTATGTCCGCCACCCCACCCCCGACGGCGTCGATGCAATCTGGAAGCGCCTTGAAGACGCCGCGCGCGGCGCCGCGCTCGGCACCGGCACGACGGTCGAATGGGAGATCATTCACGGCAACAATCCGCTGCTCGTCAACGAAACGCTCGCCAAACGCATGGACGAACACCTCAAGGCGGTCGGCGGCGTTTCCTACACCAAGGAGGAAGAGGCCTTCGCAAAGCAAGTCTATGCGAGCTTTGACAAGCCGGACCATGCGCTCGCCGACGCCCAGCGGATCGAGCCTTATGAAAAATCCTTGGGATACGGATCAACAGATGTCGGCGACGTCTCCTGGGCGGCCCCGACCGTCGGCCTGACGACCGCGACCTGGGTCCCCGGCACCTCCGCCCATTCCTGGCAGGCGGTTGCCGCAAGCGGCATGTCGATCGGGTACAAGGGCGCAGCGAACGCGGCCAAAGCGATGAGCCTTGCCGCCATCGAGCTTTATCAGGACCCGGCGCTGCGCAACGCGGCGCGCGCGGAATTCGACGCCGCGCGCGGGCCGAAATACAAATACAAATCGCTGCTCGGCGACCGAAAGCCCCCGCTCGATTACCGGGATTGAGGGACGGCGCCTGCGCGTCGAGAAATCGTAGGGTGCATTGAGAGAAGCGGGCGCGTCCTGACGAAAAGTCCGCTGCGCGCGCCTTCTCTTATGCTAAACTGTCGAAGTAGCGGCAAGGACACCCTCGATGATCATGCGCAAGAGCTTGAAGATCCTGCATTCGATCGCCGCCTGCGGGCTGATCGGCGGGCTTGCGTGTTATATGCTGATGCTCTCTGTCGCGCCGCAGGAAACGCCGGCGGACTATGCAGACCTGCGCCAGACAATCAAGGCGATCAGCGACTACCTCCTTCTCCCCTCGCTCGCGCTGGCGCTCGTCACCGGCCTTCTCTCAATGGCGGCGCACTACCCGTTTCAGGAAAAGGGCTGGGCTTGGATCAAGGCGGCGAGCGGCATCTTGATGTTCAAGGGCGTGCTGACGATCGTCAGCGCGAAGGCCGGGCATGCCGCTGAGATGTCGAGGCAGATCGCCGAAGGAACTGCCCCGCCGGACGCGCTCGCAGAGCTCGTCAATCTCGAATGGGGAACGCTCTGGGCAGTGATGGCGATCTCGGTCGCGAATGTAGTGTTAGGGGTGTGGCGGCCGAGAAAGATTTTCCCGGAGGCGAAAGTTGCACCCGTCACAGCGCAGGAGGCGTCCGTTCACGCCCTATCAGCAAGATTTGAAAAGGAAGCGGCGTAAGTCCCCCCGCTCATCCCCGCGAAAGCGGGGATCCAGAGTTATGGACAGCAGGACTCTGGGGCCCTCTACTCCCGCTTGCGCGGGAATGAGCGGGAGGCGGGTATTCCGCGAAATCGGCGGAAGAAATCAGATAAGCTCCACCGCGAGGCTCGTCGCTTCGCCGCCGCCGATGCACAGGCTCGCGATGCCGCGCTTGCCGCCGGTTTGTTTCAGCGCATTCAATAGCGTCACGACGATGCGCGCGCCGGAAGCGCCGATCGGGTGGCCAAGCGCGATCGCGCCGCCATGGATGTTCACCTTTTCAGACGGGATCTTCAACTCGCGCATTGCCGCCATCGGCACGACCGCGAAGGCTTCGTTGATCTCGAAGAGATCGACGTCATTCACGCTCCAGCCAACACGATCGAGCAGTTTGCGGATCGAAGAGACCGGCGCGGTCGTGAACCATTCCGGTTCCTGCGCGTGCGTCACGTGACCGGCGATGCGCGCGACCGCGTTCGCGGCTCTCGACGCGCGCTGGATCACAAGCGCCGCCGCGCCGTCGGAAATCGCTGACGAAGATCCCGCCGTCACCGTGCCGTCTTTCTCGAACGCAGCTTTGAGCGCAGGGATTTTCGCGGCGTCGACCGTGCCTGGCTTTTCGTCGTCCGAAACCATCACCGGGCCTTTGCGCGTCGCGACTTCGAAGGGCGCGATCTCGGCGGCGAATTTGCCGGTCTTGATCGCGTCTTGCGCGCGCATCACCGAGCGCATCGCGAACTCGTCTTGGCTCTCGCGGCTGAACTGCCATTCGCGGGCGCATTTTTCGGCGAAGATCCCCATCGCGGCGTGCTTGTTGTAGGGATCTTCGAGACCATCATAGGCCATATGGTCGAAAATCTGTCCGTGTCCGTACTTTATGCCGCTGCGCCCGCTCAGCAGCAGATGCGGGGCGCCGGTCATCGATTCCATGCCGCCGGCGACGACTGTTTCAGCCGACCCCGCGGCGATGGCGTCGGCCGCCATCATCACCGCCTTCATGCCGGAACCGCAGACCTTGTTGACGGTCACGCACGGCGTCGACGTTGGCAGGTCCGCGCCCAGGGCCGCCTGCCGCGCTGGCGCCTGCCCCAATCCCGCGGGCAACACGCAGCCCATCAATGCTTCGTCGACGCTGTCGCCCTTGACGCCGGCGCGGTCGAGCGCCGCCTTGATCGCATGGCTGCCAAGCACGGTCGCCGGAACGCCGGTGAAAGCGCCCTGGAAATTGCCAATGGCGGTGCGCGCCATGCCTGAAATGACGATGTCTTCTCTCATGGGGAGGCTCCTTGCCGCGAAGAGCGCTTCTTACGCTTGCGGACGCAAAGGTGCAAAACACCGGCGGCCACGATGCAGCCTGCGATTGACCTTGCCGCGTTGTCACCCTTGGGCGCGCGGCTTCGCGCGACCCCCCCCCCGTGCGACCCCTGGGGGTTGGCTCCTCAGCTTTACTCACGCGAAATTGCGAAGTTCGAGACAGGAGCCCCAGATCAGCCCTTCTTCCTGTCGCTCTCGAAGGGCGCCGTTCGGGGCGCCTTTTTTTAAAGGGTTCAACGGCGGTCAGGCGCGCAGATAGGCGAGCGCCAACCTGACCAGTTCGTCTTCAAACTCCGGATCGTCGAGGACCTTGGCATTTTCTATCAATGCTGCGCGCAGCGCGCCCATGACCGCGCGCGTCAGCGTGTACGCCCTGACAGGCGTCAACGGACGCGCGACTTCGTTCGGATAGCGCGCGGCGACAGAGGCGATGAGCGCGCCGACCCGGTCGATCGTCGCCGCGATGTCGTCCGCTGACTGCATGCGCATCGCTGCGCCGAGCGCGATGAGCCGCCGGCGCCGGCGCCGCGGGCGCATCACCGCAACGAGCGCGGCGATGATATCGCGCACCAGCGCTTCGGCGTTTTTCGGGCTACCTTCCGCGATGCGGCGCGCAATCTCTGTGCTCACCGTTTCGCGGTCACGGCGAATAACGGCCGCAAGGACGGCGTCGCGATCCGCGAAATACTGATAGAGCGTGCCGATCGAAACGCCCGCGCGCTCGGCAACGCGCGCGGTCGTCGCCGCTTCCTCGCCGTCCCGCTCCAGAATCTGAGCCGCCGCCTCGACAATCGCCGCGATGGTCGCTTCCGAGCGCGCCTGACGCGGTGTTTTACGCAAGGAATTCGAAGGTTCCGCCGCTTTCGTCATCGATCTTTCGCCCGCTGTCGAATGCGAGTGGTCGAAACTGAGGAAGGCTCACATATTGAGGAGAGACGTCAAGAGGATCCCCATGGGCATCAACGGGCCGATGTTTTATTATTTCGCGCCGGTCTTCCTTGCCTTGGTCGCGTGGGAAATCTGGACCGCGAAAAAGCGCGGACTGACACTCTACACGCGCGGCGAAACCCTCGCCTCGATCGGCATTGGTGTTGGGCAAAGGCTGATCGGCCTCATTCCCTTGAGCCTTACTGGCCTTCTTGCAGTCGCTGTTTATGAGCACCGCCTGTTTGACATCCCGATGAACGACTGGCGCAGCTGGCTTGTTCTCTTTGTGCTGCTTGAATTCACCTATTACTGGTTCCACCGCGCAAGCCACGAAGTGCGCTGGTTCTGGACGACGCACGCGGTGCATCACAGTCTCGAGGAATTGAATATTCTCGGTTCCTATCGGCTCGGCTGGACCGGCAAATTGTCGATGGGCTACCTCTTCCACATGCCGCTCATGGCGATCGGCTTCAGCCCCGAGGCGGTCGCAACGATGCTGGCGCTCAACCTTTTTTATCAGTCGTGGCTGCACACGGTGCTGATCGGCAAGCTTGGTCGCTTCGAAGGCATCTTCAACACGCCGTCCGCGCACCGCGTTCATCATGCGCGGAACGCCGATTACCTCGACCGCAATTATGGCGGCGTCACCGTCGTCTTTGATCGCCTCTTCGGCACCTACCAGGCCGAGCGCGCGGAAGACCCTTGCGAATTCGGGCTCGTCAAGCCCGTTGGCTCGACCAATGTCTTTGTCATTGCGTTTCACGAATGGCGCCGGCTGATCACAGACCTCAGCACGCATCACGTTCGCCATTGGCCAGGCCTCCTCTTCGGCCCGCCGGGTTGGCGCGCCGATGGCGAGGGCATCACCGCCAAGGAAATCCGCGCGCGCTATCAGGCGCAAACGGCGGCAGCGGCGGTTCCCGCGGAGTAACGCCTCACGCGCACGCTTTTGCGCCTTGGATGATCGCCATCCGATGAGCACCCTCGGGAGACCGGCGTTCACCATCCCGGACGCTATCATCCCGCTCGATTCCGGCCCGATCCCGGTTCCGGGCGCAATCGCGCTTTTTGCGACAGGGTTGGCGGCCTTCGCTGCCGCCAAACGCAAGCGCAAGGCCTAACGCTCACCAAGCTTGCGCTTTCAGGGAGGGCGTGTCGCCCTCCCTTTTTCATTGACGGTTCCGCCCGTATTTGTCGTGGCTCTCGACCCAGTCGCCCGCGACAACCGCGGCGGCGAGCGAAAGCTCGCCGGCGAGCGCAACGCCCGCGCAAATTTCCACGAATTTCAGCGCATTGCCTTTTCCGGCGCAGCCCATCAGCTCCAGACACTCGCGCTGCGTCGCGAGCCCCGTGCCGCCGCCAAAGGAGGCGACGATCAGCGAGGGGATCGTCAACGACCAGTAGTAGTCGCCATTCGGCAGGATCTCGACAAACGTAATCGCCGCGTGGCTTTCTGCGATGTTGGCGACGTCCTGCCCTGTCGCGATGAAGAGCGCCGTGAGGCCGTTCGCCGAATGCATGCCGTTATTGACGGCGCCCGCAAGCATGCCGCCCGCGTTCGACACCAGGCGCGCGCGGAAAAGCGTCGCGGCGTCCGTTCCCATCAGCGCACGGATATTCGCATCAGGGATCGTCGCTTCGGCGATCACCCGCGCGCCGCGCGAATGCAACATGTTCATGTGGCTGTGCTTCTTGTCCGTGTCGATCGCGCCCGACAGCGTGAAGCGGGGTCGCAAGGGATGGTGCGCCGCAATCCACTCGCAGGCGGCAAGCGTCGCCTTGCCCGACATGTTCTGCCCGGCCGCGTCACCGGTTGTGTAGTTGAAGCGCAGATAGCGCATCGGTCCGACTGACCATTGTTGAACGTGGCTTAGCTTGCCGACGCTCGTCGTCTCTTCCGCCGCCGCGCGAATGGCGGCCATGTTTTCATCGATCCATACGCCGAAATCGCGCGCGGCGCGCGCATCGGCGAAGTGAAAGACCGGCGCGCGCTGCATGTAGCGCTCGACGACGGTCGTCTTCACGCCGCCGGCTTCGCGCAACAGGCGCATGCCGCGATTGTAACTCGCGACCAGCGTTCCCTCGGTCGTCGCCAACGGGACGTAAAACGCCCCCTTGGCGTGCTCGCCATCAATGACAAGCGGCCCGGCGAGCCCGATCGGCACCTGCGCCGCGCCGATGAAGTTCTCGATATTGCCGGGCAGGATCGCCGGATCGAACGAATAAGCGCCGACATGGCCAAGACGCGCGCCGGTCTTTTCTTCCGCGAAGCGGCGGCGAGCGCTCGCGGCATCCTTCGTGTAGTCGTTCGCCTTATCGCGCGGAATGCGGTCGCTGATGTCGGTCATGGCGCTGGTCCTTCTGGCGCGCAGAGTAGAGCGCTGGTCGCGCGCGGGGTCGAGGGCGCCGCTTACGTTCGCCCGCTCGCGGGAATGAATCGCCAGGCGTCGGATGAGGGGCCATTCCCCTAAAACCCGGACTACGCCGCCCGCCTGGCCTTCGCGATCACATCCATCGCCATCGTGTCGGCGATCGCTCCCGTTGGGCGGTTTTCGCGCGCGCTGCGCTCGAAGATTTCAATCAGGGTCGCCCCGATGCGGTCGATGCGGGCGTTGAGGTCGCGCCCGTTCCACTGCCCCAAAATCTCGAGCCCGACCGAGATGACGCCGGCGGCGTTGATGACATAGTCCGGCGCGTAAAGAACGCCTTTCGCATGCAAGGCGGCGTCCATTTCCGGCGTCGCCAGCTGATTGTTCGCCGCGCCCGCGACGATCGGCGCGATAAGGCGCGTGATTGTCTCTTCATTGATCGCGCCGCCGAGCGCGCAAGGGGCGAAGACATCGACGTCAGCCGCGATGCAGTCTTGCGGTGACACCCCAACGGCGCCGAAGCGGCGAACGGCCTTGGCGACGGCAGCCTCGTTCACATCCGCGACGACAAGCCTTGCGCCCGCCTCATGCAGCCTCTCGCCGAGCGCCATGCCAACTGCGCCAACGCCGAGGATCGCGACGCGGAGCCCGTCGAGCGTCTCACGCCCAAGCTTGAACCGCGCCGCCGCTTCGATGCCGCGATAAACGCCGCTCGCGGTGAAGGGCGAAGGATTGCCGCCCTCGCCCGCCTTGGCGACGCCAGCGACAAAGTTCGTCTCTCTACGGACGATATCAAGATCATGCTCGGTGACGCCAGAATCTTCCGCCGTGTAGTAGAGCCCGCCCAGGCTTTCGACCGCGCGGCCGAAAGCGGTCAGCAGCGCTTCCGTTTTCTGCGTCTTCGGATCCGCGATGATGACGGCCTTGCCGCCGCCAAAGGGGATCGCGCCAAGCGCGTTCTTGTAGGTCATGCCGCGCGACAGCCGGGCCACATCGCCCAGCGCGGCGTCAAACGTCTCATAGGGGCGGATCCGGCAGCCGCCGCAGGCAGGCCCGAGCGTCGCGTCATGAACGGCGATGAGGGCGTTAAGGCCGCTTTCCGGCTCTTCGAAATGCACGACCTTCAGCCACCCCTCGACGGGGACCGCGCGCGTTTTCATTTGTTCCTCCCGAGAACAGCACAGACTTTAGGTCAATCACCGCGCCGATTCCGGCCAAAGCGGAGGCGAATCCGCTTGACACTTAGCAGATCATGCTAAATATCGAGCGCAATCTGGCGCTAGCCCGGACTCTTTTAATAACCGCCCACGGAAACGTTCCACCATGAAACTCGATCAGATCGACTACAAGATCCTGCGTTTTCTCCAGGATGACGCGCGCATGACCAACGCCGATCTCGCCGAGAAGGTCGGGCTGTCGCCGACGCCCTGCCTGCGGCGCCTTCGCCGGCTTGAGACCGACGGGATCATCAAAGGCTATCACGCCGAGATCAACCGTGAGCTCCTCGGCGTCAACGTCACCGTCATCATCCTGGTAAAGCTCGAGCGCGAGGACGACGTGACACTGCGCGAATTCGAGGTGGCGATCAAAAAGCGTCCCGAAGTGATGGAATGCTACCTGGTGACGGGGAAGTTCGATTACTTCATCCGCGTCGTCATCCCATCTTTGTCCGCCTACGAAGTTTTTCTCTCAGAGACGATCCTGCGGATGCCGAAGGTGGCGACAGTCGAAAGCTCGTTCACCTTGCGCGAGGTCGAACGAAAAACCGCGATCCCGCTGCAGCAGCCGGGCCGCTGATTACTCAAAACTCTCGCCGGGATGGGCGTCCCACCAGGCGCCGAGAGAGGCGGCGTCGATGGAGATCGTTGCGGTCACATCGGCGAGCATTTTTGCGGCGTAGCCGTCCACTTCGACCGCCAGCATGGTCGGCGCGATGTTGACAGAAGGCGAGAAGACGGGCGGCGGCGGAAGCAGGCGACCGCAGAGTTCGCGCGCGGCCTCGCCCGCGAAGGCGTCGCCGTTAGCGCGCTCATGCCAGGTGAGGCGCGCCGCGGCCAACTTTGCGATCATCCTGACCGGCGCGCGGAACAGTCGGCTAGCGCCATCGAGGCGCCCTTCAAGGCGCGGCAGATCGGCAAGCAGGATCGGCGCATGCGTCAGAAAGGAGCTGTCGCTGGCGCGCTTCGGCGCCGCGATGACCGCCTTGCGCGACACGCTCGACAACTGCATTGGCTGCGGGTGTTTGTCGCTGAAGGCATGCGCGCTTTACAACCCGGATGACAACGCGGCGAAGCGCGGGGCCGGCGCAAGGTTCTTGCTGGGGGACCGGTCGAAGGCGGCCCCGCGCGAAGCTCCTTGACGGCCGTCACCCCGGGGCGCGCGTCTTCGCGCGTCCTTCGGCAGACTCAGGATGAAGCCAGGGGCCCATCTCCTGAAATGCCGGCGCGAGAACTGACGAGATCCGGGAGATGGACCCCGGATCGGCTTCGCCGTCCGGGGTGACGGACAAAATCTTCGAAGCAGGCAGTGCCGCGCCTACCGCTGAAAATCGTAGAAGGCGCCCATGCTGAGGAGCTTCGTCAGCGCATCGAGGGCCCCGAGGGCTTCCTCCATGAAGGCAGGGTCGCGAAGATCGTCCGGGATCAGACGATCGCGGTAGTGTTTCGTCGCCCAGGCCTCCAGCGCGTCGAACCCTGCATCGTCCGGCAAAAAATTCGGGTTCGCCGCGGCGCATTCCTCGTCCGACAGCACGACACGCAGACGCAAACAGGCCGGGCCGCCGCCGTTCCGCATGGACTCGCGCACGTCCATGTAGAGCGCGCGGTTGATCGGGTTATTCCGCACCAGCGTCTCGTCGATGAAGGCTTTGACGCGCGGGTTCTCCTCGGACTCCTGCGGCAACACGAGCGCCATTTCCCCGCCGGGGAGCGACAGAAGCTGCGAGTTGAAGAGATAGGAGCCAATGGCGTCGGCAAGGCTCACCGCGCCGGCCGCCGCTTCGACGATTTCCACAAACGGCGCCGCCTTGCGGATCGCGGCGAGGGCGCCGTCGCGATCCTCGAAACTTTGTTCATGCAGGAACAGGACCGTCCCATTGGCGACGCCGACGACGTCGTTGTGAAAGGCGCCGGCGTCGAGCGCGGCTTTTGACTGCTGCACGAAGACGGTCTTCGCGGGGTCGAGAAGATGGTGGCGCGCAACCGCTTCACTCGCCCGCTGTTTCTGGCGCGCGGGAAATTTCTCGCCATCGAGGCCGTAAACGAAAAGGTGCACGCCCTTGTCGCCATGCGAAAGGGCGAGGCGTCCATGGTTCGCCGCGCCTTCGTCGCCAAAATGCATCGCGCCCGGCAGGGCCGGGTGATGCACGAAATAGCGCTCGTTGGCGAAAATATGCTTTAATACGCGCGCGGTCGTTGGCGCCTCGATCGAACGATGGAAATTCGCCGCGAGATTGGCGGGCGTAAAATGCACCTTGCCGTCGGCGGTGTCAGGCGAGGCCGCCACCGTCCCGGCGTTCGCGGTCCACATGCACGACGCTGCGTAGCAATTCGCCAGCAGTTCAGGGTGCGCAGACGCCTTCTCGATGATCTGGCGATCGGTCCCAGCGAACCCCAACGCGCGCAGCGTCTTGAGGTGCGGGCGATCCTGCGGCGGCAGGAAGCCTTGCACGAGCCCCAGGCCCCTGACCGCGCGCATCTTGGCGATGCCCTGAAGCGCGGCGGTGCGAGGGCTGGACGCCGCGCCTTTATTTTTTGCCGAAGCGAGATTGCCGAACGATAGCCCCGCGTAATTGTGCGTCGGACCGATCAGGCCATCGAAGTTGATTTCGCGATGGGTCATCTCACCCCAACTTGCTCCGCCGGCATAGCAAGCAGCTTTTCTCCCTCCATGCTCGCCACCGGGAACGCGCAATAATCCGCCGCGTAATAGGCGCTGGGGCGATGATTGCCGCTGTGGCCGACGCCGCCGAAGGGCGCGGCGGAGGAGGCGCCGGTTGTCTGGCGGTTCCAATTGACGATGCCGGCGCGCGACAATGCAAGGAACTTCTCCCATTTCTTCGCATCGTCCGTGAGAATGCCGGCGGACAATCCGAACGCCGTCGCGTTGGCGCGCGCGACGGCGTCGTCGAACGTCTTTTCGCGATAGAGGCTGAGCATCGGGCCGAAATGTTCCTCGTCCGGGATCGCGTCGGCGCGGGTGAGGTCGATAATCCCGAGTGAGACGAAAGCTGAGCCCTCGTCTTGGACTGACAGGGTACGGATGATTTCCCCACCCTGCCCCTCGCGATAGTCGAAGGCGCGCTCCAGCGCTTCAGCGGCTTTCGCTGAGATGACCGGTCCCATGAAGGGTTGCGGGTCATCGAAGGGCGCGCCAATGATGAGGCGGTCCGTCAGTTTCACAAGAGCCTCAATGAAGCGATCGCCAGTCGCGCCTTCAGGCACGATGAGCCGGCGCGCGCAGGTGCAGCGCTGGCCGCTGGTCAGAAAGGCCGATTGCACGACTGTCCACGCGGCGGCGCCCACATCGTCCGTATCCCACCAGATCAGCGGATTGTTGCCGCCGAGTTCGAGCGCGGTGATGACACCCAGCCGGTCAGCGAATTTCTTGTGGATGACGAGGCCGGTCTTGTAACCGCCGGTGAAAAGAACGCCGTTGACGCCGCTCGCGTCGAGGAGCGATTCGCCCGTCTCGCGTGCGCCGTGGACGAGATTGACGACGCCCTTTGGAACGCCCGCCTCTTCCATCGCCTTAACGATGAAGCCGCCGGGACCTGGCGCCATTTCCGACGGTTTGAAGACGACGGTATTGCCAGCAAGGAGCGCCGGCACGATATGCCCGTTCGGCAAATGCGCGGGAAAGTTGAAGGGTCCAAGGACCGCCATCACGCCATGCGGCTTGTGGCGCAGCATGCCGCGTGTCGCACCCGTCGCCGTCTCACGCGTTCCAGTGCGCTCCTCATAGGCGCGTATGGAAATATCGACCTTGCCCGCAACCGTCGCGCTTTCGGTTTTCGTCTCCCAGAACGGCTTGCCGGTTTCATGGCTGATGAGGCGCGCGAGCTTTTCCGCGTCGCGCTCAATGATCTCCTTATAGCGGCGGAGGATGTTCGCGCGCTCCGCGAAAGGCGTCAGCGCCCAGCTCTCGAAGGCGGCGTGCGCGGCGTTGACCGCCTCTTGCACGTCGGTCCTCGTCGCTGACGCCGCTTCAAAAATCTGTTTGTTCGTAGACGGATCTAATGACTTTACAGTTGCGCCGCCGCCGTCTCGCCATGCGCCATTGATGAAGAGCTTATCCATCGTGTCACCACGCTACGCAGCGGACGCTGTCGCCAGTCTTGACGTTCAGCGCCTTCGCCGTTTCCTTGGAGATGATGAGGCGGTCGCCGTCGGCCTGCGCCTTCTCGCGCACGCAGCGAAATGACGATACGGCGCCGGCCGCCATCAGCATCAATGCGCCCTCCGACACATCGCCAGTCGCAAAGACGCGCTTCACGCAGCTTTCGCGGATCGTCCGGATCTGGTTCGTCTTGGCGTCAACCAGCGGCCCCCCGTCGAAAATATCGATATAAAGATCCCACTCGAAGCCTTCCTCGATCAGCATGTCGAATGCAGCTTGCGCGCTGTCATGCGGTTTGCCGATGCAGGCGCGCGCTTCTGGCGAGAGGAATACCGTGTAGACAGGATGGCGGGGCATGAGGTCTTGAATGAACTGATTGCCGTGCGTCGCGTTGTGCAGATCCGCATCGACAAAATCCATTTCGAAGAAATGCCGGCCGACGGACTCCCAGAACGGCTGCTCGCCATTCGGCCCGCGCCAGCCACGCAATTCTGCGCAAATATGCTCAGCGATGATCTCTGGTTTTTGTGCGATGAAGAGATAGCGCGAACGCGCCAGCAATTTGCCCCAGCCGCCGCGGCGCGCCTCGGGCGAGACGAACAGCATGCCGACTTCGGCGCAGGCGGTGAAATCATGGCTCGGCATCAACACGCTGCGCCGCGTCGTGCGTTCGTATTCGGCCGAGTGGTGCACTTCGTCGATCAGCTTGTAATTGATGAACCCTTCCTTCAGGCCGATCGACGAGAAGACGCCTGCGGTGCCGAGAATTTTTCCATTCTCCTCCAGCACCGTCATGTAGACTTCCGGGCCGGGTTTGCCAGCACCGGCACGAAAGCTTTGCACGGCGTGCGCGATGCGATCGCGCAACGCCTCGTCATCGTCCGGAAGGTTGGTCATGCCGCCGCCAGTGAGGCGGGCGAACGCGCGCAGCTGGTCGAAGTCTTCGGGGCGCACCGGCCTGATGAAGGGAACGGTCATAAGGGCTTGAACCCCGGATTTGGAATGTCGCCCGCGGCGATGCGAAGGAGCAGGAGGGCCGACAATTTCGCGCGCTCTTCAAGACTGTCGAGTTTGACGAATTCGCCGGCGCTGTGGATGTCGCCGCCACGCGCGCCCAGCGTGTCGATAACGGGAATCCCGGCGCTGGCGATGTTGTTGCCGTCGCAAACACCGCCTGTCGCCTTCCAGCCGATGTCGAGGCCAAGCTCAATCCCGCAATCTTTCAGCGCCCGGAAAAACGCCTCAAGCTGGGGGGTCATGGGTTTTGGCGGGCGCGCGAACGCGCCATGCAGATGTGCGCGATAGCCCTCGCGCGCATTTGTTGCAGCGAGCAGGCGCTCAACCTCGCCGACGAGCCACGCGGCGTCCTCGGCAAGATCGGCGCGTGCATTGAAGCGCACCACTGCACGATCGGGAACGACATTGTTCGGGCCGCCACCGTCAATGCGGGCGACATTGACGGTGAGCCCGGCCTTTGCGCCGGTCAGGGCGTCAAGCGCGGCGGCAAAGCGCGCCGCTTCCGTAATCGCGTTCCTGCCAGCCGCGTGGTCGCGGCCCGCATGCGCGGCGCGCCCTGAAAACACCGCTGAAAAATTGCCGCTCCCTTTCCTTGCTCCAGCAAGCGTGCCGTCCGCCATCGCCGGCTCGTAAACCATGGCGAACTGCGCGCGCTTGGCCGCTTCAAGAAGGATCGGCGCCGAGCCTGGCGATCCGATCTCCTCGTCGCCGTTCAGGATGACCTCGTAGCCGATGCGGTCGGCGAAACGCGAAGCCTCGACCGCCTTCAGCGCTTCGAGCATGACAAGGATGCCGCCTTTCATGTCGGCGCCGCCGGGCGCGTTCAGGGTGTCGGCGTCGATCATGCGGTCTGACTGAAACGCATGATCGGCCGCGAACACTGTGTCCATGTGCCCGGCAAGGAGAACGCGCACCGGCGCTTGAGGCCGCTTTACAAGGCGCAGACAGCTCCCAAGCGCGCGCGATTTTGTTTCGCCAGTCGCCGTCACAACTTCCTGGGGCGCGCATTCAACTTCCTCGACATCGCCGAGCGCGGAGAACGCCTCGGCGAGGGATTCCCGCATCAGGGCGAGGCCGCCGAGATTGAGGCTTCCTGTGTTGATCGCGCACCACTGCCGCAGGCGCGCGGTCATTGCGCCGCGCGCGCCGTCGAGGACCCTCAAGTCCCTTGAAATATCGGTCTTTCTGGCCATTGGGGATGAGACCTAGCCTTGGCCCCTTGCGCCCGCAAGCCGCTTGGCGCGCGGCATTGCCCCGGCAATTCGAACCTTTCTATAGTTTCGCCCGTTCAAGGCCTTAGGGCGCATCAACCGCACTCGTGTTCATCCGGCAATGCTTAACGCCCTCTCCCAGACATTGTCGGCCCTTGCAGACGTGTCGCGTCGCGCCGGCGTTTGGCTGCTGATCATTTTCGCGGCGTCGACGGGCGCGGCCGGCTGGTACGCCGCGACCGCCCTCAAGGTCGATACCGACACCAGCGCCATGATTGACCAGACGCTTGATTTCGAAGTGCGCGCCAAGGAACTGCGCGCCGCGTTCCCGGAAATCAAGTCGGATGTCACCGTCGTGGTGCGCGCGCCGACCCCGGACGAGGCAGACGCTTTTGCCAGCGCCCTTGCCGCACGCGTCGGCGCGAACGGGGATGCTTTCGCCGGCGTCTTCGCGCTGTCGGCTGATCCATTTTTCCGGGCTAACGGCCTTCTTTATCTCGACACGGAAGAGCTTGAGAAGCGACTGACGCAGATGTCGAAGGCTTCCGGGCTCATCGAAACGCTCGTCAAGGCGCCGACCGCCGGTCAGCTTTTCGCGACGCTCGCGGATAATGACGCGCTTGCCGAGCGCTCGGAACTGGGGCGCGATACGCTGCAGTCGATCTATGCTGAATTGGCTGGCGTCATCGAAGCGTCGAACCGCGGAGAGACGCGACCCTTTTCGTGGATGGGCGCGATTGCCGGCGAGATGGCGAGCGACAAGGCAGTCATGAGGACGGTGCAGGTGTCACCCAAGCTTGATTATGCCCGCCTGCAGCCTGCGAAACCCGCGCTGACCGCGCTGCGCGCCGATATCGACGCGCTGAAGTCGGAGAACCCGCGCGTCGAAGCCTTTATCACCGGCGATCCGGCGTTACGCGCTGACGAGCTTGCCTCAGTCGCCAACGGCATCGAGATTTCATTTCTCATTTCCTTCATAAGTGTCGGCGCGCTGCTGTGGATCTGTTTCCGGTCGCTGCCGTTGACGCTCATCACGCTCGCCTCGCTTGTCACGTCGATCGTGCTGACTGCCGCCTTTGCGGCGTTTTTCATCGGCAAGCTCAATCTCGTCTCGGTGGCGTTCACCGTGCTGATGGTCGGGCTTGGCATCGACTATGCGGTCCATCTGCTGCTGCACGTGCAAGAGCGCCGGGCGGAGGGCCTCGCGGCGCCCGAAGCGTTACGAACGGGGATGGGCGATGTGGGCGCCGGGCTCATCCTCGCCTGCTTGACGACGGCGCTCGGATTTCTGGCGTTTGTTCCGACCGATTTCGACGGCATAGCGCAGCTTGGCCTGATCGCGGGCGCCGGCGTCATCATCGCGCTATTCGTGTCGCTGACCCTCATTCCGGCCGCCGTCGGCGTCTTCGGCGTCAAGGCGCGCTCCAGCACGTCGAAACGGCAAGGCGCCGACCCTTTCGCGCACGCCAAGACCGCAATTGCGATCGCGACAGTCATTGCAGGACTGCTTTCCGTCTTCTTGCTGCCGCAGTCGCGCTTTGACGCCGATCCGATGAGCTTGCGCGATCCGAAGTCGTTGTCGGTGCAAGGCTTCAACCTTTTGGTCGACGACGCCGAAACCTCGCCCTATCGCGTCACGCGTCTCGTTGGGAGCGAAGAGGAAGCGGCGGACACAGCTGTCAAGGCGCGAACGCTGGAAACGGTGCGCAGCGTTCGCACGCTGTTGAACTTCATCCCCGCCGATCAGGAAGAGAAGCTCGACCTGATCAGCTATTCGGCTGGCGCGCTCGCTTTTGCCCTCGAAGCGGCGGAAGACAAAAGTGCGTCGCCGTCGGCCGAGGCTGGCGCGCGCGCGCTGAAGACGCGGCTTGAGGGCGCGTATGATGCGGCGAGCCCGGCGGGACGTCTCGCGGTCGCGCTCGGCGCGGCGCTCGATAGCCCTGAGAATTTTGCGGCGATCGAGAAGAACATTTTCGCCTATTGGCCTGCGCTGATGGCGCGATTGAGGGAACAGCTCGCCGCCGATTATGTCGACGCCGAGACCCTGCCTGACAAGATCAAGCGTCGTTATCTTTCTGACGACGGACAATGGCGCGTTGATATTCTCCCCGCTGCTGACGGGCGCGATCCGAAGGCGCTCGCGGCCTTTGTCAAATCCGTCGAGGCTGTCTTTCCCGACGTCGCGGGCGGGGCTGTTCAAAGTCAGAAGTCAGGCGAGACGATCGCCCGCGCCATGATTGACGCAAGCCTGATCGCGCTTGCCGTCATCACTGTTTTCCTGTTTCTCCTGTTGCGCCGCGTCGCCGACGTGGCGCTGATGCTGTTCCCGATTGCGCTTGCGGCGTCGTTGACGATTGCGGCGGGCGTCATTCTCAACATCCCGTTCAACTACGCCAACGTCATCGTGCTGCCGCTGCTCCTTGGCATCGGCGTCGATAGCGGCATCCACCTCGTTCTGCGCGAGCGCCATCAGGAAGCGGGCGGCAAGGCGACGCGGCGCGCTGTCTTTTTCGCCGCGCTGACGACCATTGCGTCCTTCGGCAGCCTCACCCTGTCCAGCCATCGCGGCACGGCGAGCATGGGCGAGCTCTTGTCGATCGCCATCGGCTTCACGCTGCTCTGCACGCTTGTCGTGCTGCCAGTCACGATGCGGCTGGTCAGGCGAAAGAGTTGAGGTTAATGACGGCGGGGGCGCGCCGTGATCACGAAGAGTTCACCCTCTATCGCTTCAAAATCGCCGCAATCGGCGTCCATGTCGCGTTTTTCCCGACCCTTGGAGTGTCTGACCGATGAACCTGATCGCCGTCGCCATCGTCGCTGGAATTTCGGCCCTTGCGCTTGTCGCGCCCGCAAACGCCCAGACGACGTCGCCCGTCGCGGCGCAAACGCCGAGCGCCGATGTCGAAGCGGCGACCGCTTTCGCCCGGAAATTGACGGGCGACGCGACAGCGGCGCTTACCTCGGCGAAGCCGAAAGCCGAGCAACTCGCGGATTTCCAGAAAGTGCTCGGCGACGGACTTGCCCTCGACGTGATCGGCAAGTTCATGATTGGCGAAACGCGCAAACGCATGACCCCGGCGCAGGTCACCCGATACGATGCCGCGTTTCCACCTTATCTGACAAAACTTTACGCTGACCAGTTTGCGCAGATCGTCGGGCGGCCGCTTGAGGTCGTCGACGCCAAGGCGCTCGGGCGCGACGTGATCGTCCGTACCCGGTTCAGCCGCAAGGAAGGCGCGCCCATCAACGTCGATTGGCGCGTTCGTGCGCTGAAGTCCGGCGAGCGCAAAGCCGTCGATATCATCGTCTCTGGCGTTTCGATCATGCTCGTGAAGCGCGAAGAGTTTTCAGCGTTCGTGGCGCAGTCCGGCGTCGACGCGCTGATCGGACGGATCGAGCAAGAGGGCAAAGCCTAGAGCGCGTTCCCGAAAAGTGGTTCGCGGTTTTCGGAATAAAACGCGCGACAAAACAAAAGACGGGGGGCGCGTTCTCAACTCACAAAATAGGGAATGCGTTCGAGCGCTCATCGCAGCCGGTTGAACGCCGGCCTCAGGCGATCGACGTCTTGAGGCGGCAAGAAACCGGGTTGGCGGTCTTCGGGGTCGAAACCTATCGAAAGACCAGACGCGGTCTGCGCGGGGCGCGGCGTTCGTGTCTCGGGGGAATCGTTACCTTCAACGAAAGCAGGCTCGGCGCGCGCTCTTTTGCCAGCCCCTGTCCGCAACGGAAATTCCGGGTCCGCTTCCTTGTACTCCTCAGTGGACGGAGCGTCGATGAAGGCGAGCGCCGCGGGCGCTCGCAAGGGCGCCGGCGCAAGCGCTGATCCAGCAACGCTCGCCCGGCCGAAGTTGTAACCCGCCAGATAGGCAGCAAGCCATGGCGCGAAACGCGCGGCGAGATCGAACGTACGGTCGTCGAAACGCTTCACCTGATCGTCGAGATTGAGGCCAAGCCAGGCTTCGGCGAGCATCGCCGCGGTAAAGAGCACGATCAGGGAATGGGCGTAGGTGAAATGCAGCGCTCGCGCGCCAAGCTTGGCCGCAAAACTAGTAAAGCCGCCGCGGCCCTGATCGTAGCGCCAGCGCCCGATGATGAACCCCATGAGCGGCATCAGCGCGAGGTACGCGATCATCATCGCCGGCACGCGGGCGCCAAAGAGGTCCGTCAAACGGTAGTAGGGATCTTCCCGAACGACAAAGGCCCAGAGCGCCGTCACGCCGGCGAAAATGAGACCGCTCGCAATGTAGCCGCCAGTCAACTCGCGGCCATGCCTCTCGTCGGGCCGTCGCCATTGTTTCGCTGCCGATTTCGCCATCGTTGCGCCTCACCCCAACGCTCGCGATGTATCGCGCGCCGGCCCCAAAAGCAAAAACGCCCCGCCCTTCGGGCGGAGCGTTTCCTCAGCCCTTGGCGGGCCAAACTTCAGCGGTCGACCTTGAGGTTCGCCGCTGAAGCCTTGCCGCGATCCGTCGCGAGGTCGAAGGAGACCTTTTGTCCATCGTTGAGCCCGGTGAGGCCGGCTTTCTGGACAGCGGTCACGTGCACGAACACGTCCTTGCCGCCGTCATCCGGCTGGATAAAGCCGTAGCCTTTGGTTGTATTGAACCACTTTACGGTGCCTGTCGCCATTGTCTGATCTCCTGATCGTATCCGTCGAGGCTGGCGGCCCTGACGGCGGTCTTCTTTGACAAGCGCGACCACCGCGCCTGCCAGGTAGCGACCGTCCAATCGGGAATTCAGAACCGAGGCGTAGGCCGGGACATTTGTGCGGGTGGAAAGCACAGTCCTTGCTAGGCTAGGCGTTGTCGAATTCGGCCCAACTATCTGGTCACGGAATTAGATATAATGACCGGCAAAGACACACGCAAGAATGGCCGCCGCGTGCAGCCGCTGACTTTTTGAGGCAAATTTTATGCGCATTCTCATTTTTGGTCGGGGACGCGTCGGCGGAAGCTTCAAAGTTTTCGCCGAAAGCCTGGGCCATGAGGCGCTCTCGCTCGGGCGCAACGACGAGGCTCGTGCGGAATCGGCAATCGGCGCCGCTGGTCTCGTCGCGGCGGCGATCCCGGACGACGCCTTGCCGCCATGGTGGGACCAATGGCGCGGGCGGCTGGAAGGCAAACCGGCGATGCATTTTTCGGGCGCGCGCGTCCTCGACGGTCTGCCGGGGTATCACCCGCTCTATTCGTTTCCGGCGGCGCCGCTCGATCCCCCTATTTTCGGCAAGATTGCCATCGCCCGCGCGCCGGGCGCGAAAGCGTTCGCCGATATTGTGCCGGGTGCGGCCAATCCGGAGTTTGTCGTCAAGGATGAAGACCGCGCGTTTTACCACGCGCTCGCCGTCGTCTCTGGCAATTTCGCCGCGCATCTCTGGAATGAAACGGCGCGCGCTTTTTCCGATCGGCTTGGGCCTGGCGGCGGCGAGGTGCTCGGCGCCTATTTCAACAGCGTCGTCGCCCGCTTCCAGGAGAGCCCGGTCTCGTCGCTGACCGGGCCCGTCGCGCGGCGCGACACAGCGACAGTCGAGGCCAATCTCAAGGCGCTCGATCACGCGCCGCGGCTGAAGGCCCTCTACAGCGCATTCCTTGAAAGCGCCTGGCCGGAACGGGGGCCAGAGCGGGGCCCAGAACAGGGCGTGGACCGGCCCTGATGTGAGGAAAACCGCCTCTTTCCCCTTGCTTGCCTCCCTACCCCCTTTCCTCTATAGACCCGCGTCCAATTCCGGACCGGCTGCGCCGTTTTGGGGTTCTCATACCCCGTCATGTCGCGCGGCCTTTTTGTATAAAGGTGCCGTCATGGCCGAGACAGATGTTTTCTATTGCGAAGTCCGTGAACGCACCGGCAGCGGCGGCGCTCGCGCAGCGCGCGCGGCCGGCTTCGTGCCCGGCATTCTTTACGGCGGCGACAAGGGTCCCGTCGCGATCCAGCTTCGCCAGAAAGAAGTGCTGAAAGCGCATGCCGCCGGCCGCATGCGCGCGCATCTCGCGAAAATCGATGTTCCGGGCCAGGACTATCTCCAGCCTGTGATCGCGCGCGAAGTACAGGTCGATCCGGTTCGCGATCTCCCGATCCATGTCGATCTGATGCGTGTTGACGAGAACACCCGTATCGACGTCGCCATTCCGGTGCGCTTCAAGAACGAAGAATTGTCACCCGGCATCAAACGCGGCGGCGTTCTCAACATCGTGCGGCACACGGTCGAGCTTTACTGCCCCGCCACGGCAATCCCGGAGTTCATCGTTTTCGATCTCGACGGGCTGGATATCGGCGCAGCGATCCATATCTCGGCGACCAAACTCCCCGAGGGCGTGACGCCGGTGATCGCCGACCGCGATTTCACCGTTGCGACGATTGCCGCTCCGTCAGCGCTGCGCTCGGAAGAAAACGAAGAAACGGCCGCGACCGCGGAAGTGCCGGCGACCGCCCAGAAAGCGCCGGACGCCGCGGCGGGCGCCAAGCCGGCCGACAAAGGCGGCAAGAAGTAAGTCCGGGGACGGACAGCTTCTTCTCGCCCGGCAACGGGAGGGCGCGCGATGCTGCTCATCGTCGGCCTCGGCAATCCGGGCGAGAAATATGCCCGCCACCGGCACAATGTCGGCTTCATGGCGGTTGATGCGATCGCCGACGCCTATCGGTTCGGTCCGCCGCGCAAAAAATTCCAGGGCGTCATCCGGGAAGGCGAGATCGGGACCACTAAAGCCCTGGCGCTCAAGCCTGAAACCTACATGAACGACAGCGGCCAGTCGGTCGGCGCGGCAATGCGCTTTTACAAGCTCCAGCCCGCTGACGTCGTCGTCTTTCATGACGAGCTCGATCTCGCCGAAGGCAAAATCAAGGCGAAGATCGGCGGCGGCCTCGCCGGCCATAATGGGCTGAGGTCCATCAACGATCACATTGGCCCGGACTTCCGCCGCGTCAGGATCGGCATCGGGCATCCTGGCGATAAGTCGCGCGTGACCGGCCATGTGCTCGGCGATTTCGCAAAAGCGGATCAGACTTGGCTGGAACCGCTGCTCGATGCGATGGCGAAGGCCGCCCCGAAACTTGAAAGCGGCGACGCGCCGTTCCTGAGCGCGGTTGCCTTGATCCTGACGCCGCTAAAGCCGAAGGCCGCGCCACATAAGACAGCAGCGCCGCCAAAACTAGCAGCCGTTTCGGCAAGGGCCGAAAATCCATTTGCGGACGCGTTGAAGGACCTTAAGGAACCCCCTCGCAAGGGCGACACGGGCGAAAGCGAGTAACAGATGGCACTTTCCTGCGGCATTGTCGGGCTGCCGAATGTCGGCAAATCGACGCTCTTCAACGCGCTGACGCGCACCGCCGCGGCGCAGGCGGCGAATTATCCTTTCTGCACGATTGAACCGAATATCGGCGATGTCGCCGTGCCAGAGCCGCGGCTTCTAAAACTCGCGTCGATCGCCAAATCTGCGCAGATCGTGCCGGCGCGCATGCAGTTCGTCGATATCGCCGGCCTCGTCAAAGGCGCGAGCCAGGGCGAAGGGCTCGGCAACCAGTTCCTCGCGAATATCCGCGAGACCGACGCTGTAATCTATGTGCTGCGCTGCTTCGATGACGACGACATCACACATGTGACGGGGCGCATCGACCCCTTGAGCGATTTTGAAGTCGTCGAGACCGAATTGATGCTCGCCGACCTTGAAAGCCTCGAGAAGCGCCGCCTTGCCATCGATAAAAAAGCCAGGGGCGGCGACAAGGACGCGAAGGCGACGCTCGTCCTCGTCGATGCCGCGCTTGGCGTGTTGAAGGACGGCAAGCCTGCGCGCGGGGTTTCGGTTGCGCCCGAAGACATGAAGTTCTGGAAGGGCCTGCAGCTCCTGACGCAAAAGCCCGTCCTCTTCGTCGCCAATGTCGATGAAGCCTGCGCCGCGACGGGAAACGAGTATTCCCGGAAGGTCGAAGAGGCCGCGAGGCGCGAGGGCGCCGCTTTCGTCGCCATCTCAGCGCGCATCGAATCCGAGATTGCTCCCCTCGATGACGCCGAACAGCGGGAGTTTCTCGATTCGATCGGCCTTGAGGAGCCCGGCCTCAACCGCCTCATCCGCGAAGCGTTCCGCTTGCTCGGCCTGCAAACCTATTTCACTGCGGGACCGAAAGAGGCGCGCGCCTGGACGATCCCCGTCGGCGCAACCGCCCCTCAAGCCGCCGGCGTCATTCACACCGACTTCGAGCGCGGCTTCATCCGTGCCGAGACGATCGCCTTTGACGACTATGTGCGCCTCAATGGCGAAGCCGGCGCCAAGGAGGCCGGCAAGATGCGCCTCGAAGGCAAGGAGTACGTGGTCAAGGACGGCGACGTGATGCTGTTCCGGTTTAATGCGTAGGCGTCGAATCCACTCAGGCGCCTTACAGTCAAACCCGAAGATTGCCGTCACCCCGGACGGCGCAGCCGATCCGGGGTCCATCTCCTGAATGATCCGCCGTGAGCGATGTCGAATTTCGGGAGCTGGGCCCCGGGTTCGCGCCAAGAGGCGCGCCCCGGGGTGACGGACTTTCTTACTTACCGCTCAGCAATCAAAATCGAATCGCCGCGCCAGAGCGCCGTGACGAGCGGCTTGTCAGCGGCGGCGACAGCGCTGGCGCGGACCTCTTCGCGACATTCGCGCGCCTTTCGCGTCACCGTTCCGTCGATTTCGAGGGCGCGGCAGATGCGGACCGCCTGTCGGCGAATGTCGGCGTAGACGCGCGCGGCGCCGTCGGCCGTGTCCGCATCCGACAGATCAAGGTTGAAGTTGTAGGGCTCCAAGGGCTCCTGTTGCGCGACGGCGGGCGCGGCGAGGAGCGCAAGGCTCAGGGCGGCGATGGCGATGCGAGACATGAGGTCAGTTTCCTTTCGTTGGATGCGCCCGTTTGCCGGGCTGCCTTTCCACGATGACCCCTCGCCCGCCGCGCCGCCGGACGAAGCGCTGAGGCTTGCCGGATTTTTTCCTGATCCTTTTCTTATGGCTTGTTAACGCCGGATTTTCTGAGCCGGCGCGAAGGCGATGCGCGGCGAGCGGATTCTTGTTAGGCCGAGAATTGTACTACCTAAGATGCGAGGGCGGCGTCGCCCGGAGGTCATTTTGGATACCGTTTCCGTCAGTGCGAGAGCGCCGTTCACGCTCAAGGGCGTGCAGGTCGAGCCTGACCGGAATTTGCTCGCCGGCGGCGGCGCGCCTGTGCGCGTTGAGCCGAAGGTCATGGACGTCCTGTGCGCGCTCGCTGCTGCGAATGGCGATGTCGTCAGCCGCGAGGCGCTGATCGAAGGCATTTGGGCAGTCGACTTCGGCGGCGATGAAAGCGTCAGCCGCGCGGTCTCGCTGCTCCGAAAGGCGCTGAAGGAAGCAGGCCTCGGTGATGAAGCGATCGAGACGGTGACGAAGCGCGGCTATCGCCTGACGATCATGCCGGCCATCGCTAATGAGCGCGCTGACGGTCGCGCGACGGAGCCGCAAGCCGCGGGCGCTCAAACGGCGCCCTCACAGCCAGCGCCTTCTCCCCCGCCGGGGCCGCGCTGGCGCCTTCGTCTGTTGGCGATCGCAGTCGGCGTGCTGGCCACCGGCGCCATGGCGGCCTTCGCCCTGATCCACAAACCATTCGGCGCCCCAGCGCAGCCGCCGGTCATCGCCGTCCTGCCGTTCGACGACCTTTCACCGGGCGGCGATTTCGAATGGTTCGCTGAAGGCCTCGCCGACGAGTTGATCGACAACCTCTCGCGCGTGCCGGGCCTCGTCATCATCGGCCGCACATCAAGCTTCCAGTTCGCGCGCACCAACCTCGACGCGCGGGCGATCGGCGAAAAACTTGGCGCGCGTTATTTGATCGAAGGCGGCGTCAGGCGTGATGGCGAGGATTTGCGGATCAGCGCCATGCTGATCGACACCCGTGACCAGACGACCGTGTGGTCGGAAAGCTTTGACCGGAAAACCGGCGACGTCTTCGCCGCGCAAGCCGATCTCGCACGCGCCATCGTCGCAGCGCTCAACATCCGTATGTCGATCGGCGATCCGGCGCGGATGATTGGCACAGCCAGTACGCAGGCCTTCGACGCATTCTTGCTCGGCCGCGCCTATCTGCGCGCGGAAGGGCGCGGACAATATCTTGCGGGCGACCGAGCAGTTTCGCCGCGCGATCGCGCTTGATCCCAAATATCTCGAGGCTCATTTCGGCTTGATCGGGTCGCTCGGCGTTTATGATTTCTGGCATCCCGACAAATTGCAGGCCGCCAATGCCGAGCGCGCCGAGGCGGTGGCGGCGATTGCGAGGATCGATCCCCAGAACGGCGCCAACAAGGTGCTCAAGGCCTGGTCGCTCGCTGCGGAAGGCGACCTCCTTGGCGCTGACCGGCTGTTCCGGGAAGTCTTCTGGGGCCAACGCGCCGAGCGGTGCAGCAACATCGCTTTCATTGAAACCTTTCTTTACGGCCGTGTCGCGCGCGATTTCGCGACATGCTTCGCCACCGTCAAGGATCTCGATCCGTTCGACCTCAGCATCGCCGAGAACAATCAGTTTCAAGCCCACATGATCGGGCGCGACGACATCGCCGCCGCCGAATACCGGCGCAGCCTGTCAATTCCCGGGGGGCCGGGGCTCGGCGACATTTATGCGTTCCTGCGCGCCTTCAAGGCCGGCGACCGCTCGGGCGCGCGCGAGCGCTTCAAGGCGGTGATCGATTTTCTCCCCGCCCGCATCGAAGAGTTCGACGCTGTTTATGAGCACTTCGACGATGACGCGCGCGTTCTCGAGATCCTGAACGCTGCACGCGTCAATCCGGCGAACCAGGATCCAACGCGCCTTGTGATGATCGCCAAGCTCCTCGCGATCTACGGCGACCCCGCCGGCGCCGCCGATGCGCTCAATCGGCATTACCTGAAAGCAGGCGGCGCCTGGTGGCAGGAACTCTGGATGCCCGAGCACGCCGCGACACGCCGCGAGCCAGCGTTCCGCGAAATCATGCGCGAGAAGGGGTATGAGCGCTTCTTCCGCAAAAGCGGGAAATGGAACGATTTCTGCCGGCCTGTTTCGGAGACGGAGTTTGAATGTTTTTAGGCGCTCGCCTTCGCTTTTGTCCGTCACCCCGGATGCTTCGCTTCGCTACGCTACGGGGTGACGGAATACTTAAGCGCTTCGCCTGACTTTCGCCTTCACCGCCGGCGCGCCAAGCAACCGCCGCGCCGCTGCTCGCGCTTCATCCGTCACTTCCGCGCCCGATAGCATGCGCGCGATTTCCTCGATGCGCTCCTCCGCCGGGAGCGCCGTCACATGCGTCGTCGTCTCATTCTTCGCCATCTTCTTTTCAACGCGCCAGTGATGCTTGGCGCGGGCGGCGACTTGCGGGCTGTGGGTGACGACCATTACTTGCGCGTCCATCGCAAGGCGTGCGAGGCGTTCGCCGACGGCGTCTGCGACTGCGCCGCCGACGCCCGCGTCTACCTCGTCAAAGATGATGACCGTGCGGTTTTCCTTCGCCGCGAGCGCCGCCTTCATCGCGAGGACGAAGCGCGAGAGCTCGCCGCCCGAGGCGATCGTCTTCAGGGGGCCGCGCGGCGCCCCGGGATTGGTCGAGACCATGAATTCGACAGCGTCAATCCCAGCTGGGCCTGCCGCCGTTTCATCCGTGACAATCGCCGTCGAAAATCCCGCATGGCCAAGCTTCAAGGGGCCAAGTTCCGTGGAGACGGCGGCGTCCAGTTTCTTCGCGGCTTTGCGGCGCGCGCCCGACAAATTGCGCGCGCCGTCGAGATACGCGGCGCGCGCGCTCGCGACTGCCTTTTCGAGGCTGCTGAATTCGGAAGCGCTGCGGTCGAGTAGCGCGAGCGCGCCTTTGGCCTTCTCAAAAAAATCCTGCAATGCCGACGGCGAGACGCCATGCTTTCGCGCTGCCGCGCGCAGCGCGAACAGGCGCTCTTCCGCCCGCTCAAGCGCGGTCTCGTCAAGGCCGAGGCGGTCGACCGCGTCCTCGACGGCGCTGCGGGCTTCGATCAGTTCGGATAGCGCGCGGTCGAGCCTGTCGATCGCATTCGACAGGGGGTTGGTTTCGCCCGGAAACGCCGCTGATGCGCGCGTCAGGCGCCGCGTCGCCGCGGACAGTTTTCCTTCGAGACCATCCTCGGAAACAAGCGCCGCCGCAGCGGCAAGGTCCTCCGCGATTTTTTGCGCCGCCATCATTTCGGCGCGCGCGGCCGCCAGTTTCTCTTCTTCATCCGCCTGCGGATCAAGCTCGGTGAGCTCCTTGACCACATGACGCAGATAGTCCGCCTCGCGCTCGGCCGCGTCTTTTGCGCGGCGGCGTTCGTCGAGCGCTTCCTCCACCCCCTTCAACGCGCTCCACGCCTTCGCAACAGCGGCGGCGATTGCGCCGGCGCCGGCATAGTCATCGAGCAGGCCGCGATGGGCTGCTGACGACAGGAAGCTGACGCCGTCATGCTGGCCATGAATTTCGATCAGCGTCTCGCCGACCGCCTTGAGCAGCGCGACAGACGCCGGCTGGTCATTGACGAATGCGCGCGACTTTCCGTCGGGTGACTGCACGCGTTTCAGGATGACCTGATCGTCGCCGGCATCGAGCCCGTTTTCCCGAAGCATCGCCCAGACGGGGTGATCGGCGTTCGGTTCGAACGCCGCCGCGACAACCCCGCGCGCCGCGCCGCGCCGGACGCCGCCGCGCCCGGGCCGCCCGCCGGCGGCGAGCCCCAGCGCCTCGAGGAGAATGGATTTGCCCGCGCCGGTTTCGCCTGTGAGCGCTGTCAGCCCTTCGCCCAAAGTCAGCGAAAGGCGGTCGATCAGCAGAAAGTCCTCGATGTGAAGCGCGGTCAGCATGGCGTGTCCCCGGAGAGGCGCTCCTCGCCGCGGGGCTAGTTGGTCGGCCCCTGCGGCCCTGACAGCGGATTGTCGAGCGAGTCGCCATAGGGGTCATCCGAGGGCGGCTCGGCGACCGGGCGCGGCGCTTCCTTAATGCCCTTGTCGGCATTTTTCTTCTCGCGCTTTTCGATCTCCCGAAGCTCCTTGGCCGAGCGCTGCGGTTTCGATCCGGGCTCTAGGACGCCGTTCTTGCGCAACGCATTGTAAGCGTCGGCGTACCATTCGGACCCCGGATAATTATAGCCGAGCACCGCCGCGGCGGAGCGCGCCTCTTCGATGAGGCCGATCTGCAAATTCGCCTCTACAAGACGGTAGAGCGCTTCTTCCGTGTGGCCGGTCGTTTGGTAATTGTTGACAACGTACTTGTAGCGATTGATTGCGGCGATGGCCTTGCCCTGGCGGGCGTAATAGCGGCCGATCGTCATTTCCTTCCCGGCGAGATGGTCCAGCGTCAGGTCGAGCTTCAGCCGCGCGTCGCGCGCATATTCCGATTGCGGATAACGGCGGACGACGTCGTTGAGCGCCGCGACCGCATTGTTAGTGAAATCCTGATCGCGGCCGACGTCGCGGATCTGCTCATACTGGCACATCGCACGCAAATAATACGCATACGGCGCATCCTTGTTGCCGGGATGGAGCGAGATGAACTGGTCGAGCGAGGCGAGCGCCTCCTCATAGTCGTTCTGACGATACTGCACGAATGCCTTCATGAGGGTCGAGCGGCGGGCCCACGGCGAATAAGGATGCTGGCGCTCGACTTCGCCGAACAACGCGACGGCGTCGTCATAGCGCTTCTTCTCCATCGCGCGCGCGGCCTGCTCGTAAAGCTGCTCGACCGGCCGTTCGACATACGCGAATTTCTGCTTTTTCTTTTGCGACGACCCGCAGGCGCCGAGCGCGAGCGCGGCGACGACGACGAGGAAAAGCGGCGCGACGTGGCGCAATTGAAGATTCACTGGGCGCACTCCTTGTGGTCCTTCCGGACCCTCGAAACCGGGCGCACCCTAAACGCCGCTAACGCCAAGGGGAAGCGGCGCACAGCGCGCAGGGCAGCCTTTGACTAGCGTTTCGGGCGATTGACAGGAATCGCCCGAACCTCTCGCTTTTAAGTGGTCGCGGCGGCGTAGCGAAAAACCGCGTTGCACTTTTGTCGCCCGCCGCTCTAGCCTCTGGATTGCGGCGATCTTTTGGGGGCCGGACGGCGCCCTCACGCGCTCGCTCGAAGCCCCCGCGCGGCTTCGGGCCCGCGCATGACCGCCCGGCTATCCGCCAGCAGCGCGGCGAGGAAGCGCGCGTTGAGGTCGTGACCCGGACGATCGGCGACGATGCGCCCGATCAAGGGCGCGCCCGCGAGGCGTAAATCGCCGATCAGGTCGAGCGCCTTGTGAAGCGCAAACTCTTGCGGGTCTCGTAAACCGGATGGATTTAGCACATGCGCGCCATCGACGACGACGGCGTTGTCGAGCGTGCCCCCGAGGCTCAATCCCTTCGCGCGCAGGCGATCAATTTCGTCGCGACGGCAGAAGGTGCGCGCGAGCGCGACACGGCGAACGTCCGCGGCGTCATCAAGATCGAGCTTCACGCGCTGCGCGCCGATCGCCGCATCGGGGAAATTAATCGACACATCGACAACGCGCCCGTCAAAGGGCTCAGCGCTGATGGAACGGCCATGGTCATCGGTGACACTCACCCGCTCCATGATGTGCAGAACCTCGCGCGGCGCAGCAAGGTCGCGAGGACCCGCCTCTCCAAGCGCTTCGAGCCACGGCGCAGCGCTACCGTCGAGCGCGGGGAGCTCTGGTCCGTCCACCTCAATCGATATGTTATCAATTCCGGCGAGCGCCAGCGCGGCCATCAGATGTTCGATCGTCGAAACACGGGCCTCGTCATCGCCGACGGCCGTGTTGAAGTGCGTGTTGACGACCGCCGCCAAAACCGCAGGGATCTCGCGTCCATTGCGGCGGAAATTGATCCCGCGCCCGGCGGCCGCCGGCCCCAGAACGACGCGCGCAGCCGCACCGGTATGGAGGCCGGCGCCAGCGATCTCGATCGGTCGCGTGATTGTCGTCTGTGCAAGGAACGCCATAGCTCCCAAAACCTGCGCCGGAGGGCGTCAGCGCACAAATAACGCATTATTTCGCACTATTGCCCTCGCTGGCTCTCGCCCGCACCTCTTCGCGATGGGCGCCATCGGGCGCGCCTCGCGAAGGAAAAGGGACGGTACGCCAGCTTCTCCAGGCCCTGCGCTGGCCTAGCTGATTTTCTTCTTGCGCAGGAATGACGGGATTTCGAGTTCGCCGTCGTCGTCATCTTCAAAAAGATCGCCATGCGCAGCGCGGCCGGGACGCACGGCCGGCTCTTCGGCCGCGAGGCGAGGTTCTTCAGCCTTGGGGCCGTTGAGCGACTTCAACAAATCGAGCGCCGCTGCGGAGGTGCGCTGGAGTTCTTCTGCGGCTTCGCGGAAGGGATTGCGCTGCCCTTTGGCTTGATCGGCGGGGGCGGCCGAAGGGCGCGGGGCCGGCATCGCCGCTGGCGACACTGGCTGCGCGGCGGCGGGCGGGGTCGGCGCGGGCGTGCGCGCCGCTAGCGGCGCCGCCTCGCCGGGACCTTCCGTCAGCATACGGCGGATCCGCTCATGGACGTCGCCAACCGGATTGGCTTGCGGCAGGGTTGCGGCTTGCGCGAGCGGATGACCGGTCGCACGAACAGGCGCGGCGCCTGTATTGATCGACGGCGGCAATGACACCCGCGTCTGCACGGGTTCGGCAGCTTGCGCCGGTTCGCGCCAGGGGCGCGAGATCGCCTGCGCCGCCGGACGCTGCTGATAGCCGTGCACATCGCGCGGTATCGCCTCGATGCCCGTCGCGACGACAGAAACGCGCACACGGCCCTCCAATTCCTGATTGAAGGTTGAACCGACAATGATGTTGGCATCGGGATCGACCTCGGCGCGGATGCGGTTCGCGGCTTCGTCGACCTCGAAGAGCTTCATGTCCATCGAGCCGGTGATGTTGATGAGGACGCCCTTGGCGCCTTTCATCGACACTTCATCAAGAAGCGGGTTCGAGATCGCGGCTTCCGCCGCCTGGATGGCGCGTTTGTCGCCCGATGCTTCGCCCGTGCCCATCATCGCCTTGCCCATTTCGCGCATGACGGTGCGGACGTCGTTGAAGTCGAGATTGATGAGGCCCGGCATGACCATGAGATCGGTGATGCCGCGGACGCCTGAATGCAGCACCTGATCGGCGAGCGCGAAGGCTTCAGCGAAAGTCGTCCGCTCCGTCGCGATCGAAAAGAGGTTCTGGTTTGGAATGATGAGCAGCGTATCGACATGCTGCTGCAACGCCTCAATGCCCGCGAGTGCGATTTTCATCCGGCGCGCGCCTTCGAAGTGGAAGGGCTTTGTGACGACGCCGACAGTCAGGATGTCGCGCTCCTTCGCCGCCTTAGCGATAACGGGCGCAGCGCCCGTGCCAGTGCCGCCGCCCATGCCGGCGGTGATGAACAGCATGTGCGAGCCGCCGACCTGCTCGAGAATTTCATCGAGCGTCTCTTCTGCCGCTGCGCGGCCGATCTCAGGCAGCGACCCGGCGCCCAGCCCTTGCGTCGTGTGCGCGCCGAGCTGGATGCGGCAGGCAGCTTTCGATCCGCCGAGCGCCTGCGCGTCCGTATTGGCGACGACGAACTCGACGCCCTCGAGCCCTGAATCCACCATGTTATTGACGGCGTTGCCGCCTGCCCCGCCGACACCAATGACGGAGATGCGGGGTTTAAGCTCGGTGAGTTCCGGCACGCTGAGGTTCAGTGGCATCGAAGGCTCCGCCCAGACTATAGGGTTAAGTTGATGTTAAAACTTCGTTCAGAACCGTTACCAAATGGTTAACGCCGCGTCGCGCGCACCCCGGCTTCGGGATCATTGCATTCGTTAATTGAAGTGTTCGCGCGCGCTGTCATCCGGAATTTGGGGGATGCAACGAATAAAGTGGATGGCGAGTCCCAATGCTAGGGAGTGGCTGCTGGCGCCGGCGCGCAGCCGCGCTCGGCCATCAGCGTTCGCAAGCGCTCATTCCGGAGAATTAGGGCGTCGGATTCTTTCTTGAAAGTCCCCTGCGTGTCGAGAAAGAGCGGCGAGGTCACCAGAAAGCCGGCATTGTTCCTCGCGGATTCTTTTTTCTCGCCCTTCAGTTCGGCAAGCCGCTTCTCGTTATTGTCAGCCTCGCCCTTGAGGTGTTCACAAGACAGCCGCGCATCAAGCGTTGTCTCTACAAGAACGGGTTTGGCCACTCTGCCGCCGCAGCCGCCAGCGGCCACAATCGCGCCCATGGCGATCAACCAAAACTTGAGCCGCACCTGAAACCTCTATTGAACACTCGGACCGATTGCGAAGCCCTTGTCTTGCCAGTATAGGCTTTATTGGGGGAGTCGTCATCCTGTGTTTTTGGGGACCATCAATGAGACTAGTGCTTTTTGCGGCGGCGGCTTTGTCGCTCGTCGCCTGCGCGTCGGCGTCCAAGCCCGGCGCAATGGTTGCAGAACTTACCGAGGCGTCGGTGATCAGCAACGACTCGGCGCTTCGATCGGCATTCAGCGTCGGCGTAGTAACCGGCGGCAAGGAAACCAGCCCGCTCTGGAAATCCAACGTGTCGAGCGATGACTTCGCCGAAGCGCTGCGTCAGTCACTGGCGGGGCACGCGTTGCTCGCCGCCGCCGATGGCAGATATGTCGTCGACGCTGAGCTTGTCCAGGTGAAGCAGCCGGTTCTCGGCGGCTTCAACATGACCGTCACATCGACGGTGAAATACAAAGTCACCGACACGACGACCTCGGCGGTCGTTCTGAACGAAGATGTCGTGAATGAATACACCGCGAAAATGGGCGATGCGTTTGTCGGTGTCGAACGCCTTCGTCTCGCCAACGAAGGCTCGATGAAGGGCAACATTGCCCAATTCATCGAGAAGCTTGTCAAAACAATGGATGCGCCGCTGCCGGTCGAGGCGCCTGCGGCGGCGCCGCAATCCTGAAAATTCCAGGGTTCAACACCTGAAAACGCCCGCTCGCCGCGGGCGTTTTTTATTTAAAAATTCGCCTTCAGCCATTGGCCGACGCCGCCGATGACGCCGCGCCCCGAGGCGCTGATCGCTTTCAGACGCGGGCGCGTTGTCGCGCGGATTTTTTCCGAGCGCAGGCGAGCGGCGTGACGCAACACGCCGAACGCGACCGCAAATTGCGGCGCCGTCGCCGCCTCCGGCGCGCCGGAGAGCGGCGCCGGGCGCCCCAGCCGCGTCTTCACGCCGATCATCCGTTCCGCCGTTTCGCGCGCGCCGACGAGAAGACTGCCTCCACCGGTCAGGACAGCGCGGCGCACGCCGCGGCGCGCGCCGGCGCCGCCGGGAAGGGCCGCGAGCGTCATCTCGACGATTTCCTCAAACCGCGGAGCGATCACTTGTGCAAGTTCAGCTTTCGAATGGCGAGCGACTTCGGCGCTGTCGCCGAGCTGCGGAAAATCAAGGAGACGATGCTCGTCCCCAGGCCCCGTCAGCGCCGAGCCGTGCAGCGTCTTCATCCGTTCGGCATGGGCGATCGGTGAGCCAAAAATCTGCGCAATGTCGCGCGTGATGTGATCGCCGCCGACGCCGACGCCGCCGCAGCCGACAAGCGCCCCGCGCTCGAACAAGGCATAACTCGTCGTGCGCGCGCCGATGTCGAGCAACAGGACGCCCAGTTCTTTTTCGTCGTCGATCAGCACCGCTTCGGCCGCTGCGAACGGCCCGGCGACGATTTCGTCGAGCTCAAGTCCTGCGCGCGCAAGCTTCGATTCAACATTGGCGACGTAGCTGTTCTTGACGCCGACACCGAAGATTTCCGCATTGAGCACGGCCCCGGCAAGGCCGGCGGGGTCCTCGGGCGCAGGCTCGCCGTCGAGGGCAAAGCGGATTTTCATCGCGTGGAGCGGCGTCGCGCCGTCGGGCGCGGCGGCGCGCGCGCCCTGATCGAGACAATCGGCGATATCCTCGCGCGTGACGACGCCGCCCTCAATGTCGAGATCAACGCCGATTTTTCGCGTCGTCAGGGAGCGTCCGCCAGCCGCGACATGCACAAGCCGGATGCGCTCGCCCGCCATGCGCTCGGCCGCCTCGACTGCAGCGCGGATCGCGGCGTCACTATCGGGCGTCTTGTCGCGCAGGCTCGCGCCGTTCTGGCCGACGCCGACGACATCGACTTCGAAGTCGCCATCAAAGGATTCGGTCAGGTGCGCGATGACGCATGCAGCCTTGGAGGCGCCAATATCAAGCGCAGCGACAAGCTTTCGGTCTGTCGTGCGTTTGATTTCTTTCGCCATACGCGTCTCGCGAGAAAATCTTCAGCCTGTGCTTAGCGCCGCGGCGTCAGCCCGCCACGGGTTTTATCACCGTCGCCGCCGGGACCTCGCCAGCCTCTGACTTTGCGTCTTTGCGCGGCCGGAACACGCTTCGCTCCGGATCGCGAAGGTCGATGTATTCGAACGGCTGGTCAAGCGTCGCCTGGGCCGCGTGCATCAGAGCGATATCAGCGATCGCCTTTTCAAAGCCGGTTTCGGGAAGCCTGATCTCGGTATTGTTGCGCAGCCGGATGTCCCATCGCCGCTCGCCGACGCGGATCAACGCATAAATGCGCTTGCGCAATTCCTCATGCTTGGCCACCGCTGTCAGCAGGGCCGACGCCGGGTCCGGCGCCCCCGAACCGACGATAAGGGGCAAGTTGGAATATTCATAAGCGTTGACGCTGCGAATGATCGCGCCCGACGAATCGATCAGCGTGAGATCGCCGCTCATCTGCCAGACGGCGGCGGGCTCGCGCTCGCGGATCGAGACGACGATCGTGTCCGGTATGAGGCGCGTCACTGCCGCTGCGCGAACCCAGCCGAGATTTTCAATGCGTCTGCGGGCTTCCTTCAACGACACCTTGATCAGCGGCTGGCCGACAATGTCGCCGAGCGCGGTGAGCACTTCCTCATGTGCGACCTGGTGTGCGCCGCGCAGGAGCACACGCTCGACCTTCAATCCAGCCGATGCGGTCGCCGCGCCCGCTGCGCGATCAGCCGCACGGCCCATCATGCCGAAATAGCCGCCCGCCCACAGGACAACGAGAATGAGCGACAGAATAACGCCGGCGCCCGCTACGCCTGCGATCGTATAGTTCTCGAAGATGCTGACGGCCTTCGCAAACAGCGAGGGCTTTTTCTTTTTCCTTTTCACCGCAGGCATGATGCGTCCTCGATGATCCACTGGCAAAGGTCGGGAAAGGCGATGCCGCAATGCGAGGCTTGCTCGGGCGTCAGCGACGTCGCTGTCATGCCGGGCTGGGTGTTGATCTCAAGAAAATAGACCTGCTCCGTCGCCGCCGCGGCATCATACCGAAAATCCGAGCGTGTGACGCCGCGGCAGCCGAGCGCGCGATGCGCCAGGAGCGCGAGGTCGAGGCAGCGCTCCTCGATCAAAGGCGGGATTTTCGCCGGCAGCACATGGTGCGAGCCGCCCGGCGCATATTTCGCCTCATAGTCGTAGAAGGCAAGGTCCGTTGTAATTTCGGTGACGCAGAGCGGACGGTCGCCCATGACAGCGACAGTGAGTTCTCGCCCCGCAATAAATTTCTCGACAAGCACCTCATCGCCAAGCGTCCACTGATCGCTCAGAAGCTCCGCTGGCGGACGATTATCGCCCTTGCGGATGATGTGCACGCCGACGGAGGAGCCTTGCGCGTTCGGCTTGATGACGTAAGGCGGCTCCATCGCATGCCCGCCCGCCGCCTCGTGGCGCGACATCACGCGGCCTTCCGGCGAGGGCACGCCTGAGGCGCGCAGGACGAGTTTCGTGCGCTGCTTGTCCATCGCAAGCGACGAGGTGAGGACGCCGGAATGGGAGTAAGGAATTCCCATCACTTCAAGGAGACCCTGCACGCAGCCGTCTTCGCCCCATTGGCCGTGAAGCGCATTGAACACGGCGTCGGGCTTTTCGTCGATGAGGCGCGCCGCAAGGTCCTTGCCGACATCAATCTCGACGACGTCATATCCCTTCGAGCGCAGCGCCTTGGCGCAAGCGGCTCCCGAATTGAGCGACACTTCGCGTTCCGCTGAAAGCCCGCCCTTGAGGACTGCAATGCGCTTATATTTCACGCCGGTTCTCCGATGCGTATGATTTCCCAGCGCAACTCAACCCCGGTCTTGTTAAGAACGTCTTTCCGCAGGGCTTCGACCAACGATTCGATGTCAGCTGCTGTCGCCCTGCCGCGATTGATCATGAAATTGCAATGCTGCTCGGAACATTGCGCATCACCGATGATGCGCCCGCGCCCTCCCACGTCGTCAATGAGCTGCCAGGCCTTGCGACCGCTAGAGAGCGCCGGGTCAGGGTTCGCGAAGGTCGAACCGCCGGTCTTTTCCCGGATCGGCTGCGATTTCTCGCGCCGCTCCATGATCGCGGCCATACGCGCCTCAATGGCGGCAGGCTCGTCCTTGCGGCCTTCAAAAAGGGCTTCGGTGAAGATAAGCCCCTCGCCTGCGCCGCAATGGCGATAGGCGAAGTTCATGTCGGCGTTCTTGAAGACATGGCGGCCGCCCGAGCGGTCATAGGCGACCGCCTCAACGAGCACGTCCTTCGTCTCCTGCTCATAAGCGCCGGCGTTCATGGCGAGCGCGCCGCCAATCGTGCCCGGTACGCCGCGATAGAACTCCAGTCCCGCAACGCCCGCGCGCGCAGCCTGCCGCGCGACTTGCGCATCAAGCGCGGCAGCGCCGGCGCGGACGCGAACGCCGTCAATCGAAATCTTCGCGAACGGCGCGCCGAGACGGATAACAACGCCGCGCACGCCGCCGTCGCGCACCAAAAGATTCGATCCCACGCCGACAGGGGTGACCGGAATGTGCGCGGGCGTATTCTTCAGAAACTGAGCGAGGTCGTCTTCATCTTCGGGCGTGAAGAGCACATCCGCCGGTCCGCCAACGCGAAACCAGGTGATCGCCGACATATCGGCGCGTTCGACATAGCGGCCGCGAACCGTCGCCAGATCCGTATCTGATATTCCCTTGCTCACGCGCAGCCCCACTCCCGCTCATCCCCGCGAAAGCGGGGATCGAGACGACTGCGGTCCTGGATCCCCGCTATCGCGGGGATGCGCGGTGTTTCGGGCGAAGGGAGATGCGCAGAAATAGTCACAGCCGCGCCTTCATAAGCGCGTCCGCCAAGCCGTTTGCATGTTTCGTGATATCTCCCGCGCCGAGGCAGACGACATAGTCCCCCTTTTCGGCGATCGCGGCGATCTCCTTTGGCAGGTCATCGAGCGAGCGGAGAGCGCGCACGTCTCTATGCCCTTGTGCGGCGGCGCCGGCGACGAAGGCCTTTTGGCTGACGCCGTCGATTGGGGCTTCGCCGGCGGCGTAAACGTCGGTCACGAAGGCGATGTCAGCCTCGTTCAAACATGAACAGAACTGATCCATCAGATCGCGCAGGCGCGTGTAGCGATGCGGCTGCACGACAGCGATGATCTTCCCGCGCGTCACCTGCCGTGCGGCGCGCAGAACCGCGGCGATCTCGACCGGGTGATGGCCGTAATCATCAATGATGGTGACGCCGTTCCACTCGCCCGCTTTCGTGAAGCGGCGCTTGACGCCCGCAAAGCCTTCGAAGCCCTTACGTATCGCATCATCGCTTGCGCCCACTTTGCGCGCGACGATTGCGGCTGCGAGCGCATTGGAGACGTTATGAAGGCCCGGCATCGGCAATCTCAGGCCATCGATGCGGCTGTCAGGCTTGCCGCGCGACCTGAACATGATATCGAATTTTGACGCCCCGCCATCGAACGAAATATTCTCTACGCGAACGTCCGCCTGCGGATTGGTTCCGTAGGTGATGAGGCGCCGGTCAGTGACACGCCCGACAAGGGCCTGCACTTCTGGATGGTCGAGACAGACGATGCCGAAACCGTAAAACGGCAGGTTCTCGATGAACTGGTCGAAGCCTTTTTTCAGCGCCTCAAACCCGCCCCAGTGGTCAAGATGTTCGGGGTCGATATTGGTGACGATGGCGACTGTCGTCGGCAGACGCAGGAAAGATCCGTCGGACTCGTCCGCCTCGACGACCATCCAGTCGCCCTCGCCGATGCGCGCGTTCGCGCCATAGGCGTTGATTACACCACCATTGATGACGGTCGGATCAAGCCCCGCCGCATCAAGGAGGGCGGCGACCATGGTCGTCGTTGTTGTCTTCCCGTGTGTGCCGGCGACAGAGATCGTCCATTTGAGGCGCATCAGTTCGGCGAGCATGTCAGCGCGGCGCACGACCGGGATATGACGTGCGCGCGCCGCGAGAATCTCCGGATTGTCGCGCCTGATCGCCGTCGAGACGACGACAGCGCCTGCGCCGTCGATGTTCCTCGCATCATGGCCGATAACGACCGGAATGCCCTTCTCGCGTAATTGCTGCACGGTCGCGCTCTCTGAAACGTCCGAGCCCCTCACATCGTAGCCGAGATTTTTCATCACTGCGGCGATGCCTGACATGCCGATACCGCCGACGCCGACGAAGTGCATGACGCCGACATCGAATGGCAGGCGGACCTTGATATTTTTCGTGTCGCTCATGCGGCGGCCTTTCGGGTGTCGCCGATCATCCTATCGACAAGATCGGCGAGCGCCGAGGCGGCGTCCGATTTGACGCGATCCTTCGCAGCTGCCGCCATCGCTTCAAGCTTGCCTGGCGCGCCAAGCGTCTGGAGAAGCGCTGCGCTGAGGGTCTGCGCCGTGAAATCCTTTTCTGCGATGCAAAGGGCTGCGCCGGCGTCCGATAGCGCGCGCGCATTGCCGGTCTGATGGTCATCCATCGCAATGGCGAGCGGCACGAGGATCGACGGGCGCCCGATTGCGGAAAGCTCCGTCACAGTCGAGGCGCCCGCGCGGGCGATTACGAGATGCGCTGCTGCAATGCGCGCCGGCAAGTCCTTGAAGAAGGGCGCAAGTTCCGCCGTCACGCCCGCCTGCGCATAGGCGCTTTTGACAGCGTCCAATTCGGTCTCGCGCGCTTGCTGCGCCACGACGAGGCGCCGCCGCAACGCGTCGGGGAGCGCCGCAATCGCGGCAGGAACAACAGTTGAAAACAGCGCCGCTCCCTGACTTCCACCGAAAACGAGCAGGCGCAAGTCGTCGCCATCGCGCGGGGCCGCGAAGCGGGTGGCCATCGCAACACGAACCGCGTCGCGCACGGGATTTCCAACCTCGACGATCCTTGCGCGCGAATTTTCCGGCCTCCTTTCCAGCACCGCAAAGCCGTGGGCAAGAAACGCCGCCGATCCCATCGACATGCGGTTGGCGCGGCCGAGGACGCCGTTTTGTTCGTGAACGCCGTGCGGGATCTTCAGCATCGCCGCCGCACGTATTGCTGGAAAACTCGGGTAACCGCCGAAGCCGACGACCGCAGCTGGCCTCAGCCGGCGAAATTCTGACCGGACCTTCATCAGAGCCCCCGCGAGCGAGAACGCTGCCGCCGCCTTGGCGATCGGTCCGCCGACAGAAGGGCTCGCCGCCGTGATGAGAAATTTTTCATCCGTCGGAAAATTCGCGGTGTACCGATCGCCGCGCGCATCGGTGACAAGCAGGACGCGGCGCTCGCGCCTTTTCAATTCCTGCGCTAACGCTTCCGCCGGAAACATATGCCCGCCCGTACCGCCCGCTGCGAGCGCGATGAGGGGGCCATCGCTCACGGCATGACATCCTTGCGCTTGTCCGTGAGCGACTGCCGCCGCGTCAGCGCGAGCAGAAGACCAACAGTGAGCCCGGCGGCGATGAGCGAGGAGCCGCCATAGGAAATGAACGGCAGCGTCATGCCTTTGGCCGGCAAGGCGCGCAAATTGACGCCGATATTGATGAGACTCTGGAGGCCGATCAGCGCCGCGAGCCCGCACACTGCCGTCTGCGCGAATGTACTTTTCAGCGCGCCTGCCTTCACATAGGCGCGCACAACGAGCGCCGCGAGAAGCGCGATGATGGTTGCGCAGACAATCATTCCGTATTCCTCCGCCGCGACCGCGAAGATGAAATCGGTATGCGCATCGGGCAGCGAAAACTTCACCGGCGCAGCGCTGTCGGCGCGCCCGATAAGACCGCCATTGGCGATCGCCTCCAGCGCTTTGGCGGTCTGATAGCTCTCCGCCGTGCCCGGATTGAGAAACGCGTCGATGCGGGCCGCAAGGTGCGGCGAAAAGAAATAGCCCGCCGTGAAGAGCCCCGCTGCTGCCGCCGCGGCGACCGTCAACAACAACAGCCCACCGCCAGAGACAAAATACATCGCCATGAACACCATGGTGAGAAGTCCCGCCTGACCATAGTCAGGCTGCAACGCCAGCAATCCTGCACAAACGATATAGAGGCCGCAAGCAATCGCCGCGCCCGGGAACCGCGGATTACGCGCGCCCTCCGCAAGCATCCAGGCGATGACGATGACAAAACCGGGCTTCAAGAACTCTGACGGCTGAAACGAAAATGGCCCAAAGGCGAACCAGCGTTTGGCGCCGTTGATCTCAGGCGCGAAGAGAAGCGCGGCGAGAAGCGCCACAAACATCATCGCAAACAAGACGGCTCCGGCGCGCCGCGCCTGCAACGGCGTTAACGCGGACGCGGTTATGATGACAAAGAGCGCTGGCGCCAGAAATACAATCTGGCGCAATGGAAAATGAAAGCTGTCGTCGATGTGAAATCGCGCGGCTGCGCCAGGACCCGCCGCGAACAGCAGCACGACGCCAATCGTCATCAAGGCCCCGAGAATGCCGAGCGAGGTGTGATCGACCGACCACCACCAGCGGGCGGCGGGCGATTCATCGATGCGGCTGAGGCCCTTCATGCAGCGGCTCCGTTCGCGATCTCGACCTGGCCGGCGAGCTTCCGGAATACGTCGCCGCGCTCCTCAAAATTGCGGAATTGATCGTAGGACGCGCAAGCCGGCGACAGAAGAACGACCGGCGCGGCAAGGCCGCTCGCCTGTGCGTCATGAGCGGCGCGATGAACAGCGCTAGCGAGGTCGCCGCACTGCACGCACGCGACAGCGCCGGAAAGCTGGGTCTCAAACTCGCGCGCCGCTTCGCCGATCAGATAGGCGCCGCGCACGCGCGGCATCAACGCGCGAAGGCTGTCGAGGCTGCCCTCCTTCGGTTTGCCGCCAGCGATCCAGAAAATATCCGTGTACGATTTCAGCGCGCGGCTCGTAGCGTCCGCGTTCGTGGCTTTGGAGTCGTTGACAAAAGTAACGCCGCCTTTCCTCGCAACAATTTCCATCCGGTGCGGCAGGCCGGGAAAACGCTCCATCGCGCGCACAGCGACATTCGGCGCGACGCCTTCCGAAATCGCCGCAGCCAGAGCGGCGGCGGCGTTTTGCCAGTTGTGCTGCCCGCGAAGCGCGGCGATGGCAGAAATATCGCCAGCTTCGCCCGACTTTTCCGGCAAGCTGAAATAAAGCTTCGCCGTCAGCGCATAGACGCCGCGCCCGAGCGCGCCTTCGGCCGAGATCGGCGTCACTACTCGCCGGGCGCCTGACGCCATCAACGCCGCGCAGACGCCCTGCGACCAGACATCGTCAACGCCGATGATCGCTGCGTCTTCGCGGGTCTGATTGAGAAAGATCCGCTTCTTGGCCGCAATATAACCCGCCATATCGCCATGCCGGTCGAGATGATCAGGCGAGATATTGAGAAGGATCGCGGTGTTGGCTCGCAAGGATTTTGCAAGATCGAGCTGGAACGACGATAGCTCCAGCACGTAAATGCGGGGGCGCGCGAGTTCGGGGAGTGACAGAATCGGCTTGCCGATATTGCCGCCGATGATGGCGTCGCGGCCAGTTTCTTTCAGCAAATGCCCGATCAGCGCTGTCGTCGTCGACTTGCCGTTGGAGCCAGTGATCGCAACGACGCGCGGGCGAAGCGCTGGATCGAGCGCATTGACGGCGCGCGCGAAGAACTCAGTGTCGCCGATGATCTCGACGCCCGCTTGATGCGCTTTCCGGACGATCGGATGCGGCTTGGGATGCGTCAGCGGCACGCCAGGGCTCAAGGCGAGCGAGCGCAATTCACTCCACGGCCAGGTCTTGGGGTGCTCAGCGCGGTAGCGCGAATTTGCGGTCTTGGCGCGCGCCTCTTCCTTCTCGTCCCAGGAAAAAACTTCAGCGCCCGAGGCGACAAGCGCTTCGCACGTCGCGAGCCCTGTCGCGCCAAGGCCGTAGACGCCTATTTTTTTTCGCTCAATGCCGGGGACGACGATCATGGTTCAGCGCAATTTCAACGTTGACAGGCCGATCAGCGCGAGAATGACGGCGATGATCCAGAAACGGATGACGATGGTCGATTCCTTCCAGCCCAATTGTTCGAAATGATGGTGGATCGGCGCCATCTTGAAGACACGCTTTCCCGTAAGCTTGAACGAGGCGATCTGGATCATCACCGACAAACCTTCGAGAACGAAGAGGCCGCCGACGATTGCGAGCACGATCTCATGCTTGGCCGCGACCGCGATCGATCCGATCGCACCGCCGAGCGCGAGGCTGCCGGTGTCGCCCATGAAAATCGCGGCGGGCGGCGCATTGAACCAGAGAAAGCCGAGCCCCGCCCCGATAATCGCGCCGCAAATGATCGCAAGCTCGCCGACGCCCGGAACGAACGGAACGCCAAGATAGCCGGCGAAGTCAAACCGCCCGACAAGATAAACGATGACGCCATAAGCGCCCGCGGCGATCATCACCGGCACGGTCGCGAGGCCGTCGAGGCCATCCGTCAGATTGACGGTATTGGAGGCGCCAACGATCACGAATGCCGCAAAAGGAACCATCAGCCAGCCGATCGGCACGCCGATTGCGCCCTCGCCAAACCAGCCTTGAAAGAATTGCAGCGGCACGAACGGCACCGCGACCGACGTTTCGATGCCTTGCGGCGCGTCCGGCGCGGCGCCGAGCGTCATGACGCAAAACCAACCCGCCAGGAGCGCAACGCCGAACTGCACGACCAGCTTCATTGACCCGACGAGGCCCGACGCGGTTTGCTTCGTCACCTTCAGATAGTCGTCCCAGAAGCCGAGCGCGCCATAGGCGAGCGTCACGCCCATGACGATCCAGACGTAAGGATTGTCGAGACGCGCCCACATCAGCGTCGAAACGGTAAGCGAAATGAGAATGAGCACGCCGCCCATGGTCGGCGTGCCGGCTTTTGAAATGATATGACTTTGCGGCCCGTCCTGACGGATCGGCTGGCCGCGCCCCTGCTTTCGACGCATCCAGCGAATAAGGCCCGGGCCCATCAGGAATGCGATCAGGAGCGCCGTCATGATCGCGCCGGTCGCCCGGAAGGAAAGGTACTTGAAAACGTTGAGGAGCGCGAACTGATCGGAAAAATCGGTGAGATAATAAAGCATCGGGCGTTTCTTTTATGGGGATGCGTTCAGGCGGCTTCGGGGGCGGCGGCCAGAAGCGCCGTCACGATTTCACTTACTTTAGAAGCATTCGATCCTTTGACCATGACGATGTCGCCGTCCGCGACAGCCGCAACGACCTGCGGCGCAAGCGCCCTGGCGTTCGGCGCAGCGCCGCCGCGCATCGCTTCTGGCGCGCTCGCCCAAAGGTTCTGCATCAGGGCGCCGGCGACATAAAGGCGATCAACATTCGCCGCAACTAAAGCGTTGGAAAGCCCGGCATGAAGCGCGGGCGCGTCGGGCCCAAGCTCCAGCATGTCGCCAAGAACGGCGATACGCCGCCCTTTGCCGCGCGGCTTCATCTGACCAAGCAGCGCGATCGCCGCCGCCATCGAGGTCGGGTTGGCGTTGTAGCTTTCGTCAAGAATGACGATCTCGCCGCCGGAGGGCAGGCGCACTTTCGTCTGCGCGCCGCGCCCTTGACCGGCGGCGAGCCCCTTCAGCCCCGACGCCGCCCGTGCGGCGGAGACCCCAAGCGCGCGCGCCGCGCCGATGACAGAAAGCGCATTCATCGCCTGATGGCGCCCGGGAGCAGCCAGGGGGAAGTCGAACGCTTCGCCGAAGATGCGCGCGGAAACCTCGCCGCCGTCTTCGCGCAGGGAGTAACCTGTGAGTCGGATGTCCGCGTCTTTCGTCTCGCCGAAGGTGACGATGCGCGCGACATTCGCTTCCTTCGCAAGCTTGGCGAGAAGACCGAAATAATCGCTGTCGATCGGCAGGATAGCGGCGCCGCCAGTCTCGACGCCGAGAAAAATCTCCGCCTTGGCGCGGGCAATATTCTCTCGCGACCCGAGATTTTCAATGTGCGCCTCGCCGATCGTTGTGATGACGGCGACATGCGGGCGGACAAGCGCCGTTAGCGGTGTGATCTCGCCGGCATGATTCATGCCGATCTCGAAAACGGAAAAATCCGCGCCGATCGGCATGCGCGCGAGGGTCAACGGCACGCCCCAATGATTGTTGAAGCTCTTGTCGGAGGCATGCACGCGGCCTGCCGCCGCAAATGCTGCGCGCAGCATTTCCTTCGTCGAGGTCTTGCCGACGCTGCCCGTCACCGCGACGCGCTTGCCGAAATTTCGCAGGCGCGCGGCGCGCGCAAGGTCGCGCAAGCCCTCCAGCGTATCGCCGACGACGAGAAGCGGCGCCCCGTCCGGCGCGTTTTGCGGCGCGCGCGCGACGAGCGCCGCGGAAGCGCCGCGCTCAAAGGCGCTGATGATGAAATCATGACCGTCGCGCGCATCGGTGAGCGCGACAAACAACTCTCCCGGCGCCAGAGATCGCGTGTCAATCGAGATGCCGCCAGCGGACCATTCCTCGGCGATCCAGCGGTCAGGATCGCCGCCGCGCGCGCACAAGGCGCCGCCCGTCGCAGCAGCGGCTTCAAATGCGGTCCAGAGGCCAGCGCTCATGGGCGCGCTCCTTCGATCGCCGCCGCTGCGCGCCTTGCCTCGGAAAGGTCGCAGAAGGGATGGGTCACCCCTTGCACAATCTGCCCGGTCTCGTGACCTTTTCCAGCGATCAGAAGAACGTCGCCTGCCCGCAACATCGAAACGCCGGCGATGATCGCCGTGGCGCGATCGCCGATTTCCGTCGCATCGCGCGCCCCGGCGATGATGTCTCGGCGGATCGCAGCGGGGTCCTCAGAGCGCGGATTATCATCGGTGATAATGACGACATCGGCGCCAGCGGCGGCAGCCTCGCCCATCAACGGGCGCTTGGCGCGGTCGCGATCACCGCCAGCCCCGACAATCGCGATGACGCGGCCCGTCGCATGCGGGCGGATCGCGGCGAGCGCGGTCGCCACGGCGTCCGGCGTGTGGGCGTAGTCGACATAGATCCCGGCGCCATTGACGCTCGCGGCGAATTGCATCCGGCCCGGCACGCCAGGCAGCCGGTCAAGCAACGGGAGCACTCTATCCGGTTCAAAGCCCGACGCTATCACGAGCCCGGCGGCGAGGCAGGCGTTCTCCGCCTGAAAAGCGCCAATTAGCGGCAAGGCCAGCAGCCGGCGGCGCCCTCCCGCTTCGATGTCGAGGTCGAGGCCCTGCGGGGTCGGCATGATCTTCCGAATACGGATTGTGTCGCCGCGCCGTCCGGTCATGACGATTTTGAGGTTCCTGCGCGCTGCAGCGGCGGCGACATCCCCGGCGCGTGCACCGTCAGCGTTGATGACGGCGGTTCCGCCGATCGGGAGGAGATCGACGAAGAGCCGCAGCTTCGCTGCGAAATAAGCGTCAAGGTTTTCGTGAAAGTCGAGATGATCCTGAGTGAGGTTCGTGAATGCTGCTGCGCAAAACCTCACCCCGTCGGCGCGATAGTGCGCGAGCGCGTGGCTGGAAACTTCCATGGCGAGATGAGTGACGCCCGCGCCCGCCATCGCGTCGAGCGTTTCGTGCAGCATGACAGGTTCTGGCGTCGTATGCGCGAGCGGTCGATCAAAGCCTGCGCCCCTCGCGCCGAGCGTGCCGAGACTGCCGCTCTTTTGCCCGAGCATCTCCCACAACGCGGCCGCGAAGATCGCCGTCGATGTCTTACCGTTCGTTCCGGTGACGCCGGCGATTACTGCCGGCTGCCTCGGATAGAAGCGCGCCGCAATGTGGGACAGGCGCCGGCGCGGCTCGTCGTCGGCGACGAGCGGCAGCCGCGTGACGGCGCCTGGCCGCGCGAGAATTGCGGCCGCGCCTAATTGCTCCGCCTGCGGAATGAAAGCGGCCCCGTCGCTTCTTGCGCCCGGCAACGCCGCGAACAAGAAGCCGTTGCGCACCGCGCGGCTATCCGGCGTGATCCCGGCGATGTCGGGGTCGGGATCGAAACGCGCGGCGGCGAGGTCGGAAAGTTTCACTGCAAGCCCCCGGCGTTCGCAGCATCGAGAGCGGCGCGGCGCGCGGTCGAGGCGCGGGCGAACGCCGCCTCGGCATTCTCGGCGCTTGACGGCATGAGGCCCAGCGCCGGCGCAAGGCGCAGCACGATCGCGGCGTAGGCCGGCGCGGCGTTCCACCCCGCGGTGGCATAGCCGAATGTCCCTTCGACCGCCTGCGGCTCGTCAAGCGTGACAATCACGGCGTAGCGCGGCGCAAAACCCGGAAAGGCGCCTACAAACGTTGCAATCCGCGCGTTAGGGTCATAGCCGCCGCGCGAGGATTTCTCCGCAGTCGCGGTCTTGCCGATCGAAAAATAGCCGGGCGTTTCGGCAAGACTCGCCGTTCCGCTAGTGATGACTTCACGCATGATGCGCCGCATCGTCTCGCTCGTCTCCGGCTTGAAGACCTGGCGGCCTTCCACGAGCGCGTCTTGCTTCAAAAATGTCGGTGCGCGCCAGTCGCCGCCATTGACGATGCTCGCCGTCGCCGCGAGCAGATGAAGCGGCGTGATCGAAAGACCGTGTCCATAGGAAATCGTCGCCGTCTCGACCGGACCCCACTGCCAAGGCGGCTCGGGCTCGCGCCGTTCTGCAAGTTCGATCGGCAGCGCATCGAGAAGTCCGGTACGTTTCAGCGCCATCTTGAGATTTTCAGTCCCCAGATCTTTCGCCATGCGCGCCGCACCAATGTTCGACGAGTGCTGAATGACTTCCGAAAAGGTCAGAACGCGGTTTTCACCGTGAAAATCCCGGATCGTCTTATCGGCGACCTTGTAAGCGCCGCGCGCGTCATAGGTCGAGCTTTCGGTCGCGGTTCCCGCATCGAGCGCCGCCGCCGCGGTCAGCAGCTTCAGCGCGGAGCCGAGTTCATAGCGGTCATAGACGGTGCGATTGCGGCGCCAATCGGGCTTTGCGGCGCCGGGCCGGTTGGGGTCGAAATCGGGCAGGCTTGCAAGCGCGAGGATCTCGCCCGTCTCGACATCCATGACCGCGCCCATCGCAGCTTTGGCGTGAAATTTCTTCATCGCGGCGGCAAGTTCCTGCTCGACGATCTCCTGCGCGCGGATGTCGATTGACGCCGCCAGCGGACCGTCGCCGTCGCGCCCGTTGAGGACTTTTTCAAGGCCCATCACGCCGCCCTTGCCCGGCTCGAGGTGGCCGATGACGTGCGCCGCAGTCGCGCCTTGCGGATAAAAGCGCTCGATCCGCGGCGTGAACCTGACGCCCGGCAATCCGAGTTCAAACACCGCGCGCTCTTGTTCCGGCGTCAGCTTCTCTCGGATTTCGACATAGCGCTTGTCAGCGATCTTTCCTTCAAGATCGGCGGCGTCGACGCCTGGCACAATGGCGGCGATCTTCACGGCAGTCTCGCCCGCGTCCCAGGCTTCGTTTCCAGCGATCTCCAAAGCTCGCAAGGGCAGGTTCGCCGCGAGAAGAACGCCGTGGCGATCGACAATCTCTCGCCGGTTGGCGTCGTCGCCAGCGGCGGTGACCCGCGCGACCCGGATGTCGCCGGAACCGAGCGCGACCGAGAACAGTCGAAGTCCCATCAGGCCGAAAATCGCGGCGAAGACAACCGAACACATCAGGATCCGACGGCGGGCAATATCGGCGGCGCGGCCGCGCCGCCCTGTCGCGGTGATACGGTCCGGCGCCGTTTCTTCCGTCCTGACGCCGTCTTCGATCACATAAAGACGCGCTGGCGACCGCTTTTTCCTGAAGGGCCAAGCAAAGCGCATCATTCGAGCCCGGCGACAGCGACAGGTGCTGCGATGTCGTCAGCGGCGCCTTTTACCGCCGCCTTTGCGAAAGCGAGTTCAAAATCTTCAGCCGTCATCAACTGCGCGCCGGTGAGCGGTTCAAGACCGGGAACGCTGTCTGCAATCTCAGCGAGGCGTTCCGGGCGCTCTAGAAACGCGACCTCCGCCCGCAGGACCTGAATGGCGGAGACCTCCTCGGCTTTTTGCCGGTCGAGCGCGCGGAGCTCGCTCTTGGCGTCGCGCACCGCGACTTCCGCCTTGTACCGTCCGGCCGCTGCGGCGGCGAGAATGAGGCAAAGAAGAAATGTCGTAAATCGCATCATGCCTGCGCTCCTAATTTTGTCATCGTGCGTGAAAGCCTCAAAGCGGGAAGGAAAACCTCCGCGCCGCTGGCGCGGGCGGGCGCGCTTGTTCGGGCAGCGGCGCGAAGTTTCGCCGAGCGCGAACGCGGGTTTGCGGCGATCTCGGCAGGCGATGGCGTCTGCGGCTTCGGCGTCACAAGGTTGAATGTCGGCGCCAACGCCGTCGCGCTTGGCGCGTGGCGTGAGGCTGATGGTGCGCGGCCTGAGCGCTCTGCAAGGAAGTTTTTGACGATGCGATCTTCGAGCGAATGAAAAGTGACGACGACAAGCCGTCCCGCCGGCTTCAACAGCCGCTCGGCTGCGATCAGCGCCTTGAGGAGCTGGCCTAGTTCATCATTGACGAAGATCCGCAGCGCCTGAAACACGCGCGTCGCCGGGTGGATTTTATCCTCGCGCCTCGGCGGGGCGGCGCGCGCCACGATCTGAGCGAGGCGCAATGTCGTGCGGATTGGCTCGCCCATACGCTCAGCGGCGATTGCGCGCGCGATACGGCCCGCTTTCTTTTCTTCGCCGTAAACGCGGAAAATTTCAGCGAGATCGCCAGGCTCGGCCGCATTGACGACATCGCCCGCATCCGGCTTTCCTTTGTCCATGCGCATCGACAATGGTCCGTCGCGCATGAACGAAAAACCGCGATCGGCTTCATCAAGCTGCATTGATGAAACGCCGAGATCGAACACCGCGCCGTCAATGTTGCTGACGCCTCTTTCAACGAGCGCATCTTCGAGGTCGCCGAACGGTCTTTGAACAAGGCGCAGCCTTGCGCCGAATATCGATGTCAAGGATCCGGCGCGCTCGATCGCCGTTGGATCACGGTCAAATCCGTAGACAGAGCAATCAGCGCTTTCGAGAATCCGACGCGTGTAGCCGCCGGCGCCGAAGGTCCCGTCGACATAGACGCCGCCGTTCCTGACGGCGAGCGCGGCTGCAGCCTCCGTCAGCATGACAGGGGCGTGCGCTGTCATTGGCCGCTCCCCGTCTTTGGCGTGTGGAGCCGCATCAAAGCTTCGCGCGCCGCTTCACGCGTCGCGGCGATGCGCCGTTCAGCCTCTTCAGCGTTGAGGATCAAGAACGTATCGCCTCGGCCCTGAAAAAGAACGCGATCCTGAAGGTTTGCATAAGCGCGGTAATCCTCGGGAATGACGACCCTGCCTTCGGTATCGAAGGTCAGCCTGCGGACGGACCCAAAGATTGCTTCCTCGAGCTTCTCGCGCGGGTCGGTGAACGCCGGCAGCAGTCCGATCTCGCGCTTGTAGAACGTGATGAAATCGCCGCCGCCGCATTCCAGCCGGGGCTCGCGCACGCCTTTGAGGCAATAAAACCCCTGATCCCGCTCGGCCTCGAGGGCGCGACGGAAATCAGCCGGGACGGCGACCCGGCCCTTCGCATCGATCTTGTTGACATGAGACCCCAGAAAAGAGGTCTCAGGCGACCGAACATCCACGCCCAATCTCCGCCCTCACGGCATCGTGGGACCTGCCCGTCCACGCACCGCTATAGACGCCCTAAGGCGCCATTTCCCGACAATTTATGGGTTATCATGGGAGAATGGCGTTGGTCAAACCCCAAATGCGCCGGACCGCCTTTTTCTGCCTAGTCGGTTACGCCTAAGAAACGGCATGGCGGTTTGATCTGCCCGTTCCCAATCACGCGCGTTGGGGGCGCCTGGCGTTCCGGCGGCGGCCGGCATCGTCGAGCATGGCGCCCTCCCTCTTGTCGCGTCGCTTCTTGAGGCCGGCGGCGGCGAGACCGACCAGATGCTCCAGTTTCTTTCTTTCGATTTCAGCGGCTTTCAGGCGCGCGCGCGCGCCGGCGATCGCCTCGTCAAGGGTTCGGCAGGAGGCGAGAATGGCAGCGCGCTTGGCGGTCGCGCCGGCGAGGTAGCCGGCAAAATCGCGAAACCCAATCTCGGTGCGGCCGAGCGCGACCGCTTCTTCCGTACGGATCGCCGCTTCAAGTCGATCGAGCGCGGCAGCGGCGTCGCGGCGAGAGGTCTCAAGATCCGCAAGCGCAAGCGCCTGGCTGTCCCCGTTACGACGGGCGATCGCCAGTAATTTCAAGAGGCTGCTGTGATGGCTGAAATCTGCGTTCATGCGGCTTGGCTCGGGGAAACCGCCAGCGTGATGGCGCGGAGAGCAGCGAACGTCTCTTCGACGCTTGCGGCGCGATCTTCCTCTTGCGCCAACAGGGCTTCGAGGCGCGGATGATAGTCAATCGCCGCATCCGTCATCGGATTGGCCCCTGGAACGTAAGCCCCGATCTTCAGCATCTCGCGGACGTCTTCATAGTCGGACGCCAAGGCGCGCGCCGCGCGGGCGAGTTCGAATTCATCTCGCGTCAAAACACCTTGCGCGGCGCGTGAGACGGTCTTGAGAATGTTCACGGCGGGAAACCGGCCGCGCTCGGCGATACGCCGGTCGAGAACGATATGGCCGTCAAGCAGCGCTCGTGCAGCGTCCGCGATCGGCTCGTCATGATCGTCGCCTTCGACGAGCACGGAGAAGACGCCGGTGACCGCTCCGGTCCCCTCAAGCCCCGGCCCCGCGCGTTCAAGCAATCTCGGCAGCAAGGAAAAGACGGACGGCGTGTAGCCTTTCGCGGTCGGCGGTTCGCCGGCAGCAAGGCCGATTTCGCGCTGGGCGCTGGCGACGCGCGTGAGGGAATCCATCAGGCAGAGCACGTGCGCGCCGCTGTCGCGGAAGCTTTCGGCGACAGTCATCGCCAGAAACGCCGCTTCGCGCCGCATCATCGCCGGCTCGTCCGACGTCGCGACGATTACGACCGAACGCGCAAGACCTTTCGGCCCGAGACTGTCTTCAACGAACTCCCGCAGCTCGCGGCCGCGCTCGCCAATCAGCGCGATGACGTTGACATCAGCGCGGGTGTTGCGCGCGATCATGGAAAGAAGCGTCGATTTTCCGACGCCGGATCCGGAAAAAATACCGAGGCGCTGCCCGGCGCGCGCCGGGCAAAACGCATTGAGCGCCTTCACGCCGAAATCAACGCGCAAGCCGAGGCGATCACGCAAGGCCGCTAGCGGCGGGTTCGACCGGACGTCGCGCAAGGGGCCAAAAGCGGGCACGGCGCCGCGGCCGTCAGCGGCGCGCCCGAGCCCGTCGACGATACGGCCAAGCCAGGCGGCGGACGGCGCAACCGTCGCGCTCGGCGACCGAAAAAAGACCGGCGCGCCGCGCCGGACACCAGCGACATCACCAAAGGGCATCGCGATCGCACCGCCATCGCGCACGCCGACAACCTCAGCGACAAGCGCCTCCGATACGGTTTCGATTTCAACACGACCTCCGACTTCGAGGGCGCCAAGGCGATCTTCGATATCGATCGCAAGGTCAGTGACGCCGCTGACCGCGCCAGAAAACGCGATCGGCCCCGCACGGCGCAAGACGGCGCGCGGATCGCCAAGCCGGCGCTGACCGCGCCTTTCCTCTCGTATCGCCGCCATAAAATCCTGACTTGCGCCGGCCCAGGCTTAACAGCCGAGGCTTTAAGCTCGCGTAAACTTATGAATCGCCTTAGCCGCCTCGACATGTGGCTGAGTTAATGCGGCTCTTTCTTTCGTCGTTGTTGCGGCTGAAATGAGCAGACCGCCGGTAACGAAGCTTCACCGCCGCTTAAGGCGGCCGGAAAACTCGCGTCGATTTCCGCCTCGCCGTTAACCTTTATGAAAGCAAATCAACCTAACTCTGGTTAAGGCAATTCAGAAAATGCGCGGTCCGTCACAGGGGGCGTCGCCGCAGCAAGAAGGAGATCGGTCAATGCGGGTTCTGCTTATCGAGGACGACGGCGCCACCGCCCAGAGCATCGAACTGATGCTGAAGTCCGACGGTTTCAATGTTTACACGACGGACCTTGGCGAAGAGGGCGTCGACCTCGGCAAGGTCTATGACTACGACATTATCTTGCTTGACCTGAACTTGCCGGACATGACCGGCTTCGACGTCCTGAAGAGCTTGCGCGTCGCCAAGGTCAACACGCCAATCCTCATTCTCACTGGTCAAGGCGACATCGAGACCAAGGTGCGTGGGCTTGGCTTCGGCGCTGACGACTACATGACGAAGCCATTCCACAAGGACGAGCTTGTCGCGCGCATCCACGCGATCGTGCGCCGTTCCAAGGGTCACTCTCAGTCCGTCATCACAACCGGCAACCTGCTCGTTAACCTCGACGCCAAGACTGTTGAGGTCGGCGGCCAGCGCGTGCACCTGACCGGCAAGGAATATCAGATGCTGGAGCTGCTCTCGCTCCGCAAGGGCACGACGCTGACAAAGGAGATGTTCCTGAACCATCTCTATGGCGGCATGGACGAGCCCGAACTCAAAATCATCGATGTCTTCATCTGCAAGCTGCGCAAGAAACTTGCGGCGGCGACCGAAGGTGAGCACTACATCGAGACCGTCTGGGGCCGCGGCTATGTGCTCCGCGATCCGGCGGAAGAAAAAGCGGCCTGACGGGCGCTTCACAGTTGAAATTTCATTAACGCCCTCGCGAAAGCGGGGGCGTTTTCTTGCGCGTTTCTTGCATCCTTTATCGCGGCCTTAATGGGCCGGCTGTAACCCGTAACATTGAGGCTCGGGTCTTTGAGGGTAGCGCGCATGCTGGATCTTTTTAAACTGGCGGGCGATTTCGCCGCGGACCGGCGAGGCAATATCGCAATCATTTTCGGCGCCGCGATGTTCGCTGTGGTCGCCGCCGCGGGCGTTGCAATCGACTTCCTCAGGATTGACAAGGCGAGGACCGCGCTCGCGGAAGCCGGCGACGCCGCGCTGATCGCCGCCGCCCGCTACAAAGGCGCCAACCCCGACGCCACCGACGCCAAAATCACTGAGGTCGCCCGCAAGCTGTTTGACTCGCAGATGCAGAATGAGCCGGAGGTCAAAGTCTACGGCTTCGACATCGTCTTCAACAATGCGGCGTCGAGCTTTCGCCTCAACATCGACGCCGACCTCAAGCTCGCCGTCATGAACGTTTTCGGTCGGCAATTTGAAGACCTCGACACGACCGCCGAAGCCAAGCTCGGCAAACCGCCGCACATCGAGCTGGCGATGGCGCTCGACGTCACGGGATCGATGAACAGCAATGGCAAGCTGGCGGCGCTGAAGGACGCGTCGGCCGACCTCTTCGAGACGCTGTTCGGCTACGAGAGCGCGACGGTGAAGATCGGAATCGTGCCTTTCGCCCAATATGTGAATGTCGGCGCCGATCACGCCGCTGCCACATGGCTCGCCCATCCTGGCGCCGGCTGGACGGGATGCGTCGGATCAAGGCCCTATCCCTATAACGTCGGCGACAATGACTTTGACGCCGTCCAGGCGCCGGGACTTCTCAGCGCGCCGAATTGTCCGCCCGCTCTTATTCCGTTGACGGACGATAAGGATAAACTGGATGCGTATGTGCAGGACCTTGCCGCCTCGGGCTATACTTATATTCCGGGCGGCATCAGCTGGGCGTGGAGCCTGTTGACGCCGCAAGCGCCATTTTCGGACGCCATTCCTTTCGCCGACCTGCCCAAAGTCAACGGCGTCAAGGCGCTGATGGTGATGACGGATGGCGCAAATACGAGAGCGCCAGACTATCCAACGCACGATAGCGCGAGCGTGACGCTCGCCAACGACCTGACAAAAGAGATCTGCGCGCAGGTGAAATCCCAGGATATCGTGATCTATACCGTCGCGTTTGAGGTGACGGATACGGCGATCAAGGACATCCTGTTCGATTGCGCGACGGGCTCGGCGAATTACTTCGACGCGAAGGACTCAAAAGCGCTCGCTGCCGCATTCGAGTCGATTGCAGCGAGCTTGCGCAACATCAGCCTGTCGAAATAGCGCGCGCGATTTCCTCAGCAAGGATCGCCTTTGCCCGCGATGACGGGGGAAAATCCTCGGCGATCCAGCGCGCTTCTGCGCTGGCGAGAACCGCAGCGACCCTTGGTCCTTCTGGCGCCCCGGCGGCGAGCACGTCGTGACCGGAGAAGGGAAGCGCCGGCGGCCTGAACGTTACGGCCACCTCCTCATGCCGTGCGAAGTCCTGCATCGATCGGGCGCGCGCTAACAACAGCGCATCGCGAAAGCCGTCGGCGCCGTAACGATAGATGAGGGCGCGGATCGCCTGTTCGCTAAGATCTGGCGCAACGCTGGACGCGCATTCGACCGCACGGCGCCGGCGACGGCCATCCGCATTCGACGCTCTGAGATGCGCATCGACGCCTTCGCCGTCTGCGCCCCAAAGAGCCGCAAGCCCGAGGGCCGGCGGCGCTTCCGGCGTCAACTCTTTCAGTCGCCGGAGCGTCTCGATCGCCGGCGCCGCCGGCCAGATCTCGGCAAGGATTGATGCGCCGTGCATCGCCTCGACCGCACGCGCGGCGTCAGAAAGCGTCAGGATCTTGAAGAGTTCATCGCCGACGCGTTCTGCCGATAGCCGCTTGATCCCCGCTCGCATCGCCGTGCAGGCGGCAAGGCCATCGATGTCGAAGGCGCGCGCAAACCGCGCGGAGAAGCGAAAGAACCGCAGAATGCGAAGATAATCTTCGCGGATGCGCTCCTCGGCGGCGCCGATAAAGCGAACGCGCCGGTTCGCAAGGTCGCCCACACCGCCCGCAGGATCGAACAGTTGTAAATCAGGCGTGACATAAAGCGCATTGATCGTGAAATCACGCCGGCGCGCGTCGGTCGACCAGTCAGTCGTATACGCCACTGTCGCGCGCCGCCCGTCCGTCGTCACATCGGCGCGCAGGCTTGTCACTTCGACAGGAAAATGATCGGCAATCGCCGTCACCGTGCCGTGATCAATCCCGGTCGGCGCAGCGGCAAGGCCCGCTGCGTGCAGGGCGTCGATGACGCGGTCAGGCGTCAGCGTTGTTGCGAGATCGATATCCTTCGGCGCCGCGCCAAGCAGGCTGTCGCGCACGCAGCCTCCGACGAACCGCACGGCGCTGGCATCGTGCGCCGTCAATGCGGCAACTATTTTTCCAAGACGAGGATCGCGCATCCAGCCGAAGCGCAGCTGCGCTTCGGTCGGCAAAGGCGCCAGCGCATCGCTCACCGCGGTCCGCCGTCGCCTGGCTGCAGGGCTTCGGCGAGCGAGCGCAAAATCCCGGCGGTGAGGCCCCAGATGTGAAAACGTCCATAGGGCGCGGCGAACATGCGGTATTTGACGCTGAGATGCTCACGTTCCTCGGTCGTGTGATTGGAGAGATCCGCAAACCAGTCGAGCGGCGCCTCGAAGATCTCCGCGACCTCGCATGGATTGGGCGTGATCGGGGCTGTGGGATCGACAATGCCGACAATCGGCGTGACCGCAAATCCAAGGCCGCCGTGATGGACGCCGAGCGCGCCGATCACATCGACCGCAGAGGGCGGAATGTTCACTTCCTCTTCCGCCTCGCGCAGCGCGGTCGCGACGCGGTCGGCGTCGCCGGCATCGACACGACCCCCCGGAAACGAAATTTGCCCGGCATGGGAGGTAAGGTCGAATGACCGCACCGTCAGCAGGACTGTGGGCCCAGACGCGCGGTCGATGATGGGGATCAGAACGGCGGCTTCCTGCCGTTTCTGCGTCCAGCGATTTTCGAAACGGCTGTCCTCGGCGAGGTGCGGGTTGATCTCGGTGAACAGCGCGCGCACGCGCTGGGCGCAGACGCGCGAAAGATTGGCGCTGATAAGCGCGCGCCAGTCCGAGCTTACGAATTTGCTTTCTGTACGAAGCATTATGAACTCAACCCGACATGTCGCCGGCGGGACCGAAGGGAAAGAAGCTCGCGCCCGACGCGGCGCCGAACATCGCTTGCGCGCCGATCTCGCGCGTTTCGCCGAGCGCGACAAGATCATACCACACTGCTCGGGCGATCTTGGCGTCGAGCCCTGCGCGCACGTGGAGGTACGGTGCGCGCCCCGATGCAGCATGGCGCATGTCAAGCGCGTGACCAGGCCCGGCGACAACCTCGTCGCCGACATTCGTCGTGAAGAATAGACGACGCCCTTCTGGGCTTGCCTCGGGGCGCATCGCGATGGCGAGAAACGGCGCGTCCTCGACCCTGATCCCGAGCTTTTCGACGGGCGTCACCAGAAAATAGCGATCACCCTCGCGCCTGAGCACCGTTGAAAAGAGACGAACCAGCGGCGCGCGGGCGATCGGCGTTCCCTCATGCACCCAGAGACCGTCGGCGCGAATGACGAGGTTCAACTCCCCGCAATAGGGCGGCGTCCAGGCGGCGACCGGCGGCAGCGGGCGTTTGGGATCGTCCGTAAGTTGCGCGGCGTAGCGCATGAGGTCAGTCATGAATGCGAAGGCCGGCGCCTTTCAGCGCCGGCCCCCTCTTGTCTCAGCGTGAAGCCGGGCCCTAACCGCCGCACGTCATGCAGCGGGCGTACAGCGCGCCCGGATCATTGAACTCGTTAAAGAAGCGCGCCTTGTCTTCGACAGCGCCGATAACCTTGCGCAGGATAGTCTGCGATCCGCGCACCTTGTCCGCTTCAAAACCGGCGAGTTTCATCGCCTTCACCGCCGCGTGACCGAAAAAAAGCTCGAATGGCGTGACCTGTTCGCGCACTTCGACGCGGTCATAATCGGTGAGGTTGGCGCGCTTGGCGGCTGCGGCGACCGCCTCGTCGATGTCGCCGAGATTGTCGACAAGCTTCAACCCCTTCGCCTGATCGCCGATCCAGACGCGCCCTTGTCCAACCGAGTCGACGTACGCCGCATCGAGCTTGCGCCCTTCCGAGACGACGTCGATGAAGTCGCGATAACCGGCCTCGACGCTTTGCTGGAAGATGTCAGCGACATTGGGCTCAAGCGGCCCGACGCCGGCGGCGTAGATTGAAGAGAGCGCGGTGGTGCCGACGCCGTCGATGTTGATGCCCCAGTATTCGGCAGCGCGCTCGAAAGTCGGGAAGAACGCGAAGATGCCGATTGATCCGGTCACCGTCGTCGGCGAGGCCCAGATCTCATCGCCAGGCGCGGCGATCCAGTACCCGCCCGAGGCTGCGAGCGAGCCCATTGAAACGACGACCGGTTTGCCGGCCGCTTTCAGTTCGAGAACGCCGTCGCGAATGATTTCCGACGCGAACGCCGAGCCGCCGGGGCTGTCGATGCGCAGAACCACCGCTTTTACATCGTCATCCTCAAGCGCAGTTTTCAGATTGGCGGCAACCGTGTCGCCACCGGCCGCAACGCCCGGTAACGCATCGCCGTCGACGATCGTTCCCGCCGCCGTGACGATGGCGACGTTCGGGTTCTTGCCGTCTTTCACCGGACCAAGGGCGGCGAGATAGGTCGACAGCTCGACGCTTTTGAACCCTGCGTCATTGTCCTTGTCCTCACCGAAAGCCTCGATCATCGCCTTTTTCTGCTCGATGCGATTTGCAAGCTTGTCGACAAAACCGGATTTCAACGCGGCCTGCGCAAGGTCGCCGGAAGTTTCGCGCAATACGCCATTGAAGTCGTTTGAAAAGCGGTCGACCGTTCCAGCGGGAAGGCCGCGCGCCTTTTCGACGGCGGTCTTGTACGCCGTCCACATGCTGCCGAGGAAAGCAAGGTTTGCCTCCTTTGCTTCCGGTGACATGTCATCGCGCAAGAACGGCTCGACCGCCGCCTTGAACGTGCCGACGCGGAAGACGTGCGGCGTCACAAGAATCTTTTCGAGGAAGCTTTTGACATAGCCGTCATAGGCGCCGTAGCCGACCAGTACGAGCGATCCCTTGTCGTGCAGATAGATTTCGTCGGCATGCGCTGCGAGGATGTACTGCTCTTGCGAGTAATAATCGCCGATCGCATAAATTTTCTTGCCTGACGTTTTGAACTCGTCGAGCGCGGCAGCGAGATAGTGCGCTTTGCTGGCGCTGATCTCCGGGATGTAGAGATAAGTGAGATCAAGGACGATCGCCTTGATGCGATCGTCTTTGGCCGCCTCGCGGATCGCGCGCGCCATTTCGCCGACTTCGATCTGCGAGGGCTCTTCAGCGCCATAGGCCTGCTGGAAAGCCTGCTCAAAGGGGTCGCTAAGCTCGGCCTCTTCGACGAGGACGCCATTAGGATTGATAAGAAGCGCGGCATCCTGCGGCACCGATGCAACAGGGCCTCCGCCGCCCGACATGAAGTTGCTGGCGCCCGAAAAGAGCCCCACCAACAACAGCACGAGCGCCAGCCCGACAACCCCTTGCAAGATCAGCAAAATGCCGACGATCAGCTTGCCGAAGCCTTTGATGAACCCCCAAACGCTCGGACGATTTTCTTCTTCCGCCACTGACACACCCTTCGCTCGACGCGCGCAGCGCCGCCGGCTTCCCGGAGTCGATTATCCCGAAACTATCCCAAACCCCTCTTAACGCGCCAATAACTCTGTCGAGACAAGGTTTTCGCACGTTTCGTCTGGGCACCGTAATGAAGATGGCGCGCGGCGCGCAAGGGGCAAGGCCAATGCGACAAGTCGCGCCTGCCGTCCGATAAACGGTTGCGGCGGACGCTCAAAAGCGTGTTATCTGAAAGCCTTAGCGCCTCCGAAGGCGGTCCGAAGCGGGACTAAATGACGTATTGAGCGCCGATGAACGACAACGATCTTCTTCAACAATTCGAGAATGTGTCCAGCCGGTTCAAGGCGGCGCGCCAGGAACTCTCCCACGTCGTCTATGGGCAGGCGGAAGTGATCGACCTGACGCTGGCGACGCTGGCCGCTGGCGGTCATGGACTGCTGGTCGGGGCGCCGGGATTGGCGAAGACCCTGCTGGTGAGCTCGGTCGGGGCGTTGCTCGGCCTTGACGCGCGCCGCATCCAGTTCACGCCCGACCTGATGCCCAGCGATATTCTCGGATCAGAAGTGCTCGAGGAATCGGCGAGCGGGCGGCGCGAGTTCCGCTTCATTCCCGGTCCGATCTTCTGCCAGCTGTTGATGGCGGATGAAATCAACCGCGCAAGCCCGCGCACCCAGTCGGCGCTCCTGCAGGCGATGCAGGAGCGGCATGTGACTGTCGCTGGCGTGCGTCATGATACGCCCGCCCCTTTCCATGTGCTGGCGACGCAAAACCCGATCGAGCAGGAGGGAACCTATCCGCTGCCCGAAGCCCAGCTCGATCGCTTCCTGATGCAGATCAATGTGGGGTACCCGGACGAAGCCGCCGAGCGCCGCATGGTTGTCGCAACGACAGGTCCCGAGGCGGCGACGCTGTCCGCTGTCATGTCCGCCGCGGATCTGATGATCGCGCAAGACGTGGTTCGTCAGATGCCGGTCGCGGAGCGCTTGCTCGACGCGATCCTGGCGATCGTCCGGAGCGCGCGGCCCGTCGACGGCGCGGACGCGCGCGTGCGCGAGCTTGTCGGCTGGGGCCCGGGACCGCGCGCCAGCCAGGCGCTGTCGCTCGCCGCTCGCGCGCTCGCGCTCATCGACGGTCGCAAGGCGCCCTCACTCGATGACGTGCGGCGCCTCGCCAAACCTGTCCTTCGCCACCGCATGGCGCTCAACTTTACGGCGCGCGCCAAAAACGTCGACATCGACGGCTTCATCGACGAGATCGTCGCAAAGGCGATTTAGCGTGCCACCGCGCGAGCCATCCGAGCAAAGCGCGGCGCTTCGCCGGGAAGCGGGCGCTCTCGCCGATCCGCTGCCGCCTTTGCTGGTTGAAGCCCAGCGTATTGCGCAGTCTGTCGCCGCGGGCCTCCATGGCCGGCGCCGCGCGGGCCCAGGCGAAAGTTTCTGGCAGCACCGGCCTTACGCTTTCGGCGATGCGGTCTCGGATATTGACTGGCGCCAGTCGGCGCGAACAACCGGGCGCCTTTACGTTCGCCAGAACGAATGGGAAGCAGCGGCGACCGTTTGGATCTGGCGCGACCCCTCGCGCTCGCTCGATTATTCCTCAGGAACAACGCCCTCAAAACGGCGGCGCGCTGACGTGTTGGCGACCGCGCTGGCCCTGTTGCTGGCGCAAGGCGGCGAACGCATTGGCCATATCGGGCCGTCGCCGCGCGTCTTTCATGGCCGCAGCGCCGGCGAGCGGCTGTTTCAACTATTGAGCGAGGAAACCTTTGACGATGCCGCTTCCGTCCCGGCCGATGCGCCGATCCGGCCTTTCTCGCGCGTCATTTATATCAGCGATTTCCTTTGCGATCTCGACCGCCTCAGCGAAGCGGCGGCGCGGTCGGCAGCGCTCGGCGCTGACGGCGTGATGCTGCAAGTGAACGATCCCGCCGAAGAGACTTTTCCTTTTGCGGGCCGCACTGAGTTCGAAGATACGGAGACGCCCGCTCGCCTGACCTTCGGCGATGCGACGCGCATCGCCGACGATTATCGCCGCGCTTTCGCGGACCATCGTGCGAGCATTCGCCGTCTTTGCGACGCGATCGGCTGGCGTTTCCTCGCGCACCGCACGGATGCGCCGGCGACAAACGCCCTCATGGCGCTCTACGCCGCGCTCAACCCGCGGGGCGGACTATGAAAGTTCGCCGCTGATGGGCGCACTGTCGTTTTCCGCGCCGTTCATCCTGGCCGCGCTTGTCACTCTGCCGGCGATCTGGTTCCTTCTGCGGGTGACGCCGCCCGCGCCCGCGCGCGTGCGCTTTCCTGCCTTCGATCTCCTGCGCCGCCTGCAAAAGACGCCGGAGACGCCGAACAAGACGCCCTGGCCGATCCTGCTGTTACGCCTCGCCATCGCCGCGCTGTCGATCTTTGCGCTTTCCGGCCCCATTCTCAACGCGCCGCCGCCGCCCGCATCGAATGCGCCGCTTCTCATTGTTGTCGATGACAGCTGGATCGCCGCGGCCGGCTGGCGGCGCTTGCGCGAACAGATGGAGACGCTGGCGGAACAGTCATCGCGCGCCGCCCGGCCGCTATACCTGTTACGCACCGCCGGCGGCGACACCGAAAAGCTGGAGCCGGTCCCGGCTTCGGATCTGCGTCAGCTTTTTTCAGAAGGGCCATCGCCTTTCCGGCCGGACTATGCGCGCGCCGCCGAGGTCTTGAAGTCGCTGCCGCTGGACGGCAAGGCGGAAATCGCGTGGTACGCCGACGGCATTGCGCACGAAGGCGCTGAAGACTTTTACGCCGCGCTGGCGGCAGTCGGAACCGTCACGATACGGACGGATGATGCGCTTTCACGCGTTGCGCTCGCCCCGCCGGCGTCGGATGCAACCGGCCTCACTTATGAAGTCATCCTGCCGGATGCGGCGGCGTGGCGCGGCGACGTCGTGGCCATCGCCCGCGACGGCAGGGAGCTTGGCCGCACAGAAGTGCGGACAAATGACGGGGAAAAAGCCGTCGAAGCGCGACTCGACTTGCCGCTCGCCCTGCAGAACGACCTCGCCCAAGTGCGTATCGACGCCATTGCATCGACTGGCGCCGTGCAGCTCGTCGATGCGCGCCGCCGGCGCGCGCTGGTCGGCTTTATCGAAAGCGGTGAAGCCGGGGCCGAGCCCTTGCTCTCCGGCCAGCACTATGTCCGCAAAGCGCTCGAGCCCTACGCCCGGTTCGTCACCGACGCGCTGGAGGGGCTTGTCGCTTCGGGCGCGTCGGCAATTGTCCTCGACAATGTCGGCCGTCTTCGCCCGAGCGACGACGAGGCGCTCACGAGATGGATCGAGGGCGGCGGCGTGCTTATTCGCTTCTCCGGCCCGCAACTCGCGGAGGCGGCAGAGGACGAAACACCCTCTCTCGTGCCTGTGGCGCTTCGCGGCGGCGGGCGCGCCTTCGGCGGCGCCCTCACATGGGAAACGCCGCAAGCGCTCGCAGCCTTTGGCGAGACCGGACCATTTTTCGATCTCTCTCCGCCTTCGGATGTTTTTGTTCGCCGCCAGATCCTTGCCGAGCCCGGCGCGGAAACAGCTGAACGCACGTGGGCGAGCCTCGGCGACGGAACCCCGCTCGTCACCGGCGAGCGCCGCGGCGCCGGGGCGCTTGTCCTGTTCCACGTCACCGCGACGCCGGAATGGTCGGACCTGCCGCTTTCGCCAATGTTCGTCGACATGCTTCGCCGGCTGATCTTTCTTTCGGCGCTCGCGCCGGAAACGAGCGAAGCGGCGGGCGATCGGCCTTATCTCCCGCTCCGCGCGCTCGATGGCTACGGCGCCTTGAAATCGCCGCCGCGCGAGGCCGCCGGCGCGACGCTCGCTGAGATCGCAAAAGGCCCGGCGCCTGGCCGGCCACCCGGCCTTTACGGCGCACCGGAAGCGCCGATTGCGCTGAACGCCATAAAAGACGGCGACAGATTTGACGCGCTCGCCATTCCCGGCGCGAGCCGGCGCAGCTTCGTCGACAATCCCCCGCAGCGCCTCGCGGGCCCCTTGGTCGCCGCGGCGCTGTTTCTATTTGCGCTCGACGCAATTGTCGCGCTGTTCTTGTCCGGCCGCTTGAGAGCGCCCGCTGCGGCGGCGATGGCGGCGGCGTTCTTCCTCCTCCCCCATCTTCGCGCCGAAGCGCAGCCGCTTGATGCGCCGATCGCCGGACCAACGATCGAAGCCGCGCTTCAAACGCGGCTTGGCTATGTCCGGACCGGCGATCCTGAAGCAGACCGCATCGCGGAAGCGGGCCTTCAGGGTCTGACGCGAGAGCTTGTCCGCCGCACGTCGCTCGAGCCGGCGGAGCCCGCCGCTGTCGATCCGGAGACGGACGATCTTTCCGTCTACCAGTTTCTTTACTGGCCGATCGTCGCAGGCGCCAATGCCCCGAGCGACCGGGCCGTTGCAGCGATCGAGACTTTCATGCGCTTCGGCGGCCTCATCGTCTTCGATACGCGCGATGATGAACGCGCCGTCACGGGGACGCAAACGCCGGAACGTCTCGCCCTGCAGACGATATTGCGGCGCCTTGACCTTCCCGCGCTTACGCCCTTGGCGCCGGATCATGTCCTCCTGCGCTCGTTTTATCTGCTGTCGGACTTACCCGGCCGTATGCTCGCTAATCCGGTCTGGGTGCAGGCGGGCGGCGGCCCGAACGATTCCGTGACCCCGATCATCATCGGCGGGCGCGACTGGGCAGGCGCATGGGCGAGCGATGAGCTGTCGCGGCCGCTCTTCCCGATGGCGATCGGCGGCGAACGCGCGCGCGGCATCGCGATGCGCGCCGGCGTCAACATGGCGATGGTCGCCTTCACCGGCAATTACAAGCTCGACCAGGTGCACACGCCGATCCTTCTTGAAAGGCTCGGACGCGAATGACCGATTTCGCCTTCGCGCCCTTGACGCCCACCTGGGTTTTGATCGCGCTTGGCGCGCTTGCAGCGATCGCGGCGGCAATCGCGCTTTGGCGTAACCCTGCGAGCGGGATCCTGCGCGCCCTGGCGATGGCGGCGTTCGTCGCCCTTCTGCTCAATCCACAAATTCGCGAGGCCGAACGCTCGCCGCTGGACGACATCGCCGTCATCATCGCGGACAGAAGCGGCAGTCAGACGCTCGACGGGCGCGACGGCGCGACAGCCCAAGCTGAAGCCGCGCTAACGGAAAAGTTCGCGGCGCTCGGCGGCGTTGATGTCGTTCGCATCGACGCTGGCGACGCTGAGGAGACGCGGCTCGGCGAAGCGCTCGCCCGGGCGGTCGGTGACAATCCGCGCGCGCGTCTGGCGGGCGTTTTTGTCATCACCGACGGACAATCGACGGACGCGCCGGCGATCCCGCGCCTGAAAGATGCTGCGCCGATCCATGTGTTGTTGACCGGCCGGCGCGATGAGGCTGACCGCAAGATCACGCTCGTCAAGGCGCCGCGATACGGGATCGTGCGCGAGGGCGCCGAAATCAGTTTTCGCGTCGATGATCTCGGCCCCGACGGCGAGGCTCAGCCGACGCGCGGCGACGCGATCATCATCCTGCGCGTCGACGGCGAGGAGGTCTTGCGGCAGGGCGTGCCGATCGCCAGCGAAGTCGCCTTCATTGCGCCGCTCGACCGCCCGGGTCAGTCGATCATCGAGTTGGAAGTCGAGGAAGCGGGCGGGGAGCTGACGCAGCGCAACAACATTGTCGTGTTGCCGGTCACCGTCATCCGCGATCGCTTGCGCGTTCTTCTTATTTCCGGCGAACCGCATCCGGGCGAGCGCGCGTGGCGCAATCTCTTGAAGTCCGACCCGGCGATCGACCTTGTCCATTTCACGATCCTGCGCCCGATTGAAAAGGCGCAGAACGACACCGCGCTCGAAAGCGAACTCGCCCTGATCGAATTCCCGCAGGATGAGCTTTTCATCGAGAAGCTTGATGAATTCGATCTCGTCATCTTCGATCGTTTCACTGATCGCGGGGTCCTCAACGCTTTTCACTTCGACAATCTCGCGCGCTATGTCGAAGGCGGCGGCGCGGTGCTCGTTGCGTCGGGGCCGGAATTCTCCGGCCCTTACAGCATCGTCAACCAGCGGAATTTTTCCTTCGTCCTCCCCGCCCAGCCTGCCGGCGAGGCGATCGTCGGCGCCTTCCGGCCGCGCGTCAGCGCCACGGGCGAGCGCCATCCCGTTACGGCGGCGCTGCCCGAAAAGGAATTCTGGGGCCGCTGGCTGCGCCTGACGCCCGCCGAGGTTCGGGCTGGCCAGGTCCTGATGACCGATGACGCCGACCGTCCGCTTCTTATTCTGGAGCGCGTCGGCCAAGGCCGCGTCGGGCTTCTCCAGTCTGACCATGTCTGGCTGTGGGCGCGCGGCTTTGACGGCGGCGGTCCGCATGCGGAGCTTTTGCGGCGCATCGCCCACTGGCTGATGAAGGAGCCCGATCTCGAAGAAGAGCGCCTGTCGCTGCGCGAAGACGCGGGCGCGCTCATTATCGAGCGGCGGACCATCGGCGAGGATGCCCCGCCTGTCCGCCTCGTTGCGCCGGACGGGACCGAAAGCGATGTGAGCCTCGCACGCGAGCGGCCAGGATTTCATCTGGCGCGACTTCCAAACGCGGCGCGCGGGCTTTACCGCGCCCGGTCGGACGATCTTTTCGCGATCGGATCGGTCGGGCTCGCCGCGCCGCCTGAGTTTGAAAACGTCGTCTCCGACCGGCGCACGCTTGCCCCTCTCGCGGCGGCGTCGGGCGGGGGCGTCTTTGACCTCAGACGGAACGGCGCCGTCTCGATTCCGGACATTCGCCAAGTCCGCGCCAATGGCGCAACATCCGGCGTCGCTTGGGCGGGCCTGGTTGAGCGGCGCGCCTTTGAGACGCAATCGGTGCGCGATCGCGCGCTCGCCCCCCCTTTGGTCTGGCTTATCGGCATTGCCGCATGCCTGCTCGGGGCGTGGCTCGTGGAAGGCCGCGGCGCACGCCTTTTTGGCCGCGCTTAACCCCCTCTCAATTAACGCCCTTTAACGTCAACTCGGGTGGAGTTGCGTCCG
>JAXHLA010000003.1:0-1166103 GCA_034522715.1 Parvularculaceae bacterium | reverse complement strand
CGATCGCTGGTCGCTGGCGGCGCCCTTCAGGCGCTCATTGCCCGTGCAGATCGGCATATTGAATCGGGAACGCACCTGCAGGTTGTCATTTGCCGTTTTCAGCGCAGCGTAATTGAAGGTCGGGCGACTCTCGTGATTTCGACGCCCAGATCAGCGTTTCATGCGCATTGGTGAAACGCGTTCCGCGAAAATTCGGCATTGGGTTTGATTTCACCCAGATGACGTCGTTCAAGAGCCAATAGCCGGTAGATCTGCAGCGCCGCGCCGACGCGAAAGATGTTATGATAGGAGCCGATGACCCAGATCGCGCCGTCAGGCTTCAGGACGCGCCGCGCTTCGGCGAGCCAGGCCCGCGTGAACGCATCATAGTCGGCGAAGGACCCGAAACGATCCCAATCGTCATCGACGCCGTCGACGCGGCTGTTATCGGGGCGCGTCAGATCCCCGCCGAGCTGCAAATTATACGGCGGATCGGCGAAAACGAGATCGGCGAAGCTATCGGGCAGCTTTTTCAGCGCTTCGATCGTGTCGCCCTTGATGATGGTGTCGAGCGACGGCGTCACGTCGCGCAGCGGCGCCATGCTTTTCAGGCTCGCGCGTTTTTCCTTCGCCGCCATTCGTCCGCCTCCCAATCAAAGGACGCGGACCATGAGTCAGCCGGACTCCGGCGTCAACAATTATTGAGTAAACAAGGTCTTAACGTGCGGGCGGCAACAGGGCTTCGCCGCGCTCGGCATACAACATGTTGTGGATCGGCGCGAATGATCGCCGGTGATGTGGGGTGACGCCGAATTTCGCCAGCGCATCGCGATGGGCCGGCGCGGCATAGCCCTTGTTTGAGCCCCACGCGTAATTCGGATAATCGCGCGCGAGTTCCATCATCATCCGGTCGCGCGTCGTCTTGGCGATGATCGACGCCGCCGCGATCGACACCGACAATCCGTCGCCGCCGATGACGGTGTAGGCGCGGCACTGAAGTTTCGGCTTGATGTTGCCGTCAACGAGCGCAATCGCGGGCCGCACCGGCAAATTCGCGACCGCGCGCGCCATGGCGAGGAGTGAGGCGGCGAGGATGTTCATGGAGTCGATTTCCTCGACGCTGGCGACGCCGACACCAATTTTTGCGGTCTTCCAGAGCTCGGCGGCCAGCGCGCGGCGGCGTTTCTCGGTCAGGGTCTTTGAATCGCGAACCCCCTCCGGCGTGTGCGCGCGGTCGAGCACGACGGCGGCGGCGACAACTGGACCGGCCCAGGGACCTCGCCCCGCCTCATCAACGCCCGCGATGACGCCGGAGAACTGGTCTTCGATGTCGTAGGTGGGGATGAGGGGCATGAGCGGCAGTCCGTGCGAACGAGCATAATCACATATGTGATTGCGCCGATTCGTTCCTGGCCGAGCGAGCTACTGCCGCCGTGGGCGTGCTTCAGAATCCGCCGCCGTATCGTAGCGCTTCGCAAGCGATACCGTCATGATCGCCATCTAGCGCATGCCGGTCGCGAGGATCGGCATCAAGTATTTCCTGCGCCTCGCTCCAGGAAGTGAAATCGGAGCAGTCGAGATCCCTCGAATAAGGACGCCCGGTTTGCGGCGGTGTCGCATCAAGATCGCGCGCCCTCTTGTCGTCGCCGGGCGCTGCTTGCCCGGTGACGGCTGAAAATAAGAACGAGCCGCCCAATACGATCATCGCCCAACGACCGGCCATGGCTTCCTCCGCGACCGGGGCGATGGTCGGGCGGAAATCTCAAATCTCTTTTAGAGTTGTGTCTAAAATTCAATTCACCTGCACCCGCTGAAAGCAATTGCTACAAGGAGGCGCTGGTGACCGTTATCTCTCAAAACAGCTCCATCTGCCGCGCCCCTGCTTCCGGCTTTCGGTAAAGCCCCGGATCGAGCGGCGGTTTTTCGCCGTCGAGGCCAAGGCGAAGAACTGCTTTCCTGAAGCGCTCGTCGATGAGCTTTGCGAAGACGCTGCGCGGGCTCGCAGCCCGCGACCACTCGGCGTCGTAATCGCGCCCGCCATTCATGTCGCGGATGTGGCGCATCACGCGCGCGGCCCGGTCGGGGAAAGCGCTTTCCAGCCATTCCCGGAAGAGCCCGGCGACTTCGAGCGGCAGGCGCACGATTGTATAGCCCGCCCACGCCGCGCCGGCATCTTTCGCGCCGGCGAGGAGGTCTTCCAGCTCGTGATCGTTGAGGCCGGGGATCATCGGCGCGATCATCACGCCGACGGGCACGCCCGCTTCGCTTAGCGCCTTCACCGCCGCGAAGCGGCGCCTGGGCGATGACGCGCGCGGCTCCATCGCGCGGGCGAGTTTTGTATCAAGCGTCGTGATCGAGAGCATGGTGCGGACGATCCTCGCCGCCGCCATCGGCAAGAGCAAATCGAGGTCGCGCGTGATGAGCCCTGACTTCGTCAGCACCGACACCGGGTGGTTGTATTTCGCAAGCGTTGTCAGTACGCCGCGCATGATCAGGAACTTGCGTTCGATCGGCTGATACGGATCCGTGTTCGTGCCGATGGCGATATGTTTCGGCTTGTAAGACTTCGAGCCGAGTTCGCGGTCGAGGAGGGCGGCAGCGTTCGGTTTGGCGAAGAGTTTTTTCTCAAAATCGAGCCCTGCCGACAACCCGTAATAAGCATGCGTCGGCCTCGCAAAGCAGTAGATGCACCCATGTTCACAGCCACGATAAGGATTGATCGAGCGATCGAAGCCGACAAACGGACTTGAGAGATAATTGATGATCGTGCGCGGCGTTTCCGCGGTGATTTCGGTCGCGTTCGACGGCGGCTCGTCTTCGAGATCCCATCCGTCATCGGCCGCTTCGCGGGCGAAGGGCTCGTACCGGCCGGCTTTGTTTGAGCGCGCGCCGCGGCCCCCGACTTTGCCGGTTCCCTCTTTGGGCCCTTGGGCGGAAGGGCCGGCCTTTCCCGGGCGCGGAAAGGGAGGGACATCGCCATCAGGGTCGGGAGCCACGGCGCGCGTCATGGGGAGAGACTACGCAACGACGCGAACAAAGCAAGAACAAATTCTCCCCAGCCAACTGGAACCTGCGGGGGCTTTGTGTGTGCGGGGCACGCATTCTATGGCGGCGGTCATGCCTGCGCGCGCGCCCATCTCCATCGTCATCCCGGCGCTCAATGCGGCTGAAACGCTTGCCGCGACGCTCGCCGCGCTGGCGCCGGCGGCGATTAGTGGTCTCATCCGCGAGGCGATCGTTGTCGACGGAGGCTCGACCGACGCGACCGGCGCCATCGCCGAAGCGGCGGGCGCGAGCGTTATCGGCGCGAAGCGGGGGCGCGGCGCCCAACTGATCGAAGGGGCCAAGGCCGCGCGCGGCGAGTGGCTATTGTTTCTCCACGCCGACACCGTCCTCGAAGAAGGTTGGGACGTCGAGGCCGAAGCGTTCATGCGCGGCGGCGACAAGGAAGCGGCAGTTTTCACACTCGCCTTTGACGCGAGCGGGTTTGGAGAGCGCCTGATAGCGGCCGGGGCCATGTTCCGTACAAGGATCTTTGGCGCGCCTTATGGCGATCAGGGGCTGCTCATTTCCCGCGCGCTTTTTGATGCGATCGGCGGCTATCGCAACCTGCCGCTGATGGAGGATGTCGACATCATCGACCGCCTGCACCGTCATGCGCGGGGCCGCAACCTCGCCGTGCTACAATCAAAATCGATCACTTCGGCAGTGCGCTATCGACAAGATGGCTATATGAAGCGCGTCATCAAGAACGCCTGCTGCATCGTCATGTATCGCGCCGGCGTCGCGCCGGAGAAGATTGCGGAATTCTATCGATGACCCGCACGCTCGTCATCTTCGTGAAGGCGCCGGTCGCGGGCCGGGTGAAGACACGGCTTGCGAAGGATCTGGGAGCGGGGCGCGCCGCGGCGATTTATCGGCGCTTGACCGCGAACACGATTGCGCAGGCTGAAATCGGAAATTGGCGGACCATCCTCGCCGTCGATCCTGTCGGCGCGCTTCGTGGTTATGAAAATCTGTGGCCGGCGCGAATAGCGCGCATTGCTCAAGGGCGCGGCGATCTCGGCGCGCGAATGCGGCGCGTGCTGGACAAGAGCCCAAAAGGGCCCGTCATCATCATCGGTTCAGACGCGCCAGGCTTGTGCGCTCGCCACATCCGCGCGGCGTTCAAGGCGCTTGAAGGCGCTGATGCCGTCTTCGGTCCCGCCACTGATGGCGGATATTGGCTCATCGGCTTTGCGCGCCGGCGCGGACGCGCGCCCGCGTTCGATGGCGTTCGGTGGTCAAGCGACAATGCGCTAAAGGATACGCTGGCGTCGCTGCCTGCCGGTTCTCGTGTTACGTTGCTGGAAGCGCTCGCTGACATCGACGACGCGGCCGACCTTGCGACGGCAGGCCCCGCGGCGCTGATGCGTTCAATGGCAAGATCAGGCGATGGCGGAACTACTTTTCGAGATTTGGCATGACGAGGAATGATGCTCGTTCGAGCTTGCGTGCGTGAGCGCGCGTCATGACGCATTTCGCCAAAAGACTTCTCCAAACGCCGTGAAGGTGCACGCTTTTTCAGCGAGCTCTGACTTCGAAGCTGCGCAGAAGAGCTATGCCTGGCACGGATGGGGCGTCTGGAAGCCGGAACCGGATTGGGCGGAGGAATTTTATACCGATGAAGAGGCCGAGACCCAGAAATGCTATCTGGCCGTTCGGATCCCGCATCAGCCGTAACGAGGGACCCTGTCGCTGTTGCAGGTGTTTGCGGGCGCGAGCGCGATTTCGTACAAGGCGTCCGCGCCGGAACGGACCGCATCGGGCGAAGTCCTGGAAGCCGGCGCGCGCAAAAACAGGAATATCCCTATGGCGATCTTCACGCATGTTGTTCTCGGTACAAACGATCTTGATCGGTCGAAGAAATTCTACAACGCCGCGCTCGGCGCGTTGGGCCTCAAGCCTATTGGCCCGCTTGGGGCGAACGGCTTCATGTGGGGCAACAAGGGGCCAGAATTCATGGTGACAAAGCCGGCGAACGGCTTGCCCGCCACCTACGCCAATGGCGGCACGCTTGGCTTTGCGGCGCCAGACCGAAAGTCCGTGCACGCTTTCCATGAAGCGGGCATCGCGAACGGCGGAACCTGCGAAGGAAAGCCGGGCCCGCGCACTTTCACGCCAACCGCTTACGCCGCGTATCTCCGCGATCCGGACGGCAACAAGATCTGCACCTATTGCTTCGCAGCGGAATAAGGACTGCGCCGACAACCCTCTCCCGCTTGCGGGAGAGGGCAGGTTCATCTGGCGCTGGGATCGGACTATGATGGCGCGACGACCGTTCCGGTTGACGCCTCCGGGATCGCGGCGCTGACGGCGGCGCTATCGGAAGCCCGCGTCAGCAAAGCGGATATCCGCGCCGTGATGGGGGAGAACGCGATCAGGTTCTTCGCAGCCAACTTGCCGGCGTGAACGGCCTGCAAAAACTTGCAAAAACAGACTGCGTATGAAATTATTTTGCGGCGTCTGGAAGGTCGCTTGATGGTTCGCAATCGCACCCGCCTTCAGGATCTCGCCAAGCTCGCGGGCGTTTCGACTGCGACCATCAGCCGGGCGCTCAACGACAATCCGAACGTCAATCAGGAGACGAAGCGGCACATCTGGCGCCTCGCGCAGGAGCAGAACTATTCCTTCCGTCCGTCGATGCCGGCGATTTTGTCCGGCGCGGGCTCCAAGATCGTCATTGTCATTCCGATGCAGACGGGGCGCGACGCCAAAACTTCGGATCCCTTTTACCTTGAGCTCATCGGCGGCGTCGCGGAAGCGGCGCGCGAAATCAAGTGCGATATCGCCATCTCGCATCTTGCGCCGCAGAATTATGAGGACCTGTCCGGTCTCGTCGCCACCAACCGCGCCGACGGCATCATCTTTCTCGGCCAGAGTTTTCTGCACGACCGCTTCAACCGGCTTGCAGAGGACGAAGGGCGCTTTGTCGTCTGGGGCGCAGATTTGCCCGGGCAAAAATACTGCTCGATCGGCAGCGACAATGTTCGTGGCGGGGCGAGGGCGACAAGCCACCTTTTACGATTGGGCCGCAAGCGTATCGCCTTTCTGGGCGACCAGGAGGGGCCGGAGATTTTTCAAAGGTTTCAGGGTTACACGCAGGCGCTGGAGGCCGCGAAAATCCCCTTCGATGACGCGCTCGTATCGCCCGCGCATTTCGAACTGGAATCCGCCGAGGCTGCCGTTGACGCCATGCTCGCCCGCCGCATTGACGTCGACGGCATCTTCGCGGCGAGCGATTTGATAGCCGTCGGCGCCATCCGGGCGATCAAGCGCTCGGGGCGCCGCGTGCCGCAGGATGTTTCGGTCGTCGGCTATGACAACATCAAGCTCGCGCGGTATAATTCGCCGCCGCTGACAACGATCAGCCAGGATATGGCGAAGGCAGGGCGCCTGATGGTGTCGAAGCTGTTGAACGCCTCCGACGTCGCCGCGATCCATTCAGAGCGCTTGCCGACGGAACTGATCGTCCGCGAAAGTTGCGGGTTGTAGGGCGCATTGAGCGAAGCGGAATGCTCGCCTTACCTTGCCGCCGGCATTACGTGCATTTCGCTTTGCTCAATGCACCCTACTTCGAGGCGATATACCCCGACCAGGCTGGCAACATCGCCGGCGGCTTGCCGCTGGCGTGCGTATTCGTCTCGATACGGATGGACCAGTCTGCGGCGTCCGCCGGCGCCCATTCCATGGGCTTGGCGCCGATGTTGAAGACGCAGAGCGTCTTCTCGGAGCCGAAGCTCCGCGTGAAGGCGACGAAATCGTCGGGCGTCGCCAGAAACTCCAGCGCGCCTATGCGCAACGCCGCTGACGCCTTGCGAAAGGCGATGACACGCCGGGTGAAATTCAACACACTGTCCTGATCGCGATTTTGTCGCTCAACCGAACGCCCCACGTGCGAGGGATCGATCGGCAACCACGGCTCCGCCGCCGAGAACCCTGCGAATTCTGATTGGCTGACCCACGGCATCGGCGTCCGCGCGCCGTCGCGGCCAAGGGTCGCTGGCCAATTGGTGATGGCTTCCGGATCGCGCAAGCGCTCATATGGCACTTCCCCTTGTTGCAGCCCGAGTTCCTCGCCCTGATAAAAAAAGATATTTCCGCGCAGCGACGAGAGAAGCAGCGCGAGCAATTTGCAGTAGGCGTCAGGATCGCACGCGCCGGCCCAGCGGCTCACCGCGCGCGGCGCGTCGTGGTTTGAAAACGCCCAAGACGGCCATTCGCCCCCTTCCGGCCAGCGCTTGCCGGTCTCGACGATCAGCTCCTTCGTCAACGCCGGCGCATAGAGGTAGTCAAAGCTGTAAGCGGTGTTGAGGCGCTTATCGCCCGCTGTGAACAGCTTCATCTCGTCAAACGCGCGCTCTCCGCCAACTTCAGCGACGGTGAAGCGATCTGGAAATTCGTCGATGACGCCGCGCAGGCGCTCCAAGAATATCGGAATGTCGGGATGCGACATCTGATAGCGCTGTTCCTGAAAGTCGAAGGGGCGCCCCGGCGGACGGCGGAAAAACTTTTTCGGCGGATTGTCGCGAAGCTGCGGGTCATGCATCGCGAAATTGAGCGCGTCGAGGCGGAAGCCGTCAACGCCGCGCGCCAGCCAAAAGCGGGCGACATCAAGGATCGCGTCCTGCACGGCCTTGTTGTGCAGGTTGAGATCAGGCTGCTGCACAAGGAAATTGTGGAAGTAGTACTGGCGCCGGCGCGCGTCCCATTCCCAGGCTCCGCCGCCGAAGACCGACTGCCAGTTGTTCGGCGGCGACCCATCGGGCCGGGCGTCAGCCCAGACATACCAGTCCGCCTTGGGATTTTCCCGGCTTTGCCGGCTTTCCTGGAACCAGGCGTGCTGATCCGACGTGTGCGAATAAACCTGATCGATGATGACTTTCAGACTGCGCGCATGGGCGCGTTTCACGAATTCATCGAAATCGGCGAGCGTCCCGAACAGGGGATCAACGCCGCGATAGTCGGCGACGTCATAACCGAAATCATGCATCGGCGAGGTGAAGAATGGCGAGAGCCACACGGCATCGACGCCGAGCGAGGCGATATGGTCGACACCTTCGATGCAACCCTTAAGGTCGCCGACGCCGTCGCCATTGGTGTCCTTAAAACTGCGCGGATAGACTTGATAGATCGTCGCGCCGCGCCACCAGGGGCTTGTTTTTTCTGTTTGCGCGCCGGCGCGCGCCTGCGCCGTCTCAGCCGTCTTCATCGTCAGCCCGTTCCCGCTTTTAATTTTTCGTCCGCGCCGCGCGGCACACCAGAAAGTCTTGCGGTCCGATGCGCACCTTCAGCGAGCCTTGCGCCGCAGATTTCTTCTCACAACGTCCGTGCAGGGAAGTCCAGCGCGGCGAGCGGGGATCGACCTCGACATTGGCCTCGCGCGCTTCCAGTCCGAGATTGGCGGCGAAAAGATACTCATCGCCCGTCGCCTCGTCGATTCGTGAAAAGGCGAAGAGGCCGCCGCCCGCTTTCTCGGAATGACGCACTTTTAGCGCGCCGTGGCGGAGCGCCGGGTGCGCCTTGTAGACCGCCGCCATCTCGGCAAGGGAGCGATAGAGCGGATGTTTGGTGTCAAAATTCGACATCGCCGTTGTTGCGTCGGTCGCGATCAGGTCATTGTCGTTGTAGATCGCGACCCGGCTCTCGAACATGTCCTCGCGCGCGTCCTGGTCCCCGCCGTCGCCGGTGAAGCCTTGCTCATCGCCGGAATAAATGACCGGCGCGCCGCGCGAAAAAAACAGGAACGCATGCGCCAGCCGGACATTCTTGAATCGCTGTTCGTCGGTCAAGTCCGGGCGTTTGCGAATGAGTTCTCCAGCGTAGCGGCCCATGTCGTGATTGCCGACGAAGACAGGGAGCCCGCGCGATGTTTTCTCCCCGCCCGGATAAATCCTGTCTGACGAGAGCATTGAGTGGAGAGCGTGCCCGCTCGCATTTGCAATGAGCTGGTCCTTCAGCGCCTGCATCATGGGAAAGTCGAGGGAAGTCTCAAAGCCGGCTTCGGTCATGAAGGCGGCAAGTTCGGCAGTGTTCCAGTAGACCGCTTCGCCGAAGACATAAAAATTCGGAATACCTTCGGCTTTTGCATGTTCCTTCACCGCTGGAAGAAATGCGCGCCAGAAGGACGGATTGACGTGTTTGGCGGTGTCGATGCGGAAGCCGTCGATTTTATAGTCCGTGATCCACTGCTTGTAGACGTCGATGAACCCCTCGACGACGCGCGGGTCTTCGGTAAGGAAATCGTCAAGGCCGACAAAATCGCCCTGCGTCGAGCTTTCGCCCTCGAACGTCGAATTGCCGCGATTGTGGTAGTAGCGGACGTCATTCATCCAGGCCGGAACTTTGATCGATTTCTCGGCCTCCGGAACGTATGGGGTGTAGGCGAATGAGGGATCGACGAGCTTTTCGAAATTCGCTGCGGTCTGAAACTCGTCGGTGTCGCCCATGAAGCCAGGATTGATCTTCTTGCCGCCAGGCCCTCCACGCGTCGTGTACGGATAATCGGCCCGGTTGCGGTAAGGGCACGGACCAGCGCCGGCGTTGGCGGGCGCTGCGCCCTCGGGGTGACACTCGCGCAACGCAATGACGTCCGCCGAATGATTGGTGATGATATCGAGATAAATCTTGATGCCGCGCGCATGAGCGGCGTCGACGAATTCCTTGAGGTCCGCTTTTGTGCCGAAATGCGGATCGACATCAGTGAAATCGGTGATCCAGTATCCGTGATAGCCGGCGCTTTCATCGCCGGGGCGGCCTTGCACCGGCTTGTTCTTGTAAATGGGGCCAAGCCAGATTGCGGTTGCGCCAAGTCCCGCGACGTAATCGAGGCGCTTCGTCAAACCCTTGAGATCGCCGCCGTGGAAAAAGCCTTTGTGCGCCGGATCGAAGCCTGACGTCAGACGATCTTCCGGAAAGCCTCCGTGATCGTTCGACGGATCGGCGTTTTCAAACCGGTCCGGCAAGACGAAATAGATGACTTCATCTTCCGGTGCGCGGTCGCGGTAGGTCTGCGGCGCGTAGTCGCTGTCGCGCGCAAGGGCGAAGCCAGACGCTGAAAACGCCGCCGCGAGCGAGCCCGCGGCAGCGAGGAAAACAGTCCGTGCCCGCATCACTGTGACTCCCCGGTTTCGGGACTTGCCGCGAAATGATCGCGGTCGCGCACCGCGAGCCCGTCCCGGGGCGGAACATCGCGGCTATTGCATTTTTTTGCAAGTAGGGAGTCCGGCCATGGCAAGCGATTGCCAGCGCGTCTTCCGTTCATTTAGCTAGAGCGGACCAATATAAACAGGCCGAATGCCAACAGCCATTCTGCGCTTGCGTTATTGCTTTGCACAATCGCTCTCATGAAACAGGCTATGAATTGCAAGAAATTGTAGAGCTGCTTAAACTCCGCGGGCCAGCGGCTTGGCGGATGGTTGGCGTTGGCGCCCGGCGGGGTGGCGCAAAGCGCGGAGAGCTCGAACGATGCAGCGCCTGTTTCAATCGATTGTGGCCCTGACGGCGGCGATGGCGGGAGCTGCCTTTGCCGCCGAGACTGTCACCTCGCCCGATGGCGCGATCGCCGTCACGGTGGACGTCACGGCTGACGGCCGGCCGTTCTACAAGGTCGCCTATCGCGGCGAGGAGGTGGTCGGGCCGTCGCATCTCGGCTTTCGATTCAAGGACCAGGCAGCGCTTGAAGAAGACCTGACGATGACGGGCGCAGCGCGCGCCTCGAAAGACGAGACCTGGGAACAGCCCTGGGGTGAGCGGCGCCAGGTGCGCGATGCGCACCATGAACTCGTCGTCGGCTTTGCGACCGGCGAAAAAAAGCCGCGCCGGTTCTCGCTGCGCGTGCGCGCTTTCGATGACGGCATCGGCTTTCGCTACGAGATTCCCGATCAGAAGACGATGAAGTCCGTCGAGATCGTCAACGAGATTACGGAATTCAAACTGCCCGAAGATGCGACCTATTGGTGGATCCCTGGCCGGCGCTGGAACCGCTACGAATATTACTACCGGACGACGAAGGCCGACGCGATCGACATCGCGCATACGCCGATCACGCTGAAAACCACATCCGGCGCGCATCTCTCCATTCATGAAGCCGCCCTTGTCGACTACGCCGGGATGGCGCTCAATCAGCAGCGACCCGGCGTCTTCAAGGCGGATCTGGCGCCGTGGTCGGACGGCGTCCTGGTGAAGAAGACGGGCGCGTTCACAACGCCGTGGCGTACGATTCAGATCGCGCCTGACGCCAAGAGCCTTCTTGCCTCGACGCTCATTCTCAACCTCAACGAACCAAATGCGCTGGGTGACGTGTCGTGGGTCGAGCCCGGGAAATATGTCGGCGTCTGGTGGGAAATGCACATCCGCGAGTCCAGCTGGGGCATGAAACCGCTGCACGGCGCGACGACGGAAAACACCAAGCGCTACATCGACTTTGCCGCAGAGCACGGTTTCAAGGGCGTGCTCGTCGAGGGCTGGAACATCGGCTGGGACGACAACTGGTTCGGCAATGGCGAGGTGTTCGATTTCACCAAAGCCTATCCCGACTTCGATATCGAGGAGATCGGCCGCTACGCGCGGGAAAGAGGCGTCCGCCTGATCGGCCATCACGAAACCGGCGGCGCTGCGTCGCATTATGAGAAGCAGATGGAAGCGGCCTTCGATCTTTATGCGCGCGTCGGGGTCAGGGCGGTGAAGACCGGCTATGTCGCCGATGGCGGCGGCATCCAGCGCATGGACGACAAAGGCGTCGAGACCTTTGAATGGCATGACGGCCAGTTCATGGCGAAGCATCATCTGAATGTCGTCAAATCCGCCGCGAGCCATAAAATCGCGATCAACCCGCACGAGCCGATCAAGGACACGGGGCTGCGGCGCACCTATCCGAACTGGGTGTCGCGCGAGGGCGCGCGCGGCCAGGAGTATAACGCCTGGGGCATCCCGCCGATGCCGCCGGAGCACGATGTGATCCTGCCCTTCACGCGCCTGCTCTCCGGGCCGATGGACTTCACGCCCGGCATTTTCGATCTGAGACCGAACGAGCGCGCGCCCGTCAACGAAGCGTTAGGCCGCAACAGCAAGGCGAGCCGTGTCGAGACGACGCTGGCGAAACAGCTCGCGCTTTATGTCACCGTCTACAGCCCGATCCAGATGGCCGCCGACCTGCCGCAAAACTATGAAAAGCGGATGGACGCGTTCCAGTTTATCAAGGACGTGCCGACGGACTGGGAGGAAACAATCGGCGTTGCGGCCGAAATCGGCGATTATGCGGCAATTGCGCGTAAAGAACGCGGCGGCGACGACTGGTATCTCGGCGCCATCACCGGCGAGAATGCGCGAAAGCTCGCGCTGCCGCTCGATTTTCTCGACGAAGGGAAAACCTACGTCGCGGAAATCTATCGCGACGGGAAAAAGGCCGACTACGATAACAACCCCTATGACATCATCATTGAAAAGCGCGAGATGACACGCGCCGACACGCTGACCTTGATGCTCGGACGAAGCGGCGGCGCGGCGGTAAGGTTTCGGGCGAAGGCGTGAGCCGCCTTTCAAAGATCGACAAGCGCCCCGGCTCCCGCGCCCCTAAGGAGCGCAGGCAAGCGTCGAGAGCATTCCCGCCATTCCTTGAACGCCTCCACGCGGCGCCGTACGTCATGAGCTGACATGGACATCCAGAAACCATCCGCCGCCAGCCCCCAACTTCTCCCGGTCACGCCGTTTGACCTTGTCGTCTTCGGCGCTGCCGGCGATTTGTCGCTCCGCAAGTTGATACCCTCGCTCTTTCACCGCTGGCGCGACGGACAGATCCCCGCGGACTCGAGAATAGTCGGCGTCTCGCGCACGGCGATGGATGACGATGGGTTTCGCGCTCTCGCCCGCGAGAGCTTCGGTAAATTTCACCCCAAGGAAAAGATCGACGCCGGCGAATGGTCGAAATTCGCAAGCCTGCTGCAATACGCCGAGGTGGACGCCGCCAGCGCTCACGGAGGATGGCCCCGGCTCGCGGCAAAGCTTGAAGGCGGCGAAAAAAAGCAGCGCGTCTTTTATCTGGCGCTGCCGCCGGCGCTTTTTGGCGGCGTGTCGCGCAACATCGACGCAGCAGGATTGAAAACGCCGGGCGCGCGCATCGTTCTTGAAAAGCCGATCGGAACGGATCTCGCCTCCGCGCGCGCAATCAATGATGCGGTCGGCGCGGTGTTCCCGGAAGACGCGATCTTCCGCATCGATCATTATCTCGGCAAGGAGACGGTTCAGAACCTGATCGTTCTGCGGTTCATGAACTCGTTGTTTGAGCCGGTGTGGAACGCCAACGCCATCGATCACGTCGAGATCACCGTCGCCGAATCGATCGGTTCCGGCACGCGAGCGAGCTACTACGACACGGCAGGGGCGCTGCGCGACATGGTGCAGAACCATCTGTTGCAGCTTTTATGCCTCGTCGCGATGGAGCCGCCGCTTGATCTCGACGCGGACACGGTGCGCGGAGAAAAGATCAAGGTCCTGCGTGCGCTGCGCCCCGTCACGGCTGCAAGCGTGCGCAACACGACTGCACGCGGACAATATACGGGCGGCGCCGCTGACGGCGAGGTCGCCGCGAGTTATGCGGATGAGCTTGGCCGGCCGAGCGCAACCGAGACCTATGTCGCAGTCAAGGCGCATATTGACAACTGGCGCTGGAAGGGCGCGCCGTTTTATCTCCGCACCGGCAAGCGCATGGCGTCGCGCCGGTCGGAGATCATCATCCAGTTCAAGGACGTCGCGCACGCGCTCCTCACCAACGGGACAGAGAAGCTGCCGCCGTCGAGGCTCGTCATTCGTCTGCAGCCGGATGAAGGCATGAGCCTTCTTCTCGTCACCAAGGACCCTGGCCCCGGCGGCATGCGGCTGCGCTATGTGCCGCTGAATTTGAGCTACGCTTCCGCCTTCGAAGCGCGCTATCCGGACGCCTATGAGCGTCTGCTGATGGCGGTCGTGCGCGGCGATCTTGCGCTTTTCATGCGCCGCGATGAGGTTGAGGCTGCGTGGAAATGGTGCGACGGTATTCTCGCGGCGTGGGACGCGGATCAGACGCCGGTCCAGCCCTATGCGGCGGGAACAGACGGCCCGGTGCAGGCAGCCGTTCTCCTCGATCGCGACGGACGCGAGTGGTTCAATGGGGTCTAATGCAGCCCTGATCGAATTTTCCTCACCCGCGGCGATGGCGGCGCGCATCGCTGACCTCATGCAAAGCGGAATTGACCGCGCCGTCGCGGCGCAAGGGCTCGCCTCGATTGCGCTCTCCGGCGGGTCGACGCCGTCGCTCCTTTATCTGGCGCTGGCTTCGCGCCCGATTGATTGGGCCAATGTCGCGGCGACGCTCGTCGATGAGCGCTTCGTGCCGCCCACCGCGGCGGGATCAAACGAAGCGTTTCTGCGATCGACCTTTTTGCAGGGCGCCGCTGGCCGGGCGCGCTTCGTCGGTCTTTGGAATGACGCGCATTCTTTGGAGATGGCGGCCGCGCGGGCCACTGCGGGGGTGCGGAATCTGGTGCGCCCGTTCGATATTGTCGTGCTCGGCATGGGGCTCGACGGGCATGCCGCATCGTGGTTCCCGCAGGCGGCGGGGCTCGCCGCCGCGCTCGCTGCTGATGCCCCGCTCGTCGTACCTGTTCGCGCAACCCGAAGCGACGCCACGGGCGAATATACCGAGCGCCTGACCCTGTCCTTGCAGGCGATAGCGGACGCGCGCCTGATCATCTTGATGTTAACCGGCGCGGAAAAGCGCGCGGCGTTTGAAAAATTCTCTGTTCCCGGCCCGGTCGAGGAGGCGCCGATCCGCGCGATCCTTGCCGCAAGGCCTGATATCTGGGCCTGCTGGGCCCCTTGAGGAGGCGCCGACTTGACGCTCAACCCTGTGCTCGACCGCGTCACCGACCGTATACGGACAAAAAGCCGGCGGACGCGCGACGCCTATCTTCGCCAGATGCGCGCCGCGGCGTCGAACGGCCCGCAGCGCGCAAGCCTTGGGTGCGGCAACCTCGCCCATGCAGCGGCGGCGTGCTCGCCACAGGACAAGAAACTGATCGCAAAGGGCAGCGGCCCGAATATCGGCATCGTCACCGCCTATAACGACATGCTGTCGGCGCATCAGCCGCTGGGGCCCTATCCTGACATCATCAAGCAAGCGCTCGCGCCCCTTGGCGCGACGGCGCAGATCGCGGGCGGGGTTCCCGCCATGTGCGACGGCGTCACCCAAGGCATGGCGGGGATGGATCTCTCGCTCTTTTCGCGCGACGTTATCGCGATGGCGGCGGCGGTATCGTTGTCGCACAATGTCTTCGACGCAGGCCTGATGCTCGGCGTGTGCGACAAGATCGTGCCGGGGCTCTTCATCGGCGCGGCGCGCTTCGGCCATTTGCCTATTCTTTTTCTGCCAGCCGGACCGATGACGTCAGGCATTTCCAACGATGAGAAGGCGCGCGTCCGACAGCTTCACGCGGAAGGAAAAGCGAGCCGTGACGAACTGCTCGCGGCCGAAAGCGCGAGCTATCACTCGCCCGGCACGTGCACGTTTTACGGCACGGCGAATTCCAACCAGATGCTGATGGAGATCATGGGGCTTCATCTGCCGGGCTCAGCTTTCGTCAATCCGGGCACGCCCTTGCGGCATGCGTTCGTCGTGGAGACCGCGCGGCGTGCGGCAGCGACGACGGCGCTGGGGGCGGAGTACATTCCCTTTTGCGACATCATCGACGAGCGCGCCGTGGTCAACGCGATCGTCGGCCTTCATGCGACCGGCGGCTCAACGAACCATGCGATCCATCTTGTCGCGATGGCGCGCGCGGCGGGGATTGTCATCGACTGGACGGATCTCAGCGATTTATCGGCGGTGACGCCGCTGCTCGCCCGTATCTATCCAAATGGCGCCGCGGACGTGAACGCCTTTGAGGCGGCGGGCGGCGTCGCCTTTATCATCCGTGAGCTGATCGAAGCGGGCGGCCTCCATGCCGACGTGATGACGGCGATGGGGAAGGGGCTGCACCATTATGCGCAAGCGCCGGCGCTAAAAGGAGAGTCGCTGTCATGGTCGCCGTCGCGAAGAGTGTCCGGCGATCCTGCGATCCTGCGCCCCGCGAGCGACCCGCACGCATCGACTGGCGGGCTCGTGCTGCTTGACGGCGCGCTTGGCCGGGCGATCATCAAGGTTTCAGCGGTGAAGCCGGAGCGCCGCTTCGTTGAGGCCCCGGCCATTGTGTTCACCTCGCAGAAGGATCTGCTTGATCGCTTCAAGGCGGGTGCGCTCAATCGCGACTTCATCGCGGTCGTGCCGTTCCAGGGGCCGAAGGCCAACGGCATGCCCGAACTTCACAAGCTGACGCCGCCGCTCGGCGTCTTGCAGGACAAGGGATTCAAGGTCGCCCTCGTTACTGACGGGCGGATGTCGGGGGCCTCCGGCAAGGTTCCCGCCGCGATCCATCTCTCGCCCGAGGCCCTAGACGGCGGCGCGATCGCAAAAGTCCGTGACGGCGATGTCATTCGTCTTGATGCGGATAAAGGCGTCCTCGATATTGTCGGCGACAAGGGTGAATTTGATGCGCGCGCGCCGCGCCCGTTCGACGGCGTATCTGAACGATGGGGTTCGGGCCGCGAGTTGTTCGCCGGCATGCGCGCGTCGGTCACCTCTGCCGAAGCAGGCGCGATGACGTTCCTGCTCGAAGAGGAGGGGGCATGACGGGCGCCAGAAGCGAGGGGCCTGTGCTCGTCGCGGATATTGGCGGCACCAATGCGCGCTTTGCGCTGGCGACCCTCGCTGAAGGCGGCGTCAGCGTCGGCGCGATGCACGCCTTCCGCGCCGAGGATTACGAATCAATCCGCGACGCCGCTGACGCGTTCCTTGAGGCGGTGGAGGCAAAGCCCCGTCACGCGTGCTTCGCGGTCGCAGGACCCATCACCGACGCTGTTGTCGAATTCACCAATTCGCCCTGGGTGCTCGATATCGAAAAGACCAGGCGGCAAATGAAGTTTGATCGCCTTCTCGCGATCAATGATTTCGAGGCGCTGGCGACAAGCGTCCGGCAACTCGCGCCTGCCGACTTTCTGGAGATCAAGCCGGGGGAAGGCGACGCGCACGCCCCGACCCTTGTCATCGGGCCCGGCACTGGCCTCGGGCAGGCGCTGATCGTTCCCTCGCCCGCTGGCGACCGCATCATCCCGACCGAAGGGGGGCACGTCGCCTTCGCGCCGTATGATGATGAAGAGATCGATGTGCTGCGCTTCGTGCGGCGCGAGCACAAGCGCGTGTCGATCGAGCGACTTTTGTCCGGGCGCGGACTTGTCAATATCCACCGCGCGCTTTGCCAGATGGCGGGAACGCCGCGCGTCTCGCTGCAGGCGGACGAAATCACGCGCGCGGCGCTAACGAAGGAGTTTCCGATCGCGGTCAAGGCGGTCGCGATGTTCTGCGCCATTCTCGGCGCGGCGGCGGGCGACGCCGTCCTTTCATCCGGCGCGCGCGGCGGCGTCATTCTGGGCGGCGGCATCCTCCCGAAAATTCGGGAGGCGCTGCTGACGAGCGCGTTCCGCGAGCGCTTCCTGGATAAGGGCCGCATGCAAGAGTATGTCGGCGCAGTTCCCATAAAGCTCATCACACGCGACGGCGCCGCGCTTGTCGGCGCGGCGGCGAAACTGAAAGCGAGCCTCGATGCGCATTGACGAGATCATGGCCGCGGCGTCGGTCATTCCGGTCCTTGAGGTGGAGCGCCTTGAAGACGCCGCGCCGCTCGCGCTCGCACTGGCGGCGGGCGGCCTTATAGTAATTGAACTGACGTTGCGCACTGCGGCGGCGCTTGGGGCGCTCGGCGAGATGAAGCGCGCCGCGCCGTCGTTGATCGTCGGCATGGGAACGATTCGCACGGCTGACGATGTCGAACGCTCGCTCGCCGCCGGCGCCGATTTTCTCGTCAGTCCCGGCGCGAGCGCTGCGCTCCTCACCGCCATGCGCGTCGCGCCCGCCCTTCCCGGGGTCGCCACCGCCAGCGAAGCCATGACGGCGGTGGAGGCCGGTTATCGCGCCATGAAGTTCTTTCCCGCAGAACCCGCCGGCGGCGCCGCCTATTTGAAATCGCTGGCGGGGCCGTTCCCAGACCTGCGCTTCTGCCCGACCGGCGGCATTTCGCCGGAGCGGGCTGGCGACTATTTCGCGCTGCCGAACGTGCCTTGCGTCGGGGGCACCTGGATCGCGCCGCGCGCGATGATCGCGAGCCGAGATTGGGCCGGCATCAGGGCCAATGCGCAGAAGGCGGCGTCGCTCAAGGCAGCGCGCCGTTAATCCGGATTGTGCTGCACTGCAGAATCAAAAATTGCAGCGTCAACTGGCTTTTATTGCATTTTTTTGCAGTCTGCGGTTTAGGATGAAGTGCCCTGTTCATTCGTCCATCTGTCGCCGATATGCCGCATCCTGCCGCAAAAATGCAGGCATTTGACTGCGGCGGCAATGAAATCCGGCCAGCGACTGTCAGCCATTTGTTGACCAGTTTGCAGACTTTTGCGATACTTTGGTTAATCGAGTCGGATATCCGTCCGGCGATAAACGTCCCTGGGAGGGATCTAATGCGTAAGGAACTCAAGCTTTTCCGCGCGACTCTATTGTGCTCGGGCGCCGCGCTCGCGATCACCACGCCTGCCTTTGCTCAGGATGCGGACGAACAGACCGACGAAATCGTCGTCTCAGGGTTTCGTTCCTCGCTCGAAAATTCAGTCGCGGCCAAACGCGACAACACCTCGATCGTCGAAGCGGTGTCGGCCGAAGAGATTGGCAAGCTGCCCGACATCTCGATCGCCGAATCGCTTGGCCGCTTGCCGGGCCTTGCAACGCAGCGCCTCAATGGACGCTCCAACGTCCTCTCGATCCGCGGCCTCGGCCCGGACTTCTCAACCGCGCTTCTGAACGGCCGCGAACAGGTGACGACGTCTGACAACCGCGGCGTCGAATTCGATCAGTACCCGGCAGAACTCCTTTCGCAGGCGCTCGTCTACAAGACGCCTTACGCGGGCCTGATCGGTCAGGGTCTTGCCGGCACCGTCGATCTGCGCACCTTGCGTCCGCTCGACAAGTCTGAGCGCGTGCTGGCGGTTTCCGGCCGGTACGAATTCAACGAAGACGGCTCTATCAACCCGGACTCGCCCGGCGCGGGCTATCGCGCGACCGGCGTTTACGCGGACCAGTTCGCTGACGACACTTTTGGCGTCGCCATCGGCCTCGCCTTCCAGTCTTCGCCTACGCAGCAGGAAGCCTTCGGCGCCTGGGGATATTCAGGCAATGGCTCGGCGGGCGATCCGTTATTGCTCGGCGGCAGCAACGGCCGCAACACGCAATCAAGCGACCTCGACCGGATCGGCGGCTTCGCCACGCTCCAATTCGAACCGACCGACAATTTTTCGTCAATTATCGATATCTTCTACACCGACTTCAGCGAAGACCAGACGAGCCGCGGCATCGAGTTTCCGCTGTCGTTCGGCGGCGGCTTCGGCGTCAGTAACGTCGTCAACAGCCAGACGGACGGCTTCGCGACCGACGCGACGTTCAGCAACGTTCGCGGCGTCATCCGCAACGACCTCAACATCCGCCGCGCCGAGCTTTTCTCGGCGGGCTGGAACGGTAAATACGACGCCGACAATGGCTGGGGCGTTGAACTTGACGTCAGCTATTCGAAAGCGACCCGGCGCGACCAGCTGATCGAAGCCTATGCTGGAACGGGCTTTGGCTCCACGGGCGGCGCGGCCGACATTCTCAACGTGACGCAACAGCCGGGCGCGATCCCGGTGATCACCGGATCGCTCGATTATTCGGCGACAACCGGGCCGAACGCTATCGTCCTCACCGACCCGCTCGGCTGGGGCGGCGGCGGGAACGTCGTTCAGGCGGGCTTCATCAATGCGCCGCGCACGGTCGATGATCTCTGGCATCTCAAGGCTGCGATTGATCGCGATGTCGATTTCGGACCGGTGTCGAATGTGCAGTTCGGCATCGACTGGGGCCTTCGCGAGAAGTCACGCGAAATCGACCAGAGCTTCCTGACGCTCGGCGGCGGAACGCTTTCTGACCCCGGTGTCATCCAGACGCTGCCGATCCCGGCGGCCGCGATCCTCGACGAGCAAGTGGTCAGCTTCCTTGGCTATGGGCCGCAGGTGACGCTCGACACGCGTTTTCTCGTGAACAACGTTTACGTGCCGTTTTCGACCTCGCTCTCGTCGTTTGCGACGCCGCAATCCTGGGTCGTCAACGAGGACGTCATCACGGGTTGGGTGAAATTCGGCATCGACACCGAGCTCGGCGCCATCCCGGTCACGGGAAATGCGGGGGTGCAAATCGTTCATACCGATCAAAGCTCGGACGGGCTTGCGGTTGCGGCCTCGACCGCGTCGCCGGGCGCTTTTGAGATCGTACCGGTCACTGGTGGCGACTCCTATACGGATTTCCTACCGACCTTGAACCTGGTGTTTGACCTCTCCGACACGGTTAAGGTGAAGTTCGGCGCTGCGCGGACGCTTGCTCGCGCGCGTCTTGACCAGCTTAGCGCCAGCCAGAATCTCTCGGTCAATCTCACCTCGCTCAGCAACACCGACCCGCTCGGGTCGGGCGGCACTGCCTTTGGACGCAACAGCGGCAATCCGGCGCTTAGGCCCTACATCTCGAACCAGGTCGATCTTTCGGTTGAGAAATACTTCGGCGGGTCGGGCTACATTTCGATCGCGGCGTTCTATAAGGACCTCAATGATTTCGTGAATACCGGCGACGCCTTCATCGAAGATTTCACGACCGAGGCGAACCTGTTCCTGACGCCGCTCCAGCTCGCCTCGCTGGGATCGACGCTCGGCCTCAACCGCACCAACAGCAATAACGGCAACGGACGCATCCGCGGCGTTGAAGCTTCGGTCTCGGTGCCGCTTGATCTCGTGTCCGAGGCGATGGAAGGTTTCGGCTTCCTGACCAGCGCCTCGTTCACTGACAGCCGCGTCACGACGTTCCTTGAAACGGACCCGTCTGCGACATCGACGACGACGGTTCCCGGTCTCTCAAAGTGGGTCGTGAATTCGACCGTGTACTTCGAGAAGGCGGGCTTTGAAGCGCGCGTCAGCCACCGTTACCGGACGTCGTTCCTCGGCGAACTGGCGGCGATTTCCGCCACGCGGACATTCCGTAACTCTCGTTCGGAATCGATCATCGATGCGCAAATTGGCTACGCCTTCTCCGGCGCGCTCGAAGGCCTTCGGGTCACCGCGCAGGGCCTCAACTTGACGGATGAGCCTTTCGAAACCTTCCAGGGTGGCGAGGACCGTCAATTGATCGACAGCCAATCCTTCGGCCGCACCTACCTCGTTGGCGCGTCCTTCGCTTTCTAAGCGCTCCCTCCCGAGCGTACTTCAGCCCCGCCGGTTTCCTCCCGAACCGGCGGGGTTTTTCTTTATTCGCGCGCGGCGTTCGCGTCGCATTGATCGCGCTGCTGGCGCGCTTAAGGTCGGCGCATGGAAAATTCTCCGACCACTCCCGGCCCCATCCGTTCCGTCGTCATTGTCGGCGGCGGCACGGCAGGATGGATGGCGGCGTCGGTGCTCGCGAAGGCGTTCGGGCGCACGCTTCAGATCACCCTGATCGAATCGGAGGAGATCGGCATTGTCGGCGTCGGCGAGGCGACAATCCCGCAGATCCGTCACATCAACAATTTTCTCGAGATCGACGAGAACGCGTTCCTGAAGGCGACCCAAGGCACCTTCAAGCTTGGCATCCAGTTCAATAACTGGGGCCGGCTCGGCGACAGCTACATGCACGCCTTCGGCGACATCGGCATGGCGCTCGGCCTGACGCCGTTTCATCATTACTGGCTGCGCGCGAATGCAAGCGGGAAGGGAGGATCGCTCTGGGATTATTCCGTCAATAATCAGATCGCGATCCGCGACCGCTTTGCGATCATGGACCGCATCGGCTCATCGCGCCTCACCGGCACGCGCCACGCCTTTCACTTCGACGCAGGACTTTACGCGAAATTCCTGCGCGGGCGCGCGGAAGCCGCGGGCGTCGTTCGCATTGAGGGCAAGATTGTCGAGGTGCGCCGCCGCGCGGCCGACGGCTTCATTGAGGGCGTTACGCTTGACGGCGACGCCCGCATCGACGGTGAGTTTTTCGTCGACTGCTCGGGCTTTCGCGGGCTCCTCATCGAGGGCGCGCTTCAAGCGGGTTATGAGGATTGGACGCACTGGCTCCCTTGCGACCGCGCGGTCGCGGCGCCGTGCGCGCACGGGGGCTCAATTCGTCCGTATACGCAGGCGACCGCGCGGCAATCGGGGTGGCAGTGGCGCATCCCGTTGCAGCACCGCGTCGGCAATGGTCATGTCTATTGCAGCCGCTATATTTCGGACGACGAAGCAGCGGGCGTGCTCAAGGCGAATCTCGAGGGCGACTTGCTCGCCGAGCCGCGCTTCCTTCGCTTTACGACGGGCATGCGAAAGCGCCAGTGGGTCAAGAATTGCGTGTCGCTGGGGCTCGCGAGCGGGTTTCTCGAGCCGCTCGAATCAACCTCGATCCACCTCATCCAGTCGGGCGTCAGCCGCCTCGTTTCAATGTTCCCTGACCGCCAGTTCGATCCCGCGCTGATTGATGAGTTCAATCGCCAGTCGCGCTTCGAGTTCGAGCGCATCCGCGATTTCATCATTCTCCATTATCATGCCAACGAACGCGACGACGCGCCCTTCTGGATCGAACGGCGCGAGATGGCTGTCCCCGAAGCGCTCGCCGCCAAGATCGACCTCTTCCGCGCATCGGGGCGCATCTATCGAGAGCATGAGGAATTGTTCACGGAGCAGGGTTGGCTGCAGGTGCTGGTGGGCCAGCGCGTCACGCCGCAGCATTATCATCCGCTGGCGGATCAGTTGGACGAGGGCCAGCTGAACGACTTCATGGGGAACCTCAGGACGCTTATCGACCGCGCGGCAAGCGCTGCGCCGGGGCATGAGGCGTACATCAAGGCGAATTGCGCAGCGGCTTAAGGGATGCCGGCACGAGTGCGTGGCGGACCGGCCAGGCCCAGCGCCAATCAGGCTCGCCATTTGGGTCATGCCTACGGGCGAGGCGCAGGAGCGAGGGGGCCTGAAGCGCGCCCCGGGTTGACATGCAGGGCTCGAATTCAATCCCTGCACGAATTAACCATACGCGATTCCCGTTATTGATTGTTTGACTTCGAGTTGCGTTCAGCCCCAGTATCGCGGGTGTTGAAGCGCCGCGCGGCTCCCGCCGCCGGCGCTATTTTCGTTTCTGGGTTTGAAAAGTCTGGTTGATCGCTCGGGTTCGGCGGCTGTTGTCGTTGTCTGTGCGAGAAGAAGCACCCCCCGGGGCCGAAAGGCCGCCTGACGGGAGCGGGGACGCTTGTCCCTCATCCTTCGAGACGCGGCCTGAAGGAGGCCGCTCCTCAGGATGAAGGAACTCTCTTGGTCTTCATCCCGAGGAGCGCGCCGCTTCGGCCGCGCGTCACGAAGGATGAGGGGCGCCGAGCGCCTGGAGGCGAGACGGGAGAAGCGCTCCCAAAATCTCCCTACAATTTCCTCCGCAGACTACGGAGGTTTCGGCTGGACCCCGCGGGCAAGGCCGGTCCGTGCCCAAGCCCCGCGCGGAAAAAAGGAAGATTTTCCGATTGCGCGACGCACGACCTTTGCGGACCGCTTACGCCGGCTGCAGGAAGAGATTGATCGTCAATCGTCCACGCGTCGGGTCCGGGCTCAGCGTGTCGGCATTCTTCATCCGGCTACAGTGAAGAACGTTGCCGCGATACAGGAGCAGCCGATTGAAAGCCGGCTCAAAGGTCGCAATCTCGTCGAACATCGGCGCGCCGTCGCCGATATAATCCGCCGGCGGAAGGCCATGGCGCGCGACGTCAGCCTGCAGCGCCGCGCCATAGCGCGGATAGCGTTCACTGGTCACGGCTTCAAAACCGGTCTCGCGGTGGCGATAGAACGACGTGCCGCCGAATTCGCTGCCGGCGAGATAAAGGAGCGCCGCAACGCGCGTCTCCTCAAGGCCGTCGAAATGCGGCAGGCGCTGAATCGGGGCAAGGCGTGCCGGCGGCGTCGTCACGATCGAGAAGAACGCCTCGCCGGTCCAGCGCGGCGCCGACAGACCAAGGGCGTCGGCGATCACGGGCGCCAAGGCTTGACCGAATGCGGCTGCCGCCTCGCCTCCAAGCGGTGCGCGCACGCCAGGGTAATAGGGGCCGATCGGGGTGAAGGTCTGTGTCGCCGCAAGGTCAACCGCCGCCGCCGGCGCTGCGAGCGCGTTGTCGATCACCGCGACGGCGTTCTGCTCGGCGCCGATTTTCTTGATGGCGACCCGAGGCGAAGGCGACAGCGCGAGCGCCGGCGGCAGGCTCATTCCGCCGCCTTCAGCGTCGACAGCGCGGCGCGGTGATCGCCGAAGTTGAGCGAGCAGCGCTCGATGAAATCGTCGATGACGGCGATGTCGAAGCGGCTTTCCTCCGGCACGGGGGCGCGAAGGTCTTGCGGGTAATTGCCGTATCCGCCCAACAGGCAGATCCACGACATGTCGGTGTAGTATTTCGCGATATCCTGGCGGCGCACTTCCTCGCGGATGTCTCCGCCAGCGCGCCAGCAGTTCAATATTGATTGCAGCGAGGGCGATCGCTTCGTGTTTGCGGCGTTGGCGCGCCAGTAGTCGGTGTCATCGCGCAGGCTCGCCTGATAATGGCAGACGATGTAGTCGCGCACGCCTTCAAAGCGCGCATTGACGGAAGCGTTGAAGGCGCGTCGTCCGGCGTCGTCGAAGCCCGAGGTCTCGACTGTGCTGATGAAGCCTTCGACGGTCGCCTGCACAAGATGCAGCGCGGTCGCCTCCAGCGGTTCGATGAAGCCCTGGCTGAGCCCGACGGCGAGGCAGTTCTTCTCCCAATGGCGGTCAACGCGGCCGACCTTCATCTTGAGATGACGCGATTGAACGTCCGTATCGAGCAGGCCAAGCGCGCCGCGGAGCTCGGTTTCAGCGCCGTCCGCCGAAATGAAATCCGAAGAGTAGACATAGCCGTTGCCGCTTCGATTGGTCAGCGGAATATCCCACCGCCAGCCGCAGCGCATCGCGACGGCGCGCGTTGCAGCGGCAAGGCCGGTGGGGTCCGGCGGCGTCGGCATCACGACAGCAGAGTCGTTGAAGAGGTTATCCTTGTACGAATGAAACGGAACGCCAAGACGCTCCTGCAGGATCATCGATCGAAAGCCCGTCGAATCAACGAAAAAATCCGCTTCTATCCGCCGCCCGCCGTCGAGCGTCAGCGCCGCGACGGCGCCTGCCTCATCGACGGCGATCTCTGAAACCTTGCCCTCAAGATGCGCAACGCCGCGAGCTTCGGCGTGACGCCGGAGAAATTTGCCGACGAGAAACGCATCGAAGTGATAGCCGTAGGCGATATCAAACGGGAAGTGCGCCGCCGCGAGCGGGGCGAGGCGCTTCTGAGCAAGCTTTGCCGACAGGAAGAACCGGTCCGGCGCCGCGACAAGATCGGCGCCGCGGCGCCGGTTGAACGAATTGAAATGAAACGCCGGCGCGGTGTGCGCGTCGATGGGCGACGGGAACGGGTGAAAATAGGCGGCGTATCCCGGCAGCCGCGACCAGCCTTCAAAGCTGATGCCGTTCTTGTAGGTTGCGTTGCACGACGCCATCCATTCAGCTTCCGGAACGCCGAGGTCGCGGAAGAAAGCGCGCAGCTGCGGCGTCGATCCCTCGCCGACGCCGATGATGCCGATTTCAGGGGACTCGACGACGCTGATCGAGACGCCCCTCGGTCCCCATTGCTTCGCCAACAGGCACGCGGCCATCCATCCGGCGGTGCCCCCGCCGAGAATGACGATGCGAAATCCGGGTTTGATCGCCGGGTCCATGGCGCACGCTTTCGTTGCGCGCGCATGGTAAAAGATCGCAGCGCAACGGGCCAGCGCCGCTGCGCGCTAGAATCGGTAATTCAGGCCGATTTCGGCCGAGTGCGTCTTGATGTCGTCATTGGTGGCGCCAAGAAGGCGATAGCCAGCCTCGACTCCGAATTTCCGGGAAAGTGGATAGGACAGGCCGACGCGCGCCTGATACCCGAGTTCGATATTCGAATTCGAAATCGGCGTGAAGCCGTCATCAATCTGGCTTTTCACCTGCGCCGGGCCGACCCCCCCAGAGAAGTAAGGGGTGAAGTTGGCGAACTTGAACCCGTCATAGCGCAGCGAGACCAGCCCGGTGATTGCCCGGCGCGTCGCTTCTTCCTGGCCGACGCCGATGATCACGTCGTCCTTGTCGCGTTGAAAGACGACTTCGGCTTCAAGGCTGAGCGGCCACTCGCGGCTGATGCGACTGCGATACCCGGCGGAATAAAGGTTGGCGCCCTTGCCGTCGGCGAGACCGCCGCCGCTTGCTGCTAGCGTGTAGCCGCCGCGCACGAAGAATGCTTTGGTCGGGTGGTCACGCAGCGCCGGCTTGCCGGTGCGCTGCTCGGCTTGCTGCTGCGGCTTGCGGTTTGGCGCCGCGACTTTCATTTCCTTGGCGTCGCGATCTCGAAGAAGGGCGAGCGAGAGGCCGCAATTGGGGCCCTTGCAGCTATCGACCGCGACGGCAGCGCTGGCGCCGAGGATAGAGACGCCCATCACGGCGCCTGCGATCTTGATGGAATGCTTCATGGTGATTGCCCCCGTGTTTGCTTAGACGCTCGATCCGGCGCCGAAGAGATCGATTGGTCCCGAGAAGTTGCCAATGTTCGGCAGGGCCGACTGAATCTCGCCTGCTGTGAGGCCGAACCATGCAGCAAGGCTTGCCGCGAATTGCTCGACAGCGACAGTTGGAATAAGGCGCCCTGAGCCGCTGTCCTGGCTGTGATTGACTTCCGGCGGCGGAAGGTCGCCGAGAATACGATTGCCGTTAACGGCCCCGCCGACAACGAAATGGTGCGCGCCCCAGCCGTGATCAGTGCCATCGCCGTTGACAGCGAGGGTGCGGCCGAAGTCTGACGCGGTGAAGGCTGTCACATCGTTCTGCACGCCGAGCTCGACAGTCGCGTCGTAGAAGGCGCGCATGGCGCCCGCGAGCGTCGTATGCAGTCCGGTTAGCGACGGCGCCTGATTTGAATGCGTATCATAGCCGCCGGTCGAAACGAAATAGATCTGGCGCGACACGCCAAGCGTTGAACGTGCCGCGATCATGCGCGCAACAGCCTGCAACTGCTGGGCGAGGCCTGACGTCGGAAAAGTAGTCGTAAACGGCGCCTGCGCCGACAGCGCGGCTTCAAGGTCCCGATTAAGGGCGATTGACCGGCGATGAATGCCCGCGACATCCCGCTCCAATAAATTGACGCGCGCGTTCGGCGCGTCCTGCACGAGATCGGAAATCTGACCCGGCAGCGCCTGCGAATTATAGAGGCCAGGCCTGTCGATCGCGCGGATCATAGTCGGGCCATTCAGGCCGAGCGAAAAGCCTGTCGCTTCCTGCCCGTTCAAGTAGACGGTGTTTCCGGACACTGATACCGCGGTGAACGAAGCGTTGGTGTTTGCGCGCGAGGCGATCGCCATGTCCGCAAGACGCCCGCCCCAACCGAACTGCGCGCCTTCCGGCGCTGCCGCCATCCACGTCGACTGCTGGTCATTATGCGAGAACAGCCGCTCGGGCCTTTGCGCGCTGCCGCTGCGCCATTGCGTGCGGTTCAGCGGCTGGATGAGCGGGCCGACATTGCCGACGATCGCGGCCTGTCCGGCGTTGAACAACTGATGAATCGGCGCCAGCGCTTCCCCAAGCGCGAACTGGCGTCCGCCGAAGGTCGCCGCGTTCGTCGGATTGAGCGCAAGGAGTCGCGCTCGCGTCCGGGATGAACCGCCTGGCAGCCCGTTATACTCGTTCATCAGCGTACGCCGGAGCGCTGCATACTGGTCGTACGAGGATTGATCGTAGGGCAGGACAGTGTCGTGGTTGTCCATCCCGCCGAACAAGAAGACGCACACCAGCGCTTTGTAGCCGGCGGTCGATGCGGCGAGGGCGTTGAACGGCAGCAAGTTCATCGCGAAGGGTGCAGCGCCATAGGCGCCGAGAAGGCTCGCGGTACGGAGGATTTCTCGTCTGGTGACGGCGGACATCGCGGGGGGCTCCTCAGCGTTGGGTGTAATATTCTGACGACAACACCGTCATCAGCATCGCGGCGTTGACACGGCGGCGCCTGTCTTGGGGCTCTGATCCGGCGCGCAACGGAACGCCGGTGACAGCTGTAACGATAGCGTCGCGGGTCGAGGGCTGCATCGCGCCAGCTGTCATGACGAGGTTGAGATGATCGACGAGCGCCGCCGGATTATCGGCAAGCGACAATTCACGGCTGTAGCCGGGACGATAGGTTTCGAGCGCGTCCGCCTCTTCGATCCGGGACATCATGAAGTTGGCGTAGGCGGTGACGCTCGCCGTGGTGACGATCTGCAGCTCCGGCGCGACGAGGCCGAGTTCGCCCGTCTCCGTGCCGGCAGCGACGTAGCCAGGCCGGAAGAAATTGAAGACAGAAGGGGAGCGATAGGCCTGCTGGCCTAGCCGCGTCGGCGGTGCTGTTTCCTCAAGGTCGCTCTGGCCATTGAGCGTTCCTTGATCGAGCACCGAGGCGGAGTTCAGATCGGCGACGCGCGCCCAGTGTGTGAAGCGTATCACCGGCTCCCGAACCTTGCCGAAATTGGGATTCGCGAGAGCCGGCGCCAAACGCGCTTCGTCATCAAGCAGGACTGCAGCGATCACCGCCTGCATGTCACCGCGCTGAAGCGAGCCGATCGTCGATCCGTCAGGTAGCTGGTACCAGCCGGTCTCGAACGCGGCAGCGACGTTTCGCACATATTGCGACGAGGGGTTGCTGGTGACGAAACGCTGGATCATTTGACGCGCGAAGAACGGCGCAGTGTTGGCATGATTGAACAGCGTGTCGAGCGCGATATCGATGCTTTGCGCTGCTGGCGTGTTTGCTGCAACTGTTACGCCCAGAAACACTTTCTCCGACGTCGAGTGTTCCTGTTCGAAAACTACAAGCGGCGAATAAGCCGCGACTGGAACGCTTTGATCCGGAAAGCGGCCGCCGAAATTGCCATCGTCCCAGCTCAGGCCAGTGAATACCTTCGCGAGCCCGGTGATATCGTCATTTGTATAGGTCTCTATCGTATTGCCTGAGCCGTCCACACGCGGGCTCCCGTCCGGGTTGAGCTCCACCAATCCAATGGTGAAAAGCTGCATGAGCTCACGTGCATAATTTTCGTCCGGTACCCGGTTCTGTGCGGGATCTTCCTTGCGATTATTCAGGTAGGTGAGGTACTGCGCCATCGACGGGCTGTAGGTTACATCCTCAATCAATGTGCGGTAATTCCCGAAGGCGTTCTTGTCGAGCATGTCCATGTAGAACGCCGCTGAGGAGAGCGTCTCGGCGACGTCGGAACTTTCATAGGAGACAACGAAAATCTGTGACAGCGCAAAGATCATACGCTGGCGAAGCTGATCTTCGCCGTCGATCATGTCTCGCCAGGCGAGGTCAGCCAGCGCCTCGTCGCCGACCGTCGCGCCTCGAGCCGCGTAGTCTGCTTGAAGCTGACGAACTTCGCTGACGTTTAATTCTGATGGTGCGTTAAACTGGCGGCGGATCCAATCTGAGTATCCAAGGCTTACAAGCTCGTCGATATCGGCTTGCGTCGGACCGAAAGTCGCTTGCATCAAAAAGCGTGAGGCGTCGGGCGCAGTTGGCTTGTCCGTGACCAGCGGCGCTGGGGGCGCACCAACAGGCGCAACCGCCGACGGCGCTTCTTCGCCCGCGCAGCCGGCAAGGGCCATTATAATTGCGGCGGCCACGCCGCGCATGGCCGGACTGGAAATCGCGAAATGGCAACCAGCCTTGCGGCCGAAAGTTAGCCGATCGAACCCAACCATTGCTGCACCCAACTCAATTGAATCCTGCGGGTGAAGCGTGCACGACAGGGTGTAAACGGAGCCTTGATCGAAATCGTAGCTTCTTCTGCAAATCCCCGCATTTTCGATGACTTCGCCGTAAGGAGAAATTCGGCGATAATTTCAGTCAAAGGCTTGCGATCCGTGCGTTGGGATCGAACATGATTTCAGTGATCCGGCGCCGGCCGCCCTCGCGTGTGACGTGAACCGCGATGTCGATGATTGAGCGCACATAGTCGATCGTCTCTCGCCGCGCGAGCGGCAGACCAGCTTGCAACGACATTAATGCAATTTGTTCGAGCGCTCCGTGCGGGCTGTCCGCGTGGATCGTCGTGATCGAGCCCGGATGGCCAGTATTGATCGCGCGCAGGAATGTCACGGCTTCCGCCCCTCGCAATTCGCCAAGAATGATGCGGTCGGGCCTTAATCGAAGCGATGCGTTCAGCAGGTCGTCAAGGCCGATTCGCGCTTCGCCAAGGTATCCCTTGACGGCGATAAGGCCGACTGAATTTGGGTGATCAAGCGCAATCTCCGGCGTGTCCTCGACAGTGATCAGGCGCTCGGTCGCTGGAACAGCGTTAATGAGCGCGTTCAAGAGGCTGGTCTTGCCAGTCGACGTTCCGCCGGAGATCAAGATCGACTTCTTACATTTGACCGCCAATGAGAGAAACTCAGGGATGCGTTTTGTTTCAAGAAGGGTAAGCAACTTAGTATCGATAGCGCTGAGCTTGCGTTCATTTGTCAGCACGATGTCGCTAAAGCCGACGGCGCCGGCGAAATCCTCAAGCTCCAGTTTTACCGCGGATGGGCGCCGGATCGCCATTGCCCAATGTCGCCGCGTCGCTGGCGGCCCGACGATTTGAACGCGTTCACCGCTTGGCAGCGATGCAGCCAGCACGGGCTGTTCGCGGTTGATCGCCTGCGCATTGAAGCGGGCGATCTGCGCCGCGAGGCGTTGAACGTGGCTGTCCGTGATTTCAGGGGCCGCAACACGGCTCATCGCGCCGCCGATCACTTCAACCCAGAACTCACCAGGCTTGTTGATGAAGATTTCAGCGACGCGCTCATGCATCAGCCACTTTTCGAGCGGCTTCAGAAATGCAGTGAGATAGACGTGGTTTGGCTCATCCGCCGCCAATTCGGGCGCAAGCGCCGTCATGGCTCAATGGCGAGCGGCACGCCGCCCGTTTCCTCGTAAAGCGGGAAAATCAGATCGCGCGCGACGAAGATGCGGATCGGAGAACCTTGCGCGATCCGGACTGTCGGCGGGATATTGACGCTCGACTGCAGCGCGGTCTGCGCGACACCATATGCCTGTGCTGACGATGTGATAACGACGGAGCTGTTGCCGCTCTCGGCGGCGAGAATTTCGGCTCCAGCGCCAATGATGGAAAGAAGAATCGCCGAACCAAACCGCTCAACAAAATGCCGGTCGACCTTGCCGCCGAGGCCAGCGCGTCCGAGGGTGTCGGTGACCGGCGACGAGAGTTTAATCGCGACGCCATTCGGCAGGATAAGGCGCGTCCAGACTACGAACGCGCGCGATTCGCCAATAGCGAGGCCCGAACGATATTGGCCGATGATGCGGCTGCCACGCGGGATGAGGATCTCGGTCCCGTCAAAGCTCCTGATGTCTTCGCTCACGATGGCGCGCGTGAAACCGGGCAAGTCAGAATTGATTGCGGTTTCCAGTATGCCTGCGATTAGCGTGCCCTCGATGACGGTTGACGAGAGATCGCCGATATGGGCCGCGGTGGCGGGGGCGTTCTCGCTGTCGCCGATACGGGCGGCGAAAGCTTCGCTGGCGTTCAGCCCCTCACGTGAGGCCGCCGATCGCGCCGCAGCAAGCTCGCTGGCGGAGGGGCCGGTGTCGACGACAAGCGAAGGCGCGCGCAGGCGTTCTGGTCTGATGCGCGGTTCGTCTTCAAGATCGGAGTAACTCGGCGCCGGCGGGAAATCATAGGGCTTGGGCGGCGCGACGGGCTGCGGCTTCGGTGCGGGCTCCGGCGCCGCCGCTACGATTATAGGTTGGGCTTCAGGTTCAAGGCGTTGAAGACGAGCGATAGACATCTGGTTGAACGCAAGCACGCCGAGGCCGATAGCGATCGCTGCGCCAAAGGCCGCGCCGCCGTCGCCGCTGGAGACGACGACTTTTGGCATCGCGAGCGCGTTCGCTGCAGCTAATGCGTCATCCGGAATAACCGTACGCGGATCGATCTTGCCCTTGCCCCTCATTCGCGGAACAGGCCGAATGGCCCGCCTTTCTTCTTACGACGCGGCTGCGGTGCGTCGGGTCCGCGATCAATCGTTGAAAAAGCGTCATTGTAGATGTACGTCACGTCCTTGCCGTTGCGGAGCACGAACTCGGCAGCGACTAGATGGACGACAATGGCCCCGTCGCGATTGGTGTAGTTGACAATCGATTCAGATCCATCGGCGCGCCGGTGAAAAATCGCAGGGGTCTGTACGCCGGCGGGCCATTCAAAGACAGTGGAAGTTCCGTCATCGAAGACGCGCGAAGGAAGATTCTCTTTCGACCCCTTGTAGGTGTAATTCTCATTGCGCAGCGCCGCAGGAAGGAGCGCCGTTTCGCGAAGAGACGCCGGTTGCGTCGTTGTCTCGGCGGCAGGCGCCTTGATACGCAAGAGGTAAGTGATCTCAGACGCTGGCGTATTTTCTTCGCGTGATGTTGATGTCAGCTCGAACGTATAGAACTGCCCTGTAGTGATGACCGTCATGTTTGTTGGGTCGCCTTCGTCGACCGGCTTGATCACTAGGACGTCACCGCGCTTGTTTGGCGTCACCTGCCAGGTCAGAGAATCCCCGACAGCGACGCTTTCGATGCGTTCGGGAGCCGGGAACTCGATTGCAATCTGATACCCGTAATGGCCCGTCAGCTTGATGACGCGATCTGGCGCGTAGACTATCTCGCGGATGCGCGGGTCAGCGTGCGCGGGTGCGAACGCCGATAAGGCCGTGAGGAGGCAGGCGATCAACGCCCTCATCGGTAGCCTCCTGCCGCCCGTACGCGTGACGATCCAAACCCGCGATAGGCGCGCGTGGCGCGGCGAGTGCTCGTGCCTTCGCTCGAAGTGTCGAACGGGGTCGCGGCGCCAGAAGGCGCGGCAACAGAGAGGATCCGCGGCGCCGCCGGGGCAGCCGCGTCTCGTCCGACAGAGGCGACAAGCCCGGCGATGCGCTCGTTGATATAAGGGGCTTCGGAACGCGTCGGGGCTGAGACTTCGCGCTCAGAAGATGTGGCGGCGTCGTTGGCGAAGGGCAGGCGCCAGGCGGCGGTGAGGCGCGCGGTTGTCGAGATGACTTGCCGGATCAACATTGCAAAGACGATGCACGCGATCAGCAGCGTAAAAACTGCGCCGGCATCATTGATCCCAGCCGCCTGATCGCGCGCGATGGCGCCGATAATCGGAGCAATCACGGAAAGGGCGCCGCCGGTTGCAAGGATCGTAAAGACAAGAACGAAAGCGCCCGCCACGATCGTCCGGAGCCAGCCCTCGAACAGGCCTCGTGCTGAGGGAAATATAGCGAGCGTCAGAAAGGCGGGTCCGAGCGCCAGCAGAAATGCGAGCGAGATCTTCGTGATGACGATGACGCCGGCGGAACCGACGCCAAGAAGGATTGCACTCAACCACAACATATTGACAGCACTGACCCCGGCGGGCCCGGCGGGCCGTTGGAGCGTCGCTGGTTCAGTCGGGATTTCCGTTGCGCTTTGCGCTGGCGTCCTGCGGCTCCACTCCGTTGCGAGCCGCGTCATCTCCTCGACCGCGACATCGATCTCGCCAGAAATTGACGACGACGATGCAGGCCGGCCGGTCGTCGCGGTCGACATCATGCTGGCGACATCTTCCGCCCCGCCGGTCACAGTATCGACAAACAGAGTTTGATAAGCAGGCCAGTTTGAAGAAAGCGCAAGGACGATCCCGATCATGGCAAGGCGGCGCACAAGATCTGGCGCCGTCGCCGAACCGGCGCCGGTGATGAGGCGATAGCCGTAAAATGCGACATAGATCGTGAGAAGTCCGGCAAGGACCTGCGCGAAGCCGCCGCCTGTTCCAAAAAGTCCCTCATAGGCGCTCGCGACATAGGCGGCCGACTGGCAGTCAACGCTCACCATGAGCGCGCCGATGTCAGAAAGATCGTCAAGCGCAGGACACGCGATACTCATGCTGCATCTCCCGAGGTGCGCTTCTGCACCCGCCTTGCTTCTTTTGAACGCTTCGGCGCCCGCGCGTCGCCAAGGAGAATCGGCAGCCAATTCGACGGCGCGTCGCCGACGCGCGCGCGCAAATCATCAAGCGCACGAACGGTTTTTTCCCGGCCTGAGAGAACCCGCATCGCTTCCGGTTCGCCGGAAAGATCGAGCCGCGCGACGACGCTGTCTGTTCCAGCCTTGATCAGAAAACAGCGCGATTCCTCCGGGAGCGAACGCACGATGTCGAGTTCATGGGCGGTGAGACCGAAGCCCACCCCATAATCGTCTTCATTGGCGCGTGGGTTCGGCATAAAAATCTGCGCTGCGGTTTGCTCGCGAATAGCGCTGGCGATACGGCTATCGAGCGCGTCGCGGGCGGACTGGGTGCAAAAACCGACGACGCCGTTGCGCTTGCGGATGGTCTTCAGCCAGTCCTTCAGGCGTGCGCCGAACACCTCGTCATCAAGCGCCTTCCAGCCTTCGTCGATGACGATCAAGGTTGGCGATCCGTCAAGGCGTTCCTCGATGCGGCGGAAGAGATACATCATGGCAGGCGTGCGGAGCTCCGGTGCGTCGAGGAGCTCGGTCATGTCGAAACCAAGAACGCGCGCATCGACGGAGAGGCGGTCCTGTGCATTGTCGAACAGCCAGGCGAATTCGCCGCCAGCGCACCAACGCGCAATTCGTTGCGCGATGTCGCCGGCTTCGGGCCGCCGAACGCCGCCGAGCAGTTCGCGAAAATAGCGAAGGCGCCGAAGCTCTATCGGCTGGTCGAAATTGGCGTCTACCGCTTCGGCGATCACCGCGAGTTCCTCTGATGAAAGCGGCTCTGCCGGTCTGCGTGCAAGCTGTGCGATCAGTGCGCGCAAAAAGGCGCGCGTGCCGCCACTATCGGCCAGCTGCAGCGGGTTGAAACCAGTTGGCTTCCCGTGTCGAAGTGTTTCGTAGACGCCGCCGATCGCGCGCAGGAAAATCTCGGCGCCGCGATCCTTGTCAAAGAATACTGTCCGGGGCGCGATCTTTTGCGCCTGCGCGGTGAGGAAGTTCAAGACGACAGTCTTGCCCGATCCCGACGGCCCGATGACGAGAAAGTTGCCTAGATCGCCTTGATGGAAGTTGAAATAATAAGGCGTCGCCGAGGTCGTCTCGAACACCGTGATCGCTGACCCCCAATGGTTGCCTTCCGCCGATCCGATCGGAAAGCCATGCAGCGAGCAAAGGCCAGCGGCGTTGCCGGACGAAATAAGCGCGCGCCGCGCGATGAAGTCAAAATTACCGGGAAATTGCGCCCAGAAGGCGGGCTCGAGCCCAAGCTGCTCGCGAACGGCAATCGCGCCAATATCTGCGACTGCGGCTTGCACGCTCGCGGCGGCGGTATCGAGAGCCGGCAAGCTATCCGCGCGCACCATGACGCTCAAATGATGCTCCCCAAAGGCGGCGCCGCCGCTTGCGGCGTCGTCCTTCGCCGCCATCAAGCCGCGCTTCAGCGTCACTGTATCATCGTCCGCCGCGCGCAGGCGCCGAAGGGAGAGATCAATGCGTTCCTGCGCGATCTGCCGGTCGACGAAAGAAAAGCTTTCGGTGACGATCATATCGATCGGTAATCGGAGTAATCCATCAAGCATGCCGGGTGTCGTCGTGTTCGGGTATTCCTTCATTGACAGCATAGCGCCGAATTCACGCTCGCCTGCGCCCTTCAGCTCCATCGCCTCGATACCAAAGGAAAGGCGCTTATAGGGAAGATGGTGCGCCGCTATGCCTTGCGGCTCCACCACCGGGTTAAGCTCGCCGTTCAATAGAAGCGAGAGAAACTCCAGCGGTTCCGAACAGACCCCGCCGGCGCCGACGTAACGACCGAGCGTGCGCGGCCCATAAGGTTTTAGCGAAGCGATAAGGCTTTCCCGTACGCCGTCGAGCGTGCGAATATCTCGCTCCCGCCCCGCACCTCGATCACGGCGCGCGCGATCGCCGATCCGGTCGAGCAAGCCGACCTTGCCGATTGACGGCCGGTAGACAAGCGTCAGGAAGAGATCGTTGACATAAAGGCGCTTTTCGCCGATCCGCCTGCGCCAGCGCTGATCAAGCCAGCGGGAGAAAGGATCTTCAAACGATCCCTTGAGGTCGGCGGTCGTCCGGCGCCGGACGATATGATGATAAAGCGCAATCCGGGCGTTGCCGACGCTTCGCAGCATCGTATCGCGCACGGTAAGGCGGTAATTGAGTTCTTCCGTATCGGCCGTCTCGAACGGAAACCCATCGAGCAGGATCACCTGCATCAGCATGCCGTCTCTCAGCGCGATAGTCACATCGCCCGCATGCGACAGGTAGGGTAGGCGGTCGCCCACCTTTCCCTCCTTTTTCGCTAGCGTGCTGATGTTCGCCCTCGCCATGCCCACTGCTTCCGGATCAGGGCGCGTAGCTGTTGCAGCGCCAGAGCGAATGGTTTGGCGCGCGGGGCGTTTTGCTGACGCGCTTCAGCCAGAGGTCGAAAATTCGCGGCTCGCGCAGCGATGCGAGATAGGCGGCAGCGTGCAAAATCACCGGCGCCAAAAGCGCCCAGAAGGACCGCGTCACCAGAAAAATCTCCGTCGAAACGACGAGATTTATGATGAAAAAACTGTAGGAGACGCCGGCGAAAGTCTGCGGCTGGGTCAATGCGCGAAAGACCGGCGTGCGCGATAGATCTGCCATGGCGGCGTCACCCCGCCGCGCCGGCCGCCGACTGAATGCCGGAGACAATAGAGGCTGCGCCGAACAGGATGAAGCAGCCGACGATGACGGTTACGCCGTAACGCCAGTTCATCCGCCCCGTGAGCATCATGAAGCCGACGAAGGCGACAGCGATGACGGCGACGGCGGTTGCGACATTGCCGAGCATTGTTCCTTGCAGCCATTCGACGGCGGCGAGAATCGGCCCTGAGCCTTGGGGATCAGCACCGCGTGATTGCGCCGATGCCGGCGCAAGGAGAGCGGATGCGGCCAAAGTTGAGACCGCCAGGGCCAATTTTTGGGCAATCGTGAACAAGGAGCGCTCCGCAACTGCTGGCCAGCCCTCGGCTGGCGGCGATGCGACCGTGCCCCAACAGGGAAAACGAAACCTTAACACGCGGCGAGGGCGCCGGGTCCGTCGCAATTAAAACGCGGAAACCGGCAAGGCGCCAGAAGCGTTAATTTATCCTTTCTGGGGTGCTGACTTGCCCCAGATTTTCTCCCACCATTTCTCCTTGCGGGGCGCTTCGTAGGCTTGCCCGGCGTCCTTCATCTTTGTTCGAACATCGTCGATGTCCCAGCCGGTTAGAGTCGAAAGAGTTTGAGCTTCGGCGTCAAAGCGCTTTGGCAGTGCTGCGCGATAGTCTTTTGCCGCCTCGCACTGTGCATCGCCCTTGTAGGGATGACGGAGCACATAACGTCCCTGAAAGTTCTCGCGATCGCCGGTTTCCTTGAACATCAGGTCTTCGGGGAAATGCGCAGCGTCATAGCTGACATGAAGACGCGTTACGAAGACATCAGCAGGTCCGCTCGGCGCAGGGCGTGGCGGAATGGGGCGGCGAGGCAGAACCCGTTCCACCGGATCACCGTCGATCCAGTAAACACCTAGCTCTTTCAGCTCATCATTCGAAAGGGGGTCGGCAGCGCACGGATCGCACCAAGCCATGTCCCAGGCGTATTCCAGAAATACTGCCCGCTCGGCTTCGCGTTTTGTCTGCTCGGCGAACATTGCTTTGTAGAAGTCGCCAAACTCGTTCTTGACGTAGACGGGAACGTCCATGCCTGTCGGCAGCTTGACGGTGCGGTAATTCGTCGTTTCAACGCGTCCCGTCCGCGTCAATGCGAAGATGAAGAGCTCCTGCTTGCCGTCGGCGTTGACGGTGCCGAGGCGGATCGGCAGCATGAAGCGCGGGTGCTCGAAAGCGATCTGCAAGGGGCGCAGATATTTAAGGCCTGTTTTCGACTGCTCGTCGAGATTGACTTTGGCGACGAAAAACTTCGTTCCCTGGCGGATATAACTTGTCAGCGTTTCTTCGGCGCCGGCGGGAAGCTTGTAACCGTTTTGCTTCAACCATTGTGCGAGGCCACCCGATTCTTTCGCCGACAGAATCTGGATGTCATATTCGCCGACCGAATATTCCGCCTCGACCGTGACGCCGAGCGCTGCGTCGCCCTTGCGACGCACAGCATCGGCGGATGGCGCTGATGCGGTCTGTCCTAGCGAGCGTTCAAAGTAGACTTCCTGACAAGGATCCTCGTCAAAATACTCGACAAGGCGCGGCGCGGTGTAGGCGTCGAGATGATCGAGGATAGCGTTCTCGGTCACGTGGATCTGGCCTTCCTCCAGCACCACCGGCACCGGGATCACCATCGCGAATTCCTTCAGTGCACCCTGGAAATCATTGGCGAGCGTCATCACTGTACGGTCGCCGTCACGCATGATCGCGACTTTGGACGCTTTATTGAACAGCTTCGTATCGGCTTTCGCGACATAGAAGCCGCAAAAAGCGGCTGCGCCGCCAGCAGCGGCGGTGGCGGCGATCACCGACACCGCGGCGATCAACGTTTTCTTGAAATGCAGGCGGTTCATGAACGACTCTCCCGGTTAAATTTCATTCGGCAGGCGCGATCTTGCGGGGGCGATTGAAGGCAAAGCGAAGCGGCGCTGGGGCGGCTCCCCACTCATAGCCGCGCGAGCGCGGCGTCATGGCGATGAAGCGGAACAGCGCGAGCATGAACGGCGCATAGAAAATGCCGTCGCTGATAAAGAAGTGGAATTGCATCACATAAGCAATCAGCGCTGCAAGGCCCACGAAGAGGGCGCGCTCGCGCGGGTCTTCCGGCGTCGTTTTCGGGTCAGAAATCATGAAGAACGCGAAGAGGATGAGCGCGCCGTGACTAAGGCGCAGGAACGGGATCGTCAGCGGATCGCCTAGGTACAACGCGCGGGCCGCGACAAGCGCGGCGTACACGCCAAGATAGACCAGGGCGGCGTCGAGGCGCGACGCGCGCCAGCAAACAATCGCACCGAGCGTTGCGATAAGGATGGCAAAGGCGAGGCTCGACCCCCATTCGCCGGTCGATGTCCACGCCGCGCCCGAGAGAGCGATCATGGCTACAATGCCGATATTGGCGGGATTGAAAACGTGCTGTCCGCCGCGCCGCAGCGCAAATTTTGATCCTGTGCCGACAAAGGCCGCCGCGACGAACGGCCAGATCTCATTGGCGCGCAAGAGCAGGCATAACGACAAGCCCGTGATGAGGGCGCTTTTCCAGTCGAAACGCCCGGCGATGAGCAGGGTACCAAGCGCCTGTGCGGCTAGACTTGCGCCGATCGCCGCAAGAATTTGCGCCAGCCCAATCCTAAAGTCGAAGGCATAGAGGCCGGTGACGAGAATCGCTGACTGCCCGGTGATCTGAAACCAGCGCGCATCCGAGGGCAAAGCGAGACGAATGGTCATGGCGGCGAGCGCTTTTCGATCAGTTAGGCAGCAGGCCAACATAAAGCCCTTGATCGCGGCGAAATAGAGGCCTCAAACGAGCATCGGCGCGGCGGCGCCGTTGATGCGCCGCGCAAGACGCGGCATGGTCTCCCGGCCAGTCCCTGGGAATTCCCATGCGATTTCTCGCCTTCGCCGCTCTAGCATTTGGCGCCGCTTGCTCGCCGCAGGTCTTGAGCGCGCCCGAAGGCGCCACCGAAGCGCCAGCGATGCCCGCTCCGGGTGTCGACCGCTATGCGCCAAAGCCTTTCGTGACGCTCGAGCATCCGGCGTGGTCTCGCGACGCCGTCCTCTACCAGATCAACACCCGCCAGTTCACGCCGGAGGGAACCTTTGCCGCCGCAGAGCGCGAATTGCCGCGCCTCAAGTCGCTCGGCGTTGACATCCTCTGGCTGATGCCGATCCATCCGATCGGCGAGAAGAACCGAAAGGGCTCGCTCGGCAGCCCTTATGCGGTGAAAGACTATTTAGGCGTCAATCCGGAATTCGGCACGCTCGTTGATTTAAAGTCGTTCGTCGACGCCGCGCATGAGCAAGGCTTCAAGGTCATCCTCGACTGGGTCGCAAATCACAGCGCTTGGGACAATCCTCTCGTTACGGAGCATCCGGACTGGTACATCAAGGATTGGAAGGGCGACTTCCAGCCGACGCCGTGGTGGGACTGGTCCGACATTATCGATTTCGACTGGTCGCATCGCGGTCTGCGCGAATACATGACAAAGGCTATGATTTATTGGGTGAAGGAGGCAGGCATCGACGGCTATCGCTGCGACGTCGCAGGCTATGTGCCGCTTGATTTCTGGGAAAATGTTCGCGCGGAGCTCGATGCCGTGAAGCCCGTCTTCATGCTCGCCGAATTCAATCATCGCGACGTGCACCGCGCTGCGTTTGACGCCAGTTATGCCTGGGCGTGGAATAATGCAATGCACGACATCGCGGTCGGCAAGGCGAATACGGGTGCGCTCTACGGCTATTATTCGGAGAACGAGAGCGCCTTTCCGGTCGAAGCGATGCGCATGACGTATGTTGAAAATCACGACCAGAATGCATGGGAAGGAACGTCATTCGAGCGCTTTCGCGACGCCTTGCCGGCTGCGATGGTGCTCTCCTTTGTCGGCGAGGGAATACCGCTCGTTCACAACGGTGTCGAAGCGGGCAATGAAAAGCGCCTCGCATTCTTCGAAAAGGATCCGATCGCGTGGCGCGAGCATCCGCACGCCGACTTGATCAAGCGCCTGATCGCGTTCCGCGACGCGCACCCCGCCCTGCACAATGGCGAGTGGGGCGGGCGCATGGTCAGTGTCGAAAACTCCTCGCCTGAGCAGATTTTCTCGTTCCTGCGCGATAAGGGCGAGGACCGCGTCTTCGTCGTCATGAACCTCTCGGCGGAAGCGAAGTCGGTGACTTTTCCGACCGCGCACGCGGCGGGCGACTATGTCGACTTCAGTGGCGGCAAAGTGACAATCAGCCCGGCGATGCCGATGACGCTGGAACCTTGGGGATGGCGGGTGATGGCGCAATGACAGCGCCGCTCCTCCTTGCAATCGATCAGGGAACGACGTCGAGCCGGGCAATCGTATTTGACGCTTCGGCGTCGATTGTTGCGGTCGCGCAGGAGGAATTCCCACAAATTTATCCGCAAGCCGGTTGGGTTGAGCATGACCCTGAGGATATCTGGAATTCGACGCGGCGGACGGCGTGCGCTGCTGTGCAGCGCGCAGAGGAGCGGGGAGGGCGCGTCGTCGCGATCGGTGTCACGAACCAGCGCGAGACGACAGTTGTTTGGGACCGGAAGACGCTGAAGCCGGTCCATAACGCCATCGTCTGGCAGGACCGGCGAACGGCGGAGATTTGCGTCAAGCTCAAGGAACGCGGCCTCGAAGAGGACGTGCAAGCGCGAACGGGCCTTCTGCTCGATCCCTATTTTTCGGCGACAAAGCTATCATGGATACTTGATAGCAACGCGGATCTGCGCCCGCGCGCTGCCCGTGGCGAGCTCGCTTTCGGGACCATCGATAGTTTCGTGTTGTCACGGCTTACGGGAGGCGCGCACCTGACCGATGCGACCAACGCTAGCCGGACCAGCCTTTTCAACATCAGGACCAACGCCTGGGACGATGCGCTGCTCGACATCTTCAAGGCGCCTCGCGCGATGCTTCCCGAGGTTCGCGATACGATAAGTGACTTCGGCGCTGCGGCGCCGGGGCTCTTCGGGCGTCCGGTGCCGGTTTTTGCGCTTGCCGGCGATCAGCAGGCGGCGGCGATCGGGCAGGCCTGCCTTGAACCTGGCGACATCAAGAGCACCTATGGCACAGGCTGCTTCGTTCTCGCGCCGACGGCCGCGTTTTCGCTGTCCAAGAATCGCCTGTTGACGACGATCGCCCGCCGCATTGATGGCAAGACGCAGTACGCGCTCGAAGGCTCGATCTTTGTCGCCGGCGCCGCTGTACAGTGGCTGCGCGACGGCCTTGGCATCATCACCTCGTCGTCGGAGACGGAGACGCTCGCGCGTTCAGTCGCATCGAATGGCGGGGTCTATCTCGTGCCCGGGTTCACTGGCCTCGGCGCGCCGCACTGGGCGCCAAACGCGCGCGGGCTGATTTCGGGATTGACGCGCGGCGCGGGCAAAGCCGAGCTTGCGCGCGCCGCCCTCGAAAGTGTCGCTTACCAGACTGCCGATCTCATTGACGCGATGGCTGCTGACGGCGCGCCGTGCAGGACGCTGAAAGTTGACGGCGGCATGGTTGCCAATAATTGGCTTATGCAGTTTCTCGCCGACATACAAAACGCTCCGGTCGATCGTCCGGCTGTGATGGAGACGACGGCCCTCGGCGCGGCATTCCTCGCGGGCATCAAAGCAGGCATCTTTGGTTCGGTCGACGAGATCGCGCGGCTGCGACGCACGGAGAGGCGCTTTGCCCCTTCGATGGCGTCGGAAGAGCGCGCGCTCCTGCGCGGCGGATGGCGAAATGCGCTTGCACGAGCGCTCTTATGACGACGCCGCAAACTATCATCGATTTGCGCGACTGGTGCTTAAGGCGTCTCGCCGAGCACGAAGCGGCAAGCGCACGGGACCCGGCCGCGTCGAGCGTCCGACTGTTGATGAACGACCTGCGCGAACGGCTGGCCGAAGGCGACATTGATCACGAAACGCTTTCCGCGCTGGCGAAAAGTATCGCCGATGAGGCGCTCGTTGCGCGCGCGCGACGACTTTCCGCCAAGACGGCGCCCCAATCCTGGGACCGGGCGGTCGCGCGCGCCTTCGCGCCATTTGAGAACGCTCCCTTCGAGATCGTCAGGCAGATGATGGAGCAGACAAAGGCAGGTATTGTCTTCACCGCACATCCGACCTTTGCGCTATCTCGTGAAGCGCGGCGATTGATCGGCGATCTTGCGTCTGCAGGTCTCGGGCGCGACCAGATTGAACGCCATACGCCCGTGAATTCAATCAGTCTTCTTGACGAGCACGAAGACGTGCAAGGCGCGATCGGGCGCGCCCAAGACGCCATCCGCCTGTTGATTGGCGAAAGTCTCGCCTGGCTACGCGTGCGTCATCAAGAGCGGTGGCGCGAGGTTGCGCCCGCGCCAATCAGTCTGGCGACCTGGGTCGGCTACGACCTCGATGGCCGAACTGACATTCACTGGTCGACAACGGTTCGCTTGCGCCTTGAGGAAAAAGCGCTGCAGCTCTTTCGCTACGCCAAGGCGTTGCAGCGCATTGCTCCAGCGCGCGAGCTCGCTGCTGCTCTCGCTGACGCCGGCGCCGAGGCGGCCGAGCAAGCATCGCTTTTCGCTGGAGATTTGTCGCAACCCGCTGCAGTCGTCGCCGCCGCTAACCGGCTGACCAGCGAAGGGCCGCAAAGGCTCACGTCGCTTCGCAGCGTGCGCAAGGCGATTTCGTCTTTGGTCGCGGACTCTGATGACGAAGCGGCGCTCGCGCTCGCAGTGATCCGTTCGGAGATGGATCTTTACGGTCTGGGTGTTGCACGCGTTCATCTGCGCGTTAACGCCGCACAGATTCGCTCGGCTTTGCGCGCCGAGCTTGGCCTTGAAAATGACCGAGCGTTTCTCGATCGGACTGCGCTTGATGCGGCTTCGGCAAAAACGGCAGACGCAGAGCGCCGTGCGGTCAATTTTGCGAGCGTTTTTGAGGAGCAAATGACCGCACGGCGTCAGTTCATGCTGTGTGCGCAAATCCTGAAACATGTGGACGAGGAAACGCCGATCCGCTTTCTTATTGCCGAAGTTGAAGCGCCGGCGACCGTCATGGGCGCTCTCTATCTTGCCCGGCTCTACGGCGTCGACCATCATCTCGATATCTCGCCCCTGTTCGAGACGCCGGACGCGATCGAGCGCGGTGGGCGCCTGATGGAGCGCCTCCTTGAGGAAGAAGAGTATATTGATTACATCCGCCGGCGCGGGCGTCTCTCCATCCAGTGCGGATTTTCCGATAGCGGCCGTTTCATGGGGCAGATCGCCGCCGATCTCGCGATCGAACGGCTTCAGATTCTCGTCAGCAAGGCGCTTGCGGCCAAGCGCGTCACCGACGTGGAAGTCGTCGTCTTCAATACACATGGCGAGTCGATGGGCCGCGGCGCTCATCCCGGCGATTTTCGAGCACGCCTCGATTTTCTGATGAGCCCCTGGGCGCGTAGCCGTTTTTCGCGCGATGGCCTCAGGTTAAACGCGGAGGTGAGCTTTCAGGGTGGCGATGGCTATCTGCATTTTCAAACGCCATCCCTCGCCGACGCGACCGTGCAGGAGGTCTTTGCCTGGTCGCAAAGCGAACCCGACGCCGACCGCGAAGACCGTTATTATAAGGACATCAATTTTTCCTGGGATGTTTATCGTGCGATCAAAGGCTGGCAGGAAGATTTGTGGGCGGACGAAAACTACCAGACGGCGCTCGCCGCGTTCTCCAGAAACCTGCTGCCCGCATCAGGGTCGCGGCGCCTGCGCCGTCCGCAGCCCGGTGCGAAGGAGGAGGCGCGGAGCCTGCGGGCCATTCCCCACAACGCGGTGCTGCAACAGCTCGCTGCGCTCGCCAATGTTGTCGGGGGCGTGGGCACGGCGGCCGAGCGCGAACCGGACCGGTTCCGCGACCTCGTGGCCGGGTCGGCCAGAATGCGCAGCGTTCTCGGCGTTGCATCAGCGGCGCGGCGGCTGACTTCACTCTCTATCCTCCGGACTTACGGAAGCCTTTACGATCCTGCCTTCTGGACCGTCACGGCGGCGCGGCTCGCCGATCGCAATGCCGCGGGCTCGCTCCATCGTATCGCCATGCGTCTTGAAGCGCGCGCGTTGGATATCGCTCTCGGCCGTCTCGCCAATTTGCTGTCAATTGACCGGCAGAAATTTGATACGGCGATGGCCCTTTCTGAGGCAACTTCGGCGCCGTTCAGCCCGTCGCTTTACATGCTGCATGCGGCCCGTCTGGCGCTCATCGCCGACGGCTTCGCGTTGACCGCCGCGACGCCCGCGTTTTCTTCGCGTCACGAATTGACGCATGATGATTTGATCGACATGGCGCTTGAATTGCGGTTCGAAGACGTCGCGCGTGTCATTTCCGAGATCTTTCCCGAGACGACTGCGACGCCTGCGGGGCTCACAGATATTTCGGAAGACGCGCCTAGAAACGAAAGTGTCGGCGGCTATCCGCAGATACAGCGCGAGATCGTCGTTCCCTTGCGCGCGCTTGACAGCCGCATCAAGGAAATCGCGGCGGGCATTTCGCATTTCTACGATGCGTTCGGGTGAGAGCGCCGCCAATCCTTGAAGAGCGATGGAGCAAAAGCGCTCTCACCGCGGCGTTTCATCCAGCCGCTCAAAAAAATGCTTCCGGCAGAGCGGCGTATATCGTTCGTTGCCGCCGATTTCGATCGCTTGTCCCTCGCTGACCGCGGCGCCCTTGGCGTCGACACGCAAGTTCATCGTCGCTTTTCGCCCGCAATGACAGATTGACTTCAACTCCTGAAGCTCATCGGCGAGCGCAAGCAAACGTTCGCTCCCGGGAAACAGCTCGCCGCGAAAGTCGGTGCGAAGGCCGAAGCAAAGAATTGGCACGTTCAAGTCGTCGACGGCGCGGGCAAGCTGGCCGACCTGTTCGCGCGAGAGAAACTGCGCCTCGTCAACGAAGACGCAAGATATGCCGTCGTCGCGAACCGAGGCCCCGATCTCAGCATAAAGATCGGTGGTGGCGTCAAAGGCGCGCGCCCTTTCCATGAGACCGATGCGCGAGGCGACAACGCCGTCGCCGGCGCGCTGGTCAATTGCGGCCGTGTAGATCAACGTCGCCATGCCGCGCTCGCGATAGTTGAATGCGGCCTGCAGGAGCGTTGTCGATTTGCCGGCGTTCATCGCCGCGTAGTTGAAATAGAGCTTCGCCACGCGTCAGAGCCCCTCGGGCAGTATGCCGTCAAATTCGAATTCGTAAGGCCCCGTCATGATGACATGGTCATCCTCGCGCCATTCAATAGCGAGGAGACCCCCGTCAAGCTCTACGCTCGCTTTGCGTTCCGTCAGGCGCCGGCGATGGGCGGCGACGGCAGCGGCGCAAGCGGCCGTACCGCAAGCCTTGGTGATCCCTACGCCGCGTTCCCACACACGCAGCCGGATGAGCTGCCTGCCCTTCACTTGCGCTAGCGAGACATTCGCGCGCTCCGGGAACATCGGATGGTTCTCGATCATGGGCCCAAAGAGCTCGAGCTTGTGCGCGTTGACGTCTTCAACGAAAAAAATGCAGTGCGGGTTGCCCATATTGACGGCGGAAGGGCCCCACAAGACCGGCTTGTCGATTGGCCCAAGCTTGATATCGACAAAGCGCGTATCCTGCGTCTCCTCGGCCAGAGGAATTTGCTTCCAATGAAATTTTGGCTGTCCCATATCGACCGCGACACGCGTCGCCCCGATGCGTTCGGCGCTGATGAGGCCGGAACGCGTTTCGATCGCGACGCCGTCTTCGCCGGTTTCAGTCATGAGAATGGCGCCGACGCAGCGCGCGGCGTTGCCGCAGGCGCCAGCTTCAGAACCGTCGGCGTTCCAGACGCCCATGTAGGGGCCGTCATGATCTTCAATCGTGATAACCTGATCGCAGCCAATCCCTTCCTTGCGGTCGGCGATGGCGCGTGCGGCGCCTTCGTGCATGTGCGCGCGAACGCCGCGCAAATCGACAATGACGAAATCATTGCCGAGGCCGTTCATTTTGCGAAAGGGAAGTCCCGTCAGCGACATGGCGCAAATCTCCTGACTCACTATCGGCGGGCCGCCCCTGAAATTCAATCGAAGCCAAGAGAGCGGAGCGCGTTGCGCCGCCGGGCGCCGGCGCTTTCGCTCAGTCCGTGCTCGGTCTTTTCCCAGTGATGCGGCCGGGACAAAAGCTGCCAGAGCGCAAGATAGGCGGCGGCGGACATCATCAACCAATAAACCGGCGTCATCAGCGCAGCTAGGCTGAGCGCGCCCAGCCCCCGTCGCCACGGGGCATAGGCGGCGAGTGCGATGAGTAAAAGATTTCCAACGGCGAGCGCCAACGTCGCCGCTCCCCCGAAAGGCGCCGGCAATAGATCGGCTGCCGAAGCCTCAGTCAGCAGCTCTGCGATACTTGCACCCCAGAGAAGCGGGTTGACGAGCGCGGCAGCGACGGCGCCGCCAATGAACAAATCTATGGTCAAAAAGCGACGCCAACCTTCCGCTGCCCCGGCGTTTCGGCCACGCCGATGCACGAGCCAGGTTTGCATGAACCCTTTCATCCAGCGCGATCGCTGGCGCAGCCAGTTCGGAACCCGGCAATTCGCTTCCTCATATGTCGTCGAGTCGATGATCGCCGTGCGGTAGCCGCGCGCCGCCAGCCGAAGGCCGAGATCGGCGTCTTCCGTTACATTGTGGGCGTCCCAGCCGCCAGCGTCGATCAGGATTTCGGTGCGGAAGATATTCGACGTGCCGCCCAGCGGCGCTGGCGCGCCGATTCTGTCGAGCGCCGGGAGCAAATGATCGTACCACAAGCAGTATTCGAGCGCGAAGAGCTGCGTCAGCCAGTTCTCGGGCGCATTGTAATAGTTGAGCTTGGCCTGCAGGCAGGCGAGGTCTGGCGGCGCGGCGGCAAATGTTTCAGCCGCAATTCGCAGCTGCATGGGCTCCGGTTCGTCTTCCGCGTCATAGATGACGAGGAGATCGCCCCGCGCCGTCGGCAGCGCATAGTTCATCGCTTTAGGCTTGGTCTGCGGCGCCGACGCCGGCACAATAACAAGATCAAAGCGGCCATCGCGATTGAGCCGCCGCGCCTCCGCGATCGTCTCTTGATCATTTTCTTCCAGCAGGAATTTAATATCGAGTTTGCTCTGCGGGTAGTCGAGTTTTGCCAGCGCGGATGCAAGGCTGGGCAACGCCTCCGCCTCTCGAAATAGCGGCGTCAAGACTGTGACGACTGGAAGGTCCGCATCCTTGAGGCGCACGCGCATGAGCGGGGCCGCCGGCGCGGCTGCAATCATTGCCAGGGAGAGTCTGACGCCAATTGTCACCAAAAAGAGCGCGGCGATCAATGCGAACGCCGTTGCAGCCATTGCCTTCGGAAAAGCGGCGAGAAGGCCGGCGGCAAGCAGCGCCGCCAATCCGAGCAGCCTCGTCTGCTGAGCGGTTAGAACGTGATAGGCGCTTTCAATCGGCGATTGCTGCGCAAGGCCCCAGACAGCCCCTTGCGTCAGTTCAGTGCTGAATTGCTGCCGCAAGGCGGCGGCGAAATCCGGCGGGGAAAGGCGAATATCCGGCGCGGCGTCTTCTTCCCGCGTCGTCAGAAAGACCATGGTTTGGGCGTCGCGACGCCACGGCGCACGGCCCTTCCGACAATAATCGCGCAGGCGACCGAATTCAGCGGGCGCTTCTTCCCTTTCGACCTGCATCAAAACTCCGTCCAGAATCCAAGGGAATAGGCGTCGCCGGGTTCGATATTGCGTGCGGCGAATTCGGTGCGGACCCCTGCGGTCACTGACCAGCGCTTCGTCGCGCGCCACACGAGCGTTCCTTGCGCCTTGATCACATCGAAATCGTCGAAGCCGGAAGCGTTATTCTGTATGGAAATGATCGATTGCGCCTCAAGCAGAACGAGCAACCGCCGCGAAGGTTCCAGGCCGACGAGGAATTCAGCCCGCGCCTGATCCGCCGCATCCGAGAGGCGGTGGCGGTATCCTGCCTCGGCGGCAATGAACACCTTGAACGGCTTCAACAGGATATCGCGCCCATGCAATGCTCGAAGGTCGATGTCGAAACCGCCGGCGGTCTCGCCGGGCCGCGCGCCGTCGGTGATATCCCCTGACCAGACGCCGGCGGCGCGAAGCGAAGTCGCCGAATGTTCGCCGCGCTGGAGCTGGCGCTGAACAAATACATCTGACTCGCCGAACCCGCTGACCGTACGCGATCCATCAGTGTCTGTGATGAACGAGCTGCCAAACACAGCTTTACCGCCAGCCATCCACCGGTCGGTGACGCCCCATTCGACGTAAGTGTCGGTGTCAACGCGCTCGAACGCACTAATGTCCGTCGATGAGCGGAAATAGTCGGTGCGCGTTGAGACGAAAATGCCGCCGTCCGCCCTGTTCCAGGGGCTTGCGTCTGCCGTCAGCGGAAATAGCGCTGACGCCGCAAGCACGGCGCAGAACCGGCGTTGGTTCAAAGGGCTCCCCCACAGCGCCGGCGCGTCATGCGACCGGAGGTTGCGGGAGATTAGTTGCGGCCCGTCACGGCGCTAGCAACTAACAGTTGAATTTCAGGCTGCCGCGAGCTGGCGCACGACATAGTGCAGGATGCCTCCATGCCGATAATAATCGAGTTCGTCGGCGGTATCGATCCGCACAAGAACGGACACGTCGCGCGATTTCCTGTCGGGGCCCGTGATCGTCAGCTTCGTCTCGGCGCGGGGCGTCAGCTTCTCGACGCCGTGAACGGTGACGGTCTCGTCGCCTCTGAGGCCAAGCGAGCGCCAGTTGTCGCCTTGCGTGAATTGCAAAGGCAGGACGCCCATGCCGATCAGGTTCGAACGGTGGATGCGCTCGAAGCTTTCGGCGACCACGGCGCGCACGCCGAGCAAAACGGTTCCTTTCGCCGCCCAGTCGCGCGAGGAGCCGGTGCCATATTCCTTGCCGGCGAATACGACGAGCGGCGTTCCTTCAGCTTTGTACTTCATCGCCGCGTCGTAAATCGACAGTTGCTGACCTGACGGAACATGTAGGGTCAGGCCGCCTTCGACGCCGTCCAGCATCTGGTTCTTGATGCGGATGTTGGCGAAGGTGCCGCGCATCATCACGTCATGATTGCCTCGGCGCGAGCCATAGGAATTGAACTCGCTGACCGGCACCTGACGTTCTTTCAGGTACTGGCCGGCAGGGCCCTTCTCCTTGATGTCGCCTGCGGGAGAGATGTGGTCGGTGGTGATCGAGTCGCCGAAGAGCGCCAGAATGCGGGCATTAGCGACCGGTTCGATCGGCTTTGGCGTCATCGTCATGCCCTCGAAATAGGGCGGGTTCGCCACATAGGTCGACAAAGGCCAGCGATAGGTCTGGCCGTCGCCAGCGTCGATCTTGCGCCATTCCTCGTCGCCCTTGAAGACATCGGCGTAACGCGTTGCGAACATCTTCGCGGTGACATGCTCGCGCACAACGTCGGCGATTTCGCGGTTCGACGGCCAGATGTCCTTCAAGTAAACGTCCTTACCCTGATCGTCCTTGCCGAGGGGCTCCGAGGTCAAGTTTATATTAAGCGATCCCGCAAGCGCGTAGGCGACGACTAGGGGGGGCGAGGCGAGATAATTTGCGCGCGTGTCGGGCGACACGCGGCCTTCAAAATTGCGGTTGCCGGACAGGACGGAGCAAACTGCGAGATTGTTGTTGTTGATTGCAGCACTGATCGCCTCGGGCAAGGGCCCCGAATTGCCGATGCAGGTCGTGCACCCATAGCCGACGAGATTGAAGCCAAGCGCGTCAAGATCGTCCTGCAGCCCGGCGGCTTTGAGGTAATCTGTCACCACCTGGCTGCCCGGCGCGAGCGATGTTTTGACCCAAGGCTTCGACTTCAACCCGCGCTTGCGCGCTTTGCGCGCAACGAGCCCCGCTGCAATCAGCACCGAGGGGTTCGAAGTGTTGGTGCATGACGTGATCGCCGCGATGACGACGTCGCCATTGCCGACATCGAAGGTCTCACCGGCCACCGGCGCGCGTTTATCAAGCGCGCCGGACTGGCCATATTCCTTTTCGAGTGCGGCTGCGAAAGACGCCGGCGCCTGCGCCAAGAGCACGCGGTCTTGCGGCCGCTTTGGTCCCGCCAGCGAGGGTGTCACACTGCCGAGATCGAGTTCCAAGGTATCGGTGAATTTTGGCTCTGGCGTCGTCGTATCGCGCCAGAGGCCCTGTTCCTTCGCATACGCTTCGACGAGCGCCACCCGCTCGGGCGCGCGGCCTGTCGCCGTCAGATAGCGCAGCGTCTCGGCGGTCACCGGGAAGAAGCCGCAGGTCGCGCCATATTCCGGCGCCATGTTGGCGATCGTCGCCTGGTCCTCAAGCGCGAGGTGATCGAGGCCCGGCCCGAAGAATTCGACGAATTTCCCGACAACGCCTTTCTTGCGCAAAATCTGGGTCACCGTGAGGACGAGGTCGGTCGCGGTCGATCCTTCAGGGAGCTTGCCGACAAGGCGCATGCCGACAACCTCGGGAATCAGCATTGACACCGGCTGGCCGAGCATTGCGGCTTCGGCCTCGATGCCGCCGACGCCCCATCCGAGGACGGACAATCCGTTGACCATCGTCGTGTGGCTGTCGGTGCCGACGAGCGTGTCAGGGTAGGCGTAGGTTTCGCCGTTACGCTCCGCGGTCCACACCGTCTGCGCGAGATATTCAAGATTGACCTGATGGCAGATGCCGGTGCCCGGCGGCACGACCCGGAAATTGTCAAAGGCCCCCTGGCCCCATTTCAGGAACTGGTAGCGCTCGCTATTGCGCTCATATTCACGCGCGACGTTTTTGGCGAAGGCGTTCGCGCTGCCGAAATAATCGACCATCACCGAATGGTCGATGACGAGATCAACGGGCGCTAGCGGGTTGATTTTTTCGGGGTCCTGGCCGAGCGACTTCATCGCGTCGCGCATGGCGGCGAGATCGACGACGGCGGGAACGCCGGTAAAGTCCTGCATCAAGACGCGCGCCGGACGGTAGGCGATTTCACGCTCGCTCTTGCCAGTTTTCAACCAGTCGCCGAAGGCTTTGATATCGTCAACCGTGACCGAACGCCCGTCTTCGAATCGAAGCAGGTTTTCAAGGAGAACCTTGAGCGAGCAGGGGAGCCGGGACAGGTCGCCGACGTGCTTTTCCGCCGCCTTGAGGCTGTAGATCGCATAAGACTTACCAGCTGCCGTCAGCGCCGTTTTCGTTTTAAGGCTGTCACGTCCCGGGATCACCAATTGCCTCCGCTTGCGAATAGCTCAAGAAACGGCGTGCTTATGGCGTATCGGCCCCCCTCGCGCAAATCACGCGTCGGCGCCCGGGATTTCGCCGCAAAGCGCTGCGATCATTCGCGAATCGCGGTCTTAGGAACAGGGTGCGGAGGACGAGAGATGACGAAATCGGCGACTGCATGTCAGACGGCGGCTGGAGTTCTGGCGCTTGGGTTCGCCGGCGTCGCGTCAGCCGAACCGCAGTCCGTGGGCCTTTTTAAGGACTGGTCGGTCATGGTGCAGGAAGCCGGCAACGACAAAATCTGTTTTGCTGTCGCCCAGGCGCAGGATAAATCGCCGAAATCCGTCAATCACGGCGAAATCTTCTTCATGGTGGCGACGTGGAAATCAGGCGTTGCTACTGACCAGCCGAGCTTTCGCGCCGGCTATAATCTGAAAGATGCGCCGGGGCCGGTGGTCCGCATCGGATCACAGAAGTGGGATATGTACGTGTCCGATAATGAGGCCTTCATCGAGAACGCCGCCGCCGAGCAATCGCTCGTCGCCGCGATGCGCTCCGGAGCAGACATGCGGATTGCCGCGACTTCGGGACGGGGCACCGCGACCAACTATATCTTTTCGTTGAGCGGCGTCTCTGCCGCTCTCGATCGCGCGCAAGAAGCCTGCAAGTAAGTGGGCGATTGATCCCTTTACGGATAAATAAGGCTTGATGCTTCGGCAAATCGGTCTAGGGCGAGGTTAGGCGGCAATAGTTGCGCGCTGTTTTAGAGGAGCGGGGTCGCGTGGGCATTATTAAGGAATTTCAAGAATTCGCCGTCAAGGGCAACGTGCTCGACATGGCCGTCGGCATCATCATCGGCGGAGCGTTCGGCACCATCGTGAAATCGCTCGTCGATGACGTCATCATGCCGCCGATCGGGCTGCTGCTCGGCGGTGTCGATTTCTCTGACTTGTTCGTCCCCTTGAAAGGCGGTTCTTACGCCAGCCTCGCCGCGGCTCAGGAGGCAGGCGCGCCGGTCATCGCTTACGGACAGTTCATCAACAACGTGATCTCGTTCATTGTTGTCGCTTGGGCGGTGTTCCTGCTTGTGAAAGCCATGAACAAATTCAAGAAAAACCAGGAAGCCGCGCCCCCGCCGCCGGGGCCGACAAAGGATCAGGCGCTTTTGACCGAAATTCGCGACCTGCTTGCGCGGCGCTAATCAGACTGATGCTGATAACAGGCCCCGCCTTCGCTTAATGCGCAGGCGGGTTGCTTGTTTGGGCGCGATGCTCCGTCTAAGGAGTAACAGCGGGGCGCATCGAGCGCAGCGAAAACCTGCCCTACCGCGCTGACGCCGCTCTAGGCGACTTCAACCTGATATGCCGCCTCGGGCAGGTCCTCTCCGAACGCACGCTGATAGAATTCAGCGACTGTCGGGCGTTCAAGTTCGTCGCACTTGTTGAGGAAGGTGACGCGGAAAGAGTAGCCGATGTCCTGAAAGATCTCTGCGTTCTGCGCCCAGGTGATGACCGTGCGCGGGCTCATGACGGTCGCCAGGTCGCCGTTGATGAAGGCGTTGCGCGTCATGTCGGCGACCCGAACCATCGCGCTCACCGCTTGCCGGCCCTCTTTCGAATCATAAAGCGGGCATTTGGCGATGACGATTTCGACTTCTTCGTCATGCGCAAGATAATTCAGCGTCGTGACGATCGACCAGCGGTCCATCTGGCCCTGATTAAGCTGCTGCGTGCCGTGATAGAGGCCCGTCGTGTCGCCGAGGCCGATTGTATTCGTGGTCGCAAAGAGGCGGAACCAAGGGTTCGGACGCAAGACCTTGTTTTGATCAAGAAGCGTCAGGCGCCCTTCCGATTCAAGAACGCGCTGGATAACAAACATCACATCCGGACGGCCGGCGTCATACTCGTCAAAAACGAGCGCCACGGGCCGCTGAAACGCCCAGGGCAGGATGCCTTCTTTGAAGGCCGTCACCTGCATGCCGTTTTCGACAACGATCGCGTCCTTGCCGATCAAGTCGATGCGGCTGACGTGGCTGTCGAGGTTGACGCGCACGCACGGCCAGTTAAGGCGCGCGGCGACCTGTTCGATATGCGTCGATTTCCCCGTGCCGTGATAGCCTTGCACCATCACACGGCGGTTATGAGCAAAACCCGCAAGGATCGCGCGCGTCGTCTGCGGATCGAAGCGATAGGCGGGGTCAACCGCCGGGACATATTCATTGGGCTTGGAAAACGCTGGAACGCCGCCGGCGAAATCAACGCCAAAAACGGCTTTGGCGTCGACTTTCGTATCGGGTTTCTCAAGAAATTTTTCGTCGATGACGGACATGGGAAAGGCCTTGAATATCGCGTTGACCCTTGCCTCCAATGGTCAGGGATTTCAAGGGCCGAGGGCAGGGACGGATCGCCGCCGTTTCCGGCGGCGCGGTTCAGCAAAAGCCCGCTTTTTTGAGGATATGATGCGCGCGGACGACTTCTTGTAATTGACCCTCCGCGCTGCGGTCGCCGCCGTTAACGTCCGGATGGAACCGGCGAAGGAGTTCGGCGTAGCGCTTGCGGATTTCCGCGGCGGGCGCCGAAACCGCGAGGTCAAGCGTCGCAAACGCCTTCGACTGCAATTTGGACACCGGGCGCCCGTCGCGCGTCTCGGGACGCGCGGCTTGATTCGCCTTTACGGCTTCGGAAAAAATGCCAAACGCGTCTTTGAGATCGGCAGGGCCGCGTGCGCGCGAGGTGGTGCGGGCGCGTTCGTTCTTGCCCATCGCCCAGGTGGGGCGATCGCCATAAATGTTGGCGAGCCTTGCCGCTTCGGATTCTTCAGCCGACATGCCATCGAAAAAATTCCACCGCGCGTTGTGCGCGCGCGCATGGTCCTCGCAGAACCAGAGTTTGGTCGCAGCCTCGCGTGGCGATTTCGCAACGCGCACGATGGCGATCCGTCCGCAGCCTTCCTGGTCGCATTGACGGGTGTGACCGCGCGCCCACGCCGGAGGCTCCGCCGCCTTGTCGCGTGGCGGGCGCACCCTGATGTCGTAACCGTGCCGAGGCTTATAAGGGGCCATAGATGGATTATGATGCGAGGCTTCGTTTGAAACAATCTTGACAGCGTCCTCCGACGGCTGAAAAGGGCTTAAAATCAACGCTGATGCGCTTCATCGCCGCACCGGTTCGTATCAAAGTCGCGTCAAAAGCGGGGAAGAGGCATGAGCGTCGCCGAAACGATGCGCCGTAAGCTGATTGCGGCCCTTGGCCCCTATCGTCTCGTTATTAAGGACGAATCCCACCTTCACGCTGGACATGCGGGCGCGCGCGCAGGCGGGGAATCTCACTTTCGCGTGCTCATTGTCTCCGCTGCCTTCGAGGGTGAACCGGGGGTCGCCCGCCAGCGCCGCGTCAATGCCGCGCTGAAAGAGGAACTGGCAGGGCCAATTCACGCCCTCGCCATGAAGACAATGACGCCAGCTGAATACCTGGCCGCCGCGGACCCGGCCTAGGTCAGGAAAGCGACTTGATGCCAACCCTTTCCGACGCGCCTGCGACGTACGCGCTCATCCTCGTCAATATCGCGGTCAGCCTCTACGCGTTTTTCGTCGACCGCAGCTTCATCAACCAGTTCGCCTTCCAGGTTGAAGCCGTCGCGTCGAAGAAACAGCACTACCGCCTCGTCACGTCGAGTTTCCTCCACGCGAACGGTCCGCATCTTTTGCTCAATATGCTGACGATCTTCTTTTTCGGTCCGCCGATCGAGGGCATTCTCGGCACGCTCGGTTTCCTCGTTGTCTACTTCGGCGCGATCGGCGTCAGCGGTCTTGTCTCTTTGCGCGTCAATCGCAACAACCCCTCCTATTCGTCGGTCGGCGCCTCCGACGCCGCGTCGGGGATCGTGTTGTCGTTTTGTTGTTTCTACCCGTTTCAGCCGATCTATATCCTTTTCATTCCGTTCGGCATTCCGGCGATCCTCTACGGCGCCCTCTTCATCTTCATATCCTCGCGGCTGATGGGACGCGAGGACCGCATCATCGCCCATGAAGGACATCTCGGCGGCGCCCTCGGGGGCCTCCTCTTCACAATCTTGATGCGCCCAGATGTCGTCATGCAGTTTTTCAGCTAGAGCGGCGGTCTACAAAAGTGCAACGCGGTTTTTTCCCAGAGCCGCCGCGACCACTTAAAAACTTGAGTTTCGGGCTATTCCTTTCAATCGCCCGAAACTCTAGTCGCCCGGTGATTTGATCCCCAGAGAACTGATGATATGCTGAATAGGCGCCGAGTTTTTTGGAGGAACGCCGTGCAAAGAGCATTCGCAAGTCTGGCATTTTTGGCGCTCGCCGCCTGCGCCACCGCTATCGGCACCGCCTATGCGCCCGCCGGGAAGGATGGATACGGCTATTCTGAAACGCGCATCGAAGATGGCCGCTATCGCATCGTCTTCGCCGGCGACGGCGCGACGCCGCCGAATGTCGTTGAGGATTATGCGCTGTTGCGGGCCGCTGACCTCGCACTCGCCGGCGGCTATGACTGGTTCCGCGTTGTCGGACGCGGCGTCGAGGAAGAGGAAAAGGGCGGCGTCGGCATTGGCGCGGGGCTTGGCGGCGGTGGTCGCAGCGTTGGCGGCGGCGTCAGCGGCAATCTCGGCAAGGTTGGCGCGCGGAAATTCTACACGGCGCGCATGGAAGTCATCTTTGGAAAGGGCGAAAAGCCCGCCGACTCAAATGACATTTATGATGCGCGCTCCTTGAGTGATTCCGTCCGGGCCCGGATCGCGCCCGCGTCATGATCTGGGATCGGCTGCGCCGCATCGTCACCGAAGACAGCGCGGACGGCCGTTCATCCGTCAGGATCGACGGTTCGCCTGCCAAAGTGCTGGCCGTCGAGGAGGGCGGGCTCGCCGAAATCTGGACGGCAATGTTGGACGCGCGCCTGCTCGACGGACGGGACCAGCTGGCAGACGAAGACGTGCGTCTTGAGCCCGGCATCGGCGCCGTGAAGATCCGCTGGTTCACGGTGCCGGCCGAGGACGAGAGCGCCCCGGCCGCAACGCGTGACGCGCAAGCCGCTTTCGGCTTCGCCGCCTGCGGCGCAAGCCACGCGCGCGTCGATACACGCCGGCACCCGATGATGCACAAGACGCAGACGCTTGATGCGATTATCCTTGTTCGAGGCGAAGTTGACCTGCTGCTCGACGATGGCGAAGCGCAGTCCCTGAAACCGGGCGATGTCGTCATTCAGCGCGCGACCAATCACGCCTGGGTCAATCGTGGGAAGGAGACGGCGCTGCTGGTCGCCGTTCTGATCAATGCAGGGCAGCGCTCATGACCGAGGAAAACCTCGCGGCCGCCTTCAACGAGAACAATGCGCCGTTCGCGCGGATGATCGGCATCAGGATGACGCTTGTCACCAGGGATCGTCTCGAGGCGGAGCTTCTCGTCACGCCCGATCACTGCACCATCCCAGCGACCTTGCATGGCGGCGCGATCATGGCGTTTGCGGACAATATGGGCGGCTGCGGCGCCTTCCTGAACATGCCTGAGGGCATGATGACGACAACCGTTGAGAGCAAAACGAATTTCCTGCGCCCTGTGCCGGTCGGCCAAAAGGCGCTCGCCGTGACGACGCCCGTTCACATGGGCCGGTCGTTGCAGGTCTGGAAAACGGAGATCAGCCGCGAAGACGGCAAGCTCGCAGCGATCGTGACGCAGACGCAGATGATTTTGCCGATGCGCGGGTAACGATGGTGACGCAAAGCTATTGGTCCGCGCGCAGGGGCGCCTTCGCGGCGCCGATGACCATCGGCGATATGCTTCAGGAGCAAGCGAAAAAGCGCGGGCCCGCCATAGCGCTGAAGGAGCTTTCCGCGGCGGGCGAGATTGGCCGCACCTGGACTTACGCCGAACTCCACGCGGACGCGACGCGCCTCGCCAAGGCGCTCAGCTGGCGTCATCCGAAGGGCGCGCGCATCGCCGTCTTCGCCAACAACATTCCGGAATGGCTGTTGATCGAATACGCCTCGGCGATGGCGGGACTGACGCTCGTCACCGTGAATCCGGCGTTCCAGCCGCGCGAATTGAAATATGTGCTCGAGCAATCGCGCTCTGAGGGGATATATTACGTTGAGGAGTTCCGGGGAAACCGGCTCGCGAAAATCGCTGATGAAGTTTGCGCGGACATCCCAGCAATTCGGCATCGCATCCTTCTCACCGATCACGCCGCGCTGTTCGAGGGGGCTGATCGCGGTCAGCTCCCGGATGTCGCGCCGAAGGATGTTTGCCAGATTCAGTACACCTCCGGCACCACAGGCTTTCCCAAGGGCGCCCTTCTGCATCATTGGGGTCTTCTCAAGAACGGCCATGACGCAATGACACGCGCCGGCGTCGATCCGGGCGATATGTTCATTCATCACATGCCGCTGTTTCACACGACCGGCTGCGCGATCCTTGCGCTTGGCGGCCCTGCGCGCGGCGCGACCATGTTGCTGGCGCCGCTCTTTGACGCCGACATGATCGTGAAGGTGATCGAACGCGAGCGGCCGAAATTCATGCTTGGCGTGCCGACGATGATCATCGCGCTGCTTGAAGCGGTCGAGAAAAGCGGACGCGATGTGTCCTCAATCAAGCGCATCATGTCCGGCGGGTCGATGGTGCCGCCGGAGCTTGTGCGAAAGGCGCAGGCGACTTTCGGCTCCGTCATCCAGATTGTTTATGGGCAGACCGAAGCCTCGCCCGTCATCACCCAGACACGCCACGACGACGCGTTTGAGGATTTGTGCGGCACCATCGGGTCGCCGCTTGACGATGTTGACGTCTCGATTCGCGATGTCGCGACCAATGTGCCCGTGCCGATCGGCGCGCAAGGCGAGATCTGCGCGCGCGGCTATCTCATCATGGACGGCTACAACGACAACGCCGAAGCGACCGCGAAGGCGATCGACAGCGAAGGCTGGCTCCATACGGGTGATCTTGGGCGCATGGACGAGCGCGGGTTCCTGAAAATCACTGGCCGCGTCAAGGAAATGATCATTCGCGGCGGTGAGAATCTATTCCCTGCAGAAATCGAGAACGCGCTTCTTGAACATGAAGCGATTCTTGAGATCGCCGTCGTCGGCGTGCCCGATGAAAAATGGGGCGAGCAGGTCGCGTGCTTCATGCGCGCCAGAGGCGCGGCGCGGCCGTCGGCCGCTGACCTCAAATCCTTTGTGCGCGCGCGCCTTGCCGCGCAAAAGACGCCTGCCTATTGGATCTGGGTCGATGCCTGGCCGCTGACGGGATCCGGAAAGATCCAGAAGTTCAAACTTGCCGAAGCGTTCGGGCGCGGCGAGTTGGAGGCGTTGAAAGGCTGAAGCGCTGGTCCGAGCTTCACACATTCGGTCACGCCGGGCGGCGCGCCTTGGCGAAAGACCTGAGCCCGTCGGCTGATTTACCCGCACGAGCGCGCTGTCAGGGAGATGGAGGCGAGGTCGACAACGCCGTGATGGCGTCTGGTTCACCGGGCTCTACTCAAGCAGCCTTAGAAAATCTGCTACCGACAATTCCTCCGCGCGTTTTGTCGGCTCAATCATTGCAGCGGCGAGGCGCGCTTCCGTGGCGTCGCCGAACAGCGGCCTGAGGGACGAGCGCAGCATCTTCCTGCGCTGGGAAAACGCCGCTTGCGTCAGTCTTTCAAGCGCCTCGATGTCTGGCAATCGCTCCGGCGCTGGCTCGAATGTGACAACGGACGAGTCGACTTTCGGCGGCGGCGTGAAGGCGCGCGCCGGCAAATCGAATGCGCGCTTCGGCCGGCTCGCGGCTTGCGCGATGACGGAAAGGCGCCCGTACGTCTTCGACCCCGGCGCGGCGAGTATCCGGTCTGCGACTTCCTTCTGGAACATCAGCGTCATTTGTGGCCACAAAGGCGAGGCATTGCAATGATTGGCGACAAGCCATTTGACGAGCAATTCCGTGGAGATGTTGTACGGAAGGTTTGACACGATCTTGACCGGCGCGCCGCCGCTGAGCGCCGTCTCATCAATGCGCAGAGCGTCGGCTTCAACGATCGTCAAGCGCCCTGGAAAGGCCGTCTGCAATTCCTGCAAGGCGGTGATGAAGCGCCGGTCGCGCTCGACCGCGATGACGAGAGCGCCTGTTTCAAGCAGCGCGCGGGTAAGCCCGCCTGGCCCCGGGCCGACTTCGATGATGGTGTCGTGCGCATCAGCGCCTGCCGCCCGGGCGATTTTCCGCGTGATGTTGAGGTCGAGCAGGAAATGTTGTCCGAACGATTTATCGGCGCCGAGACCGTGACGGGCGATCACGTCGCGCAAGGGCGGCAGCGCATCGTTCATGCGCAGGCCCGCGCCCCGGCGAGCGAAGCGGCGAGCTTGATCGCTGCGATCAGGCTGTCAGCGCGCGCAATCCCTTTGCCGGCGATGTCTCGCGCGGTGCCATGATCGGGAGAGGTGCGAATGATGGGCAATCCCAGCGTGACGTTGACGGCCTGGTGAAAGGCAAGCGTCTTTGCGGGGATCAACGCCTGATCGTGCAGCATGCAGAGCGCGGCGTCGTAACGCGCGCGCGCTTCTTCATGAAACAGCGTGTCGGCAGGATGCGGGCCGGTGATCGCGTCGCCATAGATCGCACGCAATTCGGCAACCGCTGGCGCGACGATGTCCTCATCTTCGCGCCCGATCGTTCCTTTTTCTCCGGCATGCGGGTTGAGGCCGGCGATCGCAAGGCGGGGCTGCGCGATGCCGAAATCGGTCTGCAGCGCCTCAAAGGTGATTTGCGCTTTTTGGACAATCGATTCCGCGCTCAGCTGCGCGGCGGCCTCTCGCACCGATTGGTGGATGGTCACAGGAACCGTGCGCAAGGACGGGCCTGCAATCATCATGACAGCGCCCCGGCGACGTCCGTTCGGCATGGGCGCCCCGCTCGTCAGGTGCTCGATAAATTCAGTATGCCCCGGCCAGCGCCACCCGGCAGCATTGAGACTGGCCTTTTCAATCGGGTTCGTCACGACTGCCGCAGCCTCGCCAGCAATCGCCAGCGCCACCGCGCGCTCGATGGCGCTGATCACCGCGGGCGCGGACGCTGGATCTGCAGTACCCGGCGTCACCTGCGCGCGGGTTCCAGTATCGAGCACTGGTAGCGCTGTTGCGAAGGCTCCAGCGGCAGCCGACGGATCGCTGACCACCGTGATCGCCGTTTCCGGAAAGGCGCGAGGGTCGCCGACAACAAAAAAGCCCGGTCCAGATGATTTCAGCGCTGCATAAGCCTTCAGCGCGATTTCAGGACCAACGCCGCCCGGCTCGCCCATGGTCAGCGCGAGCAGGCGCGGTTCAGCCATTCGGCGCTTCGTCGGCGTTGCGCTGCGGGGCCTCAAGGCGAACATCGACAGTCGACTTGCGTTCGACATCGCGCAGGTACTGATTGGCGATTCGCTGTAAGTGGCGGCTGTACAGCCGGTCCTGGATGGCGGAACGCGATGGGATACCGAGACCTTCGTCGACTTCGCAAGCGTAGAAAATATGCAGCGCATCGTCGGCTTCGATGACATCGCTGAGATCGCCCCGGCCCAAGTTCTCGACCACGCCTCTGAAGCGTTCGTCGATGGCGCCGAGCGGCGCGTTTTCAATGAGGGCGACACCAACGCCGGCGCCGAGGTCGGAGCGCAGGGTGCGCCCACCCCCGCACGCCTCGGCGGTCGCAAGCTTTTCGAGCGCAGTGCGCGCAGCCGCGCGCCCTACAGACAGCGGGGCGCCAGCATAGGCTAGCGTCCAGCTTTGCTCCCCTTGCTTCACCGCGGCGCGCTTGTCCCGAACCGCCATGATCATGAAAGCGCCTTCGGAGAGAATTGGATTGGTGACAGCGCCCGGCGGCAGTTCGCGTACAGCCTCACCAACTTCCTCTGGCAGTTCGCCCGCGCGCACCCAGCCCATATCGCCGCCTGCGGCGGCCGAGGTGCAGCCTGAAAACTGCTGCGCGACGACAGCGAAGGGCACGCCTTTGCGCATCTGCTCGATGAGCTGCAATCCGCCTTGATAATACTCCTGCGCCCGATCCGGCGAGGGCAGGGGAAGGCAGATTTCAGAAACGAGAAGTTGTTCCTGGGTTGCTTCTTCGCGAAGCCGCTCGAGGGTCTGGTCAACTTCATCGTCTGTGACGCGCGCGCGCTTGCCATAGCGGCCCTGCACAAGCTCCGGCCAGACAATGCTGGCGGAAATCTGGCTCTTGAGCGCGTCGAGCGAAATGCCATCCGCGTTGAGCGTCTGCTCAAGCTGATCGACTGTCAGGCCGCTTTGGCCCGCCATTCCGCGCAGTTCGGTTTGAAGCGCGGGTTCGGGCGCCACGAGGTCGTATTTCTTGGCTTCTTGCAGCTTCAGCTGCTCTTCGACCAGATCGCGCACCGCCCGGGTCTGAAGTTGCGGCAGGAGTTGCGGGTTCACCCGTCCGCCGGAGGAAATGATCATCAGCTTGAGACGCTGCTCGACGTCATAGGTCGTAATGACCGTATCATTGACGATCGCCGCGACCGCGCTCGCTGGCCCTTTGTAGCTGGGGGGCAGGCCTTGCCGATTCTCGGCTTGCGCCTTGGGACCCGCCTGCGCGAACGCCGCTCCGGTCAGCGACGCCGCCGCGACGAGACCAAAACAGGTTGATTTCAATAGGGTTTTCAGAAAGCTGTTGGCCACGCTCACTCGCTCCGCTCCGGTGTTCCACAACGCCAAAGCGTTCATTCTTCCGACCCCAATAGCGCGGGAATAAGACGAATTTGGGATCGCCGCAACCAAGACGGCTGCGCGATCTCAAGCCGCGCAGGAGTGAGCGCCGTCAGGGCAGGGCGCATCGGATCCTCGCGTCCCACAGCACTGCATTCAACAGCGGCGCAATGTTTTCGCCCGCGACTGGGTCTAAAGAAAGCAAAGCCTAAACGTTAACGCTTGTGGCCGACGTCGTGCACGGGCGCGCGCAAAGGCCGACTTTGGCCGCTCTGGCAGGGCTCATCCGCGTTCGAGGATTGTCCGTGCTGCAAGGTCAGCGACGTCGTCGCGCGAAAGCCCGCCACCCGGCTTGAGCCAGGTGTGCGTCCAGTTGAGCATGCCAAAAAACAGCATCGTCTTGGCGCGAAGCTCTGCTTCCTGCGCGCGCTCATCGGCGCTCGCGAGCAGCGCTTCGACATGACTGATCAGCTTTCTTTCTTTTGCGACAATCAATCGACGTTCCGGCGCGGAAAGGCGCGCGAGGTCGTAGAGCATGACTTTCTGACGGTCCGCCGCGCCGGCATAAAGATGCAGCAACCGCCGCGCGAAATCCCTGAGCGCGCGCGCAGGATCGTCTGTTGGCGGAGCGTCCAGCGCGGTCAGAAGCGCTTCGATGTGGCTATCCATCACGGCGAAAAGGATCGCCTCTTTCGACGGATAATAGTGATAAAAAAGCGATTTCGACATGCCGCAAGCTTCGGCGAGTTCGGCGAGCGAGGCTCCATCAAAGCCGCGTAACGCAAAAAGCTTCGCGGCTTCCGCCACGATCGCTTCTCGCTTCTCGCCATAGTCCTCCGCTTGCGTGCGCGCCATTAGATGCCCTTCGGGCGAAGGTCGCGGACGCGCCTTGCTTTGCCAGCCGAACGTTCGACGCCGCCGGTCGTGACCGCTTCGACCGCAGCCGATACGCCGATCATCGTCTTGACGTGGTGTTTCAACGCCGTCGCCGCGGCGGCGATATCGCCCGCACCTAACCCCTCGCGCGCCTCAACGATAATTTTGAGTTCGTCCATGCGGTCAGGGCGTGTGACCTCGAGGATGTAATGGGGCGCAAGGCCCGGTGTCTTCAGAATCTGTTCCTCGATTTGCGACGGGAAGACATTGACCCCGCGAATGATCAGCATGTCGTCGGATCGCCCGGCGATCTTCTCAATCCGGCGCATCGCCCGCGCTGTGCCGGGAAGAAGCCGCGTCAGGTCGCGCGTCCGATAACGAATGACGGGCGTCGCCTCCTTGGTCAGCGACGTGAAGACAAGCTCGCCCAATTCGCCGTCTGGAAGAACGGCGCCCGTCTCCGGATCGATGACCTCCGGATAGAAATGGTCTTCCCAGACGGTGGGGCCGTCTTTCGTTTCGACGCATTCGTTTGCGACGCCGGGGCCCATCACTTCCGAGAGGCCATAAATATCGACAGCGTCGATCGCGAAGGCGTCTTCGATCTCGCGGCGCATCGCTTCGGTCCAGGGCTCCGCGCCGAAAATGCCGATCTTCAGTGATGATTGGCGCGGATCGATCCCCTGCCGCCGGAATTCGTCGAGGATCGCCAGCATATAGCTCGGAGTCACCATGATGATGTCGGGCTCGAAATCGCAGATGAGCTGCACCTGCTTTTCCGTCTGGCCGCCGGACATCGGAATGACGGTGCAGCCCAAAGCCTCTGCGCCATAATGGGCGCCTAGCCCGCCGGTGAACAGTCCGTACCCGTAGGAAACATGCACCTTCATGCCGGGCCGGCCGCCAGCTGCGCGAATGGAGCGTGCAACGAGGCCCGCCCATGTTTCGAGATCGCGCTTGGTGTAGCCTACGACAGTCGGCTTTCCTGTCGTGCCGGAGGAGGCGTGAATGCGCGCGACCTCCGACTGCGGCACGGCGAAGAAGGCGAACGGGTAATTGTCGCGAAGGTCCGCCTTCGTTGTGAATGGAAAGATTGCAAGATCCGCAAGCGACGTCAGATCGCCTGGTTTGACGCCGGCGCTGTCGAATGCGCGCCGGTAATGCGCTGACTTCTTGTACGCATGCGCCAGCGTCGACTGTAGGCGCTCAAGCTGCAACGACTGAAGCTCAGCGCGTGTCAACTTCTCGCCATCGTCGAGGAGGGGGGCGTAGCTCATCGGCGTGAATAAATATCACCGTCGCCCCGGGGCCGCGCCCTTGCGCGGAACCCGGGGTCCATCTCCTGAAGAACCACCGCGCGCGGCGGCGAGTATCGGGAGATGGACCCCGGGTTCGCGACTTCGTCGCGCCCCGGGGGTACGCCGGTATTTTGATCGGGAGAGCGTTTCATCGCTTTATATCGCGTTCATCGTCAGCAATTCATAGGTCGCGACGATCTCGTCTTTCTGGTTCAACACCGTCACATCCCATTTCACCTCGCCGTAATCGTCATTGCGCTTCTTTTTCGATTTTGCCGTCAACCGTACACGGATTGAATCGCCTGGAGAGGCGGGCGTGAGGAAGCGGAGCTCGTCAAGACCGTAATTGGCGAGGACGGGGCCGGGCGCCGGGTCGACGAAGAGGCCCGCCGCGAAAGAGAGGATGAGATAGCCATGCGCGACGCGGCCTGGAAAAAACGGGTTTGCTTTCGCCGCCGCCTCGTCCATGTGCGCGTAGAAAGTGTCGCCGGTGAAATGGGCGAAATGCTCGATGTCGTCGAGCGTGATCGTGCGCGCCGGCGTTTCGATCGTCTTGCCGAGGGCGAGGTCGCCAAAACGATAGCGGAACGGGTGTGGCGCGTTCTTTTCAACGCTGGCGCCCTTGAGCCATCGGCCCGTGACAGCGCGCAACGTCGCGGGCGAGCCCTGCACGGCGGTGCGTTGCATGTAATGCGAAAGCCCGCGCATGCCGCCCAATTCCTCGCCGCCGCCCGCGCGCCCCGGCCCGCCATGAACGAGGACAGGCAAGGGACTGCCATGGCCCGTCTGCTCCTTGGCGCAGTCTCGGTCGATGACAATGACGCGCCCGTGAAACGAGGCCGCGCCAAGAATAACCTCGCGGGCGATTTCCGCGTCATGCGTGAACAGCGACATGACGAGCGAGCCGCCGCCGCGATTGAGAAGCGCGATCGCGTCATTGAGCGACGTGTACGGCATGAGCGTCGCAACAGGCCCGAAAGCTTCAACCTCATGCACGGCGCGCGCGTCCGTAGGATTATCGCAGACCAGCAAGGTCGGCCCGACAAAGGCGCCGCGCTCGTCCGCGCCAATGATCGCTGGTTTTAGAGTGAAAGCGACGCGAGCTTCTCGCGAAAGCTCAGCGAGGCGCGCCTCGACATCGGCGCGCTGACCGAGACTGACAAGCGCGCCCATCCGCACTTCCTCACGCGCAGGATCGCCGATCGTCGTCTTCGCGAGCGCCTCTGCGATTGCCTTCTCGGCGGCGGGGAGGAGCGCTGCAGGAACGAGCGCGCGGCGGATGGCGGTGCATTTCTGCCCGGCCTTCACCGTCATCTCGCGCACGACTTCCTTGACGAAAAGCTGGAACTCCGGCGCGTCAGCGGTCGCGTCGGGGGCGAGCATCGCAGCGTTGAGGCTGTCCTGCTCCGCAATGAAGCGCACGCTTTCGCGCAGGATGACCGGATGGCTCTTCAATTTCAGCGCGGTCGCGGCCGAGCCGGTGAAGGAGACGACATCCTGCCCGGTCAGATGATCGAAGAGGTCGCCCGTCGGCCCGATGACAAGTTGAAGTGCGCCCGCCGGAACTTTGCCAGTGTCGATCAGGATACGGAACGCCGCCTCAGCGAGATAGGCGGTCGCGGTCGCGGGCTTCACGATCGCAGGAACGCCAGCGATCAGCGAAATGCTGAGCTTTTCCAGCATCCCCCAGACAGGGAAGTTGAATGCGTTGATGTGGACAGCGACGCCTTTTAGCGAGGTCAGCACATGCTGCGCGACGAAAGTCCCCTCGCGCGAAATCTGCTCGACCACGCCGTCGATGAGGATCACGTCATCGGGGAGTTCGCGCTTGGCTCTCGACGCCATCGCGAACAGCGTGCCGGCGCCGCCTTCGATGTCGATCCAGCCGTCCTTGCGGGTGGCGCCGGTCATAAGGTTGAGCGCGTATAGTTCTTCCTTGCGGTCCATGATCGCGGTCCCGAGCGCCTTCACGATGGCGGCGCGTTCGAGGAACGTCAGCTTACGGAGGGTCGGGCCTCCGACATTGCGAGCATGTTCAGCGATCGCGCGGAAGTCGAGCGCGGCGGGTGCGAACGCCGCGACTATGTCGCCAGTGACGGCGGAGGCGACACGCGTTTCAGCGCCGGTCCCGGCGACCCATCGGTCGAGCGCGTAGCTCTGGAGCGAAAGCGTTGACATCCTTTTTTTCCTTGTTGTCGCTATCCGCTCATCCCGGCTTGCGCCGGATTGAGCGGGGGGAATTATTTTCCTTTGAAGACCGGCTTTCGCTTGGTCAAAAACGCATCGACGCCCTCTCGGTAATCCTCGCTGCGGCCAAGCTCGCGCATACGGTCGCGTTCAAGATCGAGCTGGTCGCTGAGTGTGCGCGCGAAAGCGCCGCGGATGAGTTTCTTGGTTTCGGCAAGTCCGCGGGTTGGCGCATGAGCGAATTTCGCGGCGAGCGCGTCCGTTTCCTCGGCGAGCTTGTCGTCCTCGACGCATTTCCAGATGAGGCCCCACTCAGCGGCGGTTTCAGCGGGGAGGGGCTCGCCCGTCAGCGCAAGGCCGAGCGCGCGGGCCTGCCCGGCAAGGCGCGGCAGCGCCCAGGAGCTTCCCGAATCCGGAACGAGGCCGATATTGGCGAAGGACATGATGAATTTCGCTGACTTCGCGGCGATGACAATATCTGACGCGAAAGCGAGCGAGGCGCCCGCGCCGGCCGCGACGCCGTTGACGCTGGCGACGACCGGCATCGGAAGTGCGGTGAGGCGCCGGATGAGCGGATTGTAGCGCTCCTCGACCGACTTGCCGAGATCAGGCGCGTCGGTCTCTGGCGTCACTGCGCGATCGGAAAGATCCTGTCCTGCGCAAAACCCGCGCCCCGCTCCGGTGATCATCAGGGTACGGACGCTCGCGTCCTTCTCAAGCTCATCGAGAGCCGATGCAATTTCGGCATGCATTTCAACGGTGAAGGAATTGAGGCGGTCCGGGCGATTGAGGGTGAGGCGCGCCGCGCCGTTTTCCACCCGGTACAGGATTGTCTCGAACGCCATCACCGCCTCGAATTGCTTCGGCGAGGCGATTGATATAATTGAACAAGTGGTCGGTCAATGAATCGCGGCGCTGCGGGCAACGCCGAACGGGAGATGAATTTTGACTGAAGCCTTCATTTGCGACGCTGTCCGCACGCCGATCGGGCGGTATGCCGGGGCGCTCTCCACGGTGAGGACCGATGACCTCGCGGCCGTGCCCTTGCGCGCGCTGAAAGAGCGCAACGCCATGGTCGACTGGGCGGCGCTGGACGACATCGTCATGGGCTGCGCCAATCAGGCTGGCGAAGACAATCGGAACGTTGCGCGCATGGCCGCGCTGCTCGCGGGGTTTGGACAGACGGCGCCGGGAACGACTGTCAATCGACTGTGCGGCTCGGGGCTCGACGCCGTGCTGATCGCGGCGCGCGCGATCAAGGCGGGCGATGCGGATCTCATCATCGCGGGCGGCGTTGAATCGATGAGCCGCGCGCCTTTCGTCATGGGCAAGGCGACAGAAGCCTTCTCACGGAGCGCCGAAGTTTTCGACACCACGATCGGCTGGCGTTTCGTCAATCCGCTCATGAAGGCGCAATACGGAATCGATTCGATGCCGGAAACGGCGGAGAACGTCGCAGCGGAGTTCAACATTACCCGCGCCGATCAGGACGCTTTCGCCTTTCGCTCGCAGATGCGCGCAAGCGCTGCACAAAAATCAGGGCGCTTCAGCGCGGAGATCGTCCCCGTGACGATCCCGCAGCGCAAGGGCGACGCGATCGTCGTCACGAAAGACGAGCATCCGCGCGAGACAACCATCGAGGCGCTGTCGGCCTTGAAGCCTTTCGTGAAGAGGGACGGCGTCATCACCGCCGGTAATGCGTCCGGCGTCAATGACGGCGCGGCGGCGATGATCATCGCGTCGGAAGCGGCGGTGAAGCGTTACGGCCTCACACCGCGCGCGCGCGTCGTCACCGGCGCGGTCGTCGGCGTTCCTCCGCGCATCATGGGGATCGGCCCGGCGCCGGCGTCGAAGGCGGCGCTCGCAAAAGCGGAACTTTCTATCGCCGATATGGGCGTCATCGAGCTCAACGAGGCCTTCGCCTCACAGGCGCTTGCGTCGATGCGCGAGCTTGGCCTTGCCGACGACGCGGACCACGTGAACCCTAATGGCGGGGCCATTGCTCTTGGCCACCCGCTCGGCATGTCCGGCGCGCGGCTCATCATGACCGCGACCGAGGAGCTTCACCGCCGAAAAGGCCGCTACGCCCTTGCTGCGATGTGCATCGGGGTGGGGCAGGGGATCTCTGGGATCGTGGAGAGGGTCTAGATCGAAAGCGCTCTTGCGCCAGCCTTATTTTCCTACTACATATTGATCGATGATGAAAACGTAAGAAATGTCAAATACCGCCACCCTCTCCGAAAAGTTCCAGATTTCCATCCCGAAGGCCGTCCGCACCGCACGCGATTGGAAGCCCGGACAGAAATTTGCCTTCGTTCCAAAAGGCGACAGCGTGCTGCTGGTGCCAGTGCCGACATTTGAAGACCTGCGCGGGATTGCGGAAGGCAAGGATCCGAGCCGTTATCGCGACCGCAGCGACCGGTTCTGATGCGCGTCGTCGACACGTCGGCCTGGCTCGAATGGTTCGTGAATTCGCCTGCTGGCGGGGCGGTCGGGCTTCACCTTCCAGCGCCGGGGGAGTGGCTTGTGCCGACCATCGTTCAGCTTGAGCTTACGAAATGGTTGACGCGCGAAGTCGGAGAAGAGGCGGCCGACCGAACGATGGCGCTTTCCAGCACGTTTCAAGTCATTCCGCTTGATACCCCGATCGCTCTCTCGGCGGCCGAGATCTGCGCCGCAAACAAGCTCGCGACGGCCGACGCCATCGTCTACGCAACCGCTCTGGCGCATGGGGCGGATGTGCTGACCTGCGACGCGGCTTTTAAAGACCTTCCCGGGGTCATTTTCGTTGGCAAAACGAGTAGCGCATAATTCGTTGACCGTTCGGTCAGGGAATTATAGTGTGTCGTCATCAACGGAGGCTGCCAATGTACGCGCAAATGGTGAAATCGACGGGGGAGCGCGTCAGAACCCTCGACGAAATGGGTCCTGAGGAGCGCGCCTTTCAGGAAAAAGTCGACGCCGACATCAAGATCGAGGCGAAGGACTTCATGCCGGAGGGGTATCGCAAGACCCTCATTCGCCAGATCTCGCAGCACGCCCATTCGGAAATCGTCGGCCAGCTCCCCGAGGGCAACTGGATCCCCCGCGCGCCGACGCTTGACCGCAAGATGATCCTCCTCGCCAAGGTGCAGGACGAGGCCGGTCACGGGCTCTATCTTTACTGCGCGGCGGAAACGCTCGGCATCAGCCGCGATCAGATGACGGAGCAGCTCCTTTCCGGCAAAGCGAAATATTCCTCGATCTTCAATTACCCGACGCTGACGTGGGCGGACATCGGCGCCATCGGCTGGCTCGTCGATGGCGCGGCGATCATGAATCAGGTGCCGCTGCAGCGCTGCTCTTATGGCCCTTACGCGCGTGCGATGGTTCGCATCTGCAAGGAAGAGAGCTTCCACCAGCGGCAGGGCTACGCGATCATGATGGCGCTCTCGAAGGGGAGCGAGGCGCAGCGCGAGATGGCGCAGGACGCTCTCAATCGCTGGTGGTGGCCGTCGCTGATGATGTTCGGCCCCTCAGACGGCGACAGCGTTCACTCGGCGCAGTCGATGGCGTGGAAGATCAAGCAGAACTCGAATGACGAACTGCGCCAGAAATTCGTCAATGAAACCGTTCCGCAGGCGGATTATCTGGGGTTGAAAGTCCCGGATCCGGCGCTGAAATGGAACCCCGAAAAGCGCGGCTATGATTTCGGCGAGATCGACTGGACCGAGTTTTATGAGGTCCTGAAAGGAAACGGCCCCTGCAACGCCGAACGCATGGCGGCGCGGCAAAAGGCGTGGAACGACGGCGCGTGGTTCCGCGAGGGCCTGATGGCGCACGCGAAGAAAGCGACCGCGCGCAAGATGGCGGCGGAGTAGGACGCAATGACCAGCGAATGGCCCCTGTGGGAAGTCTTTATCCGCGGGCAGCATGGACAGGCTCATCGCCATGTCGGGTCCTTGCACGCGCCCGACGCTGAAATGGCGATCAAAAACGCGCGCGACGTGTACACGCGCCGCAACGAGGGCGTGTCGATCTGGGTCGTGAAGGCGACGGACATCGCCGCTTCGGCGCCGGGCGACAAGGAAGCGCTGTTCGAACCGTCGAATTCGAAAGTCTATCGCCACCCGACATTTTACGACATTCCTGATGACGTGGGGCATATGTGACTCTGCCGCCGGTTTTTCATCTGGCGCTTCGAATGGGCGACAACGCGCTCATCCTCGGCCAGCGCGTGTCGGCGTGGTGCGGTCATGCGCCGGCGCTCGAAGAAGATATCGCGATGGCCAATGTCGGGCTCGATCTCATCGGGCAGGCAAAGATGTGGCTGACGCTCGCCGGCGAGGCCGAAGGCAAGGGCCGCAGCGCCGATGATCTCGCCTTCCTGCGCGACACGCGCGACTTTCAGAATGCGCTTCTTGTCGAGCAGCCAAACGGCGATTACGGCCAGACCTTGATGCGGCAATTCCTGTTCGACGCCTGGCACCTGCCGATGCTGAAAGGGCTCAGCCGGTCAACGGACAGCCGCGTTGCGGGAATCGCCGAGAAATCCGCCAAGGAGGCTGTCTATCACCTCGACCGCTCCAGCGATCTTGTCATCCGGCTCGGCGACGGCACGGGCGAGAGCCGCGCAAAAATGCAAGCCGCGCTTGAGCGGCTCCTTCCGTTCGCGCGTGAGCTGACGGCCGCCGATCCGATGGATGACGAAATCGCCGCGTGCGGGCTTGGACCCGCGCTTGCTGACATCGCCAGAAATTTCGAAGCTACGGTCGCCGCCGTAACCGCCGATGCGACGCTGACGCTTTCCTCCGCGCCAGCGCGCACCGGCGGAAAGGCGGGACGCCATACGGAAGCGTTCGTCAGCCTTATCGCCGAGATGCAATGGATGCAGCGCGCCTATCCGGGGGCGGCGTGGTGAACGCCGTCGTGGACAAACCCGGCGCGGCGGACGTGTGGCGCTGGCTTGATGATGTTCCCGATCCGGAAATTCCTGTCTTGTCGGTCAATGACCTCGGCATCGTGCGGGCGGTCGATGTCGAACAGGACGGCGTCGTCGTCACTGTCACGCCAACCTACTCGGGGTGCCCGGCGACGTCCGCCATCGCGCTCTCGATCGAGGAAGCGCTGCACCGGCGCGGTGTTTCCGCCGTGCGGGTGAGATCGCGGGTATCCCCGCCCTGGACGACGGACTGGATCTCGCCGGCGGGGCGCGAGAAACTTCGCGCTTATGGGATCGCCCCGCCCGAAGGGGCGGCCTGCGCCGGCGCTGCGGTTCGCAACGCGCCGAAGGAATGCCCGCGCTGCGGCTCAGCCAAAGTCGAGGAGGTGAGCCGCTTTGGTTCGACGCCGTGCAAGGCGGCCTATCGCTGCGCCGACTGCCTTGAGCCTTTCGACTATTTCAAGCGGTTTTAGCGTGGCGCGTTTCTATCCGCTGACCGTCACTGACCTGCGCCGCGACACCCGCGACAGCGTCGTGCTGACGCTCGCGCCGCCGGCGGAGGCGCGCGAGGCTTTTTGCTTTGTACAAGGACAATATCTCACCTTCCGCCATATCTTCGACGGCGAGGAAGTGCGCCGGTCCTATTCGATCTGCGCCGGGATCGACGACGGAATTCTACGCGTCGGCGTCAAACGGGTCGATGGCGGGTGGTTTTCAAGCTTCGTCAATGACGAGGTGAGGGCCGGCGATACGCTCGAAGCGATGGCGCCGATGGGGAATTTTCATAGCGCGCTGAAGCCGGCGGAGGCGCGGCGCTATCTCGGCTTCGCTGGCGGCTCCGGCATAACCCCGATGATCAGCCTCATCCGCACCGTGATGTCGCGTGAGCCCCACTCTTCCTTCACGCTCGTCTACGGCAACCGTCAGGTCTCGGCGATCATGTTCCGCGAGGAGCTAGAGGATCTCAAGAACCTCTATCTCGGCCGTCTCAACATCGTGCATGTTCTTGAAAGCGAGGCGGGCGAGATTGAATTGTTTTCCGGCCGCCTCGACCGCGAGAAATGCGAGGCGCTGTTCACCCGCTGGATCGATGTCAAGGGCGCCGATCTTGCCTTCATCTGCGGGCCTGAGCCGATGATGCTCGCCGTCGCTGATGCGCTCAAAGGGCACGGCCTGCCGGAAACGGCGATCAAGTTCGAGCTGTTCTCAAGTCCTCGCGCTGGCCGCGCCAAGCCGAAATCAGCAGGACCGGCGCGCACGCATGAAGGCGCGGCGTCGGCGACGATCATCCTTGACGGCGCGGCGCGGGAGATCGCCGTGGCGGCGGGCCAATCCGTGCTTGACGCGGCGCTCGCCGCCGCGATCGATGCGCCTTTCGCCTGCAAAGCGGGGGTTTGCTCGACCTGCCGGGCAAAACTCATTGAGGGCGAAGTCGATATGGAAGCCAATTACGCGCTTGAAGACTATGAGGTCGAACGCGGTTATATTCTCACCTGTCAAAGCCGCCCGCGCACGGCGGCGATCAAGGTCGATTACGATCAGTAGATGAGCGACGACGGCGATATCCTCGATTATCTCGCGCGCGGCGGAAAACTCTCGGCGCCCGGCAATGCGCCGCCGCGCTACCGCGCCGAAATCCTGCGCCTGATGGCGAGTTTTGTTGACTCCGAACTCGCCGGCGCGGCGGGGTTCGCCGACAGCATCAATTTCGGACCCGGCGTCAAGGAACGCATTGCAGCCTCCCGCATCGTTCTTGAAAAGCTTGATCACGCTGAGCGCGTGCTACGGCTGATGGGCGGCTTCGGCGCGAATGTCGCGCGTTATCAGAACGTCCATCCGTGGGCTGCGCGCATCGCGCGCCATGACGACATCGGTATTAGTCGCCAGACCGGCGACATGCGCCTCAACGTCTTTCACTATCCGATTACCGGCTGGACGGATTCCGTCGTGCTCAACGTGCTGATGGGAACGGCGACGGTCATTCAACTCGGCGATTACGCCGTGATGTCGTATCAACCGCTCGCCGAGACCTTCCGCGCCATCCTGCCGCGCGAGCAGCGGCATGCCGAACTTGGCCAGGAAGGCCTCGACGCGATTGGCGGGCGCGGTGGCGGCGCGCAAAGGGAAATCAGCGACAGCGTTGACTACTGGTTTCCGAAAGTCGCCGCGACGTTCGGCGCCGCCGCCTCGAAGCGGTCCGAGCTTTTACGCCGGTTCGGGCTTCGCCGCCGCCCCAACGCCGAGATGCTCGACGAATGGCGAGGACGGGTTAGCGTCGCGCTTGGCTCCTGCCTAAGGGGTTGGCACGGGAGCGCCTGAAAGACCGCGCCGCGATCCGTTGTGACTTTGTATCGCTTATGCTACCTCTGGTCATATGAGAGCGCGGCGAAAAGCCATCACCTTTGCCGTTTTGCGCCCCGATTTCCGGCCGCTGGCCGTGATGGTGGCGGCAGCGCTCTTCTTCATGGCGCAAGCGATTTTCGCTGCCCATGCGTCGACCCCCGTGGAAGATCTTCTCGGGCATTCCGCCGCCGATTGCGCTGTCTGCCTTGCTGGCGGCCTTGTCGATGATCCCTCAGACGGCGCGCCCGATGTCGCGGGTCCCGGGGCCTACAGCGCGTTGGAAATCACCGCCATTCCTGCGGAAGTTCTAACGCAGATTACGGGCTATGCTGCGAGCCCGCGAGGCCCGCCGACTCTCTGATCCCTTGAAGTCCGTCATGTCTGCTGCGCGGCCGTTCCTTGAGGAAGGCCGCTGGCAGTTATCAATTCAATCGATCAGTTTGAGGCCCTATCCGTGAGAAATAAATCCATTCTGTCGGCGTCCGCGTCGATACTCGTCCTGTTGTCTCCCTCCCTCGCGCTCGCCCAGGAAGATGTCGGGCGTGACGAGATCATCGTCACCGCGTCGCCTTTGGAGCGTAGCGTTGCCGAGACCGTCGGCGGCGTCACCGTCCTGTCGGGGGAGGATTTGCAGCGCAATCTTGAATCCTCGATCGGCGAAACCTTGCGCCGCCAGCCCGGCATCTCATCAACCTTCTTCGGCCCCGGCGCCTCGCGCCCGGTCATTCGCGGCCTTGGCGGCGACCGCATCAGCATTCTTGACAGCGGCATTGGCTCCAACGACGCCTCGGCGACGAGCGTCGATCATGCGGTGGCGATCGAGCCGGCGACTGCCGAGCGCATCGAAATCGTGCGGGGCGCCGCGACGTTGCTTTACGGGTCTTCCGCCGCGGGCGGCGTCGTCAACGTCTTCTCGGGTCGCATTCCTTCGGCCTTGCCCGAAGGCGGCGCGGATGGAGCGCTTCGCGTCGGCCTTTCAAGCGTCGACGACGGCGTCGAGGCGGCCGGCGGCTTTGACGTCACCCTGGCGAAGTTCGGCGGGGGCGGGCTCGTCTTCCATGGCGAGGGCGGCTATCGCAACGCCGAGAACTACGAGATCCCCGGCTTTGCACACTCGGCGCGACGCCGCGCGATTGATGCGGCCGATCCGATGGGCCCTGGCGCCGACACGACCCGCGACGTGTTGCCGAGTTCAAGTTCAACCTCGAAAACCGGCTCGGCGGGCGTCTCGCTGGTGTTCGACAACGGCTTTGCGGGCATTTCCGGCACGGCGATTGATTCGCTCTATTCCATCCCCGGCAGCGAAGAGGCCCTTCCCGATGGAACCGGGCCGAGCATCGACCTGCGCCAGCGCCGTCTCGATTTTGACAGCGCCTTCGAGGCGGACCTCGGTCTCTTCAGCAAGGCCAAGCTGCGGGTCGGGTATGCGGATTATACGCATACGGAGTTTGAGCCTGACGGCGCCGCCGGCACGGTGTTCGCCAATGAGGGGGTCGAGGGGCGGCTCGAACTTGTCGACAAGACCGTCAATCTCGGATCAGGAGCGCTGAACGGCGCGGTCGGGTTCCAGTTTCGCGTCCGCGATTTCGAGGCGATCGGCGACGAGGCGTTTCTGCCGGGGACCGACACAAGCCAGTACGGGATCTTCGCGCTGAAGGAATATTCTCAAGGGCCGCTCCGCTTTGAGGTTGGCGGACGCTTTGAGAAGACCAGCCACAAGGCCGACGACATCGGCGCCGACCTCGACTTCAACGCCTATTCGGTCACCGCCGGGGTCAGCATCACGCCTGCCGAGGGCCTGTTCTTCGGCGTCACTGGCCTGCGCACCGAACGCGCGCCTTCCCCGGAAGAATTGTTCTCTGACGGCCTGCACCTCGCGACCGGGTCGTTCGAGGTCGGCGATCCGACGCTCGGCAAGGAAACCGCGCGCGGGGTTGAGGCGACGGCGCGCTTCGGAACCGATCGGTTCTCCCTGACGCTCAATGGCTTTTACACGTCGTACAAGGACTTCATTTTTGAGAACGCGACGGGCATGGACATCGATATCGATGGCGAGTTGTTCCCGGTCTTTGAATACATCGCGACCGACGCGACCTTCAAAGGGTTTGAAGCGGAGATCGACGCCGAGCTGTTCAGCGCCGGCGCCGTTCATTTCCATACCCATCTCGCCGCCGATTACGTGCGCGCGACGGCGGATGGCTCGTCAACCGGCGATCTGCCGCGCATCCCGCCCTTCTCAGGGTTGTTCGCGCTCGAAGCGCGCTCGCCGGTGATCGAGCTTCGCGGCGAGCTTGACTACGCTGGTGAGCAGGATCGCGTCGGGTTCGATGAACTGCCGACCGACAGCTACACGCAATACAACGCCTATCTGACCATTCGCCCGCTGGGCGAGGACAGTCCGCTGGCGCTGCGCGTCTCTGCGCTCAACCTGTCGAACGAGGAGGCGCGCCTGCACACGTCGTTCCTGAAGGACGTAGCGCCGTTGCCCGGCCGGAATATCCGCGTCGCGCTCACCGGAAATTTTTGACGAAAAAAGCGCCGGCTATCCGCAACAGCGCGTTCCCGAAAAGTGGTTCGCGGTTTTCGGAAAGAACGCGCGACAAAGGAAAAGACTAGAGCGCGTTCTCAACTCGAATAATGGGTAACGCGCTCTAGTGGAGGCCGGCGCACCTCACTCTCTGATGCCGTATTGGCGGCTAGAGTTTTGGGCGATTGATAGGAATCGACCGAAACTCTAGTTTTTTAGTGGTCGCGGCGGCTTTGCGAAAAACCGCGTTGCACTTTTGTCGCCCGCCGCTCTAGAGCAGCTTCAGGTTCGAAGCGGATGTTTTGCCGCGCTCGTCGGCGAGGTCATAGCTGATCTTCTGGTTATCCTTGAGGCCGGTGAGGCCGGCTTTCTGCACGGCGGAGATGTGCACGAACACATCCTTGCCGCCAGTGTCGGGCGTGATGAACCCGTACCCTTTGGTTTCGTTAAACCATTTTACTTTTCCGGTCGCCATCCGTGGTCTCCTGTCAGGCGTAGAGGCGGCGCAAGGTCGAGCGCCGCAGCGCAGCAACTAGGCAGGCGTTCGGGACGACAGCGTACGCGTTCGAAAGGCCAAGCAAAGTCGCAAATCGTAATAGAATGAGCGCGCGCGCCGGCGTCAAGCGTTATGAAAGAACACTTCAGCGCGTTGCGAACCGAATGAGACGCTTCGCGCGCTGAAGTCCTTTGGCCGCGCATGTTGCGACGCGAACCCGCGACCCAATTTCCCTGCAACCCGCTTTAATTGTCGCGCGGCTTCGGCGAGCCCGGATTGGTGAGCGCCATCGCTTTGCCGCCGAGATCGTCGATGGCGTTTCCCGCCATGACCGGCGCGAGTTTGGTGTCGTTTCTGAGGAAGACCCCGCCTCGAAACCGATTGATGATTTTGTTGCCCCGGAGAACGAGGCCGTCCGCGCTGCCGCCGCGCGTGAGATCGTAATTGACGACGGACCAGTTCTCGGCGTCGGAGGCCTGGATGAAGACGTTGTTCTCAACGATCAGCTCGCCGCCTTTTGAGGCGTCAATGGCGTAACTGCCGCGTCCGTGGCCGTCATCAAAGGTTGTGCCGCGCGCGATAGTCCTGTTGGAAAGGCTTTTGAGGTGATGGCCGATCCTTGTGCTGATGAATTTGCTGTCCTTCACATCGACAAGAGCTGCGCCATCGACATAGATCGCGTGGCTCTGGCCATCGCCGAAACCGTTGTCGTGGAAGAGCGAGCGCTCAATGGTGATGACGCCGTTCTTGTCGCCGGTCGACAAGATGCCGTCTTCATTGCCGATGAAGCGGCAGTTGACGACCGTGAGGTTGCGTCCCTCGTGACGGATGCCCGCGCCGTTCCGGTCCCATGACTTGGCGCCGGAAAAAGTGATGTTCTCGGCGCGAAGATCGACGCCGGGGAGCGGGACCAGAATCGCCTTTTCGGTCACCGCCGCCGATCGCAGAACAGTCTTGCCGTCGGGCGCTCCTTTAAGGGTCAGCGAGCGAGCGATCTTCTGGTCAGTCAGATCGTAGTCGCCAGCGGGAATGTCGATCACCGCGCCGCTCTTTGCCGAGGAAATAGCGCCGGCGAGCCACGCGCTATCGCCAGGCGCGGCTTCAGCAGCCGAGACGCCGATAACAAGAAACAGGAGAGCAAGAATTTTCATGCGGCGGCTCCTTCATTGCGGCGCGCGGCTTCGCGCAACGCGGCGATCATCGATTGAGGCGGCATGCCGCCCGAAAACCCGGTGCGTTCGCCGACGATAAATGTCGGGACGCCGGAGACCCCGGCGCGGCGGAAGGCGTCTGCCTCAGCGAGGACCGCCGCGCCAGTCGAACCAAGCGCCTCGACGATCGCTTCGCGCGCAAGCCCTTCACGCTCCCCGATCTCGATCAGCGTTTGCTCGCTGGCAATATCAGCAAGATCGTCCCAGAACGCCCGGTAGAGCGCGAGCGCCACTGCTTCCTGCCGCCCGGAGCGGTGCGCGAGGGTGATGAGCTGGTGCGCCTTGAGCGTGTTCGGCAGATGCGCTGGCGCCGAGGGGTCGAAGTCAAAGCCGCTTTCGCGCGCATTCGCGCGGATCGCATCGCGCGCGGCGGCGAGCCGTGCTTCGTCCGGAAACTTGCGGCGATAATAAGCGTGTCGGTCGACCCCGCCGGCGGGAAGATCCGGATTGAGCTGATAGGCGCGAAAGCGCGCGACGATCTCGTAGTCGCCCTGCAGCGCGTCGCGCGCAGCCAGAAAGGACTTCACGCCGACATAACACCAAGGACACACGATGTCCGACACCACATCAACGAAAAGCGCGCTCATCGCCCAAAACCCTTCAGGCGTTGTTCGGTGTCGTCAATCTCGGGAAACTCGAGTTCGACTTCGGTCGAAAGCGCTTCTTCGAGCGGGCGCATTTCTTCGTGCAGCATATAGAGCTTCTTGTAGGCGCTGATCGCCCCGCGGCTGCCGGCGGCGATTTCGGCGGCGCGCATCGCGACATGCGCGTCGAGGGCGGCCTTGTCGGCGAGGGCCTCGTTCGCCAGTCCCCAGCGCGCTGCGTCATTGCCGGAGAAGCCGCGGGCGGTGAACGAGAGTTCGCGCGCGCGCCTGACGCCGACGGCGCGCGCGAGATTCTGACTCATGCCCCAGGTCGGCCGCAGCCCCCATTTCGCGTGGGTGTCGCCGAATTTCGTGTCGACAGTTGTGAAAATGAAATCACAATGAAGCGCCAGCTCCAGCGCGCCGGTGAAACAGGCGCCGTGCACTTTCGCGATAACGGGCTTGGCGCAGCGGCGTATGGCGCTCGCCGCTTCCGCCGCCTCGCCGTCGAAGGCCCCGCCGAGGCGGCCCGCGTCAAACCGCATCGATTGCAAAAGCTTCAGATCAACGCCCGCTGAAAAAGCGCGGCCCGCGCCCGACAGCACGACGACGCCGACAGCCGGGTCGCTCGACGCGGCGCGGACGGCGACGGTGAGTTTCGACAGCAGCGCCGGATTGAACGCATTGAGCGCTTCCGGGCGGTTCAAAGTGACGCCGAGGACGCCGCCGGCATTTTCAACGATGAGGTCGCTCATGGGGGATTCCTGAAGATCCTTGGAAGTCTTCACTAATCTAAACGACTGCTGAACAACAGGCCGGAGAGTGACCCGATCTTAACCATGCCGGCCTAGTCATTTTGGTGAGGGAAGTGGAAGACGCTGGAGATTTCGATCGCATCGCTGCGACGAGCGCTCGCTATTGTCGCCGGCGTGATTGTCGCCGGGGCGCCAGCGCGCGCCAATCAATGCGCGAGCCCGGCCGCGCAAGGGTCGGGGACGATCTCCGGCGTCGTCAACACATACTTTCCCGCGACATCAAATCTTGGGACCGGCGGCACGTCGATCACGCTCGGCGCAGCGACAGGCGCTTCGGCGTCGATCGCGAGCGGCGATCTCGTCCTCATCATCCAGATGCAGGACGCGCAGTTCGACCGCAACAACGACCAGGGCTATGGCGACAACGTCAATGGCGATCCTGATAACGGCGTTACAAATCTCAGAAATTCAGGCCGTTTTGCTTTCGCGCGCGCAACGAGCGCGGTGGCGCTGTCGGGCGGAACGCTGACCATCGCCGCCTCGACCGGCATCGCGTTCACAAACGCAGCAGCGAGCGGCACGAACGGCCAGCGCCGCTACCAGGTCATCCGTGTACCGCAGTATGACGATGCGACGATTGCGGGGACTGTGACGGCCCCGGCGTGGAACGGGACGACCGGCGGCGTTGTCGTCCTCGACGTCGCCAGCGCGCTGACGATGTCCGGCGGCACGATCTCGGTCGACGGGCTCGGGTTCCGGGGCGGCGGCGGACGCACGCTTGGCGGCGCGGCCGGCTTTGCGAACACGGATCGGCGCACGCTGGCGTCAAGCGCCACAAACGCTGCAAAAGGCGAGGGCATCGCGGGGACGCCGCGATACCTGCTCAATGGATCGTCGCTGCTCGACACCGGCGTTGAAGGCTATCCCAACGGGTCGAACGCGCGCGGCGCGCCCGGCAACGCCGGCGGCGGGGGTACGGACGGCAATCCCGGATCGAACGATCAGAACACTGGCGGCGGCGGCGGCGCGGGCTTTGGCGGCGGCGGGCGCGGCGGACACGCCTGGTGTCCGACCGCGCCAACGGGCTGCACGCAGAGCGGCGGCTGGGGCGGCGCCGGCGTCGTGAGCCAGAATGAAACGCGGATCATCATGGGCGGCGGCGGCGGCGCTGGCACCACCAATAACGGCACCGGCACGCCCGGATCGGGTCTTGCGTCATCGGGCGCAGCCGGCGGGGGGATCATTATTATCCGTGCCGGGATTATCACCGGATCAGGCACGCTGACCGCGGATGGCGCGGACGCCAACTCCACGGTCGGCAATGACTCAAACGGCGGCGGCGGCGCCGGCGGGGCCATTCTTGTCACCACGACCGACACGCCAACCGCCGCGCTTTCCTTGCGCGCGCGGGGCGGCGACGGCGGTTCGAACGATACGGGCGGCACGCTAGCGCACGGGCCCGGCGGCGGCGGCGGCGGCGGCTTTGTTTCAACAAGCTGGAGCGCCGCGGCTGACGTCTCTGCTGGCCTTGCCGGCACGACGATCGGCGGCGGGGCTTTCGGCGCCGCCTACGGGGCGGCGGGCGGCGCCAGCGGCAGTTCAGCGTCGGCGTCCGGAGCATCCGTACCGGGACTATCGTCTGGCGCGGAATGCTCGCCCGTCGTAACGAAGTCGTTTGCGCCTTCGACGATCTCGAGCGGCGGCCTTTCGCGAATGACGCTGACGATCCGCAATCGCAACCCCGCGAACGCGCTCGCCGCGCTTGCGTTGACAGACCTATATCCGTCAGGGCTCGTCAACCGCACGCCGGCAAACTTGTCCAACGCCTGCGGCGGGAGCGTTGTCGCGCTTCCAGCTGCCTCCTCGCTCTCCCTTGCGGGAGGATCGCTCGCCGCGGCGTCCAATTGCGCCATCGGAATTGATGTGACGTCCTCGACGGCCGGAAGTTACGCCAACACCGTCGCGGCGGGCGGCTCGACGGCGACGATCAGCGGAAGGCCCGTCGCCAATCGCGACGCCGCCACGTCAACGCTTGTCGTCACGGGCGCGATGAGCGCGGGCAAGACCGCCACAGTCATTTCAGATCCCGTCAACGGCACGACGAACCCCTTCGCCATACCCGGCGCGACGATCGAGTACCTGATCTCCTTCACCAACCCGGGACCCGGGTCCATTGACGCTGGAACAATCGTCATCGTCGACGCCATTCCCGCGAATACCGACTTCGTAAACGTGACGATCGGCGGACCGGGGTCGGGGGCTGTCGCTTTTGTTGACAGTTCGCCGGCGAGCGGCTTGTCGCTGACGGCGGCGGGCGTCGCCTATTCCAACGATAATGGCGCGACTTACGCCTATACGCCGGTCGCCGGAGCCGATGCCGCCGTCACCAATCTCCGGGTGACGCTGTCAGGGGCGATGGCCGCCGGGCGCACCGCGTCGATTCGGTTCCGCGCAGCGGTGGAGTAAGGTCCAGCCCTTTGACGCAGTGCGGAAGATTTGGCTTCACCTTCAAGCCCCGGCGCCCTAATCGGGGAACGCTGGCGTCGAACCGGGCGTGGAACGAGGCACGGCGATTGCACGAGTAACCATAGGCTGGACGGCCGTCCGGTTCCGGGGAGAGCAAGCGAAACCATCATGGCGAGACTCGTTTACGCTTTTGGCGCGGGGACCGCGGATGGCGACACCTCAATGCGCAATCTTCTGGGCGGCAAGGGCGCAAACCTCGCCGAGATGTCCAATCTCGGCTTGCCGGTTCCGCCGGGCTTCACCATCACCACCGAGGTCTGCACGGCTTATTACGCCAATGGCCGTCAATATTCTGACGCCGTGAAAAGCGAAGTCGCCGCAAGCCTTGACGCGGTTGGCACGCTCGTCGGCAAGACCTTCGGCGACGCCGCCAATCCGCTGCTCGTGTCGGTGCGCTCCGGCGCGCGCGCGTCGATGCCGGGGATGATGGATACGGTCCTCAATCTCGGCCTTAACGACGTGACGGTGCAGGGCCTCGCCAAACTCTCGGGCGATGCGCGCTTTGCGTATGACAGCTATCGCCGGTTCATCCAGATGTACTCGAACGTCGTGCTCGACGTCGATCATCACGCTTTCGAGGAAATTCTGGAGACCTACAAAGAAGAGCGGGACTTCTTCCTCGACACCGATCTGAAGGCTGACGATTGGAAGACGGTCATCGCCGACTACAAGGCGGCGGTGAAGGCCGAACTTGGCCGTGACTTTCCGCAAGACCCCGCTGAGCAGCTCTGGGGCGCGATCAGCGCCGTCTTCGGCTCATGGCGCAACGATCGGGCGGAGGTCTATCGGCGGCTCCACAACATCCCTGAAAGCTGGGGCACGGCGGTCAACGTGCAGGCGATGGTGTTCGGCAATATGGGCGAGACGTCCGCGACCGGCGTCGCCTTTACGCGCGATCCCTCGACGGGCGAGAATTACCGCTACGGCGAGTTTCTCATCAACGCGCAAGGCGAAGACGTCGTCGCCGGGATCCGCACGCCGCAGACGCTGACAAAGCGCGCCCGCGAGAAAATGGGCGAGACGGCGGCGTCGATGGAAGAAGCCATGCCCGAAGCTTACGCCGAATTATCGGCGATCTTCGCCAAGCTCGAAAATCACTACCGCGACATGCAGGACATTGAGTTCACCATTGAGCGCGGCAAGCTCTGGATGTTGCAAACGCGGAACGGCAAGCGCACCGCGAAGGCCGCGCTGAAAATCGCCGTCGATCTCTGCCGTGAAGGGCTCATCAGCGAGAGCGAGGCGGCGATGCGCGTCGATCCCCATTCGCTCGACCAGCTGCTCCACCCGACGCTTGACCCCAAAGCGCCGCGCGACCTTGTGCTGTCGGGGCTCCCGGCGTCGCCGGGCGCAGCCGCCGGTGAAGTCGTGTTTTCCTCCGATGAAGCCGAACGCCTGGCGCAGGAAGGCCGCAAGGTCATTCTCGTGCGTGTCGAAACAAGCCCTGAAGACATCCACGGCATGCATGCCGCGGTCGCCATCGTCACCGCGCGCGGCGGCATGACGAGCCACGCGGCGGTTGTTGCGCGGGGAATGGGCCGGCCTTGCGTTTGCGGGGCAGGAGACCTGCGGATCGACGCCAAAGGCGAAGCCTTCTCGGCGGCGGGCCGCGTCGTCAAGAAGGGCGACGTCATTACTGTCGACGGCGCAGCCGGCAAGGTATTCCTCGGGCGCGTCTCGACCATCGAACCGGAACTGACCGGTGATTTCGCGATCCTGATGGAATGGGCTGACAAATCGCGCCGCATGAAGGTCCGCGCTAACGCCGATACGCCCCATGACGCGCAAGTCGCACGAAATTTCGGCGCGGAAGGCATCGGACTTTGCCGCACCGAGCACATGTTCTTCGACGAGGGCCGCATCATTGCGGTGCGCGAGATGATCCTTGCTGAAGACCGGCGCGGCCGCGAGGCGGCGCTGGCGAAGCTGCTGCCGATGCAGCGCTCGGATTTCGAAGGAATCTTCCGGGTGATGCGCGGCCTGCCGGTGACGATCCGGCTGCTGGATCCGCCGCTGCACGAGTTCCTGCCGCATTCCGATGCGGAGATCGAGGAAGTCGCGAAAGCGTCCGGCATGAACGCCGCCAAGCTCAAGGATCGCGCGCACAAGCTGTCGGAATTCAATCCGATGCTCGGCCATCGCGGCTGTCGCCTCGGCGTTTCCTATCCGGAAATCTACGAAATGCAGACCCGCGCGATCATCGAGGCGGCGATCAACGTCAACGAGGCGACGGGTGACACCATCGTGCCGGAGATCATGATCCCGCTGGTCGCCGACCAGAAGGAACTCGCGCTCATGAAGGAGCGGGTCGACGCCATCGCCGCCGCGGTCCTTTCAGAGCGCAAGGCCAAGCTCGACTATCTTGTCGGCACGATGATCGAACTGCCGCGCGCCGCACTGACGGCGGATGCGATCGCGGCCCACGCCCAATTTTTCTCCTTCGGCACGAACGATCTTACGCAGACCACCTACGGTCTCAGCCGCGACGATTCGGCGTCGTTCCTGCCGGACTATCTGCGGGCAGGCATTTTCGAGAAGGACCCCTTCGTCACCCTCGATACGGTCGGCGTCGGAGCGCTCGTCAAAATCGCCGCGGAAAAGGGGCGGGCGGCGCGACCGGGCCTCAAGCTCGGCATCTGCGGCGAGCATGGCGGCGACCCGGACTCGATTGACTTCGTCGAGAGCTGCGGTCTCGATTATGTGAGCTGCTCGCCCTATCGGACGCCGATCGCCCGCCTCGCCGCCGCGCAGGCCTCGCTTGCTGCAACGCAAAAGAAAACCAGCTTTGCGTGAGCGAATTCAAGGGGATAGGTGGTTAACGAGCCTATCCTTGAGTAAAATTGATCAATAGAATCAAGCTACTGCTGCGCCGTTTCCATTGGTTAACGATCGGTTAACGGGGTGAGATTTGATTTGCCGCGGCGGTCGACGGGCGCCATATTACAGTCCAACAAGGCGCGCGAGAGGCGCGTCTTTTGCTTCTGAGGTTGGTAGGGGGCCTGCTAGGCGGGCTCCGGAGATTGGCCGGTCGCGAGGTCGCGTCGGTTACGAGAGCGTAGAAGACGGTTTCATCGGGCAAGAGCGCCGCAGCCAAGCGGCCGGGCCAGGCGAGCCAGAATTGAACGGGCCCGTTGCGAGGACGGGCGTAACAGAAGAGACCAAAGGACGTTATCCGCGCATGACGCGACAGGACCGGACCCTCATTCCCGACTTCCATTGGCGCGAAGTCAATTGGACTGCACGAAGCCTGCTGGCCGTCGCTGGCGTCGCCGTCTGCATCATGATGACGGCGATGAGCGCCACGGCGTCTGTGAAGCAGGGCAATTTCGAGCGCGCCGCCGCTGGCGCCGTCGCCGATGAAGCGATGCTCGTCGCTGACTATGCGACCTATCTTGCCGAGACGACGGCGATGGCGCGCGAGGAAATGAGCGCGCCGCGCGTGAAGCCAGCCGCCTCCGCGGCTGAGGTCATCGCGGACGGCGCAGCAATCGCCGATCTCGTCGCCTTCGACTTTTCAACTGTTGAGATCGCCCGCCTCGACGCCGAGGAGCGCAACTGCCTCGCCGAAGCGATCTACTACGAAGCGCGCAGTGAAAGCCGCGTCGGCCGGATGGCGGTGGCGGATGTCATCCTGAACCGCGTCGCCAGCCCGGTTTACCCGGACTCGATCTGCGGCGTTGTTTATCAGGGTTCGGAACGCCGGACCGGCTGCCAGTTCTCGTTTACCTGCGACGGCTCCATGAAGGCGCGCCGCAGTCAGCGCCAGTGGCGCGACGCCGAACTCCTCGCGGGCGCGGTTCTCGCCGGCGTCAGGAAACCGGTCAGCCGAAGCGCGACCCATTATCACGCAGACTACGTTTCGCCGCCCTGGGCGCAGACCCTGTCGCCGACAGCGACGATTGGCACGCACAAGTTTTATCGCTTCCAGTCGAAGTCGATCGTCGCCGCCGCGCCGGCCGCGATGTAGCGGGGCGCCGCTTCCCTCCCCATTTAAGGGAGGGGAGGCGCTCCGCGATCTGCTATCTCGACAACCTCGCGCGCGGCCCGCTCAAATTCTTCTGTATCGAGACGATCAAGCCTGACCGTCGCCGCCGGCGCGGCCCCGCGCTTTCGCCCGCGCGCATAGAGCGGATCGTAATGCTCCTCCATCAGCGCGCGCGTGAGCGCCTTCCAGTCTTGCGCGGCCGCCAGCGCAAGCCAGTCGTCGATGCGCTCCTTCGCGTGAAAGGGCCGAAGCTTTTCGATCGCCGCGGCGACCGCGCCGGGCGCGGCGATGAATTCCCGATAGGCTGCGAGCGTATAATCAGTGCGTGCGTCGAGCGGCGCCGTCAGTTCGATGCGCGGGCTCGCCGCCATCGCCGTCCAGACGCATCGCGGCAGGGTGATGCGGCCGATATGCGCGCTCTCGGCTTCGACCAAGATCGGCCGTGCGCCGTCGATGCGGCGAAGCGCATCGAAGAGCGCCGACTCAAAGAGTTTCTGCGGCGGCTGCACGCTTCCCGGGGCTGCGCCGAAGACAGAACCCTTGTGATTGGCGAGCGCTTCGAGATCGATCGTTTGCGCGCCCGCCAGCGCCGCCGCGCGCAAGACGGCGGTCTTGCCCGACCCCGTCGCGCCGTCCAGGCGGACAAACGGTATCGGCGTTTGGCCTATGAACAACGCCTCGACGACCATGCGCCGCCAGGTTTTATAGCCGCCCGCGACGACCCCGCAGCGCCAGCCGACCGCTGAAAGGATTGTCGCCATCGCGTTCGACCGCATGCCGCCGCGCCAGCAATAGAGGAGGGGACGAAACTTCGCCGGCTTATCCGCCAACGCCTCTTCGAGATGCCGCGCCACATTGCGCGCGACATGAGCAGCGCCAAGGCGCCGGGCGCGAAAGCGGGAGTCCTGCACATAGATCGTGCCGACCGCTGCGCGCTCTTCATTGCTGAGGACCGGCAGATTGATCGCGCCCGGCAGGTGATCCTCGGCGAATTCGGCTGGCGAGCGCACGTCGATCACGAGATCGTAGAGCGACAGGCTTTCCGGCGAGAGATCTGTGACGGCTTCGATCATGGCGCGAGGCATAGACGCCCGGCTTGCCGCGCAAAAGGGCTTGCGCCATATCCCGCCCATGACTGGCGTGATCGGAGAACCGCGGCTCACCTCGCTCGCTCATGGCGGGGGGTGCGGATGCAAGCTTGCGCCGGATGTCCTTTCACAGCTCCTCGCGGGTCTATCCTCGCCGGCGCCGAAGGACCTCATCATCGACGCCTCGACATCGGACGACGCTGCGGTGTGGAGGATCAACGACGAGACGGCGATCGTCGCGACGACGGATTTCTTCATGCCGGTCGTCGACGATCCTTACGATTTCGGCCGCATCGCCGCGACCAACGCCTTGTCGGATATCTACGCCATGGGCGCGGCGCCGATCTTCACCCTGGCGATCGTCGGCATGCCGGTCGGCAAGCTCTGTACCGAGACGATCCGCAAGATCCTCGACGGCGGGCGCCGCGTCGCCGAGGAAGCGGGCGCCCCTGTCGCCGGCGGGCACTCGATCGACAGCGTCGAACCGATTTACGGCCTCGTCGCGTTGGGGCTTGTGCGCCCGGATCTTGTCCGGCGCAATTCGACGGCGCGCGACGGCGATGTGCTCATCCTCGGCAAGCCGCTCGGGATCGGCGTCTTCAGCGCCGCGCTCAAGAAGGGACTGCTGTCGCCCGGCGACTACGCAGAGATGATCGCCTCGACGACGCTGCTCAATCGTCCGGGGACGGCGCTGGCGCGCCTTGGCGGCGTCCACGCCATGACGGATGTGACGGGCTTTGGTCTATTCGGCCATCTCGCAGAAATGTGTCGCGGCGCGGCTTTGGGCGCGCGATTGCAGCGCGGCGCCGTGCCTGTCTTCGAGGGCGCGCGCCGGCTGGCGGCTGAGGGCGTGAAAACCGGCGCGTCGGGACGCAACTGGTCGAGCGTTGCCGCGCTGGTCGATGCGGATCTCACCGACGCCGAGCGCGATATCTTCTGCGATCCGCAAACGTCGGGCGGGCTTCTTGTTGCGTGCGCGCGCGATGATGTCGCCGCGGCGCTGGCGATCTTTCAACGCCACGGCCACGCGTGCGCCGTCATCGGCGAGATGACCGCCGGCCCGGCGCGGATCAGGCTCTAGGGCGATGCTGGACGGCGTTCTCAAATCGCGCGCGGTGTTGTCGCTCTTCGGCGAGGACGCGACGGCGTTCCTGCAAGGCATCGTCACGCAGGATGTGACGCAGGACGCTGCTGCGTTCACCGCGCTGCTGACCCCGCAGGGAAAGATCCTGTTCGATTTCTTTCTGGTTCCGGTCGAAGGCGGCTATCTCCTTGATTGCGATGCGAGCGCTGCGCCCGCGCTTCTCAAGCGCCTCACGATGTACAAGCTCCGCGCCAAAATCGCCCTTGCTGAAGCGGCGGCGTTAAGCGTTCATCTTGGCGCGGCCGAAGGCGTAACCTATGCCGATCCGCGTCTTGATCGCCTGCCGTCGCGGACGATCGCCGCGACCCATGAGGCGGCGGCCGTCGACGACGCCTATGACGCCGTGCGTCTTGCCGCCGGCGTTCCGGAGTTCGGGCGCGACTTCGCCGCCGAGGAAGTCTTCCTTCTCGACGTCAACTACGATGTGCTGCGCGCCGTGAGCTATAAAAAGGGATGTTTTGTCGGTCAGGAAGTCACGAGCCGCATGAAACGCAAAGGCGAAATCAGGAAGCGAACACTTATGGCGCATGGGGCGGGCCTTGCTGCCGGCGCGCCGGTCCTCGCGGATGAAAACTCGATTGGCGAAGTCTTGTCAGTGCGAGGCGAACAGGGCCTCGTCCTTGTTCGCCTCGACCGGCTCGCTGAGGCGCGCGCCGAAGGAACGCCGCTGACAGCCGGGGCTGCGCCGCTGCGAATTGATATTCCCGCTTATCTTGAACCGGCGTAAGAGGCGCGCCGGGGATATACCGGAGACACGTTCATGACGCCGACGTCCGTAGCGCTTCTCGGCTTTGCCGGGTGGACAATCCTGATGGTGTTGCTGCTCGGCGTCACGCGCACGGGCCTTGTTTTCGCCGGCAAGAAGAAATCGAATGAGTTCAAGGCGACGGGCGAGGATCTCGGCTCCTTCGGTTACCGCGCGACCCGCGTTCATGCGAATTGCTACGAGAACCTTCCCGCCGCCGCGGCGGTGATGCTCTATGCGATCGCCACCAGCCAGACCGCCATCACCGATCCGTTCGCGCTAGCCTTCATCGGCCTTCGCGTCGCGCAATCGAGCGTGCACCTCCTGTCGACTGCGCCGCTGATGGTGTCGATCCGCTTTGCGCTTTATATCGCGCAGAACGCGATCCTGATTTACTGGATCCTTGCGCTCGTCCATCTTCTCTGATGCACGGCCCTCATCCTTGCGCCTGGGCGCCGTTGAACGATGCGCTCTATCGTCAGTACCATGACGAGGAATGGGGCGTTCCCGAACGCGATGATCGCGCGCTGTTCGAAAAGCTGGTGCTCGACGGCTTTCAGGCGGGATTGTCGTGGCGGACAATTCTCTACAAGCGCGAGAATTTTCGCCGCGCCTTTGACGGCTTCGATCCGGAAAAGATCGCCCGCTATACGCCGAGGAAAATCGAGCGGCTGCTTGCCGACGAAGGCATTATTCGCGCGCGCCTGAAGATCGAAGGGGCAGTCACGAACGCCCGCGCATTTCTTGACGTGATGGAGACCCGCCCCGACGGCTTTTCCGGGCTGCTCTGGGGCTTCACCGGCGGCAAGCCGATCATCAACAAGGTCGAAAACTACCGGCACGTCGCGCCCAAGACCCCGGAATCCGAGGCGATGGCGAAGGAATTGAAGCGCCTTGGTTTCAAATTCTGCGGCCCGGTCATCGTCTACGCCTTCATGCAGGCGACAGGCATGGTCAACGATCACGAAATCGCGTGTTCGCGCTGGAAAGCGGTGCAGAAGAAGGGACTGGGGATTAGGGATTAGAGCCGCCCGCCGCCATTTTGGCTTTCTTCGCCAGCCCCTAAGCCCCAATCCCTAGAGCGCCGGGCGGAAAAGTGGAAACCGGTTTTCCGCAAAAACGGCGCGACCACCAAAAACTTAGATCGTCGGCGTGATTCCTTTATCACGCCCGGCGATCTAGTCTCTAAATGATTGCCGCGGGAAAACGGGCGCCCCACACTATGCGATCAGAACTGAGAACCCTCATGCCCGCCCCAGATGTCCGTATCATTGCAACCGGCCTCCATACGCCGCCGGAGCGCATCACCAATGACGAACTTGTCGCCGCCTTCAACGCTTTCGTGGAGCGGTTCAATGCGGAGAACGCCGCAAAGATCGCGGCAGGCGCGATCGAGCCCTTGCAGCCGTCATCGCCTGAGTTCGTCGAGAAAGCGTCCGGCATCAAGGCGCGTTATGTCGTCGACAAGTCCGGCATCCTCGATCCTGCGCGCATGGCGCCGCGCATCGCCGCGCGGCCGAATGACGAATTATCCGTACTCGCCGAAATGGCGGTGAAGGCCGCGCAGGAAGCGCTGAAGAAAGCGGACCTCCGGGCGGCTGATATCGACGGCGTCATTTGCGCGGCGTCGAACATGCAGCGCGCCTATCCGGCGATGGCGGTCGAGGTGCAGGCGGCGCTCGGCATCGACGGCTTTGCGTTCGACATGAACGTCGCGTGCGCTTCCGCGGCCTTCGGCATCGAGACCGGCTTGGGGCTCATCCGGGCTGGCGCTCGCCGCATCCTGATGGTCAATCCGGAAATTTGCACGGCGCATTTGAATTTCAGGAACCGCGACAGCCATTTCATCTTTGGCGACGTCGCCACCGCCGTCATCCTTGAACGGATCGATGGCAAGCCGCACGGGGAAGCCTGGGACATCGTCTCGACGCGGCTGAAGACCGTCTACTCCAACAACATCCGCAACAATTTCGGGTTCCTCAACCACGCCGAGCGCGCCGACGGGGAGGGTCCCGATCCGCAGCGGACGCCGGACACCGACAAGCTCTTCATCCAGCAGGGACGCAAGGTCTTCAAGGACGTCGTGCCGATGGTCGGCGAAATGATCGCCGGCCACCTTGGCGACAACAACGTGGCGATCGCGGACGTCAAGCGCCTTTGGCTGCATCAGGCGAACCTTTCGATGAACGAATTGATCGCGAGGCGCGTCCTTGGCCGCGACGCGACGCGGCTTGAAGCGCCGATCATCCTCGATGACTACGCCAACACGTCATCGGCGGGCTCGATCATCGCTTTTCACAAGCACCGCGCCGACCTGAACGTCGGCGACATCGGCGTGATTTCAGGATTCGGCGCCGGGTATTCCGCCGGCTCGGTGATCGTGCGCCGCGCCGCGTAACGTCGCGCCAGCGCACAAAATGCGGGCTGCTGACGCGCCGCGAATCCTGCGACACGCCCATTGAAAGGCGCGGGTCCATTTTGGCGTTCGTCATCACCATTGCGCAGCGGAAAGGCGGCGCCGGCAAGACGACCCTTGCCGCGCATCTCGCGGCCGACCTTGCCGGGCGCGGCTGCGCCGTTGCGGCGATCGACCTCGATGACCAGCAAAGCTTCTCGCACTGGGCGCGCCGCCGGCTCAAGAACGATGCAGCGTCCAGCGTTGCGCTCGACGAATCGTCAGGGTTCAGTCTCGGTTACCGGCTGGCGCGAATAAGGGCCGCCAACGACGTTGTCATCATCGACACGCCGCCAGCTGCCGATCGCATCGTCGAAGGCGCCATGCGCGCGGCCGACCTCATTCTCGCGCCGATGCAGTTAACGCCGCTCGATCTCGACGCCAGCCTGCCGACGGCCCGGATGATCGGCGCGTCGTTGAGGCCAGGGCTTTTCGTCGTCAATCGCGCCCCGCCGCGGGCGCGTGTTGCTGACCTCATTCGCGAAAAGATCGCGGCGTCGCGCCTGCCGGTCGCGAAAGTCGAGCTTGGCGGGCGCGCCGCCTTCGCCGAAAGCCTCGCCATCGGATTGACCGCCGGCGAGATCGACCGTCGCAGCGCGGCGGCCGATGAAATTCGCCGGCTGTGCGATCAGATCCTTGATCTCGCCGGCGCGCGGCTCAACATGGCCTCTTAAAAAAAACGGCGGGCGCCGAGGCGCCCGCCGCTGATACGCAACTGACGCAACTAGTTGAGAGAGGCGAAGGCGACGTTGTCGATCTTCGCCATGATTTCCGCCTTGACGTCCGCCTTGCATTTGTCGGCTGCGGATTTGGACGCGAGGCTGCGCGCGCCGTCCGTTTCGCAGACGTTTCCGACGAAGCGGTCGAGGCGGGACATCAGATCCGCGCGTCCGCCTTTCGTCTCAAGTTCATAAGACTTGAAGCGGAAGGCGTAGGGTTCGGCGGTCGCTGTTCCAGCGGCGGCAAAAGCGGCGGTTGAAACGATGGCGGCGGCGATGGCGTGCTTGATGGACATGGTTGTTCTCCGTTTTGGCTGTTTTCTCGTACGCAACTTTCTCGTCACGCCACGGATTTAGGCGGCGCATGCGCACGGGCGTGTGATGGAAATCACGAATGCCTGCCGAACGCGCGCCCTCGTCCTGGCGCGTCGTCCTGCTAGGGTGGTTGCATTTCAGCGCTGTGACGCGCGCATGAAGACTTCGCGACGGTCTGGCGCCGTGGGCGATCTGTTCCGCAAGCGGAGCGATGAAACGAACAGATGGTGCGGCGACGCGAAGGCTGCGAAATGTCGCGCTATTTTTTCAACGACTTGTAAACCGTGCGCGTCAACGATTCGCCGTTGATGAAGCCCGCGCCCCAGGTCTCGTTCAAATCCTTCAAAGGGTCCGCTTTCACCACTTGGTCTTCGGTGAGGCCTTTCGCGATCAGCGCGGCGAGTCGCGCGCGCACGTCTTTCAGCATCGCGACATAAGGGGCCATCACCGCCTTCGACGAGAGCGGCCCATGGCCGGGGATGATTTTCGTCTTGTCGTCGCAGAGCGACAGGATTTTTTCCTGCGCGGCGATCAGGCCGTCAAAGTCGCCGCCCGACGGCAGGTCAATGTAAGGGTAGCCGCCGTTGAAATAGATGTCGCCGGTGTGGATGACATTGGCGTCGCGGAAATGGATGATGGCGTCGCCGTCGGTATGCGCGTCCGCGAGGTGAATGACGCGAATGTCGCGTCCGTTCCAGTAGAACGACACTTCATCGTTGAAGGTGACGACGGGAAGGGCGCCCTCGGCTGCCGGCAGCGTTTCGCTTGTCTCGCGCTTCAGGCCTTCCTTGAGCCGCTTTCTCACATTGTCATGCGCAACGATATGCGCGCCAAGCGCCCCAAAGGCTTCGTTGCCGCCGGTGTGATCGCCGTGCCAGTGCGTGTTGACGACAAACTCGGCGGGCCGGGCATCAATCGCCTTGATCGCTGCGAGGATCTTGTCGGCGAGCGGCGCAAACTGGTCGTCGATCACGAAGGCGCCGTCCACGCCGACCGACAACCCGATATTCCCGCCGGCGCCTTCCAGCATGTAGAGGCCCGGCGCGACTTCAGATGTTTTGATCTCGACCATGGAGAAATCGCGCTGGGCAAGCGCCGGCGAGGCGAAGGCAAGGGTGGCGGCAGCGGCGGCGATCAGGCGCATGAGAAACCTCAAAAGGAGACAGGCTTAGCGCTTCGTTAGCGCATACTATCGGAAATTGAGAGCCCGGCGCGGCTTTTGTTGCGGCGCCGTGCGCCGGGGGTTAGGAGGGGAGCCCTGCAGGGGTCGCAAGGTCGAAGAAAGGTTCGAGGCGTGCCGGATTTCGGAGACAGCAAAGGGTGGGCGCCGGACAGCTGGCGGCGATTTCCTCCGCGCCATATGCCGGCCGATTACCCGGACCCGGCGGCGCTCAAGGATGTCGAGACCGAGCTGACCTCTTATCCTCCGCTCGTGTTCGCGGGGGAAGTGCGCACGCTTCGCACTGAGCTGGCGCGGGTCGCCGAAGGCCGGGCGTTCCTGCTGCAGGGCGGCGACTGCGCGGAAAGCTTCAAGGAATTTCATCCGAACAATATTCGCGACACGTTTCGCGTGCTGCTGCAGATGTCGGTCGCCTTGACGTTTGGGGCCGCGATGCCGGTGTTGAAGATTGGCCGCATCGCCGGCCAGTTCGCCAAGCCGCGCTCGGCCCCGACTGAGACCGTCGGCGATGTCACGCTGCCGAGTTATCGCGGCGACAACATCAACGGCATGGAGTTCACCGAGAAAGCGCGCATTCCCGATCCGCAGCGCCTGTTGAAGTCCTACGGCCAATCGGCGGCGACGCTGAACCTGATCCGGGCGTTCGCAAACGGCGGCTATGCGGACCTTCATAACGTCCATCGCTGGAACCTCGAATTCGTCGCCGATAATCCGCAGGCGGACCGCTATCGCGAATTGGCGAACAAGATCTCAGAGGCGCTGACCTTCATGGAGGCGTGCGGCGTCACGTCGAAGGAAGTCCGGTCGATCCGGGAGGTCGATTTTTACACGAGCCATGAAGCGCTGCTTCTTGGCTATGAAGAAGCGATGACGCGAGTCGATTCGACGTCAGGGCGCTGGTATGACACCTCGGCGCACATGGTCTGGATCGGCGACCGCACGCGCCAGGCGGACGGGGCGCATGTCGAATTCTGCCGCGGCGTCGAAAACCCTGTCGGCATCAAGTGCGGGCCGTCTTTGCAGCCCGGCGAATTGATGCGCCTTCTCGACATTCTCAATCCGGCCAATGTCGGCGGCCGGATTGTTTTGATCGCGCGCTACGGAGCCGAATTCGTCGAGGCGGGACTGCAGCCGCTGGTCCGCCGGGTAGTGTCGGAGGGGCGAAACGTCGTGTGGTCGTCCGATCCCATGCACGGGAACACGATCAAGGCGGGGTCAGGGCTGAAGACGCGCCGGCTTGAGGACCTGAAGAGGGAACTCGACGGATTTTTCGCCATCTGCCGGGCGGAGGGCGCCTATCCGGGCGGGGTCCATCTCGAAATGACCGGGCAGAACGTGACCGAATGTCTCGGCGGCCTGCAGGCGATCGGCGAGACGGATCTGTCCTCCCGCTATCAGACGCATTGCGATCCCCGCCTTAACGCAACGCAGGCGCTTGAACTTGCCTTCGTCCTCGCCGACCAGCTGAAGGTCAGCCGCGAGCGGAACCAATAGGCTTTTGGAAACAGCCCGCAACATTGTTTGAGGACCTGAAGCCTCCCCAGCCATATTCCGGCCTTGGGGGCGTCGCTATGGTCGGCCCTAGAGTTGAGCAATGGGGAGCCTTGCGGGTGAAAAGCCGTCTGAAAACTGGCATCATCGGCGCGGGCGTTTTTGGCGGGTATCATGCCCGCAAACACTCGGAGAACGCCCGGATCGACCTCATCGGCGTTTATGACGCCGATGGCGTTCGGGCATCGGCTCTTGCTGCCGACAACGGCGCGCACGCATTTGCAACGCTTGATGCGCTGCTGGCCGAGGTGGACGCCGTCACGATTGCGGCCCCGGCGCCGTTGCATTTCGAGATCGCTCACGCTGCGTTATCCGCGCGCAAACATGTCTATGTCGAAAAGCCGGTAGCGCTGACGCTGGGCGAGGCGGACACGCTGATCGCGCTCGCAGACGCCAGCCGGCTCGTCCTGCAAGTCGGCCATCAGGAGCGGTTTGTGCTTGCCGCGATGGGATTGCCGCGCGGCGACCGTTTGCCGCTGTCGCTGGAGTTCGGCCGCTCCGGCCCCCCGACAGGCCGCGGTGAGGATGTTCCCGTCGCGCTTGATCTGATGATCCACGACCTTGACCTTGCGCGGCTCTTTGGCTTTGCCCGTCCTCTCCGGGTGGACGCTGCCGGTTCTTATGACGAAACGATCGCGACGCTGACATTTGAGGGCGGCCGCACAGCATCGTTTGTGGCGAGCCGGCGCGCCGCCGATCGTCAACGGGTGATGAAGGCTGTTTACGACGACGGCGTCATTGACTTCGATTTCATCAACCGCACGATTTCGAACAATACCGGCGCAAGCCTTGCCGCCAATGATTTCGCCGCCGGACCCGCCGCCTTGACCGATCCGCTCGGCGTCAGCGTCGACGCGTTTGCGGCCGCCATTCTTGACGGAAAGCGCACGATCGTCGACGGCAAGGCGGGGCGCGGCGCGCTTGAATGGGCGCTGATGATCGAAGAAGCGCGGCAGGCGCTCGGCACGGCGAGGAAAACCGCATGAACGGCGTCGCCAATCTGTCGCTCGCCGGCAAGACGGCGGTCGGGGAAATTGCTTTCATCGACCTGAAAGCGCAGCAGCGCCGCATCCGCGGGGCGATTGAAGCGCGCCTCGGCGCGGTGCTCGATCACGGCCGTTATATCGCCGGTCCGGAAATCGACGAACTAGAAGCCCTGCTCGCGGAGCGCACGGGCGCGGCCGCCGCCGTCGCGTGCGCAAGCGGCACCGCAGCGCTGATCATTCCCCTGCTCGCCGCCGGGATCGACACGGGCGACGCGGTGTTCCTGCCGGCCTTCTCTTATAACGCAACGGCGAATGCGGTGTTGTTGACTGGCGCGACGCCCGTCTTTGTCGATATCGACCGCGACACCTTCAACATGGATCCCGCCGATCTTGAAGCGCGCATCAACGACGTGAAGCGCGACGGCAAGCTGCGGCCCGCGGCGGTCATTCCGGTCGATCTTTTCGGATCGCCCGCCGATTACCGCGCGATCGGCCGGATCGCCGCGCGTGAGGGGCTCTTCATGCTTGCCGACGGCGCCCAGGGGTTCGGCGGACGCCTTGACGGCAAGTGGATCGGCGATCTTGCGCCTGCGACCGCGACGAGCTTTTTCCCGGGAAAGGCGCTCGGCGCCTATGGCGACGCCGGGGCGATCCTCAGTCAGGACCTGTCGGTCATCGAGCGCTGGATGTCGATCCGCTGGCACGGCACCGACAGCGCGCGGAAAAACTCCGTATGCGTCGGGTTCAACGGCCGCATGGACACTTTTCAGGCCGCGGTGCTGCTGGAAAAGCTCGCGATCTTCGATGAGGAGCTTGACGCGCGCACGCGCATCGCGGGGCTCTATGAGCGGCGCCTGTCGGCTGTCGCGCGGCCGCAAAAGCATCTCACCGGCGCGCAGTCCGGGTACGGATATTTCTCCTTGCGCCTTCCCCGCCGCGATGACGTCGCGAAGGAGTTGAAGGCGCGCGGCGTGCCGACGGCGATCTATTACGCGACGCCGTTGCACAAGATGCCGGCGTTCGAGCGCTATGCGCCGGCAAGGCCGCTGCCGGCGACCGAAGAGGTCGCCGCCGACATTCTCTCGTTGCCGATGCACCCTTACCTGACGCCCGATCAGGCGCATTACATCTGCGACTGCGTCGTGGCCGCGATCGGATAGAGCGGCGGGCGACAAAAGTGCAACGCGGTTTTTCGCAAAGCCGCCGCGACCACTGAAGAACTTGGGTTTCGGGCGATTCCTATCAATCGCCCGAAACTCTAGCGCCGCCGCCCCAGCGCGCCAAGCGCTATCGCCGGGAGAAGGCCGAGCGCAATCAGCGTCAGCGCTGCCGGCGCGGCGTCGCCAAGGCGTTCATCGCTGGCAAGCCGGTAAACGCGCGTCGCCAGCGTCTCGAAATTGAACGACCGCAGGATCAAGGTCGCCGGCAGTTCCTTCGTGATGTCGACGAAAAGGATGATCGCGGCTGCTGCAAGCGACGGCGCCATCAGCGGCGCGTGGATCTGCAGGGCGAGACGCCTGCCGCCGGCGCCCAGCATGCGCGCAGCGCCGTCGATCGCCTTCGTCACGCCTTGAAGCCCTCCCGAGACGACATTGAAACCGGCGGCGAGGAAACGCGAAAAATAAGCGAGAAGAAGCGCGGCAAACCCGGTCGCTTGCACGATGGCGCCGCCGAAAATTGCGGCGCCGGCGGCGAAAACGCCGATCGCGATGACCGCGCCGGGAACAGCGTAGCCGAGCGTTGCGATGCGCAAGGCGAAACCGAAGAGCGGCCCTTTCGCTGCGCGCGCCGCATAAGCAAGGAGCGCTGCTGCCGCCAGGATGATCGCGGCGCCGGCGGAGGCTGCGACGAGGGAATTCTGCAACGCCTCGCCAAGGCCGCGGAGGGACGGCGCCCCGGCGCCTTTCATGGCGATGACAGCGACCGGAAGGACAGCGCCGAGCATCACGGGCATTGCGCAAAAGGCGATGGCAAGAACCGATGCCCCGCCGCTCAGCGTCAACCGCCGCGTTGGGCGCGCCGCGCGCGCGCCTTCATGCGCGCCCTCGCGCCAGAACGCGCCGAGCGCCGCCAGCACGATCGCAAGGAGCACAAGCAGCGAAGCAAGCTGCGCCGCTGCGGTGAGATCGCCAAAGGCATACCAGGTGCGAAAGACGCCGACGCTCAGCGTCGGCACGCCGAAATAATCGGCGACGCCGAAATCGGCGGCGGTCTCCATCATGATGAGCGCGGCTGCGCCGAGGATCGCCGGCGCCGCCGCTGGCGCGATGACGCCGATCGCCGCGCGGGCCGGCGAAACGCCGGCGAGGCGCGCCGCCTCGAGATAGGCGCCCGATCGCGCCTCAAAGGCGGCGCGCGCCGCGATATAAACATAGGGATAAAGCGTCATCGTCAGTACAAAGACAGCGCCCTCGAAACTCTTGACGTCAATCGCCCTTCCTTCTCCCAGCAGGGGCCCCGCCAACGCCGTTCCGGCGCCGAACGGCCCGAAAAAATCGCCATAGGCGTAGGCGGCGATATAGGCGGGCACGGCGAGGGGCGCGGCGAGCGCGAATGACAAGAGGCGCCGCCCCGGAAATTCCGCGAGCGAGACCGTCAGCGCCGCCGCCGTTCCAATCAGGGTCGCCAGCGCGCCCGTCGCCATCATCAGGCTGAGCGTTCCTGCGGCATAGGCAGCGCCCGTCGTTGCGGCGACATGCCGGATCGTCTCGCCAAACGGCTGCGCGAGGCTGAGCGTGACGGCGATCAGCGGCGCGGCAGCGACAAGCGCGGCGGCGCCAGCCGCAAGCGCGCTCATCGGAAACCCTTTGGCCGCGGGTCGGGCTCTTGCTGCGTTCGCCGTCATGCGCCGGGCTCTACCAATCCTTTTGCAATGATGCGAGAGGGGGTGCGCCATGAGCCTTCAATTGCGCGACATTCGATTTGGGTACGGACGGGACCTCGTGCTCGATGGCGTCACGCTCGCCGCAAATAAAGGCGAAATCGTTTGTCTTTTCGGGCCGTCTGGCTGCGGCAAATCGACGGTCCTTCGCGTCGCGGCGGGTCTTGAGACGATCAGCGAGGGCGCTGTTGAACTGGACGGCGCTGTGCTTTCCGCGCGCGACAGGCACGTATCGCCCGAAACCCGGGACATCGGCCTTGTCTTTCAGGATTTCGTTCTTTTTCAGCATATGAGCGTCGCCGAAAACATCGCGTTCGGCCTCTCGGCGCTTGCGGGCCCCGCGCGCCGTGCGCGCGTCGCGGAAGAAATCGCCGCTGTCGGCCTCAACGGATTGGAGGCTCGCCGCCCGTCGCAGCTCTCCGGCGGGCAGCAACAGCGCGTCGCGCTCGCGCGGGCTTTTGCGCGCCGCCCGAAGGCGCTTTTGCTCGATGAGCCTTTCGCCAGCATTGATGCCGCGCTCCGGCGCCGATTGCGCGCCGATTTGCGCCGTATGCTGAAGGATCGGAATGTCCCGGCGATCGTCGTCACGCATGACGCCGACGAGGCGGTGGAGCTTGGCGACCGCATTGCGATCATGCGCCGGGGGCGGATCATCGAAGACGCCAGCCCGGAGCGGTTGTGGTCGGCGCCCGCAACGCCTGAAGGCGCGCTTGTCTTCGCCGGGGCCCAGGCGATCGACGCGGACCCGGCGGCGTTCGGCGCCCTGCCGGGCGCTGGCGCCGCTGAGGGGTGCGCCGTCGTTCTCGCCGGCGGCGCCGTGGCGACTGCGTCGGCGGACGGCCCGGCGCGGGTCGCCGATTGCCGGTTTGAGGGGCCTGACTGGCAGATAACGCTCGAATCGGTCGCTCACCCCGGCCTCTTTCTTCGCGCCCTGAGCAGCGCGCCCCTGACGCCGGGCGACCGCGCCGCCGTGCGATTTGAGGCGGCGAGAGTCCGGCGCTTCGCCAATCGGCCCCAGGCTGATTGAAATTGCGAATTAATTGCAGTATGCCCCATTTGCCGTTGTTGGGAAAGCTGCCGCCATGAACCGCCCGATCGCCCTTGCCGCCGCCATTTTGTGTCTTGCCGCCTGCGGGAAAGGCGCGCCCGCCGCGGCGCCCGAGTCGGGTCCGGCAACCGAGGCTGGCGGCGAGGTCAATATCTATTCGGGGCGTCATTATGATTCCGATCTGGCGATTTTTGACGCCTTCACCGCCGAGACGGGGATCAAGGTCAATGTCATCGAAGCGGCTGGCGATGCGCTGATCGAGCGCCTTGCGCTCGAAGGGGAGGCGAGCCCGGCTGATCTTTTCATCACCGCTGACGCCGGCATGCTGTGGCGGGCGAAGGCGCGGGGCGTCTTGCGGCCCATTGAGGACAGCGCCGTCCTTGCGCGCGCGCCCGAACAATTCCGGGATCCCGAAGGCGAATGGATCGGGCTTTCCAAGCGGGCGCGCGTCATCGTCTTCAACAAGGAAGCGGGCGCCCCCGCCGGCCTCTCGGATTATGCGGGTCTTGCTGATCCGTCCTTACGCGGAACGATTTGCGTGCGTTCCTCGACGAACATCTACAACCAGTCGCTGCTCGCGGCGATCATCGAGCATGAGGGGCGGGAAGGCGCGCTCGCCTGGGCGAAGGGCGTGGTCGCCAATCTCGCGCGAGCGCCCGAAGGCAACGACACCGCGCAGATCGAAGCCGTTGCGGCGGGGATTTGCCGCCTTGGCGTCGTCAACACCTATTATATCGGGCGCTATCTCGATCCCGCCGACGCCGCAGCGTCCGCGATCGGCGAAAAGGTCGGGGTCATCTTCCCCAATCAGGAAACAACGGGGACGCACGTCAACGTCTCGGGCGCCGGCGTCACCCGGCACGCCAAGAACGCCGGCAACGCCGAAAAACTGATCGCCTATCTCTTGCGGGACGGCGTGCAGGGTGAGTTCGCGCTCGGCAACAATGAATATCCGGTCGTTCCCGGCGTCGCGGTCGCAGGACCGATCGCCGGCCTCGGTCCGTTCCGGGAAGACAATCTGCCGATGGCGGTGCTGGGCGAAAACCAGACGGAAGCGGTCAAGATCTTCGACGAGGCCGGGTGGAAGTGAGGACGCGCGACGTCGGGCGCCGCTTTTCTTCCTGAGGGCCGGCCTTCAACGCGCCGCGCGGCCGGCCTAAACTCCGCTCCATGAACACCCTCGCTCTTGACGAAGCGATCAGGCGCGCCGAGGCGGGCGACGCGCAGGCGCAATATGCGCTCGCCGCGTTCTACGCGCGCGCCGGCCAACGCGACGAGGCGAATAAATGGCTGGCCGACGCCGCCGCCAATGGCGAGCCCGAAGCGCTCTTTACGCTGGCGACACGGCTCACCCATACCGAGGCAGGGGTCATTGATGCTGCGCCGCGCCTAGCTGAGGCGGCGGCGAAAGGCTCGCCGTCAGCCGCGCATTTCGTCGCGGTCCTGACGGCGCTCGGTCTCGGGTTCCCGAAGGACGAAGCGGCGGCGATCGCGTCGATCGTGCAGTATGCGCGCGGCGGATTGCAGCCCATGCGGCGCCAGCTGGCGGCGCTTCTCTATCTTCAGCACCCGGACGATCCCGATGCTGCAGCGCTGCTGACAGGCGAAGGCGTCGTTGACTGGAGCGGTGTCGAACGCCGGGTTCGCTTGTCGCCGCCCGCGCCGCCGGCGCCCGAGCGCCTGTCCGCGTCGCCCGATGTCGTCCTCTTTCGCGGCGTTATTCCACGCGCCGTATGTGCCCACGTCATCGCTCATGCCGCGGCGCGCCTTGGCCCCGCGCTCGTCTACGACCCGAACGGAACCGGCATGATGCGCGATCCGCTGCGATCCTCCGCGACGGCAAGCCTGTCGCCCGTCGATCTCGATCTCGCGATCATTGTCGTCAATCGCGCCTTGAGCGCCTGCGCCGGCCTCCCCGATGAGCAAGGCGAGTTCTTGAGCGTCATGCGCTATCGGCCGGGCGAGGAATATCGTCCCCATTTTGACACCGTGCCGCCGGGCCCGGATTTCGACCGCAATGGCCAGCGCGTGAAAACGGCGCTTCTCTATCTCAATGACGATTATGACGGCGGCGAGACGGCGTTCCTGACGCCCGGCCTCACGGTCAAAGGCGCGGCGGGCGATATCGTCGTCTTTTCGAATGTCACGGCGGACGGCCGGCTCGACGGCGCGTCACGGCATGCGGGCCTCGCGGTCACGGCGGGGGAAAAGTGGCTCGCCTCCAAGTGGTTTCGGGCGAAGAAGTTCAGCTTTTAGGCTTTCTGTCGATATAACATTGCTATAACAATGCGCCCGGGCTCAACTTTCGGAGAGACAACGCATGCCGAACGGACGCAAGAACGGCGGCGGCCATTTTCACGGCCAGGATCATCACAGCCACGATGCGGCCGAATGCCGCCATCCTGAAGGGTTAACGCGCAACGAAAGTCTCGTCTGGGATTCGTTGAGCGAAAGCTTCGAGCCGCTCAAGGCGTATGACATCCTCGACAAGTTGAAAGAGCGCGGCGTGCGCGCGCCGATGACGGTTTATCGCGCGCTGGAAGGTCTTGAGGAAAAAGGCATTATTCACAAGCTCGAAGGGCTCAATTCCTTCGTCCTGTGCAAGCACGAAGGGCCGCACGATGTGCAGGTTTTCCTGGTGTGCGAAACCTGCGCTTCCGCAACCGAGGTCGAGATCGAAGGCGTTGAGGCGGCGCTCCGTCCGGTGATCCGGCGGGCGGCGTTCCAGATGAAGACAGCGCGGCTCGAAGCGCGCGGGGTCTGCGCCGAGTGCATCAATCCGGCGCCCCAGCCCTGACGGCGGCGCAAACGACTCATTGACTGGCCGGGGCCGGCAACTATTGTCCGGGACGCCGGGTTTTGCCTGGTATCGCGTCTGCGGGAGAGACCCGGCACGGCTCCAAAAGAGCTCTGGCGGGGCGCCGAAGGAGCAACCGCCCCGGAAACTCTCAGGCAAACGGACCGCGCGCGAGGTGAAGGCTGGAAAGCGGCGAAGCGCGGCAACGCGTGCTCGCCCACCGACGGAGTAACTGCGGGGGCATGACCTCGCGGGAAATCTCTCAGGTTCCCATGACAGCCGGGGTCTCGCCGCGCCTGCGGCGGGGAACCCATGGGAACAGTGATGACCGACGCCGGCGCCGCGCTCAAACAGACGCCCCTTCACGCGCTCCATGTTTCGCTTGGCGCGAAGATGGTCCCCTTCGCGGGCTATGACATGCCTGTTCAGTATACGGACGGCGTGCTGAAGGAGCATCTGTGGACGCGCGCGAAGGCCGGTCTCTTCGACGTCTCGCATATGGGCCAGGCGTGGCTGCGGACGACGGAAGGCCAGCGCGGAACCGAAGCGGCGCACGCAAGCGTCTCCGCCGCGATCGAAACGCTCGTGCCGGGCGAGGTGTTGAAGCTGAAGCGCGGCGCGATGCGCTACAGCGTTTTCCTCAATGACGACGGGGGCGTCCTCGACGATCTGATGATCACGCGCCCTGCGATGGCGTCCGGCGACGGCTCGCTCTTCCTCGTCGTCAACGCGGCGTGCAAGGACGCCGATTTCGCGTTGATGACGTCGAAGCTCGGCGGCCGCGCCGAGTTGGAGATCGCCGCCGACCGCGCGCTGATCGCGTTGCAGGGGCCGAAGGCCGCCGCAATCATCGACAGCCATTTCCCCGGCGCGGCCTCGCAGCCCTTCATGTCGATGCGCCCGCTCGAATGGCGGGGAACCTACGTTCTTTTGTCGCGCTGCGGCTACACCGGCGAGGACGGGTTCGAGATCTCGATCCCGAACGCCGACGCGGAGCGCTTCGCCCGCGCGCTTTTGGAGCACCCCGATGTCGCGCCGATTGGCCTTGGCGCGCGCGATTCCTTAAGGCTTGAGGCGGGGCTTTGCCTTTACGGCCACGACCTTGATCCCTCGACCTCCCCCGTCGAGGGCAATATCGGGTTCATCTTCGGCAAGCGCCGCAAGGAAACAGGAGATTTTCCGGGCGCCGCGCGTATCCTCCGTGAACTGAGTGAAGCGCCAAAGCGCCTGCGCGTCGGTCTCCGCCCTGAAGGCCGGGCGCCAGCGCGCGAGGGGACCGAGATTGTCGACGCGTCTGGCGCCAAGATCGGCGTCGTGACGTCAGGCGGCTTCGGGCCGACGCTGAACGCGCCCGTCGCGATGGGCTATGTCGACGCTGCGCACGCGAAGGCCGGAACGTCCGTGCGACTCATGGTGCGCGGCAAGCCGCTGCCCGCAACGGTCGCCGACATGCCTTTCGTTCCGCATACGTATTACAGGGGATAGGAGAACACCATGACCACACGCTACACCAAGGACCATGAATGGGTGCGGATGGAAGGCGATATCGCCGTCATCGGCATCAGCCCGCACGCAGCCGAGCAGCTTGGCGACGTGGTGTTCGTCGAACTCCCCGCCGTGGGCAAGACCTTCAACAAGGGCGACGACATGGCGGTCGTTGAATCGGTGAAGGCCGCCTCCGACGTCTACGCGCCGATCTCCGGCGAGATCGTCGCCGTCAACCAGTCGATCGTCGATGAACCGGCGAAAGTGAACGAAGACCCCGCGGGCGCGGCGTGGTTCGTGAAGCTGAAGCCGTCGACCGCCGCCGAAGCGGGCGCGCTGATGGACGATGCTGCGTACAAAACCTATCTCGGGACCCTCTGATCCATGCGTTATTTACCGCTATCGGACGCCGACCGCCGTCAGATGCTCGCCGTCATCGGCGCGAAGACCGTTGACGATCTTTACCGCGACGTGCCGCCGTCTGGCGCTCAACGCCAAGATCGATCTTCCAGAGCACAAGGGCGAGATGGAAGTCGAGCGCCTGCTCGGCGCGATGGCGGCGAAGAACCGCGCGGCAGGGGCGGGACCGTTTTTCGTCGGCGCCGGCGCCTACAAGCACCATGTGCCGGCGACCGTCGATCACATCATTCAGCGCTCGGAGTTTTTGACGAGCTACACGCCCTATCAGCCGGAAATCGCGCAAGGGACGCTGCAATATCTCTTCGAATTCCAGACGCAGGTCGCAAGCCTCCTCGGCATGGAGGTCGCCAACGCCTCGATGTATGACGGCTCGACCGCCTGCGGCGAAGCGGCGCTGATGGCGCGGCGCATCACGAAGAGGGGCAAGGTCCTCGTCTCGGGCGGCGTCCATCCCCATTACGGCGCGGTCGTGCGCACCAACAGCGAACTGCACGGCGACAATGTTGTCCTGATGCCCGCCGACGCGGAGGGGCGCGAGGATGTCATCGCCGCGATTGACGCGGAGACCTCCTGCGTCATTGTCCAGAACCCGGACGTGTTCGGAAACCTCCGCGACCTCACCGCCATCGCGAAGGCCGCGCAGGCGAAGGGCGCGCTCCTCATTGCGGTCGTCACCGAGGTCATGTCGCTCGGCGCGATCAAGAGCCCCGGCGAAATGGGCGCCGATATTGTCGTCGGCGAGGGCCAGTCGATCGGCAACGGCCTCAATTTCGGCGGGCCCTATGTCGGCCTCTTTGCGACGCGCGAGAAATATATCCGCCAGATGCCGGGGCGCCTCTGCGGACAAACCGTCGACGCCGACGGCAAGCGCGGTTTCGTGCTGACGCTGTCGACGCGCGAACAGCACATCCGCCGCGACAAGGCGACCTCGAACATCTGCACCAATTCCGGGCTCTGCGCGCTCGCCTTCACGGTGCACATGACGCTGCTGGGCGAGGCGGGCCTCAGGCGTGTCGCGATGCTGAACCACGAAGCGGCCTGCAAAACCGCGGACGCGCTCTCGCGCGTGAAAGGCGTCAGCGTGCTGACGAAATCCTACTTCAACGAGATCACATTGCGCCTGCCGAAGAACGCGAACGACGTCGTCGAGGCGCTCGCCGCCAAGGGCGTCCTCGGCGGCGTCCCCGGCGAACGGCTCTGGCCCTATGAGCCTGAGACCCACAACCTCCTCATCGTCGCCGCGACGGAATGCGTGACCGACGGGGATGTCGATGCCTATGCAAAGGCTTTAACCGAGGTGCTGGCGTAACATGACCATGAACACCCAAGGCCGCCCGACGCGCAGCGAAACCTCGCTTGCACAAAGCGCCGACACCTTCACCGGCAACAAGGCGCTGCAAATTGAAGAGCCGTTGATCTTCGAGCGCGGCGCGTTTGGCTCGACCGGCATTGATTTCGCTGAGCCGAAGACGCCGGCCCGTCTTGGCGCGCACGCGCGCGCCAACCCGATCGGCCTCCCCGGCCTTTCGGAGCCGGAGACGATGCGCCATTTCGTGCGCCTCTCTCAGAAGAACTACGCGATCGATGTGGGGCCTTTTCCGCTTGGCTCGTGCACGATGAAGCACAACCCGCGCCTCAACGAGAAAATGGCGCGGCTCCCTGGCTTTGGCGACATCCACCCCCTTCAGCCGCAATCGACGGTGCAAGGCGCGCTGGAACTTATCTCGACGCTCAGCCATTGGCTGACGACGATGACGGGCATGCCCGCCGTCGCGATGTCGCCGAAGGCAGGCGCGCATGGCGAATTGTGCGGCATGATGACGATCAAGGCGGCGATCGAGGCGCGGGGGGAAGGCGCGACGCGCACACGCGTGCTCGCGCCGGAATCCGCCCACGGAACAAACCCGGCGACCGCCGCACAATGCGGCTTCACGGTTGACGACATTCCAGCGGACGCGTCGGGCCGCGTCGATCTTGAAGCGTTCAAGGCCAAGCTCGGCCCCGATGTCGCCGGCATCATGGTGACGAACCCCAACACCTGCGGGCTTTTCGAGCGTGACATCAAGGCGCTCGCCGACGCGGTGCACGAAGCGGGCGGCTATTTCTATTGCGACGGCGCGAACTTCAACGCGATCGCAGGGAAGGTGCGCCCCGGCGACCTTGGCGTCGACGCGATGCACATCAACCTGCACAAGACATTCTCGACGCCGCATGGCGGCGGCGGCCCGGGCTCGGGCCCGACGGTTCTCTCGGCGGCTCTCGCGCCGTTCGCGCCGGTCCCTTACGTTGTGAAGGAGGATGGCGCCTATCATCTCGTCGAAACGCGGCGCGCCGCGAAGGCGGAAGGCGAAGGCACTGCCGGTGGGCGCATCACCGCCTTCCACGGACAAATGGGCATGTTCGTGCGCGCGATGAGCTACATGATGAGCCATGGCGCCGACGGCATTCGTCAGGCCTCGGAAGATGCGGTTCTCAACGCCAACTACGTGCTCGCGCGCCTCAAGGCGGAGATGACGCCGGCGTTTGACGGCCCGTGCATGCACGAAGCGCTTTTCAACGATGATTTCCTGAAAGACACCGGCGTCGAGACGATCGACTTCGCCAAGGCGATGATCGACGAGGGCTATCATCCGATGACGATGTATTTCCCGCTCGTTGTCCACGGCGCGATGCTGATCGAACCGACGGAATCGGAATCGAAGCAGGAGCTTGATCTCTTCTGCGATGCGCTGCTCGATCTCGCGCGCCGCGCCAAGGCGGGCGAGGCGGCGCGCTTCAAGGCGGCCCCCATTCATGCGCCTCGGCGGCGCCTCGACGAGACCGGGGCGGCGCGAAAGCCGGTGCTGCGCTGGACGCCCACGGAGGCGCCGAAAGCGGCGGAGTAGGAATGCCGCCCCCACCCCCGCTCATGCCCGCGCACGCGGGAATGAGCGGAGGGGGCATGGCCGCCCTCTCCTGCCTTCCGTCATCCCGGGGCGTCGCTACGCCTGTCCGTCACCCCGGGTCGCGCTTCCCGTCGCCGTCATCCCGGGGCGTCGCGTCAGCGACGAACCCGGGATCCATCTCCGGAAGGTCGCGCGTGCGCCGCTCGCGGGAGCTGGGCCCCGGGCTCGCCGCGAAGACGCGGCGCCCCGGGGTGACGGGTGGGGCGGGGTGGCGGGCAGGTCGAGGCCTGCCTGTAACAATTCGTGATCGCGTGCTCCGTACACGGAGGAGCGGTTTTGAGGCGGGCCGCCTATCAGGGGTTGCGGCGGGGGGTTTCGGGTTCGCGCCTTTGGGGAACCGGAAATGGCAGGGCGATCAGCCGGTTAGATGGTTAACGCGATCATCGGCCAGAGTTATCCCCCTCCTTATCCCCCATGTTATCCCCCTCTATCCCACCCCCCTCGTGGTGGGCGTAGGATGCTCCCCAGCCAAAGCTGGAGAGGCGCTTGATCACCCGTCTCATGCGCTTTGGCCTGGCGCGCCGGAGACAGGCCTTCCCGCAAGACGAGGCGGGAGGGGCCGAGGCCGGCCGGCGGTGGTGTACCGATGTCGCTCCCGTCTTGCCTCCTCCGAGGAGGTCAGGGCGGGCGCGCCCCGGGAGACCGCGGGGCGCTGCCCCAGAACGTTAAATGCGCCAGCCCCTCCGGCGGCGGCCGTCCCTGGCAGGACGGCATGCCCGCCGCCCCGAGGGGGCGCGGGGGATGCATGGCCATCCTCCAAGTCTTGCCTACCCCCGGATGAGCCGTGCCCCCGCGCAAGCCTCTCCGCCTTTATCGCCTGCCCGTGCTGCCGGGGACGAGGGTCCCGCGGAGAACGACAAGCCGCGCCTGAACCGGCGCCAGGCGGCGGTTCGCTGCTTACGCTTTCGTCGCCTGCGCCCGAGAGAGCTTTTCGGCAATCCTCCGTGCAAAGAGGAGTGCAGGCTTTTCGACCCAGCGATGCACGGCGAAGGCGACGGCAAGGCTCGTCACGACATAAGCGGGAATGAGGATCCAATTATCGAAGCCGCCGTCCGGAAGCAGGACGCTGAGCGTTTTTCCGACGACGAGAAACACCGGGACATGCACAAGGTACAGTGAATAGGAAGCGTCGCCCGCAGCTGTCAGCCATTTTGGGGCCTTCGCGCCGCGCGTCATTTCGAGCGCAGCGGCGCCGTAGAGGACCAACGCGAATATCGAACCAAAAATCAGCGCCCGCAGGCCGAAATCCGCGAAGGCGCCCGGATAGAGCGTCGTGGCGAGAACGATCGACAGCCCGACGATGGCGCCGGCGCCGAGCGCAAGCGCTGGCAGCGCAAACGCCGTGATTCCGCGCCGCAAGACGAGCGCTATGATGGCGCCGCCGATGAACTCGAACGTCAGGGGACTGAAGATCACGCGCGTCCATGGGTTCAGGGCGACGATCCCGGCGACATTTGCGGCAGCGATGATCAACGCCCACGCCGTCAGAAAGACGCCGATATTGATCCGCGCGGCCAGCACAAACAGCGCAAACGCTGCATAGAAATACATCTCATGCACCAGCGTCCAGCCGACCGGCAGAAGCGGGAACTCATCGTCCGGCAGAAGAAGCATCGTCTCGACCGGATTGTTGAACGGGGTCGCCTCGCCGAAGAGGGCGAGCTTGCCGACATAGAGAACCATCAGCGCCAGCGTCACCGCCCAGTAGAGAGGGTAAATTCGCGCCGCGCGATGAAGGAGAAAGCGCACGGACGCGTGCGGCCCGCGCGCGCCGTCAAGCGCAACATGCGTCATTACGAAGCCGCTGATGAGAAAGAAAAGATCGACGCCGGAAACGCCCATGAAGAGCGAATAGGGGAGGAGCGCGCCTTCGCGGCCGTAATCGAGTTCGGCCTCCTTCACATGTGCGGCGAGCACCATCAGCGCAGCGGCCCCTCGCAAGGCCTGGATATGTTCCAAACGCTGGGTCATGGCGCGAGGCTACGCTGTTTCGCGGCATGCGAAAAAAAACGCGCCGCAGCTCCCGCTGCAGCGCGCTTCAATAACCTTTTCGGCCGGCCGTTGTTATTGCGGCGCGTCGGCGGACGGTTCCTCGGCAGCATCCTCGAAGGCCTCTTCAACGGCGTCTGCCGTGTCATCGACAACCTCCGCTGTGTCTTCGACAACGTCCTCGACCGTGGCTTCGGCTTCGCTGGCCGATCCGGGGATCATCCCCATCACGGTCGACTTTGCGCCGAGCAGCATGTCCTTGCCGCCTGGCGCATAGAACCAGACGCCCGCGAGCGCCGCGGCGATTACAATCAGAAAGAGAACCAAACGACCCATAACCCGCTCCTTGTTGACCCCGCCGCAAGGCGGCTGAAGGCGATCGCAAGGAACCCTCGGTCCTCGCGCCCCAGCAGTGTTCTAACCGAAGGCAGGGGAGGCCGAAAGGCGGAGCGCGACAGCGCCGCGCGGATTATTCGCGGGGCGAGGCGCCGAGGGCACGCCGGATTAGTGGAGTTTGCTGCGCACTTCGTCGATCGCCCGCTCCGCGAGCGCAGATTGCGCGCCTTGGTCCATGCGGGTGCGGATGATCTCGCGCGCCGCCTCAATGGCGAGGTCGGCGGTCTGCCCGCGCACTTCCGCGATCGCCTGGGCTTCGGCGCGCGCAATCTTGTCTTCGGCGGATTTGGCGCGCCGGCTCAGCTGCTCTTCGATCTTCACGCGCGCTTCCTCGGCGATGCGCTGTGCGTCGCGCTTGGCCTGTTCAACGATCGCTTCGGCTTCATCTTCCGCTTCGCGCTGACGGCGTTGATATTTCGCGAGCACTTCCTGCGCTTCGTCGCGCAAGGCCCGCGCCCGATCAAGTTCGTCGGCGATGTCTTGCGCGCGTTTGTCGAGCGCGCCGGCAATTTGCTTATGCACGCCGAGATAAGCAAACAGGCCAAGGACGACGACGAAGCCGAGGCTGACCCAGAACGATGTATCCTCAAGCAAGGGCGTCGGCGCGTGGCCGCTCACATGCGCGGCTTCCTCGGCGGCGGCGAAAAGGAGCTCGATCATGGCGTCTTACCTCGCCCCTGCAGCTCTGGAGAGCGCCGCTTCGACAGCGGCTTCCGCCGGGGTTTCCTGGATCAGCGCCTCAACGATGGCGCGCGTCGTATCCGCGGCCGCTTCGCGCACTTTCGCCGCGGCCGCGCCCTTCATCTCGGCGATCTTCGCCTCGGCGGCGCCAGCGCGCGCCGAAAGCGAGGCCTCTGCTTCTTTTTGAAGAGCAGCGATTTCGGCGTTCACCTCGTCGCGTGTTTCGGCGGCGATCGCCTGCGATTTCGCCCGCGCGTCAGCGAGGGAGCGATGATAGGCGGCCTCGGCTTCCTCGGCCATGCGCTTCGACTCAGCCGCGCGGTCAAGGTCGTCCGCGATGCGGTCGCGCCGCTCCTCGATCGCCGCGCCAAGACGCGGCAGCACGAAGCGGGACATGGCGATATAGAGCGCGCCAAACGTCACCGCGAGCCAGAAGATCTGACTCGGGAACGTCGAGACGTCCATTTGCGGCAGGCTTCCGCCTGTCTCCGCGTTGCTGGCGGCGTCCGCCAGCATGAAAAGCCGCTCCATCATCGCCGAAGGTCCCCCGCGTTCCTCAGAACACGAACAGGATGAGCATCGCGATGACGAAGCCCAGAAGGCCGGTGAATTCGGTCAGTGCGAAGGCGAGAAGCAGCGTCTGCTGGTTGCCGGCCGCAGCCGACGGATTGCGGAACGCACCGGCGAGAAAATTGCCGAAGATAAGGCCGAGGCCGACGCCCGCGCCCGCGAGCGGAAGTGAGGCGATGCCGGCCCCGATCAGTTTCGCTGCATCTGCGTCCATGGTGAAGTCTCCTGAAGTTTCCTTGAGCCTTGATGTGAAACGCCGCGCGGCCGGCCCCCGTCCGCGTGCGAAAGGAATTGTCCTAATGATGTCCGGCGTGAACCGCGTCGTTGAGGTAGATGCAGGTAAGGATGGCGAACACATAGGCCTGCAGAAACGCGACAAGAATTTCGAGCAGGGTGATGGCGACGATGCCAATGAACGGAAAGATCGAGATCGCGGCGAAAACGCCGCCGGCGCCGATCAGCGAGATGATGAAACCGGCGAACACTTTCAGGATGACGTGGCCTGCGAGCATGTTCGCAAACAATCGGATCGCAAGGCTGATCGGGCGCGACAGGAAGGATACGAATTCGATCAGGCTGACAAGCGGAAGAAGCCAGATCGGGACGCCCGAAGGCGCGAAGAGTTTCAAAAACCCGAGGCCGTTCTTGTAAAATCCGTAAACGACGACAATCCCGATCGACAGGAGCCCCAGCGCCAGCGTGACGGCGATATGGCTTGTTGTCGTGAAGGTGTGCGAGACGCCTGGAATCGAGGGAAAGAGGCCGAGAATGTTCGCGAACAAGATGTAGATGAAGAGCGTGAAGACATAGGGGAAAAACTTCATCCCCTCGGGGCCGATCGCGCCGCGGACCGTGTCGGCGATAAATTCATAAAACATCTCTGCGACCGACTGAAGGCGGCCGGGAATCAAGGCGCGCGAGCGTGTTGCCAGCCCGAAAAACAAAACAGCGCAGGTAAGGCCGATCACCATCCACAGGGTCGAATTTGTGAACGACACATCGACGCCGCCGATGGTGAGCGGGAACATCGGAGCAATCTCGAACTGCTCCATCGGGTTGGCGGCGGTCAGGCCGATCATTTCTCACGCCCTTTTGGAAACGGCGTAAGGCCCGCTTCCCTGTCAGTTGTCGTCGTCCGCCTCGCGCTTGGCGGCCGCCTCTTTCATCGCCCGCGAGACGTTCATGACGCCCGCGGCAAATCCCACGAAGATGCCTCCAACGAGGCCCCATGGGGATATTCCCGCCAGCCGGTCGAGACCGAGACCCAGCAAGGGGCCGACGATCATCGCCGCCAGAAGTTCCGACCCGAGGCGGAACCCCGAGCCAATTGCCTGCCCCCGCTTCTGATCGACAGTTTGCGCCTCCAAAGCCGCATCCTTGCGGGCGGCCTCAAGGCGCGAAGACAACTCTTTGAGCGGCGGGAGATCGGACGTGTCGGCGTACTCCGCCATCGGGATGTCAGGAAGGAGTGGAACGCGAGCCCCACGCTTGAAAACGGCGCGGACCATACTGATGGCGCCGCAGACCGTCAAGGAATTGTAGTCAAACTTAACCAGTTGATTCGCAAGCCAGAAATCTGCGCCGCGTCGTGTTGCCGCGGCGCAGCATGCCTATTGGGCGGGTTCGTCCGGCGGGAGCAATCCCCGGTCCTTGAGAAGCGCTTCAACCCCGGCGTCCTTGCCGCGGAATTTTCGATAGGCTTCCGCCGGGTCAAGCGCATTTCGCGGCGCGAAGAGATAGTCGACGAGCTTTTTCGAGACGCCCTTGTCGTAGTAGCCGCCCGGCGCTTCCTTGAAGGCGATCGCCGCGTCCGACGTCAAAACGTCTGCCCACATGTAGCCGTAGTAACCGGCGGAATAGCCTTCGCCCGAAAAGATGTGTCCGAAATGCGGGGAGCGGTGGCGCATCACGATTTCGGACGGCATGCCGAGCGCCGCCAATGTCTCGCGCTCGAACTTGTCGGGATCGATGCCGGTTGGATCGACGGTGTGAAACTTCATGTCGACAAGCGCCGAGGCGAGATATTCCGTCGTCTGGAAGCCCTGATTGAAATTCTCCGCCGCCTTGATCTTCTCGACGAGCGACTTCGGCATCGGCTCGCCGGTTTTGTAGTGAACGAGGTAATTGTCGATCACCGGATCGGTGATGAGCCAGCGCTCCAGAAGCTGCGACTGGAACTCGGTATAATCGCGTACGCCGCCATTAAGCGTCGGATAGGCGACGTTCGACGACAGCGAGTGGAGCGCGTGACCGAATTCGTGGAAATAGGTCGTAGCGTCATCCCAGGAAATCAGAACAGGTTCGCCAGGCGCGGCTTTGACGAAGTTGGAATTATTCGACGACAGCACGGTCTGCTGACCGTTGAAGGTCTCATGGCCGCGATAGCTCGTCGCCCAGGCGCCCGAGCGTTTGCCCTGCCGCGCAAAAGGATCGAGATACCAGAGCCCGATATGGGCGCCGCTCGTCTTGTCGGTCACTTCCCAGACCTTCACGTCCTCCTGAAAGACGGGAACGGCGCCCTCGGGGACAGGGGTGAAGTTGAAATTGAAGAGCTCGCCGGCAACGAAAAACATTGCCTCGCGAAGTTTGTTCAGTTCGAGATATTGTTTCACCTCGTCGGAGTTGAGCGCGTATTTCGCCAGGCGCACCTTTTCTGCGTAATGGCGATAGTCCCAGGGTTCGATCTTGATCGCCGCGTCTTCCTCGTCCGCGACTGCCTGCATGTCGGCGATTTCTTCCTTGGCGCGAGCAACAGCAGCGGGCCAGACCGCCATCATCAGTTCCATCGCGCGTTCTGGGCGTTTTCGCCATGCGGTCTTCAAGCCGCCAGGCGGCGTAATTGTCGTAGCCGAGAAGGCCGACGCGCTCATCGCGCAACGCGAGAATCTCCGCGATCACCGCGTTGTTATCGAATTCATCGCCATTGTCGCCGCGATCATAATAAGTGCGCCAGACTTTCTCGCGCATGGGCCGGTTGGTCGAATAGGTGAGGAACGGATCCATCGAGGAGCGCGTGTTGGTGATCGCGTAGTCGCCTTTGCGGCCCCGCGCTTCAGCGGCGGCGCCTGCCGCTTTGACGAGCGACTCCGGCAAACCGCCGAGGTCGCCCTTCTTCAGATAGGTGACGTAGCTCTCCTCGTCGTGAAGGACGTTGTTCCCGAACTTCGTGTGAAGTTCGGCGAGGCGCTTTTCAATCGCTGCGTAACGCTCTTTTGCGGCGCCTTGGAGCGTTGCGCCGTCGCGCGCGAAGCCGTCATAGACAAGCTGGACGAGACGCTGTTGGTCGGGGCGCATCTTCTTCACGCGCGGGCTTTCGTAGACGGCCTTGACGCGCGCGAAGAGTTTCTGATTTTGCGTGATCGCCGTTCCGAAATCAGCGAGCTTCGGCGCCATCTCCTGCTGAATGGTGCGGAACTCTGGCGTCGACAGGTTGCCCGCGAGAATGCCGTAATACGAAAACACACGGCTGAGGTCGCGGCCCGCATCCTCCAGCGCAAGAATAGTATTCTCGAAAGTGGCGGCCTCGGGATTGTCCGCAATCGCGTCGATCTCGGCGAGGTTCATCGCCATCCCCGCTTCAAGCGCAGGTTTCAATTGCGCAAGGTCCATCTTGTCAAAGGCAGGCGTGCCGTCGAACGGGCCGGTCCATGGCGCGAGAAAGACGTTCGTAGACGGATCGACATTGACCGAAGCTGCAGCGGCCGCGACGTCGGCCTTAGGCCAGGACATCGCGGTTTCGGTTGGCGCAGTTGCGCATGCGGCGAGAGCGACGGCGGACGCCGACAGGATGAGGAGAGAACGCATGGATTGCCTCTTATTTGCTTTGGACGGGTTAAAGCAGGGGTGGAACAGGGACGCCAGAAAAATTGCGGCCGGGCGTTGCAATGCAGCGGTGAGCTGACGCGCAGGGTTAGTTTCATCGACCTTTCGAGTCCGCTAGCGAAGCCTCGATTATCCGGCGGCCGAGGCGGTCGCCCAAACGCCAAAGGCCGAACCAAAGAACTGTCCACAAAAGCGCAGGAATCCAGCCGAACAAAAAAGTGAAAACCTTATTAGCGCCGTCGGCTGTCGCGGCTTGCATATCGTCGATCGTTGCGCGCGGATCCGCGAAAGTCCTGTCAGAGCGCAAGTCCCAATAGTCGAGGACGTGACACATCATCGCGGCGTGCGTAAGCACGACCACGCTGGCGATCCAAAGCAGCGACTCAGCAAGGCGTGCTTTCCGTCCAAAGAACAATGATACCGGCGCCATAAAAATGATCAGCCATATCCAGCCAGTTTCGAAAAGCGAGACCTCGCCGACTCCGCTCATTCTGCCGCGGCGAGTTGTTCGGCCTTGTTGAGATCGACCGATACCAGTTGCGAAACCCCGCGCTCGACCATGGTCACGCCGAAGAGGCGGCTCATCCGCGACATCGTCAGGGCCGAGTGCGTGATGATGAGAAAGCGTGTTTTGGTCTCGGTCGCCATCTCTTCAAGGAGGCGGCAGAAGCGCTCGGTGTTGGCGTCGTCAAGCGGGGCGTCAACTTCGTCGAGGACACAGACCGGCGCAGGGTTCGCCATGAAGACCGCGAAGATGAGCGCGGTGGCGGTCAGCGCCTGTTCGCCGCCTGACATCAGCGACATCGAGGCGAGCTTCTTGCCCGGCGGCGAGGCGTAGATTTCAAGGCCTGCTTCCAGCACGTCCTCGGAATCGATGAGGCGCAATTCCGCCTGGCCGCCGTTGAAGAGGCGCGTGAAAAGTCTTGAGAAATTCGCATTGACGGTCTCGAAGGCTGCGTTGAGGCGCTCGCGCGCTTCACGGTTGAGGCTGCCGATCGCCGCGCGCAATTTTCGGATGGCGCCGTCGCAATCCTCGCGCTCGCGCGTCAATTCCTCAAGGCGCGCGGAGACTTCCTGCATTTCTTCGTCGGCGCGCAGATTGACGCCGCCAAGATTTTCGCGCTCGCGCTTGTACCGGTCGAGGCGAGCGTCAATGTCGGCGCGCGTCGGAAGGTCCGCGCCGTCCTTGAACTCGGCGATCGCCGGCAAATCTTCCGGCGCGGCGTTGCAGGTTTCCTGCGCCAGCACTGCCGCTTCTTCGACGCGTGCGATCGCAGCTTCGGACTGCGCTTCCAGCCGCGCGCGGGCCTCGCGCGCTTCGGCGCTGGCAGCGTCTGCAGCTCTGACGGCGCGATCGGTCTCGCCGGCGTGCGCAACGGCGATGGCGAGTGCGTCGCCAGCCTCGCGTCGGCGCTCTTCAGCAGCGCCGATCTCATCGAGCAGCACCGCGCGCTTTTTTTCAATCTCGGCTGGCAAGCTGTTCGCCGTCTCAAGTGCTGACGCCGTCGCTTCGAGGCGTGCTGCGATCTCCGTCGTGCGATTGGCGGCGGTTTGTCCGCGCGTCGCCCAGACGCTTTTCTCGCGCGCAATCTCGTTCAGGCGCTGCGCGCGCATCTGCGCCTCACGCGTCAGGTCATTATGCGCCGCTCGCGCTTCCGTGCCGTCGGAACGCGCGCGCGACGCGGCGTCGCGCGCGAGTGCGAGCGCTTCGGCGATGACGTTCGGGTCAGGAAGGCTTTCACGTTCGCTGCGTGCGCCCGCAAGTTCAGACTGATAATCCGCCTGCTCGGTTTCGGCGAGACCGAGCGCATCTGCGATCGAAGCAAGGCGCGCCGTCGCGCGTTCATGTTCGCGTTGCAGGTCGGAAAGCCGCGCTCGCCCTGTATCGAACGCGCGGCGTGCCTCGGTAAAGAGGCCGCGGGCGTCGCGCTCAACCCCTTGTGCGCGTGCTAATTCGTGCTGTGCAGCGCGATGGACGTCGATCGCCTGGACAGCGCGTTCTTCCGCGACCGCCAGATCCTTTTCAAGTTTGGTCAGCCGGTTCTGTTGCTCGAGCCGGATCGCCGCGGTGGTCTTGGCTTCGCTGCGCGATATGAAACCATCCCAGCGCCAGAGATCGCCAGCGCGCGTTACGAGGCGTTGTCCCGGCGACAGCGACAAGGCAAGGTCCGCGCCTTCGCTGGCTTCAACAACACCGATCATCGACAGACGAAGAGCAAGCGCTTCGGGCGCCGAGACGAAGCGCGACAACGGCTCGGCGCCGTCGGGAAGCGTGCGCAGGTCGCCGGCGCTTGCGCGCCCGCTCCAATGCGCGGGGGCCGCGCCGTCTAGCGCCGCAAAAAGATCATCACCGAGCGCGGCGGCGAGTGCGTTCTCAAATCCAGGCTCGACACTTACCGACTGGATCAGCGGCGCCCAGTCGCCGTCGGCTTGCGATGAGAGCACGCGCTTCAGCGCGTCACGCTCAGCGCGCAGTTCCGACAGCGATTGCTCAGCCTTTTGCCGCGGCGCCTTCAGCGCCTGTTCTCTCGCCTCGGCGCCGGCGCGCTCTTCTTCGGCGCGGTGATAGGCGGCTTCGGCGGCGCGAGCGGCCTCTTCACCGGCGTTGAAGCGCTGCGTCGCCGCGTCGAGAGCGGCGGCTTGCTCCGGCGTCGGCGCGATGCGCGCCTTTTCATCCGTTAACTGAGTGATTTGGGCTACGGCCTTTTGCAGGCGCCGCTCGGCCATGTCGATAGCCGCGGCGATTGCGCGGCGGCGCGCATCGACTTCGGCCGATTCCTTGCTGCGTTCATCAAAGGCGGCTTCAGTCGCGTGCACGGCGTCCGACGCTGCATCGAGGCGCGCCTTCGCCGCATCAAGACGCTCGCGCTCGGCTGCCTCACGTTCGGAAAGGCCGGACGCTTCGCGCGACAGCGCATCGACAGCGTCTTCGGCGTCGCGTTGCAGTGACCTTTCACGCTCGAGGTCGGCGCCAAGACGCTCGGTTTCTTGCGTCAGGCGGCGGATTTCGGTCTCCGCGCGCACCGCTTCGTCGTCGAGATTGTCCCGTGCGATATTGAGCCGGTGCAGCGCCGCTGCCGCCGCGGCCTCGTTCAGGCGCAAGGGATCAAGCGCGGCGTGAGCTTCCGCTTGCGCGGTCGAGGCGTTGGCGCTTGCGCGCGCCGTCTCCTCGATCAGTGCGGCGATTTCCTTCAGATTTTCGCCGGCGGCGTCGCGCGTCTCGACCGCCTCGCGCCAACGCAGAAAGGCGCTGGCCGCTTCGGCGCGGCGAATATCACCTGACAGATTGCGATATCGCGTCGCCTGTCGCGCCTGCCGCTGGAGCGCGCCTTTTTGAGTTTCAAGCTCCCCGATGACTTGATCGAGGCGCTCAAGGTTTTGCTCGGCCGCGCGCAGACGCAATTCCGCTTCGTGGCGGCGCGAATGAAGTCCGGTGATGCCAGCCGCTTCTTCTAGCAGGCGCCGGCGGTTTTGCGGCTTGGCGCTGATCAGCTCCGAGATCTGCCCCTGCCGGACGAGCGAAGGTGAATTGGCGCCGGTCGACGCGTCAGCGAAGAGAAGCTGCACGTCCTTCGCGCGCACTTCCTTCGAATTGATGCGGTAGATCGACTGCGTGCCGTCGTCCTTGTTCAGAATGCGGCGCGAGACTTCGATCGTCTCGTCATTGTTGTATTCAGCGGGCGCTGTCCGGTCGGAATTGTCGAGCGTGAGGATGACCTCCGCCCAATTCCGTGACGGCCGCATGGACGTGCCGGCGAAGATGACATCGCCCATGCCATCGCCGCGCAACGCCTTTGCCGAAGTCGCGCCCATCACCCAGCGCAGCGCTTCAAGAAGGTTTGATTTTCCGCAGCCGTTCGGTCCGACGACGCCGGTAAGACCGTCGCGGATTTCGAGATCGGTCGGCTCGACGAAAGACTTGAAACCGACAAGGCGGAGGTTGACGAACTTCACGGAGCCAATCCTGACGCGCGGATCGGCCGCGCCGCAAATGCCAAAGACCGACTCATCGCCGATTCTCCGGGTGCGGCAAATTCAGGCGCCAGGCTGTGGATAAATCGAGCGTCCATCAGGCTCCGGCTTTAGCGACCGCATCCGCGATCAATTTGTCGAAATCTTCCTTCGTGCGGAAGGTCATTTTCTCCCCGTTGAGGAAGAACGTCGGCGTGCCCGTCACCTTGTATTTGTCTGACGCTGCCGTCGCGTTCGAATTGATGATCTCGACGAGTTCCTTGCGAGCGACACAGGCGTCAAGCGCAGCCTCGTCCATGCCCGCTTGCGAAATAATCTTGATGAGTTCGGCGCGCGCCTCCTTTGTGACCCACGTTTGCTGATTGCGGAACAGCGCGTCGGTAATAAGGAAGTAGGCCTCCGATCCTGACTTTTCGGCGGCGCAGCGCGCCAGCACCGAGCCGATGATCGAGTAGTTCGCCGGGGAGGTCGGGAATTCGCGATAGACGAGCTTTACCTTGCCGGTATCGATATATTTCGTTTTCACCTCGGGGATGATCTGTGTGTTAAAGGCCGCGCAAGCAGGGCAGGTGACGGAGGCATATTCGACCAACGTCACCGGCGCATCGGCCTTGCCCAACACCATGTCGGTTTTCAGGACTTCGGAGACCCCGGCTTGCGGCGTGGCGGCGGCCGGCTTGGCGGGGTCGCCAACTTGCGCTTCGGACGACGCTTGCGAACAGGCGGCGGTTAGGAGGGATGCGGCGAGAAGGACGGCGCGGAGCGGTCTAGACGGCATGAGGGAGACCTTTCACTGGTTCGCTGGCGAGCGATTGCGGCCGGAATAGCAAGGCGGCTCCCGCTTGTACAATCTCGGCGATGGGGGTCGAGCCTTCGTAAAGATGGCCGCAAAAATTCAAGCCTCGGGACCCCGAAACCGGGAGAAACGGGGCTTGACCGCAGTCGCTGGCGCCGGGCCCTGAATGACCGAGATTCGGGCAATCGTGTCCGGCCCGAAATAGCCGTTGAGACGCCGGCGCAGCGTTTCCGCTGCGAACTCGACCGACGCCGCCGCCGCCCCATGCGGAACGATGATTTCCAGCGTCCGTCCCGAGGCGCCGCCGGTCATCCTTCCCGGGCGGCATAGTTTCGACAGCTCGGGCCCTGCGAGTTCGGTCCAGCGGACGGCAATATCGGGATCGACGAAGCGGGTTTGCCGGGCGAGATCGGCGATCAGCGCGGACGCCGCCCGGGCGAGCGGCGGCGCGGCGGCGCGCGGCGCTTTTGTCCGGGGCGCGGTCAGGTCGCGCAAAGGGGGGCGGCGTGGGTACTTCATCGCGCCGCGACCTTAGCATAAGGGGCGGGCGATGTCCGCGATCCCGAAGGCGCTGCTCGGCTGGTACGACAAAAACGCGCGTGCGCTGCCATGGCGCGCGCCGCCACAGTCGCGACAGCGCCCCGATCCCTATCGCGTCTGGCTTTCCGAAGTGATGCTTCAGCAGACGACAGTCGCAACCGTGCGCCCGCGCTATGCGGCGTTCCTCGCGCGTTGGCCGAGCGTTACGGCGCTCGCCGCCGCGCCGCTTGACGCTGTGCTCAGCGAATGGGCGGGGCTCGGCTACTATGCACGGGCGCGCAATCTTCACAAATGCGCCGTTGCGGTCGCGGCGCGCGGAGGTTTTCCGGATACGGAGGAGGAACTCCGGACGTTGCCAGGCGTCGGCGATTATACAGCCGCGGCGATCGCAGCGATCGCCTTTGACCGGCGCGCGGTTGTCATGGACGGCAATATCGAGCGCGTTGCGGCAAGGCTGTTCGCGATCAAGACGCCGATGCCGAGGGCGAAGCCCGAACTGAAGGCGTCGATGAGCGCGGTGTGGCCGCAGAAACGCTCTGGCGATTTCGCGCAGGGCCTGATGGACCTCGGCTCGGGCGTCTGCACCCCCCGCGCGCCGAGGTGCCTCCTTTGTCCGCTCTCGGATCATTGCAAGGGTCGCGCGGAGGGCGTTGCGGAGGCCTTGCCGGTCAAGGCCGGGAAGCGCGCGAAACCAGTGCGGCGCGGAATCGCCTATGCCCTTGTCAACGATCATGGCGAGATGCTGTTCGAACGCCGGCCGGAAAAGGGATTGCTCGGCGGTATGCTCGGACTGCCGGGGACGGCGTGGCTCGAACGCGAGGCTCCTGTCGCGGCCGCGAAAGACTGGGCCGAATGGCGCCCCGCCGGAACCGTCAAACACACCTTCACGCATTTCCACCTCGAACTCGAGGTGATGACCGCGCCCGCGCCGAAGGGATTTCGCGCCGCAAAGGATCAGCATTGGCTTGCGCCGGCGGCAGCGCGGTTGCCGACCGTGATGCGCAAGGCGGTGGAGCGGGTTATCGCTCTCACAGATCATTCGCCAGCCCTGCAAACTCGCACAGCAGCGCGCGCGTATCCCTCGGATCGATAATGTCCTCGACGAGGAACTGCTCTGCGGTCCGGAAGGGAGACGTCACCGCGCTCAAGCGCACCCTGATCCGTTCAAGCTCCGCAGACGGATCATCCGCCCTCGCCAGCTCCGCCTTATAGGCGACTTCGGCGCCGCCCTCCATCGGGAGCGAGCCCCAGTCGCCTGACGGCCAGGCAAAGCGGTACTGAAAGCGCGTGTGGTTCGACATCGCGGCGCCGGCGACGCCATAGGCCTTGCGGATGATGACGCTCGCCCACGGGACCGTCGCGCGATAGATCGCGTTCATGGCGTCGACGCCGCGCCGGATCGTCGCTGATTTCTCCGCTTCAAGGCCGATCATGAAGCCCGGATTATCGACGAGATGGACGACGGGCAGCCGGAAGAGCGCCGCCATCGATACGAAGCGCCGCGCCTTGTCGGAAGCATCCGCTGTCCATGAGCCGCCAAGGAAGGTCGGATCGCTCGCCAGGACCGCGACGGGCCAGCCGTCGAGGCGTGCAAACGCCGTGATGACGGAGCGCCCCCAGCGTGCGCCCATCTCAAAGACCGACCCCTCATCGCAAACGCTCGCGAGGATGCGGCGCATGGAATAGGCTTGGCGCTTGTCGCGCGGCACGATGGAGAGAAGGCTCTCGTCGCGGCGCGTCGGCGGATCGTCGTTGACCGTCCGCGCCGCGCGGCCCTTGGTTGAGGAGGGAAGATAAGAGAGAAACGCGCGCGCTTTCGCGAAGGCTTCAAGTTCAGACTCCGCCTCGTCGTCGATGACGCCGTTGCGCGCATGGATGTCGGCGCCGCCGAGCGTTTCGTTGTCGCGGGGCGCTTCGCCGACGCCTTCAGCGACTTTTGGTCCGGCGGTGAAGACCTGCGCGAGGCCGCGCACCATCACCGAATAATGGCTCGCGACCAAGCGCGCTGCGCCAAGCCCTGCGCAAGGGCCGAGCGCCAGCGCAACGACCGGCACTGTCTCCAGATTTTTGACGACATGCTCCCAGCCCGGCACGAAGGGCACATAGGTGTAGCCCATCTGCTCAAGGCTTTTGACGGAGCCGCCGCCGCCCGTTCCGTCGATCATGCGGATGAGCGGTAGGCACATCTCATGCGCCATCTGCTCGGCGAGCACGAATTTCCGGTGGATCGCCGCGTCTGCGGCGCCGCCGCGCACGGTGAAATCGTCAGCGCTAGCGACGACAGCGCGGCCATTGATCCGCCCACGACCGAAAATGAAATTCGAGGGAGAGAAATCCTCCAGCGTTCCGTCGGCGGCATAATGTCCCCTGCCGGCGATTTTCCCGATCTCGCGAAACCCGTCATCGTCGAGGAGGCTGGCGAGGCGTTCGCGCGCGCTCAGTTTTCCGCGCTCTTTCTGGCGCGCGAGTTTCTCCGGCCCGCCCATTTTTTCGGCGAGCGCAGCGCGGCGTTTCAGCTCCTCGACCTCTTTTTCCCACGACATGTCGGTCAACTGGCGCTCGCGCTATGGTTGCCGGAAGTTAGCAAAAACCCTCCGCAATGTCCGCAGTTTCCGGAGGGTACGGGCCCGCGGCCATAGCATGACCCCTTTTCCCATGCGGGCTGCAGCGTTTTTCTACGGAGTTGGCGGAGCTTCGCCCCATGCGCGCAAAAATCGCCGCCTGCGCGAATTCGCGCTGCGCGCCGCTGCGATGTCGCTCTGCATTTCGTCACGTCGAGACGCTCCTTTCGCTGGGGCCGCGCCTTAACGCGCCCAAACAGCATTCTAAGGCCTCCAAGGGGGGGTGGGATGGATTTTTGTTTCGGAACGCAATCAACGAGATAGATGGTTAACGCGGTTTTTGCGATTCTTGAGTTCGGCGTGATCGCCCTGTCTTCGCTGAAAGTGCCGTCCCGATGCTGAAAACCGAGCCCCGCACGGCGCTGCTGGTCTTGTTGGTTGTTTTTTATCTGGCCGCAGGCGTCCTGCATTTTACTGCGGCGGACGCATTTATGTCGATCATGCCGGCCTTCGTTCCGTTTCCGCGCGCCATTGTGCTTGCAACGGGCGTTTGGGAAATTATGGGAGCGATCGCTCTCATTTTTGCGCGCACGCGCCGCGCAGCCGGGGTGGCGATGGCGGTCTACGCCGTCGTCGTCTTTCCGGCGAATATTCAGCATGCGTATGATATGATCGCCGTGCGCGGATTGGGCGAAAGCTGGCTCTATCATGGGCCGCGCCTCTTTCTCCAACCCCTCATCGTCTGGTGGGCGCTTTACGCGAGCGGGGCGACCCGCTGGCCGTTTGGGGCGCAGCGACGAAGGAAAATCGACTCGCCTTGATGCCTTCACCCCGGGCGCCGTCCTTGCGGCGAACCCGGGGTGGCGGCGTTTTTAGTCTAAAAAGTCCAACCCTAAATCGAGGCACGGCGCAGAATGCGTGATTGCGCCTGACGAGATCACGTCGACGCCGGTCTGGGCGATCGCCTTCACGCTGTCGAGCGTGACGCCGCCCGAGGCCTCGAGCGTCGCGCGGCCTTTGTTGAGCGTGACCGCAAGGCGCAGGTCATCCAGGGACATGTTGTCGAGAAGGATGATGCGCGCGCCGTGTTCCAGCGCCTCTTCCATCTGCTCCAGCGTTTCGACCTCGATCTCGATCGCCGCCATGTGGCCCACAGCCTTCTTCGCGGCCGTCAGCGCAGCGGCGATGCCGCCAGCGGCGACGATATGGTTGTCCTTGATCATCACGGCGTCGTGGAGACCGAAGCGGTGGTTGCGCCCCCCGCCGCAGCGCACAGCGTATTTTTCAAAGGCGCGAAGGCCTGGCGTCGTCTTCCGGGTGCAGACGATCCGCGCTCGCGTGCCCGCGCAGGCTTCAACATAAAGGGCGGTTTGGGTCGCGACGCCCGACAAGCGCCCCATGAAATTGAGAGCGACGCGCTCGGCGGCGAGGATGCCGCGCGAAGGGCCCTCGATGCGCATCACGACGTCTTTCCCCGCGACGCGCGCGCCGTCGGTTTTTTCAACGCGCATTTCGATGTCGCGGTCGACAAGCCGGAACGCGGCGAGCGCGAGATCGATGCCTGCGATGACGCCGGGCGCGCGTGCGGCGATGATGGCTTTCGAGAGCGCATCAGCGGGCACGCACGCCGCGCTGGTGATGTCGCCAGCGAGGCCTAGGTCTTCTTCGAGCGCTCGCTTGACAGCGTCTTCTATGATGAAAGGGGGGAGGGTCATGAGCTGCTCCTGGCGTGAATTGCGGCTTGGCCCCCGCGCCCCCATTTACGGGGGAGATGTCGCGAAGCGACTAGGGGCGCGCGCTGGCGCAACGGGCGGCGGCGCCCGTCGATAGAGCGCGCCCCCTCAGTCGCGCTGGCGCGTGACAGATCCCCCGCAAGCGGGAGAGCGGAAGGTCCGGGCGCCTGTTTCAATTCATCTCCTCCCATTCAAGGTCCGCCGCTTCGGCAAGACAGATTTCCGTATTCATCGCTTCTTCGTCCGTATCCGGAAAATCGCTGCGATAGTGCCCGCCGCGGCTTTCCTCGCGCATCAGCGCGCCTTGCACGATCAATTCGGCGGTCGATAACGCGCTCTTAAGGCCGCTCGTCATCAACGGGCTCTCATTCATTTCCTCAATCACGCCGATGACGCCGTTAAGACTTTCGGCCGACCGGATGAGCGCTACGCCTGACGACATGGCGCGCCGGAGGCGCAGCATCAACTGGGCGTCCGCGGGCTTGGGCGCAAGCTCAAAGCGCGCCGCCGGCGCCGTCGCGCCCGGGCGCGGGGGCAGCCGCTCTGACCGCAGGCGGTCGGCGATGCGCGCGCCGAAGACAGCCGCTTCGAGGAGCGAGTTGGACGCAAGGCGATTGGCGCCGTGGACGCCGGTCGAGGCGACTTCCCCGACCGCAGAGAGCCCTTCGAGCGAAGAGCGCCCGTCAAGGTCGGTCATCACCCCGCCCATATGATAATGCGCGGCGGGCGCGACCGGCATCAGGTCCCGGCGCGGATCGACGCCGGCGCGCTGACAGGCGGCGAACACCGTTGGGAACCTGGCAGCGAATTCGGGGCCGACTGCTTCGCGCGCATCGAGGAAGGCGCCGCGCGCCGCCGCACGCTCGGCCTCGACCGCGCGGGCGACGACATCGCGCGGCGCAAGGTCCTTGTCGCGGTGATAGCGCTGCATGAAGGGCTTCTCGTCCGCATTGACGAGCACGGCGCCGTCGCCGCGCAAGGCTTCGGTCGCGAGCGGGGCGGGGTCCTCGCCGATGTCGAGTGCGGTCGGGTGGAACTGCACGAATTCCGGGTCACGAATAATGGCGCCGGCGCGCGCGGCGAAAGCAAGGCCGTGCCCTTGCGCGGGTTTGGGGTTCGTCGTCACGGCGTAAAGCCCGCCGAGCCCGCCGGTTGCAAGGATTGTCTCCGCGGCCTCGAAAAGCGTTCGCTCGCCCTTTTCGACGACATAGGCGAGAACGCCGCCGACCGCGCCATTGTCATCGGTGAGGAGGTCTTCGACGACGACACGTTCGAGGATCTCGATATGCGGGGCGTTGCGCGCAGCTTCGATGAGCGCGCGCATGATCTCCGCACCCGCCTGATCGCCGGTCGCGTGCACGACGCGGTGGCGGCAATGCGCCGCTTCGCGGCCGAGTTTGTACTTCCCTTGCGCGTCGCGGTCGAAGCGCACGCCAATGCGCTCAAGGTCTTCAACCACCGCCGCGCCGCCCTCGACGAGCACGCGCGCGGCCTCCGGATCGACGAGCCCCGCGCCCGCTTCCATCGTGTCGGCGAAATGAAGGTTCGGCGAATCATTATCGCCAATCGCCGCCGCCATCCCCCCTTGCGCCCAGACGGACGACGCATCGAAGCCGAGCGGGCGCGCGGTGATGATGGTGACGGGCCGGGGGCTGAGTTTCAGCGCGGTGTATAGCCCCGCAACGCCCGCGCCGATGATGAGGATAGGGGAGGTCAAACCATTCTCCGCTCATCCCCGCGAAAGCGGGGATCCAGAACTGCCGCCGCATGGATCCCCGCTTTCGCGGGGATGAGCGGGGAACGCCTAAACCCGCGCTTCGATCGCCAGCACCTGCGGCGCCTTCTGGTGCGTGTACATGGACTGGCGCTTCAGCGGCAAGGCGATCATGCGCTCGATGGCGAGGCGCGCGCGGTCCGCGATCACGGGATCGACCAGCACTTCATATTGCATCGTTTCGAGCGCGCGCAAAATCTTCGGCAGCGTGATGCGCTTCATGTGCGGGCAGAGATTGCAGGGCCGGACAAAATTCACGTTCGGGTTTTCAAGGCTGACATTGTCCGACATCGAACATTCGGTGATGAGGACGACCTTGTCCGGCTGATGCGTCTTGACGAAGTTTGACATGCCGCTCGTCGACCCGGCGAAATCGGCTTCGGCGAGAACGTCCGGCGGGCATTCCGGGTGCGCGAGCACGATGACGCCGGGATTGCCTTCGCGCAGCTCGCGGATGTCCTCGGCCGTGAAGCGCTCATGCACCTCGCAGGAGCCAGCCCAGGTGACAATCTTGATATCCGTCATCGCCGCGACGTTCTTGGCGAGATACTGGTCGGGGATGAGGATGACGGTGTCCGAACCCCACTCCTGCGCCGCCCACTCGACAATCTCGACGGCGTTCGAGGAGGTGCAGCAGATGTCGGTCTCGGCCTTCACGTCGGCGGACGTGTTCACATAGGTGACGACCGGCGCGCCTGGATATTTCTGTTTCAGAAGGCGCACGTCGGCGCCCGTCAGCGAGGAGGCGAGCGAGCAGCCCGCCGCCATGTCGGGGATGAGCACGGTCTTGTCGGGGCAGAGGATCTTCGACGTCTCGGCCATGAAGTGGACGCCGGCCTGCACGATCACCTTCGCATCCGTCGCCTGCGCCATCTTGGCGAGCTGGAGCGAGTCCCCGGCGAAGTCGCCGACGCCGAAATAGATCTCGGGCGTCATGTAGTTGTGTGCGAGGATGACCGCGTTCTTTTGCTTCTTGAGGTCATTGATCGCCGCGATGTAGGGCGCGTGCATCATCCACTCGGCGCGCGGGATGAGCTTTGCGACCTTGGCGTAAAGGGGGTCGGTCTTCGCCGCCACCGCGTTCGTAAAGGGCAGGGCCTCCTGCTTTTCCTTCGGCCGCTTGATCTCAAGGACTGTCATGTCGATCTCCAGGCGCTCCAACCTTATGCTCAGTAAGAGCATATATAGGGTGGAAAAAAGCGCCCGCTAGGGGCGAGAAGGGGAGATTACCCCGGCCCGCTCTGGGGTCAATCCGGTGTCCTCGCTTGGCGAACGGGCCTGCAAACGATAGCAAAGACGGCTGCCATACCCGCGCGGCGCTGCCGTGGGCTTGGGCGTCCCAAGCCCTAAGGCATCGAAATCGCAGTCCTTTTCGTTCTGATCTTGCTGAACGGCATGTTCGCGATGTCGGAACTGGCGCTCGTTTCCTCCAAGGAGGCGCGGCTAAAAGCGCGCGCTGAGGCGGGCGATAGCCGGGCGAGAGCCGCGCTCAAGCTTCGGGACGATCCCTCGCGGCTTCTCTCCGCTGTCCAGATTGGCGTCACGCTCGCCGGCGCGCTGCCGCAATTCGCGCGGCAAGCGGATGAGGCGGCCTTTGCTATCGTCATTGTACTGACGACCTATTTATCGCTCGTCTTCTGCGAGCTCGTGCGTAACCTTATCGCGATGGCTGCGCCGGAGACGATCGCATCGCTCGCCGTAAAACCGATGAGCTTCATCGCGACGCTCGCTTATCCGGCGGTCGCCGTCTTGCGGTTTTCGACCGAAGCGATCCTGGCTGTCATCGGCCTTCACCGCGTGGCGAAAGAACAGGTGACGGACGAAGAAATCCTTCACCTTATCGAGGAAGGCGCCGCCAAGGGCGCGATCGGGCGCGACGAACAGGAGATGATCGCCGGCGTTCTTGAACTTCCTGACCGGAACCTTCGCTCGATCATGACGCCGCTTGAAGGCGAAATCCCGGAGATCAAGAGCGGTGGGCGATGAAAGTGCAACGCGGTTTTTCGCAAAGCTGCCGCGACCTCTCACAAGCTGGCGCTCCGGGCGATTCCGATCAATCGCCTGAAACTCTAGGCGCCCGAGCCAGTCCGCAGGCGCGGGATCACCAGACCCGAGGCGGCTGCATCAAGGCGGACCGCCGGCGCCGCGCGGAACAGGGCGGCGGGGCGTCCGCTGGTCGGGCGCGCATGGCTCTGCGTCTTTTCGACGAGCCCGCCGTCCACGACCGAGCGCCGGAAATTTTGCTTGTGAAGCTCAAAGCCGACAATCGCCTCGACGGTTCGCTGCAGCGACAGGAGCGTGAAGGTCTCCGGCATCAGTTCGAAAATCACGGGCCGGTATTTCAGCTTGCCTCTCAGACGCCCGATGGCGGTCGCGAGAATTCGTCTGTGGTCTGATGTCATGGCGAGCCCGGCAGTGTTTACGGGTTCGGCGCCGTTTCGGTTGCGCGCGGCTTCAGCGACAAGGCCGGCCTCGTACATCAATTCGTATCGCTCCAGCGTGCGCTCCTCCTCCCAGCCGGCGTCACCGAGCCCAAACGCGAGGGCGGCTCGCGCACGCCTGTCCTTGCGCACCCTGTCGCTTCCGCCGCCCTCTGCCCAAGCTGACAGCAACGGCAGAACCGCGCGCGCCAGAATTGCCGGCGCGCCGCGGCGCCAATCCTCCCAAGGGAAAAAGTCGTACCAACTGCGCCATTGGGCATCCCTGGCGGCGACTTTCGCGGGCACCGGCGCGAGCGCGAGATAGCCGACCGAGACGATCCGCGCGTCGACATCGCCGCCGGCGATGACGGCCGCCGGCGCCTCGCGGCCCTTGTCGCCGAAGGTGTATAGCTGCTCGACATAGCCGAGGCTGACCTGCGTCTGCTCCGCGACCCAGCTTCGAAGCCCCAGTTCAAACGTGCGATGGCGCGCAGGATCGAACGGCCCATAGGGAAGGCCGAAGCCGTCGCCGCGCTTGACGCAAAGAGATTTCGGCTGGCCATCCTCGACGGTCGCAAGGACCGCGTTGAGAACGATCATGACGGGCGAGGTGGAAGGTTTCGTCACGCGCCTAATTAACGGGATTGCCGAAGCGCTGCCTAGAGTTTCGGGCGCTTGATGGCGAACGAAGACCCGGCGCTCTAGGCCGCGACCCTCACCGACGCGAGCGGCGCCGGCATGGCCGAACAAGGCGGGCAGAGGTCGTCGAGCGCATCCGTCATGCGCCCGCCGCGCTCGAGGATGTCGTCTGCGTAAGCAACGAAGAGCGGGCAGGGGTCGGCGTGCGGCGCCGCCGCGCGGATACGTCTCATAAGCGCGGTTTCGGGCGTGTCCGGCTCACGGATGCACAAAATTATAAAGGCGGCGGCTGTCGACCGGGAAACGCCGCGATTGCAGTGGATCAGAATATCGCCCGCGCCGTCCCAGGCCCGGGCGAACTCGATGATGTCACGCGCCCGCTCCCGGGCCGCCTTGGAAATGGTCGCCGCGCAGCTTTCCCGCGCCACATAGAGCTTTAAATGATTGGACAAGGTGAGCCCCGGAAACACCGGCACGGCTTCGTCTTCCGACAAGAGTGAGATCACCCGGCCCGGCTTCAAACGGGCATAGGCGTCGGCAGCGCCAGCGAGTGACGAGATCAACAACATGGGCCCAGTTTGGGGCCCGTTTCTTGTCAAAAAAAGAACGCCCCGGTCACACAAGCTTGAGATCGCGCCAAGGTGACCGCCCTGTGGTTATTTTATCGACGGGGCGGCGCCGTCCAGTTCCGCGATCAAGCGCCTAAACCGCTCCAGATACCGCGACTGGACAATGGCGGTCGTCTCGGTCGCAAGCCGCACGGCGGGCGCGCCGTCCGGCGGCCCGAAGAGGACGCGGGCTTCATCAACGGAAAAGCCGGCGAGTTGCGTCGCCTCGAAAAAGGCGCTCGCCCGGTCGGCGCGCTTGATCGTTTTCGCCGCCGCCTCGGGCAAGGCCGCCGGCAGTCCGAAGCGCAGATGGATTGCCGCCTGCAGCCGCCGCTCGATCGACCGGTAGCTTTCGCCGAGCGCTGATTTGAACGGGCTGATCATATCGCCGATCACGAATTCCGGCGCGTCATGAAGGAGAGCGGCGAGGCGCCATTTCGCCGGCCATTCGGGGCGCATCGCTTCGCAGAAGTCGACGACGAGCAGCGAATGCTGTGCGACGGTGAATGGAAGCTCGCCGGTCGTCTGCCCGTTCCAGCGCGCGACCCGTGCAAGACCGTGCGCGATGTCTTCGATTTCGACATCGACGGGCGAGGGATCGAGCAGGTCAAGCCGGCGGCCTGACAGCATCCGCTGCCAGGCGCGCGGCGGGGGTTGGAGAGAACTGCGGGACATGTTGCCGTCGTTGCCGTGGGGTGCATCAAGCGAAGCGCAATGCGCCATGCCGCCAGTCTGTAGTGCGTTGCGCTTCGCTTAATGCACCCTGCAAGGCGTGTCATCTACGGCAAGGCGACTGACGCCTGCCCGAAGGCATAGCGCCCTAACCGTGGTCGATAGACCGGCGCCGCGGTGCGACGCGAGCCTCTTTTCGGCGGCCGCCGACCAGCCGGCTGCGACCGTCCGGCCTGCTTTTGCGACAGGCCGACTTGCGCAAGGTGGCAGGGCGGGCGACTCTGAAGGCATCAGTGGAGCGCGTTAAGACTCCGACAGCAGCGAAAACGACCATCGCAAAAAGGGGCGACCATCATGGCCAATATAAACGCGGACACCGGCGTGCAAAAGAAAAGCTCAGGGCTTGTCTGGCTTTATGCGCCGATCTTGCTCATTCTTTTCCTCGGGGCGGCGCTTTCCGTCGCGGCCTATAATTTCTCAGAGGCAGATCTCACAGTCGCTGAATCCGTCGCCGCTGGTTTCGGCGGGCTCGCCGGCATCATTCTCGGCCTCATTGGCGCAGCGATCGGCATCGTCGTCGGCCTGATTGGCGCGGTAGTCGGGCTCATTGCCGCCGGCGGCGCGGTCGCGGTGACGCTTTTCATCGTCGGCTCGCCGATCATCGCGCTGGTGCTTTTCGCGCTGTTAATGCGACGGTCGAAAAACGCCTGTCCGGAGCCCGGCGCTCACCCCGCTGCGTAGAGCGGCGGGCGACAAAAGTGCAACGCGGTTTTTCGCAAGGCCGCCTCGAACGCGAAGCGCGCGCGTTGTTCGTTCACAGACGGAACGTATGGCCGAGCCGGACGGCGAAGTTCGACCCTTGCGCGCGGAATGACGTGGGGAAACGATCTTCTTCGATCAGCGCCGTGTGGCCGAATGAGACAAAGATCTCGCGCTCCGGCGTCGGTTCCCAGGTCAAGCGCGAAAAGAACGTGAAGTTCTCCGAGATATTGTCGTACTGCACATCGGTGGCGATCGACATTGTCGGCGAAAAAGCGATTACCGAGTCAAGCGAGCCGACATGAACGTCGAGCGAGCCTGACGGCAAGTCGAACGACGAACGGGAATATTGCGCGCCGATCCGGAAATGCTTGCCCGGCCGCCAGCTGACGCCGCCACTGATCCCGAGGAAATCCCCGCCGAACGCGCCGCCGAACTCAACACCGGCATCCACGGAGATCGGCCTAGCGCTCGACATCTCGGCGTTGAGCTCGAACCGTTCATGCCGGTAGATGTTCGCGGGCACGTTTAGGCGCCCGGCGATATCGAAAGGCTCGCGAATGTCCTCATAGGTTGAGAGCGCTTCGGCCTCGAACTTGTCGCCAGCATTATTCTCGACATTGACGAAGCCGCCCCAGAAGCGATCGAGCAAGGTGTCGTCGAGATCGGTGATCAAATCCGCAAAGCCGCCGACTTCGATGGATCGAATGGCGCCGCTATCCGGGCGCCAGCGCCGCCAGCCGTCCTGGACATAGCGGCGAATGCCGGTGCGGTTGGCGAAGCCGAGGCGTGGATCGTAATTTTCACCGACATGCTCAAAGCGCGTCGTCCAGTTCCATTTGTCGCCGCGATAGGAAATGTCCGCGGCCGCGAAGCGTCCGTCCGCCTCGGTCACGCCTTCCCCGCCAATGCTTTGCAGGAAGGCGAGGTCGGCGCGCAGCGCGCCTTCAAAGCGCGCTGTGTTGCGATACTGGAAGTCGACGCCGCCGACGGCGTTGTCGATCTCGCCCGCCGGATCGCCATAGGTGAAGATTGCGCCGATCTTCGACTCGCCCAGCACCTGAAATGACGCTCGCGCCGAGCCGAGATACTGGCCGTCGAAAAGATCGTCGCCGCCAGTGCGGACGGCGAGCGCGCCGACATTCGCCAGTCCGAGCTTGCCGCTTACCTTTGCGCCCGCGATGATGTCCACGGGGCGCCCTTCGACGATGCCGATGCGGCGCGAGAAGAACGGCAAGCCGTTGACGCTGTCGGCGAAGACATTGCCGCCAAATTCAAACGACGCCACGTCCTGCAAGAAGAAGTCGCGCGTCTCCGGGAAGAAGAGGTCGAAGCGGCCAGTGTTCACCTGCCGCGCGTCGAGCGGCGCGTCGGCGAAGTCAGTATTGAAAGTGAGCGAGCCCGTCAGCGACGGCGTGATCTTGTAAAAGATGTTCGCGCTCGGGTTGAGATCGAGATTGATCTCATCAAGCTCCCAATCATAGCCGCTCGCGCCGGTCACGAAAATCTGTGCTTCAAGCCCGATGCCCGAAGAGACGTTCTCAATGCCCGAAAGGCGGCCGGGATTGGTGAGATCGATGCGGCCGCGCGTGCGATCGATGTTCGACCAGCGCATCTCCTCGTTCTTGCGCGGAATGAAGCGCAGAAATTGCAGGCCCCATTCGTCAAGGGACGCATCGACGGAGATCGAGCGGAACGGGATTTCGAATTCGGCGATCCAGCCGTCGTCAACAATCTTCGACTTGACGTTCCAGATCGTGTTCCATTCCACGCGGATGGCGGCGCTGTTTTCAATCAGCGCATCGACGCGTGCGCCGTTCGGGTTGGTGCCGAAGAAAAACCCGTCACGGAACGTGCCGAACGGATCGAGCATCACCCGGATCGAATCCTCGTTCCGGAGTTGCGCGTCGCGCGCCATCAGCTTCGCGGTGATTTTATCGGGCTCGCTGTCGTAGAGGTGAAAGCCGACATAGAGATTTTCGTCGTCATACATCAGATAGACGCGCGTCTTTTCGGACGGCGCCGCGCCTTCGATCGGCAGCACTTGATAAAAGGCGTCAGTGGTCGCCGCCGTCGCCCAGGCAGGATCGGAAAGGTCGGCGTCGATCGTGGGCGCTTCCGATTTTTCGATGCGCACAGCCTGAAGGCGCGGGAAGTAACGTTGAAAGTCGATCGCGCCCGCCGCTTCCTGGGCGCGCGCTGGCGCTGCTGCAAAGTGCAGCATCAGCGCCATCGCAGCGGCCCCGCCCGCTGGCGACATGGTTAACCGGTACATCCCGTGTCCGTATCAGGAAAAGCCTTACGGTCCCCCAACCGCAAGGATCGCGCCCCTTTTCGCCGCGCTTGCGCGGCGCGGCTGTTTTTCTCTCAGGCGCGACTCTAGCCGCCCGGCCGCTTATCCGGCAAGCCGTTCCATCTCCTCAGCTGCGATATCGTAATTGGCGTAAATGTTCTGGACGTCGTCGCAATCCTCAAGGGCGTCGATCAGCTTCATGAGACCCCCGGCAGCGTCGCCCGCAACAGGGATGGACGTCTGGGGTTTCCAGGCAAGCTTGACAGAGGACGCTTCGCCAAATTTGCCTTCAAGAACGCCCGAAACAGCGGCAAGGTCATCGCTCGCTGTGTAGATGACATGCCCGTCGGGGCTTGAAAGAACGTCCTGCGCGCCCGCCTCAAGCGCGGCTTCCAGTATTTGATCCTCGGTTCCGGCCTTCGCCGGGAACTCGATCGCGCCGACCCGGTCGAACATGAAGGCGACCGATCCTGTCTCGCCGAGATTGCCGCCATGTTTGGTGAACGCCGAGCGCACATCGCTCGCAGCGCGATTGCGGTTGTCCGTGAGCACTTCGACGATGACGCCGACGCCGCCGGGGGCAAAGCCTTCATAACGGATGTCTTCAAAGCCCGCGCCGCCTTCGCCCGTCGCCTTCTTGATCGCGCGCTCGATATTGTCCTTCGGTACCGACTGCGCCTTGGCCGCCTGAATGGCGAGACGCAAGCGCGGATTGAAGGCAGGGTCGGGCGCGCCGAGTTTGGCGGCGACCGTGATCTCCTTTGAGAGCTTGGAAAACATCTTCGACCGCTTGGCGTCCTGCTTGCCTTTGCGGTGCATGATGTTGGCGAACTGCGAATGTCCGGCCATGGGCTATCCCTTGCGCTTCGTGAAGCTCGCGGCAATACCAACTCTCCTGACGGCGTTTCAAGGGGCGATGATGACGGGGCTCAAGGGAAAAACAGTGCTGGTGACCGGCGCCTCGCGCGGCATCGGCGCTGCAATCGCGCGCGGCGCGGCTGATGCGGGGGCAAGCCTTGTCATCCACGCCGCTGGCGACAGCGACGGGGTGAGGGCCCTCGCCGAGGAGCGGAAGATCCCGGCTTCGCGGGTCATCCTTGAGGATTTAGCCCAGCCTCGCGCCGGGTTTCGCGTGTTTGAACGGGCGCTCGCGGCGGCAGGCCGCATCGACGCGGTCGCGAACAATGCGGGGCTCTACGCCGAAACGCCCCTCGACGGGCCCGAAGGTCCGTGGACGGAGGGGTGGGCCGCGAACCTCGCCGTCAACCTGCAGGCGCCCGCCGATCTCTGCCGCGCAGCGATCGCGCATTATCGCGGCCAAGGCGGCGGCATCGTCGTCAATATCGCGTCGAGAGCCGGCCATCGCGGCGATGCGATCGATGGGGCTGGGTATGCCGCGTCGAAAGGCGCCATCCTCGCCATGACGAAAACCTTCGCCCGCGCGCTCGCGGGCGAGAATATTCTCTTCTATGCGGTCGCGCCCGGCTGGGTCGAAACGCGCATGGCGCCAAAAGATATCGCGGCGCGCGCCAAAGCCGTCGCCGACATTCCGTTGGGCCGCGTCGCGAGCCCGGAGGAAGTGGCGGCGATGACCGTCTTCCTGATGTCCGGCGCCTGCGCGTCCGCAACCGGCGCGACGTTCGACATCAACGGCGCGAGCTACGTGCGCTAAAGATAAGAAAGCCACCAGTCCTTGCGGCGCTTCTTCACCGCCGCGAACCACTGGCACGCGGGATAAAGGATCGCGATGACCGCGATCCACGCGAGATAGACGCCGGGCAGGGGAAATCCGAGGCCAGCAAGCTTCTCCGGCGCCATGAACGCATTGATCAGGTAATTGAAGAGCCCCTGCGGATCGCGGCCCGTCACGGCGTTTGCGGCGATCGCCAGCGCGTGCACGAGATAGACGTGCAGAACATAGAAGAAGAATGGCACGGCGCCGAAGGCGAGAAGCGCTTTTGCAGGCACGCCTTTCAGCCGCGACAACAACGGCAATATCAGCGCCGATACGCCAAGGGTGACAAGCAGAAACAGGAGCGACGGCGGATATTTCTGGACGTTCAAAAACGCCATTGCCTGCGCGGTTAAAGACGGCTGATCACGCCAGCTTCCGGCCGCGAGGTAATTGCCGGTTGCAGCCGCCTCCGCCGCTTCGCCGTAGAGGCCCGTAAACCTCAGGACCAGAAACAGCGTCAGCATCGCCGCGCCGATGATGAGAAGTTTACGGTCGCGCGCCGCCCCCGGTTCGACAAACAAAGGCCCCGCGCCGTAGCCGACAGCCATCACGCCGATCCACGGCAGGACCGGATAGGCCATGATCCCGATCGGTTGTCCGCCGATGAAGATTGGTCCGCCTTCATGCAGGAACGTCCAAAGGATCGACAAGCTCCCGAGCTGCTGCGGTGTAATCGGGTCGAGAATGTTGTGGGCGAAAACGATCAACAGCCCGATCGCGAGCACAGCGGCGCGCGGCAACAATACGAGGCCGCCAAGCACGATCATCGACCAGCCGATCGCCCAGATGACCTGCAGGAAGAACGGGTATGGAAATCCGAACGACCAGCCGAAGCTGAGGACGGTTATTTCGATGAAAATGAGCCAGACGCCGCGCGTCACCAGAAATTTCGTCAGCGCTGCGCCGGTCTTGCCTTTGCGCGCTTGCAGGAACGCGGACAGCCCTGCGAGGAAAATGAACACCGGTGCGCAAAGATGCGTGATCCAGCGTGTCATATAGAGCAGCGGCGTTGTCGTCGCCGGATCGAGCGGATTGCTGGTAAATCCGCCTGAATGAAAATAATCGCGGCCATGATCGAGCGCCATCAGGACGATGACGAGCCCGCGCAGCATGTCAATTTCGGAAAGGCGCCCGACGCTTGCAGCGACTGGAGAGGCCGCCGTTGCTTGCTTGTCCATCCGGTTATTCCCGCGCGCCGTCAGCCGGTCGCCGGATCCCGTTGCCTGAGAATGCCGCCAATCCGCAAGGGTTCAATCGATGACGCGTGGCCCGTCGCCGCCACGTCAATGACTGCGCCGCAAAGCGTTGCTTCCCCTGCCGCCGGCTGAAATCGCTGGCTGGGCATTTTTGTCAGGAAGCGGCGCATCGGCTCGGTCTTTTCCATGCCGATGACGCTGTCATAATCGCCGCACATGCCGATATCGCTCATGAAGGCCGTGCCGCCGGCAAGGACGCGGTCATCGGCGGTCGGCGTGTGCGTGTGCGTGCCGAGAACGGCGGTGACGCGCCCGTCAAGATAATGGCCCATCGCCTGCTTCTCGCTCGTCGCTTCGGCGTGGAAGTCGACGATGATGGCGTCGGCTTCGCGGCCGAGCTTGGCGGCGCCCAACGCGGCGTCGATCGCCGCAAAGGGATCGTCGCACGGGTGCATCTCCACTTGGCCTTGCGCGTGCAGCACCATGACATGGCGCCCGTCTTTCGTTTCAAACAGGCCAGCGCCGCGCCCGGGATTGGACTTCGGAAAATTCAGGGGGCGGAGCAATCGTGGCTCGGTGCGGAAGATGTCGATTTCGTCGCGCTGGTCATAGGCATGATTGCCCGTTGTCACGACATCGGCGCCGGCAGCGAGCAGCGCCTCGACGATCTCGGCGGTGACGCCAAAACCGCCAGCCGCGTTCTCGCCATTGACAATGATGAAATCTAGGCCGTAGCGGCGCTTGAGGCGCGGCAGCTCTTCGCAGAGCGCCTTGCGGCCCGATCTGCCGACAACGTCGCCGAAAACGCCGATCTTCACTTGAGCCTTTCTTTCCAGCGGCGCGCATCAATCGCCTCGCGCTCGGTGACGATCATGTCGATGCGCTGGTCGGTCTTGCCGAAGGGCATGGTCTCGACCTCTTGCGCGCCGAACGCGAGGCCGACCGCCAGCACGTCGCCCGCCTCACGCAGCGCCGCGAGCGTGCGGTCATAATAGCCCCCGCCATAGCCGAGACGATTGCCGTCGCGGGTGAAAGCGAGGAGGGGCGTTATCACGATCGACGGGGTGACCCCCGGCGCAGCTTCCGACGGCGTCATTACGCCGTAGCGGTCAGCGCTCAAAGGGTCGCCGTCGCGAAACGCGCGGAAGGTCAGCGGTCCGCGCTTTTTCGGCGTTACGGGAAGCGCAATGGTGAAGCCGCGCTCAATCAATGCTGCGGCGAGGGGCTTGGTGTCGAGTTCGTCCTTCATCGGATGATAAAGGGAAATGGTCGCGCCCGCAGGGAGCGGCACATGGTCCATGAAGACGCGCGCTGCATGGCGGCCGGCGTCAGGGCGCGCCGCCAACGCCGCGCGGCGCTCGGCCGCCATCCGCAGACGGAGGATTTCCTTCGACGCGAAGCCGAGCGTCATGGGCGGCAGGACAGGGAGCAAAGTAGGCGTCCTCAATAAAAAGTGCCGCCCTGGCCGTTGGACGAATGTTCGCCCTGGACCCTAAGGTACAGGTGGGCGCCATTTGATGGAGGCCACGGCCCCCTTCAGAGACAGCTCCCATTCAGTGAGATACGGCCCCGGGGAAAGCCGTCCTGACGCGCCGGGCAGCGACGGGGAAATAGGCGTGAGCGGCGGGGGCGTAAAGGGGCGAGGCGAGCAAACGAAGCGGCGGCCCGCGTTTACGGCTACGCGGGGAGCGGCGTATTTTCACCCTATTGCTAAGGTTTTGGGGGCCGTTAACCATGAAAAAGAATTTTGTCCTGATCGCCTTGCTGGGATTGGGCGCCCTGCCCGCCGCGGCGCAGGACGGCGCGCCGCCGGCGCTCAATGCCATGCGTCTGGATAACGGAGCGCTGACAGGCCCCGGCGCCGATCTCCTCCTCGCTGACATCCCGGCGGCGCAGTTCATCCTTGTCGGGGAAGATCACGGCTTCGCCGATCCCCCGGAAATCGCGCACGCTCTCGCGAAAGCGGCGCGGCCTTACGGCCTCGTCAACCATGTCGTCGAGATCGGTCCGCTGACTGACGAATGGGTTGAGGCAAGGCTTGCCGAAGGCGGCCCCGACGCGCTGGCAAAGGCGCTGAACGGACGCCCGCTTGCGATGCCGTTCCTCGGCATGCGTGAAGACGCCGTGCTTGCCGACTATTTTCTCAAGAACGCGCCACGCCGCCGCGACGTTCTCTGGGGCGTCGATCAGGAATTTATCGGTGCGCCGCTGATCTGGTTCGAACGGCTAGAGGCGCTCGCCCCATCCGACACGGCGCGCACGCTCGCCGCCGATGCGCTCGCCAAGGAGCGTGACGCGTTCGCCATGGGCGATTTCGGCGCCATGTTCATGTTCACCGCAGCGCCGGAGACGTTTGCGGCGTTCAGCGCCGCCTTCGCCGGCGTCAAGGATGCGGGCCCCATTATTGAAGCGCTGCGCGAAAGCGCGGCGATCTATCGCGACTACAACGCTGGCAAGAACTTCGCGAGCAATGTCGACCGCATTGCGCTCATCCGGCGTGAATTCCTTCGACAGTATGGAACGGCGAAAGGCCCGGCGCCGCGCGTGCTGATGAAGATGGGCGCGACGCATCTAGGGCTCGGCACGTCGACCTTGTCGACATTCGATCTCGGCTCGCTCACTGAGGGCATCGCTGCCGGAAATGGACTTGGCGTGCTGCGCATTCTGATTTTGCCGCTATCGGGCAAACAAACGACGATTGCGCCGTCTGCGGATGGCGCGTTCAAGATCGTCGACAAGACATTCGAACTGACCGCCGAAATCCTGAAAGCGATCGGCGTTGACGACGCTGCAATCGCCTCCGAGGGCTACACCGTTATTGCGCTCGAACCGGCGCGCCGGGCGCTCGAGCAGAAAAAACTCAACGCGCTCACCAGCGAACAGCGCTTCTTCATTCTTGGGTATGACTATCTCATAACGACGAAGTCAGCGCGCGCGGCGACACCGTTGGCCTCAAAATAATCCATCGATCTCGCCGTCCTCGTTAACGCTGATGCGCTCGGCCGCCGGGACCTTTGGCAGACCGGGCATGGTCATGATCTCGCCGCAGATAGCCACGACAAAACCGGCGCCAGCGGACAGACGCGCCTCCCGGACGTGTAAAACGTGGCCCTCAGGCGCGCCAAGCTTTGTGGGGTCATCGGAAAAGCTCATCTGCGTTTTCGCCATGCAGACGGGCAAGTCGCCGAAGCCGAGTTTCTCGAATGTCGCGAGCGCGCGCTCAGCGCCGAGCGAGAACTCGACGCGCGCGGCGCGGTAAATCTTTTCGGCGACGGTTTCGATCTTGGCTTTCAGCGGCGTTGTGTCTGGATAGAGCGGATGGAAATTCGCCGTTCCCGCCTCGACAAGCTCGACAACCGCGCGCGCGAGGTCTTCTGCGCCTTTCGAGCCTTCGGCCCAGTGGCGGCAGAGCACGACCTTGGCGCCGGCGCGTGCCGCCGCCTGTTCAATCGCGGCAATTTCGGCGGGCGTGTCGCTGGTGAAGTGATTGATGGCGACGACGACCGGCACGCTGAAAGCCCGCACATTCTCGATATGGCGCGCCAGATTGACGGCGCCCGCCGTCACCGCGCCGACATTTTCAGGCCCTAGCGCGTCTTTCGCGACGCCGCCGTTCATCTTGAGCGCGCGCACGGTCGCGACGATGACGGCGGCCTTCGGCGACAGGCCAGTCTTGCGGCATTTGATGTCGAAGAATTTTTCCGCGCCGAGATCGGCGCCGAAGCCTGCCTCTGTCACGACATAATCGGCAAGGGCCAAGCCGGTGCGCGTCGCGATGACGGAGTTGCAGCCATGCGCGATGTTGGCGAACGGTCCGCCATGGATGATCGCCGGATTGTTTTCGAGCGTTTGCACAAGGTTCGGCAAGATTGCGTCCTTGAGCAGCGCCGCCATCGCGCCGTCAGCTTTCAGGTCCTTCGCCGTCACGGGCGTCTTGTCGCGGCGCCACCCGATGATGATCGCGCCCAGCCGGCGCTCGAGGTCTTCAAGATTTTCAGAAAGGCACAGGATCGCCATCACTTCGGAGGCGACCGTGATGTCGAAACCCGCCTCGCGCACGACGCCGTTATTGTCGCCAACGCCGCTGATGATCTCGCGAAGCGAGCGGTCGTTCATGTCGAGAACGCGCCGCCAGCTTATGCGGCGCGCATCGATATTGAGCGCGTTACCCCAGTGCAGGTGGTTGTCGATCAGCGCTGCAAGCAGATTATGCGCCGATGTAATGGCGTGAAAATCGCCGGTGAAGTGGAGGTTGATGTCGTCCATCGGCGCGACCTGGGCCATGCCGCCGCCGGTCGCGCCGCCTTTGACGCCAAAGCAGGGCCCGAGCGAAGGCTCGCGCAGAACAATCGCCGTCTTCTTGCCGATGCGATTCAGCGCATCGCCAAGGCCGATCGTCGTCGTTGTCTTTCCTTCGCCAGCAGGCGTTGGATTAATCGCGGTGACGAGAACGAGATGACCGCGCGCGAGCAATTTCAGCTCTCCAAGCGCGCTCGTGTCGATCTTCGCCTTCCCCCGGCCGTAGGGGATGATCGCCTCCGGCGGCAGCGCCAACTTCGCGCCGATTTCCGTCAGCGGTTCTAAATGCGCCGCACGGGCGATTTCGATGTCGGATTTCAAGCAGGAACTCCCCGGAAATGACCAGCTGACGCCTTACCCGGTCCCGCTGAGGCTGTCCCGTCCCGGAATCGACGCGAAGGGTCTTGCATTCCAGACGAAAGCATCTGATATTTCTGTCATGACAGAAATTACTGACATCCCGCTCCCCGACCGGCCCTTAGAAATGACCCCGGCGATCCGGCGATTTGTGCTCCATTGGGGCGATATGGGTACGACCTGGGGGGTCAACCGCTCCATCGCGCAAATCCATGCGCTCTTGTTCGTCAGCGGGCGCCCGCTGAATGCCGAGGAGATCGCCGACGCGCTGCAGATGGCGCGCTCCAATGTCTCGACCTCCATTCGCGACTTGACCGATTGGGGCCTCGTTCGCCGCAAGCCGCTCATGGGCGAGCGCCGCGATCATTATGAGGCCGAGGGCGATGTCTGGGAGATGGCGTCAAAAATCGTCGCCATCCGCAAGGCGCGCGAGATTGATCCGGCTGCCGAGGATCTCCGCCTGGTGCTCGATGAGGCCAAGGCTGACCCCGCGACATCCGATGCGGCGGTTCAGCGCCTCAGCGAACTCAAAGGACTGATCGATCTCTTGAACGAGTGGTACGCGCAAATGAACCGCGTGCCGAAATCGCAGTTGTTGCCGCTGATCAGACTCGGCAGCAAAGCGGTCGATTTGTTGAGCCCGTTTCTGAAAAAGAAATAGGCGAATCGAAAACGGGGAGGCTTACCGTGGTTGACAAGATGGCGGCGGTCATTCGGGGAGAAAGGCGGCGCGGGATCCTCGCTGACAAGATGCTCCGCACCGCGCCGCAGGATGAAGCCAATAGCTTTGATCGTCCTGAGGAGCTGCGCGATGCGCGGCGTCATGAAGGATCTGGCGACGCCGCCGACACCCGCTTCCAAAACCTGTTACCCGCCGCTGACTGGGATGCGCTTCCTTCCGCTGTGCGCGCGCGATTTTCCGCCAAACCAAAAGTCGGGGCGAGCGCGATCTTCCGGGGGCGGACGACCAGCCTCAGGATGAATGCAGCCGGGCGCCTCTTTGCATTGCTTGCACGCGTCATCGGCGCGCCCTTGCCGATCGACGATCATTCCGATCAATGCGATGCAATCGTCGCCGTGACGGACGCGCCGCGCGAACAAGGGCAGGTGTGGACGCGCCTTTACGCCCGCCGCGACGGGTTTCCGCAAGCGATCCACTCCATGAAGAAATTCGCGGGACCAACCGGCCTTGAAGAACACGTTGTCGAGGGGCGCTTTTTCGGCGCGGGGATGACGCTGACGCTTTCCGTTGCTGGCGCGGCGCTCTTCTTCACCAGCACTCGCTACTTCGTGCGCCTGTTCGGCTGGCGATTCTCCTTGCCGAAGGCGCTCGCTCCGGGCGCGATGGTCATCGGTCACCATGATCTCGGCGAGGGTCGATTTCTTTTCACGTTGACGCTGCGCCATCCGGCGCTCGGTCTGATGATCGAACAAGAAACAGTGTTCGAGGATATGGAGGCTTGCCATGGATAACCCGTTGCTCTGGTCGCTTATTGCGCTGCAATTCGCGTTTGGCGCTTTCGATACGCTCTATCATCACGAATTCACGGAACGCCTCCCCTGGCGCCTGTCGCAACAGGACGAGTTGAAGCTGCATGGCGTCCGTAATCTATTTTACAGCGTCATCTTCGTGACATTAGGGTTCGCCGAGCCGAAAGGCGCGTTCGCCATCACACTGATCGCGGCGCTGGCGCTCGAAATTGTCGTCACGCTTTGGGACTTCGTCGAGGAAGACCGCTCGCGCCGGCTTCCGCCGAGCGAGCGCGTTCTGCACACGCTGCTCGCGCTCAATTACGGCGCAATCCTGTCGTTGCTGGCGCCGGTGCTGTTTCGCTGGGCAGGCGAGGGGACCGCGCTCGCGCCCGCGCACTATGGTTGGCTAAGCGGAATGTGCGCCGCCGCCGCGATCGGCACGACCATCTTCGGTTTGCGTGACCGCGCCGCTTCGGCGCGCCTCGCACGCCTTAATCCCCGGCGTGCAGGGCCGCTGGCGGCGGGCCTCAAAGCAGGCGCGCATGTCCTTGTCACCGGCGCGACCGGGTTTATCGGCTCCCGCCTTGTTGCGGCGCTCGTCGAGGAGGGCGTGCACGTCACCGCACTCGTCCGTGACCCTAAGTGTGCGATGGAGAAGCTGCCGGCGCCGATCCGCCTTATCACCGATATTGCGCAGATCAGGAATGACGAAGCGATTGAGGCTGTTATCCATCTTGCCGGGGAACCGCTCGCTGATGGTCTGTGGACGGAGAAAAAGAAGGCGCGCGTCATCGATAGCCGCGCTGCGCTGACGGGGGCGCTCATCGCAATGATGGGCCGCCTCAATAAGGCGCCGGAGGCCTTCATCGCCGCGTCCGCCATCGGCTGGTACGGGATGAGCGGCGATGAACCGCTGACCGAGGCTGACAGCGCCTGCGACCAGAGCTTCAGCCATGAAAGCTGCGCGGCTGTCGAGGAAGCGGCGCGCGGCGCCGAAATCCTCGGCGTGCGTGTCGTCCGGCTACGGATCGGCCTTGTGCTCGATCCGGAGGGCGGCCTTCTGGCGCGCATGCTATTGCCGTTCGAGTTCGGAGCTGGCGCGCCGTTTGGAAATGGCCGCCAAATGATGAGTTGGATCAGCCGCGACGATCTTGTTCGTCTGATCGTCTACGCGATCCGCACGCCTGCACTGACCGGCGCTGTCAACGCGGTCGCGCCGAATGCTGTCAGTAATAACGCCTTCTCGAAGGCGCTCGCCAACGCACTCGCCCGCCCGATGCTGTTCCGCATCCCTGCCGCGCCGTTGCGATTGATTGCAGGGCAGTTTGCCGAGGAACTTCTGCTCGGCGGACAGAACGTCAAGCCGGCGAAGGCGATCGCAGCAGGGTTCGTGTTCGCGGATGCAGACCTGGAGCGCGCGCTCGGCGAGATGGCGGGTCGCGAACCGAAAGTTGAACGACACGCCGTGAACCTTCAGCCTGCCGAATGAGCGCGGATCGACTTGCAGCATATTCCTACCGCACCGATCCGCGTGTGCCGCCCTTCGACGACGCGACGCCCTTGCTCATCTTCGATGGGAAATGCGTCCTCTGTTCGAGGGGCGTGCAATGGATGCTGAGGCGCGATCCGGGAGGCGCAACGCGTTTCGCTGCCATTCAAGAGGATATTTCGCGCGCGCTCTACGCCCATTATGATCTTGATGCGGAGGAGTTCGATACTTTCATGGTGCTGAAGGACGGCAGGCCCTATCTGCGATGGGCGGGCGTCCTCGCGGCGGCGCGGACGCTTCCCGCGCCATGGAAATGGCTCGGGCAGGCGGGGCGGCTCGCGCCTCGCTTCATCGGCGATGCGCTCTATGATTTCGTTCAACGCAATCGCCTCGCCTGGTTCGGCGCGCGGGACGCCTGTTTCGCGCCCACGGCCAAAGAGCGGCGCCGGTTCCTTGCCGCGGACGGCGCTTTGACTTGACCATATAGTCAGACTATATGGTCAAGCATGACCATCCAGGTGAATATCGCCGAAGCCAAAGCCAAGCTCTCCGCCCTCATTGAGGCGGCGGAGCGGGGAGAAGAGGTCGTGATTGCTCGTAATGGAGAGCCGGTGGCGGAACTCCATGCACGCAACGTTGTAAAGCGCCGTCGCCTAGGGATCCTTAAAGAACGATACGGCTGGGCCGGCCCGGCGACACCGATCGAGGCCTTCGCGCCTGATCCGGAAGACGAATTCATGAACCCGTTGATGCCTGGGGATCCATCGACCTGATGGGGTACATTATCGATTCTCACGTTTTAATTTGGCAGCTGCAGGATCCGTCAAGAATTTCCCCGAAAGCGGCGCAGCTGATTGAATCGGATCATGCCCTGCTATTCGTCAGCCCGGCGTCCGCCTATGAAATTCAATACAAGGTGTCGCGGGGAAAGTTTCCAGCTTTGCCGGAAAGTTTCGCAGCGATCGCGCGTACCGCCGGATACGCCGAGCTGCCCGTGACCATCGCCGCCGCCGAGTTCGCCGCACGATTTCCGACGACGCACCGCGACCCATGGGACAGACTTATCGCCGGGCAGGCGCTGGCATACGGCTTCTCGATCGTAACGATCGACCCGGAGATCAAGAAACTCGGCATACAGACGATCTGGTGACGCTGCGATGGCGCTTGAACCTTGGCAGCTTGGGATTCTCGTCGTCGCCGGTTTTGCTTCCGGATGGATCAACGTCGTTGCTGGCGGGGGCTCGCTGCTGACGGTGCCGGTGATGGTCTTCATGGGGCTCCCCGGGCCCGTCGCCAACGGCACCAATCGCGTCGCGATCATCGCGCAGTCGATCACCGCCGTCGGGGCTTTTTTCCGTAATGGTTTCTCCGATTTCCGGCTGTCGGCGACGCTGTCAGTTGCAGCTTCAATCGGCGCTTACTTCGGTGCGAAAATGGGCGTTGGGCTTGACGGCGCAGCGTTCAACATTGTCGTCGCGGCGGTGATGATCGTCGTCATGGCGCTGATGGGGGCAGGCGAGGACAAGGCGAAGCCGCGTCCCGACGCTTCGTCGAGAGCGAAAAATCTCGTCCTTGGCCACCTGCTGATGGTGGGCGCTGGCGTCTGGGGCGGTTTCATCCAGATCGGCGTCGGCTTTTTGATGATGCCGATCCTCTATCGCGTGATGGGGTTGGACCTCGTGCGCGTCAACATGCACAAGGTTTTCATTGCGCTGGTCTTCACCACGGTTGCGCTTCTCGTCTTCGCAGCGGAAGTGCCGATCGCGTGGGACGCCGGGATGGCGCTCGCGATTGGCAATGCCATCGGCGGCTGGTGGGGCGCGCAGGCGACGATGAAGCGAGGCGAAAAATTCATCAAGCGCGCACTGATCGCCGTTCTGGCGGCGATGGCGGTGAAGCTGGTGTTTTTTCCCTGACGCCTTGTCGGGATGAAAATTTGTCCACGCCGCGCCAGATTAACCGCGCAAAGCGCTAGGGCGTGTTAAATCCCACCCGAAACCGATTACGGGCCGCTTCATGATCGTTCGACTATTGATCCTTGCGATGATGCCGGCGTTGCTGGCGGGCTGCGCTGTCACAGCGGTTGCCGGCGCCGCCGTCGAAGCTGGAGCAACTGTTGCAAAAACCGGCGTCAAGGCGGGCGGGGCCGTCGCGGGCGGCGCGATCGATGTCGTCGATTCCGACGAGAAAGACCCGGAAAACGACAGCGACTAGGCGACGGCGCCGCTCGCTCGACAAGGCGCCCCATCCCCGCTAACCGCACCCGAGCGCGCCGCGCCACAGGGGCCGGCCCGGGGAAGAGCATAACCATGATTTCGCATGCCGTTCGCGCCCATCGCTCCAAAGACAATCTCAAGCGCGAGGACCAGCTCGCCTGGAAGTTCGCCGAAGTGGCGGCCGATCCTGTCGATGTCGACGCCGAGGCGACCGACATGATCATCAACCGCATCATCGATAACGCGTCGGTCGCCATCGCCTCGCTCAATCGCGGGCCGATCAAGTCGGCGCGCGCAATGGCGTACGCGCACCCGCGCAAGGGCGGCGCGACGCTGTTCGGCGCGTCCGCAGATCAGGCGGTCTGCGCGGAGTGGGCTGCATGGGCGAACGGCACGGCGGTCCGCGAACTCGACTTCCACGACACGTTTCTCGCCGCCGACTATTCGCATCCCGGCGACAATATTCCGGCGGTGCTGGCGGTCGCGCAGCAGTGCGCCAAGGACGGGCGCGCGCTCGTGCGCGGCGTAGCGACGGGCTATGAAATTCAAGTGAACCTAGTGAAAGCGATCTGCCTTCACGAGCACAAGATCGACCACATCGCCCATATCGGACCGTCGGCGTCGGCGGCGGTCGGCACGCTGCTCGGTCTGCCTACGGATGTTATCTATCAGGCGATCCAGCAGGGCCTCCATACGACGATCACCACGCGCCAGTCGCGCAAGGGCGAGATCTCGACCTGGAAAGCCTTCGCGCCAGCCTATGCCGGCAAACAGGCGATCGAAGCCGTCGACCGCTGCATGCGCGGGGAGGGTGCGCCGAGCCCTGCTTATGAGGGTGAGGACGGGCCGATCTCCTTCATCCTCAACGGCCGCACCTGGCGCGATCAGGGCAAGAGCCCCTATGAGCCCACCTATCACGTGCCGCTGCCTGCGAAGGGTGAAGCCAAGCGCGCGATTCTTGACACCTACACAAAGGAACACTCCGCCGAGTATCAGTCGCAAGCGCTGATCGACCTCGCCTTCCGCATGGGCAAGGAAGTCCAGAAGCGCGGCGGCTTCGACAAGGTGAAGTCAATCGTTCTGCACACGTCGCATCACACGCATTTCGTCATCGGCACAGGCTCGGGCGACCCGCAGAAAATGGACCCGAACGCCAGCCGCGAAACGCTCGACCACTCGATCATGTACATCTTCGCCGTCGCGCTGCAGGACGGCGAATGGCACCATGTCCGCTCCTACGCGCCCGAGCGCGCCAAGCGCCCGGACACGGTGACGCTCTGGCACAAGATATCGACCGTCGAAGACGCCGAATGGACGCGACGCTATCACAGCCATGACCCGAAAGAGAAAGCCTTCGGCGCGCGTGTCGTCGTGACGTTCGAGGACGGCTCGACGCTGACCGACGAACTCGGGATCGCCAACGCCCACCCCTTTGGCGCGCGGCCCTTCGGGCGGCCTGAGTACATCAAGAAGTTCAAGACGCTGACGGACGACATTCTCGATCCAAAGGAGTCGGCGCGGTTCCTTGAGCTTGTACAGCGATTGCCAAACCTGTCGGCGGCTGAGGTGCTGATGCTCAATCCCGTCGCGCCGAAGGGATATCTGCAGGAGAATATGGCTAAAGGCATTTTCTGATGCTCTTCACCAAGAAACACGCTGCCGAGAAACGCGCTGACTTCCGGGCGAAACTTAAATCCGGAAAACTCCTGCAGTTTCCCGGCGCCTTTAATCCGCTGTGCGCGCAGCTGATCGAACGCAAGGGTTTTGACGGCGTTTACATTTCGGGCGCGGTGATGAGCGCCGATCTTTGCCTTCCCGATATCGGCATTTCGACGATGACGGAATTTGCTGAACGCGGGGCTCAGATTGGGCGCGTTACCGACCTGCCCACCATCATCGACATCGACACCGGCTTCGGTGAACCGATGGCGGCGGCGCGCACTGTCCGCACGATGGAGGAGATGGGGCTTTCCGCCTGCCACATCGAGGACCAGGTGATGCCGAAGCGCTGCGGCCATCTCGACGGCAAGGAAGTCGTACCGACCGATATTATGGTTCAACGCGTGCGCGCGGCATCAGACGCCAAGCGCGACGCGAATTTCATCCTGATCGCGCGCTCCGACGCGCGCGCGGTCGAAGGGCTTGATCAGGCGATTGATCGCATGAAGGCCTATGTCGATGCGGGCGCCGACATGATCTTCCCTGAAGCGATGGCTGATGAGAAGGAATTTGAGGCGGTCCGAAAGGCGATCAAGGTCCCGATCCTTGCCAACATGACGGAGTTCGGGAAATCGCGGCTGCTCAACAAGCGCGAGCTTGAAAATCTCGGCTTCAACCTGGTCATCTATCCGGTGACGACACTGCGCCTCGCGATGTTCGGGGCCGAGAAGGGCTTGGACGCCATTCTCAAGGACGGCGACCAGAACGGCGTCCTCGACATCATGCAACACCGGCGCGATCTCTATGATCTGTTGCGCTATCACGACTACAATCAGTTCGATCAGTCGATCTACAATTTTCAGGTGGGAGACACACCGAAGGCGTAGGGTGCGTTTAGCGAAGCGAATTACACGTCTTCGGCGGCAGCAAAAAAAGCAAGGCGTGCTACGAGATCGGAAAAGGCTAGAGGAAAAAACCATGTCGGAAGAAGTGAAATATGGGTTGGCCGGCGTCGTCGCGGATGACACTGCAGTCTCAAAGGTGATGCCGGAGACGAACTCGCTCACCTATCGCGGCTACGCGGTGCAGGACCTGGCAACCAAATGCCGGTGGGAGGAGGTCGCCTATCTGATCTGGAACAAGGAATTGCCGACAGCAGCGCAGCTCGGCGCGTTTAACGCGCATGAAAAGCGCGAGCGCGGGATTTCGCCAGACCTTCTCAAATTAATCCGTATGCTGAACCGACAAGCGCATCCCATGGACACGCTGAGGACGGCCATCTCCTTTCTGGGGCAGGAAGATCCGACGACCGAGGATTCATCCCCCGCCGGCCTTTACGGCAAATCCATCCGCATGTTCGCCCAGATCCCCGAAATCGTCGCGGCTGATTTCCGCATCCGCAGCGGCAAGGAACCGATCCCGACGACGAAGGACCTCGGCTTTTGCGAAAACTTCTTTCATATGTGCTTCGGCAAAGTTCCTGCGCCCGAGATCGTCAAGTGCTTTGACATTTCGATGACGCTATACGCCGAACATTCTTTCAACGCTTCGACCTTCACGGCGCGGACGATCGCGTCATCGCTCTCCGACATCTATTCGGCGGTCGTCGGCGGCGTCGGCTCGCTGAAAGGCCCGCTGCACGGCGGCGCCAACGAAGCCGTCATGCACATGCTGAAGGAAGTCGGCAGCGCAAAGAACGCGGAAAGCTGGATGATGGACGCGCTCGCGAGCAAGCGGAACATCATGGGCTTCGGCCACCGCGTCTATAAACGCGGTGACAGCAGGGTTCCGACGATGACCGATGCTTTCAGGAAAATGGTCGACGTCATCGGCACCACCGAAGCGAAGGAATATTGGGAAATGAGCCGCATTCTCGACGCAACGATGGTGCGCGAGAAGAACATCTATCCCAACCTCGATTTTCCGACCGGCCCCTCATATTACCTGATGGGCTTCGATATCCCGATCTTTACGCCGATTTTCGTCATCAGCCGCATTACGGGCTGGACCGCGCATGTGATGGAGCAGCGCGCTGCAAATAAGCTTGTTCGTCCGCTGTCGAACTATGTAGGCGTACCGCAACGCGACGTCGTTCCAATCGAGAAGCGCTGATGGCGAGGGCGCCGAAGCGATCCGCTGACGCCCGTGCTCGCGCCGAAGCGGCGGTGGCGGAGCTGATCCGCTGGGCGGGCGACGATCCGGCTCGCGAAGGGCTTGTCGATACGCCCAAGCGCGTCGTTGACGCGTATCTCGAATATTTCCGCGGCTATGCGGAAAATCCTGACGACTATCTAAAACGCACCTTTGAGCAGGTCGGCGGCTATGACGAGATCGTGCTCTTGCGCGATATTCCGTTTCATTCGCATTGCGAGCATCACATGGCGCCCATCCTCGGCAAGGCGCATGTCGCTTACCTGCCGAAGGCGCGCGTCGTCGGCATTTCCAAGCTCGCACGCGTCGTCCATGCCTACGCCAAGCGCCTGCAGGTGCAAGAGCGGATGACGGCGGAAATCGCCAATTGCATCGAGCGGGTGCTGGAGCCGCTCGGGGCGGCGGTCGTCGTCGAAGCGACACACGCCTGCATGACCTGCCGCGGCGTTGAGACGCCCGGCGTCATCATGACGACAAGCCGGATGATTGGTATTTTCCGCGACGATCCGCGCAGCCGCGCGGAAGTGTTGAAATTGATGGGATTTGGATAACGGGCGATGGGCAACAGTCGAGGGTTGCCCTATCTGTCCTGCGCCTGACCGCCATTGCCCATTGCCTGACGGAGCAACGCCATGCCGTACCAAACGATCCTTTTCGAAACCGACGGCGCCGTCGGCATCATCACGCTGAACCGGCCTGAAGCGCTGAACGCGTTCTCGAACCAGTTGATGGACGAATTGACCGATGCGCTGAGGAAGCTCGAGGCCGACAACGACGTCGGCTGCATCGTCCTGACGGGCTCCGAGAAAGCGTTCGCCGCTGGCGCCGACATCAAGGAGATGGCGACGAAGACCTATATGGAGGTCTTCAACGAGCAGTTCATCACGCGGAACTGGGAAGAGACGACGCGCGTCAGGAAGCCGGTGATCGCCGCGGTCGCGGGCTATGCGCTCGGCGGCGGCTGCGAGTTGGCGTTGATGGCGGACTTCATCATCGCCGCCGACAATGCGAAATTCGGGCAGCCGGAAATCACGATCGGCGCGATGCCAGGCGCAGGCGGAACGCAGCGCCTTGCGCGCTTCATCGGAAAGTCCAAGGCGATGGAGATGTGCCTGACGGGCCGGATGATGGACGCCGCCGAAGCAGAGCGCTGCGGCCTCGTCAGCCGCATCGTGCCAAAGGGCGAATTAAGAGCGGAGGCGATCAAGACGGCCAAACAAATCGCCTCTTTCTCCCGTCCGATCGTCATGTTGACGAAGGACGCCGTCAATCGCAGCTACGAACTTCCGTTGACGGAAGGGGTCCGCTATGAGCGCCGTATCTTCCATTCGATCTTTGGCACTGAAGATCAGCAGGAAGGCATGGCCGCCTTCGTCGAAAAGCGGAAACCTGTTTTCAAGAACCGATGACCCCGCGCGGGAAAGGCTGATCGCGCGCGCATGGAAAGCCTCGTACTCGCCATCACGTTAATCGGCATGCTGGGCGTCGGCGCTCAGTGGCTGGCGTGGCGCCTTGCGGCGCCCGCGATCGTCATGATGGCTATCGCTGGCCTCCTTGCCGGGCCGGTGCTGCGGATCCTTTGGCCGTCCGGGTGGACCCCCGGCGGGCCTGCCCCAATGGAGATGCTTTTCGGGGAATTTTTCCGGCCGATGATTTCAATCGCCGTCGCCGTCATCTTGTTCGAAGGCGGATTGACCCTCAATTTTAAGGAAATCCGTGGACTGACGGCCGGGATCCGCCGCCTCGTGTTTCCGGGCGTTCTCTTTGCGTGGGCGTTCGGCGGTCTTGCTGCATTCCATATCGGCGGTCTCTCGCTTGGGCCTGCCCTGCTGTTTGCCGGCGTCATGGTTGTCACTGGGCCGACAGTGATTATTCCGCTCTTGCGTCAGGCCAAGCTCACACAGCGGCCTGCAGCGCTGCTCAAATGGGAAGGAATCATCAACGATCCGATCGGTGCGTTGTTCGCCGTTTTTGTCTATGAAGCCATTGCGCTCGGATCGGGCGCCGCGCATGGCGGTGAAAGCGTATCGCTCGGTCAACTCGTCGGATCGCTCGCTATCGCCTCGGGTCTGGCCATCGCTTTCGGCTGTCTGCTTGGCAGCTTTGCTGCAACGATCTTTCATCGAGGCTGGGCGCCTGAATACCTGAAACCGCCCATTCTTTTTGCGATCGTGCTCGTTGCCTTTGAATTCGCCAATCTGTTGCAGGACGAAGCAGGCCTGATCGCCGTCACGGCGATGGGCGTGACCCTCGCCAACTCCCGCATCGCCAGCCTCGAAGATCTTCGCCATTTCAAGGAAGGGATAGCGACGCTGCTCGTCTCCGGCGTCTTCATTGTTCTGACTGCGAACCTGACCTTTGAGACGATCGCCGCCCTTCGCGCGCGTGATTTCCTGTTCGTCGCCGCGATGCTGTTCGTCGTGCGCCCAGCGGCAATTTTTTTGTCGACGATCGGCGCCGGCCTTTCATGGCGTGAACGCGCGCTTGTCGCCTGGATCGCCCCTCGCGGCATAGTCGCTGTCGCTGTCACGAGCTTTTTCGGCGCGGCTCTTGTGACACATTACGCTTCATCCGGAGCGGAAGCAGGACTTTTGCAGTCCGCTGAAAGGCTTACCCCGCTGGCGTTTCTGATGGTTTTTGCGACGGTCATCGCGCATGGGTTCACGATCGGTCCGCTATCGCGCTTGCTTGGCTTGAGTTCGAGCGAGCGCCCCGGCGTTCTCATCGTCGGCGGATCGGAATGGTCGGCGGCGCTCGGGGCCAAGCTTAAGGAGATGTCGATTCCTGTGACGATCGCTGATTCGAGCTGGCAAAGCCTGAGGCCTGCGCGCCAGGCGTCCGTGCCGGTTTATTTCGGCGAGATATTGTCGGAGGTCACAGAACACCATCTCGACTTCAACAGGTTTGGCTCCTTACTCGCGCTCTCGCCCAATGAGTCCTATAACGCGCTCATCTGCACCGATCTCGGGCCGGAGCTTGGTCGTGCGCAAGTCTATCAGCTGAAGGTGGTTCGATCCGGCGAGGATGATCGTCGCGGCATTTCTTATGCTTTGCGCGGCCGGACTTTCCTACATTCAGGCGCGACGCTTGACGAGTTAAGTCATCGGCTGCTGCTTGGCTGGCGCTTTCAGAAAACGCGCATTACGAGCGAATATCCGCCCGAAAAATACATGGCGGAAATCGGCAAGGAAGCCGAAATAATCATGATCATTCGCAAGGACGCTCTCCAGTTCGCCTCAGTTGAGGCTCCGCTGCGTCCAGAGATCGGCGACATTACGCTCGCTTTTGTGCAAAAAGAGCAAGCCGCCTGGCCCGCCGATATGACCAGCGCTGCTGTGCTCGCGGGCGAATCTTAACAAATCTTTTCACATCATTCTCAAACGGGTGGTTAACGCGCCCTTAGCGCTTCGGCCTCTAGCATAAGCGCTTTGGAGGGATCCTTGCGCGCGCTTGCCCGATCAGATCGGACGACATCCTCGCTGTTGGCCGATTTCGCCGCCGGCATGGCGGAGGCTGCCGCCGTTCGCCGCGCGGGGCTCGAGGCGAACGCGGCGCGCGCGGCGGCCGAGATGTCGATCAAGGCGCGCTCCGAATTTCTCGCTAATATGAACCACGAGTTGCGAACGCCGCTGAACGCTATCATCGGCTTTGCGTCAATGCTGAAGGACACCTCGACTTATACGTTGTCCGATGAGCAGCGCGGCGCGTATGCAGATTATATTCTTCAGTCTGCAGATCTTCTACTCGGTCACATCAATACGCTGCTTGAGGCGGCTGCGCTTGACGGCGGCGACCTCGCGCTCGATCCGACCGAAATCGATCTGACCTCAGTGCTTGCTGATGCTGTCAAACGCGCGAAAATCGCGGCTGACGCCGCCAAGGTTGAGTTCGAGGCGAAATCCGACGGGGCCGCTTCCGTCGGGTGGGGCGATCCGATCCGCTTGTCGCAGGCGCTCGACCACATCATCCGCACGGCGGTGCGTTTTTCGCCAGAGGGAGCGCGCATCCTTGTTCGAGCCTCCGCTGACAAGGACGGATGGGCGGAGATCGCGGTGCGCGATAAAGGCCCCGGGTTGACGCCAGGCGAAATCGAACAGGCGCTGACAGCGTTCTCTGAGGTGCATCGTGGGCTCGACCGGTCCTTTGCAGGACCTGGCATCGGCCTCGCCATCGCAAAGAGTTTTATCGAACTGCAAGGCGGCCGGTTCTCAATCAAGAGCCGGCCCGGCGAGGGAACGCTGGTGCGCATCGCGCTGCCGCCGCCAGGGGCTGCCGCAATGCGGATGGCCGGATAGAAATTGCTGGAGAGGTCCATGTCTCAGTCTGCTGTCGAAAACCCGAATGCATCCCGCCCCGTCGCGGCGGCGAGCGTCAAACGAAAACTGCGCGTCGGCGAAGTCGTTTCTGTCAACGGCAGTCATGCGCTCGTCATGCTCGACGAGGACAGGCCCGACATTGACCGGGTGCACAAGCCGCAACTCGGGGCCATCCTTGCGGTCGATACGGGAACCTGCATCGTGCTCGGCCTCGTCTCCGCGATGAGCGTGCCGGCGCCGACGCTCGACTCGACAGGCAAGGATTTGCGCCTGATCGAACTTGAACTCATCGGCGAATTCACCAAACCGACAGCCAAGGCGCCCGCGCGCTTCCGCCGGGGGGTTTCGACCTATCCGACGCTGCATGACGAAGTGCAGCTGGCCGCGCGCGACGAGCTCGCCGCGCTGTTCGCCGCCAACGGATCGGCGAGCGTTCGCATCGGCGTCGTCAAGCAGGATGCGGCGATCCCGGCGACCGTCTCAGTCAACGACCTTTTTTCCCGCCATTGCGCTGTGCTCGGCACGACCGGCGCCGGCAAGTCCTGCGCAATCACACTGATGCTGCTCGCTGTTCTGGAGCGCTACAAAAATGGTCACATCGTTATCCTCGATCCGCACAATGAGTATTCTCACTCCTTCGGTGATCGTGCGGTTGTATTCGATACGACAAACCTGACGCTTCCCTACTGGATGCTGACCTTCGACGAGCTTGTCGAAATCCTTTATCCGGGCCGCGTCAACTGTCAGGAAGAGATTGAAATTCTCGCCGACCTTATTCCGACGGCAAAGAAGATGAATCTGTCAAACTCGGTTTCCGGCATCAAGCTGATGGCGGGCGCGCGCGGAGACGGCGGGACGATCACGGTCGACACGCCCGTGCCGTACCGCATTTCAGAATTGCTGACGCTGATCGACAAAACGCTCGGCTCGCTCGACAACACCCGGACGACGGCGCCTTACAAGCGGTTGCGCGGGCGGCTCCATGGCATCAGTCAGGATGCGCGTTACGGCTTCATGTTTGGCGGCCTCACTGTGCAGGACACAATGTCCGATTTCCTCGGACAGCTCTTCCGCATCCCCGTTGAGGGCGCACCGATTTCGATCATCGAGCTTGGCGGGCTCCCGGTCGAAGTCGCGCAAGTCATCGTTTCGGTCGTCACGCGCCTCGCGTTTGAATTCGGCCTCTGGAGTCACGGAGCAGCGCCGCTCGCGATAATCGTTGAGGACGCGCACCGCTACGCTCCGGCGCAGGAAAACGCCGGCTTTGGTCCGACAAGAAAAGCGCTTGTCCGAATCGCGAAGGAAGGCCGAAAGGTCGGCGTCTCGTTGTGGGTCGCGTCGCAGCGTCCGACCGAACTTGACGCGACGATCCTGTCCCAATGCAATACGATCTTCGCTATGCGGCTCGCCAACCAGGCGGATCAGGAGGCGCTGCGTTCTGCTGTGCCGGACGCGTCGACGAGTCTTCTGTCGTGCCTGCCCTCGCTCGGTCTTGGCGAGGCGATCGCGGTCGGCGAAGGGGTGCCGCTGCCGACCCGCATCCGCTTCGACGCGCTGCCGCGCGAGGCCGTGCCGAGAAGCCTTACCGCAAGCTTCACCGACGGTTGGTCGGTCGATGTCGACGACAAGGCCTTCATCGCGCGCATCGTCGAGCAATGGCGCGCGCAGAAGATGCTTATTCCGGACGTTTGACGCCTTGATCCCTGATCGCGGGCCCCGCATTCTGAGGGCGGAGGCTCGCCATGATTCGTACCTTTTCCGCCGCGTTTGCGTTGTTCCTTTCCGCTCCGGCCTTGGCCGAAGCGCCTGTCACTATTGTCATCCATGGGGGGGCCGGCGCGCTTGAAAGAGGGCTATATTCGGACGCGGAGGAAGCCGCCTACAGGGCAAAGCTTACCGAGGCGCTCGATGCCGGTTACTCGGTTCTCGAGGACGGCGGTTCCGCGCTGGATGCGGTGCAGACGTCGATCATGCTGCTTGAAGACTCGCCGCTCTTCAATGCTGGGAAGGGCGCTGTCTTCACCTATGACGGAAAGAATGAGCTCGACGCCTCGGTCATGGATGGCGCGACCGGCAAGGCAGGCGCAGCGGCCGGTCTTGCTCATGTCAAGAACCCGATCCGGCTGGCGCGCCTCATTATGGAAAAATCGCCGCATGTGATGATGATCGGCGAGGGCGCCGAGGAATTCGCCAAGGCCCATCAGCTCGTGATGGTGCGCCGCTCGTACTTCCGCACGGAGTCGCGCTGGCGCGCTTACAAGGAAGCGCTCGAAAAAGAAAAGGCCGCAAAGAAGGCGCGCGGCGCCGCGATCGTTCCTCACGATTTCAAATATGGAACCGTCGGCGCCGTTGCGCTCGACAGGAAGGGAAATCTCGCGGCGGGGACATCGACCGGCGGCATGACGCTGAAGCGCTGGGGCCGCGTTGGCGATGCGCCGATCATCGGCGCGGGAACCTTTGCCGACAACAAAACTTGCGCCGTCTCCGCGACCGGTTGGGGTGAGTTCTTCATCCGCCTGACGATCGCCCGGGATATCTGCGCGCAGGTCGAATATGGCGGCAAGTCAATCGCCGAGGCGACAACGGACGTCATCCATAACCGTCTGCAGAAAGCTGGCGGCGATGGTGGCGTGATCGTGCTCGCGCCGGATGGGTCTTTCATCATGGACTTCAATTCAGCAGGCATGTTCCGCGCCGCCCGGCAAGGCGACACGCGTGAAGTCGCAATCTACAAGGATTAAGCGCTGGCGCGTGGGGGTGGGCATGGAACTTGATCGTAGGCACTTTCTCGGCGGCGCTGTGTTCGTCGCGAGCGCTGGCGCTCAAGCGGCGGTCGGCGCGCGCGCCGCGCAGAGCGAGGGCGGATCGAAAGCAGACCGCAAGGCGTTAAAGGCCATCGAAGTCTATATGGCGGAGCATCGCGCAGCGTGGGGCGTCCCCGGCATGACGCTCGCGGTGGTGACGCGCGATGGCTTCTCCGGATTTGCGCAGTCCGGCCTTGCGGACGTCGATAAAGGGATCGGCGTCGCCCCCCACCATCTATTTCAGATCGGATCGATCTCGAAGATGTTCACGGCGCTCACCGCGTGGTCGCTGATCGACGAAGGCAAACTGACGCCGGAGACGAAACTCGAAACCGCGTTGAGGGGCATGTCCGTTCGCGGCGGCAAAGCGATCACGCTGCAGCATCTACTCAATCATACAGCAGGGCTTCCGGCAAACTCGTCCATCTTTCCCGAAGGCGGTCTTTGGTCGGCGTTTGCGCCGGGCTCTAACTGGTCCTACTCAAACTCCGGCTATGATCTGGCGGGAAAGATTGTTTCGTCCGTCGACGGACGTGCTTTCGCCGATGCTGTGCAGGCGCGTGTCCTCAACAAGCTCGACATGGCGCAGTCCGTTCCAGCATTGCGCGTCGCGGACCGTTATCGATATGCGCAAGGGTATGAACCTGCGTTGACCGACCGGCTCAATCCCCGTCCAGGCGCGATGACGCCGAGCACTTGGGTTGAGTCCGACAGCCCGGCAGGGTGTCTCGCGGCAACGTCGGGCGACATGGCGGTCTTCTTGCGTTTTCTCTTGGGACTCGCCGAAGGAAAGGGCGGCGCCATATTGTCGGACGGAGCGGCGAAGCGCTTTCTTGCGGATCCCGCCGACGGTTGGGGGCCCGGCGCGAAATACGGCAACGGCGTCGCGCATATTGAGGTCGATGGCCGCCGCTACCTCCATCATACCGGCGGCATGGTGTCATTCTGTTCGGCGTTGCATGTCGACGCCGAAGCCGGGATTGCGGCGTTCGCATCGGCGAATGTCCACTACTCCCTCAATTATCGCCCTTCTCGTGTCACGACATACGCCTGCGAAATGCTGCGCGCGTTGCGCGCCAACGCGCCCGTGCCAACGCCGAAGCCGCCTCGTATCGCGCTGGAGGCGCCTGACCGCTTTGCCGGCGTCTTCACGGCGGCGAACGGCGACGCCTTCGACGTGATCTCGGCGTCGGGCAAGCTCAGCCTGCGGCGTGGCGGCCGCGAAAGCGTCCTTGAAGAAGCCGCGCCCGGCCATTTTGCATCGACGGAACCGGATTTCGCCGTCACTGGCGTCGCTTTCGACTTAGTCGATGGAAAGGCCGTGGACGCCTGGATCGGCGAAATGCAGTACGCGCGCAATCCGTCCGCTGGCTACAAGCCCGCAGCGCCGGAGGCATTACGCGCGCTCTCAGGACGCTATGATAATGACGATCGCTGGGAGGGGCCGCTTTATGTTTATGCGCGTGACGGCGCCTTGTGGATTGGAAACGCCGAAAAGCTGACCCCGCTGGGCAAGGGCGAATGGCGTCTTGGAGACGAGACGTCGCCCGAACGCATTCGCTTCGGCGGCGTCATTAACGGACGCCCGCATCTTCTCTATTTTTCGGGGACGCCTTACGTCCGGCGGTTTTCCTAACGGGCGCCGCCTCGGCTGCGGCGATGACGCTTTCCGCTAGCAAGGCCCCGCTCGCGGGAGGCCGATTGTCGAAAAATGGCCATCAACGTCGGATGGCATCAGCTTGCGCCGATCCCACAAAGGCGGAACAGGGCAGGACTGCCAACGAACCTTGACTTGGACGCGAAGCTTCCGGCCATTACGGACGTGATTTCGCCATTGCCCGAGCCCCTTACATGCCCGCTTTTCAGTCGTCGATCGACCTCCGGTCCGAGACCTTTGCCGCCAACCGTGCGCATCATTTGAAACTGATCGACGAGTTTCGCGCGCTGGAACGCAAGATCGTTGAAACCTCGGGCAGGTCGCGCGCGAAATTTGAAAAGCGCGGGGCGTTACTCCCGCGTGACCGTCTGTCGCTCATCCTCGATCGTGGCGCGCCATTTCTCGAATTGTCGACGCTGTGCGGCTACAAGATGCATGACGATGACGGCGACGCGAACATTTCCGGCGGCGGCGGTATTTGCGGCATTGGGTTCATCAAGGGCGCGCGCGTGCTGGTGTCGGCGTCCGACGCCGGCATCAAGGGCGGCGCGGCGACGCCGATGGGTGTTCACAAGGCGCTGCGCGCGCAAGAGATTGCGCTGAAGCAGAAGCTTCCCTTTGTCCATCTTATCGAGAGCGCCGGCGCCAATCTCTTCCGCCAAGCCGAAATGTTCGTCGCCGGCGGGCAGACCTTCGCAAACCTCGCGCGGCTTTCCGCCGCCGGTTTGCCGATCGTCGCGGTGGTGCATGGCTCCTCGACGGCAGGCGGGGCCTATCAGACCGGGCTTTCGGACTATGTCGTCGTGGTGCGGGGGAAGTCGAAGATTTTCCTGGCGGGCCCGCCGCTTCTTAAGGCTGCCACCGGTGAAATCGCGACGGACGAGCAGCTTGGCGGGGCCGAGATGCATTATCATGTCGCGGGCACCGCCGAATACATGGCCGAAAGTGACGCCGACGGCATCCGTATCGCGCGCGAGATCGTCGCAAAGCTTCATTGGAACAAAGCAGCCCCGCCACGCCGCGCATTTCGCGAACCTGAATACGACGCAGAAGAAATCCTCGGCATCACGCCGGCTGACTACAAAACGCCTTATGACGTGCATGAGACTATCGCCCGTGTCGTTGACGGCTCCAACATCTTGGGATTCAAGGACGGCTATGGCGCGGCGACCGTCTGTGCGCAGGTTGAAATTGCCGGCCATGCCGCCGGGATCATTTCAAACAATGGTCCTATCGACGCTGACGGCGCCGTCAAGGCGGCACAATTCATCCAGCTGATGTGCCAGGCGGGAACGCCGGTCATTTTCCTGCAGAACACGACAGGCTATCTCGTTGGCACCGATGCGGAACAGCGCGGCATCGTCAAGCACGGCTCGAAGATGATCCAGGCTGTCACGAACATGACCGTGCCGAAAATCACGATGCAGATCGGCGCTTCCTTCGGGGCTGGCAATTACGGCATGTGCGGGCGCGCGTTCGATCCCGCCTTTATCTTTGCGTGGCCCAACAACCGTGTCGCGGTCATGGGCGGCGAGCAAGCGGCGAAGACGATGCGCATCGTCGGCGAGGACGGCGCCCGCGCCAGAGGCGAGGAGCCAAACGCCGCCTATTTCGACGCAATGGCGAAAACAATCATCGACAAATATGACGAGGAAAGCCGCGCGCTCTTCGCCACGGCGCGGCTCTGGGACGATGGCCTCGTCGATCCGCGCGATACGCGAAAAGTACTGGCGTTCTGTCTCGATACCGTCGCGGAAGGCGCAGCCCGGACGCTGAGGCCAAACGTCTTCGGCGTGGCGAGGCTGTAAATGAGCGACCTTCTCATCGAGCGCTGGAAGTCCGTCACCGTCGCGACCTTCAATCGTCCGCAGGCGAAGAATGCGCTGAACGCCGCGATCATTGATGGCCTCTTTGCGCTCTGCGAGGAATTGTCGGCCGAGGGACAGGCGCGCGCGCTCGTCCTGCGCGGCGCCGGGGGAACGTTTTGCGCGGGCGGCGACATCAAGGAGTTCGCCGGGCAATTGATGGCGCCCGATCCCGCGCCGGGGACGCGCGATCCGGTTGAAATTTCCAATCGCCGCTTTGGCGATCTGTTGTTGAAGCTCGACGCGCTGCCGCTCGCCGTCGTCAGCGTCGTGGAGGGCGCGGCCTTTGGCGGCGCGATGGGATTGATAGCGGTCTCTGACGTCGCAATCGCTGCGCCGGACGCGAAATTTTCCCTGTCAGAAACGACGCTTGGCCTCGCGCCCGCGCAGATCGGGCCGTTCGTTGTGCGGAAAATCGGGCTCTTTAATGCGCGCCGCCTCGCGCTGACAGGCCAGCGCTTCGAGGCCGGGGAGGCCTTGCGGACGGGCTTAGTCGATGCGGTAGCGGGTGATGTTGACGCGGCGCTTGTCGAAACCTTGAACGCCATTGGCCGCTGCGAGCCCTCCGCCAACGCCGCCACGAAGCGCATCTTAAACGCCGCAGCACCCGCCGTGACGCCGCAGCAGCTTGATGAAGCAGCGCGAGAGTTCACGCGTGCGTTGCGCGGGGCAGGGCGGCGCGGCGCCGCGGCCTTTGCCTCGAGGCAGACGCCGGACTGGGTTGAGATTTTCACCAGAGACAAAAGCATGACGCCGATCAGAAAAGTCCTCATCGCCAATCGCGGGGAGATCGCCGCGCGCGTCATGCGCACGGCAAAGGCGCGCGGGGTCGCGACGGTCGCAGTGTTCTCCGATGCGGACGCGCGCGCCTATCACGTTCGCTGCGCCGATGAGGCCATTCACATCGGCCCCTCCGAAGCGGCGCAGAGCTATCTGAAGATCGACCGCCTCATTGAGGCGGCGCAAAAGTCCGGCGCTGACGCCGTTCATCCCGGCTACGGGTTTCTGTCGGAGCGCGCAGCGTTTTCTGAAGCCTGCGCGGCGAACGGCCTCATTTTCATCGGTCCGCCTGCGGGCGCTATCGCGGCGATGGGCGACAAGGCGGAATCAAAACGCCGGATGATTGCTGCGGGCGTTCCGTGCATTCCGGGCTATCAGGACGAGGATCAGGCGGACGCGCGCCTTAAGCTGGAAGCCGAGCGCATCGGTTTTCCGGCGATGCTGAAAGCCTCCGCCGGCGGGGGCGGGCGTGGCCAACGCGTCGTCACCAGCAAGGAGGAACTCACAGAAGCGATCGCCTCGGCGCGGCGCGAATCCGAAGCTGCATTTGGCGACGGGCGTCTCATCATCGAGAAAGCGATCGCCCTAGGGCGCCATGTCGAGATTCAGGTGATGGCGGATGCGCACGGGAATTGCCTTTATCTCGGCGAGCGCGACTGCTCCTTGCAGCGCCGCCGCCAGAAAGTGATTGAGGAAGCGCCCTCGCCAGTCATATCACCGGACATGCGCAAGCGCATGGGCGAGGCTGCGGTCGAGGCCGCGCGCGCCGTCGGCTATCGTAACGCGGGAACGGTCGAGTTTCTCTACGATCCCGCGGCACAGGAATTCTATTTCCTTGAAATGAACACGCGCCTGCAAGTCGAACATCCCGTGACGGAGATGGTGACGGGGCTCGACATTGTCGCGCTGCAATTCGATGTCGCGGAAGGAAGAAAACTGCCTTTGACGCAAAGCGATGTCCGTCTCACCGGTCATGCGGTCGAAGCGCGGCTCTACGCCGAAGACCCCGCGCGAAATTTCCTCCCGCAAACGGGCCGCATCGCGCGCTTTGAGGCGCCGGCGGGCGTGCGCGTCGATCAGGGGGTCGAGACGGGCGACGAGGTGACGGCGTTTTATGATCCGATGATCGCCAAGGTGATCGCTTATGCGCAAACGCGCGAAGAGGCCTGTGCAAAGCTCGCCTCCGCGCTGGAGCGGATAACGCTGCTCGGGCTCACCGCGAACGCGCCATTCCTGACAGCGCTCTTGCGCGACAGGACCTTCCTCGAGGGCGGCGCCGATATCGGCCATGTCGAGCGAAACCTCGACGCCATCAATGTGGCGGCGTCGCGCACGGTGGAGCCTGTCGACATTGCGCTTGCCGCCGCAGCGCTCCTTGATCGGCCCTTCGGCGCCCTTGACACAGGTTGGAACTCGCGCGGCGAGGCGGCCTTTCCGGTCAAGCTGCTGCATGGCGAGGAAACGATTGCAGCTGAGATCAGCGTCAGCCGCACTTCCCTCGCAGCGAAGTCCGCGGCTGGCGAGGCGCGCATCGAGATCCTCGAAGCAGAGCCGGCGTTCATCCGCTATCAGATCAATGGCGCGCGCCATTCAGCGGCGCTCGCGCGCGCTGGCGATATTGTCGATATCCAGCGCGGCGCCATCGCGCGCCGGTTTATCGATCTAACCTTCGCGCCAGCGGCCGAGCAGGGCTTGGGCGCCGACGCGGTGAAGGCGCCCATGGCGGGCGCCGTGACGTCGGTTTCGGTCAAGGCAGGAGACAGCGTCGCGAAGGGCCAGACGGTTGCGACAATCGAAGCGATGAAGATGGAGCACCAGTTGAAAGCCCCGCGCGACGGCGTCGTCGCTGAAGTGCTGGCAAAACCGGGAGATCAGGTCTCGATCAGGGCGAAGATTGTGACGTTCGCCTGAGGAGGCTCTGTGGGGCGGCTGTTTCGTGGTAGAGGCGTAACGGGCTTTTACGGGAAAACTGACAATGCGTTTATTGGCGATCTTCCTCATCGCGGTGCCCTTGGCGGCGTCCTGCGGGCGCGAGCCGGACACGAAGGCCTTCGCCGAAGCCGTGTCACCAACATCGGTGCGCAGCGAAAGGTTCGGCATCACGGCTGATAAACCCGAGGGCTGGTACGCGCTTAGCGAGGAGTTGCAGAGCGCACTCGTCGATGGCGGCGCCAAAGTCGTAAGCGAAGGCAATGACGCTGTCGCCGGCGCCGTCGAAGCCGGCATGGCGCGAACGACCCAGATTTTCGGTGTCTTCAAACATGAACCCGGCTCGCCGGTCGAATTCAATCCAAACGTCCTTGCAATCGCCGAAAATGTGAAAATCGCGCCTGGCGTCAAAACCGGATCGGACTATTTCTACCAATTCAAGAAGCTCGCTACGCAGACGAATGCCCAGTACGAATTCAAAGATGAGACAACGGTCAAGATCGGCGGCAGGGACTTTACGCGGCTCGACCTCACCATGTCGGTTGCCGGCCAGTCGGCCGACCAGAGCTATTATGCAGCGCGCATGGGTGACGAGATGATTCTCCTCATTCAATCCTACAAGACTGATGCGGAGCGCGCTGAAACTGAGGCGATCGTTCAGTCGGTGCGGTTTGACAAGTAGAAGCGGGATCGGTTGCGGAGGAACAAGCAAGTGACGGACAAAGCGATCATCACCTGCGCGTTGACGGGCGTGCTCACCAATCCGAAGCAGCACCCCGTGCCGGTGACGCCGGATGAAATGGCGGCGGAAGCGCGTCGCGCCTTTGACGCGGGCGCTTCGATCATGCACGTGCATTATCGCGATCAGCGCGACGGGATGGGGCATCTGCCGACGTGGGACGCCAAAATCTGTACCGAGATTAATGATGCGATCCGCGCCGCATGCCCCGGCGTCATCATCAACATGACAACAGGTGTTGTCGGGCCGGAATACCAGCATGTCCTTGCTTACCTGCGCGCCTGCCGGCCGGAGATGGCGGCCTGTAACGCCGGCACGCTCAACTATCTCAAGACGAAGAGCGACGGCTCTTGGGCGTGGCCGCCGATGACCTTCGACAATCCGGTGTCGAAGGTGGCGGACTTCATCAAGGTGATGAAGGAGATCGGCACACTGCCCGAATTTGAATGTTTCGACATTGGAATCGTACGCGCTGTCGGCCTTTACATCGAGAACGGCATGACCAATCACGCCGACTATAACTTCGTGATGGGCGTCGCGTCGGGCATGCCCGCCGATCCGGACCTGTTACCTCTGCTCATCAAGTACAAGAAGCCAGACTGTCCGTGGCAAGCGACGGTTATCGGCCGCGAAGACGTGTGGCCCGTGCATGTTCGCGTCGCTGAACTCGGCGGTAATTTGCGCACCGGGCTCGAGGATTGTTTTTATCTGCCGTCGGGAGAGAAGGCGAACTCTAACGGCGACATGATTGGCGCGCTCGCCGATGTCGCCAAACGCGCCGGCCGCCCTGTCGCCTCGCCGAAAGAAGCGCGGGCGATGATGGGATTAGCGCACTGAACATTTGGCGCGGTCAGTTCGTGTAGGCGCCGCCAAGCGCTAGTAAGATGACCATGAATGCGGCTCCGCAAAGAAAGCCGCCGCCGACTGTACGCAACTGATCGAAGAGTGAAGTCATAACGGCCCCCTTTGTTCAGCCCGACACACGCGACCTGCTTGTCGCCTGAAGACCCTCCCCTTGAAACAAGCGTGAGCGCAGGTCTGCGCATTGGTTGCGTATAGCCGCCGCCAAGGCGCTAATCGCGCTCAGCAATTAAATTTTCCCACAGCAGCGATCTTTTTCGTTATAGGCGCAAGCGGTGCACTAGTATTATCCATCGCCTCGCCTTTTTCGCGTGCGCGGGCTAAGAGTTTGGGGTCATGAAATTCTCCGATCGACTGACCGATGCTATCGAACTCGCCCGAAAAAAAACCCTCGGTGTGGCCCTCGATGCGCTTAGCGCCATAAAAGCACGGCGCGATGAAGAGACGTTTTCTATCGCGCTCATCGCCCTATCGGCAAAGATCGCCAAGGCGGACGGGTCAGCAACCGAAGCCGAGTTCGCAGCCTTCAGGAAGTTCTTTGTCTTTCCAGAAAGCGACGCAAGCAAAGTTCGGATGATTTACGATCTGGCAAAGCAGGATGTCGCTGGGTTCACGCATTATGTCGGGCAAGTCGCCAAAATGTTCGATAGCGACCTCGCGATCCTTGAAGATGTCATCGACTGTCTTCTCTATGTGGCGCTCGCTGACGGCGCCGCACACCCACAAGAACTGTCTTTGATCGAAGCAGCAGCGGAATCCTTCGGCATTAAGCCGGCGTGCTGGCGCCGGCTGAGGGCGGCCCATCTCGGACTTGATAGGGAAGATCCCTATGCGGTTCTTGGTCTGGAGCCTGGCGTCGCGCCAGAGGCGGTGCAAACGCGGTATCGTGAGTTGATGCGTCAAAATCACCCTGACGCCCTGGTCGCTCGCGGCGTGCCCGCCGCGCTTATCAAGATTGCCGATGGCCGGGCTGCCGCCATCAATGCCGCCTACGAGGCTATTCTTGCTGAAGGGCGCCGTTAACCAGCGGATCGTCCCTCATCAGTCCTCCTTAAGCCTCTGCGAGCAGGATTGCGGACGTCGGCGCCGCTTTTGCTGGACGGCAACGGTTATCGCCGCTTATGCTGGCGTTCCAGGAAAGGATTGCGGTGTTGCGTATGCCAATCGAAGCTGAGTTGAGCGGCGGGCTGATGAAGAAGCCAGAAAACGGCGCTTTTTCAAAGATTTATGACGCAATCCTCTTCATCGCAATCTTGGGGTTCTCGGCGATCGTGCTCCTGGCTTTCGCTTTGGCGGCGCCGCTGGCGGTCGCGGTTTCGGCGCTCGCTGGCGCGGCGTCAGTTTTTTTTGCGGGCGCCAAGCGCAGAGGCGGCTGGCAAGCTGCGACCCCTGCATAGTCTGGTCAGGCTGACTTCGCCGATTGCCGCTGGCCGCGGCGCAGCCTAAGGCCAAGCTAATTCACGGAATTCCGGGGCCGGGCAGTGAGCGCGCGCGAGCTGATTATCCTTCTCGCGATGTGCGTCGTGTGGGGCTTCCACTACGTCGTCATCAAAGTGGCGATCGCGGAAATCCCGCCAATTTTTTACGCCGCCATGCGGATGACAATCGTCGCGGCGTGCCTTGCCCCCTTCCTGCGCTGGCGGCCCGGCAAAATGAAATTTGTGTTGCTCGCCGCGCTGTGTTTCGGGGCATTCAACTATGTGTTCCTCTTTACCGGCGTTTCGCTTGCCAGCGCATCGGCGAGTGCGATCGCCAATCAGCTTTACGTTCCCTTCGCGGCGATCCTTTCGGTTGTTTTCCTGAAGGAAAAGATCGGCTGGCGGCGGATAACAGGCATCTCGCTTGCTTTCGCCGGCGTCGCGATCATCGTCTCGGGCCGCGACACGGCGCCGGAAGGCGTCAGGATCGGCGTTGGTGTCGGCCTTGTGGCGGTCGCGACGCTGATCGAGGCGATGGGCTCCATTCTCGTGAAGAAGGCAACGGGTTTCAAACCTTGGGAGCTGCTTGCGTGGTTCGGGACCATCGGTTCGATCTGCTTGTGGGTGATCACCCTTACATTCGAGCGCGACCAGTTCGCGAGCCTCGCCGCGAGTGACCATAAGGTCGTCGTTTCAGCGATCCTCTATTCGGCCCTGCTCGCCTCCATTCTTGGCCATACGACCTATTATTGGCTGTTGCAGCGGCGGCCGGTGTCGGAAGTCGCTTCGTCGAGCCTGCTGACGACGTTTCTGGCCGTGTCGTTTTCGATCCTGATGCTGGGCGAACCCTTGACGGCGACGATCATGATTGGCGGGATCATGACGCTGATCGGTGTCGGCGTCGTCGTGCTGCGCGCGCCGTTAACGGCGCCCCAGCCTGGCGCGCCAGAAGCTGTCGTCATCAAGGCGGAGGAGCGCCCGTGAAAAAGGTGAAGATCGTGGAGAGGCCATCGCCGAATTTCGACGACCGCGGGCGCCCGGTTGATATGATCGTTCTCCATTATACGGGGATGCTCTCCGGCGCCGAGGCGCTCGGCCGGCTGACCGACGCCGGCTCCAAAGTCTCTTGCCATTATCTCGTCGAGGAGGACGGAACGATCTACGTCCTCGTGCCGGAAGGAAAGCGCGCCTGGCACGCTGGCGTCTCGTTCTGGCGTGGCGACACCGAGACGAATGCGCGCTCGATCGGCATCGAGATCGTCAATCCCGGCCATGAGTGGGGCTATCGCAAGTTCCCGTCGAGGCAGATCGACATGGTCGTCGCGCTCGTCAAAGACATCCGTGCACGGCATAATGTTCCGATCGCGAATGTCGTCGGCCATTCCGACGTCGCCCCGCAGCGGAAGGAAGACCCCGGCGAACTCTTTCCATGGAAACGCCTGGCGGAGGAGGGGCTTGCGATCGGTCCCTATGAGGGCGATCCTGACCCCTCGATCAGTTATGAAGACGCGCTCTCGATGCTGCGCGCCATAGGCTACGACGCGCCCGACAAGGCTCACGCGGCTGCGCTTGTCGCGTTCCAGCGGCGGTTCTGTCCCGAGGCGCTGGCGCAGGGGTTCAGCCCGCTGACGAAGGCCGCGCTGAAATGGGTAGCCGCGCTAACCGCTTAGTGCAACGCTCGCGTGATCAAGAACGACGAAAGTCCCGCAACGGGCGCGAGGCGCGGCTTCAAAACTCCATGCCTTCCATGGCCGCTTCGATCGTCTGCAAAAGATGCGGCGACGTCTGTGCGATGCGCATTGATTGTTCCACAATCTTGCGGCTTGCAGCGGACGCCGCCGGCATATGCATGCCGACCAGCGCACCCTTGGCGCCCGCTTGAGGGTCATCATTCAGTTTCAGGCGCTCGATCCGCAAGGCCTTCAATCTTTCCCTACTTTTCCGGAGCAGAGGCGCCGCCCGATCAGCGCTTGCCTGATCGGTTACGGACGCAAGAATGTCGCCGATCGCATGCATCTCGGCAACAAGCGCGCAACCGTGCCCGGATGGAGAGAGTTGAGCTGCCGGGGTATTGCGACAAGCCTTGGATTCTGCGCCGGCCTGCCCGACGTCAACTGATCCGCTTCCGCAGGCCACAAGCAGAAAGGCGCCTGCGATAGGAGCGATAGAGTTTAAGTGCAGATGCGTGCTCATGCCCGGTCCCGATTTTGACGAGGCTGAGTATTCCCGGAGAAAATTAACGAAAAACAACCTGTCGCCGACGAACAGTTTTGAGGTGACGCTTTTCGTGGCGAGGCAAGGACACACTCCTCTGTCGCTGGACGCGTCCGTGGTATGGTTAAAGTCAAATTTTTGCGGCGGTTTTGGTCGGCGTTCGATAAGGGCCCTTCTCTTCACTTGATTTCGGTTGCCTGCCGGCGCACATGCCCTCGCGCGTCAGGCGGCCGGACGGCTGCGGGGAGTAATCCCTGAGGAAAGTCCGGGCTCCAGGAAGACAGGGCGCCGGGTAACGCCCGGCCGGATTGCCCAGCAATGGGCGGCTCGAGGGATAGCGCCACAGAGATCGAACCGCCCTCTTCGGAGGGTAAGGGTGAAAAGGTGCGGTAAGAGCGCACCGCTGCGCCGGTAACGGAGCAGGCATGGCAAGCCCCGCCCGGAGCAATGCCGAATAGGGACCGCGCGCGCGCCGCAAGGCGGGCAGGGGCGTCACCCCCCGAGCGGTCCGGGTTGGCAGCTGGAGGCGGCGTGCAAACGCCGTCCAAGAGGAATGGCCGTCCCTTCGCAAGAAGGACAGAACCCGGCTTACAGGCCGCCTGACGCAATTTATAACCACGAACAGCCGTCCGATTTTTAAACGCGCTACAAGGGGGTCTTATGCGCCGTGACATTTCCATCGTCCTTGTCTTCGTGCTGCTTTCGGCTTGTACGCCGCGCGTTGAAACGCCCGCGCCTCCTTTGGAGGCCGCGGCTGTTGCAGCGCCACTAGTCACAAGCTGGACCTTTAGTACGGACCAGATCTTCCCCTCCGACCGCTCGTTGATGCGGCCTGAAGACGGCGTTGTTCTCGACGACGGCCGCGTCGTCGTCGCCGATCAGGCGTTTGGCTTGCGCGCGATTTCCGCTGACGGAACCAGCGTGCCGTTCGGCAAATTTGCCGAAGCAGGCTACCGGCACGAGTCGCCGTCATTCAGCGCCGGACCGAATGGCGTTTCTTTCGAGCCGGATCGGCAGCACATTCTCATCGCCGATATCTATACTGGTTCAATCTGGCGCGTGAACGCGCGGGACCAATCGACGGCGCTTCTCCATCAGCATGAATTTGGCGCCAACTCGGCGGAATGCGATACAAGCGGCGCTCTCTGGTTCACGCAATCGACTACCAATCGTGCGGGCCCGGATAGTGAAGCGGGCATGTTTGCGGCGATTGACCAGCCGACGCCGGATGGCGCGTTGTACCGGATCGACCTTCCGGGTGCGGACGGCGCCGATGGCGCGCCGGTTCAGGTAGTCGGCGGCCTCAATTTTGCGAATGGCCTCGCCATCGACGAAAAACGCGGCGCGCTCTATATTGCCGAGACGAACGGCAATCGCGTCATCGCGTATACGCTCGATCCGGTGACCGGAGCATTGGGAGGCGAGCGCAATCTTGCGCGCGTGATGACGCCCGACAATTTAAAGCTCGACGAAGACGGCATGCTGTGGGTCGCATCGCCTGCCCGTAATGAGATCATCGTCATCAATCCGGATACGGGCGAGGCGCGCTCCGTCTTCCGTGCGGCGACATCTGACAATGATCGCCTCGCAGCGGAGTGGGAGCGGCGTTTCGACGCCGGCGAGCCGCTGATCTCGCTCATGACGCCGGAATTGTGGGCGCCGATGCCGGGACTTGCGACCAGCGTTATCCTGACACCTGGGAACGGGCCGGTTTACATCGGCACCCTTGGAGACGCGCTTGTGAAGCTGGATCGGTGATTGGGCACTATGCCGACATTGACGCCGGGAATTGCGTACTCGGAGCGCCGCATTGCCGGCGCTGCCGATATCGACCGTTTCAATCACGTGAACAATGCGCGCTACATCGATTGGGCGAACGATATCGCCTGGGCGCATTCGAATTCGCTCGGCCTTGCGTTCGATGATTATGAGCGGCTCGGTGTCGGTTGTGTCGTGTGGCGCCATGAGTTCGACTATGTCGCGCCGGTCGTCCTCGGCGACGAGATCGAGATCTCGACATGGATCGCCGAGAACGACAACCGCGTGCGCCTCGTGCGTGCCTATGAGATGCGCAACGCAGTAAGCGGAAAGGCCGTCTTCCGCGGACGGACGACCTTCGTTTCGATCGACATGAAGTCGGGGAGGCCGGCGCGCATGCCGAAGGAATTCATCGAGGCCTATCGGCCGCTGACAAAGGACTAAGACTATGCCCTCCTTCGATATCGTTTCCGACATCGACATGCCCGAAGCCGAAAACGCCATCGCGAATGTGACGCGCGAAATCGCAACGCGCTATGACTTCAAGGGCTCGAAGTCGACGGTTGAGATAAAAGACGGCGCCATCACCATCAATGCCGACGACGATCTGAAGCTCAAACAGATGCACGAGCTTTTACAGGGCCACATGCAAAAGCGCGGCATCGGCCCCGGCTCGCTCGACTACCAGAAAGTGGAGAAGGCGGCGGGCCAGTCGGTGCGACAGGTCGTCAAGCTGAAACAGGGCATCGACAAGGAACTCGCCAAGACCCTCGTCAAGGCCATCAAGGACGGGAAATTCAAGGTCCAGGTCGCTATCCAGGGCGAGGAATTGCGCGTCACGGGGAAAAAACGCGACGACTTGCAGGAAGTCATCGCTTTCGTACGGGGCCTGAAGAACGAGCAGCCCTTGCAGTTCAAGAACTTCCGCGACTAAGGAGGGACAGCGAAGCGGGAGCCATCCATGTCAGACCTCAATCAGGGTATTCTCGACATCATCAAGGGCCACGCGATCGGCCTGACCTCAGCCCCGACGCGCGAGACGCTCATTACCGATCTCGGCATCGACAGTTTCGCGGTGGTCGAGATCATCTACGAGATCGAGGAAAAGCTTGGCCTTGAAGTGCCGTTCAACGCCAACGAAAATCCGCTTGAAGGCAAGAAGACCGTCGGCGAGTTGATCGACGTCGTCAAAGCGCTTGCCGGGAAAGCGTAAGTGGCGCGCCGCGTCGTTGTCACCGGCCTCGGCGGCCTCTGCGCAACCGGCGCGAATGTCGCGGAGTTCTGGGCGAACGCTAAGCGCGGGTTTTGTGGGATCTCGCGGCGCACGCTGACCGCGGGCGAGGACTTTTCGATCACGCTCCCCATCGCGCCGATCGACGGGTTCGAGGCGCGCCTTGAAGGCCTCGGGCGCGATGTCGGCCGCGCGGACCGCTTCAGCCAGCTCGCTGTCGCCGCCGCCGACGAAGCGGTGAAGGATTCCGGTCTCGATTTCGCGGGCGGGCTGGGGCGCCGCACGGCGGCGATCATCGGCACCGGCATCGGCGGACAGCAGACCTTCGACGCCGGCTATCTCGCCATGCTGAAGCATGGCCGCAAGCCGCATCCGCTCTCCATTCTGAAAATCATGCCGAACGCGCCGGCGAGCCATCTCTCGATCCGCTACGGCCTCAACGGCCCCGCTTTCGCGCTCTCTTCGGCGTGCGCGACGGGCGCGCACTCGATCGGCGTTGCGGCCGATCTCATCCGTCATAACGCGGCCGACGCCGCGCTCGCGGGCGCGTCGGAGGCGGTGCTGACCTATGGCGGCATGGAGACGTGGAAGGCGATGCACATCATGTCGGACGAGCTCTGCCGCCCGTTCTCAAAGAACCGCAAAGGCCTCATCATCGGGGAGGGGGCGGGCGTTCTCGTCCTCGAAGAAATGGAAGTTGCGAAAAAGCGCGGTGCGAAAATCTACGCCGAGCTCGTGGGCTTCGGCATGAACGCCGACGGCAAGGACATGATCAACCCCGCAGTCGAGGGCGCGGCCGGCGCGATGAAAATGGCGCTGGCGAACACAGCGGGCGTCGATCCGTCCACGGTCTATATCAACGCCCACGGCACCGGCACGCTCTTGAACGACCCCACAGAAACAAAAGCGATCCGCAGCGTGTTCGGCGCCGATGCGGACAAGCTTATCGTCTCCTCGACAAAGTCGATGCACGGGCATCTGCTCGGCGCCGCCGGCGCCATCGAAGCGATTGCCGCGATCAAGGCGCTGGAGGAAGGAATTGTTCCGCCCACCATCAATTACGACGAGAAGGACCCCAACTGCGATCTCGACTATTGCCCGAACGAAGCGCGGGAGCGGCGGGTGGATCTAGCGGTGTCGAACTCGTTCGCGTTCGGCGGGCTAAACGCGGTGGTGGCGTTTCAGAGGGTGTGAGCACCATTGGACGCGGGAGAAAATCTCCCCCCGCTCATCCCGGCGAAAGCCGGGGCCCAGCCACCGCGCGTCGCAAGCAATACGGTCAATTCTCGGATCCCGGCTTTCGCCGGGATGAGCGGGGGGCGGGTAAGGTGTATCGAGCGAAGCGAAATGCACCATGCGGCCGACGTTCGGTGCATTTCGCTTCGCTCAATGCACCCTACTCGTTGCTATTCGCTACTTTTGGCCCTCACAAGTCTTTTCGATAACTTCGAGTTCGCCAACGATCTGCTCACAAACGCGTTTGAAATGACCGCCGAAACTGCCGTGCTGCGCTACGGCTTCTTCCGCGAGCTGCTTTGCTTCGCTGGTCCCCGAATGACCTTTTACCTTGCTACGAATACGTTGCATAACGTCCGCAGACCAACGAGCTCTATCTTCTCGTCCGCACGTCGTCCATGATTGATGAGCTTTTCCAGAAGCGAAATGCTTTGCTCGTTGGAGTCGAAGCGCATTCCGGCGGCCTCAACCCATCTTCGGATTTTCTTGGTTTCAAACCCTTCGGCGAGGAGCTGCGTCAAATCCATAAACGCATTCGCCCACTCGTCTCTACTGGACGTAAGAGGCGGGTTACGCCCGATGAAGAAGATAGGAGTCGGTAAGTGACCACCAATCGACCGCCCGTTCATTCCAGCGCCGCGCGACCGAGGAGATCTCTTCGCGGGGGTGAATGAATGATGACGAACTCGCCTTTGAAGTCATTCGTTATTGCTCTCTCTGAATTCCGGCCCTTGGCTGCTCATTATAGGACGCCCAGTGAAGCTGCTCGTTGTACAGAAAGGGCTCTCAAGTCGATTATATAAGCGTGCACTTGGCCAGCTTCGTTGACATGAGTAGCCCCGCAAACTCCATGCCGCGCGGCAATCGAATCTCTCGATCTGAGACTTTGTATTTGTGCTCTGTCTGTTTTGTCTTTAGATAATACCTCGGGCCTAAAGAAGGCGGGAGAGAAGCTCAAATGGAAGATCGTTTTCGTTGGCCTCGAAATCATTGGTACGTCAGCGACAGGGTCTGTCGAGATTTTTCCAACCCGCTTGTTTCGCCAATCATACGCGGACAAACTCGACGTAACTTTTATGTCCTCTGGTGCTCCAGCCGCCTTCGATTTTCCTCCATGATCTCGACTGCCGGCTTTCGTGTGCAGATGATCTGAACTCCGCGTATGTAGGCCGCATCGCCCGCGAGCTTTTGGCGATAGAAGAAGCGGGGCGACCGTTCGACCGTCATTTCTTGCGTGCTTTCCCAACTCGTAAATCTTCTTCGGTCCAAGAGCGTAAAATTGAAGACGCGTACGAGTGCGGAGTCCGAAACCGCCAAATATTTCTTCCAACTTTGGCCGTGCGAAGGTGACAAGGGAAATATCATCATCGCCGCGCGATGTGATCGATACAACCTGTTCTGGATCGCCGTTCAGGTCGAAGCGACAATATGCACCATGTTCTTTGCGCCAGTCGGATTCCCGCTAAATGGGTAAATTCTTGGTTCACCTCAAAGTAGTTGCGTTCATTGTCGGACCATCCCTCGAACGTGCGACCAAAGACGAGGTCCACCCCCCTCTCCAAGCTCCTGCTACCTGGTTTCTAAAGCTTCGTTCAATCCTCAAACCTTTTCGCCCGCCCCCAGAAACATAGCTCGCCAATACTGGCGTATGGGTTCACACCGTTCCAGCCTTTAGTAAATCGTCGCGATCAATGGGGGCGAGTGATTTGTTCGGCACGACTAATGAGTAAATATATGAGTATGGTACGGAGCCGTAGATCACAAATTTCATCAGAGAGCGAATTGGCATCTAAAAAATCGAGATGTCCATCCGCCTTAATCCAGCTCAAATAAGCGGCGCGCTCGGTCGGCATTTCGTCTATCGCAGAATTTCCTCAGACAGCTTCTTATGTTCAGAAACTCGGCATGGTATCCCTGCAGTTTTTTGTGGAATTACATTAGCTCTTTAAATCCGGAGTGCCTCAACATTTTCTGAAAATGAATTTCTTAGAAGCTTCACCCCGGCAACCCCGCAGCACCGCCCTGCATCCCCCCTTCGGCGACCGCGCCAAAGTCACATCCCCTCCATGACTGCGCGCCACATCCCGCACCACGGACAGCCCCAGCCCTACGCCCGCGATCTGCTGGCTGCGCGCCTCGTCCAGCCTGTAGAACGGCTTGAACACGTCGGCGTATTTGTCTTCGGGGATGCCGGGGCCGTCGTCGTCGATGGTGAATTCGACGTATCCGCCGTTGCGCTTCAAGCTTGCGGAGACGGTCGTCGCATATTTGAGGCCGTTGCCGATGAGGTTCCCGAGCGCGCGTTTCATCGCGTCGCGGCGGGCCTCCAGCATCACGCCGGCGGGGGCGTCGATGGTGATGCGGCTCGCGGCTTCGCCGCCGGCAGCGACTTCGCGCAGCAGCGCCCCGGCGTCGAAGGTGACGGCCTCCTCCGTCGCAGCGAGGTCGGAGGCAAATTCGAGATAGGACTGGACCATCTTTTCCATCTCGTCGACGTCGCGTTGCAGGTCCTCGACGTCCTCGCTCTCCGGCAGCAAAGCGAGCGACAGCTTCATGCGCGTCAAGGGCGTTCTAAGGTCATGGCTGACGCCCGCGAGCATGGTCGTCCGCTGGGCCAAGTGCCGCTTGATGCGCTCGCGCATGGCGATGAAGGCGCGGCCCGCGCGGCGAACCTCCGTCGCGCCGGAAGGGCGGAACTCAGGGATGTCGCGGCCCCGGCCGAAAGCTTCGGCGGCGTTGGCAAGTTTGAGGATCGAGCGCACCTGATTGCGGAGGAACACGATCGCGATCGAGCCGAGAAGGAGCGAGGTGCCGATGAGCCACAGCACGAACACCGGGCCGGTCGTCGCGAAGACCCGGTCGCGGAGCGGCAGGTAGACGAGATAACCATCGCCGCTCGCGACACGGATCTCGACATAGCCCGGCCAGCTCCTCGTATCGAACCAGAAGTCGCGCCCCAGTTCCTCCGTTAGCTGACGATTGAGCGTTGCGTTGTAGAGATTGAACGGCGAGAGCTTGTTGCGCTCGGGCAGCGGCTTTCCCGGCTGGAAGCGGATCGACATGTCGAGGTCGTCATACGCCATCGCCTCGACTGCTTGCTGTTCGGTTGGGGTCGCAGCCTTTTCGTAGAGCTTCGTCAGCAGGGCGATTTGCCCCGCGACATTCGCCGACTGGTTCGCCGTCACCGTGTCCCAGTGGCGGTCGAAGAAGACATAGGTGATGACTGACTGCATGAGAAAGATCGGCAGGATCACGATGAGCGCGACCCGGCCGTAGAGACTCTTCGGCAGAAGGCGCTTCCACATCGCTCAGTCGGGGATGAGCATGTAACCGACGCCGCGCACGGTCTGCAGGTAAATGGGCGTGCGCGGATCGTCCTCGATCTTCTTGCGGATGCGGGTGATCTGCACGTCGATCGAGCGTTCCATCGGCGTTGCCGTCTGCTCCGCGAGCGCGGTGCGGGAAATCGCCTCGCCGGGCTTGGCCGCGAGAACGCGCAGGAGGGCGAGTTCGCCGGCGGTCAGCTTGATGAGCTTGCCATCACGCCGCAATTCGCCGCGTCCTGGTTCGAAGCTCGTGTCCGCGAATTGGAGGACCTGCCGGTCGCGTTTAACGGGGTGCGTGCGGCGCAGGAGCGCGTTGATGCGCAGAAGCAGCTCGCGTGGTTCAAACGGCTTCGACAGATAATCGTCGGCGCCGCGCTCAAGGCCCTCAATGCGATCCTCGGGCAGCCCGCGCGCGGTGAGGAGGAGGATCGGCACGTTCGAGGCCGCGCGAATCTTTTCCGTGAGATCGAACCCTGAAAGCCCCGGCATCATCACGTCGAGGATGAGCATGTCGAAATCGACCGAGCCAAGCAGCTCGCGCGCTTCCGCGCCATCCTTCGCGACGGAGGTGCGGTAGCCATTCTCGGTCAGATAGCGCTTCAGCAGCGTCCGGATGCGGTCGTCATCATCGACAACGAGGATATGCGCGGCTTTTTCCGGCGCCGGTTGCGGAGTTTTCATGGCCGCTTTTCGACTCCCTTTTCGGTCGCGTCGTGCGGTCCGCGCAAGATTGCGACCGCTTTCAAAGCGTACTCTGCGCCGGTCCAGAACGTAAGCACGGCGGCGACCCAGAAGAGGCCAGACGCGAGCGGCCGAAGTCCGTCACCGAAAGGCCCGCCCGGCGCCGCGGCGAGCAGGAGCCCGATCGAAATGAGCTGGGCCGCCGTTTTCCACTTCGCGAGCCCCGTCACGGATAGCGTCGCGCCGCGCTGTGCGACGGCCTCTCTTAATCCACTCACGAGAATTTCGCGCAGGAGGATGACCAGGGCGGCGGCGACGCCCGCGCCGCTGATGACGCCGTTTCGAATCAGCAAGACGAGCGCGGCAGCGACGAGCAGCTTGTCGGCCAAGGGATCAAGCGCGGCGCCCAGCGCCGATGTCTCGCTGCGCGCGCGGGCGACGTATCCGTCAAGAAAATCCGTCGAGGCGGCGATCAGGAAAATAGCAAGCGCCGTCGGCATCGCCCACGGCGCGCTGGTAAAGAACATCGCCGCGAAAGGGACGATCAGCCCAATGCGCGCGAGCGTGATGAGATTGGCCATCTGCGGGGTAGCCTACATGTCGTTGTCAACGCCGGCCATGCGCCGCGACGACGTGCGCGACCGTTTCGGTGACGCGCTTTCCCGTGGGAAGGTCGAGGAACTCGTTCGGTCCGTGCGCGTTGGAATTGGGGCCGAGGACGCCCGTCACCACGAACTGCGATTTCGGGAAGACGCGGCCCAGCATCGCCATGAAAGGAATGGTCCCCCCTTCGCCCATCATGGCGACGCCTTGGCCCCAGGAGGCTTGCGAGGCCGTTTCCAACGCTTCCATCAACCACGGCGCGGTCGGCGCGGCGTTCCATCCGGTGCCCGGCGGATCGGTCACGAAGGAGACCTTCGCGCCATAGGGGGGATCAGTTTCGAGGAGGCGCTTCAGCGCCGCGTTGGCCTTGTCGGCGTCGACGGGTGGCGGCAGGCGCATCGACAGTTTTGCGGCGGTGAAGGGGCGCAGCACATTGCCGGCGCTTGCGGGAACGGGCGCGCCGTCAAGCCCTGTGACGGAAAGGGCGGGACGCCAGGTGCGGTTGAGGATCAACTCGTCCAGTTCTTCCCGCGCCGGAGACATTCCGTGCACGAAGGGAAACTTCTTGTAGACAGCTTGCCCGAGCGCGCTGGCGGCGATCTTCGCCTGCGCGCGGCGTTCGGCCGGGATCTCCGCGTGGAAAGAGGCGTCGCGAACGGCGCCCGTCGCCGCATCGTCAATGCGATCGAGCAGCATGCGCAGTACGCGAAAACTTGACGGCACAACGCCGGATGCATCACCCGAGTGAACGCCTTCATCAAGCACGTCGATGCGCAGCGTTCCCCCGACAAGGCCGCGCAATGACGTCGTCAGCCACAACCGGTCATAGTCGCCGCAACCGCTGTCCAGACAGACGACGAGGCCGACATCGCCAAGGCGCGGCGCCACCGCTTCCATATAATAGGGCAGGTCGGGCGACCCCGACTCCTCGGAAGCCTCGATCAGGATCACACAGCGGGCGCGTTTGACGCCTTGCTGCTCCAGCGCGATCAGCGCCGTCATCGCGGAGAAAAGCGCATAACCGTCATCGGCGCCGCCGCGCCCGTAGAGACGGTCATTCTCAATGACGGGGATCCATGGGCCTTTGCCCGGCGCCCAGCCCGTCATTTCGGGCTGCTTGTCGAGATGGCCGTAAAGCATCACCGTCTCGCCGGCTACGGTTCCCGGCGCATCAATAAGGATCAGCGGCGTGCGCCCCGGCAAACGCAAGACCTCCATGGTCGCGCCCGGAAGCTTTTTCAGACGCTCCCCCGCCCAGTCGCGAAACATTCCGACCGCGCGCTCCATATGACCGAGCTTTTCCCAGTCGGGCTCGAACGCCGGGGATTTGTTCGGGATCCGGATGTAGTGGACCAGCGCCGGCGTGATTTCTTCACGCCAGGTGTCTTCGACAAAGCGGCGAAGGTCCGATTGCGCAATGTCATACATGGGCGATCCTTCCGGAATACCTGACGCATTCTGTTATGCGACGACTGCTCGAGACACGCAAATCAAACAAAAAGGCCGGGATCGCTCCCGGCCTTGGTTACTCTACGCAACAGACAATCTCAGGCTGAATAATACATCGCAAACTCAACGGGGTGCGGTGTAATTTCGAAGCGTTTGACCTCAGTCATCTTCAACTCGATATAGGCGTCGATCTGGTCGTCGTTGAAGACGTTGCCTTTTTTCAAGAAAGCGCGGTCCTTGTCGAGATTGTCGAGCGCATCGCGCAATGATGCACAGACGTGCGGGATTTCCTTCAATTCCGCCGGCGGCAGGTCGTAAAGGTCCTTATCCATCGGCTCGCCCGGGTGGATCCGGTTCTCGATGCCGTCGAGCCCGGCCATCATCAACGCGGCGAAGGTAAGGTAGGGATTTCCTGCAGGGTCGGGGAAGCGCACTTCAATGCGCTTGCCTTTCGGCGAGGGAACCCACGGTATCCGGATTGAGGCCGAGCGATTACGGGCCGAATAAGCAAGCAGCACCGGCGCTTCGTACCCAGGCACCAGCCGCTTGTAAGAATTCGTCGTCGAGTTCGCGAAAGCGTTAATCGCGCGGGCGTGCTTGATAATGCCGCCAATGTAATAGAGGCAGGTCTCGGAAAGGTCCGCATACCGATCGCCCGCAAAGAGCGGCTTGCCGTTCTTCCAGATCGACTGGTGGACGTGCATACCGGAGCCGTTGTCGCCAAAGACGGGCTTGGCCATGAAGGTTGCGGTCTTGCCGTAGCCGGCGGCGACTTGATGGATGATATATTTATAGAGTTGCATCCGGTCGGCCATCGTCACGAGATTGGCGAACTTCATGCCAAGTTCGTGTTGCGAGGGCGCGACTTCATGATGATGCTTTTCGGGCTTCAGGCCGAGATCGCCCATAATCGCCAGCATCTCGGTGCGCATGTCTTGCGCGCTATCGACTGGCGGCACCGGGAAATAGCCGCCTTTGGGGCCGGGCCGGTGCGCAAGGTTTCCGCCCTCGTAGGCGGTCCCAGAATTATAAGGGCCTTCGTCGCTGTCGAGTGAGAAACCCATATTGTGTTGCTCGGTCGACCATTTGACATCGTCGAAAACGAAAAACTCCGCCTCCGGACCAAAATAGGCGACATCGCCGATGCCAGTCGACTGCAGATAGGCCTCGGCGGCTTTTGCGGTGGTGCGGGGATCGCGGCTGTAGGGCTGGCCTGTCGCAGGGTCGAGCACGTCGCAAAACAAGGTCAGCGTCGGCTGTGCGAAGAAGGGGTCTTCAAACGCCGTCTCCGCATCCGGCATCAAGATCATGTCGCTTTCGTTGATCGCCTTCCAGCCGGCGATCGACGATCCATCGAACATCGTTCCTTCTTCGAACAGTTCGGCGTCAATCATGCTGCGGTCAAAGGTGACGTGCTGCCACTTGCCGCGCGTGTCGGTGAAACGAAGATCGACGAACCGGATTTCCTTGTCCATGATGCGTTTGAGGACTGCTTCGGCGGCGGCGGACATTGGAGAGGCTCCTTCCCCTTCAGGTTGGCGTGAAAGTACCAGACCCTTGCGGGGACGACCCCGCTTGGGAGGGTTTCAAACGATAACGGAAAGATGACGGCGGGCTCCCGTCAAAATCAACCGTTAATTTTGCAGCGCAGCAACGGTGAACGAAATAAGCGCTAAACTACCAAAAAATTAGCCGAAAATTCCACTATTTAGCGCGAAATGCGCTAAATTGCATCTTCACCAGTCTCGCCGGTGCGAATGCGCACGACGTTTTCGATCGAGTATACAAAGATTTTACCGTCGCCGATTCGCCCCGACTGGGCAGCGGCGGCAATCGCCTCGACAGCGCGCGTGACGATATTGTCCGACACGACGACCTCGATTTTCACTTTTGGCAGGAAATCGACAACGTATTCCGCGCCGCGATAGAGTTCGGTGTGCCCTTTCTGGCGTCCGAAGCCTCGTACGTCGGTGACGGTCATGCCCTGAAGGCCGATGTCGTGCAGCGCCTCCTTTACGTCGTCGAGCTTGAAGGGCTTGATGATGGCTTCGATCTTTTTCATCGGAAAGGGATTCTGATGCTGCGGCTGCGAAGATCAACGCGTCCGAGGAGCTAAGTCAACTGATCCCCTCTCATATCCTCTTGACCGCTGCAGAAACCCGCGCTGTCGAGGCCCGGGCAATTGCGGCCGGCCTGTCTGGCAAGGCGATGATGGAGGCTGCGGGAGCGACCGTCGCTTCGTTCATTATGCGGACGATGTCGCCGCGTCCTGTCGCAATCCTCTGCGGTCCCGGCAATAATGGCGGCGACGGCTTTGTTGTCGCGCGCACGCTCGACGAAGCGGGATGGCCGGTCCGCTTAGGGCTTTTGGGCGACCGTGCGGCGTTGAATGGCGACGCGGCGCTGATGGCGTCGCTCTACGCCCGTGCAATCGAATCGCTAAGCCCTGAAATTGTCGAGGGCGCGGGCCTCATCGTCGATGCGTTGTTCGGCACAGGACTCTCACGGCCGCTGGAGGGCGCGGCGCGCGAAGTGATTGTCGCGGCAAACGCCCATCCGGCGCCCGCGATTGCGATTGATCTGCCGTCCGGCGTGAACGCCGACACCGGCGCCATTTTGGGCGTTGCAATCGAAGCGTCTGCGAGCGTGACCTTTATCACCAAAAAGCCGGGGCACCTTCTTTATCCAGGCCGCGCGCTCGCTGGCGCCGTGCATGTCGCCGATATTGGGATCCCAGCCGAGCACTTTGCGGCGATAGAGGCTGAGACCTTCGAAAACGATCCTGCGTTATTCATGGCCGCATGGCCGCGGCTGACATGGGAGTCGCATAAATACACGCGCGGTCACGCGGCTGTCGTGTCCGGGCCGCGTTTGCGGACTGGGGCTGCAAGGCTTGCGGCATTGGCGGCGTTGCGCGCTGGCGCGGGCGCCGTGACCGTTCTGTCGCCGTCTGGCGCGGCCGACGAAAACGCAGCCCACCTTACCTCGGTGATGGTGCGCGAAGCAGATCATGCTGACGCCATCGCCGCCTTCCTGATCGATCCGCGCATTAACGCCGCCGCAATCGGCCCGGGATCAGGGATCGGCGCTGCGACGAAAGCGAACGTCTCCGCAATTCTTCGATCGAAGACTGGCGCAGTCCTCGACGCTGATGCGTTGACGAGTTTCGAAAGTGAGCCGTCCGCATTGTTTTCAATGCTTCGCCGCAACGACGTGCTAACGCCCCATTTTGGAGAATTCGCGCGTCTCTTTCCCGCTGAAGCCGCCAGCGGCGAAAGGCTGGAAGCAGCGCGCGCAGCTGCGCGTCGCGCCGGCGCCGTTATCGTTTTGAAAGGGGCCGATACGGTCATCGCTGCGCCAGACGGGCGCGCTGCCATCAATGCGAATGCGCCATTCGATCTTGCAACCGCTGGTTCTGGCGATGTGCTGACCGGCTTCATTGCTGGGCGACGCGCTGCGGGAATGGACGGGTTTGAAGCCGCGCTGGCTGGCGTTTATCTGCATGGCGCATGCGGTGAAATCGCTGGCGTAGGCCTCATTGCAGACGATCTTGTCGATCTTGCGCCACCTGCGATCGCTGCATTTTTTGCGCGCGCTCAATAGCAGTGCGCCGCCAACTGCTGCGGAGTTGGCTGTTACGGTTGGTTTGGTCGTGCGTCCAAAAATTGTTCTAAAATTCTCGCTTATTGTATCTTTCATTTGTCATTTGCAGCGCCCGGTTGTGTGATGCGCTTCACAAGCGCTAACAAAAACTGACATCGCCATAAATTATTTTTGATCAGCAACTCTCGGATCGATTGTGTGCGTACGAATTTTTCGATAAACGACCTATGCGTTCTTTGGAGAGAGGGGACGCGCGTTTCGAGGATCGCTATGGGGCGATCGTAGTCCGCTTGCGCTGGGAGAGGCGAAGCAAGAACATCCACCAGGCAGCGCGTCGCTGCCGCACTCTTCATGGCCTCGTCAGAACCTTTGTTGCGCCGGCGTCGGCGCGTTTGTGGAAATGGAAAACCGATGAAAGTCACCACTAAAGTTCTCGCGTCGGCGCTGCTCGCGTCTTTCGCTGATGCCGGCGGCCGCGCTCGCAGGGCCGAGCCGACACGCTTACCCGCTGGCATAGAGATCATGCTTCAGGCGAACGCTGGCGGTCACACGCCGGTCGTACGGCGTTTTCGAGCAGGGTGGATACTGTTCGCAACTGAGCTCACGCCTTCGCCGCGATGACGCCAGACGGCGGTCTATGGCGCGCGTCGACGCCTTCGGCCTCGCCTATAATCCGTACAACGACATCGGCACAGCGACCGCCGGCGCGTCGATGGATGCGGCGATCGCCTGCGCGGCGCACGGTGTTCTCGAGAATGTTTATTCGACATTCGCAGCGAACCTTCGATGCGGCGCTCGCAGGCCGAACTTGCCGCACTTCGGCGATACTGCCGCGACGCAAGATGGCTGCGCGCTTGGCGAAGCTTGGCAGCTGCCATGATTGCCGCCCGCGCCGGCCGATGGTTCGGAACTTCCGGATCCGGCTCCGGGGGCCGGCGGCCGCACAGCCTCGGGAACGACAAACTTTTTTAACGAGCCGGTGAATGGACCGCTCAACGGTTTGCCGTTCCGCTGGTCGCCTGATCCGATCGCCAACCAGCCGGTCGCGCTCGGTGCCAATTGGGGGCGACCAGTGACGCCCTTTGCCTTGACAAGCGGAAACCGGTTCCGCGTTGCCGCGCCTCCCGTTACGGGCAGCCCGCGAATATGTCGGCTTCTGGAACCAGGTTGCCGCTATCGGCGGTGCGCAGTCGAACACCGACGATTCCGTCTACATCGACGGCGGCTGCTCGCTTCGTCGGCAACTACTTGGGGCATATGGTGGCGCTGCGCTTCTCGGCACCCCGCCGCGGCTTTACGCACAGATCGCGCTTCAAGTCGCTCTCGAACAGGGCCTGACCCGATACCGACGAGAGCTAGGCGCGATACCTGGCTCTGATTCACGTCGGGATGGCCGATGCCGGAATTGCGGCATGGGATCTGGAGATATCGCTACTAGTTATTGGCGTCATGTTGTCTGCAATCCGGGTCAATGACGGCATTGCCAATACGCCAAACCGATCCAACCTGGCAGCCGGTGGGCATCTCAATCGTGAACTGAGCAGGTACTGAGGTAGTACCAACACGCCGGCCGTTGCCGGCTTATCCGTCGGGGCACGCAACGTTCGGGGCAAGGACTGTCGCCGTCATGAAGGCCTTTTTCGGCAATGAAACGCCAACAACTTTCGTCTCCGACGAATGTGACGGCGTTTCGGTAAATGCCTTTGCACGCCGAGCGTTCCCCGCCCGCTGGTGCCGGTGACTGTTCCGCCGTATCGACCACCAGGCTTCGGAAAACGGTATCGCCGGATCTTTAACGGCGTGCACTGGAACTTTGATAACACCAACCGGGCCAGCGCCTGGCAACCGCGTGGTAGCCGGCTGGCTGATGAACGACATCGAGCCTTTCCCAGCCGCGCGACACGCGAGCCTTAATAGGCTTATCGTTTGATATAAGGACATGGGCAGGGCGTGCCGCTTCGCGCACGGCCCTGCTTTATGCGGCGGAATGCTGGCTCGAAGCTCGGCGAACTCACGATGATATGACGGCGTCGTTGCAACGACGGAACATCGACGATGAAAATGAAACTACTCAGCGTGTTCGGCTTTGTTGCTGCTTCTAGCCGCGTGTGGCTCGAAATCGGGGTCAGAGAGACGCTTCGGAAAACGACACCGCCGCCACGCCGGAAGCAACGGATGCCGAAGCAGCGCGCGAGCGCGCAGCAGAACTGGTCGACGGTAACGCCCTTGTGTCCGGAACTCGACCCGAACCTGAGGATTGGCGCATCTGAGGGCCGTTCGCCGTTTGAAGGCGATCGCGTGATCGGCCTGAACGCAATTGTTCAGCGATCCCTGGGATACGATCCGGGAGTTTGAGAAGTGGATTCCCGACTTGCGCGCGCGCATTGCGAACCGGCGCCGCGCCCGGCGCGCAATGCCGAATGCGGTAAGCTCCGCCAGAAGAGGCGCTCGAAATCCGTTCAGTCTTTTCACGAACGGGCAAGAGCGGCGTTCAACGATATGCGTGCTCGCCGAAACGGACCTTCGCGCGAGCGGCGAGTATTCTACGAATCGAATTATTAGAAGGAATGTTCAAATTCCTACAAGACGTCGAAATCGAGATCGGCGAGGAAGGCGGCGTTGGAATCCGAAACTGGGGCGAGATCACGAGATCAGGCCTGTTTCAGAAAAAACGACCGCCGAGCTCATCGGTAGAAGATCGCGCCTTGCTGGCGCAAGGCAAGGTTCCATTTCGTAGTGCAGCGTCTTGGCCTAAAAGCGCAGGATGCTCACCAGGGTTAGCGCTTCCTCATCCCGCCCATGGCAATCAATATCAGGTATGCGCGGCTTTCGGACGCCCTCGGGTTCAACGCCGTCTACAACCCTTTCGTCCTCGAAACTCCCACGACCTTCGAGACTACGCCAATCGACGACGCCGCGCGGCGCCGCTGGCTGGAGGCCCGCCTCGCCAATCCCCGCTGGCCCGTCTTCGTCGCGGAGGAGGCTGGGGTCGTCGTCGGCTTCGCCAACGCGTCCGCGTATGATGAGCGCGCCGCTTATGAGACATCCGTCAAAGTTTCGGTGTTCCTCGCCCCGGCGGCGCAGGGAAAGGGCGTGGGCGCGGCCCTTTACGAAACTCTGTTCGAAGCCCTGTCGACAGCCGATGTCCACCGTGCCTACGCCGGTATCGTTGCGCCAAATCCGGCGTCGGTCCGCCTGCATAAGCGCTTCGGCTTTAACCACGTTGCGACGCTCGACGAGGTCGGTCGGAAATTTGGCCGCTATTACAGCGTGATGTGGTTCGAAAAGCGGTTCTGACGAGACCTCGCTCCGGCGCTCGACACCCCGGTTTTCCCTGCTATAGAAGCCCCCGTCCGGTCGCAGGCTCCGCGCTTGCGGGCGGCTTGGACTGCCCGTCGCGGGCGTGGCGGAACTGGTAGACGCACTGGATTTAGGTTCCAGCGCCGCAAGGCGTGGGGGTTCAAGTCCCTTCGCCCGCACGTGCCGCACTGGCCTGTGAATGATAAAATGAAAGAGCTTGGACGACCATGGAAGTGACCGAACAAACCGCCGAGGGACTTGAGCGCCGCTTCACCGTCAAGGTGCCGGCATCGGAACTCGACGCCAAGCTCACAGCGCGCCTCGCGGATATCAAGGGTCGCGTCAATCTGAAAGGGTTCCGCAAGGGCAAGGCGCCGCTGCCGTTCCTGAAGAAGATGTACGGCAAGGGCGTGATGAGCGAGATCTTGCAGGAGATCGTCAACGAGACGAGCTTCAAGGCGTTCACCGACCGCAACCTCAAGCCCGCGACAACCCCACACCCACATTTGACGGGCGACATCGAGAAGGTGATGGACGGGCAGGCGGACCTTGAATATTCCGTGCACGCTGAAATCCTGCCTGAATTCGAACCGATGGCGATCGATGGTCTCGCGCTCAAGCGCCCTGTCGCTGATGTTTCCGACACCGAGGTCGATGAAGCAGCGCAGAGACTGGCCGAGCAAAACCGCGACTATGAGCCCCGCGAATCTGGCGCTGAAGCAAAGGAAGGCGACCTTCTTGTCATCGATTATGTCGGCTCGATCGACAGCGTCGAATTCAAGGGCGGACGCGGCGAAGGCCAGAATGTCGTTTTGGGCTCAGGCTCGCTCATTCCGGGGTTTGAGGATCAGCTCGTCGGGGCAAAGGCCGGCGCGGACATCGAAGTGAAGGTTACCTTTCCCGCCGGATATGGCGCGACGGAACTCGCCGGCAAGGATGCCGTCTTCGCCGTGACAGTCAAAGAAGTGAAATCGGCGAAAGACCTCGCCGTAGACGATGAGTTCGCCAAGAAGCTCGGCCTCGACGATCTTGCTGATCTGAAAACGCGCCTGCGCGAGCGGATCGAGAACGAGTATCGCGGCATGTCCCGCAATCACGTGAAGCGCTCGCTGCTCGACAAACTCGACGCTGGCCATGATTTCGATTTGCCCAAGTCAATGGTCGAAGCGGAATTTCGTCAGATCTGGACCCAGGTTGAAAACGCCGAGCGCGATGAAGAAGACAAGGACAAGTCAGAGGACGAGCTGAAAGAGGAGTATCGCAAGATCGCGGTGCGCCGCGTGCGCCTCGGCCTCGTTCTCGCTGAAATCGGCCGCCGCGCCGACGTTCAGGTGCCGCAAGACGCTCTCCAGCGCGCCGTGCAGGAGCAAGCGATCCGTGAGGCCCAGATGTTGGCGATGCAAGGCCAGCAGGTGACGCCGTCGCAAGTCCTGAAATTCTACCAGCAGAACCCGCAAGCCGTCGCGCAGATCCGCGCGCCGCTTTTTGAAGAGCGCGTCGTCGATTTCATCCTCGAACGCTCGAAAGTGACCGAAATCAAGGTCTCGAAAGAAGATCTTATGAAGGACCCCGAAGGCGAGGCCTAAGGCCTTCGCGCTTTCAAAAGGGGTGCGCTGACGCCTTCGGTCAGGGCCTGAGTCCCGTTTGCGCGCCGTCCGCCTGTATTAACGCTGAAATGCGGTGTGGTTCCCTAGGCGAAGGTCGATTGCGCTCGATGTAAACATCGAGCAGTTGGCCGGCATACAAAGGCGCGTCGGATATGGCGATTTCATACCGAACCTCGAGCACCCGCGAGTCGACCGGCTCGATCGAGGCGTCTCGAAAGCTTGCACGCGGCTTCAGCATCTTGTCAGCTGACACCAACCTGAGGCCGATGCGCGCGCCCGGCGCTCCGCGAAGCGCGGCCTCCGCCCTTGCTTGCGTTGTGAAATAGGGGGCATTGGCTTCGTCGATCTCGACGCGCAATCGCAAGGTGTCGATATCGCCGACGGCGACGCCTGGCGGGGCGGCGTTTCCCGCCCGCACGGCTTCGCCGGCGCGCGCATCGACCCGCAAGACAGAACCTGCGAGCGGCGCGCGCATCACCGTTCGACGCAAGGCGGCGGTCGCTTCGCCAAGTTCGGCTTCGGCCACGGCGTATTCTTCCGATGCGGCCGCGGCGGTTGCATCCGCTGCATTCGCGCTTTCGCGCATGGAGCGCCAGGAAAAAGCGGCCGCCTCAGCATCCGCCGACATTTGATCGAACTGCTCCTCGCTGATCGCCTCCTGCCGCAAAGGCCTGAAGCGCTCGACGCTTGAGTGAAGGCGCGCGGCTTCAAGGCGCGCGGCCTCGGCCCGTGCGAACGCGGCTCTCGCTTCCGCCTGCCTCAATTTGATCTCGGCGCGGGTGCGCGCAAGCCGCGCTTCGGCGCGTTTGACATCGGCGAGCGCGCGACCGTCATCAAGCGCGAACAAGGCGTCGCCTTGGTTCACGCGATCGCCTGCTTCAACGAAAACACGCGCGACGACGCCGTCGATGTCGGGTGTCACCGTCACGATCTGGCTTGCCGGCTCAACAATGCCCGTCGCTGCGATGAAGGCGGAGAATTCCGGGGCGCTGATCGCGCCCTGCGGTTCGCGTCGCTCTGGTTTAGGCGCCGACGTGGTGACGGAAACCCCAGCGAAGGCGAGCGCCGCAACAGCGCTTGCATAATAGAGCCAGTGAAGGCGGAAACCTGTTGGCCTCATGCCGCCTCCCGCCGCGGTGACGCCGGCGTCTGAGAATACTCGTTGCGGATAACAAGGCCGTCTTCAAGTTCGATCAGATGATCGGCGTATTCGAAGATCCGCGTATCGTGTGTGACGATAATGACCGCACGTCCGGGATCGCATGAGATTTCGGACAGAATATTCATCACCGCTTCGCCCGTCGTCGAGTCGAGCGCCGCCGTCGGTTCGTCGCAGATGATGAGGCGAGGGTGATGGACGAGCGCGCGGGCAATCGCCACGCGTTGTTGCTGGCCGCCTGAGAGCTGACGCGGAAATTTTTCCGTATGGGCGGCGAGGCCAAGCCTTGATAACTCCTCGCGCGCCAGATCGACAGCGACTGCGCGTTTTGTCCCGCCGATGATCAGCGGTGCTGCAGCGTTTTCTGCCGCCGTCAGGGCGGGAACAAGGTTATACTGCTGAAAGATAAACCCCACGTCCTGACGGCGATAACGAGCGCGCGCACGCGCGCTCATATTTCCCAGCGACTGGCCAAAAACGGCCGCATCCCCGCCAGTCGGCGTCAGAAGACCCCCGAGAATAGACAAGAGTGTAGATTTTCCGCACCCTGATGGCCCCGCAATCATAGTGAGACGCCCGGCTTCCGCCTCGAAGTTAACGCCGCGCAGCACCGATTGACGGGCGCCAGCGGCCCCGAATTCCATTTTAAGGTAGCGGCAGAGGATCGCGGCGCTCATCTCATCCCCTGAGCACAATTGCGGGATCAAGACGGATCGCGCGGCGAATGCTGACAAGCCCTGATGCAAAGGCGACCGCGAACACGACCGCCGCAACCTTCAGGGCGACGCCGGCGGGCAAGTAAAAACCCTTGAAAGCGGGAACCTTGTCCGGGACGGTTTCGAAAAACCATGATGCGCCCGCAAGCCCCAGTGAGAACCCGACCGCGGCGACGATCGCGCACTGAACGAGCGTCATGCGCACGAGCGGCCAGCCTTCAGACCCCATCGCGCGAAAAAGCGCCAGGTGTCGGAGATTTTCGGCGATGAAGAGGTAAAAAGTCTGCACGACGATCGCAGCGCCGACGATGAAGCCCAGCGCAATCGTGATGAAGAAATTAATCGGGATGCCAGTATTCGTCAGATAATAGTTGACCGTTCGCTGGCTGAACGCCTGGCTGTCGAAAGCGGCGTATCCAGTCACCCTCCGCACATTTTCAGCGACTGTCACCGGGTCCGCATCGTCACGCGCGCGGGCGATGACGAAGCTTGGGGCGCCCCCGCCGAGCAGAGACGCGGTGGAAAGTGAGACGTAGATCAATGGCTGCGAAATGAAGGGCGATGGAGGGTCGGCGATGCCCGCTAGTTTCAGATTGCGCCCGTCGACCTCAAGCAGGCGGCCGATTGCGATCTCCTCATCTGGCCAGATATCGTTATAGCCGCGACGGTCGACGATAAATGTATCGGCGGTTCTGAGCGCTTTCATGTCGCCCATCAGCATTTTTTGCGGCGCGCCGAGCAGCGATGCCTCGTCAACGCCGATGAGCACGGCTTGCTCGATCACCTCACGGGTGTCGACAATCGCGCCGCGCCTCAGGAAGGGCGCTGCATAAGCAACGCCATCGACGCTTCGGACGCGATCGACAAGGCCGGCAGGCAGCGCGCCGGGGTCGTCGAAATAGTCAGAACGCTCGTCGGCGACCCAGATGTCGACATCTTCTGCGCTAGTGATGTGTGAAGCCGAGTTCGCCATAAGGCAGACGAAGATCGCCGCCTGTTGCGCCATCAAAAGCGTCGAGAAGGCGACGCCTAAAATCATGGCGGTCGCCTTGCCGAAATCGGCCCAGAGAATCTGTAGTCCGAGGAAATTCATGCCAGCAATCGGATATTGATGCCTGACATTATCGTTGGTGAATTTAGATCGGCTTAACGAACAGGGCTGCGGCTCTCGTTCGTTAATGGATCGTTAAGAGGCAGCCCGTGACGGCTGGCGGCCCGTGCGCCAGCGATCGAGCGCAGCGTCAAGCTCCACAGCGTCGATCGGCTTCGTGATGAAGTCGTCCATGCCGGCGTCGAGACAACGCTGGCGGTCCTTTGCTTCGGAACTGGCGGTGAGGGCGATGATCGGCGTTTCCGACGCCGGGCCGCCCATCGAGCGGACCTTGCGTGTCGCCGCAACGCCGTCGAGCGTTGGCATGTGCATATCCATCAAGATCAGATCGAAATGCTGCTCAACGATGAGTTCAATGACCTTATTCCCGTTTTCTGCGACGTCCGCCTTGTGGCCGCGCCGCTCGATCAGCGACTTGATGAGCAGCGCGTTGATCTTGTTATCCTCGGCGACAAGAATTTTAAGCGCGCCTTTTGCTGGGTCATTCTCACGAGTGCGATCCTGACGCCGGCGCTGCGGCGAGAGGTCCGCTGTTTCGTTCAACACCGCAATTAGTGTCGCCGCGCGGATCGGCTTCATCAGATAGCCACCGAACCCCATGCGCTTGAACCCTTCGATACGTCCACGCGTCGCGGGTGTGAGCATAACATACGCCGCCGCCGCGGCTTGTGTCAGGCGCTGCCCGCCTTCGACTGCGATGTCGAGATCGCTGATGAGGATTGCGCGCGGGGTCTTCGCGATGAGCGCAGCCGCTTGCAGCGCTGATGTCGCCTCGATGATGTTATTCGCGCCCGAGGCTTGCAGCTGTAATTTCAAGAAGCGCTGAATTGTCTGCGATCGCGACGCGACAAGCACGGGCTGTGATACGTTGCGAAGCGGCGGGAGGGCTTCGGTTTGCGCATCTGCGACAGGAAGAGTCAGGTTGACGGAGAAGACGCTTCCCTGGCCGAGCTTACTTTCCACGCCTACGTCGCCGCCCATCGCCGTGACAAGCCGGCGTACGATCGTGAGTCCGAGGCCGGTTCCTTCAAAGCGCCGCTCGCGACCGGAGTCCGCTTGGGAGAATTCGTCGAAGATGAGCGCAAGGTCTTTCTCGTCGATGCCGACGCCAGTGTCCCGCACGTCGATGCGCAACTGGCAGACACCCTCCGGGCTTTTGCTTGAATGGTGCACCTCGAGCGAGACGCCGCCGCGCTCGGTGAACTTGACAGCATTGCCTGCAAGGTTGAGCAGAATCTGCCGCAAGCGCATTTCGTCGCCAGTGACGGTCAAGGGTGCGGTCGGCGAGATGAAGGATGCGATCTCGATATTCTTCTGAGCGGCGCGCGGCGAAAGCAGCTCCGCGACGCCCTGAACCAGCGTTCGTATATTGACAGGCTCGGCGCCGATATCGAGCTTTTCAGCCGCGATCTTTGAGTAATCTAGAATGTCGTTGATCAGCGTCAGCAGCGTCGATCCAGACTCGTGAATCGCGTCGACATAGGTACGCTGAGACGGCTCTAGCTCGCTATCGAGAAGAAGCCCGCTCATGCCAAGGATGCCGTTAAGGGGCGTGCGCATCTCGTGACTCATTGTCGCGAGAAAACGGAGCTTGGCTTCGCCGTCAGCGCCTTTGGAGGAGGCACGGCCGATGAAAACAAGGCTGCCGTCGGGACAGCGGCTTTCCGACCAGTCAAAATTCTGTACGCCTTCGCGAAAGAGGGAGGCGGGTTCGCCGATCCAGCGGCTTTCGTCGCCACCGGCTGCGGCGAGAAAAACGCGGTTCACATAGCTCGCCCTGTGGCCATCATCGCAAATGACGACGGCATCCGACAAATCGTCGAACGCTGCATGGCGGCCGGTCATTTTTCCTCGCTCCCCCGATGCACCATAGTCGGGGAAACGGGTTGCGCATTGGTAAGGGCGCAAGGTTAACGCACTTAAATAATTCAGGACGGTCCGTTGCAGGGGCCGCATCCGGTGAGCGGGTCCATGGCTCAATTGGTCTGGCGCGCCTGTTTCCGCATCGGCCAGAACAATTGGCCGCTGCCGCGTAGGAAGTGCTTGATTTGAGTGTTTTAGCGTAGTAGCACGATACCGCGCTAAATCGGATGTGATTTCATGGCCGCCAAAACCAGTCCAACGGCATCGGAGCCGGACATTTTCGACGCTCTTCTGGCGCTCAAGACGCGTGCCGAGGCGGAGGCATTCTGCGCCGATCTTTTCACGCCAGGTGAGGTCAAGGCGTTCGCCGAACGCTGGCATGTCGCGCGGCTCCTTGACGAGGGGCGGCTTTCTTATCGCGAGATCGCGGAAAAGGCGGGATCCTCGACCGCGACGGTGGTGCGCGTTGCGCGGTTCCTCAAGGACATGCCCTATCGCGGCTACCGGGTTGTGCTGGACCGCCTTAAACGGAGCCGCAAGAATGCAGCCTGACCGCCTCAAGATCGCCGTGCAGAAGGGCGGGCGCCTCTCCGACGACAGTCTCGATCTCATCGCGGCGGCGGGGTTTCGCGTCGTTAAAGGCGTCAACGACTTGGTCTATCGGGTCGATAATGCGCCGATTGATCTCTTGCGTCTGCGCGATGACGACATCCCGACCTTCGTCAGCGACGGCGTCGCTGACTTCGGCGTCATCGGCCGTAACGTGCTGCGCGAACGATTCGTGGGCGGGCAGCCGATTGAAGTGATGCCGCTTGGTTTCGGGCGGTGTGATCTCAAGATCGCTGCGCCGGCGGAGTTTGATTATGAAGGGCCGCAATCGCTTGGCGGCAAGCGGATCGCCACCTCTTATCCAAACGTGCTAGGCGCATTCTTGAAAGAACGCGACGTGCTTGCCGAGGTCGTCTATATGCGCGGCGCCGTCGAAGTCGCGCCGCGTTTGGGTCTTGCCCACGCGATCTGCGATCTTGTCTCGACCGGCGCGACGCTGGAAATGAACGGGCTTGTGGCCTTCGACACCGTACTGAAGAGCGAGGCGGTGTTGATCCGCTCACCGAAGGCGAAGGCGTCGGCGCTCCTTGACAGCATAATCGAACGGTTTCGCGGCGTCATTGCCTCGCGCGGCGCCAAATATGTGATGATGAACGCGCCGAAGGCGCGCCTCGCCGAGATTACCGGCCTGCTGCCAGGCGCAGAGGCGCCGACGGTGACGCCGCTTGCGGGGCGCGACGATATCGTCGCTGTGCATGCGGTTTGTCAGGAGTCGGTATTCTGGGAGACGCTTGAGAAACTGAAGGCCGCTGGCGCGTCGTCGATCCTTGTCCTTCCCATCGAAAAGATGATGTGACGCCATGCGCCGGTTTGACTGGAACGCTCTTGACGAAGCAGCGCGGCGCGCGGCGCTTGCGCGCCCGGTGCGCCGAAGCGACGCGAGCGTTTGCGCAAGGGTTTCAGAAATTATCGGCGACGTGGAGCGTGAAGGCGCGCCCGCTGTGGCGCGCTGGTCCGAAACACTCGACGGCGCAGCGCCCGCTTTCGTTGAATTGACGCAAGGCGCGGTCGCCAAGGCGCGTGCTCGACTTGAGGGCGAGGACCTCGCCGCGATCGAACTGGCGGTCGATAATGTGCGCCAGCACCACGAGGCCATGCGCCCGCGTCCGGTGGAGACAGAGCCTTACCCGGGGGTGGTCTGCCGACAGCTGTTCCGCCCAATCCAGTCTTGCGGCCTTTACATTCCCGGCGGCGCCGCGCCGCTTGTCTCGACGCTCATCATGCTCGCCGAACCCGCGCGCGCCGCCGGCGTCGGTCATCGCATTGCCGTCACGCCGCCGCAGCGAGGTGATCGCGCGGGCCCGGCGATGATTGCCGCTGCGGCGCTGTGCGGGCTCGATGGACTTTGGTCGATCGGCGGTGCGCAAGCGATCGCGGCGCTGGCGTTCGGGGCCGGTCTTCCGAGGGCGGATAAAATCTTCGGCCCTGGCAACGCCTATGTCGCGGAAGCCAAGCGCCAGATCGCCGCACGCGGCCTTGCGGCCATCGATCTGCCAGCGGGGCCGAGCGAGCTTCTCGTGATCGCCGATGCCGCTGCAGATGCCGCGGTGGTTGCCGCCGATCTTCTCAGCCAGGCTGAACACGACGCTGATGCGCAAGTGATCCTTATCGCCACCGCCGACGGTGTCGCCGAGCGGATCCTCCGCGAGCTTGATCGTCAGATTGAAACGCTGCCGCGCACGCGCATTGCTCGCGAAAGCATCAATGAGATGCGGGTCTTTGTCGCCGTTGACAGAAGGGCGGCGCTCGCCATCGCAAACGCCTACGCGCCCGAGCACCTGTCGCTCAATGTCGCCGAGCCTGACCGCTGGATCGACGGCATTGAGAACGCCGGTGCAATTTTCGCTGGCGCGGCGAGCGGCGAGACGTTTGGTGATTATCTCAGCGGTCCGAGCCATGTCCTGCCGACCGACGGCGCGGCGCGAACCTTCGGCGGCGTCACCGTACAGTCTTTCATGAAACCGATTTCGGTGCAGACGTTAAGCGCGTCCGCCGCGCGCGCGCTCGCTCCGGCGGCGGCGCGACTTGCCCGGCTTGAAGGTCTCGAAGCGCATGCGCGCGCAGCGGAGCGACGGTTGTGACGGCGATCCTTGACCCGACTGGCGAGCTTCAACGCCTTTCGCCGCTCCGTGCGCGCCTCGCCGCAGTTTTTTGCGTCAGCGAGGCGTCGCTCCTTCCTGTGCGCGGCTTTGCGCACGCGGCGGAGATTGTGGCGCAATTCGGCGCGTCAGAGGCGCTCATCAATGAAACATGCATCGAATGGTCCGACGAACCCTCTCGAGTGCAAGCTGCCGCTGCCGGTGACAGCGCGGTTGTTTATCGTGAAGTCGGCGCCGCCTATGGCGCGCAAATGCCGCTCTGTGGGGCACTGATCGCAGCAACCGAGAACATCGAGAAGTTCGCCGCGGCTGTCCGCGCCGATTATCTGCATCCGCTGATCGCCGCTGAAACCCTGAAGGCGATCGCGCCGCACCGGCTGGCGCTCAGAGACGCGCGGATCGCCGCGCTCAAGCTGGAGCGTGCGCGTCTCAATGAGGCGCTCAAGGCCGCACCCGGTGTCCAACGTGTCACGCCGGGCGTCGGCGGGACCCTTATCGTTGCGACCTCCGACGTTGAAGCCCTTGTCATGCGCGCTGTTGCCTATCAGGCGAGTATGTCAGCCCTTGAAGATGGGTTGATCCGCATCGACGTCGGTGACGCCAACGCGAATGATCGCGTGCTCGCCGCTTTCGGCGTCGCGCCCGGGCGCGCGCCGCGCATTGGTGAGGCGGTGCGGGAAACGAAAGAAACGAAGGTTGTCGTGCACGTTGATCTCGACCGCGCCGGCGCGGCGCGTATCGCCACCGGCGCCGGCTATTTCGATCACATGCTCGAGCAAATCGCCGCCCATGCCGGAGTTTCCCTCACGCTTGGCTGCGAGGGCGACGTACATGTCGATCTTCACCATACGATCGAGGATTGTGCCCTGGCGCTGGGGTCCGCGCTGTCGCAAGCGCTTGGCGAGCGTCGCGGCATCGCGCGTTACGGCTTCACGCTGCCGATGGACGAGGCGGAAGCGAAGGTCTCTATCGACCTCGGCGGTCGGCCTTTTGCGGTTTTCGAAGGCGCGTTTGCCGCGCCGTCGATTGGCGATTATCCGACTGAGATGACCGCGCATGTTTTTCGTTCACTGGCGCAGACGATGGGCGCCGCCATCCATGTATCGGTCAAGGGTGAGAACGATCACCACAAGACGGAAGCCTGCTTCAAGGCGTTCGCCCGCGCGTTGCGGGCTGCAATCGCTGTCGATAGCGACGCAGTGCCGTCAACCAAAGGGGTCATCTGATGACGGTCGGCGTCATCAAGATCGGCGTTGGCAATACTGCCTCCGTCATGTTCGCACTTGAGCGTCTTGGCGCGAAGGCGGTGCTGACCGATGAGCCGCGCGTCATCGCCGAGTGCGAGCGCATCATTCTGCCGGGCGTTGGGGCCGCCCTTTTCGCGATGACGGCGCTTGCCGAAAAGGGGCTGGCGCGCGCCATTCTTAATTTTGGCCGTCCGGTCATGGGCGTCTGCCTTGGCCAGCAATTGCTGTTTGACTGGAGCGAGGAGGGCGACGCGACCGGGCTCGGCCTTTTTGAAGGCTGCGTCACACGGCTGAAGGCGAGCCGCGAGGCGCCGGCCCCGCATGTCGGCTGGGCGCGCCTCACAAAGACCAAGGAGAGCGCGTTGCTTGAGGGTGTGGAAGACGGCGCTTATGTCTATTTCGTCCATTCTTATGTCTGCCCGGTTACGCCGGCGACAGCCGCAACATCCGTCTACGGAGAAACGTTCAGCGCCGCCGTCGAGGATGGAATGGCGTGGGGCTGCCAGTTTCACCCTGAGCGGTCTGGAAAGGCTGGCGCGCGTATCCTTGCGAATTTTCTGGCTGCTCCATGTTGATCTATCCGGCAATCGACATCAGAGGCGGACGCTGCGTGCGCCTCGCGCAAGGTGATTTCGACGCGGAGACACGCTATGGCGACCCGGTTGAGCAGGCCTGTGCGTTCGCGGAAGCAGGCGCGGCGTGGCTTCATGTCGTCGATCTTGACGGCGCGCGCGACGGCGCCGCGCGGCAACGCGATTTGATCGGCGCCATCGTCGCGGCGGCCCGCCTCAACATGCAGTGCGGCGGCGGTGTCAGATCGGAAGAAGACGTCGCGGCGCTCCTTGATCTTGGAGTCGCGCGCGTCGTTATTGGATCGGCGGCGGTGACGCGGCCCGGCGACGTCGCGGCATGGATTTCGACATTCGGCGCTGAGCGGATCTGCGCCGCCTTCGACGTTCGCCCCTCTGACGGGAGTTATATCGTTGCGACGCATGGCTGGAAGGCATCGTCGGGCATCACGCTTGATGCTGCGCTCGAGAACTTTTCGATGAGCGCGCTCCGGCATGCGCTGATCACCGATGTGTCGCGCGATGGCATGCTCGCTGGGCCGAACACTGCACTTTATGAAGGCCTAGCGGCAAAATTCACGCACGTCGCCGTGCAGGCGTCCGGCGGAGTCGCCTCGCTCGCTGACCTTGACGCGCTGCGGTCTGCCGGCGCGGCGGGCGCAATCGTCGGGCGCGCGCTCTATGAGAAGCGCTTCACGCTGGAGGACGCCCTTGCCTGCTAAGCGCATCATCGCCTGTCTTGATGTCCGGGAAGGACGCGTCGTCAAGGGCGTCCGATTTGAGGGTCATCGCGACATGGGCGATCCGGCTGGGCTAGCGGCGCGCTACTGCGCAGAAGGGGCCGACGAGATCGTCATTTACGACATCACCGCCTCCGCCGAGCGCCGCACCATCGACTATAGCTGGCTAGCCGGTGTCGCCGCCTCGCTCGACACGCCCTTGTGCGTCGCCGGCGGCATCAGGACGCTGGAGCAGGCGATCGCCTGCCTTGAAAGCGGTGCTGACAAGATCTCGATCAATTCGCCGGCGCTGGAGCGCCCTGATTTCATCACCGAGATCGCGGCGGTCGCAGGGTCGCAATGCGTTGTCGTCGGCGTCGACAGCCGCCGCACCGGCGATCGGTGGGAGGTTTATCAGTATACGGGTGATACGCGCACGATCCGGTCGTCAGGGCGCGCAATGCTCGACTGGATCGTCGAGGCGCAGGACCGCGGCGCGGGAGAGATCGTCCTCAACTGCATGGATCAGGACGGTGTCGGCGAGGGTTATGACATCGACCAACTGGCTGCTGCGCGCGAAAGGCTCTCAATACCGCTCGTCGCTTCCGGCGGTGCGGGATCGGCGCGGCATTTTGCTGACGTATTCGCGCGCGCTGATGTGTCGGGCGCGTTGGCGGCTGGCGCATTTCATTCCGGCGTCTTGACCATCGGCGTCGTCAAGGAGGCGCTTGCTGAGGCGGGCGTCGAGGTGCGGCGATGAGATTGACGGCGCCGGAGATTGACTTCGCCAAGGGCAGCGGCCTCGCGCCGGCGATCGCGCAGGACGCCGCGACGCAGCAAGTCCTGATGATCGCCTTTATGGACGCGGCCGCGCTTGCCGAGACAGCGGCGAGCGGCGAGGCTACATTCTATTCACGCTCGCGCGCGGCACGCTGGCGCAAGGGCGAGTCTTCCGGCAATCGCCTCAGGGTGCTGTCGATCGAGGCTGATTGCGACCGCGATGCCATCCTCTTGAAGGTCGAGCCGATGGGGCCGGCCTGTCATCGCGGCACAACGAGTTGTTTCGGCGAGGAGATCGCGCCGGGCGCCGGAAGGCTCGCGCTGTTGGAACGGACGATCAACACCCGCGCGAACGGCGAGGGCTATACCGCCCGCCTCCTTCAGAGCGGCGCAAAGCGCATTGCGCAAAAGGTCGGGGAGGAGGGCGTCGAAACCGCACTGGCGGGCGCGGCGGGAACCGGGGAGGAGCTTTGTGACGAAGCAGCAGACCTCCTTTATCACCTCATTGTCTTGCTGAAGGCGCGCGGCTGTACGCTGAACGACGTTATGAAAGTTCTTGCAACGCGTGCGGAGAGCAAGCCGTGACTGGTCCCGTTCCTCGAAACGCGGTCAGCAAGATCGGCATTTATGTGCCGGGCAAAGTGCGCGCTGACGGCGCCGCGCGTGTCGTCAAGCTATCGGCAAATGAAAACGCGCTTGGAGCGAGCCCGAAAGCGCGTGCCGCTTATCTCGCCGCGGCCGATGATTTTTTTCGTTACCCCGACGTTCGCGCGGGAGCATTGCGCGCTGCGGTCGCACGCAAGTTCGACGTCGAGCCCGAGCGGCTCATCTTCGGAGTCGGATCTGATGAAATCTTCACGCTGGCCTGCATGGCCTATCTCGATCCCGGCGATAACGCCGTGCAGCCCGAATGGGGGTTCGCCGCGTGGCGGATTGCTGTCGCGGCAATGGGCGCAGACATCCGGAGCGCGCCAGAGCGAGATTTCGTTGTCGATATCGACGCCATCCTCGATCGTGTCGATGCGCAAACCAAAATTGTTTTCCTCGCCAACCCCGCGAACCCGACAGGATCGGCGATCGCCTATTCGGAAGTCTTGCGCTTGCAGCGAGCGCTGCCGGAACAGACGCTCTTGGTGCTCGACGGCGCCTATGCCGAGTTCGCGCGCGCGATGCCGGGATTTGATGCTGGGTTAGGTCTTGCGCGCAACGCGCCGAATGTCTTGATGACGCGCACCTTTTCAAAGCTCTACGGCCTTGCGGGGTTACGCGTCGGCTGGGCCTACGGCCCGCCGGCGGTGATCGCCGCGCTTGATCGGGTTAGGCTCCCGTTCAACATGACCATCCCCGGCGAGGCGGCGGCGATCGCTGCGCTTGACGACGATGCCTTCGTTGACGCCTCGATCGCGCATGTCGATCGCGAAAGAGCCACGCTTGATGCATTTGTTCGCCAGTTCGGCGTCCGGACGATCCCCTCCTGGGCAAATTTCGTGACGCTCGTCTTTGACGATGCGGCGTCCGCGAAAGTCGTCGACGAGCGGCTCGCCGCGCGCGGCGTGCTCGTCCGGGGCCTTGGGAATTACGGTATGCCGACCTGTTTGCGCGTGACGACGGCATCCTCGGCGGACATGGCGGTCTTCCGCGATGAATTCGAGCGGGCGCTGACGTCTTGACACCGCGCATGGACCCTCGCCCCGATCCGGCCTAGGCTTGGGGCCAGTGCGAGAACCCGCCGATGAGCGACAATGCCAGCCGTTTTGACCAGTGGATCAGAACCCGCTTTGTCGATCTAAATACGGCGCTTGAGGAGATCTATTTCGCGCGAGCCGACCGCGCCGAGGTAGAGTCCGTCGGCGCGCCTGAAAAGCGCGCTCTTGCAGATGAAGGGCGCATCCATGTCGAAGCGCTTCGACGCGAGGGAAATACCGATGAAGGCTTCGACGTCGCTTTCGATGTGCTTGGCGATCTGGGGCTGTGGCTCGCGGCGCTGCGCCGGCATGAATTGACCAATCCGGCACGCGAGGAGAAGTCGCCTTTCGCTGAGGCCTCGGCGCTCGGTCTTCATATCGGCGCCTCGATCGGCGTCGCGCCGCGTTTCGCGACTAGCCACCTTGCAACGCATAACCGCGCGGTCAATGGCCGCCCAAAATGCTTCACCCATCTGAAGGATGAGAAGCTCTTCCTCGACTATAACACGCGCGGCATCTTTGCCTTCAAGCGCGCCGCTGACGCCCTGATGCGCGTCGTTCCGCTCGGCGTTTCGCATCCGGTCGCGGAAACGCTATTCGATGACGCGCTGTCGGCGCTCGGCGATGTCGCACGGTGGAATGACGTTCTTGATACGGAGCTTGACGCCGATCGCTTCTTTTACAGCGTTCGGCCCTATTACAAGCCCTATCGCGTCGGCCGCCAAGAGTATCGCGGCGCCAACGCGGGCGACTTCGCTGGCATTAATGAGATCGATTTGTTGACCGGGCTTTGTCAGGCGAATGATCCCTATTACGCGCAGCTTCTTGTCGACAAGATGCTCTTCATGCGGCCGGAGGATCAGGCATCGTTGCGCGACGCCATGCGGCGGCGGGATTTTCTCACCGTCTTTCTCGAAAGCGCGGCGCAGTCGAAGGATGAGCCCTGGTTCCGGCGCAACGCCGCAGCGTTTATCGCGGTATGCGAAGCGCATGGCCGCACGGCGGCGCAGCATCATGACAGGCTCGTCGCGCGCTTCATCGAGAAGCCGTCGGCCGCGCTTGACATGGAAAAACTCAAGCAGGTGACCGCGAGCGGCCCCCCGCTGGGGGTCTTGATGAATGCGCTGGCGATCTTGCGCGACCTCCGCCTCGCGGCGCCGCGCATGGACATCCGCACGCGCCACGACGATCTCATGCGGTTAAAGGCGATAGTCGCTAGATAGGGCGCGTCTAGCCGCGCATCACGGCGCTGAGCGCCTCGGCGATGCGCGCGGCGTTGTCCTCATTGACCGCGCAGAGATTGATGCGCCCGCTATTGACGAAATGAAGCGCGTGCTTTTCGCGCAGCACGGTTACCTGCGTTTCGTTGATTGGCAACAATGAGAACATGCCGTTCTGCGTCAAGAGATGATCAAGGCTGCCGCCGAGTTGATGGTTTCGGCCGGCCTCGACAAGCATCGTTCGCGAGCGCTTTACCGCAAGGCGCATCTCTTCAAGTTCAGCGCGCCAGTCACGTTCAAGCGCCGGATCGCCAAGCACTTCTGCGACGAGGAGGGCGCCGTGCGCCGGCGGCATCGAATACATCTGCCGCCCGACATTGACGGCGTGCGTCATCATCGCCCTTGCGGCCGCGTCGTCGGTCCCAACCATGGCGATGGCGCCCGTTCGCTCGCGGTAGAGGCCGAAATTTTTCGAGCAGGAATAGGCGACCAGAAACTCTGGCAACCGCCCCGCCATCGCGCGAACAATATAAGTATCGGCGTCGAGGCCTTCTGCAAAGCCATGATAGGCCGCGTCGATGAAAGGAAGGAATTTCCTCTCGGCAGCGAGATCGATTACCGCATCGGTCTGCTCCCGTGTGAGGTCAGCGCCGCTGGGATTGTGGCAACCCGCGTGAATGAGCAGCGCGTCCTTGGGCCCAAGCAGAGCGGCGGCGTCATAGTATGCGGCAAAATCGACGCCGCCGGTTGTTGCATCGTAATAAGGAATGGACCTGATCGAGAGCCCCGAGGCGCCAAGCAGCGGCTGGTGATTGGCCCATGTCGGGGCTGGCACGATGATCGCCTGCGCCCCTGCGCGCTTCAACAGTTCAGCCGCGACGCGCAAGGCGCCGGAGCCGCCGGGCGTCTGCACGAGCGCGACACGCGGGCTCAAGGTATCGCCGAAAATCAGCCTTGAAAGAGATGGCGCGAAACCCGGCGCGCTTTCCGGCGGCAGGTAGACCTTCGTCGTTTCCTTCTCGACAAGCCGGCGCTGTGCGGCCGCGACGGCGCGCATGACTGGCGTTTCGCCTTTTCGGTTGCGAAAGACGCCAACGCCGAGATCTATCTTTTCAGGGCGCGGATCGGCGCGAAAGCGTTGGGTGACGCCTAGGAGCGGATCGGGCGGGAGCGCTGCAAGGTCGGCAAACATTGGAACTTCCTTTCAGGCAGCAGCGGCAGCAGCGCTGCCGGCCTTCAGTCTGCGAAGCAAGGCCTCGCGCCGCGTCGCCGCTTCCTTGATCGAGGCGAGCTTGACCGGACCGAAGCCACGGATCTCTTCGGGTAGACGCGCGAGATCGAGAGCGACGTCAAGAGTATCGGTGCTAAGCGCCGCGATCGCCACTTCCATATCGCGGCGATAATCCTCGATCAGCGCGCGCTCAAGGCGGCGCTCATCCGTCCGGCCAAAAAAGTCGAACGGGCTGCCGCGCAAAAATTTGAGTCGGTGAAGCACGCCGAATGCCGCCATCATCCACGGACCGAATTCGCGTTTCTTCGGGCGTCCGAGCGGGTCGAGATCACGCGAGAGCAGCGGCGGCGCCATATGGAATTTCAGCCGGTAATCGCCTTCAAACTCGGATTCGAGTTTTTGGCGAAAAGCGCCCGACGCATAAAGGCGGGCGACTTCATATTCGTCCTTATACGCCATCAGCTTGTAGAGGTTCTCTGCGACCGCGCGGGCAAGGCGCCCTTCGGGATCCGCAGTTCGGCTTCGCTGTACGATATCTGCGACAAAGTTGCGATATCGGGTCGCATAACTGCCGTTCTGATAGGCGGTCAGAAAGTCCGCGCGCCGTTCAATCAACGCATCGAGCGTCAGGGGCGCCGGCGCAGTGTCAACAAGGTTCGCGGCGCGGCGAAGCGCGGCTTCATCGATTGCGACCGCACGGCCGAGGTCGAAGGCGCGTTTGTTCTTTTCGATCGCGACGCCGTTAAGCGCAATCGCGCGCGTCAAGGCACCGTAAGTCAGCGGCACAAGGCCCTTCTGCCACGCCATGCCGAGCAGCATCATGTTGGAATAGACGGTGTCGCCGAGAAGCCGCCGGGCGAGATCGGCGGCGTCGGCGGCGGCGAACCCTGTTTCATCGCACGCCTCGCGCAGCATTTTTAGGCGCCGCGCCGCCTCGAAGTCGACAGACCGGTTCCGGATGAAATCGGCGGTAGGCAGAATGTCGGTGTTGACGACCGCGCGCGTTACGCCTCTTTGCAGCACGCGAAGCGCGCGCTCGTCCGTCGCTACGACGAGATCGCTGGCGATGAGCGCCGCGGCCTCACCGGTGTCGATCCGTACCTGGTGGAGCGTCTCAGGCGAGGCGGCGAGGCGCACGTAGGAGAGAACCGCGCCGCCCTTCTGCGCAAAGCCCATGAAGTCGAGAACGCTCGCGCCCTTGCCTTCGAGATGCGCGGCCATGGCGATGATTGCGCCAATAGTGACGACGCCAGTGCCGCCGACGCCGGCCACAAGCAGGTCATAGGCCCGCGCCATGGAAGCCGGCGGCGGTGAGGGAAGGCGCGCTAGCAAGGCGTCGAGCGCCGCGCTGTCAGCGCCGGTTCTGGGCCTTCTAAGCGCGCCGCCTTCAACCGTAACGAAACTGGGGCAAAATCCCTTGAGGCATGAATAATCCTTGTTGCAGGACGACTGATCGATGCGCCGCTTGCGCCCCAGTTCCGTTTCGATAGGAACGACGGAAAGACAGTTCGACTGCGTCGAACAATCCCCGCATCCCTCACAGACCGCGTCGTTGATGAAGACGCGCCTTGCAGGATCCGGATAGTCGCCGCGCTTGCGTTTGCGCCGCTTTTCTGCCGCGCAGGCCTGGTCATAGATGAGCACGGTGACGCCCTCGATCTCGCGCAGCTCGCGTTGGACGGCGTCGAGGTCATCGCGCGGGCGCACCGCGATCCCCGGGGGAAGACCGCCCGCCGCCGTCACCACATCCGGATTTTCGGAGAGGATGACGAGTTTCGCGACGCCCTCGGCGACAAGCTGGTTTGCGATAAGCGGCACGGAGATCGCGCCATCGACTGGCTGGCCGCCGGTCATCGCCACGGCGTCGTTGAAGAGGATCTTGTAGGTTATGTTGGCTTTGGCTGCGATCGCCTGGCGGATCGCCATCGAGCCCGAATGATACCATGTGCCGTCGCCGAGATTTTGGAAGATGTGCGGGCGGCCTTTCAGAAAGCGAGATTTCGCCGCCCAGTTGACGCCTTCCCCGCCCATTTGAATGAGCGATGAGGTCTCACGGTCCATCCACGAGGCCATGAAATGGCAGCCAATGCCTGCGAGCGCCTTTGATCCTTCCGGCACATTCGTCGAAGTGTTGTGCGGGCAGCCGGAGCAGAAATAGGGCTGGCGTTTGGCGCCGCTGGGCGCGGCGGCGACGCGCGACAGTCGCTCAAGGCGCGCAAGCGGCGCCGAAAAATCAAGGTCCGGAATAACCTTTTTCAGCCGCGCGGCGATGATCGGCGCGAGGCCCGAGGGCGATAATTCATCGACCCAGGAGATGAGCGCCGCATTGGTTTCGTCATGCTTGCCAAGGATGAGCTTCGGCTTGGCGACCGCACGGTCGTAGATATACTCTTTAAGCTGACTTTCGATAATGCCGCGCTTTTCCTCAACGACGAGCACTTCCTCCTTGCCGGCCATGAAGCGCTCCGCGCCAAGGGTCTCAAGCGGCCAGACGACGCCGACCTTGTAGACGTCAAGGCCGATGGCGCGGGCGCGCCTTTCGTCGACCCCCAGGAGGGCGAGCGCCTCCATCACGTCAAGATGCGCTTTACCGGTCGTGATGATCCCGTAGCGCGCGTCCTTCACACTGTAGATCGCGCGATCAATCGGGTTGGCGCGGACAAAGGCCCTCACAGCCTCCTTCTTGAACTTCATCCGCCGCTCGATCTGCATGCCGGGCAGATCCGGCCAGCGGAAATTGAGCCCTCCTTCCGGCATGACGAAATCCGTGGGCGTTCGGAAAACCGGCGCCGGCGAGAGCGCAACGCTCGCCGCGCTTTCAACGGTTTCGGAAATACCCTTGAACCCCGCCCACATGCCGGAAAACCGCGACAGCGCGAAGCCGTAGAGGCCAAAGTCGATATATTCCGCAATCGAGGCCGGATTGAGCGTCGGCATGTACCACGACATGAACGCGACATCCGACTGATGCGACATCGACGATGACGCGCAGCCATGATCGTCGCCCGCGACGACGAGCACCCCGCCATGCGGCGACGAGCCGTAAGCGTTGCCGTGTTTTAGCGCATCGCCGGCGCGATCAACGCCTGGTCCCTTGCCGTACCACATCGAAAAGACGCCATCGACGGTGCGGTCAGGTTCAATCTCGACTTGCTGCGTGCCGAGCACGGCGGTTGCGGCGAGGTCTTCATTGATGGCCGGCAGGAATTCGATCTGGTCCTCGATCAGGAATTTTTTCGCGCGCCAGAGCGCTTGATCGACGGCGCCAAGCGGCGACCCGCGATAGCCGGAAACGAACCCCGCAGTGTTAAGCCCCGCTGCGCGGTCGAGCCGGCGTTGATGCAGCATGATCGCGACCAGCGCCTGCGTGCCGGTCAGAAAAACGCGTCCTGACGTCCGCCGATAGCGGTCATCAAGCTCGTAAGGGTCAAGCTTTGGTTCAATCGACAGCGAAGCAGACACTTGTTTTGTTCTCGCTCACTCAAGCAGATCCGCTCCATCCCTCTCCCGCCTGCGGGAGAGGGATGGAGACGCACACCTATCGGGCGAGGCCTAGCGTATATCGCCGCCGAAGTCGCTGCGCCTAATCGAGCGGGAACCCGCGGTCGCGAAGCAGCGCCGTCGTGTCGACGTCGCGGCCGCGGAATTTGCGGAAACCTTCCGCCGGGTCGATCGAGCCGCCGACCGACATGATCGTGTCGTGAAAGCGCTTGGCGGTCTCTTTGTCGTAAAAGCTGCCCGCTTCAGTGAAGGCTTCGGCGGCGTCAGCGGTGATCGCGTCCGCCCAAAGATAGCTGTAATAGCCGGCGGCGTAGCCCTCGCCGGCGAAGATATGGCCGAACTGGGGCGTCCGGTGGCGCATGACGATCTCCGAGGGCATGCCGAGCGCGGTAAGCGTCTCACGCTCGAACGCGTCCGCGTCAATATCGGCGTCGCCCGCGAGGTGGAGTTTCATGTCGACAAGCGCGCTCGCCAGGAACTCCACCGAGGCAAAGCCCTGGTTGAAGGTCTTGGCGCGCTTGATCTTGTCGGCGAGCGCCTGCGGCAGGGCCTCGCCAGTCTCATAATGGAGAAGGAATTTGCTCATCACCTCTGGCGTCGACAGCCAGCGTTCCATGACCTGTGAGGGGAATTCAACATAATCGCGCGGCACGTTGGTGCCCGCCTGTGAGGGATAGGTGACGTTCGACAACAGACCGTGCAGCGCATGGCCGAACTCGTGAAACAGCGTTTCGGCGTCGTCCCATGAGATCAAAACCGGCTCGCCGGGCTTGCCGGGAATGTAGTTGCTGTTGTTCGAGACGATCGGCTGGATATCGCCTTCGAGTTTTTGCTGGCCACGATATTCAGTCATCCAGGCGCCGGAATTCTTTCCCGCCCGCGCATAGGGGTCGAAATACCAGAGGCCGGCGAATTGTCCGGTGCGGTCCGTCACGTTCCATACTCTCACATCGGGGTGGAAAACCGGAACGTCGCTGACCGGCGTGAAAGTGAGGCCGAACAACTCACCAGCGACCCAGAACATTCCTTCGCGCAGCTTCTCAAGCTGCATGTAAGGTTTCACCTCATTGAAATCGAGATCATATTTCGCCTTGCGCACTTTCTCCGCATAGAAACGATAGTCCCAGGGCTCGATCTTGAGCTTGGCGCCCCCAGCGCTTGCTTCAGCGTCGGCAAGGGCTTGCATGTCGGCGACTTCTTCCTTGACGCGCGCGACCGCCTTCGGCCAGACGCGCATCATCAGGTCCATTGCCGCCTCCGGCGTTTTCGCCATCTGCTGCTCGATCGCCCAATGCGCATAGGTCGGATAGCCGAGGAGCTTTGAGCGTTCGGCCCTGAGCTTCAGCGTCTCTGCGATAATCGCGTTGTTATCGCTTGCACCGCCATTGTCGCCGCGATTGACGAATGTCCGCCAGACTTTTTCGCGGGCCGCCCGGTTTCCGGAATAGGTAAGGAAAGGATCGACGGCCGAGCGCGTGTTGGCGATCGCCCATTTACCGGCTTTGTCCTTCGCCTTCGCGGTCTCCGCATAGGCGTCGACAAGACCCTGCGGCAGGCCCTTAAGGTCCGCTTTCTTGTCGAGCAGGGTGTAGGTATTTTCGTCGGCGAGCTGATTCTGCGTGAAGGTAGTGCCAAGCGTCGCAAGCCGCTGGTTGATCTCCGCGACGCGGCTTTTGCCAGCCTGATCGAGATTGGCGCCGTTCCTGACAAAGCCTTTGTAGCTGTCCTCAACGAGCCGGCGCTCCTCCGGCTTCAGCCTCTTCATCTCCTTGCCATTGTAGACGGCCGCGACGCGTTTGAAGAGCGCTTCGTTCTGGTTCACTTCATCGCCAAAGGCGGCAAGCTTGGGATAAACGACAAGCTCGACATCCGGCACTTCGCCGGTGTTAAGATTGCCCGAATAGACGCCGAAGAGATTGATGAGCCGCGTCAGCTCAGCGCCGCCCTTTTCCATCGCGACGATCGTATTTTCGAAGGTCGGCTTCTTTGGGTTCGCGACAATCGCCGCGATTTCAGCACGCGCGGCGGCGATGGCGTGATCGAAGGCCGGAACGAAATTGGCGACCGTCACTTTGTCCCAGGGCGGCACGCCGCCATAGGGGCCGGTCCAGTCCGCGATCATCGGGCTGTCGGGGGCGATCGTCGCGGGCGCGGCCTCCGCGGCCGGGTTGTCTTGCGCATAGGCGAAATCGGTCATCAGGAACGCGCCTCCAAGCGCGACAGCGATGGCGGCCGCAGATGCGGCAACGGATTTTTTCACGGTGATCTTCTCCATACCCCTAATCGCGGCGCGGGCCTCCGCGCCTTCCAATCAAGGCGGACAATGCCGCCCTCAGGGCCTGTGGGCAACTCAATGACGCGCAAGACGGCGCCAACTGACGCCCTGGCGCGACGAGCCGGTCAATGGGCGACCGTAATCGCCGGAAGCTCTATAAATAGCGGATTTTCGAGCGCTTCCTGCTGGAGCGCCTGAAGCTCGTCCGCGAAATAGCGGTCCTGCGTCCAGGGTGCGGCCTTGGCGCGCACCGCAGCGCGAACGCGCTCTAGCGGCGCAGAGGTTTTGAGCGGCGAGTGAAATTCGAGCCCTTGCGCCGCTGCGAGGAGTTCGATGCCGATGACGCCGGCGGCGTTGACGGCGATCTTGCCAGCCTTGCGCGCGGCGCCGGTTGCCATCGAAACGTGATCTTCCTGATTGGCCGAGGTCGGAATGGAATCGACGCTTCCCGGAAACGCCATCGACTTGTTTTCGGAGACGAGCGCGGCTGCCGTCACCTGCGCGATCATGAAGCCGGAATTGACGCCGCCGTCCTCGACGAGGAACGCCGGCAAACCGCTCATCTTTGGATCGACGAGAATGGCGACGCGCCGCTCGCTGAGCGAACCGATCTCGCAGAGCGCCATCGATAACATGTCCGCCGCGAAGGCGACGGGCTCGGCGTGGAAGTTGCCGCCTGAAAGCGCTTCGTCCGTCTCCGGAAAGATCAGGGGATTGTCGGTGACCGCATTCGCCTCAATTGTGAGCGCCTTGGCGACATGGCGCAGGAGATCGAGCGCCGCGCCCATCACTTGCGGCTGGCAGCGGAAGGAATAGGGGTCCTGCACGCGGTCACAGTCGATGTGACTGAGACTGATCGCGCTCCCGGAAAGCAGCGCGCGGATCGCGTGCGCGACATCGATCTGCCCCGAATGACCGCGCAGCGCATGAATTCGCGGATCGAACGGCGCGAGCGAGCCTTTCAAAGCATCGACCGACAACGCGCCAGCGCATAGCGCCGCGCCAAAGACGTGTTCGGCCTTGAACAGCGCATCGAGCGCGATCGCGGTTGAAACCTGCGTGCCGTTGAGAAGGGCGAGCCCTTCCTTGGGCCCGAGTTCGAGGGGCTCAAGACCCGCGGCACCAAGCGCCTTCGCGGCTGGCATGACTTCACCCTTAAGCCTAGCGGCGCCGACGCCCATCATCGCCGCCGTCATGTGGGCGAGGGGAGCAAGATCGCCAGATGCGCCAACCGAACCTTGCTCCGGAATAACGGGAAGAAGATCGCGCTCAAGAAATTCAAGCAGCCGTTCGACGACGAGGCGACGCACGCCTGAGGCGCCGCGCGCAAGGCCGATGACCTTCAGGGCTAGGATCATCCGTGTGATGCGCGCGTCAAGTGGTGCGCCAAGACCGCAGGCGTGGCTGAGCACGATTTTCTTTTGCAGTTCGACAAGCCGGTCATTCGGAATGCGTGTGTGCGCCAGCAGCCCGAAGCCGGTGTTGAGCCCGTAAACGGTCTCGTCCGACGCGACGATTCGCGCAACGCTCGCTGCGGCGCGCTCGACAGCGACGAAGCCCTCGGCGGAAAGCGAAACGCCAGCGCCGCTCCAGATCGCGCGAAGATCGGCGAGGGTGACGGCGCCGGGGGAGAGGGTGATCATCATCAGTGCGCTCGTCGTTTTCGGACAACTAGAACTACGACACCAGCAAACGCCAAAAAAATGCCAACAATAACAAGAATGACTCGAAGCAGGAGCATCAAGTCATAACTGAAGCCGACCGTATAATATTTTGAAAATAAAAAAATATTGTCGATGCGATGAACATCGTGGTCAGTGCGCTTGCGAGCACCATAACAAAACCAATTCTCTTCATGTATCACCTATCGAGCATCGGCAAATCCAACGCTTGCGCCTTCGCGCAAGCCGCCGCTATCTCATACCCGGCATCGGCATGGCGCATCACGCCGGTGCCGGGATCGTTCCACAGCACGCGCTTCAGCCGCCGCGCCGCGTCTTCCGTGCCGTCGGCGACGATGACCATTCCGGCGTGCTGCGAATAGCCCATGCCGACGCCGCCGCCGTGATGGAGCGAGACCCACGTCGCGCCGCTCGCCGTGTTCAAGAGCGCGTTGAGCAGCGGCCAGTCCGAGACGGCGTCGGAGCCATCCTTCATCGCTTCGGTCTCGCGGTTGGGCGAGGCGACGGAGCCTGAATCGAGATGGTCACGGCCGATGACGATCGGCGCCTTCACTTCGCCGCGCGCGACCATCTCGTTGAAGGCAAGGCCGAGGCGGTGGCGCTGGCCCAATCCGACCCAGCAGATTCGGGCGGGGAGGCCCTGAAACTTGATGCGCTCGCGCGCCATGTCGAGCCAGCGGTGGAGATGCGCGTCGTCGGGGATCAATTCCTTCACGCGCGCGTCGGTGCGGTAAATGTCTTCCGGATCACCGGAAAGCGCCGCCCAGCGGAACGGACCGATGCCGCGACAAAAGAGGGGCCGCACATAGGTCGGCACGAAGCCCGGGAAATCGAAGGCGTGCGTCACGCCTTCATCCTTCGCGACCTGCCGGATGTTGTTGCCATAGTCGAAGACCGGCACGCCCATCGCTTTGAAAACGAGCATCGCCTCGACATGCTTCGCCATCGACGCGCGCGCGGCTGTCTCTACGGATTTCGGATCGCGCTCGCGCGCGGCAACCCACTGATCGACGCTCCAGCCGATCGGCAGATAACCATTGATGGGATCATGCGCGGAGGTCTGGTCGGTGACCGCGTCGGGCTTGACGCCTCGCCTGATGAGCTCGGGAAGGACTTCCGCCGCGTTGCCGAGAAGGCCGATCGAGATCGCACGCTTTTCCTTCGTGTAGCGTTGAAGGCGCGCGAGCGCATCGTCGAGATCGTCTGCCTGCTCGTCGAGATAGCGCGTTTCGAGCCTCTTTTCGATGCGCGAGGGCTGGCACTCAATGGCAAGACACGAAGCGCCCGCCATGACGGCAGCGAGCGGTTGCGCGCCGCCCATGCCGCCAAGGCCGGCCGTCAAGATCCAGCGCCCGCCGAGGTCGCCGCCATAATGCTGGCGGCCCATCTCGACAAAGGTTTCATACGTACCCTGAACGATACCCTGCGTGCCGATGTAGATCCACGAACCGGCCGTCATCTGGCCGTACATCATCAGACCCTTCTTATCGAGCTCATGAAAATGCTCCCACGTCGCCCATTTCGGCACGAGGTTCGAATTGGCGATGAGGACGCGCGGCGCATCCTTGTGGGTCGGAAAAACGCCCACAGGCTTACCCGACTGCACAAGCAACGTCTCGTCATCGTTCAGGCGTTCGAGCGTCTCGACGATCTTGTCGTAACACTCCCAGTCGCGCGCCGCCCGGCCGATGCCGCCATAGACGACGAGGCCGTGCGGGTCCTCAGCCACGTCAGGGTCAAGATTATTCATCAGCATCCGGACGGCTGCTTCAGTCGTCCAGTGCTTCGCCTTCTTTTCTGCGCCGCGCCGCGCGCGAACTGTACGGGCGTTACGCCGTGAACCGGTCATTTCCAACCATGTTTGATCGCCCGGTCGATCGACGTCATGATCCGCTCATGCGCGATCTCAAGGGTCGCCCATTCGCCGACGCTCGCGGTCTTGCCCGGCTCAAGATCCTTGTAGTGCTTGAAGAAGTGCTCGATCTGCTGAACGAGCAGCGGCGGAAGATCCTTGTGCGTCTTTACGTCCTTGTAGAAAGGATTGAGCGCGTCCACCGGCACGGCGAGGATCTTTTCATCAACGCCCTTTTCGTCCTCCATCAACAAAACCCCGACTGGCCGTGAACGGATGACGGCGCCCGCGACAACGGGCATCGGCGTTACGACGAGGATGTCGAGCGTGTCGCCGTCGTCGCCCAGCGTTCCGGGAATGAATCCGTAATTCGACGGATAGATCATCGACGTGTGCAAGAACCGGTCGACGAACAGCGCTCCCGATTTTGAGTCGAGTTCGTATTTAACCGGCTGTCCGCCTTGAGGGATTTCCACGAAGGCGTTCACTTCGTGGGGCGGCTTTCGGCCAGGCGGAATTTGCGCGATGTCCATTAATGCTCCTCAGCTTTTTCGCCGGCGATGTAGAGAATGTCAGGGCCGGGGTGACCGATCCAGTAGCTGAGTTCGGCGGGATGATCGACAGGCCAGACGGCGATATCCGCAGCAAGGCCTGTTTTCAGCAGCCCGCATTCATCCTGTAGTCCGAGGGCCATCGCCGCGTTCCGCGTCATGCCGGCGAGACATTCCTCCGGCGTCAGCCCGAATAGCGTAGCGCCCATATTCATCACGAGCGCCGGCGACAACAACGGCGACGTGCCGGGGTTAAGGTCGGTTGCAAGCGCCATTGTAACGCCATGATTTCGAAAGAGCGCGACCGGCGGCTTCGTTGTCTCGCGCAGCACGTAAAATGCGCCGGGAAGGAGCACGGCGACGGTTTGTGCGTTCGCCATCGCGATTACGCCAATTTCGTCGATATATTCGAGGTGATCGGCCGACAGAGCCCCGAACTCGGCAGCCAGCGCCGCCCCATTCATATTTGAAAGCTGCTCGGCGTGTAGTTTCACAGCGAGCCCCGCGTTCTTCGCAGTTTCAAAGACCGCTCTCGTCTCTTCAAGAGTGAAGCCGATCGTCTCGCAGAATGCGTCGACAGCGTCAGCGAGACCTCTCGCTGCGACTGCCGGGATCATCTCTTCGCATACAAGTTGGACATAGCCGGCGCGGTTAGCGGCGTGCTGGGGCGGAAGTGCGTGAAGGGCGAGGAGGGTTCGCTTGACGCGCATTTTCGTCGCGCGCGCCGCCTCGCCGGCGGCGATCAGTATTTTTTCCTCATCGCCAGGGGTAAGGCCATAGCCGGACTTGATTTCGACCGTCGCGACGCCGCCGCGCCGCAACGCTTCCAGGCGCGGGATCGCCGTTTCGACAAGCTCCTCCAGGCTAGCCTCGCGCGTCGCGCGGACCGTCGAGAGAATGCCCCCGCCTGCCCGTGCTATGTCCTCATAGGTTGCGCCGAGTTGGCGCTTCTCGAATTCATTCGCGCGATTTCCGCCGAAGACGAGATGGGTGTGACAGTCGATCAGCGCTGGGGTGATCCAGCGCCCGCCGAGAAATTCAACATGATGCGCCGGCGGGGCCTTCGCGGCATCGCCGACATACGCGATACGGCCTTTTTTAACGCCAACGGCTCCGGGCTCGATTGCGCCATAGGGTCCGGCGACTGCCGGGTCCATTGTCGCGAGGCGTGCCTCAGTGAGGAGAAGGTCGAGCAAAGGGCGTTCCCGGCATCAAGAACCCCGGTCTATACAGTCTCCTGACGATGGCCGCCATTTGGGAGCGTGCGATGCCGCAAGCTAGCGAGTCTGAATGCCGGGCCTGGCGCTCGATCGGGGACCTGCTCACCCTTGAGGAAACGGCGTCGATCGCGCTTCTCGGGGCGCCGCTCAATGAGAAGTCGTTGACGCCGGGACGGTGCGATTTAGGTCCGAAGGTCCTGCGCGAAACGCTGAAGCGCTTCTCGTCGTTTGACCTCGAGACCGGCGCCGACCTCTCCGACCTGAGGGTGTTCGATGCGGGCGACCTCTTCCTCAAGACGCTGACGCCGGAGGCGTCCTTCACGCCGATCCGCGACAGCGTGTCGGCTCTCGAACAAATGCTTATCATCCTTGCGGGCGGGAACAATGCTGTGACGCGTCCTGGCGTCCATGGGCTCGGAGCGCTGGCAAAGACGGGCCTCATCACGATTGATGCGCATTTCGATCTTCGTGACACTGATTGCGGTCTGACAAACGGAAACCCGGTCCGTGCGCTTGTCGAGGACGGATTGCCCGGCGCCAACATCGTGCAAATCGGCCTTGCGCCCTTCGCCAACACGCGCCGTGCGTTCGAATTCGCGACAGCGCAAGGGATCACGGTGCGTACGATTGCGGATGTGAAGGCCTGCGGCGCCGTCGCGCTGATTGACGAGGCCATCGACATTTTGTCGGCGCAGTGCGAGCGGATCTACGTGGATTTTGACATTGACGTCATTGACCGCGCCCAATGCCCCGGCGCGCCGGGCGCGCGGCCGGGCGGCATGTCCGCCGACGAGTTTTTCGCGGCGGCCCGCGCGATTGGGGCCAGCGATATGGTCCGCGCAGTCGATCTGACCGAATTCGACCCGTCGCTCGATATTTCCGATATCACAGCGTTGACGGCGGGCCGGTGGTTCGCCGAAATCCTCGCCGGGTTCGCGACGCGGCCGTGACGCCTTCGACGGGACAGCCGGAGGCACGAAACCCCGTCATGCTTAAAGCGCGGGAGGCTCAGCCGCTTTTTGACCTGGCGCGAAACCGGGGAGCAGACATTGCGGCGCTTCTGAGCGCCTTGCGCCTCGACCCCGCGATTTTCGAGTCAGACGGCCTGATGCCCCTTGGTGATTATTTTCGGGCGCAGGATCTGATTGCCGCGGCGCTGCAGGACGAGACAATGCGCATGTCCGAGCGGCAATTGTTGCCAGGCACAACAGATTTCGTTCTCTCGCATCTCGCGGGCGCGGCGTCTCTCAACGACGCCATGAAAACGCTCGCACGTTCCTTCAATCTTTTGCACGGAGGCGAGTTTAACAGGGTGCGACGGAAAGGTGATGTGATTTCTTTTGTCATCGACGACAGACTCTTTCCGTACACGACCAAAGATAATCCGGCGTTCTTGCGATTGTCGCTCGAATGCGTTCAGATTTTTCTCCATTGCGTGTTGCGCACCGTATCGCGCCCGCATGCGGATGCGGGGCTTCGCCGTGTGTCGGTGACGCGCGAAGGTCGCGCCGCAGAGGCGCCGCATTTCGATTTCTGGGGCGCGCCGGTACGCTTCGGCGCGAGCGTTTACTCTCTCGACTATAGTTACGACGCCGCGACCGCTGCGATCGCGCCGCCAAGGGCCGGCGCACTCTCGACATCAAAGGTGCTTGCAGAAATCACGTCCGCCTCGAGCGTGCTGCACGGGGCCGGGCAGGGCGCCGAGATGAGTGACTTCGTCCGCCGGGCGCTCGCGCGTGGCGTCATCGACCAGACGCGGATTGCGGCGCTTTCCGGCGTAAGCGTCGCGACGTTGCGCCGGAAACTCGATCTTGAAGGAACGTCGTTTCGTGAATTGCGTCAGGAGATTCTCAACAGCGCAGCGAAGGCGCTCCTCGCGCGTCGGCTGAGCGTCGCGGAGGTGGCTGACGAGCTTGGCTTTTCTGACTTTCGGGCGTTCAACCGGGCATTCAAGGCATGGAACGGAACGACCCCGAAGGCGTTTGCTGAGGGGTTTCTAAAAAATACAATTTGAGCGAAAATGTCCACTGACGGCGATCGGTCCGGTCATGGGAGCGCCTAGTGGGTAGCCCTAGCCTTGTCGCTGAAAAGCGTTGGGCACAAGCGCTTACTCGGGAGGGTTACATGCATACTTTAAAGTGGTCAGTCCGCGCATCCGCGCTCGGATTTGCGTCAGCATCAGCGATAGCCGTGGGCTCGGTCCCTGCGATCGCGCAGGAGACCGCAGTCGATGAGTCGAGGGATGAAGTCATCGTCTCCGCACGGCGGCGGGATGAATCGCTGAAAGACGTGCCGATCGCCGTTTCCGTGTTCGACGGCCAACGGCTGGAAGAAATTGGCGCGCTCGATCTGACGGACATTGAGGCGGTGACGCCAAACGTCACGCTTGAAGTCTCGCGTGGCACCAACTCGACGCTGTCAGCCTTTATTCGCGGCGTCGGCCAGCAGGATCCGGTCGCTGGTTTTGAAGCGGGCGTCGGCCTTTACGTTGATGACGTTTATCTCAATCGTCCGCAGGCGGCGGTTCTCGACATCTACGACGTCGAGCGCATCGAAGTGCTGCGCGGCCCGCAAGGCACGCTTTACGGCCGCAACACGATTGGCGGCGCGGTCAAATATGTGACCCGGCGCCTTTCTGACGATCCCTCGGCGAGCCTTCGCCTGACCGGCGGCACATTCGGCCAGTTTGACGCAGTTGGAACGTTCAGCCTGCCCGTGCTTGACGACAGCTTTATCGGCGATTTGAAAGTCGGCGGCGGCGTCGCTTACCTCACCCGCAACGGCTTTGGCGACAATTTGAACCTTACCGGCCTCGAGAACTACAACAAGGACGTTCTCGCCTTCCGCGGGAGCATCGAGTGGGATCCGTCAGACAATTTATCAGTGCGCTTCGCTGGAGACTGGACCGAAGATGATTCCGATCCGCGTCAGGGGCATCGCCTGCTGCCGTTCACCGGCTTCCCGGTGCTGGAAAACGTCTTCGACACGCGTTCAGGCCTAAATACGCCGGAGCAGGGCGTCGAGGCTCGCGGCCTTTCCAACACGATTGAATTCCGCGCGACGGACACGCTGACCTTCAAAAACATTGTCGCCTACCGCGACAGCGACACCACGACACCAATCGACTTCGACTCGCTGCCGGTGATCGATCTTGATGTCGCGACTGAATACCGGGACCACCAATTCAGCGAGGAATTCCAGGCTCTATATGAGGGCGAGCGTCTCTCCGGCGTTCTCGGTTTCTATTATCTCTCAGCAAACGCGCGTAACGATTTTGATGTGTTGCTGGGCGGCGGCGGGACGAACGTCTTCACATCGAGCGACGTCGATACCCGCACCTGGTCGATTTTCGGTGACTTTTCGTTTGACGTGACTGACCGCCTCGCCGTGTCAGTCGGCGGGCGCTACACGCAGGATGAGCGCTCGATCTTCTTGCGCCGTCAGATCTTCCTGAATGGCGGCCCAGGCTTTCCCTTGGGCACGCTGTCGCCCTCGCTTGGCGGGCCGTTGCGCCCGCCGCTCATCACCCAGACAAACCTGCTCGCCGACGCGGACTTCGAAGATTTCAGCCCGCGGGCAAGCATTTCCTACGCCTTCAGCGATGAGCACACGGGCTACGTCTCATATGCGAAGGGCTTCAAAGGCGGCTCGTTCGACCCGCGCTGCGTTGCGGTGACAGCGCCTGATATCGACGGCGATCTTGTTCCGGGCGCGCTCGATCCTGATGACCAGCGGTCGTTCTGCCTGTTCCAGCCTGAAGAGATCGACACATTTGAGGTTGGCCTGAAGAGCCAGTTCGGCGATGTGGCGACCTCCAACTTCGCGGTCTTTTACAGCGATTATCAGGACGTGCAGATCCCCGGATCTTTCGGCGTCGACACGAATGGCGACGGTATTGCGGACACCTTCGCGGGCGTGACGACAAACGCCGCGGCGGCGACGCTTTGGGGTATCGAATGGGAGGGCGATGTTCGTCTCGCTCAAGATTGGCTGTCGGCGGGAGACGCCCTCAATGTTCAATTCGCGCTCGGCTACATCAGCGCAGAATTTGACGAATACGCTGGCCGCGGCTCGCCGCCGCCGGATCTGACGAATGTCGCGGTATTCCAGAACACGCCGAAAATCACGTCATTCGCGCAGCTGAACTACGCCCGGCCCTTGTCGTTGTTCGGCAATGACGGCGGGCTCAATCTCTACACGTCGTTTTCATTCCGCAGCTTGACCAACCAGTTCAACTTCCGCTCGCCGATTGACCAGCCGGCCTATGCGCTCCTCAATGCAGGGTTCACCTGGACAACGGATAACGGGCGGTGGAGCGCTGGCGTTCACGGCACGAACCTGACCGATAAGGAATACATCGTCGCGGGTTACGACTTCGTAACGGCGTTGCCGCAATTCGGGAACGCGCCGCTTGGCGCGACAGGCGTTCAGACGGCCTTCTTCGGCAATCCGCGTCAGGTGTTCGGCACGATCAAAGTCGCTTTTTAGGGCTTCGGTTCCTCCCTGCCGGCGCGAATCGCACTCGTGTAATCGCTGCGGTTCGCGCCGGAACTCCTCTTCAGCGCGGCGGAGAAGCATCGTGTTCAAACGATTGATTTTGGCATTGGCGGCGGTGTCGCTGTTGGGAGGCGCGGCGGCGGCCTGGCTCGTCTGGCGTGCGCAAAACGCGCCGGTTACGGCGTCGGCGGCGCTCATGTCGGCGGATGACCGGCTCATGACAATCGCTGGCGCGAACGTCCGGGTACGGATCGAAGGCCCCGAAGAGGGTGCTCCGATAATTTTACTGCACGGCTTCATTTACAGTCTTGAATCCTTCGATGCCTGGGCGGCCGATCTTTCCCGCGATCATCGCGTTATCCGCTTTGACCTGCTCGGCCACGGCCTTTCAGGTCCCGATCCGCAAAAGCGGTATTCGCCGCAAGAGCGTGCGGAATTCATCGGGGATATCATGGACGCCCTTAACGTTGAACGCGCCGTCGTCGGCGGCAATTCGCTCGGTGGGCTCGCCGCCTGGCGCTTTGCCGCTGCAAGCCCTGAACGCGTCACGGGCGTCGTTCTTGTTTCTCCGGGCGCGTACCCTGACCGCGGCATTTCTGACGTAGCGCTGTCGCCGCCGGCGCCTTTCGCTTTTTTCCTCCGCAATCCGACGCAAGCGGGCGTGGCGCTTACGCTGCAAGGCGTCTACGCCGACAAAGCCATGATCACGCCGGCGCGGGTTGAGCGCGTTACCGCTTTGATGCGCCAGCCCGGAAACGGCGACGCCTTCGTCGAGTCGATCGAGGAATTCACGCTGCCCGATCCTGAGCCGTTATTGAAATCGATCAAGGCGCCCGTGTTGATCCTGTGGGGCGCCGAGGACAAGGTCATTCCTGCCGAGTATGGACGCCGCATGGAGGCGGCGATTCCGGACGCAAGCCTTGTCGTGTACGAGGGCGTCGGGCACGTGGCGCAGGAGGAAGCGCCGGAGAGATCAATCGCCGATGTGCGGGCGTTTCTCACCCGCGTCGAAGGCGCCGCGCCTTGACCTCCGGAACGCAGACGACGCCGGGCTATCGCGCCTGGGTGCTGTTCATCCTCGTAGTCGTCTACACGTTTAATTTTATTGATCGTCAGATCGTCGGCATCCTCGCGGTCCCGATCAAGGCCGACCTTGGCCTTAACGATACGCAGCTCTCGTTGATGGGCGGGCTTGCATTCGCGCTCTTTTACACCTTCCTCGGCGTGCCGATCGCGATGCTCGCGGACCGAAAGAGCCGGGTCTGGATTATGACGGTGGCGCTGGCCTTGTGGAGCGCCATGACCGCGTTGTGCGGTTTTGCCCAAAACTTCACGCAACTCTTTCTGGCGCGGCTCGGCGTCGGTGTCGGAGAGGCGGGAGGCGTTGCGCCCGCTTATTCGCTGATCGCCGATTATTTTCCGTCTGACAAACGCGCGCGCGCACTGTCGATCTATTCTTTCGGCATCCCGATCGGTTCGGCGTTCGGCATCCTCCTCGGCGGCGTTCTCACCAGCTATCTCGATTGGCGGGCCGCCTTCATCATTGTCGGACTTGTCGGGCTGCTTTTGGCGCCGGTCTTGCGGCTGACCGTGAAGGATCCCGTACGCGGCGCCTTCGACGCCGGGCCCCCGCCGCAACCGGCGCCGATCAGTGATGTCGTCCGGACTCTCATGCGGAAGCCGAGTTTCTGGGGCCTGTCCTTGGGCGCGGCGTCTTCATCGATGATGGGCTACGGCATCATTTTCTGGTTGCCATCTTTCTTTGTACGGAGCTTCGGCGAGGCGCTTCCGGCGTTTTTCTCGTTTATGCCCGACTGGATGATCCCCCCCGATCCGAAGCCGGTGCTGTTTGCGTCCTATTTTTACGGAGCGCTGCTTCTCCTCGGCGGCGTCGCCGGCATCTGGCTTGGGGGCGTCCTTGCCGACCGTTTCGGCAAGACGAACAAGGCCGCCTATGCGCTGGTGCCCGGCGTGGCGTTTCTCTTGACGATCCCCTTCTTCATCGCCGGCGTGTTGTCGACGTCATTGACCCTGACTTTCTTTCTGTTCCTTGTCCCGACGGCGCTGAGCCTCGTGTGGCTCGGTCCCGTCATCGCTGCATTTCAGCATCTTGCGCCAGCCAATATGCGCACCACGGCCTCGGCCGTCTTCTTGTTTGTCAACAACCTCATTGGCATTGGCCTTGGCAACCTCGCGATCGGCGCGTTGTCAGACGCTATGACGGCGCGATTCGGCGATGAGGCGCTGCGATATGCCATTCTGTCAGGAACTGGATTTTACGTCATCGCCGCCTCGCTGATGTTTCTTACGGCGCGACGGCTGGAGAAGGACTGGGAATCCTGACATTGGAAAGCGCGCCGCTTTCATGACATGCAGTGCGGCCGTTTTCGGGAAGCATCTGGCGATGAAAAGGGTTTTGATCTGCGCGATGGCGCTTTCCGGGTGCGCGACCCCGGCGCCGCCTTCGACGTCGCAAGATGATTTCTTTGCGGCAATCTCCGCGCGCTGCGGCAGGGCGTTTGAAGGAAAACTCGTCACAACGGACGCGGCTGACGCCGGCATGGTGTCCGCGCGCCTCGTCATGGACGTGCGCGAATGCTCGAGCGCTGAGATTCGCATCCCGTTTCATGTCGGCGACGATCGCTCGCGCACGTGGGTGCTCATACGCACTGACGCGGGCCTTCGGCTCAAGCACGATCATCGCCACGAAGACGGCGGCGAGGACGCGCTGACGCAGTATGGCGGCGATACCGCTGGCGCCGGGACGCCCGCGCGTCAGGAATTTCCCGCTGACAAATTTTCAAAAGATCTGTTTTTGCGCGAGGGCCGCGCCGTATCGGTCGACAATGTCTGGGCGATGGAAATCGGCGCCGAGATCTTCGCGTATGAATTGAAGCGGCCAAACCGGCATTTCCGCGTCGAGTTCGACCTTGCACATCCTGTCGGAAATCCGCCGCCGCCGTGGGGCGCCGAGTGACCGCTGCCCTCGATGCTTGCCTGCCAGGGGTCTGTCGCGCCACAAACTCGCCATGACAGCGCATCCGACCTCCCGCCGCTTCGTGTCGCAGCGGCTCAAGCTGCACTATGCCGACTGGGGCAATGAACAGGCGCCGCCGCTTATTCTCCTGCATGGCGGGCGCGACCATTGCCGAAGCCTTGATGAGGTCGCACGCGCCTTGGCGCCGAATTATCATGTGGTAGCGCCGGACTGCCGTGGTCATGGCGACAGCGACTGGTCGCCGGACGGCGATTATTCGATGCAGGCGTTCGTGTATGATCTGGCGCAGCTGATCACCCAGCTCGGCCGCACCCCGGTGACGCTGGTCGCCCATTCAATGGGCGGCAACATTGCGATCCGGTATTCAGGGCTTTTCCCAGGGAACGTAGCAAAGCTCGTGGCGATCGAAGGACTGGGCCTTTCTCCATCGATGCTCGCGGAGCGCGAGAAAATTCCGATGGCGGAGCGTTTTCGCAAATGGATCGAAGACAAGCGCGCCGCCGCGGCGCGCACCCCGAAGCGCTATCCGACGCTCGACGCCGCGCTTCAGCGCATGAAAGAGGAGAACAAGTTCCTGACCGACACCATGGCCCGTCATTTGACCGAACATGGCGCGACGATGAACGAGGACGGAACCTGGAGCTGGAAGTTCGACAACTACATCAATGTCTGGCCGCCCTTTGATCTACCGCAGGCGGAGATTCACGCTCTTTGGGCGGCGATCGAGTGCCCAACACTTTTGGTGTACGGGGCGGAAAGCTGGGCCTCAAATCCGGAAAAGGACGGCCGCGCGGCGCATTTTCGTCGCGCCCGGGTCGTTTCGATCGAAAAGGCGGGCCATTGGGTTCACCACGACCAGTTCGAGGCGTTCATCGCAGAGCTGCGCGGCTTCCTCGCACTATAAGCCTTTGGTTTTCCCCATTTTCCCCTGTTGAAAACTGACCCTGGACATGAGAACAAATAGGGAATATAGAACATAAGATGAACGAAATCGCTTTTTGATGGAGGCGTCTCATGCGTAAGCCCTTGGCCTTTGTGACTTCTGGGGAAACCGGCGTGTTGAAGGATGCCGCCGGACTCGGCGTACTTCTTATCTTGATCGCGTCCGTGCAGCTTTTGAGCTTTGTCGCCGGCGCCTGACATTATGGGGTAAGGGGTGCGGCGTCATGGGCGATCCCATTCGGGAAGCCATGTTGAAGGATCAGGCGGCCGCTAAAACAGCCGCCGACTTTGTTCATTTGCACCTTCATTCGGCCTATTCGCTCTCCGAAGGCGCGATCAAGACCGGCAAGCTCAAGGACCTTTGTCTCGCAGCCGGAATGCCGGCTGTTGCGGTCACGGACACCAATAACCTTTTCGGCGCACTTGAGGTCTCTGAGACGCTTGCCGGGGCCGGGTTGCAGCCGATTGCGGGCCTTCAGTTATCGCTTGCGGGCGATACCGGGTTCGACGCGAAATCGCTCCGCCCGCCCGCGATTGTCCTCCTTGCTCAGAATGAGGAAGGCTTTGGACGTCTGATGCGGCTATCGAGCCGGGCCTATCTCTCCTCTGCGTCGCCTGATCACATCGCGGGCGCCCTTCGCTGGCTCGACGAAGAGGGAACGGATGGGCTGTTGTGCCTCTCCGGGGGTTTTGAGGGCTTGATCGATTCCGCCTTCAGGCTTGACCGGGGAGAGGAGGCGCGGGCGCTTGCCGGGCGTCTTGCCGCGTTGTTCCCAGATCGCTTTTATATCGAGCTCCAGCGCCACCCATCGCGTCGCGCGCGTGGGGCTGAAGGCGACCTTATTGGTCTCGCTGACGATCTCGGCCTTCCTGTCGTTGCGACGAACGAGCCGTTTTTTCCGAAGGCGGATGACTATGAAGCGCATGACGCGCTGCTTTGCATCGCGCAGGGCGCCTATGTGCACCAGGAGGATCGCCGCACGGTCACGCGCGATCATTATTTCAAGTCCGCACCTGAAATGCGCGCGCTCTTCGCCGATCTTCCCGAAGCCATTGAGGCGACGATCGAGATCGCCCGGCGCTGCGCCTATCGCCCGAGGACGCGGCAGCCCATTCTACCGCGCTTCACGAAAGAGGCGGCCAAGGCCGGAGCTAGCGACGACGCGCTGGCTGCTGAGGCGCGTGAGCTCGAACGCCAGGCGCGCGAAGGACTGAAAGAGAGGCTGCGGCGCGGCAATCTTGCAGCGGAGGAAAGCGTTTACCGGGACCGTCTTGAATTCGAGATCGATGTCATCTGCAAAATGGGTTTCCCGGGCTACTTTCTCATCGTCGCTGACTTCATCAAATGGGCGAAAAAGGAAGGGATTCCGGTCGGACCCGGGCGCGGCTCGGGCGCAGGGTCGCTCGTCGCTTACGCGTTGACGATCACCGATCTTGATCCGTTGCGGTTCGGCCTGCTGTTCGAGCGCTTCCTCAACCCGGAGCGCGTGTCGATGCCGGACTTCGACATCGACTTCTGCCAGGACCGGCGCGATGAGGTTATTCGCTACGTCCAGCAGAAATACGGCGATGATCGCGTCGCGCAAATCATCACCTTCGGCAAGCTGCAGGCGCGCGCTGTTCTGCGGGATGTCGGGCGCGTCATCGGCATGCCTTATCCGGTGGTTGATCGTCTTTGCAAACTTGTGCCCAACAATCCGGCGACGCCCGTGACGCTCGCCGAAGCGATCGAGACCGAGCCGCGTCTGAAAGAAGAGCGCAACCGCGACGAGGGCGTCGCCGCCCTTCTGGAAAAAGCGTTGAAACTTGAGGGACTTTATCGCCACGCCTCGACGCACGCGGCCGGCATCGTCATTGGCGACCGCGCGCTGAATGAATTGACGCCGCTTTATCGCGATCCGCGCTCGGATCTTCCGGCCACGCAATACAACATGAAATGGGTCGAGCCGGCGGGGCTTGTGAAGTTCGACTTTCTGGGTCTCAAGACCCTCACCGTTGTCGACCGGGCGGCCCGTCTCGTCCGCGCGGGCGGCGGCGAGATCGACCCGCAGACCTTGCCGCTCGACGACAAGAAAACCTTCTCAATGCTCAGCGAAGGTGCGGCGGTCGGCGTCTTCCAGCTTGAATCAACGGGCATGCGCCAGACATTGCGCGCGATGAAGCCCGATTGCGTTGAAGACATTATCGCGCTGGTCTCCCTTTATCGGCCAGGCCCGATGGAGAACATTCCAGCCTACATCGAAAGAAAACAAGGGCTTTCGCCCCCTGACTATCTTCATCCTTCTCTGGAGGCCGTGCTGAAGGAGACCTACGGCGTCATCATTTACCAGGAGCAGGTCATGCAGATCGCGCAGATCCTCTCCGGCTACTCGCTCGGCGAAGCGGATTTGTTGCGCCGCGCGATGGGCAAGAAGCAGAAAGAGGAGATGGACCGCCAGCGCGCCCGCTTTGTTGAAGGCGCCACATCGAAGGGCGTCGATCCGCGCAAGGCGCAGTCAATCTTCGAACTGGTCGAGAAATTCGCCGGGTACGGATTTAACAAGAGCCACGCGGCCGCCTACGCGCTGATCGCCTATCAGACCGCCTATCTCAAGGCGAACCATCCGCCCGAATTCCTCGCGGCGTCGATGTCGCTCGACCTTTCGAACACGGACAAGCTTGCGATCTTCCTGCGCGAGGCCCGGCGGTCGGACGTTTCGGTGCGGGCCCCTCACGTCAACCATTCGGAGGCCGATTTTTCCGTGAAGGGCGGCGCGGTCGTTTATGCGCTTGGCGCTGTCAAGAACGTCGGCGAGGCGGCGATGCGACAGATCGCAGAGGAGCGCCGCGCCCACGGCGCGTTTCGTGATATTTATGACCTCGCGGAACGGGTCGACCTGAAATCCGTCGGCAAGCGCGCCATCGAAAACCTCGCGCGGGCGGGCGCGCTTGACGGCCTCGCGCGGTCGCGCGCCGCGCTCTTTGGCGGCGCCGATCTCATCATGCGCTATTCGGCGCAGGCTTTTGAGGACCGCGCCAGCAATCAGGGCGGCCTCTTCGACCTCGGGGCCAGTCCCGCGCTCGAGCGCCCGCGGCTTCCCGCAGTCGACGAATGGGCGCCGATCGAGCGGCTCAATGAGGAACGAGCGGCGCTTGGCTTTTATTTCAGCGGCCATCCCCTCGACGACTACGCAAAAGAGCTGAAGCGTCTCAAGGCCGTCACCGCCGCCGAAGCGATTGAAACCGCGAAATCAGGCGCGCGCTTTTCAGGTCAGATCGCTGCTGTCGTTCGGTCCGTCCGGGTGCGGCGCTCGCGGGCGGGCAAGCCCTTCGCCTTCGTCGAGTGTTCGGATGCAACGACCGATTTTGAGATCGTGGTTTTTCAGGAGACCCTGGAAAGCGCCCGCGATCTCCTCGAAGCTGGCGTCCTTGTTCTCCTGACGGCTAACGCCGAGGAACGCGAGGGTGAAGTGCGCTTTGCCTGCGACGGCGTCCGCCGTCTTGACACCGCCGCGGCGCAAACGACTTCGCAGCTTCGGATCACGGTTTCGGGCGAGGGCGCTATCGAGGCGGTACGCCGGCGTCTTGCCGCCGTAAAACCGGCCAGCGCCGGGGAGGCGGGAGAAGTCATCCTCTTCTTAACCTTGCCTGATCAGGGCGGCCGGCAGGTCGAGTTGCTTCTGAGGGACCGGGCCGCCTGCACCCCGGCCGTTCGCGGCGCGCTGAAGACCGTTGACGGCGTTCTCGACGTTGAACTCGTTTAGGTGGTTCCAGAACAGATCGGGTCGTTCGATCACCGGTTGATCTGGCGGCGCTGACCCCCTATAGGCCGCGGCATCACACACGCGGAGCCCATCCTCGGTGGGCGGCTTTGCCGCCTCTCGACGCGCCGCGGCGGACCAACCTTGAGGAGACTTGAATGGCGCTGCCAGAATTCAGCATGCGCCAGCTTTTGGAAGCTGGCGTTCACTTCGGCCACCAGACGCATCGCTGGGACCCGAAAATGAAATCCTACATCTTCGGCGACCGGAACGGCATTCATATTGTCGATCTGTCGCAGACAGTTCCGCTCTTTCACCAGGCGCTCGTGAAGATTCGCGACACGGTCGCGCGCGGCGGCCGGATCCTGATGGTCGGCACCAAGCGCCAGGCGCAAGGGCCGATCGCGGAACACGCGCGCCGCTGCGCGCAATACTACATGAACGTGCGGTGGCTCGGCGGCACGCTGACGAACTGGACGACGATCTCCAATTCCATCCGCAAGCTGAAGGAAATGGAAGAGCTTCTCGCCGGCGGCGGCAAAGGCCTGACCAAGAAAGAGCAGCTGCAGCTTTCGCGCGAACGTGACAAGCTTGAAGCCTCGCTCGGCGGCATTCGCGATCTCGGCGGCCTTCCCGATCTTCTCTTCGTCATCGACGTCAAAAAAGAAGCGATCGCCGTCAAGGAAGCGAAGAAGCTGGGCATTCCTGTTGTCGCCGTCGTCGACACCAACTGCTCGCCGGACGATATCGATTTCGTCATTCCCGGGAATGATGACGCCAGCCGCGCCATTTCGCTTTACTGCAGCCTTGTCGCCGACGCCGTCATCGACGGCATCTCGGCGAGCCAGGCTTCGCTTGGCGTGGACATCGGCGCGCTTGAAACCGCGCCGGTCGATCCAGCGCTCGCCTCCGCCGCGCAAGCTGATCCGGTCGCTGCTAGCGCCTGACGCCTGGCGGCGTTGCGCCGGCTGTAAAACCTAAGCGGCGGAACGGAGGAAAATCCGTTCCGCAAAATCACTACGCAAACACCGACATTCGAGTGAAGGAGAAGACAATGGCCGCGATCACCGCGCAAATGGTGAAAGAGCTCCGCGAGACCTCCGGCGCGGGCATGATGGACTGCAAGGCCGCCCTCCAGGCAACGGACGGCGACATCGAGGCGGCGGTCGATTGGCTGCGCAAAAAGGGCTTGGCGAAAGCTGCCAAGAAAGCCGGGCGCGCAGCAGCCGAAGGCCTTGTCGTCGCGGCGACGAAACCCGGCGCCGGCGTCATCGTGGAGGTGAACTCCGAGACTGACTTCGTGGCGCGCAACGAGACGTTTCAGAAAATGGCGCGCGACATTGCGGGCGTCGCGCTGACGACTGACGGCGATGTCGCGGCTGTCAACGCCGCGGCCTTTCCCGGCGCTGGCAAATCGGTTGCCGACAGGGTTGCGGAAATGGTCGGCCAGATCGGCGAGAACATGAACGTCCGCCGCGCCGCGATGGTGAAGGCCGAAGGCGGCGTTGTCGCGGCTTATATCCACAATCAAACAGTCGATGGGGCCGGCAAGATTGGCGTGCTGGTCGGTCTCAAATCCTCAGGCGATCCTGCCAAGCTTAATGCGCTGGGCAAGCAGATCGCGATGCATGTCGCAGCAGCGCGTCCGCTCGCGGGCCGCGTTTCGGACCTCGACCCGGCTGTCGTAGCGCGCGAGAAGGCAGTGCTTGCCGATCAGGCCCGCGCCTCCGGCAAGCCCGACGATGTCGTCATGAAGATGGTCGAAGGCCGGCTGCGGAAATTCTACGAAGAGTCAGTTTTGCTCGAGCAGGTCTTTGTCATCGACGGCGAGACGAAGATCGCCAAGGTCATCGAGAACGCGGCCCAGCAGATTGGCGCGCCGATCGAGTTTACCGGGTTCGCCAGACTTGAGCTCGGCGAGGGCGTCGAAAAGAACGCCGAAGAGTAGGGGACTGGTTTGGGGTGTTTAGCCGTCGGGATTGGCGCGACCCGCCATCTAAGGGCTGAACGCCTGAATTCCAAGCACTTCCAACCGCTTGCAAATCGGCCTTGCGCTCTTATGGTGCGCGGCGTTCGGCGGGCGATGGAGAATTACGGATGGCGCGGGAACTTCAGTACAAACGCGTCCTCCTGAAAATCTCCGGCGAGGCGCTAATGGGCGCCAAGCAATTCGGCATTGACTACGACACGGTCGAACGCATCGCCGACGAAGTGAAGGACGCGCAAGAACTCGGCGCCGAGCTTTGCCTCGTCGTCGGCGGCGGCAACATCTTTCGCGGGATGAGCCAGGCGGCGCAAGGCATGGAGCGCGCAAGCGCTGACTATATGGGCATGCTCGCGACCGTGATGAACGCCATCGCCCTGCAGAACGCGCTTGAGAAGAAAGGCGTGTTCACGCGTGTCGTGTCCGCCATCGAGATGACGGCGATCTGCGAGCCCTACATCCGGCGCCGCGCGATGCGGCACATGGAAAAAGGACGTATCGTGATTTTCGCCGCTGGCACTGGAAACCCGTTTTTCACCACCGACACTGCGGCGGCGCTGCGCGCGGCGGAAATGGGTTGTGACGCCTTGTTCAAGGGAACAAGCGTCGACGGCGTTTACACCGCCGATCCGAAAAAAGACAAAGCAGCGACGCGCTTCGATCAGCTTTCCTATCATGAGGTGATGGTCCGCGATCTGAAGGTCATGGATCAGGCCGCGATCGCCCTGACGCGTGAGAATAACATCCCGATCGTCGTATTCTCGATCGCCGAGCGCGGCGGCGTTGTGGGCGCGCTGACCGGAAAAGGCCGGTTCACGACGATCGCCGACGCTTGAGACAAGAGTTGCGGGCGGGCTTCGTTTTGGCGTGAATTCGCCCCATAATTGCAAAAATCGCCGGTTAAAGGAGAAAGACCATGGCAGGCGGCGCGAACATGAAAGACCTTGAAAAGCGCATGGACGGCGCGCTTTCAGCGCTCAAAGGCGAGTTTTCCGGCCTCCGTTCCGGGCGCGCGTCCGCGAGCCTTGTCGAGCCGGTGATGGTCGACGCCTATGGCGCGATGACGCCGCTCAATCAGGTCGGTTCGATCAACGTTCCTGAGCCGCGAATGATTTCCGTTTCGGTATGGGACAAAGCGCTCGTCAGTGCGGTCGACCGGGCGATCCGGGACGCCGGCATCGGCCTTAACCCGGTCGTCGACGGGACGAACGTGCGCGTCCCCATTCCTCCGCTGACGGAGGAGCGGCGCCGGGACCTGACGAAGGTGGCGCACAAATATGCCGAGCAGGCGAAGATCGCCATTCGCAACGTCCGCCGCGAAGGCATGGAGCAGATCAAGAAAGCCGATGGCATTGGTGAAGACGACCAGAAGCGCCAGTCCGATCAGGTCCAAAAACTCACCGACGCGATGATCAAAAAAGTCGACGAAGCGCTCTCTTCCAAGGAAGCGGAAATCATGCAGGTTTGAGACCTGCCGAGGAAGGCTTGAAACCTGTGGCGACGACGCTTTTTTCAGAGGCGAAACCGGCCGAACCGGCTGAGACGCGCGTCGCCCATGTCGCGATCATCATGGATGGAAACGGCCGCTGGGCGGCGGCGCGCGGGCTGCCGCGCAGCGCCGGCCATAAGGAGGGCGCTGCCGCAGCGCGGCGCGCTGTCGAAGCCGCGCGCGACCTCGGCCTGACGCACCTGACGCTTTACAGCTTCTCGACCGAGAACTGGCGCCGGCCCGTGAGCGAAATCCGCGACTTGATGGGCCTTCTTCGACAATTCATCGGCGACGAGTTGCCGACGTTGAAAAAGGAAGGCGTCAAGGTCACGATTATCGGCGACAAGAAAAATCTCGATACGGAGATCAAGCTCCTCGTGGGGCGCGCCGAGAAAGAGACCGCCGCGAACAGCAAGTTCTTTCTGCAGATCGCGTTCAATTATGGCGGGCGCGACGAGATCGTGCGCGCCGCCAGACGGCTTGCGCAAGGCGTGGCGGCGGGGACATTGAACCCCGAGGCGATTGACGAAGAGCTCTTTGCGCGCACGCTCGACACCGCGCCGTTTCCCGACCCTGACTTTGTCATCCGGACGAGTGGAGAAAAGCGGATCTCGAATTTTCTGCTGTGGCAGGCCGCCTACGCCGAATATGTTTTCCTCGATATTCATTGGCCAGACTTCAACGCCGCATATTTCGAGGGCGCGCTTGCTGAGTTTCATGCGCGCGAGCGCCGCTTCGGCGGCCTGACGACCGCGTCCTGACGGCGACCTATGGCCGGCGCAGCATCTGACGATCGGCTCAAGACGGCGCTTCCCCGTGCGCGAGACGCCCTTATCCTTCGCATCGCGTCGGCGGCTTTTCTGGCGCCGCTGACACTCATGGCGGCGTGGGTGGGCGGGCCGATTTTTGCCGGCCTTGTCGCCTTCCTCTGTGTCCTGATGGCTTTTGAATGGGCGCGGATGACCGAGAGCGCCGAGACTTCGACCGTCTTTTACACTCTTGGCGCCGCAAGCGCGGCAGCGCTGACGCTCGCCGCCGCCGGGTTCTATTCGTTCGCTTTTCTTGCCGCGGCGGCTGGCGGCGCCGGCGCTCTGGTGTCGGCGAAAAAACATCGCGGCTGGGCGGCGTTCGGCGCGGCGTTCTTCATCGCGCCCGCAATCGCCCTGTTGTGGCTGCGAGAAGAGCATGAGGCGGGCGGGGGCTTGGCGCTCCTGCTTTTTGCGATCGTCTGGGCGGCGGATACGGGCGGCTACGCTGGCGGACGCCTCGTCGGCGGTCCAAAACTGAACCCGTCAATCTCGCCGGCGAAAACCTGGGCGGGCGCGGCCGGAGGGCTGATCTTCGGCGCGGCGGCCGCTTTTTTCGGCGCCCCGCTCTTGCTTGGCTGGCCGGCGGACGGGTTCGCGCTTGCCGTCGGCGGCGGCCTTGGGCTCGCCTCAATCGTCGGTGACATGGCCGAATCTGCGATCAAGCGGCGGTTCGGCGTGAAAGATATGAGCGGCTTCATTCCCGGGCATGGCGGGGTCCTCGACCGGCTGGACGGGATGATTTTCGCCACCTCAGCGATGACGGCGGCGCTTTATGCGCATAGTCTCATCCGGGGCGCGCCAGCGTTAGGTCAAGGGTAGGCGGGATGGATCAGAACGTACGCCGCGATGTCATTCGCCGCCGCGTCACCGTGCTTGGGTCGACCGGCTCGGTGGGCGTGAACACGCTCGACGTCATCGATTTTGCCTGTGCGCGGGGTGAGGCCGAAGTTGAGGTCGAGGCGCTGACCGCCAACAGCAATGTCGCGCTGCTCGCTGCGCAGGCGAAGAAATTTCGCCCCCGCTTTGTCGCCATCGCCGATGAAGGTTTGAAGGGCGATCTTATAGACGCACTCAGGGGCGAGGATCTCGACATCGGGGCGGGTCCGTCGGCGATCGAGGAGGCGGGCGCGCGTGACGCCGATTGGGTGATGGCTGCGATCGTCGGCGCAGCGGGCCTCAAGCCGACATTGAACGCCGCCAAGCGCGGCGCCGCCATCGCGCTTGCGAACAAGGAATGCCTCGTTTGCGCCGGCGACGTCGTGATGGACGCGATCCGAAAGTCCGGCGGGGCTTTGTTGCCGGTCGATTCGGAACACAATGCTATTTTTCAGGTCTTCGACTTCGAGCGCCCGCACCGCGTCGCGCGGTTGATCCTCACCGCGTCGGGCGGTCCGTTCCGAACCTGGTCGCGTGCGGAAATGTCGGCGGTAACGCCGGCGCAAGCGGTCGCCCATCCGAACTGGTCGATGGGCGCGAAGATCTCCGTCGATTCAGCGACCATGATGAACAAGGGCCTCGAACTGATCGAGGCCTCGCACATCTTCCCCATTCCCCATGAACGGATCGACATTCTGGTTCATCCGCAGTCGGTCATTCACTCGATGGTCGAATATGTCGACGCCTCGATCCTCGCCCAACTTGGATCGCCTGATATGCGCACGCCGATCGCCTCGACCTTCGCCTGGCCGGACCGCAGCCCCAGCCCGTCGGCGCGCCTCGACTTTGCAGCGCTCAAGCAATTGACGTTTGAAACGCCTGATCCTGAGCGGTTCCCGGCCTTGCGCCTGGCACGGGAAGCGGTGGGGCGCGGCGGGGTCACGCCCGCAGTTCTAAACGCCGCCAATGAAGTCGCCGTCGCGGCGTTTCTTTCGGGTCGTCTCAAGTTTCTGGACATCGCGGGCGTAACCGAGCAGGTTCTCAACGAGATCGGGCGGCGCAATGGTCCGGCGCGTTTGACGACCCTCGAAGAAGCAATGAGCGCCGACGCCGAGGCGCGCCATCTCGCCGAGCGGGCCATTGAGGCGCGCGCGGCCGCCTGATGCCTGGGAGCATGATTTGATTATGAGACGCCGTTCATGAACTGGGCTGTCTTTTCACTGGATAACCTTGTTTTGTTTCCGGTATTCCTACTCTCCTTCATTCTCCTGTTGAGCCTCATCGTGTTCGTTCACGAGTTCGGGCATTTCAAGGCTGCGCGGATGCTGGGCGTGCGCGTCGACGTCTTTTCGATCGGCTTTGGCAAGGTGCTCGCCAAATGGCGCGATCGTCATGGTACGGAATGGCGGATCTCGTTATTGCCGCTCGGGGGCTTCGTGAAGTTTTTCGGGGACGCGGGCCCCGTTTCCGATCCGAGCAAAGAGGTCGCCGCCGAGCAGGATGGTCCTGCGACCACACAATTCCCCAAGCCCGGTCATGAAGAAGAACTCGCTCGGCGCCTGACCCCGGAAGAACGCAAAGTCTGCTTTCACTTCAAGCCGGTCTGGGCGCGCTCGCTCATTGTCGCGGCGGGGCCGATTTCGAATTTCATTCTTGCGATCGCAATTTTCTGGGGCCTCATCATGTCGTTCGGCGAGGTGGTCGTCGAACCGCGGATCGGCGCTGTCTCGCCAGAGTCGGCAGCGGAGGAAGCGGGGTTTGCGCCCGGCGATGTGATCGTCGCCGCCGACGGGCGAAAGGTTTCATCCTTCGACGATTTAATGATGGTCACACGGCTGGGCTCAGGAGAGGAAATAACCTTCACCGTCGAGCGTGACGGCGAAACGATGGTGATCCTCGCGACTCCGCGCCGGCAAGTTGTAGAAGATGCATTCGGTAACAAATCGAGAGGCGGGTTGCTGGGCCTTTCGCCGGACCGCGACGCTTACAAAGTCGTAAAGCACGACCCGCTCACGGCGCTTGGCATCGCTGCTGAGCGATGCTGGGGCGTCATCGAATCGACCGTCAAATTCCTGTCGCGGCTGATCGCCGGCAAGGAGGACGCGTCTAATCTCGGCGGGCCTTTGAAAATGGCGCAGTACGCCGGTCAAGCGATGACATCGGGGTTCGATGAAAATGGCAGCTCGGCCGGGGAATCGCTTTGGGAAAAAGTCAAGGTCAGCCTTGCGACCTTTATCAACCTTGCCGCCTTCGTCTCCGTGTCGATTGGGTTCTTGAATCTGTTGCCTGTGCCAGTTCTGGACGGCGGCCACCTGATGTACTACGCGTACGAGGCCGCTGCCGGGAAACCCTTGGGGGCAAGGGCCCAGGCGATTGGCTTTCGGGTGGGACTCTTATTACTGGGATCGTTCATGTTGTTCGTGACGTGGAACGACATCGCCAGTTTTTTTTCATTAAAGAGCTAGGTCGGCGGCATGCGTAACATCAAGTCGGGGATCGGCGCCGCAGGCGCATTCCTTTTGTCGATCTTCGCAATCGCCGCCGCGCAAGAGCCAGCGCCGGCGACGCCGCAACCCTCGACAGTTCCGCAATTTGGTCTTGAGCCGGGCGCGCCTGCGCCGGTCATTCAGGCGATCAGAGTTTCGGGCAATCAACGCATCGAGCCTGAAACGATCGCCTCCTATCTCGTCGTCAACGCCGGCGACCGCGCAGAACCGCAGCTTCTCGATATCGGCCTGAAGACCCTGTTTAACACCGGGCTCTTCGCGGATGTCGCGCTTGAAATGCAGCCGGACAATTCGCTGCTGATCACCGTCGCGGAAAACCCGATCGTCAATCGCGTCATTCTCGAAGGCAACCGCCGCGTCAAAGCCGACAAGATCAACGAGGAAGTCAAACTCGAAGCGCGCTCCGTGTTCACGCGCGCCAAGGCCCAGGCTGACGTTCAGCGCATCATCGAAGTCTATCGCCGCGGCGGCCGCTTCGCGGCGTCCGTGACGCCGAAGATCACCCCGCTCGAACAGAACCGGGTCGATGTCATTTATGAAATCGACGAAGGTCCGAAGACCGGCGTCGCAAAGGTCAACTTTGTCGGCAACAAGCAATTCACCGGCGCTGAACTGCGCGGCGCGATCCTGACCAAGGAAAGCCGCTGGTGGCGATTTTTCTCGTCGAACAACAACTACGATCCTGACCGCCTCGAATATGAGCGCGACTTGTTGCGGCAGTTCTACGCGAAGAACGGTTATGCTGATTTTCAGGTTATTTCCGCCGTCGCCGAACTGACGCCGGACCGGAAAGACTTCTTCATCACCTTCACGGTCGAGGAAGGCGAACAATATACGATCGGCGAAGTGAAGGTGAAAACGAGCCTCGCCAAACTCGACGAAAACGCCCTTGAAAACTTCGTGCCGATCAAGTCGGGCGAAACCTATAACGGCGAGCGCGTCGAAAAGGCGACGGAATCGATCACGTTCGCGACCGGGGCCAGCGGCTACGCTTTCGTTGACGTGCAGCCCCGCCTTGAGCGCAATCCGGAGACACGCACCATTGACCTCACCTTTCAGGTCAATGAGGGCCCGCGCGTTTACGTCGAGCGCATCAATATCAAAGGCAATACCCGCACGCTTGATAAGGTGATCCGGCGCGAAATCCGCGTCGCCGAGGGCGACCCCTACAACAAGGTCCTGCTTGACCGGTCGAAGTCGCGCGTGCGGGCGCTCGACTATTTCACCGAGGTGGAGATTGAGGAGCGTCCCGGATCGGCGCCGGACCGAACGGAGCTTGACGTTTCGGTTGAGGAAAAAGCGACCGGCTCGTTCTCCGTCGGCATCGGCGTGTCATCAACCGAAAATTTCATCGTCGACTTCTCGATTGAAGAACGCAACCTCATGGGCAGAGGGCAGTTCTTGCGCTTCCGGGTGCAAAGCTCGTCGCGCACGCGCCTTGTGGATCTGCGCTTCACGCAGCCTTATTTCCTTGATCGCAATCTGGCAGCGGGCGCGTCGTTGACGAACCAGCGAACGAATTTCCGCGAGTCGGGCTTCATCCGCGACCGGTACGGCGTCGGCGTGAACGCCGGGTTCCAGATCTCGGAATACTGGCGCGGCAATGTGCAATATCAACTTGCCCGCGACAAGGTCGATTTCGATCGCGACAACTTCGCGTTCCAGACCGGCGGACAAGTCGACGACGGCGCCGACATTTCAAATCTGTTCATCCCGGGCGCGACCGTCCCGACATTGTCGCCGCTCTTTTTGACGCCCGAGGGGATTGCGACGTTGACGCCGACAGCGCAGCGCTTTCTGGACGCCAACGGGGATCCGCAAAGCCAGTATGTCGCCTTCACCTGCGACCTGCTTGTTCAGGCGTTTTCGCCGACCTGCGAATCGCAAGGAACATTCGTCTCGTCGATCTTCGGCTATTCGGTGGGCATGGACAGCCGCGATGATCCTATCGATCCGACGCGGGGCGTCCGCATCAATTTCGCACAGTCGATCTCAGGTCTCGGCGGGGATGTGAAATATATCCGCACGGAAGCGTCGGGCGCGATTTATCGTCCGTTATTCGCGGGCTTTGTTGGCAAGGTTCAGTTGCGCGGCGGCTATACTGACGGCTTCGGCGGCGATCCGGTCCGTCTCCAGGACCGATTCTACGAGGGCGCTGACAGCTTCCGTGGCTTCGAGGTCGCGGGCGTCGGTCCGCGCTACCTGCAGCCGGGGACACAGATCTCGACAACCGACGGGCGCTTCGGCCAGTCAATCGGTGCGAAAATTTATGCCATCGGGACAGTGGAAGTGAAACTGCCGCTGCCGCTGCCAAAGGAATATGGCATCCGCGCCTCGCTGTTTACCGACTTCGGCACGGTTGGCCTTGTCGACGACAGCAGCAAGTTCCTGAACACGATCGCGTTTAACGACGATAATGGCGACGGACTCCCGGATTTTGCGGTTGATATCGACCCGACCGCCGGCACGCTGTTCATTGAGCCGGTGCAAGATGACCTTTCGCTGCGTATCTCCGCAGGGGCGTCCGTCAGCTGGGATTCGCCGTTCGGGCCCGTCCGCTTTGATTTCGCCAAAGTTCTGCGCAAAGAGTTCTACGACCGGACAGAGGGCTTCCGCTTTAGCGCAGGCACGTCCTTCTGATTTCGACTTAACCTGAGTGAGGCACAAACGATGAAACAAAAACTGATCGCTGCGGCGGGCGCGCTCGCCCTTATCGCGGCCGGCGCCGGAGCGGGGTCGATGATCTCGTCCGCCGAAGCCCAAACGGCCCCAAAACCTCCGGTCATTCTGATTGTCAGCCAGGAGTTGCTGGTCGGTCAATCTGACGCTGGAAAAACGATCCCGACGCAGGCGAACACCATCAAGGCTGCGATCGAAAAGGAGCTTCAAGGCGAAGCCGACAAGCTCAAAAAAGACATCGAGAATTACCAGAAAGGCGCCTCCCTGATGTCGGAGGAAGTGCGCAAAAAGACCGAACAGGACCTGTCGGTCCGGCAGCAGGTCTCATTGCCCCAGCAAGCGCAAATCATGGAGCAGGTCTTCGCCGGCGCCGTGCAGAACGCGCAAGGCAAAATCCTTCAGGAATCGCAGCCGATCATGAAGGCAATTCTCGACAAACGCGGCGGCACAATCCTGCTCGACCGGTCGGCGGTCATGTATGCCGCCCCCGAGACCGACATCACGCAGGAAGTGCTGGCTGAGCTCAACAAAAAATTGAAGACGGTGCCTGTTCAGAAGGTAACCCTCGCGGACGTCAAGAAAAAGCTCGCGGAAGCGCAAGCGGCTCAAAACAAACCGGCCGAAAAGCCGAAGAAGTAATCATCGGCGACTGTTGCCGCTGTTGACGGCCGGCCGCATCATGCGCCGGCCGTTTTTTATCTTGTCCGCGAAAGCGATCTTGATGCCTGACGCCCGCTTCTTTGTAACGCTTGAGCCGCTGACGGCTGCAGAAGCGCTACGGCTCGCCGGCGCTGACGCTGCCAATGTCGAAGCCCTGATTTCCCGCGCAGGAAGTCTTGAGGACGCTGACCTTTCCGGCGCGGTGGTGTTCGTTGATCGACTTGAGCGCGTGTCGGACACGGCGGCGCGCCGCCCTGCATTGCTCTTTGCGCCGCTTGGCGCCGCGGGCGCTGGGGTCGCAGCCGTCAAAGATCCGCGTGCGGCCTATGCCGCCGTAGCGCGCGCGCTCCACCGCGAGCGGGGAGCCGCGGACGGCGGGCCGGCGCCGAGAATAGGGGCGGGGTCGATGATCGATCCTTCAGCGAAGGTCGGTCCGGCGGCCGAAATCGGCGCAGGGTCCTCCGTCGGATCCAATACCGTCATTGGTCCCGGCGTCATTCTCGGCGAGCGGGCGGTTGTCGGTCCAAACGCCGTCATTACCTGCGCCATCGTCGGGGACGACTGCCGGATTGGCGCTGGCGCGGTCATCGGCGGTCCCGGCTTCGGGTTTGCGGCAGGACCATCAGGGATCTCGAGGGTGCCCCAGCTTGGCCGCGTCGTCCTCGGCGACCGCGTCGAGATCGGCGCCAACACGACAATCGACCGGGGCGCAATTGGCGACACGGTTGTCGGCGCCGGCACAAAGCTCGATAACCTCGTACAAATTGGCCATAATGTGCGCATCGGACGCGATTGCCTCCTCGCCGCGCAGGTTGGAATTGCGGGATCAACGGTCATTGGCGACCGCGTCATGTTCGGCGGGCAGGCGGGGATTGCCGATCACCTGACAATCGGCGATGACGCCCGATTGGCCGCGCGGGCAGGGCTGATGCATGACGTGCCGGCGGGTGAAACCTGGGGCGGCGCCCCGGCGCGCCCGATTCGCCTGTGGATGAAGGAAATTGCGATGCTGGCCCGGATGGTCCGGTCTCCCGGCAAGGTGCGCGACAGGAATAAAGACTGATGCCGATTGAACCCGGAAAAACCGTCCTCGACATCGACGAGTTGATGGAGATCCTGCCGCACCGCTACCCGATGCTGATGATTGACCGCCTTGTCGATATCAAGCCGGGCGAAAGCGCGGTCGCGATCAAAAACGTCTCGATCAACGAACCTTATTTCGCGGGCCATTTTCCACAAAAGCCAGTGATGCCGGGCGTGTTGATGATCGAGGCGATGGCGCAGGCCGCGGCGGCCTATACATCGTATACGGAGAATCTCGACACCAAGGGAAAGATCGTTCTTTTTATAGGAGTCGACAAAGCGCGCTTCCGCCGGCCCGTGACCCCCGGCGACCAGTTGCTGATTGCTGTTAAGACAATCCAGCGGCGTCCGCCGGTCTGGCGGTTTGAGGGAGAAGCGACCGTCAACGGAAAAGTCGTCGCCGAGGCGACCTTTGCCGCCATGCTTGCGCAGATGGCGTAACGCCGCCGCCATGCCCATCCATCCAACAGCCATCGTCGAGGAAGGAGCGCAGATCGCATCTGATGCGATTGTCGGCCCCTGGTGCCACGTCTCGGCGAAGACGGCCATCCATTCCGGCGCGGAGTTGAAATCGCATGTCATCGTCGAAGGCCGCACGGAAATCGGCGCGCGCACCGTTGTCTATCCGTTCGCGGTCCTCGGCGGGCCGCCGCAGCATCTCGGTTACAAGGGCGAGGATACGGCGCTGAAGATCGGCGCTGACTGCATCATCCGCGAACACGCGACCTGCAATCTCGGCACGGCGCAGGGTCGCGGCGTCACCGTCATCGGCGACAAGTGCTTTGTGATGGCCGCCGCGCATGTCGGGCATGACTGCATCGTCGGGTCCAACGTTATTATAGCAAGCAATGCGAGCCTCGGCGGCCACACGATTGTCGAGGATTTCGTCTTTCTGGGAGGGCTTTGCGGCGTTCACCAGTTCTGCCGTATCGGCGCCTACGCGTTTATCGGCGGTTGCGCGGCGGTGACAGCCGACGTCATTCCCTACGGGTCGGCGGTCGGCAATCACGCCGAGCTGGTCAGTCTCAATCTCGTCGGCATGAAGCGGCGCGGCATGCCGCGGGCCGCCATTCATGACCTGCGCGGCGCCTACAAGGCGCTGTTCGCTATTGAAGGAACATTCGAGGAGCGCGTCGAGGCGGTTGCGCAAAAATACGCCGCGAGCAGCGAAGTCATGCGCGTTATCCGGTTCATCAAAGAAGATACTCGGCGCCCGTTGATGGCGCCGCCACGGCAGTCATGGCGCGCTGGCGAAAACTCGGCGTAATCGCGGGCGCGGGCGCGCTGCCGCGCCTTCTCGCCGAAGCGGCGGGCGAGGTCTTTGTGGTGCGCCTTGCCGGCGTGACGGACGAGAGCTATCCGCCGGAGAAATCGGCGGAGTGCGGCATCGCCGAGTCCGGCAAGATCCTCCGTGTGCTGAAAGACGCAGGCTGCGACGCGGTGACGCTCGCCGGCGTCGTGCGGCGCCCGGATTTTTCAAAGCTGAGGCCCGACTGGCGCGGGGCCGCGCTGTTGCCGCGCGTCATCGCCGCAGCGGCCAAGGGCGACGGCGCCATGCTCACCGTCCTTGTCGAAACGCTCGAAGCCGAGGGCTTTCTCGTCGTCGGCGCCGACGAAGTTCTCGTCGCGCTTGCAGCGCCGACGGGCCCGATCGGCGCGCTCTCGCCTTCTGCGGATCACTGGGGGGACATCAAAAAGGCGGCCGCGATCATCGCTGCGCTCGGGCCCTTCGATGTCGGGCAAGCTGCGGTCGTCGCTTCCGGTTTCACGCTCGCGATTGAGGCGGCGGAAGGAACCGACGGCGTCCTTGCGCGCTGCGCCGCGCTTCCGGCGTCGGCGCGTGGAGGGGACAAGCGCAACGGCGTGCTCGTCAAGCGTCCAAAGCCCGGGCAGGAGCGTCGCATCGATTTGCCGACGGTCGGTGTCGAAACGCTAAAAGGCGCCTATGCAGCGGGCCTTGCCGGCGTCGCCGTTGAAGCTGGCGCGGCCCTCGTCATCGACATCGAAGCGGTCAAGCGGGAGGCCGATCGCCTGCAACTCTTCGTCTACGGCTTTTCGCCGGCCGAGCTTCGATGACGCCGCCGAAGATACTGCTGACCGCCGTCGAGCCGTCGGGAGACGACATCGGCGCCAGCCTCATCGCGGCGATCCGTGCGCGCGCGCCGGAGGCGTCCTTCATCGGCTGCGGCGGCGCTGCAATGTCGAGGGAAGGCCTGCAAAGTCTTTTCGACATCGCGCCGCTGTCCGTCATGGGCTTTCTTGATGTCGCCCGCGCCGCGCCGAAGGCGTTCCAGTTCGCCGATGCAATCGCCGAAACCGTGGTGAAGGAAAAGCCCGATATCGCCGTGTTGGTCGACGGCTGGGCGTTCTCGCGCCTTGTTGCGACAAGGCTGAAGAAATTCTCGCCCGGGACGACGCTTGTCAAACTCGCCGCGCCGCAAGTCTGGGCCTCGCGCGCCGGCCGCGTTGAATTCGTAAAGAGCCATTTTGATGCGGTGCTGTGCCTGCTGCCGTTTGAGCCGCCTTATTTCACCAAAGCGGGCGTGAAGGCTGAGTTCATCGGCAACCCGAATTTTCAGGCCGCCTGGCGCGCGCGCGGCGACGGCGCGGGTTTCCGGGCGCGTCACGGGCTCGGCGATGCGCCGGTGCTTGCCGTGTTGTTAGGCAGTCGGAGGACTGAAGTGAACCGGCTCGCAAAGCCGTTTGGCGAGGCGGTTCAACTCCTCGCTGAGCGCGTGCCGGGGTTGCGTGTTGCGGCGCCTCTGGCGCCGAGCGTTGACCGCCTTGCCCGTTTGAAGCTGTCCCGCTTCGCGGGCGATCCCATCCTCGTCGGCCCTGCGGAAAAAAATGACGCGATGGCGGCGGCAAATGTCGGGCTTACGGCGTCGGGCACGGCATCAACGGAACTCGCGATCAATCGCACGCCCATGGTTGTCGGCTACAAGCTCGATCCGATCACCGCGATCTGGGCACGGAGTGTGTTGCGCACGCCCTATGTCTCGATCATCAATGTCGCGGGCGGGCGTCCCGTTATTCCGGAATTGCTGCAAGACGAGTGCAAGGGGCCAAACCTTGCTGGCGCTCTCCTGCCGCTCTTCACCGATCCGCACGTCTATGCGGAGCAAGGCTCGGCGTTTTCGACGATATTGAAATCGCTCGGCGTTGATGGCGCGCCGGCAGCCGATATCGCCGCTGCGCGCATCCTTGAATGGGCGAGCATGGGCAAGGAACGCCTTAAGGCTTCGCCGCGCCCTCGTTCCAGCGGCCTTGCGCTTTAAGAGCGTCTGCGACTTCTTTCGGCATGTAGTTTTCGTCATGTTTGGCGAGGACTTCGCTCGCGACGACGACGCCGTCCGCGCCGACGCGGCCCTGGACAATCACGCCTTGCCCCTCGCGGAAGAGGTCGGGGAGGACCCCTTTGTAGGTCACTGGCGTCGACGCGATCTCATCGCTGATCGTGAAGGCGACGATGGCTTCGCCGCCATCGGCGAACGTGACGCTGCCCGGCGCGACGAGGCCGCCAAGGCGCAACAGTCCCGCAGGGGCAGCCGCGAGTTTTGCAAGATCGGACGGCGTATAGAAATAGGCGACGCTCCCCTTGAGCGCCGTCAGCACAAGCAGGGTTGCGATCGAGGCGACGCCGAACAGGGCGCCGACAAAAAATATGCGTTTGCTGCGCTTGGTCATGTGACGCTCACATTCGATGGCGCGCGCGCCGCGCTTTCAAGCCGCGCAATGCGCCGCTCCGCGATTTCGGCGCGCATCGCCATGAAAAGGAGCGCGGCGAAGAGAAGACTATAGGCAAGGCCCATCAACAAGAGCGGCGTCAGCATCGATCCATGAATGGTGGGGCCGTCTGCGCGGATGACGCTCGCGGGTTGATGCAGGCTGCTCCACCAGTCAACCGAGAACTTGATGATCGGCACGTTGATGAAGCCGACGATGCAGGCAATCGCCGCGATGCGCGCGGCGCGCGCCTTGTCGTCGATCGCCGACCACAGCGCCATGTAGCCGAGATACATGAACAAGAGGATCAGGACCGAAGTCAGTCGCGCATCCCACGCCCACCACGTTCCCCACATCGGCTTGCCCCAGAGCGAACCGGTGACCAGCGCCAGAAACGTGAACGACGCACCGATCGGCGCAGTTGACTTCGCCGCAACATCAGCGAGCGGATGCTTCCAGATGAAGCCGGCGATCGAGGAAACCGCCATCGCCGAATAGCACATCAACGCCATCCAGGCGGCAGGCACATGGACGTACATGATCCGTACGCTGTCGCCCTGCTGATAGTCCGCCGGCGAATTGAAAAGCGCGAGGTAGAGACCCGCGACAAGCAGCGCTGCCGCCGCGCCGCCTATCCATGGCGTCAGCGCGCGGGCGAACCGATCAAACCGGTCCGGATTGGCGAGGTCGTAGACTGTCTGCATGTCAATCCGCGTTGAACCGGATCGCTGCCGCGGCAGCAAGGGGCGCAAAGACGCAGGCGAAGAGGCTGAAGGCCGCGAGCAAGGCAAGGGTGGGGACAAAGCGCGGATCGCCGTCCGCCCCGGCGTTGGCGGCGGCAACGCCGAAAATGATGACAGGGGTCAGCAGCGGCGCGGTCAGGATCGTCATCAAGACGGAGGCGCGTTTCAGGGCGAGGGTGAGCGCCGAGGCGACCGCCCCAAGAAGCGAGAGCGCCGGCGTGCCCGCGGCGAGCGAGAACAGGAGCGGCGCAAACGCGGCTTCGGGAAGGTTCATCAATAGCGCCAGAAGGGGACAGGCGGCGATCAGCGGCAACAGCGTCGTCAGCCAGTGTGCGAGCGCCTTGGCGAGGACGCCAAGCGCCAACGGGTCCGCCGCCTCGAGAATCGCATCGAGCGATCCGTCTTCCTGGTCTTCCTGAAACAGCCGGTCAAAAGAGAGCATCGCCGCAAGAGCAGCCGCTGTCCAAATCGCCGGGACGGCGATCGCCGCGAGCCGGTTGCGGTCTGCCCCGGCGGCGAGCGCGAAGACGATGATGGTGAGGGCGAAAAACATGACTGCATGGACCGCGCCGCCGCCCGCCCGGAAGGCAAGGCGGAAATCGCGCGCGAGGATGGCCGCGAAGGGGCTCACGCCGCCTCCGCCATATCGATGGTTCGGCTCCGACGGAAATCGAGCGGTTCATGGGTGGCGATCACCGCCGCCCCGCCGCCGGCGGCATGGTCTTCGATCGCGGCGACGGCGCGTTTGGCGCTCGCTGCATCCATGCCAGCGGTCGGCTCGTCGAGAAGCCAGAGAGGCCTTTGCGCGATCATCGGCCGGCAGAGCGCCAGACGGCGGCGTTGACCGGCCGACAGGGTCGAGGCGCGCTGTCGGCGGAAGCCAGCGATTTCCATCGCGAGCGCGGCGGCCGCGACGCCAGCGGCGCTTCCGCTATAAAGCGCGCGCCAGAACTCGAGGTTTTCTTCCGCGCTGAGCGCGGCTTTGACAGCGTCAGCGTGTCCGACCAGCGTCGCCGTTTCGGCAAGGGTCTTCCCGGCGTTGTGAATTGAGAGCGAACCCTCAGCCGGGGCCATTCGTCCGGCCAGCACGCGCAGCAATGTCGATTTCCCCGCGCCGTTCGGGCCGCGCAGCACGAAAATGTCGCCGGCGCCGATCTCGAAACTCGCGCCAGCGAAGGCAAGGCGACCGCCGCGCCGCGCCGCGAGGTCTTTCGCCGTCAGCCGGAACGGGGGCCCGGCCTCATCCCCAGCCTCATCCATCGCGTTTTTCGAGTTCGGCGAGCCGCTTGCGGGCGCGCGCGGCACGGGCCCGGATCATCATCACGAGGCCAATAAGGGTCACGGCGGACACCGCATAGGCCGGCCAGACAAACGCGCCATATCCGCCCATTGAAAGAAAGTCGCTCATTCTCGTCCGCATAATTTCCGCGCAAAGGCTCGCCGCGCGAGGCGCATCCGCTGGCGCTCGCGAACGCCAAGAGAGGTATACGCCGCCAGCAGGCGATCCCACCCCCCCTCGCGGCGAGGAAAGACCATAGGTCGCGCGCTGCGAAAAGCCCCCGCCCGAACCTTGCCACTGGGGCGATTGGGCCTATCGCCACTCTTGACGGCGCCGCCTAAAACCCAGGGTCATGACGGCAGAAATCGGTCAGGTTTTTTTGATCCTCGCGCTTCTTGCGGCCCTTTATCAGGGCCTGTTCCCGCTCGTCGCGGCCGGAGCGGGGGATGCGGGGCTGATGCGGACAGCGCGGTCGGCCGCGCTCGTTCAGGGGTTGCTCGTTGCGGCGGCGTTTGCGGCCCTCACTGTCGCCCATGCAACGTCGGATTTTTCGGTTCGCAACGTCGTCGAAAATTCTCACACCGCCAAACCCTTCATCTACAAGCTGACGGGCGTCTGGGGAAATCATGAGGGCTCGATGCTCCTCTGGGCGCTCATTCTCGCGGGCTATGGCGCGGCGGTCGCGCTTCTCTCCAAGCGAAACGCGCTGACGGCGCGCGCGCTGGCTATTCAAGGGCTGATCGCCGCGGCGTTTCTCGCGTTCATCATCTTCACGTCAAACCCCTTTGCGCGCGTCTTCCCTGCCCCCGCGGACGGGCAGGACCTCAACCCGCTCCTGCAGGACCCCGGGCTCATCATCCATCCGCCGTTTCTCTATCTCGGCTATGTCGGTTTTTCGATCGCCTTTTCGTACGCAGTCGCGGGGTTGATCAGTGGACGGATCGATGAGGACTGGGCGCGCGCGGCGCGGCCCTGGGCGATGGCGGCGTGGACGTTCCTGACGATCGGCATCGGCCTTGGCAGCTGGTGGGCCTATTACGAGCTTGGCTGGGGCGGCTTCTGGGCCTGGGACCCGGTTGAAAATGCGTCCTTCATGCCCTGGCTTGCAGGGACAGCGCTCATCCACTCCATGCGCGTTCTCGAAGTCAGAGGCGCTTTCAAGGCATGGACAGTGCTGCTCGCTATCCTCGCTTTCTCGCTGAGCCTCGTCGGGACGTTTCTGGTGCGCTCCGGCATTCTCACGTCGGTCCATGCGTTTGCGACCGACCCGGAGCGGGGACTGTTCATCCTTCTCATTCTTGTCGTGTTCATCGGCGGGGCGCTGTTGCTGTTCGCGCTGCGCGCGCACGCGATGTCTTCTGACGCCGCCTTCAACGCCGTGAGCCGTGAAGGCGGCCTGCTGGTGAACAATGTTGTCTTTGTCGCCTCGACGGCGACAGTGTTCATCGGCACTTTTTATCCGCTCTTCGTCGATGTCGTCAGCGGTGAGAAATTGTCGGTCGGCGCGCCCTATTTCAATATTGTCTTTCTGCCGTTCATGGCGTTTGCGTTACTGATCATCGCGCCTGCGTCGGCGCTGGCGTGGAAACGCGGAAATCTGAAGGACGCCGTCCGGCGCGTGGCGCCAGCGGCGCTGGCCGGGCTCGCCGCGCTCGTCCTCGCGTTGTGGCTCGCCTCCCCGAAGACGATCGCGGCGGCGGCGGGCGCGGGACTTGCGGCGTGGGCGGGGGCAGGGGTCATCGCCGATTTCGTGCGGCGTGTGCGCCTCTTTGAGACCCATGCCGGCGCGCGTGTCGCGGCGCTGCCCAAAAGCTATGTCGCCATGACGATTGCGCATCTGGGCTTTGCGGTTGTCGCGATCGGCGTCCTCGGCGCCGGGGTCTGGAAGTCAGAAACGATCGCCTATGCGCGCGAAGGCGACACCATCAGTGTCGGCGGCTTCGATGCGACGTTGACAACCGTGCGCGAGGTTCAAGGTCCGAATTACAGGGCTGAGGTATCGACATTCGCGGTGGCGCGGGATGGCAAGGCGCTGCCTGACATGACGGCGGAGCGGCGATTTTACCCGGTTCGCGGCATGCAGACGACCGAAGCGGCGATTGCGACCGATCTCGGCGGCGATCTCTATCTGACCGTCGGCGAATTCAACGCAGAGCGCGGCTGGGTCGTGCGCGCCTGGCGCCATCCGCTGACGCTCTGGATGTGGATTGGCGCTGGCTTGATCGCTGCCGGCGGCCTTGTCGGCATCGGCATTGGCGAGCGGCGCCGTGTTGCGGCGCCGTCGTCCGCAGCGCAAGCGGCGGCGGCATGAAGCGGCTCCTCTTCGTCATTCCGGTTGCCGCCTTTGTCGCGCTCGCCTTCTGGTTCGCCGCTGGTTTGGGTCGCGATCCCGGCTACATCCCGTCGATGCTGATCAACCGCCCGGCGCCGCAATTCGCGCTGCCCCCGATCGCCGGACGCGCCCGCGGGTTTGCCAGCGATGAGCTTATGGACCAGGTCTCGATGGTCAATATTTTCGGCTCGTGGTGCGCGAGCTGCGAAATCGAGCACCCGGTTCTGATGGAAATCGCTGCGGAGAAGATCGCGCCTGTCTACGGGCTCGACTGGAAGGACAAGCCGGGCGCGGGCGCGGCCTGGCTTGGCAAACGCGGCGATCCCTATGCCGCAATCGGCGATGACGCGGACGGGCGCGTCGCCATCGAGTTCGGGGTCACTGGCGCGCCCGAGACTTTCATTATCGACGCCGAAGGCCGCGTGCGGCACAAACATGTCGGCGCGATCACGCGCGAGGACTGGCGTCGGGTGTTGAAGCCGATGATCGAGGATCTGAAAAAAAATGCGCCGGCTGCTGATTAGCGCGGCGGCGCTCGCTGCCTCCGAGGCGCTTGCGGTCGAGCCTGATGAGCTGCTCGCCGATCCAGCGCTGGAGGCCCGCGCGCGCGCCATCAGCCGCGAGATAAGGTGCGTCGTCTGCCAGAGCGAAAGCATCGATGATTCAAACGCGCCGCTCGCGCGCGACTTGCGCCTCCTCGTCCGGGAGCGGATCAATGCCGGCGACGGCGATGAAGCGGTCCGCGATTTTCTCGTCGCCCGCTATGGCGACTATGTCTTGTTGAAGCCGCGTGTGCAGACGAACACGCTGGCGCTGTGGCTGGCCCCGATGGCGGCGGGCGCCGTCGGCGGGGTTGCGGCGCTGTTGTTCCTCCGGGGGCGGCGTGAGCGAGAAAAGCCGAAGCCTCTCACCGCCGAAGAGCTGGACGCGCTGGCGAAGCTCGACCGATGACAGTGTGGATATTTTTCGCGGCAGCCGCCGGCGCCGCCGCGCTCGCGCTCTTTTTGATCGCGCGGCCCTTGTTCGATACCCGCGCGTTGCCTGTCGATGATGAAACCGCGCAAGCGCTGCGCGCACGCCTCGCAGCCCTGGCGCGGGACCGCGCTTCCGGGCTCATCGATGCGGACGCCGCCGCTGAAGCGGAGATCGAAGCCAAGCGCGCGGCGCTCGGGCCGGCGCCGGCGCCAGCGTCAATGGGAAATTCCCGGCCAGCGCGCTTTGGCGCTGCGGTTTTTCTGGGGCTCGCGCCGCTCGCCGCCGCCGGCCTTTACATGCTGGTTGGCGCGCCGGGGCTGATCGACCCGCCGCCCGCGCCGCCGCAGCCGACGCCCGAATCAATTGCCGCGCTCCCGGAAGATGAGCGCCGCACGATGATTGAAGGCATGGTTGCGAGCCTTTCGGCGCGCCTCGAACAGGAGCCGGGCGACGCGGACGGTTGGCGCATGCTCGCCCGCTCGCAGATGGTCCTAGAGCGTCCGGCCGATAGCGCGGCGAGCTATGCAAGACTGCTGGAGGTTGTCGAAGGCGACATCGATGACTGGCGAAACTACGCAACGGCGCTTGCGGCCGTCTCGCCCGAAGACCAGTTTCCGGCGACGCCTGAATTCCTGCGCGTCCTCAGCGAGATCGAGAAGCGCGCACCCGGTGACATGATGGCCCTGTTTTATCGCGGCGGCGCCCGGCGCGAGGCGGGCGATGCGGCGGGCGCGGCGGCTCTCTGGCGCCAGTTGCTCGCCGCGATGCCAGCGGACGCGCCCGTGCGTTCAACGCTTGAAGAGCTGATCGCGGGCGCCGACGCAGCAGTTTTGCAAAAATCCGTCCCGAAGTGATACGCTCGCAAGGGCGCCAAGCTTGCTCGGCACCGTCAGGGCGAGGCCCTTCTGAAGGTGGCGTTATGAGAAATTTTGCGGCGATTCTGGCGGTCTTCTTGGTCACTGCGGCCGATCCGGCGATGGCGGCCCGGTACACGGCGTCGAAAGTCTCGTTTCAGGACATTACCGGCGCCGTCACGATCACGACGACCGGCGGGGAAGACGTCGAACTGACGATCACGCAGGGTAAGATCTATCGCCCGCTGACCGTCAAACTCGATGGCGACGAATTGATCATCGCAGGGGAAGCGCCGGGCGATCTCGGCGATCGCGATTGCTGCAACGAGCGCATTCGCCGCGATGAAAGCCTCGCGCGTGACCGTGCAGCCGCAGCGGGCAAGGCCGAGATTTCGCCAGATGCGCTCTTCACCGACTATCCTGTCATCGAGATTGCGGTGCCGCGCAAGAACGATATCTCGTTCACGGATGCGCGCATCAAGCTGAAGATGGGCGCGCTCGACGGGCGATTGATGCTCGACGCTTGCTACGTCTACGGAGAAACGGAAACGCTGGGCGCCGCGACGATCGGCGTCATCGCCGGCAGCCGGCTGGCGCTCGGCGATGTGAAGTCGATGCTGGAACTCGATTTGTCGGGCGACGCCGAAGTCTTTGGCGGATCGGCGGCGATGGCCGACATCGACATCGCGGGGCCGGGCGCCGTGACGCTCGGCGCCATCGACGGCATGCTCGATATTTCAATCGCAGGATCGGGCGTCGCGCGCACTGGCCGCGTCGATGGGCCGATGACCGTCAGAATCGCCGGCTCGGGCGTCGCCATCGCGCAGGGCGGGCGCGCCGATAAATTCACGGCGACGATCGACGGCTCCGGCGAGGCGGTGCTCGAAGGCACGGGCGTCAATCCGCAACTGCGCCTCTACGGCTCTTCGATCGTGCGCCTCGGCGCCGTCGAAGGGCGCGTCGTCCGTCACGGCATGGGCGATGTCTATGTCGCTGGCCAGCTTGTCCCGCGGCGGTAGCGACAGCGTCGAGGGGCGGGGGTTGCTCTGTTTTAGCGGGCGCAGGCATCCGGGAAGCGTCATGACTTGCGGCATTGATGCGATCGGCCCGCTGGTTTTGATCGTTTGGTGAATTTGATCCAAATCAACCGGCCATGGGCGATTTCGCCTTCAATGCCCGTCATGGGAACGAATGAAACCAAATCCGCGATCTCAGGATTGGCGATCGATGCGCCCTGGCGCTGGCTGGCGGCGGGTTTTCGCGACCTCAGGCGCGCCCCGCACTTGAGCCTCGGCTACGGGGCCCTTGTGATCGGCGGGGGCGTTGCAATCGTTTGGGCGCTTTGGCGCGCCGGGTATGCTTCGCTCATTCCCGTCGCGTTCGGGATGTTCGCCATTTTCGGGCCGCTGCTCGCGGTCGGCACGTATGAGATGAGCCGGCGCATCGAAGCGGGCGAGCCGCCGCGGCTCTTCCCGGTGCGCTTTGCCGGCCCGCGTTCGCCGCTGCAACTTGCTTATGTCGGTTTCTTCCTGATGTTCGCCGCGCTGGTCTGGACGCGCGTCGCCTTGCTGCTCTACGCGCTTTTCACGAACGGCAATTACATGCCGCTGAGCGATTTCGCAGCGTTTGCGTTAACGACCACGCCGGGGCTCGCCATGCTTGCGGTCGGAACGCTGGCGGGCGGCCTGATCGCCTTTGGCATCTATCTTCTGACCGTCGTCTCCATTCCAATGCTGATGAACGAGCGCACGGACGCCTTTACGGCGGTCGCGACGGGCCTCTCGGCGTGGAACAAGAGCCCCGGCGCGATGCTGCTCTGGGCGTGGCTGATCGCGGTCATTACGGCGGCTGGCGTCGCGACGTTCTTCATCGGGCTCGCCGTCGCCTTCCCGCTGCTCGGCCATGCGAGCTGGCACGCCTATCGCGATATTCGCGGGCTGTAGTCCTTTAGCGACCCGTGTTGCGACGCGAAACCGGGATCCACTTTCGCGGCAACCCGCTCTAATTCGCTTCATCAGCATCAAGATCATCGTCGAGAAGGATCCGCGCCGCCGCGCCTTCCGGATCCTCGAACTGCCCCGATCGCAGCGCCCACAAGAACGCCGCGAGGCCGAGGCCGCCGAGGAAAAGCGCGATCGGAATGAGGTAAAGGAGGCTGCTCATCGCGTCGCCCGCCGATCGTAGGAAAGCCGCAAGGCGTTGAGGATAACGATAACGGACGAGCCGGACATCGCCGCCGCTGCGATGAGCGGCGTGACGAAACCGAAGACAGCGATCGGGATCGCCACAAAGTTATAGAGCGCAGCGAAGGCGAAGTTCTCGATCAGGCGCGCGCGCGCATGGCGCGCGACCTCGACCGCTTCGAGGACGCCGTCCAGCCGATCGCCGAGATAGACGAAATCCGCCGCCGATTGGCTCGCCGCCGCCGCTGTGCCGGGCGCAAGCGAGACATGCGCCGCTGCGAGCGAGGGCGCATCGTTGAGCCCGTCGCCGACCATGGCGGGCTTCGCCCCCGCCGCGACCAGCGCGCCGATCCGCGCCGCCTTTTCCTTCGGGCCGACCTCGGCGCTCCAGCGCTCGATGCCGAGCGCGTGCGCCATCGCCGCCGCAACCGGGGCCCGATCGCCTGAGAGGAGTTCCGGATCAAGGCCTTTTTCCCTCAGGGTACGGATGACCGCAGCGGCGTCAGCGCGCGGCGCATCCTCGAAGAAAAACTGGACCGGCGCGCGCTCGCCGAGCCTCAGCCAGGCGGACATCCGTGCGGCTCCGGCGTCAGGCGCCGCGCCGGTCCAGTCGGCCGCGCCGAAACGCGCGCGCATCCCGTTCCAGGTTCCTTCAATGCCGAGGCCGGCGAACTCGGCGGCGTCCGCGGACGCGTCGCCGGGCCCCGCCGCCTCGACGACGGCCCGCGACAAGGGGTGGCGGCTGATGCGCGCGAGCGCGGCGGCGGCAGCGAGCGCGTCGGCTGGCAGCTCGTCGCGGTTGAGGAGTTGAGGGCGGCCAAGCGTCAGCGTGCCGGTCTTGTCGAAGATGATCGCCCGCGCCTCCGCCAGGCGCTCAAGCGCGTCGCCGGATTTCATCAGCACGCCGCGTTTGAAAAGCCGTCCGGCGGCGACGATCTGCACGGCCGGCGCGGCAAGTCCAAGCGCGCAGGGGCACGTGATGATGAGCACGGCGATCGCATTCAGCGCCGCGACGCGCAGCCCCGCCTCCGCCAGAAAATACCAGCCGGCGAAGGTGGCGAGCGCCAGCGTATGGACGACCGGGACATAGAGGCTCGCTGCGCGGTCAGCGAGGCGCCGATAGCGGCCCCGCGTCTGCTCGCTCGCCTCCATCAGCCGCGCAAGGTCAGCGATCAGCGAGGTTTCGAGCGTCTCGGTCGCCGTCATAACGAGGCGGCTTGAGAGATTGACGACGCCGGCGCTCAGCGCATCGCCCTGTTGCAGCTTCACGGGCGCACTTTCGCCGGTGACGAGCGCAAGGTCCGCGTAGGAAACGCCTTCGGCGACGACGCCGTCGACAGGAACGCGGTCGCCGGGCGCGAGAAGCAGGCGGTCGCCGATCCGGATGTCGCGCGCGGGCACGCTGTTGCAGCTGCCATTGTCGTCCAACCGCCGCGCGGTCGCCGCCTGCAGCGCCAGAACATCGCGCGCCGCCTCGCGCGCCCGCCAGCGCAGGCGATGATCGAGATACCGCCCGATAAGCAGGAAGAAGAGCAGCATCACCGCCGCATCGAAATAAGCGTGCGGGCCGCCGGCGAAGAACTCATGAACGCTGAGCGCCAGCGCGAGGATCACCGCCAGCGAAATCGGAACGTCCATATTGGTGCGCCCGCGTTTCAACGCGGCGAACGCCGAACGAAAGAAGGGTTGCCCTGCATAGAGCGCTGCCGGCACGGCGATGACGGCGGAGGCCCAGTGCATCAGGCTGACGGTCGCTTCGCCCATCTCCGCGCCGCCGGACCAGACAGAAACCGACAGCAGCATGACATTGGCTGTTGCAAAGCCGGCGACGCCGAGCGCGCGCAGCAAGCCTCTTCCTTCCGCATCGTGATCGCTTTCAATGAGGTGCGGATCGAACGGGGCTGAGCGATAGCCGAGAGCCTCAATTCTCCCGGTGATGTCCGCCGCCGACACGGCGCCGTCGCGCCAGGCGAGCGACAATCGCCCGGTCGACAGGTTGAGCCTTGCGCTCTCCATGCCGCCAAGGCTCATCATCGCTTTCTCGATCTTGGCGATGCACCCCGCGCATTTGGCCCCGAAGATCGCAAGCTCCAGCGACGCAGCGCCGCCTTTTCGCCGAACGAAGGGCGCAGCGTCAACGACCCCGGACGTTTCGGGCGCGGCTGCCGGCTCAAGACCGCTCGGGCAGGCTTTGGTTACGCTGGCGCTCACGGAAAGATCACCCTGTTGGTGAATTGAAACTGTTCGCCTGCGGATGATGACGCCGCGACCGTCAGGTCGAAGGCGCCGCTGGCGGCGTTGATGACCGCTGTGTAACGCCCGGCGCCGGAGGGCGCGAAGGAGAACGCCTGTTCGCCCTCATTCGACGCCGGCCGGACGACCCTGCCGGCAAGGGCAAGGCTGTCGAGCGGCGCGGCGTTCCTACCCGCGAACGTGACAACAAGCGTGACAGCCTCGCCATCCCTGACGACGCTTTCGATCGCGGCGCGCCAGCCGAGCGCTTCTTGCGCAGCGCGCGCGCCGAGCGCGTCATTGTAATGAATTCCCTGACGGTAGGACTTTTTCTCCCTTTCACCCGGAAAGGTTTTCACAGCGAAGTAGATGAACGACGCGTTCGCGGCAACGATCAGCGCAAAGAAGCCGAGAAGCGCGGCGAGCACATGGCCGCCGGTGAGTTGAAAGGGCGTTCTCATCTTTTGCGCTCCGTCATGAATGTCGCAAGGGCGGAAATCGTGTCGCCAGCCGGGTCTTCGATGGCGAATGTCAGCGCCGTCGCTGGCGCGGTGACGGCGCCCGGCGCGGCGGTGACGAACACGCGCACGGCGCGAACATCATCTCCGGCGATCGTCAGTCGCAGGGCGCCATCCACGGTTTCGGTTCCGACCGCCGTCAGCGCCAGCGGCGCGGCGCTGTCCAGTCTGACCACGAATTCACGCGCCTCGCTTTCCTTGTTCACGATCTTCAGCGTGTAGGCGTTGCGAATGGACCCGTCCGACAGCCGGACGAAAGGCGGCGTGCGATCTTTGAGGACGTTGAGGCTCGTCGTTTCGCGCGCGGAAAAGCCTGCGATCATGATTGCGCCGACAAGCGCCAGCACCGCCGCATAAAGGATCGTGCGCGCCCGCACGAGCTTGAATCGCGGCTTCTCGCCGAGCCGGCGGCGCGCCATGTTCGTGTCGTTGTCATAGGCGATAAGGCCCTTCGGACGCCCGATCTTCGTCATCACCTCATCGCAGGCGTCGATGCACAGCGCGCAATTGATGCATTCAAGCTGCGCGCCGTCGCGAATATCGATCCCCATCGGACAGACCGCGACGCAAGCCTTGCAATCGACGCAGTCGCCGCGTCCCGACCAGCTTTCACCCTTTTTGTGGGCCCCGCGCGGCTCGCCCCGGTCGACGCGATACGTGACCTGCAGCGATTCCTGGTCGGTCAGCGCCGCCTGGATGCGCGGCCACGGGCACATATAGGTGCACACCTGCTCGCGCATCGAGCCGGCGAGCATATAGGTCGTAAAGGTCAGAAGGCCGGCGAAGAAATACGCCGACAGCGGCGCCTCGCCCCGAAGGAATTGCTGCGCGATCGTCGGCGCGTCGTGAAAATAGAGAATCCATGCGCCGCCGGTCGCCGCCGCAATCGCGATCCAGACTGCGTGCTTGGCTGTCTTGCGCAGCACCTTTGCGATCGTCCACGGCGCCTTGGCGAGCTTGATGCGCGCATTGCGATCGCCTTCAATGAGCCTTTCGGCGGCAATGAAGAGATCCGTCCACACCGTCTGCGGACAGGCATAGCCGCACCAAACGCGTCCGAAGAGCGCTGTTGCGAGAAAGAGCGCCAGCGCGGCGAGAATGAGAAGGCCGGTGACGAAGTAAAGCTCGCTCGGCCAGATCTCGATGAAGAAGAAATAAAATCGCCCGCCCGCGAAATCGACGAGCGCGGCCTGATCGGGCTCGGCGGGCCCGCGCGGCCAGCGGATCCAAGGCAACACATAGTAGACGCCGAGCGTGAGCACGAGCAGCGCCCACTTCAAAGTGCGAAAGGGACCGTGGACGAGCTTTGGATAGATGGGTTCGCGCTTCTTGTAGAGCTGACGCGCCGCTGCGCTGTTGACGGCGACGGCGTCGATCACGGCGACGCCGGACGCCGCTTCGGCGGGTTTCAACGCCCTTGCTGCGTGTTTGACGTTAAGCTCTGTCACCAGCCACCAACACGCGCTACTCGCCGCCGCCGAGCGAATGAACATAGACCGCGAGCGCCTTGATCTGTTCTTCGGAAAGACGCTCCTCCCACGCCGGCATCACCCCGCCGCGGCCGTATCTCAGCGTCCGCGTCAGGTCCGCCCGCGCTCCGCCATAAAGCCAGATCGCGTCCGTCAAATTCGGGGCGCCGAGTTCCTGATTGCCGCGGCCGTCGGCGCCATGACAGGCTGAGCATTGTTCCTCGAACAACGGCGCGGCGCGCGCCGCGGCGGCGCTGTCCGCCGGTTGTCCGGACAAGGTGAGGACGTAATCGGCGAGATCGCCGATCTGACTGCTCGTCAGAACGCCAAGCTCGCCATAGGCCTGCATGACATTAAGGCGCGTTTCTGGATGGCCTGAGCGAATGCCGACCTGCAATGTGCGGCGAATGTCCGCGAGCGAGCCGCCCCAGATCCAGTCATCATCGACGAGCGCGGGAAAGCCTTTGATCCCTTGCCCGCCGGCGCCGTGGCATGTCGCGCAATTATCGCCGAAAAGCGACGCCCCGGCGTTGAGCGTAAACTCCAGAAGTTGCGGATCGCGCTCGATGGCCTCGATCGAGTCAATCGACGACAGGCGCGCCATACGATCCTGCCGTTCGGCATTCAGCATGGAGACCGCCGCCGCGACGTTCTTGCGTTCGGAGTGGCCGCGCGTTCCTGCGAAGTGGCCGGTGAGCCCCGGCCAGGACGGCATCAGCACCCAGTAAACGACCGACCACGCGACGCAGACCCAGAAGATGATGAGCCACCAACGCGGCAACGGGTTGTTGAGCTCCCTGATGCCGTCCCAGGAATGGCCGGTCGTCTCGACGCCGGAGACTTCGTCGATTTCGGGTTCCGCCATGATCTCAGTCCTCTTCCTCAAGCGGAATTCTTTTCGCCGCGTCGAACTTTGCGCTGTTGCGGGGGTTGAGCGCGTAGAAAAGCACCAGCGCAAACGCGACGACGAAGATCACGAGACCCCAGGTTTGCGCAAAGCGCGCGAGCGATTCGTACATGGTCGTCACCGGTAATTTTCTTCGGCCTGATAGGTCGAAAAATCGACCATCGTGCCGAGCACTTGCAGATAGGCGATGAGCGCGTCCATTTCAGAAATGACCATGGGATCGCCGTCGAAGTCGCGAATTTGCGCCTTCGGATAGCGTGCGGCGAACTGGTCGTAGATTTCGGAGAAGGGGTCGACCTGCGCTTTCAGGTCAGCTTCGGCGTTCGTGAGCATCTCGTCCGTATAAGGAACGCCCACGGCGCGGTTCGCGGCGAGCCAGTCCGCCGCTTCGCGATAATCAAGCGGGCGCTCGTTCAGCATGGCGTAGGGCGGCATCACCGATTCCGGAACGACGCTGCGCGGGTCGATCAGGTGCTGCTGGTGCCAGGCGTCGGAATATTTGCCGCCGACGCGCGCAAGGTCCGGCCCTGACCGTTTCGATCCCCATTGGAACGGATGGTCGTACATGCTTTCTGCAGCGAGGCTGTAATGCCCGTAGCGCTCGACCTCGTCGCGCAGGGGCCGCACCATCTGCGAATGGCAGACATGGCAGCCTTCGCGGATGTAGATGTTGCGCCCGGCGAGCTCCAGGGGCGAATAGGGGCGCACGCCTTCGACCTTTTCAATCGTCGATTCGAGATAGAAGAGCGGCGCAATCTCGACCGCCCCGCCGATGGCCACCGTAACAAGAATGGCGACCGTCAGGAGAAGACCGCTTTTCTCAAGGATTGCATGTTTTTCAAGCATCAGGGTCTCCGTCACTCAGCCGGAACGGGGGCGAACAGGGCGTCGCGCGCATATTCGCGTTCGCGAACATCACCGCGCGCGGTGCGCCAGAGATTGTAAGCCATGAACAGGGCGCCGATCAGGAAAAGCAACCCGCCAAGCATGCGGATGACGTAATAAGGATGCATCGCCGCGACGGTTTCGACGAACGAGTATTCGAGGAATCCGAATTCGTTATAAGCGCGCCACATCAGGCCTTGCATGATGCCGGAGACCCACATCGACGTGATGTAGAGGAGGATGCCGAGCGTCGAGATCCAGAAATGCCATTCGACGAGCGCGCGCGAGTAAAGTTTCTCGCGGTTCCACAGCCACGGCACGAGGCAATAAAGCGCGCCGAAGGACACATAGGCGACCCAGCCGAGCGCGCCCGAATGCACATGCCCGATCGTCCAGTCGGTGTAATGGGAAAGCGAGTTTACCGCGCGGATCGCCATCAACGGGCCTTCAAACGTCGACATGCCGTAAAAGGCGACGGAGACGACCAGCATCCGCAGAACGGGGTCGGTGCGAAGCTTGTCCCAGGCGCCCGAGAGCGTCATCAGGCCGTTCACCATGCCGCCCCAGGACGGCATCCACAGCATGATCGAGAACGTCATGCCGAGCGTTTGCGCCCACTCGGGCAGCGCCGTGTAGTGAAGATGGTGCGGGCCCGCCCAGATATAGATGAAGATCAGCGACCAGAAATGCACGATGGAGAGCCGGTAGGAATAGACCGGCCGCTCCGCGCGCTTCGGGATGAAATAATACATGATCCCGAGAAAGCCCGCCGTCAGGAAGAAGCCGACGGCGTTATGGCCGTACCACCACTGCGTCAGCGCGTCCTGCACGCCAGCAAAGAGGCTGTAGCTGCGCGTGCTTGTCAGCGACACCGGCATCGCCAGATTGTTGACGATGTGCAGCATCGCGATCGTCACGATGAAGGCGAGGTAGAACCAGTTCGCGACATAGATGTGCGGCTCTTTCCGTTTCAGGAGCGTGCCGAGAAAGACGAGGAGATAAACGACCCAGACGATCGTCAGCCAGAGATCGGCGTACCACTCAGGCTCGGCGTATTCCTTCGACTGCGTGACGCCCATCAGATAGCCGGTCGCGGCGATCACGATGAAAAGATTATAGCCGAGGAAAACGAACCACGCGCCGAGCCCGCCCCAGAGCCGCGCGCGGCACGTGCGCTGCACCACGTAGAACGACGTCGCCATGAGGACGTTGCCGCCGAACGCAAAAACGACCGCCGAGGTATGGAGCGGCCGGAGCCGTCCAAAACTCGTCCACGGCAAGTCGGGAAAATAGAAGAGGTTCGGAAAGGCCAGCTGCGCGGCGATGATGACGCCGACGAGAAAACCGGCGATGCCCCAGAATACCGACGCGAAGACGCCGGCCTTGACGACGCCCATTTCATAACGGCTGGCGTCCGCCTTCTGGTCAGAGGTCACGTGGCTGACAAGGGCGAAGGCGCCGATGATGCTCGCCGCGAAGAACATCATCGCGTGGACGCTCATCGAGGGATCGATGGTGCGGGCGGCGGTGAAGACAGACCACAGCGCCATGACAGCGAGCGCGAAGGCGATCAGCGTTATGTCTGCGCCGCCTCTTCTCACTGCCGACGTCAATTCTCTCGACATAGCGCTCGCGCCCCGTTCGCTCATCTGGCGCCCCCCTTCTCACTTATCGGCGGCGCTATCGCTTGACCTGGATCAAGCCGCTTCAGAACGAGGCGTTATTGTCGATTTGTCGCAGCGAATGAGACCGCCTTCATGACGCCCCGGCGCTGGCTGAAATTGATGTCTCTTGGTGCAGCGTCAGCGGCGCTCGCCGGGGCGCCGGTCTTCAGCGCGGCGGCGGCGGCCGATGCGAGCCACGTCGTGCGCGCGGCGTTGTGCGCGAGCGGAGAGCGCGGCTTCATCGACATCGGCGCCGGGGATCGCGACCCGCAGGATCGGCGCCGGCATGCGCCGTGCCATGCTGCCTGCCTCGCCGACCGCAAGGGGGAGAAAGGGCGCGCCGGGCGCCATATCTCATGGCTGCGCTAGAGCCGGTCGCGAACCGAATGAGTAGACTGTTCTTCCGCTCATCCCCGCAAAAGCGGGGATCCAGAGTCACGGAGCACGGCGCATTGAACTCCTGGATTCCCGCTGTCGCGGGAATGAGCGGGGAAACGGCCAGTCACAATGTTTGCAACAACCCCTGGCGCGCTAACCGGCGAGCGTCACGCGGTGGCGCTCGAGGTCGCGGATCGCTCCCTTTTTCTTGAGGACCGCCAGCGTTCGGCTCAGCGTTTCAAGGCGCAGACCAAGATAATCGGCAATGTCCTGACGCGGCATCGGCAGGCGCGTCTCGGTCTCGTCGTCGGAAACATCCCGGCCGATCGACAGGGCGACCATGTGCAGAAAACTCTCGACGCGCTCTTCCGCCGTCTTCTTGCCGAGCAGAACAATGTGGTCCTGCGCCTTATGGTATTCGGTCTGGCCGCGCGCGATCAGGCGATCCTTGACGCCCGGGCAATCGACAGCGACGGCGTCGAGGAGCTTGTGCGGAAAGTGACAGACATGGCTGTCTTCGAGCGCTTCGGCCGTATAGGCGCTCGCCTCGGTGGCGCGCACGCCCATGAAGTCGCCGGGAAAGAGGAACCCGGTCACCTGCCGGCGCCCGTCTTCGAGATGTTTCGTCAGCCGGAAGCTTCCTTGCACGACGATATAGAGACAGTCGTTGGGGCTTCCCTCTTTCATCAGGGCGCGCCCCTTCGGAACGGTCCGGCGCGCCAGCGTCTTCTCGATCTGCGCGAGTTCGCGCGGGCCGAGATCGGCGCAGATCGAACGCTCGCGCACCGCGCAGAGATCGCATGACGCCGGCCGCTTCTCAGCGGCGCAAGCGGTTGCGCGGTGATCGGGCGAGGCCATCGGGCACGCGTAGCACATTCCGCCGCCCCGATAATCCCCCGACTGCGCGAAGGACGGCGTTGCTTGCGCGCGAAGCGCTGTCCGTCGCTGCGATTTTTAGACGCATGCCGCCTGGTCGCTTGCTGGCCCGGCGTAAGGGTCAAGGGCCGCAGCGACCGCGCGCGCCAGAAGAAACGCCTCTTCCGCGACCTGGATGCGGTCGCCCTGCCAGGCGATGACGCCGTCCGCCTCAAGCTGGTCGAGCGCTCCGCAAACCCGCAGCGCTTCCGCTGGGGCTGCGACCCGAAGAACGTCGCCGACATCTGCCGATAACTCGCACAACAAATCGCCGATCGCCGCCGCGACGACGGAGTCGCCTTGCGTCCGCAGGAGGCCGCATCCGACAGGCGATACGCCGCGCCGGACCCGTTCGACATAGGCGTCGAGGTCTTTCTCATTCTGCGCGTAGAGGCCGTTGACGAAACTGATGGCGGAAGCGCCGACAGCGAGAATGGTCGGGGAGGGGTCGTCGGCAAAGCCCTGAAAGTTTCGTTTTAGCCGTCCCGACGCCGCCGCGCAGGCGAGCGTATTGTCCGGCCTTGTATAATGATCGAATCCGATCCGCCGGTAGCCGGCGCCGGTGAAACGCCGGTCCGCAAGCTCCGCCAGTTCGGCGCGCAAGGCCGCATCGGCAAGGCTCTCGGAGCTGATCATCGGTTGGTGCGGAAACGCCGCCGGCGCCTGCGCGTAACCGGACACCGATACCCGATCCGGTCCGAGCGCGATAACCTTGTCGAGCGTGCTTTCGAAAGTCCTCACGGTTTGCAGCGGCAGGCCGTAGAGGACGTCAAAAGACAGATCATCGACACCCGCACAGCGCATTTCGGCGACGCAGGCTTCGATGAGGTCATAATCCTGGATACGATTGACCGCCATTTGCACGTCCGGATCGAAATCCTGGACGCCGAGGCTGAAGCGGTCGAAGCCCAACGCCACATAGGCGTCGATGTCCTGCCGCCGTAAATGTCTTGGATCGAGCTCGATCGACAGATGCGCGTCGTCGGTCAGGCCGAGCTGACCTTCGATCGCGTCGAGGACGCGCGCGATGTCGACGCTGCTGAGATAGTTCAGCGTGCCGCCGCCGAAATGGACGCTCACCGGGCGCCCGCGCCCCTGGAGCGCCGAGGCGTGCATGGCGATCTCGGCGATCAGCGCGTTGATATAGTCGAGCGCGCGGCTGTGGTCTTTCCGGGCGTGCTTCAAGCACCCGCAGAACCAGCTGCCTTGCCGGCAAAATGGGATGTGGACGTTAATCGAGATCGGCGCGTAGAGACTGACGCTACGGAACCTGGCGGCGAGATCCTCGCCCGTCACCGACGCATCGAAATGGATCGCCGACGGATAGCTTGTGTAGCGCGCACCTCTGCCGCCGAGATATTTTCGCCAAGCGTCCTTCATTCGCGCAGCCTATGAACCGGCCGCCGGAGGCTTGATGACCTAAGTCAAATTCAAAGATCGGCGCGGCGACTTTTCTCCGGCGCCGGCGCCGGCGTCAGCGTCGGCGCTTAAGCCGCCGCCGTCAGCCTGAAGTCAACGTGCACACCGTCGAACAGAAAAACGACGCCGCCTTCGACGCGATCAAGAACGCCAGCCGCCAGGCTCCACCGGAGACAAGCGCAAGCCGGTATTTCAGCCCGTAGCCGCTGCCCTTCACCGGCGCCGGGACCTGCCAGCGCACCAAGCCAACGAAGGCCGTCTCCGAAATCGTCAAGCGTTCCCGAAGGAGGAGCGTCGCCTGCATGTTGGAGCATACACCAACAGAATGACGCGTTGTCAGTTACTCCAACAGTGTGCTTGGCGTCCTTTGTGGAAGGTTGAAATTGCGCATTTTGGCAGTGCGAGGGCGGCGCGGAAATCCGCCATCGCTTCGCCGGAGAAGCAAACGCCAATAAATGAATTAATTTCGATGACTTAGCGGCTCCCCTTCGTGCGCACTTATCGAACGCACTGTCAGGCGCCGACGTCGCCACCATTGTCGCGCGGGAGAAGACATGCCCTGGGCGGTAATTTGCGATCTTTCCCGGTGCTCGCTTTGCGCAGACGGCAATGGCCGTGGGCGCAATCGATGAGCTGTCGCTTCTGGTGATCCCCGAGATGTTTGGCCACGGTCCGCGCCTGTTCGAGGGCCACGCCTTGCGCCGAGCGAATGGCCCGTCAGGACGACGTTGCTGTTTGCGCCGCCAAAGGGATCGTCCCCGGCGACCGTTTCGTAGAACAGCTCCGCCGCCGCAAGTTGCGCGGTGTATGTTCCCGTGCTCGCCAACCAACCATTAAAGACGTCTTCCCAAAGCTCGGCGCCCGGCGCCCCGAAGTCCGTTCCCCGATAGGAGATGACCACCTCGCCGTTGAGGTCGTACGCGGTCGCGAAGAAACCAGAGTTCTGATACCCGGCGGGAAGTTGATCGGTCCTACGTATGGCGTACCCAATTACATCCCCGCTGACTGCAAGTCCTACTGGGTCCGCTTCCGCATCTTGGAAGCGATTATACGCATCCATTGAAAAGATCGCGTAGTACAGCTCTTGCGAAACGGTCACCACGTTCTCCTTATTGGATGAATGATCGGCTTGAAATTGTTTGACCCAACGATGCGGTTGGATCGTCGGCGTATCGAAATGGCTGCACCAAACGATCGCTCGAACCAGCGACGATCCACGCCAGCCTCCCTTCGATCGACTTCGTCAGCGGCGTTTTCGGATCGACGATTTCGATCGACAGCCCAAGAAACTTCGCGCCGGGGCCGTGGGTCTTGGCGAGATTGTCGGGATCGACTTCGTAGACGCTCGTCGGGTCGGCTTCGTCGCGGAAGGCGCAGAGTTTCGGGTAAAGCTGATATCTGTACCGGCTAGCGCCGGGTCTTCTTGTGGAATTGCTCGTAATCCAGTCGCAGCTTTCAAACTGGAGATTGGTCGTTCTCGTCGGCGGCTCCGGCGCTCGGGGCAATGCCCCACAGCCACAAGATTACGGGTAAATAATCCGTAAGGAGCACAAATAGCGCATCACCCTCGCCGCCAAAATCGACGACCGTCGCTTCCATCTTCAGCGTCCGGCCCATCATAAATCCGGTCAGCGAATTCGGCGTGTAGCTGGCCCGCATCTCATTGACCGCGAAGCCTTCATAGTCGGCGCGAGGGAGCTGCGCCCGCGCGATCACCTTGAACCTCAGGCGCGCCTCGCCGCCGCCCGCGCCGCAGCCTGGAACAAGCGCCGCCCCAGCGCCTCCCGCGATCAAAGCGCCAGCGCGCCGTCGTGTCATGGTCATGGCCCAAGCTCCTCAAGCCGGCTGAAGAGCGGGATTCTCGATGATTCGGGTAAACGCAGAATGACGGGCTTTGGGCGCCCATAAAAAGGCGCACGGTGACCATTGATTATTGAAATCTCCCCCACTCCCCAACAAATTCACTTACTACAACATTGACTTCGCAGGGCATTCATCAAAAGTCCGCGGAAGGCAATACGGCTTCAGATCAATTTTATCGTCCATGCGCGGAAGGCAGCTCGTTCGACAACATAAATTGTTGTATTTGCAAGATCTTTCTTTTTTTTAGCCATCAAGACTGCAATAATTCTCATGCTGTCGATAACACAATTGCCAACAATGCGCCCTCACTCAAGCAATCTCGCCGTCCTGTTTCTTCGCCGATCTGCCTCTTGAACATAGCCCTCCGCGACATTGTGGGATTTGAGTTTCAATTGCGCCGCCGCAGTTTCCGATGGCACGCCGCGCTGGCGATCCTCGGTCAAATATCTGCTGTGCAATTCGTGCGCGGAGCGTTCCCGAATTTTCGGTCGCTTTGATTGCATTATCTGGCGGAAAGCCGAGTCTCTTGGCGTCGAGCGGCGGGCGAAGAGCGCGTAGTCATTGGCGCCTTGAATGGCTGGTGAGGGCGCATTATTCCAAAACGTGATGAACGTCACCAAGAGAAGCTTTATCGGGTTGTTGCTGGGCTCGGCCGTCACATCCTGCGCGGCATCGAAGCTTAAACAGGCGACGGGAGAAACCGAAATGTACGGACTGATCGGCAAAATGACCGCTACTCAAGGTCAGCGCGATGCCTTGAGCGCAATACTGCTTGAAGGGCTGCGCAACATGCCGGGAAATATCTCCTACATTGTGGCCAACGACCCGGTTCAGCCCGATGTGCTCTGGATAACCGAAGTCTGGACCGAAGCTGAGGCTCACCTCGCCTCGTTGCAACTACCCTCCGTTCAAGACGCGATACAGAAAGGTCGCCCTCTCATCGCAGGAATGGAGCGCATAGCCGAAACCGCTCCGATCGGAGGTTATGGCTTAAGATGAAAACGTTCGGGCGCGAAGCTGCATCGGGTTATTGCGCTGACCGCTTTACAAGAACGCTAACATGAAGGGCGCCGGCCACTGCGGCGCTGTAGAATGGCGCCGCTACGCAGATGCAGGTTCCGTTACGGACTGCATGTCCTACTGAAAGAAATAGCTAAAGACCCGCAAAAATTCGTCCGCCGCGCCGTTCGAAAATTCAACTCAGACCGCCCATAGGCTATTGGGTCCCGGCAGGAACGATCCGTCGTCGATACCGACCTCTGCGGCGATCAACTCATTGAGGCGGCGATTGAGCGCCTCAACCAACTTTCGGTCTGCGACCTGCGGATCCGCCGCAAGATTCCGGACTTCGCCCGGGTCTGCTGCAGTGTCGTAAAGCTCAAGGTCATTCCGCGCGACGAGTTCGTTGAAGGACGCGGGCGCATGATGGTCCCTTGGACTGAAATAGCGCGCAAATTTGTGACGGCCGTCGAACAGGCCGCGCATCGCGCCGCGCTTTGCACCGAGCGATCGGCGTCGCTCGTCAAAAAGGTAGCTGACTTTGTCAATCGGCCCCTTGGTGCTCAGAACCTTAGCCGCCGCATGAACGGCTTCGGTCGATTGGTGAATGAGCGACGTCCATTGCCCGAGGACGGCGCTGCGGCCGCCGGCCGTAAAGTCGCGCGCGGCGTTCGCGCCGAGCGCGCGAGAGAGGTCGATGCCGGCGAAAGGCGGATAGGCGTTGCGCAGGACTTCGTCGTCAACGCCGATAAGCCCCATCAGCGTCGGCGCGATGTCGACGAGCGAAGCGAGCGCGTCGGTTTCAACGCCGCCGGCGACATCTGGGTGCCAAATCCAGAGCGGCACATTCGAGGCTTCCCGATAGAGGTTGGCCCCCTTTTCCCTTAGCCCGTGGACGCCGCCCATCTCTCCGTGGTCTGAGGCGAATATCACGACGGTTCTGTCGTCTTGGCCGGTCCGCACAAGCTCTTCGATCAAGAACCCGATCCAGCGATCGACGTCTACGAGGCAGTTTGCATAGTAATTCTGATAAAAGCGCCATGCCTTCTCGTCCGAAAGCGGGATTTCGCCGAGCGACAACTCCATCACGCGCTGCATCTCGTGCTGCGCCGGGGGCTTGCCAGCGAGCGTTGAAAGTCCAAAATTGTCGGGGAGCCCAAGTGACCAGTCGCGCGCATAAATCGGATCTTCGGGCGCATCCTCGATGGTCCCTGGAAATCTCAGGACTCGCGAATGCGCTTGCGCGTCAGAAGTCTTGAGAAACATGATGTCATGCGGATTGACGAAATTGACGGCGGCGAACCAAGGTTTGTCGCCGTCCTTGCTGCGCCTGATGAACGCGGCTGCTGAGGCCGCCGTCTTCGGATCAAAACGAAATCCATAGCGCGGGCCGTCGCGCTCGCCGTCCTGGTCGGTCTCGTCAAAGCCGTATCGCGCCACCAGCGCCGCGAATTTTTCGGCGCCGATCGGCTCTTCATCAGGCAGGCTGCTGAGGTGCCATTTCCCGAAATAGCCGGTGGTGAACCCGGCATCCTGCATCATTGTGCCGAGCGTCGGGATATCGAGACGGAGATCGCTTGCGTAGGGCAGGGGCGTGTTATCCCAGAGGCCGTTCGTCTGCGGATGTCGGCCTGAGTAAATCGTGCCGCGCGATGTCGAACAGAGATTCGTCACCGCCATCGCGTTGCGGAAGACGGTAGATCGTTCGATCAAACGGTCCCGCTGGGGCAGCGGCACTTTGGGAAGAAGGTGACGCGCGCGTTCCTGGTCCGTCAGGATGAACAGCACATTGAGGTCGCGTCGGACTTCGGCTTTCAGGTCGGCGCGCGGCCGCGCGGATGCGTCTGGTGGGCGTTTGCGCGTAAGCATAAAAGCGGCGGAGCCGCCAAGCGCGGCGATGCTCGCGGCGGCCAGCAGCGTTCTACGATCCATCTTCATCGCGGTCTCCTCTCATTCGCCAATTGCGCATCAAGCTCGACGATGGTCTTGCCAAGCGCTCGTCCAGCTTCGACATGACGGTGCGCCGCGGCGACGTCTTCAAGCGGGAACTGCCGATCAATGATCGAGCGAAACTTTCCCGCCGACATCAATCCGGCGAGCGCCGACAGCGCAGCCTTGTCGGACTTGAAAATCGCCCAATGATATCCGATGCCGCGCCTGTTCGCTGATTTGCGTTTGCGGCCTTTTTCTGCGAGCGCCTTGATGACGCCGCGCGGGAAACCGTAGTCGTCGCCATATTGCAGCAAGGGATGGATGATGGTGACGAAGACGCCGCCTGACTTCAGAATCGATATGCTGCGCTCTTCCTGCTCCCCTCCAACTGTGTCGAAGGCGATGTCGTAGTTCGAGATCCGCGTCGTGAAGTCATCCTTTTCCGCATTGAAGACGTGATCGGCGCCCTGGGCGCGGCAAAGCGCGACGCCGTCGCTCATGCAGGTTGTCGCGACTTCGGCGCCCCACGCCTTGGCGAGTTGAATCGCCGCGCCGCCGACCCCGCCCGACCCCGCCTGAATGAGAATTTTCTTGCCGCGCGCATTCTCTGGCGAGAGGCCTGCCTCGCCGACAAGCGCCGCCCAGGCCGTCAGGAAAACATAGGGCGCGGCGGCCGCTTCCGCGAAGGTGATGTCGACGGGCTTAAGGTTCGCCTGCGAGGCCTTGACGCGCACGTAATCCGCAAGCGCGCCCTCCGAAGACACTTCCTTTGCGCCGAAGACTTCGTCGCCTGGCTTCAGCCCTTTCACCCTTGCGCCGACAACTTCGACAACGCCCGCGAAATCGGCGCCGAGGACTACAGGCCATCGCACGCCCCCTTTCTTCGCCAGCAAGACGCGCCCGTAACCGGCGCGGCGCTTCGTCTCGATCGGGTTGACGGATGTCGCAATGACACGGACGAGAACCTCGTCCTCGGCCGGCGCAGGCCGAAGCGCTACAGGATTGATATCGATAACCCGCTCCGCGTCGCCAAACATCCGGATTTCCGCCGCGCGCATCAGCGCGCCGGGCGACGCTTCTAGGATTGCTTTCAGCCGCTGAAGACCGCGGGCCGCGCGAACATTGAGAACGCGGTTCATGACGAAGCGTCCGATCGGCACGATGGGGCCTTCGCCGCGCGCATGACACTCGAACAGAAAGCGCGTTCCGCCGGTAGGCGTCTTCCGGAACGAGTAGTGAAAACGCGGCAATACCGGCTGAAGATCAACGTCCATCGCGAAAGCGTTCGGCGGATCGACGAAGATCGTTTCCGGCGTGATCTGCTCGATGGCGCCGGTCGGCAAACGCGCGATCTCCGCGTAACGCTTTCCGGCAGCATCGATCGGAAGATCGTCAATAGGGCGCATCTCGATGATGCCCGGAAACCATCGATGGTAATTGCGGCGGTCGATGACGTACTCGAACGCCTTTTGGGGCGCGCAATCGATCTCGATTGAGCGGGACAAAATCGGACGCAAGCGGCGTTCAGCCGGGGCTTTTTGCAACATCATGCGGCCTCGCTGACGATCTTGTTGGATTGACGCCCGAGATCGATCGCGCCGTCATCGGTTCTGATCGTCGCCTCGATCTGGTCTCCACCTTTCAAATAGGCGGGGTTGGCGAGGCTGCGTTTCAGAAACGCGCGCCAGGCGACAGCCGGCGGCAGAAACTTTGCGATCGTCATCATCAGTTTCGACGGCGCGCGGATCGCCGTGCCGCCGGGCGTGCCGGTCGCGATGAGATCGCCAGCGAAGAGGTCCTGCACGCGGCTAAGCTCGGTGATCGTCTGATGCGGCAGGAAGTGCATGTCGTCGGCATAGGCGCCCTGCCGGAGTTCGCCGTTCACTTTGAGCTCAAGACGCAGTTTGCGGAGCAACGCGAACTCTTGCGGATCGAGTAGCGTGAGGAACGGGCCGACCGGGCCGAAACTCCGGAAGCTTTTCGCCTTATAGGCCTGCACTTGCGGGATCTGGATGTCGCGAGCGGAGACGTCGTTGACGATGACGAGGCCGCCGACGACGCTGGAGAGATCGTCAGCGCGCACGTCGACAGGGCCGGAGATGTCTTTCCCGATCACGACGCCGAGCTCCACCTCATAGTCGAGAAGCTTGACCGCTGACGGCTTCACGATGTCGGCGTTCGGCGGCGAAATGCAGGATGACGCTTTCCTGAAAATGACGTTGGACGTGACCTCTTCGGGGCGGCGCCCGCCTTCAATAATGTGCGATTTATAGTTGGTAAACTGGCAAATGAATTGTTGGTTTCGCGTCACGGGACTCAAGAGCGCAAGACCAGCGAGCGGGCGCAGCGTTGCGGAGGCTGACACGGCGACAGAGCGAGCCGCTGAAGCGCCGCGTAGCAGGAAATCGCCTGTGGTCTCGTACTCATCGTCAAGCGGCGCCGCATGCGCACCGCGCACGACGCCCCAGCGCGCGCGGCCGCTGTCTTCAAACCTGATCACGTTCGTCGCCATAGCTCGCGTCCTTCAGGTCAGCCACGGACGCGCGGGTTTTTTCATCGCGCGCATCACCATGCCGATATGGTCTTTCGAGAGGGCGCCGGACATCAGGCCGCGTAGTAGGGCGATCATCAGCGACGGCGTGGGGCCGCCGCCGAAGGCCGGCGGAAGATCGGCGCCCCATTGATAAAGCGTTGAGCGCGCAAGCGGCGAATAACGCGTCGGCGCGCGCGCATCATAGACGTCGCCATCGGCGTAGTGCTCGAAGTGATCGCCGGCGGGATCGCGCCAATAGTCGAAGATCTGGCTGCCGAGCCAATGACGTCCGATGCCCCATGCGTGGCGCCATCCCTTCATCTTCAGAAATTGCTGGCCCTGCCCGACATCATCGAGATCGGCGACTTCAAAGGCGCAGTGCTCGAACGCATCGGTTACGCCGCCTGCGATAACCAGCGAATGGTGGTCCGTCGGCTCGGCGCCGCGATCAAGCCGATTGAAGGACAGATTTGGTTCCCCGTCATCGAGAAATTGGACATCGGTCGGAATGAATCCGAACAGGTCCATGTAGAATGCGAGGACCGCCGGAAAATCACGCACCTGAAGCACCAGATGGCCGAGCCGGTGCACAGCCGACGGCGCCGCCGGGTGTCGGTTTTCACCATTGACGCGTCGATGTGCGCCCGGCGCATTCACCGGCGTCGACGGACGCGGAGGAAGCGCCTGACCATGATCAGCCCGCCCAATGACGACATCGACACGAAAACCGGCGGGATCGATCAACCGGAATCGTTTGCCGCCGCCAGGGGCGAGAATGAGTTCTATCGCGGGCGAACCGGATTTTAGACGGAGCTTCTCGAATTCGTCGGCGTCGCTGAGCTCGAGCCCGAAACCGACAAAGCAATCTCGCGAGCCTTGGCGCACCTCGACGCAGTAAGCGTCGGGACCGCTTCCGCGCAGGAAAACCGCCGCTTCGCTTTTCTCCGCTGTCCGCAAACCAAAATCGCACAGAAACCTCTCCTGCAGCGCGAGGTCGCGGCGTTCGAAAACGAGATAGGCGAGAGCCTGCGCGCGCGCGACCGGCCGCGTGCGAGCGATCGTCCGGACGCGGCTGCGAAGATCGGCGCGCTGATCAACGCCAATCGGCGCGATTTTGTGAAATGCCGGCGCCGCAGCGGGCGAGGGCGCATCGTGTCGCGCCGTGTCAGCTGGCATCGTTTCTCCCTATCGCCGCCCGAGGCTTGCTTTAGGTGAATAAGTATACAAATATGAGCGGATATTCAATAATGCTCTGTGCGCATTCCATGGCTGGCGAGGACGCGGAGAAAATCGGAATGCGGCGCCCGGCTAGGCGGCAGGTGATAGCCGGCGCGCTGGCGGCGGGGGGCGCCGGAACCTTGTACGCTTGGCAACATCGACGGCTGCGCGGCGATGCGGTCGGCGCCGACGCCGTGCAGCGTTCGTTTTCGACCCGGCGCGTCGATGTTCAAAACGTCAGCGTCAGCGTCGGCGAGGCCGGCTCCGGCCCGCCCGCGCTTCTGCTGCATGGAATTCCCGACACTAATGAGCTTTGGGCTGACACTATGCGCGCTCTCGCGCCGTCTTATCGGTGCATCGCGCCGGAATTGCCTGATTTCGGCGAAAGCCAAGTGACGAGCGGAAATTTCGACTGGCGCACCGACAATCGGGCGGAATTCTTGCGCGCCTTGCTCGCCGCTCTCGACATCCAGGCGCCAATCCGCCTCATCGCTCACGACGCCGGCGGGACCTTCGGCGCTCTTTTTCTCGCCGCCCATTCGGAATTGGTGTCGCGGGCTGTGTTCGCGGTGACGACAATTCATCCTGATTTCAAATGGCATCTCGCCGCACGAATAAATCGGACGCCGGTTTTGGGCGAACTCGCAATGGCGGCATATGAGGAAAACGGGTTCAAACGCATCGTTCGGCGGTTTGCAGGCGCGGGCTATCCGACCGCGGAAATAGACCAAGTCTACGACCGGCTTGATGGACGCATGAAGAAGGCGATCTTGGAATTCTACCGCGGGACATCGCGCGCGGATTACGCGCCATGGCAGGTCAAGCTAGAGAGCGCCTTGAAGAGAGTGCCGACAATGGTCGTCTGGGGCGCGCTCAATCCCGGCGCCGATGTCGCCATGGCTCGTCGAAGCTTTCCTGGCGCCCAAATGATTGTCTATGACGACGTCGGTCACTGGCCGATGATCGAAGCGCCCGAACGCTGGCGCGACGATGTTGCCAGTTTTCTCGGCGCGTGAGGAAAAGGGTTGGAATTTGCTTGGCCCTCGAGCGCCGGACGGAAAAGTGGAAACCGGTTTTCCGCGAAAACGGCGCGACCACCAACAAGGTAGATCGTCGGCGTGATTCCCTTATCACGCCCGGCGATCTAATTGCGCAGTCGGCGCGCGCGCGTCACGATCTCGCGCGCTTCAGGCATCGGAATACCGACCATAGCGAGCAATACCGCCACGATATCGCTTATCGACTTCCTCGGCAGGTCGCCTTTCAGGAGGCCGGTGATCGACCCCAGCATCGCCCCTGTGACGGCGGCGGCGACCGCGTCCACATTGGTGATCTCGAACCGTTTGAGCCGCACGCCCTTCTTCAAATCCCTGATCAGGCGCTGCCGCATTGACGTTTCGATGAGGTCGTTCGCCATCGCATTGCGCGCGACGAACCATCCGAAATTCGGCTCGTTGAGGCTTCGTTCCATCACCGTCAGCCAGGCGACCGCCTGTTCTTCGGCGGGATCGGTGATCGGCGCGATCAGCGCGTCAACTTGATCGGCGAGCGCAATCATATAGTCGAAGGCGGCGACGCGCATGATGTCGTCCTTCGACTGGAAATGATTGTAGAAAGAGCCCAGCGCGACATCAGCCTCGTCGGTGATGTCGGCGATGGTCGCGGCGTCAAATCCCTTGCGCGCCATGACGCGCTGCGCCGCCTCGATCAGCGCCGCCCGGGTTCTGAGGCGCCGTCGTTCATGACGGTTGCCGCTTTCGGACGCGCCTTCTTTCGCAAGCTTCGCTGCGCCCGCATCCGCCATCGCTATCTCCTCGCCCTCCGTCCACCTGGTTTGACTGTGTGATCTCTCCGCCACGCTACCACCAGCGAGCCGCAATTGACATAGCTTCTCGTTTATGAACCTATATTCATTCTTGATGTAACTGTCTAAATTGCAAGGGATCCAGCGGTCCTGCGCAACTGACATGGGCGCACGCGGACTGTTCGCAAAAGAAGCAGCCGCTCTCGGGAGGAGCATTGGCGATGAAATCCTTAAAGATCAGCCGGGCGGCGCGGGCGCTTGTTTCGTGCGCATCCGTCGCGGCGCTTTCGGTCCAGACGGCTGCTTACGGACAAGAGGCGCAAGCCGATGACGAGATCGTCGTCACCGGCACCAACATCCGCGGCCAGGATTATTCCTCGCCGGCGCCGGCGGAAGTCCTTGGTCTCGACGACATCCGAAACTCCGGTGTGCCGACGGTGACCGACCTGCTGACGCGCCTTTCGGTCAATACGGGCTCGGAATTCAACACCTTCGCCTTTTCGCAGAACAATACGCGCGGCACCGCACAGGTGAATCTGCGCGGCCTCGGTCTCGGCGCGACGCTTGTGCTGATGAACGGCCGGCGGCTGCCAAAGAATGCATCATTTGCAGATGACGGCGGCGCCTTCGTCGACATCAACACTATTCCATTGCCGCTCATCAAACGCGTCGAAGTCGTAAAGAGCGGCTCGTCAGCCATCTACGGCTCCGACGCCGTCGCGGGCGTCGTGAACTTCATCACGCGCTCAGATTTTGAAGGGCTTGAGCTTACAGGCGATTATCAGGTCTCAACGCAAGGCGCTCAGGAGGACATTTCAGTCAGCGCGCTTGCCGGATGGGGCGACGAGCGCACGCACGTCACGCTCGCCGCGACCTATTTCGACCGCGGCGAATTGCGGTTTTCCGAGCGTGATTTCATTCAGCAATCGACGGAGCTTGAAAATATCGGGCGGCCGGGCTCATTCGTGCTTCTTGCGCCGCCGACGCGGGCGCCGTTCATCGGTCTTCCCCCCAATACGCCGATCCCTGATCCGAACTGCGCAGCGGCCGGGGGCGTTCCGCCGGCGGGCCCGACAGGCTTCTGTCTCACCGACAGCCGGCCATTCCAAAGTCTCGTTTCCGACGAGCAAAGGATCGCCGCTTATGCGGATGTGCGCCATTCCTTCTCCGAAGCTCTCGAGGTTTTCGCTGAGTTTAACTATGCGCGCAACGAATCAGCGGGGGTGACCTTGCCGTCGCTCCCCGGCGTCGCTGCGTCGGCGATCGTGCCGCCCACGAACCCGTTCAATCCGTTCGGCGCGCCGGCGCTGTTTGTCGGCCGGCCGCTTGGCGCCGATGTCGGACTTGCGGAGAACAACAGCACGTCGGAGACCTTCAGGATAGCGACCGGTCTTGCATATTCGCTCAGCGAGGACTGGCGGATCGACGCCAGCTATGTCTACGGACAGAATGATTTCGAGAACGTCTTCAACGATATTCTGACAGCGAATCTTTCCGCGGCGCTTAACGGCGCCGGCCCGACACCGGGTCAGTTCTTCAATCTCTTCGGGTCGTCATTCACGACGCCGGGTGCGCAGAATTCGCAAACGCTTGTTGACTTCGTGTCAATCAGGCCGAGCGTCGAGTTCGAGAGTTCGATCCATGTGGTCGACGCTGCGATCTCGGGATCGCTTTTCACCCTCCCTGGAGGCGATCTTGGGGTCGCAGGCGGATTTCAGTACCGCCGTGACGAAGCAGGCTTCGATTCCTCGGATGAGCTGAACGCGCCGCGCGGAACTCTGCTTTTTTTCCCGCCGGTCGCAGATTTTCCTAATGCAGCGACCGACGTTTATGCGGGCTTCGTCGAAATCGGCGCGCCCATTCTCGACAGCGTCGATCTCCAGCTTGCGCTGCGATATGAAAATTACGGCGGCCGGATCGGCGACACGCTCGATCCGAAAGCTTCGCTTCGCTGGCAGCTGTTCGACGGCTTCTCAGTTCGCGCATCGGCCGGAACGTCCTTCCGTGCGCCGACGCCGCTACAGCTTGGCGGCTCCACGACGCAAGTTACGCCGATCACCAATCCCTGCACCGGACAGCGTTCCGCCGCAGCCGTCGTCACCGCCGGCAATGCCGATCTGTCGCCTGAAGACTCCACATCATACGGCGCTGGCGTCGTGTTCGATCGTGGCGGCTTTCGCGCCAGCATCGATTTTTACCGCTACGATTATGAAGACGTGATTACGCGCGGCGATCCCCAAGCGATCGCATCGGCCGCAGTATGCACGACCATCGCGCCGGGACGGCGGGTCCCAATCGGTCCGGGCGTCGTGCTCAACCCGACGAGCGGTCAGATCGCGCAGATCAATACAGCCTTCTTCAACGCTGGCGCGATCGAGACGGACGGCGTCGATTTCAATGTCGGCTACCGCTTTCCGCTCGGCCCGGCCGGCGATCTTGATGTCGACGTCACCGCGACATTGATCACCTCCTTCGACATCCAGGAGACGCAAGGGGGGCCCGTCATAGACGGGCTCGACAGCCGCAATGCGCTGAACTTTGCGCGCTCCACGCCGGATTTCCGGCTAAACGCAAATCTGATCTACGACTTCGATCAGCATCAGATCGGCGTCGCCGTTCGCCATATTGACGGCTATTTGGACGACCTCAACGGCCGGGCGCCGATCGACAGTTTCACCACGTTCGACATGCAGTATTCCTATCGGTTCGACAATGGCCTTCTGGGGCTTGGGAACGAAACAGCGTTGACAGTCGGCGCGATCAACCTGACCGGTCAGGACCCGCCTTTCGTCAATGATCGCGGATCTTATGATCCTGTCGTTCATGATCCTCGCGGGCGCTTGTTTTTCGTCCGAGCGCGGCAATCATTCTAAAGACCAGCGGGCGGGAATACCGATCGCTGGCGCGGGTGGATCAAATGGGAACAGCCAGCGAGAAATATTCGATGAGCCCCGTTGAAATCCTGCGAACGCCAGATGCACGGTTTGAGAGCATTCCGGATTATCCTTTCCGGCCAAACTTTGTCGATATCGTCGATATCGATATTGGCGCGCTTCGCCAGCACTATCTGGACGAAGGGAGCGGCCCGGCGGTTCTCCTGATGCATGGCGAGCCGACCTGGTCGTTCCTTTACCGGAAAATGATTCCTGTTCTAGTCGATGCAGGCTATCGCGTGGTCGTTCCTGACCTCATCGGCTTCGGCAAGTCTGACAAGCCGGCCGACCGCGCGATATTTTCCTACTCCCGCCACGTCGCTTGGCTGCGCGGATTTCTCGACGCGCTGAACCTGCGCAGCATTCGCCTGTTCGCTCAGGACTGGGGAGGGCTGTTGAGCCTTCGCATCGTGGCCGCGGAGCCCGACCGGTTTGAGAAGGTTGCGATCGCCAACACAGGCCTGCCGGACGGGCGCGGCTTGTCTGAAGCCTTCGCGGCGTGGCGCGCCTTCGCCAGGTCCTCGCCGGAGTTCCCCATTGGCCGGATTGTCGCCGGCGGCTGCGCAAAACCGCTCGGCGAACGTGAAATCGCCGCCTATGACGCGCCGTTTCCGGATGAAAGATACAAAGCGGCGGCGCGTGTTTTCCCTTCACTTGTCCCGGTCGAACCGATGGCCCCCGGCGCCGTTGACAATATGGCCGCGTGGCGAGCGCTTGAGCATTTCCAGAAACCCTTCCTGACTCTCTTCAGCGATCAGGACCCGGTTACCGGCGGCGCTGAACGACGGTTCAAAGAGTCGATACCGGGGGCCCGCGGCCAAGCGCACGCGATTTTGTCCGGCGGCGGACATTTCCTGCAGGAAGACCTCGGCGTCGATCTCGCAGACAGGCTCGCCCTCTATTTCGCCCTCTGACGGGCGCCGCATCGGCGACAGCTTTGAAAAACCTTGATGAGCAGCGACGGAATTTCATGTTCCGATCGTTCAAAAGGAGGGCGTCAGTCAAAGTTTTTAAGGAGCGAAATCGCATGCTTAGGACAGGAATTCGTGGTGACGCCGCCGCTCCCGCGCATAAGCGCGCCCATGCGCCGCTCGCTCGGGCGATCTTCGCGTTCGCACTACTGACAGCGGCGAGCTGTTCGGGCGGCGACAGTTCAACGCCGACGCCGACGCCAACAGCGCCGCCTCCGGCCGACCCGCTGCTGACGGCGGCGCGCAGTTTCCCGGCGATGCCGAAAGACCTCACGGGCCTGATTTCGCTTCGCGGCGGTAGCGCGACCTTCGGGTCCGGAACGCCGTTCAACGACCTTGAATACACAATTTTCGACACCGACTATATGGAAGGCGAGACGAGCGGCTTCGACACTTTCATGCCGATTGATCCCTCTCAGTCGACGCCGGGCGCAGACGAGATCAAGATCGTCAACGCGGTGAACAATCTCGATCTCGACGAGGCTTACGATTCTCAGGTCGGCGACCGCATCATTCTCGGCGCGACCGATGTCGCCTCTCCGTTCTTCCGCCGAGGGCCTGACGGGGTCGATAATGATTATGCGGTCATCACTAATTTCGACTATCGAAACGGGTATGTCGAACTCGCCGGCGCCGCAGGCGACTATTCGCTTTTCTTTTGCAGAACGTCAGACGGATGCGCGACGACGGGGTATTTCCTGTTTCATACGGCGGGTACCGCGCCCGACCTGATCGCATTCCTCTTCCAATGCGACGATCTCGCTCCGCCGATCAGCGGCGCCGCGCCCCGCAATCCGAAGGGGCTTTGCAATTCATCCGAGACGCTCTCGCTCTCTGATCCGCGTCAATTCCGATTCGCTGCTCCAAAGTCCACGGTCATCGCAGAGCCGACGGGGCGCGCACAGATCGGCGCGGCCGGCAAGGAAGTGGTCGGCGGCGTCGCGGCGGACAGCGCTGGCAACTCCTATGTATTCGGTCTCACGGACGGAAATCTCGACGGCGGCTCGACTTCAGAAAACGAAGTCTTCATTACAAAGATCAATCCTGCAGGGGCAGTCGTCTGGACAAGAGAGCTTGCCTTGCCGAACGGCAGTCTGATTTTCGACGCCGTCGCCGATGGAACTCACCTTTACGCCGCAGGCCGCACGCTGGGCGCCCTCGCCGGGTTCGTCAACGCAGGGCGGTGGGACGCGATCCTCCTCAAGCTTCGACTTTCAGACGGCGTCATCGTCGCGACAGACCAGTTTGGCAACCCTGGCCTCGACGGCTATGGCAATGTGATCCTTGACGACTCCGGCCATCTGTTCGTCTCCGGCGCGGGAAGCGCGCCGGGCGCCGCCGGAACCGATTCCGATCATCTCATTGCGAAGCACCGTGCGTCCGATCTCGGAAACGTCTGGAGGCTGATCGTATCGCCGGACGCACCGGGATCAATCTTCGTGTCAGAGGCGTGGGGCGGCCTTTCGTACATTCCGGGGCCGACGCCGGGCGACGGGCGGCTCGTCGCGGGCGGCTGGCTGATGAGCGCAGGCGGCGCGAACGCCTGGCTTGAAGTATGGGGCGGTCTCAATAGCGCCGCGCCAGCCCGAGCGGCTTCAGCGTTGATCGCCAGCGCCAACAATCAGGCGGACTGGATATTGGACAACGCGGTGGATGCTGCCGGCAGCATCTATGCGGCAGGCTTCACGACAGGCGCGCTTGGCGGCGCGCACCGCGGGAACGGCGACGCCTTCATCGTCAAATTCGACGGCGCGCTTCAAAATCCTGTATTCCGGCAAGTCGGCACACCGCAAAGCGAGTCATTCCGCAAGCTGGAAATCGATGCGGGCGGAACGCTCTATGCAATCGGCTACTCTTACGGTGACTTCGCGAAACCGAACGCCGACGCGCGTCGCGAGACAGGCGACCTGATCGTGCAGAAATTCGACAGCGCCCTCAACCCGGTCGGCGCGCGCCAGATTGGAAGCGCGCTCGAAGAGCGAGGCTATGGCGCGCTTGTAAGCGGCCGCCTTTTCGTCGGCGGCATGACCGAGGGCGGCGTCGTGCGCGCCAATGGCGGCAGCTTCGACGGATTTGTTCTCGAACTTGATCCCAGCACGCTGGTCAACCGGTAAGCCGCGTCGTTCGCGCCAACTGACGACCGAACTGACGCGGATGCCTGATGAATGCTATGCGGCCCTGAACGAACAGGAATAGGGAAGAGGTTGGCTCCCCGAGCTGGACTCGAACCAGCGACCATTCGATTAACAGTCGAATGCTCTACCAACTGAGCTATCGGGGACCAGCGTGGTGGCGGCCGCTATAGCAAAGGCTTTCGCGGTAATCCACCTCGAATTTTCACGGGAAATCGGCCCCTGAAAGCGAGACGGCCGCGCCTTGGGGGGTGCGCGGCCGGTACTCGACTATCGTGGGGTATGGTGGGGTGTCTTCTTGGAAGAAGACAGTCGAAGGATGCGCGGAATTGCTTAACGAAGGGTTAACGCCAGAAGACTGACGGCGAGGGTCATTCGGCGGGCCGCAGGACCGGCGGCGGGCCTTTTTTCGGACGCCGCTCGCCGCTCTCCGCCTCGTCGAAATCCATGTCGAGCGACTTGCCGAAGCCGACGGGCGCCTGTTTCTCGCCGGTCCACGCCCATTTGTAAAAGCGCGTGATGTCCGCGCCGACGCAATACATCGCCGGCACGAAGAACAGCGTGACGAAGAGCGCGAAGAAGACGCCCCAGGCAAGCGCGACGACCGTCGGCATCAGGAACTGCGCGTCGGTCGAGCGCTCGAACATGATCGGCATCAGGCCGAAGAACGTCGTCACCGAGGTCAGAAGGATCGGGCGGAAACGCTCGACGCTCGCCTTGGTCAGGGCGGCGACCGCGCCCATGCCCTGCGCACGAAGGCGGTTCACATAGTCGATCAGGACGAGGTTGTCGTTGATGACGACGCCCGCCGCCGCGCCGACGCCGAAGAACGAGAACAGCGCAAAATCGAGCCCGAGCAGGAAGTGCCCGAACATCGCGCCCATGAAGCCGAACGGGATCGCCGACATGATGAGCAGCGGCTGGAAGACGGAACCGAAGGCGATCGCGATCAGCATGTAGACGGCGATCAGCACCGCGAGATAAAGCCCGCCGATCTCCGACATGAATTCGGCCTGGCCTTCCGCGTCGCCGCGTTCGGCGATGTTCGCGCCCGGATGACGCTCGCGCCATTGCGGCACGAATTCCTCGAGGATGACTTTGTTGAGCGCAGCGCGGTCGGCGCCTTCGCGCATTTCGGCGCTGACGCGGGCCGAGCGCTGACGATCGCGCCGGTCGATGCGCTTGTAGCTTGGCGCGAAGGTCGCGTCGGCGACAGCGGTCAGCGGCACTTCGCGGCCGTCAGCGGTCCGGACGCGCATGGCGTCGATCGAGGCGAGCGATTCGCGCGCGCTCGCCGGATAGCGGATCATGACGCGCACGTCTTCGCCCGCCCGCGGCAGGCGCTGGGCTTCCTCGCCGAAGAACGCCTGGCGAACCTGCCGCGTCACTTCGCCAAGCGTCAGGCCGAAACGCTCCGCGCCCGGCTTCAAGGAGATTTGCAGCTCCGGCGTCTCGGATTGCAGGCTGTTGCGCACGTCATACATGCCTGGCAGCGTCTGGATGAAGGTCTGGAGTTCGACGGTCGCCAGGCGCAGTTCGTTCAAGTCGTCGGCCTCGACGCCGAAATTGAAGTCCGGGCCGCCATCGTTGATGGTGAAGCCGACGGTCACTTCCTCCGCATCGGGAATATCGCCGAGTTTGGCGCGCAGCAGCTCTGCGATCTCCTCTGTCGACTGGTCGCGGAATTGCCCGTCGATGATTGTCACGTAACTTGTGACCGCCCCTTCGTTTGCGGCGATGTAGATCGCCTTGACGAAATCCTCGCCGTTCTTCGCTTTGCCGAGCTCACGCTTCATCGCGTCCGCCGCACGCTCGACCTCCTCGAAGATTTCAAGGCTGCGGGCGTAGGGCGCGCCTTCGGGCAGGCGCACACTGATCGATACGAAAGTTCCCTGCACTTCAGGCATGAACTTGAACGGCACCCAGCCCTGCGCGATCAGCGCAACGGACGTCGCGAACAGCATGATGAAGAAGGCGACGGTGAAATAGCGAAGGCGCAAGGCTAGCCCGACAATCGGCTTCACCGTGGAGTTTGCGAAGGTCAGCAGGCCGTCGGCGAAGATGCTTTGCAGATGGTGAAGATGGCCTGTCTTGTCCTCTTTCTTCAGATGAGCAAGGTGCGCCGGCAGGATCAGGAACGCTTCGACGAGCGAGAAGACGAGCGCGAAGATGACGGTGTAGGCGATGTGCTTGGTGAAATCCGACGCGCCGCCGGAAATGAACAGCCACGGCATGAACGCGATGATGGTCGTCAGCACCGCGAAGAAGACCGGCTTGGCGACCAGCTGTGCGCCGAGGATGGCGCCGTCGAGGCCGCCGCGTCCTTCTTCGGCCTGCGAGTGAATGCTTTCGCCGACGACAATGGCGTCGTCGACGACGATGCCGATGACGAGCAGGAACCCGAATAACGACAGGATGTTCAGCGACACGCCGACCATCGGCATGAAAATGAAGGCGCCCATGAGCGTGACGGGAATGCCGATCGTCGTCCAGAACGCGACGGCGGGACGCAGGAACAAGATCAGCACGATCAGGACGAGAATGAAGCCCGAAATCGCGTTGCCGCTGACGAGGTTCATGCGGGCGAAATAAATGTCCGCCGTGTTGAACCACACGAACATTTCCGCGCGGCCTTCGAGCGTCTTGTTCTTCTTCTCGATGTAGTCCAGCACCGCCCCCGACAGGGTGACGACGTTCATCGTCTCGGGCGCCTGCACCGCGATCGAAATCGAGGGCGCGCCGTTCATCTGGCGCTTCTGCTTGCGGTCCTCGAACCCGTCGATGACGTTCGCGACGTCCCGGACCCGCACGATGCCGCCGTCGGAGAGCTGGCGGATGACGATTTCGGCGAAGTCCTCGGTCGTGTCCGCGAGCGAGCGCGCCGCGACCGAAATGTTGCCGGTGTCGGTGCGCACCTGGCCGGCGGAAAGGTTCAGCGAGGAGCCGCGCACCGCGCGCGCGACGTCATCAAACGTCAGACCATAGCGGCGCAGCGCTTCTTCGGAAACTTCGATCGAGACTTCTTCCTTGCGCGCGCCCCAGAGATTGACGAGCGGCGAGCCGCCGGGGAGGGCGGCGAGCTCGTCCTTGATCTCGCGGGCAAGGCGGGTCAGGTCGCGCTCCGGCATGTCGCCGTAGAGCGCGATGAACATCGCGCCTTCCTCATTGCGCCACTGCGACACGACCGGCGGGAAAGCGTCGACGGGAAGCGTCGAGATGCCGTCGACGCGGTTCTTGATGTCGTTCAGCAGGCGCGTGGCGTCGCCGGAATTCTGGCCCTCGACATTGACGGTTGCGACGTTTTCCTGCGCCTGGCTGTCGATATGCTTGATGCCGTCGATGCCGGAGATCGCCTCTTCGATCCGGAGGATGATCTGTTCCTCGATCTCCTGCGGACCTGCGCCCGGCCAGGCGACCGAAATCGTCGCGCCGTTGAAGTCTGCGGACGGGAAGACCTCGCGCTCGATGCGCTCGAAACCGAAAAAGCCCGCGATCAGGATCGCGACCATCAGCATGTTCGCGGCGATCGGGTTCTTCGCCCAATAGGCAATGAGACCGTTCATTCGAGGGGGCTCCGGCGAACGGCTTCGGCGACCGTTTCGGCTTCCTCGTCGCTGTCGCGCGCGGCTCCGGGAATGGCCGTCGTGTCGGTCGGCGTCACTTTATCGCCGTCCTTCGCGCCGCGCAGCGGCGAGGTGATGACGCGCTCGCCCGCTTCGAGCCCGCCGGCGAGCGTGATGGTGTCGCGATCGGACGCGAGCACGACGACCTCGCGCGCAGCGATACGGTCCTCATCGCCGATGACATAAACCACATTGCGCCCGAACAGCGCGGTGCGCGGCAGAACGACGGCGCGACCGAGCGCGCGGCCCTCGATGACGGCGTCAACGAAAAGGCCCATCGCCAGCGGCGCGCCGTCGCTGGCGCCCTGGCCGTAAGGATCATCGACGACGGCGATCGCTGCGACCTGGCGCGTCAGAGGATCAATCGCCCCGTCGGTGCGCGCAATCCGCGCCGTCCACTCGTGAAATTCGCCGCCGATCGTCGCCGACAGAATGGCCTTGGGTCCCGGCGCTTCCGGCGTTTCGTTGAACGCGAACGAAATCCCGAGCTTGGCGAGATCGCTATCCGCGAGAGGCAACCGTATCTCGGCGACGTCGGTTGAAAATATCCGTCCGATCGCCGCGCCCGGCGCGATGAACTGGCCTTCGCCCGCGAGCCGTTCGCGCACCCGGCCGTCAAAGGGGGCTTTCAGCTCCGTGCGCTGAAGATTGAGAAGGGCGCCGTTATAGTCGGCCTTGGCGGCGTCGAAAGCGGCGCGCGCCTGTGCGAGTTGCGGCAGCCGCAAGGTCAGATCGCTGGCGTCGGTTTCGCGTCCGAGCGCTTCATAATCACTCTTCGCCAGATCGGATTCAGCTTCTTCGCGCCGCAGCAGCTCGTTCGATTGCGCCATGCGCGCTTTGGCGGCGGCGACGGCGACGCGGTAGTCGGCGTCCTCGATCTTGACGAGCAGCTCGCCCCGCTTGAACGCGCCGCCGGCGACGAAGGCGTCGGACGTGCGCACGATGCGCCCCGACACTTCCGCCGTCAGATTGATGTCCGTGCGCGGGCGCACTTCGCCTTGCGCATAAACATTGAGCGTCGCCGGCTTCGGATCAACCATTGTATAAAAGACGGCGGGCGGCGCGAGCGCGATTTCCTTCGGCTCGATCTTCGGCCGCAGCGAGCCCATCAGCATGATGAGCGCGACGCCGCCGGCGACGATGCCGATGGTGCCGACCAGGGTGAAGAATTTTCTGAACATACGCTAACCTGTTACCTTCAAAACCCGAACCCTGACGGCCTTAGCTGGCTGACGCGTCGGCGATCGCCGGCGCGAGGCCATCGGTGATGAAATCGCCGCCGATCGCCAGATACAAGGCGACACGATTGGCGACGCGCTGCTGTTGCGCCTGGATATAGGCGCTCTCCGACGAAATGCGGCGTGTCTGCGCGTTGAGAAGATCAAAGATCGTCGCCGTGCCGCTCGAATAGCGGCGCTCGGTCAGATCCTCGGCGGCCGCCGCTTCCTCGAAAGCGAGCTTCAGCGCCGCTTCGCTCGCCGCGAGGTAGGTTTCAGCCGCAATGGCGTTTTCCGCTTCCTCGTAAGCCGCCAGCGCGGTCTGCGCATAGGTCAGGAGCGAGGCTTCGGCGACCGCGCGCTGGCGTTTGGCGTTGGCGCGAATGCGACCGCCCTGGAAGAGCGGCTGGAACAGGCCCGCCGCGATGTTGCCCGCGAGACGCTCGGGATCGAGGATGTCGGAAAGATCGGGACCGCTCGTATTGATGTTCGCCGACAAGGTCAGGCGCGGCAGCAACTGCTTGCGCGCGGCGCGCGCGCGCATGCCGTTCGCCGTCATGCGCGCTTCAGCGGCGATGAGATCGGGGCGCCGCGCGAGAATGTCGCCCGGCGCGCCGGCGCCGGCGAGGGCGGGAAGTTCGGGAAGCGCCGCCGCGGCTTCAAGCTCCGCCGCCGGGTAGCGGCCAAGCAGGACTTCCAGCCTGCGCGCCGCTTCCTTTTCGAGACGCTGGCGCAATGCGAGATTGGCCTGGCTCGATCCGAGCGCTGAGCGCGACAAGCGAACGTCGAGGCTCGACGCGACGCCGCGCTCATACCGGCGGTCGGTCACCGAGAGATTGCGCTCGCGCGCCGTCACGTCGCGTTCGGCGAGTTCGCGCTGCTGGCGCGCCTCGATGAGGCCGAACCAGGTTTGCGTCACCGCGCCGGCGATCGAGAGTTGCGCGGCGTGGAAATCAGCAAAGCTTGCCGCCGCGTCTTTATAAGCGGCGCGCGTTTCATCGCTGAGACGGCCCCAGAGGTCGATCTCCCACTGGATCTGCGCACCGAGCGCGTAGTTGTTGATATAGACCCGCCGGTTCGGCAGCGGGCTCTCGGCGATGCCGTCCTGCCCCGGCGTGCCGCCGATGGGGCCGACGAAAAGGTCGAGGCCGTCGAGGCGTCCATCGCCATCGGCGTCGACGCCAAATTGACGTTCCAGATCTCCGGCGCGGGTGCCGCGCGCGACGCCGGCGCCGCCCGCCTGCGCGGCGAGCGAAGGGTCGGACACGATCGCGTTCCGGCTGGCGTTCGACGACGCGTTCAGCGTCGGCAGGAGATCGGCGCGCTCGATCTTTGCGAGCTGGCGCGCCGCGTCGAGGTTCGCCGCCGCCGCGCGCAGATTGTTGTTGTGCTCCATCGCTTCGCCGACGAGGCCGTACAGCGACTGGTCCTGAAACGCCGCCAGCCAGTCCCCGACCGGCGGATCGGCGACATCCTCGTCCGCCGCCCATTGCGCAGGCGGAGCCGGAAGCTGCCCGTCGAGCAGCTTCTGATCCACGCTCGCGCACCCCGCGGCGAGAAGGGCGATCATCGAAACGCCAAGTCTCAGCATCATCACTTCTCCAGGACGCCTCGTCCCGCGGGCCATGTCACGAGCGCTTGAACCGCGTTCCGTCGCGCTGCACAACGCCCGAAACGATCAAGCGGCGCGGGTTTGCGACGAGCCGGGAACGCCCGCCGCTGCGCCTTTGTGGCGTATTATAGTGGGACCGTTAACGATTTCCGGTTGGTTTACGCTGCCAAAGCCAAAATAGACCCGGGATGACGCAAGCATGGCACATCCCATCGCATTCATTTTCTGGAGAGGCTTGGAGGCCACGCCCGGAATTGAACCGGGGTACGAGGTTTTGCAGACCTCTGCGTCACCACTCCGCCACGTGGCCTCATCGACGCCTCCGACCGCAGCCGGGGAGCGCCCCTTTAGCGCGGGCGTCCTGAAGCGTCAAAAGGCTTCTGGTGCGGTTGCCCGTGGGGTCGGCTGGGGCTAATCCCCCGGGCGTGTCCTCCTTGGAAGGCCGATGGATTTCGAAGCCGCGCGAAAGCATTTGGTCGATAGCCAGGTGCGCCCGAACGATGTCACCGACGCGCGCCTTCTGCGTGCCCTGGAAACCGTTCCGCGCGAGCGCTTTCTGCCAGCGGAGTTGCGCGCCTTCGCCTATCTCGATCGTGAAGTGCCCTACGCGCCCGGCCGCTCGATGCCGGCTGCCCGCGACTTCGCCAAGCTGCTCGATGCGCTCGATATTCAGCCGACAGACCTGATCCTCGATGCCGGCTGCGGGTCGGGCTATTCGGCGGCAGTGCTCGCGCAGCTTGGCGAGATGGTGGTCGCTATTGAAGAAGACGAAAAGCTCGCCGCCGAAGCGCAGGACACTCTCAACGCCCTTGACGCCGTCAACGCTGCTGTCGTTGTCGGCGCCCCCCGTGACGGCGCCGCGAAGCAGGGGCCGTTCGACGTGATCGTCATCGCCCATGCGATCGAAGTCGCGCCGCAGGCATTGCTGAAGCAGTTGAAAGACGGCGGCCGGCTCGGCGCGTTTTATCGCCAGACCGGCGTCACGAAGGGCTGCGTTTGGCGGCGTTCCGGCGCCGCCACCGGCATGGCGGAGGTTTTTGATGCCTCCGCGCGGACCATACTCGATGGTTTTACCCGGCCGAAAACCTTCGTATTCTAAGCTTTGCCTAATCGGAGCGCGGCAGGCGCTCATGAGGAGTTTGTAATGAAGCGTTTCCTGCTGGCCGCTGGCGCAAGCCTGATGACGGCGTCCGCGCCGCAAGCTTTCGCGCAGACGCTCGAGGAAGCGCTGAGCGCGGCCTATAATTCCAACCCGACAATCGCCGCCGAGCGCGCCCGTCAGCGCGCCACGCGGCAACAGACGCCGCAGGCGATCGCCAATGCCCTGCCGCAGGTGACGGGCGCGGCGAGTTTCATCAAGAATGACACCACGACCACGCTCGACAACCGGTTTTTCGGCGTGACGACGCCGCCGACGCGCGTCGTCGAGAGCAAATTCGATACGACATCCTATCAGGTTTCCGGCGAACAACCGATCTTCACCGGCTTTCGCAATTTCAATGCAATTCGCGCGGCGCGCGCGCGCGTCAAGGCGGGCGCAGCCGAACTTGCGCTCGTCGAACAGGACGTCCTGACGCGCGCGGCCGGGGCCTATTTCGACGTCGTCCGCGACATGGAGGTTTTCGCCGCCAACACGAACAATGTCGACGTTCTCATTCGTCAGAAGCGGGAAGCCGATCTTCGCTTCGAAGTCGGCGAGGTGACGAAAACCGATGTTGCGCAGTCAGAGGCGCGCCTCGCTCAGGCGCGCGCGAACCTGACGACAGCGCAAGCGCGCCTTGCTGTCAGCCGGGCGACTTTTGTTGAAATTATCGGCGACGCGCCCTCGACGCTTGAAGATGATCCGGTGCTGCCGGCGGTTCCGGAGACGCTGGAGGCGGCGCTGTCGGTCTCGCGCGAGGGCGCCCCGTCGATCGTCCGTGCCCGGATGGCCGAGCGGGCGCAACGGCGCAACGTTCAAGTCGCCAGAGGCGCGCTGTCGCCGACGATCTCGCTGACAGCGCAATATCAATTCGCCGACCAGCCTTCGATTTCCGCCATTGAGGACGAGCAGTTCGCCTATGGCGCGCGCGCGACGGTGCCGATCTTTCTGGGCGGCCTCAACATCTCCCGCGTGCGCGAGGCCAAGGCCCTGCATGACCAGAGCCGGCGCCAGGTCGAGGAAGCCGAGCGCCGCGCCGACGCCGCCGTGACGGGCGCCTTTGAGCAGCTGCAGGCGGGCAGGGCCAACATCAGGGCGGCGACGTCGCAGGTCGCGGCGAGCGAACTCGCGCTGAACGGCGTCCGGCGCGAGGCCCAGCTTGGCGTCAGGACGACGCTCGATGTTCTCGATGCGGAACAGGAGTTCCTGAACGCGAAAGTCTCGCTCGCCAATGCCGAACGTGACACGCGCCTTTCGACCTTCCAGCTCCTTGCTGCCATGGGCGCGCTGGGGCCGGACGTTGAGGACATGGCCGGGCAGGCGCCTTGATTAGACGCCGCGCAACAAAGGGTTGCGCCCGTCCGCGAAGCGGCGGAAAGATGCCGTTAACGCGACCCTGCGTATCATCGGCTTCGACAGGACAGTCCTTCCCATGAGCAACGCCCAGCCTGAACCGAGCATGGAAGAAATCCTCGCCTCGATCCGCCGGATCATTTCGGAGGATGAGGAAGAACCCGAGCAAAAGCCGACGCCGCGTATCGATCCCGTACGCGCCGCCGCGCCTGAAGCCATGCGCCCGACACCGCCGCGCCCCGAACCCATTCGCCCGGCGCCGCAACCCGAACCCACCTTTGCAACGGAAGATGTTGAGATGATTAGAAAAAATGTCTCCGAGACGATGCAGGACGATGACGACGGCATCGTCGCCGAGCACGCTGCCGCGGCCGCCTCGAAAGCCTTCATGAGCCTTTCGCAATCCGTTCAAGTCTCGGACGGGCGCGGACGCACGCTCGAAGATCTCGTCACCGAGATGCTGCGCCCGATGGTCAAGGACTGGCTCGACGCCAATCTCCCGACAATCGTCGAGGAAAAGGTCGAGGAAGAAGTCCAGCGCGTCGCTCGCCGCCGCCGCTAGTCAGACCTTTAGGGAAACGCTTTGGAGACCGGCGGGCGACCGCCGGTTTTTTGCCGTCTCGCGGGCTGAAAAAGGAATTGCCGGTGACTGCACAAGGACCCGCCGCTGCAACGCTCGTCTATCCCGCGACGCGGTCCATCGATCAGGCGGACCTCTATCAATCGGCGGCGAGCGGTGCGGTGTCGATCGCCGATCCTTATCGCTGGCTTGAAGAGGACGCGCGCGTCAACGCCGATGTCGCGGCCTGGGTCGCGGCGCAGAATGACGTCTCTGCCGCTTACCTCGCCGCCCTGCCGGGGCGCGCCGACATCATGCGGCGCCTGACGGAATTGTTCGATTATGCGCGCTATTCCCTGCCCGAGAAAGCAGGCGGGAAATATTTCAGCTCGAAGAATGACGGGTTGCAGAACCAGGCTGTGTTCTATGTTTCGGACACGCCGGGCGCCGAGGGGCGCGTCCTCATTGATCCGAACAGATGGTCCGCCGACGGAACGATCGCGCTCGCGGGAACCGCCCCGTCGCCGGATGGCGCGAAGGTCGCCTATCTCGTGCAGGACGCCGGCTCCGACTGGATGCGGGCGGAAGTCCTCGACACTGCGACCGGCGAAAAGCTCGCCGACAGGATTGAGTGGCTGAAGTTCTCAGGCCTTTCCTGGGCGAAGGACGGCTCGGGATTTTATTATTCTCGCTACCCCGCGCCGGAAGCGGGCGCGAAGTTCACGGCGCTCAACAAGGACCAGAAGGTCTATTTCCACCGCCTCGGCGCGGCGCAAGGCGACGACCGCGTCGTCGTCGAGGACCCCGCTCGCCCGGATGTCGGCTGGGGCGCTAGTGCGACGGAGGACGGGCTCTATCTCGTCGTTTCATCCTGGCGCGGCACGGACGGCAACGGCCTGCGCTTCATCGACCTTTCGCCAGCCGGCAAGACGACGACCGCCGTCGACAATTTCGCGAACAACCACGCCGTCATCGGCAATATCGGCTCGACATTCTTTGTACGGACTGATTTGGGCGCGCCCAATTACCGCATCGTCGCGGTCGATGCGCAAGAGCCCGCGCCGGAAAACTGGCGCAATGTGATCGCTGAGGGGCGCTTTCCAATCGACGACGCCAGCCTCGTCGGGGGCAAGCTGATTGTCCACACTCTCGAAGACGCCAGATCCGTCGTACGTGTGCATGCGACGGACGGCGCGTTCATCCGCACGGTCGCGCTTCCCGGCATCGGCTCGGTGTCGGGCTTCGACGGCGAGGCGGACGATCCCGAAACATTCTATTCCTTTGCGTCCTTCAATCGCCCGTCCACGATCTACCGCTACGATGTCGCAACGGGGCAGAGCGCGATCATCAAGGCGCCGGCGCTGACGTTCAATCCGGACGATTACGCCGTCGATCAGGTGTTCTATGCTTCGACCGGCGGCGCGCGCGTGCCAATGTTTGTCGTTCGCCATAAGGACGTGACGGCGAACGGCGCACGCCCTGTTCTGCTCTACGGCTATGGCGGCTTCAACGTCTCGCTGGCGCCGGCGTTTTCGGCGGCGCGCCTGCAATGGATGGAGATGGGCGGGGTGTTCGCGCTCGCCAATATCCGCGGCGGCGGCGAATATGGCCGCGACTGGCACGATGGCGGGCGCCTCAAGAACAAGCAGAACGTCTTCGACGATTTCATCAAGGCGGCTGAAGCGCTGATCGACGCGGGCTGGACGAAGCCTCGCCACATCGCGGCGCAGGGCGGCTCGAATGGCGGTCTTCTCGTCGGCGCCGTCGTCAATCAGCGCCCGGATCTGTTCGGCGCGGCGCTCCCCTCGGTCGGCGTGATGGACATGCTGCGCTTCAACCAGTTCACCGCAGGCCGGTTTTGGGTCGACGATTACGGCGATCCGGCGGATCCGGAAATGGTTGACGTGCTGCGCGCCTATTCCCCGCTTCACAACATCAGGCATGGGGCCGAATACCCGGCGATCCTGGTGACGACGGCGGACACCGACGACCGCGTCGTTCCCGGGCATTCGTTCAAATATGCTGCGGCGCTCCAGGCTGCCGACACCGGGCCGGCCCCGAAGCTCATCCGCATCGAGACCCGCGCCGGCCACGGCGCCGGCACGCCGATCTCGAAGATCATCGAGGAAACGGCGGACGAATGGGCCTTCATCGCCCGGCATACCGGGCTTGAGACCAAGGGGTCGTTGGGCCGTTAGGCGGGTTGCCGAAAGCGCCGGGTGACGGCGTTGTCATGCGGCCAGCGTCGCCTATAACGCCAGAAACCCGCAACTCCGGCCGACACCGATCCATGCTTGAAAAATCCTTCGATCCCGCCAGCGCCGAACCGCGCCTCTATGAAGCGTGGGAGAAGTCCGGCGCCTTCCAGCCTTCCGGCAAGGGCGCGCCGTTCACGATCGTCATCCCGCCGCCGAACGTGACGGGCTCGCTCCATATGGGGCACGCGCTCAACAACACGTTGCAGGACGTGCTCTGCCGCTTTGAGCGCATGCGCGGGCGCTCCGTGCTGTGGCAGCCCGGAACGGATCACGCCGGCATCGCGACGCAGATGGTCGTCGAGCGGCAACTGGCGCTCCAACAACAAAAGCGAACCGATTTCACGCGCGCCGATTTCGTCGCGAAGGTCTGGGAATGGAAAGCCCAATCGGGCGGCACGATCACCGCGCAGTTAAAGCGCCTCGGCGCCTCCTGCGACTGGAGCCGCGAGCGCTTCACGATGGACGAGGGGCTCTCCGCCGCGGTGCGTAAAGTGTTCGTTGACCTCTACCGCGACGGGCTCATCTATCGCGACAAGCGGCTCGTCAACTGGGACCCGAAACTCCTCACGGCGATTTCCGATCTCGAAGTCGAGAACACGGAAGTCGCCGGGCATTTCTGGCATTTCAAATATCCGCTGGAGAACGGCGAGACCTATCAGTTCCCGATCGCGCATGACGATGAGGGCAATCCGACCGAATGGGAAACGCGCGACTATATCTCGATCGCGACGACGCGGCCCGAGACAATGCTTGGCGACGGCGCGGTCGCGGTGCATCCCTCCGACAAGCGCTATGCGCCGATCGTCGGAAAGAAGTGCCTGCTGCCGCTCGCCGACCGCTACATCCCGATCATCACCGACGATTATCCGGACCCGGATTTTGGTTCCGGCGCGGTGAAGATCACCGGCGCGCACGACTTCAACGACTACAAGGTCGCGATGCGCAACGGCATTCCGCTCTATGTCCTGATGGATGAGCGCGCGCGCATGCTCCACGATGATAACGTGCCGGAGAAATATCGCGGGCTCGACCGCTATGAGGCGCGAAAACAGGTTGTCGCCGACATCGACGCGCGCGGCCTCCTCATCAAGGTCGAAGACAAGAAGATCATGCAGCCTTTCGGCGACCGCTCCGGCGTCGTCATTGAGCCGATGCTGACGGACCAGTGGTATGTCGACGCCGAGGAACTCGGCAAGCGCGCCATCGACGCGGTCGAACAAGGCCAAACGCGCTTCATTCCCGAAAACTGGACGAAGACCTATTTCCAGTGGATGCGCAATATCGAGCCATGGTGCGTCTCGCGCCAGCTCTGGTGGGGACACCAGATCCCGGCGTGGTACGGGCCGGACGGCCATGTCTATGTCGCCGAAACCGAAGAGGAGGCGACACGGCAAGCGGTCCTTCGTCTGACCACGGAGGGATATTCGCTCGAAGACATCAACGCGATGCGGCGCGGGGAAGGCGAGGGGCCCTTGCTCGTGCGTGACGAGGACGTCCTCGACACATGGTTCTCCTCCGCGCTGTGGCCGTTTTCGACGCTGGGCTGGCCCGACGAAACGGCCGAACTCGGAGCCCGCTACCCGACGAACGTCCTCGTCACCGGGCATGACATCATCTTCTTCTGGGTCGCCCGGATGATGATGATGGGCTGCCGCTTCATGGACGATGTTCCGTTCAAGGACGTTTACATCCACGCCCTCGTCCTCGACGAGAAGGGCCAGAAAATGTCGAAGTCGAAGGGGAACGTCATCGACCCCCTGACGCTGATCGACAAATATGGCGCGGACGCGCTGCGCTTCACGCTCGCGGCGATGGCGGCGCAAGGGCGCAACATCCGCCTCTCGGAAGCGCGCGTCGAAGGCTACCGCAATTTCGGCACCAAGCTCTGGAACGCCGCGCGCTTTTGCGAAATGAACGGCTGCGCCTTCGATCCGGCGTTCGATCCGGCGACGGCGACGGAAACGCTCAACCAGTGGATCGTGCACGAGGCGGGGCGCGCCGCGGCGGAAACAACGGCCGCGCTCGAAGGCTATCGCTTCAACGACGCCGCCGGCGCGATGTACAAATTCGTCTGGAACGTCTTCTGCGACTGGCACCTTGAATTGGCAAAGCCGATCCTTCTCGGGCCTGACAGTCCGGCGAAGGCGGAAACGCAAAAAGCGACGGCCTGGGTGTTGTCGCAGGCGCTGAAGCTCCTTCACCCCTTCATGCCGTTCGTGACGGAAGAGCTCTGGGCGGGAACGGCGGCGCGCGCCGGCCATCTCATCGCCGCCGAATGGCCTCAGGCGCCAGCGTTCCCGTCGAACGACATGGCGGCGGGCGAAATCAACTGGCTGATCGGCCTGATCACTGCGATCCGGTCAGCGAGAGCGGAGATGAACGTCCCGGCGGGCGCGAAAATCCCGATGATCGCGGTCGGCGCCGATCCGGCGGTCTCCTTGCGCATCGATCTCTATCGCGATCTTGTGGCGCGCCTTGCGCGTCTCGATCCGATTTCGATTGCGCCAGCGGCGCCGAAGGGCGCTGTGCAAATCGTGCATGAGGGCGGCGTTTATGCGCTGCCGCTTGCCGGGATCATCGACATCGCTGCCGAGAAAGCCCGCCTCGGCAAGGAAATCGACAAGTGCGTCAAGGAGATCGAGACGATCGACAAGAAAATGTCGAACGCTCAATTCGTCGAGCGGGCGCCGATTGAAATCGTCGAAGAAAACCGCGAACGAAAAATCGCCTTCAGCGAGCGCCGGGAAAAACTGGCGGCAGCGCTGGCGCAGATTTCAGAGGCTTGAAGCAACAATCCGTATAGGGACGATGTGCGGCCCTCGCCCCCGTTCCGTCATCCCGGGGCGCGGCCACTCCCTTCCGTCATCCCGGGGCGTCGCGTCAGCGACGAACCCGGGATCCATCTCCGGAAGGGTTCGCGTGCACTGGCTGCAGGAGCTGGGCCCCGGGCTCGCCGCGAAGACGCGGCGCCCCGGGGTGACGGGTGGGGCGGGGGGGTGGCGGGCAGGTCGAGGCCTGTCTGTAACAATTCGTGATCGCGTGCTCCGTACACGGAGGAGCGGTTTTGGGGCGGTGTCGCCTATCAGGGGTTGCGGCGGGGGGTTTTGGGTTCGCGCCTTTGGGGAACCTGAAATGGCAGGGGGATCAGCCGGTTAGATGGTTAACGCGATCATCGGCCAGAGTTATCCCCCTCCTTATCCCCCAGGTTATCCCCCTCTTTATCCCACCCCCCTCGTGGGGGGCGTAGAGTGCTCCCCAGCCAAAGCTGGAGAGGCGCTTGATCACCCGTCTCATGCGCTTTGGCCTGGCGCGCCGGAGACAGGCCTTCCCGCAAGACGAGGCGGGAGGGGCCGAGGCCGGCCGGCGGTGGTGTACCGATGTCGCGCCCGTCTTGCCTCCTCAGGGAGGTCAGGGCGGGCGCGCCCCGGGGAGACCGCGGGGCGCTGCCCCAGAACGTTAAATGCGCCAGCCCCTCCGGCGGCGGCCGTCCCTGGCAGGACGGCATGCCCGCCGCCCCGAGGGGGCGCGGGGGATGCATGGCCATCCTCCAAGTCTTGCCTACCCCCGGATGAGCCGTGCCCCCGCGCAAGCCTCTCCGCCTTTATCGCCTGCCCGTGCTGCCGGGGACGAGCGTCCCGCGGAGAACGCCGCGGCGCGCCTTGGGGGCAAGGGGGAATGGGCAATGGGCAATGGGCAATGGGAGTATTGAGTGGTCAGTGGTCAATGATCCATGGGCGGTACGCGTTAGGCAGTGGCCGGGAGGAGAGATCTTTCTTCCCATTGCCCATTCCCCATTGCCCATTGCCCATTCCCCACTCCCCAGAGGCAAGCCGATTGCAACACCGCACACGGATCATCGAGGACGCCGCTATGGCTCTGAAGAAAATGCCCGAATTCCGGCGCTTTGCGTCAGGTCATGGGCTGCGCGCGGTAAGAACTGCCGGGCATGTCCGGCTGGCGCGGCAAATTCTGCCGCGCGGGAGCCGTGCGTCATGAGCCTTTCGGTTGCGCTCAATACGGCGGTCTCCGGCCTCTTCGCCAACCAGACGGCGATCGCCGCGACGTCGGAGAACATCGCCAACGTCAATACGCCGAATTTCTCGCGCCGCGAGGCGCGTTTCCAGACCGACGTCATTCCGAACCAGTTCGCTGGCGTCGATGTCGAGATCGTGCGCGCGGCCGCTGACCGCTTCCTGCAAAACGCCTCGTTCGGAGCAAGCGCGGACGCAGCCGCGTCGGACGCCATCGCGCGCGCCTTGTCCGCCATTGAAGCCTCGCTCGGCGCGCCGGGCGACAATATCTCTTTTGCCAACCGCCTCGACGAAGCCTTCGCGGCGCTGACGGCGCTTGGCGCCAACCCGTCCTCAACGGTCGCGAAAGCCGACGCGCTCACCGCGCTGCAGGAAGCCTTTGACGCTTTTGCCCGAACCTCGACCGCGATTGCCGACGAAAATGGCGCAGCGCTCGGGCGCCTCACCCAGGATGTGGCGCGCGCCAATGCGTTGCTGGAGGAGATCGTCCGCCTCAATCAGACAGCATCGCAGAGCGCCGGCGCCGGCGATCTCATTGACCAGCGCCTTTCGGAGCTATCCTCGCTTGTCTCAATCGCGGTTGAGCGAGGGGCCGATGGGCGGGTGTCGGTATCATTGCCGAACGGCGCGCTGCTCGCAAATTCCGCAGGCTTCAATGCGCTTGGCGTCAATGCCGGGCCGCCGACAACGCTGACGCTTGCTGGCGCTGATGTGACGTCAGGCGCGGTCTCCGGTTCCATCCGTGGGCAGATCGCGCTGCGCAATGTCGAACTGCCGCGCCTTGCAACGCTGGTTGAAACGACCGCGCGCGGCATCGCGACCCAGCTCAATGCCGTTTATGCCGGCAATGTCGCCGTTGGAGCGACGGCGCCGTCTGGCGCGCCGCTCATCGTCGAGACCGCCGGTGTTTTCTCGGTCAGCGCCAGCCTCCTTGCAAACCCGGCGAGCTTTGCGATCGCCCGGCCCGCCTCCGGGGCCCCGGGCGGGCTCAATGACGGCGCCGGCGCCATTCTGCTTTCCGATAGTGCGGCGACGACAGCGGCGCGCGCCGCCGCGACGGCGGTCGCTGATATCGGGTCAACGGCGCGAAGCGCTGAAAGCCGGGCCGAAACCGACACGCTGCTCTCGCAAGAGATCAGGGCGCGCGCCGCGGCGTCGACGGGCGTCAATCTCGACGAGGAGCTTTCAAACCTCATTCTTTACCAGCGCGCTTATTCCGCGAATGCGCGCGTCATCGCAGCGGTTGACGAGCTTTGGCAGTCGCTGCTGCAGATCGTTTGAGAGGCGCCATGACCCGCATTTCCGATCTCGGCTTTCAGCAAATTCTTCTCAGCAGTTTCCAGCGCGCGCAAAGCGGCGCGCAGGCGCGGCAGGCGCAGCTCGCGAGCGGAAAGATTTCCGACCGCTATAGCGGCGTCGGCGTCCGGACCGAGCAGCTGTTGAACTCTGAAAGCGTCTTCAACCGCGCGACCGCTTATGAGAGCGCAGCGGGTGTCGCCGCGTCGCGGCTGCAAGTGCAGGAGGCGGGCCTTGAGACCGTCGCTGACAGCCTCGCGCGGCTGCGCGCGCGTTTTGTCACGGCGCTGTCGACGGGGTCGGCGGAATTGATCGGGCCGGAACTGGCGACCGAAACGCAGCGCATTCTTTCCGCGCTGAACACTGAAACCGGCGGCGTTTATGTTTTTGGCGGCACGGACGGATCGGTTCGCCCGGTCGATGCGCGCACGATCGATGACCTGATCGCGGCGGCGGACGTCAATGATCTCTTTGTGGTCGGATCACGCACGCGCCTGCCGGTCGAAGAAGGTACGACGGTCGATGGCGGCGCGACGGCTGATGAAATCTCTTCCGGCATTCTCGCGCGGCTCAAGGAATTGGGCGAAGCGCCCGCGACGCTCGGCCCGTTTGTTGGCCAGTTGACGCAAGACCAGGCTGATTTTCTTGTCCAGAAAGTCGCCGAGTTCGATGCGCTTTCGGCGGCGCTTGTTCAACATCAAGGCGCCAATGGCATCGCGCAAGGCCAGGTCGACGCCGCGGTTGATCGCAACGTCCAGCGCCGCAACCTCGCGGAAATTGTCGCGTCGGAAATAGAAGACGTTGATCTCGCGGAAGTGATCGCAAGGCTCGATCAGGACCGGCTCGCGATCGAGGCCGCCGCACAAGCGCTCGCGCAGTCGCGTGAATTGTCGTTGTTGAATTTCCTGTGATCGCCGCCAGTGGACTGACATTGACGTTGGACGGCGGGGCGAGGGAGGGATAGGCCGGTCGCCAGCGCTTTCGGGATACAGCAGGAGAACTTCATGGTTGCGATGAGCTATGCGACGGTCGGATCGAACGATCTGAAAAAGGCGAAAACATTTTACGACGAACTGCTCGGGTCCGTCGGCATGGCGAGCGTCTTTGAGCATCCGACCGGCGGGCGGCTCTACGGCAAGGACGGCAAGCTGATGTTCGGCGTGATGGCGCCCCATGACGGCAAGCCCGCCTCGGTCGGCAACGGGACGATGATGGGCTTCACCTTCAAAACCCGCGACGAGGTGGACGCTTTCTACAAGAAGGCGATCGCGCTCGGCGCGACGGATGAAGGCGCGCCAGGCGAACGCGGCGCGGGCTTTTATTTCTCTTATTTCCGTGACCTCGATGGCAACAAGCTTTGCGCCTATAAGCTGGGCTGACGATCGCGCCGCTGGCGAAGCGTCAGGCGTGCGCCTATATCGCGCTCCATGAGTATTGCTGACGCCCTGCCGACGATTGACGCGCCGCGCCTTGATCTGGGCGTGCCCGCAGGGGCGCGCGTCGTCGTTGCAATGTCGGGCGGCGTCGATTCCTCGGTGACCGCCGCGCTTGTCAAATTGTCCGGCTACGACACGGTCGGCGTGACGCTGCAGCTCTACGATCACGGCGCCGCCATCCAGCGCAAAGGCGCCTGCTGCGCCGGGCAGGACATCAAGGACGCGCGCGATGTCGCCAGCCGCCTCGGCATCCCGCATTACGTCCTCGACTATGAGGACCGCTTCTCCGCAAGCGTGATGGAGGATTTCGCCGACACCTATCTCGCTGGGGCAACGCCTATTCCGTGCGTCCGCTGCAACGAGCGCGTCAAGTTCCGCGATCTTCTCGACGTCGCGCGCGACCTCGGCGGCGCCGCGATGGCGACCGGGCATTATATCCGCCGCGTCGACGGTCCATCGGGACCAGAGCTTCGGCGCGCGCGCGACGCCGGGCGCGACCAAAGCTATTTCCTGTTCTCGACGACGCGCGATCAGCTCGACTATCTGCGCTTTCCGCTCGGTGACCTGCCGAAAGACGACGTGCGCAGGATTGCGTCTTCCCTCGGGCTCATTGTCGCCGACAAGCCGGACAGCCAGGACATCTGTTTCGTGCCGGAAGGAAAATACGCCTCGGTCGTCGAGCGCTTGCGTCCCGGCGCGGCTGAAGCCGGTGAGATTGCGCATATCGACGGGACGGTCATGGGCATGCACCCGGGCGTCATCCACTACACGGTCGGCCAGCGCCGCGGCCTTGGCGTCGCGACGGGCGAGCCCTTGTTTGTCGTGCGGCTCGACGCTGCAAACCGGCGCGTGATCGTCGGCCCGCGCGAGGCCCTGATGGTCAAGCGCATTCGCCTCAAGGAAACGAGCTGGATTGGCGCGGGCGGCGTCGAGGACGCTGCCCGCGCCGGGACGGCGCTTGCGATCAAAGTGCGCTCGACGCGCCCGCCGAAAGCTGCCCGCCTCGCGTGGGACGGCAATTTATCGGTCGTGCTTGATGAGGCCGAAGAGGGCGTCGCGCCCGGTCAGGCGTGCGTCTTTTATTCCGCGGAAGCCGGCCATGACCGTATCCTTGGCGGCGGCTGGATCGCCGCGACCGCGACGGCATGAGAAGGGCGGTTGCGTGCGGGCGCGACTTTATTCACACCCACAGCCTCACGCTGTCCAACCGGGAATTTACATGGCCAAGAAGCACTACAACTGTCTCAAATGCGTCGCTTATTGCTGCACCTATACGCACATCCCGGTGAACACCCGCGACGTCAAGCGGCTGGCGCGGCATTTCGACCTGACGCCGGAGCAAGCCTCGCGGAAATTCACCAAGCGCGGCGACAAGGAAAATCCGCGCGTGCTGAAGCACGCTGACGATGAGCATTTCCAATCGGCTTGCATGTTTCTCGACCAGAAGACACGCCAATGCACTGTTTATGAATCGCGCCCGCAAATCTGCCGCGAATTCCCGACGCAGTCGCGCTGCGGCTATTATGAATTCCTGAAGTTCGAGCGTGAAGTGCAGGACGACCCGAACTGGGTCGCCACGACAGATTAAATGACTGAGCGCGTCGACGTCGTGGTCATCGGAGCGGGCGTCATCGGACTTGCCGTTGCGCGCGCTTTGGCGTTGAAAGGCCGCGAGGTGATTGTTGTCGAGCGCAACGATCATTTTGGCATGGAGACCTCTTCGCGCAATTCCGAGGTCATCCATGCGGGGATCTATTATCGACCCGGCGGCCTGAGGGCGCGGCTTTGCGTTGAAGGCAAGCAGAAGCTCTACGCCTACTGCCGGGACCGCGGCGTCAATCACCTGGCGTGCGAAAAGCTGATTGTCGCAACGGCGGCGGAAGAACTTGAAAAACTGAAAGCGCTCGACGGCGTGGCGCGCCGCAACGGCGTCACCGATCTCGTTCTGATGAGCGGCGCCGAAGCGGCGACGCTGGAGCCGGGACTTCAATGCGCGGCGGCGCTGCTGTCGCCAAGTTCCGGCATCATTGACAGTCACGGGCTGATGCTCAGCCTTGTCGGCGACATCGAAAACGCCGGCGGTGCGATCGCCTATGGCGCGCCAGTCCTCTCTGGCCGGATTGTCGAGGACGGCGCAGAGATCGACATTGGCGGGGTGGAGCCCCTGACGCTTGGCGCTCGGCTAGTCGTCAATTCGGGAGGGCTATGGGCCGATCAGATCGCCCGGTCGATCATCGGCCTGAACGCCGCGCATATTCCAACGCTTCGCCCGGCCAAAGGTCAGTACTTTACGGTGACAGGAAAGGCGCCGTTTTCACGGCTGATCTATCCTCTGCATACGGCCGATAGTCAGGGCGTCCATTATACGCGGGATCTCGGCGGGCAGGCGAGGCTGGGGCCGGACATTCGCTGGGACGCCGCGCTTGGTGATTATTCGGTTGATGTGACGCGACGCGTGATGTTTCACGCCGCAGTCTCGCGGTTCTGGCCATCTCTCGAAATTGAGCGCTTGCAGCCGGGCTATGCCGGCCAACGGCCGAAATCGACCGGGCCAGGCGATGAAGGCGACTTCTCGATCGTCGACGAACGCGTCCATGGAACACAGGGCTATATCGGCCTCTATGCGATCGAATCCCCGGGTCTGACCTCGTGCCTCGCCATCGCCGACTATGTCGCCGGTCTTGCCCGATGATCGGCCTTGCCCGGCAAAGGTCTGGCCGGTATAGCGCCGGGTCTCGCGGGAAACCGCCGCGAACCCCTTGGCGGGGTAGCTCAGTTGGTGAGAGCGCAGGATTCATAACCCTGAGGTCGGCAGTTCAATTCTGCCCCCCGCTACCAGTTTGTGTGGCTATTCCATGCAGGCCTGCGGCTGCTACCCCTGATCGTGGTTAACTCAAGATTCAATCTCAAGTTGTATCTCCTCATGATCGCCATGTCGGCGGTGCTGAGGAGATCACCATGACGTCGCAATCGCCTGCCGGTCACGCACGCAAAGCACTTTCCTCACTCGCCGCCAAACTCGCAGCTGCGCGCGTCGAAGAGGGCCTTTGCGCCGACAGGCTTGCATCAATTGAGAGCGATCTGGCGCTCAATAGGATACGCCTTGAAGAAGCGGCCTCAAGCGAGACGCAGTTGCCGGCACACACGTCGATTTTACTGCGCCAACGCGTCGCTGATTTGATGGAGGTTCGCTCGTCGCTGATCGCCGAGCGCGCCCGGCGGCGCCGCGAGATCGATGAAATGACGCAGCGCCAGGAAGCAATCGACGCTGCGCTCGCGGTGCTGCGCGCCAGAACCGAGCCCCGCCTCGCAGCGACCTAGAAGTCCTTCTTCCAGTTCGCGGACACCTGCTGATCCCCGTCCTGCCGCAATTCTGTTTGAACCGAGAAAGACTGCCCGATCTCATACTCGATGCGAAGAGAACCGCTTTCTCCGCGCGCATTCTGCGATGCGGAAACGAAGAGGCCGTCCGCCACATACTTCCCGACCGTCAACAGCGAAGCGGACGAATCTTCCTGGTCGATTTCGATATTCAGAAAATCAAGGCCGAGCGCATCGCGCGCCGCGCCAGCGACGCCCTTGCCGCCGAACACACCAACGCCGCCGAGCTGCGTTAAAGCGTCGGCAACCTGCAGTGACTGAAGTGTGGACAGCTCGTTCGCCGGTTTATCGAACAAGACGAGCGCCATCGCATCCTCGCTAGGCAGCGAGGGCGTTGACTCAAGCGCAACCTGCAACGCGGAGCTTCGTCCGCTGATGACGACCGCGACGGTCGTTCCCTCGCGCGTATCCCTCTCGGCGCGCAGGTCGATGGTGGGGTCGTTGGGCGACAACATGTCGAACCCGACCGCGCCTCGCACAATGTCAAAGCGTCTTCCAGAAAACTCGAGATCGCCGCGCCGCAGATTAAGCGTTCCGAGAATAAGGGGATTACCAGACGTACCAGTGATCTGTGCATTGGCGCGCCACTCGCTGTCGAGCCCGCGACCACGTACAAGGATGCTGTCGTCGGCTTCGATCCGGATCGCATAGCGTAGGGCGCCGCGACGTGCCGATGCGTTGATCGTTTTGTTGGTGTTGCCGTTCGCCCCTACGGCGACAACCTCTATATCCACTAAGCCGCTCGTCTGTGGGTTAAACATCTCCGCAATGAGGCTATAAATCTTAAAGTCGCCTTCAATGAGTAGATTGTCCGGCGTCCCAGTGATCGCGAGCGCGCCGCTAGCGTCAACGCTTTGTACCGGCCCCGCCGAAAATCTGGCTCGATCAAACGTCAGGCCGGAGTCGATCTTGATTTTGTCTGAGATCACGATTGTGCCCTTTGCCTCGACAGATTTGCGCGTTTGCCCTGCACCAGCGGCGGTCGCCGTAAACGACAACTTTGATCCAGAAGCCGACGCCTTAGCGGACGCAGAGAGATCGATATCAATGAAGCTCAGGCCCGATACCAGTTCCGTATATGCGCCTCTAGATAGATCGAGGCCGCCAGTGATTTCAGGATTGGCGAGCGTTCCGCCAAGTTCACCGGTGAAGCTTAGATCGCCTTCGAACGCCTGCAGCGCCGCCGGCAAGAAAATGGCGAATGCTTCAGCTCGGCCGGCGTAACGCGCTTCGCCTGAAATTGTTCCATCCATCGTTATCGCCATTTTGTTCGATCGGATTAATCGCAGCGGTAATGCGGCGTTGACTGCAAGGGCTCCGCCCTCATCGCCAGCATTGATGAGAACGCGGTCGCCATTCCATGCGAATTTACCTGCCAGCGAGGAATTTTCTTTGTTCGAAAGTGCAGATGAAACCGCGAAGGCGCCGCTCGCAGGAGTATTTGCGTTGGTGTCTAGCGCAAGAGTGAAATCGAGCGTCGAGTTCGTATTCGCAATGTCAAAGTCGTCGATTTTGGCTGTCGCTCGCCAGCGTTGGCTCGTAAAATCGCCATCAAGATTGAGGTGCCCTTCAGAGCCAAACCGCAGCGCAAGCGAGGTAACTGAAAGGCTGTCGCCAAGAGAAATTGTGGCAGATCTCGCCAAGCTAACGGGCGCGCCGCCATACGCTGCCGATGCCCCATCAATTGAAAATGTCGGCCCAGCGCCGAAATCTGCAATTCCATTGAGCCGTAGGTTATCGATCTCAAGGCGTTCAGTCGCCCGAAAGCCTGACGCTTCAACTGAAAAATTTGCACGGCGAAAAGGGCCTTCAATTTTCATATGTAGGTTTTCCGCAGTCCACTGCGTCGATGCGAGTCGTGGGGCCGTGATCTCAATGCTGTTTTGGACATTTGCCTTAAGCATTGCGCCGCTGATCGCCGCAACGCCCGTAAGCCTCAACCCCGGCCAAGGCTCCGCTGCGTCGTCGCCCGCGTAGCGCAGATCAGCCGCCCCTTCGCGTGTTGCGAGATTGAACGATGCCCCGCCGGATAAGACGAAGCCGCTGCCGCGATAATCGAGCTTTGAAATTGTCCAAAAGCCATCAGGCGCGCGCGCAATCGTCGCCGAGCCTTGCATGGTCCCGTCGGTAGAACGCAGTGAAATATCGCCGGATAATGCTGCTGGAATGCTGGCAAGAGCGACCTTGGCGCGCACCGGTCTGGTCGCGCCGCGGCCTATATCAAAGGCTGGCAGAGAAGCGGTTGTCTGAAGGCTTAGGTCGTCAATAGGGCCGTTCAGTTCAAGCTCGCCGGTGATTGCGCCGGTCGGCGTCAGTGATGGCGCAAGGTCATGCACGACCTCTTCAGCGATCCTGTACTCTCCCTTCAGGAAAAGCGATTCTTCGCTCCGGGAGTAAGTGCCGACGCCGGCGAAGCGCGCCCCCGTCGCCGTTGAAGCGTCGATCGCGGAAAACTCGAATGTATCAAGGCCGATGACATTGATTACTGCCGTCAGCGAAACAGAGGACTTCGCGGCTGAGGCGAGGCTGCTATCGGCGCCGATCCACACCTCGACAGGGCCGCCGCCGGCCGACCGTAAATCGGTTTTGAGGCCGTCGCTTTTCAACGTGACGAAGGGCGATTTGGCGACGCCGCCGACGAGAAATTTTTCGCCTTTTGAAATAAGAGTTAAATCTGCCTCGACCGTTTCGCCGATCGCTCGCTGCAAGGTCTCTCGCCAACCAGGAGCTAACGTCGAGAAGAGCTTCACGCGAGCACGTTCTAGCGCGCTAGATCGGTTTTTCCATTCTAAGGCGCCAGTCACTGTTCCGAGGCCTAGTTCAAGCGCCGAAATCCTAAGAGTCCCGCCGTGATCGGTGGGCTCGAAGATACCCTCCATTTGAATCTGGTCGCCAATATCTGATTGCAGGCTTGCGAAGCGTGTTCCGGGCCTGCCTGCGAATGAATACTCAAAAGCGGTGCTGGCTTCAAAGTTACCGCTTATTTGGGCCTCGAAGGAACCAAGCTCGCCGGCGGCGCCTCTTAAATCGATGTTGTAGCGATCAATCGGACCGGAACCGTTAACTGAAATCGAAATAGGACCACCCGACCTCAGTAGCGTAGCGATAACGCCGCTCGACTTTGAACGGACGTCGATCTTAAGCGAGAGCGAGCCACCTTCCGCTGGTCGTTCGATCTTGACGATGACCTCGTCGCGAGCTTCCGACCCTTTCAGTTGAGCCACTACGTACAGCGCTTTTTCGCCAAGCCGGATTGCGCCGTCACCATCAATGCGAAGCGGCTCTCCAACGAGCATTCGATCGACTTGCAGGTTATTGATAATGATGCGGTCGAGCGCGATCGTCGGCAGATGGTCCGGCAATTCGAAACCTTTAAACGGTCTTCCCGATTGTCGTGTTGGCGGGCGCGCAAGCAGCCGAGCGTCCTTGACCAGGATCTCCTTGATTACGACTTCACGCGCTAGAACAGCCGCCGCGGACCACTTGATGGCGACATGATCGATTGTGGCCCAGTCGGCGCCATTGGCCGACAGCCTCACTGAATTGAATTCTAGCGTCCTCAACAAGTCGCCGTTAAGCGACCCAATTTCGACGTTTCCGCCAATGGCACTGGCAATCTTGCGTTCTGCAATGGATGAAATCGCCGACCTTCCAACCGGCGAAAAGAGAAGTGCCGTTGTCACCCCGATAAGCGCGACCGCGACGACGATAATGCCAGCGCTGATAACAACGAAGCGGCGCATCAAAAAGGTTGCCCTAGTGAGATATAGAACTGGAGATCGCGATCCGTCGGACGTTTCTCGAGCGGCAAGGCGACGTCAAGGCGGATCGGACCGATCGGTGACAAGTAGCGGACACCGCCGCCGGCGCCGATGAGGTAATCGCCGACAAAATCGGGGAAGCTCTCTGAGAAAACGGCCCCGGCGTCAGTGAACGCGGCGAGTTGAAGCGGCCCAATAACTTTTGCACGCGCTTCAAGGGCTGTTTCGACAGCTGAACGCCCGCCGATCGGAACCCCGTCTGCGTCGAGCGGGCCGACCGACTGAAAATCATAGCCGCGGACTGACGCGCCGCCGCCGGAAAAGACGCGTTTGTTGACAGGAAGCGCGCGAAGCGCCGATCCAGCAGTAGCCGCAACCCGAAGTCGGCCTGCGAGTGTGAAGCGATCACTTTCGCCAAATTGCCGCCGCGTGCGGCCGACAAGTTCGATGCGCGTGAATTGGTCAGTGCCGATGTGAGGTATAAGCGTCAACGACGCACGCGCGCCGTTCAGTAGCTGTAGCGGATCGTCTTCGGTATTCCACGTCGCCGAAAGTGGAGCCGACACCAGATAAGTTCGCTCCTCGATAATACCGGGAGCGATCCGCACAAGGCTTTCGACTTTCGACGTTTCAAGCGCCAGCCCCGCACGCAATTCGAAACGGTCCTCGAGCCAGCGCTTGGCCACGCCTGCGCCTACTTCGAGTGAGCGCGCGTTAAAGGCATCGGTGGTGTCGTTGATGAACGATAAATTTGTAAAAGCCGATCCTGGAAAGCCCGGCAATGGCTTGTTGATATCAAGGTCGAAGGACTGGCGAACTTCGGTTCCTTCAATCTCGGCTCGAGCCCGCTCGCCTCTTCCGGCAATGTTTCTATATTCGAGAAATAGCCGTGCGCCGGGCCCTTCGGAAGTCGAATAGGAAACCCCCGCGCCAATGGTGCGACTCTTTCGTTCCTCGACAGTAACACGTACCGGTGCCGTGCCGTCCGCGGCGACCTCACCCGCAACGACCTCTATCGAGGAGAAGAGACCAGTTTTGGATAATTCATCACGAAACTCAAGGAGCGCTTTTCGATGGAATATTTCGCCATCTTCCCACGTCGCCATTCGTTTAATGAAAGCTTGGTCAGTCCGGACAGCACCAACAACTTCGACGCCGTTGAAGGTCGCGCGAGGTCCGCTTTCATATTCGTAGACGGCCGCTGCGACGCCGTCTTCGAGACGCGCTTCCGCCCGGCGCGCGACAATGCGCGCATGAGGATAGCCGTCGCCAAGAAGGTGATCGAGAAAAAGTAGTTGGTTATTTTTGAGTGATGCGCCGTCAGCCTTGTCGCTGACGTCTATTTCTGCAGCGTCGAAACTTGCAGGCCTGTCTTTGCCGCTGTCATTATAGACTATTTGATGCCGAGTGATAACGAAAAGAGGGCCAGGATCAATGGTGAATTCGACCACCGGCCTTGCGCTTTCGTCAGACGCTGAAATGCGAAATCCGATCGTTGGATTGAAATAGCCGGCGGCAATCATCGTGCGACGAATTATGTCACTGTCGGCTGTGGCCGCCTGACGGAGACTGGCAAGCGTCGGGAAGGCACGCCGTTCCAGCGACAGACTCGTCAATTTCTCGAGAGTTCCAGCGACTTCCGTCGGCGCGCCGACATAGCGAACTTCGTAGTCCTCCGCCGCTCGCGCGGGCGCGGCGGTTAACAACGCTCCAATTCCAGCCGAGATCGTAAAAAATCGCACGCGAACTCCGACGTACCGACTCGTTTTGGCGATGCATTGCCGCGCGATTAAAGCGCAGCGACCCCTGACCATGACGGTCAATGCATTAACCCTAGGCTTAAAGTTCGCCTGAATTGCGTCATGAAAGGGGCCGCCTTTCCAGATCGTTAATGCTTTGTTAAAGCGCAGCCCCGCTGCATCTTGATCGGAGCGTTATAGCGAATGGCCCACCCGCTGAGCGGAGCGAACATAGGAACTCTCGCAGCGGTGGTCGCGCGCGCGGGACTTCCGTCGAATCCCCTGAAAGCGGCGGCGATCGCTGCGGCGGCGCTCGGGCGCTGGCCGTTCTCGGCGGCTGAGCGCATTCTGATTGAAGCAAGTCTGCCGCGGCTCGAAAATATTAATCCGCCGGTGTTCATCTTGGGCCATTGGCGTTCAGGAACGACCCATCTTTACAACGTCATGTGTAAGAGCGGCGATTGGAGTTTTGTTCCTCCGCTGGCGACCGGCCTCCCCTGGGATATGTTCGGCATTGGGCGCGTCTTCCGGACAGCACTCGAAAGTGCGCTGCCCGAGCATCGCTACATCGACAACATTCCGGTGACGCCCGACAGTCCGCAAGAAGATGAAATTGCGCTCGCAAACATGACTGAGCTTTCGTTTTATCATGGTATCTATTTTCCGGCTGAATTCGATGCTTTCCTTCGGCGCGGCGTTTTCTTTGATGGGTGTGACGAGCGCGACGTAGAAGGCTGGCGTCAGCGATTCGTCTACCTGATGCGCAAGCTCGTAAAGTTGCAGGAGGGGCGCCGGCCGCTTATAAAGAACCCTGTCTACACCGCTCGTTTGGGCATGTTGCGTGGGATGTTCCCAGCAGGGAAATTCATTCATATCGAACGCAATCCCTACGACGTCTTTCAGTCGATGCGTAATTTCTATCGGAAGCTTTTTGCTGAATTCGCCTTGCAACCCTATAATCATATTGACATCGACGAAACCGTTTTCAGCGTCTACGAGCGCATGATGGACCAACTTGCCTCCGATGCAGCAGGTCTTGGCGCGCCGGACTACATCGAATTGAAATACGAAGACCTCGACCAAGACGGGATCCGCTCGCTGGACCGAATTTATTCCTCACTCGGGCTCCCAGGGTTTGATGCGGCCCGCGGGCGTTTTGAAAATTATCTGTCCTCGGTCCGGAAATTCGAGAAAAATCGCTTCGACTATTCTCTCGATGATGCGAGAAAGGTGGAGGCGCGCCTCGGCCGGTTCATCGAACGCGGCGGCTATCGTCGGCCCAGAGGCGCCGTGTGAATTTTCGACCGCGTCAGGCGCTCATAAGTGCGGCGATCGTTGCGCTAACGGGATGCTCGAATCGTATCGATGATACGCCAGTGTTCGCTCTTGATCGCTGCTTCTCTATATCCTTGATTGACGCCGAAACAGGGTCGGAAGTCGTCGGCGCCGAGGACCTCGACATCGATCGCGCCAACGGTCGAATATTCGCTTCAGCTTATGACCGCCGCGTTTCTGAAAAAGCCGCAAAAAACAAGGCGCCGTCGATACCTGGCGGCGGGATTTATGCAATCGATCTTAGCGCCCTACTGGATGCGAGGGGATCGCTGAAGATTAGCTCGATGATTAGTGCCGGTGCGCTTGAGGAAGGGCTTAGGCCGCACGGCATTTCATTCGATAAAAACACAGGCGCGCTAGATTTTATTAATCGAGGGTATTCGCGCGATGGCTCAAACTGGCGCATGACGCCACAGATTTTAAGGATCGATCTGGAAGGCGCAATTACGTCGGTTGCGGACGATCCTGAGTGCTCCGCAAACGACGTCGCCGCCGCGCAAGGGCGCCTATTTGTAACGCTTGATCATGGCTCATGTGGTTGGCGCGCGAGCCTCGAAGACATTTTTGGTGGTAAGCACGGGCGTCTTGTTGACGCGCATCGCACGACGTTGCTGTCTGGAATTGGCTTTGCAAATGGCGTGATCGTCACCGACGATGGCCGTCTATTCGTCGCCGCCACGCGCGACAAGGCCGTCCTTGCGGTGACAGTCGATGAAAATGGCGCCACGGCAGGGCAGAAAGCCTCGGCTCTCGGAGCGCCTGACAACTTGACGCTTTCTGATCGCGGAAATGTCGTTGCCGCGGTGCATCCCTCACTTCTATCACTTGGGATGCAGCGGCGTCTTGGAATTGGCCGCAGCCCAAGCCGCGTCGTCGAGTTTGATTTTGATAGGGGCAAGCTGCATGTTTTGTTTGATGATCCGAAGGCATCGTTGATCTCTGCGGCATCCGCCGCCGTTTTGTCAGCTGATGCTCTTATCATTGGGTCAGTTCTGGATCGTGGGCTCGTCGTCTGCCGTAAGGATCCGGCGGCTTTATGACGGCTCTTGTCACTGGCGGCTGCGGTTTCGTTGGAAGACATCTCGTCGCTGCTCTCAAGCAGCGCAATATTCCGGTCCGCGTGTTCGATCTTCACCCGCTTGATGGCGTTGAGAGCGTTGTCGGCAGCGTTGAGGATCGGGCCGCGATGACAAATGCGATGCGCGGCGCTGAAATAGTTTATCACCTTGCTGGGAATGCACAGCTCTGGACGCGCGATCCGAAGGGGTTCGATCGCGTTAATCGTCAAGGAACGGTCAATGCGCTCGGCGCCGCCACCGTGGCTGGGGTGCGCCGCTTCATTCATTGCTCAAGTCTTACAACACTCGTCGGGCGCCGGACGCCGATCGGAACATCGACCGTGGGCGAGAGCGTTGTTCAAAATCCTAGCGACATGTTGGGCCCTTATCCTCGGTCGAAGTTGCTCGCCGAGCAGGCGGTGACAGCTGCTGTCAGCGCAGGGCTAGACGCGGTTATCGCTGTCCCCACTGAACCGCTTGGGCCTGGCGATGACAGTTTGACGCCGCCCACGAAGATGATCGTCAATCTTGTCAACGGGCGAATTCCGGCGACCATTGATTGCACGCTTAATTTCGTATCGGTGAAAAGTCTCGCGGAAGGTTTTATCGCTTGCGCGGCGCGAGGGCGGCGGGGCGAACGATACATCCTTGGCGGCGACAATGTGCCGATGGCCCAGTTGCTCGACAGCCTTCAGGGCCAAACCGGAAAATCGATGCCGCGCTTAAGCTTGCCTTACGCCGTCGCGCTCGTTGCGGGTGTCATTGATACGGCGATAATTTCTTCCGTTACCGGAAAGCCGCCGAAGGCCCCGCTTACTGGCGTCAGGCTCGCGGGAAGGCGCGTGGTGTTTTCCAGCGCAAAAGCAGCGCTTGAGCTAGGGTGGAAATCCGAATCGTTCGACACCGCCTTGGCCGCCTCGCTTGCATGGATGCGCGACCGCAAACTGATCGCTGCCTAGTTTTTTCTTGCAAAAACGAAGTCGGCTGCGCCCTTCAGCGCTTCTGCGCGTGCGCCGAACCGGTCAAGATGCGATTTCGACCTTTCAACTAGCGATCTTGCTTGATCGCGTGCGCCCTCAGCCCCAAGCAATTTGACAAAGGTCGCTTTGTCCATGTCGGCGTCCTGGCCAACGGGTTTGCCGAGCGCTTCAGCGTCGCCGAATGCATCAAGGAGGTCATCGACAATCTGAAATGAAAGGCCGAGGTCTTCTGCGTATAGCCGAAGAGCATCGATTTCCGTATCGCTTGCGCCGCCGACAATGCCGCCAGCGACCGCTGAAAACCGGATGATCGCGCCTGTTTTTAGCCGCTGAAGTTCCTCGATGCCTGCGAGGTCGAATGTCTTCTGCTCGGCATAGATATCAATCATTTGGCCGCCGACCATGCCTTCGCGACCCGAGGCGCGCGCAAGTTCCAGAGCGAGTCGGCTGCGCACCGCGCCATCGGGGTGCGTGGCCGGATCGGTGAGAATCTCGAACGCTTGAGTGAGGAGCGCGTCGCCCGCGAGGATCGCCGTCGCGTCGTCGTAAGCCTTGTGTACGGCAGGACGTCCGCGCCGCAGGTCGCTATCGTCCATGGCCGGTAGGTCGTCATGAATCAGACTGTAGCAATGGATCATCTCGACCGCGCAGCCGGCGCGAAGCGACCGCTCGCGCGGTGCGGCGAACATATCGGCGGCAGCGACGACCAGAAATGGCCGTAGGCGCTTGCCGCCATCGAGCGCGCCGTATCGCATGGCGTCAACGACGCGACCAAGCGGGCCGCTTCGTCGCGGCAACATTCGCTCAAGCTCATACTCGACGAGCGTCGCAATTTCTTTGATCGATTTTTCGAAAGCGGTCATGTTAGCTGTAATGTGAAATGGCCGCGTTCTCTAGCGCCGGCGTCCCATGGGCTCAACCGCTTGGAGGCTTGCTAAACCTGTTCCTGCGCAGGGATCACAGGCGCGCGCGATCAGCCCTGTGAATCCACGCCCTCCGCACGCCGGGCATAAGGATAGGCGCTGCGCCCCGGCGAACGCGCTCAACATCTTTGTGGGATCTCGCGCCGCTTCATTCAGCGCATATCGCCGAGCTGTTTCCGATCTGCTTGCTGGCATAGCGTCGACAAAGGACGCTGACGTAATGCCGTGCAAGACAACCAGCAAATCACGCTTCCACGCCTCGAGGATCAACGCGAACGCACCATCGCTGTACTCGCCCGCAGCGGCAACGCCGCCTATAATATAAAGGTCGCCGTCGTTATGAAATGTCGCGACACTGATATGGAGATTGCGATTGACCGTTTCGAGCTGCGCATTGCTAAGGGTAAAACCCGAGAAACGTGCAAGGAACCCCACCTCCACCACTCTGTCCGCGGCGCCGTCCAGCAGAATCAGGGCGACAACGAAGCGAATTTCCCCATCGGTCACGCCGTAGAGCCGCAGTCCGTCTTCCTCGCCGAGGTCATCGAGAGCGGTATATCTCGATTGCAATGCCGAGACGATTTTGGCGCGTGGCCAAAATACCTTCGCAAGCGCGCTTTTTGCGCTGGAAAATAACGCTTTGAACATCTGCCCACCCACTTGAACCGCTACGCTAGTCGCCGCTTGTGCGGGTGGCAAACGATTGCACCATCATTGACCTGATATTGCGCCGCAATAAAACGAGCTATAGACTGGTAGCAACAGTGGCTCGATAGCCGTCGCTGCTTCCGTTGCCGGGATCGGCGCTGCGTGGAATAACCGCCGCAACCGTCACCCTGAGGGGCGCGAACGGCTGGGGGACTGGAAGGATAAACGCTGATGATTGAGGCGCGACCCGCTCTCAAAGTGATCCTTGCGCAGCCGCGCGGCTTTTGTGCCGGCGTCGAGCGGGCGATCGATATCGTTGAGCGCGCACTCGAGAAGTATGGTGCGCCGGTCTATGTCCGGCATGAGATCGTTCATAACAAGCGGGTCGTTGATACCCTGCGCGATCGCGGCGCTATTTTCGTCGAGGAAGTCGATGAAGTGCCGACCGGCGCGGTGACCATTTTCTCCGCCCATGGTGTTTCACAAAAGGTCGAAAGCGGCGCAAAACTTCGAGATCTCGATGTCATCGATGCGACCTGTCCGCTGGTCACGAAAGTTCATAAGGAAGGCCGCCGCTACGCCGAAAAGGGCTACGACATTGTCCTCATCGGTCATCTCGGTCACCCAGAAGTCGAAGGCACCCTTGGTCAGATACCGGGCGTCGTGCACGTCATTTCGGAGCCTCATGAAGTCACGACGCTGAATGTTCGTGACGCCGCGCGCGTTGCCTTCGTTACGCAGACGACGCTTTCGGTGAACGACACCAAGGATGTCATCGCGGCGCTCAAAGCCCGCTTCCCGTCGATTATCGGGCCCGACACTCGCGACATTTGCTATGCGACGCAGAACCGCCAGACTGCGGTCATTGAGCTTTGCAAACGGATTGATCTCCTCCTGGTCGTCGGCGCGCATAACTCTTCGAATTCAAACCGTTTGCGTGAGATCGGCGAGAATTTTGGGCTGCCCGCCTTTCTCATCGAAGACGCGAGCATGCTCGATCTCGCCTGGCTCGACGGCGTCGGCACTGTTGGAATCACGGCAGGCGCCTCTGCACCGGAAACGCTTGTGCAGGAAACGATCGCCAAGCTTCGGTCGATCCGCAGCGTCAGCGTCGAAACGCTCGATGGCGTGCGCGAGAATGTACACTTCAAATTGCCCGCCGAACTTGCGGACGTGCCGCGGCCGAAAGACGCGATGGACGCCTGGGCCGTAGAACCCGCCTGACCTTAGCAATCGTCGATCAAACTTCACCGGAGTAAAGTCGGAATGGCCGTATCGCTTCACCAGCAAGCCCGCGTCGGCGCCTATGTCCTCAAGCAGACCTTGATGGGCAACAAGCGCTATCCGCTTGTTCTGTTTCTTGAGCCGCTGTTCCGCTGCAATCTTGCATGCCCCGGCTGCGGGAAGATCGATTACCCGGCGCCGATTTTGAACAAGCGGCTTACCGTTCAGGAATGCTTTGACGCCGTCGATGAATGCGGAGCGCCTGTCGTCGCCATACCGGGCGGCGAGCCGCTCATTCACAAGGACATCGGCGAGATTGTCGCCGGCATTGTTGCGCGCAAGAAATTCGTTTCGCTGTGCACGAACGCACTGTTGCTGGAAAAGAAGCTCGATCTCTTCAAGCCGTCGCCGTTCCTGTTTTTCTCGGTTCACCTCGACGGCCTCGAAGAAGAGCATGATCGCGCGGTCGATCAGAAAGGCACGTTCCAGATCGCGGTGAAGGCGATCAAGGCTGCGCAGGCCGCGGGCTTCCAGGTCAACGTCAACGCGACGATCTTCAATAACATGACCGCGAAACAGGTCGCGGACTATCTCGATTTCGCGACTGATCTCGGCGTCAACATTTCGATCTCGCCGGGCTATGCCTATGAGCGCGCGGAAGACCAGCAGCACTTCCTGTCGCGCGAGCGCACAAAGAACTTGTTCCGCGACGTTTTCCGCCTTGGTAAAGAACGCGGGCGCGAATGGAATCTTTCGCACTCGACGCTGTTCCTCAACTTCCTTGCGGGCAATGAGGAATATATGTGCACGCCGTGGGGATCGCCGACGCGCAACGTGTTCGGCTGGCAGAAGCCCTGCTATCTGCTCGGAGAAGGCTACGTTTCCTCGTTCAAAGAGCTGATGGAGACGACGGATTGGGACAGCTACGGCACCGGCAAATACGAGAAGTGTTCGAACTGCATGGCGCATTGCGGCTATGAGCCGACGGCGGCGATGGATGCGGTGAAGAACCCGCTCAAGCTGATGAAGCTGAAAAACCTGTTTGCGATCAAGACCGAAGGGCCGATGGCGCCGGAGCTTGACCTGTCAAAGGCGCGCCCGGCGGTCAACGTGCATGAAAAAATCGTTGAAGAAGAAATGTCAAAGATCGAGCGCGAGAAGAAAGCGGCTAAAAACGTCGCCGAAATCGCGGCGTAGCGTCTCCGTCGCGGCGCCTGATTCGCGCCCCAGCATGGCGATTTGCTCGAATTGCTGAGGCGCTTTCACGCATTCAATCAGTACACTGACGACATTGACGCCGCCGGACGGCGTCACGGCATGCAGCGCCGCCTTGGGGAGGGCGCGGGCCGCGTGGTCCGCGACGACGCGCACCGCGATAAAGGGAATATTCGCGCGCGCCGCCGCGCGCGCGGCGCCATGGCTCTCCATGTCGACCGTCTGCGAGGCGTAGCGGCCATAGAGAGCCTTTTTCTTCTCCGCGCTTTCGATGATGTCGTCTGAGCCGAAAATTGCGACACGCGGCGCAGATGGGGGCGCAGCGGCCAGGAGCGTGCGATCGGAAAGGATCACATCACCGGACGCCGACACGACGCGCTCGCCGATGATGAGAACGCCGGGCGATAGCAGGGGGTCGAGCCCGCCGCACAGGCCCGCGCTGACGACAGCGCGCGCGCCAGCGGCGATAAGCCCCTCCGCAAGGTCCTCGGCCCGCGCGGCGTTGGCGCCTGAAACGCCGATTCGCGCCTTGGCGGCGTCGATCTTCGCGTTCGCAAGACTTGTCTTGATGGCGGCGGCTTCGGATTTGAGGCCGCAAATGACGGCGACGAATGCGCTCATGCGGCGTTCCTTTTCTCGAGGCTCATGGCGGCCGCTCTATCGCCCGACCGGATCGATCCTTCAATGGTCGCGGGGACGCCCGTATCGGTGTGATCGCCGGCGAGCGTCAGATTTCTCCAGCGCGTCATGGGTTTGAGGCGCTTGGCGACGGAGGCCGGCGACTGGTCCGGCGTCGCGCGCCGCTCGCGAATGACCCGGACGGCCTCAAACGGCATGTCGCCGAGATCGAGCGCGACCTGAGTTTCGCGCCACATTGCCGTCGCGGCCAGCGCATTGGGAACATCATCCATGCCAATTGCATGGCTTGCAGAAACGGTGAGGCTCACGACGTCGCCGCGCACGAAACACCAATGCGCGTCCGATGACAGCATGCCGATGAAGGGGGCATCGCCAAGCGCGCCGCGCGGAACGGGCAACGCCGTTCGATAGTGCACGTTGAGAATAGAGGCGTCGTCGTCTGGCGGATCGAGATCGGGCAGGAGCTGTTTGAGGCGCGAGGGCGGCACGGCGAGGATGACGCTGTCGCCCGGGCCGATCGCGATGGTCTCCTCCCCGACATCAAGACTTGCGATGCGGGCAGCGTCGTAACCAAGCGCGCGCACGCGCGTGTTGAAACGTACTGACGCGCCGTGGAGGCCAAGGAATTTCAGCGCGGGGTCAATGAACGCCGGACCAAGGCCCTCTCTCGCCGCCAGGGGCCGCGAGGCCCCGCCGCCGAGCGCGAAAGTCTCGCGAATGACGGCCCACAAAAGCCGCGCCTGGCCGATGTCTGGCGTCGTGTTGAGGACGGCAAGCGTCAACGGCTCCCAGAAGCGCCTGTAGAGCGGATCCGATTTGTCGACCAGATCGGCGACAGTCTGGTCGGCGCGCGCAAACGCTATGCCGGCGGCTTTCAGATAATGAAGGACGCTCGTTTCCGGAACGCGCGACTTGGGGTCGAAAATCCACGCCGGGAAGAGACCGTCATTGATGCGCACGCGCCAGCGCCGCCCGGACTTCACATCGACAAACGGATAGGCCGCCTCCGCGGGGCCGGTCAGCGCATCGCGGGCGCCGATACGCGCGAGGTAATCGAGCGCTGATCTATTGCCCGACATGATGAGGTGATTGCCATTGTCGATCTCGCGATCAAGCGTCCGGTCATGAAAGGTCCGGCAGCGCCCGCCCGCGTGCCCGGCGCTCTCGTAAACGGTGACGCGTGCGCCACCCTCCGCGAGGCGAACGGCGGCGGCTAGGCCAGAGAGCCCGGCGCCGACAATATGAATATGCGGCGTGGTCATCTGTGCACAGAGATTAAGGGCGGCGCAAAGCCGTATCGCGCGGCGATGAAGAGTTTCTCGGCCTTCGAGAGCGACACGGGCTCGCCGACGCGGTCCCAACCGCGCGCGGTCAATTTCCGCAAGTACGCCTCATAGGCGCCCATCATCAGAAGGGCGGGGCGAACGGTGCGCCAATCGAGCGCAGCAAGGGCCGCGCGCGCCTCGGTGAATTTCTCACGGGCGGTCATGGCGAGGTCGGATGCGACTTCCTTCACCCCTCCCCCGGTGGGGGAGGGGCCGGGGGAGAGGGAACCGTCAATCGTATGGCGCTTCAATGGCGAGGCCGGGACCCTCTCCCCTAACCCCTCCCCCACAGGGGGAGGGGAATAGCTCGCGGCTTCAACTGGCGCGCCATACTTCTCTAAAAGCTCCTTAGGCAGATAAAGACGCCCAATCTTGGCGTCTTCTGCAACATCGCGCAGGATATTGGTGAGCTGCAGCGCGTCGCCGAGGGCAAGCGCGAACCGGTCGGACGCTGCGCCCTTCGGCGCGCCGAAGACCGGCATTGAGAGCAGGCCGACCGCGCCGGCGACGCGGCGCGTATAAGCGAAGAGGCGCTCGAAGGAGGGGGCGACGATCGGCCCTTCGGCGTCCATCTCCATGCCTTCGATCATCATCAGGAATTCATTCTTCGGAAGGTTATAGGCGCGCACCGGCTCAAGCAGCGCGACGCCTACGGACATGGCGGGGCGCCCTTCATAAAGCCGGTCGATCTCGCGCCGCCATTCGGCGAGGCGCGCGCGTTTCTCGGCTGCGCCCAACCTCTCGTCGTCGGCGATATCATCAACCTCGCGGCAGAAGGCGTAGATGGCGTGCATCGCTTCACGGCGGGGCTTTGGCAAAATCGCCATGCCAGCGGCGAAGGAGGTGCCGGATTTCTTGACCTTCTCTGTCGCTTCGCGCGCAGCGTCGCGGGTGTCGAGGGCGGTTGCGCTGGCGGTCATGCGTCCCCGCTTCTTTCAAGCCTTCCCGCCGCGAAATACCCGGAGACGGCGCCGGCGATCCCGGCGCGCGCGAAGTCGAATTTCGAAAGCGCGACACGCCCTTTGATGGGATCGCCCGCGCGCAGCAGGGCGATCAGGCGTTCGGCAAGTTTGACGATAACCGCCGATTCCATCGCGAGGCTCCGGCTCTTGAGCGCAAAGGGGAGGCGGCGCACGTCCCTCATCAGGGCGTCGCATCCATCGAGCATACGGTCGATCGTCCGCCGCAGCGCCGGGCTTTCCACGTCCGCATCGATGTCGGCGAGGCTGCCGCCTGCCTCAACCAGCCACGGCTCGATCACGTAGACCCGGTCAAGGCCGCGCTTGTCCTTTTTCATGTCCTGAAGGTGATTGACGATCTGAAGAACGGTGCTGAGCGCGTCTGAATAGCGATAGAAGCGGCGCTCCTCGCCATGGAGGTCGAGAAGATACCGCCCGACCGGGTTCGCCGACTTTTCGCAATATCCCAGCAGCTCCTCCCAGGACGCATAACGCCGCTTCTCGCAGTCCTGAACAAAAGCGGCGATCAGGTCGGAGCCATGGACCGTCGGCACGTTCGTCGCTTTCATGCTTGCCCGCAGCGCGTGCGCCTTCGCGAAGGCTTCGCCATAGCCTTGCTCGCCCTTGAGCGCGGCGTCGAACGCCTTCAGGCGACGCACCTTTTCAGCATCAGAAAGGGCGGTATCGTCAGCGATATCGTCGATCGCCCGGGCAAAGTTGTAGAATGCTGCGACATGCGGCCGAAGCGCCTTCGGCAGCAGGAATGAGCCGACAGGAAAATTTTCGTCAGCCGCGCCCTTGCCGGACGGTGTTTCGACGGCGTTCGTGTCGCCCGCGAGGTTAGCTGGTCCGCTCATGCTGTCATCATCGCCAGTTCGGGCTGGTTTAAGCGGTTTTGGTGCGACTTCAAGGGAAGCGCTTCCGGGCGTGAGATGCGGTGTGAAGACTGGTTTCCCAGCCGCTGTTTTTGATCATCTTTTCCAGTCTCGCTTTCGTCGCTGCTGTCAGTCTTTACCAGGTCGGTTTGTCCCACCATGGGCCGCTTGGGCTTCGCATCGTTTCTCCGCGCGAACACAAGCGATCTTGGGTCGACCGGGGCCAAGATCGCGTTTGGACTGCGTTCCTGTTGCCCCTCGCGGCCGGTCTCTGTACGGCGATGTCCGGCTCCCCCGCTGTCCGCTTTCTCAAAGGTTCGGAAGGCATGTGAAAGGGTTGCCTTTGTCCCGCCTGACCGCATGAGAGTTGATTGAGCGAGCCCCCAACTTCCCTTCGACCAGCCGTTGCGCTCGTGGGCGCCGGGGCGATGGGCGCTGCGCTCTTGAAGGGATGGATCGCCAAGGGCGCGATCGCCGCCGCGCGGTCCGCAGTTTTCGATCCGGCGATATCGGAAAGCGCCGTTGCGACGGCGGCGGGCGGGGGCGTCAGCGTCAACCCTCCGCTTACGGAGCGCTTCGACGTTCTCGTTCTTGCGATCAAGCCGCAGTCGTTGTCCGGGTTGGAAGGCTACGCGCCGATCGCCAGGAGCGCGCTGGTGATTTCGGTGCTTGCGGGCAAGAGCATTGCGTCGGTCGCAGCCGCGCTCGGCGGCGCTCCCCGGGTCATTCGCGCGATGCCGAACCTGCCGTCGATGCTGGGCGCCGGCGTCAGCGGGCTCTTTGCGCCGCCTGCTCTGAGCGCCCATGACCGCTCGACGGCGCAAGCGCTCATGGAAGCTGCCGGCGCCGCCGTCTATGTCGAAAGCGAAGCCGCGATCGATGCCGTCACCGCGATCTCGGGTTCCGGCCCTGCTTATTTCTTCCTGATGGCTGAGGCGCTTGAAGAGGCTGCCCGGGCGCTCGGACTGCCGCTGGAAACGGCGCGATTGCTCGCTCGCCAGACGCTCGCTGGCGCGGGCGCGGTGATCGCCAGCGATGCGCGCGAGGCGAGCGCCTTGCGCAAGGCTGTGACCTCGCCGGGCGGGACGACCGAGGCCGCACTGAGGGTTCTCGACGGCGACGCGCAAGCCGTCCGCAAGCTGATGAAAGATGCCGCGCAAGCCGCGGTCATTCGCGCGCGAGAGTTGACGAGCTAGGCGTCTTTTCAGGCGTGCGCGTGTTCGTCCTTGGCGGGCGTCAGCTTCGACTGCAGGCCCATGCGCATCGCCGTAAAAAACGCGATCAGCACCACCAGCCCGACATACCGAACCACATAGAGCCCGATATCGTCGACGAAGGTTTTGCCCATCGCGCCGATCGAGGCGTAGATCGAGTGAATATTGGCGTCCGCCAGCGCCATCCCGCCGATCGGGATAACGATCCGGTCGATCAGGAGCGCAAGGGCGCCCAGAAACCAGGCGGAGCGCCTTTTCTTCAAGATGATGGCGATCGTGAAGGTGAGAAGGAGCGCTTGCGCGACGTCGCTGCCCGAGAAGCCAAGCGCGATTATCTGTTTGAGGTCTTCCATCAGCGGCCCTCCACGGCCGCCGGATTAACAGATCATCAGGGTTAACGGCGGGTAAAGAAACCGCAAGAACCGGGTCGAACGGGCTCGCAGCGCGGGGCATGGAGGAGCTATGAGCCAGTCCATGACCCTTAAAGTCCCCGTCGCCCCTGGCCGCCTTGACGGTTATGCGCCGGTCGCGCGGGCGATCGACTATCTCGTCGCGCGCTGGGAGGAGCAGCCGAGCCTTGAGGAAACGGCCGAAGTCGCCGGGCTTTCGCCGACGCATTTCCAGCGGGTCTTCAAGGAAGGCGCGGGCGTCTCGCCCAAACGTTTCCTTCAAGCCATGGCCGCCGGAGAGGCCAAACGCGCTTTCGACGCTGGCGGCAGCGTCCTTGAGGCTGCCTTTGCGGCAGGCCTGTCGGGGCCGTCGCGATTGCACGATCTGTTTCTGGTCTCCGAGGCGATGACGCCGGGCGCTTATCGAAAGAAGGGCGCTGGCGAAACGATCCGCTACGCTGAAGCGGACGGGCCGTTCGGGCGTGCGCTGATCGGGGCGACGCCGAAAGGCGTCTGCTGGCTTTCCTTCGTGGAGCCGCTGGGCCGCGATCGGTCGCTGGCCGAGATGAAAGCCGACTGGCCGGCGGCGTCGTTCATCGAGGACCGCGCCTTCGTCGAACCGCTGGCGCGCGCAGCGTTCGCTTTCGCTTGCGGGCGCCCGCTCGACCGACCGCTCGGTCTTTTCGTTCAGGGCACGAATTTTCAGCTGAAAGTCTGGCAGGCGCTGCTGGCGATCCCCAGCGGCGGGCGCGCAACCTATGGCGAGATCGCCGATACGATCGGGCAGCCGAAGGCGAGCCGGGCGGTCGGCGCGGCTGTCGGGGCGAACATGATCTCGCTTCTCATACCCTGCCACCGGGTCATTCTCGCGTCCGGCGTCATCCACAATTATCGCTGGGGCGCAAACCGGAAACGCGCGCTCCTCGCGATCGAGGCGGCGCGCGAGGCGGCCTAGCCCCTGTTTCCCCTGAAAAAGGGAGGGACGCGCCCGGCGCCGTCCGTTGCGCCCTGACCGGGGATCGCTATATAGGCGGCCTCCAGCGCGAGGGGCCCTTGTGGCCGCGGCGCCATTCCCACAGTCGCTTTCCGACAGGAGACGGCAAGACCCATGCTGATTTCGCCCGCTTTCGCGCAAGGCGCCGGGGCTGCTGCAGCCCCGAACCCGCTGATGCAGATCATCCCCTTCGTTCTCGTCTTCGTCTTTTTCTACTTCCTCATCATCCGGCCGCAGCAGGCAGCGCGGAAGAAGCATCAGGAAATGATCACCAACGTGAAGCGGGGCGATGTCGTCGTCACCTCGGGCGGCATGATCGGCAAGATCACCAAGGTGCTCGAAGGCGACGAAGTGATGGTCGAGCTTGCCGACAATGTCGTCGTCAAGGTCGTCAAGTCGACGATTGCCGACGTCCGCAACAAACCGTCGCCCGCCGCCAACGATCAATAAGAAAGGGGCGGGCAGGGCGCCTCGCGCTCCTCCGCCGGCGTCCGCATGCTTCAGTACCGGCTCTGGCAAAAGGCGCTCATCATCGGCGCGGTCGTGCTCGCGGCGCTGTTCGCAGCCCCCAGTTTTTTCCCGAAGGAACAAGTCGCAACCTGGCCGGGCTTTCTGCCCAAGAGCCGGATCGCGCTCGGCCTCGACCTGCAGGGCGGATCCTATCTCCTTCTCGGCGTCGACACCGAAAAGGTCATCGATGACCGGCTGGTCGGCATGCGGCAGGAATTGCAGCGGTCGATGCGCCCGCAAGGCGCGCGACAGCGGGTTGCGCTTGAAGACCTGCCGACGCTCAACGCCGCCGGGGACTTGATCAGCCTGCGCGTTCGTGACGCCGGCCAGATCGAAGAAGCGTCCAAGCGCGTTCGCGATCTGACACGCGGCGGCGGCCTGATCGGCGCGGGCGTGCGCCCGTACGAAGTGACGGTTGAGGGCAATCGCATCGACGTCGTGATGCACCCGGAAGCCAAGCGCGCTTACGCGCAAGAAGCGCTCGCGGACTCGATCGAAGTCGTCCGCCGGCGGATCGATCCCGCGGGCAACAAGGAAGTGCTGATCCAGGCGCAAGGCCAGGACCGCATTGTCGTGCAAGCGCCCGGCGACAACGATCCCGAAGCGCTCAAGCAGATCATCAATCGCACTGGACAGCTGTCGTTCCACCGCGTCGATACGGCGGTGTCGCCCACGGATGCGCAGGCGGGGATCCTTCCGCCCGGCCGCATGGTGACGCCGATCGCGGAGACCGAAGGCGGCGGCCAGCTTGTCCTTTGGGAGGAAGCCGAAGTCTCCGGCGACATGGTCGAAAGCGCGTCCGCCGGCGTCAATGACGAAGGCGGCGGCTTCCAGATCAATTTCTCCTTCGACCAGCGCGGCGCCCGGCGATTTGCCGCCTACACGCAGGAGCATATCGGCGAGCTGTTCGCGATCGTGCTCGACGGCGAGGTCATCTCTTATCCGCGCATCCAGTCGGCGATTACTGGCGGATCGGGCCGCATCACCGGCAATTTCGCGCCGGAAGAAGCCCAGCGCATTGCGACGCTCATACGGTCCGGCGCGTTGCCGGCGCCGTTGACGACGCTCGATCAACGCTCGATCGGCCCGGGCCTCGGCGCGGACAGCGTGCGCGCGGGCGGCTTCGCCTCGTTGATCGCGTTCTCGCTGGTGGTCGTCTTCATGCTGGTGACCTATGGACTCTTCGGGGTTTTCGCCACCATCGCGCTCGTCGCCAACGTCGTCCTGATCTTCGGCGTCCTGTCTCTTCTCGGCTCGACAATGACGCTGCCTGGCATCGCCGGCATCGTGCTGACGATCGGCATGGCGGTCGACGCCAACGTGTTGATCTATGAGCGCATTCGCGAGGAACTGGCGAATGGCAAGGCGCCCATCGTCGCGACCGAGATCGGCTTCGACAAGGCGCTCTCCGCCATCGCGGACTCGAACATCACGACGCTGCTCGCCGCGTGGATCATGCTGATGCTGGGCGCCGGCCCGGTTCGCGGCTTCGCGCTGACGCTTGCGGTCGGCGTCGTCACGTCGGTCTTTTCGGCGATCGTCATCACGCGATTGATCGCCGGCGGCTATCTGCTCTCCAAACGTCCGAAGACGATCACGCTCTAAGGCGCTCCCATGAAACTCCTCAAGCTGATCCCCGACGAAACCAAGATCCCGTTCACGAAGTACCGCTGGTACGCGCTCGTCGTGACGCTCGTCGCTTTCTTCGCCTCGCTGTTCGCAATCTTCGTCTTTCCCGGTCTTAATTTTGGCGTCGATTTTCGAGGCGGCATCACGCTCGAACTCACCGACCAGCAGCCCGTCGATATTCCTTCCGTCCGAAGCGCCCTCGACAGGCTCGGCGTTGAGGCCGTCGTCCAGCAATTCGGCGCGCCCGAAAAAGTGAAGATCGTCACTGGCATTGTCGACGCCGGCGACGTCGCGGACCGCGACGCCGCGCAACAGGTCGTCGTCGGCCGCATTGAACAGGCGATGCGCGAAACGCTGGGGGCTGACGTCGTTTTCGATCGGCGCGAGGTTGTCAGTCCGACGGTCTCCGGCGAGCTTGTCCAGCGCGGGATCTGGGCGGTCGTCCTCGCCTCGCTCGGCATGATGGCCTACATCTGGTTCCGCTATCAGCTGCAATGGGGCGCGGGCGCCGTCGTCGGCGTCGTCCATGACACGGTCATCACGATCGGTCTCATCGCGCTCTTCCAGTTCAGTTTCGACTTGAACGTCATCGCGGCGATCCTGACCGTCATCGGGTATTCGGTGAACGACACCGTCGTCGTCTATGACCGCATCCGCGAGAACCTGCGCAAGTATAAGAAGATGGAACTCGCCGCGCTCATTGACCTCTCGCTCAATGAGACGCTGACGCGCACCGTCGTGACTGGCGGCACCTCGATCCTGGCGCTCGCCGCGCTTGTGATTTTCGGCGGCGAGGTGCTGCGCGGCTTTTGCTTCGCGATCATGTTCGGCATCATCGTCGGCACCTATTCCTCGCTCTTCGTCGCAGCGCCGTTCCTTCTCCTGACCGGCGTCAAGCGCGACTGGTCGAAGGTCAAAGTCGGCGAGACCGCGCAAGCCTGAGGCGTCAAAAAGGGTGTATTTTTCCGCGCGCCGCGCCACCATCTGTCGGCCTCCCGTGCGGGGTGTGGCGGAAACCTCCGTAGTCTCCGTAGGAAATTGTCCGTAGAATTCGCTCGCCTCAGCGGAGAATTTTTCGCCGATTGACGGCGCCATCGCCGGGGCGGCGCCGGCGATCGCCATTGAACGGCCAGCGGTTCGCGGCGGATCGGCGGGCGGCCGCTGCCTCCTCGCCGTCTCCTTTGGCGCCGCGCGCCGGATTTTTACGAAATCGCTCATGCCGTCCACTCTAAGGCCTCCCGAAGGGGGTGGGACGGATTTTTGTTTCGCAGACGGATCAACGACTTAAATGGTTAATCCCGCATTTGGGGAAACGGGGCGGACGGCGCCCCAAACAGGAGAAAATTCAAATCGTCAGTATAAAGAGTAAACGGCGTCACGATCAACGCCGCCGCCGCCCCTTGGCGCGCGTCTTTGCGCGAACCCGGGGTCCAGCGCGCGAACACTCTTGCGGGGCGTGAGGCGATTTCAGGAAATGGACCCCGGACCGGCTTTGCCGTCCGGGGTGACAGAAATAGTTACGGGGGCGAAAATCACTTCAAATTCGCGTTCGCAAAGTTCCAGTTCACCAGCTTTTCAAGGAAGGTCGAGATATATTTCGGTCGCTGGTTGCGGTAGTCGATGTAATAGGCGTGCTCCCACACATCCATCGTCAGGAGCGGCGTCACGCCTTTCGTCAGCGGCGTTTCGGCGTTCGGCGTCTTGCGCACTTCAAGCTTGTCGCCCGCCTTCACGAGCCACGCCCAGCCCGAGCCGAACTGCGTCGCGCCGGCGTCCGCGAACGCCTTGGCGAACGCCTCGAAGGAGCCGAACGACTTGTCGATCATCGACGCAATATCGCCCGTCGGCTTGCCGCCGCCTTTGGGGCTCATCGAGTTCCAGTAGAAAGTGTGGTTCCAGACCTGCGCGGAATTGTTGAACAGCGGCTGGTTCTGGCCTTCGGATTCGCGGATGATGTCCTCCAGCGAAGCGTTTTCCAGTTTCGTGCCGGCGATCAGTTCGTTGGTCTTGTCGACATAGGCCTTGTGGTGCTTGGCGTAGTGATAGTCGAAGGTTTCCTCCGACATATGCGGGGCCAGCGCAGTCTTTGCATAGGGAAGGTCAGGAAGCGCAATCGTCACGGAGAGTTCTCCTTCATTGGAAATGTTCAAGGCGGCAAACTAGGCTATTGGACTAGGCGTGCAACCCCTTGAGGCTGAACGCCGCGGCGACAGCACGCATCACTCATGACCGACGTTGCTCCAGGTAAAGCGCCTTTTGATCGCGCCTTGATCGCCGAGGCCGATGAGGACCTGAATTTGTCGCTCAACTATGCAGCCCCGGAGGACCGGGCGCGGCTCGCGGCGCTGTTTGCCTTTCTGATCGAGCTGCGACGGATCCCCTCATCGGTGAGCGAAGCCCCGCTCGGTGAGATTCGGCTGCAGTGGCATCGCGAGGCGCTTGACGAAATCGTCGCCAGCAAGCGTCCGCGCGCGCATCCCGTGGTGACGGCGCTTGCCGGCGCCGTCGATGTCGCGTCCGCGCGCCCGATCCTCGAGACATTGATCGATGCGCGCGCGCGTCTCCTCTACGAGCCTCGGTTCACGACGCTTGGCGATCTTCGCGCATTTCTTGCAGCAGCCGAGGCGCCGCTCGCCGTCCTTGCGCTGGGATCCGCCGATACAGCGCGCATGGGCGCCGCGCAGGGCCTAGCCGAGGCGCACGCCCTTGCGCGGTTGGCGCCCGCCCTTGCGCCTGCGATCGCTGAGGAGGCCGCAGCCGCAGCGCTCGACCTCCATGCGCGCCATGCGCCAGCGCTTGCCGGGTTGTCGGCGGGCGCGTTCGGACGCATCGCTTATCTGGCGCTTACCCGTGGCCACGCGGCGCGCCCGGCGGGTGAGGCCTGGCCGGTGATGAAACGCCTCGCGCTGCTGAGGGCCGTCGCCAGCGGGCGGTTCTGATCGAAGGGACGCCGCCGACTGGCGACGCCGCAAGGGCTCCCGCGACCCGACCGATCCCTTCAACTCTCTCGGCCCGTTTAAGCCAACCTTCACGACGTTCCGGCATTATTCCCAGGAAAATTTCGCAAAATTGCGTCTATTTGAGGGGCCGCCGCCGATGACTTCGCCAATAAGAGCGCGAGACGCGCACGCCGAACCGACAAACCAGACGATCGACCCGACCCGCGCCACCAGCGCCGTTCAGCGCTGGCGCCGGGCATTGTCGGAAAGCCTTGGCCAGGACCCCGGGGCCTCGCTTGATGAGCCGCGCCGGATGCTGGCGATGTTGAAGGTGTTCGGCTCGACGCGGCGGTTGTCGGACCTCTGCCTGAAATATCCGGTGTTCGCCGGGCAAGCCTTTCTCGAAGGGCCGAGCCAGGTGCTCGCCGAGGCCGCGCGCGATCTGACCGCGCTCTCGGGCGGCGTCGGGGCGGCCGACGCTCTTTACACCGCGCTGTCGCCGATCAAGAACCGCGCCGACATCGCGATCGCCATCGCCGAGATTTCCGGTCAGTGGACGACGGCGCAGGCGACCTCCGCGCGGACCGATCTCGCCGAGCGTCTCGTCGAAACCGCGCTCGGCTGGCTCATTCGCGGCGCCGTCAATCGCGGCGAGCTTCCTGTCGCGCTGGATGATGGCCCGGCGAAGGGCGCCTTCGCGCTCGCGGGCGGCGACTTCGCGCATGAAGATCTCGCGCCGCATGGCCCGCTTGATCTCCTCGTCATCTACAATCCCGACGTTTTTGACGGGCAAGCCAAGCGCATGGCGGAACGCGCCTTCATCCGCATCGGTGCGGAGCTGCGCGAAGCGTTTGAAGGCAAGCCCGGCGATTATCCGATCTACGCTGTCAGAACGCCGCTCGGAAATGGCGTCAATGGACAAGGGTTCGTTGAAAGCGCGGCGCGCGTCACGGCGGCGCTCGGCAATCCGCAGATGAACCCCGTCAAACGGTGGTGCGCGGCCTCGCGCGTCATCGCGGGCGATCGCCGCACGGGCGGGGAATTTCTTGAAGCCGCTGAAGAGCTGATCTGGGGCAAGGGTGAGCTGCTCGGCGAGAATGGCCGCGCCGAGCTGCAGAAAATCACCGACGATCCGCGCCAGCCCTTCCGGTCGTCCGCCAATCTCCTGCGCTGGAGCCTCGGCCGCGCGCGGCCGCTGTTTCGAACATTGTCGGCGCGAGAAGTGTTTGACGTTGCGGCGGATGCCGGCGCGCTTCCCGCCGATGTCGCAGCGCGGCTGTCGGTTGGAGCTGAGCTTGCGCAGACCATTGTCGCCCGCGCGCAGATGATGAAGGGCGCTGCAGCATTCGGCGCTGGCGCTCCCGACGAAGAAGGAGCGCTCGCAAGCCTTTGCAATTATGCCGAGTACGCCTCGCTCGCCGCCGCGCGCGACGGCGCGTTGGCGGATGCGCGCAATGCCCTCACGCGGCTCCTCGAAGGACCACGCGCCGACTTCGCCCGCTATCGCGCCGGCGAACGAAATCCGGACGATGTCGACAAGCTGCAGGACCTTGGTTTCCGCAATGGCGCCGGGCTCTCGTCCTTGATCGACGGCTGGGCGGAGCTCTGCGCGGCGGGCGGCGAGGTTCGCTTTTCCGAAATCGCGCCGGGCCTGCTGACGTCGTTCGGCGAAACGCAGCACCCGGATGAAGCGGCGCGCCTTTTCGACCGTATCCTGAAGATCGAAGAGAACGGCGTCCGCAACGTGCACTCGCAGACGCGATCAGGCGTTCGTGACGGCATGATCGACGCGCTCGGCTGTTTCGGCGCCGCGGTCGAGCCGCTCGTCGAAACGAAGGAAGCCGCGGCGATCCTGTTTGAGCCGCGGGGCTCGGAAACGCCGAAGTCCGGCGCCGAGTGGATCAACCGCTTTCCGCCGCCGAAGCCGCAGGCTGGCGGCGCGGCCTTCGCGGGCTGGCGGCGCGAGCAGATCGCGCGCATCGCGCTCTGCGCGGCGGCCGGCGATATGTCGTTTGACGCCGCTGCATCCGCCCTGGGCGCGGTTCATAAATCAACGCTGAAGCGCATGTTCGATGACGCCTGCGACGCGGCGGGCGGGGAAGCCTCGCTCACGCTTCACATGTTCGATGGCCCTGCGCGCGGCGTTCCGGGCTATGTGACCCCGATCGGCTTCATCGCCAACGGCGGCGAGGCCGAAAAACGCGAAGCCATCGCGCGCGATTTTGTCGAGCGCCTCGGCGGCCTTGGCGAAGGGCTTTTCGCTCTGACGCCCGACGTTTCGCATCGCCCCGGCGGCATCGCCGGACCGCTTGCGCCGGATGCGGCGCAGTTCAAGTCATACATTCAGTCCGAGGCGGTCGCGCAGGATCAGATCCTGCTCTCCCGCGCGCGCGTCATCGCCGGCGCCGACAAAGCCGAATCTGCTTCGGCGGCGGTCTTGCGGGGCGCCGTTTCCAATCCGCGCCGGGCGGAAATCCTGCTGCGCGATCTCGACCGCGCGCGCGCCCAGCGCATCCGCCGCGACAAGGCGGGAAGCCCGTGGGATCTCGAACAGTCCGAAGGCGGATTGTTCGACGTTGAACTCATTATCTCGACGCTGATTTATCGCCATGCCGGCGCGCTGCCCGCCTTGCAGAAATCGACGCCGGAAGAAGCGCTCGACCTGATGGCGCGCTCCAGCATCGTCACGCAGGAAGTCGCTGAGACGCTGAAAGGCAGCCGCGCGTTCTGGACACGGCTTGCGACCGCGCGCGCGCTCGCCCGCTGGAGCGACCCGCAGCGCGAGCCGGTGCGGCCGCGATTTGCAAAGCTTCTGGCGCGCGCCGCGGAAGTCGACAATTTCGCGCAAGTGCGCCCGATCATGCGCGGCTATGCGGAAGAAGTGACGCGGCTCTACGGCCAGCTGGTTCTGGGGCGCCCGTCATTCGGCCTCGCCGCGACCGCTTGAAGCGACTTCAAGCGCGAACAATCGAAGCGCCGAGGCCAGTCCTCCGGCGCTTCCTTTGTGGACGCGGTCGGCGTCGATCCCGGCGATCAGGCTGGCAAGCGATATCCCGCGCGATTTTGCGGCGCGTTCGATCGCTGTCCAGAATTCTGGTTCAAGAAGAATACTGGTGCGGTGACCGTTCAGCGTGACGGAGCGCTTTTTCATCGCGGGGGCATAGCCCCGGTCGCGCTCGCCTGACAGGGCCTAGCTGCGCGCCCAGTTGTCGATGCCATGGCTTTTGATCTTCGACGTTGCGAGCGTCACGCCGTCGATGATGCCCGCCATGTGTGACACGGCCTCCGCATCGCAATCGGCGAGTTCCGCGCCGAGCGCCTTGTAAAGGCCTTCGATATCGACACCGTTGGCGAACAGGAACTGCGCCAGAATGAGACGGACCTGGCTCGATGACTTTTGCTCGGACATGACTAACCCCAACATTTCCCGCAGGCTGCGGGCGCAATTGCGCCACTAATGGACAGCCGCGGAATGTCTAGCGCAAGTCCTGGTCCAGTTGGGGCCGGCGGCCGATCCTGCGCCTCGATGCCGGGGCGCGTTCGCCGATAGACCGCAGGACAGCGTAGCCCAGCAGCCCGGAAACGGCCGATCCGGCAAGGACGCCGAGCTTGACCTCATCCATCCGCGTCGCGGCATCGAAGGCGAGCGTGCCAATGAAAAGGCTCATCGTGAAGCCGATGCCGCAAAGGCAGGCTGCGCCGGCGATCTGGCGCCAGGTGAGGTCAGCGGGCAAAGTCGCGATCCGGGTGCGAACGGCGATTGCTGCAGCCGCCAGAACGCCGACGGGCTTGCCGATGATGAGGCCAAGCGCGATCCCGAGCGGCACCGGGCTCACGAAACTTTGCAGGCTCACGCCGCTGAGCGATACGCCGGCATTGGCGAAGGCGAAAATCGGCAGAACGCCAAAGGCGACCCAGGGGTGGAGCGCGTGAATGGCGCCATGAAGCGGCGAGTCCGCGAGCGGCTTCTTGCCGAACAGCGGCACCGCGAGAGCCGTGATGACGCCGGCGAGCGTCGCGTGGACGCCTGACTTCAGGACACAGACCCACAAGATCGCGCCGACGATCACATAGGGCGCCATGTGGGTCACCTGGGCGCGGTTAAGCGCAAAGAGCGCAACCGAGGCGACGCCCGCAAACATCAGCGCCTGCGTCGATAAGTCGGACGTGTAGAACAGTGCGATAATGACGATGGCGGCGAGGTCGTCGATGATGGCGACAGCGAGAAGAAAGATCTTGAGGCTTGCGGGCGCGCGAGCGCCCAGCATGCCGAGCACGGCGACGGAGAAAGCGATGTCGGTCGCCGCCGGAATCGCCCATCCGCTAAGCGCTGCGCCGCCATTCTGATTGATGGCGACGTAAATCAGCGCCGGAGCGATGACCCCGCCAGCGGCTGCGAAGATCGGGAGCATCGCCTGCCGGACGGTCGAGAGTTCGCCTTGCAAGACCTCTCGTTTGATTTCGAGACCGACGAGGAAAAAGAAAATCGCCATCAACCCGTCATTGATCCACAGCGACAGCGGCTTGTTGACGGACAAAGCGCCAGCCTCGAACCCGAAACGCACGCCGAGCAGGCCGTCATAAAACGGGTTGAGCGGAGAATTGCTGAGAACGAACGCCAACAGCGCAGCAAAGCCGAGGGCGATGCCTCCGGCGCTCTCCAATTCGATAAACTTTTTGATGCGTTCGGCGATTTGTTCCATGAGACCCTTACGGTCAACTGCGCCCTGCAGCTCAGGCGGTTTTTGTCGCGGTCCTTGCGTCAAGGCGGCGGGCGAGGCGCGGAGTTCCACTCTTCAACACGCGCCTGCGCTTTTTCAACCATGCAATCCGAAAAAATTCTGGCGGTGCGCAACGCGTTTCGGCCCGAGACGCGTATTCGAGGCTTCGGTTCAGACCTGAAAGACCCGAACGGTCAGGGGCGATCGCAGGATGGATTTCCATGATAACGCTCTTTCGGCTGCCCCCCCGGACAAATAGTCCGCCCGCCGGGATGGAAAACAGGCTCTTTCCAATTATATCGATAGGAAAGACCTATCGGAGTTTCGAATGACGCGCGGCGGCGACATCACCCTCAAACAGCTTCGATGCCTCGTCGCCCTTGGCGATCGCCTGCATTTCCGCCGCGCGGCTGAAGACGTCGGCGTCACCCAACCCTCACTCAGCGCGCAGATCCAGAATCTCGAAGGTGCGCTCGGATTGTCGCTGGTCGACCGAAGCCCCGCCGGCGTCGCTTTGACCCCGGCAGGCCGCGAGATCGTCGAACGCGCCAAACGAATGCTGGCTTGCGAACGCACGCTCCGCGACTTCGCCGCCGCAGCACAGACTGGCGTCAAGGGAACGATCCGCCTCGGCGCTGCGCCGACGATCGGACCCTACCTGTTGCCTCATATCGTTTCAACCTTGCACCGCAAAGACCGCACGCTCGGGCTGTACGTCCGCGAGGACGCGCCCCATTCGCTGGAATATGATCTGGCGCGCGGCGAGCACGATCTCCTGTTGACGCCGTTGCCGCCGTCGAGCGCCGACTTCGTCAGTGAAATTCTCTTCCGTGAACCTTTGTATCTGGCGGTCGCCGCCGATCACGCCCTCGCGAAGGTCGAGGCCCCGAGCCTCAAGGACATCAAAGGTGAGCGCGTGCTGGCGCTATCGGCGCGACACCAACTTCACGATCAGGTCGCCGAAATCTGCGAAGCGGCGGGCGCGACAATCGACCGCAATTTTGAAGGAACGAGCGTCGATGCGCTACGTCACATGGTCGGCATGGGAATGGGCGTGACATTCCTGCCGGCGCTGTACGCTCATTCTGAAATCCGGGCGAAGAGCGAAATCGCACTGAAGCGCATTTCAGGGCGCCTGTTTGTGCGGTCGATCGCGCTTGTCTGGCGCAAGGGCGCTGGCGCGGCCCGCCATTACAAGGAAATCGCCCGGATCGCGCGCGATGTCGTGCGGGAAAAATTTTCCGATATCCTGCTCTGAAAACGCGAGCGGAAAATCCTATCGATCTGAAAGGCTGATCGATATTGGCCAGCGGCGGGCTTGCGATCATATCTCCAGAGCGACATCAGATGATGCGCCATGAGGACCGGCGATCGGCCGCCGGGGACTGATGAGGCGCTTTCGCGTGACCCGCCGACGGTCATCCGACCCCGGAAGCGCCGCTGCCCTCCCGCGGCTCCGTTCACCCCCGGAACGGAGCCGCTTGGCGTTTTGAGCTGGTGCGACAGTGCTGCGTCATGCTTGGCGGAAGCCTGATGTTGAGGCGCGTCACCAAAACGCTCGCGCTTTGGTCAAGCCGTAAACTTATCGCGGCGTTTGGGCGCAGCGCCGCATTTCACTGCGGTGGTCGATGAAATCGGCGCGATCGCACCCTTTCATCGTCATGTCGCAATTTCTTCGCTTCGCTGACATGACCGTCGTTCACTCACCCCGGCGTTTTCAAACGTCTTCAAGGGGTCACGACACATGCATCGCCGATTGTTCACGAGCGTTTGTTCGACAGCTTTCGTTTTGACGGCGCCCGCCGCAGCGCTCGCGCAGGATCAGGCGGACGCGCAAGGCCGCGACGAAATCGTCGTCACGGCGCAGTTTCGCGAGCAGAACATTCTTGAAGTGCCGCTTGCTGTCACGGCCTATGATCAGGAATTTCTCGACCGGGCCCGGATCAACGGCTTTGCTGAATTGTCAGCTTTCGTGCCGGGCTTTGTCGTGCAGGAGCAGAGCGTCAACAATCCGGGCTTCGTCTTGCGCGGGATCACGTCCGATGACGGCGCGGCGACGATCGAGCCGCGCGTTTCGGTCTTTCAGAACGGTATTTCAATCGCCCGCCCGCGCGGCTCGGCCGTGCCGCTTTATGATCTTGAGCGCGTCGAAGTGCTGAAGGGCCCGCAAGGAACGCTGTTCGGCCGGTCAGCCCAGATCGGCGCCGTTCACGTCATCACGCGGCGGCCGGATTATGAGTTCGGCGGCTTGTTCGGCGCGGAGTTCGGCAATTTCGACCAACAGCGTTACGATGCGGCGCTGAACATCCCGCTGATCGAAGACAAGCTCGCTCTTCGCTTCGCCGGCCAGTACGAACGGCGAAACGGATTTATCGACAATCCGCTCGAGCGCGATCTCAATGGCGCGGATACGCTGTCCTTGCGCGGCTCGTTGCGGTTTGAGCCCACCGAAGCGGTGCGGCTCGACATCATCGGGCATTATACGCGCGACGAACCGCCCGGCACCTCGTTCAAGTCCGGCGTCATCCCGGCGCTCGGCGGCTCGACCGATCCGAACGACTTCGCGACCTTGTCGACTTTCGGCGGATTTCTCGGCGGCGCGCCGCTCGGCGTCGAACGCGATCTCCATGACGTGACCGCCATTCTCGACATCAAGATCAGCGACGCGCTGTCGATCACGTCGACGACCGGATATCGCAGCTTTGACTCGCTCGAAGTCTTCGATCCGGACGGATCGGCGTTCAACATCTTCGCCTTCGCCGAGGATGCCAACAGCCGGCAGATCTCCTCCGATATCCGCTTCAATTACGATAATGACGGTCGTTTCACGGGCTTTTTCGGCGGCGGCGTTTTCTTCGAAGAGGGCGAGCAGCGGGTGCCGCTCGGCTTTGGCGTCGGGGAAACGGCGGCGCTGTTCGGCTCGCTTGCCGCGGTCGGACCGATGGTTGACGGACGCGCGCCGTTCGGCGGCTCCGTTCCGCTGGCGGGCGCGTTCCTTTCGGGAAATCCCGCGGTCCTCAACGCGACGCTCGGCTTTGCGGGAATTCCGGTCGGCGTCTTTCAGGAGGAAACCTTCGCCAACGCGTCGGACAATGTCTCCTTCGATGCGTTTGCTGAAATCTCCTATGAAGTGACTGACCGGCTGACCTTCACCGCGGGCGGCCGCTTCACCTATGACGACAAGGAATCGCTCTTTGAAGGCGTCATCTCGCAGCCCAATCCTCTAACGCCCTTCATCGTCGGCGCGCCGGCGCTTCTCGTCGGAAACAGCGGCGGCTTCATCTCGTCGGACGATCAGGCCGGGCTCGACAGCACGTTCTCAGGCTTCGCCTGGCGCGCCGTCCTCAATTACGAGATCGCTGACGGGAAGTTCGTCTATTTCAACCATTCCCGCGGCCGTCGTCCGCAAGTCATCGAAGACGCTTTCGCAACGACGCCGGCGGGCGCTGCGGTCGGCCAGTTCAATGTCATTCCTGCCGAAACCGTGTCGAGCTACGAAATTGGCGCCAAAGGGGCGTTCTTCGACGATCGCCTGACCATTGAAACTGCCGGCTATCTCTACAACTACACCAATTTCCAGACGACGGTCAGGATCGACGGCGGGCCCGGCGTTCCGCCGACCTTCCCGACCGTCAATGGCGGGTCCGCAGACGCGCTCGGCGCCGAACTCGGCCTCTCCGCGCGCCCGGTCGAAGGGCTCGATCTCTTTCTCACCTACGGCTACAACCGCGCACGCTTCGATGAGACGGATGCGGACGGAAATCCGCAGCTCTTTGGCGGCAATCAGTTCCGTCTCGCCCCGGATCATTCGCTGTCCGCCGGCTTCAACTATGAAAAGCAGACGAGCGTCGGCGCCTTCTTCCTGACGCCGTCCTTCACCTGGCGCTCGCGCGTCTTTTTCGAGAATGAAAATGACGGCGCGATCGCGGTCTTCGATCCCGTGACGCTGGCGACAGTGTTCACGGTCCCGGCAGTCGCACAGGAAGCCTACGGGCTTTTCAACGTGCGCGCCGGGCTGAGGATTGACGACCGCTTTGAAGTTTACGGTTACGCCGAGAACCTTCTCGACAAGGAATACATCATCGACGCCGGCAACACCGGCGGCGGGTTTGGCATTCCAACCTTCATCGCCGGGGCGCCCCGCTTCTGGGGCGGCGGTTTCCGGGTGACATTCTAGGGGGGGCGAGGACGGCGCACGCGCCCTGGTCGCCGCCCGGGCGTCACGTCAGATCTCGCTCAAGGGGGAGGGCCGGTCTCAACGGAGGCCGGCCCTCAATCTTTCTGAGGGTCCGCTATTCCGGCCCGATCATCTTCTCCGGTCGCACGATCGTGTCATAGTCGGCCGCAGGAATGCCGTCCTTGATCGCTTCCTCGCGCAATGTCGTCCCGTTCTTGTGCGCGGTCTTGGCGATCTTCGCCGCGCGGTCATAGCCGTATTTGGGGGCGAGGGCGGTGACGAGCATCAGCGAGCGCTCCACCCCCGCCTTGATATTTTCGAGCCTCGGCTCGATGCCGTTGACGCAATTTTCGGCGAACGAGACCGCAGCGTCCGCAATGAGGCGCACCGATTGCAGGAAGTTATAGGCCATCATCGGATTGTAGACGTTCAATTCGAAATGGCCCTGCGCTGCCCGCGAAAACGATTGCGGCGTTGTTGCCCATGACATGCGCGCAAACCTGCGTCAGCGCTTCGCACTGGGTGGGGTTCACCTTCCCCGGCATGATCGAGGAGCCAGGCTCGTTTTCCGGCAATGACAATTCGCCAAGGCCGCTGCGCGGGCCAGAGCCGAGGAAGCGGATGTCGTTGGCGATCTTGAACAGCGAGGCGGCGACCGTCGCGATCGCGCCGTGGCTCATCACCATCGCGTCATGCGCGGCGAGCGCTTCGAACTTGTTGGGGGCGGTGGTGAATTTCATCTTGGTGATCGCGGCGATGCGTTCGGCGACCTTCTCAGCGAAGCCGATCGGCGCGTTGAGCCCTGTGCCGACTGCCGTGCCGCCTTGCGCAAGCTCCATCAGCGCCGGCATCGTCTGCTCGATGCGGGCGACGCCATTCTCGACCTGCTTGGCGTAGCCTGAAAATTCCTGACCCAAGGTGAGCGGCGTTGCGTCCTGCGTATGCGTGCGCCCGATCTTGATAATGTCGTTCCACGCGTGAGCTTTGTCGTTCAGCGAATTCCTCAGCATGCGGAGCGCAGGGAGGAGGCGGTGGTCGATCTCCTCCGCGCAGGCGATGTGCATCGCGGTCGGAAAGGTGTCGTTCGACGACTGGCTCATATTGACGTGATCGTTCGGATGAACGGGCTTTTTCGAACCCATCTCGCCGCCGAGCATTTCGATCGCGCGGTTCGAGATGACCTCGTTAGCGTTCATGTTCGACTGCGTGCCGGAGCCGGTCTGCCAGACGACGAGCGGGAAATGATCGTCGAGTTTTCCTTCGATGACTTCCTGCGCGGCGCGAACGATTGCCTCGCCGATCTTCGGATCGAGGCGGCCCATCGCCATGTTCGTCTCGGCCGCCGCGCGCTTGACGATCCCAAGCGCACGCACGATCGGGGCAGGCTGTTTCTCCCAGCCGATCTTGAAATTCCCGCGGCTGCGCTCGGCCTGCGCGCCCCAGTAACGCGAAGCCTCGACCTCAATGGGGCCGAAGGTGTCAGTTTCGGTGCGGGATTTCATCATGGTTCGAATGGCTCTTTCTGCGGCGCGCGGATTATAGCGGTGTTTTGAACGCCGTTCGCGGCTTTTCGCGCAGAGGCCTCATTGCTTGAGTTGATGACAAACCCGGCGTCCTTAACGATCCCGGTCACCTTACGTCAGGTCGCATCGCCGATGCGCGCTTTCCTGACCGCTTCGAACAGGAACGCCGCCGACATGCCGAAGAGAATGAAGCCGTCTGCGGCGATGGCGCCGGAAAGAAGCCGCCAGTCCGCCGGCAACAAGACATCGCCGAACCCTAGCGTCGTAAAAGCGACGCTGGCGAAATAGAACGCCTCCTCAAATTCGGTAAAGGCGCCGGCTTTCACCATGACGCCTGCCCACGCGGCGACTTCGGCGCTGTGCGCGGCAAGCAGGATGAGGCTTGCTGCCGACAGCACGAGCGAATCGCGCAGGAACCGCATCGGGCCCCATAATGGTCGCTTGGCGGTGCGGAAAAGGCCGGCAGCCGCCGAGATGACGGTCGCATGAAAAAATACCGTCGCCGCCATCATGGCGGCGGTGATCAGCAATTCCTCGGTAAAGGAGATGGGGGCGGTCATGACGCGATCGCACTATGGAGTAACGGCCCCTTACATCGCTGCGGCAATCGTCTCTGGCAACGGGGAAAATGTCGAAGCTTGACTTTGTTGACCGAACTGGAAAATTGTTCTTTTTTTGTTCTCTGGAGGCCCAAGGTGCCGCCAATTTTTCAGGAGCCGCTGTTCTGGGCGCTCGCGGCCTCAGGAACCCTTCTTTGCCTGTTGGCTGTCGCAGCGCTTCGGCTGGCGCAGGTGCAAGAACGGGCGCGGGCAGGGGCGCGCGCTGAACGCGATCTCGCCCAAACGCGGTTGACGGCGGAAGAACTCGCGCGCGCGAAGGGCGAGGCGGAGGCGCGGCATGCGGCGGCGCAAGCGCGCGCGGACGCCCTGACGCAGTCGCTTGATCGGCTCGCCAGTGAAGCGGGCGCCCTGCGCGCCGAGCGTGACGGCCTCGACCGCGACCTGGCGCGCCTGCGCGCTGAAGCGGCTGGGTTCGAGCGCCAGATCGCCGATCTGAAGCAGGCGAAAGAAGACATGAAGAATGCTTTCGCCGTCAGCGCCGATACGCTGATGAAGTCGCATAGCGAAAGCTTCAAGTCGCAGAACAAGGATCAGATCGACGCGCTCCTGACCCCGCTGAAGAAGGACATCGACGACTTCAAGCGCTCGCTCGGCGATGCGCATGTCGAAACGTCGAAGCAGCACGGCTCATTGAAGCAGCAGATTGAACAGCTCGCGCTGCAATCGGCCTCGGTGTCGAAGGAAGCGGAGAACCTGACGCGCGCGCTGAAAGGCGACGTGCAGATGCAAGGCGCCTGGGGCGAGATGATCGTCGACACGATCCTGTCCCGTCTCGGCTTGCGGGAAGGCGTCGAATATTCGCGACAGGAAAGTTTCACCGGCGAGGATGGCCGCGCGCGCACGGACTACATCGTCAATCTGCCGACCGGCGAGCGGCTCATCATCGACTCGAAAGTGTCGCTCGTCGATTTCGAGGCATTCGTGAATGAGACCGGCGAAGACGCGCGGGCGCAGCGTCTTGGCGCGCACGCCCGGTCGCTGCGCACGCATATGAAAGGCCTTGCCTCAAAGGAATATCAGGCGCGTGTCGGCACGCGGCTCGATTTCGTGATTATGTTCGTTCCTATCGAGGCCGCGCTCGGCGCGGCGCTGAAGGCGGACGAAACACTTACGCTTGACGCACTCGACAATAAAGTCGCCATCGCAACTCCGACAACGCTGACTACCCAGCTGAAAACCGTCGCGGCGATGTGGCGAATCGAGCGCCAGCATCAAAACGCCGAGGACATCGCGGCCCGGGCCGGCGCGCTTTACGATAAATTCGCCGGTTTCGCCGCCGATATGCAAACGATCGGGACGCGCCTCAGCCAGCTCGACGGCGCCTATCAGGAAGCGATGAAGAAGCTGTCGACGGGTTCCGGCAATCTCGTGCGGCAGACCGAACTTCTGAAAGCGCTTGGCGCTGCAACGGGAAAATCAGTGCCGAAGCCGCTGCTAGAAGCGGCGGGCGCAAGCGATCACCAGGTCTTGCTGCAGATCGAAGCGCGGCTCCCGGCCGACGGTGCGGACAAGCCCGGCGACCTCGTTCAATAACCGCTACTTCTTCCGGAAAGCGTCAAGGCTGACAACGGCGGCGCCTTCGCTCGCGGCGGCTGCCCGTTCGACTTTTGCCGCGACGGCTGGCGTGATCGGCGTTGCCGCGACGGGCGCGCGCGTTGGAACCGCGCCCTCAAACCGCAAGCCAAACTGCACTGACGGGTCGGCAAAGCTTGTCACCGCTTCGAAAGGCACGGTCAGGCGTGACTGCACATTCTTGAACCAGAGCGTCACCGAAAATGCATCGTCATGCACTTCAAGCGCATTGAACTGATGCTGGAGGACAATCGTCATCCGCTGGGGATATTGCGCGAGGAGGTGGCCGGGGATTGCGACGCCCTCTGCCTGGGTGTCGAATTCAATATAAAAATGATGGTCGCCGGGCGCGGCGCCCAGCTCCTCTGTCATCTTCAGGACATCGCGCACGACCTGCTTCAAGGCCTGCTGGGTAAGGTAATCGTAATCGATTTCGACGTCGCTCAAGCCGCCCTCACGCCTATCGCTTGCCGTTGGGTTGAAACGTTAGCACAAGTACGCTGCCTGCTGGCAAGCCGATCAATACGTACGATTCTCTTGCAGGAGTCCCGGCAGCGCCCCTTCGCGGGGCATCCTATTTGAAAATTTTTGCGTTCTCAGGACAACAAAGTCCCCGGCTTCTGTTGCCAGGCGCCGGGGGGCCCCGCCTGACCCTGGATAGGGATCAGGACTTGAAGGCGTGAGTTAACTCAGCCGCTTACGCAGCGAGAGCGAACTCGTCCGAGTAGTTGTCGTTGGCAACTATCGTTTTTGGTCCAATAACGGAGACCATCCGGGCAAAAGCGTCGTCTTTACACGTCCGTCGATCCTATTTCGGCCCCGCCGCAAGCCCCTTGAAAGGAACCTCTGGTGGAGCCGCCGGGTACCGCCCCCGGGTCCGAACCGCTTATTGCACGGGCCGTTTATCGCCATAGCCGGCAAGCCGGCAGGCATAAGGTAGGGACAAATCCTTCAAATTTGAAGACGTTGGCCGATGATTTTTCCGCCACTGTCAAACGGTTGTTATATCTTCTCGCTATGGGAACAGGGTGCGCCGTGGGGGCGTGACGCAATAGGTGCGCTGTGGAGCCAGGCGATTTCAAGAAGTGGCGAAAGAGCCTCAAGCTCTCGCAGAAAGAGGCCGCCCATTCGCTCGGCCTCAAGCGGCGGATGATTCAGTATTACGAAAAGGGCGAGCGCGACGGAGACAAGGTCGATATTCCCTTGTCTGTCCGACTCGCCTGTTTCGCGATTGTCGAGGGCATCGAGGATTATCACGGGCCAAGCCGGAAAATTAAACGCCGCGACGATGCGCCGAAATCGGATGCTGGCGAGGCCAAGCCCGAGAAGGTCAAAGAAAAAAAGAAAGACCGCGAGAAGGTCGCTGAGCCGGCGTAAAGCGGCGTTCAGACTTTCACAGCGCGATCGCAAGATGGCCGCGCCGTTGGCGATTGGTAGCAGCGCTCGGAAGGTCTTCCATCTGAGACACGCTTCGCCCGCGACCATCCCTGGCGCTGATCATCAAGAATTCACTCCCCGGCAGGTCCGGCGCTGATCGGCGTGTCGACATCCGCACCATCAGGATTGAGTTCCAGATCCATCGGCCCTGGCTGCGCGTCTTGCGCCGGCGGTTCGATGGCGGCGTCGCCGGGCTCGGGCTCTGGCCGGACAAGGTCGGGGTTCTGGTATTCCCAATAGCTGAGCGCGGCGCGCGCCCGCGCGATTCCAGCGCGGATGACGGCGGCATCAGCGCGGCCCGTGGCGGCCTCTTCGATGCGTGCGAGCGCTGCTTCGCCGGACTTCCCCAGGCGGAACTTCAGATAGCCGAAGTCGAAATCCTTCGCGGCAATCTTGTTGGACAGCAAAATGCGCTCCTGGCTCTTCGCGCTGATCGCCCAGCTGTTGAGCATTGGCGAGGAAATCAACAGGAGAACGAGGAGCCACAGCGCCGCCATGCCGGTATTGAGGCTGGCAACTGGCGCCATCCAGCGCTTGGCCTTCCAGTTGATTTCCGACACGAGCCCCGCAATCAGCACAATGCTGTACGCGAAGGCGAGGCCGTTCATCGCAAGGCCGGTGATGCGCGGCGGGGTCAGGCCGTAATCGCCGATCCTCACCCACAACGCCCACGCGGCAAAGCCCGCGTAAACCGGAAAGGCGGCGATTGCGATGATCGTTGAAATCCGCAGCCACCAGGGCGGCGGCGCCCCTTCGCCGTTCTGATAGACGCCATTGAAGATCAGCATGCCGGCGAAGGCGATGAAGAGAACAACCCCGCTCGGGCGCCCCATGAAAGCCTCCATGCCGAGGACAGCGTCGGGCCCCCGCATCGCGAGAACGACCAGAAATGTCACCGAGAAAACCGCCATGATCGGCATGGCGATGCGGGAGAAAAGCAGGAGAATAAATCGAAGCGCGCCAAGCACAGACTGCTGGCTGCGGATCATCGCGATTGACAACCCGCCTATCGCGCCGAGGAACGGCAGGATGAACCAAGGTTCGTCAAACAGCTCGGAAAAGAAGGCGACGTCCATCTGTTTGAGGAGCGCTGCCCAGGCATAGAGAAGGAGCAGCGCGAGCCCGGCGAAAAGCACCGCGCCGCCGCCGATCAGCGGCATTGTAATCCCGTGAAAGAACACCGAAGGATAGTGGGGCGGCACGCCGGTTTCGAGCGCCGACTTCGCGATCGTCAGCATCAGATAGAACGACAGAGGCCCGGCGATGAACGACCAGAAATATGCCGGAAACATCTCGAGGTCGAATGCGGGCGGGATGTCAATCGAGGCGAAGAACCAGGTGGGGATCGCCAGCACCGCGGCGATGATTGCAGCGGGAAGGATTGGTGAAACCACGCGCCCGCGTTCGGCCAGCAATAGCCAGCCCGCAGCGAAGACGCAGACGGTCTGCGTCAGAACGACAGGCAAGACCGCTGGCCGCTCGGCGCCGAGATAATCGGTGATCGCGTAAACCGCTCCGCCAGCCGCAAGGCCGACGACGAGGCTAAGGAGCCCGAGGCCCTTGCCGCCTTCAGCGGGCGTTGTAGTCACCGCGATTGATTTGGCTTCCGCCATGCTTTGCCCCTTCCGGGGAAAACTATCACGCCAGCGGCCAAGCGGCGAGGCGCGACAGGCAGGCGCTGGACCGGTAAAACTGCACTCCCATGGAGATTCGCGAGGCTAGATGCGGCAATACCACGACCTGATGCGGCGAGCGCTCGAGGAAGGCGATGACCGGCCCGAGCGCACCGGCACCGGCGCACGGTCGATCTTCGGCCATCAGATGCGCTTTGATCTCCGCGAGGGGTTTCCTCTCGTGACAACGAAAAAGCTCCATACGAAGTCGATCGTGCATGAGCTTTTGTGGTTTATCGCTGGCGACACCAACATCGCGTACCTCAAGGCGAACGGCGTTTCGATCTGGGATGAATGGGCGGACGAAAAGGGCGAGCTTGGTCCTGTATACGGACGCCAGTGGCGGTCATGGCGAGGGCGAAATGGCGAGACGATCGATCAGCTTTCCTGGGTGATCGAGGAGATAAAGCGCAACCCGAACTCGCGTCGCCTGATCGTGACGGCTTGGAACCCGGCGGAGATCGCCGACATGGCGCTGCCGCCCTGCCATTGCCTTTTTCAGTTCTTCGTCGCGAAGGGGCGGCTTTCCTGCCAGCTTTATCAGCGCTCTGCGGATATCTTTCTCGGCGTTCCGTTCAACATCGCCTCTTACGCCTTGCTGACCCACATGGTGGCGCAAGCGACAGGACTTGAAGCCGGCGACTTCGTTCACACGCTTGGCGATGCGCATTTGTATCACAATCATTTCGAGCAGGCGCGCGAGCAGCTTGCGCGCGCGGCGCTTCCAGCCCCGCGCCTTTTGCTCAATCCGGAAATCAGCAATCTGTTCGACTTCACCTACGACGATATTCGCATCGAGGATTATGCAGCGCACCCGCACATCAAGGCGCCGGTCGCGGTATGACGCTGTCAATCAGAGAAGCGGTCAACGGGGATACCGACCTCATCCTCACGCTTATCCGCGAGCTTGCGCTTTATGAACGCGCGCCGGACGCCGCAAAGGCCAGCGCTGCTGATATCGAAAACGCGCTGTTTTGCGCGCACCCAAAGGTTCACGCGCTGATCGCCGACTGGAACGGCGAGGCGGTCGGCTTCGCAGTCTATTTCTTCAACTTCTCCACGTGGACCGGAAAGCACGGTGTTTATCTTGAGGACCTCTTTGTCCGCGAAACCATGCGCGGGAAGGGGATCGGCAAAGCCTTGCTCGGCAAGCTCGCCGGCGTCGCCTTGAACAGGAATTGCGCGCGCGTCGAATGGGCGGTGCTCGACTGGAATGAACCGGCGATCGGTTTCTACAAGTCTCTTGGCGCGAGACCGATGACCGAATGGACGGTGTTCCGGGTGGAAGGCGCGGCCCTCGATGCGCTTGAGCAGGCCAACTGATGCGCATTGCGATCGTCGTCGCCGCTGCACGCAACGGCGTCATCGGCCGGGACGGCGGGCTTGCGTGGAAGATCTCGGACGATCTGAAGCGCTTTCGGGAGATCACGCTCGGGAAGCCCGTTCTGATGGGGCGCAAGACCTATGAGAGCATCGGCAAGCCGCTGCCGGACCGGATCAACATCGTCATCTCGCGAAGTCCCGCGCCCATCGCAGGCGTAAAAGTTGTTGCATCAATTGAAGAAGGATTGCGCCTCGCCGCCGAGGCCGCCGTTCATCTCGATGCGGAGGAAATCTGCGTCATTGGCGGGGCGGAAATCTACGCCCAGACCCTTGCCCTCGCGAGCCGCCTCTACTGGACAGAAGTCGAAGCTGACGTCGCCGGAGACGTCCGGTTTCCAGCCTTTGACCCCGCCGACTGGTCGAAAAACGCGACTGGCCGCGTCGAACGATCGTCGCGGAATGAGCACAGCGCCGCGTTTTTCGTGCTCGACCGGCTCTAGGTGATTGATTTTATTGGCGGGGATCGTTTCCGGTTGATAAAAATCGAGGGGTTGCCGCAAGGCGGCGGTTACACTTGGTTGACCATTATTCGGACGGTCTTCCGAGGGCGGGCGAACGGGGCTACCGCGCGCGCTCGTCAAGTCATGGAGGGGGGGCCTTGTTGAAGTTTTCGTTCGTCGCGCCGATTTCGATCCTGGCCTTGGCCGGGACGAGCGCGCTTGCTCAGGAGAGCGGGCGTGCGGAATCTTGCCGGCGCGGCGAAGACGTTCGCGTCATTGAAGTCTTGATGCCGGGAATTGTCGGCAAGGCGTGTGACGTGCGCGTCGTTCGCGACGGGGGCGCGCGCGTGACGACGCCTTATAATGCTAACGCCGACAAAAATTTCTGCCGCGCACGCGCCGCTGAGCTCGCATCCCAATGGACGCTCGAAGGGTTTGAGTGCTCGACGGCGGTGTCCAGCGCTGTCGAAGCGTCGCTTGCAGGCGGCACGCCTGCTCAGAAGCCTTTAACGGAAGCGCCAGCGGCAGACCCGATTGAGAAGAAACTCACCGAACTCTCGCTCGATCAGCAGGCGGAGCAAATTGGAGCAGCCCCCGTGGCGCCGTCGACGCCAGCGGCGCCGGTCAGCGACACGCAAGCGCCGCTGGTCATGGCGCCGGTCGACATTCCCGGGCCAGCGCCCGCGCCGGAGAGGGCGCCGCGCCAGCCCGTCATCGCCGCGACGCTGCCTTCGCTTGAAGGCATCATCGAACCTGAACCTGTCTTGGAAACTCCGGTCGTCTTGACGGCGGGCGCTCAGCCCACCCTGGAGCGCGCGCCGCGCCCGGCCAAAACCAACGGCGCTGGACGCCTTGTCGGGGCGCCGCCTTCGCTGGAAGATCTCATCGACTCTTCGACCGGTGCGGCCGCGACGCCTGCAATCCTTGCCGCGACTGGCGCACTGCCCCCGCGCTCGGCGGAAAGCGTCGTCAAGGGCGTCCTCTCCGCCAACGCTGCGGCATGGAACGAGGGCAATCTTTCCGCTTATCTCGCGGGTTATGATGAGAGCGTCGACGTGCGACTTGTCGTCGGGCCTGAGGTCGCCACCGGCTTCAACAGCGTGCGCAAATATTACGAGACGATGGTCGCCAACGTCGGCGCCATGGGGCGGATGAGCTTTAGCGATCTTGATGTGAAGATGACCTCACGAGAAATTGCGACCGTTGTCGGCCGCTACGCTCACGACAGCGGCGCGTCGCGATCGGCAGGAGCGATGACGATCGTGATGAAACAGATCGATGGCCGCTGGCGCATCGTTCAGGATACGCGCGTCAAGGACGCAGCGGTGCCGACCCTCGCGCCGGTGAATTGAGGCGCCGCCCTCACGCGATGGCGTCCGCGACTTTCTTCGCCAAGGCGTCAAACGCGGTTACCGCGGCGGATCCCGGATCGCTGAACGCCAGCGGTGCGCCCTCGTCTGAGGCGATACGGAGCGCTGGATAAATCGGCAGCGCGCCCAGAAAGGGAACGCCGAGGTCGGCCGCCGCTTTTTCCGCGCCGCCCCTGCCGAACAGGTAGGTTCGTCCGCCCGCGCCGTCGTCGAGCCAGGCCATGTTCTCAACAACGCCGATGATGGGAACACTGACAGTCCGGAAAAGCGCGACGCCGCGCCTTACGTCGGCAAGCGCCAGTTCCTGCGGCGTCGATACGATGACCGCGCCCGTCAGGCGCTTGGACTGCGCGAGCGTCAGGTGCGCGTCGCCGGTGCCGGGCGGCGTGTCGATGACAAGAATGTCGAGCGCGCCCCAGTCGACGTCGCCGATCAATTGGCGAACGGCGCCCATGACCATGGGTCCGCGCCAGGCGAGCGCTTTTTCATCATCGACCAGCAGCCCGATCGACATGGCGCGAACGCCGAACTTTTCGATTGGAACGATTTTCCCCTCGCGCATCGCCGGGCGGCCTTTGAGGCCGAACAGCGTCGGCAGCGATGGTCCGTAGATGTCAGCGTCGAGAAGGCCGGTCTTCATGCCCCTTTTCGCGAAGGCGATCGCGAGGTTGGCGGCAACCGTCGATTTGCCCACCCCGCCTTTCCCGCTGGCGACGGCGATGACATGCCGGACGCCTACAAGCGTTTCGCCGGCCGCCTCGATCCGGGATTGTTTGGCGAGCCGCAAAGGATTGTCGTGAGCAGACGGCGGTTGGGCTGCCCGGTGCGCCGTTGCGACGGCGGTAACGCGGGCGACGCCCGGCGTCGCGGCCGCCGCGGCGCGCGCCCGTTCAAGAATTTCGGCGCCGCCGCCCGAACGATCGGTGTTTAGGGCGAATCGCACGGTTCCATCGGCGCTGACGGCCAGCCCTTCGACCGCGCCTGACGCGATGAGGTCGCCGCCTTTGGGCGCGGCGAGCGCCTTTAACGCCGCCCGAACCTTCATGAGGAGGTTGGTATCGTTCATTTCGGAAGGATGCTAAAATCCAAACAGCCGCATTGCCGGCATTGAAATCGTTGACATATATACGCGGCTCCTCGATGGCGAGTCCCGGCGCTACAGCGCGTATCCGGCCGCCCCTCATTTCTCTAGCGCCATTCCGGCGGGAAGGACTTCAATGCCCTGGCAGGACAATTCTGGAAAAGGCGGCTCGCAAGGCCCCGGACGCGGACCGACCCGTGGTCCTTGGGGCGGACCGCCAAAGCCGCCGGGCGGGGGAGGCGGCGGTCAAGGGCCGGGTGGTTCGGGAAAGGGGCCCGGAAAGGGTTCGCCGCCCGATCTCGACGAATTGCTCAACGCGTCGCGCCAGCGCTTGAAGCGCGCTTTCCCGCGCGACGGCGCGCCGCGTCCCCCGCAAATCAATCGCCAGACCGCGCTTCTTTTGGTCGCCGGCGTTGGTGTCCTCTGGGGCCTTAGCGGGATCTTTCAGGTTGGCGCGTCCGATCGCGGTGTCATCACTACTTTTGGGAAGTATGACCGCGTCGTTGGCCCGGGGCTTCACTGGCACATACCCTATCCGTTTCAGGCAGCGGTCGCCGAAAAGGTGACAGAACTGCGTGAGACGCTTGTTCCTGCGGGCGGCTCGCAGCGCGGCTCGTCCGCCGGGCTGATGCTGACCGGCGACAAGAACATCGTCGATGTCGTCATCCGGGCGCAGTGGCAGATCAGCCCCGAAACGGCGGCGCCAGCCGGGCAATTGCCGCCGGTCGCGCGCTACCGGCTGCTCATCGACAATCCTGAAAATCTGGTGTTGGCGATCGCCGAGGCCGCCATACGCGAAGTTGTCGGCCGCAATGAACTCGATTTCATCCAGACCGAAGGTCGCGGCGTCGTCATGGAGCAAACGCGCGAGCTGATGCAGCAGGCGCTCGATGCGCAGAACACCGGCGTCATCATCACCTCCGTTAACCTCGAAAAGGCTGAACCGCCGACCGAGGAAGTGAACCAGGCGTTTCTCGACGTCATCGCCGCGACGCAGGACCGTGAGCAATATATCAACCGCGCCCGTGAATACGCGAACAAAGTCGTTCCAGAAGCGCGCGGCGCGGCGCAACAAATCCTTGAGGAAGCACGCGCCTATCAGGCGCAGGTGACGGCCGACGCGCGCGGCCAGGCGAGCCGCTTTGACGCCATCTACGGCGAATACGCCAAGGCTCCCGAAGTGACGCGCCAGCGTATGTATCTTGAAACGGTCGAGCGCGTTCTCGGGCCGATGAACAAGATCATCATTGAGGAGGGCGGGCAGGGCGTCGTGCCTTATCTGCCGCTTAACGAACTCAACAAGAAGGCGCCCCAATAATGCGCGGAAATGCACTTGCAGCGGCGGGCGTTCTCATCGCCGCGTCTTTTTTCATCATCGCGAATTCGGCGTTCATAGTTTCCGAGTCGAACTCGGCGATCGTGCTTCAATTCGGCGCGCCTGTCTCGGAGCATCGCGAAGCCGGCCTCAAATTCAAGGTGCCGTTCGTTCAGAATGTGGTGATGATCGACAAGCGCAACCGCGAGCTTGATCAGGACGCGCTCGAAATCATCGCCGCCAATCAGGAGCGTCTCCTCGTGGACGCTTTCGCGCGTTATCGCATCATCAATCCGCAGTTGTTCTTTCAGACGGTGCGGACGATCGACGGCGGCGAACTGCGCCTGCGGACGCAAATGAACCAGACGGTCAGGCGCGTGCTCGGTGAGGTCCCGGTCGATGATATCGTCTCCGGGCGCCGCAATGCGCTGATGGTGCGCATTCGCGAACTTCTTGGCGCGAGCGTGCGCGAGATCGGCATCGAGATCATTGATGTCAAAATCCGCCGCGCCGACCTGCCCGCGCAGAACAGCCAGGCGGTGTTCCAGCGCATGATCGCCGAGCGAAACCAGCTCGCCCAGCAGTTCCGCGCCCAAGGCAACGAGGAAGCGCAGAAACTCCGCGCGCAGGCCGACCGTGAAGCGACCGAAATCCGCGCTACCGCGACCGAGGAATCGGAAAAGCTCCGCGGCGCCGCCGACGCCGAACGCAACGCGGTTTTCGCCGCCGCCTATGGCAAGGACCCGGAGTTCTTCGCCTTCTACCGCTCGCTGATCGCTTATGAGGAGGCGCTCCGAAAGGGCGACTCGACGATCCTGCTGTCGCCGGAAAGCGAATTCCTGCGCTACTTGAACAATGTGAAGGGCCGGCGCTGAGGCGAAGGGCCGGCGCGCCCTTTGCCGCTTCCTGAATTTACGGTAGCCTTTCAAAGTCAGGCGGGGTCCGGCGCATCCGGGCGTGGGGCAATGAGGCGAAGGGTATGGCGTTGTTCAAGGGTTTGGCTGCCGCCGTTGCGGCGGGAATGTTGGTGACGGCGCCGGTGCTTGGCGCTGCTGCGCCCCGGGGGACGCCAGACAGCTTTGCAGACCTTGCTGAGCGGCTCTCGCCGGCGGTTGTCAACATTTCCTCGGCGCAGCGGGTCAAAGGACAGGGCGCCGGCGCCGACCCCGCTATTCAGAAAAAATTCTCGCCGCAGGCGGTCTCGCTCGGATCAGGCTTCATCGTCGATCCGAAAGGCATCGTGATCACCAACAACCACGTCATCGACAACGCCGATGACATCACCATCACGCTGAATGACGGGCGCGAACTGAAAGCGACTATCAAGGCGGTCGATCGCGAAACAGATATCGCGGTGCTGCAGCTTGATGCGCCCCCGGCGAAACTTCCCTTTGTGACCTTTGGCGATTCCAATACGGCGCGCGTCGGCGACTGGGTGCTGGCGATCGGCAACCCTTTCGGTCTTGGCGGGACCGTGACGGTCGGCATCATTTCGGCGCGCAATCGGGATATCGACGCCGGCAGTTTCGACGATTTCATTCAGACTGACGCCGCCATCAACCGGGGCAACTCGGGCGGGCCGCTTTTCGACATGACCGGCAAGGTCGTCGGCATCAACACGGCGATTTATTCGCAGACCGGCGGCTCGGTCGGTGTCGGCTTTGCGGTGCCGGCGGACCTCGCGACCGTCGTCGTCGATCAATTGCTGACGCATGGCGAAACGCGCCGCGGCTGGCTCGGCGTATCGATCGACGAAATGACGCCGAAACTGGCGTCTGAACTGGGGCTTGACCGCCCGCGCGGCGCGGTTGTGTCCGTGGTTCGTCCGAACAGCCCGGCGCTTGTCGCCGGCGTGCAGCCAAACGACATCATCCTCGACTTCAACCGGCGCCCGGTAAACAGCGGCCGCGACCTGACGCGCGCCGTTGCCGAAACGCCGGTCGGGGCCACAGTTCCGATGACGGTGCTTCGCAGCGGCAAGCGCGTTGCCCTTAAAGTGACGGTTGACCGCCGCGAGACCCGCGTTCTCGCAAGCGTCCCCGGGCCGCGCGCCGGCGGCCTGAAGTCGTCCGGCCTGACGCTCGAGCGTCCGACCGCGGACGTGGTGCAGTCCTTCGGCCTTTCGCCGGACATCGAAGGCGTCGTGGTGACAGCAGTCGATCCCGACAGTTCGGCGGCGATCATCCTCCAGCCCGGCGACATCATCCTCGAGATCGGCTGGGAGCGCATGACGCGGCCTGAAGCTGCCGTGACGAAGCTCGACAAGTTGCGGAACCTGAACTCCGGTCCCGTGCAGATCTACGTCCAGCGCGGCGAGCTTCTTTTCTACGAGTCGCTGAGGCCCTAATTCCCGCATTTGCGTAAGAAGCGGCGGCTCGGCTAAACCCCCTTGCCGCCGCTTTTTTTATGATAGACATGACAACTGCACCGTCTGCTCCCCGCAAACTTCTCAAAGGCGAAACCGGCGATTGGGAAGTCGTCATCGGCCTTGAGGTTCATGCGCAGGTCGCATCGAACGCCAAGCTTTTTTCCGGCGCGTCGGCGCAATATGGCGCGGGGCCGAACGAGAATGTCAGCCTTGTCGATGCGGCGATGCCGGGCATGCTCCCCGTGATCAACCGCTATTGTGTGGAGCAGGCTGTGAAGACGGGGCTTGGCCTCAACGCGAAGATCAATCTGTGGTCGCGCTTTGACCGCAAGAATTATTTCTATCCAGATCTGCCGCAGGGCTATCAGATTTCGCAATACAAGGACCCGATTGTCGGCGAGGGCGCTGTCGAAGTTGAACTCGACGGCGGCGAGACGATCACCGTTGGCATCGAGCGGCTGCATCTAGAACAGGACGCCGGGAAGTCCATCCACGACTTGTCCCCCCGTGACTCCTATGTCGATCTTAATCGCTCCGGCGTCGCCTTGATGGAAATCGTGTCGAAGCCCGACATGCGCTCGGCGGACGAGGCAGCAGCCTACTATTCAAAACTCCGGACGATCGTCCGGTATCTCGGGACCTGCGACGGCAACATGGACGAGGGCTCGATGCGCGCCGACGTCAACGTCTCGGTGCGCCGGCCCGGCGAGAAATTCGGCACACGGACGGAAACCAAGAACGTCAATTCGATCCGTTATGTGAAACAGGTCGTCGACTATGAAGCGCGCCGCCAGATCGACGTCCTCGAACGTGGCGGCAAGATCGACCAGGAAACGCGTCTCTTCAACGTTGCGACCGGCGAAACGCGGACGATGCGCTCCAAGGAAGACGCGCATGACTATCGCTATTTTCCCGATCCCGATTTGCTGCCGCTTGAGTTTGACGCCGCCTTTGTCGAGCGCATTCGCGCCAGCCTGCCGGAGCTTCCTGATGCGAAGAAACATCGCTTCATGAGCGCTTACGGCCTTTCAGGCTACGACGCCGCCGTCTTGAGCCAGGATCGCGAAAAGGCCGATTATTTTGAGACGGTCGCGAAGGGCCGGGACGGCAAGCTCGCCGCCAATTGGGTGACGACGGAACTTTTCGGCGCGCTCAACAAAGCGGGAAAAGAAATCAACGAGTCGCCCATCGCCGCGCCAATGCTCGGAAACCTTGTCGGCCTTATCGCCGACGGCACGATTTCGGGCCGCATCGCCAAGGATGTCTTTGCGATCATGCTGGAAACGGGCGGCGACCCTGCGGCAATCGTCGAGGAGCGCGGCCTCAAACAGGTGACGGACACCTCCGCTATCGAAAAGGCCGTCGACGCCATCATCGCCGCCAACCCGGATCAGGTCGCGGCGGTGAAGGAAAAGCCGAAGACCTTCGGCTGGTTTGTCGGCCAGGTCATGAAATCGACCGGCGGCAAGGCTAACCCCGCCGCGGTGAACGACATTCTGAAAAAGAAGCTTGGCGTCGATTGAGTCCCATCGGCGCAGAGACCTGCTATGCTCTGGCCGGGCGGCGGCGAAATCGAGGAGAAATGACCATGCGTTTCATTTTGCCCTTTGCCGTGATTGCGCTCGGCGCCTGCGCGACTGGCGGGCCAAGCCCAATCGATGAAGGAGCAGCCGCGCGGCTTGCGAGCCTTGACCGGAGCGGCGACACGCAGACCTGCCTCAATCTTCCGCTGATCAATGAAATTCGCGCCGTTGATGAGGACACCCTGCTTATCCGCTCCGGCGCCAACAACTGGTATGTCAGCGAGTTGCCGCGCCGCTGCAACGGCGTCGTCAATCGCGGCAATCGCATCGAATACACGACGTCGCTGTCGCAGCTTTGCCGCAACGACATCTTGCGGATCGTCGATAACGTCAACGGCTTCCTCACCGGCTCGTGCGGCATGGGTTCGTTCGAGCGCCTCACCCCTAAATCAGCCGGTTAGGGCGAAGCGGCGGCGCCGATGATGTTCGCCGGCGCCGCGCCGATCGTCGAAAAGATGTTGACGCCTCGCGGCGTGGTTCTCGCCGCACTCCTCTACGCAGGGGTCAATGCGGCGATCACCTTGTCGATGGGCCCGGCGCTCGCGCTCGACGAGGTCAAACTCAATGTCTTTACGCAGTCGCTTCAGGCTGGCTATCTTCCCGACAATCCCCCTTTGTTCGAGTGGACGCTGATCGCGGCGCAACGCCTGGTTGGCCCGACGCTCGCCAGTTTCGTCATGGTCAAAGCGGTCTATCTGGCGGCCGCCCTTTTGTTCACTTTTCTGGCGGTCACGGAGGCTACCGGACAGGTTCGTACTGGCGCGGCGGCTGCGTTTCTGTTGCCGTTATTGCCGCCGGTCGGCGTGAGTTTTCATCAGACGCTCACGCATTCAACCGCGCTTGTCGCGGCCATCGCTTTTTTCTGGTTCGCGTTGCTGCGCCTTCGGCGCCGAAAGGGCCTGGCGGACTACGCGCTGCTTGGGGCCGCGATCGGCATTGGCCTGCTGTCGAAATACTCGTTCGCGCTTGCCGCTGCGCTGTCGCTCGCCGCAGCCTTGGCGCGACCTGAATGGCGACGCGTGCTGGCGACGCCGGGAGCCTTCATTGCGGCGTGCATCGCTCTGACGATTGCGGCCCCGCATCTGTCGTGGCTGGTGACGTCGAGCGCCGAAAGCCTCGCGACCGCGCAGGAGCGGCTTATCTCAGGCGACAGCTATCTCGACCGCGTGGTGCAGGGTCTACTGGCGGTGATCTGGGCTGTCGCTTCCTTCTTTACGCCGATCGCCGTCGCTGCCTTCCTTGTCGCGCGGCGCCCGCTTCAATCTTTGTTGCGTGCGGAACGCACGCTGCTCTTCGACAGCGCCGCGTGGTCAGCCGTCGTCCTGATTATGGCGGTGCTGATGTTCGGCGTCTCAAACATCCAGGAGCGCTACGCGATTCCGTTTTTCTATTCAGGATATCTCTGGGTCGTGATCGGCCTTTGTCAGGGCGCGCCGGCTGCCCGCTCAATACCCGCTCTCGTCGCTGTCTCAGCGGTGTTCGTTCTGGTTTTCGCTTCGGCGCGCATGGCGGAGGCAGCCGCGCCCGGGCGTCCCTTTTGCAATGATTGCCGGCATCATATTCCTTACGATTATTTGCAAGACGTCCCAGCGCCAGCGCCAGGAACACGTGACACTCTCGTCGGATTTGACGACAATACCGCGGGAAATCTGCGGCGGCTCTTTCCGCAGGCGCGGGTTGTCTCGTCGCATCAACCGTTTTATTCGCCGCCCGCTGACCAGTCCGGGGCTTGCTATTTTATCTGGTCAACGGATGTTGCGCCGTCTCCGCCACACTCCGTACTCGAACAAATCGGGCCTCCGCTCAGTCGATTTGGCGGCGAATGGCGACGCCGATTGAGGGGCGAAGCGGGCCCAAGAACAACCTACTGGTCGGTGGCGGCGATCAATCGAGGAACGCCGCTCGCGAACGCGCTTTGCCGCGACTGACGCGGCGCCGGCGATGGCGTGTAAACCTTTCAGAAAGGATATTTTCACCAAATTTTCAGCTTGACCCTCTTCATTTCGAACCTGTCATGTGGGGCGGGGCGCTCTGCACATCTGGGTAAGAGGGCGAAATATGTCGGCGACTATTGTGGCGGCGGCAGTTGTTGAAACTGCGTTGAATGGCGAAGAACTGTATCGTCTGGGACTCGAAGCCTCGGTGGCGGACGATGCCGGGCAACTCGATCTGGTCACCGCGCACAAATGGTTCAATCTCGCAGCGATGCTCGGCAACATTGAAGCGAGGACCTATCGAACGGAAGTCGCCCGTGAGATGACGCCAGACGAAGTCGCCGAAGCGCAGCGCCGCGCCCGCGAATTTCTGTCGACCCATCGACCGAAAATGGCGGGCTGAGCCAAGCGAGGTTGACGCGCAAGTTTAACCCCTCGTTAAGCAGGGGAAGCTCTGAAGCGCCGCCCAGGATTGCGTCTGCTGCATCGCTGGACGCGTGACCTAGCACTGAGACGTTTAACCGAAAATCAGCGCTTCGCGATTAATACTGAAAACAAGGGCAAGCCGCGATCGTCTCCATCGGGGGTGGCGACCGGCGGTCCGTGCGGGGGAGTTTGGCGCCATGCGCTTCGCATCTGCAATTGCGGATCGGGTCGGGCGCCTTTCATTTCGAAGCAAAATGGGCCTTGCGACGATCGCGGCATGCGCCGCGACAGCGCTCATCGCCTGCATCGCATTCATGATCAACGAGACGCTCACCTATCGGGTGCGCTTCGACCGGGAACAAAAAACGCTCTCCGAAGTGTTGTCGGCGAATGTGACCGCCGCTGTTCTCTTCGGCGACGAGTCGTCGGCTCGAGACATCCTCAGCGCAACTGAACGCACACCTCAAGTTGATGCCGCCTTCGTGCGCCTTCCGTCTGGCCAGACCTTCGCCGCCTATGCACGCGACGCATCCCAGCAAGAAACGTTAAGCCTTATCGAAGGCCATCGCGGCCCGCGCTTCGCGAGCACTATTCTCATCGACGACGAGATCGTCGGCGAGCTCGTTCTTTTGACCAACCTCACGGAATTCGAGACGACTCTATGGCGATACAGCCTGATTGCCGCGTTGGTGTTCCTCGGCTCGACGCTCTTCGCGATCATTCTTGCGCGTTGGGAGTCAGAAGCGATGGCGACCCCGATGCTACGGCTTCGGGAGACGATCCAGTCCATTCGCGAGACACGGGACTATTCTTCTCGCGTTGAGCCGTCGCGCGACAAAGACTTTGGCACGCTGATCGACAATTTCAATGCGATGCTCGAGGAGATCGAGAGCCGCGATGAGCGGCTCGAATCGCTCGTCGGCGACCTCATCTCGGCGCGCGATGCGGCTCAATCCGCCAATACATCAAAGTCGCAGTTCCTCGCGAATATGAGCCACGAGCTCAGAACGCCGCTTAACGCGATCATCAACTACGCCGAAATTATCCAGGAAGACCTTACCGCAAGCGAGACCGACACCGTTGTCAGCGACGTCTCTAAAATCCAGACGGCCGGCCTTCATCTCCTCGGCCTTATCAATGGCATTCTCGACCTTTCAAAGATCGAAGCAGGGCGGATGGAAGTCGAAGCCCATTCCTTCGACGCCGCCGCTATCCTTCGTGAGGCCATCGATACGATTCGCCCGCTTGCGGTGCGCAACGGCAACCGGCTCGATGTCAAGATCGATACGACAATTGCGAACGCCTTCACGGACTCGGTGAAATTCCGGCAGTGCGTGCTCAATCTCGTCAGCAACGCCTGCAAGTTCACGAAGGACGGCATCATCGCCATCTCGGCCTCGCGAAAATCGATCGATGGCGTTGACAATTTTGTGGTTTCGATCAGCGACACCGGCATTGGCATGACGCCGGCGCAGCAAGCGTCCTTGTTCAAGGCGTTCGTTCAGGCCGATGCGTCGACAACGCGCAAATATGGGGGCACCGGGCTAGGGCTCGCGATTACGCAGCGCCTCGTAACACTTCTTGGCGGCCGTATCAGCGTCGCAAGCGAAGCCGGTGTCGGCAGCACTTTCACCTTTAATGTGCCGTGCGCCTTCGGAAACGCCGAAATTGAAAGCGAAGAAGAGGCGCCGGATCCAGTCGAACCCTATAGAGCGGGGCCGGTAAGGACAGCGCTTATCGTCGATGACGACAATGACGCGCGTGATCTTCTCGATCGCCTTGCCCGCCGGATGAACTACGAAACGATCATTGCGTCAAACGGGGCTGAAGCGATTAGCATGGCTAAGGCGCGCCGCCCGGACGTCATCCTGCTCGACCTGCATATGCCGGTGATGGATGGTTGGACAGCGCTTGAGAAAATTCAGGCAGATCCAGATCTTGCCGCAATTCCGACGATCATTGTCAGCGTCGATGACGATTCGCATAACTGCTTCAAACTCGGCGCTGAGGACTTTTTCACCAAGCCCATCAATCGCATCGAGCTTGAACGCGCGCTGCTCTCCTACGCCAAATTGGCTTCGGGCGACATTCTGATTGTCGAGGACAATGACGACGCTGCTGACTTGCTTGGGCGCGCCGCGAAGAATGTCGGCTTCCGCGCGCTTCGCGCCCCAGACGGCGAGGCGGGGCTGCGGCTGATTGAGCAGCACGACGTCGTGGGCGTCATACTCGACTTGTCGCTTCCTGGCATGGACGGTCTTACGTTCCTCAATATGCTCCGCGCATCGACGAAGTGGCGCTCGTTACCGGTCATCGTCTTTTCGGCGCAGGAGCTGGATGAGAGCCAGCGCGCCGAGATCGCCAGCAAGGCGCAAGGCTACCACATTAAAACTGAAACGTCGCCCCGGGCCGTTTTATCTGAGTTCATGAACTCTGCCGGCGCCCATGCGCCTGCAACGCAGCAACGCGAGGATCGCAAATGCGCATCCTAGTCGCCGAAGACAATGTCGAAAACCAGGAGATCATTCGGCGCCGTCTTGAGCGCGCTGGTCATTCGGTGACGATTGCCGAAAACGGCCTCGCGGCCGTCGAACGGGCGAAACTTGAGCGCCCCGACCTCATCTTGATGGATATCAGCATGCCGATCATGTCGGGCATCGAGGCGACGCAGGTCATCCGGCATACGCCGCCAATCGAGCAGACGCCGATTATCGCGCTCACCGCGCACGCGATGGAAGGCGACGCCGATAAATGCCTTGCTGTTGGCTGCGATGCTTTTGCGACAAAGCCGGTTCGCTTCAGCGCGCTTCTTGACTTGATTGAAGAGGTCTTCGGCAAGACAGGCGATGAGCAGTCGCGGGCGGTTCGCAAGTGAGCGACGGGATGAGCGGCCAAATGACAAAGCGTATGATCTTTATCGTTGATGATGAGACTTTCAATCGCGATATCGCAGCGCGGCACCTCAAGAAGATGGGGTACGACTCTCGTCAATTTCCTGACGGAGCTTCGGTGCTGCAAGCGTTGACGAGTGAAACGCCGGACTTGATCCTTCTCGACATCCACATGCCTGGCATGAGCGGCCTTGAAGTGCTGACAGCGGCGCGTCAGACGACGTCAAAAAGCGAACTGCCGATCCTTATGGTGACGGCGGATTCAAATCCGGACTCAGTCGTTAAGGCGTTTGAGATCGGCGCCAACGACTATGTCACAAAGCCGATCGATTCGAAGACGCTTGGCGCGCGGATTGATACGCATCTTCATCTGAGCGCTGCGACGAAGCAGATTCGCGCCTTCGCCGAAGGCGCGGAGAAGATTGTCGCTGAGCAGGCCGTCGATCTTCAGAAACGCAATGACGACCTTGTTCGCGAAATAAAGCTGCGGATGAAGGTGGAAGCCGAGCTTCGGGAGGCGAAGCGCCGGGCGGAAGACGAGAACAGGGGAAAATCCGAGTTTCTCGCGTTGATGACGCACGAGCTCATTACGCCGTTGCACGTGTCGCTGGGCTTCGCGGAGCTGATATCGGGCGATGAGGACGGAACGATGGGGCCAGAGCGATATCGCGAGTACGCAGGCCATGTCGCCGTGAGTGCTCGCCAGCTCCTCTGCATCGTGAAGGACATGCTGGCGCTGGTGAAGCACGATATCGGCAAGCTCGCCTTGAATGAGAGCGAAGTCTCGATCAGCGAATTGCTTTGTCGTGCGCTCTCGGAAGCGCGGCCCAGCCCGAACGAAGCTGGCGTTACAATCGATATGGATTGTTCGCCGGACCTCGAACTCCTCGGCGACCGGTTTTTGCTGACGCGCGCTTTCTCAGGGCTTTTGTCGAACGCTGTTAAGTTTTCTTCGAAGGAGGCCCGCTGCTCGATTGCCGCGACGGCGCTTCCGGACCGCAGTGTCGAAATCAAAATCAGCGACGAAGGCATCGGCTTCAATGTGCACCAGCTGTCAGAGCTCTCATCGCCGTTCCGGCAAAGCTCTAAGGGCCTGACACGCACGCATCAGGGCCTTGGCATAGGCATTCCGCTCGCGAGGGCCGTCTTCCAGCTGCACGGGGCCTCTATTTCGATCGACAGCGCTGTCGGCAAGGGCACGACTGTCAGCGTGTTGTTCCCGTCGCACCGCGCCTTGTTGGCGCCCGTTTCAACAAGTCAACGCGCCGCGGGCTGATCCGGCGGAAAAAGGTTTTGAGGAGAGTGATCATGGCTAAACCCTCGGCGAGAAAAAGGTTGCTGCTCGGCAATTGCGCGGCATTTGCGGGCCTGATGCTGTCTGCAGCGCAGGCGCAAGAATCGCCGGTTGATAACGGTGACTTTACGAGTTTCTCGCTCGAGGACTTGATGGCGGTTGAAGTGACAACGGCGTCGAAACGCGCCGAGCGCGCCAGTGACGCGGCTGCGGCAGTCTTCGTGCTGACACGGGATGATATTTCCCGCTCAGGCGCCGTGACGATCGCGGACGCATTAAGGTTGGTGCCTGGCGTGAATGTCGCGCAGATCAACGCCAATTCTTGGGCGGTGACGGTCCGCGGGTTCAATAGCCGATTCTCGAATAAGCTGCTTGTCATGATTGACGGACGAAGCGTTTACACGCCGCTGTTTTCCGGAACGCTCTGGGATCAGCAGAATGTCGTCCTCGAAGATATTGAGCGCATTGAGGTTGTGCGCGGCCCTGGCGGGGCGCTTTGGGGCGCGAACGCGGTCAACGGCGTCATCAACATCATCACGCGGTCGTCGCGCGATACACAAGGCGTTCTGGCGAAGGTTGCTGGCGGCGATGAGTATGAAGCGCAGGCGCTTCTGCGCGTCGGCGGCAAGGTCGGCGAGAATGGCGCCTATCGCGTGTATGGAAAATTCGAGTCGTTTAATTCGAATGAGACCGCGGCGAATGTCGACGCCAATGATGATTGGCGGAACTTCCGCGGTGGGTTTCGGACCGATTTTGATCTGAGCGCCCGCGACACGCTAACGATGACAGGCGAGGTGTCTTACATCGACGCAGGCGAAACTCTCGACGTGCCGCTTCTGACCGCGCCGTTCCTGGAGCGTCGCGACGCGGAGATCGAGCGCATTGGCGCTCATATCCTGTCGCAATGGACGCGTGATCTCGGCGATGGTTCCGAAATCTCTGTTCAGGGTTTCATCGATTATTCCGACATTCGCATTCCGCAAGGCGAAGAAAGGCGACTGACCGTCGATGTGACGGCGCAGCATGCATTTTCAGCTGGCGAGTCGCACAACCTGCTTTGGGGCGTCGGCTTCCGTAACATCAGCGACGATATCGAGAATAGCGAATTTGTCGCATTCGCTGACACCTCTCGTTCGGTGCAGATTTTCAGCGGATTTGTTCAGGACACGTTTAATGCGACTGACGCACTCGATATCGTGCTCGGCGCAAAATTCGAGCATAACGACTATACGGGATTTGAAATCCAGCCTTCAGCGCGGTTCGTCTGGCGCGCCGAAGAAAACCTGACATTCTGGGGCGCAGTTTCCAGAGCCGTCAGAACGCCGTCCCGCGCGGAGGACGACATTCGCGCAACCGCCGGCGTCATTCCGCCGGGCTTCCCCGGAAACCCCGGTCCGTTGCCGTTGGCGCTGACATTCACAGGCGATCGCAGCATCGACTCCGAGACGCTTATCTCTTATGAGCTTGGCGCGCGTTTCCGCCTCGCAGACACGGTGTCGTTTGATGTCACCGGCTTTTTCAACAAGTATGGCGATTTGAGAGGCTCGCGCGTGGGTGCGCCGGTCGTCACTTCCACGCCGCCTACGCCTCGTGTCGTCCTGCCTCTTGTTGTCGATGAGCTCGTCGACGCCGATACGCACGGCGTCGAAGCGGTCCTTGACTGGCAAGTCGCCTCGAACTGGCGCCTGCAGGCTACTTACGCCTATCTCAGCGTCGATGGTGATGTGCCGGTGTTCCCGGATGTACGCGCCAGCGCGCCAGGGGGTGCGGATCCCACTCACACCGCGAACCTTCGTTCACTCTTCGATATCAGCAAGAATCTGAAACTCGATACGGCGGTGCGGTTTGTAGACGACCTCGAAGGCTTTGGGATCGACTCTTACGTCGCGCTGGATGCAAGGGTCGCATGGCGCGTCAATGACAAGGTTGAGCTCGCCGTCACCGGTAGAAACCTGACCGAAGGCGAACATTTCGAGTTCGGCACCGATCCTTCCTTCTCAACCGTTCCAACCAGCGTCGAGCGAAGCGTTTTTGCGTCATTGACGGCCAAGTTTTAAGGGGCGGACCGATGTTCAAGTCCACTCCCTTCGCAGATGCGTTGCGTAAGCCTCGACGCCGGCTATTGTCGGTGGTCGCGGCGGTCGGCGTGCTGCTTTTTCCAGCGCAAAGCGCTACGGCGCAAGCGCCAAGGTCAGAAGCGGTCGATGCGCTTCGGGCTGCGTTTCTTTTCAACTTTGCGAAATTCACGACGTGGCCCGCCGTGAGTGATCTCGATACATCGATCAAGTTTTGCATTCAGGCGAACACGATCGATCAAACGGCATTCGCCGGTTGGGGCAAAAAGCGCATTCAGAATCGCCCGGTTCGGGTCGCATTCTTCAGTCAGTTCAATGAGGGCGAGTTCGCAAACTGCTCCATCATGTTCGTTAGCGATGAGCCGCAGGGCATAGATATGGAGGGCCTTCGCAACTTCGCAATTGAACACAACACGCTTTTTGTTTCGGATATCGAGGGGTTCAGCGCCTCGGGCGGGCACATCGAACTCTATGAGCAAAGCCGCCGTCTGCGCTTCAAGGTCAATCTGGGCGCGCTTGATAAGGCCAAGCTTTCTCTGGGAGCCGGCGTTCTAAACCTTGCCGAAATCGTTGGAACGACGGGGGCGCCGAAATGAGCGTCCCCGCGTTGAAGACGGTCGTCCTTAACGACAACAAATTGTCGCTCAAGATCTCGCGCGACCCGGATCACGTCGCGCGCTGCCAAAGGCTTCGCTACAAAGTCTATTGCGTCGAGCGCGGCTGGTATAATGAAGTGCGAATTTCGAAGGGTCACGAAATCGACGCTTACGACAACCGTGCAAATCATGCACTGCTGACGCGGCCTGACAATGGCGATCCGATTGGCGTTGTTCGACTCGTCTTGCCGGCGAACGAGGGTGCAGGACCAGACCTGCCGATCCAGGAAATCGATCCCAATCCGCTCGACCTTGCGGAAGAGGAGATCGATTTCGAACGCCTGGCGGAGGTGTCGCGTTTCGCCGTTACGCGCGAATACAAGAACTGGCATCCGGACGGGCCGCCGGCCAAGGATGAATCGCGCCAATCTACCGATCGGCGGTTTTCACTCTTCTCCGTCATGCTGATGCGGGCCGTGGTCGTCATGTCGCGCCAGAACGGCGTCACCTGGCTCTGCGCCACGATGGAACCCGCTCTGATCCTTCATCTCGCGAGGCTCGGGATCAAGTTCAAGCCGCTGGGAGAACCAAAGGAATATCATGGCCTTCGCCAGCCTTGTTATGCGCGCCTTTCGCGCATCGACGACGAAATGAAGGTGCTGAGGCCAGACGTTCATCCCATGGTGTTCGGCGACTGAGGGTCGCAGGCCCCCAGTCTGCCCCTCGATCGGGATTTTGTCGTAGTGAAGCGCTGGTCCCGGCGCTTACCAGGCGTCGGCCGACCGTCAGATAGTTGGGCGCCGGATCGTTCATGCTGCGGCCGACGGCCCCCTTGCACTCCGGGGAGAATAACCCGCCTTTAAAGAGCGCAAGCCTAGTCTTTCGCCTGGGTGATCGGTCCGGTCTTTGTGTCTGGGCTTAGCGCGCCCATATACATGACGTCGGCAGCAACGGCGCTGGTGCGCCTGGGCGAGGTCCCCTCGGGGTTTCGTCAATAAAACCGAGTTCGAACAGAGAGTTCCATGAAGGATCCCCACGACATTTACATGAATACGCTGGTGCCGATGGTCGTCGAGCAATCGAGCCGCGGCGAACGCGCTTATGACATCTACTCTCGGCTTCTCAAGGAACGGATCATTTTTTTATCAGGTCCGGTCCATGATGGGGTGTCGACGCTGATCGTCGCACAGCTGCTGTTTTTGGAGGCTGAGAACCCCAAGAAAGAAATCTCGTTTTACATCAATTCGCCGGGCGGATCGGTCTCGGCGGGCCTCGCGATGTACGACACTATGCGCTACATCCGGCCGGGCGTGTCGACCATGTGCATCGGCATGGCGGCGTCGATGGGATCCCTCCTTTTGACGGCCGGAAACAAGGGGATTCGCTTTTCCCTTCCGAACTCCCGGATCATGCTTCACCAGCCCTCAGGTGGCTTCCAGGGGCAGGCCTCCGATATCGAGCGCCATGCCCTCGATATCATCAAGATGAAGAAGCGGCTCAACGAGATTTACGTCGAGCACACTGGCCAACCCTATGAAGTCATTGAGAAAACCCTTGATCGCGACCATTTCATGTCGCCAGAGGAGGGGGTCCAGTTCGGCCTCATCGACAAGGTGCTGGATCGCCGCGCGGTCGTGGAGGAATAGCGGTCAGTCAGCCCGAAGGGTTACCGGACCGGCGAAAAGTTGGCTTGATTGGCAGGTTGCGGTTGTGGTCGAATAGAGAGATCAAAGCGGGTTCGTGAGACGCGCCAGTTTTTGGCGCAGATCGTGCACCAATAAGGGGGCTCCGGACGGCAGGTTGACCGACCCGTGAGACGACGACCTGGTTCGCATCGGCGGGCCGGGCTCCCTGGAGGAGTGGTAGAGAGTGAGCAAGGTAAACGCAAAAGGCGGCGGCGACGGCAAGAACACGCTCTACTGTTCTTTCTGCGGCAAGAGCCAACACGAAGTCCGCAAGCTCATTGCGGGTCCGACCGTTTTCATCTGCGATGAATGCGTCGAACTTTGCATGGACATCATTCGCGAGGAATCCAAATCCTCGCTGGTGAAAGCCGGTGAAGGGGTCCCAAGCCCGCAACAGATTTCAAAGGTCCTTGACGATTACGTCATTGGCCAGAAGCAGGCCAAGCGCGTTCTCTCGGTCGCGGTTCACAACCACTACAAGCGTCTAAATCACGCGTCGAAAAACAACGACGTGGAACTTTCCAAGTCGAACATTCTTCTGCTCGGTCCCACGGGGTCGGGCAAGACGCTGCTTGCGCAAACGCTCGCGCGCATCCTCGACGTTCCGTTCACGATGGCGGACGCCACGACGCTCACTGAAGCTGGATATGTCGGCGAGGACGTCGAGAACATCATCCTCAAGCTTCTTCAGTCTGCAGATTATAACGTCGAGCGCGCGCAGCGCGGCATCGTTTACATCGACGAAGTTGATAAGATCAGCCGGAAGTCTGACAATCCGTCGATCACCCGAGACGTGTCGGGGGAGGGCGTTCAACAGGCGCTTTTGAAGATCATGGAAGGCACCGTCGCGTCGGTGCCGCCGCAAGGCGGGCGCAAACACCCGCAGCAGGAATTCCTGCAGGTCGACACCACGAACATTCTCTTTATCTGCGGCGGCGCCTTTGCGGGCATCGAGCGGATCATCTCAAGCCGGCATGCCGGCACGTCGATCGGTTTCGGCGCCAAGGTCGCCGCGCCTGACGACCGGCGCGTTGGTGATGTTCTGAAGACTATTGAACCGGAAGACCTTCTGAAGTTCGGTCTGATCCCGGAATTCGTTGGGCGCTTGCCAGTGATCGCAACGCTCGAGGACCTCGATGAACCTGCGCTCGTGCAAATTCTCACGCAGCCGAAGAACGCGCTCATCAAACAGTATCAGCGTCTCTTCGAAATGGAGGACGTGAAACTGACTTTCACCGAGGACGCCAAGTCCGCGATCGCCAAGAAGGCGATCGCGCGCAAGACTGGCGCGCGCGGCCTTCGCTCGATCATGGAAGGCATCCTCCTTGATTCGATGTTTGAGTTACCCTCGATGCAAGGCGTCGCGGAAGTGGTCGTCAACAGCGAGGTTGTCGAAGGCCGCGCCAAGCCGCTCCAGATCTACGAGGAACGCGGCAAGGAATTGCTGGAAGTCGACGCCAGCGCCTGAATTTCGGTGAAATGACTGGAACGGCGCCCCGACGGGCGCCGTTTTTCTTTGGCAGCGGCGCAAGACGATCAGCCGTGTGGAGACCGCGCGGTCCCGCCGGGTTGAATCCCGGCGGCGGCGCGCCACATAGTGTCGGCGTTCGTCGCTCGACAGGCGGCGTGTTATGACTGCTTTGGGCGATGGTAATCCCCTCGCCGCAAGGTTTCGTAACCGCCATACTGATGGGGCGAGCGCGCCCCTCGGGCGCTCGTTTGAGGCCCTTTTGGTCAAGGAATGTTGATGTCTGAAATCGCCAAATACCCCGTCCTGCCTCTTCGCGACATCGTTGTGTTTCCAAGCATGGTGATCCCGCTTTTTGTCGGGCGAGACAAATCCGTGCGCGCTCTTGAACATGTGATGGAGCATGACAAGAAAATTCTGCTCGTCGCCCAGAAGGATGCGGGCGACAACGATCCGAAGCCCGAGGGCATCTATTCGGTCGGCGTTATCGCTACGGTGCTACAGCTGCTGAAACTGCCGGACGGCACCGTGAAAGTGCTTGTCGAAGGCGAAAGCCGCGCCCGCGTCGAAAAATTCACGCGTCTCGATGATTATTTTGAAGCAGAAGCAAGCGTCCCGCCCGAAGTCGAGCCGGAAGATTCCGAAATTGCCGCTCTGTCGCGCTCGGTCGTCACGCAATTTGAATCTTACGTAAAGCTCAACAAACGCGTTCCGCCCGAAGTCATCGTGTCGATCTCCGGGATCGACGACCCGGCGCAGCTGGCCGACACCGTCGCCTCGCATCTCAACATCAAGATGTCCGAGAAGCAGGAGCTTCTTGAAATTTTCGACATTGGCGACCGCCTTGAGCGCGTCTACGCGTTCATGGAAGGTGAGATGAGCGTGCTGCAAGTCGAGAAGAAAATCCGCAACCGCGTGAAGCGGCAAATGGAGAAGACGCAGCGCGAATATTACCTCAACGAGCAGATGAAGGCGATCCAGAAGGAACTCGGCGAGGGCGACGAAGCCCGTGACGAGGTTGCCGAGCTGGAAGATCGCATCAAGAAGACCAAGCTGTCGAAGGAGGCTCGCACCAAGGCAGAAGCCGAGGTGAAGAAGCTCCGGCAGATGTCCCCAATGTCGGCAGAGTCTACGGTCGTGCGCAATTATCTCGACTGGATGCTGTCGATCCCGTGGAACAACAAGTCGAAGGTCAAGCATGACCTTGAAAAAGCGCAAGAGATCCTCGACGCCGACCACTACGCGCTCGACAAAGTCAAAGAGCGCATCATCGAATATCTCGCGGTTCAAAAGCGGATGGGGACGCTCAAGGGGCCGATCCTCTGCCTCGTCGGGCCTCCGGGCGTCGGCAAGACCTCGCTTGGCAAATCAATCGCCGCGGCGACGGGACGCGAGTTTGTGCGCGTCTCTCTTGGCGGCGTACGCGATGAAGCGGAAATTCGCGGTCATCGACGCACCTATATCGGCTCCATGCCTGGCAAGATCATCCAGTCAATGAAGAAGGCGAAGAAGTCCAATCCGCTTTTCCTGCTCGATGAAATCGACAAGATGGGCCAGGACTTCCGCGGCGATCCATCGTCGGCGCTTCTCGAAGTTCTCGATCCCGAACAGAATTCCACGTTCAGCGATCACTATCTCGAAGTCGATTACGATCTCTCCGACGTCCTGTTCATCACGACGGCGAACAGCCTCAACATGCCCCAGCCCCTCCTTGACCGGATGGAGATCATTCGCATTCCGGGGTATACGGAGGATGAGAAGCGCGAGATCTCGCGCCGGCACTTGATCCCGAAGCTGATGAAGGATCACGGCCTCAAGGCGTCTGAATGGAAAATCACCGACGAAGGCTTGATGCAGCTTATTCGCCGGTACACGCGCGAGGCTGGTGTCCGCAGTCTTGAGCGGGAGCTTGCGCGCCTTGCTCGCAAAGCGGTGCGCGATCTCGAAATGGCCAAGGCCAAAAAGGTCGAGATCACCGACGCGAACCTCGCCGATTACGCAGGCGTGCCGAAGTATCGCTACGGCGAAATCGAGGCCGATGATCGCGTCGGCGTCGTTACGGGCCTCGCCTGGACTTCGGTCGGGGGCGATATTCTGACGATCGAAGCGGTGAAGATGCCTGGCAAGGGCCGCATGACCCCGACAGGCAACCTCAAGGAAGTGATGAAGGAATCCGTGTCGGCGGCTGCCTCCTACGTCCGAAGCCGCGCGGCGGAATTCGGTATTGAACCCCCGACCTTCGATCGGACTGACATCCACATCCACGTGCCGGAGGGCGCAACGCCAAAGGATGGACCGTCCGCTGGGGTCGCCATGGCGACAGCTATTGTCTCCGTGCTGACGGGCGCGCCGGTGCATAACGACATTGCCATGACCGGCGAAATTTCGCTCCGTGGCCGTGTTCTCGCGATCGGCGGATTGAAAGAAAAGTTGCTTGCAGCGCTGCGGGCGGGCATCAAGACGGTGCTTATCCCGCAAGAAAACGAAAAAGACCTCGCCGACATTCCGGATAACGTGAAGTCTGGTTTGAAGATCATCCCGGTGAGCCGGGTCGACGAAGTCCTGGCCCACGCGCTGACGCGCCCGCTAACGCCGATCGACTGGAAAGAGCCGGCTACCCCGCCATTGCCGGCCTCAGAGACCGATGGAAACGAGCCGGTTGTAACCCACTAGCCTTGCACCGTCTCAGCCAACAAAAAACCCGGCGATTCCTCGCCGGGTTTTTCTTTTCAAGCTGGCCTGTTGACCGGTGGCCTAGCCCATCACGGCGATCGCGGCAGGGACGGCGATACCGATCGCGACCAGGGCCATCACGACATAAAGGAAGGCAGTGCCGAGCCCGGAATAGCTAGAGTGGGCCCCGTGGGACTTCGAGATGACCGCCATATAGTGAGCTCCTTACTCTGGGGGATGAGACGCGTTGATGTTCGCCGCGCCGGTTATCCATACAAGACAAAAGTGTCATTAAATCGTCATATAGCGCATATTTTGCGCTAGCGCAAGGGGTGCGCTATTTTTCGAAAATGGCAGATCGGTGCGGTTTACAGGGTGGAAAAGGCGCTTTGTCCCAGGGGCCAAAGCTTTCCGGCAGCGACGGCCTCCCCTAAGAATGCAGCATGTCAAATGTTTTCGACCAGACGGTGACGTCTCCAAACGCCTGCGAAACCATGGCGCAGGTGCGGGCCGAGATCGACCGGCTGGACCGGGCGCTCGTCAAGCTGATGGCGGAGCGCCAAGCCTATATCGAAGCTGCAGCGCGGATTAAGGACCATCAAACCGAGGTCAGGCTCGAATGGCGGATTGAGGATGTGGTGGAAAAGGTTCTCGCCGCCGCCCGCCGCGAAGGCCTTTCGCCGGCGATCGCCGAACCAGTCTGGCGGGAGCTGATCGAGCGTTGCATTGCGCACGAGCATGAATCATGGCGGCTGTTCCATGAGAACCAGCCGAAGCGGAGAGCGTTGTAACGCGGCTGGTCATTTGAAAGACGCAACACTGTGCGGGATGGTCCGCGTCCCGTTTATTTCAATGGCGCCAGCTAAAGCGCGCCGATCGACCGAAAGGCACATCAATGAACAAGAACGAATTCATCGACCGCGTCGCGGACCTCTCAAATATGAGCAAAGCGGACGCGACCCGCGCAGTCGATGCAGTCTTCGACGCGATCACGCAAGCGCTGAAACGCGGCGACGATGTTCGTCTCGTTGGCTTCGGCACCTTCTCAGCGGCCAAGCGCGACGCACGTGACGGCCGCAATCCGCGCACCGGGGAAACGATCAAAATCCCGGCGTCCACCCAACCGAAGTTCTCGGCTGGCAAGGGGCTCAAGGACGCGCTCAACTAAGCGCGCAAGCGCGCTTGCAGCCGCCGCATCTCCTGCGCTAGGCCAGATCGTCGGGCAGTTAGCTCAGCGGTAGAGCTACTGGTTTACACCCAGTAGGTCGGGGGTTCGATCCCCTCACTGCCCACCACTTAATTACTGATCTCGGGTTAGTTTTTTGATCCGATTTCGGATTGTTTTTTGAAGTCGTATTCCCCGTCTCCGGCGTCATCGACAACCTAGCCGACCAAGCCAAGCGCCTCGGCACCAGGCTTACGGATCACCGGAAGTGACCGGAACAACGGGGAAATTGCGCCAAGGTCGACCCTAGGGCGTATAGATGCCTTTGCTGATGATAGACAGGCCGCGGGATTAAGGTCGGTACGCCGGCTGCGCAATTCTGCGAGCACGCCAACCTCGTCAGAATGTCAACCGGCGCCGCTTGGTTCCCTAACGGCCCAGCGTCGGCTTACCGCTCATCTACAACCGACGCCTTATCAATTGATGATCGGTGATGTGAAAGCCTACGAAACCAGCTGCCGACTCAAGAAGGCGGATGCGCAGCACAGCGCCATCGAAAGTAAATGCTGACGCTTGCATTCGAATGCATTATTGGTATCAAGGCGCGCCGGCGCGAATATCATTCATGCAGCGACTGAACGACATAAAGTCATCGACGTTCAATGCCCTTCACGCGATAGCACGCGGCAGTGACGCTGGTCTTGTCTACGCAGACGACGCGAAATTCTGGTGCAGCCACCCCTTCAACGAGAATGTAGGGCTTGACCATATCCGCGCGTTCTGGCGCGCAATGCATCATGCGTTTCCGGATATGGAGCGCCGCGACAGCATTTTTGTCGCTGGCGACAGCATCGCTGATCCGCGTACGCCGCAATTTCCAGCGGGGCGCCAGCTGGTCGCCGCCATGGGGCATTTTCAGGCGACTTTCGAGCATGATTTTTGCGGCATTCCCGCAACGCGGGGCGTTGTACATTTGCGTTTTGGCGAAGTTCATCACATCGTCGCAGGCAAGATTGTTCACACGTGGGCCTTGATCGATCTCCTTGACCTGATGCGTCAGGCGGGGGTGTGGCCGATAGCGCCTTCGCTTGGCGCCGAGGGAATGTGGCCTGGACCTGCGTCAGGCAACGGCGTCGCGACGGACCGCTGTGACGCCCAGCGCGGCGAAGCGGCGATGAGGATTGTTCTGTCGATGCACGCGGCGCTCGGCGCCTTCGACGGAAAGCGCGTCGCCAGCATGCCGTACGAGCCGTACTGGACGAAAAATTTCATGTGGTACGGCCCCTCTGGCATCGGCGCCACGCGCGGCATCAAGGGGTTTCGCGCGCATCACCAGGTGCCGTTTCTGCTTGGCTTTCCTGACCGCAAGGGCGTGGGCCATTTCGTTCGTATCGGCGACGGCGACTATGCTGTGACGGGCGGCTGGCCTTCCGTCAGCGGCACGCATCTCGGCGAGTGGCTGGGACTTCCCGGCACGGGCCGGAAGATCGACCTGCGCATCATGGATTTCTATCGCGTCGACGGCGACCGGATCGCCGAGAACTGGGTGCCGATCGATGTGATCGACATGCTGCGCCAGATGGGGTTCGATATTTTCGAACGGCTGGCGCGCTTGCGCGGCGCGCCTCGCCTCGATCTGTAGTCCCCTACTTATCGTGCGCCGAGCGTTCCAAGCGCCCCGAGAAAAACCAGCGTTGCGACAAAGAAAACCGGCAAGCCCCAGCACGCCGCATCGATCTTGCCGGGCACGAGGTACCAACCGTCCTTCTTTTCCGCCTTGCCGCTCTCGCGGAAGTGCCGGATTTGCCCGATCACTGTCTGCTCGTGCCAGTCCGTCTGAAACCCGGAGATCAAAACGCTGGCGCACCACGACACGATAATGTTGACGCCGCCGCCGATGACGACATACCAGGGCCAGGCGATATCGGGCGGAGGAATACCAAGCGCAGGGATGCCAGCCGTCACAAAGGCAAGGGCGAGAAATCCTGCGCCGACGCCGACCAGCAATCCCTTCTCAGTCGTGTGTTTCGAGAAAAACCCGAGACAGAACATCGCCAGTTTCGCGCCAACAAAATAAGAGCCGACTTGTGTCAGGCGCTCAAGGATTGACCCGCCGGAGCCGACAAAGGCGAAAGCGACGGGGATGGAAATTCCTGCCCACAAAACGGTGAACCATCGCGAAGCGGCGAGGTAGTGCTGGTCGCTCGCATCTTTTCTGAAAAACCGCTGGTAAAAATCGGTCACTGAAATTGTCGCCAGCGAATTGAGCGCCGACGACAGGCTCGACATCGACGCCGACAAAATCGCCGCGGCCAGAAGCCCCATCAAACCTGGGATCGCGAGGCTCTGCGCGAAGATCAAGATGATTTCGTTAGGCTGATCGAACGGCTTGGCGTCGTAGAAGACGTAAAGCAGCGCGCCAATGAAGAAGAACAGGAAATAGATCGGGAACGCCGCGTAGCCCATCAACAGATAAGATTTCTTCGCGTCGCCGATCGATTTTGCAGCGAGCGCGCGCTGCACCATCATCTGGTTCGCGCCGTAGACGGTGATGTGATAAAGCGACATGGCGAAAACGCCGGCCCAGACGGTCGGCGCAATCGAAAGATCGAGGGACGTATCGATGGCGTTCAGCTTGCCCGCGTCCGAGAGTGTCGCCAGTGCGCCAGAGAGCGGACTTACCGCGCCCAAAAGATAGAACAGCAAGACGCCGGCGCCGATAAACAAGATGACGCCTTGCAGAACGTCGGTCCAGATGACCGCTGTCATGCCGCCCAGCATCGTATAACCAAGAATGATCAGTGTCATGACGACGATGCTGATCCGCACATCGATTCCGGTAATGAACGTCACCACAACAGCAGTCGCTGTCGAGATTGACGCCGAGGTGATCGTCTGCGTGACGAGGAACAGCGCTGATATCACTGTTCGCGAGGTCGGGCCAAAGCGGCGTTCAAGATAATCATAAATCGAGGCGACACCGCTATTGAAGAAAAACGGCAGGAAGACAACGATCACGACGAAGATGACGATCGGATAATTGATGTGGATCGCCAGCGCCGCCATGCCGTCGCCATAGGCCCAGGCGGGACCGCCAAGGAAAGAGAGCGCGCTGACATAGGTTGCAATGACGGAAACGCCGATCGCCCACCACGGCGTCTTGCGAGCGCCAAGATGATAATCCGCCGCCGTCTGGACCTTGCGGCTCATGGCGAAACCGAGCGCCAGATTGGCGATCATGAAGATCGCGACGATCGCCCAGTTCAGCAAACCAAAAGCCGCCATCGCGCTGTTCTCCAGCGCCGCCAGAGGGGCGCAACAGGACCGACCGATCAAGCCAAATAAAAAAAAGCGGCCGGCATAACTGCGCCGGCCGCTCTGTCAGACACTATGACTGGAAGGCATGGGACACTCAGCCGATCAAGTTCGCCGCCTCTCAGTTCCGGAAGCCGAAGCGAACGCCATAGGTCGCAGGGTCGCCGTAATTCTGCGCAATGGCGTTTTGGCCGAATCGAACGGTGCGATTGAGGATCGCTTCATCCGTCACGTTGCGTCCGAAGACCTCGAAGTACCAGTTGTCGCTCGCCGACGTGTAGGTGAGGCGTAGGTCGAGCTTGGCATAGGCGTCCTGTTCCGAGAACGCGTAGTCGACATCGTTCGTCGAATAGCTGCTCGAATAATAGAGGTTACCCGCCGGCGTCACCGTTCCGCCGAACGCCGGGAAGTCATATTGGGCGCCAATGCCGAACGTGAACTCCGGCGACAGCGGCACGCGGCTGCCGTCGAGATTGATGGCCGCGCCGGAGATCGGCTCACTGATATTGTAGCGCCCGAACTCAGCTTTGTTGTAGCTGGCGAGGATATTAATGAGCGCCGCATCAACTGGCGACCAGGTGATTTCCGCTTCCGCACCATAGGCCTCCGCCTCGCCGGCATTGGTCGAGATGGTCAGGACTGTGGTGCCGACATTGACGAATTCATTGGCGAGGAGGCCGTCGAACTGGTTCAGGAACAGCGCGACATTGGCGACGACGGCGCCGTCAAGGAAGCTGTTCTTGAGGCCAACTTCATAGGCCCGGATCGTCTGCTCATCGAACGAGGCGCCACCCGTCACCGAATTGGCGCTGTTGTTGAATCCGCCGGCCTGGAACCCGGTCGAGGCTGTCGCGTAGAGGAGATTGTCCGGGGTCAAATCAAATTCGGCGCCGGCTTTCCAGGTCAATTTGTCGAAAGTGGCGCTGTCGGTGAAGACCGGCGAGCCAGCAAAGCTCAGCGGATTGGTGAAGTTCGAATTGGTAACGCGGCTGAAATCTTTCTTGTCCTGCGTCCACCGGAGCCCGCCCGTCACGCGGAACGCCTCTGTGATTGAATAGGTCGCTTGCCCGTAGAAGGCGATGGAACGGGTATCGACGTCGGCCAGGGAGTTGAAATCTGATCCCGCAGGCGCCAGCGTCGTGGTGATCGGGAGGTTCGTCACCGGATCGGTTGCGAAGATGCGATCGAACGCGAAGGTGCCAACCGTATTGTCCTGCAGGAAAAATCCGCCAAGCGTCCACTCCAGCGGACCATCGCCTTGCGAAGTCAGCTGGATTTCCTCGGAATAGGTGCGGGCGGTGTCGTCCTGGAATTCAAATCCGCTGTTGAAGATCGAAAGATCGGCGTCCGCCGTCCGGTTGGACGAAAAGTCCGCATAGCCGAGCAGGACCTTGAGATTGGCGAAACCAAGATCGTAATTGGCTTCGAGGTCGAGCGTTTCTTGTTCCGTATCAAGAGAGAAGTCCGCGTCCCGGGCGATCGTGTAGGGATCGGGATCAGAGGGCGAGAAGCCGGCGCCGACGCGCGGATTGACCGGGTCAAGCTGGGCGACGAGCACTTCTGCGAAGGTGAAGGGCGATGTTCCGTCCGGGTCGATCGGGCGCCCGGCGTTGAAATAGCCGAAGTCCGCACTGCCGTTCCCGCCTTGCGTCCAGCGGCTGGCGCGCAACGTGGCGTCGAACCGCTCCGAAGGCTCCCAGCGCAGCTGCACGCGGACGTAATCTTCGTCCTTATCCTTGACGCCGTTGTCGTCATCGAAAAGATTTTCGACATAGTCATTGTGGTTGTCGATGGACGCCGACACGCGCGCGAAAAGCGTATCCGTCAGGCCGACATTCACGTAGCCGTCGAAACGGCGGCGGTCATAATTGCCGATCGTGACATTGACGCCCGCAGCGAAATCGGCGGCCGGAGCGTTCGAAATCACATTGACCGCGCCGCCGAAGCTGTTGCGGCCGTAAAGCGTGCCTTGCGGTCCGCGCAAAACTTCGACGCGATTGACGTCAACGAACGCCGCCAAAGCCTGCGAGGTGCGGCTGCGATAAACGCCATCGACGAAAAAGGCGATGATCGGGTCTTGCTGGTTTGAAACGTTCTCGGTTCTCGCACCGCGGATCGCCGGGCGCGCGTCGTTACCGGACTGCCCGAACTGCAGACCGGGAACCAGAAGCTCCAACCGCGAAATATCGACGATGCCGTTGGATTCAAGACCCTCTCCGCCGATGGCGGTGACGGACAATGGCACGTCCTGAATGTTCTGCTCGCGCTTTTGCGCGGTGACGACGATCTCGTCGCGTCCGGTGTTTTCGCTATCCTGTGCGAAGGCTGGAAAGGCGGCGGCGATGGCGGCGGACGCGGCGCTAAGCGCTATGACAGACTTGAACCCTGCTTTTTTCATAAAACCCCTCCCGTTAAGGCGCGGTCCGGACCGGGCCGCCCTTGAAGCCGCCGCAGGCAAGGCCTGCGGTCATCCCAAATTTGTTACAAATATGTACTGCGAATGCAAGACATTTGTCATATCCGTTAGAAATCCAGCGAAACAGAGGATTATATGTCACGCGAGCGTCAGGTCATTGTGCCTTCGCATTCAGAATCAGCGGGCGTCATTGCGCGGTCCAGCCGCCGTCGATGACGAGGCTGTGCCCGGTGATCATGGTGGCCGAGGGGGAGGCGAGGTAGCGGATCGCGGCGGCGACATCTTGCACGTCGCCAATACGCCCCAACGGAATCATGCGGTCAACGAACGCTTTGAACGCAGGGTCATCAAGCATTGGTTTCGTCATGGGCGTCGTGATGAACGTCGGCGCCACCGTGTTGACGCGAATGTTATGCGGCGCAAGCTCAACCGCCATCGCCTTTGTCATCCCTTCGACCGCATGCTTGGTCATGCAGTAGACGCTTCGGTTCGGCGATCCGACGTGACCCATCTGTGAGGAGAGAGAGATGATCGATCCGCCTTGACCGCCGCGAACCATCACGCGTGCGGCGGCGCGCGCGGCCCTGAACACGGAGCGCACATTCAGATCGATCAGGAAATCGAGGTTCTCATCGCTAACCTCGCAGACGGGCTGAGGCCGATTGGCGCCGGCATTGTTGACGAGGATATCGAGGCGGGGAAGCGCCTCAATGCGGGCGATGAAAGCGTCGGTGGTTACGTCGTCGGACCACGCCTCACACCTTGAATGAAGCTCGCCGGCAAGCGCCTCGATGTCGCCGGCAGTGCGCGCTACAGCAATAATGTGCGCCCCCGCCGCATGCAGCACGCCAGCGCTCGCCCGGCCGATGCCGCGCCCAGCGCCCGTGACCAGTGCAATTTTGCCGTCGAGATCGCCCATCGATTGCCTTACCAACATCGGGTGCCGGATTTCTTGCATTCGAATGCATATTGTGCAAGTCGTACCATTGTAAAAGCGCCTTTCATCGGCGCGCAACTCAGTATGGACAGCGCCATGATCCGCTATCTGAAACGCGGCGTTTCCGCCGAAAAAACTGAAACTGACGACAACGCGGTCCGTAAAACCGTTGAAGATGTGCTGCGCGATATCGGCGCGCGCGGCGACGAAGCGGTGCGGGACTATTCGGCGAAGTTCGACAAATGGTCGCCGCCAGCATTCCGCCTGTCGCGCGCCGAGATCAAGGCGTGTTACCAGGAATTGACGGCGCAAAATCTTGACGACATTCGCTTCGCGCAGACGCAGGTGCGAAACTTCGCCGAACATCAGCGCGCCGCCCTGCGCGATATCGAAGTTGAAACACTGCCCGGCGTGTTTCTGGGCCACAAAAACATTCCGATGAATTCGGTCGGCTGTTATGTGCCGGGCGGCAAGTACCCGCTCGTCGCGAGCGCGCATATGAGCGTTGTCACCGCAAAGGTTGCTGGCGTGAAGCGTGTCATTGCTGCGGCGCCGCCGTTCAATGGCCGTCCGGCCCCGGCGATTGTCGTCGCGATGGACATGGCGGGCGCGGACGAGATTTACGTGCTCGGCGGCGTGCAAGCGATCGGCGCGATGGCGCTTGGGACGCAGACAATCGCGCCTGTTGATATGCTGGTCGGCCCTGGCAACGCCTATGTCGCTGAAGCCAAGCGGCAACTCTTCGGACGGGTCGGCATTGATCTGTTCGCCGGCCCGACGGAAACCCTGGTCATCGCCGACGACAGCGTCGATGGCGAACTATGCGCCGCGGATCTGTTAGGGCAGGCGGAGCATGGCCCGAACTCGCCGGCGATCCTGCTAACTACCAGCGAGACGCTAGCGCGCGAGACGATGGCCGAGGTTGAGCGCCAGCTGAAAATCCTCCCGACCGGCGATATCGCCGGCGCCGCCTGGCGCGACTACGGTCAGGTGATCGTGTGCGATGATGACGCTGAAATGGTGCAGGTCGCCGACGATATCGCGTCGGAACATGTTCAGGTCATGACGAGGAACCCGCAATACTTTCTCGATTCGATGACGAATTACGGGGCGCTGTTCCTCGGCGCGGAAACCAACGTTTCGTACGGCGACAAAGTGATCGGCACCAATCACACGCTGCCGACGAAAAAGGCGGCCCGTTACACGGGCGGTCTTTGGGTTGGAAAGTTCATCAAGACCTGCACTTATCAAAGAGTGACAAAAGAAGCCTCCCTGATGGTCGGCGAGGTTTGCTCGCGGCTCTGCGCGCTTGAAGGCTTCATGGGGCACAAGGAACAGGCCGACATCCGCGTGAGGCGTTATGGGAACACGGTTTCAGCCTAAAGCGGCGACGCCGCACGCGCGGCCGATGACATCTTACGATGTCGCGCATCTGGCCGGCGTGTCGCAGTCCGCAGTATCGCGCTGTTTCAAAGACGGCGCGAGCGTTTCGAAGAAAATGCGCGAGCGCGTCATGAAAGCCGCTGCGGAGGTTGGCTACGAGCCCAATGCGATCGCGCGCAGCCTGATCACCCGCCGCTCCAATCTCGTCGCGGTCCTGATCTCGAATCTCACCAATCTTTATTATCCCGAAGTGCTGGCGGAATTGACCGCGCGGTTCTCAGCGGTCGGCGTTCGCGTGTTGCTGTTCACCTTGCAGCGCGAAGCGGACGCCAGCAACACGCTGCAACTCATCTGGCCTTATCGCGTCGACGGCGTGATCGCCGCCGCCGAACTGTCGCCCGATCACGTCGCGGAGTTTTCACGGCGCGGTGTGCCGCTCGTCTTTTACAACCGCTATCTGAACGGCGTCGCCGTCAACTCCGTCTGCTGCGACCAGGAAGACGGCGCGCGCCTTCTTGTCGACGGGCTTTACGCCGCCGGCAGCCGGCGGTTTGCGATCGTCGCTGGTCCCGTCGACTCAATCGTCGGGGTAGAGCGCAAGACGGCGGCGCTCGAACAACTCGAAAGTTTGGGCATCGAAGACGTGCCGGTCATCGAAGGCGATTATTCCTACGCCAGCGGAGTTGCGGCGGCGGCCACATTGATGGCGATGGACGGCGGACCGCCCGATGCCGTCGTCTGCGCCAATGATGTCATGGCGATCGGCGCGCTCGACGCGTTCCGGACGGATCATGGACTTCGGGCGCCGGAGGATATTTCAATCGTCGGGTTTGACGGCGTCGGTCCCGCAAGCTGGCGCAGCTATGATCTGACGACGATCCGTCAGCCGGTGCGCCGGATGACCGACGCCGCCGTGTCGCTGCTGATGTCGCATATCGAGGAACCAGGATCGGCGTGCGAAAAACGGGTGTTTACAGGACAGTTGCAGTCTGGTTCGTCGGCGCGATTCAAAAGCTGATCTATGACGCCGACGCTGCCAATCATTTTCGCGCCAGGAATGATGTGTGACGGCAGGCTGTTCGCGCAGCAGATCGCTAGCATCGAGCGCTACCGTCCGGTCATGGTTGCTGACCTGTCGCGCGATGAAACAATTGAAGCGATCGCAGCGAGGCTTCTCGCCGCCGCGCCGCCGCGTTTTTATCTCGCTGGGCTTTCCATGGGCGGCATCGTCGCGCTCGAAGTCTTTCGCCAGGACCGGACGAGGGTCGCGGGATTAGCGCTTCTCGACACGACGCCCCTTGCGGACGCGCCGGAAAAGCAACCCGTCCGCGAGGACCAGATCGCGCGGGTGCGCGCGGGCGCCCTTGCTCAGGTGATGGCGGAAGAGATGAAGCCGGCCTATCTCGCGGCGCCCGCGCGCTGCAATGCAGCCTTGCTGCTGGAGATCAGGCTGATGGCCGAAGCGCTTGGTCCCGTCGTGTTTGAACGCCAGTCGCGCGCGCTGATGGCGCGGCGAGACAATCGCGATCTGTTGCCAGCGATTGCCTGCCCAACGGAAGTTGTTTGCGGCGAAGACGATACTCTGTGCCCGCCGCAACTTCATTCGGATATGGCGGCGCGCATTCGCGGCGCGCGGCTGACGATCTTGCCCGCATGCGGCCATCTATCGTCGATGGAGCGTCCTGCGGAGGTGACGGGGATTCTTGAACGCGGCCTCCTTAACGCCGAAACTTCGCTGAAGGAAAATTTTGCCCATGCGCACTAGCACCGATCGAATTTTGACGACGCATGTCGGCAGCCTGCCGCGGTCGAAGGCGGTGACGGACGGCGTTTTCGCCGCTGAGCGCGGCGCGCTTGAAGACCCGCCGGCGTTCGCCGCGACGCTGCGCGGCGCGGTCGCAGACGTCGTCGCGCGTCAAGTCAAGGCTGGCGTCGATATCGTCAGCGACGGGGAAATGAGCAAGATATCCTACGCGACCTATATCAAGGACCGGTTGACCGGGTTCGACGGCGACAGCGCCCGCACGCCGCCCAAGGACCTTGAGGAGTTTCCGAACTTTCTCAAACGCCAGGCAAGCGGCGGCGGCACGCCCTCCTATCGGCGGCCCAAATGCGTCGGCGAGATCAACGTCAAGGATATGCAGCCGGTGACGGACGATCTGACTTTCCTCAAGCACGCGGTCAACGCGTCGCGGCCGGCCGACGCGTTCATGAACGCCGCCTCGCCGGGCGTCATCGCGCTGTTCCAGCCGAACGAGTTTTACAAGTCGCACGAGGCCTATCTGGCGGCGCTCGGCGAAGCGATGCGCCATGAATATGAAGCAATCGTCGAAGCGGGATTCGTGCTGCAGCTCGACTCGCCCGATCTCGGCCTTGGCCGCCATATGATGTTCAAGGACAAATCCGACGCCGACTACCGCGCGCTTGCGGCGTTGCACGTTGAGGCGCTGAACGAGGCTGTCCGGAATATTCCCGCTGACCGCATGCGCCTGCATGTCTGCTGGGGCAATTATGAGGGACCGCATCATTGCGACGCGCCGATGGAAATGGTGTTGCCGATCGCGCTCAAGGCGAAGCCGCAAGCGCTGCTGTTCGAAGCGGCCAATCCGCGTCACGCGCATGAATGGCAGGTCTTCCGCGATACGCCTCTGCCGGATGACAAGATCCTCGTGCCCGGCGTCATCGATTCGACGACGAACTTCATCGAGCACCCCAAACTCGTCGCCGAGCGCATCACGCGATTCGCCGAGATTGTCGGTCCGGAACGCGTGATCGCCGGCGCTGATTGTGGGTTTTCGACCTTTGCTGGCTTCGGCGTCGTCGATGAAGATATCGTCTATGCCAAGCTGGGCGCGATGGCGGAGGGCGCCGCGATCGCAAGCCGGGCGCTTTTCGGGAGACGTCATTGACGGCGGCCAAATCCTTTCGTGAGCGCCTGACCGCCCGTGATCCCTTGCTCGGCGTCTGGATGAAGACGCCCAGTCCCATTGTCGCCGATGTTTTTGGGCGAACGCCGCTTGATTGCGTGTGCCTCGACGCCGAGCACGCGCCGTTCGACCGGATGGCGATCGACGGGTGCGTCGCGTCTTTGCGGGCCTCCGGCATGGCGGCGCTGGTGCGGCCGCAATCTGCGACACCCGAGCATCTCCAAAGCGCGCTCGACTGCGGAGCGATCGGCATTGTGGCGCCCCATATCCGAAGCGGCGCCGAAGCGGAGAGCCTCTCGCGCGCTTGCCGGTTCGGCCCCGGCGGGCGCGGCTTTGCAGGATCGACGCGCGCTGCCGGCTATGGCGGCCTCACCATCGCCAGCGCGCTGGCGGACGCCGCGCAATCGACCTGCGTCATCGCGCAGATCGAAGACGTTGAAGCGGTCGATGCGATAGACGAGATCGCGCGCGTTGAGGGCGTTGATTGCCTCTTTGTCGGGCGAATTGATTTGACGGTCGGCCTCGGCGCAACGTCGCCCGATGAAAAAATAGTCGTGGACGCCGTCGCAGCAATATGCGCCGCCGGCAAGAAACATGGCCGCGCGACCGGCATGTTTGTCAGCAATCTTTCGGAAATCGAAGCATGGCGCAAAGCGGGCGCCAGTCTTTTCATCCTGAAGTCGGACCATGCTTTTATTGTCGAGGGCGCCACGGCGCTCCGCGCGACGTTCGACGCAGCAACTGACGCCGTCAGCGGCGCAATCTGACGCCCTCGATCTGGCGAAGGAGCGCCAGCTCATCAAAGACCATCCATTCCTCGCGAATGCGCCCATTGGCGACGCGCCAGTGCGAGACGCCGAACAGATAGATACGGGCGTCGCACGCCGGGCCGAATAAACCATCGCCGCGATGAACGCCGCTGAGGGACCATCGAACCGCAATGTCGCGCGCGCCGCCGAGATAAGGAATGCTGGCGACGTGATCGACTTGCGCGACGAAGCCCGGGATCGCCTGAAACAGCGCCTGCATGAATTCGCGATATTCGAGGACCCCATAGAGTTCCCGCATGGCAGGCAAATGCGCGCCGACGCGGAAGTCGAAAGCCTCATCGAGCGCGGACAAGTCTTTCCCGTTCCAAAGCCGTGCAAAAAGCGCATTGGCGAAGGCGGCAGGTTCCTGTTCCGGCGCCGGCAAGGCTTTGCCCTCGTGGCTGGGCGCCAGAGGATGCATGGCGTCCGCGAGCGCTGAAAAATGCGTGGTGAGATTGAGGCCGGCGTCTGCGTCTTGACGCGCCGAGCGCGACGCGGTTCCGGCAAGATCAAAACCTAATTGCATAACCAGCGCAGCGTTGTCGCGCACCAGCCATTCTCGCTCGATCCGGTTGTCGCGACAAAGGCAGTCGGCGATGGTGCGGATGCGCGCTCTAATCCCCGTCGCGGGTCCATACTCCGTGGGGCCTAGATTGGTCATCCGCGAGGTGATGAGGTGTGAGGTATAAAAGGCGTCGCCGTCTTCGGCCGACCAGATGACGTTGTCCGGGTCGAGCGTCCGGTCCGGAAAGCTTTTGAGCGTCGCATGGGTGTTCGCTTCGACCGCCGCTGCGCCGATGACATCGCCAGCGAGCGTATGGATGACGCAATCCTCTGTATAATAGTCCCGGCAAAGATCGATTTTGCGCTCGTGCCAGATGCGATCGGTGATCCGGACGATATAATCGGCGATATCGAAGAACTCAGGGTCAAAGCCCGGCATCGCCATCCGCCAGCGCGACGGGGAGGGCGCGAGCAACGCATCGATATTCGCCAGTGAGACAAGAGCGTCGTTGGGCGGCTGACGGGTCATTCGACAGATACCTTTGAGGCCGGGAACACCAGAATGCCGTAACGGCCCTGCCGCTTCTCCTGCATTGCAATCAGTTTGCATTCGAAGTACTTTTGACGTCAAGCTTGTCTTGTACGTGTGCCGGGCAGTGGAGAAATGCCGAATGCAGCCCGTTGTGCCGACCGTCGCGGAAATTGAGCAGCGGATCGTACGCTATCGCGATCTCAAGCCATGCCGGACCGCGTTCATCGATTCGCGCTCCCCCGGCAGCGACAAGAAAGAGAATTTTACGATCATCGGCCCGGGCGTTTCGGAGAGTAAAGGGCAGCACGTCCACGTTCCGATCGCACACGGCTTTAACATCGGCGGCGCCCGCCAACCAAAGGGATGCCTCAACTCTCAACATAGCCATGATACCGCCGAAGTGTTCCTCGTTCACAGCGGCGAATGGGCGTTCCGGTGGGGGCACGACGCGCGCGATGGCGAGGTGATTTTGCGGGCGGGCGATGTGATCTCCTTACCGGTGCGGGTATTCCGCGGTTTTGAATGCCTGTCGGACGGCGACAGTTTTCTGTTCGCTATCCTCGGCGGGGACGACCCGGGACATGTCACCTGGGCGCCGGACGTTTTTGAAAAAGCAAAAGACAATGGGCTCTATCTTCTGAAGAGCGGCGTTCTCGTCGATACCATGGCGGGCGATCCGGCGCCGCATCCGGACGATCTGGCGCCGCCGACGACAATTGACGATGTCGCCCGCTTCAGAAGGGTCGCAAGAAGTGAAATGGAGCAGTCCGTCGTCTCCGCAGCGCAACTGAAATTTTCCGCTGCAACCGCGCTCGCCGCGCGGTCTCTAGGCGTTCGCGAAGCCGCTATTCTGGGGCCGCGAAATCGCGCCGAAGATATCGACGCCGGCGGGGTTCCGCTCAATCATGGTTTTCATTTCCGGTGCATCGAAATGAACAGCAGCGCATTTGTTCCCCGCCACAAACGAAGTGAAGAAGAGGTTGTTTTCGTTCACGCCGGGGGCCTCTCGATTAACTGGCATGGCGGAACGATCAAACTGTCGCCCGGGGATACTTTCACGGCGCCCATTGGCATGGCGCGCGAATGGCGCGCTGATCCTGTATATGGGGCGACCGTGTACGTTGTACGCGGCGGCGATCAACCATCCGCGCCAGTTTGGCTAGGTTGATTTCGTGTCGGGTGCGCCTGCGCGCCAGGCTCGAATGTTGACCCCGCCTGTAAGCGAAGCGATGTGAGTCCTTTGGCTTACACGTTTGCTCAGAGCGTCCTGCGCTCATCAAATCAGGCCGACCCACCGATGTAAGAGCCGTAGGGCGGCATAAAGGATGAGGATCGTGTCAGTCGCAAAATACCTTGAAACTCTGAGCGTGTTGCGTGACGAAGGCTCTGGCTCATCCTAGGGCTGCGGCTCAGCAAGCCAGTTTGCGTTTCGCTGTCTGAAGTCCATAAGGTGAAGGCCGGCGCGACCTTGACCGCGAACGCGCCTGCGTAGAGGTTTGCGCGTTGCGCTGGTCCGGTGACTGCGGTGTTAGGGGCGAGGGACTTGACCCAACCGGCGATAGCGAAGACGCGCAAGCTCGGCCTCATCATGTGCACGGCGCTCGTCGTCGGCAATATGATCGGGTCAGGCGTCTTCTTGTTGCCTGCCTCGCTCGCGCCGCTCGGCTGGAATTCGATTTTCGGATGGATCCTGACAATTGCCGGCGGACTTTGTCTTGCCTTTGTTTTCGCGAGTCTTGCGCGCGCCATGCCGCGCGGCGGGGGCCCCTACGCTTACACGCGCGCGGCCTTTGGCGAAGGCCCAGCGTTCATGGTGTCCTGGAGCTACTGGATCGGGCTCTGGGTTGGCAATGCAGCCATCGCGACAGCCGGCGTCAGTTATCTGACCGTGTTCTTTCCGCAGCTGGCGACAACGACAGGGCTGCACGCGGTTGTAACGCTCGCGATCATCTGGACTCTGACGGCTGTGAACTGTCGTGCGGCGACGCTTGCTGGAAGCGTGCAGGTTGTCACCACCATCTTGAAACTATTGCCGCTCTTCGCAGTCATCCTGCTCGCCGCGCTTATTCTCGGTGAAAAAGGCGCCGGCGCAGTGCAACCATATAAGGCAGAGACAATCGCGCTCGGCTCCATCACCACGGCGGCGACACTGGCGCTCTGGAGCTTGCTCGGGCTTGAATCCGCTACGGTGCCAGCGGATCAGGTCCACGAGCCGGAAAAAACCATTCCGCGCGCGACGATGCTCGGAACCATCCTGACCGGGATCATTTATCTCTTCGTCTGCACGTCGGTCATCCTGTTGCAGCCCTCGGAAGTCGTCGCGGCGTCGAATGCGCCGCTTGCCGACTTCATCGCCACCCGCTGGGGCGAGGGCGCAAGGCAGGCGGTTGCGATCTTTGCCGCGATCAGCGTCATTGGCGCTCTTAATGGCTGGATCCTCTGTACGGGAGAGCTGACGAGCGCGATGGCGAAAGACGGGCTCTTTCCATCGGTACTGGCGCGCCGGTCATCGCTCGGCGCGCCGGTCTATGCGCATATCGTCTCCAGCAGCCTGCTCACGGGCGTCGTCTTGCTCAACTACTCGGAATCCCTGATCGGCCTTTTCAACTTTGTCGCCCTGTTGTCCACGACGTCGATCCTGTTCATGTATCTCGCGGTATCTCTTGCTGCGTTGAAGCTCAACGCGTCAGGCGGTATCGCGAAATCGGCAGCGCTGATGATCGTCGCCGCCGTTGCGACGGCCTATTCCGTCTGGGCGATTTACGGCGCCGGGACGAAGCCGTTTTTGTGGGGCCTTGCGCTGCTCGCTGCCGGGCCCGTCGTTTACATCGCCACGAAACGGACACGCATCACTGCGAAAGCGCCGTAATCAGCACATGCCAATGATCAAGAGCGCCGTCGATCGATGCGATCGGCGCGCGTTCGTTGAGGCCATGGCTGAAATCGTCGGAAGGTTTCATGAACAGGCCGGAGACGCCGTAGCTATCGACGCCCTGCGCGCGAAAATGGAGACTGTCGGTCGCACCCGCCGACATCTGCGGAATAACCGGCAGGCCGGGATACCGCCGCTCGATCGACTTTCTAACCGCTGCCGTCACATCCTCGCGCATCGGCGATGCGGGTCCGGCAATCGTGTTTTCGAGCCGCCGGATGGTCGCCGTGTCATCGCCGGCCACCTCGAGGAGGGTTTGCTCCACTTGTTTCGGATCAACGCCGGGGAAAATCCTGCAGTTGACTGAAACGGTTGCGCGCTGGGGCAGGGCGTTCAGGGCGTGCCCGCCGTCAAGCATCGTCGCAACGCATGTCGTGCCGAGCTGGCCGACATATTCCGGGTCGGCGCGCAACGCCTTGATCGCTTTCTTGTCTTTCGGATTTTCCGCGTACCGTTGCATCGCGTCGCCAAGCGGGCCGGAGGTCATGGCGCCTGTTTCGCGAAAGAAGGCGCGCGTCGTGTCGCTCGCCGCCGCCGGAAAGTCATACGCGCCGATGCGCTCAATAGCGCGGGCAAGGCGATAGATCGCGTTCTCCTTGGACGGCCGGCTTGAATGGCCGCCGGGATTGGTGAAGGCGATCTCGTAATCGGCGTAGGTTTTCTCCGCCGTCTGAAGATTATAGGCGAGCGGTGTTCCATCTTCGCGCAAGGTTCCGCCGCCGCCGTCGCCATTCAGGACGAGATGCGCGCCTTTGAACCGCGCGGCGAGACTCTCGGTCGTCACCATTTCGGTTTCTTCGTCGCCCGAGAGCACGAGAATGACATCGCGCATGGGTTTGAAACCCTCGCCTTTGAGACGAAGGAGCGTCGCGACAATCATCGAATTGTCGAACTTGTTGTCGACCGCGCCGCGCCCGTAAACATAGCCGTTCTCGACAACGGCCGTGAACGGATCGCGCGACCAATCGGCAGGGTCTGCCTCAACGACATCCATGTGCCCTGATAGAAGTAGCGGCGGGGCGTCTGTCGTCCCCTGATAGGTGGCGATGAGCGTCGGCGCGGCGCCGTTCAGATCGACTTCGACATCGGCTGTAGCGAACCCGCCGGCGACAAGCATTTTTGCGAGGTAGCGCGCGTGATCGGCTGACGCGCTGTCGCCCTGTACGGAACGGTAATTTACGGACGCCCGCAGGATTTCGAGCGCGCGTGCATCGTGTTCATCCGGCGTCAAGTTTGTTTCCGCAAGCGCACTTGTCGAAAGAAGAGCGGCAATCAATACAAGGCGCATCACAATCCCTTTCAAAATGAGCAGAACGCATCCGAAAATTCAGTTTGTGAGAGCGGCGTCGATGTCCTCGCGCGGAGGCTTCACGGGGTTTCGCGCGATCGGAATTGTCTCGCGAAGCTGTTCGGCGAAATGGCGAAGGCAAATCTCTTCACGGCCCAGCGGACCGGTGCGGAAACTCGACGATCCCATGCCGGCCTGCACACGTTCGATGAGGTCTTTGTCCTCAAGATTGACGCTGCGATTGATGCGGGTGTTGAGATATCGCGCCGCCTTCATCTCCCTGCGGTTATCTGGAAGCGCATAGGCGCTCTCGCGCAAAATGCAGCTTGTCGGGGTGAGCGGAATAAATTGCATGAAATCGACCTGATCCGGATAGACGTCGAACATCAGGCCGGGCCACAGCTTCCAGTAGGTCCATAGCTTCTGCCGCTCTTCGGGAAGGTGCTCGGCGCGCGGCAGCAGGGCCTTGTAGGCGGCGTTCGATCGCGACGGGCTGCGGCCGTTTTCAAGATCGCCGAAAATCTTGAAGACGCCGCGATCGACGCTCAAGCGATAGGTTGGCCCGATGAGATCGTTCAGGCCCCAATGCGCAATGGGAATGTGCAGCGCGTCGCAGTAATTATCGGTCGCGTTTTTCCAGTTTACCTCGCGGATGCGCTCGCCAATTTTTCGCAGCGGCGCCATCTCAGCCGTGCGGTAAAGCGCGATCTCGTCGGCGACTGGCGCCATATACTCATGGAGCGCCGGACCGCCGGAGCGAAAGCGGATGAAGACAAAACCGCCGAAGCTCGCGCACTCGACCGGCGTCAGTCCATGCTCGGACTTTTCGAAATTTTCATACTGCTCGAGAAAAGGGACGCCGGAGAGGCGACCGTCGAGCTGATAGGTCCAGGCGTGATAGGGGCAAACAATGTTGCGCCCGCAATTGCCCTGATGCCCATCGACAAGGCGTGCCGCGCGGTGTCGGCAGACATTGTGAAATCCGTAGATGGAGCCTTCTTTGCCACGCACGACAAAGGCGATTTCGCCCATCATTTTGAAGGTCGCATAATCGCCGACATCCGGCACGTCACTCTCGTGGCATACGAGGTGCCAGGCTGGGAGAAAAACTTTCTCCTTCTCCAGCGCCATGAAATCTGGATCGGCATAGGTCCATGCAGGAAGGCTCCACGCCGCGCTATCGGCGACGAGTTTTGGAACGGCATGGCGCGCGGTGGTGGACATGGGCCCTCTTTTCGACACAGCATAGGGGTTTCGCGGCGTTGCGCCAATTCGAAAGCATCGCGCGTTCATGCAATTGTGGCCAAAACGGGACGGGAATTGGCGCTATTTCCGCCTGAATTGCAGCTCGTGATGAGGGTATCGAGTCGGGCGGGGGCGCACGACTGGAGGCTGCAATGAGGGCATGGATATCGGCGGCGGCCGCGTTCGCCGTCGGACTTGGGGCGCTCGGTTTGATCGGCGCCGCAGAGGCGCACGATGGCGACCATCGTGACCGCGATCGCGATCATTACGACGATGATCGCGGCCGTGATCGCGACTACGACCGGAGGCGTGATGATCGCCGGCGCGATTATGATCGCGACCGGGACCGGCGCCGCGACTATGACCGGTCCCGCGACCGACGCGATTATGACCGCCGCCGGGACAGGGATCGCTACCGCGACCGCGATCGCCGCCGTTATTATGACGACCGGCGCTCGTCGCGATACCGGCCGGCCTTTTGCCGGTACGATCATGACCATCGGCGTCATCACCGGTATTACTATGACTATCACCCCCGGGATCGCTTTTATTACGACGACCCCGATTTCAGCATCACGCTGAGACTCTAGAGGGTCGGCGTTCAGGCGAAAGCAGCCATCAAGGGCGGCGGCTTTCGCTCGTTCATCAGAGCTTTGGAAAATCGCGCAATAATTCACGCGCTGCATTGTGGCCGGGCCAGCCGGTCACGCCGCCGCCGGGATGGGTGGACGATCCGCACATGTAAAGACCGGAGACGGGACTTCTGTAATCGCCATGGCCAAGAACCGGGCGCGCGCTGAACAACTGGTCGAGCCCTAGCTGCCCGTGAAAAATATCGCCGCCGACGAGCGCAAGCTTTCGTTCGAGGTCGAGCGGCGTCAGGAAAGCGCGCGCGACGATCGATGACCGGAAATTGGGCGCGAGGGCGCTCACTGCGTCAATCACCGAATCGGCGGCTGCGTCTCGCTCATCATCCCAGCTTCGACCATTGGGCAAGCTCGGCGCAAAATACTGGCAAAAAAGGCTGGCGACATGCGCGCCCTTTGGCGCGAGGCTGTCGTCATAGGCGCTTGGTAAATGCATCTCGATCGCGGGGCGGCGTGACCACCCCGTTCGCCGGGCGTCCGTATACGCCGTATCGATATAGTCGAGCGACGGCGCAATCAGCATCGACGCCGTATGGTGGCGCGCGATGCCGGTGGAGGGGAGCGCGGTGAAGTTTGGCGGCTCGGACAAGGCGACATTCATACGCAAGACGCCGGAGCCTGACTTCCATGCGCGTATCCGCTGCGCAAAATCCGCCGGAAGGGCATCCTCAGGGACAAGGCCGCCAAAGAGGAGGCGCGGATGGATGTTCGAAGCGACAGCGCGCGCGGCTATCCTCGTTCCATCAGCGAGAACGACGCCGCGCGCTTTACCCCGCTCAAGAACAACTTCGCTAACCGGCGCGTGCAGGCGAATTTCCGCGCCCGCCTCTTCTGCGGCCTTCGCCATCGCTTGCGTGATTGCGCCCATGCCGCCAATCGCGTGGCCCCAGGCGCCTTTGACGCCGTTCACCTCGCCGAAGACGTGGTGGAGCAGCACATAGGCCGAGCCCGGCGTGTACGGGCTGCCGTAAAATCCGGTGATCGCGTCAAACCCGAGCGCGCCCTTGATGAGGTCGTTCTCAAACGTCGCGTCGAGAATGTCGCCGGCTGACTTCGCAAAAAAGTCGAGAAGGTCGCGCTGGCCTTCAAGTCCGATTTTTCGGACGTCATTGCCCATCGCCAGCGCCGCGAGCATATCGCGCAAACCCCCGCCGACATTTGGGGGCGTCTTCCCCAGCATGGCGCGAAGAAAGTCTACAAGCCTGTCAAGTTTATCATTGTACGGACCATAAGCGTCCGCATCTGCCGCCGACAGGCGCCTCAGCACGGCGTGGTTCTCCGCCTTGTCCCGGCCCAGCAGGAGATAGCGCCCATCCGGCGCGGGCGCGAAATAGGCCATTGGACGGATGACGACGTTGAGCCCGTGCCGCGCGAGGTCCATCTCCGCGATGATCTTCGGCGACAAGAGGCTAACAGCGTAACTCGCGACGGAATTGCGGAAGCCGGGGTAAAATTCCTCGGTGACGGCGGCGCCCCCGACGACCTCGCGCCGTTCGAGCACGAGCACGTTTTTACCCGCTCGCGCGAGATAGAACGCGCAAACGAGGCCATTGTGCCCGCCGCCGATGACGATGACGTCGTAGGGCTCAGTCGACAAGCGCGCCGCCCTTCATGACGACCTTGGCTCGGGTCAAAACAGAGATATCGCTAAGCGGATCACCATCGACGGCGATCATGTCGGCATATTTGCCAGCGGCAATAGACCCGACATCGGCGCGACGGTTGAGAAGGCTCGCGGCGTCGATCGTCGCCGATTTGATCGCCTGTATCGGTGTCATGCCGTACTTCACCATGAAGGGAAGCTGAAGCGCGTTATCGCCGTGAGGATAGACGCCGGCGTCGGTGCCATAGGCTATCTTCACGCCAATGCGCAGGGCCTTTCTGAACACTTCGCGCTGCGTTTCCGTCGTGTCCCGGTTCTTGCGCAACGTTTCCTCGGGCCAGCCATCGCGCGTCCCGACCTCATCGATATAGTCACCGTTATAAATGTCGGCGACAAGAACGACGCCGCGCTTCTTCATCATCGTCAGCGCTTCATCGTCGAGGATCGATCCGTGTTCGATTGACTGAACGCCGGCCCGGATCGCGGCCTTTGCGCCTTCGGCGCCATGCGCGTGCGCCGTGACTTTGCGGCCGTATTTCTTCGCTTCCTCGACAATGGCGCGCATTTCATCTTCCGAAAGCTCCTGACGCCCCGGCTCCGTGCCGACGGTGAGCACGGCGCCGGTCGCAATCACCTTGATGAAATCGACGCCGCGTTGGAGAAACATGCGGGCCTTGCCCCGCGCATCGTCTGCGCCATTGACGACGCCGCGTGTAAAGTCATCGGGGATTGTCACGTCCTCGGCGATCCCGGTGATCGCGCCCCCGCCCTCGGGGATGGTGAAATAACCGCCCGCGACCGACATGCGCGGGCCCTCGATCCGGCCTGCCTCGATCGCGTCGCGGAGCGCCATATCGGTGAAGGCGCGCCAGACGCCAACATCGCGGACGCTCGTGAAACCAGCGCGCAAGGTCGCGCGCGCGTTCGCAGCCCCGAGGAGCGCGTCTTCCGCCGCCGAAAAGGTGAGGGGATCGGCGAGCCCCGCGCCCTGGATGTCGCCGATGAGGTGCGTGTGCATGTCGATGAGACCTGGCAGGACGGTTTTCTCCGACCAGTCGATGACTTCTGCCCCCGGCGGGGGCTCGCGCCAAGGCGCGACCTCAGTGATCCGGTCATTCTCGATACGGATCATCTGATCTTTTCGGGCTAACCCGCGTTCGACGTCGATCAGCGTTCCCGCCCGGACATAGCGCGTTTCAGCCTGCGCCGGAATCGCGCTCGCGGCGAGCAGGAAGGCGACGATAGACATCCGCATTGAGTGCAGCCCCAAAGAAAACGGGCGGAATGGTCATCCCATTCCGCCCGCCGATCAAGATCGCCGTTAAGGCCCTTAGAAGTCCTGGCCGAAACGGATGCCGAATGTGCGCGGCTGCGCCGTGCCCTGATTGATGCCGTTCGTCAGGCCTCCTGGACCGTTTTGACCGCAAGTGCCGATGGCGCAAGCAACGAAGCTGAACTGATCGGGGCGCTCGTCGAAGGCGTTATTGATATAGCCGACCAGTTGCCACGCCTCTCCGCGCAGACCAAACGAGAAGTCGACGATGACGAAGCCTTCCTGGTCGCCGATAATCGCCTGATCAGCGACAAGCAAGTTCGAAGGCGACGACGTCTGGCCGGACAGTGAGCCTTGCAGGTGGCCCGTCAGCGCGCCAATCGGATGCTCGTAACGCGCCGTCATTGTGCCCTTGAAAGAGGGGACCACGGGCAGGCGCTGGCCATCGGGCGCTTCGGGAATTCCAGTTTCGTCGCCGTCCGTGGCGGGGTCATCGATCGCCTGCGGGCAATCCGTCACGGGCTGGAAGTTGACATCGACAAAGCCGCAGAAATTATCCGTAAGCTGACCGTCGATCACGGACACCGCGCCGTTGAGAGAGAAGCGGTCAGTCGGCTGCCAGGTAAGGTCAGCCTCAAAGCCCAGAATGCGCGCTTGCGCGGCGTTCTGGATCTCGGTGAGGCCGTTCTGGCCGAGAATCGGGAACTGCAAGTCCTTCCACTGCTGCCAGAAGAACGCGCCGTTCAGAACGAACGTATTCTCCGCCCAGGCGGATTTGAAGCCGACCTCGTAATTGACGAGCGTGTCTTCGAGGTAAGGCGGCAGCGTGCCGCGGCGGTTAACGCCGCCGGGACGGAAGCCGGTGGAGTAGGTCGCGTAGACCAGCTTCGAATCGTCAAGCTCGTAAGTGAGATTGAGCTTGTAGGTGATCCCTGTCTCCTTGACGGTTCGGTCGAGGTTCGTGCACGGAGAATTCGGCACGATCGCCGGGCCGAAACACTGGCTCTCGCCGGTCGACCCCGAGAACCCCGCGCCGTAGCCGAAGAACCCTTGCAGCGAGTTCTTGTACCGATAGCCCCTGACGCCGCCGGTGAATGTCAGGCGGTCGGTCAGGTCGTAATAAAGCTCGCCGAAGACCGCGAGGTCGCGATCGACCCTGATCTGTTGCGTCAGCCAGATCGTGTCAGCTTCGCCCGTCACCTCAAGAGCGTCGGCGAGATCGCGAACGATATATTGCTGGCGGATGTTGTGGCGCTGCCGGTTCTGGAAGAAGCCGAAGACGCCCCGCAAGCGGTTTTCCTGCGGCGTCGAGATCCGGATCTCGTTCGAATATTTCCCGAAATTGTCGTCGCCCTGGTAGAATTGGGTCGGGTCGATGAGGTCGCCGACATTGTCATAGAAATAAGCGCCGAAATTGGTCGTCGGGTCGCCGTCGTTCTGATAGAGCAACTCGTAATAATAGGCGTAATCGGTGTAGTCCGAATTCGATTCGATCTGCCGCTTCAGATACGCGCCGGAATAGACGACATCGAAATTGCCAAGTTTCCCTTCAAGCGTCAGCGCCGCCTGTCCGAAACGATCATTGTTGAATTCGGGCTCGAAACGCGAAATCGCCAGATCGCCGGCGTCTGGGTCGAAGAAATTGACGCCGTTCGCCTTTGATTCCTGACCAAGCAGCGAAAGCGTCCCCGTCCAGTTTTCCGACAAGTCAACTTTCAGCGCGGCGCGCGCGCCATAGGTTTCGATGTCGTTGAAATTGTCTTCGACCAGCGCGGCGTTTGTCTTGCCGATGCCTGAGGTTGGAAACACCCGCCCGCCAAGCACGTTATCGATGTATCCCGCGTCTTTCCGGTAGTAGCCGACGAGGCGGATCGCCGCGTTGTCCGACAAGGGCTGGTTCACAAAGCCTTCGGCTGTGTACCCGATATCGCCGTTCTGGACGGCGTTGACCTCGACGTCGTAGCCCGCTGAGAAGCCCGAGGCGTCTGGCTTGTTGGTGATGATGCGCAACACGCCCGACTGCGCGGAGGCGCCGTAGAGCGTGCCTTGCGGTCCTGCGATCGCTTCCACCCGCTCGATGTCGTAAATGTGGAGCGGCAGGAAGCCGAGAATCGTCGTCACCGGCTGTTCGTCGAAATAAACGCCGACGGAGGGGAGGGATGCAGAGTGATTGCCGTCACCGCCCGAGACGACGCCGCGCATATAGACAGTCGTTGAATTCGGACCGGTCGATTGGAACGTCACGCTTGGGAAGAACTTGGCGTAATCGTCAAACGCGGTGACTTCGAGTTCCTCCAGCTTCTCCGTGCCGAGTGCGAGGATCGAGATCGGCACGTCCTGCAGGTTTTCGGAGCGCCGCTGCGAGCTGACGATGATTTCGTCAACCTGAGCGAGCGCCGGCGCCATGAGCGCGCTGGCGGCAGTCAGGACCGAAGAGGCGAGAAGCGCGGATTTCGCAGCGCCGCGGCCCGTACGTTTGGCGACAGACATAGAATTCTCCCTTTTGAGCCGCTCCTCGCGAAAACCTCCGTGCGGGAACAGCCGCCCTCAGCTTTTAACGCTAACCGCTTCGCGGAATCGTCACAATCGCGATTATCCACCCAGAGAATTTCGCCAAACGCTGTGGCCGCCGCGCCGCACCATGACGGCGCGCGATTATCTGCTGCGGCGCGGCGGAGCCGTGTCGGCAGGTATCGGGTGGGGCGTTCGATCCGGTGCATTGCTATTTCGGCAGGCAAGGCTCGGTGGTCGCGGCGACGACAATGCCACGCGCGGGCGAAGGTGAAGCGACTACAATGGGCTTCGCCGCGCCGAAACCATCGGCCCCCGCCCGGCGGCATGGAGTTCCAGAGACGCGTAAAAACCGCCCTGGGCCGATGCCAGCGCCGATAAAGCGTGGACGAAAGGCAGAATTGTGCGCCCTGTCACGGGAACGCCGAACGCTGTCCGGGTTCGCTCAGCCATATTCAAAGTCAGAGGCGCTTATAGGGCGGCATTTGTTTGCCCATCCGTATGCGCGCCAATAGTCTACAAGCCCTATCTCCTGCGTCAGTGTCTTGAATTGCGGTCTGGCGCGCGCTGGCGCGAAGGCCGGCCCCCACACTTTTATCATGCGCACAACATTAACCGACAAGTCATCCCGCCAGACGCGCAACACAAGGTCTGAGTCACCGTACCAAGCCGCGAGATACGGGATCAATTCGTATTTTCGGGCATCATCGAACCCCGGACCCTCGTACCAGGTCCGCAACACGCGACAGCTTTTCGATTAGTTCACTGGCGATCCCATGGGCAAAATAGTCCTTGTCCGGATCACCGCTGGCGTTGGCGAAAGGCAGGACCGCTATCGAAGCTTCGAGCGCGCGCGCGGCTCTCGGGTCGCCATAGCGTGTACGCCGCAACAACCACGATGAGCGCCGCAACGCCAGCAGCGGCACGTTTCACCATCTGCGGCCCAACTAGTTTGCGCCACCAGACAGGCTCCTTCGTTTCGATCGAGACCGTAGCAGGGTCAATTTGTTTTTCAGGGGCCGCGAGATCGCCGCAACGAGTTCGCTGAGCGGTGTCAGATCTCCGCCTAGCCAGGGGGCAAAGTCCAAGACCTGGAATTGGCGGAAGCCCAAAGGGGCCGACGACCCGTCAAGAGAAATCGGCACGAGAGACCGCTCTCGCGGCCAACACTCGCCTCGTCAGCCACCCAGGTCGAGCCAACCGAGTGCTTGGTCCAGACCACGAGAACGGCCTTGGCGGCATCGAGCTCGGCTTCAGTAAGCGACATCCATTTGTCGCCGGCCGAATGCTGCTTGTTCCACCAGCACGTCAGCCCCGCCGACTCCAGTTGCGCGGCCAGACGGTCAACATCAGCGCGGTCCTTCCGAGCGTAGGAGATAAATATATCGGCCATCGACGATCGCCCGGACCTTATTTTTATCTGTACAACGAGCCTATCGGTTTTCCGGTTGGTGGGCTAGCGAGCGTAGCGCAGCGAAATGCACCGTTTCCGCCGCGATGAGGCGCGCTGTCGGAGTTCCTTCCTCCGGCGTAGTCACGGTCTAGCAATGCAAAGGCGCCCCGCCGCCGGACGTGCGTCGATGGTCTGGTATGGCCAAGAAAACTTCACAGAGCTGTGGCGCTGCGAACAAGAAGGTGCATTTCGCCACCCTCAATTCACCCTAGCTTGTTTCTACCTCGCAGCGGCAAATTTCTTTCGTCATTATGAGGTCAATAAATTCCGTCTCAGCCATCGCGGCTGCCGCGCTTGAACTTAGGCTTGGGTTTGAAGGTGCGAGCAAATGGCCATCAAGGCAAGGGTCAGAGCCTGTGCGTACCCGCTTAAATAAAAGATTTGCGACAGTTTCGGGGCGCGTAGCAGCAAGGCGCCGTCACGGCGGAGCCCGCCCGTCCGCACCGTCGGCGGCCGCTTTACTGCGCCATCACTGTTACCGTGAATTAAAGGGTACACGGATCGGACCTCTGATAACGTTCTTGTGCTTTATAGACGTCACCCAAGTTTCCGTTATCCTTGAGGACAGAATTCATGCGTTTTTTTGCGGCTAGCGTCTTTCTTGGTTGTATGGCGCTTATTCACTCCGAAAGCGTTGCCGCCGCGAGCAGCGCGACGATTATCTCAATCGATCCGACAACTGACTATGAAGGCTATAACGCGGGCGCGCCGACCGATGCGGTATCACGCGTTCAGATTGGAGATGCGACACTTCCATTTTCGTCTGCGCTTCGCGTTAGGCGGGGTGTTACGGGCGAGAATTACTTTGATGCGGCGGTTGTCTGGCCCACGCGCGCTGCGGTTCGGCAAGGCGATTTGCTGCTTGCAACTTATTGGGTCCGTCGCACCAAGTCGTCGGCCACGCCGCTTCAGGTCGAGTTGACATTTCAGTTGAACGAGGCCCCTTTTACTTCTTCTATGCGAACCAATGCGCCTGTCGATGGGCGCGCATGGCAAAAATATGCCGTGCCGTTTTATGCGCGCGCCGATTATGCGGCAGGCGAAGCGTCTTTGGCGCTTCGCTACGGGCTCGTGCGAGATGAATTGGAGATTGGCGGCATATCGGTCGAAAATTTGGGACAGATCGCGCAGCCCTTCTCAACATCGTTACGCCGCAAGTTCGCCTTTTATTATCCGGGCCGGGGGGATCAATCGGCTTCATGGCGCAAGGCCGCCGAGCGCCGGATTGATAGTCTTCGCAAAGGCGCGCTGACGGTTCGCGTCGTTGACCGGGCCGGCAAACCGGTTGCGGGCGCGGCGGTCGAATTTCGCCATCGACGAACCAGTTTTTACTGGGCGAGCGCGATCGAGGGGCAATGGTTGGTCTGCGACCCCGCGGGCCGGGGACCGCGTCCCTGTGGGCGGACAAAAAGCGGTACGCAATTCACCGCCAGAGATGCGGATTTGTATCGTCGCGCCATACGGTCCCGCATGAACAGCGTCGGCTTTGAGAATACGCTCAAATGGCCGGCCTATGAGGAAGACCGCAGCTTGCCAATAGAAGCGCTGCGCTGGCTGGACGCCAATAACGTGCCCTTCGTCAGGGGGCATAACCTTATTTGGCCAGGCGGCTTCGGCCCGCAGTCCAATCTGCCCGCAGACATTCGCGCCAACTCATCGCCTACCTATGTGGCTCGCCGCGTAGATGATCATTTCGATGAAATCCTCGGCGCGCTCAAAGGGCGCGTCCCCGAATGGGATGTCGTTAACGAGCCGTTCGACAATTACGACATCCAAGGGCGGATCGCCGCACCGGGAGTTGATCGTCGCCAGGGGATCCTTCCGACTGCGTCAATTGCGGACTGGTTCAAAAATGCGCGCCGCGCCGATCCGGACGCTGCATTGTTCCTTAATGATTTCGACGTGCTGGAAAACGCACTCCCACAGAAGTCGGCTTTTAATCTCGCGTTGATCGACTTCATTCGCCGCAATGGCGGCGAGGTGGACGGCATGGGTTTTCAAGGGCATTTCGGCCAGTCTGGACCAGATTTCCTCCGCATGCAGACTGTTGTTAATCAATTCAGCCCGGTTGTGCAGTCGTTGGCGATCACTGAGTTCGATGTCGATACGCTTGATGAAACGCTGCAGGCGGACATCACAGACGACATGATGGTATTCGCTTTCAGCCAGCCGAAGTTCACTGGTTTTGAGATATGGGGTTTCTGGGACGGCGATCACTGGCTTGGCAATTCACCCGTTTATCGCGCCGACTGGTCGTTGAAACCTTCGGGGCGACGTTGGCTAGATCGCATCAACAACAAATGGAAAACGCCGCCTGCGCTTCGCACGACCTCTATCGATGGAACGGCGAGTCTTGACGGCTTTCGCGGCGACTATGGGCTGACCGCGACAATCAATGGCAGAAGGTGCCGCTATGATGCGGTGTTGAACGCTCGCCGGACGACGCTTACCCTTACAGCGTGCTGACCGGACATGTGCACATTGTCGATAATCTCTGCAAGCGAGCGTAGGCTGCGTTAATCGCAGCGAAATGCACTATCTTCGTCCGAAACAAAGCGCACTGTCGGTGTTCGTGTTGACAACGAAAAGCGTCCGCTGCCGAATACGCGGCTGACGTGTCACACCTAATCCGCTACGCGCCCCAACTGCTGGGCGGTTCATTTTCGCTACGTTCTGTGCGCCCGATGATCGCTGATGAGATGCGCAGCCTTACGACGCCGCCGGATACGCCGCCAGCACCGGCCCCAGCGTCTCCTTCATCGGGCCTAGCCATTCCTCGTAATTACGCCATTGGTCGAGGCCTTCGGTGAAGATCGGCCTTCTCACTTGTTCGCTGCTTGGCGTTCTGACGGCGCGATCGGTTTCATAAAACTTCAAACACGCATCCTCGAACGGGACGCCGATGAAGGCGAGCAGGCTGCGCACTTCCGCGTCAATGTCCTCGACCAATCGCTCGTGAATGACGCGGTGGATCGCGCCGGGCATCGTTTCGTCCCAGCGCGCCATCAGGGCGACATAGTCGCGATAGTAACGCGCAATGCGCTCCTGCCCATAGGAAAAGCCCTGGCCCTTGGCGAAGTGTTGTTTGAAGTTTGAAAAGCAGCACGCCATCGGGTGGCGTCGGGCGTCGATGATTTTCGCCTTCGGCAAAATCAGCCGGATCAGCCCCGCATGCATGAAATTGTTTGGCATCTTGTCGATGAAGTAAGGCTTGCCCGACTTTCGCTGCGACCGGGTGCGGCCGATATATTCGTCGCCGAAGCGTCGCAGTTCCTCCGGCGGCAAATCAGCGAGAATAGCGGGGTAGGCGGCGCCTTCGCCCTTTCCGCGGCGCCCAAGCTCGCGCGCAATGGTGATCATGTCAGGAAGCTCGGTCGTTCCCTCGATCATCGAATGGCTGGCGAGAATCTGCTCGATCAGCGTCGAGCCTGCCCGGGGCATGCCGACAATGAAAATGGGATCAGGCGCGGGCGCGCCTTGCCCGGCGCGCGCGGCGAAAACAGCGGGCGTGAAGAAGCCGCCAATCTCGGCCATCCGGCTCGCCATTTCGTCTTCGTCATAGCCGATCTGCGCCTGGCGGAGCCTGTTGGCGCGATCGTAATGCGCAAAGGAGCGGGCATAGTCGCCCTTGTCTTCGAGCGCTTTGCCGAGAGCGAAAGAAAGGTGCACGCGGTCTTCGTCGGATATGTCATCCCGCGCGTTTTCGCGCTCCATCGTCGCGACGTCATCATCCGTGAAGCGGAACGTCTTGAGGTTCGCAAGACTCCACCATGTTTCGCCAAGGCTCGGCTTCAAGGCGATTGACTTCTGATAGGCGTTGATGGCGTCCGGCGTCCGGCCGACGGTTTTCAACGCATGGCCGTAGCTCATCCATGATTTCGGCTGGTTCGGGAAATCGGCGAGGAGTCGCGAATAGGTGCTGATCGCGGCGTCGAACTCGCCATGCCGCACCAGCGCCGAGGCATGGAGCGTACGGTAGCCCGCATCGTTGGGGGCCAACTTCAGCAGCGCCTGCGTATGCTGAAGGGTCTCCAGCGACTTGCCCTGTCTGAGCTGAACGACAGCGAGGTTATGGCGCGCGGCGCGGAAATCCGGCGCGAGGTCGAGGGCGCGCACGAGCAGCGCTTCCGAATCCGGATAACGCCCCAGTCGCGCAGCGAGTTCAGCGAGCATGCGGATCGCCGCCACATCCGTCGGATGCTTATTGAGATAGGCCTTGAGAAGCCGCTCGGCGACGCCGATGCGCCCATCATTGAGCGCGATGGCCGCCTCGATCAGCGCCGGGTCTTTCGCCGAGGCGGTGACATGATTGACGTAAGCGCGCCCGGCAAGGTCGTCTTCGCCGCTCCGCGATAGCTCATCGGCGAGCGCGCGCCAGCCATTGGTGACGCCGCCCGCCGTCTGCATCGCCCGCGCGGCGAGGTTCATCGCGCGTTTTCCTTCGCCGCGCTGAGCCTCAGCGAGCGCGAGTTCAAGGAGCAGTTCGGCAGCGTGCGGCATCGCCTTGAGCGCAATCGCGAGGTGACCGATCGCCGCCGGTGTCTCGCCGAGGCGGCGTTTCGCGGCCCCCATCAGAAAATGCGCGCGTGGATCGGCGCCTGCTGACTTCAAAATCTCGCCAGCCTGTTCTGCTGCGAGCGCCGGAGACTGCGCCAACAGGTCAAATCCGTGGCTGAGCGCGATGGCGACTGTACCGCGCGGGTCATCGGCGCTGGTCAAGCAAGCCTCTTGGCCGCCGCGTCAAGCGCCTCGCCAAAGCGGTTGACGACGGCTTCAAGGTCTTCGGTCGATATGACGAGGGGCGGGCAGAACGCGACCGTGTCGCCCAGCGCGCGAACAAGGAGGCCCCGCGACTTGGCTTCAGCCTGAACGATTGCGCCGGCGCCTTTGGCGGCGTCGAACGGTTTTTTTGTTGCGCTGTCCGGGCTCAATTCAACGCCGGCGATCATGCCGACCCCGCGCACCTCGCCGACGATCGGGTGATCGGCATACTGACGAAGACCTTCCTGCAGGACAGGGGCCCGCATGCGCGCCATCTCGACGATGTCGCGCTCTTCGTAGATCTTCAGCGTTTCGAGCGCGACCGCCGCCGCCACCGGGTGCCCGGAATAGGTGAAGCCATGTCCAAACAGCGAAACCTTCCGGCTTTCCTCGACCATCGCCGCGAAGACGCGTTCGCTGACAAGCAGAGCGGCGATCGGAATATAAGACGCCGAGAGCGCCTTGGCGCAGGTCAGCATGTCGGGCTGGAGATCATAAGTCTGCGACCCCCACATGTTCCCGGTGCGCCCGAAGCCGCAGATGACTTCGTCCGCGACAAAAAGAAGATCATACTTCCGGCATAGCGCCTGAACGCGTGGGAAATAACCGGACGGCGGCGGAATGACGCCGCCCGCCCCTTGCAGGGGCTCGGCGAAAAAGGCGCCGACGGTCTCCGGGCCCTCGCGCAGGATGATCGCCTCGATCTCTAATGCCATGCGCTCCGCGAACTGGTCTTCGGTTTCGCCGGCCTTGCCGCCGCGCCAATAATGCGGGCACGGCGCGCGAAGGATGCGCGCGATCGGCAAGTCGAAATCGGCATGCATCCGCGGCAGCCCGGTAAGGCTCGCCGAGGCGATGGTCGAGCCATGATAGGCTTTCTCCCGCGCGATGACTTTTTTCTTCTCCGGCTTGCCGTGCGCATTCCAGAAATACCAGACAAGCTTGAGCGCCGTGTCGATCGCCTCCGAGCCTGAATTGGCGTAGAGCGCGCGCGTCAGGCCCTGCGGCGCGATCGTGATGAGGCGTTCGGAAAGCTCGATCAGCACCGGGCTCGTCCGATGCGCGAAGGTCGAGCAATAGGGCAGGGCAAGCATTTGCCGGTAGGCGGCGTCGGCGAGACGCTTTTCCGAAAAGCCGAGCGAGGCCGACCACAGACCGGCCATCGCGTCGATATAGCGGTTGCCGGCGTCATCGATGACTGAAGCGCCGTCGCCCTTGACGATGATGAACGGCCCCTCTTCCAGATGGGTGCTGAGGTTGGTCTGCGCATGGACATGATACGCGATGTCGCGCGCCGCATCGGAGTTCGGGGAAAGATTTGGCATTGCCTGTTGCTTCGTCCAACGTGCTCTGGTTATCAGCCGGAAGCGCACCTGGCGCAATATGCCGTTTCGGCGCTTGCGCGCCCCGGCCGATTACTGCTTTCCTAAGCCCTCCCGGAGCGATTTCTTGGCGCGCGTTTCTGTCATCGTCGTGAATTATAACTCGGGCGACAGGCTGGCGCGGTGCATCGCCTGTCTGGAGCTCCAGACGTTCCGGGACTTTGAAATCATCATCGTTGATAACGCCTCGACAGACGGCTCGCTGTCAGCCGAGGCGATCACGACGCCGCGTCTGCGCGTTATTTCGTCAAACGAAAATCTTGGCTTCGCCGCCGCCAATAATCTCGCGGTTCGCGACGCGACTGGCGACTGGATCGCGTTTCTCAACCCTGACGCCTATGCCGAGCGGGACTGGCTGTCGGCGCTGATGAGCGCTGTGGAGCGCTATCCGTGGGCGGACGCTTTTGGATCGACGCAGTTGATGGCCAGCGACCCGGACGTGCTCGATGGCGCAGGGGATGTCTTTCACATTCTCGGCGTCGGCTATCGGGGCGGGTTCGGACAATCTGCCGCCAACTTGCCGGAGGACGGCGAGTGCTTTGCCCCCTGCGCAGCGGCGGCGTTGTACCGGCGCGACGTCTTCACCGCACTTGGCGGCTTCGACGAACGCTTTTTCTGCTACGGCGAAGATGTTGATCTGGGGTTCCGGCTGCGCCTTCGCGGCGGGCGCTGCATCCAGGTCAATCGCGCGCGGGTCCTGCATGAAGGCTCTGGCATCAGCGGGCGCTACAGCACGTTTACGATTTATCACGGCAATCGTAACCGCATCTGGCTGACCTACAAAAACGTGCCGGATTTCCTTTACTGGGGGCTTTTTCCGCTTCGACTGGCGTTTGACCTTTATCTCTATGCGCGGTCGTTCTCGATTGGCGCGGGAAAGGCGTATCGTCGCGCCATGATCGATGGGTACGCAGGTCTCAGCGCCTTTCGGAATGACCGCAGGAAAATCCAGGCGGCGCGCCGCCTTTCCTATGCTGAGTTCGCAAAGCTCGCCGCGTGGTCCCCGCTGGCGCTGACCGGACGAGAAATCCGGCTGGCGCCAATAGGGACGGAGAAGAGCGCTTGAATCCGGGCCGCGCCTTCATTGACAGTCAGGTCTGGCGACTGCGGCGGCGCCTGCTTGCCGCGCCGGCAGTGGCGCCAAAGGAACTGGCCGCCGCAAAAGCCGGACCAGTCGTTGTTGCAGGACTGTTTCGTACCGCAAGCGGCATCGGCGAGTCTGCGCGGTCGTGCGCCGATGCCCTGGACGATGCCGGCATCGCCCATCTTTGCGTCGACCTGAGCGACGCCTTCAATCAGGTCGATATGGAAGCCGATCGTCCGCTCAGCGCGATGCCGGCAGCGCGGACCGGAACGCTGATCCTTCACGTCAACGCGCCGGAAGTCGCGCCGGCGCTTCATGTATTGAAACATTATGGCGCCAAGACTTGGCGGATCGCCGGCTGCTGGGTTTGGGAGTTGGAAACGGCGCCGCAGTCATGGGCGCGCGCCGCGCGCGCGCTCAGCGAGATCTGGGCGCCGTCAACCTTTTGCCACGACGCCTTTCGCAACCTGACAACAAGGCCGGTGAAACTCGTTCCCTATCGCATCAAACCGCCCGAAGGCCTCGCTCAGGCTGGCGCGCATGACGGCGTTGTTGTCCTGACAATGGCGGATGGGCGCTCTTCGCTGGCGCGCAAGAACGTCGCCGGCGCCATCCGCGTGTTTTTGGCGGCGCTTGGCGGGCGGGAGGATTGCCGCCTGATCGTCAAGACGCGGAACCTGTCAGAGTTTTCCGAAGAAGCAGCCGCGTTGCGCTGCGCTGCGCAAGATCATCCTCGCATCGAATTCATGGACGTGAGCCTCACGCCGCTCGACCGCTGGCGCCTGATCGCGTCCTGCGACATCCTTTTGTCGCTGCATCGATCGGAAGGCTTCGGCCTGCCGATCGCCGAGGCGCTGGCGCTCGGAAAAGCGGTGGTCGCGACAGGCTGGTCCGCGCCAACGGATTTCACCCCGCCCGAAATGCTGACGCCCTACACGCTCGAACCCGTGCGCGACACCAACGGCCCCTACGACGCCTTCACAAAAAGCCGCTGGGCGGCCCCGGATGAGGAGGCGGCCGCAAGATTGCTGTTTGCTTCTGCTACAGGGCGTGCGCAAGGCGCGCCAGCATCGGTAATGTTGGGTGCGGCTTATAGCGACGCGCTTGACGCCGCAGACCCCGTCAAACGATCTTGAGTGCCGGGAGCGGGATGATCATCTCGCTGGAAGTGCAGAACAACGGTTATACCCTTTTTGTAATTATAAGTCCGATTGACGTACAGTCGAAGTCGCCAATCTTTAATCGCAAATGCGGTTCCTGTTTATATGGGGGTAAATCTATGTATCCATCGAGAAAACCATGTCCTTGCGACCAGTCAATTTTTTCAACATGGCAACCGGAGGCCTCAAGCCGGTCAACAACCGCCTCTATGTCACGTCGTCTTAACAATGAAAGGTCGCGGCTTTCGATCGTTTCATCATTTGAAGACAAATTAAATTCGGTGGTATGCACGGCCACGCCGCCCCGCCTGAGCAGACGCGTTGATTTCACGATAAAATCGAGGCCATGCTTTATGGAACCAAGGTGTTCTAAGCAGCAGGCCGACCAACAAAAGTCGAAAGTTTCATTGAGATCGGTTGGGATAGCATTCATGTCGATCTCACGGAACCGAACATTCTCGCGAAAAATCGTTTGATCGCAGATTGCCGACGTTATTAAGATCTTCGACCGTATTCGTGTGTTGGTCTGTACGCGTCCATCCGGCGCGCGCCGCATCGTCAATTCCCTGATCGCTTGCGAGAACCTTTACGCCGCGTGCGGCGAACAGTGCAGGAAGGCGCTCCCTTACCGACGCCGAAGCCAAACCTTGTGAACCTGCCACCAGTAACCCACGCCTCATGAAGTGCTTGGATTACGTAGAAGAAACTCCCACAACTTCCGGTGAAATCGAGGCGGCTCCTTAATGGCCCGCATCCAATAACGGTAGGCGTCGCGCATGAAGTCGGACTGACGACAGAGGCTTGAGGTAAGGGGGATGGAGCGGCTGGCGACAAATGAGCGCGTCAACTCCCCCACTAAACCCCAAATAGGTCATCTCGTCTACTCGAACGATATCGCTACGGATACCCGTCTTATCTTCGCTAATCCATGCATCATTTTGCATCGCGCCCTCCAGTGTTTCAAGATTACGAGGCTATTGCGCTCGCAACCTCGCCTAATTCGGCCGACGACTTTGAAGACAGAAAAAGGTGCGCAAGTTTGAAGCTAGAGCCTCGTACGATTTCGACCTTTCTGAAGCAGAGGAGCCGCGACCGTTTACTTTCGGGTCGCGGTGTCCTCAGTGCGTCGGGCTCGCTCGCTTTTGGTCCCTGAGAATGTTGCCGCCGTCGTTGGTAATCTCTTAGGCTCTCGTAACCGATATCTTCACGGCACGTTGGGGTTTTCTGCTTTCACGTCTCTTCGTTCACTCTCCTCCGCCCTTTCTCGGGTCTTGTTGTTTGCCTTCTCGGCGCGCGCCACACTGCATTCTTCCCCCGCAACCCGACCTTCATGCATGAGGGATAACAAACATTAACACGAGCAATAGTGCGCTTTCTCTATCCCTTGTACAATCCTGTGCGCCCTCCCGGCTCACTGGCCACCTCTCAGAGGCGCGCGGCCATCCCGTCGGGGCGGCACACAATTACAAGCTGGAATTTATCCCGAACTTCCGGCGGCATCATGCCAAAAGCCTTGATAAGATTTTCGAGGTTTTTACGAGGCTCGAAGTTAACAGTCGAAAGAAAAAACGGCTTTATAATACCGGGCCTCCTTTTTTCCTTTTCCGGGGCAAATCCTTCCGCTCTCATTCCCTTCCCTCCGGCTCTCCTCCGTCTTCTCCTTCGCCTTGTTCCCTCCAACCCGTTCGCTTGGTGCGCGCTTTGGTCCTCGGCTAACGGCTGTTCCCCCCCTCTCCCTCTCCCCTACAATTCCTCCCAACCCCCCTTCGACGACGCTCGCTACGTGAACAATATCCGGCTGAAGTCCTTCCAGAAAATGCTCGCGGAGAATTTCGCCGGTGCGCATTCGCCAAAGGTTCGACGTCTGGCGTGGCCGTTTGGCAAAGCGCTGATATACGATTTTTTTGGCGTCGCCTCATCCGTCCGTACAGGCTCAGTGGTGTTCGGAAAGCACCCGCTTAGCGCTATCCAGATTTCATGCGACCGGGCTTGGCGCGCCATTCCCCGGCTTAATTCCAGCGAATAGCGGCCTATGCCACGGGAGTCGGCCGTGCCTGGCAGGCTGAGGTCGCGACGACTGCGCATAACTTATCCTCGCCTCGATCTCGGCTTTAAGATCGTCCATCCTTTTACGCGCATTCTGCGTCACATCAGAATACTTTCTCCAACACCGGATATAGTCGGCCCGGGAGGGCCGGGTCCCGGCGCTAATTCTTGAGCTTGGCTTGCTGCTATTTGTTCCGCCTTCTGGGCTCCCTGTGGATACGCAGCGGAAAATTTCATTCTCCTGAATACTCACTATGACATAGGGTCTGGAGGATATTGTTGTAGTTTCAATCGGGCTGCCACTAATTAAAAAATAACCTTGGCTCTCGCCGAGCTATAGTAAGTGCAGTTTTTGTCTTACGAAGTGGCGTCGTAATTTTCCACGAAGTGCTCGACAACATCGCCTCCAATCGCGTTCGGCTATGAGTTGCTTCGGCCATCACTGCAAAGAGTTTGTTAGAAAGGGTGGCTACCTGGTTCACGAGCATGGCTTTTTCTTGCCTCGCTTCAGTATCGGCTAAACCAAGCGCCGCCTCCAGCGACTGCGCGCGGGCGGTCGCCGCTTTAAGATCGGCGGAAAGTGTCTGGCTGCGCGCCTCCAGTGCAGCGTTCGCCTCTTGAAGGCCCGCTGCCGATTGCAGCGCCGCGTCGCGCTCTTGCTGCGTGACGGCCAGCAACGCTTCAATTCTGTCGGCGTACGCTGCTGCGCTTTCCTTTGCCTTGGCGCTTTCTGCCCTTTCCGCGGCGAGCGCTTCTTGCGTCGCCGCTGCCGATTGCAGCGCTGTATCGCGCTCGGCGCGCGTGGTGGAGAGCAACGCATCGAGCCGGATGCGATTGTCGGCGGCCTCGGCGCGCACCGCGGTGACAGCGTTTTCGATGGCGGCGGGGAAGCCGGTGGTCGCAAGGCGTAGGTGCTCGGCTTCGCGCGCGGCGGCGGATAGCGCTTCCGCGCGCGCCTGCAGGATGTGCGCATCACGGGATTGCGCGCGGCGCATGACCGCGCGGAGGCGGCCTTCGCCCCGTTCATCGACCGTTTGCGGAGCGTTGGCGAGGCGCACTTCGGTGAGGCGCTGGATGGCCTCTTCGCTCCATTCCGACTGCAACAGCAAGGAATGGATTTTCAGTTCAATCGCCTTGAAAAACGCTTTGTCCTGTTCGTTATAACGCGCGCGCGGGACACTTGCATCGCTGAAGTTGACCTGCTCCGCGACGCCTGGTCCGAAAGAGGTCAATATCTCTTGCCGGTAAGCGTCGCTCTCGCTCAGCCGGTCGATGTTGAGGCTGATGTCGGCGTGATCGGCGCCCTCTTTCAGCGCCAGCAGCCAGAGCAGGTAAAAAATCGCGTAGCTGTTCTCGGTCGATAAGGGATGATCGTAGAAATACTCGAATTTCTGCGCGATCGAAAAGCCGGGATGGAGCGGCAGGCCGAGTTCAGCAGCAAGGCGGCGAACCGGCGAGGGCGCATGCGCGGAGGTGGCGATGACCTGGTGCGCCGTCTCGAAATAATCCGTCGCCTTCAGCGACCACCATTGATCCCACGGGTTGCGCCACAGATAGGCGTGAACGCCGCCAAGCGCGCCTTTTATCGGCGCGATCCGCGAGGCGGTTCTGCAATCTTGAATGACTGGGCGTTGCGGCGCGGCTTCGATGAGGGAGTGTAGAAACCCAATCGCCGCCTGGTCCTTTGCAGAAAGGAAATAGTCTTCGTAAACGATTGAGGCGTTTGCGGTGTCCTTCCATGCCGGCCAGACGCTGACAATCTCCGCGAAATAACTCTCGCCAATTTCGGGATGGCGAAGCGTGCGCGGAATTTCACCGGCACCGTAAAAGGCTTCAAGCGCCTTTGGATTTTCCGCGTTGTCGATTACCGCTTCATGGATCGGCTCCTGGAACGCCGTGAACACTGGCGCGCCGGTCGCGTCTTTCGCCCGGCGGAAAGCGTGGAAAACATAGGTGCTTCCGCTGCGGAACAGCGAGTGAATGAAAATCGGATTGCGTGAAGCAGCGGTCATCGCTCCACCGCCAGTTCAAACGTCGCGCCGAGATTGGCGGTGCCGATGAAAAAGGGCTCTCCAACGTTTACAACGTCGAAGATCACTGAGTTCTCGATCCGCTGGTAACATTGACTGATATGCGTGTCGTCGCGATGCAGCCCGAACGTGATGGCGTAAGATCCAGGCCCGAGGTTACAGTCGAATTTCAGCCTTGAGCGCACCAGGCTGCCGACCGCCGGCGCCTTGAGCGCCTGTCGCGTGTGAAAGGTGTTGGAGCCCCAGACCGTATGGCCGGTGCGATCGCTGATGCGGTGGCCAATCACCAGCTGTTCGACAGGCTCCTTGATGATTGCCGCCATCCGCACTTCCAGCGCTTCGCCGACCCTTGCGACGGCGACCTCTTCACCGTCCAATGCGCGGTGCAAGCTGACCGACTTCATTTCGACAGCGCGATCGCCATATTCGCTGCTGAGCCATCCATTCTTGTCGCGGCGCTGCTCGATCGTCAGCTTGGCGTTTTCCTTCTCGGCGATCATCGCATTATAATAATCGACGACCTCGTCCGGCGCGCCGTCTTTGACGACAGCGCCGCAGTCGAGAAGGATGACACGCTCGCACAATTCGCGCACGTCGCCCATCGAATGGGTGACGAGCAGGATCGAGGAGCCTTGCTCCTTGAATTCGCGAATGCGCGCAAAGCTCTTGTGCTGGAAATAGCTGTCGCCGACAGACAGAACCTCATCGACGATCAGCACTTCCGGGCGGATCGCCGTCGCGAGCGCAAAGGCAAGTCGCGCCTGCATGCCGCTTGAATAGACGCGCAAGGGCTGGTCGAAAAAGACGCCGATCTCGGCGAACGCTTCGATCTCAGGCATCAGCCTTTCGATTTCCGCAGGCGAAAGACCGAGCAGGCCGCCCGAATGGCGCACATTCTCGCGGCCGGTGAACTCGGCGTTGAACCCCAGCCCCAATTCAAGAATGGCGCTGACCCGGCCGTTGATCGCAATTGCGCCGGTCGTCGGGCGCACCGTGCCCGTAATCAGCTTCAGCAGCGTCGACTTGCCGGCGCCGTTCTGGCCAATGATCGCAATCGCCTCGCCCGGCGCCATCTCGAAGGAAACGCCGCGCACCGCCCAGAATTCCGCCTTCGGCCGCAGCGGCGCGCCGAACCAGCGCGCGATCCGCGTGAATTCCGAACCATAGGTCGGATAGCACTTGCCGACATTGTCGACCTTCATGGCGCCGCCAGTCATAGCGCATCCACGAGTTCGGGGCTGGCGCGCCGAAAGACGAACATTGCGGCGATCGCAAGCGCGGCGGCAAGCGCAAGGGGCGCTGCGAGCGAAGCGACGTCCGGCCATTGGTGGCGCAAGAGCGCGTCCTGATAAACGCCGACGATCGGCGCCATCGGGTTTCGTTCGATCACGGCGCCGATGCCGTCATTGAGCGCGTCTCGCGTGTAGACGATGGGCGTCATCCAGAACCACACTTGAAAGACGACGCTCATCACCTGACCGGTGTCGCGCAGAAACACGTTGAAGACGCCGCATAGCATGCCGACGCCAAAACCGAACAGGCCTGCCGCAAAGGCGCCGACAAGCACGCCGAGCCATTCAACGCTCGGGTAATGCCCGAAGAAGGCGAAGACGACCGCGATCGCGAGAAGCAACAACAATTGGTTGACCATGGCGCCGCCGAGAACGATCAGCGGCAAAGCGATGCGCGGGAACGCAATCTTCTTCATCGCCGCGCCATAGTCGATGAAAATGGTCATCGACCGGTTGGCGATCTCGCTAAAAAAGCTCCAGCAGGCGATGCCCGACATCAGATAGATCGCGTAAGCCGCTTCATTATCAACGCCGCCCAGTCTGGCGCCCAGAACCTTTGACAGGACAAGCGCATAGATCGTCGCCAGCGCGAGAGGATGCAGCACATGCCACAAGCCGCCGATCTTGGATCGCGAGAAGCGGCTCTTCAATTCGCCGCGGATCGACGAAAGAATGAAATGGCGGTAGCGCCAAGCAGAGCGGGCGTGAGCGGCGATCATGTGCGCACGCTTTCTCGGCAGGCCGAAAGGACGTTGGCGAGCGTCGCTTCGATCGGGATTTCCGCGCGCCAGCCGAGATATTTCTCCGCCCGCCGCGCGTCCCCGGAAATGCTTGCGATCTCGTTGCTCCGCAGCTTCTGCGGATCAACCTCGACGGCGATTGTGCGGTCGCTCATGCTGCGCAACTTGTCCAGCAAGGCGCCAATTCTGAGCGGCGCGCCAACAGCGAGATTGAAGACGCTCGGATCGCCTTCGCCCGGCGCATAGGCAAAGGCGAGGGCGTAGGCGCGCGCAACGTCGCGAACGTCAAGGAGGTCACGTTCAACGTCGAGATTGCCAACTTTGATTGTCGGCGGCTGGCGCCCCGCTTCGATCTCGGCGATCTGCCAGGCGAAGGCGGGCGCAACAAAAACGGGCGACTGCCCGGCGCCGGTATGATTGAACGGCCGGAAGCGAATGATGCGTGACCCGGCGCTCGCCAGTTGACCAAGATAGATGTCCGCGGCCGCCTTCGTGGCGCCGTAAATGTTCAGCGGTTTCAGCGCCGCCTCTTCGCTTATCGGTCCGTTGCAATCACGGAAAGCAGCGCCGTAACTTTCGCTGGAGCCGGCGAAAACAAATATCGTGTTCGGATTTTGCGCCATCGCGGCTTCAACGACATTCATGACGCCGCTAAAATTGACGTCCCATGTCGCACGCGCGTCAAGCCGCGCCTTCGCCGGATCGGCGATGGCGGCGAGATGCAGAACGCCGTCCGGTTTGATCCGCTCGATGGCCGCGCGCGTCTGGTCGATGTCGGCGATATTGAAGGTCTCAAAGTCCGAACGTCCCTCGCCGCCAACCCCCCCTTGGATGATTGTCGCATCCGGATAGGCGTTTTTTAGCGCGGCGATCGCATAGCCGCCGACAAAACCTGCCGCGCCGGTGACCAGGATGCGCCGCGGCGCGGTTGCGCTCGCCTTCATACAGACAAATCCAATTTCAGTTCAGCGCGACAGGCGCTGCAGATCCGCATCGACCATTTCAGCGATCATGTCTTCCAGCGATATTGTCGGCGTCCAGCCAAGCTTGGCCTTTGCTTTCGACGGGTCGCCAAGGAGCACGTCAACTTCAGCGGGACGGAATAGGGCCGGATCGATGACAAGATGCCGATCCATTTCCAACCCGACATGCGCGAAGGCGATACGGCACATGTCGCGCACCGTTGTCGTTCGCCCGGTTGCGATAACGTAATCATCGGGAATGTCCTGCTGCAGCATCAGCCACATGGCGCGCACATAGTCCCTAGAATGGCCCCAGTCGCGCTTGGCGTCGATATTGCCAAGACGCAGCTCGCTGGCGCGGCCAAGTTTGATTCGCGCCACGCCGTCTGTGACCTTGCGCGTTACAAACTCAATGCCGCGAAGGGGGCTTTCGTGATTGAACAGGATGCCGCTCGACGCATGCAGGCCGAAGCTTTCGCGGTAATTGACTGTAATCCAGTGGCCGTAAAGTTTTGCGACCGCATAGGGCGACCGAGGATAAAACGGCGTCGTCTCCGACTGCATCGCTTCCTGGATGAGACCGTACATCTCCGATGACGAGGCCTGATAGAAGCGCGCATTCGGCGCCTCGATCCGCATCGCTTCAAGCATGTTCACGACGCCAATACCGGTGATACCGGCGGTCAGGATCGGCTGTTGCCAGGACGATTTGACGAAGGATTGCGCCCCGAGATTGTAGATCTCGTCAGGTTTGACGTCCTTGATCGTTCGAATGAGGCCGGAAAGGTCGGCAAGATCGCCATCGACCATGCGCACATCGCGCTCAATTCCAAGCCACCGAAGGCGCAAGTCATTGATTTCAGAGGTGCTGGATCGACGAACGATTCCATGGACCTCATAACCCTTCTCGAGCAGAAATTGAGCCAGATATGCGCCGTCCTGCCCGGTAAGTCCGGTAATCAAGGCGGTTTTGCTGATTGTCATGAATACTCTTTAAAGCGCGCTTTTCAGTCGATCACCGTCCTGCCAATCGCTACAATACCTGTCAATGCTTGCCACCCCGCGGCGCGCAATGCTCGGCGATATCAGGCGAATTCAGGGCAGCCTCATCTCGCCCCAAGGTCCGGTGAAGCGCCTGCTGGTGAAAATTCGCCCAGCCGCGCGCAACTTTGACCCAAAGTCGACGATGTCGCGCTATTCGATTCGAGTTGAAGGCGCACTTTGGCTGGGCGCACCGGCGAACGCCAGGTGACCCTTGACCGGCAGCCGGACGAGGGCGGGTTCATCTTTCACACCGGCCGCATTGCGGCGGGCGTACCACTTGACTCGGTCGTTTCTGGATTTGTCGGTTCGCTCGAATTTCAAGCGGTATTTGGTTCGCTTAGCAATATAGAATTTGTGACACTACTCTACAACAATGCGCTTGGTCGCCCGCCAGACTCGGGGGGATTTGCGTACTGGCTGGACCTACTGGCGACCGGAACGAGCCGGGAGACTGTCGTGTTGGGTTTTTCGGAAAGCCCCGAATTCATGGCAAACACCAATGCGGCGCTCACGTCATACCTGCAGACAGGTTTGCCCAGTCTTGCCGATACGCTTGACGGCGGGCTTGGCGATGACGCCCTTTTTGGCGGGCGTGGCCCCGACACGTTTGTCTTTCTGCAGACAGAAGCCGGAAATGACGATGTTTTTGGGTTTGAGGCTAGCGATACCCTCGCCTTGAACGGGTTTGGCTACGCGGACGCAAGCGACGCGCTTGCGCACTTTGCCCAGATCGGCGCCGATGTGATTTTTGCGGATCAGGGTCAGACCATTACGCTCCACAACACGAGCCTCGCATCGGTGATGGGCGCAAGCCTCATCTTTATCTGATCTTGAGTGCGGCGCCAGAAAAAGTCAGTCTACGTATCATCTGTCTACAGATATAGTGCCTGCGACGCTGATTTTTCCTTGCGCGCAGGCTGCCTTCGGCAGTAACAGCTGGCGCCGCTGAATTAACCTTGTTTTCGCCATACCCCAATTTGGCGAAATCAGCCTAACTCTATGAATTCATTAGAAAACAAAAATCCGTCCCACCCCTTTGCGGCGCCCTTATCCTGTTCGCTTCAACAGTTGCGTACCGGAGTGGACGATGCAGAATTCCCCAAGACTGAAATTACCTTACCTTGCGCCCCAGCAATCCCAGAAGCATGTGACGGTCAATGAAGGGCTGCGGCGGCTGGACGCGTTGGCGCAGCTATCGGTGATTTCGGCGTCATTGATTGCGGAGCCCGCGGCCCCGCTGGACGGCGACGCCTATATTCTGACGGTCGGGGCGACTGGCGCTCAGTGGCCCGCCTTTGCGCCGCAGTCGATCGCCGTCTTTCAAGACGGCGCTTGGATCGAAATTGAAGCCAGCGCCGGGCTTCGCGCGCATGTCGCAGACGAGGGCGCCTTCCGGTTTTTCGACGGCGCCTGCTGGCGCGGCGAGCAAAGCGGCGAAAATCTGCTCATCAATCCGGACCTCGCGGTCAATCAGCGCGTCTTCGCGGGCGGTGCGTTAGCCGCCGGCGCCTATGGCTTCGACCGCTGGCGCGGGGCGGCGGGCGGAGCGGTCGTCACGCGCAATGGCGCCGGCGTGGTCACACTTTCTTCCGGTGCGATCGCGCAGACGATAGAGCCGGGCCTGTTCGGCGTCGTTGATTTTTCGGGCCATGTGCTCACCGCGAGTCTCGCTGGCCATAGCGGCGGAGACGTGACGATCACGATCGATGGTTTCTCAAGAACGCTCTCCGCCACTACCCCGTGCGCGACATTCGCCGTCGCCTCCAACGGGCCGCTTGCCGTTGAACTCAAGGCGGCTACCGGGGCTGCAAGCTTCAGGAGCGTGAAGGTCGAGCTCGGTGCGGCGGCGAGCGCGCACAAGCGCCGACTTGGGCCAGTCGAACTCGCGCTATGCCAACGATATTTTTCGAAGAGTTTCGGCGCTGCGACGGCGCCTGCAGACGGCGTCTCCGCCAACACGCAATGGGGCGCCATAACCGCCGCCGCGGCGGGCTTTGGCGCGACGGGCAACATTTACCTGCCGCAACCGATGAGGATCGCCCCGGCGATCACGTTTTACCGATTGTCGCTTGGAACGCAGAACGGCAAATGGAACTACGTCAAGGCGGGCGCCTGGTCCGATGACGTGACAGCAACCGCCGCGGTCGGCGTGACCGAAACGCAGTTCCGCGTTCGCCTCGATGCGGCAGGATCGAACCCTTTTGCCGCCCAATCGAGCTATTCCGTCGGCGGCGACTGGACGGCGAGCGCCGAGTTTTGAGCCAGACCGAAAAGTAAATCGTCTGTGAGCGTCGCGGTCTCAGACACTATTAGGATCAACCCGTTAACGGAGAAGCAGGGTCGGGCGAGACCCGGAAGCGCCATGCTGAAGCTGGACGACACGACGAGGATGCAGGCGGACGTGCGCGCAGGGATCGCAAGCGCGCGGCCCCTGCTCGTGCGCGCGGCTGTCTTTTCGGTCGCCGTCAATATCTTGATGCTGACTGGTCCGCTTTACATGCTTCAACTCTACGACCGGGTCCTGGCGAGCCGCAGCGGCGCAACGCTCCTGGCGCTGACCGTGCTCGCCGTCGCTCTCTACGGTGCGTCGTCGGTTATCGATTTTGTGCGCTCGGCGTTGATTGCGCGGGCGGCATCGCGGTTTGAAACGCGCATCGCTGATCGCGCTTTTGATGCGGCGGTCGATCTTGCCCGCCTTTCGCCCTCCTCAGCGGGCGATGCGCCATTTCGCGATGTTCGCGCGATCAGGCAAGCGCTGAACTCCGGCGCGGTGATCTCGATTTTCGACGCGCCTTTTGCGCCCTTCTACCTGATGATCGTCTTTATGCTTCACTGGTCGCTCGGCGTGCTGGCGCTCGCCGGCGCGCTCGCGCTCGTTGCCCTTGCGGTCATCAACGAGCGGATTTCCCGCAAGACGATTGCGGCGCAGATGGAGTCCCAGCAGGCGTCGGATGCGCTTGCTGGCGCGGCCATGCGCAACGCCGCAACGGCTGATGCGCTTGGCATGCGCGGCGCCATGCGGGCGCGATGGCGAGCGCTCAACGATTCCGTGGGTGATGCGCGCGGCGGTGACCGCATGCTGTCGATCACGTCTGCGACGAAGACGGGACGGCTGGCGCTTCAGTCCCTGATCCTCGGGCTCGGCGCCTGGCTCGCTATTCGCGGCGTCGTCACGGGCGGCGTCATGGTCGCGGCGTCGATCATTGCCGCGCGCGCGCTGGCGCCGGTCGAAATGGCGATCGGTCAGTGGCGGCTGATCGGCGCTGGCATGCAAGCATTTACGCGCCTTAACAGGATTCTTGCGGCCGCCCCAGCAAACGAGGATCGTACGGCGTTGCCGCCGCCGTCCGGCCGGCTGACGCTGGAGCGCGTTTTTGTGCGGCCTGTCGGCGTGCAAAAGCCCGTGCTGAAGAATATCTCCGTCAGCGTGTCGCCCGGCGAGGCGCTTGGCGTCATCGGCCCGTCTGGCGCTGGCAAATCAACGCTGGCGCGCGTCATGGCCGGCGTCGAGCCGATTGCTTCGGGCGCGGTGCGTCTTGATGGCGCTGACATTTTCCAGCAGCCGCGCGACGTCATTGGCCGCGCCATCGGCTACCTGCCGCAGGAGACGGAGCTTTTCACCGGAACGATCCGTGAAAACATTGCGCGATTTCGCGAAGACGCCATTGATGAAGATATCGTCGCTGCCGCGCGCGAGGCAGGCGCGCTCGATCTCATCCTCGCGCAGGCCGATGGCTTTGAAACCCGTATCGCTGAACGCGGCCCAACGCTCTCCGTCGGGCAGCGCCAGCGCGTCGGCCTTGCACGCGCGCTCTATGGCCGGCCGGCGCTCGTCATTCTCGACGAACCAAACGCCGCGCTTGACGCAGAAGGCGAGGCGGCGCTCGTTGCTGCGATCGTTAAACTGAAGGCGCGCGGCGCTGCCGTGGTGATCGTGGCGCATCGGCCGAGCGCGCTTGTGCAAGTTGACCGGCTCTTGTTCCTGGTCGACGGCGAACAGCGCGCCCTTGGGCCCCGGGATGAGGTCCTCGCTCGCATCACCGGCCCCCGCGTCTCACCAACGATGATTGGTCAGCCCTTGGCGACGCAGCAGCCAAACGCGCGCGTGACGCAGGACCTCGGCCATGACGGCGGAACAAGCCTTTCCAATGGATGACGCAGCCCGCATCAGCCGGATCGGATGGATCTCCTGCGCCGCCGTCTTCGGCGGCATCGCCTTGTGGTCCGTGTCGGCGCCGATCGACAGCGCAGTGATCGCTCCTGGCCAGATCACGGTTGAGGCCAATCGCAAGACCGTCCAGCATCTCGACGGCGGGGTCGTCGGCGAGATCCTCGTCAGGGAAGGGGACAAGGTCGACGCCGGCGATGTTCTTGTCAGGATTGATGACACTTCCGCGCTGACGAATGATCGTGTGCTGACCAGTCAGCTCGCGGAAGGAATTGCGCGCTACGCGCGTCTTCTCGCCGAGCGCGACGGCCTCGACGAGATCAGCGCTGACTCGCTCGCTTTCGCGCTCGCCCCGCCGGGCCTCGACTACGCTTCAAATCTCGAGGGTCAGAAAAGTCTGCTCGCCGCTCGCATAGCCGCGCGTAAAAACCAGATTGAGTTGCTGCAAGAGCGCGCAGCGCAACAGGAAGAGCGCATCTCGGGTTTGCGCAAGCAGGTGAAATCGCTCGCCGCGCAGGCCCGGTTGATCGCGGAGGAACTAGAAGGCGTCCGCCGGTTGAACGCGGAGGGCTTCGCGCCGATGACGCGGGTGCGCGAACTCGAGCGCGGGGTCGAAGCGATCACCGGCCAGCAAGGCCAGGCGTCAGCCGCAATCGCCGAAGCGCAAAGCCTCATCGCCGGAACAAAGCTGGAGATCGAGGGACTTACCCAGACCGCCCGCGTTGAGGCCGCGCGCGAGGCGCAGGACCTTCAGGTGCAGATCGCTGGCCTGATCGAGAAGAGCACGGCGGCGAGGTCGGCGCTCGACCGCACGGAAATCAGGGCGCCGGAAAGCGGCGTCGTCCTCGCCTTGCGCGTTCATACGGTCGGCGGCGTCATCGCGCCGGGCGCGCCGTTGATGGACATTGTTCCTGACGGCGGCGGGCTCCTGATTTCTGCGCAAGTCTCGCCACTGGATGTCGACAAGGTCCGGCCCGGCCAGCGCGCGATGATCCGCTTTTCTGCGCTCAACGCGCGCACGACGCCGGAGGCCGAAGGCAAAGTCAGGCTGGTGTCCGCCGACAACCTCATCGAGGAAGGGAGTTCGGCGCCGTATTATCTCGTGCTCATCGATCTGCCAACGGATGATGTTCTGAACGGCGTCTTGCGCGGCCAGAGCCTGTTGCCCGGCATGCCGGTTGACAGTTTTATTCAGACCGGCTCCCGACCCGCTATCAGCTACTTGCTGAAGCCCTTGACGGACGCGTTCTCCGGCGCGCTGCGCGAGGATTGAGCTTGCTCGCCAGCGCTGCTCTCGACCTCAGCGTGCTGACGATGCTTTCTAGCGCGAAAGCTTCCAGTTCGGGCGTACGAAATGGCAGGTGTATCCGTCCGGATATTTGATGAGATAATCCTGATGAAAGTCCTCGGCGTCCCACCACTCCCCGGCGGGCTCGACTGCAGTCACCACCTTGCCCGGCCATTTGCCCGAGGCGTTGACGGCGGCGATGACCGTTTCGGCGTCTGTCTTTTGTTCCGCATCAAGATAAAAAATCGCCGATCGGTATTGCGACCCGACATCATTGCCCTGTCGATCGATCGTCGTCGGGTCGTGTATCTGGAAAAAGAATTCGAGCAGCGCGCGAAAGGTCGTCGCCGCGGGATCGTAGGTGATGAGGATCGCCTCGGCGTGACCCGTCTTACCTGTCTTCACATCCTTGTACGTCGCGTTCTTCGTTGCGCCCCCGGTGTAGCCGACCTTCGTCGAGACAACGCCTGGCAGTTTCCGGAAGAGGTCTTCAACGCCCCAGAAACAGCCGCCGGCGAGGATCGCAGTCTTGGTTTTGGTCATGAATGCCTCCTAATGCCCCGCGCCGAATTCGCGGCCGGCAAGGAAGCGCTCGGCTTCAAGCGCGGCCATGCAGCCCATGCCGGCGGCCGTGACGGCCTGCCGGTAGATGTCGTCGGTGACGTCGCCCGCGGCGTAGACGCCCGGAATATCGGTCGCGACCGAGCCCGGCTTTACGATCAGATAGCCATTGTCTTTCATCGGCAGTTTTCCGGCGAACAATTCCGTCGCCGGCTTGTGGCCGATGGCGATGAAAACGCCGTCAGTCGGCACCACTCGCGTCGCGCCGGTCTTTGCGTTTTTGAGACGAACAGCGTTGACGCCCGGGGGATCGTCCGTTCCCAGAATTTCATCGACCTGGTGGTCCCACACGACTTCGACATTGGCTTTGGCAAAGAGGCGGTCCTGCAGGATTTTTTCCGCGCGGAAATGGTCGCGCCGGTGGACGATCGTCACCGACTTCGCAAGGCCGGAGAGGTAAAGCGCTTCCTCGACCGCCGTATTGCCGCCGCCGACGACGACGACATCTTTGCCGCGATAGAAAAAGCCGTCGCAGGTCGCGCAGGCCGATACGCCGAAACCTTGAAATTTTTTCTCGGATGGCAAGCCAAGCCACTTCGCCTGCGCGCCGGTCGAAATGACGAGCGCGTCGGTCTCATAGATCTCGCCACTATCGCCCTTGAGCGTGATCGGTTTTTTGGTCAGATCGACATCGACGATGAGATCGCCAATGAACTCCGCGCCGACATGCTCCGCCTGTTTTTGCATCTGCTCCATCAGCCAGGGGCCCTGGATGACGTCTGCGAAACCCGGATAGTTCTCGACATCGGTCGTGATCGTCATCTGCCCGCCGGGTTGCAGGCCGTGGACGACAACTGGTTTCAACCCCGCTCGTGCGGCGTAAATTGCAGCGGTGAGCCCAGCGGCTCCGGACCCCAGAATCAACAGTTTTGTTCGCATGATAAGACCTTTCGCACTGAGCGATATGGCGGTCCGGATAGGGAGGGGCAAGTCCGCAAGTTGGTCACAGGCCCGGGAGCGCTACTCTCCTTTTTTCCCGGACCGCCCTTGCAGCCAGTCGGCGATCGAGAACGCGATCGCAGAGAACACCAAAGCGAGGTGAATGCCGGTCAGCCAGTAGAGGTCACGATCGGTGAGTTTTTCCAGCGACATGAATGCTTTCAGCAGCTGCACGCCGGAAATGAGCACAATCGAGGCCAGGAGCTTCTGTTTCAGCTGCGAAAAATCGACCTTCGTCATCCAGTCCGGCCAGTCCTCGTGCTCACCGGTGCGTATGCGCGAGACGAAGTTCTCGTAGCCCGAATAGATGACGATCAGAATGAGGCTTCCCATCAGCGTGATGTCGATGAGCGAGAGCGCGCCGAGGATCGCTTCTTCCTCGCCGAACGACTGGCCGCCCGCGATCGAGCCGATCGCCTTGCCGACATAACCCGTGAGGATCGCAAAGAACTCTATGAACAACACGCCAAGCGCAACGATAAGACCGAGGTAAAACGGCGCCATCAGCCAACGTCCTGCAAAAAGGAACCGCTCAATGAATCTTTCGATCATAAAACCTCAAAGGTGCGCAAAAACCTTGTCCGCGAGTCGCGGTTGCAGGGGAGAGCGCAAATTGGTAACATCTGTTACTAATTCGAGGACTGTCTTATGAAACGCTGGATTTCCGCTTCCCGGGTCGAGGGCGACGCTTCGCGTCAGGCGCATGCTGACCTGCCGCCCGGCACTTATGAGCGGGAAATTTCGAAGGAGGGTTTCTTCGGGCCTGCGGCGTTTCTTCACCACAAGCGCCCGCCGACCGGCTGGTCGAATTTTGAGGGGCCGTTGCGCCCGCGCGCTTTTGACCTCGCGGCGATGAACGCGGCTGAAAGCTCGCCCTGGGCCGCGCCCCGCGTTCTTCATAACCGCGCGACGGAACTGCGGTACTGGAAGCTCTCCGTGCCGATGACCGCGCTCGCGCGCAATGCCGATGGCGATCAACTCCTCTTCATTCACGAAGGCGTGGCCGATCTCTTCTGCGACTACGGCCATCTCAGCGTCGAAGCGGGCGACTACATCGTTCTGCCGCGCGGCACGATGTGGGGCCTGCGCCCCTCAAAACCACTCAGTGTACTGATGATAGAGGCGACGGGCTCGCACTTCATGCTTCCTGACAAGGGGCTGATGGGTCCGCACGCGATCTTCGATCCGGCGATGCTCGATGCGCCGAAGCTCAACGCTGCATTTCGAGCGCATCAAGCGGACGACCGCGAGACGCGGGTCGAGATCAAGAAGCGGGGCGTCGTTTCAGTCGCCACTTATGCTTACAATCCGCTCGACGTCATCGGCTGGCACGGCGAGCTTTCGCCGGTCAGGATCAATGTCCGCCACATCCGGCCGTTGATGAGCCACCGCTATCACGTGCCGCCTTCGGCGCACACGACGTTCGTCGCGGATCGCTTCGTCGTCTGCACCTTCGCGCCGCGGCCCTTTGAGACTGATCCCGGCGCGCTCAAGGTGCCGTTCTTTCACAACAATGACGATTACGACGAAGTCCTTTTCTACCACGCTGGCGATTTTTTCAGCCGCGACAATATCCGCGCCGGGATGATGACGTTCCACCCCTCGGGCTTCACGCATGGACCGCACCCAAAGGCCTTGCAAAACATGCTGGTTCAAAAAAAGCCGGCGACCGACGAATATGCGGTGATGATCGACACCCGCGACCCCCTTGACGTGGCGGAAGAGGCGGCAGGGCTTGAGTTCACAGGCTATGTCGACAGCTGGAAGCCTAAAGACGGCCCGGCATGAGCGTCCGCACCCAGCACCCTGAACCGGCGTCGCTTTGCTGCGAGTCCCTTCAGGCGGCCTTGCAGATGACCTGCGAGACGCATGACGACCCGTTTGACTGCCCGGACAGCCTCATTGCCTATCATCAGGGATTGAAGCAGTTCGCGCTCATCGTTCATGATGGCGGCCGCAACGTCGTCGTTATCCGGTATTGTCCGTGGTGCGGCGCGGGGCTTGCGAAAGGATGAGATCATGAAGCTCGCATCGTTGAAGCACGGCCGCGATGGGCGCCTTGTCATCGTGTCGGAGGATCTGACGCGGTTCACCGACGCGACGCGCGTGGCGCCGACGCTGCAAGCCGCGCTCGACGACTGGGACCATGCCGAGCCGCACTTACGCGAGCTGGCGCACAGCCTTGAAGTGGGCGCGGCGCCTGTTGAGCGGTTTCACGAACGCGATTGCGCCTCGCCGCTCCCCCGCGCTTATCAGTGGGCGGACGGTTCGGCTTACGTCAATCACGTCGAGCTTGTTCGAAAGGCGCGCGGCGCGGAAATGCCGGCAAGCTTCTGGACCGATCCGTTGATGTATCAAGGGGGCTCCGATTCCTTTCTTGGGCCGCGCGATGACATCCTATTTGCGGAAGTCGAAAGCTGGGGCGTCGATTTCGAAGCGGAAATTGCGGTTATCACCGGCGATGTTCCGATGGGCGTCGGGGCTGATGAAGCCTTGTCGTTCGTGCGCCTGATCATGCTGGTGAATGACGTTTCGCTGCGGGGCCTTATCCCCGACGAACTCGCGAAGGGATTCGGATTTTTTCAGTCGAAGCCGTCATCGGCGTTCAGCCCGTGCGCAGTGACGCCGGATGCCCTGGGTGAGGCGTGGCGCGGCGGCATGCTGCATTTGCCGCTCAACGTCACGCTCAACGGCAAGCCATTCGGCCGCGCTGACGCTGGCGTCGATATGACCTTTCACTTCGGCCAGCTGATTGCGCATGCCGCGAAAACGCGGGCGCTGGCCGCAGGGTCGATCATTGGCTCAGGAACAGTCTCCAACAAGCTGAACGGCGGCCCCGGCAAACCCGTCAGCGAGGGCGGCGCCGGCTATTCCTGCATCGCTGAGCAGCGGATGATCGAAACAATTGCTGAGGGACAACCGAAGACGCCCTTTATGAAGTTCGGTGACCGCGTCGAGATCGACATGCGCGATGCGCGGCACCATTCGGTGTTTGGGCGGATTGAGCAGACGGTGAGACAGTACGCGCGCTAAAGTTTTCCGGAGGCTGGGCTCTGAAACGCTATTTTACTGTCGGATTTCAAAAAACGCTATCGACCGTGATGGCGCCAAGTGGTCCGTAGACGGTTCTTCATCCGCCAAACCGTGTCGCCGCACTATAGCCGGCAGCTGCCGCTGTTCCGGTCAGGAACGTTCCCCACAAGACATCAACGATGGCTACGGTCGCCGTATAGCCTTTGAGCGTCGCCAGGTTGGTCGCGTCGTAGGTTGCATAGGCGAGGAAACCGAGGAGGGCGCCGTTCAGCGCAGCCTTCGCCAAACCGCCGCCAGCGAGCGCCGGCATGATTGCGAAATAAACAATGCCGCCAAGGTAGATCACATAAAAAACGGCCGCGACGCCAAGATCCGGCTTTTCCCGTAAAAGTCCCGCAAGCTGCGTGAAATAAAATTTCTTTGCGACTGTCCCGAGCCAGATCGCGTCGATCACGATAAAGGCGGCGGCGGCGCCAAGATAAGCGGCGAAAACTTGCATCATGAATTCCGGTCACTTCGCAACGACGTACGTGGGGAGGCGCCCAACGGTTCAATCCGCTAGCCTCGCGCCCGCTCGCCCGATATCGTCTATCGGCCCATAGGAGTTCCCCCCGATGACCAGCCTCAGGGCGCAACTCGCCAACCGGTATCTGCGCCTTACCCTGAAAAAAAAGGCGCTGCACCTGATCGAGCCGCCGGAATTGCGCTCTTATTTCGAGGCGCGTCGCATCCCGGTTTATCCGAAGTCGGTCACAGTCGAGGCTGTGAATGAGGCGGGCGTTAAAGGCGAATGGCACCGCCCGGCGCGCGCGGAGGGCGGCCGTGTGATCCTTTACCTCCATGGCGGGGCTTATGTCTTCGGCTCAACGGGCCTCTACCGGTCGATGACAATGCCGATGGCCGACTTCGCGGCGGCCGAGCTTTTCTCGCTCGACTACAGGCTGGCGCCCGAGCATCCGTGCCCTGCGGCGATTGAGGACGCGCTTGCCGCTTATGAGTGGCTGTTGAAGCGCGGCGTCGAAGCGAGCTCGATTGCGATTGGCGGCGATTCGGCGGGCGGGGGCCTGACGCTCGCGACGCTGCAGGCGCTGCGCGATCGCGGAAAGCCCATGCCCGGTTGCGCCTTTCTTTATTCGCCGTGGGCGGACCTCGCGGCGACTGGTCTCTCGATGACGGCGAACGCCGAAAGCGATTGCATGTTCCAGAAGGAGTCAATCAGCGCCGTCGCGTCGCGCTATGCTGGCGCCCTTGACCTGAAGGACCCGCGCGTCTCGCCGCTTTATGGCGACTTTGTCGGGTTGCCTCCGCTTCTTATCTTCGCGAGCAAATCCGAGATGCTCTTCGACGACGCGCGCCGCGTCGCTGAGAAGGCGAAGGCCGCCGGCGTCAACGTCCGCTTTGAGCCGCGCAGCGGTCTTTGCCATGTGTGGCCGCTGTTTTATCCGCTCTATCCTGAATCAAAGGAAGCGCTTGAACTGACCGGCGCTTTCGTCCGGGATAGAACACGCAACATGCAGAAGGATGCGGCATGAGATCGGATATCGCCAAACTCGTCATTTGCGTCGCCATCGACGTCATCGACTTTACGATCATCGCATGGCTTCCCGGCGTGGGCCTTGCCGTCGACGCCATCAACACGGTTGTCGCCGTTCTGCTGTTCGGACCCATCGGGCTTGTCGCCCTGTGGGAAGCGGTGAACCTCGCCGAGCCCATCGATGCCTTTGTGCCGACGATGACGCTGCTCGCGATCTCGCAGATGGGCAAGGCGCGCAAGAAAGCCGCCGTGCCGGACTTGCCGCGCAACTAAAAAACCCGCGCCGTCGTTGGCGCGGGTTTTTAACGCGACTAGTCTCCCAAGAAATCGCCTAGCAGCGGCCGCGATAGCCTTTCGGGCCGTAGCGGCGGAACGAACCATCGTCCCAATAAGTATCGCCGTAGCAGGGATCGTCGTAGTAATAGCGATCCGAATAGCGGTCGTAATTTCGGCGGCCATGGTCGCGCGCGCGACCAAAGCAGGTGCCTGAGCGCGAGCAACCTTCGTAAGCGCCAAGCGCCGCGCCGATCAGGGCGCCGTAAGCGGCGCCGCGGCCCGGAGACCCTGCGAAAATTTCACCGGCGACCGCACCGCCCGCTGCGCCCAGCGCCGCGCCATAAAGGGCGCCTTCGCCCGTTGACTGACACCCCGTCGCGGCGAGCCCAAGCGCGCCCAATCCCACTAGCATCATCTTCATGGTGATCCCTCCTTTAGTGCGGGCGCCTAGCCAAGGGGAACGCAACCGTCGGCTCCGCAATTCCTTTCATGACCACGATATTGGCGGCGCTTCGGGCAGGATTTAGGCGGAAAGTCCCTCAATTGCGGCTTTGCTGCGGCAGGGCGTTGAATAGCCGCCGATCACCGGTAAATTCGCCGCGAGCAAGCCACAGGAGCGGCGACATGTCGAAAACCTCACAGGCGATTTTCCTCAAATCCTATCCGCAGGGCCTTCCGCGCCCGGACGATTTTGTCACCAAGACCGTCGATGTCAGGCCGATCGGCGATGGCGAGGTATTGCTGCGTACGGTCTGGATGTCGGTTGATCCTTATATGCGCGGGCGCATGCGCGCCGATGTCAAAAGTTATATTCCGCCGTTCTCGCTGTCGGAGCCTCTGGACGGCGGCGCCGTCAGCGAAGTCGTCGAAAGCCGCAATCCCGGCTACGCGAAGGGCGACTATGTCGTTGCGTTCCAGGGCGGCTGGAAAGAGTTCTCGGTGTCCAGCGGGGCGGGGCTTCAAAAGGTCGATCCCCAGCTTGCGCCGTTATCGACTTATCTTGGCGTCCTCGGCATGCCAGGCCTCACTGCATGGGCGGGCCTGACGCAAATCCTGAAGCCGAACGCCGGGGAAACCGTGTTCGTCTCCGGCGCCGCCGGCGCTGTCGGTTCGCTCGTCTGTCAGCTCGCCAAGCATAAGGGCGCGCGCGTTATCGGTTCGGCAGGCTCGAAAGAAAAATGCGACTGGTTGTTGAAAGAAGGCGGCTGCGACGTTGCGATCAACTACCGGGATTACAAGGATGCAGCCGCACTGACGAAAGCGCTGGCCAGCGCGGCGCCTGACGGCGTCAACTGCTATTTCGAGAATGTCGGCGGCATGCATCTGGAAGCCGCGCTCAATTGTATCTCGATGGGCGGTCGCATTGCGCTATGCGGCATGATCTCAATGTACAACAATATCGAGTTCGAGCCGGGTCCGCCGAACCTCGTCAATCTCATCGGCCGCAGCGCCATGGCGCAAGGCTTTATCGTTTCGATCTACCTGCACCTTGCCCCGCAATTCGCCGCTGAGGTTGCGCCGCTGCTGGCGGCTGGCAAGATCAAGTTCCGTGAGTCGGTCTACGAAGGTCTCAATGAGGCCCCGCATGCCTTTATCGGGCTCTTCCACGGGGAAAATTTCGGCAAAGCCGTCATTCGCGTCGGCCCGGACCGCGTTTAACGTGAGACGGGAACGCTTTCCCTTGACCGCGCCAAGGCCCCCGGCTAATGCCGCGAGCCTTGGCGTGAAAGCGCCGTTCGCGGGTGTAGCTCAGTTGGTTAGAGCGCCGGCCTGTCACGCCGGAGGCCGCGGGTTCAAGTCCCGTCACTCGCGCCATTTTCTTAACTAACATCAATAGATTACAAATTCATTGTTTCGACGGGTCCTCGTATCGTCGAGCTGGGTAAGCGCCAGGTAAGCAGAAAAAACGAGCCTACGCGATTTCCAACGCATTGGCGCAAAGTCGCGGCGCTTCATTTTCGGCACATCGGCCTTGCCGCCGCCAAAGGTCGGCGAAAGCCGTTTGGCGCTTACCGTGCCCAACATGTCCGTACCTGTGAGGAGTTCACCAGTCGGCGTTGTGGGACCGGTGAACCCAGTCCAAAGCTCGCACGCGCAAAAGCGGTCTGACAGAAAATGACTTAATTAACCATGAATCCCATGCATCTTCGGTTGTGCCAAGGATCTGGTATCGATTTACGGGGCACAATGACGATAAGGATACAGGGCCCCCTGATCAGACGCGGGGAGTCAAAGGGGTCACATCACGCCGATCATGGTGCGTTTCGGCATTGTCTTTGAATAGGCAGCGTAGCAGCTTCGAAACACGTCTAGGCCTTGTCTCGGCGCCGCGACGCTCGTCTTCCGGCCAATGAATGAACGCCGAGGAGGCATTCAAAGAGGTTTCTACGGCTTTGCCCCCTCACTTCTTCACCATCGTCGCCCGCAACTATCTCAGTTTTGCCCTAACGCTGCGGGCGTCGCTGTTAGCCGCGCATCCGGGCGTGGTGTTCCGCATCGTCCTCGCCGACGAGGCGCCGAATGAGGCGACGCTGGCGCTCATTGAGGCTCTAGCGCCCGGCGCGGCGGCCGATCTGGTTGCCGCGCGCGATCTCCCGATCCCCGATTTCGCCGACATGACGATGCGTTATGACGTTATGGAGTTAGCGACTGCGGTGAAGCCCTTTGCGTTCCGCCATATGCTCGCGGCGGCGGAAGGGGGGCCGGTCATCTATCTCGACCCGGACATTCTCGTGACGGCGCCGCTTGATTGTGTCTTGGATGCGCTCGCGTCCGGGGCCGACGCCGTGCTGACGCCGCACCATCGCGCCCCTCCGCCTGACGACGGCAAGACGCCGACCGCTGCCGACATTGCCGCCGCCGGTTGCTTCAATCTCGGCTTTGCAGCTTTCGCCGACACGCCCGGCGCGCACGGCTTTCTCATCTGGTGGGCCGACGCTTGCGCGACGCGGTGCTTCAGTGCGCCGGAGCGCGGGCTTTTCGTTGATCAGAAATTTGTCGATGAAGCGCCAGCCCGAATACCGGGCCTTGTCATCCTTGAGGCGCCAGGCCTCAATGCCGCCTACTGGAACCTTCATGAACGCCCGCTCGGGCGCGCCGACGACGGTACGCCGACAGCCGGTGGCCAACGACTGCAGTTCTTTCATTTCTCGGGTGTCGCGCCAGGCGATGGCATCGTTTTGTCCAGACACCAGACCCGGCATCATCCCGACACCATCGGCGCGGTTGGCGCAGGGCTCCTTGCCGATTATCGCGCCCGCCTCGCCGCCTTCGGCCATGAGGCGTTCCGGACCATCCCCTACGCCTGGGGCCACTACCCCGACGGCTCCACGATCCCGCGCGCAGCCCGCCGCCTCTATGCCAGGCGCAAGGACGCCGGCGAAGCGGTTTTGCCGTTCGATCCAGATCTCGCCTTCCTTAATGCGCCCGAGCCGGGCGTTGCGCACGGCGGCGCGCCGGTGACGCGCCTCATGGCCGAGATCTGGCGCGAGCGGCCGGACTTGCAGGCCGCGTTTCCGCTTAATGTGTCCGCCGGCCGCGCCGGTTTGCGGCGTTGGTTCCTCGCCCATGGGCCGGCCGAATACGGGGTTGGCTCCGCCCATCTCGCACCGGCGGCAGCCGGCGGCGCCGGCGCCGTTCTCAAGATCGCTCGCGGTATCTTCCGAAGCCTGCCGCCGCCGCTGCAAGAACACTTGCGGCGCGGCCGAATTTGACAGCGAGTTTTGCGGCCGCAAACCATGCGTGGTTTGGCAGGGGGTTTGATCCATTCTCGCGAAGAAACCGAACAGCTTCGCCAAGGGCTTGCTTTGGGCGCGAGCCAACATTCGTAACGCAGTCTCCCCCGATTGACACAATGTCCAACCTACTGATCGTTAGCTTTGTCCCGCGGCGGGCATTGCCAAGCAGATGGCTTGAAGTCGTCAATAAGGGAACGAGCTTCCTTAGCTATTCGACAGTGGGGCAGCTGTAGTCGCGCAAAGACGCCGGGGATCGCCCGCGCATTAAACATCTTGACACCAGCGGTTTTGGCGAAAGCGATCTCGGGTTTGACGCCGATTTGGTTCAGGCAGTGCCGGCCTGCGGGTTGTAAAGGCTCTATCGATCGCGGCCGACGGCAAGGTGAGCATAGGAGCAAGCACTGCGGGATGCGCCGAAGACTTTGATTTGCTGGCGCGGATCAGGCGCTGCGCCGATGCCAGCCTACAAGCTGCGTCGGCCGCAATGCGAAGTTTTTCAATGTTTCGGGGGAAGCCGGTGGTGAGCTGATGACGGGCTTCTCCGCGTTGCCCGGCGAGGCGGGATTGGTTACCAACCCTTGCTTCCACACGAAAGCGTCATGACGAATATCACGCAGAATTCCGAGGCGCCAGATCGCGCCGCGCCCACTGGCCGCAAGCGCCAGCGCCTCGTGGTGGTGCTCGGCATGCACCGGTCAGGCTCGAGCGCTATCACGCGCGGACTTCTCGCGCTCGGCGTCGATCTCGGCGGCGACTTTCTGAAACCTGCGGACGACAACGAAAAAGGCTTCTGGGAAGACCTTGACATCTATCGGTTCAACGAACGACTGCTCAGCAAGGCGAATAGCGCGTGGCACAAGCTGACCCCGCTTGATGCGGCGGCGTTCGAGGGACCCGCCTTCTCCGAGGAGCGGCGTGACGCCGCCGCCCTGATCGCCAAAAAGATAAAGCCCGGCGCGGTCTTTGCGTTCAAGGATCCTCGTACCGCCGTTCTGTTGCCGTTCTGGCGCTGCGTCTTCGAGGACCTCGACCTCGACGTGCGCTATCTTGTGACGGTGCGCAATCCGCTCGCGTCTGCGGCCTCACTCCACAAGCGCGACGGCCTGGCGCTTGCGAAGGGGGTCGCCCTTTGGGCCAAGCATGTCGTGGAGGCCGTGTCAGCGACCGAAGGCGAGCGGCGCGTCTTCGTCGCGTTCGATCGTCTGCTCGCCGAGCCCCGCGCCGAACTCGCCCGCATCGCAGCCGCTCTTGATCTTCCGCGGCCGGACGATGCAGCGCTTGCTGAGTATAGCGACGCGTTTCTCGACGAGGACCTGCGTCACAATTTGGTCGGCTCACGGGAGCTCGCGCGATCAGGTCTTGCTTCGCCTTTCGTGCTTGCGCTCGACGCTTACGTGTCTGAGCTGGCGCGCGCGCGCCCGGAGGACCCCGGGGTGGCCGGCGCGGTGACCCGCATGGACGCGTGGCGGCAGATCAAGGCTGGTTATGCTGAAGTCGCGCCGCTGCTCGCCTATGCAGACGTGATCGATGTCGCGCGTGAAACGGCGGAAATCCGTGCGCATGGGCTCGGCGTCCAGCTGCACGAAACGAGTGCGGCGCTGCAACGTGTAGCGGCCGAGCGTGCGGCGATCGATGCAGCGCGCGCGGCGCTTGATGAAGCGCTCGGCGCCGCCCGCGCGGATCTTGACCGGCTGCGCGCGAGCAACGCCTCCGAGATCGGCATGCTGTCCGAGGCCAAGGCAGCGGCGGAGGCGCGCAAAACGGATCTCGAGCGCGAGATCGCGGCGTTGCGGCAGGCTGAAGCGGATGCGCGTCGTAAGGCCGAAGTGCAGACCACATTGCTCGAGAGCGACCTCGCAGAGCTCCGCCGCGACTCTGCTGCCGCTGAGGCTGCCCATACCAACGCCCTTACAATGCTTCGCCGCGAAACGGCGGCTGAGGCTGTTCAGATGCGCGCCGCGTTCGCCCGCGCAGAGGCCGAGCGCGATCATCTGGCCACGGCGCATGCGGCCGCCCGCGCCGAAGCCGAAGCCTACCGGCGCAGCACGAGCTGGCGCCTGACAGCGCCGCTGCGCGCTGTGATCGATACGGTGAGGGGACGAAAACCTGCGTCTGAGACTGTGCGGAGCGTGCCGAAACCGGCGTCAGCCGTCGCCTGGCGCACCGCGGTCGCGCCGCATCTCGCCGAGCTTCGCCGCCGCCCGCCGCCCGCGGTTGCTGCGCAGGTGGTCGCCTCTGGCGGACAAACGCAGGCGGGCGCCGCGCCTGTAGTCGCGACGCTCGTCCATGCCTTTCACCCGGACGGACTCGATGCCATCCTGGAACGCGCAGGGTCGGCGCCGGCTATGCGCTTTGTTTTCACCGCGCCAGAGGAAAAGCTGGCGGCGATCGAGGCGCGTCTTCAGAAATTCGCGGCGCCCTGGCGGCTGATACGGGTGGAGAACCGCGGCCGCGATATCGCGCCGTTCCTGACGGCGCTGCGCGTCGCGGTGGCCGATGGCGCCCCGCTCGTGCTGAAGCTCCACACGAAGCGCAGTCCCCATTTGCCGAACGGCGAGGCCTGGCGCGACGAACTCCTCGATGCGCTCCTCGGCCCCGGCGCGCTGGCGCGGGCAATCGCCGCGTTCACGGCGGACCCCGGTCTCGGCCTCCTCGCGCCCGGTGCGCACTGGCTTGATCTCGTCCAGCACGTCGGCGCGAACGCCCGAAGCCTGGAAGCGCTCATGCTGCGCCTCGGGCTCGATCCCGCGACCGCTTTCTCGGCTGAGGCGGGCTTCGCCGCAGGGTCGATGTACTATGCCCGGCCAACAGTATTCGGGCGGATGCTTGACTCCGGCCTTGATACTGCCGATTTCGAACCCGAGAACGGCGCGCGCGATGGTACCCTTGCTCATGCGGTCGAGCGACTGACAGGCGTTCTGACGGCCCAAGCGGGGCTGAGAGCGGCCCCTGTCGAGGACCCGAGCGCACCTCTGCACGCGCTTGGGGCTGGCGCTTACCGGTTCGTCTGACGGGGGAGCGTCCGATGGAGCAGCACAAGGTCCGCGCTCGCGTAGCCGCCCGCTTTGGGCGTGATGTCATCACACGGTCGGGCCTGTTTGACGAAGCTTGGTACCTCGCCCGCTATCCCGATGTCGCTGGCGGCGGTTTTGACGCGGTCGACCACTACTTGCGGCACGGGGCCGACGAAGGGCGCGATCCGTCGCCGGTTTTCGAGACAGCATTTTATATAGCGCAATATCCGGGGCTCGATCCGCTCTGCGTTAATCCGCTCTGCCATTATGTTGCGGTGGGGGAAGACGACGGAGCCTGGCCGAACCGCTTTTTCGACCCGGCCTATGTGCGCGCCTCGGAGGCGACCTTGCCGGCGGGGCAGGGCGCACTGCTCGCCCGGTATCTCGCTGCCGGAGCCGATGCGCCGCCCCCATGCGCCGGCTTCGTCCCATCGCCGTTGGTCCGTGCTGACGGCCGCCTCGTCAGCGCGAGCCCGCTCGTTGCGGCGCTTGCTTCGCTTGGGGCAGCGCCGGCGCTTGCGCCGCGCCCGCCGCGGCCCGCCCCTGTCGCCGATGCCGTGGCCCTGAACTTTGCGCCAGGCGGCGATCTGGTCGAGGCGGCGGCGATCGACGGGCGCCGCCGCTGGCGCGTCACGGGTGCGGACCCGTATTTCGTTCTGACCCCTCGATCAGGCGTCCTCGCCGCCGGTCACTACCGGCTCTACTTCGAGGCTGGCGGGCTGCCGCTGCCAGGCGCGGCGGCGAAACTCTATATCGACAGCGGCGCTGGCTGGTCCGAAGAAGAGGCCGCGCCGCTCTTTATCGAGCCGGCCGGCGCCGGCTTCGTCTCGGCCCGCGCGACGCTGCCTGTCGGGGCGCGGGCGCTGCGCTTCGACCCTGTCGACGCCGCCCCGCCGGAAGGCGCAGCAGAGTTTGCGTTTGCCGGCGCGTTCGCCCGCCGGATCGGACGCATCGCTTTCTACACGGGCCTCATGCGCGACCTCGGCGGCGAGACGGCCGGGGCAGCAGGGGTCGCTGTACGGACCGTGAAAACCGCGCTCGCTGCTGGCCCGGCAAAAGCCGCCGCAGACCTGCGCGCGCAAGATGCCGCGCGGCGCGGCGAAGTCGCGGCGCGCCGCGCCTCGCTTTCATACGCCGCATGGATCGAGGCGTTCGATACAATCACCGATGAAGACCGCGCCGCGATGGGGGTGATGATCGATGGCTTCGCCACAAAGCCGCTCATCTCTGTCGTGATGCCGGTCTACAACACGCCCGAGCGGCTTCTCCGTGAGGCGATCGACAGTGTACTCGCCCAGACCTATCCGCACTGGGAGTTCTGCATCGCAGACGATGCATCGACGAAAGCCCATGTCAGGCGCGTGCTCGAGCATTATGCAGCGAAGGATTCGCGCATCAAGGTCGTCTTCCGCCCGGAGAACGGCCATATCTCGCGCGCATCTAATTCCGCTCTCGACCTCGCGACGGGCGACTGGATCGCGCTTCTCGATCATGACGACTTGCTGCCGCCACACGCGCTCTTCTGCGTTGCCGAGACAATCAATCGCCGCCCTGATGTAAAGATGATCTATTCGGATGAAGACAAGATCGACCTCGAAGGACGGCGACACGACCCCTATTTCAAGAGTGACTGGAACTACCGACTGTTCCTCTCGCACAATATGTTTTCGCATTTTGGCATCTACAGCTCTGCGCTTGTCAAGCAGGCTGGCGGCTTCCGCGCGGGCTATGAAGGCGCGCAGGACTACGATCTCGCATTGCGTTGCATTGAACAATGCCAACGCAGCGAGATCGTCCACATTCCTCATGTGCTTTATCATTGGCGCGTAATGGAAGGTAGTACCGCGATGTCAGCGGACGAGAAGCCTTACGCTATGATAGCAGGTGAACATGCCATCACATCGCATCTAGAGCGAGTGGGAGTCGACGGTCGCGCGGAATTACTCAACCACGGCTATATTATTCGCCTTGCGAAACCAACTCACTGGCCGAGCGTAACGATCATCGTGCCGACGCGCGACGGCGGCGCAACCCTCGAAAGATGCATGAAAGGTGTTTTAACGGATACGGATTATCCAAATTTCGATCTCGTGATTATGGACAATGGAAGCGTCGACAGAAGCACCTTGTCGTATCTTGAAAGTCTTTGCCAGGACCGCCGCGTACGTGTTTTCCGCGACGACCGGCCTTTCAATTACTCTGCGCTGAACAATGATGCGGCGAAGTATGCACGAGGCGATTTCCTTTTATTCCTCAATGATGACATTGAGATAGAGCACGCGGACTGGCTCTGCGAAATGGTGAAGTTTGCCCTTCTTGACGAGGTTGGCGCAGTCGGCGCCCGCCTCTGGTATCCTAATGATACTTTGCAGCATTTCGGACTAATACTTTCGCCTGAGCATGTTGCCATGAATATGTTCAAGCGCATGCCGAGGAACAACTTCGGCTATTTCGGTCGCGGAGCGCTCACGCAGGAAGTCTCCGCCGCGACCGCTGCGTGTCTGCTCGTCCGCCGGTCGGATTTTTCGGCTGTTGGCGGTTTCGATGAGGAGAAACTCCCAATCGCTTACAATGACGTCGATCTGTGTCTAAAGATCGGAAAACTTGGTAGGCGGAATATCGTTCTGCCGCATGTCAACGCGACGCATCACGAATCTGCTTCGCGAGGGCTAGACGTTTCCGCCGAAAAACTGGAAAGGCTCCTACGGGAGAAGAACGTGATACGCGCCCGATGGGTAGACACGCTTTCGCAAGATCCAGCCTACAATCCCAATCTCACCGACACGAATGACGACTTCTCATTGGCATCGCCGCCGCGCCAAGACTACCCATGGAGGGGGCGCGTGCGCGCAAGCGCAGTCCGCGAACTCGGATAACGGTTGCACGCGCGTTCTATGTCTCGACGCCTGTCCTGCCCGTCGCGCTTTTCGTGGGAGTTGCTGTCGTCGGCATACTTAAGATTTTTACGCTAGCGCCCCTCCTGGACCTGTGGGACGGCGACGCCTGGTTCGTCGTGCACCTCACAGACTGCGCGACCGCACGACGAGGTTCGCGCTGCCCATTGAGCACCGCATCTTGCTCTCGCGACTTCGCTTCGCTTTCGACGATTTCGTGCTCGGCGGGCGGATACCGTTTCCCGTGCTTACGCATGTTGCGCTCGCTGGCGTCGCAGCGCTCATGTTTCCGCACTCGCCCTCGATGCGGCGGGCAGCGCGCCGGGCGTCGTGCTCGATCACCTGTCGGCGTGTCGCTCATGGTTAGCCCGCACCCGAGCTATCCGCCGCTCGAGATGGCCTCCGCCGGCATGCAGGTCGTCGCCAATGCCTATGAAGGCAAAGATCTGTCGCTCCGAGCGCCGAATATACGCTCCGTTTACGGACTGAACCCGCAAGCGCTCGCAGCCAAAATCGGCGAAGCTGTCATCGCGGCATCCCCGGGACGTATCGTTGCGCCGGTCAGCGTCGGCGCGCCGCACTCTGTAGCGCCGACGCTTCGTTGGCGCGACGTCGTCGACAGCATCTGGTGACATATACGGGCGGGCATCCTGTCTTTGATCGCAGATCAGCGTTCCGACCAGTATTCGCCTGACGAATGGCCTTTCGGGCCCGCCAAGCGGCCTTCTATCGAGAAACAGGCGTTCGCGCCGCATGCGCGACCAATGGAACGCTGACGGTTTCGTCGTCTTCAAACAGGCGGCCCCGCACGATGAGGTCAACGCATAACCAGAGCCGGTACGCGCAGCTTGCAGGACAGCGCCTAACGGGTGCGACGATCATGCTTTTGGCGACTGTGTCGGGCAGCTCCACCAAAAGCAACCGGCGCTGTTGAACCTCTTTGATTGCCCGTCGATTTTGCGGGTTCTGGCCTATGCGAATGATGGTCGGCGCGAAATCTTTCCTCCGCTTGCGTGACGGCTCGATTTTGGAGTTTTCACATTGCTTTACCGCCGCGACGCGCTAGACCGAGCGCGTACAGAGGTTTGGACGTCACGCGGCAGTTTCCTCGGAAGTGGCACATGAGCATGTCGGTCACAATTAATTCCCCCGCCAGTCAACGCGGTGCTGGGGCCATGGTGCGCGATCTTGTTGAGGGCGCGCTCAAGACCGAGGTATGGTCGGCCTTCGCTTGGGACGAGACCTTGGCTCGCTACAGGCGCAGCGCGTTGGGCCTTGCCTGGATCGTCCTGTCGTATGGCTTCTTTGTCGTGGTTCTCGCTATTTTCTTCGGGGACTTCTCCTCGGCGACCACGCGTGATTTTCTGATTTACGTCGCGCTCGGGTTCGCCGTGTTCTCATTACTCAACGGCAATCTGGTCGACGGCTGCGCCGTCTTCGTGAATTCCGCCAACTGGATCAAAAGCGCCTCAATCCCCTATTCGGTTTTCGTTTATAAAAGCATCTTTCGATCGATCACCCCATTTTTCCTTGAGTTGACAGTCGCGCTCGCGACGATGACGTATCTTGGCTGGAAGCCGACGATCGGCGCGCTCTGGGCGATCCCCGCCTTCGGGGCGATGCTTCTTTTCTCCGTCTGGGTTCAGTACCTCCTAGGCCTGTTCGCCGCTCGCTGGCGAGATGTCACCCACCTCATGGGCGCGCTCTCCCGCACGCTGTTCGTCGTTACGCCGATCCTTTGGCTGTATAAAGACGCTCGACCGCTGGTGCGCTCCATCGCCGATTACAATCCGTTTACGCACTATGTTCAGATCTTTAGAGCCCCGATGCTCGGCGACCCCGTCCCGGTCGAGAGCTGGGTGTTCGTCGGCTGGTTTACGCTCGGCGGTCTTTTACTGACGCTGGCCGTCGGCGCGGCCTTTCGCCATCGTCTGCCGCACTGGATCTGATGCGATGGTTTCAGTCATAGTTTCAAAAGTCTCGCTTTCCTTTCCGATTCTGACCGGGAGCCGTGCGCAATACGAAATTCCGGGTGCGCACGACGATCGTCTTGTCAAATGGCCCAATGGAAGCTTTCGCGCAGTGCGGGCCTTGCGAGATATCTCCCTCAGCCTCGACCGCGGCGACCGGTTGGGCATTATCGGTCCCAACGGCTCTGGTAAGACGTCCTTGTTGCAGGTGGTGGCGGGAATCTACACGCCGGACTCGGGCGAGGTGCGGCTCACGGGGCGCGCGACGAGCCTCATCAACCTGAGTTTAGGCATGCAGCCCGAGGCGAGCGGTCAGAGAAACATCACGCTCAAAGGCCTTGCTTATGGTCACGCGCGCGCCGAAATCGAACGGAAGCGGCAAGCCATCATTGAGTTCTGCGAACTCGGGGAATTCATCGACATGCCGGTGATGACTTATTCGTCCGGCATGTCGATGCGCCTTGCCTTCGCAATTGCAACTGCTTTTGAGCCTGAAATCCTCATTCTCGATGAATGGCTGTCGACTGGCGACGCGGCCTTTCGCATGCGCGCGGTCGAAAGAATGAATTCCTTTGCGCGACGCGCCGGCGTCATCCTGCTGGCGACGCACAGCAAACAGCTGCTGCTCGACAACTGCAATCTCGGCCTTTGGCTTGAACGCGGCATGGTTCGGGGTTTTGGTGATATCAAATCAGTATACGCCTCATATGAGGCTTGGTCCAATGGCTCCCGCGCGCATGCTCTGCTTGAGCCGGTAGCGAAGGCGTTGTGATTTTGAGCAAGACCAGCGTTTGAAATTAGAAGTGAGACACAGTCTGAAACAGGAGAGCATTAATTGAGTTCGACCTATTATTTTCGAGGATTCGATTTGCCGGTTGACCTCGTCAACAAGACGGGCGGAGGCGTCGAAACTTTCGAAAAGCTGACGCAGCACCACATCAATCTTTTGAAAAGATTTCTGGACATCAAGCCGACCCACCATGTCCTCGAAATCGGGTGCGGCATTGGACGTGATGCGATCCCGCTGACAGAAACGTTGAGCTCCGAAGGATGTTATCTCGGGATAGATATTATTGAACCGTCAATCGAGTTCTGCCGCAACAATATTACGGCAAGACATCCGAATTTTCAGTTTTTGCATTATAACATAAAGGATGATCTGCATAACCCTGAAGGCAAAGACAGGATGGTGGATCAGCGGCTTCCGCTCGACGATAACTCTGTTGACAGGATTTTTGCGTGGTCAGTTTTGACGCATCTTTGGGAGGAAGACATCCGCCATTATCTGGCGGAATTTCGCCGTGTATTGAAAGCCGACGGCCTTGCTTATCTGACATGCTTTTTGGTTTCGCCGGAAATCGTTAAAGCTGCGGTCGATAACAATCCGACGAGGGCGCATCTAACCTTTCGACACAAGGTCAGTGATGAATGCTTTATCGACGTCAAGGAGATGCCCCTCGGCGCCATTGGATTCACGGCGAACTGCTTCAGACGCATGGTTGCAGACAGCGGATTGAAAATGGAGCGCGACTTCATCCGCGGCGCCTGGTCAGGATTTTGGGCCGACGCCGAGGACGGACAGGACGGCATGCTGCTTAGCAAGCTCTAGCGGTTGAACGCGCTTCGTTGTGGGTGTTGTGATGTCGGCACAAAGGCTCACGCGTCTAATAGACGAGAGCCCCGCCGTTGACTGAACCGCTCCTCAATTCGTCTTCACCGGAGGATAGCGTCTTCTAACCTACAGACATATTGCATTTCGCGATCGCAGCGGCGTGCGCGAAATCTGCGAACGCCTGTGGAACGTTTTAAGATCTTCAAAGCTTTTTCAGAGACTTAGGCCGTATTGCCAAAAAAGAACAAAGAGAGTACATAGACATTGATTGACGGGCATGGGCTCGTCAGGGCACGGAGGCGACGACAATGGCGAAACCCGGTTTGCGGCTAGTGGAGGCGGACGGCGTGGATAAGAAAAAGGCGCTTGAGGCGGCAATTTCGCAGATCGACAAGGCGTTCGGCAAGGGATCGCTGATGCGCCTTGGCGACCGGGAGGTCGTCGAGATTGAGTCGATTTCAACCGGGTCGTTGAGCCTCGACATTGCGCTTGGCATCGGGGGATTGCCGAAGGGTCGCATCGTCGAAATTTATGGGCCGGAGAGTTCCGGCAAAACGACGCTTGCCTTGCAGGTCGCGGCCGAGGCGCAAAAGAAGGGCGGCGTCGCCGCTTTTGTCGATGCGGAGCACGCGCTCGATCCGATTTACGCGCAAAAGCTCGGCGTCAATCTCAACGATCTTCTCATCTCGCAGCCGGATACCGGTGAACAAGCCCTTGAGATCGCTGACACGCTGGTGCGCTCGGGCGCTGTTGATGTGCTCATCATCGACTCGGTCGCTGCGCTGACGCCGCGCGCCGAACTTGAAGGCGAGATGGGCGATTCGCTTCCCGGCCTGCAGGCGCGGCTGATGAGCCAGGCGCTCCGCAAGCTAACGGGTTCGATCTCGAAGTCCAACACGCTCGTTATTTTCATCAACCAGATCCGCATGAAGATTGGCGTGATGTTCGGCTCGCCGGAAACGACGACGGGCGGCAATGCGCTGAAGTTTTACGCATCCGTGCGTCTCGACATCCGCCGCATCGGCGCGATCAAGAAGGGGGAGGACGTTGTCGGCAACCAGACGCGCGTCAAGGTCGTCAAGAACAAGGTCGCGCCCCCGTTCAAGCAGGTCGAATTCGACATCATGTATGGCGAGGGAATTTCGTTCGTCGGCGAACTGGTTGATCTCGGCGTGAAAGCCAATGTCGTTGAAAAGTCCGGCGCGTGGCTCTCTTACAAAGGCGAGCGTATCGGCCAGGGCCGCGAAAACGCGAAGGACTTCCTGCGCGCCCATCCCGATGTCGCCGGCGCCATCGCCGCCGAGATCAAGGCGAACGCCGGTCTCGTCGCCACCGAAATGCTCGCTGGCGAAGAGGATGAAGACACGGCAGCGCAAGCTTAGGAGAGGCTGCGGGTTGTCAGTCGCAGACGACAAAGCCTGAACTTCACCTCGTCACCTGTCACTCGCCAATCGGAAGGATCGAACGATGATCGGGTATGTAACGCTTGGAACGAACGACTTGAAACGCGCCGTCAAGTTTTACGACGAACTTCTTGGGGAGATTGGGGCCAAGCGCATCATGGAAGGCGACAATTTCGTCGCCTGGGGTCATGCGATGGACAAGCCGAGCCTCGGGGTCATCAGGCCCCATGACGGCAAGCCCGCGACCTGGGGCAATGGCACGATGGTCGCGCTCGTCATGGAATCGAAGGAAAGCGTCGACAGGCTCTACCAAAAAGCGATCGCGCTTGGCGCGATCGACGAAGGCCCCGCGGGCCCCCGCGGCGAGCAATTCTACGCCGGCTATTTCCGGGATCCGGACGGCAACAAGCTCAACTGCTTTTGCATGAACTGACGGCGCAGGCTGGGGTGGTGTCGCTTTGACCCGCCCGGCCATTCCTCTTATGACGACCTTGCCGCGCTGCGGGAGCGATCTCGCGGCGCGGCTTTCGCTTTGCGGCTGGCTGTTTGGCCCCGCGAACCGGCCCCAAACCTTAGGACGCCCTGCCTATGACGACCTCGCTCTCTGACATCCGCTCCGGCTTTCTCGACTTCTTCCGCGCGCGTGGTCACACGGTGACGCCGTCGGCGCCGCTCGTGCCGCAGAACGACCCGACTCTTCTCTTCACGAACGCCGGCATGGTGCCCTTCAAAAACGTCTTCACCGGGGCGGAAAAGCGCGCCTATGTGCGCGCGGCGTCGGCGCAGAAATGCGTGCGGGCGGGCGGCAAGCACAACGACCTCGACAATGTCGGCTACACGGCGCGCCACCACACCTTCTTCGAGATGCTCGGCAATTTTTCCTTTGGCGATTATTTCAAGGAAGAGGCGATCGACGCCGCCTGGACGCTTGTCACCAAGAATTACGGTCTCGCGAAGGACCGCCTGACTGTCACGGTCTATCATACGGACGACGAAGCCGCCGCGCTCTGGCGCAAGATCGCCGGCCTCCCCGATTCGCGGATCATCCGTATCCCAACGAACGATAATTTCTGGGCGATGGGCGATACGGGCCCTTGCGGCCCGTGCTCGGAGATCTTCTTCGACCATGGGGACAAGGTCGCGGGCGGTCCGCCGGGCTCAGCGGACGCTGATGGCGACCGCTTCATCGAGATCTGGAACCTCGTCTTCATGCAGTTCGAGCGGCACGCCGACGGCCAAATGGTCCCGCTGCCGAAGCCCTCGATCGACACCGGCATGGGGCTCGAGCGCATCACGGCGGTGATGCAAGGGGTCCACGACAATTACGACACCGATCTGTTCAAGAAGATCATCGCAGCGTCCGTTGACCTGACAGGGCGTCCCCCGACGGGCGACGACGCCCCGGCGCACCGCGTGATCGCTGACCATTTGCGCGCCTCGTCGTTCCTGATTGCTGATGGCGTCACCCCCTCGAACGAGGGACGAGGCTATGTGCTTCGCCGCATCATGCGCCGCGCGATGCGCTATGCAAACCAGCTTGGCGCGAAGGAGCCATTGCTGGCGCGCCTCGCCCCGGTGCTTGAGGCGGAGATGGGTGCGGCCTATCCGGAACTTCACCGCGCTTCGGCGCTCATCCGCGAAACCTTGCGCGCGGAAGAGGAGAAGTTCCGCTCACTGCTCGATCGCGGCCTGAAACTTCTCGACGAAGAAGTCGGCAAACTCGGGTCAGGCAGGATATTGCCCGGCGACGCTGCATTCCGTCTTTACGACACCTACGGATTTCCGCTCGACCTGACGCAGGATGCGCTGCGCCGGCGCGGCCTTGCTGTCGATCAGTCGGGCTTTGAGCGTGCGATGGCCGCGCAGAAGGCGGCGGCGCGCGCGGCCTGGGCGGGGTCAGGCGATGCGGCGGGCGAGACGGTCTGGTTCGATCTGCGCGAGCGCGCCGGCGCGACCGACTTTCTAGGCTACAGCCTTGAGACGGCGGAAGGCGTCGTCCTGGCGATCGTCAAGGGCGGCGCGGAGGTCACGGAGGCCAAGACCGGCGACGAGGTTGAGATCATCGTCAATCAAACGCCGTTCTACGCCGAATCCGGCGGCCAGGCGGGCGACGCCGGAAGGATTTCGTCCGACAGCGGATTAGCGATCGAGATCTCCGACGTGAAGAAGCGCGCCGGCGCGCTCCACGGCCATATTGGCTGCGTGACGAAGGGCGCGGTCAAAAAGGGCGACGCGGTGAAACTCATGATCGACGCCGCGCGCCGCGACGCGACGCGGGCAAACCATTCAGCGACGCATCTCCTGCACAAGGCATTGCGCGCGACATTGGGGCCCCATGTCGCGCAAAAGGGCTCGCTTGTCGCGGCCGACCGCTTGCGCTTCGATTTCTCGCACATGAAGAGCGTCAGCGCTGGCGAAATCGCGGAGATCGAACGCCGCGTCAACGCCGTCATTCGTCAGAACAACGAGGTGACGACGCGCATCATGCCTTATGATGACGCGGTCGCATCAGGCGCAATCGCGCTCTTTGGCGAGAAATATGATGAGGACGTCCGTGTGCTGAGCATGGGCGCTGAGGGCGAGGGCGCCTATTCCGTCGAATTGTGCGGCGGCACGCATGTGCGGCGCGTCGGCGACATCGCGCTCTTTAAAGTTACCTCGGAATCGGCCGTTGCGGCGGGCGTGCGCCGCATCGAGGCGCTGACCGGCGAGGCGGCGCGGCTCTATCTCGAAGAGCAGGCGGGCGTTGCGCGCGCGGCCGCCGACGCGGCCAAGGCGCCAGTGGGCGATTTGCCGGCGCGCATCGAGGCCTTGATGGCAGACAAAAAGCGCCTCGAGCGCGACCTCGCCGAGGCGAAGAAGAAGCTTGCGCTGGGCGGCGCCGGAAGCGCTCCCGCAGATGAGGTAATCGAGATCAACGGCGTCAAATTCATGGGACGCGTGCTCGACGGCGTCGAGGCGAAAGATCTTCGCGGCCTCGTCGATCAGGCGAAGCAGAAACTCGGCTCTGGGGTCGCGGCGTTCATCGGCGTCGCCGACGGCAAGGCGGCGCTCGCGGTCGGCGTCACTGATGATTTGAAAGCAAGGTTTTCTGCTGTCGATCTCGTACGCGCCGGCGCCGAAGCGATCGGCGGCAAGGGCGGCGGCGGGCGCCCCGACATGGCGCAAGCGGGCGGCCCGCATGGGGCGAAGGCGGACGAAGCGCTTAAGGCGATTGAAGGCGCGCTTGGCGGATAAAAACAGGGGCGCCCTGCACGGCGCCCCCGTCATTGTATGACCTAGTCGACGTCGATGCTGCCGCCGGACGAGGTGTCCTTGTTGACGGTCTTGGGCGATCCCGAGACATCGACCGATCCGCCGGACGAGGCGTCGCCGTTGACGCTTTCCGAGGCGTAAATGTCAGCGCTGCCGCCCGAAGACGCCGAGGCGTTCGCGCTGCGGCAAAGGAATTCGTCGGCATCGACGCTGCCGCCCGACGAGACATCGACGGTGAGCGCATCGCACTTGCCGGCGATGTCGAGACTGCCGCCCGACGAGACATCGATGGCGAAGGCGCCGGCGTCAACACCCGTCGCGTCGACCGATGCGCCGGAGGATACGTCGACTGCTTCAAGCGCGGGCAAGGAGACAGTCACGTTGACTTCATCGCCACGCTTCCAGCGCCAGCCCTTCGACTTGCGGCGGATTTGCAATTCGCCTTCAACGACCTTGATTTCGAGGCGCTCAAGGCCTTCTGCGGAACTCGAGGCGCGCACGGCGTAGTCTGCGCCAGCGGTGATATCGACGCTGACGCCGGCACTTGCAGAAACGCGCGTGAAGTCGGCGACGGCGTAGGTCTTGGTTTCCGCGAAGGCTGGCGCGGTCATGATGGCGGCGGCGAACACGGCGGCGCCGGGCAAATAAGAATATCTCATGGGGAACCCCTCTGATGGCGGTTTGACGTTTTGGCAGCCCGATCTGTGAACCTGCGCTACCTTCAGGGCAAGTAAGGAGCGACAGAGCGTTCCCGGCTCGCGACAAGATCCGCCAAAGGTGAACGCCGGCTAGAAGAACTCGACATCGAAGGCGATCGTCAGGCGGCGGCCCGGATGCGTGAACGCCGTGGTTCCGTGCCAGCAATAGGATGGGAAGAGAGCAAGGCGGCCGGGCGCCGGGTCGACGATCCGGCGCGGCGCCGTACAGTTCGGAACCGGGAACGGCGGCTCACCAAGCGCCAGACGGCCGGCCCCGTCCGCCCTAGCGGGCGCCTCGATATAATAGGCCGAGCTCACCGATCCGGCGGGATGAACGTGCGCCGAATGACGCCCGCCCGGCGCCAGCGCGACCGACCATGCGGCCGAAATGCGCGCCGCCTTTCCTCGGTTGCGATGCAAGGGGTGTGAGGCATCGCGCGGAAACGAGGCAGCGAAACGCCCCGCCGCGTCGCGCGCCACGGCGAAAAACGCCTGAAGCGCCGGCGAGCGTGCCGTCTGCAATGGCTGGCGCGTCTGCGATCCACCGTGCACGGATTGACCGAGCGGCGCGGCCCCGATCGATCGATGCAGGGGCAGGACTTCGGCGGCAAGCGCAGCGTTGAAGGCTTCGATTGAAGCGAATTGTTCTGGCGGAACGATATCGGTGACAAGAACGTCGCGCTCGAAATCGAGAAGCGCTTCTGCTTCGCTTGACCCTTGTGCGGCAAGCGCCGACCACAGAAACGCCAGCCAGAGCTGGTTGCGCCGATCATTGCCAAGAATATGCCGCGCAAGCCGCTCCGCCTCGTCAGCTGCGCCGGTTATCAGCAACAGACGGGCGAGCGGCGCATTGACGCCAGCGTCCTCCGGCGCACGCGCGGCGGCGGCCCTGGCGCGAAGCAGCGCCGGACCAGTTGCGCCCTCCTCGCGCAGGACATCGGCAGCGAGCATGTCGATCGCGGTGGACGGGGCGGCGCTCGCTTCAGCGCGCGCAAGGGCTGTCAAGGCTTCCCCGCGCCGGCCAAGACGCGCATACACTGACGCGGCGCGGAAAGCCGATGCGCCCCCAGCGCCCGCAGCGTCGCGCAGAAGACTGTCCAGCGCACTGGCTTGCCCCTGCTGATTGAGGAGATCAGCGAGCACCGAAAAGGCGAGCGCATGGGCGGGCGCGCGGTCCAATGCCCGGCGCAGCGCCGCCTCGGCGACGCTGTCAGCGCCGGCGAGAAAAGCGGCCTCCCCAAGACGCGCGCTGATGTCTGCGACGCCCTTGAATAGGCGTTCGGCCGCGGCGAACGCTGCAACTGCCAATTCGGGTTCGCCGAGCGTCATCAGCGCCCGCCCCTCATTGAACAGCGCGGCCGCGTTCTCAGGCTCGAGCCCGCGCGCTTCTCGCGCTGATAACAGCGCGGCTTCATGCGCGCCGAGAGCGAGCTGCGCGCTGGCGCGGGCGGCGAAGACATCGGCGGAGGGCGCGGCGCGCGCCAGCAGTTCGAGCGCGCCTGACGGGTCGCCGCGATCGATCAAGTCCTGAGCAGCGTTCGCCGGTGATTGAGGCATCGTCGGGTCAAGGTCCGGTTCGGCGTCCCCATAGAACCAAGGGAGTGATCGCCAATCAAGCGGCAGCTTCCCGCGCGCCGAAATCGACGACTACCTTGATGAAGATCGCGCCGAAGGCTTCGGTCTTTGCCCGACCGACGCCGAAAACCTCGCTGAACTCGCGAAGGGTTTTGGGCTTTTTCGCCGCCATGTCGAGCAATGTGCGGTCGGAAAAGATCACGAACGCCGCAACGCCGCGCTCGCGCGCGATCTCAAGGCGTTTGGCTTTGAGGGCGTCGTAGAGCGCGCGGTCCGCGGGCGCTTTCGTTAACGCCGCCGCGCTTTCCTGCCGTTGGCGCGTGCGCGGCTCGGGGCGCATCGGGAAGCGTGTTTCCCCGCGCAGGAGGCCCGGCGCGCGGGGGCCGAGCGAGAGCCCGCCATAGTCGGCGTCGACACGGAGATAACCGCCGGCGTTCAATTGGCGCACAAGCGCACGCCAGTCATTGGCCTTCCACGCCTTGCCGGCGCCGTAGGCCTTGAGGCGTTCATGGCCGCGCTCGCGGATCTTCTGCGTATCGGCGCCGCGCAGGATGTCGATGATATGCGCGCCGCCGAACATCTCGCCGGTCTTCTCTACCGCGTCTAGGAGAAGGCGCGCCTCCGCCGTCGCGTCGATCGTGTCGGCGGGCCGCCGGCAATTGTCGCAAGTCCCGCAGGGCCCGATCGTCTGCCCGAAATGCGCGAGCAGCGCCTCGCGCCGGCAGCCGGTCATCTCGCACAGCGCGCCAAGCTCCTCGATGCGGCGCTTCTGCGCGGCGCGCGCCGCTTCGGGCGCGGCCGGATCAATCATCCGTATACGGCGCATCAGGTCGCCGGGGCCATAAAGCAAGACGGCGCGCGCGGGCAGGCCGTCGCGGCCTGCGCGGCCAATTTCCTGGTAGTAGGCCTCGATAGAGGAGGGGATGTCCGCGTGAATGACGAAACGGATGTCCGGCTTGTCGATGCCCATGCCGAAGGCGACGGTGGCGGCGACGATGAGGTCCGGCTCGGTCAGGAACGCATTGAGCCGCTCGGTCCGCGTTTGAGGGTCAAGCCCCGCGTGATAGGCGACCGCGCGCCGCCCGCTCGCCGAGATGTGGGCAGCGACATCTTCGGTCGCCGCGCGGGAGAGGCAATAGACGATGCCTTGCTCGCCCTCATGCTCGCGGATCAGCGCGACAATGCGATCCTTTGAACGATCCTTTCGCTCGATCGCGATGTCGATGTTCGGCCGGTCAAGATCGCGCACGAAGACTTTTGCCTCGGGACGAAGCAAGCGCGCGACGATTTCCGCTTTCGTGCGCTCGTCGGCGGTTGCGGTGAAGGCGGCGATCGCGGCCTTCGGGAACGCCTCTTTGAGCCCTGCGAGCGCCAGATAATCGGGGCGGAAATCATGCCCCCACTGGCTCACGCAATGCGCTTCGTCGACGACGAAACGCGCGACATTGAGTTTTGCGAGCGCCTCCAGCATGCGCGGCGTCATCAGCCGCTCGGGCGCCATGTAGAGGAGTTTCAGCGTTCCCGCCGCCGCTGCGCGCCAGTCGGCGACAGCCTCCTCGCGATCACGCCCCGAATGAATGACGCCGGCCGGCGCGCCGGCCGCTTTCATCTGCGCGATCTGGTTGTCCATCAGCGCGATCAGCGGCGAGACGACAACGGTCAGCCCTGCGCCCGCGATCGCCGGCAACTGATAACAAAGGCTCTTCCCCGCGCCGGTCGGCATGACGGCCAGCACATCGCGGCCCGACATCATCGCTGCGACGATCTCCTCCTGCCCGGGACGAAAGGCGTCGAAGCCGAAAACGGATTTGAGGAGGAGGTGGGGGGAGGACATAGGATGCGGCGGCTATTCGAGCTTCCGCAGCATCTTGGCGATGTCCGGCGCGCGCTTCAACGTCGCGTCGATCGCTGTGCGCCACGCCGGGCCTTCGGCGCGTGCTTCCTTGTACGCCGCCTTGAGTTCCGCCGGACGCGAGTCACTGAGCGTTTCGATCAAAGCGCGCGATTGCGCAATGTCTTTCTCGGATTTTGCTTGCCCCGGTCCGCGACGGCGCGACGCGACGATCAATTTGTGAATTGCAAACCGTTCGGGCTTTGGAAATTGCACCAGCACGCCTTCGCGATAAAGCGCGACGGCGGGGATCGGATCGCGGATAAGGTAGTTCAGGAAATGCAGTCCTTGCGCCCAAAGGCCGAGCGCATCGAGTTTCTGCGGTCGTTCTTTTTCGTCAAAAGATGGCGCGATAAAATCGATGACAAAATCCGATTTCGGCATGCGCCAGCGCGTTGGCTTGCCGCGATCAAGGGATTCAATCGGCGTGAGGCCGACGGCCTTGAGGACAACCGGCAAGGCTGGTTCCGCGCGGTCTTCGATCGACAGCGATAATTTTTCGAACGCCGCAAGATCGACATCGGCGGTGGCGGCGCTCGTTTTTGACGTCAGCCTGACGCCGGTCTCAAGGTCGTAAAGTCGGAATGCATGTGTGCCGACCAGCACCGCGCCAAGGCGAAAAGCGCCGGCCTGCGCCAGCGCACGAAGCACTTTGCCTGTCGTCATGTCGAGCGCCGGGAGCCGCGCGGCGCGCAAGGCAGCGGCCTTTTCGGACGCGAGTGCGCGAAATTCCTTGGCGTCCGATTGAGCGTCGCGCCATTTTTCGATTCGATTGCGGGTTACTTTGGTGTCGGGCCCGATGTAATGCTGGCCAAGGCCGTCGCCAAGGCGGACGATGGCGTACCAATGGCCCTTGCCATCGATCAGGCGCCGGTGCGGCGCCCCCGCCATTTCATCTGGCGCGCGGTCGAGGTGCGCCTGCAACAAGTCTTGGTAAAGCGTCTGAATCGTCAACGGAATCGGGTTCATGGTCAATTATACTACAAAAAATAGTTTGTAGTATAGCCGCTGTTGTCCCGGTCGCGCGTCCCTATCGAGCCTTAGAGGAAGCTGTTCTTTTGCGGCTCTCCGATATCCCAAACTGCACACAAAACGCCATCACCCCGGACGGCGTCCTTCGTGAGCCTCAGGATGAAGAGCCGATCCGGGGTCCAGCTCCCGAACGTCGCCTGCGTTCGCGCCGATAATTCTGGAGTTGGACCCCGGGCTCGCGCCAAGTGGCGCTCCCCGGGGTGACGATGTGATCGTGGTTTTGAATAGGGACACTGCGCGAAGGTAAGCCGTCACCCCGCCATCGCGGCCTTGAAGTGCTCGTCGATCTTGTCGAGGAATTTCACCGTCGTCATCCATTTCTGCTCGGCGCCGATGAGGACGGAGAGGTCTTTCGTCATGAAGCCTTTCTCGACCGTCCGGACGACCGTCTTTTCGAGCGTGTCGGCGAAGCGGGCGAGCTCGGGCGTATTGTCGAGTTTGGCGCGATGGCTGAGCCCGCGCGTCCACGCGTAGATCGAGGCGATGGGGTTGGTTGAGGTTTCCTCGCCCTTCTGGTGCTGGCGATAGTGGCGCGTCACCGTGCCGTGCGCGGCTTCGGCTTCCATGATCTTGCCGTCGGGCGTCAGCAGGACGGAGGTCATGAGGCCGAGCGAGCCGAAGCCCTGCGCGACCGTGTCCGACTGAACGTCGCCGTCATAATTCTTGCACGCCCACACATAGCCGCCCGACCATTTCATGCAGCTTGCGACCATGTCGTCGATCAGGCGGTGTTCGTAGGTGCCCTTGAAGGGCGCGAACTGTTCCTTGAACTCGGCGTCCCACATCTCCTGGAAGATGTCCTTGAAGCGGCCGTCATATTTTTTGAGGATGGTGTTTTTCGTCGACAGATAGACCGGATACTTCCGGTTCAGAGCAAAGTTGAAACAGGCGCGCGCGAAATCGCGAATGCTGTCATCGAGATTGTACATCCCCATATAGATGCCGGCCGACGGCGCGTTGTAGACTTCGCGCTCGATCACCTCGCCATTCTCGCCCTCCCATTTCATGGTGAGCTTGCCCTTGCCGGGGAACAGCATGTCGGTCGCGCGATACTGATCGCCGAAGGCGTGGCGGCCGATGACGATCGGCTGCGTCCAGCCGGGGACGAGGCGCGGCACGTTCGAGATGATGATCGGTTCACGGAAGACTACGCCGCCAAGGATGTTGCGGATGGTGCCGTTCGGCGACTTCCACATTTCCTTGAGGTTGAACTCTTTCACGCGCGCTTCATCGGGCGTGATGGTCGCGCATTTGACCGCGACGCCATATTTCTTCGTCGCCTCGGCGCTGTCGATCGTCACCTGATCGTTCGTGCGGTCGCGCTCCTCGATGCCGAGGTCGAAATATTTGATGTCGATATCGAGATAAGGGTAAATGAACTTGTCCTTGATCATCTGCCAGATGATCCGGGTCATCTCGTCGCCGTCCATATCGACGATGGGGTTTATAACTTTGATTTTATTCATGATTCTTCCTGCCAACAGCAAGCGGGCGAAGGGGTGGCGAGGCTTGCCTATAGCAACCATCGGGCAGGGGCGCAAAGACGGCCGGGAGTTGTCGCGAAAGCGGGAGCGGCGATAGATGCCCCTCATGACCTTCGACGCTCAAAACCCCAAACTCCGCCCTGGCATCGGCGCGCATGTCGACCGGCCGGGTCCGGCGATCGTGTTGGTTGAGCCCCAGCTGGGCGAGAACATTGGCGCGGTTGCGCGCGTGATGCTGAATTTCGGGCTGACGGATTTGCGGCTCGTCGCGCCGCGCGACGGCTGGCCGAATGAGAAAGCCGTCGCGATGGCGTCGGGTGCGGCGCGCGTCGTGGAGAACGCGCGTGTTGTCGCCTCGACTGCCGAGGCGCTTGGCCCCGCGCAGTTCGTCGCGGCGATGACGGCGCGCCCGCGCGAATCACTGATGCAAGTGATGACGCCGGAGGAAGCCGCGCGCGCGATGAGAGCGCGCCTTGATCGCGGCGAGAAATGCGCGCTCCTGCTCGGACCGGAGCGGACGGGATTGTCGAATGACGATGTCGCGCGCGCAGACGTCATCGTGTCGATCCCGGTGAACCCCGCTTTCGCCTCGCTCAACCTTGCGCAGGCCGCGTGCGTCTTCGCCTATGAATGGGCGAAGGCGGATGGCTATGCGCCGCCGCCTTCGGATCTCGAAACGGCGGCGCCGGCGACCCGCGAGGAGTTCGACGGCCTCGTCGAGCATCTCTTCGCCGAGCTTGACCGCCAGCGCTATTTCTACCCGGAGGAAAAGCGCCCCATCCAGCAGCGGAAGATTCGCACGGCGCTCTCCCGCGCAAGCCTCACCGAAGGCGAGGTCAGGACCCTGCGAGGCGTCATCAAGGCGCTGGTTGACCGGCGCCCAAAGGACTGACGCCCGCCGCCGAAGCGGTTTAAGGTCCAGCCGCAAACAGGGGTTCAGCCATGACACTTCGACTTCTCGCGGCCAGCATTTTGGCGTCGGCGCTCGCCGCCTGCGCCACTGCGCCGACTTATGACGCGATCATCCGTGGCGGGACGGTTTATGACGGCACGGGCGCGGCTGGCGTCGCTGGTGATGTCGCAATCGAAGGCGACCGCATCGCCGCCATCGGCGACCTTGGAAAAGCGAAAGCTGCCGCCGAGATCGACGCGACCGGCAAGGCGGTCGCGCCGGGCTTCATCAACGTTCTCAGTTGGGCGACCGAAACGCTGATCGAGGACGGGCGAGGGCAAAGCGACCTCCTCCAGGGCGTGACGCTCGAAGTGATGGGCGAGGGCTGGTCGATGGGACCGCTCACCGATGCGATGCGCAACGAGAGCCTGAAGCAGCAAGGCGATATCAAATTCGACATTCCGTGGACGAGCCTCGGCGACTATCTTGAGCATCTCGAAACACGCGGCGTCTCGCCCAACGTCGCCTCCTTCGTCGGCGCGACGACAGTGCGCATTCACGAGTTGGGATATGAGGACCGCGCGCCCACGGCGGAGGAACTGGCTCGCATGCAAGACCTCGTGCGCGCCGCGATGCGCGAGGGCGCGCTCGGCGTCGGATCCTCGCTCATCTATGCGCCGGCGTTTTATGCGAAGACGGACGAATTGATCGCGCTCGTCAGCGCCGCCGCCGAGTCCGGCGGCGGCTACATCACCCATATGCGGTCGGAAGGCGACCGCTATTTCGAAGCGATTGACGAAACAATCGCCATCGCCCGGGGCGCGAACACACGGGCGCAGATCTACCATCTGAAACCGGCAGGCCAGGCGAACTGGCCAAAGTCCGCGGAAGGGATCGCGAGGCTTGACGCCGCGCGCGCGGCGGGCGTCGACATTACGGCGAACATCTACACCTACACGGCCGGCGCAACCGGACTTTATGCGACGATGCCGCCCTGGGTGCAGGAAGGCGGACATGATGCGTGGGTCGCGCGCCTCAAGGACCCGAAGATCAGGAAGCGTGTCATCGCCGAAATGCGCGCGCCGGCCAAAGGCTGGGAGAATCTCTATCAACTCGCCGGCGGGGCGGAAAACGTCCTCCTCATCGGCTTCAAGAACGAAAAGCTGAAATCCCTCACCGGCAAGTCGCTCGCTGACGTGGCGAAGATGCGCGGCACGAGCCCGGAAGACACGATCATCGATCTCATCATCGAGGATGACAGCCGCGTCGATACGGCGTTCTTCCTGATGTCGGAGGAGAATATCCGGCGCAACATCCAGTGGCCGCATCTGATGTTCGGATCCGACGAGGGCGCCTATACGCCGGCGGGCGTGTTCCTGAAATCGAACGCCCATCCGCGCGCCTATGGAACTTTCGCGCGCCTGCTCGGCAAATATGTGCGCGAGGAAAAGGTGATCCCGCTGGAAGAAGCGATCCGTCGCCTCACGAGCCTGTCCGCCGACAGCTTGCGCATCAAGGAACGCGGGCGCCTCGTCAAAGGGGCCTATGCGGATATCGTTGTCTTCGACCCTGCGACGATCGGCGATCGGGCGACATTCGATACGCCGCATCAGCTCGCAGCAGGCGTCGAGACAGTGTTCGTCAACGGCGTTCTCACCGTGTCGGGCGGCGCGCACACCGGCGCCAAAGCCGGCCGCGTCGTGCGCGGTCCGGGTTGGACCGGCGACGAATGACGCTGGAGAAAATCGCCCGCGCCGAGACGCTGTCGGCGCATCGCTTCCGCTATTTTGAATTCGTGATGGCGGCGACCTGCGTCGTTCTGGTCTGCTCGAACATCATCGGCGCCGGGAAAGTCGCTTCGGTGGCGGGATTTTCGTTTGGCGCCGGCGTGTTGTTCTTTCCCTTTTCCTATATCGCCGGCGATGTGCTGACCGAAGTTTATGGTTTCGCCCGCGCGCGCCGTGTTTTCTGGGCGAGCGTCACCGCGGCGGCGTTCGCGGCTGGCATGGCTGCCTTCGTCACCTGGATACCGCCGTCGTCCGACTGGAACGCCGACGTCGGCGGGATCACCCGGCAGGACGCCTTCGCGCTCAATTTCGCGCAGGCCCCCCGCATTGTCTTCGCCTCCGTTCTGGCGATCTGGGCGGGCGAGTTCGTCAACGCCTTTGTCCTCGCCCGCATGAAGGTCGCCAGCGAGGGGAAAAACCTCTGGGCCCGGATGATCGCTTCAACCGCAGCGGGGCAGGCGGTCGACAAACTTATTTTCTACCCGCTCGCCTTCGCAGGCGTGTGGGAGCCGTCGCTGATTTTAACGGTCGTGGCGACGAATTATGTCTTGCAGGTCGCGTGGGAGACGATGCTCGTCCCGATAACCTACCGTATCGTCGCCTGGATGAAGCGCGCCGAAGGCGTTGATGTCTTCGATAATGAAACGGACTTTACCCCGTTCAGCTTGAAGGAGTAGGGCATGATGATCAACGCCAGCGCGCCGGGCCTTCCTCGCCGTCGCCCGCACGCGCGCAAGGGCCTGGCGGGAGCGGGCCTTCTTCTCCCGTTTTCACTCGTTCTCGCCGCCTGCAGCGCCAAGGAGAAACCGCCTGCCATTGACCTTGGGGCGGAGGTTCGCGCGATCGCGGATGAGTATCAGGCTGCAATCCTTGACGTTTATCCCTTCGCCGTCGTTTACGCCGGCGCGGGCGACGTGATCGACGAGGACCGCGCTGCGATGGAAGACAATTCCCCGCGCGCGCTTGGCCGACTGCGCGCCGTTGAAGACCGCCTGTCGCCTCGGCTCGCGGCGATCGATCCGTCTACGTTGACGGTCAAGGCCGACTGGGTGACGTGGTGGACGTTGACGGAAGCGATTGCCGCCGCGCAGGGAATGCGTGTCTGCGAAGCGCATCTTTGGAACGTCAATCACATGGCGGGCTGGCAGAACAGCTTCATGTCGGTTGCAGACGCGCAAGACGTCGAAACAACGGTCGGCCGTGCGCAGGCGTTGGCGCGCTGGCGGCGATTGCCCGCTTTTCTTGCGCAGGAAACTGAAAATCTCCGCGCCGGCCTCGCTGCGGGGTACTCGGCGCCGAAACGGGTCGTGGCGCGCGTCATCGGACAACTCGACTCGATCGTCGCCGCCGGGGCGGAGGCGCTGCCCTATCTGTCGTTTGCGAAGGGCGTTGAGGACGATGAGAAGTTCGCCGCTGCGGTTGCGAAACTTGGCGCCGACGACATGCTCCCGGCGATCGCCGCCTATCGCGATTTTTTGCGCGACGACTATCTACCCGCCGCACGCGAGGATCTTTCAATCGCCGCGCTGCCAAACGGGAAGGAATGCTACGAGGCAATGCTGCGGCAGTACCATACGGCTGCAATCGGCGCCGAAGCGACCTTCACGCGCGGGCAGGCGACCGTCGAGGCCAACAGGAAAGCGGTCATCGAGAAAGGCGGGCCGCTCACCGGCGCAACGGAATTCGGCGAGATCCTGAAGCGCATCAAGGCGGTCCGCGAGAACCGATTTTCGTCTGAAAAGGAGGTGATCGACTGGACGCGCGCGATGATCCCCGTGACGAGGGAAAAAGCGGCCCCGCTGTTTGCGAGCCTGCCGGCGCAGGAGATGATTGTCGAGCCCTTCGCCGACAGCCTTAAAGGCGCCGGGCAATCCTCCCGGTACGAACCAAAGCCAGCGGCGGAAGGGCCCGCGACCTATCGCATTGCGACCGATGAATGGGCAGACCAGACCCGCGGCGAAGCGGAGATTGTCGCCGTGCACGAGGGGTGGCCCGGCCACCATCTCCAGATCGCGACGGCCGCCTCGGTCGAGGGGCTGCACCCCATTCTTAGATTGCTGGGGTCCACGGCCTATATTGAAGGCTGGGCGCGCTACGCCGAGATGCTCGCCGAAGAAGCGGGGCTTTATGCGACCGGATACGGCGCGGTGTCGCGCCGCGCCTGGCCCGCGCGCGGCATGGTCGCCGATCCTGGATTGCATGCTTACGGCTGGACGAACGAACAGGTGAAAGCGTTCGTGATTGACTCCGGGCGGTTCAACGAGCAGAGCGCGGATGTGATGCTGGACCGCGTTGCGGCGCTTCCGGGTCAGCTTACAGCCTATGATACGGGCGGGCTCGAAATCATGCGACTGCGCAGCGAGGCGGTGCGACGCTTGGGCGCCCGCTTCGACATCCAGGACTTCCACGCCCGCGTCCTTGAGAATGGGGCCGTCCCGCTGGCGGCGCTCTCCGCGCATGTCGAGGCATGGATCGCGTCGGAGGAAGCGAAGGTCAAGTAGGGATAAGGCGCCGGCAAGGGCGAGGTGTGGGCATCACTCGCGCCGCACACGAATTAACCAAACTCGATTCCCGTTATTGATTGTTTGACTCTGGATAGCGTTCAGCCCCAGTATCGCGGGTGTTGAAGCGCCGCGCGGCTCCCGCCGCCGGCGCTATTTTCATTTCTGGGTTTGAAAAGTCTGGTTGATCGCGCGGGCTCGGGTGCTGGTTCATCTGGTTGCGCGAAAAGGAAAGCACCCCCCGGGGCCGGAAGGCCGCCTGACGGGAGCGGGAACGCGCGCCGCATCCCTAGTGACGCGCGCCAAGGGGCGCGCTCCTTAGGATGAAGACCACGGCATCCTTCATCCTTGTAAGTTGTTTTCATCGTTGCTTGTTTGTGCTGGCGACGACGAGGCGGCGGACGGGAGACCGTTTCATCCTCGGGCCAAGCCCGCAGCTCAGCTAGGGTCCCCGTCCGCAATTTCATCGAAGAGCCCGAACAGTCGCCGGGGCCGCGCTCAAGCGAGCCCGCTTAGGCAAGGAAGGGTCGCGATGGAAGCGCTTTATGTCGGCGTCGATGTGTCGAAGGATCGTCTTGACGCGCATGTTCTCCCCGCCGGGACGGCCTTCGCCGTCGCGCGCGACGGCGAAGGCCTTGACGATTTGTGCGCGCGCCTGAAGGGGCTGGCGCCGGGGCTTGTCGCGGTCGAGGCGACGGGCGGCTTCGAAACAGTGGTGGTGGCCGCGCTTGGCGCGGCAGGGCTTCCGGTCGTCGTCGTCAATCCGGCGCAGGTGCGAAGTTACGCAAGGGCGATCGGCAAACGCGCCAAGACCGATCCGATCGACGCGGCCGTCATCGCCCGCTTCGCCGAGGCGACGAAGCCGGACATCCGCGCGCTTCCCGATGAAGAAACCCAGCGCCTCGCCGATCTCGTCGCCCGGCGCCGCCAGATCATCCAGATGATCATCGCCGAAAAGCAGCGCCAGAAGCGCGCGACGAAAGCGATGGCGCGCTCGATCGTCCGTCTCCTCAAGGCGCTCGAACAGGAGCTCGACGAAATCGACCGGGACATCGACGGCGCCGTCCGCGGTTCGCCCGCCTGGCGCGAGAAGGAAGACCTCCTCGTCTCCGTGCCCGGCGTCGGCGCCGTCACCGCGAGAACCCTCCTCGCCGAACTCCCCGAGCTTGGACGCCTCACAAGGCGCGAGATCGCCAGCCTCGCAGGCCTCGCCCCCTTCACGCAGCAATCCGGGCAATGGCGCGGCAAGAGTTTCATCGCCGGCGGACGAAGCGCCGTCCGCTGCGCGCTCTACATGGCCGCCGTCACCGCAAGCCGCTGCAACGGCGCTCTCAAGGCCTTCTACCAGCGGCTCCTCGACGACGGGAAATCAAAAAAACTCGCCCTCATCGCCGTCGCCAGAAAACTCCTCACCATCCTCAACGCAATCATCAGAGACAAAAAAACATGGCAAAACGCTTGACCAGCAACACAGTCGCTGAGGAGCGGCCTCTTTCAGGCCGCGTCACGAAGGATGCGGGCGCCGAACGCCAGGAAATCTCCCTACAATTTCCTCCGCAGCCTACGGAGCTTTCGGCTGGAGCCCGCGGGCAAGGCCGATCCGTGCCCAAGGCCCGCACGGAAAAAAGGAAGATAGTTCGCTCGCTTATCTGGAGTGCGCACGCGCTGGCCCGCGCCAACCGACGCGTAAAGAGAAGCGAGACGCGCGCCGCGAAAGTTTAAGGCGGTTTCGAACGCGCGGCCTTGCCGCGGCTATGCCGCTTTGCGCGGGCGACCGCGGCGCTTGGCGGCGTTCTTCGTCCGCTTGGGCGCAGCGTTGCCGCCGGCGCGGCCGAGACCGATTTGCTTGGCGAAGTTCGACCGGCGCACCGAGTAATTCGGCGCGACCATCGGATAGTCTGCCGGCAAGCCCCACTTGCGGCGGTAATCTTCAGGCGAGAGACCGTATTGCGTGCGCAAATACCGCTTCAGCATTTTAAGTTTCTTGCCGTCTTCAAGACAGATGATGTGGTCGGCGGTGATCGATTTCTTCACCGGCACCGCAGGTTGCTGACTGCCGGCGCTGGCGGTGCCGCCGGCGGCGAGCGCCCGGACGGCGTCATGAATGTCCTGCAGCAAACCTGCAAGCTTGTCCGCCGCGACGGTGTTGTTACTGACAAAGGCTGACAAAATATCTGTCGCAAGATGCAAGGTTTCACCCGCTCCAAGCGTTGAATCGTTATCCGGCATTTCTGTTAAGTCCTTCTCATATGGAACGCGGCGCACCGTCACTTTTGCTCCGGGCCGCTTAAAGAAGCGAAGAATTCGCCTCCGATTTATTTCCCAGTCGCCCAACTTTTCGATCAGGAAGCGCTCGCATAAACCTGCGCGCGCTGTCGTGCAAGAACAGATTACAGACTTAAACTAGACTTGCGCGTTGCTTTGCGATGAAAAGCCCGGCTTTTGCGTCGGCTGTGTTGGCAGTTTGCGCCGGTTCATAAGCTCGATTGACAGCCTTCTTGCCGCAGTCCTTGTGATTGCCGCTGAAAGCGGGCGCCGCTATAGGAATAGACGAGTAGCCCCCAGTCTCCAGAATGTCCCGAAGGATCCGTCATGCGTCGCGCCGAGGCTTTGAATTCTAACGATTTTTTTAGCGAGTCGCTCGCCACTCGCGATCCCGATCTCGCGGCAATCGTCGCGCGTGAAATGGCGCGTCAGCAAGGACAGATTGAACTCATTGCCTCTGAGAATATTGTGAGCCGCGCCGTCCTTGAGGCGCAGGGCTCGGTGCTCACCAATAAATACGCGGAAGGCTTTCCCGGCAAACGCTATTATGGCGGCTGCGATGTCGTCGATCTCGCTGAAAACCTCGCCATCGATCGCGCGAAGAAACTTTTCGGTTGCTCAGAAGCGATCGTGCAACCGCATTCGGGAAGCCAGGCCAATCAGGCGGTTTTCATGGCGCTGTTGCAGCCGGGGGATTGTTTCCTCGGCATGGATCTCTCCGCAGGCGGACATTTGACGCATGGCGGGCGCGCCAACCAATCTGGCAAGTGGTTCAAGGCAGTTCATTACGGCGTCCGTCCAGACGACTGCCTCATCGACTTCGATCAGGTCGCGCGTCAGGCCGAAGAGCACCGCCCGAAAATTATCATCGCCGGCGGCAGCGCCTATTCCCGATTTATTGATTTTCCGAAGTTTCGCGAGATTGCAGACCGCGTCGGCGCCAGGCTGATGGTTGATATGGCGCATTTCGCCGGGCTCGTGGCGGCGGGGCTTTATCCTACGCCGATCGGCGTCGCCGACGTCGTGACGACGACGACGCACAAGACGCTGCGTGGCCCGCGCGGCGGGCTGGTGCTGACCAACGATGAAGACCTCGCCAAGAAGATCCGGTCAGCGCTTTTCCCGGGTATTCAGGGCGGGCCGTTGATGCACGTGATCGCGGCGAAGGCGGTCGCGTTTGGCGAAGCGTTGCGTCCGGAGTTCAAGGACTACCAGCGCGGCGTGATGGCGAACGCCAAGGCGCTCGCCTCGACGCTGGTCGAGGCGGGTTACGCAGTCGTCTCTGGCGGCACGGACACGCATCTTGCCTTGATCGACCTTCGGCCCAAGGGGGTGAAAGGGAACGCCGCTGAAGAGGCGCTCGAGGCTGCCGGCATCACCTGCAACAAGAACGGCGTCCCGTTCGACCCGGAGAAACCGACGATAACGTCCGGCGTCCGCGTCGGCTCGCCTGCGTGCACCACGCGCGGCTTTGGTGTCGCCGAGTTCCGCGAGGTCGGACGCCTCATGGCCGAAACGCTTGACGGTCTTGCTAGCGGCAAGGACGCCACGGCGATCGCCGCCGGCGTTCGGCCCAAGGTCAAGGCGCTGACCGACCGCTTCCCGATCTACGCCTGAGGACCGATGCGCTGTCCGTTTTGCGGGTGCGAGGATACAGCGGTGAAGGACTCGCGATCCGCCGAAGACGGATCGTCGATCCGGCGCCGGCGCCAGTGCACGGCTTGCGGGGGCCGCTTCACCACGTTCGAACGCGTGCAGTTGCGCGAGCTTGTGGTCATCAAGAGCTCCGGCCGGCGCGAATCTTTTGACCGCGAGAAGCTCATGCGGTCGGTGCAAATTTCGCTGCGCAAGCGCAATGTTGACCAGGAGCGCGTCGAGCAGATGCTGACGGGCGTCATCCGGCGGTTAGAGTCCCTCGGCGAGCCGGAGATTCCCTCAAAGGTCGTCGGCGAACTTGTGATGGAGGGCCTCGCCGGCCTCGACGATGTCGCTTATGTCCGCTATGCGTCGGTCTACCGGAATTTCCGCGAAGCGCGCGATTTCGGAGAGTTTATCGGCGAGCTTGAGGACGAGGAAGGAGCGGGCGGCGCGTAATCGCCGCTCTTTGTGTTCGCGTTATGACCGTCAATCCGATGCAACATCGTCTTACTGCGCGTCTCGCCGCCGTCCAGGCGCTCTATCAGATGGAGACAAGCGGGGCGGGCGTTGAAACGGCGGTCGCCGACTTTCGCGGCCACTGGATCGGCGCCGATATCGACGGCGATCGCTATGCGGAGGCTGACGGCGGGCTCTTTGAAGACATTGTCCGCGGTGTCGTCCGTCTACAGACGAAAATTGATCCGGCGATCGAGCGCCGCCTCGCCGCCAAGTGGACCTTGCCGCGCCTTGATGCGACGGCGCGCGCGATCCTGCGCAGCGCCGCGTTCGAATTGATCCAGCACCCGGCGACGCCAGCGGCGGTCGTGATTGACGAATATATGGAAGTCGCCAACAGCTTTTTTGAAGGCGCCGAGCCCGGGTTCATCAATGCCGCGCTGGACGCTGTCGCCCGCGACGTGCGGCCGGAAGAGTTCGAAACGAGCGCCGCGGGGACGCGCCGCCCTTGAGCGGCGAGTTTGACATCATCGCCAGATATTTCGCGCCGCTCGCGACGGAAGAGGGGGCTTTCGGCCTCGAGGACGACGCGGCATTCATCGCGCCCTATGTCATGACGAAAGATGTGCTCGTTGAAGGCGTTCACTTCCTCTCGAAAGACCCGCTGGATCTCGTCGCAAAGAAGGCGCTGCGCGTCAACCTCTCAGACCTTGCTGCTAAGGGCGCAAGGCCCGCCGGCTATCTCCTGGGCTGCGTCTGGCCGCGTGGCGTGAAGGAGGAGGCGATCGCCGCGTTCGCGCGCGGCCTCTCCGAGGATCAAGAAGCGTTCCGCGTATCGCTATTTGGCGGCGACACGACGGCGCATCGCGCGAAGGGCGCGCCATTGACGATCTCCGTGACGATGTTCGGCGCGGCGGCAAGCGCCGGCGTCACCCGGCGCAATGGCGCGCGCGTCGGCGATGATGTTTATGTCACCGGCACGATCGGCGATGCGGGTCTCGGACTTCGCGCACTGACCGGCGTGATCAAACCCGGCGTCAACGCCAGGAAATTTCTCATCGAGCGCTATCGCCTGCCGATGCCGCGCCTCGGGGCGGGAAGCGCGCTTTCAGGGCTTGCGACCGCCGCCATCGACGTTTCCGATGGGCTTTTCGCCGACGCCGGCCATATCGCCGAAACGGCCGGCGTCGGGATCGATATTGCTGCGGAAAAAATTCCGCTCTCGGCCGCAGTGAGTGACTGGCTCAATGCGCAAGTGGATCGCAGCATGGCGATCGCCGACCTTGCCAGCATGGGCGACGACTATGAAATCCTGTTCACCGCGCCGCAAGCCCGTCGTCGCTCGATTGAAATGGCAGCTCAACTGACGAAGACTTCAATCGTCCGTATTGGGATCGTCACCCGCAGTGGCGGCGTGCGCCTCACTTCCGGAAGCGGCGAAGCAATCGATGCGCCGGATCAAGGTTGGGATCACTTCAAGTCTCGAGAAAATGGTCGGAGCGACAGGATTTGAACCTGCGACCCCTTGACCCCCAGTCAAGTGCGCTACCAGGCTGCGCCACGCTCCGACCTCTGATCGGGGCGAGCCCCGAAAAGCTCGCGGGTTATAGGGGGCGGCTTCGCGGGCTGCAACGCCGCGGCGGAAATTATCCGCGGTCGCCGAATTCAATTGCCTCGATCGCCACGACAGCGTCGTCAAGCGCGCGTTCAGCGCGCTCGAGACGCTGCAAGATTACTTCCAGTCGCGCGCGTGTCTCGGCCGTCATCGAAAGGTCGCCCGATGATGGGGCCGATCGGGGCGCCAGCGCTTCGGTTTCGCGGTCGTCCGCGTCGTCGCTGACAAGCGGCGCGATATTGAGCGGCTGTCCCGCGGCGGCGAGGCGCCCAAGCTCAGCCACATATTTGATGCCGTGCTCGCGGAAAATCTTCTGCACACCCTTCGTCGAATAGCGCGCTTCGTAAAGCAGCGCGCGCACGCCGCGGAGGACGTCGAGATCGACTGGCCGGTAATAGCGGCGCCCGCCGGCGCGGCGCATCGGGCGGATCTGACCAAATGCCTCTTCCCAGTGCCGAAGCACATGCTGGGGAACGTCGATCTCGAGCGAGGCTTCGCTGATCGTCCGGAAGGCTTCCGCTGATTTGGCAAGCGCCATCGTCGCCTTTTCCAAAAGTGCGCCAATTATTCGGCGGCGGCGGCGCTCTTGCCGGCGAGCGCCGTGTTTATCTGATCCTTCAGCACATGCGATGCGCGAAACGTAACGACACGGCGCGGCGTGATCGGCACTTCCTCGCCGGTTTTCGGGTTGCGCCCCATACGAAGCTTTTTTTGCCGAACCGTGAAAGTGCCGAACGAGGAGATTTTGACCGTCTCGCCGTTCTCCAATGCAACCGTCAATTCCTCAAGAATGCTTTCGACATAATCCGATGATTCGTTCCGCGAGATGCCAAGCGCCTTGTGAATCGCGTCGGTCAGGTCCGCGCGGGTCAAAGTTCCCTCAGTCATCAGCGCCTCCCCTCAATGCGGATGCGAGGCAACTTAGGCCCCAGCTATAGGCCTGGTCAATAAGCGGTTGAAATACCTGATTTGTTCGCTGCCCGCCCAAGGTCACGCTCGAAACAGCGCTGCGCCCCAGGTCAGTCCCCCGCCCATCCCTTCAAGCATGACGAGGTCGCCCTTTTTGATGCGTCCGTCAGCGACACCTGCGCAATAGGCTAGCGGGATGGACGCGGCAGACGTGTTGCCATGCCGTGCGATCGTTGAAATCACCTGGTCGGGGCGCAGGTGAAGTTTTTTAACGACGCCCTGGATAATGCGCTCATTCGCCTGATGCGGTACGAACCAGTCGATCGTGTGTGGATCGATCTCAGCTTGTTCGGCGACGGCAAGCATCGCGGCGGAAATGCGTTCGACCGCTTCGCGGAAGACTCTGTTTCCCTGCATGCGCACAAAGCCGCTCGTTTGGGTCGAGGAAACCCCGCCATCGACATAAAGAAGGTCAACAAGGCGCCCGTCACAGCGCAGGAACGTGCCGAGGACGCCGCGTCCACCGGCTTCTTTGGAATCCATCGCCTCAACGACAAACGCGCCCGCGCCGTCGCCGAAAAGGACGCACGTCGCGCGATCTTTCCAGTCCAGAATTCGCGAAAAAATCTCGGCCCCGATGATGAGCGCGCAGCGATGCTGGCCGGCGGCAAGGAATTTCTCGGCGGTTGAAAGCGCATAGATAAAGCCGGTGCAAACCGCCTGAATGTCAAAAGCTGTGCCTGCAGGCGCGCCAAGCTTCGCCTGCACGATCGCCGCCGTTGCGGGGAAGGTGAGATCTGGCGTCGTTGTCGCGACAATGATGAGATCAATATCGGCGGCGGTCTTTCCAGCGTCGATGAGGGCCGCCCTGGCCGCCGCAACGGCCAGGTCTGACGTTCGTTCATGGTCGCCGGCGATATGCCGCTCGCGGATGCCGGTCCGTTCTCGGATCCATTCGTCGCTCGTATCGACGATTGCAGCGAGGTCATGATTGGTCATGATGTCGGCTGGCAAATAGGACCCGCAACCGGTGACAACGGCCTTCAGTGTCATTCGGCAGCCTTGATTGAGTTTGAAATCGCGGCGGCCTCGGTGCGCGCCCGCACAATGGCGAGTGTCTCGGAAACTTCGCGCCGGAACCCTTTACCGACAAGGGTCGTCGCCATCTGGATGGCGCTCGCAACGCCGTTGGCGTCGGCGCCGCCGTGGCTCTTCACTACGACGCCGTCGACGCCCAGAAAAACCCCACCGTTGACTGACGAGGGGTCAATCTTCGCTTTCAGTTTTTTGAGGTCGCCGAGCATCAATAGCGCTCCCGCTTTCGCAAGAAGCGAGCCCGTCAGCGCCTCCTTGATCCAGCCGCCAACAAGGCGCGCAGCGCCTTCCGCCGATTTCAGCGCGACATTGCCGGTGAAGCCGTCCGTGACAACAACATCCGCAACGCCTTCGGAAATATCATTGCCCTCGACGAAGCCGATAAAGGCCATGTCAGGATCCGCTTCGCGCAAGGTCTTTGCCGCGGCCCGGATAAGGTCGTGACCTTTGAGTTCCTCTGCTCCGACGTTCAGGAGGCCGACCGTGGGTTTGGTTTTACCTGTCAGCGTTCGGAAGAACGCTTCGCCCATGATTGCAAAACAGACAAGCTCGCGCTCATTCGCCTCGACATTGGCGCCGACGTCGAGCACCACGACGCGCCCGCGCGGCGTCGGCCAAAGCGCCGTGATCGCGGGCCTGTCCACGCCCGCGATCATGCCGAGCTGCATGCGCGAAACCGCCATCAGGGCGCCCGTGTTCCCACCTGACACGACGGCGCGAACGCGGCCCTCCTTTTGCGCTTCTATCGCTTTCCACATTGAGGTGTCGCGACCGCGCCGAAGCACGTGCATCGGCTTATCGGTCATCGCAACACTTGCCGTGCAGTTTTCGATCTTGGCTTGGGCGAGCGCAGAATACTGCGCCAACAGGGGCTGCAAAATCGCCTCATCGCCAAAAAAGGTGATGGCTGCCTTTGCGCCAGCGCTAAGCGCGCGCGCCGCACCTTCAATGAGCGGAGCGGGGCCAGCGTCCGTTCCCATAGCATCGACGCCAAGGGAAACTTTGCCTTTGTCGTCAGGCGTCCCGGTCAAGTCGGTCGGCGCTCCCGGCGCGGCGGCGTCATCCGGGGCTTATGGGTTCGTTCAGGCGTCACCGTCAACAACGCCTTTTAAACCCGCGAAAGGCGACAGGTTCACAGGATCGCGATAGCCCTCAACGAGGCTCTTTGCGCCTTCTTTTCGCGGGTGCGAAACGAGCGACAGCGACAGATGCTGCACAAGGATTTCGCCAAGGTCGAGCGTGTCGCCTTCTAGCGGTTCACGAGAAAAATCAGCTTCGGGGTCGTCGGCGCTATCGTCAAAATCGCGTTCGAGCCGGATCGAATATGTTTCATCGACATCTTCAGTAATCGGCTCAAGGCTGGTGACACAAATTCGGTCGACCCTTGCTGTGACGTGAAGCGATAGCGCAACACCGCCGCTGTAGGGTGTGACCGTGAAGTCGCCGCTTAGCGTTTCGACACCCATCTCGCCGATCCGTTCCGCGATGGCGCGGCATTCGGTTGCGCTCGCAGTCAGACGAAAGCGGTTGTCGCCGCGATTGAGCGAAGAGATTTCAACATGGGCATTTTGGTCAGCGAGCATCGCCTGCCTGCTTCAATGCCATCCGGCTATCTTCAGCCAAGGCGAGGATCGCCGCGACGATTCCTTCGGGCGGAGCTGCGGTCAGCCGATCTTCGGCCATCAGCATATAGTCTGATATCGCGCGGCCAGTTTTGGCGTCAGCGGATTCGTAGACATTTCGGGCGACCGCGGCAGCGAGAGCATCACCGCCCTCGGCAATCGCCTTGTCATAAGCCGATGCCCGGCCGTAGAAGGCTTCCGCTAGTCCTCTGATCTTTCGCCCAATCGACAAGTCGCCGATTCCAAACTCCCGCAGCCCGTGATCCAGTTGCCGGAAGAATACCTCCTGGAGGGCGGTCGAAAGCCTGTCGCTAGCAGGTGCGTCCCGTTTTAGGCGCCGGATCGCAAGGAACACGTGAACCGCAAGGACTTCGAATCGCCCTTCCACAGTGTCGGGAGCCCCGGCGTCGGCATAGAATTCCGCTTGCCGAGCCTGCTGGTTCAACGCCTCGAAAAGCGTTTCCGCTTGGCTTTGCGTCTGATCCTTTCTAAACCATGGCATGGAGCGGGTGATCGCCCCAACGCGCCGCCGCGTCAATGGCGGCGCCGGATAAGGAAGTAGGCATGACAATCGGTCGCGTTTTGGTTTCGCTAGCGGTGTTGGCGAGCCTTCAAGGATGCATCTCCTATCGAAGCGCCCATGGGTATGTGCTTGAGCGCGGCGAAACCGAGCTTACTGCCAAGACCGGCGTCGATACCAAGGAAAGCGTACTCGCCAAATACGGCGAGCCCTCCATGATCGGGACGTTTGACCGCAATCGCTGGTACTATCTTTACAGCGTCGATGCCTCGCGCGCTTTCTTCAAGCCGAGGACAACGGCGCGTACAGTTATTGAATTTCAGTTCGACGAGGCTGGGAAAGTTGCTTCGGTTAACGAAATTGGACTGGCGGAAGGGGTCGATGTGAAGATGGCGTCCCGCGAAACACCGACGCGCGGCAAAGAACTGGGGTTCTGGGAGCAGCTTCTCGGTAACGTCGGTCAACTGCCTGCTGGCGGTCTAGGCCAGCAGCAAGGCCCGCCGAACTAACGGCGGCGCTTCGGCTCGGCGTTCATCCAATTGATGAGCGGGATCGCTGGAAGAGCCCAACCAATGCCAGCGACCGCGAAATATAGAAGCTGGGCGACCCAATACTTTGGCACGACGTCTGCCAGCGCAATCGCGCCAAGGACATAAGCGCCAAGTCCGATAAGCATCAAAGCTGAACCAAGCAGCTTCTTGATCCGGGGGCTCATACCCAATTCTCCGCGACGGCGCGCCGCATTCGCACGCGGCGTCTTAGGCCTAAACAAGTCTTATGAGGAACTCCGCATTGCAGAACAATCGTGCTGTTGCAATCTGGTTGCTCGCGATGTGTGCCCTCATCGCCTTGATGATCGTCGTCGGGGGAGCGACACGATTGACGGACTCGGGTCTGTCGATTGTCGAGTGGCGCCCTGTGACCGGCGCCGTGCCGCCGCTGAGCGAGGCGGGCTGGTTGGCCGAGTTTGAGAAGTACAAGACCATCCCTGAGTATCATCAGGTCAATCTCGGTATGTCCCTGGCCGAGTTCAAGCACATTTACTGGTGGGAGTGGGGGCATCGGTTCCTTGGCCGCGTCATTGCTTTCGCGTTCCTGCTCCCCTTGATTTTTTTCGCCGCGACACGGCGCGTCAATCGGACGCTAGGGATGAAGTTGTTCGGGCTATTCGCTCTTGGAGGGCTTCAGGGCGCTCTTGGCTGGTGGATGGTGTCAAGCGGCCTCGCCGAGCGCGTGGATGTCAGCCAGTATCGCCTAGCGGCTCATCTTGGGTTGGCGCTTTTGCTATTCGCTGCAATGCTCTGGTTGGGGCTCGATCTGTCGATAGCGCGCCCGCGAGCGGCGCCACATCGGCTTGCTCCATACGCCCTTGCGCTCCTTGCAGGCATTTACGCTCAGATGATCCTCGGCGCCTTCGTCGCTGGGTTGCGCGCGGGCCGCGTTTACAACACTTGGCCTCTCATGGAGGGAAAGTTCTTTCCGGACGCATATTTTGATGGCGCGCCCGCGATTGCAGCTCTCTTCGAGCGAACGGCGGCGGTGCAATTCAATCATCGGATTGGCGCCTATGTTCTCTTTGCGGCGACGCTCGTTTTCGTGATCGCGGCGAAGAAGACAGCCCTCGCGCCGCGCGCAAGGATGGTGTTCACAATTGTCGTCATGCAAGCGTTGCTTGGGATCTGGACAGTTATCGCAGGAACGCCGCTTGTCTTGGGATTAGCGCATCAGGCAATGGCGATCATCCTGCTCAGCGCCGCGGTCGTCCTCGTTCACGGTTCGATGACTTCGATCGAGATGACGCTGTCTTCGGCCGACTCGCCACCAGGAATGCGGGGATCGACAACTGCTGCGACGGGGATTGAAAGTGCGCCCATAACGCCATTCCAGGGCACAAGCCTTACGGGTGCGCCGTCGCCCTCGGTGACAATGGCAAGCGCACCGTCACGGTAAACGCCGCCGTAATTCGCAGAACCGATCTTGATCCGCGTCGCCGTCTCGACCGCTTCAAGATCGAAGGTCGCCTTGACGCGAACGGCGCCGATGGCATGGCCGTCTTTGGAATCAAACAATCTCAGCATTGCGCCGCCGGCATCGAGCAGGACGATCTGTGCAACAGTCTCATCGGTCTCGTTTCGTCCTGTAGCCAACGCAGCGGCGATTGGTTTCAGATCCTGCGGTAACGCAAGACTAAAAATAGCCCCACTGGATGGATCAACACGGCGGATCGAACCATCCTCGCTGGTGACGATCACTTCGTTCGCCAGCGGATTGACCGAGCAAGCGATGGCGCCTGACACATCGGCGATTGAGCTTGGGCTCGAGAATTCGGCCCCGTTTGCGACGATCCTTACTGAGCGCATGCTCACAAGGTCAGCGGTCAATTCGTAGAGTTCCGGACTCGCTCCATTTCCGAGGCAATGCTCGCGGGCGAGGCCGCCGCTGGTCGCTATGGAAAGCTGCTTGAATCCGCTCCCGTCCTGATCAATCGCGTAAAGACGATCAGCACCATCACCTGAGGCGAGAAGGTACCCGACGGCCTTTTGACCTTCGCCCGCGTAAAAAACGTCAATACGCTCCGCCCCGCCCGAAATCTCGAACCTCGCTTCGCCAGTTTCGAGGCGATACGCGCTAACTTTGTCTCTCGTGGCCGCAATCAAGAGGCTTTCGAAGGCGACCGCGGGATGCGACCAGAATGCGACATCCATGACGCGTTCGCCTGGCGCCCCAAAGGAGTCCGCGGCAGCCACCTCTTGGAATTCTGGCGTACTGGGCTCGGGCGCCGGGGCCGGCGTTTCGGCGTTGCGTCCGCAAGCAGCGAGAGCGAAGGCGGCGATCATGGCGGCATTCAAACGCATGTGAACTCCTTCAATTTGGGTCGGTGGTACCAGAAATCGGGGGCCGGGCTTAGCGAGATCTCGATTAAGGTATCCGAATACCACACATCATTTCGCTCTGTTTTTTCGATATTTCTACCGGAGCTAATTGACGACTTCGTAAGACCGGGGTAACGGCCCATGGGAAATTGCAGGAGCTCGGGGATTCCGTTAGCCCCGCCGCCTTATTCACTAAAGGAAACCGGCGATGAAAACCTATTCCGCCAAGGCCGCGGATGTCGACAAAAAGTGGGTCCTTATCGACGCTCAAGGACTCGTGGTCGGGCGACTGGCTTCGCTTATCGCGATGCGGCTGCGTGGCAAGCACAAGCCGATGTACACGCCTCACGTCGACTGCGGTGATAATGTCATTGTCGTCAACGCGGATAAAGTCGCGCTCACAGGCGACAAGCGCAAGCAGCATAAGTTCTATTGGCATACCGGCTTTCCGGGCGGCATCAAAGAACGGCGCGCGGGAGAAATTCTTGATGGTCGCTTTCCAGGGCGCGTTCTCGAAAACGCCGTTCGCCGGATGATGCCGAAAGACAGCCCGCTTGCTCGCGGCCAAATGACGAATCTCAAGGTTTATGCTGGCGCCGAGCATCCTCACGCCGCGCAGTCACCAGAAAAACTCGACGTTGCAGCGTTGAACGCCAAGAACCACAGGGACGAATAGTCAATGAGCGCCACTTCATTTGAAGACCTGAAATCCGTCGCTGTTGACGCGGGTATTATTCCTGTCGAAATCGTTCGTGAACCAAAGATCGACGGCCAAGGACGTTCATATGCAACCGGCAAGCGAAAGACCGCGGTCGCGCGCGTTTGGATCAAGCCCGGCAAGGGTAAAATCACGGTGAATGGTAAAGATCAGGCGGAATATTTTGGCCGTCCTGTTCTGCAAATGATCATCAAGCAACCACTCGTGGCCGCAGATCGAAATGGGCAATTTGACGTGGTCTGCACGGTTGCTGGCTCGGGTCCTTCCGGACAGGCTGGAGCTGTTCGCCATGGTATTGCGCGCGCGTTGACGTTTTACGAGCCTACGCTTCGCGGCGTCCTGAAAGCGGGTGGTTTTCTGACCCGCGACAGCCGTGCCGTCGAACGAAAAAAATATGGCCGAAAGAAGGCTCGTCGTTCGTTCCAGTTCTCGAAGCGCTAAGCGAGTTTCGAATACTCATTCGGAAAGCGCCCCGGTCATTCGGGGCGCTTTCTTTTTTACGGAGGCTGAAAAATGCGCGTTTACATGGACGCCGTCGAATATTCGCAGGTCACCGCGGCCGTTACGGCATTGCAGCCGAAGCGTTTTCTCGAATGGGGCTCCGGTGGGTCGACGATTGATTTTCTGAAGCGCTATGCGTCAATCGAAAAAATGGTTTCAGTAGAGCATCACCCGCTATGGTACGAAAAGGTAAAAGCTGTCGCGGTTGATCCAAGACTTTCCTACTTTCTCAAGGAGGGCGCGTCTGAAGAGCCTAAAGCTCGGTTATTCGGGCTCTACCGCGCTGAACGATCCGCGTGGCGCCGCCGCGCCGAAACGGATCGAGGCGTCTTCAAGGATTATGTAGACTTGCCGACGACGCTCGGCATGGGATTTGACTGCATTTTCGTCGATGGTCGTGCGCGGAACTTTTGCATCGAAACCGGTTGGGAGCTCCTCGATCGCGGTGGACTCATGATCATCCACGACGCGCAACGGGAATTTTATCACGAGACGATCGCGCGGATGGGATCGCCTACCTATTTGCTTCCATGGCGGCGCGGACAGGTGTGCCTTTTGCCAAAGACTTAATCGGCGAACGAGAACAACCCTGTTTTTTCAAAGGCCAATCAATTCACTCTTATTTCTTTGGCAGCGAAATTATTGATCTCGTCAATTTCGTCGACGCGGCACCAGCGCGGTAATGGATTCTGGTCCGACGGCGCGAAACAGCCATCCGCCATAAAGTCGATTGTGACCCGCTCAATGGGTGGCTTTTGGGGACCTACCGGGGTCGTCGGAAAATTTGACCCGCCGAAGCCGAAAGTTAGGTAACCGATCCATTCGATTGAACTGCCGGGCTGCAAAAGGTTTCGAGTCCAGAGCCCGCCGCAAGCAGGCGCCGACCCGGAAACCCGCTGCGCCTCCGTTAGCGGGCAGGTGGTCAGCATAACCGGCCTGCGCGGCCACCGCGAGAACGCCATGATGGGGAATTCCGCCGCCGCCGCGTCACCCACATTCTTGACCCGGATTGATACCTTCGCGCTCGCCAACTCGTGGCCAAGGGTCTTTACGTTCTCGACAATCAAGTCAGCCCGAGTGAGGGGACTGGCAAGAATGGACAAAGGTTGACAGCGACGATTGTTGTCTTCGTTATTCTCATTGACAAGATTTTCGGGGTCTGCGTCCGCGCAAACGTAGAACGCTCCAGCCCTTAAGCCTGTTGGGGCAAGAATTGTCTGCTCAGCCTCCCGCTCGTCGCCGGGCGCCATCGGATAGTCGCCCGGTAGCGACCATGACGACAAAGACTTAATGGGCGAGGGATCGCTGTCTCGCGTAAAGAGGCCAATCTCTACAGTAGCCGAAATCGGCGCGCCGAAATCGTCAGCGACAGCTTCGTTGCCGAGATTGGTCACCTCAGACCTGATGGTGACAGGAGCCCCCGGAGCCACGGCTCCCGCGGAAAGATGGAGGTCGCTAACCACGAGGTCAGGATTTGAAGCACAAGCTGAAGCCATCGCTGCGATAGCAACGACGGCAAAAAATCGAAAATTCCACATCGCCAAACCCACACGCAGCCCTTCCACAGGGTGCGCCTCGGAGCGTCGACGGGTCAAGGTTTTATCAGGCCCTTAGACTTCAGCCTTCTTTCTGGGAATGCTGCTCATCGCGGTCTTCGGCGCGCGGATGAAAGTACCCAAAAACTCGTCTTCTTCGGTCTCTCGAAGGCGTCGAAAAAGGCTGTCGGCTCGCGCCTTTCGGCTCATCGGCGTTTCGCCAAGCTGTTTGAACAGCTCCTCGACCGATACGCTTTTCGCCCGACTCATGCCCCGCCCCTTATGATTCTTCCGACTGCCAAGCCAGAAGAATCGCAGGGTCAGTCGCAAGCGTTAACGAAGTGTTAACGCAACGCGTCGTCGGAAGCGAGTGTAAGATTAAAATGAGCAATTGCCATCGTTGCGGCGGCATCATGCAACGCAGCGCGCTCGCTTCCTGCATCATTGCAAATAGGCAAAAACCTTTTTGCCCGCGGCGAACATTCGTTGAGAAAAGAATAGTGCTGAGCGTCCGGGATGGTGTGCAATTTGACGTTAAAGGTCTTGTCCGCCAATCGTTCGCTATTTGTCGGAGACGGCGCAATGACGTCAGCCCCGCCGGCGATTACTGCTATCGGGGCGTTGATGCGCGCCAAACTTTCGTCGGTGAGCGCCTGAACGAGAACCGGCGCGATGACAACAAAGCTCTTGATGCGCGCGTCTTTAAAGTCGCCTTCTTGCTCGGCTAGTCGGCGCCGCAAAACCGGATCATCTTCGAGCATCGCGTCAAACTCCGTCCATGCCGAGGGAAATTCAGACTGCGGTTCGCAAGTCGTATCCGCCTGAGCGCCAGCACAAAACTTTTCAAAGCGCGCGAATGATGTCCGTGCGCCGGCGAGCGTCATCATGGTATGGCCGCCAAGCGAGAAGCCTGCTCCGCCGATGCGCGTTGCGTCAATTAACGGGCCATAAACGGTATCGGCAAGCAGAGCGTCTATCAAAGCCGATATATCGGCGGCGCGTTCGGCAGGCAGTCTAAAGCCGCGCGCGTCAAAGGAGCCCTCGGCAGCGCTGTTACCATGGTGATCGACAGCGGCGACAATATAGCCTTCGGCGACTAGGCGACGGGCAAGCCACATCAACTGAAACGCCGAGCCGCCGGTCCCGTGTGAAAGGACGATCAACGGCCTTTTACCCGCTGTGGGCGTAGCGTTGCGCGCCGCCCATCCCCCGACAAAGGCAGGATTGTTCGCCGGAATTACAATTTCCTCAGGCGTGGCGCCTGACGAGGCTTCATACCAGAGCGTTGTGCTGATCGGCCGGTAGGATTTTCCATCCCAGCTTCGCCGGCTTTCGTCCGCGTAAGACAGACGGACCATACCGACGACCGCAGCGTTCGCTGACGGTGGTGGCGTCAAAGTTTTGGGCTTGCCGCAAGCAACAAGCGCTAGTGATAAGGCCAAGAGGGTCGTAAGAAGGCGTTGCATCATTTTCCCCGGTAGACGCCGACACCGTCCGGGGTGTTGGTGAATGAAGTGTTACTTCGAAAGCCCGCCGATCAACGCATATTTGGTATGGATATAATCTTCGACGCCATATTTTGAGCCTTCACGGCCAAGACCGGATTCCTTGACGCCCCCGAACGGCGCCACCTCTGTTGAAAGCACGCCTTCATTGATGGCGACCATGCCGTATTCGAGCTTCTCCATCACCCGGAACGCTCGCGCGAGATCTCTTGTGAAGAAATAGCTAGCTAGGCCGTATTCTGTATCGTTCGCCATTGCGATGGCGTCGTCTTCGGTTTCAAATTTAAAAAGAGGCGCTACGGGACCAAAAGTCTCTTCTCTTGCGATGAGCATGGCAGGCGTCACGTCCCTCAGGACGGTCGGTTCAAAGAATGACAAGCCCTTCGAATGGCGCTTGCCGCCTGCAATGATCTTTGCCCCCTTTGATTCGGCGTCAGCGATGTGGTGTTCAACTTTCACAACAGCGGCATCGTCGATCAGCGGACCTTGCTCAACGCCTTCCTCAAGGCCGTCGCCGACCCTAAGCCGCCCCGCGGCAGCGGCGAATTTCTCGGCGAAGCGTTCGTAGATTCCAGCTTGGACTAGAATGCGGTTCGCGCAAACACAGGTTTGACCAGAATTCCGGTACTTCGAGATGATCGCTCCGTCTACGGCGCGGTCGAGGTCTGCATCGTCGAAGACTATGACTGGTGCGTTGCCGCCCAGTTCCATAGACACGCGTTTCATGTGCAGCATGGCCTTCGATGCGAGCGCTTTGCCGATCTCCGTCGAGCCGGTGAAAGTAATTTTTCTGACCTTCGGGTTCTCGCACATCTCATCGGCGATCTGAGCCGCCGCTCCCGTGATGATGTTGATTACGCCGCTCGGGATGCCAACGTCTTGCGCGATGACTCCATAGGCTGTGGCGGAAAACGGCGTTTGGCTCGCAGGCTTGGCGACAATGGTGCAGCCACTTGCGAGCGCGGCCGCCGCCTTGCGCGCAATCATCGCAGTCGGAAAGTTCCAAGGGGTAATTGAGCCTACGACGCCGACCGGCTCCTTGGTTACAATGATACGCTTATCCGGCCACGGTGACGGGATTACGTCTCCGTAAACGCGCCGCGCCTCTTCTCCGAACCATTTGAAGAACGCGGCGGCATAGGCCACCTCGCCCTTCGCCTCGCGTAGGCTTTTACCCATCTCGATTGTCAGGATCCGCGCAAGTGCGTCCTGGTTGTCCATGAGTCCCTGATAGAATTTCCGGCACGCGTCCGCACGTTCGGCGGCTGTCTTTTCGCGCCAAAGGTGGAAAGCAGAATGCGCCGCATCAATCGCCAGGACCGTCTCTTTGCGGCCGAATCTTGGGACCGAGCCAATGATTTCACCGGTTGCCGGATTGTTCACCTGAATACGATCAGGCCCGCCGACCCATTGGCCGTCGATGAAGCAATCTTCACGGAAAAAACGGCTATCTGGGGCAATGGGCATCGGAGGGCTCCTTTTGGCGCGCTTTGATAGCCGGTATGACTGAACGAAGGAACTGCGCGCTCCTCTTGGCGCGGGGGCCGCGACGCGTGATTATGCGGTTGCAGCAAAAAAGTCCGTTAGCTATGACCGTGCGCTACGAGATGAGAGATGACGCTGTCGCGCTCATCACCCTCAATCGCCCTCAGGCGCTCAACGCCTTTAACGCCGACATGCGCCGCGAACTGCTTGACGCAGTTGCTAGGGCTTCAGCGGATCCGGCCGTTCGAGCATTTGTTATCACGGGTGAGGGGCGGGGTTTCTCGGCCGGCGCGGACGTGACAGATGTTACCAGTTTGCGGACCGTTGAAGATGTGCTCAATGCGGAATACGGCGCATTCCTGTCTATCATTCAGGCCTGCGATAAACCGGTCATTTCGGCCATTAATGGACCGGCTGCGGGCATTGGCATGACGCTGGCGCTGACCTGCGATTTGCGCGTGATGGGTGTAGACGCCTATCTCATGAGTGCATTTGCGAATATCGGGCTGATCCCTGACGGCGGCTTGTCTTGGCTCCTCACTCAGGAAGTTGGATATGCGCGCGCCTATCAGCTCGCGATCGAAGCAGAGAAAATTTCTGCGGAGCGCTGTCTCGCTCTGGGCCTCGTCAATCGAATTGCGCAGACAGAGGAAGTTGTTCCGAACGCTGTCGAATGGGCGCGTTCAATTGCGGTACGTGCGCCTATCGCCATGAACCTGACCAAACGTACCTTCCGCGCAGCGGCGCAGGACGGCCTTAAAAATGCAATGGCGCTCGAAGCTATGCTGCAGAAGACAGCGATCGCGTCCGAAGATTGTCGCGAAGGCGTGCTGGCGCTGATGCAAAAACGCAAGCCGGAGTTTAAAGGGCGCTAAGGAGGCGCTCGCCCAAGAAGAAGACGCAAAAGCCCGCAGCACATAGGCCTGGCCCGAAAGGGATGGCTTCATCCGCGCTCGCGCCGCGGCGCAAAGCAACGAAAATCAGGGTGCCGAGCGCAGCCAGGAAAACGACGATCGGTAGCGGCTGCCACCCCACCCAAGCGCCGATCGCGGCCAGGAGTTTTGCATCGCCGAGCCCTAATCCTTCCCGCCGCCGCACGCGCACATAAACCTCGCTGATCGTCCAAAACAGAATGAACCCAGCCGCCGCACCGACGATCGCATCAGACAATGACGTGAAAAGCGAGAAGGCGTTAGCAGCGATACCGGCACTCGCAAGCGGCAGTGTAATTGCGTCAGGAAGATAACCCGTCTCGGCGTCGATGAATGCGAGAGCAATTAGCGCAAGAGCAAATATTGATGCGCCGAGCGCCGCCGGCGTCCAACCAAAAGCGGCGACTGAAAGTAGTGCGCTTGCGCCCCCCATCGTTTCAACAATCGGATAGCGGACAGAGATTTTCACGTGGCAGTGTGTGCATCGTCCGCGCTGCGCCAAATAGCTTGCGAGCGGGATGAGGTTCACTGCCTTCAACGGAGTTTGGCATTTGATGCAGTGCGAGCGCGGCGATGCTAAATTGCCTCGTGCCGGACCATCGACCAAGCCCCACATGGTTGGGCCACGATGGATCACGACATTCAAAAAGCTCCCCAGCGACAATCCGACGAGAAATATCGTGGCGTGAAAAACACATTCGGCCACCTGTCTTAACTCCAATCGCTCGTGATTTTTGCGGCAGCTTAGCGGCACGTGGCGTTCAACATATCGCGAAACAAAGTCAATTTGCATCCGAAGCGCAATATATGCGCTTATACATTTACGCAGCGTATTGGCGCTTCACAAAACTGAAAAGATTTAGTCACCCGGCTGTCATGACCCAACGCTAGCAGCACGCCTCGTCGGCGGCGCGTGGGGCGTCGCGGCTTCGACCAGTAATTCTTCAGCAAACCCCCGGGGGTCGTTCTCCATGCGCATTTTCGGCCAGACCAGAACAATTCTGCTTTCAGCGAGCGCCGCGCTCGCTCTCGCCGCCTGTACCCAAGGCGAAAACATCGCCTCACCAGGCCCGACAAACCCTGGTACGCCGCCAGGCGGCGGCGGCCCAATCGGCCCTGGCGGCCCAGGCGCCGGAACGTGCCCCGCGGGATTTGCGACGGGTGCCCCGGTTGGCGGCCTAACAACCTGCAATATTACAGGTACGGTTCTTTCGAATTTAACGCTCCCCGCGGTCAGCGGCGTCGCTTATCGCATCAACGGCCGAGTTGACGTTGGCGTTGATATCGGGGCCGACGGAAATCAGACAGGCGGCGCCCGTGCGACTCTGACAGTCGATCCGGGCGTCGTTGTTTTTGGCAGCTCCGGCGCGGACTATATTGTTGTCAATCGCGGCTCGCAGATCGTTGCCGACGGCAGCGCGGCCTCGCCGATCATTTTCACCAGCGCGAACGATTTAGCGCGTCAGGCGGACAGCGATCCCTCGAACGATCTCGGCGGTTCGCTGACCGCCGAGTGGGGTGGTCTCGTTATTCTCGGCCGCGCGCCAATTAACCGCTGCAACACCGGCGGCGCTACGCCCGGCTCCGTTCAGTGCCAAAACGCCGTTGAAGGCGTGACGAACCCGGACGCGCTCTATGGCGGCGCGATTCCCAACGACCGCAGCGGCAAGCTTGAATATGTGCAGGTTCGTTTCGCCGGCTTCGCTATCAACTCGGCCGGCAACGAACTTAACGGCATAACCCTCGGCGGCATCGGTAGCGAAACCGAAATCGAGTTCGTTCAGGTCCACAATAACGAAGACGACGGCATCGAAATCTTCGGCGGCACGGTAAACCTTCGGCACATCGTGCTGACCGGCAACAAGGACGACTCTCTGGATACCGACAACGGCTGGACCGGAGGCCTGCAGTACCTGATTGCCGCGCAGGCGACGGACATTGGCGATAACCTTGTTGAAGCCTCCAGCGTCGCGCCGAACGTCGGACCGCCGTTTTCCGATGCGCGAATCGCCAACTTCACCTTCGTTGGCAACCGGTCGAACGCCTGGCGCCTCAATACCGGCACGCGCGGACAATATGTCAACGGCGTCGTCGACTACGGTACGCAGTGCTTCCGCTGGGAGACGACCGCAGGCGACGGCGTCGCCGGTTTCAACGCTGCGTTCGATCCGCGTTTCAATTCGGTCCTGTTCGATTGCAACGCCGGCTTGACAACGAGTTCGTCCGACACCGCGGCGGCGACGGCGTCGGTCGGCGCCGATCCCAACAACACGCAAGGTGCAAACTCGCTCGCTGCTCGGTTTTTCCCGGGTCCAAACGAAGCGGCGGTGACGCCGTTCGACGTGACAACTCTTGGGGCCTTCTTCGAGGCCGCGCCGTATATCGGGGCCTTCAGCCCCGTGGAGACCGAGACGAGCAACTGGGCGGCAGGGTGGACCTTCGCGCTCTTCCCGCCGGCGGCGTGCCCGACCGGTACGACAGACACCGGCGGCAACATTAATGGCGTGCGCGTTTGTTCGCTGACAGGCACCGTGACTGCTGACATCCGTCTCACGCGCGGAAATCTCTATCGTCTCAACGGGCGCATTGACGTCGGCGTCGATATCGGTGCTGACGGCGCCGCGATCGGCGGTGACCCTGGTTCGTTGACGATCGAGTCGGGCGTCAGTCTCTTCGGCAACAGCGGCGCCGACTACATTGTCGTAAATCGCGGTTCGCAAATCTTCTCGAACGGCACGGCAGCGAACCCGGTCATCATGACGTCGCTACCGGACGTCACCGATCCGAACCGCAACGACGCCGACAATACAGCGGAATGGGGCGGTCTTGTTGTCCTCGGCCGTGCACCGATCAACCGTTGCAACACCGGCGGCGCCATGCCAGGAACGGCAGCCTGCCAAAACTCGGTCGAAGGCGTGACCAACCCTGACGCGCTTTATGGTGGCGCACTAGCGAATGACGACTCCGGAGCAATCCGCTTCACGCAAGTGCGCTTCGCCGGCTTTGCGATCAACTCGGCGGGCAATGAATTGAATGGCATCACGCTCGGCGGCATCGGCGACGCTACCGAGATTGAGAATGTTCAGGTACACAATAACGAGGACGATGGCATTGAACTGTTCGGCGGCACGGTGAACCTGCGCAACGTCGTCCTTACCGGCAACAAAGACGACTCGCTCGACACCGATAACGGCTGGAACGGCGGCTTGCAGTTCCTAATTGTCGTGCAAAACCCGAACATCGGCGACAACATCGTCGAAGCTTCTAGCGTCGCGCCGAATGTAGGGCCGCCATTCTCGGACGCGCGGATCTCAAACTTCACCTTCGTCGGTGCGCGCTCGAACGCCTTCCGCCTCAACACCGGCACGCGCGGCCGCTACGTGAACGGCGTCGTGTCCTACGGACCCGAATGCTTCCGCTGGGAATCGACGGCAGGCGACGGCGTCGCAGGCTTCCTTGCGCCAAACGACCCGCGCTTCAATTCGGTCCTGTTCGACTGCACCGCAGGCCTCGCGACGGCGACCTCGGACGTCGCCGCCGCGACCGCCTCAGTCGCTGCCGACGCCAACAACACGACGGCGGTCGCAGACTCGCTGATCTCGACCTTCATCAACGGGGCGAACGAAACAGCGCGCACGCCCTTTGACGTGACGGGTCTCGGATCGTTCTTCACGCCGGTCACCTATGTCGGCGCGGTCCGGGACACCACGGACCGCTGGTGGGCGGGTTGGACTTGCGGGCTTGAAGCCTCGAGCGACTGCTAGTCTGGGGAGAAGGCGGCGCGGAAACCCCGCGCCGCCGTTCGTTTGTTGAAAGTTTCCGGGGTATTGAAATGACAAAGCGCCTTAAATTCGGCCTCGCGCTGATGACGAGCACGATGCTCTTCACGCCGATGCTTGCCGCCGCTCAAAACGAAGCGCAGCCTGCGGCGGAAATTGACACCACTGCAATCGATGACGAAATCGTCGTTCGCGGCCGCTTCATTCCGGAGCCGCAACGCGCGACCTCGCAAGTTGCAACGTTCCTCTCGAAAGAAGACCTTGCGCGCACCGGCGACGACAATGCTGCGCTCGCGCTAACCCGCCTCTCGGGCCTCAATATCGTGTCGGGTAAGTTTGCTTTCGTCCGCGGTCTCGGCGATCGCTATTCTTCGGCGCTCCTGAACGGCTCGCCCCTGCCGAGCCCTGAGCCGCTGCGCCGCACCGTTCCGCTCGACCTATTTCCGGCCGGCATCCTTGACGGCGCCGCTGTTCAAAAGACTTATTCACCGAACTATCCTGGCGAATTCGGCGGCGGCGTAATCGACCTCACGACGTTGCGTGATCCGGGTGATACTTACCTGACACTGCGCGCGGGCATCGGCGCTAACTTCGAAACAACAACCCGTGATGGCATTTTCGTTTCCGGCGGTGATCTCGACTGGATAGGGTATGACGACGGCACCCGTTCGACCCCGGCTCCTTTACAGGCGCTGATCGACACGGCGACCCCGCTCAACTCGCTGACGCCAGGGGAGATCGAAACGGTCGGTGAAAGTTTGACTAATTCGCCACTGTCGGTGCTTCAGGAAGGCGCCCTCGGACCCAATTATGAAGCGGGACTTGAAGGCGGCATTTCGAAGGACGATGTAGCCGGCGGCGCCACGTTCGGGCTTATCGGGACGGTCGGTTACAAGCAAGACTGGATCACCGAGCGCGCCGAACGAGTGACGACGGCGGGAAACCAGATCGCCGACGTTTTTGACACAATTGAAACGACGCTGGACGTTACGGTCAACGGACTTGTTTCCGCTTCTCTCGGCTGGGAAAATCATTCTGTTGCCGCGACTGGCCTTTACATTCACACCTCGTCGAAACAAGCACAGATCGATCAAGGCCTCGACTTCAACGCGCCGGTCAGCGACGGTCAGGTGGTTGATGAGTTTTCGGGATTCTACGAGCGTGACCTTATCATGGGACAGCTTGCGGGCGATCACACGCTCGATGATTTCGCGTTAAATTGGCGCGGTGCTTATGCGCGCTCCACCCGCGATGCGCCTTACGAACGCACCCTTCGGCGCTTTCCAAATCCGACGACTGGTGAGCCGCTGTATTCGCAGGCAAACCAGTACCGCATCAACTTCTCCGACCTTGAGGACACAATCCTCAGCGGCGGCGTCAAAGCCAGCTATACCTTGCCGATCTCCGATATCCGTGAGGCGGTCATCTCGGCTGGATATGATTATTCGGACACGGATCGCGAGTTCAATCTCCTCGCATTGCAGTTCGTCGGCGGCAATTCGCTGCCGCTCGACGTTCAGGCAGCGCGTCCTGATTTCCTGTTCTCGCCGGACAACATCGATCCCGCGCGTTTCATTCTCCAGGAGAACAGCACCGTAAACGACAACTACACTGGCGTCCTGACGACGCACGCTGGCTTCGTGATGGCCGATGTCGAGCTTCTGCCTCTAGTCCGCACCACTTTCGGCGTCCGCTATGAGACAGCCGAGCAGAATGTGACGACCTTCAGCCGCTTCGGCACGATCGGTAACACGTCGCAACTCGACAATAGTTACTGGCTGCCGTCAGCGACGCTCACCTGGAACTTCGCCGATGATTTGCAGCTGCGTCTTGGCTATTCAAAGACAATCGCGCGACCGCAGTTCCGCGAACTCGCAGCGTCGACCTACTTCGATGCGGAATCGGAACGTCAGTATCGCGGCAATCGCGGGCTGATCGATACGAAGCTGACGAACTACGATCTGCGCGTCGAGTACTATCTCGGACGCAATCAGTTCACGACGCTTGCGGGCTTCTACAAGAAGATCGAGGACCCGATCGAAGAGATCCAGTTCGACACCTCGACCTTCCAGTTCGACACGACCTTCATCAACTCGCCGCAGGCACGAATCTTCGGCGGGGAAGCGGAATACCGCACGCGGTTCAATATGCCGTTCGACGGGTTGTTCTTCCAGAACCGGGAATGGCTGTTCTCGGTCAACTACACGTATACGAATTCCGAAGTGCAAGCCGACGTCGGCGACCTCATCTTCAGCCCGTTTGGCGCTGGTGGGCTCATCGACGCCTCGCTCTTCGGGCTCGACGGCGCACAGCTGCAAGGCGCGCCCGAGCACATCGTCAATTCGCAGTTCGGCTGGGAAGGCGACAACGACCAGTTCACGCTACTTCTCGGCTGGGTCACTGAGCGTATCCTTCAGCGCGGCTTCCCATCGCCCGGCTCGGAACTTCCGGACGTTGTCGAAAAGCCGGGCATTCAGCTCGACGCCGTGTTCCGCCAGAAGCTCCAATTATTTGGAGCGGACGCAACGATCGGTCTTGCCGCCCGCAATCTGCTCGGGGTCGATCACCAGGAGTTCCAGAACTCAAGCGTGATCGGGCGCACTGAATTCAATACCTATGAGCGTGGCCGGAGCATTTCCGCCTCGTTGTCCGCAACATTCTAGCCATCTGACAGAATAACGATTACGGGCCGGCCGTCTTTTCAAGGCGGCCGGCCTGTCGTTTGTGTGAAACCAGGCTGACCAGTTCGGGCCCGATCCAATAATTAACACAAATGCTTGTTTTTGGGGCGTTTCTGATCTTCAACACCCTCCCATTTGCCGAAAAGAAGCGTTAGGGTACTTCTCCCCGGGGGCCGGAGACGGAACAGATAGTCGGATCGTGGCGGTAATGAAGATGGATCGATTCGCGCCGAACCGGGCGGCGGCGAATGCCTTGAGGGCGCGCGCTGCCTCCCTGATCGCCATAAGGCCTATGCCCTCTAAACAGGGCGTATCCCTGGTCCGTTATGCGGAGCGCTGCATCGTTGTCGCAATTGGCTTGACGTTTGGGCAGCTTTTCTGGCTCGGACTTGGCCCTCTTCCGGAACCACCTTCCGCCACCATTGCCGCTCCTCCGCCGGTCGTTCAGTCAGCTGCGCTTGGTTCGGCTAACGCGTTCAAGAATGGCAGCGTCGCGCAGGCCATCACCGAGGACCAATTGGTCAACGGGCCCGACCTCGCCGAAACGACGTTGAATCTCACCCTGCACGGGACATGGGTCGACGCTTCGGGCGGCACCGCCATCATCAAGACGCCGGATGATAAACAAGGCCGTTATCAGCGCGGCGCGACTGTCTGGGAAAACGTGACGCTCGAGCGTGTCTTCCGGGACCAAGCCGTCATTAAACGCGACGGCGTTTTAGAATCACTGAGGCTTGTCGGAAGGGAACCTTCGGCAGCGTCGCCGAAGAAGTCGAAAATCGTAAGGTCTGGACCAGAACAGGAAGGCGAAATCTTCGCGACGCTTGGTTCGTTTATCTCGATCGCGCCCGAAAGCAACAATGTTGGCGGCGTCAATCTCGTTCTTGAGCCTGGAGAAGATCTCGCGACTTTCCTGGCTTCGGGTCTGCGCCCGGGAGACATACTCGTCGGCGTTGATGGCGAGCCACTAGGTCGCGACGTCGGCGCGGATATTGAATATCTGCAGAAAATTGGCAGCCGGGACAAAGTTACGGTGAATGTCGACAGGGGCGGCGTAGTGACGCCTATTGAAGTCAATCTGAAGGGTCTCACGGCGAATGGCGGGTAGGGGTATTTATCGGCGAGGCGTGCTGTTCGTGGGCGCCGCCGTCCTGCAGCTCGGCATGGCATCGGCTCAGGAAGGCTGCGGTGAAGCCCTGAATCTTGAGGACGCAGACATTCGTTCCGTTGTTGACGAGATCGCAATTCGAACTGGCAAAAAGTTCGTGTTGGACCCGCGAGTTCAAGGGCGCGTGTCAATCAAGTCCGGCCCGAACGGCGGCCTGTGCGCTGATGAAGCTTGGGAGTTGTTTCAAGCGGCGTTGCGAGTGACCGGGTTTACAGCGGCTCCCATTAATGGCGACAGCTACCGGATCATCCCTGTCCAGGAGGGCGCTCGCGCAGCCGGACCTGTCGGGGACGGCGAGCCTGGTAACTTTGTGACCCAGATTGTTCGCCTTAACCATATCGACTCGCGCGAAGCCGCTGCAAATCTTGCGCAGCTTGTGTCCGAACGCGGCGTCGTAGCGCCTGTCAGAAGCGGTAACGCCGTCATCCTCGTGGACGCCATCGATAACGTTGAGCGCTTGCAGCGCGTCCTTGCTCAGCTTGACCGCGACACAACCGTCTATCGAACAATTCCGCTTGAAAACGCTTCCGCCTCAGAAGTTGCGCGCGTCTTGACCAATCTTGCGAGAGAGATTTCGGAAGAGGGCGCACCCGGGGCTTCGAGTGTTTCCGTCGTTCCGGTTTCCGGGAGCAATTCGATTCTTGTGCGAGCAGAGCCTGTCATTCTGTCTAGGCTCGTTGGCGTCGTCGCTGAGCTTGACCGTATAGGACAGGCGAAAAGCGATCTTTCGGTCATAACGCTTAATCATGCCGACGCAGAAGAGATGTCGACGCTGCTTAAGGACCTGGCGAACGCTCAGACCACTGCGCCAGCCGCAGCCGGCGCCGAATCGCCCCCCTCAGGGCAAAGCCGCGCCAACATTTCTTTTCACAAAGCGACTAACTCGGTCATCATTTCAGGCGATGCTGACATCCAGCAGACATTGCGAAAAGTTGTGCAGCAATTAGACGTCCGCCGCGCCCAAGTGCAGATTGAAGCAATCATCGTCGAGGTGTCTGACACGACGGCGAAAGCGCTCGGCGTAGAATATTTTTTAGCTCCGTTGGACGGAAAGCAGGTTCCCTTCACCGCAACGAATTTTTCGGGCGTGACGCCAAATATCCTTGCCGCCGCCGGCGCTTTGCTACTTGATCCCGGTTTGCTTGGGGGGGACGACAGCGATACCGCTGGGGACGATGATACTGACAGCACCGGTAACAATTCTACGCTCAGCAATACATTGGCGAACACAGCGGTGACCTCGTTGCTGGGGACCAATGGATTTATCGGGGGTGCTGGCGGCCGTATAGGGGACGACGCAGTTTTCGGAGCGATTGTGACGGCGCTGAAGAGAGACACCGAATCGAACGTACTTTCATTCCCGTCCGTTGTCACGCTCGATAATGAAGAGGCGAAGCTCTCGGTGGGACAAGAGATTCCAATCACGACGGGCGAGGCAGTCGGCGATAATTTTCAGAATGCTTTCAGGACGGTTTCGCGAGAGCAAGTCGGGATCATTCTCGAAGTTACCCCTCAGATTAATGAGGGCGGAACGGTAACAATGAAAATCCGGCAGGAGACATCGAGCGTCGCCGGACAGATTATCAATACCTCAACCGATCTAATCACTAATAAGCGCGAGATCGAGACAACGGCGATCATTGATGACGGCGGCATTCTGGTTATCGGCGGTCTCATTGATCAAACTGATAGCTTAAGCCAAGACAAGGTTCCGCTGCTTGGCGATATTCCGCTCGCCGGCAATTTGTTTCGAACGACATCCCGGTCGCGTGACCGAAGAAATTTGATGGTATTCTTGCGTCCGACCATTATCCGGGATCGCGCTTCCGGCGAGAGTGTGACCCAGAAAAAGTTTGACTACATAAAAGCGCGCGAGCTTCTTTCTTCCGGCCGCCCGCAATCAGAGCTGGAGCGGCTGATCGATCAAGTTACTGGCGGGTCCACGCCAGAGCGGCCTGAGCTTGTACCACTGCCCGCTACCGATATAGCGCCGGAGCCGCTAAACTAGCGCCCGCCGCTGAGTTAAGGCTGATGACGCCATGAGCGACACCATAAGTGCGACTCCGTTGAAACTCGCCTACGCCTTCGCAAAGGAAAGCGGGCTTGTCGTTCTTGATGCGGCGTCGCGCCCGGCCCGGATCGGCGCGCGCGGTCAACCCGATCCGCAGGCGCTTCTTGAGGTGCGTCGCATTGTCAATGCGCCGATCGCAATCGATACGATGCCAAGCGACGCCTTCGAACGGCGATTGTCCGAAATCTACTCAGCTGCTGCAATCCGCGCTGACGATTACAAGATGGAAGGTAGCGAGGACGACCTTGCAACGCTTGCGGAGGGGTTGCCAGCCACCGCTGACCTTCTCGACACAGAAGATGACGCTCCGGTAATCCGCCTCATCAATGCAATCATCGCCGAAGCCGTCAAGCTCAAAGCATCGGACATACACGTCGAACCTTATGAGAGAACCTTATCGATCCGCCTAAGGATTGACGGCGTTCTGAGAGAAATATTATCTCTTCCGTCGCGAATGACCCCCGTGCTGACGAGTCGCGTCAAAGTCATGGCTCGCCTCGACATTGCCGAAAAGCGCTTGCCGCAAGATGGTCGTATTTCACTTTCGCTTGGCGGGAAGATGATCGATGTGCGAGTTTCGACGTTGCCGGCGCGCTTCGGCGAGCGGGTGGTCTTGCGTATCCTTGATAAGGAAGAGGCGAACTTCGACCTCGACGCGCTTGGCATGCCGGCGGATACGCTGAAGCGACTTCATCAATCTTTACAGAGGCCAAACGGTATTATTCTGGTTACGGGTCCCACTGGTTCGGGCAAGACAACTACGCTCTACGCGTCTTTGAAACTCCTGAACGATCCATCGCGAAATATCCTTACCGTTGAGGATCCAGTGGAATACGCTATCGACGGCGTCGGTCAGACCCAGATCAATCCAAAGGTCGGGATGACCTTCGCTACGGGATTGCGCGCAATCCTGCGCCAGGACCCCGACATCGTTATGGTCGGCGAGATCCGAGACGTCGAGACGGCTGAAATTGCGATCCAGGCCTCACTCACTGGCCACCTCGTTCTTTCGACCGTCCATACAAATTCCGCGGTTGGCGCTATCACGCGTCTTCGCGATATGGGCGCTGAACCATTCTTGCTGTCCTCGACGATCGCCGCTGTGCTGGCTCAGCGCCTCGTCCGGCGGCTCTGTCCGACGTGTAAGGAGCCGCATGCGACGGATGAGGCTGAACGGCGCCTATTGGGCGCCGGGGCCGAAGCTACGATTTATCGCGCCAAAGGCTGCGGTCGCTGCGGACACACCGGTTATGAAGGTCGCGTCGGCGTTTATGAGATGATGGTTGTCGATGAGCACGCGCGAAAGCTCATTCATGAGAACGCCGGTGAACAAGAATTGACGGCGCATGTTTTCCGCCGCGTTGACTCCCTTGCGCAAGCCGGATTCCGGCACGTGCTGGCCGGAACGACGTCTCTTGAGGAGGTCCTGCGCGTTGTGCGTCAGGATGAAGACGATGCCGTCGTTTGAATATGAAGCTCTTGATCTGACGGGCCGCTCGAAGCGCGGTGTCGTCAACGCAGACAACCCGCGCATGGCTCGCCGGGAGCTTCGCCGGCTTGATCTGACGCCCATTTCGCTGTCGGCCCCACGCGAAGCAAGCGCCGAGGGCTCCGGGTCGAAGGCTCCCGCAAGGCTAAAGCCGAATGACCTTGTCATCATGACGCGCCAGTTATCAGTGCTCATTGGCGCGGCAACGCCGCTTGAGGAAGCGTTGAATGCGGTTGCGTTGCAGACTGAGAAACCCGGCGTTCGCAAACGAATGCTTTCAGTACGCGAACGGGTGCTTGAAGGGTGGCGCTTTGCTGATGCATTGGGCGCCGACAAGAAATCATTTCCCGATCTCTATCGCGCCGTCGTCGCGGCCGGTGAAGCCTCTGGCGATCTTGCGGGAGTTCTCGATCGGCTCGCCACAATGCTCGAGAAAAATCGGACTATGATGAATAAGGCAATTGCCTCACTCATTTATCCTGCGGCGCTGGCGCTAGTTGCGGCTGGGGTCGTTACGGCGTTAATGGTTGGCGTTGTGCCGAAGATTGTCGAGCAGTTTCAATCCTTTGACGCCGACCTCCCGTTCGTGACTAAGGTTGTCATCGGGTTTTCGGAGTTCCTCGCCAATTATGGCATCTTTTTGATGGCCGCCATCGTGCTGGGCGGCATCGCATTTTGGCAAGCCCTAAAAGTTCCCTTGTTCAAAAAGTCGTTCGACGCGCGGATTCTGACGATTCCCGTTCTTGGAAAGCTTCTGCGCGGTCTTGACGGAGCGCGCTTCGCGCGAACGCTAGCGACGCTCTTCGCGGGCGGCGCTCCCTTGCTCGACAGCTTGCGCGGGGCAAGCCGCACAGTGGGCAATAGTCATATGCGTGAAAGGCTGGAAATGGTGATCACCCAGGTGCGCGAAGGCGCATCGATGGCGGGAAGCCTCAAACGAGCTAATGTTTTGCCGCCGATGATGACCCATATGGTGGCCGCGGGAGAACGTGCTGGCGCCGTACCGATCATGCTCGACAAGGCCGCCGCCCAGCTCGAAGAGGAGTTCGACACGGCCTCGACTGTCGCGTTGCGTCTTCTTGAGCCGATGATCATCATCGGAATGGGCGGCGTCGTCATGCTGATTGTTGTCGCGATCTTGCTGCCGATCCTTAGGCTAAATAGCCTTGCATCAACGTGATGAAGTCATTGAGAAAGTGGAGACTGATCAGATGCTTAAACTGAAGAGAAGTCGTCCGCGCCAGCGCGGGATCACCTTGATCGAGCTTTTGGTAGTGCTGACGATCCTTGCGTTGATCTCGGCGCTGGTCGTCGTCAACGTGCTTCCTGAGCGTGATCGTGCGGCGTCCCGAAAGGCGAAGATCGACCTTGGAACAATCGAGAATGCCCTCGACCAGTATCGCCTCGATATGTTCAACTACCCAACGACCGAGCAGGGCCTTGCAGCGCTTGTTAATCCCCCTGCAGATGATCCGCGCACCGATCAGTATCGACCAGGAGGCTATTTGCGTTCAATCCCTCTAGATCCATGGGGCAAGCCCTACCAATACCGCCAACCGGGCCAGCATGGGCCAATCGACATCTTTTCACTTGGGGCGGACGGTGTAGAAGGCGGCGAGGGTGTCAATGCAGACATTGTAAACTGGGCGGTGGGCCAGTGAGCAATGCAGGCGAGCGCGGACTGACGCTCGTCGAACTGCTTGTTGTTCTTGTCATCATGGGATTGGCGTCGTCGCTTGTTCTTCTCAATGCGCCACCGTCGCGATCAGTCGTGGAACGAGACGCTTTAAAATTTGCATCAAGCGTCAAGATTGTACTTGATGAAATGCTATTTACCGGCGCGGCCTTTCGACTGGTTATTGATACAACGGGATATAGCTACGAACAGTATGTTTCCGGCGAGTGGGTAGCAGATGGCGTCGAGCGCGCTTTTCAACGTGTCGAATTCGATCGTGGCGTCACCGCTGCAGTAGAAATTAATGATGCTGCGCTCGCCAATGCACGCGCGCTTGGGGAGGGCGCCCAGGAAAAAGTCGATGAGAATGAGCCAAAGATCATCCGGCTTGATCCGATCGGCCCGCCCGCTACATTTTCGGTGCGTTTTATCAGCGTACAAGGATCGTACGTCGCAACTTTATCCGCTGATAGCGCTATTTCGGTAAAGTCTGATGCATAGGCGTTCGCAAGGCGGCTTGACCCTTGTTGAAACGCTTGTCGCAATGACGATCTTGGCGGGCGTTTCAATCGCAGCCTTTGCGCTTCTTTCCCAAGGAGCGAACTTCGCGGCGAGCGAGCGCGATCGGCTCGCGGCGTCAATCGTCGCCGACAATCTGATGGTTCAAGAATTGTTGAGGGAGACCCCGCCGGATCTTGGCGAGGATACAGGTGTTATAGAGTTCGGGGGGCGGTTGTTCGCGTGGCGTCGCACGGTGTCTGACGCCGGCGAAGACCTTCGCCGCATCCAATTGAATGTCCGACTTGAGGGGTCACCTCAAGCGCTGGCACGGATCGACACCATAAGAGCGTCGACATGAAACATACGGAGCGCGGCGTCACACTTCCAGAGTTACTTATCTCGCTCCTAATTCTTGCAATGATTTCGGGTGTCGCGGTTTATGCCCTTCGGTTAACGGTGGAAGGCCGCGATCAACTGAGCGCCGCTGACGCTGCCATTCGCGAACTGCAGGTTGCCCGGCTGCTTATGAAGGAAGACTTCCTTCAGTCGGTCCCGCGCGTGACGCGGGACGAGTTTGGCAATGCGCAACCTTCGGCATTTCTAGGAGGCAAGGGGCTCTCATTTCGCCCGCCGATTGAAGGCGAGTTGACCATGCTCTCCTTCGTCCGAGATGGCTGGACGAACCTTGAATACGTTGCGCCGCGCCCTTCATTGCAAGCCGTGGAATATGTTCTCATTGGCGATAAGCTAGTACGCCGGACGAGACCATATCTTGATGACGCCCGAGGTCAGGAACGTATGGACCGTGTGCTTTTGTCCAATGTTGAGCGCGCATCCGTCGGGTTTTTCGCGGGCGATACAAGTGCGGGCCTTCAGTGGACGGAGCTTTGGCCATCACCTCAGCTTCAGGCAGCAATTCCCGCCGCTGTCAGGATAACAGTCTCCTTAAAGGCGCTCGGTGAGATTGAGCAGCTTTTTTATATCGGCAAGGTCCGTCGATGAGCCGGAAATCGTCAGAGAAAGGGGTGGCACTAGTTATCGTGCTTCTGCTTGTTGCGACGTTATCGTTTGTATTGCTGTCGCTGACAACTATTGTCACGACAGGGGTCCGGCGAGGTGCGAGCGAGCGCGCGCGATCAGAAATGCTTTGGCAGGCTTTGGCGGCGGAGCGCGTTGCGCTCGCCATCATTGCAAAAGCTGCCGCGGGCGGCGCGCTCCAAACCGCGACAAATGAGGGGGGATTGTTTCGTCAGCAACTCGCGCTGCCGATGGAACGCGGGGAGGTGGTCGTACGCTTTGCAGATGCTTCTCGGTGCTTCAACGTCAACAGCATTATAAGCGAAGCTGCCCCTTACGAAATTCAAGCGACCGAAAAGGCGGAATTCGGTTTCTTGCTCGAAGCGGCCGGTCTTGTTGGAAACGAAGCGCAGGGCGTCGTTGACGCAGTCTCCGATTTTCTCGATTCAAACTCGAGCCAGGAGACGCAGGGCGCCGAAGACAGCTTCTACACTAGCTTGACAACGCCGTACCGCACATCGGGGGGGCCGATAGCATCTGTCTCAGAACTAAGGGCAGTCGAGGGCGTAACGCGTGAAATTTACGGTCGGATCGCCCCTTTTCTATGCGCGCGCGCACCCGGTCAGAAAATAGACATTAATATTAACGCCCTGACCCCGGAACGTGCGCCGCTCATTTACGCGCTTACCGAAGGGCAATGGTCCGTCGATCAGGTGGCCTCACAAATCGCGCAAACGCCGCCAGGCGGATGGCAGCCTGACACATCGCAGTTTTGGGCGGCTTTTCCCGGCGGCGGGTCGCAGTCGTCGAACGGACGGACCACGACGAAGTCAACGTGGATAGAGGCTCGCGTTTTCCTTGAAGCCGACCGCCGTTTTGTGGAAGAAACGCTCATCATCCAAGCGCCAAACGGCGGCGACCCGTCGCTCTATTCGCGCGTCTTTGGAGGCGGAGATTGACAGACTTAGTCATTTTAAAACTCGGGCAATCGCACAGCGACGCCGTTGGTTGGGGGGCTTTCGCGTCAGGAATGTTGACCGAGGCCGGTCGGGCCGCATCCGTGTCGGCTGCCTCCGCGGTTTGCGTGCGCTTCCAAGGTGCGGCGCGCGTCATAGCGGTGCTGCCGGGAGAGCAGGTTGCGATTCGAGACATTCCCTCGCCGCCGAAACAGGCGTCGAAGCTCAAAGCTGCGGCTGGCTACCTTCTGGAAGACGAGCTTGCTCAGTCGATAGATGAGCTTCATCTGGTGTTATTGGCTGGGCGTGATGGCGCGCGCGCATTTGGAATTTCAAAGCAAGTCATTAGGTCGTGGATCGATGCCTTTGCTGAAGCGGACATCGCTATAACGGAAATGACGGTCGATTACGCGGCGATCGGCGGATCACTTTCCAGATGCGTTATTGCTTCTGACGGTGAGCGCATTATTGCGTCGCGTGGCATTACTGGCTTTGCAGCTGAGATCTCGCTATCGGATCTTGTGGCTCCTGCGTTCCTGGAAGCGGCCGGTGACGCAGTGATTGTTAGTTATGGCGTTCAAGAGCATGTCGGGCGCTGGGCAACAACTCCGGTGGAGCGCCGTCCGTTGGCGCATGAGGCGGATCTCATCGCGCTCTTCGCGTCCAATTTGAAACTCAAATCTGAATGGCCTGACTTTCTCTCTGGCGAGTTTCGACCGAAGCGCAATCATTCGGTGCGGCTAGGTGCCTGGCGCCGCTCTGCGGCGCTCGCAGCAGGCCTTGCAGCCTCGCTTGTTGCCCTTGGCGCGGCGTCGGGTCTGCGAGACTGGCGGATCGCGGAGCGGTACAAGACGTCTGCCGAATTGCTGCATAAAGCCGCGTTTCCGACTTATGACGGCAGCGATCTTCGCGCGCACGTGCGCGGCCTTCTCGCAAGCGGCGCTAAGACCGCGAGCTTCCTTGAAATGACGTCGCGCTTGACCGCTGGTCTTGAGTCTCATCCGGGGGTGTCTATCGAGCGTATTCGATTCGATGCATCTCGTGCTCAGTATGTCTTCAGTATAAAGAGTACATCTGACTCCGGAATTGAAGCGTTCCGGACCGGACTTGCAAGTTCCGGCATCGAGGCGAGCGACAGCGGGGGATACCGGCGCATCGGTGAGCAATGGGTCGGTGAAATGACCGCGAGGTCACTTTGAAAGCGTTTTGGGATCGCCTTTCGCAACGCGAGAGGCTTTTTGTCTTATTCGGCGGCGCGTTAGTCGCGATCCTCGTTCTACTTCAATTGATCGTTGCGCCGGCGATTGGCTGGCGCCGCTCGATGGCCGAAAAACGTGAGGGCGCCGAGGACCTTTATAAACTGGTTGCAAGTGCGAGCGCGACGTCTGGCGGCGTCGCAACGAACGCAGCGTCAGACCGCTCTACGCCGATCATCAACGTCGTTACAGACACGGCCGCCGCGAGCGGAGTGGAAATTTCATTTCGAAATGCGCGCCCTGACGGAGGCGTCGACGCTAATATTACTTCGGACCCGGAAAAATTGTTTGATTGGTTAAGTACGCTTGAATCGAGTTTCGGTGTTTCCGTCACCGCTGCCGATATCGCGCGGGAGAAAGACGGCAGCGTCCGGGCACAACTGACCTTGGCGCGCCGGAACCCGGCATGACGGGTGTTGAAGTGAATTCAAGCGATGGCGCGCGGCGAACTCTCTTTGCATTGTCGATGCTCGGATTTGCAATCGCGATAGTTGCGTTCGCACCTGCCAGCCTCGGCGCATGGCTTTTGAAACGCGCCTTGCCGTTGACATCCGTCGCCGGAGCGGAGGGCACCATCTGGCGAGGCAGGCTGACAGGTCTGGCGTACAATAGCGTGCTGTTGGGAGACGTGGAGTATAAGCTGCGATCGCTATCCCTGCTCTCAGGGCGACTGGAGCTTGATACCATAAGCTCAAACGGGGCGCTCGCTGGCGAAGCGAGGCTATCAGTGTCGTCGGGTGCGGTTGAAATCAAAGATGCAGCTGCGGAGTTCAATCTCGGGGCTATCCGGAGGTATACTTTTTTTGGAGTGCCCTATCAGGGTTTGGCCATGTTGAAGGCAAAGAGGCTTAAGCTAACGCGGAGCGGTTGTGAGGCCAAAGGAGCATCGCTTTCAACGACAGCCCTTGAAGCCCTTTCTCGCCGATGGTCAGGCGGACCGCTTCCGATGTCTGGTCCAGTCGAGTGCCGCGATGGCTCGATGATCGTCAATCTCGGCGGCTCGGGCAGTGACGGCAGGGTGAGTATCGAAATGACGCTTCGACCCGACCTTACCTATGCGGTGCGTGTTGCCGCTGAGCCGAACGAAACTGATGTCGGTCAGGCGCTGCGGTTTTTTGGATTTGAGGACAACGGTAAGGTACTTTCGTATGAAGCCGCTGGCGTCTTGAAGGGATTGAGCTCATGAAGAGCAAGTTGCGAAAGTCTGCGTCGGCAATGGTGTTCATTTTGGCGAGCGCCTGCGCGACGGGAGCCAAGATATCTAAGTCAGCTGTAAATGAAGGCGCGCCGACCTCGCCAAATCTCGCGGCCACCGCTGATGCCCTCCCAGACGCCGCATTGCCCAAGGGGTCTTGCGGGATGATCCTTTGGACGCTTGACGTCGCGCAGCCCGTGCCAGTGTTTCGAGCAGTGTCTCAGAAAGGCGCAGAGATCAAATTAGACGGCGTCGTAAGGAAGCTGTCGTTAAGCGACGCCGGCGGCGTCGCCGGATTTGGAGTTTTTGAGACGCAGACGTTTGCAGGCGAGGGACTGACTGTCACCGTAAAGGTTCGTTTTGGACTTGGATTTGAGGGCGGCTCCTATTTGGAGCGTGGCTTGGTCAGTATCGAAAGATCGGACGGATGGAAGACAGTCGTTCCCGCCGCTGGCATCGCCGGATGCAGGGCTAAATAGTGCTTAGTGATCTAGGCTGTGAAGTACGAGCGCTGCGAGGCCAAGTGCGACGCCAAAACTTGCCATGATGTAGCCGCGACGCTTGGGGGTGCCTGAGGCGTGCGGCGCGAGGTGAAAAATCAAGATATAGAGTAGTCCGCCCGCAGCCAGTCCCAGCAGGGGACCGAGCGGCAGCGCACTGACCCGTTCAATATATGTCGTTGCGACATAGGCGCCGGCGATCGTCGTCAGGGACGCTGCTGCGAACGCCCATAGGATAGACATCGGCCGGTCGAGTCCTGCTCCGCGCGCGAGAAAGTAGGCAATGACGCCTTCCGGAAATTCGTGAAGCAAAAGTCCGAGAGTCGCAACGGCCCCTGTGAAAAACTCCGCATGATAAGTCGCTTCATAGATTAGTCCGTCTACGAAGGAATGAAACCCAAGCGCGATGATCGACGCATAGCCGAACGCTGCGCCAAGTAGGTTTCGTTGATTGTCGGTAAACAGGCGTAAGAGCATCCCCACGCCGACCATTGCGAAAAACCCCGCGACTATCCAGTTAACGGCGTCGGCTGAATAGCTGAGCGCTTCTGGGGTGAGGTGGAACAAAATCGCGACCATCAGAACGCCGATCGCGAACGCCGAGAAATAAGGACTGTTTCGGCGCCCCCAATCGCCAAGCGCGGCCATTGAGAGCAAGCCGATGGAGCTAATCGCAGCCGCAACGAAGCTTGCAAGCAATCCAGGCTCTAGGTCAGTAAAATACGCCACGCCCATCCCTCATGGCCAAGCCCTGCTTCAGGTCTCGACCGAATTGATCCATATAAGTGGACATACCCTCACTACGGCAGAGACGCCAGCAATTCGGATATTATAACGTCACTTCCGGCCGCCCGTTTCCTTAACTCGACGCCAAGTTGTTGCTGGCAATCCACAATAGTTCCAGGCTACAAACCCATGGCGTGGTCTGACCTTAGCAGGTCGCGTTTCTGAATTCTCAGGCTGCGCCATGGTCCGGTTTTGGTTCTGCGCATATCGGCAAGCAAATGTCCCAATGTGATCACAATCACGGACACGGCAGCGCTAACCAAGGCATGCTTGCGCATGGCCGCTCCGGCGCCGAGGGCCGCAGCCTCTTAGCCGCCCTCGCAGTTATTTCAGTTTTCATGGTTGTAGAGTTTGTTGGCGGCATTCTGTCAGGATCACTGGCGCTGATCGCCGACGCCTCGCACATGATGACTGACGCCGTGGCTCTGGCTCTCGCTGCGAGCGCGCAGTGGCTATCGATGAAGCCGGCAGATGGACGGCTGCACTTCGGCTATCGGCGCTTTCAGGTGTTAGCGGCCTTCGTAAATGGCATCGCCCTGGTACTCCTGATGGCGTGGATTGTTTGGGAGGCCATTCAGCGCTCAATTACTCCAATCGCAGTCTCCTGGCAGCCGATGCTTGTTATCGCGGGCATTGGGCTGGTTGCGAATGTCGTCGTGTTCAGAATGCTGCACGGTTCTGCAGCGCATAATATCAATGTCCGTGGCGCAATGCTTCACGTGATTGGTGATTTGCTCGGCTCCATCGCCGCGGTCGCGGCGGCGCTTGTGATCGCGATTAGCGGCTGGACGCGCATCGATCCGCTTTTGTCGATGGTCGTCGCGCTGTTGATCGGATATTCGGCCTATCGGCTGCTTCGTGAAACCGCTCATATCCTGCTTGAAGGTGCGCCCGCTGGAATTGACGCCAACGAAGTCGCGGTTGAACTAGCGAGCTTGAGCCCGGACATTGAAGATGTGCACGGTGTCCAGTTGTGGCAGATAACGCCGGAACATCCGCTAGCGACAATGCATGTTCGGATACGCAACCCTGCTTCCGCGCAGGAGACGCTGGCGTTGATTAAAGCGCGCCTAGCTGAGCGATACGGTATTCGCGAATCAACCATCCAAATTGAAACGGGATGTTGCGACCAGGACCTTCACGCGCCTCCTAGCGAGCATGAGCGTGGCGATAATAGTGAGCCGGATCACGCGGCGATACGACCTTCGCGCGTCGGTAATTTGCGCGTCGTTTAGCCTGAAGTCAGAGCTGGACCGGTGTGGGCTTGGTCAATTCTGGCATCGGCGCCCCCCGCGCTGCTGCGCGCCATCCGACCGAAGCGCGGCGATCAGTTTCGGCGCGTCCTCCAACGACTTTGGGCAATCGCGCCGCCGCCGCGATGCAGGCGATGACGACGAAGTACCCATCCCACATTTCGAGCGACGTTGACGCTCCGCCGATCCCGAACACCACTAGCGACATCTGTGCGTAGTATCCCAGCCTCGACTTCCAGGACAGCAGAGCCGACTTCTCGCAGTCGCGATAAAGTGCAGTCGACCTGAAGTATGCAGTTGCAAGCAACATCAGGTAAAAAAACAGCCCCACGAAGCCGGCCCCGCCCAGCATTTCAAAATAGATGCTATGCGCCGCCTTTGCTCGAGGGGCCCGTACGGGATCGACTTTTTCAGCGAGTTCTTGCTGGTAGGGATTACGCAAGCCAGCGCCGGTGAGCGGGCGTTCAAGCGCGAACTTGGTATTGATGATCCAAGCGTCCACGCGACCCATAAAGGAATCATCCTCACCGGCCTCGGTAATTGTCGACATGCGCTCGGTCCATTTCGAAGGCATGAAAAGGATTGCCGGCAAGGCGAGCAGAATCATTGCCGCTGCAATGGCAGCCTTATTCTTGGATTTCCACCAGAAGAACCCGCCGAAGACGACCAGCGATATGAACGCCCCGCGCGACTGTGTGCCGACAATCGAAAATACTGAAAGTAATAGTAAAGCGCCAAGCGCTGATCGGACCCATTTATTTCCGGCTACGCTTCGAAGATAAAGGATCATCGGCAGGGTCGTCGCGATCGCAATTCCCATATGATTGTTATCTTCCAGGATCGTATTTGGCACGCCTTGCACGCGAAACTCGCCAAGGGTCACGATAGTGAAGACAGCGCCTTTCGCAGCGAAGTAGCCAATCGAAAGAACAAACACCCAGATGAGCGCATGGAGGCGCAAACGGCTCGTCGCGGTCTGAATGCACAAGATCGCGAAGAGCAGCGTCTTGGTGAAGCGGTCGAAATACTCAAGAGAGTTTTCGGGGTCGAGCGAGTTGGCTTGTGAAACAAAAAGCCACACCATTACAGCCAGAAGCCAACCCGTAATGGCGTCGATCCGGAATTTGAACGCCTCACCATTAATGACGATTGCCAAAATTGTGACGAGCGCGATAATCAGGTTAAGCTGGAGGCCGAAGACTCCGAACGCCATTTGATGCGGCGTCATCAATGAAAACCACGCCCATACGAGTATTCCGGCAAATGGAAACCTCAGCGCGGCGAGCAGCCCCGAGAGGATAACCAGGAGTAGCAAGGCGTCACGCATCGGTTACCTTGATCTCGCGCATTGGGCTGGATCGATCCTTCAAGATCCGCACCGTTTGCCGCACCGGAATGGCGTCTCCGACAGGACTTGAACCTGTGGCCCCCAGATTAGGAATCTGGTGCTCTATCCGCCTGAGCTACGGAGACGACCCGTCGCCGGGCAATCCACGACGTGCGAAGGTCATTTAGAATGAACCGCCGCATTTGGGAACTGTTGCCGCGCCGCCGTTTCGCCCCCATTCGGCCTGCAAAATCAGTTCAATTCGGCGTCGAAAAGCCATAGAGAGAGTAAATAACGCGCGCCTTGGCCGGCGTGCCGGTGGTCGCGTTGAGGGAGAGCGGGGATGGAAAGAAAGCTAATTATCATTGGCGCAGGCGCTATGCTGGCGGCCTTCGGAATTGGCGTATTCGCCGGTCAAGCGATCGATCGCGGCCTTCCGGGCGCTAGAACCGCCGACAGGGCGGACTCCTATGACGCGTCGCCCCAAGAACACCCGTTCCAGGACATTCGTTCTGAGGGCGCAGCACGCGCAGAGACCGAGAAGGCCAAGAGCTTCACCTATGATCGTCTAATCCTAGAGACGAGTGGCGACAAACCGCGAGCCTGCCTTCAATTCACGCGCGAACTCGATACCTCCGGTAAGGTAAATTACGCCGACTTCGTGCGGCTGACACCGGACGCCAAGCCGGCCATTACGGTCGCGGGTTCCAGCCTTTGTTTGACCGGCCTTGCTTTTAACAAGGAGTATGTCGCGCGTATCCGGCGCGGCGCACCCGCGAAGTCAGGCGAACGGCTTGAGTGGCCGATCGAAGTGACCATCGCGTATGGCGACAAGCCGGCTTATGTCGGCTTTGTTGGCGATGGCGTCGTGTTGCCGAGACTCGAAGCGGACGGCCTCGGTCTTGAGACCGTCAATGTCTCGAAAATGAACATCTCTGTCTATCGCGTTTCCGACCGTTCCATCGCACGTAAGACAATCGGGCGAGGTGAATCTTCTCCGGAAGAAGATTACTTCTATGTGTGGGACGAAGAGAACGGCGAGGACGTCGGCGTCAAGGTCTTCGACAAAGACTTGCCGATCAAAAAAATTGAGAATGAAGCCGTTACGACGGTCTTCCCGCTCGGCGCTGCGCTGCCAAATCTTGCTCCCGGGGCCTACTACATAAAACTCAAGGACGTTTCGACCGGCGCCGACAAATACCGCGTCGCACAGGCGTATCGGTGGGTGATGTTCACCGATATCGCAATGACGAGCTACTCAAGCGGTGAAGGGATAGACGTTTTTGCGCGATCGATCGCGAGCGGAAAGCCGTTAAATGGCGTCCGTCTGGAACTCGTCGCTTCTAATAATGACGTACTTGCGCGCGCAACTACGAGCCAGGATGGTCGCGCGCGCTTCGACAAGGCCGCTGTCAATGGCGATCATCCTCTTACGCCGCGAATGATCATGGCGTTCGGCGCCGACCAAGACTTTGCCGCGCTGGATCTAAATCGCGCGCCGCTGGATCTTTCCGACCGAAATGTCGATGGCCGCTCGGCTCCGTCTGTCATTGATGCCTATTTGTACCTCGATCGCGGCATCTATCGGCCAGGCGAGACGGCGTACATTTCTGGCCTCGTCCGAGATAGTGCTGGAAAAGCGAATGATAGGCCGCTGACCCTTTCGATCTATCGACCGAATTCGACCGAGGCCTTGAAGCGGCGGATCGAAAAGCTCGATGTCGGCGGGTTCTCGATTGATTACGAGATTCCAAAAACGGCTCCGCGCGGCCTATGGCGAATTGAAGCGCGGGCAGACGGGGCCGGTGTCGTTGGCTCCCAAACCTTCTCGGTTGAGGACTTTGTCCCGCAGCGTATCGAAGTGAAATTGGTGGTCGACGAGGAATCGCCAATGCAAATTTCTGACCAGAGACCGGTCACCGTTGATGCTCGCTACCTCTATGGCGCTCCTGCGGGCGCTCTTGGCGTCGAGGCCGAAGCGAGGCTTCGGATCGATCCCAATCCATTCCCGGCATACGAGGGCTATCGCTTTGGCCCGGCGGACGGCCGATTTGACGAAAGGTTTCTGACATTTCCTCCGGCGACAACAGACGCAACAGGTAAGGCCGCTATCAATCTGTCAGTCGCTGAGGCCCCGCGCGGATACGGCGCGCCACTTCGCGCCGATCTTGTCGTCGGTGTCGTTGAGCCAGGCGGTCGTGTCGTGCGTGAAAGCGCGCGCGTTCCGGTGCGCCCGGACGACCGCTATGTCGGGCTTAAACTAACCGGCAATGGTTACGGGTTTTCGCAAAACTCGCCCGCCGAGGTTGATGCTGTCCTTATTGATCGGAACGGAAAACAAAACGCCGGGGAGCTCGAATGGCGCCTTGTCGAAGAAGACTATTGGTTTGACTGGTATCGAGAGAATGGCGAATGGAAGTGGCGCCGTTCTTATAAAGATGTTCTGGTTGCGGAAGGGCGCGTAGACGCCAAGCCATCAAGCGCCTCGCGCATTGCGCAATCTCTCGATGCTGGCTCTTATCGATTAACCGCTACCGACCCTGGGTCGGGAGCTTCGACCGATGTTCGTTTTTATGTCGGCTGGCGATCGTATGAATCAGGCGCCGAGACTCCCGACCAGGCCACGCTGACAGTGACAACCGAGAAAGTCGTTCCTGGCGGCACAGCGAAGCTGTATCTCGATCCGCCCTACGCTGGCGAAGCGATCATCGCGATCGCGACGGATAAGGTGCATGCCGTACAACGCCTTAAGGTCGGCGATAAGGGCGAGGAGATTTCAATTGCAACCGACGCCGCGTGGGGCTCCGGATTTTACGTGCTCGCAACTATTGTCACGCCGCGCGACGCTGTAAAACGACCGATCCCTCGGCGAGCCATGGGCGTTGCGCATGTGGCATTCGATATGTCGGCGCAGACCCTCAACGTCAGCGTGGGCGCACCTGAATTGGTGCGCCCCCGTCAGAAAATCAACGCGCCGATCAAGATAGCAGGCGCAGCTCGCGGCGAAGAGGTTCGGCTGACAATTGCTGCAGTGGATGAAGGCATCTTGCGGCTGACAAAGTTTGTTTCGCCGGACCCAGCGGGCTACTATTTCGGCAAGAAGCGCTTGGGTGTCGATCTACGCGATGATTACGGCCGAATTCTTAACGCCAATCTCGGCGCTGCACAGCGCTTCGGCGGCGATCAGATCGGCGGCGAAGGCCTTACCGTTGTTCCGGTTAAATCAATCGCGCTCTTCGAAGGTCCGGTGAAAATAGGCGCCGATGGATCAGCGATCGTGCCGCTGAACGTTCCGGACTTCAACGGCGAGCTACGCTTGATGGCCGTTGCGTGGAGTGCAGACAAGCTCGGCGCGTCGTCACGGCCGATGACAGTTCGCGACCCCGTGCCTGCAGTTCTCTCGATGCCACGGTTCCTCGCTCCGGGAGATAAGGCTGATGCAACGCTCCTGATCGACAACGTCGATGGCGCAGCTGGCGACTACGCTATTGCGCTGAAGGGTTCAGGGCCTTTGACGACGGCCATTGAAGATAAGAAGTCGCTAGCACCCAAGCAGCAATCGACGGGGCGGTACGCGCTCTCCGCAACTGGCGTGGGTGTCGGCGGCGTATCATTGAATGTCTCGGGTCCGAACAATTTTCGGGTCGCGCGCGACTACCCGATTGAAGTGCGCACGGCATACTTCCCAGTTACGGAAATCTCAACGCGCCAGTTGCTGCCTGGGGAGCAGGTTTCGCTCAACCGTTCGCTGATTGCGAATTTCGTTCCAGGATCTACCAGAACAAGCATTTCATTCTCGCGCCTTAAAGGTGTCGATCCGGCCCCGTTGCTTGAGTCGCTGTATCGTTATCCCTACGGTTGCTCTGAGCAGCTCGTCAGTTCTGCGCTGCCGCTACTTTTTTTCAACGATCTCAGCAGCGAGGCGGGGCTTGGGCCAGACTTTGCCGTTCGTCCGCGGATTCAGGATGCTGTAAATCAGCTCCTGAATCGCCAAGGGCCGGACGGATCTTTCGGCTTGTGGCGGGAACAAGATTCGAGCGCCACACCGTGGCTCGGCGCCTATATCGTTGACTTCCTCTATCGCGCAAAGGACGAGGGTTACGGAGTTCCCGATGAGGCGCTCGAAAAGTCCTATGAGGCGCTTTCGCAGATCGCGCGTGTAGATCGCTGGGTATACAGCGGCTACCGGATGCAGGCCAATGAAGGTCCGTGGTCAAACGACACGACAGAGCAACTGCGTCGCCGCTCGGCCGCTTACGTTTATTACGTTCTAGCGCGCGCGGGAAAGGCAGACCTTTCTGATGTCCGCTATTTCCATGACGCGCTGATCGATGAAACGTCGAGCCCACTCGCTAAAGCGCATATTGCCGCTGCATTATCGCTCATGGGCGACCGCTCGCGCTCTGTTAGCGCTTTTGAAAAGGCGATAGGTGCGCTCGGTCATCAAAACACTGGTGACTATTATCAGTCGGCGCTGCGCGATGCGGCTGGCGTCCTCGCTTTGCTGGCGGAGGTTCAAAACGCACTGGGCGTCAATCGCGCCTCCGACAAGTTTATTGAATTCATGAAAGAACCGAATGCAATGCATACTCAGGAGAAGGCATTTGTGCTCCTCGCATCACAGGCGCTGCTTCGCGCTGGCGGTCCAATCGCGCTGAAGCGTGACGGGGCCGCGATTTCGCAGTCGGCGCCGGCGCCGAGGTTTACGCTGGCCGTGGATGAGGTGACGAAAGGCGCGACATTTGAGAATGCGGGGCAAGGCCCAATATTCGCGTCAGTTTCAGTGTTCGGATCACCAGCGGCGGCGCCAGCCGCGTCGTCACAAGGCTTCGACCTAACAAAGCGGCTTTTCATGCGCGACGGGCGACCCGCAGATTTGGCGACCGTGAAGCAAAATGACAGGCTTGTCGTAGTGCTGACGGCAACTGCGAAGTCTGACCGGGTTCACCCGGCGATCATTGCCGATCTCCTCCCTGCGGGTTTTGAGATCGAGTCCGTTCTGACGCCTAATGACGGGGCAGTTGAAGAGTCAGGTGGACCCTATAGGTGGATCGGCCCGATCTCTTGGACCAAGGTTGCCGAAGCGCGAGATGATCGTTTCGTCGCGGCGATCGATCTTTACACTAAAGATCCGGTTCGGCTGGCTTATCTCGTGCGCGCTGTTACGCCGGGCGACTTTGTGTTCCCGGGCGCTGTCATTGAAGACATGTATCGACCAGGGGTTTTTGCACGCACCGAAAGCGGACGGGTTAAGGTCGCCGCTGCCCAGTGATGTATCGCGTGCGACTGATTTTCAGCTTGATAGGCGGCGCAATGCTGAAACGGCGCCGCCTCACCACTGCGTTAGGCGTTATATCAGCCGCTGCATGTTTCGACTTGGCGTTGCCACCGCCATTTCAGGAGGCAGGGGCGGTAAGCACAATTGTCACCGATCGAAATGGCTATTGGCTGCATGCCTTCGCCACAGCGGAGGGCCGCTGGCGGTTTTCTGCTGATCTCGACGACGTTGACCCTGATTTTGTGGCCGAGCTGGTTGCTATCGAAGACAAGCGCTTCTGGTCACACTGGGGTGTTGATCCGCTAGCCGTCGCTCGCGCCGCATTTTTTTCCGCCAAGTCGGGGGAGATTGTGTCCGGCGCATCGACGATCACGATGCAGACCGCAAGGCTTCTTGAGCCGCGCGCGCGGACACTGACGTCCAAGTTCAACGAGATGCTGCGCGCGCTTCAGCTGGAGCGGCGACTGACGAAGCGTCAAATCCTTGAACTCTACCTTACGCTCGCGCCTTATGGCGGCAATATAGAAGGCATACGTGCTGCGAGCTTGGTTTATTTCGGAAAAGAGCCCAGTCGGCTGACACCGGCGGAACGGGCGCTGTTGATTGCGTTGCCTCAAGCGCCCGAAAGTCGACGTCCCGATCGGTACCCCGACGCGGCGAAAGAGGCGCGTGCCTCCATTCTAGAACAGCTTAGCGCGCTCGAAATGGTGGACGCCGAGATCGCCGCTGAGGCGAAGGACGCTCCGGCAATCGGTGCGAGAATTGAATTTCCCCGTATTGCATACCACGCTGCGCGCAAATTGTCCGGTGACGCTGGCTTCGGTGAGTCCGTAATCTCATCAACCATAGATCTCGCGCGTCAGTTATCGGCTGAACGCATCGTTGCAGCACACGCGGAAAGCTTTGATGATGGCGCGACTGCAGCCGCAATTGTCGTTGATAATCAATCAATGGAGATCGTCGCCCTTGTTGGTTCATCAAGTCTCGACGTCGATGGCGGATGGATTGACCTCACAAATGCGGTTCGGTCGCCGGGATCGCTTCTTAAACCATTCATTTACGCGCTGGCGTTTGAAGACGGCATTCTCGGACCAGATACCGTTATCGACGATATGCCGCGAGGTTTCGGCGGATATCGCCCGGAAAACTTCGATCGCGCATTTCGCGGTGAGGTGCGCGTGCGGGAAGCTTTGCAGCACTCGCTTAACGTGCCGGCAGTTGCTATACTTGAAAAGGTAGGCGTGGAGCGCTTTAGCGCGGCGCTGAAGGCAGCCGGCGCGCGAATTTTTCAGAAGCGAAGCGTGAACGACAAACAGAGTCTGGCGCTAGCTCTTGGTGGTGCTGGCGTCACCATGCAGGACGTCGCGGTATTGTATGCTGGTCTCGCAAATGGCGGAGTAGTTCGGCCGTTGGTGCTGCAAAGCAATTCCGCTGAAACGCCTGCCGACTTTCAATTATTTTCGACTGCGTCTGCGGACCGAATCAACGCCATCTTGCGTGGCGCGCCGTCACTTTCTGGGCGCGCGCCGGCCGCGCTGTCGGCATCAGCGCCGGTAATCGCTTATAAGACCGGCACTTCATACGGCTATCGAGATGCTTGGGCAGCTGGACATGCGGATAGACTGACAATTGTTGTTTGGGCCGGACGTGCGGATGGCGCGCCGCGTCCTGGCGAAACAGGACGCAAATCCGCCGCTCCGCTGCTTTTTGCACTGACCGATGCGCTGACTAAACGCGCTCCACATCAATATGTTGAGCCCCTTGGCGAGCTGCAAACCTTTACACATGTCCGATTGGACGTCCGTCCGGAAGAAGCACCGCCAACGATCCTCTATCCGGCGCCCGGTTCTGAAATCTTTCCAGGCGCATTCGGCGGCGACGGTGTCGTGTTCGCAGCGAGCGGCGGGGCAGGCGGGTATGCCTGGTACGTTGATGGGATAAAGATTGACGACCTCGCAGGCGACGGCCGGCCAGTCTGGCGCCCTTCGGCGCCCGGCTTTTATGATATCTCGGTTGTTGATTCGAGTGGGAGGACTGCTGTTACGAAAATCCGCGTCGCGTCCCTAGAATGAGGGCGTTGACACGGCGTTCGGTTTTGGTCGGAGCCGCGGCATGGACGCTTCCGAATGAGCGACGTCCCTTTGCAGATGGACAGACAATAACTGTCGATGGTCGCGAGATTTTTTTGGTGGACATTATTGCGCCAACCTCGCCCCTGTCTCCCGGAGCGGCAGATGAAGCGGCACGAAAGGCGTCGCTGGGGTTAGTGAGTTTGTTCAAACAAGGGCTGATAACGATTCCTGACACAGCGCCGGTTGATCGTTGGGGCCGAGCAATTGGTCCTGTTTCATTTCGATTTTCAACTGGAGCAAAGACCACCCTTCAGGAAGCTCTGCTGTGCCGCGGTTGGGCGCGCGTTTTCCCTCAGTCGAATGATCATGTTTTTCTGGATCGGTGTTTTGCCGCTGAGGACGAGGCCCGAGCGTTGCGTCGCGGACTTTGGGCGCTTCCCAATTATCAAGTGCGCAGCGCAAAAGATCTGAGCCGCGCTTACGGTCTGCAGATTTACCAAGGGCGCGTGTTCAATGCTTCTGAGGGGCGGGGACGCATATACATTAACTTTGGCGAGGACTTTCGGATCGATCTGACTGCGACGGTGACGAAAGGTGATTTTAGACGATGGCGATCTAAGGATCCGGTGAGTCTCTATGCGGGGCGGACGCTGGAGATTCGTGGCTATGTCGAGACAATTAACGGGCCCTCGATTGAGCTTCGGCACGAACGTCAGTTACGACGGGTCTGACGGAGTTACTGGCGAGCGAAAGACCCAATACTTCGCACACATATAGTTCCAAACGAATACGACAGGAACCGAAAGGATTTTTGCCCACAATGCGGGAAGGATATCTGAGAGCCGGATCACGATCGCCGTCGACAGGAGCAGTCCGACGGCATTAACGACCAAAAACCGTCCGCCCTGCAGCGCGGCAACTTTGGCGCCTGGTTTTTGTCTGAAGGTCCAGCGACGATTGAGATAAAAATTTGCGAGCAGGCTCGTTGCGTACGAGACGAAGTTTGCGGCCGTTACGGGCAATCCGGCAACATGAAAGAGCGCAGCGAAAATCCCGAAATCGATGGCGGTTGCGATTGCTCCGACGCTCCCGAAACGCGTAAGCGGATGACGGGTCAACTTCTCTATGACGCGCCGCGAACGATTTTTCATGAGGCGCCAGTGGGCTCATTCAAGCTTGTGGTGTCTCGTCGCGCGGGTACCGCTCCGTTAAGTGAAGCCTCAATAATCGGTACGGGCCGACGCTTCGATTGCATGTAAACACGCCCGAGATATTCGCCGATGATACCAAGAAACATTGCGTTTAGCATAATGGACATCAAAAGCAGAACGGTCGTCGTCGCAAATCCGGTCGGCCAATCTTGGCCAAAAAGAAGTCGGCCGATCAAATATATGAATATGACAAAAAAAGTGATCGTCGCGACAACGAGGCTTGTTAAAGAAGCCAAACGCAACGGAACCAACGAATGATTGAGAACGCCGTCTACCGCCAGCCCGATGAGCGCACGCAGAGGAAATTTGCTTTCGCCGGCAACGCGCGCCTGCCTGTCATATTCTATTCCAACTTGCGAGAAGCCCATTGAGCTGATCAGCCCTCGCACGTAAGGGGAGGTGTCATCGACATCACGCAGTTGGTCAAGAATTACGCGGTCGACTAGGCGGAACTCGCCGGCGTCGATCGGAAGGTCATCTTCACTTAGCGATCTGATGAGGCGATAGAACGCCTTGCGCATGAGGGCAGTGATAGGGCCGTCTGGAAGCGAGCGGCGCACGCCGTAAACGACCTGGTGGCCTTCTTCCCATTTCTTCAATAATTGCGGGATCAACTCCGGCGGATCCTGCAAGTCGCAGTCAATTTGTACCGAGCAGTCGCCGCGCGCCGCTTTGTAAGCAATCAGAACCGAACGTTGGTATCCGTAGTTTCGTGCAAAGCGAAGCACTCGTACCCGCACATCCTTTGCCGCGATATCTTTCAGCAGCGCAAAAGTTTTATCAGTTGAATGATTATCAGTGAATACAACCTCGAAGTCATAGCCGGCAAGGCCCTCGAAAACTTTACGCACCGAATCATAAGCGCGAAGGACATTATCTTCCTCATTGAAGGCGGGAATTAGAATGGAGACGATTCGCTTTCGGCGGACGCTCATCGTCCTTTCCCTTCGTTGTGACGAACCTCTTCTATCAGTGATTGAATGCCATCTCTAAATCCGATCCGCGCGCGCCACCCTACTAGCTCGGCCGCGCGGTCCGTCGTCATCTCAAGGCGGCGCGATCCCGTTCTTTTCGACGGATCGCCGGTCAGAACGAGCGAACGAGCGGCGCCGGTTATCTGCAGAATGATCTCTGCCGCATCGCCCATGCTTAACGCCTCTCCTGATCCGATATTAATAGGGCCCGGGGTCGCGTTTTGGGTATCAGCGAGCGCGATGAGCGCTTCGCAAGCGTCATCGACGTGAATAAGGTCTCGAACTGCATCCGGATCATTTATGGTGACTGGTTTTCCGGAGAGAAAGCGTTCGATCATTAAGGGCAGCAAGAATTGCGCTGACTGTCCCCAGCCGTACATTAGCGCCAGCCGAGCATTAGCGACCCTGAATGGCATCGAGTTGCCGACAACTTCAAGCATTCGGCTGCCACAAAGAGCGCATGCGCCGTAAACTGTCGAGGGGATGCAGCGCATTTCTTCGGAATGCGGCGTCGGCGCGTCGCCATATTCCGCCAGTGTGCCGGCCCGAACAAACACCGGCGGCGGAAACTTGCATTGTGCAGCAGCGCGAAGCACTGCCAGCAAGTTAAGCATCGCCGGCTGAAGGAGCGCTTCGACTTCGTCGAAAATATTTTCAGCCGAGAGCCGAGGGCTTCCAGCGACATAATAGATTGTGTTAGAGCGCCTCTCCTCGAATAGACGCGTCAGACCTGCGGCGTCATCTGGAGCTATGCGGCGGATCTCAGCGCCAGGAGCGAGCGTCCTTAAAAGCTCCGTATTAGTTGAAGGCTTGAGAATGGCGGTAACGGAGCGCCCGCGAGCCAATAAATTTTTGGATAGGTGGCTTCCAAGAAATCCCCCGGCACCGATGATAATGGAAGCTGTCATCGCTCATTTTGCCCGACAAGGAACGCTAGCCGACGATTTTCAGTTCAGGCAACGGCACAACAAATTTGCCGCCGCGATCCAGAAAAGCCTGTTGCTGGCCTTTGATCTCGTCAAAGAAATTCCAGGCGAGGACGAAGAGGACGTCGGGTTGTTCTGCCTCGATCGCCTCGACAGGTTTGATTGGAATACGGAGATTCGGCGAGTATAGACCGTGCTTCAGCGGGTTCTTATCAACAAGGAAATCGAGATAATCCGGTCCGAGACCGTAATAGGTCACCAATGTGTTCCCGCGTGCCGAGGCGCCGTACCCGGCGATTTTCTTTCCCTGCTTTTTGAAGTTCGAAAGAATCTCGCGGATCTCTACGCCGATAGCATCGACACGGTTGACGAGCCTGTCATAGCTTGCTTTGTCGAGCATTCCAGCGTCAGATTCTTCTTTCAGCATTTCAGCGACAATCGGCATTGCCTTTATTTTCTGTGACTGTCGTGCAAGGAATATCCGCATAGAGCCGCCGTGAATTGGTGGGAGTCGATCAACATCGACGACCTCCATTCCAAAGAAAGCGCCAAGCTTCACGATCGACAGAAGGCTAAATTGCGCCACGTGCTCGTGATACATATTCTCGAAGAGATTGCTTTCGATCATTTCCTTCGCGCGCGGCACTTCGATAACGAAGTAGCCGTCATCCGCGAGGTAAATGTCGATACCCCTCATGAAGGAGTGAAGATCGCCGATATGGTTGAATGTATTTGATGTCGCGATGACCTTCGGACGTTCGCGGCTCGAGCGAAGTTTTTCAGCAGTCGCGGGCGTGAAATAATCGACATGAACTTCGACGCCGCGTTTTCTCGCAAGTTCACCGATATTTGAAGCGGGATCAACGCCAAGTGTTTGTGCGCCTAGCTTATTTGCAGCGGACAACATTAATCCGTCATTGCAGCCGATATCGACGATAAGGCGGTTCGGCCCAGCGATATCGAAGAGCCGCTTGGCAAACCCCTCGAAGTGGGTATGCATTAGGCTCGCGCCTGACGGCACGTAGAGATAGTGACGAAAAAAATCAGCCGGAATTTGGTCTGCAATCTGAACAAGACCACAAGACAGGCAAACTTGGGTGTTTAGGCCGAAGGCCGGCTGCTTTTTCTCAAGGTCCTCTTGCCGTATAAGCATCTGCGCTGGCGCGTGATCGCCAAGCGGCAAATAGAGATAGGGGTCCGGCGCGAGGCATGCCCGGCAATGTGTAAGCTTGTCCATCAAAGATCGTGCGCGGTGATCATCCGCGGCCTTTCGTTCTGAGTTTCAGGAACTCGTCTGCGGTTTCGTAGACGTGATTGAGTTGCGCTTCGCTTAGGCCCTGGTGGCAGCCAATAACAATGCCGCCGCGGGTGACAAAATCGGCGTTCGGGTAGCCGGCCACACGCTCGCGCCGCGCCATTGTCTTGAACCCTGGCTGGCGCAAAATGTTGCCGGTGAAGATCGGGCGCGTCTGTATGCCGCGCGCTTCGAGGAACATCTGCATTTCGTTCCTCGTGAATGGCGCGTTGTCGCGAACGACAAGAGGAAACGCGTACCATGTGACGTCGGCGCCTTTGACCATTTCTGGAAGAACAAAGAATTCTTCATAAGACCGGAAGAACGCCTTGTGTCGATCAAACGTCGCCTGACGCGATTTAAGGAAGCCCGGGAGCCGCTTATACTGAATGAGGCCAAATGCGGCGCCTAGTTCCGAGGGCTCAAAATTATAGCCGATCATGTCGAAGATATACTTCGCATCGTAGGCAATGCCGTCGATTTCAGCCCCGAAGCGCGCGTTCGAGCTTTCCGATTCGGCGAACACCGACGAGCGTCGTCCCCACCCGCGCAGAATGCGTGCGCGTTGCTCAAGATCTTCGTCATTCATGCAAAGCATTCCGCCGTTACCAGCGCAATTGATAATGTGCGCTCCGTAAAAGCTTGTTGTGCAGATGTCCGCGCGCGTGCCGGTCGGACGGCCGTGTAGTTTTGAGTCGAGCGTGTCGGCGCTGTCTTCGAGAACAAGCAGCTTGTGCTTGTCAGCAATTGCTCGAAGAGCATCCCAGTCGGGAATATTGCCCATCAAGTTCGGGATGACCATCGCACGCGTCATCGGCGTGATCATTTCTTCGATCTGTTCAGGAATTATATTCAGCGTCGCGGGATCGACATCGACGAAGGATGGAACGAGACCGCTTTGCACCTGCGTCGCGACCGTCGTTGAGAAAGTGAGGGCCGGCGTAATGACTTCCGAGCCCTTCGGTAGATCGAAAGCGCCAAGGCCGAGGAGCAACGCGGAGGAACCCGAGTTCACCATCACGCCGCGACTCTTGCCAAATAGCGCGGCGATCTTGCCTTCGAACTCCTTGACGTTTGCGCCCGGAAGCGTCGACGTACGAAGGACTTTAACGACGGCGTCGATTTCTTCCTCGCCGCTGACGCTCAATGCATAGGGAACCCGCATTTCTCTCTCCTCAGATCCTGGTTACTTTTCGATTCAACGTCACCGGCCACGCTCCATTGCGTGACGGATATAGCGGTCAATTCCTTCTTCGATGCCTACCTTTGGCGTCCACGCCGGGAATAGCCGTCGCGCCTTTTCAAGGCTTGGGCAGCGCCGCTGAGGATTATCGATTAGATAATCCTTGTCGTCGCTCACGGCATGCCTGACGTCAAATGGCGCGCGGCCTATTGCTTTGGCGCCGATGCGCGACACGGTGCGCGCAAGATCGAGCATGGAAATTTCAACTTCGTCATTCCCCACGTTTAACGGCTCGCCTACGACATCCGATACGAGCACGCGGATCATTAAGGCGGTCGCGTCGGTGATATAGCAAAAAGATCGCGTCGGCTTACCATCGCTCAACAATTCGATCGATTTGCCAGCGAGGGCGCAGCTGACGAAATCGGGTAGCACGCGTTGGTCATTGAGGCGCAGGCCGGGTCCATAGATATTAAAGGGGCGGATCAGCTTGATCGGCGTGTTGTAGAGGCGGAACCACGTCATCGCGAGAGTCTCCGCCATGCGCTTGCCTTCGTCATAGCAAGCGCGCGGGCCGGTGCAGGAGACGTTTCCACGATAGTCTTCTGGCGTCGGAATATATTCCGGCGTTGGGTCTCCGTATATTTCGCTAGTGCTCATTATAATGATTCCGCGCACACTTTTTTCGCGAGCGATGTCGAGCATGTTGCGGGTTCCGCCGACATTGGCGTCAATTGTCTCAATCGGAAACTGCCGATAGACCATCGGTGATGCGATGCTGGCGCCGTGTACGATGTAATGGATTGGCTCATCTAGAGCTAACGGTTCGACGATGTCATGCTTGAGAAATTGGAGGTCATTCGCGCCCTTGTAATGGGCAAGCCGCTCCGGCATTCCTGTCTTGAAGTTATCGAGCGCGATAATCTTGCAATGCTTGGCAGCACCACTCCTATTCCAGCCGAGAAGCGTCTCGACGATATAACTCATCAAGAATCCGCTGGCCCCTGTGATCAGGACCGTCGCGCCGTCAAATTGCGGCAACACCTCTCTGAGTTCGCGCGTCAGGTGCGCAACGTCTTCCCTTACGATGCTGGAATAACACTGCTCAGTCATCACGACCCCGCGCCGATCTGGATGCGCACTAGGCCGGGATCAAGGGACTGCGTCCGAAGCGAATTGCGCGCGTCAAAAATGATATTTCCGCGCATCGCCCGCTTTACTGCTGTCCAGTCGAGTTGTGACCACTCCGGCCACGCTGTCCCGATGACGGTCACGTCTGCTCCAGTGACGGCGTCGAGTGCGCCTGTGGCGTAGCGAACCTTATGGCCAAAAGCGCTGCGCGCGATTTCCGTTGCGATTGGGTCATAGACTGAAACGTCGCCGCCGCGATTGATGATCTGCTCGGTCAAGGTCACCGCTGGTGAATGGCGGAGGTCATCGGTTCCTGACTTGAAGGTGAGGCCCAGGACGCCAACACGTTTTCCCTTGAAGGCGCCGATGCGCGCTTCGGCAAGATCGAGAACGGCGGCGGTCCGGCGATCGTTCACCGCTGACACCGCCTCAAGAAGCTCGGCGTTAACACCTCGGTCTCGGGCAAAGGCGCGCAGCGCTGCGACATCCTTCGGGAAGCAGCTGCCGCCATATCCGCTGCTCGGTCTGATATAGGAAAGAATCCCCGGCCTTACTCGCTCTCCGCTGATGACGGGTGACAGCCGTCGATCAAGATGGACGCAATCAAGAGCGACCTCGACATCAGCGCCTGGGGTCGCTTCGCAAAGCGCCGCCATTTCATTGGAGAAAGAGATGAGTGTCGCTAGCAGTGCGTTGGAAGCATATTTACAGAACTCGGCGTTGCGTAGCGATACTACAGGTTTTGGGCAATCGAACTTCTCGTAGATCGCGCCGAAGACCGCCGCAGCGCGGGCGTCGATTGCGCCGATAACGATGCGGTCTGGCTTTGTGAAATCCTCGACCGCGGATCCTTCACGCAGGAACTCGGGGTTCATACAAAGGCCGAACTCAACGCCTGCTTTCTTAGCTGAGGAGTGTTCGAGCGCCTTTAGCACGACGCCGTCGGTCGTGCCCGGAACAACGGTGCTTTTCACCGCGATAACCGTATAGGCAGCCTTGTTGCGCAACGCTTCGCCGATTTCAGAAGCTGCTGCCTCAATTTGTGAAAGGTCGATGCGGCCATCGTGATCGGGCGTTCCGACGGCGATGAGAACGACTTCAGCGCTTTGCACAGGAGCATAAACATCTGATGACGCAGTCAGGTTCCCGGTTTTGACTGTTTCAGCGACAAGCGTGTCGAGCCCAGGTTCGAAAAACGGAGCCAGACCGTGCTTTATCTTTTCGACGCGGTTGGTGTCCTTGTCGATGCAAATGACCTGATGCCCAAGACCGGCTAGCCCGGCGCCTGTCACCAATCCAACATATCCTGTGCCGACAACCGCTATCTTCATCGGGAATACCAATTGAACTGCGTGGGAGGCTATTTTCGTTCCGATGCGCAATCACGGTCGAACTCGCGCCATGGCGGTGACCCTGACTCCCAAAGGCTATTGAGATGATCGCGGTCGCGGACCGTATCCATAGGGTGCCAGAAACCGTGATGTTTGAAGGCGCAAAGTTCGCCATCTCGCGCAATGTCAGTCAATGGCGACATTTCCAGCGGCTCTGCGTCTCCCGGAATATAGTCAAGGACACCAGGCTCGAAGACAAAAAAACCGCCATTTATCCAAGCTTCGTTTTTTTGGACTTTTTCGGCGAATTCAACAACATTTTCGCCGTCAAGCTTCAAACTTCCGAAGCGCGCTTGGGGTTGCACTGCGGTGACGGTGGCAAGTTTTCCGTGCGATTTATGGAACTCAAGCAGCCTCGAAATATCGATATTTCCGACGCCGTCAGAGTAGGTGACCATAAAGGTTTCGCCTCTCAGCCACTCCTTGAGCCGAAGCAGGCGCCCGCCGGTCATCGTCTTTTCGCCAGTATCGACCACGCTGACTTTCCAGTCCTTCGTTTCGTTACGAGCGTACTCCATCGTTCCGTCCCGAAGCGAAACAGTGAAATCGGTGTTCATCAGGTGAATGTCGCGAAAAAACTGCTTGATGAGCATGGACTTGTAACCGCTGGCAATAATGAAATCGTTGAAACCCCAGCGGCTATAAATATCCATGACGTGCAGCATGATAGGCCGCTGGCCAATCTCAACCATCGGCTTTGGTATTCGGACAGTCTCTTCCGACAGTCTAGATCCGAGACCGCCTGCGAGCAGGACTACCTGCATGCCTCACCCCACATGCCTCCGCCGATAGAACGATCGGCGCTTACAGAGCCTTTTCATTGAAGCATGGATCAAGCCATTTCAAGGCGTTAACCTTAATGCAGTCGCAACTTGTGCGATTGGTCACAGATGCGGCTGCTAGTTTGCGTTCTCCCGTTTAATCGCCGCAGTTGTGTGCCAAAGTGACGCTAAGACGGGCGACGTTCTCAACCAGCGAACGGCAATGACGAAAGCCGGGTTAGCCTCATGAAAATTTCAAAAATCGCAATGGGAGCGCTTGCCTCCGGTGCATTGGTAGTGACCACTGTTGGTTTATACGCCCGTCTCATGAATTACGAAATGCGGCGCGATGAGCAGTTGTACGTTTCGCCTGCGGCGCTCCCCAAAGATCAGAGACTCTACGAAGATTTTTTCTACAATCACGTGCCGGGTTCAGTTTGGTTCTATGATGCCGCGTATGCCGTTTTCGGCGCCGGCGGACTGCTTTTCTCAGCGCGGACCGCGCTGTTCTTTGTCTGGATTGCGTTTGCGGCAGCCATAGCGTTTTTCGCGTGGCGTCTGACGAGGTCAATCGCAGCGGTCGTCGCCTCAGTCACTTTGATTGTCGCGAATGATTTCCTTCTTGGCGTTGTGGGCTCGACGGCAACAAACAATTTCTTGCCACTACCCTTCGCGTTTGTCGGACTTTGTCTCTTTGCGCTCGGCATTAGCGGGCAGGGCATTTTAAACAAGAACGCCGGAACTGAAGCGACCAATCAATTGACCATATTCGCTGCGGGCGTGGCACTAGCGCTTTCACTGTCTCTGAAAATCAGCGCAATCGCCTTCATCGGCCCGGTCGCTTGCGCAGCCTTCCTGCTGCCGGGGTCCATCTCTTTCTTGGTTCGTTTGAGGACCGTCGTGTTGCCCCTGGCGCTTGGCGGTCTCGTCGGCGCAGCGCCGGTACTGTTTGAATTTCTTCGCGCCCCGGAACTCTTTGTTGCGCACGTGTTTCAATATCATACTGGCCCACATATCGCCTATTGGAGCGGCGATACGGCTAGCGATGAAGATGTCGCACTCGGAATCGGCGCCAAAGCGATGCTTGCGCATCAGATATGGTTTGGCGGAGTCACCTTATTGCTTATGTTTGCCGCGATAATCGTGTTTACGACCAGTCTGTTCGTTGGGCAAAAGTCTGCGGCAAACCGGGGCCCGGAGTATCTAGCGGTTGCCGTTGGCGCGTCGGTAGCACTATTCGGTTTCGCGCCCACTCCGGCGTTCCCGCAGTACTTTGCGCCATTGACCATCGCGCTCCTGTTCGCCGTATTGATTTCCGCGCCGCGTGCCATAACTGTTTCGCCGAAGGTGATGAACGTCGCGTTTGCCGGCATAGCCGCCCTGGCTTTTTTTGTCGGGGCGCCGCGGCTCGCGCAACATGCCACCAAAATTACCGCTCCAGAGCGCTGGATGGTTTCAAGGGTTCATGATGCCGGAACAAGAATCGCCGCGGCCATGAAGATTGCCGGGGTTGAGGGAAAAGTCTTGACCTTGCTTCCAATCTATCCGCTCGAAGGCGGCCTTGATGTTTACCCGGAATTTGCAACCGGACAATTCGTTTACCGCACAGCTGATTTGACGAATGCAGGGTTGTTAGAAAAATATCGCACCACAACTCCTTCGCGAATTGCTAAATTTTTGAGTGAGGACCCCCCTGCAGCAATGCTGCTGGGGTTCGAGCCGGATCTAGAGGCGCCCATGGCCGCCTTTGCCGAGGCCCGGGGCTATCGGCGGGTCGAGGGACTTGAGGTCAAGGACCGCTACGGCGACGGTTACCTCTTGATCCGCCCCGACGCGCTCCAATGACCCAAAAATGTTGCATCCCCGGGACAGGTACAGCCCGAAAGTGCCTTGGGCCGGGCTTTTGAATTGCTATTGGCAGGGCGTGGGGGGCATTTATGTTACGGTACCGCAAGGAATTTGACTGGCCGGGATTGGCCGGAGCGGCGCGTTGGTCTGGGGAGGCGTATCAGTGAATCGCAATTTCGGGTTTGAGGCTGACCTGTCGGCCCAGACCGCAACCGGATTTCAGGACGACCGAGTAGGGTTGTCCGAACTCTTTGCAATTCTGAGGCGTCGGCAAGCGACGGTCACCGCCACCCTGTTATTGACCATCGCCGCTGTTGTCGCATTCGTCTTGACATCGCCGCCTGCTTTTGAAGCGCGCGCGGTCGTCATGGTGCCGCCGGCCCTTCAATACGACGATCCAGCGACCATGCCGACGCGCGCAAGCTCCGAAGATGAAATTCGTATCAACACGACCGTAGAGCTTCTTAAGTCTCCGAAGATCGTTGAAGAACTCGCCCGCGTTCTCTCACAGGAGCTTGATCATTTCGAGCAAGCGCCGCAGAGCCATGTTGAAGTTTCGGAAAATCCCCAAGCTAATGTCCAAAATGCAAGCGCCATCAGCGACAAATCAGTCGCTGGTGTTGACCCTGCGCTTTCACTCGATTCGTTAAACGAATCATTGGCTAAGACGAATGACGTAAGTCAGTTTACGATCAACAAAATTCGCGAGCAAACAGAGATTAGACGAGTTTCGGGTTCCCGCCTTATTGAGATCCTGGTGACAGCGAACACGCCCGATCTTGCGGCAAAAATGGCGAATGGACTGCCAGAAATTTACTCTTCAATTCGTCGCGCTGATTACAAGCGAGAGCGGAAGCGGAAAATCGACCGACTTGAGGATCAGATCGAAGACGCTGAAATTAAAGTATACGAGCAAAACGTCGCCGTCGCAAAATTTATGCGCGAGAACAATTTGCTTGGGCCGCAAGCGTCGCAGTCCTTTCAAAATCGGGTCTCAGCGCTTGAGATGACGATCGCGAATACTCAGGCAGAATCAGCGTCGCGTCGGCTGAACGAACTTCTTGGCGAACAAAGAGCGCTGCAGTCGCGTTTGGCGGAATTGCAAGTGACCTATGGACCTGGGTATCCGGAAATTATAGGCGCCCAACAGCAACTGATCGACATCGGCCTTCGCATCGAACAGGAAAGGCAGCTTGCGGCAGGGAATTCAGATGCGCGCCGATCGGAGTTCGACGCAGCGGCTTCGGCGCTAGCGGGCGAAGTTCGTTCAATCCGACGCAAGCAATTCGAGGATATGGAAGCGAATGCGCGTCTTTCGGAACTTGAGCGCAACGCGCAAGCCGCTTCAGACCTACTTGACGCTTTACTCTTGAGGCTCAGCCGCGCGAAATCGGAGAGCTTCGTCGACGTGGCCGGCGTCGAATTTGTTACGCGCGCTGTTGAGCCGACGGATTCGAATGCGGCCGAGAATGCAAAGCGGGTTATCGTCGGTATGTTAGGCGCCTGTTTTGTCGCCTTGTTGGCGGCGATGATCGCTGAAGGCCTTGATAACAAAGTGCGTTCATCCGACCACATCAGGGCATTCTTGCGGGCGCCGACGCTTGCGATGATACCAAAGGTGAATTCCCGTCGTGTCGCACCTACGGCGATGCAAGGCTACATCGAGAAAAATCCCGAATCGGATTTCGCCGAAGCGATCAGAAATCTCTATCTCGAGTTGATGTCCCAGAAATCAGGCCTCAAACAGCGAGTCGTCGTCATCACCTCGGTGAAGCAAGGAGACGGGAAAACAACAATCGCAAACGGATTGGCGGCTGTCGCTGAGGCTTTCGATGTTCCATCAAAAGTCATCGAGTTTGATCGGAATTTTCAATATGGTCCACCCGAGATGAAATCAGGTGTCGAGGTCGACGCCCGAGCGGAGCCGGCCGAGGCAACGTCGCAATCAAAACAGATGACGCCGGTACAGCCTGCCGTGATCCGCCCCCTAGAGGAGTCCGAATGGCGCGGCGAAGCGGCGCCGTTGCTGCCCCGTCAGTTAATCGACATGACCGATCGCTGGAGTCTGATAATCGTTGAAGCCCCGCCCATACTCCGCTCGCGAGATGCAAAAGCGCTAGCTGCCAACGCGACCGATGTAATCGTGGTCGTGGAATGGGGTGCGGTGACCCCCGGGGCCTTAAAAGCAATCCGGAAAGCTTTTGGGCGAGTGGAAATCGGCGCTGTCATCAATCGGGTCAATATGAGGGCGCATGCCCGCCGCGGCTATGGTGACAGTATCGATTATGCGTCACGCTACGCCTGAGTCATCCGTCGGATTTTCAGTGAATTAAGGAGAGAGAGTCCGTAATTCGTGACTGTTTCGACCACGACTCATTTATTATACGCGGGCATAGCAAGCCCCAGAAATGTTTCAGCAATTTTTCGCTATAGCCTCGAAGGCCCGCCAACCTCGACTTGGTGATTCGTACCGTACAAAAAGTGTGACAGCCGACCGTTTGCCACATTGGGCTTCAGGTCATTGTCTCGCTGAAATCGCTTTAGGAACCGCAATAATCGTGGTGCTGCTGAAAGCTTTTACGGCCCTGATTGCGCCTGTTCCTCTCCCGCAGCCTCTCGCTGCCGAAATCGAGTTGGCCCCGGACTATCAGCTCGTGGCAAGCTCAGCCTCCAGCCACCCCTTTGGCGTCGGCCTGGCGGCTGGGAACATTCCGGATGTCTCGTCCTTGAAAGAATCAGCGCTAAATCTAAGGCTTTATGGCACTTGGATAGGAACCGACGGTCGGGCCGCAATAATTTCCCTTGACGGTGCGCCACAAAAAAAAGTGGCAGTTGGGGAAGAGATAGCGTCCGGTGTTCGGCTGGATGATGTGCAGGACGAATTTGTGATTATCAACAATCAAGGCGCGCGTGAGGCGGCGATGATCATCAACCGCAAGGTCGTGATCAGGTCGCCTGATATGGCCACAAAGGCGAACGACATCTTAGAAACGCCTCCTGCGGGAATCGCGCTTCGCGACGCGCCGGAAAGCGAAGATCTTCAGCAAAGCGCAAATCTGCCCGATTTGGCGAATTTCGATACGGGAAACTACAGCGAAGCCGCGGATGCAACTGGGCCCGATGAAACGGATTAGCGGCGGCATTGTCCTCGCCGCTTTTCTCACGCTGACAATAGTGGCGGCCGCGCAGGAAAGCGATCCGTGCGAAGAGCGCCTGAACTTTGAAAATATTGAGATCGGCCTCGTCATCGATGAAATGGCGAGCCGCACGGGCCGAAAGTTTCTCGTCGATCCGCGGGTTGCCGGAAATGTGACAATAAAATCTGGCGCCGAAAGTGGTCTCTGCCGTGATGAAGCGTGGGAGCTTTTTCTCGCAGCGCTTCGAGTCAATGGATTCACCGCTACGCCCGTTACCAGCGACACCTTTAAAATCGTACCTGTGCAAATCGGCGCGCGCGAAGCCGGTCCCGTCAATGAGGACAATGGATCGGGTTTCGTTACCCAAATCATTCGTCTCGACCATGTCAACGCGCAGGAGGCGGCGAGCAGCATCACGCAAATGATCGGCGAGACTGGGCTCGTTTCATCAATTTCATCGACGAACTCGGTCATTGTTGTCGATACGCCGGACAATATTGAGCGTGTTCGCAAGATTGTCAGCCGCATTGATCGCGACTCGTCCATTGTCGAGACATTTACGTTGGTCAATACTTCTGCGTCCGAAGCGGCGGCCGCCGTCAATGCCTTGGCGCGACAGGCGGCGGAGGAGGGTGCGGCCGTCGGGGCGGCGCGCGTCCAAACGACGCCGATCCCTTCCTCCAATCGGCTACTTGTCCGGGCGCGTCCCGAAATGATGGCGCGTGTTCGCGAAATCGTCGCTGAATTCGACGCTGTCGGGGGCGCAGGGGCGAGCCTCTCTGTCATTCAGCTCGCGCATGCCGACGCCGAAACAATGGTGAGGCTGCTAGGCGACTTCGCTGAAGCTTCTGCGTCGGTTGCGGCGGCTGCACAATCCGAGCCCGTGCCTGAAGACCGCCGCCCGCGCCTGTCCGCCTATCCGCCAACAAACTCGATCATTGTTTATGGCGACGCCGAAGTTCAGCGAACTATGAAAAGTGTTATCACGCAGCTTGATGTCCGGCGCCAGCAGGTTCTGGTCGAAGCCATCATCGTCGAGGTCTCCGACGCAACCGCAAAGCAGCTTGGCGTCAACTATTTCGCAGCAGACCGAACTGGCGAGAGAGTGCTGTTTTCGTCCAACACCTTCGGAGATGCAGAGCGACAGTTGCTGTCAGACGCCGGGCGCGGCCTTCTCGAAAGCGACCCTGACGATCAAGAGGATCTGGCGCAAGGCGCCCTCGATTCTCTGCTGGGTCTCAGCGGTTTTTCATTTGGGGGCGCCGCTACATTCGGTTCCGGCAAGATTTTCGGCGCCATTTTGACGGCGATCAAAGAGGACGATCAGTCGCGTGTCCTGTCGTTTCCCTCGGTCGTTACGCTCGACAATGAGCCGGCGACGCTTTCGGTCGGACAGGAGATCCCAATCACAACGGGCGAAGCGGTTGGAAATGATTTCACCAATACATTTCGCACAGTCTCGCGCGAGGAGGTTGGCGTCATCTTGAAGGTGACGCCGCACATCAATCGCGGCGGGACAGTAACGCTCAAGATCGACCAGGAATCGTCGAATGTCGCAGGACAGATTATCGATACATCGACCGACCTCATCACCAATAAGCGAGCGATCACGACGACATCAGTCGTTGATGACGGCGACATTCTTGTCATCGGCGGACTTGTCGATCAGTCTGAAGAGCGGTCTGCATCGAAAACGCCGATCCTCGGTGACGCGCCAATAGTCGGAAATCTTTTCAGATCTTCTCGTCGCGCGCGGTCGAACCGAAATCTAATGGTGTTCATCCGGCCGACGATCATCGGCAGCCGAGAGGCGGCGCGTGTTGCTACCGATCAGAGAATAAATTTCATTTCAGCGCAGATTGAGGCGTCGTCGAAGGGCCGCCCCCTCGATCTCAAAGTTCGTATCGCTGAAGTGACGGGCGTCATCGAAGCCCCGCCGCTTCGCGAAAGCCCCGAGCCTTCGCCGAGCGCACCATTGAGCCTTCCAGATCGTGATTCGGCAGTTGCCCCGACGCCTGAGCAGTCGTCAGAAGCGATAATGCCCACCGATGCCGCGGTCCTGAAGGCGCCCAGCGGCTCGGAAGTTCTCGGCGCATCCCCAATCGAAACGACAGAAGAGCTTCTGACGCTTGAGAGCGTTTTTTACGGTCTACACCTTGGTTCATATCGAACGATTGAGTCAGCAGCTGATGGTTGGGCGTTGCTGCGCGGTGACTTCGCTGATGAGCTCGGCGCATTACGGGCCCGAGCCGCGCAGTATATCGATCCGGAGCGGGGCGCTTATGAGAGGCTGATTGTTGGACCTTTCCAAAGCAGGACGGACGCACAGAGCACTTGCGAAAAAATTAAAGAAGCGGGAGGCTACTGCGCCGTCATGCCCTTTAGCGGCAAAGCGCTTGACGATCCGGTCTAGCGCGAATTTGCGCTAAGCGCTTCTTCGATTACGTTGCCCCACAATGCAGCGATCGCGCTTGGAGCGTAAGCCTCAGATGCTGCCTTGGCCTTCGCGGCAAATGTACGACGCATCGCCTCATCGCCCATCATTGTAGAAAGCCCCTTGGCCAAAGCCTCGAGATCGTTTTGTTGCGTGAGAACCCCAAACTCACCGTCTGCAAGAATTTCTTTGGGACCAAAGTCGCAGCTTACCGACACGACAGGAACGCCGCTTGCCATTGCTTCCAGCAGCACGTTTGGCCAGCCTTCGTAATCGGAGGTGAGTGCAAGAAGATCAGCCGTCTCAACCCATGCACCGTGCTCTTTCGTCAGTCCAGGAAAGCTGATGCGCTCTTTTAGGTTCAGACGGTCGCGCATATTCTCCAGTGAAGGCCGGTTGCTTCCTTCTCCCCAGATGACAAGTCGCCAGTCGGGAAAGTCGTCAGCCACCATTGAAAAAGCTTCGATCAGTCTGTCGAAGCGCTTCTGGGAGGTCAGTCGTCCAACCCCAACAAGAACCTTGCCCGAATGAGGCTTCGCCGCTGTGTGAAGGGGTTGGACTGGATTGGGAATAATCCGCGTTCTTGGCCGCTGCCTCTTGGGGAAATACTCGGATGCGCCTTTTGACATCGTCACAAAGGCGAAGGCTTTTGGAAACGTGATGGCTCGGGCGAAATTCCAGAACGCGTCGAATTTCTGCAAGTAAGGGTTGTTACGTTCCGATATAATGACCGGAATCTTGAGACCGCTTACGGCAATCAAGGTCATTACATTCATTTTCGTAAGGAAACTCAAAATGATATCCGGCCGCTCATGCCGAATGAAACGACGTAGAGCCAAAATTCGTTCCAAGGTGCGCGCAATTGCGCGCCACTTGGGCCCGATTATCGATGGAAGATCTAATCGATTTATCTGAACGCCGCCCTCAAATACGTAAAATGGCGCTTCACTAACGGCTTCGAGCGTCACCACCGAAACTTGATGTCCCTCGAGCGCCCAATGATTGCATAAAACTGAAACGACGCGTTCCGCCCCACCCGCGCTCAAGGTGGGGATCGCCACCATGATTCTGCGAGCCGTAGACTGTTCAAGCACTATCGTCGCCATCCAATGTCAAATTCCGTTTATCTTCGGTTCGATGATAAACAGTGTCCCGAAGTGCGAGCTGATATGCAAGCCAAAGACATGTGACGACAAATACGCCAGCGCCCGCATGTGCAATGTTTCCGCCGATGGCGCCGTATGCCGGGATTAGCCAAAAGGCTAATCCGAAGAAAATGACTGTCGAAAAAACTGCTATTATGAAAACTGTGGTCTCCCGTCCCATGCATAACAGGGCTGCCCGCGTTACGGAGCCGGCGAGCAGTGCAGCAACCGCAATTATCTGAACCTTCAGCATGACGCCTGCGCCTGCGAATTTTCCGCCAGCGAGTATCGAGACGACAGGCTCAGCCAGAACAAACGTCGCCCCGATCCCAATCACGCATATGATAGTGAGCAAGGCTTCGGTGCGCGCGACGTCTTTGCGAAATGCAGACCTATCTCCGAGTGCCCATAGTTTTGCGATGTCGGGAAAGACCACTGCCTGGATGTGCTGCCCGGCTTGCTGGGCGAATTTCGCGATGCGTTTGGCGATGTGGTACAGGCCGGCGCCTGATGGACCAGCGAGAGCGCCAACCAGTAGCGTGTCGAGTTGCTGAGCGCTTGACCGGATTGAGAGTGAAAGGTTTGCCAAGATCGAGAACCGCCAGATTTTTGGAAAGCGACCTGAAAGATTCTTAAGCGAAGCACTAAGAAAATTCAGGCTATCGATTCGTCGCAACTCTCTTATCCCTGTCAACAAGAGAAGTTGCGCCCCGAGCACGTGCGTCGCCGCCCAAATTGCGACATAGGTAAAGAGGCCCGCGTTGAAATAAAGGGCGACAGCGCAAAGCGCGCATCGCATGCTCATTGAAACAACCTGGAAGTAGGCGATCTCACCAAATCGGCCGGAAAGGCGCATAACCCCTGTCGGGGATCCGTTAATCAGGAACAGCAGGGCGGTTGAATAGATGAGAAGAGACTTCACAACCTCGGGCGACCATCCAAATTGTTGTGCACCGGCGAGCGCGAGCCCGACTGAAAGGCAAAATCCCGCTACCACGGCAGTTACGTCCAACAGGAACCCAAACTTGATAACGGACTTTAGGTCGTCCATCCGGCCTTGTTCGCGCAGCCCCGCGCCATACCGAATAATCGGTTGCCAGGTCTGAAAGCCGACAAATCGCTCGACCGCTTGGATAAACGTCGACACGAGCGCCAGAACGCCAAACTTTTCGACGCCAAGTCCGCGCGCGGCGAGCGCTACGGCCAGGAAGCTAATGCCGGCAGCGCCGAAATTACCAGCCAACAGGTGACCGATATTAACAATCCGCTTACTAAACCGCATGCTTGTGTCATCGTCGTCAAAACGACGGGCAAGGTTTTTCCAAGCTGTCTTTATCTTTCTGATCACAGCTCTGATATTCCCGAAACGGCTATAGAAGCGGACTTACCGGCGCAATCAGCATGTTTTATGCTTATCGGGCAACCAGCGGCTATGTACGTTATGGTTGTATCATGAGTGAAGGCGTTCAGACACAAGCGATATTGCTCGCCTTGGTGAAGGTTAATGCGACGAGGCTTGGTCGCAAGAGGCATAATTGAGCGTCTTAGTTTTATCAGCGGGTAGACGGGTATCCCTCGTGAAGGGATTCCAGGAAGCCACCCGTGCTCGTGGCTTGCTCACGCTTGCAGCCGACGCAGTGCCGGATCTAAGCGCAGCTTGTCATGTAGCTGACCGGGCATTTCGGCTACGTCGCGTTTCGGCGAGTGGCTATGCCGAGGAACTTTTATCGCTCTGTGTGCGAGAAGGCGTTCGGCTTGTCGTCCCAACAATCGACACGGAATTACCTATTCTCAGCGGGTTGAGAGAGGAATTTGCTACCAATGGCATAACACTTCTCGTCAGCGACACCACCTTGATTGATGTTTTCGCAGACAAGCGGCTCACCGCAAGATACTTTGTAGATCGTGGCCTTGACGTAGCGGCGATCTACGATCGTACGGCGCTCAGATACCCTGTTTTTGTGAAACCGTACGACGGCTCGCTGAGCGCCGGCGCGATGCTTGTGAAATCATCGGCTGAGATGACGCAGGCGGCGCTCGAAAATCCGCGTAACATATTTTGTGAGTATATCGATCATGCCAGTCACACCGAGTTCACTTGCGACCTTTATTTTGATCGAGAAGGAAAGCTTAGCGCCGCGGTGCCGCGTCAAAGAATTGAAGTGCGGGGCGGTGAGGTGTCGAAAGGTAGGACGGTTAAGGGAGATGTCGAAGAATTACTTTTTCAGAAACTTTCACGGATTGCCGGCGCGCGTGGACCGTTGACCGTACAGCTCTTTCGTAACAACCAAAATGGCAGAATGATCTTTAACGAAGTCAATGCCCGTTTCGGGGGGGGCTATCCGCTCGCGCGTCATGCGGGGGCGGATTTTCAATCTTGGCTGGTCGCTGAGTATATCGACGGCCAAGCGCTGCCGTTGCGCCGCGACTGGAAGGACGGCGTCGTGATGTTGCGCTATGATGCGGAAGTAATTCTGGGCGCTTAGGTATGGGAGCGCTAGGAATCGTTTTTGATCTTGACGACACACTTTACCCTGAGCGCAGTTATGTTCGATCCTGCTTCCAGTGGATCAGTCGGCGGCTTTGCGACGCCAGCATTTTTGCTGAGCTCTGGACGCGCTTCGAGGCGGGCGACGGAGATCCCATTGGGCGCCTTACCAAAGCGCGCGGGATTGGCGCTGAGGATACTTCGGCACTCATATCTGAAATGCGCGCGCATCGGCCTGAGATCACCCTCGATCCCGGAGCTGCTGAGTTGCTTGCGCGGTTGCGCACTCAATCGCGGGCATATTCAATTGTAACGAACGGACGCAGTATTACGCAGCGAATGAAAGTTGCTGCTCTCGGGCTCGAAGACGCAACCGCGATCGTCATTTCGGAGGAGTTTGGTGCGTCAAAGCCGGACGCTTCCTTGTTCCGGGAAGTTGAGCGCTTTCATGCAGCGCAGCGGCACTTGTATGTCGGCGATAACCCAGCGATCGACTTCGAGGGGCCGAATAGCATCGGCTGGGAGACAGCAATGCTCATTCGCGAAGATGGTATTCATCGCCGCCCTTTAGCACTGAGTCCGCAACAATCGGCGAAGCGAATTATCGCCTCGCTCGGCGAGTTGTCAGCCCTTGTTTAGCGGTCAATCTTTCGAATCAGAACGAACGCTTCCGCCGCGCCTGCGCCGATTTGCGATCCGCGCATGCGGGCAAGTGCGGTCAGAGCTTCCGGAGAGCGCGGCAACGGGGACTGTTGGCTCTGGCTTGAGTAACACTCGACGGCCTTGAGCTTTGTCGCAAGGTATTCGGTAATATCGACGTATTTGTTGGGCGTGAACGCAGGCTCGAGATAGGCCGGCGCCAGGTGTGTTTCGGACGGTGTTTCGTAGCACCAGACTTCGTCGATTGATCCACCCATCGGGAGGTATGACCGCGCCTGGACGGAGAATGCGTAAAACAACTCCCGATGGTCGCGATGCAGATCGAACGCGAACGGAAGATAAAGGCGATTTGGCCGGATAGACTCGATCAGTTCCCGCGCAACCGCATTGATCTTGTGGGTCGGTACGCTATCAAGCATAACTGCCGGCAGATCGCGTATGTGCCGATGTCGAACCCCAAGCACGCGCAGAGCCGCGTCGAATTCCTGGCGCACTACGTCAAAATCTGTTTTGGCGATGAACGGGTGCGAAGACTCCGAGCCGTAACCGGTCAGAAGCGCAACGTGAACCTCGGCGCCTGATTTCACATAACGCGCGATGGTGCCGCCCATACCAAGTGTTTCGTCATCAGCATGAGGGGCGACAACGAGAATGCGCGTTGGATCCCCAAGTGCGGTCACAAGCTGCCTCCGTCCAAAACAACGTGATTGCGGATGTCTCTTTTTGCGCAGTCCCAGTCTGTCGCTAAGATCGCTCCGTCGCCGCATGCGATTGCTAGCGCGTCGCCGTGTCTTTCGATCACCTGCCCCGCGCGCGAAGCGTAACGGCGTGAGTCCGCCCAGATTTCCGCTGCCCAGATTGTCAATTTTTCAGGGCCGACGTAGGTAAATGCACCCGGATAGGGGCGAGTCACTGCCCGAATAAGCCTCTCGACTGCACTTGCCGGCAGGCGCCAATCAATCAGCCCGTCTGCTTCGGTGCGGCGAGCGGCATGCGTCGCGTATAGGTCGTCTTGCGGCAAAACCATCGCGCGACCCTCAGCGAGTGGGGCGAGGCTGTTGTCGAGGATCTCGCCCAGCGCTTCCATATGCCGGCCATAGAGTGTGGTCGCCGTCTCAGCTGGAGCCACGTGAAAAAATTTCTGGGCAATAATTGGCCCTGAATCGACGCCATCATCGATCATGAAAAGCGTCGAGCCAGTGATCTTTTCATCAAGCAGGATTGTCCATGGAATTACCGCACGTCCGCGCAGGCGCGGCAAGGCGGCGGGATGATATCCTACAACATTACCGCTGAAGATGGAGCGAAATTCAGGTGTACAAATCTGCGACCAACCGATGACAAAAGCGTAGTCCGCCTGAAGCGCGCTCAACGCGGCGATCACGTTCGGTGCATTGGAATTTGATGCAGCGAGGAGTTGGGCGCCTGCTTCTTTCGCGTCTGCAGAAAGGTCAACAAAATCGGAATGTCTGGCCGCTAGCGTCGCAGGCAGCGTCACCACCGCGCTGACAGTCCACAGCGGGCTCTTAGTAAGTGCTCGGATTGCGGTCCGAGTACTCCCTACCGCGCCGACCACAACCGCTTTCATTCGCCTGCCTCAGCCGCTCTATGCAGTTTTTCACCAAAGAAAATAACACCTGCTGTTTTAAGGATAATTTTCGCATCTAACGTCAGCGAGCGGTTTCTGACGTACCAGAGATCGTATTCTAGCTTTTGGTCATCCCGAAGCAGGGTGTTGCCATTGACCTGAGCCCACCCCGTGAGCCCCGGACGAACGCTGAGACGTTCATCGCCGCTCGGGCCGAGATTTGGAGCAGAGGTCATAAGGAGGGGCCGGGGGCCGACGAGCCCCATATGTCCCAGCAGAATGTTCCATAATCCCGGCAGCTCATCGAGCCGAGAGCGGCGAAGAAATTTCCCTACGCGCGTCATCCGTTGGTCGTCGCTGAGTGGAAGTCCACCCATATCCGTCGCATTCGTCATCGTACGAAACTTCACCATGCGAAACGGCCGCCGATTACGTCCAGCTCGTTCTTGCACAAAAAAGGCAGGACTTCCCATCGTCGCTAGAACTAGGACGAAAAGAAATGCAATGAGCGGCACCGCAACAAATAGGCCGATGCTCGCTAAAATGACGTCAATCACTCGCCGGGGTCCATCCGATACTCTTCGGATGCCGCGGCCGGCGCCAAGCCCCATGGTGTCCAGAAGGATGGCGTTGACGATCCGCACATTGTATTTCTTTTCCGCGCGTTCACGCGATGCAGCGCCGAAGGCGCTGATCAAAGTTGGGTCATCAATAAACCGTTCCATCACATACGCGAGGGCGGCGGCGTCCCTCGGCGGAACGATATAACCATTTATGCCGGAGTCGACCGTCTCACGACAGCCAGGCATATCGGTTGTTATAATCGCGCGGCCAGTCGCCATGGCTTCAAGGATCGAGCGGGGTAATCCTTCGCGATGATAGGAAGGCAATACGAAAACGCTGGCGGCGGCGAGAAAGGGACGGACGTTGGAGGTCTCACCGAGGTATTCCACCACGCCTTCGCGTTTCCACGTTTGAAGGTCTTCAACAGCAATGCTGGCTGGATTGGCGTCAAATGGCCCCAAAATCTGAAAGCGCGCCTGAGGATGACGTGCCTTCACGATCCGAGCCGCCTCAACAAATTCGTAGTGACCTTTATCGCGCATCAGGCGCGCGACAACGAGAAAAACCGGCGCGCCGAGCGGCGGCAGCGAGTACGGATAGTCGGCAACATCAACGCCGGAGCCCGGCACTCGGACAACGCGTTGATCAGTGACGATGCCTTGTTGCCGCATTTCTGCTTCGTCGTCGCCATTGAAAACGAAGATGGCGTCCGCGCGCTTAATTCCCGCTCGATAAAGCAGAGCGACGAGGCCTCGAAGAACCCCGCTCGTGTTTTCCTCGCTGAAGGTAAAACCAAGGCCGCTTTGCATCGCATAGAACGAAGGCGCCTTGGCAAGACGCGCTGCAAGGCCGCCATAAATGATCGGCTTTTGCGTGTAGGCGAGAATGATGTCCGGCTTCTCCTCTCGGAAGAGCCTGATCAAAGAGCCGAGGGTCTTGAGGTCACTCACCGGATTCGTAGACGCGCGCGCCATCGGAATCGTTCGAAAACGTACCTTCATTGCGCTTAGACGCTCGATTGTCTCGTTATCCTCCTCGGGCGCACACGCCACGACTTCCGCGCCGGTGCTTACGAGGTCTTCTAGTAGGGATCGGCGAAAATTGATCAGCGATTTGGTAAAACTCGCGACAACAATTATCTTCATGCCGTCCTGCCGTTCATTGCAGGTCTACAGACCGACGCAAATAAGTCCGCATACTGGGCGCGCACCGCGTCGAGTGCATAATGTTCAACGATACGGCTTCGGGCGGCTTCGCCTAGTGCTTTGCGTCTGTCGGGTGAAAGCCTCAGTACTTGAAGCAGGGCGCCGGCGAGCGCGCTTGCGTCTCCGCGCGGCGCAATAACGCCTGTATCGCCGATGATCAATGCGCTGTCGCCGACATCGGTCGCAACGCAAGGCACGCCCGACGCCATCGCCTCTCCTAGAACGTTTGGAAAAGCCTCGCCCCATCGCGACGACAGCGCAAAGACGTCAACGCCTGGCAACCATGCCTCGGGGTCAGTCCGGTGGCCGCTAAAAATTACGCGTCCCTCCGGCAGCGTCGCTACCAAGTCGCGAATTGCAGCCGGCGGCGCCTCCAGACCCTCGCCGACCAACAGAAGTCGTGCACGGACTCCACGGTCGAGGGCGGTGCGGAAAGCTGTGATGAGGGTCTCCTGCGACTTCATCGGGTGAAGCCGTGCGATCATCGCGATTACAAGTTCATCATCTTCAATTCCAAAGGTAGCAGCGAGCCTCGATCGCGCGCAGAGCACCGGCTTGAACTTCTGAACATCAAAGCCGTTGGGGATGACGCGCGCGCGCTCATCACAAAAGCCAAGCGCCGCGTACTGGCGCCGCGCGACATGCGAATTAAAGACTATAGCGGCAGGGATCGTTGACAATCTGGAGCAGAGCCTCAGGATCGCTTGCGTTTGCAGGGCTTCGTGGCTGATGTCAGAGAGAGAGTGCCGCACATTCCATAGAAGTGGGGGCGGATTTTTGAGGCCGAAACGCGCAACCGTGCATGCTAAAAATCCATGATGCATCCAACCGAATAAAACGTCTGGGCGGCGCTTTTCTATCAGCGCGCGCAGTCTCGTCAGGGCGGCGAGGGACGGCACACCGCGAGTCATCCCCAATGCTTCAATATCGTAGCCAAGTGACTGCAGCCGTTTGCCGGTGACACCCGGTTCCATTAAGGACACTAAATCGATCGCTGCGGGATCAAGTCCGGTGGCGATTTTCTTGAGCATGCGTTCAGCGCCGCCAACATTGAGCGCGGTGATAACATGCATCACATGGGGGGCAGCCTTGGTCGCCGAGGCGGTTGCCTGGCTGATCCTTCCGGCATTGGCGGCGGAAGTCATAATGAGGCCGCATCTATCAATGACGCTAGTTCGCTCCCGTCGCCGACAATGTGCAGAACGCCAAGGCGGTTATCGGATAGAAGCTCATAAAAGGCGCCGTGGTGACCAGTCTGATCGTTAGTCCGTACAATGAGAATAATGGCCCCGGGCCCTGATAGATAACTCTTGAGCGTGTCAATGGCTCGCGCAAGCGTTGCTTCGTCAAAATACTCGCGGTTGAGAACATTCGCGGCACGGATGAAATCGAACCGCTTAGCAAACGCCGGGTTGCGCAATAAAAGGTCATCCTCGCAAACTTCAATTGATTTGTTGGCCGCGAGGCGTGGATTAATGAGCGCCACCCGATCCCGCCTTTCGCCGCCTTCGACAGCGGCCTTTCGGGCGCGCTCTGAATAGAGATGCTCAATAAATGATTTAACGAGAGCCATGCCGGTGAAGCTGTCAAGGCGCCGCCGCCACGGACGAATGGCTAAACCGAAGATATCATATTGGAGGACGTCTCCGGCGGAATCGACCAGCACGCGAACATTTTGGGACAAGTGGACAATGGAAGCGTAAATCGACAGGTCGGTGGCGACGATCGCCGGCGTCAGGCCTGCGCAATTGAGACTTTCAAATAGTTCAACGGTTGTAACGCCCGACGAGATGCCGACATCCAACACAGCCGAAATCCGCCGTTCGGGCCCCGTAAGGAGTTCGACTGCTGTCTCGTTCAATGCATCCAGTCGTCCAAGCTGGGTTTGCTTTGAATTACGGTTGCGTACTTTTAACGATCGAAAGAAACGCGTTTCATTCTCCGCCGATTCTTGCCCCGTTGTATCAAGAAAGAATTTCAACGCTGTCGGCGCCATGTCAGCGTCCCCTGCTCTTGGCGCTTGCAGCTTCCTCTAATGCGTGTGCGTAAAGCTCTGTGTGTCTGCGCACATACTCGCGCATGCTAAAATGTTCCTCAATGCGCGCTCTTGCTCTCAGACCTAGATCGCGGCGCTCGGCGAGTGGTAGCTTCAAAAGCCGCTCTATTGCTGCCGCGATTGAATGTGTGTCGTTGGGCCGCGCGACGAGGTCTGAGTCTCCAACAACCCAAGCGCAATCACCAATATCGGTAACAATCGCCGGAACTCCGGAGGCCATCGCTTCTGCGGCGGCGAGCGAAAAAGACTCGCCCCAAGACGACGTCATTGCGAACGCATCGAGGCCCGGCGCCAGTTCCCTGATGTCATTTCGAACGCCGAGAATGGAAACACGATCGGCGACGCCGCGTTCGGCGGCGCGCTTCGCCAAGTGGCCGTTTTGATGACCTGCGCCGATAAAAAGGGCCTGGACGTCAAGGCCGCGCGGTACCAATTCGGCTAAGCAGTCAATAAGGCGCGCTTGGTTCTTCATAGGATGATATCGAGCGAAGTTGCCGACGATTAGCCGGTTCTCGGGCACGCCGATAAGCGCGTGAAGCTTCGCACGCGCATCCTTGTCCGGCTTGAACTCAGCGGTATCAACCCCGTTTGGAATGACCACGCGCCGACGCCCGTCAAATCCATACCGTTCATGATGATCGGCAGCGATGCGCGAGCAGTACGAGATAGCAAAGGTGTGACGGGACATTCGAGACAGAGTGCGGATCACTCGCGCGGTCAGCGGCTTCTCATTCTCGATGTCATGGAGCGAATGATGTATGCTCCAGATCACTGGAATGGCTCTTCCGCTCGTCATTGAAGCGAGGGAGGCGACCAGGTTGCCGTGATACATCCAGCCGTGGAAGAGATCCGGCTTGGCGGTTCGAATCGTCGCGTTCAGTCTTCCCAACTTAGTGGGAAAAAGCTTGCCTGGCTCCATACCCATCGAGACGACGCCGATTCCTTTTTGCTCGATCAAGGATCCGATTGGTCCAGGTGTCATGAGAGAGATGACTGATGGTCGATAGCGCTCGTTGTCGAGATGACCAAGAAAACGCATCAGCATTATCTCTGCGCCTCCGACATTGAGGCCAGTCGTGACGTGAAGCACACCGACGGCGGCCATAGCGGCGCAATATCCTCTGAATTGATTAATCTGCCGAATGCTTACGGGCATGTAATAAACAACTGTGGCGTGCGGTCGAGTGGCGTAGGAGCAAAAATCATGCAGACGTGCAGCCTTGCGACGTACGCGCTCTGGAAAACCCAGGGCGCAATAAAGAGCGCATTGAATGCGCTAAATTCTTCGGTGCGAAGGCCTGGAGCTTTACGCCGTCCTCGCTTTGCACGGCAGCAAAACCGATAAAAATGCTGCGGGCGCTAAATATACCCCAATTTGAAGTACCAAACTCATTGGGTTCGCGTTTCACGTGTACCTCGAAACTAGCTACTTCAACAGAGGATCGTTTCGGCTCAGCCTGTTTGACCTTGCCGCCATGTAAGGTTACTCTCGCGTTAGTGATCTCGCAAATGCAGCAAGAAAGTTAGGGGGCCGCAGCCGACGCGGCATGATCGTTGCGCCATAAGGCGCGTGTTTGTTTGGGTATTGGGGGACTTGGGGAGAATGAGTTCAATTGTGCCGTTCCGGGCCGCTTCGCTTCGCCGCGGCGGCAAGCACGCGATGCTTCTTGGCATCGACGTCGTAGCGACGCTTGTCGCGGTCATCGTGGCTTTGATCGTTTCAATTGAAGGGCGCGCTGAAATTGGCGTCGCCGTCGCGGCGTGGTGGATCCTGATTCCTCTGGCGTTCAGCGCCGCTACTGTTTCCTATTTTATTGGCCTGTCGACGCGTTTCTGGCGGTTTGTGTCCATTATCGATCTTGGCCTAATCGCGATCGCGACGATGCTTCAAACGGCGGTTGCCCACACGCTTCTGGAAACCGTTCTTGGCAAAGACTTTCTGGACGCTGATTTCTACCTGCTTCAGTTCTTGCTTGCGGCGTTCCTTATGTCCGCGGCGCGCGGCCTTCGCCGATTTGGGCCCCAGCTCATCGGACTCGTTACAAAAGTCAGCCGGGGAGCGGCCGCTTCAAAGGGCCCGCTAGCCCTGGTTGCGGGCGCGCCAGACGCAGTTGAACATGTGCTTCGTCAGGTTGAACTTGGCGTTATCGAAGGATTTGATCCAGTCGGCGTCCTCGACGAGGGTGAGGCCGACCTGCGCCGCAAAATGCACGGCGTGCCCATTCTAGGCGGGCTGGGGGCCTTTAATCGTGTTGTTGCCGACCTTAAGCGGCGCGGCACAGAACCGCAGGCGCTTGTCATCGCGGCTTCCGCAACCGACGCGGTGAATGCCGACTACACAAGCCTTGCAAGCCGAGCGACAACGCTGGGGCTTAAAGTCATTCGCGCTTCTCGCGTAATTGGCGGCGCTTCTAAGGTCGTCCTTCAGGACTTCGACCTTTCCGAGCTTTTGGGGCGACCTCCAGTTAAACTCGACCACGAAGCGTTGGCGCGGACCATTCGTGGTCGTAAAGTGCTTATCACCGGCGCTGGTGGTTCAATCGGCAGCGAACTCGTTCGACAGGTCGCCAGTTATGGACCTGGAAAGCTCGTGCTCATCGAGCTCTCGGAATTCAATCTCTATCAGATCGACCATGAGATCCGGCAGAACTTTCCGGAGCTGGATGTGTCGCCAATACTCGCTGACATCCGCGACCGCGCCCACATTATGCGGATCTTCGAGGAAACGTCGCCTGAACTTATATTTCATGCGGCGGCTCTGAAACACGTGCCCCTCGTTGAGTTGAACCCGTGCGCGGGCGTTGCCACTAATTTAATTGGCACCCGGAATGTCGCCGATGCTGCTCAAAAGGTGCGGGCAAAAGCGATGGTGCAGATTTCAACGGACAAGGCCGTCAACCCAATTGGCATGATGGGGGCGACAAAGCGGCTTGGAGAGCTTTATTGCCAGGCGCTGGACCTTCAAAGTGAGCGTGACTGCGTCGCAACGCGATTCTTCACCGTACGTTTTGGGAATGTTCTAGGTTCGTCCGGATCAGTCGTTCCGCTTTTCCGGCGTCAACTCCGCGATGGGCTGCCGCTGACCGTCACACACCAAGACATGACGCGCTTCTTCATGACTATTCATGAAGCGGTCAGCCTGACTTTACACAGCGCGCATGCAGGCCTCACTAACAACACTAAGCGCGGGCGCATTTTTGTTCTCGACATGGGCGAGCCAGTGCGTGTTCTTGACATCGCGCACCGGATGATTCGGCTTTCAGGTTTTGAACCAGGTGTGGATGTTGAAGTGAAGTTTATTGGTGCGAGGCCCGGCGAAAAACTCTTCGAAGAGCTTTTTGACAAGCGCGAACAGCGTCTCGCGTCGAGCATAAACGGGGTCTTCGAGGCCGAACCCGCCTCGTTGCCGTTGGCGGTTCTCCATAGTCTCGCCGACAGGCTTGCAGGCGCTATCGCAGCGAATGACGAGAAAACCGTCCGCCGGGAAATTTTTGCGCTGATTGAAGTTGAAGACGAGGATTCGACGAGCGAACTGACTGTGGAACCGCGCCCTGTCGGGGTCAAAGCGACGCCGCCGTCAACGGTGCGGCCCGCGAATTCTAATTCTGGCATCTCGATTGCAGCAAAACGTGGGATGGCGGCGCCCGGCGCCGCTGCGGGGGCCATGCCATGACAAGTCTCGATGTAGCGCAGCAATCAAGCCGTCAGATTCTCGACCCCGGCCCCGCCGCGAATGACCGCCCCATGTTTCGTCGAATCCAGTCAAAATGGCCGGTCTACGAAGAAGATGAAATTACCGCGGTTGCGAAAGTCTTGCGTTCCGGCCGCGTGAATTCGCTTCAGCACGGAGAGCAATGCCGCAGTTTTGAAAAAGCGTTCGCCGAGAGTTGTGGGATGCCCTTCGGCATATCGCTCGCAAACGGCACGCTCGCATTGGAATTGGCCCTGCGGGCGCTCGGCGTCGGGCTTGGTGATGAAGTTGTCGTGACATCGAGGAGTTTTGTTGCTTCTGCCAGCTGCGTCATTAATGCCGGGGCCACCCCTATTTTCGCCGATGTCGACCCTGACTCGCAGAACCTGACCGCTGAATCGGTGCGCGCCGTCCTGACCGACAAAACGCGTGCAATCATCCTGGTTCACCTCGCCGGCTATTCAAGCGATATGGACGACCTTTGCGCGCTTACCGCTGAAAAGGGGCTAAAGCTCATCGAAGATTGCGCGCAAGCGCATGGTGCTTCGTACAAGGCCCGCCCCGTTGGCTCATTTGGGGACGCAGCGGCCTTTTCATTTTGTACCGATAAAATCATGTCGACGGGCGGCGAGGGGGGCATGCTCCTCCTGCGGAACGAGGACGTATTCCTGCGCGCATGGTCATACAAGGATCATGGCAAAAACTATGCGCTTGCGATGGAAAAGTCTTCCGAGCCGCAATTCCGCTGGATGATCGGGTCGATCGGCACCAATTTTCGAATGACTGAGATGCAGGCTGCAATCGGCCTCCTTCAACTCGCGAAGCTGAAGCACTGGGTTGAAGAGCGCCGCCAGCGTGCACGGATACTTGACGAAATTTTCGCGGACCTGAGGGTCTTCCGTATTCCTGCGCCGCGGAACGATATCGGCCACTCTTATTACAAGTATTACATGTTTGTGCGACCCGAGCGTCTGCGCGAAGGGTGGACGCGCGATCGCATCCTGCGCGAGGCTTCGGCGCTTGGCGCACCGTGCGGACCTGGAAGCTGTCCGGAAATATATCGCGAGAAAGCCTTCGCTGATGGTCAGGGATCGGGGCGCCAACGGTTTCCGATTGCCATGCGGCTCGGCGAGACAAGCATTCTCCTGCCTGTCGACCAAACACTTTCTCATGCTGATGTTCGTGAAATGGGGAATATACTGCGCTACGTCGCGCTGCAGGCGACAGCGTAGGAACCTTCGCTCATGACCTCGGCGCACAAACCGCACTTCATTATTATTGGCGCGGTAAAGGGTGCGACTACCTGGTCGGCGCGGGCGCTTTCGCGCAATAGGGCCGTATTCATTCCCGGCCCCGAGCCGCACTATTTTTCGAGCGACTACAGCAAGGGGCTGGACTGGTATTTGAGCCTGTTTGCGGATGCGCCGCCCGGCGCCGTCATCGGCGAAAAGTCGGCCGATTACCTCGCGCATCCTGAGGCGGCGGAGCGAATGGTGTCACTCGTTCCGGATGCACGTCTGATCGTGCAGCTCAGAAATCCCGTGGAGCGCGCCTACTCCGACTATTGCATGCTCTATAGGCGCGGTACGGTTCGTGCGCGCCCGGCGGCTTATTTTGCGCCCGACCGCGTCGACGGCGCGAGTGAACGATTTTTGACGGGCGGCCTCTACGCCGATCATCTGCAGCGGTACCTCGACCATTTTGTACGCGAGCAAATTTTGATCTTGCTCGTTGACGAGATCACATCATCGCCGACGCCGGTCTTCAACCGAATTCTAAATCATATTGGCTTGCCAGCCACCACCGCCGATGTGTCGACCGAACGCGAAAACGACAGCGCCGCTCCTCTACTGCCTCTTGGGGTGCGCAGCGTCCTGAAACCGCTCAAAAACGCTGTGAAGCCGCTGCGTGGAAATCCGGTATTCGAGGCCGTACGCGGCGCCTTCGCGCGCGAGGTCAAATACCCCCCGCTTGACGATGAAGCACGTGAATATCTTCAGACGTTCTATCGCGCTGATATCCGTGCACTTGAATCCCTGATCGGGCGCGACCTTGGTCACTGGAAATTTGGGAACGGAGTCGGCGCTGACGAAGCCGCCTGAGTCTTATCCCATGCCAACCTGATCGCGGGCGGCCTCGGCAAGATACTCCTCCAAATTAGTCAATCCGTCGCCGTCGCGGTCGAGATTGCGATCAGCGGGGTTATTCGGATCAAGACCGAAGGAAGTTTCCCAGGCGTTCGGCATGCCATCGCGGTCGGTATCGGCCGGAGCCGCGCCGCCGGCCATCACAGGCCACCCGCCGACTTCAGACGGGTTGTCGATAATGTCGCCCTGACGCGCCGCAACCTCTGCGACGAGGCGCGCATCCGCTGCGTCGCGGTTCCAGAACAAGGCGCCGGCGGTCGACAAAACTTCTGTTTCGACCGCGCCGCTTGGAAGGACAGGTCCAGTAACGCCGCGAACATCGCCGGCGCGGCCGACGGGGTTTGTGACGCAATTCGACGACTCAAGCAGATGGGCGTCGTTGGGATTAAGAACGCCATTCAGCGGCGCGCCGCCGTCTAGATTAGTCGGAAGGCCGACGCCGATATTGTCCTGCAGGCACAAATGCTGGCGATCGGTAGTTCCGGACATGACGGTGCGCGAGGTTTGGTCCCATGCGTCCACCGCGTAAATCCCGTGCGGTAAAGTGCCGATGAGTTTGTTAAGGGTGTTGGGTCCGCGAATGAACACGTTGCCGACGAGATTGGACCAGCTTTCTCCGCGGCCATTGAAATAATCGTAAAACGCGTCTTGACCGTTGAAGACGAGATTATTGCGGAACTCTACTTCGCCAGAAGGTCCAGCGCCGTTTCTCAACGTCGCGCCGTCGTCGTAGCCGCACGTATTGTTCGGATTGCGGATGACATTGTTGGCGATCAGGCTTCGGACCATCGAAACGCCGCACCCGCGGAAGTTCGGCCCTCGACTGTGGTTGCCTTGGGTGTGGGTCGACCTGTTCAATCCTTCGTAGAAAAAGGACTCCTGAATACTGATGCGATCGCTTGGCGAGTTGATCGCCAACAACTGGTCCGTCGCCCAGGCGCAAGAAAGATGATCGATGATGATGTCCGTCGGAAGCGATCCGCCGATTGGACCGATCTGAAAGCAGTTGGGAATATCGGAGGTCGCGACGGAAGGCCCAAGTCGGATTTTCAGATGACGAATGATCACGTTGCCGGCGGAAATCGAGAACCCGTTTCGGATATTGTTTCCGTGCCGCAATTGAACGCCTTGTCCAGGCGCTGTCTGGCCGGCGACGGTCAGAAACGGATCGTCAACGACAAGCTCGCTTTGAAGGAAGATGTCGCCCGCGACTGTGAAAACGCAGGTGCGCGGACCTGAGGCTTCAACACAAGCGCGCAAGGTGCCAGGGCCGGCATCTTGAAGGTTCGTCACTTGAAACACCGCGCCGCCACGACCGCCGCTCGCGAAGCGACCGACGCCCTCTGCGCCCGGGAAGGCAAGCATGCTCGACACCGGAGGCGGCGGAGCCGGCGGTGGTGGGGTTGGTGGTGGTGGAGGCGGAGGCGGAGGTGGCGGAGGTGGCGGTGTTGGTGGGGGCGGAGAGGGTGGGAGCGGATTGGTTTGCGAATTCGAACCTGAACATGCCGCAAGCGGAACAAAAGCCGCCAACGCCGCAATAGCCGCCAAAATCTTGAACACAAGAACACTCCATACTGCCCGCATCCGCGACGCGGAACTAACGCACTTGTGCCGGTCGCCCGTTCTCTCCGCCGGAATCAAGGCGACGCAGCCGTTACAGACCCCCATACATCCTTAACGAGCAACGCCGCGCCGGTCGAGGAGGCGCGGCATTGCAACTACAATTACTAGGGGTTAAGCGGGCGCGCCAGAAAGGCTACACTTATTGCGCCCTTACCGCAGAGGCCCTGACCCAGCCGTCGACGCCGCTAGCGAAATCGACTTGCCACCATAAATTTCCTTTGAAGGTCGTCGGACCAGCGACAACCGCGCCCGTTGCGCCGCTTTTCTGAACGCCGCTACGGCGAGCGCTTACGGTCTCGTGAACAGCAGCGTTGGTCGTGAGCGCAATCTGGGCGCCGACCCTTACAGGTCCAGAAGGTGCGGGCGGGTTCGTCGGACCCGGGGGCGGTGGCGGTGGCGGTGGAGGAGTGGGGTTGGGGTTTGGCGTCGGCGGCGGTGGAGGCGGGGGCGGCGCATTCCCGCCCATCCCGGTTTGATCACGCGCGGCCTCGGCGAGGTATTCCTCGAGGTTCGTAAATGCATCACCGTCCTGATCGGCGTTGCGGTCCGCAGCATCGTTAGCTTTGAGGCCTTGGGCAATTTCCCATGCGTCCGGCATCCCGTCGCGATCGGTGTCTGCAGGCGCCGTTCCTTTCGTCATCACCGGCCATCCTCCGACTTCGGAAGGGTGATCAATGATTGCGCCCCGCCGCGACGCTACGTCTGAAACGATGCGCGCATCGGCGGCGTCACGGTTCCAGGGAAGCGCGCCGGAGCCGGACAAAACGGACGCCTCAACTGCGCCGCTGGGGAGAACAGGGCCTGTTATGCCGCGTGTCGCGCCCGGTCGTCCGACCGGGTTGGAGACGCAATTGGTTGATTCAACGAGGTGCGCATCGTTCGGATTAAGGACGCCATGGATGGCGGCGCCGCCGTCGGTGTTAGTCGGCAAACCGATCCCGATATTGTCTTGCAGGCACAAATGCTGGGGATCGGTCGTTCCAGACCTAACGTCGCGTGATGTCTGATCCCAGGCGTCAACGGCATAAACGCCATGCGGGATTTTGCCGTTCAGCTTGTTCTTGGTGCTCGGACCTCGCACGAAAACATTGCCGACAAGATTGAGCCAGCTCTCGCCGCGTCCGTTCCAGTAATCAAGGAACGCCTCTTGGCCATTGAAAACCAAATTGTTACGAAACTCATTCTCGCCGGCAATACCGCCCGTCGTCGATCGCAAAATTGTCCGGTTCGGATCATCAAGACCGCACGTGTTATTCGGATTTCGGATAACGCTGTTTGCCATCAGTGTACGGACAGTAGATACCCCGCAAGAGCGAAAGTTCGGGCCCTTGCTATGGTTACCCTGCACGTGCGTTGAGCGGTTTAATCCTTCGTAAAAAAGCGAATCCGAGATTGTAATGCGATCGCTGTCCGGGCTGATGGCGATCAGCTGGTCGGTCGCCCAGGCGCACGAGATATGATCAAGCACGATATCTGCTGGAACGACGCCGCCGCGTGGAAGCACCTGAATACAGTTTGGAATATCCGAGGTCTGAAGTGTTGGCCCGAGCCTGATCTTCATGTGGCGGATGATGACGTCATGCGTGCTGACGGAGAAGCCGTTCCGCGTGTTGTTCGCATGTCGAAGCTGAATGCCTTGCCCTGGCGCCGTCTGTCCAGCGACTGTCAAAAAAGGGTCGTCGATCAAAAGTTCGCTTTGCAGAAAGATATCGCCTGAGACGGTGAAGACGCAGGTGCGCGGACCAGTTGCATCAACACAGGCGCGTAACGAACCCGGACCGGAGTCGAGAAGGTTCGTAACTTGAAAAACAGCGCCCCCGCGTCCTCCTTTGGCATAGCGCCCGAACCCTTCCGCCGACGGAAAAGCGAGCGGTTGCGCAAGAGCAGGCGATGAGGCAGCTGCAAGCAACAGCGCCGTCCGAAGCGTTCTGCCAATTGAAATTTTTCTGATCACGGGTTGCCCTTTAGAAACTGAAATGACGCTGACGTTCGTCCATGCCGAGGCAGTCCCTTGGATCGCCTCGTCTCAAAACCGGTCGAAGTGCTTTGGCGTTCGTCCGGAAAGCCTGTGCGCTTCTGTCTCCTTCCACTAAGAAAAATTATTGCGGGTTGGTAACACTCATCGGCCCATTTAATTTTACTCAGGTCTTGTTGTTTGAGGATTGCCACATGGGAGTTAAGTCACCTGTATTGAGCGAAAATAAAATCCGCCATCAGACTCAGATTAAAATTGCGATAAACACAGACTAAATTGCGCGACGAGCGCCTGAAGACTCCGAAAATCAGCGGCTTACGGACGATTTCCTGGTCGCCTATAAAATCGGTAAGTTTGCCGGTTTTGAGATGTGGGCGGGCCGTATGCGGCTTCTCGCAGAGTGCTTGTAACGAAACTCGCCTCATTGGCGAATCGGAACGACCCTCTCGCGCGCATTAATTGGGCAGCGTCAGGCGACCAGGCGAGATTTCGTTAATGGTCTCAAGCAGCATTGGAACTAGGTTGCGATATATGAGGGAGCGCGCTTTGCTGTGCCAGCGTGCCATTCGGATACAAGGCCGCCGCTTTGTTCAGACAGCGGGTCGGAATTTCGGTGATCTCGTCGACACGATATGGTAGGTTACTGATCGAACGCGCTTGGATTTGATGCACGCGCCGTCGCCGAACAGGCTGGGGAGTTTAGACTGTGTTCCGCCAGAAAAAGCTGTTTCGAAGCCTATTGATTGCCGCAATCGCTGTTTTCTCGGCAAATTGCGCCCGCAGCGGCGCTCAGCCGCTAACGGCGACCCTTCCTGATGGGCGTCTTTTGGCGTTCCCGAGCGCTGAGGGATTTGGGGCTGGGGCCGTTGGCGGTAGGGGCGGAAAAGCGATCTATGTGACCAACATCAACGAGGCTGGCAAAGGATCCTTGCGCGCCTGCGTTGACGCCAAGGGTCCACGAACCTGTATTTTCCGGGTCAGTGGCACCATCACCCTGAAGAATTCTTCACTAAAGGTTACGAACCCCTATCTCACCATCGCCGGGGAAACGGCCCCGGGTGGCGGCGTCGCGCTTCGCAACGGACCGCGCCAAATCCGGCCGACGATCGAAATACTGACGCATGACGTCATCGTACGCCATCTGCGTGTCAGGCCGGGTCCGCATACGGTGGAAGCATGCTGTTCCGGCGCGATCGGCCTTTACACAGTCGAAGCGCACGACATTATGCTTGATCACATCTCTGCAAGCTGGGGATCGGACGAAACAATCGATGCCGAAGAGGCGACGAATGTCACCTTCCAGTGGGGCATTGTGAGTGAGCCGCTGTTGGACGGCGGTCCCGGAAAATCAGGTAGGGCCCGTAACATGCTGTTCACCAAGAGCGGCAACGTCTCGATCCACCACTCGCTTTTCGCGATGGGCCGTTTCCGCAATCCGCAAATCAAGCCCGGTTACGAAAACGCGGTCGCCGATATCGTTAACAATGTTCTTTATTCGCCGGAGTGGGAATACGTCGTCAGTTTCGGCGACGAATGGAGTGCGGTTAGCGCCAATATAGTCGGAAACTACAAGATCGCCGGGACGCTGATCGACAGCGACCGCCTGACCCATTTGTTCAAGGAGTCAGGTAACGGGTTTTCGGTTTACGCCTCTGACAATCTCGATGAAACCTATATGCCGCAAGCGGATAGCGACCCGCGTGAAGCACTTGAGCCGAATGACTGGGACACATTCGCCTCCGCGCGCTTCGATGCGCCGGCTGTTCGTACGACGTCGCCCGCTGTCGCATATGAAGAAGTTTTGACGCGCGCCGGCGCTACCAAGCCGAAGCGTGATGCGGCGGATATTCGGGTCGTTCAGGCTGTAAAAAATCGGACCGGCGGCTTGCTGATAAATGATCCAGCAGATGTCGGCGGATGGCCGGCGCTCCAAAAGGGTCAGCCGTATGCCGATCTCGACCGAGACGGCGTTTCAGACGATTGGGAGCGCATGAACGGACACGATCTCAACGATCCAAAAGACGGCGCGACGGATTCCGATGGTGACGGCTGGACCAACCTGGAGGAGTTCTTGCATTTCCTCGCTGGCGATACGCCGTCTGCCTGAGGAGCGGCCTTAAAGTTCGGCGCCGATCCCGACAGCTTCCTAGCTAGCTTTTGGTTTATAACGACATGGCGCCAGCGGGCCTTAACAATCAACGTGTGAAGGTCGTCTATATCGCGGGCTACGGCCGCAGCGGAACGACATTGCTCTCGATCGCGCTCGAACAGCATTCAGCGATTTTCTCTGCCGGCGAGATCCACGAACTGACGCGGCATGCGTGGACTGAGAACACTTTTTGCTCCTGCGGCGAGCATCTCCAAGCCTGCGCTTTCTGGGCTGGAGTGATGCAGCGTTGGCTGCCGCCCGAACAAGTAGAATTTCTCGGGGCCTATGTGAGCGCGCAAAAGAGGTTCGAGCCGATGGCGTATTCTCGCGTCGGCGTCCGTGAAAGCGAGGCGTTCGGCGATTTCGCCGTAACGACTGCCGCGCTTTTGCGCGAGATTGCTTCGGCCGCCGGCAAGAACGTCATTGTCGACTCGTCGAAAATGCCTGGCCGGGCCTGGGCGTTGGCTCAGATGGATCTCATTGATCTTTACGTCATTCATCTCGTGCGCGACGGTCGGGGCGTCGCGTGGTCCTTGTCGAAAAGTTATGCGCGCGACGTGAAGGCCGGGCTCCAACGCGAAATCAAACCCAAGTCGGCGCTGCGAACGAGTTTGCGCTGGTCGATGGTCAACCTCGCTGCTGAGGGCCTTCGCCGGGTGGTTGGCATGGAACGCTATTTGCGCGTTCGCTATGAAGATTTCGTCGCTGAGCCGCTCCCCGTCATGACCAAGATTGGCGAAATGATCGGCGTCGACCTCACCGCTTCCGGAGCGCAGCTGGCGGCGGGCGAGGGGATGCGGGCGGGGCACCAGATCGCGGGCAATCGGCTGCGTCTTAATCCATCGATCAAGCTTGAGGTCGACCAATCGTGGCGGTCCGAGATGCCGGCCGCCAAGCGCCGGCTTTTTGAGACGTCCAGCGGATGGCTCCTTAATCGGTATGACTATAGCTGAATTGGTTAGCGGCCGGACGGACTGCCGCTGTCTGCAGGGCCTTTTCAGCTTTGCGGCATGATGGATGCAGCGGCCCAGGACGCGTTTGACGGGTTCCACGCCCGGTTTTACTATCAGACTTATGGTTGCAGACACCGCCTTTATAAACGAAAGCGTCGCGCCTTTTCGCGAGCGGATTAGCCTGTCGCGTGTGCTGGTGTCCGCGGGAATTTTCTTCCTCCCCTTCATGAACCTGCGGCCCGATACAATCCTGTTCACCTTCAGCGATCTTCTTTTTTTGTTGAGCGGCGCCGTCCTTTTGTTGCGCGGCGGGCTGCCGATAGCGCCATTTGGCTCCGTGACCCCGTTCTGGCTTCTTAGCGCCGGGCTCCTGATCGGAGGTCTTTTCTTCAGCAGCTTCGTTCATGATGTGGCGGACCGTTGGCTGTCGGTCGGCGCGCAATATGCCTTCAGCCTTCTGCTGCTGCCGATGGTTCTCGCCGCTCGAAGCTGGTCGATCTGGCTAACTTCGGCGCGAGCGCTTGTTTACGGCGTCATCTTCATGGAGCTTCTGGCGTTTGGGATCCTCAATTACTACGGCTGGTCGTACGAGCAGATCCGAGGCAGGTTTGGACCTGACTTTTTCACCGGCGTCGGCCGGGTGAGCGGCTTTCTCGGCGGCGCCAATTTGCACGCTGCGTTTCTGTGCATGTGTCTTCCGTTTGTATATTATCTGCGCATCGTTGGCATGATGTCCCTTCCGGTGTTCCTGCTGGCGCTTGGACTGATCGGCGCCGGGGTTTTTTATAGCGCGTCGGCGACCGGTTTCGGGGCGCTCGTTATTGTCTCCTTAACCTTCGTCGTGCTGTCGCGTGTGCGCATCTCGCCGCGGTTTGTTGGCATCGCCGCCGCCGCCGCCGCCGCTTTCGTACTCGCAGGCGCGCCGATGCCGAAAGCGTTCGAGAAGCGGGTCGCCGGCGCTCTTGAAAGCGGGCAGATTGAGGAAGCCGGAACCTTTGCCGGACGCCTCGAGCTGATCGAAGAATCCTGGAAGTTCGCGAACCAATCGCTCATGCTCGGCATCGGCGTCGATCAGTATCGGCAGGAGAGCTTTCACAAAATGCCGGTGCACAATCTCTATCTGTTGCTCTGGGTGGAGGGCGGCATTTTCACGCTGATCGGCTGGCTGGGGTTAATTGGTCTTCTTGGCTATACGGGTCTCGTCATGATAGCGCGGCGGCCGCTTGACGCGGCGTTGGCGCTGTCCGTGCTTGTCGTGCTGATTATTTTCTCTATCGCGGCGCCGCATATGTACGCGCGCGTCTGGATTGCGCCCGCGCTCCTCGCGGTGATGCCGGCGTTTGCGATCGGCCGTCCGCCCACAAGATCTTCTTGACGCCCGATCGCGCAAAAAATCCCAAAAAATTAATCCCGTTACGGAATAAAGTGCGGAAGGACCGCAGGCCGTGAGCGTTCCAAAAGTTTGCTTCCCCTTCGTCGGCCAAATTCTTGGCGGCTGTCATTTTTCCGTGCTCCCGCTCATCAAGGGACTCGACCCCGCCCGCTTTCAGGCACAAGTGCTGATGCAGGATCTTGTGGGGCCGATTTACGATTTCTTTCGCGATAACGGCGTCGAGATCGTGCCGGCGCCGCCGACCCCTCAGCTCGTGCCGGGAAAGGCCGTCGACGCGGCCCGGCAAGCTGCGCTGATCGCTGCGGCCCCGCGTCTGGCACGCGCCCTTCGCGAGAATGGCGTTGATATCGTGCATCTTAATGACGGCCGCACCAATGCGACATGGGCGTTGCCCGCCAAACTCTCCGGCGCAAGGCTCGTCTGGCACAATCGCGGCAACCCGAACGCTGCGGGATTGCGGTTTCTCGCGCCCTTTGTCGCCGACCGGGTGATTTCGGTTTCGGCGTTTGCTTCGCCGAAGCCCGGCTTGTTGTCGGCTGCCGCGCGGAACGAAGTGGTCTTCAGCCCCTTTGACACTGACGTCCACGAAGACCGCGACGCCGCACGCGGGGCGCTGATCGCCGACCTCGGCGCCGTCCCCGCGACGAAATTCGTCGGTTATTTCGGCGCCTTCGTTGAACGAAAAAGGCCGTTGCTGTTCGTCGATACGATCGCCGCGATGCGAAAGGCGGCGCCAGACAAGACCATCGTCGGCGTGATGTTCGGCCAGCCGCGCGCAGGCGACGACGATCCCGTCCGCAAGCGGATCGCCGAACACGGGCTTGGCGACAGCGTAAAACTGATGGGCTTTCGCAGTCCCGGCAGCCGCTGGATCGCGGCGTGCGACCTTCTTCTCGTTCCGGCGTTCGAGGAGCCCCTTGGCCGGACCCTTGTTGAAGCGATGCTGGTCGGCACCCCTGTCGTCGCCACGCGCTCCGGCGGCAATACCGAAGCAATCGAGGACGGTGTCACCGGTTGGACGGCGCCCGCGGAAAACGCCGAAGCGCTTGCGCGCGCAGCGCTTCACGTTTTCACCGCGCCGGACCTTGCGGCCTCGGTCGTTCGGCAGGCGGCAAAGGATGCGCGCGCTCGCTTCGGGGAGCGCCGGCATCTGGACGCCGTCATGGCGATCTACGACGAGCTTTTGACGGCCCGGGCCCCGGGCCGTCGTGAGTCGCCCGCGTAACCGGGTTGCCGATTGCCCGACGGCCTCCTGGGGGACGGCTGAAGATATGTGGCTTTCGTGTTGATCTAGCTCACAAAACTGAATCATTTAGCGGTCATCTTGGCAGCTTCGGGATGGTTTGCGGGACGCCGTTGGGCTATTCCTTTTCCGAATCCAGCGCAGGTTTGCGCGCGGCATTTTCGGCGGGAGGAATCGATGATCGGACGAGTATTGGCGGCATGCGCCGCTCTTTTCATGGCGGCGTGTGCAACCGCGCCGTCGGCCTTGCCTGAAGCAGGCGCGTCCGCCTACATGATTGGCCCAGGCGATGAAATCAGAGTCTCTGTCTTTCGCCTTGCGGACCTGACCAACACCTACCGCGTCAGCGACGCCGGCGTGATTTCCATCCCGCTTCTCGACCCGATCATTGCTAGCGGCAAGTCGATCGATGAAGTGCGAAGCGAAATCGAAGCCGCGGTTAAGGAACGCAATCTGGTCCTCAACCCGAGCGTCTCCGCCGAGATCTCGCAGTACCGGCCGTTTTTCGTGATTGGCGAGGTGACGAAGCCGGGCCAGTATTCCTTCGCGCCGGGTATGAATGTGCTGACCGCGCTCGGCATGGCCGGCGGCCCGACGTTCCGGGCGAATTCTGACAAGGTCGTCATCACACGGATCGTCGACGGCAAGGCCGTGACCGGCAAAGTTCGCCTCGACAGCGCGGTGCTGCCCGGCGACACGATCCGGGTGTACGAAGGTTGGTTCTGACGCGTGTCGAAGGGGGGCGGATTGCGTATGGCGACGAGTGACGACTTCCGCAGAGCGATGCTTGCAGGATGCGGCCTTGCCGCACTCGCTGTCGGCGGCGTCGCGCAGGCGCAGTCCTCTGCGGCGACGCTGAACTTCGAGCACAAGCCGCCGCCGGGCTATGAGCGCCGCGCCTTTCACGCGGGATCCTGGACGGTGATGCCGGAGATCCGTCTCTCCGCTATCGCCGACTCCAATATTTTCGCAACTTCGGCGAACGAAGAAGAAGACGTCATCTTCATTGCCGAGCCGAAGGTGATGTTCGAACGCAAGACGAACGAGTTGCAGATAACGGCGGACGCGCACGGAACGATCCGCCAATACGCCGAGAACACTGGCGAAAATATCAATCTCTATGGCGGCGGCGGCGCGCTCAAGTATAAGGCTGACATGGCGCAGACCCTGTCGGCCGCCGCACGCTTCGAGCGTACTTTTCAGCGGCGCGACGATCCGGAAAGGAACGACGATCTCAATCTGCCGCTGACGCCGATCGCGAATATCTCCGCTGACGCCGGCTACAGCTACCGGCCCGGGCGGCTCGGGATCGAGGCGCGCGGCGGCTACGCCAAAACTGATTTCGACGAACCGATCGACGACGAACGCGACATGTCCGTTTATCGCGGGTCGGTGCGCGGGCTCGCCGGATTGTCGAGCCGTATCGACGCGTTCGTCGAAGGGTACGCCGCATGGCGGGATTTCCGGTTGCCGATCGACAATAGCGGCGTCGATCGCGACGGCGAAACTTACGGCGTCAATGCGGGCGTCGCGCTCGATTTCACCGACAAGCTTACCGGCGAAATCGGCGCCGGTCTTTTTCGCGCGCGCTTCGACGATCCGACGCTCGACGAATTCACCGGCTTCGGCGCCTCGGGCGCGCTCACCTGGCAGCCGCAGCCGCGTACGGCGGTGGTGTTGAACGTTTTCCGTGGCGACGTCGCGACAAACCGCGTCGGGGCGAGCGGGCGCATCGACTCGCGCGCCTCGGTGCGCCTCTTTCAGGAAATCAGGCATAATCTCCGTGGACGGATAGAGGCCGGCTTTCGTCACGGGGAGTTCCGCGGGGCCGGCGGCCGCACGCAGGACGATTTCAGAGCCGGCGCCGCGGTCGAATACATGATCAGCCGGAGCCTCGCCGCCGAGCTTGGCTATACGTTCAGCAATCGCGATGCGACGAGTCCGCTTGAGGATTTCACCGCGCACCAACTCGGCATCGCCCTGATCGCCCGCTACTAGAGCGCGACTGACGGGCGCGCCCGCTGCGGAGAATCCGTACAATACGAATGTTTCAGGCCCGGCAGCCTGGCACAAGCCTCGGTTTCTTGCGGCCTTCAGCGGTTTTCTCCGTACACCCCGGAGCTCGGCGCGCGCAACCGGCAGGGGAATCCGTCGCCCATAGTCCTTCGCTGCCGAACCGATGACGTCCAATTCATTCTCCTCTAGCGCCGCCGTCGCCATGCAGCGGCGCGCGGCGTTCTTTTCTTACTGCCAAGTCATCATAAGCCCTCCGAAAGGGGGTGGGATAAGGAGGGGGATAAGGTGGGGGATAACGTCGCCAGACGCGCGCGTTAACCAGCTAGCACGTTGAATGTATGAAGTTTTTCGACTCCCGTCTTTGGCGCACCGCTGGCGTTCGTGCAATGTGCGGTAGAGCGCGACGCGGAGCTCTCATAATCAGAAAGCCAACGAAAAGCGGGACAGTGAGGCTACGGAGAGAGTTCCTGCGAAGGCTGGCGGAGAGGAAGGGATTCGAACCCTCGATACCGTTTAACGGGTATACGCCCTTAGCAGGGGCGCGCCTTCGACCAGCTCGGCCACCTCTCCAATTGCGCGGGACCATGTCCGCATCGGCCCGCCAGCGCAAGACTTGACGCGGGGCTTGGCGGCAGAAATCGGCCTAACGCGGCTCAGGCTCGATGTCAGGCTCGGGCGCAGCCTCGGACGGGCAGGGCGCGCCGCCGCCTTCGAGTTGGGCGAGTGCGCCGGCGTTGAGGTCATCGGCGGAGGCCTCTTCCTTGGCGGTTTCGGCGATGAAGTCGGTGTAGCTGGTGCAGGTGTCAGCCGTTGCGGGCGCCGCGAGCGGGGCAAGGCCCTCGGCGACATAGGCCGTTTCGCTTTGCGCCTTCGCCGCCTCGCCGTCGACGGGCGCCATGATCAGCGGCGTTTGCGGACGTGCAGGCTCAACGGGGGGCGCTGCGGGCGCCGGCGCGGCGTTCTCAGTTTCGAGCGTTTCTTTTGGTGCGGCCTGGCGCATCGCGCGTTGTTCGGCGCCGGGCTTTCCAACTTGATGTTCACCTTCAATTGCCGGAGGCGGGTTCTTTTGCCGGAAAGACTGCCGGCGTCCGCGCGTCTCCGTTTTTTTCGCGGCGTCAGCGCCTGCCACGCCGCGGGCGTCCACGGGCTGCGGTTTCAGCCGAACATGAGGGGCAACTTCGGCAACAGCCGTCAGGGGAATGAGCACGGCGTCCGCGAGCTTTGCGATGCGCGGCTGCACGTCCGGAATGACGCCCGGCGCGGACAGCGCCGGGATCGCGCCAATGCGCCCGCGCGCGGCGCCCCGTTCGATGTCCATCGCGAGCGCGCCGGCGATCGGCGCCTTGACGAGACGGCTGCGGTAGATCTGGCTGTTCTCAAGCACGCGCTGCACGTAATTGCGCGTCTCTTCGAACGGGATCTGTTCGATCCAGTCGAGCGGATCGACGCTTTCACTGCGCGGATCGCCGTAAGCCTCGACCCACTGCGTCACGCGGTTCGGCCCGGCGTTGTACGCCGCGAATGTCATGATCCAGGAGCCTGAATATCGGCTGATGAGATGCGAGAGGTGCGCCGACCCCAGCGTCATGTTGTAATGGGGATCGCTGAGCAGCGCGTCGCGCCGATACGGCAGCCCCTCTTTTCGCGCCGTGATCTCCGCCGTCGCGGGGATCAATTGCATCAGCCCGCGCGCGCCCGCGCGCGAGAAAGCCCGCGCGTTGAATTCGCTTTCCTGCCGCGACAGGCCGAGGATGATTTCGGCTGGCGCGTATTCCACAGCCTGCTTCGGCACGGTGATCGTCGGATAGGCGATATCCGCCGAGAAGGCGCCGGCGCGCGTTGCGACTTTTCCGGCCCTGACCGCGACATGGGGCGCGCCCGCCGCCATCGCGAGGTCAAACAATTCGCGGAATTCGCCCGGCGTCTGAAGCTTGTCGTCGATATGGTAGGCGAAAATGAGAAAGCCGCGATCGTCCTTCAATTCCGTCAGCATACGGAGGGCGGCGACAGCGGGGCGCGAGCCGAATGTCGCTTTGTCTTCCGGCGTCGCCGGTGCGCCGGGCGTGAAGGCGATCGAGAGAGCTTCGCCGCCGATCTTTTCCGCCGCGAGCTGGCCGTAAAACGTATAAATATGCTGCGCGGCCTTGGCGTAGCGCTCGCGCGCGAGCGTCTCGTCGCCTTTGGCGTCCGCCGCGCGCCCCAGCCAGTACCAGCCGCGCGAAATCGAGATCGGCGCCGAGACATTGCCGGCGAGCGCGGCGAAGTGTTTTTCCGCGCGGTCGGCCTCCTTGAGGAACCGCAGCGCGATCCACCCGGCGTTGAACTCGGCCTCCGCGAACTCGCCCGAACCTGGTTCGAGTGCGTGATGCGAGGCCATCGTGTAGGCGTCAGCATAGAGCTTGTTCTTCAGCGCCCAGCGCATCAAGAGCTGCTGCTCCTCCCACCAGCGCGCCGGCTGCCGCCGGACAAGCGGGTCCGCCGGCGCGCCCCGGGCGATGGCGATCGCGCGCGGCTCTTCCTGGCGGCGACGGAAATAGCGGATCGCGGCAAGCGTCACGCCAGCATCGGCGCGGTCTTCGGGCCCGAGCGCGTTATAGGCATCCCCCGCACTCGCCGCGCCCAGCAACAGGTTTGCGCGCACAGTGGCGCGCCGCCGCTCGGGACCTACAAGATAGGTGATCGACCGCTGGGCGGTCCCGACTTCGCGCGCAAAGAGCAGCCGATCGACGCGCGTAAAGTGGTCGTCCTGATTGAGGCGCCCGCCGTAATTGGCGATCAGGCGCTGCTCGTCGCCTAGCGTGAAATTATTATTCCGCCAGGCGTCCTTGATATGAAGGATCGCGGCGTCGGTCTCGCTGTTCGCCAATTGCGCGCGCGCAAGCTGCAGCTTGCCCTCGCCCGTCAGCGGGTCGCGCGTGGCGAAGAAGGCCATCACCTGCGCCGCCGGCAAGGTCGACGTCATGCGCTTTTCAACGTGGCTCTGGATCTTGACCGTGGAGGGCCATTCGGGGTGCGCATCAAGAAACGCGTCTGCCGCCTCAACGCTGATCAGCGGGTCTTCCGCTTCGAAATAATACCACTCGCCGAGCGCACGGGCGTTGGGGTCGGCGATCTGGCGGGCGGTCGCGCGCGCGCCGGTGAAGTCGCGTTTGGCGACGGCCTTCTTGACGGCTTCAAGCGCGGCGAGATCGCTTTGGCTGAGGTAAGCGGGCGTCACCTGTGCGAGCGCGGGCGCTATGCTGGCCGCCGCCACGACAACAAGGGCGATCGCCGCGCGACGCCAAAATCCGGTCAACCATTGAGGCAAGGCTCATCCCCTTCGAAACCAACGCGCCGCCGACCCTTGGAAAGATTACGCGATCCGGTGGCGAATTCACCCCTTCCGGCGCCAGCCTGCCGCTGAAACTCCTGAAACTTGCCCGCTTTTCCGGCAGGCTGTATCCGGGGCGCCCATCATGAACCCGGCCAGAGGCATGAAATCCCTTGAAGGATCACTAACCGCGCTGATTACGCCGTTAAGAAATGGCGCTGTCGACCGGGAGGCCTATCGCCGCCTTGTCGACCGGCAGATCAAAGCGGGGACCAAAGGCGTTGTGCCCGCAGGCTCAACCGGCGAATCAGCGACTCTGACTTATGACGACCATTTCCTGTGCGTTGATCTTGCGGTCGAGGCCGCCGCAGGCCGCGTGCCCGTCATCGCGGGCGCCGGCTCCAACGAAACAGTGCGCGCGATCGAGCTTGCGCGCTACGCCGAGAAGGCGGGCGCCGACGCGATCCTTGCCCTCTGCGGCTATTACAACAAACCGACGCAGGAAGGCCTCATCGCGCATTTCACCGCGCTGCATGAGGCTACAAGCTTGCCGATCATTCTTTATAATGTCCCGGCGCGCACGGTTGTCGATCTTTCGGTCGCGACGATTGCGGCCTTGTCGAAACTGCCGCGCATCATCGGCGTCAAGGATGCGACCGGCGATCTCGCGCGCGTCGCCTTGCAGCGGATTGCGAGCGGGCAAGAGTTTCTCCAGCTTTCCGGCGAGGACATGACAGCGGTCGGCTTCAATGCCATGGGGGGCAGGGGCTGCATCAGCGTGACGGCGAATGTCGCGCCGGACTTATGCGCGGCGATGCAGGAAGCCTCGCTCGCCGGGGACCTCGCCACAGCGGTTGCACTCCAAGACAAACTTGCGCCGCTGCATGACGTTCTGTTCGTTGAGACAAACCCCGCTCCGGCGAAATACGCGATGTCGCTGATGGGGCTGTGTACGGAAGACTTGCGCCTGCCGTTGGTGCCGCCGCGGCCTGAGACCAAGGCGCGCATCCGCGCCGTTCTGGAGACGATGGGGCTGATCGGCTGATGGCGCCGAAAAAAGATCCTGCGAACAAGATCGTCGCCGAGAACCGCCGCGCGCGCTTCGACTATTTTATCGAAGACACGGTGGAGGCGGGCATCATGCTGACCGGCACCGAAGTCAAAGCGCTGCGCGAGGGCCGCGCGACGATCAAGGAAGCCTATGCCGCGCCCGAACGCGACGGCATCTGGCTCATCAACGCCAACATCCCGGAATATTCCGCGGGCAATCGCGAGAACCATGAGCCGAAGCGCCCGCGAAAATTATTGTTGCACGCGAAAGAGATTGCGCGCCTGGCGCAAGCGGTCGAACGCAAGGGCTACACCCTCGCGCCGCTGAAGATCTACTTCACCGATCGCGGCATCGCGAAACTGGAGCTGGGTCTGGCGCTAGGCAAGAAAGCGCCGGACAAGCGCGACACGGAAAAAGAACGCGACTGGCAGCGGCAAAAAGGAAGACTGCTCCGCGATCGGGGGTAGGGGAGTTCCTTCGCTCAACCCGCTTGCGGGGGAGCTGTCGGCGAAGCCGACTGAGGGGGCGCTCCCTCTAAACGGGCCCCGGTGCTGGCGGAACGAGTGTCCCCCTCAGTCACGCTTCGCGTGACAGCTCCCCCGCAAGCGGGGGAGCGGAGAAAGGGCGGTGCAAGTTTTTACCCGTCAAATCCCTCACGCGTCAGCCAGAACACCTCGCCGTCGCCTTCTTCGCTTGCAGGCCAGAGGAAATCGAGATGCGCGTATTCGTCCTCAAGGATTTCGCGGCCCGTTCCGAACTCGCACAAGAGGCCGGCGCCATTGTTCAACCGCGCCGGGGCCTCGGCGAGGATGCGGCGCACGATGTCGAGACCGTCCTTGCCGCCCGCGAGCGCGAGGGCGGGTTCGGCCAGAAATTCCGGCGGCAAGGCGGCCATGGCGTTCGCGTCGACATAAGGCGGATTGGTGAGGATGAGATCGAATTTCCGGTTGCCGAGCGGCGCAAAAAGATCGCCCTCATAAAGCGTGATGCGATCCTCCATTCCGTGATCGGCGATATTGCGGCGCGCGACGTTGAGCGCATCGGCGGAGAGGTCGACAGCGTGAACGTCCGCGTCCGGATAGGAATAAGCGGCGAGGATCGCGAGACATCCTGATCCGGTGCAGAGGTCGAGGATCGTTCGCACATCCGTCGGCGCGGGCAGGAAAGCCGGCTCGCCGGTGAGAATTTCGCCGATAAAGGAGCGCGGCACGATCACGCGTTCATCGACATAGAACGGAACGCCCTGAACATAGGCCTTGTTCAGCAAATAAGCCGTGGGCTTGCGCGTCGTGATACGCGCTTCGATCACCTCAGAGAGACGCGCTTTCTCCGCCGCGACAAGGCGCGCATCGAGCCACGGGTTGATGTCGTCAATCGGCAAGGACAGCGTTTCGAGAATGATGAACGCCGCCTCGTCCAGCGCCGTGGCGGCGCCATGACCGAAATATAGATTGGCGCGGCTGAAGCGGGTCACCGCATAGCGCAGGAAATCGCGGACGGTTTCGAGTTCGGTCATCGGCGTTTTTTCGTCTTCGACTTCGACCGCGGCTTGAAGTTGCGCGGCCCGCTTTTTCCCGCATTCTCGCGGCGCGGGCGCGGCTTGAAATCAGGGTCTTCCTTCGGCTCCGACACCATCTCGAAGACAAGCCCGCCGCGCAAGGGCGCAGCTTCAATGATCTTGACGCGCACGGCTTCGCCGAGGCGGAAATAGGCGCCGGTGCGGGCGCCGACGAGCGCATGGCGCTGTTCGATAAAGTCGAAGCGATCCTCGCCGAGGGCGCGCGCGGGCACGAACCCGTCGGCGCCCGTCTCATCAAGCATGACGAAGAGCCCGAAGCGCGTAACGCCGCGAATGCGCCCCGAAAACTCCTCGCCGACATGGGCTTCGAGATAGGCGGCGAGATAACGGTCGTTCGCTTCGCGTTCGATAACGACCGCACGCCGCTCCAGATCGGAGATGAGCCCGGCGATGCGCGGCAGTTGCGCGGCCTCCTCGCTGGTTTGCCCGCCCTCGCCGAGGCCGCACGCCGCGACGAGCGCGCGGTGGATGGTCAAATCAGCGTAGCGCCGGATCGGCGAGGTGAAGTGCGAATAGCGCGCCAGCGCCAGGCCGAAATGGCCGAGATTCTCGGTTGAATAGACCGCCTGCCGCTGCGAGCGCAGGACAACGTCTGAAATCATCTCCTGCTGGCCGCGTTCGGCGGCGATCTTCAGGAGTTGGTTGAAGTTGGAGGGGCGCGGCGCGCCTTTGATGAGCGCATAGCCGAGATCGTCGAGATAGTCGCGCACGCTGTTCAGCTTTTCCGGGTCCGGCGTGTCGTGCACGCGGTAGATCTGGGTTGTGCGTTTCTGCTCCAGCGTTTCGGCCGCCGCGACATTGGCGAGGATCATGAATTCCTCGATCAGCCGGTGCGCATCGAAGCGCTCGCGCCGGATGATGCGCGCGACCGCGCCATTCTCGTTGAGGATGATCTTGCGTTCCGGCAAATCGAGATCGAGCGGCGCGCGTTTTGAGCGTTCCTTCCAGCGCGTCTCGAACGCATCATGCAGGGTGTGCACGGTCTCGGCGACGCCGCCGGCGGCCTTGCGGTCGCCAATCAGGGTCTGGGCGTCGCCATAAGAGAGCTTGGCGTGGCTCCTCATCATGATGCGCATGAAGCGGTGCCGGCGTTTGACGCCGCCCGCATCGATCGTCATCTCGACTGCGATCGCGGGGCGATCGACATCGGGTTTGAGAGAACAAAGGTCGTTCGACAACCGCTCGGGCAACATCGGCACGACGCGGTCGGGAAGGTAGATCGAATTGCCGCGCCGCTGGGCTTCGCGGTCGAGCGCCGAGCCGGCGCGCACGAACCAGCTCACATCCGCGATGGCGACGATCACCTTGAAGCCGCCTTCGTTGGCAGGGTCGTCGTCGCGCGCGGCCCAGACGGCATCGTCATGATCCTTCGCGTCCTCGGGATCGATCGTGAGGAGCGGCGTCGCCCTGAGGTCGACGCGGCTGTCGAGCGTCGGGGGCGAGGCGCGCTCGGCCTCTTCGATCACCGCGCGGGGAATTTCGACGGGCGCGTCATGCGCCGCGAGCGCAATCAGCGAATAAGCAGCGCGATCATCGACATGCCCGGCGATCTCCCGGACACGCGCGCGCGCCTGTCCGCCGCCCCGTTGAGGCTGGGCCTCAACCCAGACGAGATCGCCGTCCTTGGCGTTGCGGGCATTGGCGCTGTCGATTGCAAACGTATTGCGCGCGCGGCGCTCCACAGGTTCGGCGACGCCGCCGCCCTTGGCCGTGCGAAAGACAGCAAGAAATTTGTGCTCGCCGCGCGCCAGCGGCCGGATGATGCGCGCTTCATAGCTGTCGTCGCCGGCGGGCTGAAGCCGCGCCAGCAGCCGGTCGCCAACGCCCGGCGCCGGCTTTAATTCGCTGGCGGCCTTTCGCGACAGGCGGATGATCGGCGGCTCGGTCTCGCCTTCCCAAGCAGACGGCAGGCATAGCATGTCGCCATCATCGTCGACCGACATGATGTCGACCGCGAGCACGGGCGGCAGCCCATCAGCGCGCACGATCTTTTTGGGTCCCGCGCGGCGCACGGCGCCGTCTTCCTGCATCTCCTTGATCAGCGTGCGAAGCCGAGCGCGATCCTCACCCTTGACGTTGAAGGCGCGCGCAATGTCGCGGCGCGAGGTTTCGCCTTCGGCGTCGGCGATGAATTTCGCGATTTCTTCCCTGGTCGGAAATGGCGGGGGACGCTTGGGTTTCGCCAACAGAGGTCACATCAGCAACGGCGAGGCGAGCCCTAGCATGTTCGTCGCGGGACGCTAATCGCCAGCCCTGAGGGGGTCGATGGCGCGCCCGTCGATCAAAATCTCGTAGTGAAGATGAACGGCGGTCGCGTTGCCTGAGCGCCCGGTGCTCGCGATGACGGTCCCGGCCCCGATGCTTTGGCCTTCGCGCACGCCCGGCGCGAGGTCCGACAGATGGGCGTAGCGGGTCGTGACGCCCCGGCCATGCTCGATCTCGACGGTGAGGCCGTAGCCGCGCTGGTCGCCGGCGAAAGAAATGCGCCCGCCCGCCCCGGCGACGACAGCGCGCGGGTCACCGGTATAAAGATCGAGGCCGTTGTGAAAGGCGACACGGCGCGATGTCGCTCTTGGACCGTAGGCGGAGGACACGCAGCTTTCGACCGGCGCGCGCGCCACGGTGATCCCGCGGACGCTGGTGAAAGGCGTGTAGGCGAGGATGCCCCGAAAGGCGTTTGTCGCCGGCGCGTTCGAGACATGGACGCCGGGGCAAAGCTCAAGCGCGGAAACCGACCATGCTTCGCCGGACACCCGTGGCGGCGCTGTCGCGCAAGCGCCGAGGAGGAGAGCGACAACAATCAGGCGCAAGCGGGTCATCATGCGAGACTACGCAACCAATCTGGGCGAAAGCTTAACCGGCGCCGCACGTTTGCGCGAGAGCGGGATTCCCATGCCGCGCATTCCGGCGATTGCCGAGGAGGAGAAGGGCGCTTTACCCCTTCGGCCAAAGCACCATCTGCGTGCAGCGAAAGAGGGCGAGCGTTTTGCCCGTCGCCTTGTTGGTAACCCTTGCGTCCCAGAGCTGCGTCGATCGGCCCAAATGTAAGGCTTCAGCACGCGCGGCGATGACGCCCTCGCGCGCTGTGCCGAGGAAATTCGCGTTGAGTTCGACGGTCGTGAAACCGCTCGCGCCCTCAGGGAGCGCCCGCCCGCAACCATAGCCGCAGCAGGTGTCGGCGAGCGTGATGATCGTCCCGGCGTGCAGGAAACCGTTGGGCGCCATCAATTCCGGGCGGATGGTGAGGTCGGCTTCGACCCAGCCCTCGCCGGCGCTCGTGAAATTGACGCCGAGCAGTCCGGGAAGATAGCCGCGCCCGGCGGCGTTGTGGTCGTGCTGTTCATCCGGCATGGCGCGTTCCTACCGCTGCGCAAGCCTTATCCAGTGATCGATCACGAAGTCGATATGCGCATCGTCCTTGATAAGGTCGTCGTGGATAAGGAGGCCCGTCATCATCGCGCGCGATATCGACAGGATCGCGTCGAGTTCGGCTGCGCTGCGCTTTGTCGCGGGAAGGAGTTCGGCGAGTTCAGCGTCGATCGCCTCCCGCCAGCGATGGAGCGCCGGGGTGATCCGACGCTTCAGGCTCTCATCGGTTCGCGCCGCCACAAGAATTTCGAGAAGCGCTGCGAAATCCGCGCTCTTGAACTGCTCGCGCCATGAGCGCCGGACAATTTCAGCGAAAGCGTCGCGCGATACGGCGAGATCGAGCCTTGCGCGTCCGAACCAGCGCACCGACCGCACAAGGAGATAATCGGCGAGGGCGACGATGAGGTCGTCCTTCGTTGGATAATGATGCTGAAGCGCGCCCTGGCTGATGCCGCCGCGCCGCGCGACCTTGACGATCGAGGCGCCGTGAAATCCCTCCTGCGCGAGCTGGCTGACGGCGGCCTCGCAAATCCGCAGCCGCATCGCCTCGCTTTTCTCGCGCTGACGGGAGTAGACGTCGATCGCTGCTCCCGGCGCTTGACCGGCAAATCCCTCAACCATACGCATCGAGGAAACGACAAGGGCCGCCCCCCTGTCAATGAAACCGCGCAGTGTAGGAGCCTTGTGATGCAGTTGACCGCCGAACATGACCAGCTGCGGGCGACGCTGAAGAAATTCATCGACACCGAAATCAATCCGCATGTCGATGCATGGGAAGAAGCCGAAATCTTTCCGGCCCATGAGGTGTTCAAGGGGCTCGGGCGCCTCGGCCTTCTTGGCGTCAACAAGCCGGCCCAATATGGCGGCATGGGGCTCGACTGGTCCTACGGAGCGGTTGTCGCCGAGACGCTCGGCAACATCAATTGCGGCTCGGTGCCGATGGCGATCGGTGTGCAGACCGACATGGCGACGCCGGCGCTCGCGCGGTTCGGCTCGGACGCGGCGAAAGAGGATTTCCTCAAGCCGTCGATCAGCGGCGATTATGTCGCGTGCCTTGGCGTTTCAGAAGTCGGCTCGGGCTCCGATGTCGCCTCGATCAAGACGACCGCGAAGAAAGACGGCGATGATTACGTGATCAATGGCGGCAAGATGTGGACGACCAGCGGCACGCAGGCCGACTGGATGTGCCTCCTCGCCAATACGTCGGACGAGCAAGCCCACCGCAACAAGACACTGATCGCGTTGCCGCTGCGCGACGACGACGGCAAGCACCGCAAGGGCGTCGAGATCGCACGCAAGCTCAAGAAACTCGGCATGCGCTCGTCAGACACCGCGCAGTTCTATTTCGAGGACGTGCGCGTGCCGCAGCGCTATCGCATCGGCGAGGAAGGCGCGGGCTTCATGTACCAGATGATGCAGTTCCAGGAGGAACGGCTCTGGGGCGCGCTCTCGGGCCTGATCGCCATGGACAAGACGATTGACGCCACCATTGACTACACGCGCCAGCGCAAGGCGTTCGGCCAGTCGATCCTCGACAATCAGGTCGTCCATTTCCGCATGGCGGAATTGCGCACCGAAGTGCAGGCGCTGCGCTCGATGACGTGGGATGCGGTCGAGAAAATGCTGAACGGCGAGGACGCAACGATGCTCGCATCGATGGCGAAGCTCAAGGCGGGAAGGCTCCTCCGGGAGCTGAATGATTCCTGCCTGCAATATTGGGGCGGCATGGGGTTCATGGAAGAAAGCCCGATCGCTCGCGCCTATCGCGATGGGCGCCTCGCCTCGATCGGCGGCGGCGCTGACGAGGTGATGCTGTCGATCATCTGCAAATATATGGGCATCTTGCCGGGCAAGACGAACCGGAAATGAAAACCCGCCGGCGCGCGAACGCCGGCGGATTCTCAAGAACGCTTCGAAGGCTTATTGATCTTCAGGCTGCGGCCGCTGGCGCAGGCTTGGGATGAAGCGCTGAATGGCGGCGAAGCCGTCGACGAAACCGAAGCCTGAATCAAAGTCGAAGCCCGGCGACCCCGGCACCACCCCTTCGTCAAAGGTCTGGATCGTCGATCCGTCGCCAAGGCTCGCGCGCACCGTCATGTTCTGCGCGGTGCGGCGCATGACGTTATAAATCGTGCGCGGTTCAGCGCGGTCGCACGGCCCGAGCAGGAAGCCTTCGGCGATCCGCGCCTCGACATCGGCGGCTGCGACAAAGCGCAAGTTCGCGCTTGTATTCCGGCGTCCGCGCGCATCCGGCGGACACATGCGGAAGTCGATGCCGCCCCCTTCGCGTGGGCGCAAGACTGACGAATCGCGTCCGTCGAGCAGCAGCGTGGCGATCGCTGCGACATGCGGCGCCGAAGCGGACGTTCCGAAGAAATTCGGAAACTCGCCCGCTTCGCCGGTCTGGAAGACGCCGTCGCCGTCGTCGTCATCGCGGCCGGTGTCGTTGAAAAAGAAGCTGGTGTTGCCGCCGTCGGGACCGGTGATGCCGGGCTTCAGGCGGACCTGCGGTGCGCGTAAACGGCGACCCGCGACGTTGAAAAAGATCGGCGTTCCGCCTGCGGACGAAAAGTCATTAAGACAGGCGGGCGCGCACGGAGGCTCGCCGGCGTTGGCGCGAAGCTGCAGCGTCGCGGGATCGCCGATAAACTCCTCGGTGAGGAAGAAGGCAGCCGCGGCGACGCTTTCCGCGCCGGCGGCGTTGCTGTGACCCCAGGACGGGCCGTCATCAACCGCATATTCGGCATTGAGAAAGCCGCCGCCGAAGATATTGAACTTCACGAAGCCGGGCGCTGCGCCCGACTGGGCCTCGAGCCCGATATTGACCGTCGAGCCGCCGATGAAGTCGACGAGCGAGACAAGCTCAATCGCATCCCCGCCCGCGCCGCCGTCCAGCGGCAGGCCGCCGTCGGTGAACTGGAACTGGCACAGGCCGTTCGCCGGAAATTCAAAGACGCCGCCGGGGAAGCAGTCGACGACACGCTCGCCATTTTCATCGAACATGATGACGTCGACGTCGTTCTGCGCGCCGGCGCCGCCCGAGACCGAGAAGTTCGGACTATCCCAGTTCAGGACGAGGTTGGTCTGCAAGGAGCCGTCGAGAACGACCGCGTTCATCGTATCGACGCCCGGGCCATCGTCGAAGTCGTGGAAGACGCCGTCGCCGGTGTCGACCGCGCGATAGGCGCCTTGGAAGGACGTGCGTCCGTCATTGCCCGCCGAGGAATAATAGGGAACGCCGAGGCGTGCGACCTCGTCCGCCGCCTGCGCGATGATCCCGTCCTGGAACATCGGTTCGGCGAAATAGATGACGTCATCGACGATCACGTCAGCGCCGGCTTTGGCGAGCGCGACAATGCCATTGGCAAAGTCGGCCTGGCCGTCGAACGCGGTATAGAAGGCGATATTGGCGCCCGGCGCGACGTCATGGATGAGCTGCGCCATCGCGCGGCCTTCGTCGATGCAGCCGTCGAAAATGAGGTCCTTGAGGATCGTCACATTCGGCGGCAGATCGTTGTTGGCGATATCTTCCGCCTGCGTCGTAAAGGGTCCGCCTGCGAGCGTTTCGGTCGCGCAAGAGAAACTGTCAGAGAGAACGCCGACGGTCATGCCGGCGCCGTCGATGCCGAAACGCTGCCGGATCGTGTCCGAACGCATCGACCGGTCGCCCTGCGAGGTCGTGAGCCCGACATTGGTCTTGGCGAGCGCTGGCGAGGCGAAGGCGAGATAGGTGCTGACCGCGAGCGTTTCGAGCTGCTTGATCGGCATTTGCCCGGACACGACGCGCCCGCGCTGGGCGACATTGCGGGCCCCAAGGCTGCGCATCGTCGCGGCGAGATCGCTGGCGTTTCCGGCCGCGACGGCGTCAATGATGACATACCCGTCCGCTGTCCGGTTCCCCATGAAGAGATCTTCTGCGCTGAGCGCCCGCTTGCGCCGCAGGGCGGGCGCTGCTTCGCCCGAGAGATCCTCGCGCGCTGTTTCGCCGTTGACGCCCGGTTCCGCGGCAGTCTTCGTTCCCTCGTACATGGCGGCGAGAGCGTCGCCGAGTTTGGCCATTTCCGGCTTGGCTGCCGACGCCGCGGCGCCGAACGACAAAGCAAGCGCGAACGCGCTCACGCCAGTGAGACAATGTCTGAGCATGTCAGATCCTTCCCTTACATCACAATCAAACGCGACTACTTCCTGGGAAGGCGGCTGCAGCGCTGCGTCGCTTGAAACGCGTCAGCCGTTCAGTGACGAAAAATGGATCCCCTCGTTAAAGGTGACCGTCGGCGAGAGCCTTCGACGGGCGGTCAACTTGCGCACTCACTTCCCAGCGGCGATGAGCCGATGGGGAGCGTCACGCGCGAGCAAACAAGAGTCAACAACCAGCAGGGATTTTTGATTGAACAAGACAGCGGCGCAAGGCGCGCCTGATGCGCTACAGCTCTTTTGCTTTCTTTCGGACCCGCGCCGGCCTGTTCTCAACGCCCAGCGCCTCGACGGCGCGCGCACGGTAGCGCTGTTTCGAGGCGCTGTTGAGGCGGTCATAATCCGCGAGGCGACGCCCGCGTTCATCGCCATAAAAATCCGCTGCGACCCGGTCGACGAGGCCTTGCTCGGCCTCGCCCAGCGTCGACCAATAAGACGAAAACGGCTCGCTTCGCCCAGGGGCAGGGAAGAGCAGAACCGCAGCGATGGCCATTCCGGCAAGAACACGCAGGCGCAACGGAGTTCGCTCCCCAAGGGCAACCGTTACAGAACCTACAGGGTTGCGCTTTAGGACGGTTGAACCGCCGTCTCGAAATTGCGGGAAGCGCGCTAAACCGGCCTTAAGCCTAACAGTTCCCGGTAATGCCAAAGTTTGAAATTCGAGCGTCCGCTGTCTCCCCAAGGTCGGCCAGATGCGAACCCGACTGAAGCGGCTACAATTGGCCCTGAACTGCCGGTCAGGTGCGCGGCGCCTTCGGCGATTGATCTGCGCTATAAGTCGTATGCGGTTCGCCTGGCGCCTGTTTCGCAAAGGCGCAAAGGCGGCGATTCGAGGTCCTGCCCTCCTCATGCGGTCAAGCCGCGAGCCTGGTTGTCAGGAAATCGTGCGCAAGCCGAACGGCATCCGAAGAACCCACGCGATGGGGCTAACCGGCCAGTAGGCATTTTCTGGTATCTGTTTCCTGGCGTTTGCTTCAGTGCTGGAAGGGTCTTTTATGGTTTTCGGACGCTTGTTTTCTCGCCGCAGCGATTCAGGTCGTGCACCCGCCAGCCCTGAAAAACTTCGCGCGGGCAGGATATTCCCCATGCCGAGCAAACTTGGGACGACTGAGTCAACCGAGGAGTCGGTGTCGGTCGTCCTGCGCCGGCAAGTCCCAATCCGGTTTGACGAAGAGCCGCACGCCTGGCTGGGCGGTCTGCCCCGCCTGCCGGCGGGCGTTCAATGGCCGCGCGCGAAAACAGGAACGCCGCTGCATTTCGTGGCGCAGGTTGATTGCACGCGCCTGCCGGCGGAGCTGTGGGGTGGTCTCGGCCCGCGCGAGGGCTGGCTCCTTGTGTTCGTCGATTTTGAAGGGATCGACCATGAGGAAGCGGGGCCGATTGCCCGGGTATTGCATGTCACGCAACTCGGCCCGGAGGCTGCGCCGCCCGCCGGGTTCTATTGGGCGCGCCGCGACGTGATCGATCTCAGCGGTTTGCCCGAAATACCGCGAGGCGCGCAGCGCCAGCACTTCCGCAAATGGCCTGTCGATCTTGTGGTCACCGATCCGGACACCAGCGAGATGACGGGAAGCGAACTCTACGGCGCGCCGGAGCACGAACACATTGTCAGCGCGCTTCACGACTTCACCACCGACCGGCCGATGACCTGGCGCGGTGTGCTGACCCTGCTTGGCGGGCTCGTCAAATACTACGACGCCGAGAGCTACAAAAGACAATGGGGCGGTCTGCTCGACTATCCTGAGCCCGACCAGAATGAGTTTAACAAGGTCTGGCAGCAACGCCGCGACTTGCCCGAGTGGAGACTGAGTGGCTCGCGCTACCCCGATGACGATCGGCTGCGGGCCCAAATGCGCGAGGAGCGCCGCGCGGGCTGGACCAAGCGTGCCTTCAAGGTGCTCGATGAAGAAACACAGATTTCGATCCAGAAGCTTGATGAATACCGCACAAAACTCGCAAACGCTGTGGCGAAGGGCGACGAACGAGAAGCCGACGTCGTCAGGCAAAGCGTCAGCTACTTTGAGAAGCAGCTGAACGATCGGCATGAGCATCGCGCCTATCTTCGCGACTTGTTCGCCCAGTATCCGAGCGAGCAGGCGTTCGTCGATGAAATAAGGCGCGTCGGCCTTGCGCACCTTGCATGGGCACAGAGGGTTCAGGACGGGCTTCGCAAAATGCTCGCGCGGGTCGCAAATATGGATCCCGATGCGCCGGTCGAGCCCGCCAAATGGGACGCGCTCGTTGCCGCCCTCACGCGCATGAAGAGCACATACTGGCGGAAGACTCACGAAACGAATCTTCTGCAAACGATTGAAGCTGGCGTCTGGTTCAACCGCGACTTCAGCGATGTCCGCCGTGACGAGGTGCTCGACTGCTACGCGTCGCCGCCATCGTCAGCCGACGGACTTGATGCCGAAACGCTCGCTGAACTTGAGCCGCGCCTGCGCACGCTCGAATGCGAGAAGCCGCACAAGATGGGCGGGTTCATCGACTCTCACTATGACGAGCCGCTCAAGGACGGACACGTTCTCCTGTTCCAGATCGCCTCCGATGCAGCATGCGGCTGGATCTGCGGCGACCTTGGCTTTGTCTATGTCTCGATCAGCGCATCGGACCTGAAAGCCGGATCGTTTGACAAGGTCAGGGCGTGGCTGGAAGCCTAGCCGCTTAACAGAGAGCAGTTTGCGTACTAAGTGCTCATCGGCCCATTCACCCTTGTTTCAAGTCCGGACCAGTCCGGCATCTTCAGTTTCCGACTGTCTGACAGAGCGGTGGCGATCCGATCACTCCCGGACAACCGTCCAGCACATAGGAAACCTCCGCATCGAGCCAGGAGCGGGCCCTTGACTATGCAGACACAAAAGACGGTTTCTGGCGAGACCCGTCCTCGATGGGACTTTCCGAGGGTTCGTCACCTCTCGGAAAGGCAGACGTGTTACAACATGAACAGGACAAGCTGGAGCGCACCAGAATGAAGAGCGGAATGGACGATCCCGGTGCACAAAATTCCAAAGCACAGGCGTTCTTGAAAAATCGCATCGAAGATTACGATGGGAAGTTCTCCTTAGACCCGTTTGGCCATGATTTGATGTCGCCACCCCGCCGCGATGTGCCAACGGCATATCATGGTGCTTGGCTGAAATCGTCTCTGATCGGACATGAGCAACCGGAACAAAAAAGCGTCTATGGAAGACTAGTAATCGGCAGCGGCGAACTCCGCTTTAACGGCGTCTCGTATCCTGTTGTTCTGGTTGACGATACGGGAACCAACGCCTTGCGTGAATCGCAGGTTCCGGAAATCGCTATCGTCTGTGAAGAGACTGATGAATACGGTTGGCGATTCTGGATGATGACGCTGAGCCTCCAGGATGACGGAAGAAAACTGGTCGATGTGGAGTCCGTGGATTCTCGATGGACTCGCGTGGACTGACCGTTCGAAAGATCGATATCGGTTGGCCTTTCGGCTGGAAGATCATGACAGAGACCGCGACAACTTCGACGACCGCGATGCGCCGAGCTTGGCGGAAAATTCTGAGCCGCCGCTCAACTTGAGCGCAAGGCTCCGAACGACCGCCATCGGCGATTTCTCGCCCATCGAGCCGTTGCGATAAGTGGGTAGGTTTTGGCGGAGCCAGCCAGTCTGATTTCAAACGGAAACACGGCCCAATTCCCCCGAGCCTTGCGCGGCTGCGGCTCTTCGGCTATCGACCGCGCTCCCGAAAAGCGGACCGCCGCTGGTATTGGATTTTTTACAGGTTTCACGAGGCTTTCATGGCTGTTCCCAAGCGAAAAACGTCCCCCTCGCGCCGCGGCATGCGCCGCGCCCATGACCGCCTGTCGGCGCCGACTTATGTCGAGGACAAGGAAAGCGGCGAGCTTCGCCGGCCGCACCATGTCGATCTGAAATCCGGCCGCTATAAAGGCCGCAAGGTTCTGGAGCCGAAGGGCGAATAGACCCTTTCGGATCGGCTGGCCAGAAGAGCGCCGCTTGCCAGCGGCGCTTTTGTTTTGTTGGTGAGAGATCGAGGCGGCCGGGCCCGGTTTCTGCCGCAATTCGGCGCCGATTCATGCTCAACGATAACGATCTGGCCATGTGGGGTATGGGGCGTGACGGCGGCCGGCGCGCGAGGGGCTTGAGGCAGTCATGAAAAAACTATTGGCGTTGGCGGGCTTGACGACCGGCGCGCTTTTCTTGTCATCGTGCGTGACGACGCCTTACGAGGCGGCGTTCTCCGCCTGCGAGGCCGAGGCTAACCGCTGCTATCAGATCTGCGAGGATATTCCGGACGAGCGCGGCTACGTTCAGTGCCAGTCGCATTGCGACAGCACGGCGAACCGTTGCTTCGACCAGGCGAGCGACGCCTATCGCAATACCTATAATGGCTACGGCACTTACGGGTATGGATCGCCTTATTACGGCAGCTACGGCGCCTGGTATCCGAGCTACGGCTTCTTTTACGACTACAGTTATTTTGACCGCTACGGTTATCGGAAGCGGCGTCCGCATCCGCAAGGCTTTAACCCGCCGGGCTACCGTCCGCCGGGCGGGGGCTATTACCAGCAGCCTCGCCCACCCCGCGGCGGCTACAACTACCCGCCGCGTCCGCCCCGGAATGGGTATCCTCAAGGCGGTCAACCGCCGTCCGTTCAGCCGCCGTCCGGCCAGCCGCCGGCAGGACAACCCCCGCGACCGCCGCGAGACCGCGGCGATCGTCCCCGTGGCCGTGACGGATCGCCCCGTGCAACGCCCCCGCCTCAGCGCACGCCGCAACCGAACTTCACGCCGCCGCCGCCGCCGCCAAGCGCGCCGCAGCCGACCTATACGCCGCCGCCGTCCGGCAATGATCCCCCGCCCGCGCCGCGCACAACGCCCCCGCCGCGATCGAGCGACGACCGGCCAGCGCGTTCGCCATCGCCGCGCGACCAAGGCGAGCGGCAGCCAAACTAGAACCAGCCCGGCCATACCAGCTGCGGGCGCCGTCGACCTTGGTCGCCGGCGCCCGCTCTGCATGGGTAGGTTCCGGACGGGCATCCGGTCAGCGAGGGTTTCGGCGTTGTCGATTGAATCCGCGCCTCGTCAGACTATAGAAACCCCACCCTCATGACCCCAACGGAGTTTCCATGACCGCTATTGTCGATATCGTCGGCCGCGAAATTCTCGACAGCCGTGGCAATCCGACTGTCGAAGTCGATGTGGTTCTGGAAGACGGATCGATGGGCCGCGCGGGTGTTCCCTCGGGCGCCTCGACCGGCGCGCATGAAGCGCACGAACTTCGCGACGGCGGCGCACGCTATGGCGGCAAAGGAGTCCTCAAGGCCGTTGCGGCGGTCAATGGCGAGATCGCCGACGGCTTGCGCGGCTTTGACGCTGAAGACCAGATCGGCGCCGACGCGGCGCTGATCGAGCTTGACGGCACGCCGAACAAAAAGCGCCTGGGCGCCAATGCGATCCTCGGCGTCTCGCTCGCCGTCGCCAAGGCTGCGTCAGAAGCCGCCGCGATGCCGCTCTACCGATATGTCGGCGGGGTTTCAGCCGCGACGCTGCCCGCGCCGATGATGAACATCATCAATGGCGGGGCGCATGCCGACAATCCGATCGACATCCAGGAATTCATGATCATGCCGCTCGGCGCGGAGACTTTCGCCGACGCGCTCCGCTGGGGCGCCGAAGTCTTTCACGCTTTGAAAAAGGGCCTGAAAACCGCCGGCCACAACACCAACGTCGGCGACGAAGGCGGCTTTGCGCCCAATTTGAAATCCGCCGACGAAGCGCTCTCCTTCATCATGAAGGCGATCGAGACCGCGGGACTTCGTCCGGGGACGGATGTTTTCATCGCGCTCGACGCCGCCTCGACGGAATTCTTCAAGGACGGCGCCTATCATCTCGAAGGCGAGGGCAAGACGCTCGATGCGGCCGGCATGGCCGCCTATTACGAAGCGCTCCTCGCCAGTTATCCGATTGTCTCGATCGAAGACGGCATGGCGGAGGACGACTGGAAAGGGTGGAAGCTGCTCACCGACAGGATCGGCGCGACGTGCCAGCTTGTCGGCGACGATCTTTTCGTGACGAACGCCAAACGCCTTACAGACGGCATCGACAAAGGCTGCGCCAATTCGATCCTCGTGAAGGTCAACCAGATCGGCACGCTCACCGAGACGCTCGCCGCCGTCGATCTTGCGCATCGCTCCGGCATGACAGCGGTGATGTCGCATCGCTCCGGCGAAACCGAAGACGCAACGATCGCCGATCTCGCGGTCGCAACGAATTGCGGGCAGATCAAGACTGGCTCCCTCGCGCGCTCGGACCGCACCGCGAAATACAACCAGCTCCTCAGGATCGAGGAAGAGCTTGGCCGCGCGGCGAAGTATGCGGGAAAAGGAGCGTTGCGCCGTTAACGATTCGTTTACCCAAAACCGACTCAAAGTGAGTCGCGCGGAGGGGCGGAAGTTGAGTCGCGGCGGAGTAAAGCTGATTCTTGATGTCGTCCTGCCGGCGCTCGCCGTGTGCTGGGCGATTATTTTCGCGCTTGAGACCGTGGCCGGGCCAACGGGCCTCAGGACGCTGCGCTCGGTGCGCGCCGAGCTCAGCGCCAAACGCGCCGAAGTCGAGGCGCTGACCGCCCGGCGGGAAGCACTGGAGCGAACCGCCACCCAGCTCAATCGCCGCTCGATCGATCCCGATCTGCTGGATGAAAAACTTCGCAGCGTTCTCGGTTACGCCGCCAAGGGCGACATCGTCATCCCGCGCGATGAACTTGACCGAATGCTGGAACGGGCCCGCAAGGCGGTTCCCTAGAGCGCGACGCAAAAAAGTGGGCCCCGGTTTTTTGCGAAATCGCGCGTCAAACCAAAAGACAAGCCCAATTCGTCGATTTCGAATTCTTGCCGTTTTACAGGCGGAAGATTTTATAGACAATCGAACGGCCGCGCTTGGCCGGGGGAGGGGAGGTGCGAGTTGTGGGTTGTTTTTGGGGATGGGGGGGGGATGGGGGGGCGGGTGGGGTGGGTGGTGGGTGGCACGGCGCCGCGGAAGGGGCCACGCAGTGAGGTGGTTCCGGGCGGGCCCGCGCCATTGGGAGATGGAGGTGCAGTTGATTTTCCTGGCGTTCTGCAGGGGGTAGTACTGATTTAGATGGGGGGAGAGTGAGTACTGTACATCGTAACCCGATCGATCTTCGCTACGAGGCTCCTCTCCGTATACGTGGTTGTGGGAGGGAGGCGCCCAGGGCGAGGCGCTCCCGGTCGTTGCCGCCCGGGGGCTGGTCGCGGGGCGAGAAGGTGCTGCCGGTAGCGGCGGCAGCACGAGAATGTGGCGGGCGCTAGAAAGCGTTCGGCCGGGGTGAAGAAGACGCCCCGCGGGCGCCGAACCGATGAGGGTGGGGGAGGACGCCCTTATTGCCGGCGGCGGGGCGCCGCTGAGGCGGCGACACGATGATGGCGTAATACCGGGGTGGGGGCGACGGAAGATCGAGGGGGGGCGGGGATGCAGGATTTATAGGCCGGGGCGCGGGGAGAAGGAGGTCGCGGGAGCGGGAGAGGGGGAGCGACTCCCGACGGTGGCGCGAGGAGCTGCGCCTCCTGGCGATGCAGGGGACGAGGGCGCCGGGAGTCGGTGGCGAGGGGGGGGGGCCCGGGGAGCGGGGCGAACGGCGAGGAGGGGGCGGTGGCGCGGACGCGGGCCGCCGGCGTGGGGGCGGGGGTGCGAGCGAGGGGCCGGGGAGGGGGGGGAGGAGCAGCGGCCGAGAGGGGGGACGACGATGGCGAGCGAGAAAACGGTGAACGACGGGGTGGTCCGCTATCGGCGATCCCCCGATCCTCCCGCCGCGTGCGGGACGGTCGGGGCCGGCGCCAGGGAGGGGGGCGACCGGGGCGGACGGGGTGCGGCGGCAGGTAGGAACCGGACAAGAGCCGCGCCGACCTGCCGGCACGAGGGGAGCCGGTCTGGGGCATGCCGGGGAACGCACCCACGGAATCGGCGCGAGGCGAAGCAGGCGAGCGGCCGCGCCCGCGGGCTCGGCGGCGTGGGAAGGGCGGCGGGCGGGAGGGGCGAGTGTGGGGCATAGGGGAGAGGCGTAGGGCGTAGGACGCGACGCCGAGGGGCGGGGGGTGATCGAAAGGGGGGCGGAGGGGCGACGGAGCCGGCGGAACGAGGGGGGCGGATCGTGGGATCCGATGGGTGCGTGGAGGGCCGGATGCGTAGACCACGCGAGGTCGGGGGGAGGGAGGTGCGGGGTGCGGGCCCAAGTACGAGACCGTAGACGCTCGGGGGACGAAACGGAGGTGGGAAGGTGCGGCGGGAGGAGGGAGGGCCGGAAACGGGCGGAGGGGATGGAGCCCAGAGAGAACGGGGCGACGGGCCACGAATGGCCGGCGGGGGAGGGGGGTGCGGTGCGGAAGGGGCGGGAGGCGGCCGGGGGGCGGGGGGCGACAGGGACGGGGGGGGCCGGGGGCGCGGAAGCGCGGGGCGGGCCGCGGATGACCGGCCCGCCGGCGTGCGGGGAGAGCGAGAGGGCAGGGCGGCCCGTGGCAAGGATGACACACGCCAGCGGGCGCGCGCCCAAAAGGGCTAGCGGCAGCGGCCGCGGCGGGAACGTCTGCAAGCGGCGAAGTCCTGCCTGGCAGCGGCTCGGGCTACCAATGACCGGACTGAGTTGACCTTGCCGCATGTCCGCGTAGGCCATCAGAGCATCTTTGGCCCTTAGTTGCCGCTGAGGTTTGCACTGTCCTGCGTCGGGCCGCGACCGGAAAACCTGCGCCTAGCGCTGAGCGTCTGACTTTCACTTCAGGGAAGTTCTTACGGATTGTAGCGATCGGGCAAGCGACAAGTCTGGGACGAAAGTCAAGCCGCCATTCCGCCGGCAGCGCCGCGCCCAAAGGCCCGAAACACCCAAACGAAGCTGAATAGAAACATGCCCCTTTGCAAAACTCCTGCGACAGCCGGGAACTGTAGCATTAGCAGCGGCACACCTATCGCGATCACTAAGCCGGCGGCGCTCAGCCAATCAATTTGCGCTTGGGCTCGATGATGGGTTCTTTGCGTCCAGAGGCGCGCGGCACAGGCTGAGGCGAAGGCCACGCCCATCACGCTCGCCGCTACAGAATGCAGATCATTTTCCATGCGCTCTCCACCGCCCGCTGCCGCGATAGGAAGATGAGACCACACCGCAGCGGCGATCATAGCTGCACCAAACACACAGAGCGTAGAACTGACCGCCGGGTCCGCCCGAAGGCGCGACAGCGCCGCAATCATCGTCGCGCCGCCGAACGCAACAAAGCCCGTCCGCATGATCCAGGCGTTTGGCATGTTCTGTCCGGCAAGTTCACTCACGCTGTGAGACACGGACGAATAGGCCGGATGCGACATAAACGGTCCAATGAATGCCGCCAGCATGAAAGCCGTGATTCCCGAAGCAACCAAGATTTTTTGCCAGCTCAGCAAGGCGTCTTCCTCGAACCTACGAGCAACAATAAAGGGCTATCGTTGAGAGTTGAAGTTAGCGGCGGCGGTTGGCGCCTAAATATTGTAGTGCAGAAAAGTAACACGAACCGGCCCGTCCTATTCGCAAGCGCGGCTGTCCGGAGCGGCGTTTAAGTTGCGTGCGACAACTCCCGGCGACGTCCAGCCTGGCGCCGGACAGGCAGCCGAACGACACGAACGGATTGACCCTGCCGGCTGCCAGCCGACGCGATCGGAGCCGCCGTTAGCCGCTGCGTCCAGCCATCTACGCCCGCCCGCCGAACCAACCCGGGCTCTGTCTGAATGCTTCGAGCGTGTCAGGATCGGATAAGATCGCCATGGCCTCTTGGTACCTGGCGGCAACATCTCGCCCGCCCGCATTGGCGGGAATTTGGCCATCTGCTGCGGAAGCGAGCCTGACCAAGTGATTGATGAGACTCTGCCTCGATTCAACCACCTGCGTTGCGCAAGCGAGCTCGGTCAAAATTGCCATGCTATGGAGCGTCACATTTCTGTCGGCGCTGACATACTGCAGGGTCTGATCGAACACGGCGGATGCAAAACGTTCGAGAGTTATGGGATAAACTTGCACCCGACTGTCTTTCGGAGGATCTAATTCGGAAGTGTCTGTCCGAAGCATCTGCAAGACACCGACTTTCAGCCAGTTGAGGCAGGTGATTGCAGTGAATGGATCGTTGATCCCCGGCGATAGCGCCCGCCCGATAATCTCGACAAGTTGGTCCACCAGAAACAGAACATTCTGATGAGCCGTACGCTCGTTTCCGAGCGCGAAGCATGCCAGCAGCGCGTCTTCGACTGAATCTGAAAGCGGCTTTTCTGACCAGATGTCGAAGACTACGCTTCCTCGTGTGACGAAATCGCCCGGACGGTACTGAACGCGGACCAGCAATTCGTTTTCGTCTGCCAATTCGCTCAGACGACCAAGATCAAGCGTCTGAACATAGCCCTCGCTCCGGGATCCGATCCCTGCGTGGTTTATTGCTTGCCGCCGGGACTCCCAGACTTCGCCGGTCAGCTCGCCCGCGTCTGCGTTCTTGGAGTCTGGAAACAGCTCCTTGATGCCCCGCTGCAATTGCCGCCCGACCTTGGCCACGAGATTTTCAACGTTCAGAGTCTCGGGCACGTGATGGATGAAATAAATCAGTACGGCGACCGACGACAGCGCCAGTAGAAGGGCGACAAGCACGGAAAAATGCGGAACGAATGCCTGGAAACTGTTCTCGATATTCGGTTCAGACGCGTTCCTGACCGTCCGAAGGACGAGAAGGCAGTAGACGTAGGTTCCGATGAAGATACCAAGCGTAATCTGGTTACCGCGATCGCGCATGAAGTTTGAGATCAGGCGCGGACCGAAATTGGCGCTGGCAAAAGAGACAGCAACAATTGTTATTGAGAACGTCACGCCCGCCACGCCAATCGTCGAGCCTGCAATGACTGTGAGGACAGAGCGGGCGCCATCGGTTCTCGCCGCCGTCAGCCATTCAACACTCCGCATCCATTCCGCTTCGTAGTTTGCGTCCAGCCATGTCATCAGCACCGAGAGGCCTATCGCGACCAGAACCATGCAAGCCGGGATGAACCAATAACTTGCACGCAGGTCCAGCAACATTTTTATGAGTTTGGCGTGCATGCGCTCCCTCCGACATTCAATCGAGAGCGGGCACCAACGGCCACGACCGATCCGCCAATCGGTCTTGTCTACGGCGCAAAAGACTAAGACGTCTATAGCGGGCCACGACCTTGGGCTCAGAGGCAAAGAAGTAACAAACGAACCTGGTCCCCATGAGTCGAGAGCGGCAACTGAAAACGATCCTTCTGACAGGGAAAGACTAAAACCGAACGAATCGGTCCCGGCGTCCAATTTCGGTAATTCTCTGCCGTTCACCTCTGGCTGCCGTCAGACGATGGTAATTGGTCCAGACTCTAACCCCTTGTTCGCCCAACGGTCATTGCCTACACCACGATCCGAATGCGAAGCGGAGAGGCCGGCGTGGCGACAGCGGTGAAGAAGCAGGAAAAGCCAGTCCCCGACAAGGGCGGGAAATCGCCGACCAATCTGACCGCCACCAAAGACGAGCTGCTGAAATATTACCGCGACATGCTGATGATCCGCCGCTTCGAGGAGCGGGCGGGCCAGCTTTACGGCATGGGGTCGATCGGCGGCTTCTGCCATCTCTATATCGGCCAGGAAGCGGTTGTCGTCGGCGTTGAGGCGGTGAAGAAGCCCGGCGATCAGACGATAACCGGCTATCGCGACCACGGCCATATGCTCGCCTGCGGCATGGACCCGAAAGGCGTGATGGCGGAACTGACCGGGCGCTCGGGCGGCTATTCGAAGGGCAAGGGCGGCTCAATGCACATGTTCTCGAACGACGCGAAATTCTACGGCGGCCATGGCATTGTCGGCGCGCAGGCGCCCCTCGGGGCCGGGCTCGCCTTCGCCAACCAGTATCGCAAGAACGGCAATGTCAGCCTGACCTATTTCGGCGACGGCGCCTCGAACCAGGGCCAGATCTTCGAAGCGATGAACATGGCGCAGCTGTGGAAACTGCCCTGCATCTTCATCATCGAAAACAACCAGTATGCGATGGGAACGAGCATCGAGCGCGCGCATTCGGAAACGCATCTTTACCGGCGCGGCGCTTCCTTCGGGATTGAGGGCACCGAAGTCGACGGCATGGACGTCCTTGCGGTGCGCGAGGCTGCGCGCACGGCGATGGACCGCGCACGAGGCGGCGAGGGGCCTTACGTCCTTGAGATGAAAACTTACCGCTATCGCGGCCACTCGATGTCAGACCCTGCAAAGTACCGGACGCGCGAGGAAGTCGACCAGATGCGCGAGCACAACGATCCGATCAAACGCTGCGAGGCCCGCATTCTCGACGGCAAGCATGCAAGCGAGGCCGAACTCAAAGCGATCGACACCGAGATCAAAGCAATTGTGAAAGACGCCGCCGACTTCTCCCTCGAAAGCCCGGAGCCTGATCCGTCTGAGCTCTACACGGACGTTCTGGCCTGAAGGGCGCTGTCGCACCCTTTTCAAGCGCGGGAGAGGGGACCGGTCCACTGCTGATGAAGACACCGCCCTTCCGTCTCCTCCATGTCTTTCCCTCTTTCGCGATGGGCGGCCAGCAGCGCCGGCTCGCCTCGCTCGTCGCCGGGTTCGGCGATGAGTTTCAGCACAAGGTTCTATCGCTTGACGGAGACTGCGCCGCCGCCGCGCTGCTCGATCCTGCGCGCGCGAGCGTCGAGACGTTTGCGTTCCGCAAATCGGCGCTCGTCTCGCCCGCAAATATCGTCAGCCTGTCGCGCGAGCTGCGCGCCTTTCGGCCCGATGTTCTGTGCACCTATAATTGGGGCTCGCTGGAAGCTGCGCTCTCCAATCGCCTCGGGCCGGGCATTCCCCATGTTCACCACGAGGACGGGTTCGGGCCCGACGAGCTTGACCGTGAGCAGAAAGTGCGTCGCATCCTTGCGCGGCGGCGCCTTTTAAGCCGCAGCTTCGTCACCGTTCCCTCGACCGGCCTCCTGCGCATTGCGCGGGACGTATGGCGTCTCGATCCGGCGCGCCTGTCGCGCCAGCCTGTCGGGATCGATCTGGCCCGCTTTCAGGCGCCCGCGCGCGATTACGCCCGCGCGCCGGTCACGGTCGCAGCGATCGGCGCGCTGCGGCGAGAGAAGAACTTCGCCCGGTTGATCGGCGCGTTCGAGAAAGCGGCGGCGACGTCGCCCGCGCGGCTCGTCATCCATGGCGACGGGCCGGAAGCCGATGCGCTGCGCGGGCGCGTCGCGGGGAGCCCGCTTGCCGATCGCATCTCCCTCGCTGGCCAGACCTTTGCGCCGCAGGCAGCGCTTGTTGAAGCGGATATCTTCGCCTTGTCCTCTGATACCGAGCAGACGCCGATCAGCCTCATCGAGGCGATGGCGTCGGGCCTTCCGGCGGTCGCGACCGATGTCGGCGACATTCGCGCCATGGTCAGCGCCGCCAATGCGGCCTTCATCGCTGCAAAGGGCGATGACGAGGCCTATGTCGCCGCTCTCGCCGCGTTGATCGAGGACAAGGACCTGCGCGAGCGGCTCGGCCACGCAAACGCGAAAAAATCTGTCGAGTTCGACGAAGGCGTCATGATCGCCAACTTCGCAGCGCTTTACCGTCGCGCCGCGAGCAGGGCGCAGTGATGCGCGGCGAGATCGTGACAACATTCGACCGCGCAGCGGCGCTCAGGGAATGGGCGGCGCTCTACGCGGCGGCGGCGCCCAACGTCTTCCTGTCGCCGCCCTTCATCGCCGCCTGGCTTGAAAGCGCGATGGCGGCGTCAGACATCGTCTTGTTGCGCGTGACCGACGGCGCGGGCCGGCTTGCGGCGCTTGGTTTTATCGGGGCGCCGCGCAGCGGGTCACTGTTGCGCCCGCGCGAAGCCCGGTTTCTCGAAAGCGGGGATCCGGTCCTTGATCGTCTTTACCCGGAATATATCGATATCCTCAGCGCTGGCGCGGACGCTGCGCCCGCGCGCGAAGCCGCTTTTGAGGCGATCCTCAGCGCGTTCCCGCACGTCGAGGAGTTCGTCTTTCGCAACACCGTTCCGGATTTCGCACAGGCGGGCGCGCAGGCGGCGGCGCGTCATGGCGCGCTTTACCGCGTTCTGCACGAGCAGCCGACCTTTCAGGTCATGCTTGAGCCTGTCGCGGGCGAGGGGCTCGCGGCCGAGTTCACCGCGTCCTTGCGCCAGCGCATCCGCCGCAGCCAACGGCGCTATGCCGCGCGCGGGCCGGTTTCCTTCGAGGCTGCAGCGACCGACGCTGAACGCGCGCGCGACTTTGAGACGCTGATGCGCCTTCACGGCGATCATTGGCGCCAACGCGGCGAGCCCGGCGCCTTTGCCGACGCGCGCATTGTCGCGTTTCACCAAAGGCTCTTGCGCCAATCGCCGGAGGCCGTCGATCTGCTGCGTCTTGAGGTGAATGGCGAGCCGATCGGCGTTCTCTACAATTTTCTCGCCGAAGGGCGCGCCTATAACTACCAGAGCGGCTTCAAGTTTGAGGACGACAATCAGTTGGCGCCCGGCTTCCTGTGCCATGCGCTGGCGATTGATCGTTACCGAAAGATGGGCTTGTCGATTTACGACCTGATGGGCGGGGAAGCCGACTACAAGCGCCGGCTCGGGCAGGAGCGCCCGCCGCTCCTATCGTTCGTCATTGAGCGGCGTAGCGTTCGGCAGCAGGCAAGAGCCCTTGCACGCTCGTTTCGGCGCGCAAGAACGCGTCAAACATGATGACAGTCCAGAGTTCTTGAGAATTATCGGCGCGCCCGCTCGTATGGGCGTCCGCCATGGCGAGAATTGCCGTCTCGTCGAGCACGCCGCTCTCGCGCCAATGGGCGCTGTCATTCAGGCGGCGGAGAGGTCCTTTCGGATCGCGCAGCCATTCCGCGACGGGCGGGCTGAACCCGCGCTTGGGCGCATGAAGTATTTCCTTGTCGACCCGCGTCTCCAGCGCCGCCTTCAGGATACGCTTGCCGCTTGAGGCGGTTGCGCGAAACTGCGGCGGCAGACGGAACGCCCATTCCGCGAGGCGGTGATCAAGAAACGGCGCGCGCGTCTCCAGCCCGTGCGCCATCGCGGCGCGGTCGATCTTGGTGAGCATTCGGCCCGGCAGCCACGAGTGGATATCAATGAGCTGCGCCTGGCTGAGCGGGTCGAGATTGTCGTCCGCGTCGCCGGCGATGAGGTCGACAGGATCGTAGCCGCCAAGATGTCGGGTGAAATCGCGCCCCAGCATCGCGCTCGCGCGGTCGGGCAGGCATGCGGAAACGGCGCGGGCATAAGCGCCGACGCTATCCTCGCTGAGCGCCTGAAAGGTTGTCTTGAAGCGCAGCGGCCGCGGCGCCCAATCGAGCTTCGGATAATACCGGCCGAGCGTTCCGAACACGGACGAACGGACAGAGGCCGGCATCATCCGGCGCAGGCGTTCTTCCGCGGCGAACATTCGGTAGCGCCGATAGCCGCCGAAAATTTCATCGCCGCCGTCGCCGGAAAGGGCGACCGTCACCTCGCGCCGCGCCGCCTGGCAAACGAGATAAGTCGGGATCGCAGACGGATCCGCGAAGGGTTCGCCATAAACATCGGCGATGCGGTCGATGAGAGCGCTGGCGTCGATCGCCGCGACTGTCTCATGATGCCGGGTGCTGTAGCGCGCTGACGTCCGGCGGGCGGCGTCGCGCTCATCGAACCTGGCGCTGTCAAAACCGATGGTGCAGGTGCGGACCTCTCCGCCCTTGATCGCCATCGAGGAAACGATCGCCGAACTGTCGACGCCGCCCGACAGGAACGCCCCCAGCGGCACGTCCGACATGCGCTGCGCGTCGACGGCGTCATCAAGGAGGCTGATCAGCTCAGCTTTCGCGTCGTCAAACGTTAGATTGCGATCGGGTTCGAACGCCGGCAGCCAGTACCGGCGAACGCTTGCGCGCTGGCCTGTTCCCGTCGTCAACACGCTGGCGGGTTCGAGCCGGCGAACCTGGCGGTAGACCGACTTCGGCTCGGGAACGTAGCCATACAGAAAATAATCCGCGATCGCGTCCGGCGCGTGATCGAATGTCATCAGCCGCGCGGCGCGCAGCGCGCCGATCTCCGAGGCAAACAGCAGGAATCCGTCCGGCGTCTCGCAATAATAAAGCGGCTTCTCGCCAAAACGGTCGCGCGCCAGCATCAGCGTGCGCGTCACGCGGTTCCAGTAGGCGAACGCGAACATGCCGCGCAGTTTCTCGATGAACGAGCGTCCCTCGACATGCAGGCCCTCGACCAGCAGCTCGGCATCGGACAGGGTGCAAAAGCTCGAGCCCTTCTGCTCCAGCTCACGCGCGAGCTCGCGGTAATTGTAGATTTCACCGTTAAAAATGATGACGCCGCCGCCTGACGACGATTTCATCGGCTGCGCGCCGCCCGCTAGATCGATGATGGCAAGGCGCCGGTGGCCAAAGCCGACGCCGTCTTCGACGAAGAACCCTTCGCCATCCGGCCCGCGATGCGAGAGCGCGTCGGTCATGCGCTTCAGCGCCGCGCGATTGATCTCGCGTGAGCCTCTAAGGTCGATAATGCCGGCGATGCCGCACATGAACCACGATCACCCGGCGAACGATCATCGATCGCTGCGAGGATACAGCGCCCATCCGATCGTCGTCCGTCCCCCAAAAAAACGTCAGCCTTGACGCCGGGTTATTCCACATCCGGCGTAGCCGAGGCCAGTGGTCCGGATTGAATAATGCGCGCCCGGTAGCGATCGCCAAAGCGGCGCGCAAGAACAAGGAGTGAGATCAGCAGCCCGCCATAAAAGATCCAGCCGAAAGCGACGTGCTCCGGGCCCGTGCCGATCTTGAGGTCAGTGACGGTCGCTGCCGCAACGATCCCGAAGGCGCGCGCCCAGTTTGCGACGATGGCGAGAAGGATCGCGCCGACGATGAAGAGCGCTTTTCGGCTCGCGCTTTTGAAGGCGAGGTGCGCGGCGAGCGCGGCGATCATCGTCGCGGCGAGGAGGAAACGCAGGCCCGCGCAGCTCCCGGCCATCTCGAATTGTCCGGCGGCGGTGGTGAGAATGAGCCCATCGAGCTGCGTCTCGATGCCGATGCCGTTGAGAAGCGCGGCGACAGCCGGCGCCGCGGCATGCTGCAAGGGCGGGATCAGGCTCTCGCCTAAAGGGACCATGAAGACGAGAAATCCGAACGCGAACGCTGAGCGGCGCATCAGCTCGCGCCCGAGCGTCAGGAGCCCAGCGCCAGCGATCGCTGCAACGATGGCGACATGACCAAGAAGTGCCGCGTCAAGCGCGCGCCCTGCAATCATGAGGCCGATCGCCATGACCAGAGGAACTGCGCCAAGCCAGTCAAAGCGCGGCGGGTGTTGCTCCCAGTCGCGCGCATCCGCAAACAGCCATGCCGCGAGCGGCAGGGCGAGCCAGCCATGGTGATAGCTCGACGACCAGGTCCACTGCCGCACGATGTCGGCGATTTCCGGCGCCAAAAGCGCTGCCGCCAAGGTCAGCGTCGCGGCGAAGGCAAGGCACGCCCGCGGGGCGACGCCGTCGAGGGTAACGCTTGCGAAGGAACGCTTCATCGGCGCCAGTCTTGAGGTTGCACCGGTCACCCGTGCAAGCGGCGGTCCATCGGCGGCGCCTGAACAGGCTGATTTTCGGCTAGCGCGCGCCAGCGTCATTCGACGTGAAGCAGGGGAGCGCGGCGGCCTGGATTTTCGTGCAGGCCGCGGCGGCCTCCGTCTCGGTCAGATTGACGAACCGTGCGCGGTAAAGGAGCGAGCCGTCGAGCTTAGGCATTGGCGCCACGACGCGCGTCCGGTCTGTCAGGTTCGCGGCGATCGCAGCAGCCTCTAGTTCCTGCTGCGCCATGGACTTTGTCGAATAGGCGCCGATCTGGACGCTCCAGACAGCGTTTTCCTCGATATCGCCTTCGCCCATGCCTTCGCCCATGCCTTGGTCAGACGGCGTCACGGCGGAAAGGCGAACGCGCTCGTATTCGTTGAAATCGTCGCTGTCGACGGCGGCGATCAGAGCGGAGATGCCGTCTTTCGAAACTCCGCCTGGGGCGGGTGCGAGGCTCGCGGCGGCAATCAGGATTTCGTTTCGCAGGGGTTCATTGCCGGCCAGCGTCGGCGTCGCATTGCGGCGCTCAAGCTCGGCGACCAGCGTCGGCTTGAGGCGCGGCGTCGGCTTGAAGCGGTGCACCGAGGCGATCAGCACCGGGTTCGCCTGAATATCGGCGAAAGCGGTGGTCAGGATTTCGGCCATATGCGCGTCGCGCGTCTTGACCGAGCGACCGCCGAGGACGATCCCGATCAGGCGCTGCCCGTCGCGCTGCGCGGTTGTCGCCAGATTGAAGCCCGAGCGCGCAGTATACCCCGTCTTGAGGCCGTCCGCGCCCGCATAGGTGCGCACCAGCGCGTTGTGGGTTCGATAAGTGCGGCCATTCCACGCGAATTCCTGCGTGTTGAAATAGGGGAAGTACTGCGGATGATCCTTCAACAGCCGCTGCGACAGGATCGCAAGATCGCGCGCGGTCGTCATCTGCTTTGAGTTCGGCAAGCCCGATGCGTTCTTGAACGTCGTCGCGTTCATGCCGAGATCGCGCGCCCGCAGCGTCATCGCCTGCGCGAATTTCCACTCCGAACCGGAGACCCCTTCGGCGACGGTGACGGCGACATCATTCGCCGACTTGACGATCAGCGCCATGATCGCCTCTTCGACCGTAATCGTCGAGCCCGCGGTGAGACCAAGCTTTGACGGGGGCTGGCCGGCGGCGATCGCCGACACGCTAAGGGGCGAATCGAGATTGAGACGGCCCGCTTCAATCTCCTCGAACAGGAGATAAAGCGTCATCATCTTGGTCAGCGAGGCGGGAAAGCGTTTTTCGTCGGCGTATTTGTTGAGCAGCACGTCGCCTGAATCGGCATGCATCACAATGGCGGAATATTTGGGGGCCGGGACGGGGCGCTTGCGCCGGGCCGCTTCGGCCGGAGACGAGAAAGCGCCTGCGAAAACCACGAAGGCGATGGCGCAAAGGAAAATACGCAACGAGACGCTCATCGCCTGAACCTTGCTACATTGGTGGCGTCTTGCAACTTAATTTTTCTGGTTCCCGCCACGCCGCCGCTCCTTCGCCCCTGAAGAGCCGTAAAAATCACGCCCTTCAAAAAGCCGATCACGCCACGGGCGTTTGGCCCGTACTGTGTCTTCTCAGCAAAGTGCGTGCCGCCCCCACATAATGCGGCGGAGCACTAACTTTCCCGCCAGTCAGTAAACAAGTCGTTAATCTTAAAATTGGACCGGCCCTTCGATCAGGGGGCGCGCGCCCTCCACTTTGTAACCTTTTTGGGTTGCTGCACCGCAGAAATCAGCCTTGACGAGCAATTCGGGGCGTCTTATGTTGCGACGCACAATAAACGTAACGACGCTTCGGCTGTACCGGCGCGAAGCTCAATCGGGAGACGACCATGGCTGCCAAGAAAACCGCTGCTGCTGAAGGCTTCGATACCCTCAGCTTCAATGCCGACACCTTCAAAGACGGCTATGAGAAATTCACCAAGAGCATGAATTCGTTCGCTGATTTTCAAAAAGGCTCGCTGGAGGCGATGATGGCGTCCGCGAGCGCCTACGCCAAGGGCTTTGAGAAGGCCGCTTCGGCCCAGGCAAACCTCGCCAAAGAGCAATACGAAGACGGCATGGCGCTCGCCAAGGCCGCCTCGTCCTCTAAAAGCGTTCAGGAAACGATCGAGCTTCAGACCGAATTCGCGCGCACGATGTTCGAGCGCAATCTCGCTTTGGTCTCGACGCTCGCCGAGCACTGGAACGGCGTCGCGAAGGAAGCCTCCGAGCCGATGACAAAGCGCTACAGCGAATTCGTCGAGATGGTTCAGTCCTACCGCGCGTAAGCGATCTCCAGTTGCGTTAATGAAGCGCCCGGCCCCAGCGGCCGGGCGTTTTCATTTTCGCGTGTGCGGCAAATTTATCGGCTGCGTCCGATTTTCTACTTTTCAACCGGCTCGCAATACATACTTAATGGCGCGGGCGTCCTCATGACCCTAACCAAACAGCGAGAGCGATGGCGAACAACGAAGATAACGAACAAGGACCGGGCGGCGATGTCGGCATCGGCGTCGTCACCAAAACCGCGCCGAAAACGAAGCGCCCGTCGCTCTACAAGGTGCTCCTTCTTAACGACGACTATACGCCGCAGGAATTCGTTGTCTGGCTCCTGCAGGCTGTCTTTAACAAGGGAGCCGAGGAAGCTGTTCGCATCATGCTCCACGTCCATCAGACCGGTGTCGGGGTCTGCGGGGTCTACACCTACGAAGTTGCAGAAACGAAAGTCGCGCAAGTGATGGAGCTCTCGCGCCGTCAGCAGCACCCGCTGCAGTGCACGATGGAAAGGGATTAAAGTGGCGTCCTTCAGCAGAAATCTTGACGACAGCCTCCATCGCGCGATCGCGCTCGCGTCCGAACGCGATCATGAGCTCGTGACGCTTGAACACCTTCTCCTGGCGCTGACGACCGATCAGGACGCCGCCGCTGTCATGCGCGCGTGCAATGTCGATCTCGAGGAGTTGCGCCGCAATCTCTTTGAGTTCGTCGAAAACGAACTTTCGAACCTGAAAACAGACGTGCACGAGCAGGCCAAGCCGACCGCGAGCTTTCAGCGCGTCATTCAGCGCGCCGTCATTCACGTGCAGTCGTCGGGCCGGGAAGAAGTGACCGGCGCCAATGTCCTTGTCGCGCTGTTCGCCGAGCGTGAGAGCCACGCTGCGCATTTCCTGCAGCAACAGGACATGACGCGCTTCGACGCGGTGAACTACATCTCGCACGGGCTCGCCAAACGTCCCGGTGAAGCGCAGCCGAAAGCGCCGCGCGGCGCGAACGAAGAAAACGAGCCCGGCGGCAAACAGAATGAAAGTGCGCTGAGCGCTTATTGCGTCGATCTCAACGAAAAAGCGCGCAAGGGCAAGATCGATCCGCTGATCGGGCGCGGGCCTGAGATCGAGCGGTCGATTCAGGTGCTGTGCCGCCGCCGCAAGAACAATCCGCTGCTGGTCGGGGATCCGGGCGTCGGCAAGACGGCGATCGCCGAAGGCCTCGCGCGAAAAATCGTCGATGAGGAAGTGCCGGAGGTGCTCGAGAACTCCACGATTTACGCGCTCGACATGGGCGCGCTTCTCGCCGGCACGCGCTACCGCGGCGATTTCGAGGAGCGTATCAAATCGGTTCTCAAGGAGCTCGAAGCGCACGAGGATGCGATCCTCTTCATCGACGAGATCCATACGGTGATCGGCGCGGGCGCGACTTCCGGCGGGGCGATGGACGCCTCCAACCTCCTGAAGCCGGCGCTGCAGTCAGGAACGCTGCGCTGCATGGGCTCAACGACGTACAAGGAATATCGCCAGCATTTCGAGAAGGACCGCGCGCTTGCGCGGCGATTCCAGAAAATCGACGTCACCGAGCCAACCGTCGACGACACGGTGAAAATCCTCATCGGCCTCAAGCCCTATTTCGAGGAGCATCACAAAGTCACCTACACCCCCGAAGCGGTGAAGGCGGCCGCCGACCTCTCGGCGAAATACATGACTGACCGCAAATTGCCGGACAAGGCGATCGACGTGATCGACGAAGCCGGCGCGCGGCAAATGCTGTTCGCACCCGACAAGCGCAAGAAAGTCATCGATGTCGAGGATGTCGAGGAAATCGTCGCCAAGATGGCGCGCATTCCCCCGAAGTCCGTATCGAAGAGCGACACCGAACGGCTGCGCAATCTCGGCGGCGATCTGAAGCGCGTCGTCTTCGGCCAGGACAACGCGATCGACCAGCTCGCCGCCGCGATCAAACTGTCGCGCGCCGGCTTGCGCGAGCCGATGAAGCCGATCGGCAGCTATCTGTTTTCCGGCCCTACGGGCGTCGGCAAGACGGAAGTCGCCAAGCAGCTGTCGCTGATGCTGGGCGTTGAGCTCATTCGCTTCGACATGTCGGAATATATGGAGCGTCATACGGTCTCGCGTCTGATCGGCGCGCCGCCGGGCTATGTCGGCTTCGATCAGGGCGGCCTTCTCACCGATGCGATCGACCAGCATCCGCATTCGGTGTTGCTGCTCGACGAGATCGAGAAGGCGCATCCTGAAATCTTCAACATCCTCTTGCAGGTGATGGACAACGGCCAGTTGACCGACACCAACGGCAAGAAGATCGACTTCCGCAACGTCATCGTCATCATGACGACCAATGCCGGCGCGTCGGATGCGGCGCGGTTCCAGATCGGGTTCGCCGGCGGCAAGAAAACCGACGAGACCGAGCAGGCGATCAAGCGGATGTTCACGCCGGAATTCCGCAACCGCCTCGACGCTGTCGTCACCTTTGGCGGCTTGACGCCCGAGATCATCGACCGCGTCGTCGAGAAGTTCATCCTTCAGCTGGAAGCCCAGCTTGCCGACCGCGGCATCACCTTCGACGTCGACGCCGACGCGAACCGTTGGCTAGCAAGGCGCGGTTTCGACGAAGAGATGGGGGCGCGGCCGCTTGCGCGCGTCATCCAGGAGCACGTCAAGAAACCGATCGCCGACGAGATCCTGTTTGGCGCCCTGCGCAACGGCGGTGTCGTGAAGGTGAGGCTCGACGAACGCGACCCGGAAAAACTCGCGTTCGAGTTCCTGCCGGACGACAAGGCGCCGACCGACAAAGACGGCGTGCCCGCGCTCGTTGCGCCCTAAGGCGCAAGCGCTTGGCGATGTCTTTTCTCCTGCTCCTCCCGGCCAGCGCCGGGTTGAGCGGGAGAATACAATCCTTGCACGAATTAACCATACGCGATTCCCGTTATTGATTGTTTGACTTCGAGTTGCGTTCAGCCCCAATATCGCGGGTGTTGAAGCGCCGCGCGGCCCCCGCCGCCGGCGCTATTTTCGTTTCTGGGTTTGAAAAGTCTGGTTGATCGCGTGGGTTCGGCGGCTCTTGTCGCTGGCTAGGCGAGGAGGAGCACCCCCCGGGGCCGAAAGGCCGCCTGACGGGAGCGGGGACGCGCGCCTCATCCTTCGTGACGCGGCCTGAAGGAGGCCGCTCCTCAAGGATGAAGGAACTCTCTTGGTCTTCATCCTGAGGAGCGCGCCCCTTCGGCCGCGCGTCACGAAGGATGCGGGCGCCGAACGCCAGGAATTCTCCCTACAATTTCCTCCGCAGCCTACGGAGCTTTCGGCTGGAGCCCGCGCGGAAGGCCGAGCCGTGCTGAGGCCACGCAGCAAAAAAGGAATATTTCTCGCTACTCCGCCGCGCTGAGCGCCGGTGCGAACTGGAGTTCGGCAAGGCGCGCGTAAAGACCGCCGCGGGCGAGCAGCTCAAGATGCGTTCCCTGATCGACCACCTGGCCCTGATCGAGCACGATGATGCGATCAGCCTTCAGGACCGTCGCCAGGCGATGCGCGATGACAATCGTCGTGCGGCCTTTCGAGATGCGCTCGAACGCGATCTGGATGAGACGTTCGCTTTCCGAATCGAGAGCGCTCGTCGCCTCGTCAAGAAGCACGATCGGCGCATCGCGCAGGATCGCGCGCGCAATGGCGAGGCGCTGGCGCTGGCCGCCGGAAAGCGTCGTCGCCCCTTGGCCGAGCGGCGTGTCATAGCCTTCGGGAAGCGCGCGGATGAAGTCATCCGCATACGCTGCGACCGCGGCGCTTCGCACGTCAGCGTCACTGGCGTCGGGTTTGCCGAAACGGATATTGTCAGCGGCGCTGCCGGCGAAGAGCGGCGCGTTTTGCTGGACGATCGAGATTGCGCGCCTCAGCGCTGTCGGATCGAGACGGCGGATGTCAACGCCGTCCACGGAAATTGCGCCAGCCTGCGGGTCATAGAAGCGAAGCAGCAGCTGGAAGATGGTGCTCTTGCCGGCGCCGGAAGGGCCGACCAGCGCCGTTGTCTTGCCCGCCGCCAGATCGAGCGTCACGCCCTTGAGCGCCGGCATCGTCGGGCGCGCCGGGTAGGCGAATTCAACGCCGCTGAACGCCAGCGCGCCCGTGACAGGCGAGGGGAGCGCCAGCGCCGGCGGCTCGGCCTTGATCTCGGATTGCGCGGCGAGAAGCTCCATCAGGCGTTCGGTCGCGCCAGCCGCACGCATCACCTCGGCGTAGGTTTCCGTGAGGATCCCTGCGCCGCTGACCGCGATGAACGCATACATGACGAACTGCGTCATGGCGCCGGGGGTGAGCGCGCCTGCCTGCACCTGTGTCGCGCCGAACCACAACACCGCGATCAGGCCGCCGAGAATGAAGGTGAAGATGGCGCCCGTCATCCACGCGCGCACGGTGATCCGTTCGAGCGCCACGGAAAATGTCTTTTCAACCGCAGCGGCGAAGCTCGCGCTTTCCTGGCGCTCGCGCGTGAAGGCTTGCACCGTCTCGATGGCGCCGAGACTTTCGCTGGCGCGGCCTGAGGCGTTGGCGAGACTGTCCTGGCTCGCGCGCGACAGGCGCTGCACGCGCCGTCCCGAAAGAATGATCGGCGCCAGCATGAGCGGTCCCACGGCCAGCATCATGACCGCCAGCTTCCAGCTGACGAAAAACATCAGCAGGACGGCCCCGATCGTCGTCGCCGTCGTCCGCAGCGCCACCGAGACCGACGAGCCGATCAGGGTCTCGATCAGCGTCGTGTCCGTGGTCAGGCGCGATAGCACTTCGCCGGTGCGGACATTGACGTAAAACGCAGGGTCGAGGCCCAGAAGATGATCATAAACCGCCATCCGGATGTCAGCGACGACACGTTCGCCAAGGCGGCTGACGAAATAATACCGCATCGCGCTGGCGAGCCCGAGGAACACCGCCACGGCGAAGCCAATCAGGAAATAGCCGGTCAGCTGGTCGCCGAAATTCATCCGTGCACAGATCGGCGCGTCCGCCCCGCCGGAAAAGCCGCAATCGACGACCAGCCGGAACGCCGCCGGCAGCAGAAGCGACAGCGCCGAGGCGAGAATGAGGAACAGCGTGAACGCGGCGAGCAGGCCCTTGTAGCGCAATACAAAAGGCGCAAGGCGCAAAAGCGGCTTTACGGTTCTCGCTTTCGCGCGATGCTCGGCGTCGCGCTCGAGGCTCGCCGCAAAGCTTGATCCGCGATCCTTGTCCGCGCGCTCTGCGGCGGCGTCGATGGGGGTGTCGCTCATGGGTCAGTTCTTTGTCGCGCTGTCGCCGGGCGATCCCGGCGGCACGAACAGCATGACGGTCTGGAAGGCGGCGGCTGCCGCCGCGCCGCCCGAAAGGCACAGCAACATGCCCCCAACGGTGGGGCCGACGATGATCTTCAGGAATTTCATCACAAGCAACACAACACCAAGCGCGATCGCCGCGCGGGCGTAAAACCTCAGCAGGTCGGGAAATTCATCGCCGCCCTGAAACTGCGCGGCAAAGCGCGGCCAGGCGATGTAGATATAGAGCCAGCAGCCAAGTCCGGCAGCGACGATCGCCGGCGCCAGCGACCAGCCGCGAAAAAGTCCGCTCAGGATCGAGCGCGCCTCGGTGAAACTCAAGGCGGCGAGCGCGGCGGCGATGACGCCGTAAATCGCCGTGATTCCGAGCGACAGCAACGGCTTGGCGTTCCGCGCGCGGCGGAATTCGCCATCCTTCGCCGGTATGCCCCAATTGCGGGTCAAACTATCGCTCCGGTTATTTGGCCGCATCGAGGCGGCGCCTTACCGCCTCGAATACGCGCTCGAACATGAGTTCGGTCAGGCGGCCTGTATTCGTGTTGTACCGCGAGCAATGATAGCTGTCGAACAGGACCTTTCCTCCCGGCGCGGCGTGCGCGGCCCCATGCGCGAAGGCGGCCAGACGCGAGGGAATGCCGAGGGCGGCCACCGTTGATTCATGCGCGATTCGCCCAAGGCAGACGATCGCCTGCAACGACTTCAGGGACTCGATCCGCGCCGCGAGGTGGGGCCTGCACGTCCTGATCTCTTCCGGGGTCGGCTTGTTCCCGGGCGGCGCGCAACGGACCGCGTTTGTGATCATCGCATCCGTCAGTGTGAGGCCATCGTCGGCCCGCGCGCCATAGACGCCGGCGGCGAAACCGAATTTCGTCAGGGTGCGATAAAGCAAATCGCCGGCGTAATCGCCAGTGAACGGGCGCCCGGTGCGGTTCGCGCCATGAAGACCGGGCGCCAGTCCGACGATCAGCAAGCGGGCGTCGTCACTGCCGAAGGATGCGGCTGGCCCATTGAAATAGGCAGGATAGGCAACCTCATTCGCCGAGCGATAGGCGACAAGGCGCGAACACAGCGGGCAGTTTTTCGGCGGCTCGGCGTCAACGCCGCGCGCGACCGGTTGTTGCCGCGCGACCGGCGCTCGCGTCACGCGCGCCGCCGGCGATCAGTCGACATCTTCAAGATCGTCTTCGTAATCGCCTTCGATATCCTCGCCCGGATCGCCCGGCGTCGTCCGGGTCCGTCGGGGCGGCGCGCCGACCCGGCCGATTTCTTTTTCAAGCTCGGCGAGATCAATGAAGCGGTCAGCCTGACGGCGAAGCTCATCAGACGCCATGGGCGGCTGCGACTTGATTGTCGAAACAACCGTCACCCGAACGCCTTGCGCCTGAACGGCCTCGATCGCCCGGCGGAAATCACCATTGCCTGTGAACAAGATGATGTGATCGAGCTTCGGGGCGAGCGCCATCATCTCAACCGCGAGTTCGATATCCGTCGATCCCTTGAACCGCTTGCGGCCGTTGGCGTCGGTGAACTCCCGCGAGAGTTTCGTCACCATCGTGTAGCCATTATAGTCAAGCCAATCGACCAGGGGCCGAAGCGGGGAATAATCCTGGTCCCGGTCTTCCTGGATTGAGGTGAAGTAATAGGCCCGTACAAGCTGGCTTCCAGAGCGAGATTTCGCCAGCAAGCTCTTGTAATCCATGTCAAACCCCAAAGCCCTTGCGGCCTTGTAGAGGTTCGCGCCGTCGATAAAGAGCGCTGTCTTTTCAGACTCGCGCATGCCCAGAAATGTGTTCATTGAACCCTCAGTCAGCCCGGAAAGAAAAAAGATCTGAAACGATCTAAACTCAACCGATTACCGTTATGCGCCGCAACATCAGTCAATACTTTGTAAATACGTGATTCTTATCGGTTTAGGATCAAGTCTCGCGTTGTGCGGCCGACTGCCGCAAGATGTGATCAGGCTCGCAGCCGGCGCGCTCGACGCCCATTTCGGCGTCGCGGCGGCCTCCGGGCTCTACGCCTCGCCAGCCTGGCCCGATCCGAAGGACCCGCCTTTTGTGAATGCCGCGCTGGCGCTGGCGGCTGCGCCCGATCCGGAAGTGCTTTTGGCGAGGCTTCACGTCATCGAGGCGGCGTTCGGGCGGCGGCGGTCGCGGAAAAATGCGCCCAGAACCCTCGACCTCGATCTCTTGGCCTATGGCGACGTGACCATGGAAGGGCCCGTCTCGCTACCGCATCCGGGCCTCTTCTCGCGGGATTTCGTCCTCGCCCCGCTCGCCGAGATCGCGCCGGAATTTCGGCCGCCACGATCGGATCGGACCATTCGCGATTTATTGGTGGATCTGGGCGCCATCAGCGCCGTTCCCGTTTCTGGCTGATTTTTGCACTGCAGCGGTTGTGTCGCTCTTGTTGAACGGCTATCTCTCCTGATCTAGCGGGACCCCGGTTGGGTCCTCCCCCCTTATTCTGTGAGGAGCCCTTTCGAATGGCGCGCGTCACCGTTGAAGACTGCGTAGAAAAAGTGCCGAACCGGTTCGATCTTGTTTTGCTGGCGGCGCACCGCTCGCGCGTGCTCACGTCCGGCGCGACGTTGCTTGTCAATCGCGACAAGGACAAGAACCCGGTCGTGGCGCTGCGGGAAATCGCCGATGGCGGGCTTGAGACCGAAGTGCTTCGCGAGGACCTCGTCATCTCGCTGCAGAAGCAGTTCAATGTTGACGACGAATCGACGGGCACGGGTCCTGAAAAGGCCGACTCGCCTGAATTCGATCTGACCAATCAGGACGACTTCATCCAGCAGATCAAGGCGGCCGGCATGACGACGCCGCAGTCGCTGCCGAAGGGCTGACGTTTCGTCCGCTTTGCCGGGGCGTGCCTTCAGATTGACGGGGCAGGCGCGCAGGAGGCGCGTTAGGCGGCGATGGCTGAACGAACACGCGATGAGGGCGCAAAAGCCGCGAAAGCGCGCGCCCCCCAATCCCGTTCATCCTCGTCCCGGTTGAAGGGCGAAGCCGCGGCGGATCGTGAGGCTTTGAAATCTGGTGCGGCGTACACGGATGAAACAGCGGCGCCGTCAGGCGCTGAGGCGCTCAGCGTCAAGGCGCAGAACGAGATTGTCGGATCGTCGTTCGCGGGAACAGAAACGTCGCATGCTCAGAATTCTCCGAAAACGGCGCCTGCGGCGGGTTCCAACTTCATTCGGCAGCATGAGCTGACGGAAAAAGTTCGATCCTACGACCCGAATGTCGATGAAGACCTTCTGGACCGCGCCTATGTCTTTTCGATGGTCGCGCATGGCGGCCAGACGCGGAAGTCCGGCGACCCCTATTTCGTACATCCGCTCGCTGTCGCTTCGATCCTTGCAGACCTGAAGGCCGATCCGGCGTCAGTCGTCACCGCGCTTTTACACGACGTTGTCGAGGACACCGACGTAACGGTCGAGGACATCGCCGCGCGCTTCGGCGACGAGATCGCGCGTCTTGTTGACGGCGTCACCAAGCTTTCCAAAATAGAAATGAAATCTGAGGCCTCGAAGCAGGCGGAGAACTTCAGGAAGCTCGTGGTCGCGATGGCGGACGACATGCGCGTCCTGCTCGTCAAACTCGCCGATCGCCTCCACAACATGCGCACGCTTCACCACGTGCCCGATCCCGACAAGCGCCGCAGAGTGGCGCTTGAGACGATGGAGATCTACGCCCCGCTCGCCGGGCGCATCGCTGTGCAGCGGTTCCGCGAAGAGCTCGAAGACATTGCCTTTAAGGAATTGAGCCCGCAAGCGTTCGAGACGATCACCGACCGCCTTGAAAAGCTTCAACGCAATATCGGCGCGAACCTCATCGAGATCCGGCAGGTGTTGCAGGCGCGGCTCGACGAGGCGGGGATCGCAGCCGAAGTAACAAGCCGGGAAAAGCGCCCCTATTCAATCTGGCGCAAGATGCAGACGAAGAACGCTTCCTTCGACGAGCTTGCAGACATCTACGCGTTTCGCGTCATCGTCGACACGATCGACGATTGCTATCGCACGCTCGGGATCATCCACACGACATGGCGGATGATCCCGTCGGAGTTTGACGATTACATCTCGGCCTTCAAGGCCAACGGCTATCGCTCCATACACACCGCTGTGATCGGCCCTTCGCGCGGCGACGGCGGCAATCAGCGGATCGAAATCCAGATCCGCACGCGCGACATGCACGAATCCGCCGAGCGGGGCATCGCCGCGCACTGGCAATACAAGGACCCTGGCGGCAAGCGGTCCTCGGTTGAATATATCGGACCCGGCGCCTTCGATCCGTACGAAACGCCGCGTAAACTCGTCGAGATGTTCCAGGCGGGCGAAGACCCCGAAGAGGCGCTGAAATACGCCAAGCTCGAACTGTTTCAGGATCAGGTCTTCTGCTTCACGCCGAAGGGGCGGGTCATCGCGCTGCCGCGCGGTGCGACGGCGCTCGATTTCGCCTACGCCGTACACACCGATGTCGGCGACACCACGATCGGCGTCAAGGTGAATGGCGTCTCGAAGCCGATGCGCACGCCCTTGAAGAACGGCGATGCCGTGCTGGTGTTGCGTTCGGAGAACGCGCCCGTCTCTCCGGAGTGGGAGACGATGGCGGTGACGGGGCGCGCCCGCTCCGCGATCCGGCGGCGCATCAAGAAGATGAAACGCGCCGAACATATCGACCTTGGACGCGCGATGGCGGAGAATGTCTTCGCTGGCGCGCAGCTTGAGTTGTCGCAAAAGGCGATCGCATCGGCGCTGGTGAAGCTCGGCGAGAAAACGGTCGAAGGTGTTTTTGCGCGCGTCGGACGCGGCGATCTTTCGGTGAGCGATCTCGTCGAGGCTGTCTATCCCGGTGTCAGCCACGAAAAGGAAGGTGAGATCCGCGCCGCCGGCATGACGGCGTTCCGTCCGCGCCTCGCCATCGACGGCCTTCCCCCGCGCGTCACCGTGACGATGGGACGCTGCTGCTCACCGATCCCTGGCGAGCGCATCGTCGGGATTCGCGAGGACGATCTTGTCGTCGTGCATGCGATCGACTGCTCTACCCTTGAACGCGAAGACCCTGCGCAGACGCAGTGGATCGACCTGAAATGGCGCGAGCGCGCGGACGCAGTGACGGCTTATGCAAGGGTTGTCGTGACGGTGCGTAATGAGATCGGCGTCCTTTCGGATGTCGCCGGCATCATCGCACGCTACGGCGTCTCGATCGCGAATATTCGCCTCGACAACAGCTCGCCGGACTTTGTCGAACTCTTTATCGATGTCGCGGTGAAGGATGTGCGTCAGCTTGAACAGATGCTGGCGGGCGTGCGCGCCTCGGCGAACGTGCTTTCCGCGCAGCGCAACGAAAGATCGAGCGATGAAAAACGCTGACGTGCTCAAAGAGTTCGAGGAAGCCGGCGCCTTGCAGCGCGGGCATTTCATTCTCTCGTCTGGCCTTCACTCGGACACTTATCTCAACAAGTCGATTGTCTCGATGTATCCGGAACGCACGGAGCGGCTCTGCCGCGCGCTCGCCGAGAAGGTGAGGGCGACGGGTCTTGGCGCGATTGATTTCGTGATCTCGCCGGCGATGGGGGCCATCATCTACGGTTACGAAACAGCGCGCTGGCTCAAGGTTCCGTTCATGTTCGCTGAGCGCGTTGACGGCGCCTTCGTGTTGCGCCGGGGGTTTGTCGTGCCGAAGGGCTCGCGCGTTCTTGTCGTCGAGGACATCGTCTCGACAGGGTTGTCCGCGCGCGAATGTCTCGGCGCCGTCAGAAAGGCCGGCGGCCACGTTGTCGCGCTCGCTTGTTTAATCGACCGCTCCGGCGGCAAGGCGGATTTTGACGTGCCGCTCCTTCCGCTCGCCGAGCTGAAAGTCGACGCCTGGCCAGCTGATCGCCTGCCGCCGCATCTCGTCGCCTTGCCGACAGTGAAGCCCGGCAGCCGGGGGGTCAGCCAATGAAACCCATCCGCCTCGGCGTCAACATCGACCATGTCGCGACACTGCGAAACGCGCGGGGCGGGACGCATCCTTGTCCTGTGCGCGCTGCCGAACTGGCGATGAGCGCGGGCGCGGACAACATCACCGCTCATCTGCGCGAAGATCGCCGCCATATCCGCGACGACGACATGCGCCGGCTCAAGGACGAAATTCCGCTGCCGCTCAATTTCGAGATGGCGGCGACGGCGGAAATGCTCCGCATTGCGACGGCCATACGCCCGCACGCCTGTTGCCTTGTGCCTGAGAAACGCGAGGAGAGAACGACCGAGGGAGGGCTCGACGTCGCCGGCAATCTCGCAGCGCTGAAGGATTACGTCGCTGCGCTCAAAGCAGCGGGCGCGCGGGTGTCGCTGTTTATCGACCCTGACCCGGAGCAGATCGAGGCTGCTGCCGCTACCGGCGCGCAGGCGATCGAGATCCACACCGGGACGTATCAACAAGCCTGCCAGTCGACGACGAACGACCGCATCAGGCACGAGCTGCAGTTCATCCGCGACGGCGCGGCGCGCGCTGTTGCGCTCGGCCTCGAAGTCCACGCCGGGCACGGTCTCGATTTTCATAATGTGCAGCCGGTCGCGGCGATCGCAGAGATCGCGGAGTTGAACATCGGTCATTTCCTTGTCGGCGAAGCGCTGTTCATGGGGCTCGCGGAGAGCGTCAAGGAAATGAAACGGCTGATGCAGGATGCGCGGACAGGGGGGTTGTATTGAAATGATCACCATCATCGGCAACACCGTTTCCCCTTACGTTCGCAAGGTGCTCGTCATCCTCGGCATAAAGGGTATCGACTTCGAGATTGATCCGATCACGCCGTTTTACGGCAATGACGACTTCGCAAAGATTTCACCGGTGCGGCGCATTCCGGTGCTGATCGACGGCGACACGGTCATCAACGACTCGTCTGTCATCGCGCAGTATCTTGAGGAGAAATACCCCTCGCCGTCGATCCTGCCGTCAACGCCTGAGGCGCGCGCGCAGGCGCGCTGGCTTGAAGAATTTGCGGACAGCCGCCTCGGCGACGCCTTTGTCTGGAAGGGGTTCGGCGCTGTCGTCGTCGCGCCGGCAGTGTTTGGAACGCCGCGCGATCTGGGCAAGTTCAAACATCACCTTGAAACCGACGTCGCCGAGGTGACGGACTATCTCGAAAGTCTGACGCCTGCGGACGGATTTCTGGTGGGGCCGTTCGGGCTCGCGGATATCGCCGTGGCCGTGATGTATCGAGGGATGCGTTACGCGCGCTGGACGCCCGATCCGGCGCGCTGGCCGAAGCTCTCCGCCTGGCTCGCGCGCGCCGAGGCGCACCCCGCCATGACCGGTCCCAGTGAATGGTCGGACGCGCTCGTCAAAGTTCACCCCAAAGACCAGCGCGCCAAGGCGATGGAGATCGGCCTCAAGGTCACCGAGCGCACTTATTTCACCGAAACGCCGCGCCGCGGTCCGATGACGCAGATTGGCTGAGCCCCATGATCATCGGCATTGGCAATGACCTCATCGACATTCGCCGCATCGAAAAGACGCTCGAGCGGCATGGCGAGCGCTTCACTGCCCGTGTTTTTACTGATGTCGAACGGTCGAAGTCCGACCGGCGGCGGAACCGGGCGGCCTCCTACGCCAAGCGATTCGCGGCAAAGGAGGCCTGTTCCAAGGCCCTCGGCACCGGCCTCTCTCAAGGGGTGTTCTGGCGGGATATGGGGGTCGTTAACCTGCCGGGCGGCAAGCCGACGCTCAAACTCGACGGCGGCGCCTTGAAAAAGCTTGAAGAAATCACCCCGCCGGGCCATGTCGCGGACATTCACCTGACCATCACGGATGAACATCCGTTGGCCCAGGCGATCGTGATCATCTACGCTCGGCCCAAGGCGTAAGGGCCGCCGACAGGGTCAATCGAGGGGTCAAGAGTTCGATGGCGTTCAATTTCAAGTTGGGCGAGTTCAAGTTCGATGGTCTGAAGCTGGGCGGAAAGTCCGGCGCGCCCAAGCCCGAGCAGCCCAAGATGACGGCGGCCGAGGAAGCCTGGGACCTGCTCAAGACCGTGTTCTACGCGGTCGCGATTGCGCTTGTCCTGCGCATCGTCATCTTTCAGCCTTTCAACATTCCGTCGGGCTCGATGAAGCCGACATTGCAGGTCGGCGATTTCCTGTTCGTGTCGAAGCCGACTTACGGCTATTCGCGCGCCTCGCTCGTTTACCCGCTGACGCGCATGAATGTGCATGGGCGCATGCTGTCGAGCCACGGCCCAAAGCAAGGGGACATCGTCGTCTTCAAGGCGCGCCGCGACGGCAACAAGGATTACATCAAGCGCGTCATCGGCCTTCCTGGCGATGAGATCCGGATGATCGGCGGCGTCCTTCATATCAACGGCGCAGCGGTGAAGAAGGACTTCGCCGGCATGGTCACGAGCGATTGTGACGGCCTTCGCAATGTCGAAGTCGAGAGCTTTCGCGAAACGCTGCCGAGCGGGGCATCGTTCATTGTCTTCGAATGCGACGGCGACAGAGGCGCGCTCGACAATGTCGGGCCGTTCCAGGTGCCGGAAGGCCACTATTTCATGATGGGAGACAACCGCGACCAGAGCCAGGACAGCCGTACGCAGCAGGTGAGCTATGTGCCGTTCGAGGACGTTGTCGGCCGCGCCGAGCGCATTTTCTTTTCCGTCGACGGCGACAGGTCGAAGATCTGGCAGCTCTGGAACTGGCCCTTCGCCGTCCGGTACGGAAGAATTCTCGATCCGGTGAAATGAGCGCCAAAGGCCTTGCCGCCCTGCAGGAACGCGTTGGTCATAAATTCGCAGACCAGACGCTCCTCAAGAGCGCGTTGACACATTCAAGTCTCGCGACGACATCAAAGGTCGGTGATCTTGAGCGGCTCGAGTTTCTCGGCGATCGTGTGCTCGGTCTGATGACGGCCGAAATCCTGTGGCGCAAATATCCGAAGATGCGCGAGGGTGAACTTGCGCCGCGCCTCAATGCGCTGGTGCGAAAAGAAACCTGCGCGAAGGCCGCGCTCGCCTGGGGCCTCGACAAGCTGGTCAAAATGTCGACGCAAGAAGAAGACTCCGGCGGCCGGCATAAAAAGGCGATCCTTGGCGATGTTGCGGAAGCCTTCCTCGGCGCGCTCTATATCGATGGCGGCATCGATGCAGCGCGCCAGGCCTTCGACATCTTCTGGACGCCTAATCTCGAAGCGCTCTCCGTACAGCACCGCGATTCAAAAACGACGCTGCAGGAGTGGAGCCAGGAGCGGGGGCTCGGACCGCCGAAATATGAGGTCGTCAATTCCGAGGGCCCCGCTCACGCGCCCGCCTTTACCATCGACGTCGTCGTGAAAGGTTTTGCACCAGCGCGTGCGGAAGGCCAGTCGAAGCGCGCCGCGCAGATGGCGGCGGCGGCGGCGTTTCTTGTGCGGGAGAAAGTATGGCTGCCCGATGAATGAACGCCGCTCCGCCTTCATCGCTGTTATCGGCGCGCCGAACGCCGGCAAGTCGACGCTTGTCAATGCGCTGGTCGGCGCCAAGGTGTCGATCGTCACCCAGAAAGTGCAGACGACGCGCGCGCGTATCCGAGGCATTCTTGTCGACGGCGACGTGCAACTCGTTTTCACGGATACGCCGGGGATTTTCAGTCCCCGCCGCCGGCTTGATCGCGCGATGGTCGCCGCCGCATGGGAGAGCCTTGACGGCGCCGATGCGATCGTCCTCGTCGTCGATGCTGACGCTCAACTTGCCGGGCCGTCAAAGTCGACCGCCGACACCAACGCTATTATCGAGCAGCTGAAAGCGCGCGGCGCCAAAGCAACGCTCGCCCTCAACAAGATCGACCGCGTGGGGCGCCCGCAACTGCTCACGCTGATCGCCGACATGAATGCGACCGGCGCGTTCGATGAGACGTTCCTGATCGCAGCCGCAAATGGCGACGGCGTGAAGGATTTGCGCGCCTATCTGTTGACGCGCGCTGTGCCCGGCCCCTGGCACTACCCGGAAGATCAGCTCTCGGATGTTTCAGACCGTCTGATGGCCGCAGAGATAACGCGCGAGAAAGTCTTCATGCGCCTCCACGACGAACTCCCCTACGAGTCGACGGTCGAGACGACCGCGTGGACACGCACGAAGAAAAATGAACTGAAAGTCGAACAGACGATCTATGTCAGCCGCGAGGGCCACCGTCCGATCGTGCTCGGCAAAGGCGGCCAGACGCTGAAGACAATCGGCGAGGCGGCGCGTACCGAGATGACGGCGCTGTTCGGCGAAACAGTGCACTTGTTCCTGACCGTCAATGTCCGCGAAGGCTGGGCGGAGGAAAAAGCGCGCTACCGCGAGATGGGTCTTGATATCGTCGATTGAGCATCAGCATCATCATCCCGGAATGCGCAGCCGATCCGGAGCGCACTCTCGCCCGCCGCGATTATTGGCATGAATAATTCAGGTGCTTGGCTTCGCGCGAAGACGCGCCCTCGGGATGATTGCGTTAAGGGGACCGCATGAGCCCCAACGCTTTTTCCAAGACGATATCGCGTCCTTCTCGAATGTCATCGATTGACGGCGCTGCGAGAATGTCCGGCGTCAGCCCTTCGTCCGGTTGCGGATGTTGAGGGAAAAAGCCGATCAGCGGCAGATCGACCTCAATTCCCGACTTCGGTAGCCGCAGGAAGAAGAACGCGCCACCATTGATGCCGCGCTTGTTGCCTCCTGTAGGCTCGCCGATCAGCGTGGCGAGCCGGTTCTCTTGAACGATGCGCGCGAACTGGAAGGTCGCTGAGCTGTTCTGCGAGTCGATCAGGACCGCCGCCTTGCCGGTAAAGCGCGGACCCTTTGGGCCGATGACTTCGCCGCGCGCGTCGTCGTCATATTTTTTCTGCACGAAGAAGCGTTCATCGAGTGGCGCCGCCTGATCGCCCCAGTCGCGGAAGCTGTTGTCCCAGGTGTCGAGATAGCGATTGAGGTCGTCTGGAACCTTGCGATAACGAACGCGCCGCTGATAACCATCAAGCGTGAGACCCTCGCCAATTAGGCGTGCGATGATCTCGTGCCCGCAGTCGAGGCCGCCCTCATTGCCGCGCAGATCGATGACGAGACCCGTCGCGTTGCGGTCGGCGATTTCCGCGAACACGTTGTTGAGAAAGCCTTTCCAGTCCCAGCTGCTGTCATAGAGCGCCCAGCTAGGCATTGTCAGGACGCCCGTATGATCGCTGGACCACGCCAAGGTCCATTCTGGTGAATTCTCGCCGTTGCTCGCCGCGGGGCTCATTTTTCGGCGCGCCGCTAGGTCGATCGCGCGCGCTGTGACGGTCGCGGGTTCGTCGCCGGGCCGCGCGCATAGTTCCAATCTGAAGGCCCCCTCATGCGGCGGGAACAGCAGCCCCTGAAATACATCGAATGTCTCGTAGCTGTCATCGCCGGTCACTGAGAGGAGCGCGCGTCGCTTGGCGTCGTTGCCGCCATCGGCGCGCGCGTACTTCATCAAGACGCGCAGCACCTTCTTTGCTGGAACCCCATCAATTTTCAGGATTTCGCTGCCGCGCTCTACGCCGCCGCCCTCGGCCGTGACTACCATTCGGTTGCCTAGCCACCGGAATTGGAAAGGCAGACGAGTCGCGCCTTCGAACAGCGTGGCTGTTACCGTGTCGCTTTGGTTGTAAAAATTCGCATAGGTATGACCGCACTGGATCGTCGTGAGGAATTCGGAGAGTTGAAGATAGGCTTCCGATAGCGACAGCCCGCGCGCAAACCTTCGTTCCAGCCTTTCAAGCCGGTCGGATATGACTGCAGGCGAGGCATAGCGATAAAGTCCTGGATGCAGCGTATCGTAGGCGCGGCGAAGGAGGCGAATGTCTTCCGACCAGTCCGATCCAGATTGTGCGAGGGTGGGCGATGTGGCGAACAAGGCGCCGGCGGTTGCGCCTTCGACAAATCGACGGCGGGAGATCATGGGCGAGCCCTCTTTCAGTTCGATTACGGAACAACCTGCGGGCCGGTTCACCTTGTCGTCGGCCTCACGCCTCCAACGCTTCACGCTTCATTTCGAGCGCCAGCCATTCTTCCTCAGCGGCGGCGAGGGCGGACTGCGCCTCTTCCAGGGCCTTCGCTTTTGCGGCGAACGCCTTGGCGTCGTTCCTGAAGAGCGAGGGGTCGCCCAGCGCGGACTTCAGCGTCGTGATCTCACGCATCAGCGCATCAATCCGCGCGGGCAATTGCTCCAGCGCGAATTTTTCCTTGAATGACAATTTCGAGCGCGCCGCCGGCGCCTCGGCTGCCGGACGCGCCGCCGCCAGCTTGACAGCCTGCTTGGCGAAGACGGGCGCTGCGCCGCGCTGCGCGATCATGTCGTCATAGCCGCCAGCATACTCCGTCCACTGACCAGGCTTGCCGGACGGATCAAGCGAGACAATCGATGTGACGGTCTTGTTGAGGAAGTCGCGGTCGTGACTGACGATCAGGAGCGTTCCCTTGTAGTCGGCGACGAGTTCTTCGAGGAGATCGAGCGTTTCGAGGTCGAGATCGTTCGTCGGCTCGTCGAGCACCAGAAGGTTTGACGGCTTGGCGAGCGCGGCGGCGAGCGCGAGGCGCCCGCGCTCGCCCCCGGAAAGCGCGCCGACGGGCGTGCGCCACTGTTCCGGTTTGAACAGGAAGTCCTTGAGGTAAGTCGCGACATGGCGCTTTTCCTCCCCGATCGACACCCAGTCGCCACGACCATCCGTGATGGCGTCAGCGACGCGATCATCGTCGCGAAGACTTGCACGGCGCTGGTCGAGCGTGATCATTTCGAGACCGGCGCCGAGGCGCACGCGGCCAATGTCCGGTGTTGTTTCCCCCGTCAGCAGCTTCAGCAAGGTCGTCTTGCCGGCGCCATTGGGGCCGACGATGCCGACCCGGTCGCCGCGCGCGATCTCGATCGAGAAATCATCGACAATCGCGCGGCCGCCAAAAGACTTTGAGACGCCTTCGGCGAGTATGACGCGTTTGCCGGAGGCGCTGGCCTCGTTGACGGAAAATTCGACCGCACCCGTCGCGCGCCGGCGATCGCGTCTTTCGCGCCGCAGATCGCCGAGTTCGCGCATCCGGCGGACGTTGCGTTTGCGCCGCGCCGTGACGCCGTAGCGCACCCAGTGTTCCTCTGCGAGAATCTTGCGGTCGAGCTTGTGCGCCGCCGTTTCTTCCTCTTCGAGCACCTTGTCGCGCCAGCTCTCGAAGTCCTTGAAGCCGCGGTCAAGAAAGCGCGCTTTGCCGCGGTCGAGCCAGACCGTCCGTGTCGTGAGCGTCTCAAGGAAGCGCCGGTCGTGGCTGATGACAGCGATCGCCGCACGCGAGGCGGCAAGGCGCGTCTCCAGCGCTTCGATCGCCGGCAGGTCGAGATGGTTCGTCGGTTCGTCGAGCAGCATCGCGTCGGGCTTGCCCGCGAACAGCCGAACAAGCGCGGCGCGGCGCGTTTCTCCCCCCGAAAGCGTCGCGCAGGACATGTCGGGATCAATGCCGAATTCCGCGTAGAGCCGGCCGAGCGCGCCCTGCGCCGACATGGGCAAGGCGGCCTCCACATAGGCCCCGACCGTCTCAAATCCGGACAGGTCCGGATCCTGCGGCAAGTAAGCGATCGCGCATCCGGGATCGATGAAACGCACGCCGTCATCGGGCTCGATGAGGCCAGCCGCGATTTTCAGAAGGGTCGATTTACCCGAGCCGTTGCGGCCGACGAGCGCGATGCGCGCCATGGGCTCAATAACTAGGCTCGCGCCGTCGAGGATCGGCTCGCCGCCGAAACTGAGGTCGATGTCTTCCAGCGTCAAAAGGGGCGGCGGCATGGCCAGCCCTCTAGCGGGGCTGCCCGGCGGCTGCAATCGAGCATCGCGGGCGCGCCCGTTAAGCGCGTGTTTTCAAATCTCGGGGAGGCTGGGCGCATGGGAGCCCTGGCTGACTATCTTGTGGAGGCGCGTCTCGACGCGTCCGATTTCGCGCGGATGCTGGGCATCGCGCCGGAGGCGCTGGCGCGCATCCTTTCGAACGATACTGCGCCTGACTATGCGCTCGCGCGGCGCATCAGCGATGTGACGGACGGCGCCGTAACGATCGATGAGCTTATCGACGGCGCGGGCGATATCATCGATCTTCGACGGCGCGTGAGCGCGGATGAGGATGAAATCGATCAGCAAGCGCTCGAAAAGATTCTTGCGGAACTCCTGCCCGAATTAGTCGGCGGCGCGAGCCGGAAGGGTGATGAATATCTCCCGCGCCTCGCCGCAGACGCGGTCGTTGGCGCCTATACCGCGTTGTCGAGCGTTACGACTTGCCGGAACGCGGATCGTCTTGTTCAAGCTCTTCTGCCAGTTTTCGTAGAAATTCTCGCAGAGACGGCGCCTGATCTGGCGCTGTCGCAGAAAGCCGAACCGCTCGCGCATGAGGCTGCGGAACGCTATCTCCTGCAGTCGCCGCAGCGCCGGTAGCGAGCGCATAAGCGCGGCGCTTGGCGACCCGCCACATCGAGCGCCCGACCCGGCCTGCATAGTCATTCTCAGTGTCGGCGCTCATACAATCCAGAATTGCCGTTGGACAGCGCTGCGACTCACGCAAAAGTTGCCGCGTTGCGTCTCTTCCATCCACCCTTAGCTGATTGGAGATAACGGATGACTAAAGATGTTCGTAAAGAGCAAGTCGAACTTCTAAAATTTGAGAAAAAACTCGCGGGTCTCGCGGCGTTCGTCGCGGCCGGTTCAGCGACGGCGGCGTCAGCGGCCGGCAAGGTTAACGCTGAGGCAACCATGAAAGCCTATGCGGACATTTCGAACGCGCTTGTCCACCTCGCGGACGTGACGACAAAAGCGCATGCCGCGCTGGAAGCGTCGGTCGCTGGAAGCGGGGGTGAGGGCGCTGCAGGTGAATGGCGGAACGCCAAAGAATCCGCCGTCGGAGGTTGTGCGATCACTGCTGGGGATTGGATAATTCTCGTTTCTTACGCTGCGGCCGTTTTTGTGGCCGCGGCGCTAGCGCATATCGCAAAGTCGAGTTCTTTGCGCACTGCTTCCATCGTTATCGCTATGGCGTGGGCTGGCGGCGTTCTCTGGTACTTTTTCATTGCACCGCTTGGGCTTACCTGGGGTTATTCTCTCATCAACCTTTCGCAAGCTGCTTTTTTTTGGCGGCAGTCACGCGGCAGAGTTTTTCCGCTACCTCTTTTCGTGTTGAGCGGGTTATCTGTAGTCCTTTACTTGCTGACCACCCTTTCCGGAATTTCTTACTGGTGGGTGGCGTTCGCGAGCAACCGCCTCTTCGATCTCATGCTCCTCTACATCGCCGGTTGCGCGCTTTTTCGCATTGTCCGTATGCAGCACAAGAAAAAGGGCGCGCCGATGGCGCGCCCTCAGTCGTCGCAATTGTTCGCCGTCGCTTAAGCGAACAGCTTCGCCCAGCGGCGCGGCTCGCGCGTTTTCCAGTGACCGCGGTGGTAAGCGTCGGAGACGATCAGCGGCGCAACGCTCGTCGCTTCGGCGAAGACCATCTGTTCGTGCACGGTCGACACCTTGCCCCAACTCGCCGCTTCCTTGAGCGTCGAAGAGGAGCACGCGCCGTCGCGCACGTCGGCGACCGTGATCTGCACGGCGTATTTGTGCACCTCGACATCGTCATGGCCGAGGATTTCGGCGCAGACGACCGTGTCCTGCGCAAAGTTTTTCGGCACGCCGCCGCCGACCATGAACAGCGCCGTCGTCCCGGCCGCCAGTTTGACTTCCGTCAATTCGCGGAAATCGCCGCCTGAATCGATCGTCATGTAGGGCTTGCCGGCCTTCCGGCGCTCGACCTGGTGCTTGACGATGCCGAAGCCTGCCGAGCAGTCCGAAAACGCCGGCACGAAGATGGGCACGCCTTTTTCATAGGCGCGCTGGATCAGCGTGTCTTTCTTCTTGGCGTTGCCCGCGGCGAGCCATTTCCCGAGCTCATGAATGAATTCGCGGCTGGTGTAAGGGCGCGGCTCCAGCATTTCGCAGATCTCATAGATCGTGTGATCGACATGCTGGAGTTCTTCCTCGTCGATATAGGTGTCGTAGATGCGGTCGATGTAGAGCGAGCGCAGCGTGTTATCGTCGGGGATCTCGTTCGCCTGATAGTGCTTGAAGCCGAGCGCCTCGAGAAAATCCATGTCGATGATCGCCGCGCCCGTCGCAACGACGGCGTCGATCATGTTGTACTCGACCATGTCGCGCCAGACGTGGAGGCACCCGCCGGCGCCCGTCGAGCCCGCCATGATAAGCCACGGCGAGCAGGCCTTGTCCGCAAGCGCCATGTTGAGAATTTTCGCCGCTCGCGCGGCGTCGCGCGAGGTGAACGACATCTTGCTCCACGCGTCCATGATGGGGCGCGCATCAAACTTCGTGATGTCGATATGCTCGACTTCGGTCGAGAGCAGCTCGGCCTTGCGGTTATCGTTCGATTTCGTGGTCATGAGGTTCGGTCCTTTTCGTCCAGTGGAACACCGGATCCGGGCCGCATCAGGAGGATGCGCGGAGGGCCGTGGCAGGAGCGGCGCAATATAAATTGGTGCGCTCGCAGCACAAGGGCTGCGAGCGCACCCCGGAAATCGATTGGGTCAGCCCTTCGCCGCCTTGGCAGGTGTCAACGCGACGACGTTTTCCTGCTCGACTTCGCCATAGACTGACATCAGCGGCGCGTCCTCGACGATCGCTTCGACATATTCGCCGAAGCCGTTGAAGCGCGTCGCCAGCGCCGCGCCATAGGCGCCCGTCTGGCCGAACTCGATATAGTCGCCCTCATGGACGTCGGAGGGCAGCAGGAACGGCCCCTTCAGCGTATCGATAGAATCGCAGGTCGGGCCGTAAAGCTTGAAGGGCTTCACGACGCGGCGTGCGCCTTTCTTGGCGCGCAGGAGCCGCGTTGGATAGATAAGGCCGTCATGCGCCGCGTCGAAGAGCGCGCCATAGGCGCCGTCGTTCAGGTAAAGCGCGTCGCCCTTCCGCAGCTCAACGCGAACAATGTGGCTGCCAGCCTCGGCGCAAAGCGCGCGCCCCGGCTCGCACCAGAGGTCGGCGTTCTGCAACACCGGCATGTCTTCGAACGCCTTGGCGATCGCGTCGATATAGCTGTCGAGCGGCGGCGGCGTCAGCGCGGGATAGGCGACGGGAAACCCGCCCCCGACATCGACGATGTCGATTGTCACCTGCGCCTGCCGGATGAGTTCCGACGTGATTTCCATCGCCGCGCGATAGGCCTCGGGCCGCATGCACTGCGAACCGACATGGAACGAGACGCCAAGCTCCTCGCACGCCGAACGCGCCTGACGCAGCAGCAGCACGGCCTCGGCGCCGGAGACACCAAATTTGCCGTTCAGCTTGTGCTGCGCATAGTCAGACGAGACCGCGACGCGCACGACGAGATGGAGATCCTTCGCGCCATTGGTTTCCTTGATGATCTTGTCGAGCTCATCGAGGCTGTCGAGGACGAAGATCCGCACGCCGAAATCGAAATAGGCCTTGCGGATCGCGAGCCGCGATTTCACCGGGTGCATGAACGCAAGGCGCGCGTCCGGGCAGCGGGCGACGACCGTCTCGATCTCATTGAGCGAGGCGACGTCGAAAAACCGCACGCCGCCCGCATAGACCGCGTCGATGATCGCCGGGTGCGGGTTGGCCTTGACGGCGTAAAGAACGTCGCCCGGAAAATTGCGCACGAAATATTCCGCCGCCTTCGTGGCGGCGTGCGGGCGTAAAGCGTGAACGGGGAGTTCAGGCTGGTCCGCTAGGACCAGCGCAAGCGCAGACTGGTGTCTGTCCATCTCATGGAACCTCGGGGGTTAGACCAAAACAAGACGCCAAACTTGCGGAGAGGTTCCATGGGTCTGACGAAGAAAGCGCCATGTAGGAATGTTCAACGCCTTTGTAAAGATTTTCCGAACAGCGAAGGAGACAGAATGTTCGGCGCGTCGTCGAGAACACGCTCTGACCGTTCCGCGTAGAGGGCTGAGAAAAGGCCGAGGGGCGCACGGCAGGGAGCGGAGATTCCCTCTCTGCACGAATTTACCATACGCGATTCCCGTTATTGATTGTTTGACATCGGGGTGGGTTCAGCCCCAATATCGCGGGTGTTGAAGCGCCGCGCGGCCCCCGCCGCCGGCGCTATTTTCGTTTCTGGGTTTGAAAAGTCTGGTTGATCGCGTGGGTTCGGCGGCTCTTGTCGCTGGCTGCGCGAGGAGAAGCACCCCCCGGGGCCGAAAGGCCGCCTGACGGGAGCGGGGACGCACGCGCCTCATCCTTCGTGACGCGCGGCCGAAGGGGCGCGCTCCTCAGGCTGAAGACGAGGGTTCTCCTTCATCCTTGAGGAGCGGCCTCCTTGAGGTCGCGTCACGAAGGATGCGGTTGCCGAACGCCAGGAATTCTCCCTACAATTTCCTCCGCAGACTACGGAGGTTGCGGCTGGAGCCCGCGGGCAAGGCCGATCCGTGCTGAGGCCCGCGCGGCAAAAAAGACTGCTTTTCGATTGCGCGTCCGGCTACGGCGCCGAGCTCGTCCAACCGGACATGAGCGCGCAAAGGACGCCGATGTCGCTCCGCGGTCAGGGCGGTCGTCTCCGAGCCCCCTCGGCGCCGACAGTTGGCGGGCGCTGATCGGGCGGGTCGCTACCGGTGGTATTCCTGCAGCGGCGTCACGGTCAGCGCGCCAGCGCGAAGCGCCTCGATCGCGCGGACGGTCGACCGGGCGCCAGTCGCGGTCGTGATGCAGGGGATCTTCTGGGAGAGCGCGGTCGTCCGGATCGAGCGGGAATCTTTCACCGACTGGGCCCCTTCGGTCGTGTTGAAGACCATCCGGACCTCGCCGTTCTTCAGCGCATCGACGATGTGCGGGCGCCCTTCGAGCACCTTGTTCACGCGCTTCACGTCGAGGCCCTGCTGGCGGAAAAAGTCAGCAGTGCCGCCTGTCGCGATGATCGAGAAGCCCATGTCGAGGAGCCGGCGCGCCGCGCCGACCATCAACGGCTTGTCGGAATCGCGCAGCGAAATGAACACGCATCCGTCAAGCGGGATGCGCGCGCCGACGCCGATCAGGCTTTTGGCGCGGGCGCGATCGAAGTCGCGGTCGATCCCCATCGCTTCGCCGGTCGACCGCATTTCGGGGCCGAGAACGGTGTCGACGCCCGGGAAGCGCGCGAACGGGAAAACGACTTCCTTGACGGCGGTGTGCGCGATGTGGGGCCGGACAAGCTTCATGTCCGCAATCTTGACGCCCGCCATCGCCTTGACGCCAAGGCCGGCAACCGGAATGCCGACCGTCTTGGCGACGAACGGCACGGTGCGCGAGGCGCGCGGGTTCACTTCGAGGATGTAAATGTCGTCGCCCTTGATCGCGTATTGAACATTGACGAGCCCGACAACGCCGAGAGCTCTGGCAAGCTGCGTCGTCTGAACCTCCAGCTCGCGCACGATCGCCTCAGGCAGAGAGTAGGGCGGCAACGAGCAGGCGCTATCGCCGGAGTGGATGCCTGCCTCCTCGATATGCTCCATCACGCCCGCGATGAAGACGTCCTCGCCGTCGCAAATGGCGTCAACATCGACTTCGGTCGCGTTATCAAGATAGCAGTCGAGGAGCAGCGGCGCCTCATCGCTGATCTCGATCTGCGCGGTTGCGAGATAGCGCTTCAGCCCCTCTTCGTCGCGGACGATCTCCATGGCGCGCCCGCCGAGCACATATGAAGGCCGCGTGACCAGCGGATAGCCCGCCTCTGCGGCGGCGGCGATCGCCGCCTCGCGCGATGGCGCCGTCTTGTTTTTCGGCTGAAGAAGCCCGAGCTCTGCGACGAGTTTCTGGAAGCGCTCGCGGTCTTCGGCGAGATCGATCGCATCGTAAGGCGTCCCGAGGATCGGCACGCCTTCGGCGTCAAGCGTTGAAGCGAGCTTCAACGGTGTCTGACCGCCATACTGCACGATGACGCCGAGAAGCGTTCCCTTCGACTGCTCGACGCGAACGATTTCCAGCACGTCTTCGGCCGTCAACGGCTCGAAATAGAGCCGGTCCGACGTGTCAAAGTCCGTTGAAACGGTTTCCGGGTTGCAGTTGACCATGATCGATTCAATGCCGAGGTCTGCAAGCGCGAAGGCCGCGTGGCAGCAGCAATAATCAAATTCGATCCCTTGCCCGATGCGGTTCGGTCCGCCGCCGAGGATGATGACCTTGCGGGTGTCGCTGACGCGCGCTTCGCACTCCGGCGCCTCGCCGAAGGCGGTCTCATAGGTCGCATACATATAGGGCGTTTTCGCCGCGAACTCGGCCGCGCAGGTGTCGATGCGTTTGAAGACGGGCAAGACGCCGAGCGAGCGGCGATGCGCGCGCATTTCGCTTTCCGTGCCGCCAGCGAGCGCGGCAAGACGCTTGTCGGAGAAGCCCATCGCCTTGAGGGCGCGCAGGCGCTCGGCGTCAGCCGGAACGCCGTTCGCAGCGACTTCGGCTTCGGCCGCGATGATGCCGGCGATCTGGTCGAGGAACCACGGATCGTACTGCGTGATCGCCCGCACCTGCTCGATCGGCAGTCCTTGCCGCAGCGCCTCGGCCGCGACCCGCAAACGATCCGGCGTCGGCGCCGCGAGGGCGGCGCGAAAGGCATTCGCGTCATCGCCCTCGCCAAGTCCCGGAATGGCGATGGGGTCGAGACCCGACAAGCCGGTCTCAAGACTGCGCAGCGCCTTTTGCAGGGCTTCGGGAAAGGTGCGCCCGATCGCCATCGCCTCGCCGACAGACTTCATCGCCGTTGTCAGAGAAGGCTCCGAGCCCGGAAACTTTTCAAAGGCGAAACGCGGAATTTTGACAACAACGTAATCAATCGACGGCTCGAAGGCGGCGGGCGTCGCGCCGGTGATGTCGTTCTCAAGCTCGTCGAGCGTATAGCCGACTGCAAGTTTCGCTGCGATGCGCGCGATCGGGAAGCCGGTCGCCTTCGAGGCGAGCGCCGAAGACCGCGAGACGCGCGGGTTCATCTCAATGACAACGAGGCGGCCATTGTCCGGATTGATCGCGAACTGCACGTTTGAGCCGCCGGTCTCAACGCCAATCTCGCGCATCACCGCGATCGAGGCGTTGCGCATGATCTGGAATTCCTTGTCGGTCAGCGTCAGCGACGGCGCGACGGTGATCGAATCGCCCGTGTGGACGCCCATCGGGTCGAGATTCTCGATCGAGCAGATGATGACGCAATTATCCGCGCGGTCGCGGACGACCTCCATTTCGAATTCTTTCCAGCCGACGAGGCTCTCGTCGATCAGCACCTGACCAACCGGCGAGGCGTCGATGCCCATCCGCAGGATCTGCTCGAATTCCTCGCGATTGTAGGCGATGCCCCCGCCCGTGCCGCCGAGCGTAAAGGCGGGGCGGATGACGGCGGGCAGGCCGACATTTTCGATGAGCCGCAGACCGTCCGATACGCCGGTGGCGCGATCATATCCGACGACTTTCCCGTCTTTCATGACTGGCGGCGACGACACGATCACCGAGCGCGGGCTTTCCAGACCGATCGCGTCCATCGCCTTGCGGAATTTCTCGCGGTCCTCGGCCTTCTCGATGACGTCGGCGCGCGCGCCGATCATCTCGACATTGTGGCGCTTCAAGGCGCCGTTGCGCTCAAGTTCGAGCGCGGTGTTGAGGGCGGTCTGGCCGCCCATCGTCGGCAGCAGCGCAAAGACGCCGGGGCAGTTCGCCCGTTCGCGCTCGATGATCATCTCGACGAAATCCGGCGTGATCGGCTCGACATAGGTCGCGTCAGCGAGGTCCGGGTCGGTCATGATCGTCGCCGGATTGGAATTGACTAGGATGACCCGGTAGCCCTCCTCCTTCAGCGCCTTCACCGCCTGCACGCCCGAATAATCGAACTCGCAAGCCTGGCCGATGACGATCGGCCCCGCGCCGATGATGAGAACGGAGTGGATGTCGGTACGCTTTGGCATCGGCGCTCACGTGCAGGCGCCGGACGCTTAAAGGCGCCGGCGCGAGGAAAGGGACCATTTGGGCTAAGCGGGCCTCTTAGGGGAAACCCGGCGCTCAGGAAAGCGCTGAACCCCGAAATTTTGCAGAGCCCCTCGTTCTTTCCCCATGGGGAGAATTCCCGCTTCAACGCCGCCGCGACGCAGATTTAGGTCGGGGTTCGGCAGTTTCAGAGGTTGAGCATCATGGCGGACGGCGCGGCGAACATTGTAGCGGGCGAATCAGCGGGCGGCGCAACGACTGTGGCAGCCGGGCGGCTCCGGTCGTTTCTCGAACGGGTCGAGCGCCTTGAAGAAGAAAAGACGACGATCGCCGGCGACATCAAGGAAGTCTTCGCCGAAGCCAAGGGCGAGGGCTACGACACCAAGACCTTGCGCAAAGTCATCCGTCTACGGAAGATGGACAAGGCCAAGCGCGAAGAAGAAGAGGCGTTGCTGGAATTGTACCTGTCTGCGCTGGGAGAGTGAGCGAGATCTTTCACTCGCCCATTCTTGCTTTCGCCGGTTCTGCGAGCGCTTGCTTGGAGGGATGCTCCTCTCAAGCGCTACGCTTCACCTCAAGCCCGTGCTCGCGAAGTTTCCGGTAGAGCGTTGACCGGCCCATGCCTAGCCGGCGGGCGACTTCGGACATGCGGCCCTCATAAGTGTCGATTGCGAGCTGGATGAGATCGCGCTCGATCGCTTCGAGGGTGCGCAAGTGCCCGTCGCGGTCGAAGACCTCGACGTTCTCGAACGCGGTGGAGGAATTGCCGGCGAGCGGACGCGCCGCAGCGGGCGCTTCATCCGGTTCCGGCGCGCCGAAATCGTCGAGCAGCGGCGGGCCCATATCGACGCCGGCCGTCTCGAATTCTGAAGACAGAAGCGGAAAATCGCGTGCGGTGAGATAAGGCGTTTCGGCGAGGACGACCGCGCGGAAGATAGTGTTTTCAAGCTGCCGGATGTTGCCGGGCCAGGGCTGGCGCATCAGCACCGAGAGAACTTCGTGCTGCACGCCGCGCACGTCGCGGCGCTCCTCAGCATTGTAACGATGGATGAAATGATCGACGAGCGCGGGAATATCTTCGGTCCGCTCGCGCAGCGGCGGAACATGCACAGGGAAGACGTTGAGGCGATAGAAGAGATCTTCGCGGAAGCGGCCCGCTTTGACTTCCTCGGCGAGATCGCGGTTCGTCGCGGAAATCACCCGAACGTCGACCTTTAGGGGGCGCTTCGAGCCGATCGGATCGACTTCGCTTTCCTGCAGCACACGGAGCAGTTTCACCTGCATGTCCGAGGGCAGCTCGCCGACTTCGTCAAGGAAGAGGGTGCCGCCGTCAGCTTCCTGAAACTTGCCGATATGCCTCTGGTGCGCGCCAGTGAACGATCCTTTTTCGTGACCGAAGAGGATGCTTTCGACGAGGTTTTCGGGGATCGCGCCGCAATTCACCGTGATGAATGGCCGGCCTGCGCGCTCTGAGGAACCCTGAATGGCGCGGGCGATCATTTCCTTGCCGACGCCGGACTCGCCCGAAATGAGGATCGGGATATTGGACGCCGCCGCGCGCTCGCCGAGCCTTTGCACGTTGCGCAAGGCTGCGCTCGCGCCGATGAGGTCCCCGAACGCCAACGCGCCGTCGCGCTTGCGCTTGAGGCGGGAGACTTCGCCCTTCAATGTCGAAATGTTGAGCGCATTGTTGATTGAGACGATAACCCGTTCGGGGCTCGCGGGCTTCACGAAGAAGTCCGTGGCGCCGCTTTGCATCGCCTCGACGACGGTGTCGATCCCGCCTTGCGCTGTCAGAACGATGACGGGCAGATCATCACGATAGGCCTTCGCGCGCTTCAAAGTCTCCATGCCGCCAAGGCCCGGCATACGAAGATCGAGCATGACCAGCGAGACTTCCTGGCCTTGCTCGCCCTGCAACAGTTGCAGCGCAGCTTCGCCAGAGTCCGACTGCAGAACAGGGTACCCGGCCTTTTCGCAGACAGCGCGCATCAAGCGGCGTTGCGTCGGATCGTCATCGACAATGAGAATGGTTTTGGTTGTCACCGCGGCGGCCCCTCGGGTCAGGTAAAATTTGATGGAGAAGAAGTAGGGCGCCGCAGGTTAAATAACGCTTTAAACCGTTTCATTCCGGGAAAAGGGGCCGATCGGTTAAGCTTTTGTTCATCGTGTTGCGCACGCTGGCGTTTGTCGCCAGCGCGAGGTGCGCTATGCCCCGTGTCGCGTTTAACGGATGAGTTTTCGATGTCTGATCCTTCTGGACATATCCGCCCTATTGAACACCTCAACGGGATTTCGCCGCCGGCGCCCGATTGGTTCAAACGCGCCGTCGAAACGCCGTGTGAGGAGGGGGAGGTCTCGGTCGCGGGGGCACGCATCCGCTATTCGGCGTGGGGCGAAACGGGACGGCGCGGGCTCGTCTTCATTCATGGCGGGCGCGCGCACCGGAACTGGTGGCGGCCGTTCGCGCCGTCCTTCACGGATCATTACCGCGTTGTCGCTTTCGACATGTCAGGTATGGGCGACAGTGACTGGCGCGCGACCTACAACGTCAACGAGTCGATCGACGAACTCTTCGCCGTCATCGATCATTCGGGGGCCAGCAAGGGCGGGCGTCCGATTGTCGTCGGTCATTCTTTCGGCGGATGGGTGACACTCTCGGCGGTCGAGCGGCAGGGCGAGCGTCTGCTCGGCGCGGTCGTCATCGACAGTCCGATTGGTAAGCCCGATCCGGACGAGGGCTTCACGATTTTGAAGCGCCGCGCGCTCGACGCCGAGACTAAAGCGAACCACGTTTATCCGACACTCGAAGAGCCGATTGCGCGGTTTCGTTTTTTGCCGAACCAGCCCGCGAGCGAACATTACTTGGTCGATTATATTGCGCGACAGGGCCTGACGCGCGCGCCGAGGCCTGAAGGTGGAACGGGTTGGACATGGAAATTCGATCCCGCGCACGGCAAAAACTTCGAGATTCACTACGAGCGGGATCTCTTCCTTGCTGCGCGCTGTCCGCTTGCCTTTTTCTATGGCGAGCAATCGGCGTTCGCCACTGGCGAAGGGTTTGAGCACCTGAAATTGCAGACGAAAGGCCGGTCGCCTTTTGTCGTCATGCCGACAGTCCATCACCATCTGATGTTCGAGCAGCCGATTGCTTTCGTCTCGACACTGAAGACTTTGCTGACCTGCTGGCCGATAAGGGTGGGCAATTAGCCCCGGCGCCGTCTCACTTCACCTCAAACCGCCGCGTTTCGCTCTCAGATAAGGCGCCAGTTTCGTCCTCGACAATCACTTTCCACTTGTAAACTTCGCCGCGACTGATTTTGCGTACCGCAAGTGAAGCGCTGTCAATCCTTGTCAGCGCCTTGAAGCGTGCGGCAGTCTCTTTGACGCGCGTCTGATTTCCCTCCGTCGGCCTCCTCTCGGTCTGCGCGTCGGCAGCCGAGGAGCATTTCGACATGTCGAAAAGTTCCTTGCTAGACCAAAGGCAGAGCATCGCCTTGGTTTGTGCACTCGTCTGTCTTGGCGCGCGCCAGGTGAATTTGACGTCGCCGGCTGGCACGTAGGCGTTATGCGTCGGCGCCGCGAGCCTCGGCGCTGCCGGCATCGGACGCAGGGCGACTTTCTCCGTGTTCAGATAAACCTCTGCAAAGGCGGGCTCACCGGTCGCGGCGACATCCGCTGCGCAATTTTGGCGTCGTTCCGGGTCCTTGACCGCCATGCAGAGCTTTTTCGCTTCTTCTTCCGCGATCGGTCTCGGCGGTTTGCCGCCGACCGGCAGGCCCGGCGTAGGCGGCGCTGTGCAGACGCCGTTTCTCGGCGAGGGCCAGCCTTTAACGTCGAACTGGCGCGGCCCAAGGCCCATTTCATAATCGAAGAGCGACGCGCCAGCGCGCACGCGCCAGGAGTCAGCGAACTTGCCGTAAAGGGCGGCGTAGCGCGCATTCGCATCAGCGGGCCTCGGTCCCAGTTGAGCGCCGTCGCTTAGCGCTGGCAGCCAGCCCCCGGCTGCGACCGCGCCCATGACGCCTTCGATCGCGCGTGCGTGACGGACATCGACATTCATGAAGTCGATGTTGTGCGCGCCCCAGCGCGCCGGCGTGATAACGACGCTCGTGCCGCCCGGCAATTGCACTTCGACGCCGCCGGCGCTGGTCCGGATGACGCGTCCGCCGGAAGAAAGGTTAAACGGCGCACTCGCGAGATCGACCGGCTTGCCGTCGATGCGCAGAATCAAAGGACCATTCGTGTCGCGCCCCTTTGCTAGGTTCGGCTGATAAGTGACGCGGTTTCGGCCGGCGCGCAGCGCGACCGCGCTGTTGACGCTGACGCAAGCGGCAAGCCCCGTATTCGGATCGGTCAAGGGCGCCGCAGTCGGCACAGGAGTCTGTCGGGCCTGAAGCTCCATATCTTCGCCGCGCAGAAGCGTGAATTCGCCAGCAGCCTGGAAGTCAAAGCGCTGTCCATCGACCGTGCGGATATGGGGGTCGCCTTCCGTGTTTGGGCGCCCGCCAACAATCCAGCGGCGAACTGTCTCGATGTCGGCTTTGCTCAGCGGCGGGCCGCCGCACGGCATTATCCCTTCGCGGCAGCGTTCGTCCGCGACATCGGGATCGGCTGGATTGTCGGGGTTTGCTGCGTCGTAGGGTTCAGCAGGATTGTACGGGTGCGCGAGGTTTCCGCGATCGGTGATGAGTTGATAAAGATAACTCGATGAAAGATCCGTGCCCGATCCAATCGGGCACGACGGCGATGAGGGCGGGCAGGCTGGCGCGCCCGTCAACGATCGGACAGCTTCAAGCGATCGCCAAAGGCGACGCTCGCCCGGCGCTGGCGTTTCGTTCTCGGCGAAATTGATGACATCGCCATAGCTTCGATAAGGCGGATAGCCGAGCCCGCCGTGACATTCGATGCAGCTCTTGTTGAGAATGCGCTGAACATCAGTGAACGCTGGTACGGCGTCTGGGACAGGCAACGCCGTAAACGTCGCTTCCGCGAGCGGCAGGATAGCTCCGCAAGACGCTGTCGGATCAAAATCGCCGGGCGCAGACGGATCCTCGACGATGTCGGGCAGGCCAAGACTTGCCCGGATCGAGTCGGGTCCGTTGGCATAGATGGCCGCCGAGTACGCTCCGAATGAAGCTGAGAATGTGTAGGTGCGCGACCGGCCGCGCACGCCCGTCGACCATTTGTCGATCGCAACGCCAAGCGGTTCCAGAAAATACCGAAAGAGAGCGATCGAGGCGGTATTGTTGTAAACGTCGAAGACATAGGTCTCGCGGTCAACCAGGGCGCCGCCCATGACGGTTGCGTCGGGTCCGCCGCGGTCGATCGGCCGCCGGAAGATCTCCTGACGCAGTCTCGCGGGACTGATGTCGCTGCCGCCCGTTCCGCCGGCAATCCCCAGCGTCGCGGAACCATAGGCGTCGATCAGACCGTCAATGTCTTCAGCGGACGGCGCCGAAGACGGGCCGTCTTCATCGTAGACATAATGATCGCCGGCGCGGTGCAAAGTCAGTTTCTGGATGTCGGCCTTTCGCAGCGGCAGGCTTTGCTGACGACGCAATGTGTCGTCGTAGACGTCGTTGAAACTCATGCCGTTTCGGGCGTCGAAGAATGCTTGAACACTTGGCAAGAGCGCCAATGAGATCCCTTGCGTCGCGCCTATATCGGCGGGGCCTGTCGCCGTGATGCATCGTGATGCGATTGCGAGGGCCAGCGCACGAACATCAGTTGGCGCGCCTCCGGTCGCAAACCGGTGCGTTTTGATCTCGTCGGCGACGCGCTCGGCGTTGGGCCCATCGCTCATGTTAGCGAGAAAAAAAACGCCTCTGCCGACATCTGATCGAGGGCTTAGCGAATGGTGCAAGGTCACGAAGTCAGATTTCGGCATAGTCGCCGGCGTCGCGGGGACAAGCGTATCATTGCGAAAGACTGTCGTACCGGTTATTCCCGCGCGCCGGTCAAAGGCGTACGAAATTGTCGTGGACATCGTGCCCGCTGGAAGCGGCTCGGTGACCGTTGGCGGGCCGGGATCGTCGAAACCGAAAACTATCCTTCCGTCGTCGACACCGCCTGCCGAGAGCCTAGTGATACGATCATCGGCGACCACATTCACCAATACGGTCCCATAGTCATTATTGTGCCGGCGCGTGAGCAACGTCGATCCGTCCGGGACGCCAGCGGGTTGCAGCTCCAGTTGCTCGACGACGCGCCGCGCGCCTGGGTTGTCGCGCCAGTTCCACAAATTAAAGAGCGCGCGAAAGGCGGCAGCCTCGACCGAGCCTTTGTAGATGCGGTCGCGATTGAACGACAGCATGCCCCCCCAATTATCATAAGCGTCCCAGTTGGGTTTCATTTTGACGGGGACGCTATGCGCGATGCCGTCTGTTCCTGGCGTTGTTCCGCGGTTGAGGACATTTCGCGTCGAATGGCACGCCGCGCACAGTGCATCGTCGATGCTGACATAAGGCGCGGTTCGCGCCGGAAATCGCGGCTGCAGGCCTGCTGCGACGGGATCGATGTCGTCGCGCGCCGGAACGTCGGCGACAGCGATTTCGTGAAACCGAAACGTCTTGCGCGCCGCGTCCCATTGCATGAACTCGACGGCGTTGTGGTGTGAGCCCGGAAAAGACTGCAAAGGGCCTGCCTCGAGCGACACAGCGAAGGCGAACTCGCCAAGCCGGCTTGGCAGCAAGAGGCGCGGGGCTTGCGCCGTTCCTGCTTGAAGGCTTTCCGAGCGCGGCATCAAAATCCAGTTCCGCCGGTAATCCTCGGGCAGTGCGGCGATGAACTTAGCTGTGGAATTGATCTCGGGATGGGCGGCGAGATAATCGCCAATGCCGCTGCGCGTATCGTCGAAGTCAGCGATCTGCGCCTCTGTGATCGGGGCAATCGCCGCCGTAGGATCGAAGCGTGCCCGCACCGACCGGTAAGCGGTCATGTCAACGCGGCACTGGTTTGCCGACGTCGTGGGATCGGCGTCGGGGCAATCCCCGCCCCATCCCGCGAATATGGCGCCCGGGCTAGCGCTTGCCGTCAAGACCACGCTGGCGCCCGTTGCGATCGCCGCGTCGCAAACCGGGCCGCCGGCATGATTACAGGCAATGGCGCCGCCAGCGATCGATCCATCGCCGAGGCCCGTCGCCATCACGCGCAGAGTTTCCGCGACCGCCGGAGCAGCGGCGAAGAAAAATGCGATAGCGAGCGACGTTAGTCGCCGAGCCATGGCGCTCGTGATCCGACGGCCTGGCACTGAACGCTGCGACATCTTCTGCCCCCCCCATGGCGCGCGACCAGCTTAGCAGCCCACAGGAGATTTGTCGCGATCGCCATCCCCTTGCTCATCCCCTTGAATTAGGCGAGAAACCGGCCGTTCGAAGGTTCGGAGAAAACAGTCATGGCAACCGCCGACGACGCAAAGCAGCAGATGGCTGATGCAGAGCAGCACCGCAGGATTTACGACGGAATCATGAAGAATGCTGCGCAAGTCGGCGTGCCCCTGACCATGGCTCTGGCGATGTTCTTCACCCAGTTGGTGATGGGGAACGGTTTCTGGTCGGTGCCTTGGTTCTTCGCGACCTACCTGCTTGTGTGGTGGGTGGCCAAGACATTCTTCTCTCATTAGCCCGCTGCAATCGACCTAAAGCCCGGGAGCGTCGATGAAAATCGCTGTCCTTAAGGAAATTCGGGGCGGCGAAACGCGCGTCGCGGCCTCACCCGAAACCGTCAAGAAGTTTATCGGCCTCGGGGCTGGTGTCACCATCGAGCGCGGCGCCGGCGACATGAGCAATTTCCCGGATTACGCCTATCAGGAGGCGGGCGCGGCAATCGCCGCAAGCAGCGCCGAAGCGATTGAAGGCGCCGATCTTATCCTCAAGGTCCGTGCGCCGGACGCGGCTGATTTTCGGGCTTATCGCGCCGGACAGCGACTCGCTGCGATTGTTTCCCCGCATGGCAACAAAGAAGCGCTCGATGCTGCGGCAGCTGCAGGCGTCGAGCTCTTTGCGATGGACCTGATGCCGCGCATCACGCGCGCACAGTCGATGGATGTGTTGTCCTCACAGTCGAACCTCGCAGGCTACAAGGCGGTTATTGACGCCGCCGCCTATTACGGGCGCGCGATGCCGATGATGATGACGGCGGCCGGCACGATCGCCCCGGCGAAGGTGTTCATTATGGGTGCGGGCGTCGCGGGACTCCAGGCGATCGCGACGGCGCGGCGCATGGGGGCGGTCGTTTCCGCTACCGACGTGCGCTGGGCCGCGAAGGAACAAGTGGAAAGCCTCGGCGCGACCTTCGTGACAGTCGATGAAGCTGCAATGAAAGGCGCTGAAACTGCCGGGGGATATGCCAAAGAGATGTCCGACGACTTCAAGCGGCGTCAGGCGGAGTTCGTCGGCAAGCACATCGCCAAGCAGAACATCGTCATTACGACGGCGCTCATTCCCGGCCGCCCGGCGCCGAAGCTTGTCACCGAAGACATGGTGCGTTCGATGGCGCCGGGGTCCGTTATCGTCGATCTTGCGGTCGAGCAGGGGGGCAATGTAGCGCTCTCCCGGTGCGGCGAAGTGATCGATGTCGGGGGTGTCATCATCATTGGGTTCGAAAATGTCCCCGGCCGGCTCGCACAAGACGCGTCCAATCTCTATGCCCGCAACCTCTTCAATTTCGTCAGCGCCTTCATCAACAAGGAGACGAAAGCGTTTGAGGTCGACTGGAGCGACGACATCATCAAGGGCGTGGCACTGACCCGGGACGGCAAGATTATTCATCCGGCATTTGCGCCGGCGCCACCCGCGAGCGCCGCGCAGACCACAGTGGAGTAAGCGATGGCAGAAGAAGCGACCACGCAAACCGTCGAAGCAGCAGCACGCGACGTCGCAGAGGCGGCCGACACGCTGCGTCAAACAGCCGAATCCGCCGAAGAAACCGCCAAGCAGCTTTCCGTCGCCAGCGACCAGGCCTTTTCGATGATCGACCGCATCAACGATATCTCCGCCGCCGTGAGCGGCGGGCCCTCGGACTTCATCTACCTTCTCGCGATTTTCATTCTCGCGATCTTTGTCGGTTATTATGTCGTCTGGTCGGTGACCCCGGCGCTGCACACGCCGCTGATGTCGGTGACAAATGCGATCTCTTCGGTCGTCATCGTCGGCGCGCTGATCGCTGTCGGGGCGAATGTTGTAGCCTCCGGGGCTGGGCTTTGGTCGAAGGTCTTCGGCTTCCTCGCGGTGATGTTGGCCAGTGTGAACATCTTTGGCGGCTTCCTTGTCACACAGAGGATGCTCGGCATGTATAAGAAAAAGGGATCATAGTCCCCGTGGCCGATAATCTCCCGCCGCTCCTTTACGTCATCTCCGGCGTTCTATTCATCCTCGCGCTTCGCGGGCTGTCCTCGCCGGTGACGGCGCGGGAAGGTAATCGCTATGGCATGATCGGCATGGCGCTCGCCGTGGCGACGACGCTGTTCGTGTTGCAGGACAAGAGCCTCATCACATGGGCGATCGCCGGCACTGCGGTGGCGATTGGCGGCGGCTTCGGCGCGGTCGTCGCGCAGCGCGTGAAGATGACCGAGATGCCGCAGCTGGTGGCGTTCTTTCACAGTCTTGTGGGCCTTGCGGCGGTCTTTATCGCATGGGCGGCGTTCCTGGCCCCGAAAGCCTTTGGCATCGGCGAGCCGGGCGAAATTCATCTTCAATCTATTCTGGAGATGGGGCTCGGCGTCGCCATCGGCGCAATCACCTTCTCCGGGTCTGTCATCGCCTATCTGAAACTCGCCGAGAAAATGTCAGGCAAGCCCATCCTTCTGCCGGCGCGGCACATCATCAATCTGGGGCTCGGCCTCTTCATCGTGCTGATGATCGGCATGCTGATGACGGGCGCCCAGTCGCCGCTGATCTTCCTCCTGCTGACGCTCGCCGCATTCGCGCTGGGCTTTCTTCTCATCATCCCGATCGGCGGCGCCGACATGCCGGTCGTTGTGTCGATGCTGAACTCTTATTCCGGCTGGGCGGCGGCGGGGATTGGGTTCACGCTGCAGAACATGGCGCTCATCATCACGGGAGCCCTCGTGGGCTCGTCGGGCGCGATTCTCTCCTACATCATGTGCAAGGCGATGAACCGCTCGTTCGTCTCCGTCATTCTCGGGGGCTTTGGCGGCGACGCGGCTGCAGGCGCTGCCGGTGAGGAGACGCGGCCGGTGAAGCAAGGGTCGGCTGAAGATGCGGGCTTCGTGATGAAGAACGCCGGCAAAGTCATCATCGTGCCAGGCTACGGCATGGCGGTCGCGCAGGCCCAGCACGCGTTGAAGGAAATGGCGGACAAGCTGAAAGAGGCGGGCGTCGAGGTGAAATACGCCATCCATCCCGTGGCAGGGCGTATGCCGGGCCACATGAACGTCCTTCTCGCCGAAGCGCAGGTCCCCTACGACGAAGTGTTCGAGCTCGAGGATATCAACGCCGAATTCCGCACGGCCGACGTTGCGTTCGTCATCGGCGCCAACGACGTGACGAACCCGGCGGCGAAGACCGACAAGACCTCGCCCATCTATGGCATGCCGATCCTCGACGTTGAGAACGCTCGGACGGTGCTATTCATCAAGCGCTCCATGGCGTCCGGCTATGCCGGGGTGCAGAATGAACTTTTCTTCCGCGACAACACGATGATGCTGTTCGGTGACGCGAAGAAAGTTTGTGAACAGGTCGTCAAGGCGCTGCATTAGGCAGCGTCCGGAATCGGGAGGAACGCATGAAGAAACTATTGCTCGCCGCTGCAGCGGCATTCGCCATCGTGTCGTGTGCGTCAGCACCGTCAGCGGGCGACGCGGCGGTGTCGCTCGCCGTCTCCGAAGCGCTTGATGCCGCGCTTGCTGGCCAATCGGACGAGGTAAAAGCGCGTTACGAATGGCGCCATCCGAAAGAGACGCTGGAGTTCTTCGGCGTGAAGCCTGGCATGACGGTCGTTGACGTGCTGCCTGGCGGCGACGGCTATTACTCAAAGATCCTGCTCGCCTATCTTGGCGACGGCGGGAAGGTCATCGGAGCCGACTATTCGGTCGAGATGTGGAAGCTCTTCGGCGGCTTTGTGAACGACGAATTCCTCACGAAAAAGGCGACATGGACAACGGAATGGTCAGACGACGCGCGAACGTGGTGCGAAGAGGATTGCGCCGAAGTCGACGCGATCGTCTATGGCTCGATCGCTGACGACATGAAGGGAACGGCGGATGCCGTCCTGATGATCCGTGCGCTCCATCACTTCAATCGCTTCGAGGAAGAAGGCGGCTGGCGCACCAAGGCGCTGAAGGACACGATGGACCTCTTGAAGCCCGGCGGCGTCGTCGGCGTCGTCGCCCATCGCGGACCTGAAGGCCATTCCGACAAATGGGCGGAAGGCGACAAGGGCTACCTGAAGCAATCGCAAGTGATCGCTGCGTTCGAGGCGGCTGGCTTTCAACTCGCCGATACGAGTGAGATCAACGCCAACCCTGCTGATCAGCCTACGGAAGAAGACATGGTCTGGCGCCTCCCGCCAACGCTTGGCACAAGCCGCGACAATCCGTCGCTGAAAGCGAAAATGGAAGCGATCGGCGAAACTGACCGCATGACGCTGAAGTTCAGGAAGCCGAAATAGCCGCTTTGGCATTTGCAAGGAAATCTCGCGCCGCACGATCGCTAGACAGCCCGATGGCGCGGTCGAACGCCGCGTGAGCCTCTACATCTGGACCGCACACGGCCAGCGCGTGAGCGCGGGTCGCCCAATAAGGTTGATGGGACGCGATGCGGTCCTGATCGATTGCATTGAGCGCCGCCAGCGCGTCATGCGCGCGGCCCGCTTTCAGCAGCGCGCCGGCGCGAGCGATTTCACCGCCGGTCGAGGGGGCGATGGCGAGCAAACGGTCATAGAGCCTAACGATAGCGCCGCCCGTGTCAGACCCGGTGAGGCGTGCGCTGACATGCGCCGACTGGATCGCCGCTTCGAGTTGGTAGCGGCCGGGTGATTTGAGCCGCGCCGCTTGCGCGAGCGTCTCCGCCGCCGCGGCGATCGCTCTTGCATCCCAGCGCCCCGTGTCCTGTTCGTCGAGCGGCGTATAGCGCCCGCCCACCCGCCGGGCGGGGCGGCGCGCTTCGATAAATGTCATCAGCGACAACAACCCCCACGCTTCGGCATTCGTCGCAAATAGCTGCGCGGCGAGACTGGCGAGATAAATCGCCTCGCGCGATAGACAGACGCCGCCGTCTTCACCAACTGCATCGTCGTAACCAGCGTTGAAAGCAGCGTAGATCGCGTCGAGCACGGCGTCGGCGCGCGCGCCTAGCTCATCGGTGTCCGGCATGACGAAGGGAATGCGCGCCTCGGCGATTTTGTGCTTGGCGCGTACGAGGCGCTGGCCCATCGCCGCCGGCGAAACCAGAAAAGCCGATGCGATGCGCGCTGCGTCGAGGCCGAGAACCGTTTGCATCATCAAGGGCGTCCGGACGCCCTCTTCGATCGCCGGGTGGGCGCAGATGAGGAGAAGCTTTAGTCGTTCGTCCACGATGTATTCCCGTGCAGCTAGGTCAACAGCTTCCTCGATTGCGCGAACAATCTCCGGCGCGGCCGCGCGCGCGACGTCCGTGCGCCGGGCGGCGTCGATCAATTTTCGCCGCGCCGCCGTCAGCAGCCAGGCATCCGGATTGGCGGGCGGCCCCTTGCGCGCCCAATGATCGAGCGCGGCGGCGAAGGCGTCGCAGAGCGCATCCTCCGCTGCCGCGATATTGCGCGTGCGCGCAGCCAGATAGGCGACAAGGCGGCCATAAGAATCGCGCGCCGCCGCTTCCGCTGACGCGCGCGCCGCCTCCGCTGTCATTCCATGGTCCAGATTGGTCGAACTTCGATCCGGCCATAGGACGCGGCTGGACATTTCGCCGCCCAGTCGAGCGCCGCGTCGAGGTCTTTGGCCTCGACGACGTAATAGCCGCCGAGTTGTTCTTTCGAGTCCGTGAACGGACCGTTTTCGATGCGGCTTCCGCGCACGCGCCGCGCCTCTTTCGTGTGTTCGAGCGGCGCTCCTTCGACCATGGCGCCGGAAGTCTTCAACGCCTCCGCATAGGCCATGTGCTCCCCGACGACCTTCATCTGGTCGGCCTCGGGAAGCGCGTGGAACTTGTTCTCGTCGTCATAGAGCATGAACATGTAGCGCATGCCTTAGTTTCCCTGTCCGTAGTCGGGAATGGCGCGCACATCGACGCGGCCCGATTTCGCCGCTGGGCATTTCGCGCCCCAGCGTGCGGCTTCGTCAAGATCCGCGACTTCGATGATGAAATAGCCGCCAAGCTGCTCTTTGGTGTCGGCGAAAGGGCCATCCTCAACTTGGCGTCGTCCGTTGCTGATGGAGACGACAGTCGCTGTTTCCGGGCCCAGCAAGGGAGCGCCGCTGCGGTTGACCCCGGCCTCGTTCATCGCCTTGGCGTAGGCGAACCATGGGGCCATATAACTTTCGAACGCGGCTTTGTCGGTTCGCATGGCGAAATCGCCCGGCGATTCATAAGCCAGTATCATTGCCTTCATTGACTGCTCCTGCCGTTGCGCCGGAAGAAGTTTCCGCCGCTTCCAACGTCATGACGCGGCGGCGCCTGCGCTTTCGACATTAATCGCCGAAGGCGCGCAAAAAATTATTGCGCAAGTTCTGAAGGCGGTCACGCAAGTCCGCCGGGGCGCCAAGCGCCGCGAAGTCAGCCCCAAGGCGATCAAGCTCAAACGCCATCGCGCGGTGTTCGTTGTTGCGCAACCGGCTTTTCACCCAGCCAACGGCGGCAAGCCGCTCGCCGCGCATCACCTTATCGACGCGATGAAGGAAGGTAGAGGGATAAAGAACAAGCGTCCCGGCGGGCGGCTTGATCGCATCCTCGGCGACCGCGCTGTCAATCACGAGCGCGCCGCCCTCGTAGGACTCGGGTTCGCTAAGGAATAGCGTGAAAGAGAGGTCAGTCCGGACGCCGTCGATGTAAGGCGCATCGACATGCGCGCCATATTCCATTCCCACGCCATAGCGATTGAGCATGAGGCGCGCGAAAGCGGCCGGCTGCGCCGCGCTCTGAAAGACCGGGTGCGCGGCGATGGCGCGCTCGATGAGCGTAAGGGCAGACTTCGCCGCCTCAGTCGGGGCCGCCTGCTGGTTCGATTTCACCTCGCGGGCGCGGCCCTTGGCGGTCGCGCGCCCATCAATCCAAAGGTCTGGTTCGCTCAGCGTTTCGCGGATGGCGGTCAGAGCGCCGACGTCCAATATGCCAGCGATTTGGAGGATCATATCAATCCTTTGCGATTAAGTCGCGATTGCAACTCCATCGCGATTGGATATAATGCTCGTGATTTTCAAAGGGAACACCATGGCGCGCCGACTGAAATTGTTGACGGGCCTTTCAACGATCGCCCTGACGGGTGCGTTGGCGCTCGCGGGCTGCGGCGCGGAAGGCGAGGGTGAAGGTGCTTCAGTCACCGCCGCCGGCGCGACCGCGAGTGGCGAGGGAGAAGGCGAGGGGGAAGGCGCCGCACCGCCGCCGCCCGCTCAGCCGGCGAGCGGCGAAGGCGAAGGCGGCGTCGATATCGCCGCCGCCGCTACCGATCCCGTCGTTTTCAAATCCGCGCTCGCGATCGCTGAGGCGCATGTGCTCGCCGCGCGCGACGCTCATGCGGCGGGGCGCCGGGAGGAAGCGGCGGAGATGTTTGCTCATCCCGTCAGCGAAGTGCTCGCCGATATGGAGGGCGCCTTCGTCGCGCGCGGCGTTGCAGGCTTCAACAATCTCTTTATCGACGCCTCGCAAGGCGTGATCGCTGGCGAAACGCCCGAACAAATCTCAACGCGAACGGCGGCGATCGTCAACGCGCTCAATGTCGCCGCGGAAAAAGCGCCATCGGACCGACGCAGCGCTGCGGCGGTTTCGGCAGGCGTTGTGGCCGATCAGATCGACCGCGCCGTCGATATGTATCGCGCGGCTGCCGGGTCTAGGGCCTATGGCAATTATCTCGACGGCTATGGCTTTTACAAAGCGGCCGAAAGCGCTTTCGCGCGCAGCCGCGCAACAATCGAGACGGAAAATCCTGCTGTCGCGGCGCAAATTGTGTCGGCGATGGCGGCGCTCGGCGCCGCGTATCCTTCGGCTCAAGCGCCAGGAGCGATCACCGGCGATGTCGCAACCTTGTCGGCGGCGTCATCGCGGGTGATGCTGGCGTTGGGGCGGTAGCTTCACTCAGTAACCGGCACGCGGTTACCGTCCCGGGCTCCCAGTTTGGCACGATGATGAGGCCGTCGATTATCGTCAGGTCGTTCTGAAAAACCTTGTCAGCCGCGGTGTCGAGCGCCGTCGTCACCTGCCCTTGATGCTGATGTAATGAATTTTTCCGCGCCAGGAGGAGACGATGAACGCTCGGCTTGCGGCGTATCCTCCGTGACGCCAATACCTTTGGCATTTTTCATACTGCTTGCGACTGCCCTCTGCCGAGGCCTCAGTTCGCCGCAACGAAGCGCGCTTCGACGGGCTGGTGGTCCGAGAACTGAAAGTCGAGATCGCGGGTCTTGACGTCTTGCGCCCTGACGTTCGGCGAGAGCACGAAGCCGTCAATTACCGTCGTGAAATTTTCGCCCTTCTTGTAGGGCCGCTCATTGGTGCGCACGCTCGGTGTCTCCATATCGATAGCGACCGTCCAACCTTCGCCAAGTTCGCGATAGGGAAACGGATGCACCCAGAAGAGATACTTGTCCTCCGTTGTCGTCGGGCGACTCGGTCGATGGAATTCATAGTTCCAATCGCCGCCGATGACGACGCGATGGCCCTTGGCATATTCGGCTTCGGCAAACGCAAGCACCGCGCGCAGCTGCTCTAAGCGGACATTGGCGCCTTCGTCGAAGGCTGAGAGATGAAGGTTGATTACCGTCCATTCGGCGCCGGGCGACGGCAGACGGACGACATGCATATGATAGAGCCGTCGCGACATCCCCATGATGAACTGCGGCTCTAGCGGCAAGGGAATGACCTCTCGACGGGCGCCGCCCGCGCCGACAGACGAAAACAAGCCGTGCCGTGATCTGAGCGGAGGCGGCATCAGCATGGAGGCGAAGTCGGCGGTGAAGGCGTTGTCGCGTCCTGCAAGCGCCTCTGCGGCGCCGGCGACAGTGTCGGCGCCGCGTGTCAACAAGCTTGCGCGCGCGGTTTCTTGCAGCAAGATGACGTCTGCGCTTGTTTTGCCAAGCTCGCTTTTGATACCGTCAAGATTCTTCCGGGTGACAGCTCGGCTTGGCGGCAGATAATTCTTTCCGCCGTCGACAGAAAAATCAGACTCCGCGCCGAGGCCGGCGTAGCCGAGATTCCAAATCGTCACACTAAGGGTGTCACCCTCAAGGCTCGGCATCGCGGCGATCAGACCGATAGACTCGAGTTTAACATCCTTGCGCATTCTGTTCACACCGATCGCAACAGCGAGCCAAACCGCCACGACCACGGCGGCCAGGATCAAAATTCGGCCGAGATACTTCACAGTCGGCATTTCAGCATTCTTTTCGTCACTTAGGCGTCCTCGAAACGTCCTCGCGCTTGAAAGCCATATCTGGAGTCGAAGTCATGCGCGCAGAAGCCTTTAAGTCTTCTTCCAGCGCCGCGTCAAAGGCGATCGCCGGCAGCGCGCCTTCGATCTCCGGCTTGCGCGCAAGGCGGCTCGCCGCCGCCTGTACGACGCCGACAATTGCCGTCAGCCCCGCCCACTAATTGCTCATGTCGCCTATAAAGCCGACGAGGCTTCCCTTCTGTTCGAGCGCCAGAGTGATGTCGGTAAAGCGCCGCTGAAACATCGCGTCGGCGCCGACAAGTTCGCGTGGCAGCGCGGCAAGCGCCGCCATGTAATCCTGAATAAACGCGTTATAGGAAACGACATAAAGGACCGCCCCCGCGGCCGCGACAGCGCCGATGGCGATCAGCGTCGAGACGTTCGTCAGGAAAACGGCGTTGGTCGTGCAGAGCCCGCGCATCGGCGTGTAGAGAATAAGCAGGTTGATCGAGAAAATCGCGATCGCGAAAATGAAGACCGGCGTCATCTGGTTCTTCGCGCGCGCCAGCAGCACTATCGCATCGACGTAAGAAAATTTCGACGGCGCGCTGCGCCTCTGAAGGTGTCCCGGCGACAGCGTTTGTGGCGCGCCCTACGATATCGCCGCCGGCCGCGCCAAAGGTTCCGGTGTCGGCGATGAACTGCGTGACGATACAGTTGATCAGCACCATGCCGCCGCCGAACAGAAGCGTCGAGTAAGGCGCGTAGATCGCGTAGGTTTGGCGCAGACGCTTTTTCGTCGATCCGTCAGGGTGCGCGACAGCCGACGCCGTGTAAGCGGCGACAATACCTGACACAAAGACTAGCGCGCCAATCGCCCACCAGGGATGGCGGGCGATGACAGCAACGAAGTTCATCTCCGGCGTCGTCGCATCGACTGCCCAAAGGAGAAGCGCGCAGGCTACCAGCAGGGCCATCTCGCCGATGGCGCCGGATCAACGCCGGTCGTTCCCTGCGAGCTTGAACCGCAGCGAATGGCGCTCGATCCAAACCGGGCCCGCCCGCCAGTAAGCGACGATAAGGAACGCGCTGGCGATCAGCCATCCGCAAACGATAACGAGCCAAGAGACCGTCAATTCGCCCATCCCCGGACTATAACGCCGCCGCGCCGAAAATCATCCGTGCGCTGCAACCGGGGCGCGAACGCTTCGCCGCGTGTTGGATTGTATGGCGGCGTGATTGGGCCTCACCCAAATCATAGGTTGTGTACGTGATATTATCTCAGGGGAACGTGCAATGAAGGGTGTTCTGAAGAAAGTGGACGCTGAGTACAAAAAGTCTGTAAATGGACAAACGACTGAGTTTTCTGTGACGCCCGCGTCGGCGCCAAAGTTCTGGTACCTGATTGTCATCGGTGGACTGATATTTCTTGGCGGCTTTCTCAGCCTTGGCATCTTCGGCTGGCTGATGGGTGGCGGCGCGATCGCCTACGGGCTGCTCCGCGATCAGCGTCCGAAAGATCACAAGGCGCCGATGTCGTTTTCGGTTACGCCGACAACAGTGATCGCCGGCGGGCGCACCTTCAGTTAAGACGACATTCATCGGCTGAAGATCGCCAACCCATGGTTCGACCGTGCAGGCCTCGACGTTTATACCGACAACGCGAATGCTGCGGCCGGCATGGCGCACGGCATGAAACTCGGCGAGCTTTGTTACGGGCTCACCGTGGAGTCTGCCGGCAAAGCCCATTTGCTTGCTGGGAGTATGGATCGAACGACCGCCTTCGGGCTGCTGTCCGATGCATCGAAAATCCTGGGCTATAAAGTCGACTGAACGGTAAGCTTTTTAACGCCGCCGTGGCCGTTCGGCGATGTCGTTCGCTGAGGGGCCTGGCGGCGGCGGGTTCTGCAGGTCCTTGGGGTTCCACGGCCCGAACGAGAAGCTGCGCGCGCCGGCGCGGGGCTCGTAGCCGGTGAAGGGCGTGCGCTCGCCCATCGGCGGCGTGCTTCGCATCTCCGGCGGCAGCGCGATTTTCTTTCGGAACATGCCGAAAAGACCGGCGCTTGCGCCGACATATTTGACGTTCGCCTTGCTCAGCCGGTCCGGGAAAAGGCTCATCAACTCAATGATATCGGCAGGCATGTTGGTGGTCGCGTTCAGCCCGATGTCGCGCGCTTCGACGGCCTCGATCGGATAATCGTGCGTCCAGCGTCCGCTCGCAAGCTGTTCCGCCACATTGTTGGCGGCGTTATCGGAAACCGTTCCCTTGAGAAGCTCGCGCGCCGCTCTCTTCAATTGGTCAGTCGCCATCTTGCCGATATCGGCGAGGATGATGGTGTAATCATCCGTCGCGTCCGGCGCCTTTTCGGACCGCAAGCGCAGCAGAGACGCCGCTGGGACGCCGCCGATCTGCGGATCGATCGGCCCCAGCACGGCATGCTTGTTCAAAATAATTTCATCGGCCGCCATCGCGATCAACGTTCCCCCGGACATCGCGAAATGCGGCACATAGACTGTCTTCTTTCCGGGATGCGCTTTCAATGCGCGCGCAATCTGCAAGGCCGGAAGGACAAGGCCGCCCGGCGTATGCAGCACGAGTTCAATCGGTGTTTTGGGCGGTGTCGTGCGGATGGCTTCCAGCACGTCTTCAGCGTCATTCAAATCAATGTAGCGAAGCTGGGGAATGCCGAGGAGCCCCATCGGCTCCTGCCGGTGCACGATCGCAATGATCCGCGACTTTCGCTTCTTTTGAATCGCTGCGAAACGCCGCTCAAGCTCAGCTGCACGGCTGCGGCGCGCCATCGCCGGCAACACCAGGAAAAACACGATGAAGAAGATAAACGGCAAAGCGCCGATCAGCTCATCCATACCTCAATTCCTCCCTGTTCAGACGTCCGGTCCGTTTGCAGTCGGCTTGGCTTTGTTTTTCATGTCGACGTTCAAATAGTTCGCAGCGAAAATGACGGCGGCTACGAGCTCCGTCGTGGCGTCGGCTTGCGCATAGGTAGCGCGCGCCTTGACGTGCCAGCCCTGTGTCTTGGCGATCCAGATCGCGGTTTTGTAAGGAACGCCGTTGACCTCGCCGATATCGAACGCCCCAGCAATCGGTGGCTCAAGGTCGGCAGTCGATTGTCCTTCGTCCTTGTCTTCGATCTCGACGCTAATGACAGGCAGCATCGATTTCAACGTAAAGGACTGGCGCATAGCGGCGACGGCGGCGGCGGCATGATCCTCAACAGAAATCTTAGGAAAAAATGACGCATACATCGTAACGACCGCGGCGCCGCCATTTGTGTAGTTACACGACACGTCCTGATTTTGCTGATCGTAGGCGCTTACATCGGTGAGGCTAAGCACGCCGCCTGCGCCACTTCTTTCGAAGTTGAATTCTAACGGGCACTCCATTCCGCTTTCGCTGTGAACGAGGCGGCTATTGTTTAGTCGCCAACCCGCGGGAATTTCCTGAGTGACAAGCGAGCGGGGCGTCTCGAAGGCCGGCGAGGTCAGCATCCTGCCGCGCGCCAAGAAGAGTTTGCCGGTGATCAGCGCGGTCGCCTTCAATTCGTGCGTGGCAATCGACGGCGGGGCCGCTGCAGGGATTGCGGCGGACGCCGCGACAAGCAGCCCGGTGGCGACCGGCGTCGCGATTATTGTGTCTAGATCTGTGGCGCTCGCCAGCAAACCGCGCGCATTTAGGGAACGCGTTGCGCCGATGGCGCCGCCAGCGCCGTAGCTCGGCGTCTCGCAGGCTGACAAGCCAAATGCTGCAATAAAAGCAGCGGTCAATAATGCCCTCAATTTCAAGAAAATCCCCTCGGATACCCATACCCGTCCGCAGCCCCTCCCGGTGCCCGGACCATGCTACATTGTCGGAAGATTGGCCGGCGCGCGAGTCTTGCTGGGGTTGTTAACTATACTCTGCCGCCCGCCAGTGGCCCAGCAGCAACTTCGCGAGTTCTTCCGGGGCGTCATCCTGCATCCAGTGGCTCGCGCCTTCGATGCGGGCGTATGTCCACGAGGCGTCAACAAAAGCGCCAGACGCCCGCATTTGCGCCTCAACCAGATATTTCTCGCCGGATGACCATACGCCCAGCGTTGGAATACGAACGCGCTCTTCGCCGAAAGCGCCTTCCTCCGGAGAAGAAATCATGCGGGCAAGGCTGACGTTTGCGCGGTACCAGTTGAGCCCGGCCGTCAATCGCCCCGGGCGCGAAAGTAAGCGGATCGTTTCGTCCGGGTCCCGAGTTCCTTCCCAGTGTTTTCGAAGAAGCGCCCAGTCGTCGCGCTGATAAAGCCACTCGCAGATTCCGCGCAGCTGATGGACGAGAATATAAAAGCTGCGCCGCTTCTGTTCGGAACCCGCGCCGAGAAATGCGCGCGTGTGACCGACCGAAAGCGCTGTCAACGAGTGGAACCGGCTCGCCTGTTGCGCCGCCAGCATCCAGGCGACCGGCGCGCCGAAATCATGGCCGACAAGGTGGGCGCGGGATATTTTGAGCGCATCGAGAATGGCGATGACGTCGATGGCGGCGCCCGACCTGATATCGTAATCGGCGACATGCTCTGCCATGCCGCTTTCGCCGAAGCCGCGCATGTCAGGCGCGATCACGCGATAGCCGCCATCGACAAGGAAAGGCGTCAGGCGATCCCAAACCGCAGAACTGTCCGGAAATCCGTGAAGCAGAATCGCCGGCGCGGCTTCTTTGTCGCCAGTGTCCCGTACGTGATGCGTGAGGCCGTTCGCTGTGATGTGATGTGCGCGAAGGTTGTCGATCATGGGCGCTAGAACGGCGCCGCGCGGGCGATGAGAGCCGGGGAGTCTATCTGCGCCTCGGAAGCGCCATAGCCATAGCTTCGCGCATCGGGGTCCAGCCTTGCGTTGCAGAAGCCGTCGAAGACGAAGTCTGGTGCAACGCCGTAGAGCGCCGCTGCTTGGAGCGCCAGCCCCATGTCCTCGGCGAACGCCCGCGCGGAGCTTTCGTTGAGCGCGCCTGGTTCCAGCCATTCTGCGAGTCGTTTGGCGTGACGGTCGTAATGTCCGTTTGACCCTTGCGCCTTCGAGACTTCGCCGACGACGGCTTCAAGGCTGTCGGGTTCGCGGCCGATCGCGCGCAGGATATCGAGCGCGATAACGTTTCCCGACCCTTCCCAAATCGCATTCAGGGGCGACGCGCGGAAGTAGCGCGCCATGACGCCCTCTTCAATGAAGCCGGCGCCGCCATGACATTCGAGCGCTTCATAGACGAACCCCGGATGGCGCTTACAAGTCCAGTATTTTGCGATTGGCGTCGCAAGCCGGATGAAAGCGGCTTCGGTCTCATCGTCGGCTGCGCTGTCAAATCCGCGCGCGACGCGAAAGGCGAGGGCGGTCGCGGCTTCGCTGTCGAGCGCGAGATCGGCGAGAACGCGCACCATCGCGGGCTGGTCAATGAGTTTCTTCTGAAATGCGCTGCGATGCTCGGTATGCCACAGCGCCTGCGCGAGGCTTGCCCGCATTCCGCCGGCTGATCCGACAACGCAATCAAGGCGCGTATGCTGGACCATATCGATGATCGTCCTGACGCCGCGCCCGGGTTCGCCGACCAACTCGGCGAATGCGCCGTGAAACTCAATTTCCGATGATGCGTTCGCGCGGTCGCCCAGCTTGTCCTTTAGCCGCATGATGTGCATCGCGTTGCGCTCGCCGCCGGGCTTCCAGCGAGGGACGAGGAAACACGAAAGTCCTTCTTCAGCGTAAGCGAGCGTCAAGAAAGCGTCGCACATCGGCGCTGAACAAAACCATTTGTGACCAGTGAGCGACCAGTGATCGCCGGATCGCTCGCCGCGCGTGGTATTCGCCCGCACATCTGAGCCGCCCTGCTTTTCGGTCATCGCCATGCCGATGGTGACGGCGGTCTTTTCGCCCGCAGGAAGGAACCGCCGGTCGTAGCGAAGCGCTGTCGCCCTTGGGATCCATTCATCCGCAAGGCGCGGTTCATGGAGGAGAGCGGGGATGGCGGCATAGGTCATCGACATTGGACAACAGACGCCGCCTTCCGCTTGGCCCATCAAAAAGAGCAACGCCGAATGCAGGACATGGCCCGCTTGATCGACTGTCCACGCGGCGGCGGCGACACCTGACGTCAATCCAAGGTCCATCAAGGCGTGATAGGCAGGGTGAAACTCAACCTCGTCGAGCCGGTGACCGTACCGGTCGAAGCTTTTAAGTGTCGGCGGATGTTTGTTGGCGAGATGCCCCCATTCGATGACTTCGGCGGATCCGCAGCGCGCGCCGAACGCTGAAAGTCGTTCGCTATGGATCTCGCCCCCGCCAGCCTCGACGGCGCCCATCAACGCCGCATCATTATCGTAGAGATTGATCTCCTCGAATGGCGGCGGCTGATTGGCGACGTCATGCGTTGCGAGTGTCGATCGTGGGCGGAAATGGGCCATTCTGGCCTCCCTGGCGCGTTGGAAGCTGCGAGCGGGACTTCTATCGCGCTTCGGGGCCGGAGCGTAGACTGTGCCGCAGCGGGAGTATTGCGCATGGCTGAAGCCACGCTTGTCGAATTCGTTAAATCGGCGCTTTCCCTCGGTGAGAGTCGAGGGCGTATCGCTGAAGTCCTGAAAAAGGCAGGCTGGCCGGAGGATCAGATCGAGAGCGCGCTTGGCGCGTTTGCCGACGTTGATTTCCCTGCCCCGGTGCCGAAGCCAAAAGCCTACGGATCGGCGCGCGAAGCGTTTCTTCTCATCGTCTATTTCTCGCTGCTCGGCATGATCGCGACGCAGGTCGGTGGCCTCGCCTTCGCGTGGATCGACCGGTTTTTTGCGGATGACCTGGTGCGCGATCAGTATTCGTATGGCTGGGCGACGACGGGGCTCCGATGGTCGATCGCATCCTTGCTTGTCGGCTACCCGATCTTTCTTTTCCTTGGTTGGCGTCTCGCGGCGAAAAAACGCCGCGATCCCGACCGCCGGCGGAGCCGCGTGCGCGCATGGCTTACCTATGTGACGCTGATCTTCGCCGCCGGGGCGCTCATCGGCGACCTCGTCGCAGTCGTTTATCAATTTCTTGATGGCGGATTATCGACGCGATTCGCAGCCAAAGCAGGGGTCGTCGGGCTCATCTCCGCGGCAATTCTGTGGAACTATTCGCGTGACGCCGAGCGTATGTCGGGCCATGCTGACCTTTTGGGACAAGCGCTCGCAGTCCTGTCGACGATTGTTGTGGCAGTGCTTGTCGCCTGGGCGTTTTCCGTCGTCAGGAGCCCTGGGGCCGCGCGCGAGCGCATCAGCGATGAAACGCGGGTTTCAAATCTCGTAACAATGACCCGTCTCGCCGATTGTCACTATACCTACTATGACCGATTAGATTCGAGTTTCGCCGCAATGCAGACGGCGCTCGCCGATCTCGGCGGACGCCTGCCGGTGGCGGCCGGCTGTACTGAGCCCTATCCTTACGATCCTTCGACGGGCGCGGAATATCGGTACAGAGTGATTGACGAAAATTCTTACGAAGTCTGCGCCATCTTTGAAGGAGGCTGGCCTGAGGGCGATGAGGGCGACGGCGAGGTGCGACGGACACTCAACAGCTACTATTCAGCAGCGAATGAGCAGCGCACGCTGCAGCTGCCAAAATCCGCCGGTGAGGCCTGTTTCGCGATAGACGCCGTAAAGTTTCAGACTGACATCGATCCGCGTATCGAGGACACGGTCACTGAGGACCCTGCGCCGATAGTGGAGGAGGTGTTGAAAGAATAAATTATCGCCGGAATAAATGTGAAACTAACGCAACTGCAATCCCAGCGCTGCTGACAATTCGTCGATCGCAGGCCGCACATCGCCGAAGGGGACCTTGATGGTGCGCATGCCCATCGCCTGGGCGGGCTTAAGGTTGACGCCGAGGTCGTCAAGAAAAATGCAGGCTGACGCGGGCAGACCGAGCGCCTTCAGCATCAATTCATAAATGCGAGGCTCGGGCTTGCGAACGCCCGCTTTCGATGACTCGATAACATGGTCAAACAGGGCGAACACGCCGGCAATTGCAGCGTCGCCTTTGGCTTCTCGTTCACTGCGAACTGGGTCGAGACCCTCGAAATTATTTGTAATGCAGCCTGCTTTTAAACCGGACGCTTTCACCCTCCGGAGCGCTTCAATCATCTCAGGCTTCAACGCGACATCGAGGAGCGCGACGAAATCGTGTCCGCCGATCTTGTGACCTGCGGCGCGCGTCTCAGCGGAAAAAAGCGCGTCGAATTCCTCGAAGGAAATCTCGGCGCGCTCAAAGCGGGCAAACGCTCCGTGATGAAGGTTCGCCTTGATGACGCTCCCGATGAATCGTTCGGGCAAGCCGCGCTGATTTTCATAGTCAGCGAAGTGTTCGACCGGCGACGTCGTGAAGACGCCGCCGAAATCAAAGATGACCGCCCTGAAGTCGCCAGCGCTCATGCCGTGCGCGGTTTCAGGCCGAAGCGTTTGGCGACGAACGCATCAACCGTGCGTTTCGGCAGAAGGTTCGGCAGCGTCCACATGGTGAATTTATTTTTGAGAATAGCATAGCGCGTCTTTGGCTTCGGCGCCGTCAAAATCTCAAGAACAAGCGCGCCGACAGCTTCGGCTTCGAGGCCCTGATCACCGAAGGAGTGCATCATGGCCTTCATGCGCTCCAGATCATCAAAATACTCGGTATGCCGATATTGCTCAAAATCGAGTTCGTCCGCCTTCGCCCAGATCGGCGTACGGATAGCGCCCGGCCCTACGATGATGACATCGACCCCGTGCACGGTAAGTTCGCGACGCAAGCTCTCGGACATGGCTTCAAGCGCGTGTTTGGACATCGCGTAGGGGCTCATGAAAGGCGACGCCATCTTTCCAGCGACAGAGCTCATATTGACGATGCGGCCGGGCGGACCCTTCTGCGTCTTGTCCGCGCCAAGGAGCGGCAAAAACGCCTTGGTCGTGCGCACGGGACCGAAGACATTGATGTCGATCTGGCGCTGAAGGTCTTCGATATTCAGGTAAGCGACGGGCCCGCCGACAGCGATCCCGGCGTTGTTGATCAGTGCGCCCAGCGTTTCACGCCCGAGCAGCGACCTAACCTCTTCCGCGCCGCGCGCAATCGCCGCTTCGTCCGTGACGTCAAAGATTAGCGGGGTGAAGTTCGCGCCGAGCGCGGCGGACGCCTCACTCGCGTCTTTTTCCTTGCGTACGCTTCCGAAGACTCGCCAGCCGGCGCCGGCCAATGATTGGGCGATGGCGCGGCCGATGCCTGTCGATACGCCAGTCACGACGGCGGTTTTGTTTGGCAGGCTCATTGTTTCTCCACGACCGGCTTCACCCAGGAGAGCCGTCCTTCAACCATGTAATCGCTCTTCGGTGCGAAGGGCGACGGGTCCTTGAAAACGCCAATCAGAAAATGCGTTTCCTCTGGCCATTTCTCGCCCTGATACGAAAGCGGCGTGCCGCAGGATCTGCAAAACCCTCGTTGGACACCCTTGGAGCTAGCATAGAAAGTGGGGCTTTCTCCGAGCCAATTGACGTGAGTCGAGGGGAACCCCGCCCAGACGGAGAAAGCAGCGCCGGTCGAGCGCCGGCAGCTGTCGCAATGGCAGGCCGAGATGAATTTGGGGTCGCCGTCAGCGCGAAACGTCACCCTGCCGCAATGGCAAGAGCCGTTATGCGCTGCAGCGCTCAAAGTCCCATCGCCTTGGCCATCTCGGCGTTCCTCGCCATCATCGACTGAAATGCGGCGCGCGCTTTCAGCCGTTCCATATAGGCCTTGATGGGTCCTTCAAGCGGGATTGCGCCGAACAATGTCGCGAAATTCAGCGTCGATCCCATAACGACGTCGGCGGCGGAGAATTTCTCGCCCAGGACATACGGGCCATTCGACAGCGCCTGAGCGATGGAGGCGAAGACGCGCTCATAATCGCCGTGACCGGCGGCGGCCGCGTTCTCGCGGGAGACCTTGCCAAGCTTGTCGAGCATCATGGGCTCGATGCAGGAAGGCGCAAAAAACATCCAGCGATAATAAGCGCCGCGCTGCGGGTCGCCGGCCGCCGGCGCAAGGCCCCGGTCCGAGAAAGCGTCGGCGAGATAGGCGCAGATCGCCGATGCTTCGGTGACGGTGACGCCCTTGTGAACAAGCGCCGGCACTTTGCCCATCGGATTGATCTTCAGGAACTCCTTCGTGCGGCCTTCGCCATTCTTGAGATTGACAAGTTTGACTGTGCACACGTCGCCAAGCTCTTCGTTCATCCATAGCGTCGTGCCGCCGCGCGTCTGCGGCATGTGGTAAAGGCAGGGCTTGTCGTTCATCGCTGCTCCTAAAGTGCGTCGCGCGTGGCTTCGTACAGGGCGATGGCGGCGGCGTTCGAGACGTTGAGGCTTTCCATCTGTTGCGCAATCGGGATTCGATAGAGCGCGTCGCAAGTCTGGCCGACAAGCTGGCGCAAGCCGGCGCCTTCCGCACCGAGAACAATTGCGATCGGCCGGTCTTTCGGCAGAGCGGAGATCGGCAGCGCGCTTTCACCTGCGAGCCCGGCGCAATGATACCCGAGATCCTTCAACGCTTCGAGCGCACGCGCGATGTTGACGGCTTTCACGCAGGGCAGCGTCTCAACGGCGCCGGCCGCTGCCTTGGCGAGCGCGCCGGAGAGTGGTGGCGTCCGGCGTTCTTGCACTATCGAGGCACGCGCGCCGAACGCTGCTGCCGATCGAAACACCGCGCCAATGTTCTGCGGGTCTGTGATCTGGTCGAGGACGACGACAGGCCGCATCGCTTCTTCCGGATCGCAAACGTCCTTGAGCCGCGCTCGCTCAAGATCGAACGCTTCAACGGCAAGCCCCTGATGAACGGCGCCCGCGTGCAACAGCCGATCAATGGCGTCTGGGCGCGTATCCTCAACGAGGGCGAGCCGTTCTTCGGAAAGACCAATCGTCTTCAACCAATCGAAAGCGTTTTTCGTGGCGACGGCGCGTTTGATCCGGCGCTGAGAATTAGCAAGCGCGGCCGCGCCCGCATGGCGGCCGTAAAGCCACAAGGCGCCGTCATCGGGTCGTGCCCGCTCGCGCCGGTCGCCGCCGGAACCTTTGCCGTGCCTTTGAGGATGCATCAGCGCCTATATACCGAGCGTTGAGGCTGGACGAAACAATACGAGGGGCTTTGCCAGCGTCATGGTTGCGCGTACGCCAGCCCCTCGCTATAGACCGCGCGCTCCCCGGCCGGGGCCGCCCGGCAAACTGAGGTAGAAAGCGCCGCCGCGGCGTCCTGCTGAAGGTCCCGTGGAAGGGTGGGAGAGTGGTTAAATCCAGCAGACTGTAAATCTGCCCGCTTCGGCGTACGCTGGTTCGAATCCAGCCCCTTCCACCATTTTTCGACCCGTTGCTCGAAGCGGACGCACAGCCAAGGCATCGTCTCAGACTAGCAGTGTATTGCGCAATCCTCGCTGCACTTGGCTAAGTCTTGCCGACGTTCTTCAGGGTCAGCGGTAAATTGAGGAGCATGAAGAGCGCGACGAGCGGAAAGCCGATGAACAACCTTGAATTAACCCAGAACTCCGTCGATTGCGTCAGCCGGATCGCCTCATTCAGGCCGCCCATGAAGATGAAGAAGAGGCCCCACCGTATCGCCAAGGTCTTCCACACGCGATCGGGCAGGATGAAGGCGTGACCGAAAAGCAATTTCCAGACATTGTGCCCGAAGGCCATCGCGCCGAAAATCGCCACTGAGTAGAAAAGGTAAACAAAAGTCGGCTTCATTTTGATGAGCGAGTCATTGTGCAGAACAAGCGTCAGCCCGCCGAACGCCAGCACGAGCACCAAGGTCACTATGAGCACCGGCGGCACTTTTCGAGTGCGTAACCAGGCAATGCCAGCCGCCAGCACCGTCGCGGCCATAAAAATCGCCGTTGCGATGTAGATCGCATTATCGGGATCGCTGCGGTTGAAAATATTAAAGGCGCCGACAAAGGCGATGATGGGCCCGAGATCGAGCAAAATCATGCCAGCGCCGCGGGCGGTTTCTTTCACGCTCATGTCGCTATTACGTTGCCGTATAGGCTCTGGATGAGCCCCGGCCTTCGACAATCCAGCTGCCGGGCCTTAAGATTGTTCAAGGCTGCTCAGGGAGGCTCCCTTGCCGAAATGGTTGTCGTCGTTAGTCATCGCGGCCGGGTTTTTTGCGCTTGTCGGCCTCGCGTTTATTCCGCGCTTCGTCGAAGTCCACATTACCATAACCGATAACTCCACCAAGACGGTTGGAGCGCCGGGCGATCACAGCGCGCCGGCGCCGATCGCCCAGCCCGGCAAGTAATTTGTGCGCACGCCATTTGACTTTGCGCACGCGCTCGTCCGCACACCGTCCAAGTCTGTCAGCGAGGGCCTGCGCGCGCATGGCGGGGAGGGGCCGTCCTTTACTGATGTCGCGCGCGAGCACCGGGCCTATATCGCTGCGTTGACCGAGGCTGGCGTGACGGTCGAGATTTTGCCGGCGCTTGAAGAGTTTCCCGACGCTGTGTTCATCGAAGATCCGGCGCTCGTTTTCCCTGAAGGAGCAATAGTCCTGCGCCCCGGGGCGCCGTCGCGATTGCGCGAAGCAGAAGCGCTGGCGCCGGAATTGACGGCGCGGTTCGACGAGACGCAGGCCCTCGATGTCGGCTTTGCGGACGGCGGCGACATCTTGACCCTCGGGGACCGTATTTTGATTGGCGTCTCGTCCCGCACGAACGAGGCAGGCGCTGAACGCCTCGTTCGTCTCCTCGACAAGTTTGGCCGCAAATCTGAGGTGGCGGCGACGCCGCCGGGCGTCCTGCATTTCAAGACCGACTGCTCTCTTGTTGATCACGAAACTGTGCTGGCGACGCCAAGGCTCGCCGCGGCGGGCGCTTTTTCCGGGCTGCGGGTGATTGAAACTGCATCCGGAGAAGAGGCGGCGGCGAACGCGTTGCGAATCAACAATGTTCTTCTGGTCTCAGAGGGGTTTCCGCGCACGGCGGAACGGCTCGAGGCGTTGGGCGCCCGGATCGTGGAACTTCCGACACGGGCAATTTCCCGGATCGATGCCGGCCTTTCTTGCATGTCTCTGCGCTGGTGAGACGCCTTGGCGGCGGCGCCAAGCACGACTACATCCTGGGCGGCAAGGGGGTATCTGGCGAAAGGAACCGGCAATGATCGGAAGGATTGGCGTTTTTTGCGCCGCCCTGTTGGCGGCCGGATCGGCTCTTGCGAGCGATCCAGTGAAAGAAGTCGACGCCCTCGATGGTTTTGTCGAAACGGGCGAAACTGTCGGGTGCGTGTCGATGCGCTCCACTGGCGTCGATGCGGTCGATGAGAACCGCCTGCTCTTCAAGGTTGGCAGCCGATACTATCTCAACGAGACCCGAGGCACCTGCGAAAGAGCGGAGTCGACTTTTTTCAGACTTGAGGCCCGGCTTTTCAGCACCCGCGCCTGTCGTGGCGACATCTTCAATGTCGTTGATAATCAGAGCGGCTTCTTTGCTGGCGCCTGCAGCCTTGGTGAGTTCAAGGCGCTTGCGAGAAAGCCCAAGGATCCTTCAACCGACTCTGCGCAGTAAGCGCGCCGGCCCGTTGCTATTCGGACAAGGGTGTCTGGTGAGTTGTACCAGCCCCGGGATGGCGCGTCGGCATTTAAGAAAAAAAGCGAGTTGCGGAAGGCCGGGCCAACGCAACGGGAAGCGCCTGATACACAACTATCTGGTTAATTCGGGTTGACATTGCCTTAATTTTGACGTAACTCTATAACATCACGAATTGCGGCGTGCTCTCCCCGCCGCCGGGGTTTTTCCCCGATTTTCCTGGTTGCGTTGCGTAGAGTTCCGGTTGCGTATCAAGGACGGACGGCGGCAAGTCCCCCATAGCCGCCGTCCGTTTTTTGTGTTTGGCGATGAGAGCTTGTTGCCACAAGGCGATTGCTCTGCTACGCGCCGCCTTCCTTTCGGGAGGCGGGGGCAAAGTCCAGCCCTCTCCGGACCGCGAGGCCTTCGCTTAACCTTGGAAGGACCCCATGGCGAAAAAAATCACTGGCTCCCTGAAACTTCAGGTGCCGGCCGGAGCGGCGAATCCGTCTCCTCCGATCGGTCCCGCGCTTGGCCAGCGCGGTCTCAACATCATGGAATTCTGCAAGTCGTTCAACGCGCAGACCCAACAGATGGAAAAGGGGATGCCCATCCCCGTCGTCATCACCATCTTCTCCGACAAGTCTTTCACCTTCGCGATGAAGACGCCGCCAGCGGCTTACTTCCTCAAGAAGGCGGCGAAAATCGACAAGGGCGGCGCGGCTGCCGGGCGCACGATCGCCGGTTCGGTGAGCGAGGCGCAGTGCCGCGAGATCGCACAGACCAAGCTCAAGGACCTCAACACAAACGACCTCGACGCCGCGACCCGGATCATCATGGGCTCGGCGCGGGCGATGGGTCTTGAGGTAAGGGGCTAAGCAATGGCGAAACAGGGAAAACGGATCAAAACAGCGCTCGGCAATGTGGATCGCAACAAGGCGTATTCAGTGACCGAAGCGGCCAGGATCATCAAGAGCAGCGCGACCGCGAAATTCGATGAGACGATCGAAATTGCGATGAATCTCGGCGTCGATGCTCGGCATGCGGATCAAATGGTGCGCGGCGTCGTCTCGCTGCCGCATGGCACGGGAAAGACCGTGCGCGTCGCCGTTTTTGCAAAAGACAAAAAGGCGGACGAGGCGCGTGAAGCGGGCGCTGATATCGTTGGCGACACCGACCTCATGGAGAAGATCCAGGGCGGCTTCATGGAGTTCGACCGCGTCATCGCGACACCGGACATGATGGGTCTCGTCGGGCGCCTCGGTAAGGTTCTCGGGCCGCGCAACCTGATGCCGAACCCGAAGGTTGGCACGGTGACGCCAAATGTCGGCCAGGCGGTCAAGGACGCGAAAGGCGGCTCGGTCGAGTTCCGCATTTCGAAAGTCGGCAACCTCATCCACGCCGGCGTCGGTAAGGCGAGCTTCTCAGACGCGCAAATCGCCGAGAACATCAAGGCCTTCATCGACGCGGTGCAAAAGGCCCGGCCCGCCGGCGCCAAAGGCACCTACATCCAGAAGATCGCGGTCTCCTCTACCATGGGACCGGGCGTGAAAATTGATATGGCGGCGGGCGCCTAAGCGTCGCCGCGAAGAATACTGCGGCGAAAGGCGGTGTCGAAAACGCCGCCTTTTTTGCGTCTGGCGCCGCGATTGCACGCGGACGGTCGAGCCTGCAGGTTGTTCGGCGGCGGCCTACCGGAACGAGCACGCACGGACGAGGCCGGTTGCGTACTCTGCTCGAATCCAAGCGACAAATCCGATAGCGGGAATTCCCCGTTTTCGCAGGGCTGATAAGCAGGCTGCGTGTATCGAAGCGCTTTCCCAACAATACAATAGGCCTATTTTTTTGTTCGAACCTCCTTCAGAATTGTTTGGCGGTGACAAGGGTAGCGACATGCGCGCGAAATCGGCGATCGGTTTGGCTTTGATTTTTGCTCTCACGGCTTGCTCGAAAGCAAAGGATGCGGACGGTGTTTCTGGTGACGCCGTTTCCGGATCGGCGACATCGGCGCAAGTCTTGATGCAGCCATCCAGTCAATCGTCGGATGCAGGCCCCGGCAATGCGACGGCGGCAGCAAGCACCTCAAAAACAAATGGCGGCGGTCTGGTCGCGGAGCCATCAGATGTCGAGGGCTTTCTCTCGATCACGATAAAGTGGATTTCGGAAATCGTCACCGGCGACCCGAATAGCGGCATAACAACGGTAGGTTACAACCGCGCGACAGAAATGGAGTGCCCGCTCACCTCGAACAGTGAGCAGTCCTTTTCCTATTTCACATTGCTGGACGGCCTCAACGACGATGATCCATTCGCCCCGACTGGCTCTTACCAGCAATGGCTGAATGAAAGATGCGCCGGCACGATAACGTTGAATGATACATATCACTTCAACGATCCGACGACTGCCGGCGAAGAGCCAGTTGTCCGCACGACAGGGACGAGGCCGTTTGATCTGTCCGATATTCCTTATACGATTGAAACGGATCTTATCCGTGCGCGCACGCGGTATCAGTTCATTTCGCCCAGCGCCGAAGGCTTTCAGCGACATGCTGCTGAGGGTTATCCGGCAAAACTGGAGACAGCCTCGTCCGCGCCAATGGCGACGATGGATTTCACTCTCGAGGGACCGATCGGCGGCGGTAAGGAGATAGTCGATGTGCAGGGCGGAAAACTTTACGTCGATTGGACGTTCACGCGTGGACGCTCCAAGATCTGATGGAGGTCTCAGGGTTGGTCGTGGCCTCTGAAGACTGACACCTTTCTGGCACTGATAGCCGACCTCCCAAAACCTTGCTTGGAGCTATTCTGGTTTTCTGATGCAAGAACTGGCGGAAAAATAGAGACACGAAACATGTTGCGATATCCGACTTTAGCGACGTCCCTTCTCTTGTGTCTCGGCATTGCTGGATCTGCCTGCGGCAAAGCAAACGAGCACGAGACCTCCTCCGAAAGGATCGAGGTTCCGAAGGTTGAGAAGGAGGGGGTCTGGGAACCGGAAAATGGGGGAACGCAGCTTCCTCTCTGGCCCGCGAACGTCCTTTTGGCGAAGCCAGACAGCGGCGCTCATCCTGAACACACCGGCAACGGCTCGCCGCTGGTGGCCGGACGCAAATGGCATTGGGCAACCTATGTCACCCGACCAACCATGACGATCTATCGTCCGAAAGGTCGCAATACCGGCGCCGCGATGCTCGTCATACCCGGGGGAGGGTTCTACGCTGTGGCAACCGACCTCGAAGGCAGCGAAGTATGCGACTGGGTAACCCGGCAAGGCATGACTTGCGCCATGCTTAAATACCGCACGCCGCAAGTTTGGCCGCGCAAAGATGGAAAACAGCAGCGACCAGAGGTCTTGCTTGGCCTCGAAGACGCGCAGCGCGCAATCAGTCTGCTGCGAGAGCGGGCTTCAACCTATGGCATCGATCCGCACAGGATCGGAGCGATCGGGTTTTCGGCAGGCGCATATCTCGTCATCAATATGAGCAATACTGTCGAACGGACCTATACTTTGACCGACGCCGCGGATCAGCAATCACCGCGGCCCGACTTCGCCATCGTTGCCTATACCGCTCGCGTGTTGGACAACAGCAAGGGCGAGAACAATCTCGAACTACAGCCTTGGGTCGATATTAGTCCAAATGCACCGCCCACGCTCATCATCCATGCGATGAACGATTCCGTCGACGATGTGCGGCAGCCATTGGCCTACGCCCTTGCACTCAATGACGCGGGAGTGTCGGTCGACATGCGCCTTTATGCAAAGGGAGGACATGCTTTCGGAATGCGACCGACCACGGATCCGATCACACGACAATGGCCTGGTCAGGTAGAGCAGTGGCTGGAGAACATCGAGGTTCTGCAACCTCAAAAAGAGTAAGATTGTTCTCGTCGCGCGAATGGCGGCTTTGAGGAGAGATCTACCAGCAGTTCTGTGACCGGAATGGGGTCGATTTCTGAATGGCGGGTTTTGGGAAGCGAAGCTCGAATAGCAGCCATTAGCGCAGCCAAGCGGGGTAATGTCCGCCGAGCCCGATTGGTATGGCGGCGAGGAATGATGACTCATTCCCAGACTTACCAGCCAAAGCACAGAATGCGGTACGCAGCCACCTTGCAGCAAGCTCTGCCGCTGCATGTCAGGGGGACATCATACGCTCAATCGCTGTGCCGATCTGCTCAGCGGCATCAAGCACATGCCCATCATCAAGATGCGCGTAGCGCGGTCGACTGGGGATTGGCATGGCTTTGCGCCATGCGGTGTTTTTCAAGTTGTTGGCGACTGAAAACTTTGGGCGCGCGGCAAAGTTGGTCGACCCCCTCCCGATGTGAGGCGGGAAGCGGCAATCAAGGCCGCGCACGGAAGCGCATTTGGGTCGACATCAAAGCGCTGAGGCGGAGGGACTTCGAAAACGGTTGGCAGCCAAAAGCGGCGACTGGGGAAGATGCTGCAGCGGTTGTGACACTTTCGCCGTTGCACAATGACCCGTTTGACCAAAAGCTCGCTGCCAGGGCGGGAACTGAAGGAGTGTTCATTAGTGACTGCTGACGAACTCCCCTCGTTCTATCTGCGTAATATCGTTCGGATTGGGGTAGTGTTGTTGGGGGGGGGGGGGTGTGTGGGGGTTTGTTGTTGTGGGCTGGGGGGTCTTGGTTGTGGGTGGGTGTGTGTGGTGGGGGGGGGGGGGGGGGGGGGGGGGGGGGTTTGGTCGCTTGATTGCTTGGTGTCGGGGGGGTTCCGCTTCGGTTTTTTTTTTTTTTTTTTTTTTTTTTTTTTTTTGTTTTTTTTTTTTTTTTTTTTTTTTTTTTTTTTTTCTTCTTTTTTTTCTTTTTTTTTTTTTCGTTTTTGGTTTTTTTGTTTTTCTCTTTTTCTTTTGTTGTTTCCGCTCGCTCTTTGCTCTCCTCTTCTCTTTGCCTCCCTTCTTCCATCTTGCCTTTTTTTCTTTCCCGACCTCCTTTTCTTACCCTACTTAATGGGCGGTTGGGAGCGTGGAGGCCGGAGCCTCGGTCACTGGACCTTACCCGGATTGGCCCCAGCTTGACATCCGCCGCCGCTGCTTTAACAGCGGCGATCGCGCTCGGCTTGTCCGAGCACACCTGTCCAAGACTGCGGGCGTCCGTGAGGACTTAATGGCCCCGCATAGACGGAAAGCCATAAGGATCTCCGGTCCCTCCGGGCGATCTCATTGACCTTCTGGGGCAGGCTCCGGCGCTGGTGCGCGGAGCCCTTAGGGTTCCTCCATCATCGCCAATGAAGACGCGTTCGGACACGGGGTCCGCGCGCGAACCGGCCAATGAAGGGACCATCCGTCCGATGGAGAAAACCCAGAAGGCGACCCAGATCGAGTGGATCGGCGACGTATTCGACAAGAATGTCGTTGTCGTGATGGCGAATGGCGGCCTTACGGTCGCCCAGATGACGCAGCTTCGGGGCGAACTTCGCTCCGCCGGTGCGGGCATGAAGGTCGTCAAGAATACGCTCGCCAAGATCGCCATTTCCAAGACGCCGGCCAAGAAAGTTGCTGACCTTTTCAAGGGGCCGACCGCGATCGCCTATTCTGAAGATCCGGTCGCGGCGGCGAAAGTCGTCGAAGCCTACGCCAAGAAGAACGATAAACTCGTCATTCTCGGCGGCTCGATGGGGGCGGAAGTCATGAATGCGGCGGGCGTGAAGGCCCTTGCCGCCATGCCTTCGCGTGAGGAGTTGCTCGGTCAGATCGTCACGGCGATTATGTCGCCAGCGGCGAATATCGTCAGCGCGATCACGGCGCCAGGCGCCCAGATCGCGGGCATCATCGAGACCCTAGAGAAAAGAGAAGCGGCTTGATCCGGCCACTCAAGAAACCTGTCTAACCAGTTGAAACCAAGGAACCGACCATGACTGACCTCAACAAGCTTGCCGAAGACCTCGTCGGCCTCACGCTCCTCCAGGCGGCCGAACTGAAAACCATCCTGAAGGACAAATACGGCATCGAGCCCGCCGCGGGCGCGGTCGCTGTCGCGATGCCGGGCGCGGGCGGCGCGGCTGCCGCCGTCGAGGAGAAGACGGAATTTAACGTCGTGCTCGTCGAAGCCGGCGCCAAGAAGATCGAAGTGATCAAGGAAGTCCGTGCGATCACCGGTCTTGGCCTCAAAGAAGCCAAGGACCTCGTCGAGGCTGGCGGCAAGACGGTGAAAGAAGCCGTCGGCAAGGCGGAAGCTGAAGAGCTCAAGAAAAAGCTTGAGGCGGTCGGCGCCAAGGTCGAACTGAAGTAATCCTGCAACGGGCCCGCCTCAAGGCGGGCCCGGGTTGCCCCGATCCTCCAGAATTGGGCGGCGCGCCGATGACAACCCTGCGGAATTTGTGCAAGAATTTTCTTGACTTTTTCTGTTTCGAGGGGTTGCGATACGGGGGCGACGTCCGTATTAACGTCGATTGCCGCAGCGGGGGCGCCCGTTGCGGTCAGGCAAAGCGGCGACGTGCTTCGAACAATAGAGAACTGAAAATCCGGATTGATTAACGCCCCGGGCGCCGAAGAGCGGCCGTCGGGGCGATTCGCGCATGCGTCGGGCGTCGCGAGCCCGCAAGCGTATGGCGCGAACCCTTTTGGCGCGGAAGCCGGGCCTTGAGCCCGTGTAAGGAACAAAGATGGCGCAGTCCTTCGTAGAGAAGAAGAGAATTCGTAAAAGTTTCGGTCGCATCGGCGACGCGGCCCCAATGCCGAACCTGATCCAGGTTCAAAAAGACTCATACGAGCAATTCCTGCAACGGCGCATCAAGCCCGCCGACCGCCGCATCGAAGGCATTGAGGCGGTGTTCCGCTCTGTCTTCCCGATCTCGGACTTCACCGAGACTGCCGTGCTGGAGTTTGTCTCCTATGAATTCGAGGAGCCGAAGTTCGACGTCGAAGAGTGTCAGCAGCGCGACATGACCTACGCCGCGCCGCTCAAGGTGACGCTGCGCCTCGCGGTTTTTGAAGTCGATCAGGATACGGGCGCGAAATCGATCCGCGACGTCAAGGAGCAGGAAGTCTACATGGGCGATATCCCGCTCATGACGGATAACGGCACCTTTGTCATCAACGGCACCGAGCGCGTCATCGTCTCTCAGATGCACCGCAGCCCGGGCGTCTTCTTTGACCACGACCGCGGCAAGACGCATTCCTCGGGCAAGCTCTTGTTCGCGGCGCGCATCATTCCCTATCGCGGCTCATGGCTCGACTTCGAGTTCGACGCCAAAGACATCGTCAATGTCCGCATCGACCGGCGCCGCAAGCTGCCAGCGACGACCTTGCTTTATGCGCTCGGCATGGACGCCGAGGAGATCCTCGACAGTTTCTACAATCGCGTGCCGCACCTGCGCACCAAAGCCGGCTGGACAATGCCGTTCCGGCACGAGCGCGTGAAGGGCGTGAAGCTCGACCGCGACCTCGTCGACGCCAAATCGGGCAAGGTTGTCGCCGAGGCTGGAACGAAACTCTCCGCCAAAGCTGCGAAGGAAATTGCTGAGAGCGGCGTCAAGCAATTGCTGCTGACCGACGCCGACATGGTCGGCCGGTATTTCGCCTCCGATCTTGTCAACTTCGAGAACGGGGAGATTTTCGCCGAGGCGGGTGATGAAATCACCGAGAAAACGCTGAAGCTTCTCACCGAAATCGGGGTCGACGCTTTCGACACGATCGACGTCGATCACATCACGGTCGGCGGCTATGTCCGCAACTCGCTTGCGGCCGACAAGAATTCGAATCGCGAGCAGGCGCTGATCGATATCTACCGCGTGATGCGCCCGGGCGAGCCGCCGACGCTCGAGACCGCTGAGAGCTTGTTCTACGGCCTGTTCTTCGACCCCGAACGCTACGACCTTTCGGCGGTCGGCCGCGTCAAGATGAACATTCGCCTCGACTTCGCAACGGATGACACCGTGCGCGTCTTGCGCAAAGAGGACATTCTCAAGGTCCTCAAGACGCTCACAGACCTTCGCGACGGCCGCGGCGAGATCGATGACATCGACAACCTCGGCAATCGCCGGGTGCGTTCGGTCGGCGAGCTGATGGAGAATCAATACCGCATCGGCCTTTTGCGCATGGAACGCGCGATCAAGGAACGGATGTCGTCGGCGGAACTTGAAACGCTGATGCCGCACGACCTCATCAACGCCAAGCCGGTGGCGGCGGCGGTCAGGGAATTCTTTGGTTCTTCGCAACTCTCGCAGTTCATGGACCAGACGAACCCGCTGTCCGAGATCACGCACAAGCGCCGTCTGTCGGCGCTGGGGCCGGGCGGTCTGACACGCGAGCGCGCGGGCTTCGAGGTGCGTGACGTCCATCCGACGCATTACGGCCGGATCTGTCCCATCGAAACGCCGGAAGGGCCGAATATCGGCCTCATCAACAGCCTTGCGACGCACGCGCAGGTCAACAAATACGGCTTCATCGAGAGCCCCTATCGCAAGGTGAACGACGGCAAGGTCTCTGACGACGTCGTGTATCTGTCGGCGATGGAGGAGCAGCGCTACGCGGTCGCCCAGGCGAATGCCGAAATCGACAAGAACGGGCGCCTGTCAAACGAGTTCGTCAACTGCCGTGTCGGCGGCGAAGCAATGCTGATGCCGCGCGACGAGGTGAAGTACATCGACGTCTCGCCGAAGCAGCTTGTCTCGGTCGCCGCCGCGCTCATTCCGTTCCTCGAGAACGATGACGCGAACCGCGCGCTGATGGGCTCGAACATGCAGCGTCAGGCGGTGCCGCTTCTGCAGGCCGAGGCGCCATTCGTCGGCACCGGGATGGAAGCGATCGTCGCGCGTGATTCGGGCGCGGTCGTGTCCGCGCGCCGTCCAGGCGTCGTCGAGCAGGTCGATGCGCAGCGTATCGTTATTCGCGCGACGGAGGAGACTGACCCGACCAAACCGGGTGTCGATATCTACAATCTGCGTAAGTTCCAGCGATCGAACCAGTCGACCTGCATCAATCAACGCCCGCTTGTGAAGATCGGCGACATCATCCGCGCCGGCGACGTCATCGCGGACGGCCCGTCGACCGATCTCGGCGAACTCGCCCTTGGCAAGAACGTGCTCGTCGCATTCATGCCGTGGAACGGCTACAACTTTGAGGACTCGATCCTCATCTCCGAGCGCATCGTGCGCGACGACGTCTTCACCTCGATCCACATCGAGGAATTCGAAGTCATGGCGCGCGACACCAAGCTTGGGCCGGAAGAAATCACGCGTGATATTCCGAACGTTTCGGAAGAAGCTCTCCGGAATCTCGACGAAGCCGGCATCGTCGCCATCGGCGCCGAAGTGAATCCCGGCGATATCCTCGTCGGCAAGATCACGCCGAAGGGCGAAAGCCCGATGACGCCGGAAGAAAAACTTCTGCGCGCCATCTTTGGCGAGAAAGCATCGGACGTTCGCGACACGTCGCTGAAACTTCCGCCGGGCGCTTCTGGCACGGTCGTCGAAGTGCGCGTGTTCAACCGCCACGGCGTCGAAAAGGACGAGCGCGCGGTGGCGATCGAGCGTGAAGAAATCGAGCGTCTCGCAAAGGACCGTGACGACGAACTGGCGATCCTCGAGCGTAACATTTTCGCGCGTCTGCGATCGATCTTGCTTGGCAAGGACGCTGTCTCGGGCCCGAAGGGTCTGGAAAAAGGCAAGGTCTCGGATGCGACGCTGGAGCCGCTCTCGCGCGGACAATGGTGGAAAGTTGTCGTGTCCGATGAAGCCGCGATGGGCGAAGTCGAGGCGCTGAAGAAGCAGTACGACGAAAGCCGTTCGCGGCTTGAAGCGCGCTTCAATGACAAGGTCGAAAAGCTGAAGCGCGGCGACGAACTGCCGCCCGGCGTCATGAAGATGGTCAAGGTCTTCGTCGCAGTGAAGCGTAAGTTGCAGCCGGGCGACAAGATGGCCGGCCGTCACGGCAACAAGGGCGTCATCTCAAAAATCGCGCCGCTCGAAGACATGCCGTTCCTTGAGGACGGCACCTCTGTCGACATCGTTCTCAATCCGCTCGGCGTGCCGTCGCGGATGAACGTCGGTCAGATCCTCGAGACCCACCTCGGTTGGGCGTGCCGCGGGCTGGGCAAGCAGATCGGCGAAATTCTCGAACAATGGGACAATGGCAAGGCGAGCCGCGAGGACGTCGTCGCCAAGATCAAGGAAACCTACGGCGAGGGGCAACAACTTCCGCGCACGAACGAGGAACTCCGTGAATTGACGGGCAACCTCGTGCGCGGTGTGCCGATCTCGACGCCGGTGTTCGACGGCATTCGCGAGCCGGATATCGTCAAGATGCTGAAGAGGGCGGGGCTTGAAGAGTCCGGTCAGGTCGATCTTTTTGATGGACGGACCGGTGAGCGCTTCGGCCGCAAGGTGACGGTGGGGTACAAGTATCTTCTAAAGCTCCATCACCTTGTCGACGACAAGATCCACGCGCGCTCGATCGGGCCGTATTCGCTCGTCACGCAGCAGCCGCTGGGCGGAAAAGCCCAGTTCGGCGGCCAGCGCTTCGGCGAAATGGAAGTCTGGGCGCTCGAGGCCTATGGCGCCGCGTACACTCTGCAGGAAATGCTTACCGTCAAATCGGACGACGTCGCGGGCCGCACAAAGGTCTACGAGGCGATCGTGCGCGGCGACGACAATTTCGAAGCGGGCATCCCGGAAAGCTTCAATGTGCTCGTCAAGGAAATGCGTTCGCTCGGCTTGAATGTCGAACTGCAGAACAGCTGACCGTCGCGATAGCGCCGGCGCGGTGTCCCGCGCCGGCGTCTTTGACTGTTTGATTTCCCGGCGGCGACAGCCGCCAACTGAAAAGAGGTCCGAATGTCCCAGGAAATGATGAACGTGTTCAACCCGGCCGCGCCGGCGCAGACGTTCAACCAGATCCGCATCTCGATCGCCAGCCCGGAGAAAATTCTCTCGTGGTCTTACGGCGAGATCAAAAAGCCTGAGACGATCAATTACCGCACGTTCAAGCCCGAGCGCGACGGTCTTTTCTGTGCGCGCATCTTCGGGCCCGTGAAAGACTATGAGTGCCTGTGCGGCAAGTACAAGCGCATGAAGTACAAGGGCATCACCTGCGAAAAGTGCGGCGTTGAAGTGACGCTCACAAAGGTCCGCCGCGATCGCATGGGCCATATCGAGCTTGCGGCGCCCGTCGCTCATATCTGGTTCCTGAAGTCGCTGCCGAGCCGCATCTCCTTGATGCTCGACATGACGCTGAAAGACGTCGAGCGCGTGCTTTATTTCGAGCAGTTCATCGTTATTGAGCCGGGCCTTACCGCGCTCGAAAAGCACCAGCTGCTGACCGAAGAAGAATACCTCAAGGCGCAGGAAGAATATGGCGAAGACAGCTTCACCGCTGGAATCGGCGCGGAGGCCATTCGTGAAATCCTCGTGTCGCTCGACCTCGTCTCGATCGCCGAGCAATTGCGCGTCGAGATCGCCGAAGCGACGACCGAACTCAAGCCGAAGAAACTCGCCAAGCGCTTGAAGCTGATCAACGCCTTCATCGAATCCGGCAACCGGCCGGAGTGGATGATCATGACGATCGTTCCGGTCATTCCGCCGGAATTGCGTCCGCTCGTCCCGCTCGACGGCGGCCGTTTCGCGACGTCGGACCTGAACGATCTCTATCGCCGCGTCATCAACCGCAATAACCGCCTGAAGCGCCTCATCGAATTGCGCGCGCCGGACATCATCGTGCGCAACGAAAAGCGCATGTTGCAGGAATCAGTCGACGCGCTGTTCGACAACGGCCGTCGCGGCCGCGTCATCACCGGCACCAACAAGCGTCCGCTGAAGTCGCTCTCCGACATGCTGAAAGGCAAGCAAGGCCGGTTCCGCCAGAACCTTCTTGGCAAACGAGTCGATTATTCGGGCCGCTCGGTCATCGTCGTCGGCCCCGAACTGAAACTGCACGAGTGCGGGTTGCCGAAGAAAATGGCGCTCGAACTCTTCAAGCCGTTCATCTATTCGCGCCTTGACGCAAAGGGCCTTTCCGCGACCGTCAAACAGGCGAAGAAGCTCGTTGAGAAAGAACGCCCCGAGGTCTGGGACATTCTCGACGAAGTTATCCGCGAGCACCCGGTTCTGTTGAACCGCGCACCGACGCTGCACCGTCTCGGCATCCAGGCGTTCGAACCGAAGCTGATCGAAGGTAAGGCGATCCAGCTGCATCCGCTCGTCTGCACGGCGTTCAACGCCGACTTCGACGGCGACCAGATGGCCGTACATGTGCCGCTTGCGCTTGAAGCGCAACTCGAAGCGCGCGTCCTGATGATGTCAACGAACAACATCTTGTCGCCGGCGAACGGCAAGCCGATCATCGTGCCCTCGCAAGACATCGTTCTTGGCCTTTATTACATCACGATCGAGAAATCGGGCGAGCCGGGCGAGGGGATGGCTTTCTCCAACATGGCCGAGATCGAGCACGCGCTCGAAGCCGGCGCCGTGACGCTCCACGCCAAGATCAAGGCGCGCTGGGAGTCTTACGGTCCTGACGGAAGGCCGATCCGCGAAATCGTCGAGACGACGCCGGGCCGGATGAAGCTTGCGCAGGTCCTGCCGAAGGATGGCGCCGTGCCGTTCCAGGTCATCAACCAGCTTCTGACGAAAAAGACGATCCAGGGCCTCATCGACATCGTTTATCGTCATTGCGGCCAGAAGCAGACGGTCATTTTTGCTGACCGCATCATGGATCTTGGCTTCAAGGAAGCCTGCAAGGCGGGCATTTCCTTCGGCAAGGACGACATGGTCATTCCGAAAGCGAAGCAGGAAGAGGTCGAAAAGACGCGCGAGCTCGTTCGCGATTACGAACAGCAGTATGCGGACGGCTTCATCACGCGCGGCGAGAAGTACAACAAGGTTGTCGACGCCTGGGCGAAGTGCACCGACAAGGTCGCCGACGCCATGATGAAAGAAATTTCGTCAAAGAAGATCGATAAAGAAACCGGGCGCGAGATGGAGGTCAATTCGATCTACATGATGTCGCATTCCGGCGCGCGCGGCAGCCCGGCGCAGATGAAGCAACTCGCGGGGATGCGCGGCCTGATGGCCAAGCCCTCGGGCGAGATCATCGAGACGCCGATCATTTCGAACTTCAAGGAAGGCCTCACCGTTCTCGAATACTTCAATTCGACGCACGGCGCCCGCAAAGGTCTCGCCGACACGGCATTGAAGACGGCGAACTCGGGCTACCTGACGCGTCGTCTTGTCGACGTCGCCCAGGACTGCATCATCCGCGAGATCGATTGCGGCACCGAGAACGGCATCACTCTCGATGCAGTCATTCAGGGCGGTGAAACGATCGTGCCGTTGTCGCAGCGCATTCTTGGCCGGACGTCGCTTGAGACAATCAAGCATCCGGAGACGGGCGAGACGCTCATCAAGAAGGATGAAGAGATCAACGAAGAGGCGGCCGAGGAAATCGAAGGCTCTGGCGTCACCAAGGTGCGCGTCCGCTCCGTTCTCACCTGCGACGCGAAGGTCGGTGTTTGCGCGCTCTGCTACGGCCGCGATCTTGCGCGCGGCAGCGCGGTCAACGTCGGTGAGGCGGTCGGCGTCATCGCCGCCCAGTCGATCGGCGAGCCAGGCACGCAGCTTACGATGCGCACGTTCCACATCGGCGGTGCGGCGCAAGTCGGCGACACGTCGTTCATCGAGGCGAGCCATGACGGCAAGATCGTTCTCGAAAACCGAAACGTCGTTAAAAACTCCGACGGCGACATCGTTGTCATGGGCCGCAACACGCTCGTGAAGATCGTCGACAAGGACGGAAAGGAACACGCCTCGTACAAGGTGTCCTACGGCACGAAGCTTCGCCTCGACGACGGGTCCAAAGTGACGCGCGGCCAGCGCATTGCCGACTGGGATCCGTACACGCTGCCGATTCTCACCGATCTCGCCGGCAAGGTGAAGTTCGAGGATTTGCAGGAAGGCTTCTCGATGCAGGTTGTCGCTGACGAAGCGACAGGCATCGCCAGCCGCGTTGTTATGGATTGGCGCGCCAATCCCCGCGCCGCGGCGCTGAAGCCGGCAATCGTCATCACCGACGACAGAGGCAAGCCGCTCAAGCTCGAGACCGGCGGCGAAGCCCGGTATCAGCTGCCCGTGGACGCCGTATTGTCGGTGGAAGACGGCGACGTGATCCGCGTTGGCGACGCGCTGGCGCGTATTCCAACTGAAGGCGCGAAGTCACGCGACATCACCGGCGGTTTGCCGCGGGTCGCCGAGCTTTTCGAGGCGCGCCGTCCGAAAGACCATGCCATAATCGCGGAAGCCGATGGCCGCGTCGAGTTCGGCCGCGATTACAAGAACAAGCGCCGTATCCGGATCGTGCCGACGGACGAGAGCCTTGAGCCGATTGATTATCTCGTACCGAAGGGGAAACATATTTCGGTTCAGGAGGGCGACTTCATCGCGAAGGGCGAGTTCCTGATCGACGGCAACCCGGCGCCGCATGACATCCTCCAGATCCTTGGCATCGAGGCGCTGGCCAATTATCTCATCAACGAGATTCAGGAAGTTTATCGCCTGCAAGGCGTGCCGATCAACGACAAGCATATTGAAGTGATCGTCCGTCAGATGCTGCAAAAGGTTGAGATCTCCGATCCGGGCGACTCGCTGTTCCTGAAAGAGGAGCAGATCGACAAGATCGAGTTCGAGGAAATGAACGCGCGTCTCGACGATCAGGGCAAGCGGCCGGCGAAGGGCGCGCCGGTGCTCCTCGGCATCACGAAAGCGTCGTTGCAGACGCGGTCGTTCATCTCGGCGGCTTCGTTCCAGGAAACGACCCGCGTCCTCACGGACGCGGCCGTCAACGGCAAGGTCGATAACCTTGAGGGCCTCAAGGAAAACGTCATTGTCGGGCGCCTCATCCCGGCTGGCACCGGCGGTATGATGTCCCGTCACCTCGTTGAGGCCGAACGCCGCGACCAAGCGCTCATTGATGAGCGCGCGCGGCGCGCCGCGACTGTCGCGCTTGCCGCGCCAGCGCCCACCACGCTGGCGGATGAGGAACAACCGGCTGCTGCGCAGTAGGCGGGCGGCGACCCAATCGACTGAACGGCGGCCGCAGGGCCGCCGTTCTGCTTTCAGGCCGTCCAGCGTTTGAAATGGCGCGTGACTTGAATTCAGATCCCGGACATGAGCGCTGTATCAGATTTGCCAACGAAAGAAGACGACATCGTCTTCATCTGCGGCGCGCTCCGGTCCGGCACGACCTTGTTGCGGATCATGGTTAACCACCACCCGCAATTATCGAACCCCGGTGAGATGGACTTCCTGTTCGAGCCGCCGCCTTTCAGGGAATAATGGGGGGTAAAAATGGTGTAAGGAGTGGAAAACCCCCGGACGCCCAATCCAATAAAGGGCGGCGCTCCGGACATTGAGCGCTATCTCCACGACATATCCTTCAACCGTGTCGTCAAGAAAATCGGCTTCAAGACGAGGCCCGAGCTTGGCTACGCCGGAATGATCCAGGACATGGTTTATCAACTGCGCGATCCCGCGCGCAAGCTTTCGATCAACATTCATCGCAATTTCAGCCGGATTCCCGAGTTCTTTCCCGGGGCGTGCTACGTCCACCTTGTCCGCGATCCTCGCGATGTCGCGCGCTCCGCGGTTGGCATGGGCTGGGCGGGCAATGTCTATCACGGCGTCGATCACTGGACGCAGTCCGAGCGCGACTTCGAAAAGCTCGCTGCCATGGTTCCGGCAGGGCGGATCCTCAGGTTGAAAAATGAGGACTTGATCGCGGACCCTGTAAGAGAGCTCACACGGCTTTGCACGTTCTTGGGCGTCGCTTACGACCCCGCTATGTTGACGTATCCCGCAACCACGACCTACGCCGCACCGGACCCGGCGCTGAGCTTTCAGTGGCGCAAGGCTCTGACCGCGCGCGAGATCGGCCTTGTCGAGACCAAAATTGGCCCGATGCTGGCGGCCCGCGGCTACCAGCCTTCCGGTCAACCGCCGCAAAGGCCCGGCCCTTGGGGCCGGATCGCCTTGCGTACCTCGGACCGCTGGAACCGCTGGCGCTTGATGGCGCAGCGCCAGGGCGTTCTGTTGATGGTGGTTGACATGGTTGCGCGGCGTTTGCCGCCAACGCCGTTCAGCGATTTCACGCGTCGCCTTCGTGCCGAGCGTGCGGCGAAGTACCTTCAATAACGAGTTTCCCATCTCTGGGGAAAACGTGCGGCAGCGGCATTCGGTAATCCATAATAATTGCGAAGTTTTTGTTGCGCCGGGCTATTGACCCACCCGATTCGTAACGGTAGGGACAGCCTCGCTGAAAGGCCGGCAGTCAGTCTTCCTGAAACGCGGTCAGTTTAGCCGAACAAAGTTCAGTTTCTAAGGGCGGTGTTCCATCCCGTGGGGCCCGTTCATTTGTGTCGTTTGCGGAAACTCCGCGAAAGACACGACGATTTCGCTTGGATTTAGGGCCTGGGACGCCGGGTCTGCCCCTTGGAGCGCCAATGCCGACGATACAACAACTGATCCGGAAGCCCCGGACCCCGCGCCGGAAGATCAACAAGGTCCCGGCGATGCAGCAGAACCCGCAAAAGCGCGGCGTCTGCACGCGCGTTTACACTACAACGCCGAAGAAGCCGAACTCGGCGCTTCGGAAGGTTGCGAAGGTGCGCCTGACGAACGGGTTCGAAGTCATCGGCTACATTCCGGGCGAAGGCCACAACCTGCAGGAGCACTCAGTCGTCCTCATCCGTGGCGGCCGCGTGAAGGATCTTCCGGGCGTCCGGTATCACATCATTCGCGGCGTCCTCGATACGCAGGGCGTCAAGGACCGCAGACAGCGTCGTTCGAAGTACGGCGCGAAGCGTCCGAAATAAGCGAGGGTCACCATGTCACGCCGTCACCGCGCAGAAAAACGTGAAGTTCATACCGACCCGAAGTTCGGCGACGCCGCCGTGTCGAAGTTCATGAATTACATCATGTATGACGGCAAGAAATCGGCCGCTGAAAAGATCGTCTATGGCGCGCTCGACCGGATCGAGGGCAAGCTGCGCCGCCCGCCTGTCGATACTTTCAAGGAAGCGCTCGACAACGTCATGCCGGCGATCGAAGTCCGCTCGCGGCGTGTTGGCGGCGCGACCTACCAGGTGCCGGTCGAAGTCCGGCCGGACCGCCGCGTCGCGCTTGCCATGCGCTGGATCATCACGGCAGCGCGCGCGCGAAATGAAACCACGATGGTCGACCGCCTCTCGAACGAAATCATGGACGCCTCGCAAAACCGCGGCTCAGCCGTGAAAAAGCGGGAGGACACGCACCGTATGGCGGAAGCGAACCGCGCCTTCTCGCACTACCGTTGGTAAAGACAGAAAGAGTTTCAGGACGCAATCCCCATGGCCCGCACGCATAAAATCGAGGACTACCGGAACTTCGGCATCATGGCTCACATCGATGCGGGCAAGACGACGACGACCGAGCGCGTTCTCTATTACACGGGCAAGAGCCACAAGATCGGCGAAGTCCACGACGGCGCCGCCACCATGGACTGGATGGAGCAGGAGCAGGAGCGGGGGATCACGATCACCTCGGCTGCGACCACCTGTTTCTGGAGAGAAAAGCGCCTCAACATCATCGACACGCCGGGTCACGTTGATTTCACGATCGAAGTTGAACGCTCCTTGCGTGTGCTTGACGGCGCGGTTTGCCTGCTCGACGGCAACCAGGGCGTTGAGCCGCAGACGGAGACCGTCTGGCGCCAGGGCGACAAATACAACGTTCCGCGGATCATCTTCGCCAACAAGATGGACAAGATCGGCGCTGATTTTTATTTTTGCCTCGACTCGATCAAGCAGCGCCTCGGCGTCAAGGCCGTTCCGCTGCAATTGCCTGTCGGCATTGAAGCGACCTTCAAAGGCGTCGTCGATCTTCTCGAGATGAAATCCATCATCTGGGAAGAGGAAACGCTCGGCGCGGGCTTCCATGATGAGCCGATCCCAGATGATCTGAAGGAAAAGGCTGCAGAATATCGCGCGGCGATGGTCGAGGCCTGCGTCGAACTCGACGATGAGGTCATGGCGGACTATCTCGACGGCAAGGAGCCTGACATTGCGACGCTGAAGCGCCTTATCCGCAAAGCGGTTGGCGCGGGCGTCTGGTATCCGGTGTTGTGCGGCTCGGCCTTCAAGAACAAGGGCGTTCAGCCGCTGCTTGATGCGGTCGTCGACTATCTGCCGAGCCCGAACGAGGTTCCGGCGATCAAGGGCATCCATCCGGACACCGAGGAAGATCTTGTCCGGAATGCGTCGGACTCAGAGCCGCTAGCGATGCTCGCGTTCAAAATCATGAATGACCCGTTTGTCGGTTCACTGACCTTTTGCCGCGTCTATTCGGGTCATCTTGAATCCGGCACCGGCCTGCAAAATACGGTCAAAGGCAAGAAAGAGCGCATCGGCCGCATGGTGCAGATGCATGCTAATGACCGTCAGGACATCAAGGAAGCTTACGCCGGCGACATTATCGCTGTCGTCGGCCTCAAGGACACGACGACCGGCGATACGCTGTGCGACCCAATGAAGCCGGTCATCCTTGAGCGGATGATATTCCCGGAGCCGGTTATCGAACTCGCTGTCGAGCCGAAAACCAAGGCTGACCAGGAGAAGATGGGCCTCGCGCTTCAGCGCCTTGCCGCCGAAGACCCTTCATTCCGCGTCTCGACCGATGAAGAGTCGGGCCAGACGATCATTAAGGGCATGGGTGAATTGCACCTCGACATTCTCGTCGATCGCATGCGCCGCGAATTCAAGGTTGAAGCCAATGTCGGCGCTCCGCAGGTCGCTTATCGCGAGTGCTTCACCCGTCCCTACACGATCGACTACACGCACAAGAAGCAGACGGGCGGCACAGGCCAGTTCGCGCGTTTGAAAATGAACATTGTCCCGCAGGAGCCCGGCAAGGGCTATGAATTTGAATCGAAGATCGTCGGCGGCTCCATTCCGCGCGAATACATTCCAGGCGTCATCAAAGGTGTCGATTCGGTTCGCAATGCTGGCATGCTCGTCGGCTTTCCGATCCTTGACTTCAAGATCGAGCTGATCGACGGCGCGTTCCACGATGTCGACTCCTCGGTGCTCGCCTTTGAAATCGCTGCGCGCGCGGCGATGCGCGAGGCGAAATCGCACCTTGGCATGGCGCTGCTTGAGCCGATCATGAAAGTCGAGGTGGTGACGCCGGAGGAATATACCGGCACCGTTATCGGCGACTTGAATTCTCGCCGCGGGCAGATCCAGAATCAGGAAATGCGCGGCAACGCCAACGTCGTTCACGCGATGGTGCCGCTCGCGAACATGTTCGGCTACGTCAATACGCTGCGGTCGCAAACGCAAGGCCGTGCGAACTACACGATGCTATTCGATCACTACGAGCAAGTCCCGAAAAACGTGCAGGAAGAAGTTCAGGCGAAGCTCGCGGGCTAACCCCCTCGATCGCGCCGGAAGCAGTCAGATAGTCGAGAGACGGAGAAGGTAAAATGGCGAAGGCAAAATTCGAACGTAACAAGCCGCATGCAAACGTCGGCACAATCGGTCACGTCGACCATGGCAAGACAACCCTGACGGCAGCGATCACGAAGTATTTCGGCGAATTTCGCGCCTATGACCAGATCGACAACGCGCCCGAAGAACGCGCGCGCGGCATCACGATCAACACCGCACACGTCGAATATGAAACGGCGAACCGCCACTATGCGCACGTCGACTGCCCCGGTCACGCCGACTACGTGAAGAACATGATCACGGGCGCGGCGCAGATGGACGGCGCGATCCTCGTCGTCTCGGCCAATGACGGCCCGATGCCCCAAACGCGCGAGCACATCCTTCTCGCCCGCCAGGTCGGCGTTCCCGCGCTCGTCGTCTTTATGAACAAGGTCGACATGGTCGACGACCCGGAGCTTCTTGACCTGGTCGAAATGGAAGTGCGCGAGCTTCTCTCCAAATATGAGTTCCCCGGCGACGACATCCCGATCATCCGCGGTTCGGCGCTCGCCGCCATGGAAGGGCGGGACCCGGAGATTGGCGAGCAGGCGATCCGCAAGCTCATGGAAGCCGTTGACAGCTACATCCCGACACCGAAGCGCCCGGTCGAGCAGCCTTTCCTGCTTCCGATCGAAGACGTGTTCTCGATCTCGGGGCGCGGCACCGTTGTGACGGGCCGGGTTGAGCGCGGCGTCGTCAATGTGGGCGACGAACTCGAAATCGTTGGCATCCGCGCGACGGCGAAGACGACCTGCACGGGCGTTGAAATGTTCCGCAAGTTGCTCGATCGAGGCGAGGCGGGCGACAACGTTGGCGTCCTTCTTCGCGGCATCGATCGTGAGGGCGTTGAGCGCGGTCAGGTTCTCTGCAAGCCGGGTTCGGTCAATCCGCACACGAACTTCATCGCGGAAGCGTATATTCTGACCAAGGAAGAGGGCGGCCGCCACACGCCGTTCTTCACCAACTACCGGCCGCAGTTCTATTTCCGCACGACGGACGTGACGGGCATCGTGACGCTGAAGGAAGGCGTCGAAATGGTCATGCCGGGCGACAACGTTGAGATCAACGTCGAGCTCATCGTGCCGATCGCGATGGAAGAAAAGCTCCGCTTCGCCATTCGCGAGGGCGGCCGAACGGTCGGCGCGGGTATCGTCGCAAAGATCGTGAAATAGATAAACGGGAGGCGTTGGGGCCGGCCTGGCCGGTCCCCTCGCATTGTCAGAGCGCTACGGGCGAAGACGGAAAGAGGCCAAGACCAAATGCAACAGAATATTCGCATCAGGCTCAAAGCCTTTGATCACCGCGTCCTCGATGCGTCGACGCGGGAGATCGTCAATACGGCCAAGCGTACGGGCGCGCAGGTGCGCGGACCGATCCCGCTGCCGACGCGAATTGAGCGCTTCACGGTCAATCGCTCGCCGCACATCGACAAGAAGAGCCGCGAACAGTTCGAGATGCGCACGCATAAGCGCGTGCTCGATATTGTCGACCCGACCCCGCAGACCGTCGATGCATTGATGAAGCTCGACCTGTCGGCCGGCGTCGACGTTGAAATCCGCCTCGGCGCCTAAGGGGATGAATGCGATGCGTACAGGATTGATTGCGCGCAAGATTGGCATGACCCGCGTCTACAGCGGCGAAGGCGAACATGTGCCCGTGACGGTGATGCAAATCGATGCGTGCCAGGTCGTCGGCCATCGCACCGTTGAAAAGAACGGCTATTCGGCGATCGAACTCGGGGCCGGCGTTGCAAAGGTCAAAGGTCTCGCCAAAGCCGATCGCGGCCGTTTTGCAAAAGCGAATGTCGAGCCGAAGCAGAAGACCGCGGAGTTCCGGGTTCCGGAAGACATGGTTGTCGAAATTGGCGCGGAGTTGTCGGCCGGCCATTTCCTGGTCGGTCAGAAAGTCGATGTCACTGGGACGACGGTCGGCAAGGGTTTCGCCGGCGCGATGAAGCGCCACAATTTCGGCGGTCTTCGGGCGACGCACGGCGTGTCGGTGTCGCACCGCTCCCATGGTTCGACGGGACAGCGTCAGGATCCGGGCCGCGTCTTCAAGAACAAGCGCATGGCCGGGCATATGGGCGATGTTCAGTGCACGACGCAGAATGTCGAAGTGGTCCGCATCGATGAAACGCGTGGCCTTATCCTTCTCAAGGGCGCCGTTCCGGGCCCGAAGGGCGGGTGGGTGATGATCTGCGACGCCGTTCGCATGGCCTTGCCGAAAGATTTGCCGATGCCTGCAGGGCTGAAATCCGCCGCCCCCGCCGAAAGCGCGAAGGGAGCCGAGTAATGAAACTCGACGTCATTAACATCGAAAGCGCAAAAGCGGGTTCGATTGACCTCGCTGACGAGATCTTTGGTCTCGAGCCGCGCAAGGACATCTTGCACCGCATGGTCGTCTACCAACTCGCCAAGCGCCAGCAGGGGACGCACAAGTCGAAGCCCCGCAACGAAGTCCGCATGACATCGAAGAAGATGTACAAGCAAAAGGGTACCGGCGGCGCGCGTCACGGCAACAAGGCGGCGCCGCAATTCCGCGGTGGCGGTACGGCGCACGGGCCTCGTCCGCGCAGCCATGCGATCGGCCTCCAGAAGAAGGTTCGCAAGCTTGCGCTGAAGCACGCGCTCTCCGCCAAGCAGGCGGCGAACGAGCTGATCATCATCGACAATGCGGCGCTGACCGAGATCAAGACTGCGGCGCTCGTCGAGCGTTTTGCAAAGCTCGGCCTGAAGAGCGCACTGATCGTTGATGCCGCGGTTGACAACAATTTCGGCGCGGCCGCGCGCAATATTCCGAACATTGACGTGCTTCCGGCGATCGGGGCGAATGTCTACGACATCCTCCGCCGGGAAAAGCTGGTCCTGACCAAGGCGGCCGTCGCCAGCCTTGAAGCGAGGCTCAAATGAAAAAGCCGGCGAAAACGCCAAAAGGCGCGGCCAAGGGCGGCGAGCGCCACTTTGATACGCTGATCGCTCCAGTCATCACGGAGAAGTCGACGATCGCGTCGGAAAACAATCAGGTCGTGTTTCGGGTTCCGCTCGAAGCGACGAAACCCCAGATCGCCGCGGCGGTCGAGGCGTTGTTCAAGGTCAAGGTGAAGGCCGTCAACACGCTTCGCAACAAGGGCAAGAACAAGTTTTTCCAGGGCCGACCCTACACGCGCTCGACTGTGAAGAAGGCCGTCGTCACGCTCGAGGCTGGACACGCGATCGACGTCACGGGCCGGATCTAGGGCGAGGGTAGAGGATTATGGCGCTCAAGACATTCAATCCGACGACGCCGTCGCAACGCGGCCTTGTCGTTATCGACCGTAGCGAGCTTTACAAAGGCCGTCCGGAAAAGACGCTTACCGAGGGTCTGAGTTCGAAGGGCGGTCGCAACAATAACGGCCGGATCACGATGCGCCGCCGCGGCGGCGGCGCGAAAAACCTTTACCGCGTTGTCGATTTCAAGCGCCGCAAGTTCGACATCGAAGCCAAGGTCGAACGCCTCGAATACGATCCGAACCGCACGGCGTTCATTGCGCTCATCAAGTATCTTGACGGCGAACTTTCCTACATTATTGCGCCGCAGCGCCTGAAGGCGGGTGACCGAATTATTGCTGGCGACAAGGTCGACGTGAAACCGGGCAACGCCATGCCGCTTCGCTCGATCCCGGTCGGCACGATTATCCACAATGTCGAGCTGAAGCCAGGCAAGGGCGGGGCTGTTGCGCGCGCCGCGGGCAACTATGCCCAACTCGTTGGCCGTGACGGTCCGATGTCGCAAATCCGGCTGCAGTCCGGCGAAGTGCGTCTGGCGCCGTCGGAATGCCTCGCCACGATTGGTGCGGTTTCGAACGCGGATCACATGAACGAGACCGTCGGTAAAGCAGGCCGTCAACGTCACAAGGGCAATCGTCCGTCCGTGCGCGGCGTCGCCATGAACCCGATCGATCACCCGCACGGCGGTGGTGAAGGCCGGACCTCGGGCGGTCGCCATCCGGTGACGCCGTGGGGCAAGCCGACGAAGGGCCGCAAGACGCGCAAGAACAAGCGCACGCAGAAAATGATCATCCGGTCGCGCCATGCGCGGAAAAAAGTGAATTAAGGGGCAGGAGAAACAGCAATGCCACGCTCAGTCTGGAAAGGCCCCTTTGTTGACGGCTATCTTTTGAAGAAAGCCGAGGAGACGCAGAGCGGCCAACACAAAGGCGGGATCAAAACATGGTCGCGCCGGTCAACGGTGTTGCCGCAATTCATCGGCCTCACGTTCAACGTCTATAACGGTCAGAAATTCATCCCCGTCCATATCACCGAAGACATGGTCGGCCACAAGCTCGGCGAGTTTTCGCCGACGCGCACCTTTTACGGCCACGGGGCCGACAAGAAGGTGAAGAGGAAGTAGTCATGAGCAAGGCCAAAAATGAAAGGCGCGTTGCGCCGGATCAGGCGATGGCGAAGGCGAGCAATCTGCGGGTCTCCCCGCAGAAGCTGAACCTCGTTGCGCAAATGATCCGCGGCAAGAAAGTCGACAAGGCCCTCGCGGAGCTTGAGTTTTCGCGCAAGCGCATCTCGAAGGAAGTGAAGCGCTGCCTCGAAAGCGCGATCGCCAACGCCGAGAACAACCACAATCTCGATATTGACGCGCTCGTCGTCGATAAAGCCTTTGTCGGCAAGAACATGGTCTTGAAGCGGTTTACGCCGCGCGGCCGCGGCCGCATGGGCCGTATCTTCAAGCCTTTTGCAGAAATCACGATCGTCGTTCGTCAGGTCGAGGAGGCCGCCTAATGGGTCAGAAGGTCAATCCGATCGGCTTGCGCCTCGGCGTCAACCGCACGTGGGATTCGCGCTGGTTCGCCAACAAGGCGACCTATGGCGATCTTCTCCACGAGGATCTGAAGATCCGCGAATATCTTCATGAGAAGCTCAAGCAGGCGGGCGTCTCGCGCATCATTATCGAGCGTCCGCACAAGAAGTGCCGGGTAACGATCTATACCGCACGGCCAGGCGTGGTGATCGGCAAAAAGGGTGCGGATATCGAGAAACTGCGCCTCGAAATGCAGAAGCTTACCAAGTCTGAAACGGCGCTTAACATCGTTGAGATCCGCAAGCCTGAAATCGATGCGACGCTCGTCGCGGAGAACATCGCGCAGCAACTCGAGCGCCGCGTCGCATTCCGTCGCGCCATGAAGCGTTCGATGCAGACAACGATGCGCATGGGCGGTCTCGGCATCCGCGTGAACGTCTCTGGCCGCCTTGGCGGGGCCGAGATCGCGCGCATGGAATGGTATCGCGAAGGGCGCGTGCCGCTTCATACGCTGCGCGCCGATATTGATTACGGCACCGCGACGGCGCGCACGCCTTATGGCGCGATCGGCGTGAAGGTCTGGATCTTCAAGGGCGAAATCATGGAGCACGATCCGATGGCGCAGGAAGCGCGCATCGTTGAGGCTCAAACGGGCGGCGTCGCGCCGCAGCGTCGCGAAGGCGCAAGGGCGTAAGGGACGGGTTGGAGAGCTGACATGCTGCAGCCGAAGAAAACGAAGTACAGGAAGCAGTTCAAGGGGCGCATCAGCGGCAACGCTAAGGGTGGCACCGAACTGAATTTTGGATCGCACGGCCTCAAGGCCGTCGAGCCCGAGCGTGTCACCGCGCGCCAGATCGAAGCGGCGCGCCGCGCGATCACTCGTGAAATGAAACGGGCGGGCCGCGTGTGGATCCGGGTGTTCCCGGACGTGCCGGTGTCGAAGAAGCCGACGGAAGTCCGAATGGGCTCGGGCAAGGGCGCGCCGGAACTCTGGGTCGCCAGGGTCAAGCCTGGCCGGATCATGTTTGAACTCGACGGCGTGACTGACGACGTGGCGAAAGCCGCGCTTCTCCTCGGCGCCGCCAAGCTTCCGATCAAGACGCGCATCGTTAAGCGCCTCGGTGAATAGGGAATAGCGCCATGAAAGCCAGCGACGCGCGCGACCTGACAGAAGATCAGCTCAAGGATCGTCTCCTTCAGTTGAAGAAAGAACAATTCAACCTGCGCTTCCAGCGGGCCTCCGGCCAGCTTGAGAAGACCTCACGGGTCGGCGAAGTGCGCAAGGACATCGCGCGAATCAAAACGGTAATGCGCCAAAAAGCGCACGCTGCGGAATAGGATGGATAAGGAAAATGCCAAAGCGCATCTTGCAAGGAACAGTCGTCAGCGACAAAGGCCAGAAAACGGTCGTCGTCAGCGTCGAGCGCATCGAAAAGCACCCGGTGCTTCTGAAGACTATCAGGCGCTCGAAGAAGTTCCATGCACATGACGAAGCAAACAAGTTCAAGATCGGCGATCTTGTTCAGATCCAAGAGTGTGCGCCGAAGTCGAAACTGAAGCGCTGGGAAGTGATCGGGCAAGGCTCTAAAGGCTAACTGGTTTAACGGCGGGCGCGCCTGCCAAATTTGAGGACGGACGAAAAGTCCGTAGAGGGTCGACATGATCCAGATGCAGACCAATCTCGACGTCGCCGATAACTCGGGCGCCAAGCGCGTCCAGTGCATCAAGGTGCTCGGCGGGTCGAAGCGCAAATACGCCCGCGTCGGCGACATTATCGTCGTCTCCGTGAAGGAGGCGATCCCGCGCGGCCGCGTGAAAAAAGGCCAGGTGATGAAGGCTGTGGTCGTTCGCACGGCAAAAGATATCAAGCGCAAGGACGGATCGGTCATCCGCTTCGACCGCAACGCCGCGGTGCTCATCAACAACCAGAAAGAGCCGGTCGGCACGCGTATCTTCGGGCCGGTGACCCGCGAATTGCGCGCGGCCAATCACATGAAGATCGTCTCGCTCGCGCCGGAGGTGCTGTAATCATGGCCGCCAAGATCAAGAAGGGCGACAAGGTCATTGTGCTCGCGGGCAAGTATCGCGGAACGCAAGGCGAAGTGACGCAAGTGATGCCGAAGGACGAGCGCGTCGTCGTTCGCGGCGTCGCCATCGCTACCAAGCACCAGAAGCAGACCGCGACATCGCGCGGCGGCATCGTGCGCGAGGAAGCGCCGATTCATATTTCGAACGTCGCGCTGGTCGGCAAGGACGGCAAGGCGACGCGCGTTGGATTCAAGATCGGGGCCGACGGCAAGAAAGTTCGCATCGAGCGCCGCACGGGCGAGGTGATCAATGGCTGAAGCGCAAAAATATACGCCGCGGCTGAAGAAACAGTACAACGAGAAGATCAAGCCCTCGTTGCAAAAGCAGTTCGGCTACAAGAACGTCATGATGACGCCCAAGATCGAAAAGGTCGTCATCAACATGGGCGTCGGCGACGCCGTGAACGACCGCAAGGCTGTCGATCAGGCGCTCGAAGAGCTTACCCGGATCGCCGGCCAGAAGCCGGTCATCACAAAGGCCAAGAAGTCGATCGCGAGTTTCAAACTGCGTGAAGGCATGGCGGTCGGCTGCAAGGTCACGCTGCGCAAGGACCGCATGTACGAATTCCTCGACCGGCTCGTGACGGTAGCGCTCCCTCGCGTGCGCGACTTCCGCGGCCTGTCGCCGAAGAGCTTTGACGGGCGCGGCAATTACGCGCTTGGCCTCAAGGAGCACCTCGTGTTCCCGGAGATCAATTACGATCAGGTCGAGAAGATGCGTGGCATGGACATCATCGTCTGCACGACGGCGAAGACGGACGCTGAAGCGCGCGCGCTACTGGCTGAATTCAACTTCCCGTTTCGGAAATAGCGGCGGGAAAGCGGAAAGGATAGGCAGGGTCCGGCGAGGGCTGGAAACCGGTCTAACGGAGGATTGAATGGCGAAAACATCGATGATCGAGCGGAATCTGAAGCGCCGCAAGCTGGCCAAGAAATACGCGGCCAAGCGCGCGCGCCTTAAAGCCCTGATCAAGGACCAGGACAAACCGGCGGAGGAGCGTTTCGCGGCGGCCATCAAGCTGTCCGAACTGCCGCGCAATTCGTCGAAAACGCGCATCCGCAATCGCTGTCTCGTCACGGGTCGTCCCCGGGGCTTCTATCGCAAACTGAAGATGTCGCGCCTGTCGCTGAGGCAACTTGGATCTGAAGGCAAGATCCCAGGCCTCGTGAAGGCGAGCTGGTAGGGAGAATAACGCACATGGCGATCAACGATCCTATCGGCGACCTGATCACGCGCATCCGGAACTCCCAGATGCGGCTCCACTCGTCCTTGACTGTGCCGGCGTCAAAGCTGCGCGGCCGCGTTTTGGACGTGCTTGCGGACGAGGGGTACATTCGCGGATACGCGCGCATCGAGAAAGAGGGCGCGAAGCCCGAGTTTGAGATCGAACTCAAATATTTTGAGGGCGCGCCGGTCATCACCAACATCAAGCGCGTGTCGAAGCCCGGCCGCCGGGTTTATTCGGCAGTCTCGGACTTTCCGTCGGTCCGCAATGGCCTCGGCATTTCCGTCGTTTCGACGCCGAAGGGCGTCATGTCCGACGCCGCCGCGCGCGCCGCCAATGTCGGCGGCGAAGTCCTGTTCCAAGTGTACTAGGGAGCGCGCGAAAAATGTCACGTATCGGAAAGAAACCGGTCCCGGCGCCCAAAGGTGTCACCGTAGCGGTCGCTGGTCAGACAGTCACGGCGAAGGGTCCGAAGGGCGAGCTTAAATTCGTCGTCAACGACCTTTGCAAGGTCGCGCTCGACGGCGACTCGGTTGTTGTCACGCCGGTCGACAAGTCGAAGGAAGCCAAGGCGCAGTGGGGCATGAGCCGCACCATGGTGTCGAACATCATGACTGGCGTCTCGACCGCCTATTCGCGCAAGCTCGAGCTTGTGGGCGTCGGCTATCGTGCGGCGATGAAGGGGTCGAACCTCAGCCTCGCGTTGGGCTTCAGCCACGACATCGACTTTCCGCCGCCGCCGGGCATCAAGATCGAAACGCCCAAGCAGACCGAAATCGTCATCTCGGGAATGGACAAGCAACTCGTTGGCGAAACGGCGGCGAAGATCCGCAGCTATCGCCCGCCGGAGCCCTACCAGGGCAAAGGCGTCCGGTATGAGGGCGAGTTTATCTTCCGCAAGGAAGGCAAGAAGAAGTAACGCGGCAGTCGCGAAATCAGGAATACGGCCATGCCCCTCAAGTCAATTCAAAAAGCCAAGCGCTCGAAGCGCACGCGTTCAAAGCTGCGGACGGTCGCAAACGGGCGTCCGCGTCTGTCGGTTTTCCGGTCGTCGAAAAATATTTCGGCGCAGATCATCGATGACGCCGCCGGCACGACGATCGCTTCGGCTTCCTCGCTCGACAAGACGCTGAAGGGCGATATCGCCAAGGGCGCCGACAAGGACGCCGCGGCGAAAGTCGGCAAGGCGCTCGCCGAGCGTGCGATCAAGGCTGGCGTCAAAGACGTCATCTTCGATCGGGGCGGCTACATTTTTCACGGGCGCATCAAGGCGCTCGCCGATGCTGCCCGCGAGGGCGGGCTCAATTTTTAAAGGTTGATGGAGAAACGAATGGCGCGCGAAGACAGTCAGGACAGCGGCGGCGGCGGCGGCGAACAGCGTCCCGAACGTGGACAGCGCCGGGACCGCGGCGGCCGGGACCGTGGCCGCGGCCGTCAGCAGGAGCGCGAGGAGCGCGACGAATTTGTCGACAAGCTTGTCGCGATCAATCGGGTCGCGAAGGTCGTGAAGGGCGGCAAGAACTTCGGTTTCGCCGCGCTCGTCGTTGTCGGTGACCAGAAGGGCCGCGTTGGCTACGGCAAAGGCAAGGCGCGCGAAGTGCCGGAAGCGATCCGCAAGGCGTCACAAGAGGCCAAGCGCAGCCTCGTGCGCATTCCGTTGCGCGAAGGCCGCACCATCCATCACGACGCTGCCGGCCGCTGGGGCGCAGGCAAGGTTTTCCTCCGCGCGGCCCCTCCGGGCACGGGCATCATCGCGGGCGGTCCGATGCGCGCCGTCTTTGAGACGCTCGGCATTCAGGACGTCGTCGCCAAGTCACTCGGCTCGTCGAACCCCTATAACATGGTGCGCGCGACGATCGACGCGCTGCAGGCGCAGACGAGCCCGCGCACCATCGCAGCCAAACGCGGCAAGAAGGTCTCCGAGATCCTCGCCGGCCGCACCGGCGGCGGCGACGCCACCGGCGCCGACGCCGCATAATTATCAGGGAGCTGACGAATGGCGCCGAAGGCGAAGAAGACCTTGAAGGTCAAGCAGACCGGCAGCTCCGCGCGCCGGCCCAAGGAACAGCGGGCGACGCTCGTCGGGCTCGGGCTCGGCAAGATCGGCCGCGTGCGCGAACTTGAAGACACGCCATCTGTCCGCGGCATGATCAACAAGGTTCCGCATCTCGTTAAAGTGGTCGACTAACCGGCCGATTGATGGGCGAGGCGCGCTGGTTGGCGCGTCGCAAGTCCGAGGAGACGACATGAAACTCAATGAACTTCACGATAATCCGGGCGCGCGCAAACAGCGCATGCGCATCGGCCGCGGCATCGGCTCGGGCAAAGGCAAGACTGGCGGGCGCGGCGTCAAGGGCCAGAAAGCGCGCTCCGGCGTTAAAGGCATCCGCCAGTTCGAAGGCGGCCAGATGCCTTTGTACATGCGCATGCCCAAGCGCGGCTTCAACAAGCCGAACCAGGCGAAATATGCCGAGGTCAATGTCGGGCGCATTCAGTCGGCGATCGACGCGGGGGTTCTTGACGCTGGAAAGACAATCGACGCGGCAGCGCTGATCGGCGCGGGGGTTCTGCGCCGGGCGCTCGATGGCGTGCGTCTTTTGGGCGTCGGCGCTCTGTCGTCGAAAGTCGCGATCGAGGTCGCTTACGCCTCAGCAGGCGCGCGCGCGGCGGTCGAAAAGGCTGGCGGCAATGTCACCATGACGGAGCCGCGCGAAGAAAAACCGGCGCCCGGCGATGCGGCGCCGGAAAAGGGTTCGAAGAAGGGCAAGAAGAAGTAGGGAGCGGTTGCGCTGACGCGTTCATGACTCCATATCGTCGAGGTCGCGCCGTGGCAGTGGAGGCGCGACACGCTCAGCGGAGACGCCTCGCGAATTTCCTCCTTCCGTTATCTGGCCAGGCGCGCATCGCCGGCTCGCAATCGGGAATATCAGGACCGGTATGACTTCGGCGGCCGAACAGTTTGCCCAGAACATCAATTTTTCTTCGCTCGCAAAAGCGGAGGAGTTGAAAAAGCGCCTGCTGTTCACGCTGGGCGCGCTGATTGTTTACCGGCTCGGGACTTATATCCCGCTGCCGGGGATCAACCCCGATGCTTTCGCCGCGCAATTCCAGTCGCAGACCGGTGGCCTTCTCGGCACGCTCAATATCTTCGCGGGCGGCGCTGTCGAGCGGATGGCGATCTTCGCACTCAACATCATGCCGTACATCTCGGCGTCAATCATTGTTCAGTTGATGACGTCGGTTATTCCCTCGCTCGAAGCGCTCAAGAAAGAGGGCGAACAGGGCCGCCGCCAGATCAATCAGTACACGCGTTACCTCACGGTCTTCCTGGCGACGATCCAGGGATATTTCATCGCGGTCAGCCTGCAGTCGGGCGCGGGCGGCGGCACGCCTGTGGTGGCCGAGCCTGGGCCGTTCTTCCTCATCACCGCTGTCGTCACGCTTGTCGGCGGGGTCATGTTCCTGCTGTGGCTTGGCGAGCAGATTACGGCGCGCGGCATCGGCAATGGCGTTTCGCTGATCATTTTCGCCGGCATCGTCGCGGAACTGCCGCGCGCGGCGGCGGGCCTTCTCGCGCTTGGCCGCGGCACCGCCGGCGCGCAGTCCCTGCCGTTCTCGATCGTCATCCTGGTGATCGTCGGCGCGATGGCCCTCATCACCTTTGTCGTCTTCATGGAGCGTTCGCAGCGGCGGATCGTTGTTCAATATCCGCGTCGCCAGGTCGGCACCCGGATGACGCAGGGCGAGAAATCGCATCTGCCGCTCAAACTCAACACATCGGGCGTCATCCCGCCGATCTTCGCGTCCTCGCTGCTGCTTTTGCCAGCGACGGCGGCGGGCGCGATCGGCCCCAATTCGCCCGAATGGCTGCAGAACATGCAGATCCTGTTTGCGCCGGGCCGGCCGATGTACATCGCGCTCTATGGCGCTGGCATCATCGCCTTCTCGTTCATCTATACGTCGGTCGTCTTCAACACCCAGGATGTCGCCGACAATCTCAAAAAATATGGCGGCTTTATCCAGGGCTACCGGCCTGGCGCGCGCACGGCGGAATATCTCGACTACGTGCTGACGCGCCTCACGATGATTGGCGCGCTCTATTTGACCGCTGTCTGCCTGCTGCCGGAATTCCTGCGCTCGGCCTATCCATCGATCCCGGTCTATCTGGGCGGCACGTCGCTTCTGATCGTCGTTTCGGTGACGCTCGACACCGTCGGCCAGATCCAGGGCCACCTCCTTGCGCAGCAATATGAAAGCCTCATCAAGAAGTCGAAATTGCGCGGCGGCAAGAAATGATTTTGATCCTGCTTGGACCTCCGGGCGCCGGCAAAGGCACGCAGGCCCAGCGGATCGTCGAGCGGCGGCAGATACCGCAGCTCTCGACAGGCGACATGCTGCGCGCCGAGCGTGATTCCGGATCAGCCCTTGGAAAAAAGGTCAAGGCGATCATGGACGGCGGTAATCTCGTCTCGGACGAGGTCATCGAAAAGCTCATTACCGCGCGCATCAAGAAGCCGGACTGCAAGCCGGGGTTTATCCTTGATGGTGCTGTCCGGACGGTAGGGCAGGCGAAAATGATCGACCGCGTGCTCAAGAAGCAGAAGCGGTCGCTTGACGTCGTCATCGAGTTCGCTGTTGACGAAGACGAGTTGGTGAACCGCCTGAACAGACGCGTGGCGGAAACCAAGGCAGCTGGAAAACCGGTTCGCCCGGACGATAACGAGGAGACCTTCCGCAAGCGCCAGGAGGTCTTCCGGGAGGAGACCGCGCCCTTGATCCCGTTCTACCGGGAGCAAGGCAAGCTGAGGAAAATTGACGGTATGGGTTCGGTCGCGGAAGTAGCCGCCGCGATCGACGCCATCCTCGACGAATTTGCCGCTGAAAAGCGGTAAAGTCGGGCAGAAATCGAGTTGACGGCGGGGGGCGCTAGGGTTTACTTACGCCGCTCCGCCAGACAGGCGATTGGCTCGTTCAGGCTCTCCGGGTCGCCGGGAAGCCTGCTCGGGCCTTGTGTTTTGGTGTTCAGGTCCGCAAGACGCGGCCGCCAGATGGCTCTCGCCGCTGGGCGGAAATGAAGGAAAAGAGGTAGGCCCGTGGCCCGTATTGCTGGTGTCAACATCCCCGCGAACAAGCGCGTTGTTATCGCGCTTCGCTACATTCACGGCATCGGTCCGGCGAAGTCGAAAGAGATCTGCGACAAGGTCGGCATTCCGGCCGAGCGCCGCATCAACCAGTTGTCCGACGCAGAGATCCTGCAGATCCGCGAAGCGATCGACGCCAGCTACACGGTCGAGGGCGACCTTCGCCGCGAAGTTGCGATTAACATTAAGCGCTTGATGGATCTCGGCTGCTATCGCGGCCTGCGCCATCGCAAGAGCCTTCCGGTCCGCGGCCAGCGCACGCACACCAATGCGCGCACCCGCAAGGGCCCGGCGAAAGCGATCGCCGGCAAGAAACAATCGGTCGCTAAGAAATAATAGGGATACGGATTAAATGGCCAAAGCTCCTTCAGCTTCCGACAAGGGCGCCGGCGCCCAACGCGTACGCCGCCGCGAACGCAAGAATATTTCTTCGGGCGTCGTGCACGTAAACGCGTCGTTCAACAACACGATGGTGACGATCTCCGACGAGCAGGGAAACACCGTTTCCTGGTCCTCCGCCGGCACCATGGGTTTCAAAGGGTCGCGCAAGTCGACCCCTTATGCCGCCCAGCTCGCCGCTGAAGACGCCGCCAAGAAGGCGATGGAGCACGGCCTCAAGACCGTCAACGTTGAGGTGATGGGACCCGGCTCAGGCCGCGAGAGCGCGCTGCGCGCGCTGCAGTCGGTCGGTCTGACCGTGAACATGATCAAGGACGTGACACCGATTCCGCACAATGGTTGCCGTCCGCGCAAACGCCGCCGCGTTTGACGCACCGCCTGTTTTTTACATCGAATTCGGGCTGCGGCCCGCTGGAGCACGTGAATGGTCGTCGAAAAAAATTGGCTTGAACTTATCCGCCCGAGCAAACTGGAAGTCATTTCAGGCGTTGATCGCTACCGCCGCGCGACTTTGATCGCCCAGCCTTTGGAGCGCGGTTTCGGCCTGACGCTTGGCAACAGCATCCGCCGCATTCTGATGTCGTCGCTGCAAGGCGCGGCTGTCACGTCAATCCAGATCGATGGCGTCGTGCACGAATTCTCGTCGATCCCGGGCGTGCGCGAAGACGTGACGGATCTCGTTCTCAATGTGAAGCAGCTTGCCTTGCGGACGCATGCCGATGGCCCCAAGCGCCTCGTTCTCAAGAAGTCGACGCCGGGCCCTGTCACCGCCGGTGATATTGAACCCAATTCCGCCGTCGATATTCTCGATCGCAGTCAGGTCATTTGCACGCTCGACGAAGGCGCGAGCCTTCGCATGGAGCTGACGGTCCAGTCGGGCAAGGGCTACGTTCCGGCCGATCGCAACCGTCCCGAAGATGCGCCGATCGGGCTCATTCCTGTTGATAGCCTGTATTCGCCGGTGCGACGCGTCGCTTATCGCGTTGAAAACACGCGCGAGGGCCAGGTGCTCGACTATGACCGCCTTGTTCTCGACATCGAAACCGATGGCTCGGTCACGCCGGACGACGCCGCCGCTTACGCCGCGCGCATCCTGCAGGACCAGCTCCAGATCTTCGTCAATTTTGACGAGCCGAAGAAAGACATGGGCGCCAGCGCCCGTGAAGAGCTGCCGTTTAACCCGGCGCTGCTCAAGAAAGTCGATGAGCTCGAGTTGTCGGTTCGTTCGGCGAACTGCCTGAAGAACGACAATATCGTTTACATCGGCGATCTCATCCAGAAGACGGAAGCGGAGATGCTCCGCACACCGAACTTCGGGCGCAAATCGCTCAACGAGATCAAGGAAGTGCTCGCCGCGCTCGGCTTGCACCTCGGCATGGACGTTCCGGACTGGCCGCCGGAGAATATCGAAGATCTGGCCAAGAAGTTCGAACAATAGACCTAAAGCCGGCCGCCGCTTCCAGGGACTGGGGCGGCGCCCGCAACGGAGAATAAAACCATGCGCCACGGATTTGCGCTTCGGAAGCTGAACCGCACGCACGAGCATCGCAAGGCGATGTTCGCCAACATGGCGTCAGCGCTCATCAAGCACGAGCAGATCGTCACCACCTTGCCGAAGGCGAAGGAACTTCGCCCGATCGTCGAGAAGTATGTGACAATGGCCAAGCATGCGAAGCAGGAGCCTGCGCGCGCGCTGCACCTTCGCCGTCTTGCAGCCTCGCGCCTTCGCGACGAGACGCAGGCAAAGAAGCTGTTCGATACGCTGGGGCCGCGGTATCTCAGCCGTAATGGCGGCTACATCCGCATCATGAAAGCCGGCTTCCGCCACGGGGATAACGCTCCGCTCGCCGTGATCGAGTTTGTCGATCGCGACGAAACGGCGAAGGGCAAGGATTCCGGCCCCGTCATGACGGACGATAGCGAAGAATAGATTGGTCCGAGATCGGACGCAAACGGTCTCCGCGCGGCGCCCGTTTTTTTAGGTCGCCCAGTTTTTTCAGTCACCTTGGGGGCGCGCGCCTGACAGCGCGGTCCGGGGATGCACCGCTATCTCCTTAAAGCCCCGCAATCCCCTCCGGCTCGATCAACTCAATCGTGCCTTTGTTCAGGGTTAGCGCGATGCGGCCTTCGAGCATCTTGATCGCCACCTCGCCGAAGACTTCCCGCCTCCAGCCTTCAAGCGCGGCGACATCCCTCCGGCCGAGCGCGATGGCATCGAGATCCTCGCCCGTCGCGATGAGGCGCGCTGCAACAGCGTATTTCTCCGATTGTCGCTTCAGGAGAACTTTCAAGAGCTCCACCACGTCGGGAGGCGCGGCGGCGCGGCGGTCGTCGCGGTCGATCTCGGGCAGGTCCTCGCGCGGGATTTTCTTTCCTTTGGCAATAGCCTCAAGAATCTGCAGCGCCGTTCGCGAGCGCTCAAACCCTTGCGGGATCGTGCGGGCGCGCCCCAACTCCTCAGGCGTCGTCGGCTTGACGCGCGCAAGCTCGAAGATCGCCTCGTCCTTCAACACGCGGCCGCGCGGCACATCTTTTTCCTGCGCTTCGCGCTCCCGCCACTCCGCGAGCGCGATCAGGGGGCCGACGTCGCCTGTCCGGACGCCGCGCAATTTCAGGCGCATCCACGCGCGCTCCGGATCGGCGCGATAAAGACCGGGATCGCGGAGATTTGCCATCTCTTCCTCGACCCAGCTGAGGCGGCGGCCCTTTTCAAGACGCTGCTTCAAGATCACATAGGCGTCGCGCAGGTGCGTGACGTCCGACAAGGCGTAGTGCAATTGCCCTTCCGAGAGCGGCCGGCGCGCCCAGTCAGTGAAGCGGTTCGCCTTGTCGATTGACGCCCCGATGAGTGACCGCACAAGCGGCTCATAGCCGATCTGCTCGCCAAAGCCGCACGCCATCGCCGCGACTTGCGTGTCGAAGATCGGGGCCGGGACCGCGCTGGTGAGCTGGTGAAAAATCTCGATGTCCTGTCGCGCGGCGTGGAAGACCTTGGTCACCCGCGGGTCGCTGAGGGTCTCAAGGAACGGCGAAAGGTCGATCCCCGGCGCCATCGGGTCGATGATCGCTTCCTCGCCTTCCGCTGCCGCCTGGATGAGGCAAAGGATCGGCCAATAGGTCTTCTCGCGCATGAACTCGGTGTCGACCGCGAAAAAGGGCCGCTCGGCGAGGGCTTTCGAAAACGTCTTCAGTTCGTCCGTAGTCGTGATGATCCGCATGACGCCGTCTCTAACAGCGCCAGCTCCCTTCGTCACCGGGGACGTCGAGCAAGGGCGCTCTCGCTATGCTTGACAAGGCGGAAAGGGACCGCCACTCCCACCCCGGTTTTCCGGAGATTTCGACCCATGCACGCCTATCGCACGCATAGCTGCGGCGCCCTGCGGCCTGACGCCGTTGGGCAAACGGTCCGCCTGTCAGGATGGGTTCATCGCAAGCGCGATCATGGCGGGCTTCTCTTCATCGACCTCCGCGACCATTACGGGCTGACGCAGCTGGTCATCGAACCCGAAACGCCGGTTTTCGCGGTCGCCGAGCGCCTGCGCGCTGAAAGCGTCATCCGCGTCGATGGCAAGGTCGTCGCGCGCACGCCGGAAACGACCAATCCCGGATTGCCGACCGGTGGGATAGAGATCCGCATCACGGACATCGAGGTGCTCTCCGCCGCCGAGGAATTGCCGCTCCCCGTTTTCGGCGAGCCCGATTACCCGGAAGAAGTTCGCCTGAAATACCGCTTCCTCGATCTGCGGCGCGAAGGCCTGCACCGCAGCGTTGCGCTGCGCTCGGCTGTCATTTCGTCGCTCCGCCGGCGGATGATCGATCAGGGTTTCACCGAGTTTCAGACGCCGATCCTGACGGCGTCGAGCCCGGAGGGCGCACGCGACTTTCTCGTGCCCTCGCGCATCCATCCGGGGAAGTTCTACGCGCTGCCGCAGGCCCCGCAGCAGTTCAAACAGCTGCTCATGGTCGCGGGCTTTGACCGCTATTTCCAGATCGCCCCCTGTTTCCGCGACGAGGACGCGCGCGCTGATCGCTCGCCCGGCGAGTTCTACCAACTCGATTTCGAGATGAGCTTCGTCACTCAGGACGACGTCTTCGATGCGATCGCGCCGGTGCTCTCCGGCGTGTTCGAAGAATTCGCCAAGGGTAAGTCGGTGACCAAGCCGCCGTTCCCGCGCATCAAATACGCAGACTCGATCCGTAAATACGGCTCCGACAAGCCCGACCTCAGAAACCCCATCGAGATGGGGAACGTGTCGGAGCATTTCCGCGGATCGGGGTTCAAGGTTTTCGCCGGCATGCTTTCGAGCGACCCGAAAGTCGAAGTCTGGGGCATCCCGGCGCCGGGCGGCGGCAGCCGCGCATTCTGCGACCGCATGAATTCCTGGGCGCAAGGCGAGGGGCAGCCGGGGCTCGGCTACGTGTTCTGGCGCGAGGGTGAGGAAGGCGGCGCAGGACCGGTCGCAAAAAACATCGGGCCAGAACGCGCTGAGGCGATCCGCCAGCAGTTTAGCTTGAAAGTAGGCGACGCAGTCTTCTTCGTCGCGGGCAAACCGGACGCGTTCTACAAATTCGCAGGGGCCGCGCGCACGCGCGTCGGCGCGGAATTGAAACTCATTGACGAGAACCAGTTCAAGTTCTGCTGGATTATCGACTTCCCGATGTATGAATGGAACGAGGACGAGAAGAAGATCGACTTCTCGCACAACCCGTTCTCGATGCCGAATTTCGACCACGCAAAGTTCCTCGCCCTCGACAGGGCGGACAAGGACACGATCCTCGGCATCACGGCGTTCCAGTACGATATCGTCTGCAATGGCGTTGAATTGTCGTCAGGGGCGATTCGAAACCACAAGCCTGACATCATGCTGAAGGCTTTTGAGATCGCCGGCTACGGTCCTGAGGTCGTCGAGGCGAAATTCGGCGGCATGCTGAACGCCTTCCGCTACGGCGCCCCGCCGCACGGCGGCTCAGCGCCGGGCGTTGACCGGATCGTCATGCTGCTCGCCGGTGTCGAGAACCTGCGGGAGGTGATCGCCTTCCCCCTTAACCAGCAGGCGCAAGACCTGATGATGCAGGCGCCGAACGAGGTGACGGAGAAGCAGCTGAAGGAGCTGCACATCCGCGTCGCGATGCCGATCGTCGAGAAGCGAGCCTGAGCGCTCGATGTGGTCACTCGGGGCGCACTCCTCCCAGACAACTTGGGCGCGCGCTGTCAGTTCAGGAGATAAATTCCGGACTAGCCTCTCTGTCCGGGCTGACAAGACCACGGATCACACTGGGTAGTCAGGCTCCGAAGGCGCCGCGGGTTTTGGAACCGGCCGCGCCAATCCCTTTTCCATAAAAGCATAAACCGTGCACGCTCCAGCGATCGTCGCCGTTGCGATGAAAAGAGCGCTCGGGCTGATGGCGTAAAAGAACTGCCCGAGGATCGGCGCAAAAATGAAGCCCGACGCTCCGGCGGCATTCGAGAGGCCAGCCGCCGAGCCTTGTTCTTCATTCGTGACCGACAGCGATGCGCCGCCGATATAGCCGGGCGTCAGCATGCCGCCGCCCAGTCCCGCGAGCAGCATGCCGAAGACGAGCGGACCAATCATTGTCGAGCTCGCAATGATCGCGTGCCCGATGCAGATGATGATCGGCCCTGCGCGCATCAGGGTCATCGGCGGCATGTTGAAGCGCTGCACAAGCACTAGCTGTGAAAATAGCGAGGCCATCGCCGCTGCTGACAAGGCGACGCCGACAAGCTGCAGCGCATCTTCGCTCTGCAGACCGAGGCGATCAATGAAATAGAAGGCGATGAATTGAATGGGGATCGCCGTCGCGATCGCGGTCGCCAATCCGTAGATCAAAAAGGGCCGAATGCGCGGGTCGAGCGGCGACAGGCGCGGTCGCACAGCACGCTCGATCGGCGCCGTCCGTTCGGGCAGGAAGAACCACACGGCTGCGACCGAACACGCCGCCGCAACCGCAACCGCGTAAAGCGGCGCCAAGGGATCGATCGCGACGACCGCGCCGGCGAAGGCCGGGCCAACCATCGCGCCGATGCCGAATGCCGCGGAGAACGCCGCCATGCCCGCCGTCCGGCGCTCTGGCGGCGTGCGGTCGGCGATATAGGCCTGCGCCGCTCCCGGCGTCGCACTGCCGATGACGCCGTAAATCATCCGTGTGCCGAGGAGAAGCGCGTAAAGCGTTGTTCCCGCGATGACGCCGTCGAGCCCGAGATGAAGCACTGTCGCGAACGCCGTCATTGAGACCGCGTACCCGGAAAGGCCGATTACAATAAACTTGCGGCGTCCGTGGATGTCGCTCTTCCGACCCCACCACGGACCGACCAGCACCCAGAACAGCGCCGATAGCATGAAGATCGACAGAACCGCGAAATCGCCGACGCCCATCTTGCGCGCGAGCGGGGGTAACACGGCGAAGATAATCGTCTGCCCCATCCCCATGCAGACAACGCCTGCAAGCAAGATCCCAAGCGCGATCGCGCGCTGGCGCGGGCTCGAGGGCGTGTCTTCAAACCGGTTCATGGGTGGAAAAAGCCGAAATAACTGCGTCTTCCTATGGCTCGCCGGTTCCGGCGGCAAGCGGTGTGCGCTACGCTTAGGTCCCGATTACTGGAGGCAAGCATGCGTCTGCTCTCGTTTCTGGCTATTGCGTTTCTAGCTGCTAGCGCTTCCGGGGTTCAGGCTGCTGGGCCGCCTGCGGGCAAAGCTAGTTACGAGGACCTTGTCGCCCTGTTTGCGGAGTTCGACGCCGCCCGGCTGCCTGAGCCTTGGAATGCGAATTTCCTCGAGCACGACGCCCCGCGTCAGGCGATGGCGGTCTACCAGCCGCAATCGGTCAAGGCGCGTCTCAAGGCGTTGAAATCGGTAAATGCGCGGCTCGACGACATGAACGTCGCTGCATGGCCGATCGCTCGGCAGTCGGAATATCTGGCTGTCAGGGCGCAAGTCGACGGCGAGGAGTTTCGGTTGAAGGCGTTACGGCCGTGGGCGCGCGATCCCGGATTCTATGCCGACATGCTGCAGCGAATCGCGTTTACCGAACTTCCCGTTCAGGGCGACGCCAAGATCGACCTTGAGAAAGAGCTGTCGGCGGTTCCGGAAATCATCGCCGCCGCCACGGTGACGCTTGACGATGTCGCGCGCGATTATGCGCTGCTCGCCATCCATAATCTCACCAAGGCGGACGGCGTCGGGCACGGCCATCCGCGCCGAGAAACGCCGCCGGCGGGCGTCATCGGCTGGTATGACGATCTCCTCGCGCGGGCGGTTGGACGTCAGCCTGATCTCGTCGATGACGTGCGCACCGCGCGCGACGCTGTTTTGGGGTATAAGGATTATCTTGAAGAGAACCTGCCGCAGTACACGGCGAAGGCAGGCGTCGGCGCGAGGCGCTATGACTGGTATCTGCGGCAGGTGAAGCTCCTTCCCTATGACGGTGACGAAATGATCCTAGCCGCGCAGCGCGAATGGGAGCGTACGACCGCGGGTTATGCATTGGCGCAACATCGGGATCGAAACATCCCGGAACTGAAGCCCGCGGACAGCGCCGCGGAGTACCAGAAGCGCATTGAAACGACAGACAAGAATATCCGCGATTTTCTGGTGCGCGAGGAGATCATCACCATCCCGCCTTATGTTGGCGACCTTGATACCAATGCGCCTTTCATCGTGCGCCCCGACGGACCAAATTTCTGGGAAGCAGTGCAGTTTCGCGACCCGCATCCGGATCATCTCCATGCTGTTATCCCCGGCCACCGCTTCGACGGCCTTGTCGAGGACAACAACAAGCATCCGATCCGCGGCAAGATCTCAGACGGCGTTCGCGCGGAAGGGTGGGGCGTTTATCTCGAAGAATCGATGATGCTCGCAGGCGTCCTCAGCGACAAACGCCGTGTTGACGAACTTATCTATCTCTTCGGCGTCTTCCGCGCGGCGCGCGTGCCGGCGGATGTCGGCATGCAGCGTAATGAGATGACCGTCGCTGATGCGGTCAAGTACATGATGGACAAAACGCCATGGCTCGACGCGAACGTCGCCCGCGTCGACGCTGAAATCTACCTGCGCCGCCCGCCCGGATATGGCGTCGGTTACACAATTGGGGCTTTGCAGATGCGCGGCCTGCTGGCGGACGCGCGCATCCAGAAAGGCGTGGCATTCAACCTCAAAGACTTCCATGACGACTTAATGGCGCGCGGACGCCTGCCAATATCCCTGCTGCGCTGGGAAATGACGGGCCTCGACGATGAGGTGGAGCGGTTTTGGGCGCGCTCCCCTATTCCGGCGGAATAACAGGGCGCGCGGCCTGGCGGCGTCTTAACGATGGTCAAGCGGCACGGCGCTTCCGACCACGCGCCCGATGACGTGGTTGGTCAGGTTCCGGCGGCGCATACGTTTGGGGCAAGGCTGAGATCGGCGCGTGCTTCTGCGCACTCCTTCGAGGCCTTTGTTCCGTCGCAATTTCCCGGCGTGTTATCGAAGCATTCGTTCCGGTGGGCCTTCTTGAAAAGGCGATATTTCTCAAACACGCCAGCCTTTTTGTTGCACGAGACCACATTGTCCGTGAAGCTGGCGACGAGGCGCTTTTCCTCCTCGGAACGACGGGAGAAAAGCTTATCGAGGAAATTGCGGTCATTTCTGATTTCCCAATCGTAGCGGATCGCCTCGCCGTTGAAATGGAAGCGATTGCTGCGAAACGTCGGTAGCTCCGGCGTATCGAGAAAGACGCCGATGGCGCTGTTGTAGAGCGATGAATTGGTGACTTCAGCGTCGCTGCTGCCGACGATCAGCGCTGCGACATCCGCATTAAAAAGGCCGGCGGAGGCGATCCGTATGCGGCGTTCAGCGCGGACGCCGATGTGATTGCCCCTAATGCTGCTTCCTTCGATCGAAACGCCCGTCCCGGCTGAGCAGACGCCATAGTCAAAGCCGGTGATCTGCGCGCGACGCAGGATGACAACGGGATCGCCGACGCGATTATCCGACGACCTGCCGACAAAGACGCCAACCGAGCTGTCCTGCACCGCTTGCCTGCACGATGTTTCCAGCTTGGCGGCGTTTCGCTCACCTGCAGCGGTGATGGTCGCGCCTTCGGCGAGTTCCGCGGCGCCGCCGCGCACGTCAAGGCCGGTTTTTGCTGCGCTGATGCGCACGCGTTCATTGGTGATCAGCTCGCCGCCGCGAATGACGACGCCCTGTTGAAACGCCTTCTTGCTGAGGCCGTCAGCCGAAATCTCGACATTGTCAAAGAAAACCCGACCGTCATTGACGGTCACGCAGGCGCCCGGTTTCGAGGCAGGATTTGGCACGAATTCGATGCCGCGGATCGTCACTTCGTTGCGCGGTGTGCGCCGGCCGGCATCGTCGCCAAGCTCATACTGGCCTATGACAAGGCAAGCGCCGTCGGCAGCCGCGTTGAGTTTGGCGCGCGCAGTGTTGCCATCGCCGTCGATGTCCATCTGTGTCTTCAGATCGGGGTCGAGGGCGATCGTTACCGGCCGGTCGATCAGCAATACAGTGTCGTCGTTGGAAATGTCGGAGGACATTTCCGTGATGAAGATGACGCCGCCATTTTTCACTCGCGCGAAGGCTTCCTTGACGGTTGCCGTTTCGTTTTTTTTGCGCGGCGTCTTTGAAGTGACGAACACTTCTTCGAGCGAGGGCGGCGGCGCGAGGGGGGCGGCATCGGGCCCGGGCTTTGAAAAGCTTGGCGGCTTGGGCGCGCTTACCGCCGGCGACAGCGCGCTGGCGCCAATGATCATCGCTGCAAGAATGCCCGTTTTTGCCATGGCTCCGGCTCCTGCTTGCGTTCTGCCCATCATTGGTTGTCACCGGTCACCGGCGTCACGCGGGGTTCTCCGCAACTCGTTGACGTCACTGTTTCAAGATTGGTGTTCGCTTCGTTGATGACGCGCTGCTTGAACGCCGCGAAAGTTTCGTTGCTGGCGCGCGGATGGCGGAGCCGGCGCGCATCGTTATGAAATGCTTCGGCAAGCTCGTCGTTGAAGCGGCCGTCGCATAGCCGATAGCTCGATAAGATTGTTCCTGTCGAATAGATGATTGCAAGGTTGTAATAGGCATCGGCGCTGCCGCGCCGCGCCGCTGAGTTCAGCCATTCCAGCGCCAGATCGGTATTCTGCACGACGCCGAGACCGGCGGCGTACATGACGCCAAGAAGAGCTTGCGAGGTGACGTCGCCCTTGCCCTCCGCCGCCTGACAAATAAGGACGACGGTTTCGAGCGGCGAGAGCGCGCCCGTCTCATCAAAGCCGAGATCGCGCTGGAAGGTGCGAACGCTCTCGCGCGTCTGCTCGCCCCATTTCCCGTCGGCGCTGCCCTGATAATAGCCGAGCGCTGTCAACGCGCGCTGGCGATCGACGATGTTGATGTAATCGCTGCCCGGCTGCCCGCGGGCAATACGCGCAAGGCTCTTGGTCGTATATTCGCAGGTGAGCGACAGAGCGCGCAGCCGGTCCCCGGCGGCGATCGATGCCTGCGCGCCGTATTTGCGGCCGCGAGCGATTGCGGCGCGATAGAACTGGAAGGCGTAATCGACATCGCCGGCGGCTAGAACAGCGTCGCCCATGCGCAGGCACACACGCGCCTCATCGGCGGCGGCAAGCGCGGCTGCAGAGTCTGCGCAACCGGCTGCGCCCGCCGGACAGAGCGGCGCTTCCTCGGCGTCATCGGCAGGGTTGGCGCCAGCGCGGCCCGGCCGGTCACGCTGCGCCTTGAGAGCGCCGTCGCCGGGCTCGATCGCGCAATAGCCGGTTGGATCCTCGCCTGGCGATTTTTTCTTCGACTGGTCAGGCTGTTCGAACCAGATCTTGCCGTTGCAGAATTCTTCGCGTTTGCCGCCATTCTGCACTTCGTTGCTGGCTTGAGCGCGCAGGGCTTGCGCTGTCACCTGGTCGACCCAGCCGCTGTTTTCCATGGCGTTGAGCCAAAGCGGCGCCTCGGCGTGGAAGCACTGCGCCGCGCGCGCCAGCGCGCGGTAGCTTTCGTTGATGCTGAGACTTTCCGCGAGCAGATCGTTCGGCCACGGCAGTTTCGCCGCGCCGGGAAGGCGGAAATTATCTTCGCAAGGCGGCCAGGTCGGTTCGGTCCGAACAACCTCCTGCTTATCGCAGCGCGTCACATCGGGAAGGCGCGCGAGGTCGAAGGCGCCGTCGCCAAGCAGCATCATCCCGAGCAGGAAATTCGCGTCGCCGCCGCCGAACGTCAGCGCCTGACGGAAACGCTGCATGGCCGCCTTGCGGTCCTGCGGGGTAATGTTGATCTGATCGCGAAGGCGCCGCGCATCGGGGTGGGCGCGCGCCGCCGCCAGCGTCAGGTAATAATAGGCCTTTGACAGAGTGCCATTGTCGCGCTCGTGGAGACCGAGCGCGAACTGGTCGAACGGGCTCGTTGAAAATTTTTCGGCGTTGGCGACGACATCGCGCATGAAAACCGGATCGGCCGCATCCGTCCACTTAGGCAAACGGCCCCAGTCGATCGCGGGCTCGAACGTCGGCAGAATGACCGAATTGGCGATGTGGCGCTCTTGCTCGTGGCGCTCGCCCAACTTGAAGATGACATAAACAAGGCCAAGAAGCAGGATGAATCGTGAGGACCGCGCACAAGCCCGTCAAAGTGCAATAAAAGATCTGCTCAGCGAGCGTCAGCGTCGGCTTGATCTTGACCTTGGATTTCTCTTCGCGCGTCTGTCCTTGGGTGATGCCGTCGCGATCAAGACTTGTGGCGTGCGCCGTGTCCTTGTGCCTTCCGAAAAAGCGCAACATCAACGCTGCCCCCCTTAAATCGCCGGACTTGTCTGCGCGCCTTGAGCGCGTGCAATGTCCGTCGCCTTAAGCCTGAACCCCAGCAATGATAGTCGCAAAGCTTAGCGCCGAAATCAACGCTTTTGCGACAGGGAGAGTTGGTCCTAGACTACGGAAATCCCTTATCTTTCCATCCCGGTTCAAAAGAGACGGCGGGCGATGCCCTGATGTCACTCCCGCCCGAATGTCAGCCCCGCATTCGTTTCCAGCCGCTTTAACAGCGCCTTGCCCATCGCTGCGGCGGGCGTCCAGACGCCGCCAGCCGTGTCTGCCCGATCGCGGACGAGGCAGATCGCGGCTTCCGCAATCATCTTTGAGGTGGAGCCGTACCCTGGGTCCCGGTCGCCCTTGCAGTAGGTTCGTATCTTTTCTCCGCGCGCCGTCTCGCCAATGAAGAGCACGTCGTAAAAGCCGGTGTCGCGTTCTTCCTTGGTCGGTCCTTCGCCCGGCTTCGGCGCATCGTCTCCCATCAACGAGGTGTCGGCGGCGACGGCCATCGCCACCTTCTCGCCCTCCGCGCCGGCGCCCGTCATCATCATCTCCGAATAAAGAAAATCCTTCCCATACGGATGGTTCATCAGGAAGTTGGAGCGATGCACGTTTTTCGTATTGATCGGCGCCATGATGAAAGGGGCCATCCAGACGCCGTTTTCTTCGACCGGCTTTGAGCCGGACGGCTGCCGCTCGCCTTCATAGCCGGGTGTCAGCGCGAAGGGGCTCTTGAGCAGGTCGATGATCGAGGGATCCTTGAACGCCGCCGCCATTGTGGCCTTGAGGCTCGCCGCCGTGCCGCCGGAGAATTTTCCTTTCATGGCGCGCACTCGGCATTTGATCTCGCGCGCCGGCGCGCCAAATTCCTTTTGCGCTTCTTCCTGCGTGAACCAGACGCCAAGATCGAAGGGGATCGAGTCGAAGCCGCAGGAGAAGACGATCCGCGCGCCGGACTTTTTCGCCGCCGGTTCGTATTTGTCGATCATCGCCCGCATCCACGCAGGCTCCCCGCAAAGATCGACATAGTCCGTGCCCGTTTCGGCGCAGGCGGCGACCAGCGGCTCGCCATAGAGCTGGTAGGGGCCGACCGTTGTGATTACGCATTTGGCGCGTGCCGCCATCGCCTTCAGTGACGCCGGATCGTCCGCGTCCGCGACGACAAGGGGCGTTTCTTCCAGCGGATCGACCTCACCGCGCACTTCGCGCAGTTTCCCCTGCGAGCGTCCCGCCATCGCCCATTTGAGCGAGGTGTCGGCGCCATAGCGCTGGACGAGGTACTCCGCGACAAGGCGGCCAGTGTAACCGGTGGCGCCATAGACGATGAGGTCGAATTCCCTGGTCATCATGTTCTCCGCGATGCGATTGAAAACCTTGGCGAAACCGGGCCGCGAAGGCAATGGCGCCAGGAACCTTTGACCGGGACCGCAGGGTGTTTCACCTTGCGCCGCGCATAAAAGGGAGAACGCCATGACCGGCCTTAAGTCGATTGACCGCAGAATGCTGCTCGCGGGCGCTGCGGGACTAGCCGCAGCGTCGACAGCGAGCGCTGAAACTCTGCCTGCCGCGCCCGACCTCAGCGGACGGTCAGTGCTTATCACCGGAGCGAGTTCCGGGTTCGGCCGTCTCTCGGCGCTGCATTTTGCGCGGTCCGGCGCGACCGTCATTGCGTCAATGCGCAACCTCAACAAGGGCAAACGAAGCGAGGCGGCGGAGCTTCTCGATATTGGCAGCACGGAGAAGCTGAAGCTGTCGGTCGTCGAGATCGACGTGACGAAGGACGCGCAGGTCGCCTCCGGTGTCGCCAAGGCGGAGGCGATCGCCGGTGGCGCGCTCGATGTCTTGCTCAACAACGCTGGCATCGGCGGCGCTGGGCCCATCGAGCTTTACGATCACGCGCAGACGCTGCGCCATTTCGACGTCAACCTGTTCGGCTATCAGCGGATGGCGCGCGCCGTGTTGCCAAAGATGCGCGCGAAGGGGCAAGGGCTCCTTGTACAGGTATCATCGCAGCTTGGCCGTGTTGTCCTTCCCAATATCGGCATTTATTGCGGCACGAAGTTCGCGATCGAAGCGATGTTCGAGGCGATGGCCTATGAACTGGCGCCGCTGGGCGTCGATGTCACGATCGTCCAGCCTGGCGGCTATCCGACGAAAATCTGGGACAATGGCGCGCGGTACATGGACGACTTGCTGGCGTCGGCCGATACCGAACGCAAGAATGCCTACGAAGCGCATTTGACGCTCGCAGAGGGATTTTTCGGCGGCGGCGGAACGACGGATCCGATGGATGTGCCGCGGGCCATCGCTGAAATCATCGCGATGGCGCCCGGCAAGCGTCCCCTGCGCCGGCCCGTGCATCCGAACACGCAGCCGACCGATGCGCTCAACGCCGCCCACGCCCAAGTGCAAGGCGCGGTGATGGGGCGCGGGCCCTACAAGCCGTGGCATGACGCGGTCGTTGATTAGGGAGCTTTAGGTTCGAGCCGTTCGGGGTCCGAGGCGAGGATTGGTGTTGCTGCTTCGAAACGGTCCGCGCGCGCCATCGCCGGAAAGAACCTGAACCACGACAGCCCCGCCAGGACCGCCACGGCGCCGCCGAGGATCACGGCGCCGACAGGGCCGAGAAAACGCGCCGCGACGCCGGATTCGAATTCGCCAAGTTCATTCGATGCGGAAATGAAAATGAACGATACGGACGCCACGCGCCCGCGCATCGCGTCGGGCGTTGCGAACTGGATGAGCGACTGACGCACGAAGACGGAGATCATGTCGGCAGCGCCGGTGATCGCCAGCACCGCCATGGAGAACCAGAAAGAGGTTGAAACGCCGAAGGCGAGCGTCGCTGCGCCATAAATCACGATCGCCCACAGCATCCAAGGCCCGACACGGCGGTCAAGCGGCCGGATCGCGAGCCACAGCGCGACGATCGCCGCGCCGAAGGCGGGCGCTGCGCGCAGGAGACCGAGGCCCTCGGCGCCGACGCCCAGAATATCGCGCGCGAAGACGGGAAGGAGCGCCGTCGCGCCGCCAAAAAAGACAACGACGAGGTCAAGCGAAATCGCCCCCAGCACGATCTTGTTGTCGCGGACGTATCGAAGCCCCTCCAGCATCATCGCGACGCCATTGGCGTTGAGGACCGGCTCTTGCCGCGGCGTTTTCGCCGTCCAGATCGCCAGGATGGCGATCACGATCATCGCCGTCGCGACGCCGTAAACGATCTCCCCGCCGAGGGCGTAAAGAAGTCCGCCGATCGCCGGACCGCCGACGGACGAGACCTGATAGCCGAGCGAATTCCACGCGATGGCGCTTGACAGCTCCGAGCGCGGAACGAGGGTCGGATAAAGCGCATTTGAGGCGGCTGGTGCGAAGGCGTTGACCGCGCCGAGGATCACCCCCATCGCGAATACCGTCGGCAGCGCGGCCGATGTCGGCAGGAAGACCGACCACACGAGAATGAGGCTCGCGAGAACGCGGCCAAGATTGCTCACGATAAGGATCATCTTGCGGTCGAAGCGGTCAGCCGCCTGACCGCCGACCAGCGACAGGAGAAGAACCGGCAGGAATTGCGCGAGGCCGACGAGGCCGAGCACGAACGCCGCCTCGCCGACGGTCCGCGTCTCGCGCGCGAGGTCATAGACCTGCCAGCCGATCGCCACCGCCTGCATCTGGCGCGATGCCGACAAGAGTTGTCGCATCACCCAGTAATGCGCGTAGGCACGGTGCCGGAAGACGCGGAGGGAAGGGATCAGGGCCATAGGGGAGGAACCGGTGCCGCCTATAGGCGAAGCGAAGGCGCAGGGCTACCCGGCCGGCGCGTTCCGCGAACGTTCCGCCGCAAGCGCGCTTGCCGCCGCTACCGGGGCGCCCCACGACTCCAGCATCCAGCAGGCCTGCATCGCATCCGGTACTGTCGGCTGGACCCAAAAGAAAAATTCGCCAACAGCCAACAGGAGACCTTTCGATGCGCGCGCTTTCCCTGACCAATGTCACCTTGGCCCTTTTCGCTCTTTTCGGCGCCTTCCTTGTTTCGTCCGCTGCGGTTGCGGGGGAGGGGAAAGGGCGCGAGATCGACATCGACATCGGCGGCGACGGCAATCTCCTCCAGGATCTCATCGACATGGATGCCGCTGACATCGAAGACATGCGCAGCGACTTCGCTGAAGCGCGCGCCGATATCAAGGAAGCAATCGGCGACATCGACGAAGCGCGCAACGAGGTCAAAGGCGTTCCCGGCGGCGGCGTGATCCTCAGGATCGCTTTCGCGACCGCGCGCTCGACCGCGTCGATCGCCATCGACGAGGCGCTTGCTGAGGCGCGCGAGGAAATAACGCGCGCCGAGCGCGACCTCAACGCTGCGGAAGTCAGCGCGGATGAACGCACTGAGACGCAGCGCGCGATATCAACGCTTCGCGAGGAGCTCGATACGCTGCAGATAGCCCTTGAAGAACTGATTGAAGCGCTTCGCGCTTAAAGGACGAAAAGTCGCGGCGCGGATGGCGAAAGCCTGACGCGCCGCGCCTTAGTTTCGACACACGCGCCTTCTTTTCTTCACCCGGGTCTGGGCATCTTCAATGCTGGCGACGTCGCCGGCCTCAGGGAGCTCTTTATGGCCCGCACCGCCCTTCCGCTGTCCAGTTTCTATGCCCCTGCGCTGTCAAAGCCCGCAGCGCTTTACGACAACCGGAGCAGCCGCTTCGGCGGTCTTCGCTGTTTTTCGCAAGGCCTTGGCTCTGTGCTCGTCGCCTATACCGGCGCCAGTGCGACAACAGCGCCGGGCGGCGCGCCGATGGTGACGGATTTCACCTCGCTCGACACGGTCACGCTCGCCATGCTCGATGGACGCCTGACCGGCCCCGCGCAGATCCTTGCCGCGCTCGCGCTATTTCTCACCGCGCATCATTCGGCGCCGCGCCTCTTCGGGGTTCTGGCCGGCGCGGCGATTGTCTATTTTCACATGCAAGGCGTCACGCTCTACGACGCCTTCGTTTTCGCGAGCGACGAGCTACGAAAGCTCGCTGGCGCCTTTGAAGCCGCGCATCGATCAGCCAAAGCTTAAAGTCGGCTTTTCTCGGGCGCAGCGAATATCAGCGCGATCCAGCCCATGAAGGCGACGGCGCCGCCTATCGGCACAGCGACGATGACTGGCGGCCGGTCGCCGGTGAAGGCGATATAACAAATCATCGTCATCGAGATGAGCGTGCCGCTCGCCATCAGCATCGCCGCGACGCGCGCTCGGGTCGCGACGGCGACGATCATCAGGGCCAACCCCTGCAGCGCCTGCCAGGCGCCGCCGACTTTGATCAGCTCAAGCTCCGGCGCCGCCAAAGCGTCCCGCAAGGGATGCAGCGTGAGGAAGAGAAGCGTGCCTCCCGCCAACGCATGAAGGACGCCCGCAATCCAGACAAGGCGCATCGGCAAACCGCATTTTTCGTAACCGGGTTTATAGCAGACTGCGCCCTTCCGTTGCCATCAGCCCCATCACCGCCCAAAATCAGGAAAAACAGGGGGCGGAAGCCATGGCCAGAGTGATACCGATCGCCCTTGTCGGCGTGGCCATGGCCGCCGCCGCCGGCGTGGGTATTTTGCGCTTGCCGGCGGTCGAGGACCGGCTGTTCGGCGCAGCGCTTGTAAAGGCGATGAACGGCCCTGGCGCTCAGGTCTTCGACGACAACGGGCTCAAAATCTTTTTCTGCGGCACCGGATCGCCTTTACCGTCCGCAAAGCGCGCCCAGACCTGCGCCGCCGTAATCGCGGGCGATCGCTTTTTCATAGTCGATCTCGGCTCAGGCAGTTTCGAAACCGTGCAGGCGGCAGGGCTTCCAGCGAACCGGCTGGTGGCCGTCTTCCTCACGCATTTTCATTCCGACCACATCGGCGATCTGAGCGAAGCCAATCTCGGCTCGTGGGTAACGGCGCGTCCGGCCCCGCTCTCCGTCTACGGACCAACCGGGGTCGAACGCGTCATCAATGGCGAGAACGAAGCCTTCGCACTCGACGCTGGCTATCGCATCGCGCATCACGGCAAAGGCGTCGCGCCGCTCCGGAGCAAGGGGATGGTCGCGCGGCCGTTCGAATTCGCAGTGCCGATTGTCGTGCTGGAGGAGGGCGGCCTGAAGGTGACAGCGTTCCCGGTGAAGCACGATCCGGTCGACGCCGCCGTTGGGTACCGCTTTGACTATCAGGGGCGAAGCGTCGTGATTTCCGGCGATACCGCCTATTCCGAAAGCCTTGTCGCGGCGGCGAAGGGGGCCGACGTCCTGATCCACGAAGCGCAGGCGAACCACATGGTCGCCAAAATGCGCGACGCCGCTGCGAAAGCGGGTAACGCGACGCTTGCCAAGATTTTTGACGACATTCCTACCTACCATACAACGCCCGTGGAAGCTGCGCGCGCCGCCAATGAGGCGGGGGCCGATTGGCTCATCCTTGCGCATCTGACGCCGGCCCCGGACAATCCGGTGGCGATGCGCATTTTCATGCGCGGCGTCGACAAAGTCAGGGCGCAGAACGTCAAGGTCGCGCAAGACAGGTTACTGGTGACGCTGCCGAAAACGGGCGGCATTCAGTTTGGAGAATTGTAGGAGCGTTTATGTCCAAATATGTCGATCCCTCGCGCGATCAGTTCGCCGCTTTCATGAAGCTGCCCGATGACGGCCCGATCTGGATGCTCAATCTCATCCGCCTGCGGAAGAAAGCGGACTACGAGGATGAGCGCGAGGCGACCGGAGAGCATGCCTATAAAGAATATGCGCGCGCAAGCGCGCCGTTCTTTACAGGTGTCGGCGGCAAGATCGTCTGGTCCGGCGCGCCGCAAGCGATCCTGATCGGGCCAGAGGACGAGCGTTGGGACCTCGCCTTCGTCGCGGAGTATCCAAGCGCGGCCGCCTTCGGCGAGATGGTGAAGAACCCCGGCTATCAGGCGATCGTCCACCACCGGCAAGCGGCGGTGAAGGATTCGCGCCTCATCCGCATGGCGCCAGGGGAGCACGGAAAAATTTTCGGCTAGGCGATGCAGACGCCGACGCATGTCCTGATCGCCGCGGCCGCCTTCGCGCGCCCGGGAGCAGCGACGATCAATGCAGCCGCGCTCGCTGGTGGATTTGTTCCTGACGCATTCCTGTTTGCGGTCTGGGGCTGGTCGAAGCTCGCGGGCGTTTCGGAAACCGATCTCTGGAGCCGCGTCTACTGGTCGGACGGCGTTCAGTTCGGTCAGGCGGTTTCAAATTCCTTCCCGCTGTTCGCCGGGTTGCTCGTGGCAGCGCTTGTCCTTCAAAAGCGCGCTGCGGCTGTCTTTGCGGGGGCGGGCCTTCTTCATCTTGTTTGCGATTTCCTGCTGCATGCGAAGGATGCACATCAGCATTTCTGGCCGCTATCGACCTGGCGGTTCGAAAGTCCGGTATCTTACTGGGATCCAGCCCACTACGGCGCCTATGTCAGCCTGATCGAGGCGGCGGTCGGCATAACGCTCATTGTCGTTCTTTTTCGGCGTTTCAAGCGCGCCTCGATCCGCGCGACGCTCGTTATCGCAGGACTGAGTTATCTGGCGGTCCCGGCATATTTTGTCTCGACGCTAAACGGTTAGCGCCCGGCGCTGAGATTAAGCTTTGCGAACAGTTGTGCCTGCTTTTGACTATCGACGAGGCTGTAGGTGAGGGCTTGTCCGCGAACGATGAAATCTGCTCCGACCCAGCGCGCGCCGTCATACCAGAGATTGAGATCAACGGTGCCGGTCAGCTTGTGCTGTTCGGCCCTCACGCCAGTCGGCGAGGCTGTCTGCCCGAGGTTCTCGATTTTGACATCGATGAGACGGCCGTTCTGCGTGTCCAAGAGCGTCTTGGTGCTGACGATCGCCTTGTTCCAGTAGCTCGATGGGACGGCGTCGCCGGGACCCGGACCCTGATAGCGCGTGCCGTCGACGATGAGAGCCTCGCCTTCGCGGCGGACGCTGAGGGTTTCTTCGTTGCCGTTATTGTCGGTGCGGCTTTCGACGGTCTGGAGTAGCCCGTCGCGCCACGTCTCGGTCGACAGGTGCTCGTAGTTGAACACCGGGATGGGCCCGATTTTCACCTGCATCTCGATCCGCGTCTCGACGCGCGTGCCGCCGTCAGCGGTTTCCTCCACATTGACCGCATGAAAGCCGATACGGTCGCCCTTGCGGATGATGTCGAAAGCCGCATCAAGCTCGGACGCGGACGCGCTGGCGAGGGATGAGGCGAGGGCGGCAAAAAAGCTGAGTGATAATTTCATACGGTCGGTACGCCCCTTTGACGGCGCTGGATTAATACCGCCGAACGACTTCCCTGAAACCGGTTAAAGGCGGATTTTGGACAAGGAGACACTTGTTCGCGCCCACCCATTCCGGCTACCTAGCCTCAGCCTCCGGCGGGTCTTCGGGTCAGCCGCGAAAGCCAAGGAAATTCAATGCCGACGCCCATATTGATGCCCGCCCTCTCGCCGACGATGGAAGAGGGCACCCTCGCCAAATGGAAGGTCAAGGAAGGCGACAAGATCGCCTCCGGCGACGTCATCGCCGAGATCGAGACCGACAAGGCGACCATGGAGGTCGAGGCGGTCGACGAGGGCGTCCTCGGCAAGATCCTCATTCCCGCCGGCACCGAGAATGTGAAGGTCAACACCGAAATCGCCATCCTGGTGAATGATGGCGAGGCGAAACCAAATGGCGCCTCTGCTCCCCCGCCTGCGGGGGAGCTGTCCGCGAAGCGGACTGAGGGGGCGATGCGCAAAGACGTCCCCCCTGCGCCGGCTGCGCCGACACCTCCCCCGCGAGCGGGGGAGGAAAGAAGAATTGCAAGCGATCCCGATCTCCCCGCCGGCGCCGAGATGGTTCCGACGACGATCCGCGATGCGCTGCGCGATGCGATGGCGGAGGAAATGCGCCGCGACCCCGACGTGTTCCTGATGGGCGAGGAAGTCGCGCAGTATCAGGGCGCCTACAAAGTCAGCCGCGGGCTTCTGGAGGAGTTCGGCCCGGCGCGCGTCATTGACACGCCGATCACGGAATATGGTTTTGCCGGGCTTGGCGTCGGCGCGGCGTTTGCGGGGCTGAAGCCCATTGTCGAGTTCATGACGTGGAACTTCGCCATGCAGGCGATCGACCACATCATCAATTCGGCGGCGAAGACGCGCTATATGTCGGGCGGCCAGATGGCGAGCCCCATCGTTTTCCGCGGCCCCAACGCCGCGGCGAGCCGCGTCGCCGCACAGCATAGCCAGGACTTCGCGGGGTGGTACTCGAACATTCCCGGCCTCATCGTCATCGCGCCATTTTCGGCGGCGGACGCCAAGGGGCTTTTGAAGGCCGCCATCCGCGACCCGAACCCGGTCGTGTTCCTGGAGCACGAGCTGCTCTACGGCGACACGATGGACGTGCCGAGGGTCGATGACTGGGTCCTGCCCATCGGCAAGGCGAAAGTCGTCCGCACCGGGACGGACGTGACGATCGTCTCCTATTCGCGCGGCGTGAAATTTTCGCTGGAGGCCGCAGCGAAGCTGGAAGCCGAAGGCATCTCGGCGGAAGTCGTCGATCTCAGAACGCTCCGCCCGATGGACATCGCCACAGTGATCGAGTCCGTCAAAAAGACAAACCGCGTCGTCACCGTCGAAGAGGGCTGGGCGCCCTGCGGCGTCGGCGCCGAAATCGGCTGGCAGGTGACGCAGCACGCATTTGACTGGCTGGACGCGCCGCCCGCGCGCGTGACGCAGGAAGACGTGCCGCTCCCCTACGCAGCGAACCTCGAAGCCTTGAGCCTTCCGAACGCGGACAAGATTGTGCGCGCGGTAAAGGCGGTGATGTATCGGGAGCAGGATTAGGCAAGCATGAAGTCCGCCACCGCAGTTTTAGTTGCATTTTTCATGGCATTATCCTCGACGCCATCATCAGCGATGCCGAGGATCTTCTACCCTGAGAATCCACAAGAGGTTGAAGCCGCCATCGGGGAAACTGGAAAGCGGCGAATGTGTATGTCGTTTGAAGACATCAGTGCCGTCATTCCCGTTAAGTCGAATATGGCAATTTTTGTTGGAAAAAACGGCGAAAAGTACGTCAACAACTTCATCAGTGGATGCAAGGGGCTACTTGATCCCGAGGGGACGCTGCAATTCCAACTGACTTCGGCGCGATTCTGCCGGAACGATCGGCTTTACGTCTTCGCACGCGCTGCGGCTGCGCCTAGCGGGTCATGTGCCGTTGGCGATTTCAAGTTGATTGTCGAGCCCGCGCGAGCGCTAACTTTGCCGGAAGATACGCAGCCAGTTAACTGACAATTTTGGGGACTAGCCTTAATGCCAACACCCATCCTCATGCCCGCGCTTTCCCCGACGATGGAGGAGGGCACGCTCGCCAAGTGGAAAGTGAAGGAGGGGGACAAGGTCTCCTCCGGCGACATCATCGCCGAGATCGAGACCGACAAGGCGACGATGGAGGTCGAGGCGGTTGATGAAGGGATCGTCGGCAAGATCGTCGTTCCGGCGGGTACGGAGAATGTGAAGGTGAACGCGACGATCGCGATCCTGCTCGGCGACGGCGAAAGCGTCGGCGACGTCGGCAAGGCTCCGGCGAAAGTCGTCCTTCGAGACACTGAAGCCTGCCGGCTGCGGGAGCTCCTCCGCGATGAAGCGGCAAGAGGCGGTCCCCTCACCCTGAGGAGGCCTGCGGCGTAGCACCTCTCCCGAGAGCGGGAGGAAGGGCCTCGCACCAACGGCCGCATCCACGCGTCGCCGCTCGCCAGGCGTCTCGCCAAGGCCGCCGGCATCGACCTTTCCGCGCTGAAGGGCTCCGGCCCGCACGGGCGCATCGTGAAGCGCGATCTCGACGCGGCGCCATCCTTCGTGACGCCCGCTGCGCGGGCTCCTCAGGATGAAGGGAAGCGGCCGTCGCCGGCTTCCATCGATCCGCGCCTTTACCCCGCGGACAGCTACACGGCGGTGAAGCTCGACGGCATGCGCAAGGTGATCGCGCGGCGCCTGACGCAGTCCTTCAACAACGAAGTCCCGCATTTCCCGCTCAACATCGACATCGAGCTGACGAAGCTGCTCGACGCGCGCGCGGCCCTCAACGCCGCCTCGCCGAAGGATGGGGAGGGGGCCTACAAGCTTTCCGTCAACGACTTCGTCATCAAGGCGTCGGCGATGGCGCTGAAGAAAGTCCCCGCCGCCAATGCAACGTTCACGGACGAAGCAATCCTCCTCCACAAGCATGCCGATATCGGCGTCGCGGTCGCGATCGACGGCGGCCTCATCACGCCGATCGTCTGGAAGGCGGAGACGAAGGGCCTCAAGGCCATCTCCGCTGAAATCAAGGACATGGCTGCGCGCGCGCGCGCCAAGAAGCTGAAACCCGAGGAATATCAGGGCGGCACCTTCTCCGTCTCGAACCTCGGCATGTTCGGCATCACGTCCTTCGCCTCTATCGTCAATCAGCCGCACGGCGCGATCATGTCGGTCGGCGCCGGCGAGGAACGCGCAGTCGTGCGCGGCGGGGCTATCGTCGCGCGCATGATGATGACGGTGACCTTGACCTGCGACCACCGCGTCGTCGACGGCTCGGTCGGCGCGGAGTTTCTCGGCGCCTTCAAGCAATTCATCGAGGAACCGGCCTCGATGCTGCTCTGACGCCCGTGACGCTGTCTCCGCGCCAGCAGCGCGAGATCGATTATCATCGTGACTATGCCGCGTCGAAGGCGGCGCAGAAGCTCGCTCCCGTCAATTTCGACGTCATCGAGGAAGAGAAGCGCCGGCCGCAGAATGCGTTCTGGTCGGCCTATGACCGCCTGCTTGCGCTCGACCTCAAGGGCAAGCGGGCGCTCGTGCCGGGCTGCGGCTTCGGCGAGGACGCGATCCGCCTCGCGCGGCTTGGCGCACAGGTCGAAGCGTTCGACATTTCGCCGGACGTCCTAGAGATCGCGCGCCGGCGCTGCGCCGAATTCGGTTATGACGGCGTCACCTTCGGCGTGATGCCGTCGGAGGCGCTCAGCTTTCCTGACAATACGTTCGATCTCGTCCTCTTATTCGATATCCTGCATCACGTTGATATTGGCGCCACGATGCGCGAAGTGATCCGTGTGCTGAAGCCCGGCGCACGCATCATCGGCAATGAGCTCTACACCCATAGCTGGATGCAGAGGAACCTTCGCGAAAGCTGGCTCGTCGAGAAGGCGCTCTATCCGGCGATGCGCCGCTTCATCTATGGCGATGACAAGCCCTACATCACGCCCGACGAACACAAGATCGACGAGACGGAGTTCGCTGCGGTCGAGGCGGCGTGCGCCACGTTCGAGGCGCAATGGTTCAACGGCTTTGTGGGGCGCCTCCTGCCGGACCGCGTGCCGCTGGCGGCGGGCGTTGATCGCGCGATGATGAAAGGCCTCGGTGACAAAGGGCGCTTTGCGGCGGGCCGGGTTGTCTTCGAGGGCGTCGTCGCCAAATCTTGACGTCAGGGATTTTCAGAGTTGTTCGTTTCTTCGGGCGGATGTGGTTCAGTCGCGCGCGCCATGGTGGCGATATGGCGGGGCGCCCGTTTTCCAACGATGCGCACCAGTTTGTTGAACCATGACCAGCGCCGCCGCATGCGCACGATGAGGGGCCGCGCCGCCGGGTTTGCCCCCGCGATCATCAACAAGCCGAAGATGACCAGCGGCGCCCCGGCGGGAAGCGGCGAAAACGAGGCGATCAGCCCATAAACCATGAGCACAACGCCGGCGATCGTCGCGCCGATTCTGCCGAGCATGCCTCGTTCTCCAACGCTTCAAATTCCCTGCGCTCAGCCGCATCCTTAACAATTCTTTCCATCAAATGTTAACGCCGCGGCCGTTAGACCGGTGCGCCGGCTCAAGGCGCCGGACCGCGCGGCCGCCATGCTGTTCAATTCGACGGTCTTTTTCCTTTTCTTCGCGGCGTTTTTTGCCGTCTACTGGCGGCTTGGCGCGTGCTTGCGCACGCAAAATATTCTCGTGCTGGCCGGCTCGCTATTCTTCTATGGCTGGTGGGACGAGCGGTTCCTCCTTCTCATCGCCGCCTCGACAGCGGTTGATTTCATCGCGGCGCTCGGCGCCTCGGGCGAGCGCGTGCGCGCCGGCGATCTCAAAAAAGCGGGGCTCTATCTCGGCGCCGTCAGCCTTGCCGCCACCTTGCCGACCTTCGGCGACAGCTGGCGCTGGTTGTTGCTGACAGGAGCGTTCGCCCTCGCCGGCGGGGTCCTCGCCCTTGTCATCGAACGCGCGCGCGGCGACCGGCGCAAGCTCTGGCTGATCACTTCGCTCTGCGCCAATCTCGGGCTCCTCGGCGTCTTCAAATATTTCGGGTTCTTCACGGAAAGTTTCATTGCAGCCGCCGAGCGCATCGGCTTTTCAGTCAACGCGCCGATGATGGAAATCGTGCTGCCGATCGGCATCTCGTTCTACACGTTTCAGACGCTCTCATACACGATCGACGTCTGGCGCGGCGAGATGCGCGCCACGCGCCGCCTTGTCGACTTCGCAGCTTACGTCAGTTTCTTCCCGCAGCTTGTGGCCGGGCCGATCGAGCGCGCGAAAGCGCTGCTGCCGCAGTTCGAGCGCGCACGCCGCTGGAACACGGAGCGCGCCGGCGAAGGCGTGATGCTGTTCCTGTGGGGCCTCTACAAAAAGACCGTCATTGCCGACAATCTTGCGCCCATTGTCAACGCTGCGTTCGCCGCGCCAGCCGAGACCGCGCCGGCGCTGATGCTGCTCGGCGTTCTTGGCTTCGCCGTGCAGATTTATTGCGACTTCTCCGGCTATTCCGACATGGCGCGCGGCCTTGCACGGATGCTCGGTTTCGAATTGATGGTGAATTTCGACCTGCCGTATTTCTCGCGCACGCCATCGGAGTTCTGGCGGCGCTGGCATATCTCGCTGTCGAGCTGGCTGCGCGACTATCTCTACGTGCCGCTTGGCGGCAATCGCGGCGGGAAGCTCGCGACCTATCGAAACCTCATCCTGACGATGCTGCTCGGCGGCCTCTGGCATGGTGCGGCATGGACATTCATTGTCTGGGGCGCTTTTCACGGCGCGATCCTCGCGATTTACCGCGCGCTATCGATCGACGCCTTGATCGCGCGCGCCAAGGGATCCGGCGCCATCGTCGTTCATGTGATCGCGTGGGGGTTGATGTCCATTCTGACGCTGATTGGCTGGACTTTCTTTCGCGCCCAAAGCCTCCCCGAGGCGCTCATCGCCCTGAAGACCGCGTTCACGGCCGAAGCCTTGCGCGGGCTGTCTGACCTTCCTGAAGGCGCGATCGTCCTGTCGCTGACCGCGCCGCTTATCATCGCCAATATCGCCAACCGCTTTTTCGCCTCGGCGCTGAAAGGCCTTATCGACGAAGGAAAAACTGCCGGCGCCTTGCCGATGCTTGCGCGCACCAGCGTCCTGCTGGCGCTTCTTTGTTGTGTCACATTCCTGTCGGCCGAAGGCCAGCAGGACTTCATCTATTTCGATTTCTGATATGGCGAGGCTAACGCGCAGACACACAATGGTCGCTCTCGGCCTTACGGCCTATGCGCTTTTGTTCGCAGAAATGTTCGTACGCGCCTTTGCGCCGCAATCCTTCGTGCCGCGCGATATCGCCCCGGCGCCCTGGGGCGTGCGCATGAACCGGCCCGGCGCCGTTTACGAACAGCGCACGCCAGAGATGATGAGCATCGTTTCAATCAACGCCAATGGTCTGCGCGCCGACCGTGACTTCACGCGCGAGAAACCGGCGGGGGTCCGCCGCGTCGCCGTCTTCGGCGACAGTTACATGCTCGGTTACGAGGCGTCTTACGCCGAGATGGCGACAACGCAGATCGAGCGTACGCTCGTTGAAGCAAAATGCCCGGTCGAGGTCCTGAACTTCGCGGTTTCGGGATTCGGGACCGCCGAAATGCTCCGCACGCTGGAGAAGGACGGGCTGCGCTATGCGCCGGACGTCGTGCTCTTCCAATGGCATCACACCGACCCGGACGATACGCTGCGCGCCAATCTCTACGCCTTGAAGGAGGGCGCGCTGGTCGAGACTGGAGAGACGTATCTGCCGGCGATGGGCGCGCGCCGCGCGGTCGAGGGTAATCCCCTGATCCGTTTCATCGCCGGGCACAGCCACTTGTTTACGATTGTGCGCGAGCGCGCCTCGCGTTTCGTGCGCCGCGCCATGGCGGGTCACGTGTTCAGCCGAAAGACAACCGGCGGCGCCGCCGAGGAGCGCATGGCCGGGCCGCTCGATCTGGCGATCCTGGCGCGCGCCGAGAGCGTGTCGCGAGAGGCAGGCGCGACCTTCTTCGTTGTCGACGTGCCGAGCGCGCCGGCGCGTATGCGCTTCCGGTCGAGCTTCCGCTTGCTGCCGCCAGAGGTCGCGGCGCGTCCGACCTATATCACGCCGCTGGAAGCGTTCGAGAAAGCGGCCGGTCCGGATCAAAAACTCTACTGGGAAAAGGGCCATCGGCACCTGACGCCGCGCGGCAATGAAGTGCTCGCCAGCGTCGTCGCCGCCCGGCTCCTGGCCGATCCCGAAAGCTACGACGCCCTTGGCTGCGAGGGCGCGCCCGCCTTGCCCATCCTTGCAAGCCGGGCTGAGCCCTGACGGCGCGCCTTGCTGGGAAGCCTGCGCGGGCGATAATCTCTCCTGAAACAAGGAGGATCCCATGGCCGATCACGGCGAGCGCATCGAGGATCGTGCGAAGTTCCGCGCGATGACCGAGGGAACCCAAGACGACTGGATGAAGATCGCGAGCCATTTCGGTCCGTTCGCGATGGCGGGCGGCAAGCGCGTGCTTGACCATCTGCGCCTTCTCGACGGCGACTATGGCGGCTTTCCGGTCGACCGGCTCACCCATTCCTTGCAGACCGCCACGCGCGCCCATCGCGACGGGCGCGACGAGGAATATGTCGTCTGCGCCCTCCTTCACGACATCGGCGACACGCTGGGCGCGTTCAATCATCCCGACATCGCCGCAGCGATCATCAAGCCCTTTGTGTCGGCTGAAAACCATTGGATGGTCGAGAAGCATGGCCTCTTCCAGGGGCACTATTTCTTCCACTATCTCGGCATGGACCGGAACGTGCGCGAGCAGTTTCGCGGCCACCCGAATTTCGAACGCACAGCCGAGTTTTGCGAGAAGTACGACCAGACCGCCTTCGATCCCGATTACGACACCATGCCTCTGGAGGCGTTCGCGCCGATGGTCATGAAACTGTTCGCCGCGCCGAAGAGTTCCGTGTACGGCGCGGTTACGACGGCGGAATAAATTTGAGATTTGGCGGGTGCGCCTGCTCCCCGGTTCGCAGAACGGGGGAGCAGTCACGCGAAGCGTACTGAGGGGGCGCGCTTCCATCCGCTAGCGCCCTCGCCCGGGGATGGCGAACTTCGCGTGATGAAGGTCACAGCGGCTTCGGCATACAGGGCGCAAGCTGACCTCAGATAGCGAGCGAACCTCAACACGGAGGAACCGCGATGCGAAACCTGATGCTACTGTGCGCTACGGCCGCTCTCGGCGCCTGCAATACGATCACGATCCCCAACGCCGGCGGTGACGCGGGCGTCCTGATTGACGGAGCCGAAGGCGGGCTTGCGTTCAATGATCGCGGACGCGTCGGTTCAAACAACGGCGTAGTTCTTCTGAACGCTGGTGAAAGCGTCGCTCTCGGCCCCAACCGAAACGAAGCGATCGCCTTCGGCGCTTTGCGAGCGCCAGCGCGGACGCCGACGCCCTGGACCGATAACGACGATGGTTTCGAAACGCCGCTGGCTTCGCGCTTAAATCTCCCTGTTACCGTCTGGATCGTTCAAGGACCGTTCGGCGCGCAGCGCGATCGTGCGATCGACGCTTGCGTAGAGACTTCCGCGATTTGGGACGCCGAGCGCATCGGCGTTCGGTTCTCGGAGTTTCTGATCAGGGACGCGACGAATGATCCTGACATAACGCCTGCGATTCTCGACTCTGTCGGCGGCGACAGCCGGAACTGGGACGATTTTTCGACGCTTATCGGCTTCGACGCTGGCAGGATAAACATCTACTGGATCAACACCGTTGAAGGTATGACGGGTTGGGGCTGGTCCGACTTCGGCGGACGGATCGTCATGGCGCGCGACACGCTGCCTGATTTGCTCTCGCATGAAATCGGGCACGCTTTCAGCTTGCGGCACAGTGTGAATTGCGGCGCAGCGTCGGCTGATTTCGATGCAACCAACGTCATGGCGCAATGTTCGAATTCACGTCAGTTCCTGACCGAGGCGCAAGTTTTTCGGTCGCATTTCAACATGACCTCATCGGTCAATGCGCTTTATAGCGCGCGTCCAGGCGCGCCGACTGTTTCCTGCATCGGGTCAGGCTTGACCGAAGAGTGCCCGGCGCTGAACCGCCGGCTGTGGGACGACGGCGCTTTCCCGTCGAACTGAAGGAGGAGATACATGAAACTCCAATTCTTTCTGGCGTTGCTGTCGATGTCTTCGATCGCCGCGTGCGCGAATGCCGGTTCGACGGCGTCTGGCGGCGCGTCGGCGTTTGACCGGAAGCTGCTCGGGCCTGAAGTCGCAGTAGAAGGTGACGCGCTTCGCTTGGTGTATGTGTTTCTGAGTTATCAGTGTGGCGCTGAAACGACGGACAACGATTTCGGTTTGGCGGCAGCACGGCTCCCGCGCGAGGCCGAAGCTATCTTGCTGCGCGTGGTACAAGACGGACCGCCGCCCGAGGCGCGCGCAATTTCGCAGCAACAGGCCGAAGCGCGGTATCAGCGCCGGCAATCCTGGCTCGCCGAAAACGGGGCGAACTTTTTCGGCGATACGGCGTCCGATCCGCGCTCGCGCAACCGGAACGATTATATCGCCGAAGCCCTGCGGTCGCTCGACAGCCAGTATCGTGAAAACGCCCTGTGGACGCTTGGGTTCGTCGCTCAACCCTCGGCAGAGCCGGTGATAGCAGCAGAGGCCGTCAAACAGCCCCGGCTCCGCGCGGCCGCAGAGGCGGCGATTAAGCGGATACGCGCTCGTTCTGAATAGCAATGACAAAAAAATAGAGCCCCGCGGCGCGCCGCGGGGCTCGTTCTTGCGTCAGCGACGTTCTCCTAAAACTTCAACGACGCTGAAATGCCGTAGATGCGCGGTTCGTTGACGAAGCCTGTCAGGTTGTTGAAGTCGATGCCGCCGCGGACGATTTCCGCGTCGAGAATGTTGCGGACATAAAGCGCGACATCGAGCTTGCCGTCCTTGCACAGCATGCCGAGGCGCGCGCCGCCTTCGACCGAGCCGTCATTGTTGAACTCGGCGGACTCGTAGAGGAAGAAGTTCGTTTCGCCCTGACCGGCCCAGTCGGTGAAGAGGTAGAACTCTCCCTTCGCGGTCGGCACCGAGTAACGCGCGGTGACGTTCCAGGTCCAGTCCGGCGCTTGCGGGAACGGATTGCCGGTGATGAGCGCGTTGCCAAGGCCGTCGATCGGATCGGTGACCGTGCAGCCCCCGCCGCACGCGGCGACCGCAAGACCCGGCTCCGTAATCTCGGTATTGGCGTAGCCGACGCCGCCGGTCATCAGGAAGTTTTCCGTGACGAGCCATTCCAGGTCAGCCTCAAAGCCCCAGGCTTCCCCGTCTGCATTGACCAGCTGGTTGAAGTTGCCAAGGCCGCCGATCGCCGAGAACTGGAGATCGTTTGCGTCATAATACCAGCCCGACGCATTGACCCGCATCCGGTTGTTGAAGAGCGTCGACTTAACGCCTGCCTCATAGGAGAGGACCGTTTCCGAGGTCGCCGTCGTCGGCGACCCGAAGAAGGCGACGTCGCGGCCCTGAATGGTCGGCGCGCGGAAACCGCGCGCGACACGCGCATAGAGGTTGACCGCGTCAGTCGCGGCGAAGGTAAGCGCCGCATCCCATGTCACTTTTTCGTCCGAGACGGAGACCGGCGCTACGGGGAAGTTCGTCGCGACGCCGATGAAGTCCTTATTATCATCCGTATACCGAACGCCACCGGTGAACGTCAGGCGCTCCGTCAGGTCGTAGGAGCCTTGAGCAAACAGCGCCCAGCTCTGGTTGTCGTGGCGCACCGTTGTCGCCGGAGCGAAGAACGGATTGGTCGTGATGGTCAGGTCGCTGTCGAAATAGAAGAAGCCGGCTTGCCAGTTGAGCGGCCCTTCATAATCGCTGGCCAGACGGATTTCCTGCGTGAACTGGTCTAGGCCGTCGATCTTGTCCTGCGTGTCGGAGTTGAAGGGAATGAAGCCGGGGAAGGAGCCGTTGGGCAGGAAGCTCGCCCCGGAACCGCCGTCAATATCGCCGCGGCTGTCTCCGCTGGCCGTTTCGAACGCCGAGATCGAGGTGACAGTGACCGCGCCGAGATCAAGGCTGAGGCGCGCCGATCCCCCAAAGTTGTCATAGTTCTGGTTGTTGCCGCCGCCCTCGTCGTAGAAAACGACGTCACGGTCGAAATTGGGGTTCAACTCGTTATTGCCGGGCCCGAGAATGTTCGCGCGGAACAGTTCAGACGTGCCTTCGAGCTTGCGGCCGTGGATGTTGAACAGCGCGTCGAAATTCTCCGTCGGCGCCCACGCGACCTGAAAGCGCCCAGCGATGTCGGAAAAGCCGCCAAAGGCGTTATTCTGACTTGCAAAGCCGTTCTGGATGACGCCGCCATTGTCGACCCAGTCGCTGCGGCGCTGGTAGAGCACTGAGGCGCGGTAGGAGAGCGTGTCCGTCAAAGGTCCGCCGAGCGCGCCTTCGACCTTCGTCGTTGCGAAGCGGCCGAACGAGCCGGAGATATAACCTTCCTGTTCCTCGCCCGGTTTCACGGTGTCGAACTTGACAATGCCGGCTGGCGTGTTGCGCCCGAACAGCGTGCCTTGCGGCCCGCGAAGGACCTCGACGCGCTCGATATCAAAAAGCGGGAACGACTTCAGGACGACGTTCTCCATCACGATCTCGTCCATGATGATCGAGACGGGCTGCGACGCCGCGAGATCGAAGTCGGTGTTGCCGAGACCACGGATGTAGAAGCGCGGCGCGATGCGGCCATTGGAGGATTCGGCATAGAGGCCTGGAACGCGCGTCGCGAGCGCACGAATGTCGTCCGCACCTTGAAGGATCGCGGTGAAGCGGTCCTCTGGCAGTGTCGTGATTGAGATCGGCACGTCCTGCTGGTTTTCTTCGCGCCGCTGGGCCGTCACCGTGACTTCGTCGAGGCCTTCGGTCGCCTGCGCGAAAGCCGAAGTGGCGGTCGCGATCGTAACAGCCGACGTGCCGGAAAGCGCTGACGCCAGCGCCAGGGAAAGACGTGTCAGGCGGCGATGAGAAGCCATAGGATGCGTGTCCTTTGAGAAATGCCCGTTGCACTGAAAGCCCGCGCCCCGCGCGCTTTTTCAGGCCGGACCATAATCACGTTTGCGAAGCCGGGCAGCGGTTTGCGACAGTCTCATGAAGATTGGCGGTCGCTGTTGCGAACGCGTCACGCCGTGAGGCGGCGCGCGTAGAGGGTGCGATAAGCGGGCAGGGCGAGCGCGGCGACTTTTTCTAATTCGTTGGAAAGCCGGTGTTTTTTCTCCCCAAGGGGATTAAAGCCCGTCGACCGCCGGACCGCGTCATACCAATGCGGGGCCCAAGGGCCGTCTTCGGGCCGCGCGCCACACGGCCAGGCCAGCATGGCGGGATCGAAATCGATTTGAAGAGAGCTGCACAGCGCGCGCAAGTGCCCTTCCGGCGCGCGCTGAATGTCGCCCGCATCAATGATGGGACAGGCGAGCCCCTGCGCCGTCAGATGATCGAAGACCCCCAGCGCCATTTCGTAGCTGCGGATGATCGGGGCGACGTCGCCATATTTGTCAGCGAAGGACGCGATCATCGCGCGCGGGTCGCGAATAAGCAGGAAATTGCGCCACGCTTTGAGAAAGGTGAAATCCGTGTCGTCCGGCAAATGATACGCGATGTGCTTGAGAAAGAGCAGGGGCTTTTCGGTTGCCCCGCTAATCCAGTCAATGACGCCGGAAAACTGTGTCGGATAGACCGAAAGCGTCTCCTCCCGGTACGGATGAGCAGCGCCGGTGCGGGCGAGATAGGCGGCGTAGAACGGCTCATCAAGCGCGCGGGTGTCAGCGCGGTTGCCGAAGGCGCGCATCATCGTCGTCGAGATGTTGCGCGGCCCTGACCACATCGAGATCACAGCCGTCATGCGCGCCCGCCCTCTTCGTCCCATTTCTTGAGAACGCGTTTGGGCGCCATGTCGCGCCAGACGCGGACAAGGTTGGCTTCGATCCACGCCCTGTCGATCCGCTCAGGGCGCGCGAGAACAAGCTGATGGTTCTTGTAATGATCGGTGAAGAAGAATGTCTCGGGATCGCTTTCGACGAGGATGTCGCGTTCTTCGAAGGAAACCTTGAAGACAGGCGCATTCTCTGATGGGCTCCAGAAAAACCAGAGCTTGCCATGCGCCTTGAGGCAGGGCTGGCCCCACGAGATTGCTTCCGTTACGCCGGGAAATTCTAGCGCCAACGCGATCGCGCGCATGTCGCCATAGGTCAGGGCGCCTTTTGCTTTTTTCGGGTGCGAGGACGCGGTTTCTCCAGCGGGCCGTTGGTCGCCTGCAATCCGCGATCGAGGAGTTTTTGCCATGTTTCCTCCGGACTGGACGCGTAATCGAAGAGCGACAGGTCCTCCTTCGAGATCATGCCATGATCGACAAAGTGCTGGAAGTTGATCGCCGCCCGCCAATAAGCCTCGTCGTATAGGACAATCGGCGCGTGATTGCCCTTCCCGGTCTGGTCGAGCGTCAGCATCTCGAAGAGTTCGTCGCAGGTGCCGAACCCTCCGGGAAAGATGACGAGCCCGTTGGTGCGCATCGCGAAATGCATCTTGCGCATTGCGAAGTAGTGAAACTGGAATGTCAGTTCCGGCGTCGACCAGGCGTTCGGCTCTTGCTCCGCCGGGAGACGGATATTGAAGCCGATCGAAGGCGCGCCGACATCCGCCGCGCCGCGATTGGCGGCCTCCATGATGCCGCCGCCGCCGCCCGTCGCGATGACATTGTCGCGCTGCCCGTCGTGGTCGCGATCCATGGCGCCGCCGCGCGCAGAGGCGATCGCTGCGAACGCTCGCGCAGCCTTGTACCAGCGCGCGTGGTCCGACCCGCCGTTTTCGCGGATCCTTGCCGATCCGAAAACGACGATCGTCGAGCGAATGCCCCAGGCGCGCAGCGCTTCCTCGGCCTTTTCATATTCGAGGTGGAAGCGCAGCCCCCGGCGGGCGTCGGCGAGAAGAAATTCCTGATCGAGCGCCGCCAGCCGGTAGGCCGGCGAGGAGAGCTGACGAGCATTGGCGGGAGAGCGCTTTCGGGGCGGCATCGGAGTTTGATCTGACGATTTGCTCAGGAAGGGAAGCGCCCGCGTGCGATATCGGCGTTGACGCGCGCCCGATAAAGCGCCCTCAACCGCTCGATCGTCGGGAAAGACCCGTCGCCGATCGCGCGTCCATCGACCTCCGCGACCGGCGAAACGCCGGCGAAGGTGCCGGTGAGAAACGCTTCGTCCGCTCCGTAAACATCGTGTACGGAGAAATTCTTCTCCAGCGCGACGAGGCCATTCGCTCTGGCGACTTCGAGCACGACTCCCCGCGTGATGCCGCCAAGGCAATAATCGCCTGAAGACGTCCAGACCTCTCCGTCGCGCACAATGAAAAAGTGTGTCGAGTTGCAGGTTGCGACGAAGCCTTGCGCGTCGAGCATCAACGCCTCATCCGCGCCCGCCTTTGTCGCCTGGATGCAGGCGAGGATGCAGTTGAGCTTCGAGTGTGAGTTCAGCTTCTGATCCTGCGTGTCGGGGCCTGTGCGCCGGACATGAACGGTGAACAGGCGTTTGCCCGTTTGCGTTGTGAGCGGCGTTTTGAACTCCGGGATAATGACGATCGTCGGCGGGGTGATGGTCGCGCGCGGATCCTGATAGGGCGTCGACTTCAGCCCTCGCGACACCATGAGCCGGACATGGACGCCCTCATGCGCCTTGTTGGCGTCGAGGCAATCGTAAAGGCGACGCCGCAACGCTTCCTTTGTCACGCCCATGTCGAAGTCGAGGGTCTTGGCTCCTTCCCAGAGCCGCTTCAAGTGCCGGTCAAGAAACGCGATGACACCGCTGCCGTCCGGGCCCGGATAAACGCGCAGGCCCTCCCAGACGCCGTCGCCGAGCACGAAGCCGGAATCGAAGACGGAGACCTTGGCCTCGGCGCGGGGAAACAGGGTCCCATTAATGTCGATCAGGATCTCGTCATTGCGCGGATCGGCTGCGTAGGCGTGGGTCGAGTGGGTCATGCCGGCTCAATCAAAGCGTCGCAGCGGTTGTAACGGATCGCGTGCCTCAATGCGAAGGGCGCGCGTCGTCGCCACAAAATCGCCTTCAAAGACGGTGGCGGAGAGTGCGGCATCTCACAGACTGCCGTCGCGCGGGGCGCTAAATGGATGAGGGGCGACTATCCGCCGGCGTCGAGTTTGTTGACGTTCGAGGGGAGAGACAACCGGGGCCGCAGCATTCCTTTGCGGCCCCGGGACGTGTTGCGTAGCGTACGGCGCCGCCCGACAGGGCGGCGCCGCAAGTGTCCAGGTTGGCGTCGACCCTGGGGCGCCGCGATCCATGTTCGCTCCTGAAAGACGTCCGTAGCGGAAAATTGTGCTTTCACGGATCAGCCCGCCGCGGCGTCGCCCAAATATTATTTCGAACGCGCTTTTGCGGTTGCCAGCCGTTGCGAACGCTCTGCGATAGGTGCGAAGTCTTGCGTAGCAGACTCGGGGGCATTGATGAAAAGATATTTCGTGATCGCCGCGGCCGCGGCCCTTGCTGCCTGCGGGAAGTCGGATGCTGGCGCGGCGGGGACGATCGCTGCAGCGCCGATGGGGGCGGCAACCGCCGCGGGGCCGGCGGCGCTGAAAAGGCCGCTGCCGCCGGGCGCCATCGTCCTGCAGCGGGCGGTCATTCCGGACCCAGGCGTCATCGGTCAGGGCCCGGCGATGTATGTCATGCTGCCCGCGGGCTGGGCAGGCCGCGGCGGCGTCGAGGTGTATCAACAGCCTTGCAGCGAACCTTTCGGCGTCAACTGGAGCGCGTCTTCGCCAGACGGCTCGTCAAGCGTTGCGATCTTTCCGGCGGAAATCTGGCAGTGGAGCAATTCCGGGATGGCCTCGGAATGCAAACCAGGCGACTACACGAGTGTCCGCGATTACCTCGCTGCGCGCGCGGCGCAGATGTTTCCGGGCGCGCGCGTTCTCGACTATCGTCAGCGTGCGGATTTTGCCAAGGCGGCGCAACAGCGCGCCGAAATTTTCAATAAGTCCGCGGCCGCGACCGGCATGACGATGCTGAGAGCCTGGGCGGACGGCGGCGAAGTCCTGTTCGCCTTCAACCGGAACGGGACCGAGATGCGCGGCGTCATCGGGGCCAGCGCTGTCTTTTACGGCAGCGAGAACGCAAACCCGATGGGCGGCGAGCCGATGCGCAGCTTGACCGGTGGAACAGTCGGCACTTTTGGAGCCATAGCGCCGGAGGGCAAGCTCGACTTCATGATGATCGAAGCCGTCCGCAAATCAGTAACGCCCGATCCCCGCTGGCTGGAGGCCTATTTCGATTTTCAGGCGAAGATTGGAAAGATCAACGTTCAGGCGACGGAGCAGCGCTCGGCGATGATCGTCGCGGGCGGCGCGGAAGCAACCCGCCAAAACATCGCGACCTTCAAGGCGATGGCGAGCGCCAGCATCCAGAATAGCCGCGACAGCATCGAGGCGCAATCGAGGCGAGTTCCCGACAACGGCGGCGCGCGCGAGTTGTTTCCGGGCGATCTTTCCGGCGATCGGATGCAGCGCGAAAACGTCGAGGCGATCCGCGGCGTCGAGACCTACGCGGACCCGATCGCCGGCGGCAACGTGCAGTTGGACGCCACTTACGATCACGCCTGGCGGATCACCAACAACGACTCCTACATTCTGACAAACGACCCAAACTTCAATCCCGGGCAATACGGGATCGAGGCGACGCAGATGGGCGTCGTCAAATGATCCGCGGCGCAGTGGTCGCGGCGCTCTTGTCGTCGCCCGCTTTCGGCGCGGATGTTCCATGCGGCGCCGCCAGTGCTCCGGAAGGCGCAATGGAAATGCGTGAGGCGGTCGTCAAGATCGACGCCCTTGGAGACGCGTTTCCATACCTTTCAATTCTCGTACCTTCAGCGTGGTCGGACAGCGGCGCGGCCGAATTCGATCCTGCCGAGTCGTGCGGCGCGCATGAGAAGCTGCGCTGGCGCGCCACAGCGCCGGACGGCGCCGCGAGTATCGAAATTCTGCCTGGCGCGGGCTGGACCGCCTCCGCGCAGCCAGCCGAGTTTAGCGCTTGTGAAAGTCGTAACCTGCAGGACGCGGCGAGCTACGCCATGTCCTTGCTGGAGACGGCGGCGCCGTCAGCGAAGGTTCGGGAGGTGCTTGACAGGCCGGACCTCTCCGCTCCGATCAATGCGCAATTTGCGAGTTACAACGGCTACGCCGGTCAGACAAAAGCTTCCGCGGTCGAAGTCCGCTTTGAGGCTCCGGCACAGGGCGCCAGTGTGGAGCATGGGGCTGTCGTCGCTGTCGTCATGACGTTTACTCCGCATATTAGCATCCCGGAAAACGAAACGCGCGCTACAGCGTTTCCCGTGCTCCTCGCACGGGCCCGCGGCGCGTCGCTTGATCCGGGGTTGGTAGAAGCCGTCCGCGCCTCGGCGCTCGCCAGCCCGCGCTGGCTGGCGGTTCGAGAGCAATGGTTCTCGCCAACCGGCATGCTTCCTGATCCACGCAAACCGATCAGCGCGCTGTTGGCGGCGCCCGATTTTGCAGAGCGAGAAACGCTGCCTGAAGCCACTGCCTGCGGCGGCCGGATCAAGAAACTCAAAGCCGCCGTGGTCTGGAAGGGCGATGATGGCCGCTACTGGTATGTCCCCGCACGCCCTGCGGCTCTGGAGCATGCGCCGGAAAACCGATAAAGACGCAGATGAGGACATCGGGGGTTGCCTTGAAACGCGCGGCGATTGTTTCGTTCGCCCTTTTGGCGGCGTGTGCGAAGTCGTCAGACGATGCGCGAGGGGCTGACGGCGCCACTGACGCTGCTTTGGCCACGTCAGAAGCTTATGAGAGCGGTGACGCCGGCGTCAGCGATGGGAATTTTTCGGGCGCTGACGGGCTCTCGATCTCCAGCGACGGGCTCGCTCCTGGCGAGACGCGCGTCGCGATGGCGGCAACCGCGCAGCCGAACGGCGCCCAGAATGCGCGATCCAGCGGACCGTCGCGCGCGCGCGGCAATGTCATGCGGCTGCAGCCGGGCGTCATCGTTGACGCGACGGGATTTGCGCAGCCGATGGCGGCGGCGTCGATCTTCATCCCGCATGGCTGGAAGACCGAAGGCGGCGTCTACTGGGCGCGCGATTTCATGTGCACGAACGGCTATAACTTTATCTGGTCGGCGACCGCGCCCGACGGGTCGATGTCGATCGGCATCGCGCCGCAGACCGCATGGGAGATGAATTCGGCTGGCGCCGCCGGCGCGACACGCCCCGGCTGCCAGCTGATGCAAATCCAGTCGGCGCGGCAATATCTTGAAAATTACGTCACGCGGTTCATTCCGGGCGCGCGAATTCTCGATTTCCGCGATCGCCCCGATCTCGTCCAGCAAGCCGGCATTCAGGCGTCGCGCACGCCGATGCCAGCGGGCGAATTGCGGAGCTGGGGCGAGGGCGGGGAAGTCCTCTTTTCGTTTAACCAGAACGGCCGCGACATGCGCGGATCGATGGCGGCGGCGGTGCAGTTTGACTATTCCGTCACCGATTATTCGCAGCAGCTTGGCAACGCGCCCGGCGCGCGAAACGAGTTTCTATCAGCCTACGCGCATCCGGGCTGGGTTGCGACGGCGCCGAACGGGCAGTTCAATTTCCCGTTCTTCGAGGCGTTGCGGAAATCGATCAGGCCGAACCCGCAATGGGCGCGCGCGATCGCCGGGCACAACGCAGCGATCGGCCAGGTGGCGCTCGATGAATCGCGCAAGCGGTCGAAAATGATCACCGAGACCAATGATTACATCTCGAAGCTGCGGCAGGACACCTGGAACGCGCAGCAGGAAAGCGCCGACCGCCGCGCCCGCGAATTCGGCGAATTGATCAAGGGCGTTGAGACGTACAAGGACGAATGGGCGCCGGGCGGGCAGCGCGAGCTCAGCGGCCACTACAATAATGCATGGCGCCTTAACGACGGCAGCTATGTGCTGACAGACGACCCGAACTTCGATCCGTGGAGAGACCTTCAACTGGAAGGCAAAAAACTAGAGGTGGTGCAATGAAAAGAATAATACTTGCGGGCGCGAGCGCGCTTGCGATGACGGGAACGGCGCTTGCGCAAAATACGTTCGGCGACCAGCCGCAACCCGCGCCCCAACAACAGGATCAATGGGGTCAGCAGCCGCCGGCGCCCAACCCCGCGCCGAACAATGGCGGCTGGGGTCCGCAACCGCAGCCGGACCCGAACAATGGCGGATGGGGTACGCAACCGCAGCCGCAACCAAACCCGAACAATGGCGGCTGGGGCCCTCAGCCTCAACCGCAACCGAACCCGAACAATACGGGCGGCGGCGGCGCCAATCTTGATCAGCTGATGCAGATGGAACGGCAGGACTACGGCGTTCAGCCGGTAAAACAGCTCCATAACGGCCAGATGCATGGCCAGACGCCGGCGAGCATTCCGGGCGGCCAGCTCATCACGACGAAAGGCCTTGTCGCCCTCGTTCAGGGCAAGCAGGCGCCCTATCTCCTGTTTGACGTTCTTGGCGGGCCGCAGACCTTGCCGAACGCCATTCCGGCGGTCGTGCTCGCGCAGCCCGGCTCATTCAACGACCAGGTCTCGCAGCAATTCGGCCAGAACCTGCAGCAGGCGACCGGCGGGCGCAAAGATACGCCGCTGATCTTCTATTGCCTCTCGACGCAATGTTGGATGAGCTACAATGCGGCGCTGCGCGCGATCAATCTGGGGTACACGAACGTTCTGTGGTATCGCGGCGGCATTGAAGCCTGGCAGCAGGCGGGATTGCCGGTGCAGCAGGCCCAGCAATTCGGGCCGCCGCCGCAGCCGAACGGGCCGCAAGGGCCGAACCAGCAGTACCCGCAGCAGCCGCCGCAGCAGCAGGGCGGCTGGCCGAACCAGTAGCGCGCTTCGGCGCATCGTCATTTGACACGTCTCCCGCGCCAGGCCGAAAAGGCTCGGCGGCCGCGCGGGAGAACGTCATGACGAAATACCAAAGCATTCTTCAAACAGTGGGGCGCACCCCCGTCGTGCGCATCGGCAAGCTCGCGCCGCCGGGCGTCGATCTTTACGTCAAGATCGAAGCCTTCAATCCGCTCGGCTCGGTCAAGGACCGTCTTGCACTCGGCGTGATCGAGGCGGCGGAGCGCGACGGCTCCCTGAAGCCCGGACAGACAATCGTCGAGGCGACGAGCGGCAACACCGGCATCGGCCTTGCGATGGTGTGCGCAGCGAAGGGCTATCCGCTCGTCATCACGATGGCCGAGAGCTTCTCAATCGAGCGCCGCAAGCTGATGCGTTACCTCGGCGCCAAGGTTGTGCTGACCCCGGCCAAGGATCGCGGCACCGGCATGGTCGCAAAGGCGAGAGAACTCGCCGCGAAGCACGGCTGGTTCCAGACGCGCCAGTTCGAAAACCCGGCGAACCCCGACATTCATGAGCGAACAACGGCGCGCGAAATCATCGACGACTTCAAGGGCGAGCGGCTCGATTATTGGGTGACGGGCTACGGCACCGGCGGCACACTCACCGGCGTTGCGCGCGTGCTGCGGCGCGAGCGGCCTGACACGAAGATCATCGTCTCGGAGCCGGACGTCGCCGCGCTTTTCACCGACGGACGCGCGCAAGAACGGCAGGCGGACGGCTCCGCGTCAGGCAGCCACCCGGCCTGGGCCCCGCACCCCATTCAGGGCTGGACGCCGGATTTCATCCCGCTCGTCGCGCAAGAAGCGCTCGACAGGTGCGCGATTGACCGCGTGATGAAAGTCTCCGGCGCCGACGCGATCAAATGGGCAAAGGCTCTGGCGCAACAGGAAGGCATTTTCTGCGGCATCTCCTGCGGGGCGACTTTCGCGACCGCGATCGACGTCGCGGCGGCGGCGCCAAAGGGATCCGTTATCCTCGCCATGCTCCCCGACACCGGCGAGCGCTATCTGTCGACGCCGCTATTTGCCGGAGTAGAGGCGGAGATGAGCGAGGAGGAGAAGGCGGTCGCCCAGTCCACGCCGGGATACAGGCTGTAACCATCTCGATCGTGCCGGTCTGGACGTACTTATTGCGTCACCAAGCGACCCGGCGCATTTTTGACGTGGAGAGAAAGTGGGCCTTCATTCAGCGCGCGGGGCCGCGCCTCGTCGTCTGGCGTCTGGGACGGCCTAAGCACCAACACTAATTCAGCCAAGCAACGCCGCTTTGCGCAGGCGCGTGGGATTCCTTGAATGCTCTTCAACTCGCTGACCTTCATCGTCTTCTTCGCGGTCGTCATCGCGCGTCGCAGCGCGCTGACCACGCCATGACGCTGCAGCTTGAGCGCGTATTCGCGTTCATTGACAAGAGCAGCGGGCCGCAAAAGTGCAACGCGGTTTTTCGCAGAGCCGCCGCGACCACTTAAAAACTAGAGTTTCGGGCGATATCAATCGCCCGAAACTCTAGGATCGCCTGATCGCGGAAACGGACAGCGTCGGCGTCAGCTGGCACAATCACCCGTCACTGCAAGGCTACGACCTGCCCGAATGGTCGCACCTCTCGGCGAGCGAAGCGACGCGGTACACGAGGGCGCTTGTACCGATCGTGTACGGAGAAATAGAGAAGAAGCGCGCGGCGCGCTAGAAATCGGGCTTAATCTTCACGCTCTCAAGTTCCTTCGCAACCATGCGTTCGAGCACTGCAGGGCCAATCCACGTGAGAAGGCAAAACGATAGCCATGCGACCGCAGCGCCTGTCTGAATAGCCGGCGCGGCGTTCGCGAGCACAGTTCGAGAGGCCACATTATAGGCGAGCCATAGACCAAGGATAATAAAGATGCGCGTCTTGCCGCCGAAGCGCTGCATGAAGATTGCCCAGCTCCACCAAATCGCCATCACTGGATTTTTCTTGATCTTCGCCTGACTTAGGAGATTGATCGCATTCGCGTTTTGCGCGTCCCGCTGCAGCGCCCAAAGCGCAAGTTCCTGCGCTTCATCGAGCCGTCCGCGCCGTAGCGCTATCTTGCCACGAGCAATAACGATACTTTCGGCGCCAGCGGTATGATCGGGCGCGCTTGCAAGCAGGGCTTCAGCCTCGCCGATTTCGCCCTTGTCGATCAAGAAATCAGCATAGGAGCCAAGAACAGACGACTCCTCCGGGCCAAGTCGTAACGCCTCTTCAAAGGCGTCCCGCGCCTCAGAGAGCTTTGCATGGCTATCGAAAAAAACACCGAGCAGTCGATGCGATTCCGGGTCGTTGGGGTCAAGCTCGATGGAACGCCGGATGGCATCCTCGGCATCGTTGAAATTCTTGAGATTGAGATGAGCAAGACCGGCGACGCGATGCGCTAGCATAAGGTTCGGATTGCGCCCCAAGGCAGCCTCCGCTTCCCTCAGCGCGTCCTTCGAGAACCCCTTGTCGAGAAAGCATGCGCCGAGCAACGCTTGCGCGTAGGCGTGGTCTGGATGGGCCGCGAGCACCGCCTTGATATCGTCGATGGCGCCGTCAAGATTTCCTGCGTCGAGCAGCGCATTAGCTTTCGACAGCGAGCGAGAGGCATCTTCGGCGTCCATCGCGTGTTCCTAACGGCCGTGTTTATCGAGAAATGCAACGACATCGTCAAATAGGCCGCCTTGATTGGCGTACTTTGCATAATTACGCGCTGAAGTTAGCCACTCTATGGTCGTTGCCTTCACTTCTCTCTGCGCCTCGATGAGATGAATTGGCGTGATTGGCACGATTTCTCCTTTTAGGCTCTCTTCTATCGCAAGGTCGCAGGCTTCTTCGACGAGACTTGCAAGGTCAGCGCCGGTGAATCCGCCTGTACTCTTGGCGACGGCATCGATATCCAGCGATGGCGACTGCGGACGTTCCATCAATAGTTTGATCAATATTTCCCTGCGCGCTGGCGCGTCTGGCGGCGGTACGAAGATGAAGCGGTCAAAGCGACCGTGGCGGCGGAAGGCGCTATCGATTGCCCAAGGCACGTTTGTCGCCGCTAATGTCAACACGCCTTCGTTGACGCCACCGAAGCCGTCCATTTCTGCAAGAAACGTCGAGACAAGCGCGACGCCAGTCGCCGCATCGCCGAAGCGGCGCTTGGCGGCCAGAGCCTCGATTTCGTCGAAGAACAGAACCGCCGGCGCCTTCTGGCGCGCCTCTGCGAAGACCGCGGCAAGGCGCTTCTCTGACTCGCCGATATACATGTCGAGAATTTCGGGAATCTCGACATTGATGAATGCCGCACCGCATTCGCCGGCAGTTGCGCGCGCCAGCATCGTTTTTCCGCAGCCGGGCGGGCCGTACATCAGAACGCCGCCTCCAGCCTTTTTGCGGAAGCGCTGGAACACCGAGGGCTCCTGAAAAGGCAGGATGATTTTACGCCTGATCTGCGCCTTGACGTCGTCAAGTCCGCCTACATCGGCGAACGAAATCCGTTCGCGAACGGCGAGCGGGGCAAAGATAGGCGCGGCCTCTTGTTGCGGGCCGATGGGGCGGCCCTTTAGATCGACGACGCTTGCGCCCTTGGTCGTCATCGGCGCCGCTGCGAGGCGGGCATCGATCGCTGAATCGCGTAAGGCGCTGTTCCTGGCGATAATCTGGCGATAGATCGAAATGGCTTCGGCAATGCGCTCGAGCGCGATCAGGGCGCGCACCCGGTCGAGCGCTTCTTCGTCCGAATCTCCTGCTGCCCATAGAAGCGCCTCGACTGGATTTCCCGCTTCGAGCAAAAGGCGGCTCGCGAGCGACTTCACCGGCCCGGACAGTGATCCGTTCTTCGGCGGCCCCTCGGCAAGAAACGAAACCGCTGGCGCGTAATCGGCCGCCTCTCGCGCCGCGCGGATGAGACTGCGGTACAGCGCATCCGACGCCGGCGCCGACCGGGCGATAGTAATAAGGTCGGTCAAAACGTCTGAAGTATCCCCCGCCATTCGACACCTGATTTTGATACCAAAGACAAATTAGCATGTTCACGGGAAGGTATTAAAGGCTGGCGCGACAGTCGGCAGCTTTCGCCATGCTCGAGATGTTTCGGCGGCTGACGTGAGTTCGGCGCCGATTGCTGGCAAAAGAGACGCTGAATTTCGTGCTGGGTATGCTCTTCCTCCAAGGCGCGCTCTACTGGCGCGCCTCTACTGCTTTCTTGTCGCGTCTAGGACCGCGATCAGCAAGCCAACCAGAACGCCGATGCCGGCGAAGGGGAGTACGAGGATCGTCAGCCAGCCGAGCACGAAAGCAGAAGCCAGGATGCCGCCAATATCCGCGCCGGCGACGAGGCAGGGCGAGGCGCCGCCTTCGTTGACTTCGCAGCCGAGCGCGGCGCCGAGCGCGTCAGCGCCGATGGCGATGCCGATCGGCGCTGCAGCCACAAGAAACGACATTCCGGCGATGGCGAGGCCGCGAGGGATGCGCATCGCTATATCACTTTCGATCGAGCCCGAACCGCGCCAGCGCTGCTTGCGCCACGGGCGCCCCCCATTCCTGCACGAAGTGGCCGGCGTCCGCGATTTCCATTGGCTCCGGGCAGCCGCGAATGAATTTCCGCAGGCCGTGCATCGCCGGTGGCCCGAGGACCGGGTCTTGGCAGCCGATCGCCATGAAGCTGTCGCCTGTCCATTCCTCTGACCAGAACTTCCGTGCCCGGAGCGATGTCTCGACGCCTTCTTTTGATAGCGGCGTCAAGTCCGCCGCGCCTTGTTCCTTCAGCATCACAAGCTCCGGGAAGCGCCGGACGCCGCCCTTGTACCGCTGATCGGGGAAGGGCGCGTCATAGGCTACCATTTCCGCGTCGCTCAAGATCGGCGTCGCGCGTTTCATCAGCTCGCCGACTTTCAAATCCGGCTGCGAGCGGTTAAAGGCGCGCCACATCGCAAAGCCCGCGGGCGCTTCTTCGCCTGCGGGGAGGCCGGTATTCATGACAATGAGTCGCGTGTAGCGCTGCGGCGCCGCCATCGGCAGCGTGAGCCCCAAAAGCCCGCCCCAGTCCTGCACGACGAGACAGATATTCTTCAAGTCCATCCGCTCGACAAAGGCGAGGAGGGCGTTCCGGTGGAAGTGATACGTGTAGAGATGATCGTCGACCGGTTTGTCCGACCGCCCGAAGCCAAACATGTCGAGGGCGACCGCGCGATGGCCCGCTTTTTCTGAATTGGCGCCGGTGAAGACCGGGATCATCTTGCGGAACAGATAAGCCCAGGACGGCTCGCCGTGGATGCAAAGAAACGTGACCTTCGCATCGCGCGGGCCCTCATCCACATAGTGCATGCGCAGGCCCTCATAGCCCTCAAGACCCTCGACATAGCGCGGCGCATAAGGCCAGCCGGCAAGGTTCGTGAAACGATCGTCAGGCGTTCTGAGGGCTTCAATGGGCATTGCGCTTGCTCGTGTTGCGACGCTTTTATAGTCTTCGAGCTTCGCTTCGGTGCAAGCGCCATGTGCAGAAGCCGCGACAATTCGCCAGAAGCGGGAGGATGTAATGCGGCGGCACGATCACCACTTAAATAACTTAAGCAGCGTTACGGGAGAACGACGCCATGACACGCCATATCCTTGCATCGACGGACTTTTCTAAACGCTCGGCGATTGCGATTGAACGCGCCTTGGCGCTCGCTGAGCTTCAAGGGGCGTCCGTGACGGTCGTCCATGTGATCGACGAGGATCAGCCGACGACAATGATCGAGGCGGCGCGGCGCGAAGCCGAGATCCTCATCGCCCCGATGTCCGGCCAGCGCGGCGGCGTAACGATCGATCACGCAATCCGCGTCGGCGATCCGCATGAAGCGATCAATCAAGCGGCGGAGGAGGCCGGGGCAGACCTGGTCGTTTTCGGCGCGCATCGCCAGGCGGGCCTGCGAAAAGCCTTTCTTGGCACTACGGCTGAACGGGCGATCCGGCGCAGCCGCGTACCGGCGCTGGTCGTTCGCAATGTCGGCGTCGGGCCTTACCGGAAGCCGGTATGCGCGCTTGATCTCATTCATCAGGATTTTAATCCCTGGCGCGGCGCGAGCGCGCTGTCGATCATGGACGAGGCGGCTGGGTCGATCCTCTTCGCCTATGAGTCTGGCTCACTGGATTTGCTGCGCAAAGCGAATAAGGACATCGGCGGGCTGGAGAACTATTTGCGCGCCGAACGTGAGGCCGTCCTGCCCTCGGTCGCCAAGGCGATGACTGACCTCGGCCTCAAGCCGGAGCAGGCGCATCTGCTCACCACCTATTTCTCGCCGGCCGAGACGATTCTCGATTTTGCGAAGCGCACGAACAGCGATCTCATCATCGTCGGCTCGCACCAGAAATCGGCGATCGACCGGCTGATGCTTGGATCGGTGTCTGGCGCTGTTCTCACGCGGTCGGAGATCGATGTCCTCATCGTACCGCCGGCAAAAGCAGCTACGCGAGACTGATTGGTGACCCGCAGTCCCGCGGCCCCCGTGGCGCAGCGCTGCGGGGCCGCCATCGGCAGCGTGAGCCCCAAAAGCCCGCCCCAGTCCTGAACAACGAGGCAGGTGTTCTTCAACTCCATCCGCTCGACACAGGCGAGGCGAGCGCCATCAGCTTTCCGCAATTGTCCAGACATTGGTCAACTCGCCGTCGCGCATCGTCACCGTATCGCCCTTGACCGTGATGCCCGGCGCCTGGCCGTCTTTCATGCCGAAGATCGCGATGCCGGGCGGAGGGACCATGATGGCTTGATCTTCCGACGCCGCCGGCACGGTCTTGCTGGATTCTTGCGAACACATTTGCGGCTCTGATGCGGCAGGATAATCAGTCCGCAGGGTGACGAGCAGGAAGGCGCCTTCGCCCTGTACGGCTGACACGGCCGTTGCATGTTCGAACGGCCCTGCAAGCGTCGGCGCCGGACATTCCTTCGCACTGCCGCGCACGCCGGACATCACGGTCGGGTAATTTTTGATTACCGGCTCTCCGACAAGCCGGGCTTCATACTGGTTCCAGCGAAACTCGACTTCGAACCGGTCCTTGACGGTCGCGAGCGCGGCGCCGTTTTTGATGACGATCCGTTCGCCCTCGTATGTCTGCACCAGCTTGAACTTCAAGACCGCGACTGACCCCCATTTTGCGAAGATCGCCGGGTCGAACTGCGCCTGCGCCGGCCCCATGATCGACAGCGCCGCCGTCGCGATGGCGAGCTTGCCAACAATCATCCGCTTCATGCTACTTTCCCCGTTGAATGAACGCGTAATGCTAACCTTGATCTATTCCAAACGCTACAGGAGCAAGCATGGTTGAAAAATCGGCGGACCTTGCGGTGATCGGCTCCGGGCCCGGCGGCTATGTCGCGGCCATTCGCGCCGCGCAGTTGGGGCTGAAGACGATCATCGTCGAGCGCGACGCGCTGGGGGGCGTGTGCCTCAACTGGGGCTGCATCCCGACGAAGGCGCTGTTACGCACCGCGGAAGTCTACACCAACATGAAGCACGCGAAGTCGTTCGGCCTCAGGGCTGACAACATCGGCTTCGACCTTGACGCGGTCGTCAAGCGCTCGCGCGATGTGGCGGGCAAGCTGTCGGGCGGCATCGGCTACCTCATGAAGAAGAACAAGATTGAGGTTGTGATGGGAACCGCGCGGCTCGAAAAGGGCGCCGGCGCGCCGCTCATCCGCGTAAAGACGAAAGACGGCGAGGACGTTATCAAGGCAAAGCACGTCATCCTCGCCACTGGCGCCCGCGCGCGGACCATCCCGGCGGCGGGGCTGGAGCCAGACGGTAAATTCATCTGGACCGCGAAGGAGGCGATGATCCCCGACGCGATGCCGAAAAACCTCCTCGTCATCGGCTCGGGCGCGATCGGCATCGAATTCGCGAGCTTCTACCGCGCGCTGGGGGCCGAGGTGACGGTGGTCGAAATGCTGGACCGCATCCTCCCCGCGGAGGACGAGGAAATCTCCGCCTTCGCCTTCAAGCAATTCCGCAAGGCGGGGATGAAAATCCTCACGGGCGCGAGCGTCGCGAAGCTCGAAAAGGGCAAGGCGAGCGTCACCGTGCACATCAAGACGCCGGAGGGAAAGGTCGAAACGATCGAGGCCGACCGCGTCATCCTCGCGATCGGCATTACAGGCAATGTCGAAAATCTGGGGTTAGAGGCGCTCGGCGTGACGGTCGAGAAAGGCCATGTCGTCGTCGACGAATGGCTGGCGACAGGCGTCCCCGGCCTTTACGCCATCGGCGACCTCACGGGGCCGCCCTGGCTTGCGCACAAGGCGAGCCATGAAGGGGTGATCTGTGTGGAGAAGATCGCGGGTGCGCCAAACGTCCACCCGCTCGACGTCACGAAAATTCCGGGCTGCACCTATTCAAACCCGCAGGTCGCAAGCGTCGGCCTGACGGAGGCAAAAGCAAAGGCCGCAGGGCGCAAGGTCAAGGTCGGCCGCTTCCCCTTCAACGGCAACGGCAAGGCGATCGCCTTGGGTGAGCCCGAGGGGATGGTGAAAACCGTCTTCGACGAAGCGACCGGGGAATTATTAGGCGCGCACATGATCGGCGCCGAGGTGACCGAACTCATCCAGGGCTACGCCATCGCCCGGACGATGGAAGGAACGGAGGAGGACCTGATGCACACGATCTTCCCGCACCCGACGCTCTCAGAGATGATGCACGAGGCGGTGCTGGACGCCTATGGGCGGGTGGTGCATGTGTGAGGGCGAACTCAAGCAGACCTAGTACCGACCGCGCGCCCTTTATTATTTTTTTTTTTTTTTTTATTGGAGTGAGTTTTAATGCCATGTTAATCAGGCTCGGACTGAAGAATCTCACGCCGAACATTAGAGGGGAATAGCATTTTGTAGCTTGCTGTTGGTCAGATAGTACAAGTCAAGCTCGAAAATCAGGGCTGTCAGTGCATCAAAAGCGCCATACAATTGATTATCATAGAAGCTTTCGGAAAAACCCCTCAAAATGAGCAATAAGCTAACGAATTGACAGAAAACTAAAAATAAAAACCCAAATCATGATTTTACATTATAACCGGTTGCGCGTATCAGAGCTGCCCATTATGGAAACGCTATTTTATCTATCAACTGCGCAGCACACAAGTAAAGAATAATCGAAAAGATAATTCCATTGATAAGAGATGCTAATGCGGTGATACTTTGTTCAAAGAACAGAGCAGTGTAAATCTTGTAAAATACTAAATAAAAGAATGACCATGCGAAGAACGGCATTGGCATGCCCCATCTCTTTGATCAAATTACTATGCGAAAATACTTAACAGGTTGATGTAAAATCGTAGTGAGCAGAAAATTGCACGTAGTAGCGATACCCGCCGCCTTTTCGTGCGAGGTTCAACATTTGTGGGTTTTGCTTCGCTCTAACCACCCTACGGTTACTCCTCGCCGTCATCCCGGGGCGCGCGTCTTTGCGCGAACCCGGGATCCAGCTCCGGAATTACCGGCGGGTGCGATGGCGAGGTTCGGGAGATGGATCCCGGATCGGCTTCGCCGTCCGGGATGACGGTTAGAGGTGCGGCGCGGGAGCAGCGCCGCTGGGTCTCGCTTGCCTCTAACCACCTTACGGCCACTCATCGCCGTCATCCCGGGGCGCGCGTCTTCGCGCGAACCCGGGATCCATCTTCGGAATTACCGGCGATGGCGAGGCTTGGGAGATGGATCCCGGATCGGCTTCGCCGTCCGGGATGACGGTTGAAAGTGACGCCGTCCGGGATGACGGTTATGGGCGTGGCAGGTGGGTTTCAAGCGCGGTAGAGCTGACGCATGCGCGGGCCGTTCTACGTTTATATTCTGGCGAACCGTAAGAACGGAACGATTTACGTCGGTGTCACCAACGATCTCAGCCGCCGCATATTCGAGCATCGCGAAGGCGCCGGCGCTAGTTTCACAAAGAAATACGGTGTGACGAAGCTCGTTTATTACGAAGCTTTTGATCGCATCGTCGACGCGATCAACCGCGAGAAAGAGTTGAAGAAGTGGCGGCGTGCGTGGAAGGTTGCACTGATCGAGCGCGATAACGCGGACTGGAAGGATTTGTATTTCGGGTTGGGCTTGACCTAGCGGTCATCCCGGGGCGCACGCCTTCGGAAGAACCTGGGATCGAGCTCCTGAATTACCAGCGGGTGCGACGGTTAGGTTCGGGAGATGGATCCCGGATCGGCTTCGCCGTCCGGGATGACGGTTGGGGGGCGGGGGCCATGCGGCCGTTGCTACGGCTTAAGAAACGTCCAAATCTCCGCGCCGTCGAAGCGACGTATACGGACCTTCGCGAGCACCTCGGGATCAGCCAATCGCATGTTCACGCCCATGCGGTCATAGCCGGGATCGACCGCTGACCAGTGGGTGAGGCACCCGCAAATCCGGCACCGGTGGTGGACGATCGACTTGTCTCCCCAGAGATAGGTGTCGGTTGGCGGCGGCGAGGGTGTGAAGCGCACTTTAGCAGGCGGGTAATACGCCATCAGCGCGCCCGTCCGGCGGCAGAAGGAGCAGTTGCACGAGGTCACCGTTTCGGGCGCTTCATCGACCTCGATGCGGACGGCGCCGGAGTGGCAGGAGAGGTCGGGCATCAAGGGTTCCTGTTGAGGCTGTAACTGTACTTGATGAGGCGTGGCCGAGCACCCCGCTCCCCCGCAACGCGGGGGAGCTGTCGTGGCGAAGCCGTGACTGAGGGGGCGCGCTGGCGCCGCGGGGGCTGGCGCTTGCGGAGAGAGCCCCTTCAGTCGCTTCGCGACAGCTCCCCCGTTCACGGGGGAGCGGGGAGCTGCGCCTGTTGATTGCTAATGCTCGGGCCTTGTGTGACTGTGTAACACGAGCCCCGCGCCACGCGGGGCGATGAGGGGTTGACGATGTCCGGGGGGACGCCGTCCTTGTTGAGGGCTTGTTTTTGCGCGCGCGCCGTCGCGTTGGCGGTGGCGTTTTGCCTTGGCGCCGTGTTGCCCGCGCGCGCGGCCGATTACTCTGTCACCGCTGCGCTGGGGCTGGAGACCACGGGGGCCTTTCGCGGCGTCAAAAGCCGCAAGCTCAATCCTTCCGTGTACGGATATCTTGAGATCGCCTATGGCGAGGGGTTGTTCGGCGTGTTCTCGAACCCGGTGTCGATCGCGGGGGAAACGAACGCGCTGGTGCTTGGCTATGCCCTGTGGAAGCCAACGCTTGGCAAGTTCGATGTCGAGGCGGGCGCGCGCTATTATTCCTTTCCGGACTCCTCCGACTTCACGTTTGACTTTGACGATGACGGCGTCGTCGACCATCGCGGCCATAAGGGCCTGTTCGAGGCGCAAGCCGGCGTGAGGCGCAAGTTCGAGGGCGGGCGCGTGCACATTCGCGCGTTCTACACGCCAGACGGCTTCGCTGAGACGGGCCCCGCCTGGTATGTCAGCAATGAGCTGCGCGCGGATTTGCCGTTCGGGGTCGAAGCGCGCGGCGCCGTCGGCGTCAGCCGCTTTTCCGACAAGCGCTTCAACGAGAATTACATCGACTATGACGCGGGGCTCTACAAATCGATGTTCGGCTTCGACATGTTCCTGCGCTATTCCGACACCGCGGGGCTTTCCGGGCCTGACAACAGCGTCGTCGTCTTCGGCATCGAGCGGGCGCTGTCGCTGGCCTCCTCGGCGGCGCGCGAGGACCGGCGCTACGACAAGATCCGCAATGACTGGCGCATCGACAAGGCGCGGCTCGGCGTGATTGACCGGCCCGCTGGCGATTAACCGGCGCTGACTGCCAGTTTTCGGGGGCATCGCGCGGGGCGGCGGGAAGCGCTCGCTCTGTTTCACGGGAAACATTCTTCGCAACCTGCCGGGGAATATATATACAATTCCGCGCCGTACGGACGGTTGGCATACAGAGCGTAAAAATCTGATCGACTTTGAGCGTGTTTTGTGCTAGGCTTTTGTCATGATGTTGACCGATCTCCTCGACGCAAATGCACGCGAAAAATCGCGTCGCGGTTGCGCGCGCGCCGCTCCGCAGTCTACGGAGGAAAACGCTGCAGCCCGCATGAAAGCTCGGGCCATGCCATACCCCGGGGCCCGGAATCTCCGGAGGCTACGGAGGCTACGGAGCGCGGCGAGGGGCAGCGCAACTGTCGCGCGCAGGATAGGGGCTCACTTCTTTTCGAGAAGGATCTGGCCTTCTTTTTCGACGCGGCCCGCAATCGTCTCGGCAAGCGTCGCGAGGAGGCCGGGCAGGGTCGCCTCGATGCGCACATGCTGCGGGAAGACGTCGACCGCGCCGGTGATCGTCTGGCCAAGGCCCCTTGCGGTGAATTTGAGGCTGGTGTCGCTGACCCACTCGTCTTCGAAGCGGAACATCATGCCGCCGGCGAGACCGCCGCGCAGTTTTTCCCAGCCCGCTTTCAGGCGCCGGCCAGCTTCCGCCGCGCCGAGGTCATGCTGGAGGATGATTGTCACCGGACGGGCCATGCGGGCTCCCTTTGCTGCGCCGGAAATGGGAACGCGCGCGGGCGATTGCAACCGCCCGCCGCGCGGCCCCGCGTTGGCCGCGCGGCGGGCGCGCCCTATAAGCGTCGTTAGAAACGCGAGGGTTGCCCCATGATCGGCCGCATTGCAGGAATTTTCGGAACACTCGCGCTCGCTTGCGCGCTCGCCATCGGCCTTGCCGGCCCCGGGACGCGCCTTGGCGTCTGGGACTGGAGTGTCGGCCTGAAGCTCATCCGCTGGGCCGCGTCGCCGGAAACGATACCCGGCGTTCCTGTGCCGCCGCTTCTGCTTGCGGCGGGGCTGGCGCTCCTGTCGGGGCTTGCGGCCTTCGCGACGAAGCGCGCGCGGGCCGGGGGTTTTGCGCTGCTCGCCGCGCTGCTCGCTGGCGGGGCGATGATGGTTCCGCTGAAAATGCGCGCGGCGGTCGCGGCGAACCCGTTTATCCACGAGGTGACGACGGACTTCGATGATCCGCCCGCGATCATCGCCGGCGCGGCGCTGCCGCGGAAGAACCCGGCGGACTATCGCGGCGCGGACCCTGTTCCTCAATCTAAAGAGGGGCTGACGGTCGCCGAGGCGCAGAAGAAGGCGTTTCCGGACATTGCGCCGATCCTGACAGGCGATGATTTAGAGGCGTCGCGCGCACGGGCAAAGGCGGTTGTCGCTGCAATGAAGATGGACGTGCTGGCCGAAGGGCCGGACGGCGGCCAGTCTGGCGCGGGCTGGCGGATCGAGGCGGTGTCGACATCGGCGTGGTTTGGCTTCAAGGACGATTTTGTCGTGCGCCTCACCCCCCACGAAGAAGGGGGTACACGGATCGATCTTCGGTCGAAGTCGCGCGTCGGCGGCTCTGATCTTGGCGCGAACGCGGCGCGCGTGCGCGACTTCACGGCGCGCTTCAACGCGACGGCGGGTTGAGAAGCGCGCCGCTGGCGCCGGGAAGGGGCTGGACGACGCCGTCAGCCCCGATCGGGGCGAGGCCCTCGGCGACAAGGCGAAGACATTCCGGGTAAAGACGGTGTTCTTCCTTGAGGATGCGCGCCGCCAGCGTCTCCGGCGTGTCGCCCGGCAGAACCGGCGTTGCCGCCTGTCCGATGATGGGCCCTGCGTCCATCTCCGCGCTGACATAATGCACCGTGCACCCGGCGATCTTCACGCCGGCGTTCAGCATCGCCGCGTGCACATCAAGGCCCTTGAACGCCGGCAACAAGGAGGGATGAATGTTCAGCAGGCGCCCGCGCCAGGCGTTCGTGAAATCCGGGGACAGCAGCCGCATGAAACCGGCAAGACAAAGAAGCTCGATTTCAGCCTCTTGAAGCGCGCGCTGCAGCGCGGCCTCGAAGTGACGTTTTCCGGCGGCGCCTTTGCCGAAGGTCCTGTGATCGATCGCAGCTGTCTTGACGCCCGCCGCGGCGGCGCGGACAAGGCCCTCCGCATCCGGAATATTCGATACAACAAGCACGATTTCAGCAGGATAGCCGCCCGCTTTCGAGGCCTCGATCAGCGCCTGCATGTTGGAGCCGCGCCCCGAAATGAGCACGGCGGTTCTGGCGCGCGCCATCGATCAAACCCCGACAAGATCGCCGATGCGGCGCGGCATCTCGCCAGATGCGATGAGGTCGGCGATCAGCGCCTCGGCGCCGTCCGGCGCGGCGACGAGAACGCCGCCGACGCCGCAGTTGAACGTCCGGCGCATCTCTTCGCACGTCAAATTTCCTTCGCGCTTCAGCCAATCAAAGAGGGGCGGCAGCGCCAGAGATACTTCATCATAACGCGCCGTCAGCGTGTCTTCAAATACCCGCGGCACATTATCGGTGAGGCCGCCGCCGGTGATATGTGCAAAGCCGCGCACGGAAAGGTTTTTCAGCAGCGGCAGCACCGCTTTCACATAGAGGCGCGTCGGCTCCAGCAGCGCTTGTCCGAGCGTTCGCGCGCTGTCGAACGGCGCGCGGTCCGAATACGAATAGCCGGCGTCCTTGACGATCTTTCGGATCAGCGAATACCCGTTCGAATGCGCGCCGGAGGAGGCGAGGCCGATAAGGACGTCGCCCGCCTTGCAGGCGCGCGGCAGCAGATTCTCACGCTCGACCGCGCCGGTGCAAAAGCCGCCAAGATCATATTCGCCCTCGGCGTACATGCCGGGCATTTCCGCCGTCTCGCCGCCGATAAGCGCGCATCCCGCTTGCAGGCACCCTTCGGTGATCCCGGCGATGACGGCTGCGGCGACGCCTTCGCTCAGTTTTCCCGTTGCGAAATAGTCGAGGAAATAAAGCGGCTCGGCGCCTTGTGCGAGGACGTCGTTCACGCACATCGCGACAAGGTCGATGCCAATGGTGTGATGAACATTCGTTTCAAAAGCGATCTTCAGCTTCGTGCCGACGCCGTCGGTACCCGAGACAAGCAGAGGGTCGCGATATCCTGCCGCCCGCAGGTCAAAGACGCCGCCGAAGCCGCCAAGCATCGCATCTGCGCCCTTACGGGCCGTGCGCCGCGCCATCGGTGCGATCGCCGTTACAAGGCGTTCGCCCGCATCAATATCGACCCCGGCGTTCCGATAAGCATCGCTCATGCTTGCCTCTCTAAAGGCGGCCGCTATCGGGGCGCAACCAAGCCTCATCAAACGAAAGAGGGGGTGCGCGAGCAAACCGGCGCGGCTATAAGGTTCGGGGCTGCTAGGGACGCCGCCGCTTCCAGTCGTCAGTTGAGAGAAATTTCCATGAAAATTCTGGGGCTTATCGCCGCCGCTCTGGTTGCCTTCATTGCCCATGCTGGTTCGGCGCGCGCCGCTGGCGAGGATGTCTTCATTGTCGCCCGCGTACCGGTGCAGGCGAGCGGTGACAGCGCCACTGACGCGAAAGAGAATGCGCAAGCCTCAGGCCGCAGGCGGGCGATGGACTTATTGCTGCGCCGTCTGACGACCGAACCTGACTGGAAATATCTTCCGGTGCTTGCCGCTGGCAGGGCTGCATCTTCGGTCGATGACGGCGCGGGAAAGACGCCCCTGACGATTTCTCCCGCCGCGCTTGAAGGGCTCGAGTCGGGCTTTGAGGTTTATAACGAAAAGGCCTCGTCGACGAGTTACCGCGCCTATATCACCTATCGTTTCAAGCCCGACGCCGTGCGCCGGCTGCTGAAGCAGTCAAAGATTCCTTACAGCGAAGCGCAAACGCGCGTGGCGCTCGTGCTTCCGGTGTTGCAGACCGCTAGCGGGCTTTATCTTTGGGAAAGCAACAATCCCTGGATGGCGGCATGGAAGGCCCGCCCCTACACGCACGAATTGACGCCGATGCAGGCGCCTCTTGGCGATCTCGAAGATTCGAGTGCGATAACGCCCCGTCAGGCGCTTGACCTCAACCCGGCTGCGTTGGCGACAATCGCGGCGCGCTACAATGTCAGCCAGGTCATCGTCGCTCATGGACGGCTCGCTAGAAACGGCCCCGACAATCAACTGACTGTCCGGCTCCTGAATGCCTATCGTGAAACGGGAAAGGCGGGCGCGGGCGACATACTCGGTCATGATGCCGAGATCGAAAGCGACGGCTCGCAAAGCCAGACCTTCATCTACGCGATCGAAGACGACGATTTTGCGACCAAGGTCGGCGAAGTTCTGGCGCAAACGGCGCTATCGGAGCCGGTCGGAAACTTTCCAGCGCTCGCAGAGCGGTCAATCGATGCAGCGATCACGCGCTATTCAAGCGGCTGGAAGGCCAAAACGCTGATAGATCACTCGAAGGAAGCTGTTTTGCCGGTATCGGCGTTTTTTGATCGCCTCGAAGACTGGTCGAAAATCCGCGCGGCACTGATTGCAACACCGCTTGTCGGGGCCGTTCAGGTCTCCGCGCTATCCCGGCGCGGCGCAGAAATGAACGTTCGTGTCTTTGGCGACCCTGCGAAGGTTCAAGTCGCCATGGAAAATCAGGGCATCGTCTTTTGGTCGGAGACGGGAGAGCGCTGGTTTCTTGCCACGCCGTCAGTCGCCAGCAAGTATCGCGGCCGCAGGTTCTTGCGTGATCGACGCGGTCTCTTCGGCGCCGAGGGAGAGGCCATCGGAAACGACAACGGCCCAGTCCCCGCCAGCGATACGGTGATCGACGACCCGTTCGCCGGCGAGCCGCTGAAGGGCGATCAGTAGTGATCTCGGCGGCGCGTCAGATGGCGTTTGGTCTTGCGCCACCCGCGCCTCGAAGGTCGCGTAGCGATTTCGTCGTCACTGCGTCTAATGCCTACGCCTTGTCGACCTTGTCGCAATGGCTGTGTTCAGACCATCCGCTTCTCGCCGTGGTCGGGCCAGCGGCGTCGGGAAAGACGCATGTCCTTGCGATCATCGCCGAGGAAAAGGGCGCATCCGCCGGGTCGAGCCGTGTAGAAATCCACGATAACATCGACAAGAATTATACGGCGCTTGAAATTTTGTCTCGTATCGAACGGGCGAGAGAGCGCGGTCAGAGGCTTGCGATCGCAGGACGCGGCGCGCCGCTTGAATGGGCTCGTGGATTGCGAGATCTTGAAACAAGACTCTCGACAGCGGCCCGAATTGATCTCAGTGAGCCGGACGACACCCTGATAGAGGCGATCGTCCTGAAACTGCTCCGAGATCGGCAATTGCGCGCCGGGCGCGGCCTTGCAGCCTATGCCGCCGCCCGCCTTCCGAGGACTTTTGCGGCGGCGCAGGCCTTCGTCGATGCACTGGATGCGCAATCGCTCGCCGAGGGGGCGCCGGCTGGCCTTCGGATCGCAAAAAACGTCATCGCTAACCTTTCGGAAGAGCCTCCCGCGTCATAACTATTGTCCGACAGGGAGCAGATTTTGGCTGGCGCGGACGATGGACTGAAAAGCGAAATCACAGGGACCTCGCTCAGCGAGGGGGTCCCGGCTATCCGATCGTCGCCGGATCGATTTATTAACCGTGAGCTGTCCTGGCTAGCGTTCAATCTACGGGTGCTCGAACAGGCGTTTAACGACACCCACCCGCTCCTGGAGCGGTTACGCTTCCTTTCAATCTCCGCGAACAATCTCGACGAGTTTTTCATGGTGCGTGTCGCGGGATTGCGCGGACAAGTGCGCGAAGGGGTGACTGCGCTCAGCCAGGAAGGGTTAACCGCGCAGGAGCAGCTTTCGCTGATTAACGCCGAAGCGTCGGTCCTTATGGCCCGTCAACAGGAATGCTGGCGCCTTCTTCTTCCGCTCCTGAAAGCGCACGGCGTTGAAATTCTCTTAGCCGACGATCTCAACCCTGCCGAAGTTGAGTGGCTGGAGCAGGAGTTCCTGAATAATATTTTCCCGGTGCTGACGCCAATCGCGCTCGACCCCGCCCATCCTTTTCCATTTATTCCTAATCTTGGTTTCGTGTTGTGTCTCGATCTGCGGCGGAAGGACGGCTCAGTACTGACGACCCTTTTGCCTCTGCCAAACAAAATCGCACGGTTTATTCGGATTCCACCGGGTCTTGGCGGCGACGAACGCAAGAATATCGCCCGCTTTATCGCGTTAGAACGAATGATCACCTACTTCATCGGCCACATTTTTTCGTCGATGACTCTCGACTCGCATGGCGCATTCCGGATTGTACGGGACTCTGACGTCGAGGTCGAAGAGGAGGCCGAAGACCTCGTTCAGCTTTTTGAGAGCATGCTTAAGCGTCGTCGCAGGGGAGACGTAATTCGGCTGAAAATCGACGCGTCAACGCCGCAGCATATGCGAGACCTCGTGGCTGAAAAGCTGCGAGCTAGTTCTCAAGATATCGTTGTCGTCGACGGGATCCTAGGACTGGCGCAAACCGGGGAGCTTATTCCTTCAGAAAGAGTTGATTTGCTGTTTCCCCCCTTTGATCCACGCTTTCCAGAACGAATCCGTGAACATGGTGGCGATTGTTTCTCAGCGATTCGCGCCAAAGACTTTATTGTGCATCATCCTTACGAGTCTTTTGACGTCGTTGTTCAGTTTCTGAAACAGGCAGCCGCCGATCCGCATGTTCTTGCGATTAAGCAAACCCTCTATCGAACTTCGAAACAGTCCCCGATCGTTGAAGCGCTTGTCGAAGCCGCCGAGGCTGGAAAGAATGTGACGGCGCTTGTTGAACTCAAGGCCCGCTTCGACGAAGAAGCAAATATAAAATGGGCGCGCGCGTTGGAGCGCGCCGGCGTCAACGTCGTTTACGGTTTTGTCGAATACAAGACACACTCAAAGTTATCGCTTGTCGCCCGGCAGGAAGGGTCTTCGCTGCGGACCTATGTACATGTGGCGACCGGCAATTATCATCCGGTGACTGCTCGCATTTACACTGACTTGTCGCTTTTCACTTGTGATCCGGCGATAGGTCGCGACGTTGCAAAGGTCTTCAATTTTGTAACTGGCTACGCCAAGCCTGAGACTTTTGAAAAAATCGCGGTCGCACCCATCACGTTGCGAAACAAGCTTATTTCGTTAATTGACGATGAAATTGCGCACGCTAGAGCCGGAAGACCCGCGACAATATGGGCTAAGGTGAATGCGCTCGTCGATGGACCAATGATCGACAAGCTTTATGAAGCCAGCCAAGCGGGAGTTGAAATCGATCTCGTCGTGCGCGGCGTTTGCTGCCTTCGTCCTGGCGTAAAGGGACTTTCAGAGAACATCCGTGTAAAGAGTATTATTGGGCGTTTTCTCGAGCATGCGCGTGTCTACTGCTTCGGGGCGGGTGAGGAGCTCCCGCACGGGTTGGCAAAGGTTTTCATTTCTTCAGCGGACATGATGCCGCGCAATTTGAACCGCCGCGTCGAGGTGTTGTGCCCGGTCGAGAACGACACAGTGCATAGCCAAGTGCTCGATCAGATCATGGTGGCGAACCTTAATGATGAGGCGCAGTCGTGGTTTCTGGGGCCAGACGGGATTTACCGGCGTCCTGTTCACGAAGGCGAAGCGCCTCCTTTCAACGTCCACGCTTATATGATGACGAATCCGAGCCTCTCGGGGCGTGGTGCAGCGCTGAAGTATAATGCGCCCCGTACATTGGTCTGGCGCGGCTGAGGCGACGCAAGACTCGACAGCGCCACAGGATTGCGGCAACCCAGCTCCATGGCGTTGAACGCGCATTCAACTTTGGATGACGAGGGCCGGTGGGCGATCATCGACATCGGTTCTAATTCCGTTCGGCTTGTTATCTACGACGGACCGAGACGCGCTCCTTTCCCCATCTGTAACGAGAAGGCGCTTTGCGGTCTGGGGCGCGACATGGACGATGACGGTACCCTTAACCCGCAAGCCGTAGACGCTGCTCTAGCGGTTCTTGCGCGGTTCAAGACGCTGCTCGCCGAGCACGGCGATCCGCCAACTCGTGTCGTTGCAACTGCCGCAGTCAGGGAAGCGAGTAATGGGCAGGACTTCGTCGAGGCGGTAGAGAGGGTCGGTTTCGCCATCGAAGTCATCCTTGGAACGGAGGAAGCGCGCCTGTCCGGACTTGGCGTCATCTCATTTGAGCCTGAGGCCACTGGTCTTGTTGGCGATATGGGCGGCGGAAGCTTAGAGTTGATCTGTCTTGATAACGGGGAGATTCGTGAAGCGGCGAGCCTGTCAATCGGCCCTTTTCGATTGATGAAACACTCAGGAGGCGACCAAAAAGTAGCCTCAAAAGAGGCCGAAACGGCGATCGGCGGGATCGAATGGCTTAAGCGCGTGAAGACGCCGGTGCTTTACGCTGTCGGCGGCGCGTGGCGGGCGATCGCCCGAATCAACATGCAGCTACGGCATCATCCGTTATCCGTGCTCCATCATTACGAAATTTCAGCGCGCCAAGTCATCGAAACATGCGAGCTTGTTGCGCGGCAGAGCCGATCATCGCTTGAAGAAACGCCGGGCGTATCCTCTAAGCGCATCGACACCCTTCCATACGCGGCCTTAGTGCTCAGATCCGTGATGATTTCTGCGGAATGTGAGAAAATGGTCGTTTCTGCGGGTGGCCTTCGCGAAGGCCTGCTTTACGACGCGCTGGGGCCTGAGACGCGGCAAGTCGATCCTCTGCTCGCTGGCGCGCGCTATCTCGGGCGCCGGTTCTCTCCGGATGCGCGCATGGGCGACGCCGCTGCCGAATTTACAAATGGCATTTTCAAAAACGAAACCAGTGTCCAAAAGCGATTGAGGGTTGCTGCCTGCCTTCTGACTGACGCTGGTGCTTATTTCCATCCTGATTTGCGCAGCATACAGGCGTTCGAGACGGCGCTTCGGGCGCCCTTTTATGGCGTTACGCACCCAGAGCGCGCCATGGTCGCGCTGTCGCTTTTCTGCCGGCACGAAGGTGCTAACGGGCCCTTTCCAGAGGCGCAGATCCTTGCGATGTTGACTGAAGAGGAACGTAAACGCGCGATCGAAGTTGGTTTGGCGCTGCGCTTTGTAAGCGCCTTTGCGCCGAAGGCGCCTAATGCCATTGAGGCTTGCTTCATTTCGCATGAAGCGGGGCGTCTATCTTTCATAGGGCCAACGCGGCTCAAAAGCCTGATGGATGACGTAGCCCGCCGCCGACTTGAATCACTGGCCGCACTACTCGGCGCGAAGGCTTCTGTTTCCTTCGTTTGATCTTCAGGACTTCACTTTTACGTAACTTCCCGGCGCATCTTCGATAGGCGTCAGGTCGCCGTCGCCCGGCCAGCGCGCCGGGACTTTTTCCGGCGAATTTCTATTGAGCCATTCGATCCAGTAATTCCACCATGACCCTGGAAGTCGCGCGGCCCCAGCCTTCCATTCATCGAGCGTAGTCGGAAGCGAAGCATTAATCGAGTGATGATACTTCTGCCTCAAAGGATGATTGACCACGCCGGCGATATGACCGGATCCAGCAAGCATGAATGTGACCTTGTCATTCCCTTTTGAGGCGAACAACCGGGCTGTCCGATAGACAGAATTGTGCGGCGCAATGTGATCGGTCTCTCCCGCTTGCATGAAAATAGGAATGTTGATCTCACCAAGGTCAAGCCTCTCCCCGTCAATTATCATTTCTCCTTTTGCAAGTCGGTTGTTTTGGTAAAACTCTCGCAGATAAAAAAGGTGAACGTTTTTCGGCATCCTTGTCGCGTCGGAGTTCCAAAACAAAAGATCGAACTTCGCGGGATCTTTTCCCTTCATGTAATTGTCGATCACGAATGACCAGATCAAATCATTCGACCGCAACATATTAAAAGTTGTCGCCATGGCGCGTCCTTCGAGCACGCCGCCGGCCTCGTCCATCTGCTTGGCAATTGCATCTAGCTGCTCGTCATCGACGAAGAGAAGGAGATCGCCGGACTCCTTGAAGTCTGCCTGCGCCGTGAAAAAGGTCGCCGAGCGGATGCGGCGGTCGCCGCGATTGGCCATGACAGCAAGCGCCGTCGACAGCATGGTGCCGCCGATGCAATAGCCGATGGCGTCGACCTCGTCCTCGCCGGTCGCCAGCCTGACGGCGTCAAGCGCTTCGAAGCAGCCTTCCTTGATGTAATCGACGAAAGTTTTGTGGCGCAGTTCCGGGCCAGGGTTCACCCACGAGACGACGAAGACCGTGCGGCCCTGTTCGATCATCCAGCGAATGAAGGAATTCGCCGGCTGTAGGTCGAGGATGTAGAACTTGTTGATCCACGGCGGAAAGATCAGTAGGGGGCGCTTGGCCACAGTCTCCGTCAACGGATCATACTGGATGACCTGCATGATTTCGTTCTGGTAGACGACCTTGCCAGGCGTCGTTGCGACATTTACGCCAAGCTTGAAGTGATCGAGGTCCGCCTGCCGGATCGAGAGGCTGCCGTCGCCGCGGTCGAGGTCTTCGAGAAGGTTCTTCATCCCCTTCAGGATATTTTCGCCCTTCGTTTCGATCGTCGTCTCGACGACTTCGGGGTTAAGGACGGGAAAATTGGTCGGCGCGATCGCATCGATGAACTGCTGAGTGTAGAACTCCGCCTTCTTCTTTTCGTGCTCGTCCATGCCGTCGAGCTGATGCACGGTCGATTTCAGCCATTTGGCGTAGGTGAGGTAGGATTGCTTGACGAAGTCGAGCATCGGGTTCTCGCGCCACGCCGCATGGGCGAAGCGCTTATCGCCGGGCTCGGGCTCGATCGCAGGTTTCACCGTCTCGCCCGCCATGCGCCGGCCCATGGTCGCCATCAGTTTGGCGTAGTCGCCCCACAGGTTGAACTGGCGCTGCATGACCGTTCCGGGGTCCGCCGCGAGCGCGCCCATCATCTCCTGAAAGGCCTCACCGACATTTAGCGGGTCGCCTGATTTTCGTCCCGTGGCGATCTTTATCGCGTCGGCATTTTTGACCAAAAATTCGCCGAGAACCTGCTGGCTCTTGCCGGTCATCTCGGCGAGGTAATCGGCGAGAGCGTCAAAATCCTCGATCAGGGTTTTGCCCCCGTCGGCGCCGTTTGCCGGGGCTTGCGTTTCAGTAATTTCAGGCTCTGCCGCCTCATGGGCGTCGCTTGGGCCTGATTTTGCCGGTTTTTTGCTGGACTTTCGAGGTGGGGTTGCTTGCTTCATGGGGTCGGTTCGCGGTTATGTGTCGATCGCTGTCAGGTCGTTATAGGGACGCCATTCGATGGGTGCAAAAGCGTCGCTTCTGTTCATGGCTGCGCTTGCCATCACGGGCTGTTCCGGCGGACTGAAGCGGTTCGCCCCGCCGGGGTTCGTAAAATACGAGGACCGCGCAAAGGGTATTCCCGTCACCCCGGCAATCGCCGCTAGGATCGAGGCGCAGTCCGGGACCGGCGGTGGCTTCCCGAAACTTTCGGATCAGCCGGCGTCCGCGCCCGCCGCTATCGCATTGCAGGAACGTGCAGCGCTCGGCGACGCGCTTGATGCTCAGCGCAGCGACCTCCTGCAATCGGTCGAGGCCGATCGCGCAACCGCGGCCGCAGAGCGCCTCGACGCGATCGAACCACAGCGCGACGCGCTGGGCGAGGCGCTGCGCGAGGATGACGCAGCCGCGCGCGCTGAACGCGGCCTGCCGCCGGCACCGCCGCCGATCAAGGAATAGCGGGCCCCAGCCATGCCGTCCCCGGAAGAATTTTATCGCATCAAGCGCTTGCCGCCTTACGTCTTCGAGGAGGTCAATGCGCTGAAAGCGCGCCTGCGCGCGAGCGGACGCGATGTTATCGACTTCGGCATGGGCAATCCCGACATGCCGACACCCCCGCACATCGTTGAAAAGCTGATCGAGGCGGCGCAGAGGCCGCGCACCAACCGCTATTCCGCTTCAAAGGGCGTGCCCGGCCTGCGCCGGTCGATCGCCCGCTATTACGAGAGACGTTTTGAGGTGAAGCTCGATCCCTCGACGGAAGTCATCGCGACGCTTGGCTCGAAGGAAGGCTTCGCCAACCTTGCGCAAGCGATGACGGCGCCGGGCGACGTCATCATTGCGCCGGATCCCGCTTATCCCATTCACGCCTACGGGTTCATCATCGCGGGCGGCGTCATTCGCGCCGTGCCGGCGCCGACGCCGGAGGCTTACCTCTCCGGCATGGGCCGCGCGGTCGCGCATGTGACGCCGAAGCCGACGGCGATGGTGCTCAACTATCCGTCGAACCCGACAGCGCAGGTCGTCGGCCTCGACTTCTACAAGGACGCCGTCGCCTTCGCGAAGAAGCACGATATCTGGATCCTGTCCGACCTTGCCTATTCCGAGATTTATTTCGGCGATGAGCCGCCGCCCTCGATCCTGCGCATACCGGGCGCCAAAGACATCGCTGTCGAGGTGAACTCGCTCTCGAAGACCTATGCGATGGCGGGCTTTCGCGTCGGCATGGCGGTCGGCAATCCGCGCCTCATCTCAGCGCTCGCACGCGTTAAATCCTATCTCGACTACGGCGCCTATACGCCCATTCAGGTGGCGGCCTCCGCCGCGCTCGACGGGCCGCAGGATTGCGTCGATGAAATTCGCGCGATCTACAAGGCGCGGCGCGATGCGCTTGTCGAAAGCTTCGCAAAGTCCGGCTGGACGATCCCGTCGCCGCCCGCCTCAATGTTTGCGTGGACGCCAATCCCCGAGGATTTCAAGACGCTTGGTTCGGTCGGCTTCGCCAAAAAGCTGATGGAGGAGGCAGATGTCGCCGTCGCGCCCGGCCTCGGCTTTGGCGAGCACGGCGAGGGCTTCGTGCGCATCGGCCTTGTCGAGAACGAACAACGCATCAGGCAAGCGGCGCGTAATGTGAAGAAAATATTGTCGCAGCGGAATGCGGCGTGACAGGCCCATTGCCGATAATACTTTTTTCACTCTTATGTGTTAATCTCTACTTTGTATCAGGCGTCTAGGGGGTTCCCATGAAGCGAATTACTTGTGCAGCGGTTATTGTTTTACTGGCGTCGCCGGTTTCGGCTCAGCCGATTTGCATTGAGAACGCGGAGGGAAGCCTTCTCTGCGGCAAGGACGCCGAAAGAGAGAAAGAGCGCATTCGCACGGAAGTCGCGGCGCGCCAGGGAGCGGCTCCACAAGTCAAGCAGGCGAAGAGCGAACCGCGTGCGGGCTCGGTTTATGATGGATTTTCGCGGCGGGCGTTTGTTCGCGGCGGCACCGCCTTCGCTGGCGGCGGCGCGGATTTTGGTAATAACATCGTCGGTTCCGCGGGGGCGAACTTTGCAATAGGCCGGAGCGGGCTTTCGGTCGAAACGGAACTCCTGATACTGCGCGATTCGGAGACTTTCTCTGATCCGTTCTTTGGAACATTTACCGCCAAGGCGCTTGCGCTGGCCGGGTTGGTCGGCCTTCGCTATGACCTCGATACCGGTTCGCCGGTCAACCCTTTCGCCTCTGTCGGCATCGGCCCGGGTTATTTGCGCGCCACGCTTGATGACGGCGTCTCATCGATCACCGCAGACGACTTTACTTTCGCCTATTCGGGTCGCGCGGGCCTTACGGTCGATGTGACCGAACGGTTCGGGTTCGAGGCGGCCTATCGGTATTTGGATACGTCGCAAAGCGGCGCTTCCGCACAGCATTCGGTCGAACTGGGGCTCAATCTCGGGTTCTGAGACCTGATGGCGAAGGCTGGTCCGACCGGTCTATCGACACGTTCGCCTTGATCGGGCAAGGGGCACGGGCGTTTCGGAGACTTGATCATGGCTGATTCAGAATTTCTCGACCGCATGCTGACGATGGAGATCAGCCGCTGCACCGAAGCGGCGGCGGTCGCGGCGTCGAAGATGATCGGGCGGGGCGACAAGACCGGCGCCGATGAGGCGGCGGTCGCGGCGCTTCGGGATGCTTTCAACAAGCTCGACATCGACGGCACGGTCGTCATCGGCGAGGGGGAGCGCGATGAGGCGCCGATGCTCTTCATCGGTGAAAAGGTCGGCTCGAAGAAAGGCCCGAAGATCGACATCGCGCTCGATCCGCTTGAGGGCACGGACCTCACCGCCAAGGGGATGGGCAACGCGCTCGCCATCGTCGCGATGGCGACGGCGGGGACGATGCTTCATGCGCCGGACGTTTACATGGACAAGATCGCGATCGGTCCCGGTTATCCCGACGGCATCGTCGATCTTGACGCGAGCATCGAGGACAACATCCGCGAGCTTGCGAAAGCCAAACGCGTTCAGCCCGGCGACATCACGCTTTGCGTGCTCGACCGCGACCGCCACGCCCATATCATCGAAGGCGCCCGTAATCTCGGCGCGCGCATCATCCTTATCCCGGACGGCGACGTCGCCGGTATTTTCCACACGACCGAGCCGGCGACCGGCATCGACCTCTATGTCGGGCAGGGCGGGGCGCCGGAAGGCGTCCTCGCCGCGGCGGCGCTGCGCTGCATCGGCGGACAGATGCAAGGAAGGCTCGTCTTTCGCAATGACGACGAGAAAGCGCGAGCCGCGCGCGCCGGCATCAAGGACCTCAACCGCAAATACGGGCTGCTGGACCTTTGCGGCGGCGACGTTTTCTTCGCGGCGACCGGCGTTACCAACGGTACCATGCTTGACGGCGTCAAATGGGAGCCGGGGCATATCTCGACGCACACGGTTGTGATGCGGTCGAAGACGGGGACGGTCCGCTACATTCGTGCGCGGATGCGGCGGTAAAGGCACCGTTTCTGCAGACTCGTTGGGACGAATAGCGGATCGGCGCACGGCGTGGTGTTTGCTCTGAAGTGCAGCATCGTGCATGAGTTGCGCGCGATGTTCCGTTTCTTCGAATCCCGTGTTGAGGCCTTTCCGGAGTCGCGCCTTGGCGCTCCGCCGCAAGGCCTCGTCGCATTCTGCTGGCATTATGTCCGCGACGCGCGCGGGTGGCTGCTCGCCTTGTCGTTCATCACGGCGGCGATCGCGGTCGGCGAGGTTTTTCTCTTCGCCTTTCTCGGCAGCATCGTCGACTGGCTTGCGAACGCTGAACGCGAAGGCTTCCTGACGCGCGAGGCGGGCAAACTCTGGGCGATGGGCGCCCTCCTCGTCATCGGACTGCCGATCGCCGCGCTCGCCCAGTCGCTCGTGCAATTTCAGGCCCTGATCGGCAATCTGCCGATGAGCGCGCGCTGGCGCATGCATCGTCATCTTCTCGGCCAGTCGATTGGGTTTTTCGCGAATGAGTTCGCGGGACGCGTTGCGACCAAGGTGATGCAAACCTCGCTCGCCGTGCGCGAGGCGGTGATGAAACTGCTCGACGTGTTCGTTTACGTCACCATCTATTTCTTGACGATGATCGCCATGGTCGCCGCGGCGGACTGGCGTCTCGCTCTGCCGCTTGTTCTCTGGCTCGGGGCCTATGTCGGATTGATCTGGTATTTCATCCCGCGCCTTAAAGACATCGCCGAGAAGCAGGCGGATGCGCGTTCGGTGATGACGGGGCGCGTCGTCGACAGCTACACGAATATCGCGACGGTGAAGCTATTCGCCCATGCGGGCCGCGAGGAAGCTTTCGCACGCGACAGCATGGAGGAATTTCTCGGGACCGTTCATCCGCAAATGCGGCTCGTGACGCTGTTCAACAATCTCGTCTACTTCAACAACTGTCTTGCGGTCTTCGTGATCGCCAGCCTGTCGATCGCGCTGTGGCTGAACAGCGTTATTTCGGTCGGCGCGATCGCCGCGTCTATCGCTCTCGCGCTTCGCCTCAACGGCATGTCGCAGTGGATCATGTGGGAGGTCTCGGGCCTATTTGAGAATATCGGCACCGTCTATGACGGCATGGGGATGCTCGCGAAATCGACGGCGGTCGAGGATCGGCCGGACGCAGCGGTCATGGAGCGGCCGCGCGGCGACATCGCCTATGAAGGCGTCGAGTTTCACTACGGCAAGAAGGCCGGCATCATCGATGACTTCTCGCTGACGATCCCGGCCGGGCAAAAGGTCGGCCTGGTCGGTCGGTCGGGCGCGGGCAAGACGACCCTCGTCAACCTGCTTTTGCGCTTTTATGACCCGGAGCGCGGCCGAATTCTGATCGACGGGGTTGATGTTTCGAGCGTCAGCCAATCATCGCTGCGCGCGCAAATCGGCGTCGTCACGCAGGACACCTCGCTGCTGCACCGCTCGATCCGCGAAAACATCGCCTATGGGCGGCCGGGCGCCAGCGATGACGCGGTCCGCGAGGCGGCGCGCCGCGCCAACGCGCTCGATTTCATCGCGGCGCTCGAAGACGAGGAGGGGCGTCAAGGTTTTGACGCCCATGTCGGCGAACGCGGCGTCAAGCTCTCCGGCGGTCAGCGCCAGCGCATCGCCATCGCGCGGGTATTCCTCAAGGACGCCCCGATCCTCGTTCTCGACGAGGCGACTTCGGCGCTAGACAGTGAAGTCGAGGCGGCGATTCAGGAGAACCTGTTTCAGCTGATGCGCAGCAAGACGGTGATCGCGATTGCTCACCGTCTTTCGACGATTTCGCAGCTTGACCGGCTTGTTGTCATCGACAAGGGACGCATCGTCGAGGATGGTCCGCATAGCGGCTTAGTCGCCAGGGGCGGGCTCTATGCGGAACTCTGGGCGCGCCAGTCGGGCGGCTTCATCGCTTATGAGCGAGGCACTGCGGCGGAGTAGGGCGGGGATTTCCTCCTTAGACACTGATCGTTGCCATCTCATAGAGGAAATCTACATAGCCCATCGTCGCGTCGACGAGGCCCGCCACCTTTGAGTTTGTCGACTCGATAACGTAATACTCGTCAGGCGCGTGAGCTCCGCCGCCATGGCCGAGGCCGAACTGGCCGGCGGGGAGGTTCAGCGGGGCGCCGGTGAAAACGCAACCCGGCCATGAACCGGCGTTTCTTGGATAAAGCGTGTTGATGACGCCCGCACGCGCGTAAACGGCCTGTTGCGCGCGGATGACGGCGCTCGCCTCCGCCGTTTCCGTCGGATCGTAGCCGCCGCTCATGACTACTTCGACGTCGGCGAAGCCTTGCTTGGCGAGGTGGCGCTTCAATTTCGCAAGGCTGTCCTCGACAGTCATTTCCGGCACCAAGCGCAGATCGAGCTTGGCTACAGCGCGCGCAGGTAGGACCGTCTTGCCGCCGGGGCCAGTGTAACCTGCTACAAGGCCCTCGATATTGACTGTTGGCTGCGACGCAAGGCGTTCGAGCGACTTTTCCCACGACAAATCGTCGATCCAGTGTTTGACGCCGAGCGCCATCTGTCGATCGGCTTCGTTCGTCGCTTTCGCTGAGAGTGCGATCAATTCCTTCTCTCGTTTCGTCAAAGGGCGGACTTTCTCGAACCACCCCTCGATCGCCGGCGTATTTCCGCCGTCCTTCGTCAAAACAGAGAGTGCTTCGACAAGACGCCAGACAGGGCTGTCCACCTGCGCCTTAAGGCTTGAATGGATGTCTTTCTCGGGGCCGCGTCCCCATTTCTCTCCGCTCGCGATAAGTTCAAGCTCGACAATGCCCTTCGAGCCGAGGTTGATCGTCACGCTGCCATTGGGATTCTGCCATCCTGCCGGAATGATGACACCGAGACATTTTTCAAGGTAAGGCCGGATCGAGGGATGTTGCGCGACCTGCCGGAAATGCGGCGAGCCGATTTCCTCTTCTCCCTCGCAAATGAGCGCGATGTTGACGGGCGGCTTGACGCTAGCCTCGCGCATAGCGTGGAGGGCGGCGAGAAACGTCGCCTCTGGCCCCTTCTGGTTGGTGGCGCCGCGGCCCATAATCGCCTTACCGAAACCCTCGCGGTCGACGATGCGCGCTTCCAAGGGCGGCGACGACCATTCGGCAGCATCAAATTGCTTCACGTCATACATGAAGTAGATGCCGACCCAGCGGTCAGCGCCATTGTCCATGATCCCGACGACGCCAGGATGGCCCTCGGTCGCGATACGTTCGACATTTGAAAAACCGGCGTCTCGCGCGAGCGCCATCATGTAGGAGGCGCCTTGCTCCACCTGATAGTTTTCAGCGGCTATGGAGGGATTACGAATCCAGTCCTGAATTCGAGCAACAGACGCTGGATAACCTGCTTCGACGGCTTTGCGGATTGCTGCAACGTTGCCAGAACTCGCAAAAGCGTTGCCTACCCGGAGAACGAACGCGTTAGCAGCCGCAGCCCCGATCAAGGTTCGCCGGTCAATAGTGGGTTGAAATTTATCATTTGCACCGATCATGGGATCCTCGTCAAAATTCAAAACACGGAGCTACATTCATTTCGCCCACGGTTGATCTTTAATCGCATTAGAGTTTTGGGCGATTGATAGGAATCGCCCGAAGCTTTGGCTTTAAAGTGGTCGCGGCGGCTCTGCGAAAAGCCGCGTTGCACTTTTTCTAGCATAGATTCCAAGCGTCGCTTACTGAACCAACCTATCGCCTTCCCGAAATCCGCTTTCGTGGACGTTCTGTTCGCGCGTCGTCTCCGGTTTCGTCAAAAAGCTCCGCCAGTTTGTCAACCATAACGCCCGCAAGTTGCTCGACGTCGACGATTGTGACCGCTCGGCGATAGTAGCGCGTCACATCATGCCCGATACCGATGGCGACGAGCTCAACCGGTGAACGGTTCTCAATCTCGGCGATCACCTCGCGCAGGTGCCGCTCTAGATAGGCTCCACCATTCGCCGATGAGGTTGTGTCGTCAACCGGGGCGCCGTCAGAGATAACCATCAGGATACGCCGCATTTCCGGGCGGACGGCGATTCGGCCATGCGCCCAAAGCAAAGCTTCCCCGTCGATATTCTCTTTAAGGAGCCCCTCCTTCATCATCAGTCCGAGCGAATTCCGCGCACGCCGCCAAGGTGTATCTGCACTTTTATAAATTATATGGCGGAGGTCGTTTAGCCGCCCAGGATTCGGCGGGCGGCCGGCGGAGACCCATTTCTCTCGCGCTTGTCCGCCCTTCCATGCACGGGTCGTGAAGCCAAGAATTTCCACCTTGACGCTGCATCGCTCTAGCGTTCGCGCGAGTATATCGGCGCAAATTGCCGCGATCGAAATGGGCCGACCGCGCATCGATCCGGAATTGTCGATCAATAGCGTGACGACAGTGTCACGGAAATCAAGCTCGCGCTCGCGCTTGAAAGATAAAGGCTGCATCGGATCGGCAACGACACGAGCGAGCCGTGCAGCATCGAGCACGCCTTCGTCAAGATCAAAGATCCAGCTGCGGTTCTGCTGAGCCATCAGGCGCCGCTGTAACTTGTTCGCCAGCCGCGAGACGACCGAATGAAGATTTTCGAGCTGACGGTCAAGCGTCCGACGCAGACGGCTTAATTCCTCCGAGTCACAAAGGGCAGTCGCTTCCGCTGTTTCGTCATACTCGGTAGTAAACGCGCGGTAGCGCATGCCGCTATCGCCATCAAATTTAGCGCGAATTGAAGAAATACTTGCTTTTTCGAGCGCGCCTTTAGCGTCTTCTTCGCCCTGCTCGTAGTCCTGTTCGTTCAAATCCTCGCCGCTGTCAGGGCTCTCTCCTTCATCACCTGATTGTTCGTCCGCAGGATCTGCCGTCCCGTCTTCATCATTGTCGGAAGCGCTTTTGTCTTCTTTCGGACTTTCGCCATCGCTGCCTATTTGTTCGTCTCCCTTTTCATCGCCGCCCTCGTCGTCGAGCTTGAGGTCGCGGATTACTTTGCGCGCTAGTTGAGCAAAGGCTGATTGATCGTGCAGATCGTTCGTAGCGGCGAGAGCGTTCAGCGATCGCTCTGCAAGCGCTTCTACTTCGCCGGAGTGAGCCGCCATCATCGCGGCGGCTGCTGGCGGATGCGGGCGGCCCGTCAAGCGCTGACGCAACAGCAGCGAAGCGACATCGGCGATGGGAGTTATTGCTTGTGCCTCTAGCCGATCAAGACGGCGTTCGGTGAGGGATTTGTCGAGCGCCGCTGCGAGGTTGTCACCAACCCCTTTGAGCGCGTTCGTGCCGATCGCCTCGATCCTGGTCGCCTCTAGTGCACGAAACACCGCTTGCGCTTCTGCCCCCTTGGGCATCGCACGTGAAGAAGCCGAGGCGTCATGATGGGCCAGTCGGAGCGCGGCAGAGTCCGCTTCGCCGCGCGCAACCATTGCAGCCTCGCGGTCTATATTGCGCGCAGGAAGCGGTATTTTTGCCTGACGGCCCGAAACGCTCGCATGCTCACCCCCGAAAGTCACCTCAACTTCGGAGGTCTGCGAAAGAGCGCGCGTTGTCTGTACCAGCGCTCGTTTGAAGTCCTCGCGAGCCTTTTCCTTGGGCGTCATATCACAAGGATGTCGCCTATCCAACGTTGCTTGCCAAGGGGGTACATTATAACGAATCAAGCCGCCTTTCGTTGTTGGCCCGGACCAGATACCGATATCTTATGCGATCGCTGCCCGCCATGACAGCTGCTGAACTAAACGCCTTCATGGAGGCAGAATTTCCCCGTTGGGACCGCTCTGGCATTACGATTGAAACAGCCGAATATCGCAAGGTGCGCCTTCGAATGACGACGGGGCCGCGATCGCTCCGGCCGGGCGGCACCGTCTCAGGGCCGACAATGTTCATGCTGGCCGACACTGCGCTTTACTCGGCCGTTCTGGCGAGTGTCGGCCCCAAGCCGCTCGCGGTCACTGTGAATATGGCGATCAATTTCCTTCGGAAGCCGGCTCCGAAGGACCTCATCGCGGAGTGCGGCCTTTTGAAGCTCGGCAAGCGCCTCGCGGTTGGCGAGGTGAGGCTCTCTTCGGACGGCGAGGAAGAACTGATTGCTCAGGCGACGGGTACGTATTCTATTCCGGCGGAGTAGCGCGTACGCCCGCTAGGCTCTGAACCCAATCAGCATCGTGAACGAAAAACCTAACTCATGATTCGCACTATCCGAAGTCGGATGGCGTTGATTATGAGCGGTCTGTTTGGCTGAATGACAAGCATATTGCGGCGATCGAGCCATTCATGCCGCGCATAGAGCGAGGCGCGCCGGTGACCGGCGCGTGATTTCCGGCATCATCCATGTCTTAAAGAGCGGTTGCCGCTGGGTCGGATAACCCAATAAATATGGTCCGTATACGATGGTTTACAACCGTAACAATCGTGGGTTCCGCGAGCGATTCTAGACGGATCTGCTTAAAGCCATCGCCAGCACTGGCGCCGCGAAGGCAAGCGCGCCGCTTGACTTCACCTGCACTAAGGCTCAGCGCGCCGCATAGGGCGAAAAAGGCGGGGGCGAAAGCGCAAGACATAAGCCTGTCGCGCGACTACCAGGCTACAAAGCTGCATGCGCTGACCGACGTCTTCGGTCGTCCTTGCGCGCGGCGGCTCACGCCGGGAAAGATCGCCGACTGAAGGCCGCGCCGCTTAGCTTGGACGCCATACGCGGCGCCGGGTTCGTGATCGCGGATGAGAGCAACGACGCAATTAGTTTCATGGGATTACCGATTTCGAATGACATCGCGGCGGATGTCCATGTGGCGGCAAACCTGCCGGGCGGTCGCGGAGAATTATGTGGGATCGACGGCGGGCCGCTTTCCCCGATACCACACGGGATACACCGGCGCGACAGGGCCGCGAACTGGGACGCGGCAAACTCGGCCCGCACCGGGATTATATTATCGATTGCGTGAAGCAGAAGCCGGACATCACGATGCCGGAACTTGCCGCGATGCTTTTGACTGAGCGCGGCGTCACCGTTGATCCGTCGAACATCTCCAAGCTGCTGTGCGCGGCGGGCTTCACCTATAAAAAAAACGCTGCTGGCGTCGGAACAAGAACGCGCTGACGTCAAGGCTGCCCGCATTGAATGGCGGTGCTATCGCCAGCCCGCCATGCGCCGCGAACCTGGAAGACTTGTCTTTGTCGATGAAACGTCGGTGAAGACCAATATGTGCCGCTTGCGCGGGCGCGCCCCGTGCGGTGAGCGGCTGAAGGCCGATGCGCCGTTCGGCAAATGGCACACGCAAACCTTCATCGCGGGCCTGCGATGCGACGGGATCGTCGCACCATGGGTCGTCAGCGGCGCCATGGACGGAGCGGCGTTCGCCGCTTACGTCGAAACGCAGCTGGCGCCGACGCTCCGCAAAGGCGACGTTGTCATCCTCGACAATCTCAACGTCCACAACAGCCAACAGGCCGCCGCCGCACTCGCCAAACGCGGCGCCTGGTTCTTGTTTTTGCCGAAGTATTCGCCCGACCTGAACCCGATCGAAATGGCATTCGCAAAACTCAAAGCCCATCTGCGAAAAGCCGCCGCCCGGACTTACGAAGCCCTCTGGAAAGCCATCGGAGACATCTGCGCATTGTTCCCAGCCGAAGAATGCTGGAACTTCTTCAAAGCCCAAAACTATGTTGCAGATTAAACGCCCGAGGCTCTAGTTTCATTGGGTCGCTGCGCGAAGCCGGAACGCGGAAAGTCATTCCCGGCCGATCAAATCGCAAACCGAACATCCACTATGACGAGCACCGTTTTCGCGACCGCGATCTAATCGAAAACGTTTTCTGCAGCTTCAAGGACTTCCGCCGCGTCGCCACCCGCTATGACAAACTCAACCGAAACTTACTCTCCGCGGCAGCCCGCGCAGCCCCTGCTGCTTTCTAGCTATGATTGAGTTTGGAGCCTCGGTGGTGTGCAGCAAACAACCGTCACTGCTGGGGTGGTAGAGTGTCGGGCAACGCTAACTGGTCTCCGCCAGCAGCGATAATTGCTCGATCATAGCGCTCCGCTGTGTTTCGCCGAGGTCCGTGAGGCGAGTCGGATAATCGCCGGTGAAGCAGTGATCGGTGAAGGCCGGCGCGGCCTTGTCGCGCGGTCCCTTGCCGAAGGCTTCGTAGAGCCCGTCAAGAGACAAAAACGCTAGACTGTCAACGCCGATTTCGCTGCGGATTTCATCAACCGACATTTGCGCCGCGATAAGTTCCTCTCGTGAGGGCGTGTCGATTCCGTAAAAGTCTGGGTAAAGGATGGGCGGACAGGCGACGCGCATGTGAACCTCTTGGGCGCCGGCGTTTCTTAGCATCTGTGCGATTTTACGCGAAGTTGTACCGCGCACAATCGAGTCGTCGATCAACACAATGCGCTTTCCCTCGATTGCGCCACGATTCGGTGAGTGCTTTCGCGCGACGCCTGCCTCCCGAATGCGTTGCTCTGGCTCAATGAACGTCCGCCCGACAAAGTGGCTTCGGATGAGCGCCATCTCATACGGAAGTCCTGAAGCCTGCGCATAGCCGATAGCAGCCGGCACGCCGGAATCCGGAATTGGCGCCACCATGTCTGCCTCCACGTACGCCTCCAGGGCAAGGCGTGCGCCGAGACTTTTGCGAAGCTGGTAAACGCTCTTGCCATCAACTATGGAATTTGGCCGCGCGAAATAGATCAGTTCGAAGATGCACGGACGCGCCGGCGTTGTCTGCGGAAATGCTTGGCGGCTTTCGACTTCGCCGCTCTCATGGCAGAGGACTACCTCCCCCGGGCGAATGTCGCGCACGAATTTGGCCCCGATAAGGTCCAGCGCGCAGGTTTCTGACGCCAGAATCGGCGCACCATTGAGATCGCCGAGAATGAGTGGGCGTATGCCGACTGGATCTCGTGCGCCGATCAGACCTTCCTTGGTGAGAATTGTCAGTGCGTAAGCGCCCTCGACCTGCTTCAGCGCGTCAATCAGCTTATCGACCATCAAGAGATGATGGGATCGTGCCGTGAGATGCAGGAATAATTCGGAGTCCGAAGTCGACTGAAAAATACAGCCGCGCTGAACAAGCTCGGTTCGGAGTTTGCGTGCATTTGTGAGGTTGCCGTTGTGCGCAATCGCGATGCCGTTGCGATCGAGATCAGCGTAAAGTGGCTGGACGTTTTTCAGAACGGTTTCGCCTTGCGTGGAGTAGCGCGTATGGCCGATCGCGGCGGCGCCCTCGAGCCGCCCAAGAACTGACACGTCTGAAAAATTGTCTGAGACAAGCCCTAAGTGGCGCTCGGTTCGAAAGGCTGTTCCGTTGAAACTTGCTATGCCAGCAGCTTCCTGACCGCGATGCTGCAGCGCATGGAGGCCAAGTGCGGCGAGCGCTGCGGCGTCCGGCGTGCCGATGATTCCAAATACGCCACACTCCTCATTGAGTTCGCGAGGTCCCTTAAATCGTTCTGACGCAAATTTCCGGCGACGATAGCGTGCGCCAAGCCGTTTAAGGCGGCCCACAGCTGCGGTGTTAAAGTCAGTTCTGCTCGGAGTCGCCATCGGGCGTAACTTCCTCATTAAGGATATCGGCAATGGCGTCGCTTCCGAGGCTATTACCCGGGTCAGTTGTCGTGACAGTAGTGACGATCTCTTTTAATCCGGTTCGATCCGTGTTTGCGTAGCCTTCCTTAGCGGCATCCACCGCAGGTTGGTTTGCCAAATTTTTTGTGTCCCTTAGCTCTCGCTGCGATGGCGTGAACTGTTCAAAAAAGGACGCCGAGGCGGCGGCCACCGGCCTCAGCAATGCCTCTCGGACCGAGTCGGGTTGGTTCTTCTCGTCGAGGTAATAGCCGTAGCCGAGAAAGCCTAGCCCGATTAGCGCGAGTGCGCGTACGAGCCCGAACGCGCCGCCTCCAATCCTGTCGGCTTGTCGTTGTTTTTTGTTGAGCTTTAGCCGCCGCAGCGCCTTATGGGCGACAAAATACAGGCCTCCAAAAGCTAAAAGACCGATTACGCCGGCGGCGGCGATTGTTTGAAAAACGCCATTCGATCCAAAAAAGGCAAGCGCCGGCTTGGCGCCAAGCCACGCAGCAAGTCCTGCGAGCCCCAATATTCCGAGGGTAGTCAGTTCACGGATAGCGCCGCGTGCGGCAGCAAAAGTGATCGAAATGCCAAGAATGCCTAATAGAAGTACGTCAAAAACCGTCATACCCTGCCCAGAACATTACCCCAAATGGCTTAGTGTCGCGCTCTCGCGACGCCTTGATAGACGTGAAGGGGGGCCTGCTCAACCAACCTTCAAGGCTCGATCCGTCGCACCCACTCTACGAGGTCGCCAAGGGTCTCGGCCGTATAAATCTGGAGCAATAAATCATTCGCCCCGGCAGGTGCGACGGCACCTTTGAAACCCAGCTTTCGGGCCTCTTTTAGGCGGGCATCGGCTTGCGTTACCGGCCTGACCGCGCCTGATAGAGCCGCTTCCCCGAAGAAAACGAAACTTTTCGGGAGCGCGCGGTCAAACAATGAGGAGAGAAGGGCGGCTGCAGCTGCAAGGTCCGCTGCTGGCTCAATGATTCGTAGCCCCCCGGCGACATTTAGGAAGACATCATGGCGCCCGAATTCGAGCCCGCAGCGGGCGTCGAGCACAGCGAGTAGCATGGAGAGCCGCGCCCCATCCCAACCTACTACTGCTCGGCGTGGCACAGCGAAGGTTGTAGGCGAGACAAGCGCCTGTATTTCGACGAGAAGAGGCCTTGTGCCCTCGACGCCGGCGAAGACTGCCGCGCCAGGGGCCGGATTGCCGGCCTCGGACAAAAAGAGCTCGGAGGGGTTCGACACTTGACGTAGGCCTAAGCCCGTCATCTCGAACACACCAATTTCATGCGCGGCGCCGAACCGGTTTTTAACGGCGCGTAGCAGACGGAACGCGCGCCCTTGTTCGCTCTCGAAGTAGAGGACGGCGTCGACCATGTGTTCGACAACGCGAGGCCCTGCGATCTGGCCATCCTTTGTTACGTGCCCTACAAGTAACAAAACGGAACCAGATCCCTTTGCCAGACGGATAAGCTCCTGTACGCAGGCCCTTACCTGCGTCACCGTGCCCGGCGCAGCGGGCAAAGTGTCGGACCACAAAGTCTGGATTGAATCGATGATGACGACGTCCGGCCGCTCTGCTTTCAGTGTCGCAAGTATGTCGCGCAGCGCAGTTGCCGCTGCCAGACCAACGGCCGCCTCGGCAAGGCCGAGCCGCTGTGCGCGTAGGCGGATCTGTGCGGTTGCTTCTTCGCCGGAGATATAGGCGACCTTCGCTCTGCCAGCGGCGAGGCCCGCTGCAAGCTGAAGCAGCAAGGTCGATTTACCGACCCCTGGATCGCCGCCAATAAGCAGTGCTGAGCCGGGCACAAGTCCGCCGCCGCACGCGCGATCGAACTCGGCGTTCCCCGTTAAGAGCCGCGGCTCAACCTCCACACCGCCTTTCAGCGATGCGAGTTCGATTGGCCTTCCCTTCGCGGCTTTCGCGGCGCCGAGCGAGCCTGGCGGCCCCGACTCGAAAGCTTCGGCCGCGATTGAATTCCACTCCCCGCAGCCGTCGCAGCGCCCCTGCCACTTGCTGTAGATAGTGCCGCAGGACTGGCAAACGAAACTCTCTGACTGACGCGCCAAGGCGAAACTCCTTTTCGTTTGCGGATGAAGGTAACCAATGTAGGCTTGTTCGGCAGGGAGACTTCAATGGGTCATACGGCGCTCAATCACTTTAACCCCTACATCCAGGATCTATTTGCCCCTGTTCAAAAGGAGGTGACGGCGCGTGACCTCAAAATCATTGGCGAGATACCCCGCGACCTAAACGGCGCCTATTTTCGCAATGGGCCAAACCCGAAGCGCCTACCCCAAGGCATGCATCACTGGTTCGACGGTGAGGGGATGATCCACGGTGTCTGGTTTGAAGACGGGCATGTGCGCTATGCGAACCGCTATGTGAGAACGGCCGACTTCCTCGCTGAGACGCGGGGCGCGGATGCAATGCCAGGCATCTTCGAACGTGCTCGAGAAGTTTTGGGTCGCTCGACAGTCTTCAAGGATAACGCCAATACTGACGTGATCGTTCATAACGGGCGCCTGCTGGCGCTATGGTATATTTCGGGGAAACCTGTCGCGCTCGACCTCAATACTCTGGAGACGATCGGCGTCGAGGAATTCGGCGGGGCGCTGCCGAAGAATGTGTCAGCGCATTCAAAAGTTGATCCGGCGACCGGCGATTTTGTCTTCTTCGATTATGCGCTCTACGAACCGACAATGTCCTTCGGCACAGTGTCGGCGACGGGAGCGCTCACGCATTTTCAGCATGTCGGTCTCCCAGGGCCCCGCCTTCCTCATGATATGGGGCTGACGGCAAATTATGTCATTCTCCATGATTTGCCAGTCATCTTTTCTGAAAGCTCGATCCGCAATCGCATGTGGCAGATCCACGTCGCCAGCCAGCCAACGCGCTTCGGCATTGTGCCGCGGAAGGGTGGGGCGCCTAAATGGTTCGAGTTTCCGACATGCTATATTTATCACGTCATCAACGCGTGGGAGGAAGGCGACGAGGTCGTCATGGCCGCGTGCAAGATGGTCCCGAACGGTTTTGCGCCCGACCCCGCAACTTACGGCCCCTATGCGCCGATGGTGACGGTGCTGGCGCTTCGCGCGCAGCCGTTTATGTGGCGTATGAACATGAAAACGGGGAAGGGAACTGAGACGCAACTTGACGACGCACAATCGGAATTCCCGGTGGTCAATCTCGATTACACTGCGAAGAAATCGCGCTGGAGTTATCATGTTGTCATGGACGATCATGTGCTGCAGCGATACTCGGCGCTGCGCAAATACGATTTGTCGAAAGGCCGCTTCGAGCAGCACGATTTCGGATTAGGCGTCTACGGCTCAGAACCGGCGTTCGCGCCGCGAGACGGATCAGTGCTGGAAGATGAGGGCTATGTCGTCACCTTCACGACCGATAAGGAGGGCCAATCGGAAGCGCGCGTCCTCGACGCGAGGAATTTCGCCGGGCCGCCGATTGCGCGCGTGCTACTGCCCCAGCGTGTGCCTGCTGGTTTTCACGGAACTTGGGCAAAGGCGTTGTGAAAGATGCCGGAGGCCGATCCTTTCGACTGGTCGCGGGCGCCGCGCGTCTCCGAGACGGGACCCGTTTCTTCCGAGAGGTTCCACCGGGAACTGAAACCGCTCGAAACGCCCTTTGTCATTCGCGGTCTCGTGTCGGATTGGCCCGCAGTCGCGGCTGCACGAACTTCCGATGAGGCTCTTTGTAGGTTGATTGACGACGCTGCCGCGCCTGTTCAAGTCGAGTGGTTTGTCGCGCCGTCTGAGGCGCGAGGTAGAATAGGCTACAAACATGATTTTTCAGGGTTTAACTTTGAGCGCCGAGTTGGCCCCGTAGCGTCACTACTCGGAGCGGTACTGGCTGAACGGGCGTCGTTCGCGCCGCGTGCGATCTATGCCGGCGCGCTTCGGTTGCGCGAGACCTTTCCTGCACTCGCAGCCGCCCATCCTCCGCCCTTTGTGGGCGCTGCCGTCGATCAAAGGCAGTCTCTTTGGTTTGGCAATCGCGTCCAGATCGCAGCGCATTGGGACTTGCCGCGCAACCTCATCTGCGTCATCGCCGGGCAGCGTCGGTATGTTCTGTTTCCTCCCGATCAGTTGAAGAATCTCTATGTCGGGCCAGTGGACTTCACTCCCGCAGGTCAACCGATGAGCCTCGTGGATTTGCTCGAACCCGATCTGGTTGCGCATCCCCGCTTTGCCGATGCGCGGCGTGTTGCAACGGTTGCCGATCTTGAGCCTGGCGACGCGTTATATCTTCCGGCGATGTGGTGGCACCACGCCGAAACTTTGTCCGGCGTTGGTGCGATGATCAATTTCTGGTGGCGGGAAACACCTGCCTGGATGACGCCGCCGATGACGACGCTGATGCACGCACTGTTGACGATCCGCGATCTTCCCGAAGCGGAGCGCACGGCGTGGCGTGCATTCTTCGATCACTACATCTTTCAGACGGACGGCGATCCGATGGCGCATCTACCAGAGGCGGCGCGCGGGGCTTTTGGAGTAATGACGCCCGATAAGGCGGCGGCGCTTCGCGCTAGGATCGTACAAAGCCTGCGCTGAAGTGCACCGCGGAAAAGTGGCGGTTATCCCTTATGCACCCATTTGCCGCGCAGCCAGGTCGAGCATTATCTCTTCCGAGCCGCCACCGATCGCCATCACGCGGACCTCGCGATAGATACGTTCGATCTTCTGACCACGGATGAAGCCTGCGCCGCCCAATATCTGCATAGCCTCGCGCGCGCAGAATTCCATAGCGCGCGTTGCCTGTACTTTAAGAAGCGACAACTCAGCGATCGGCGTATCTCCATTCATGACTCGCCAAGCGCAAGTGTCGAGAAACGCCGAAGAAGCGTGGACGTGGCGCGTCATCTCCGCCAATTTGTGACGAATAACCTGATGCTTGATAAGGGGCTTGCCAAAGGTCTCGCGCTCCATCGCCCAGTTTGCGGCGTCCTCGATACAAACGCGCGAAAAGGCGATTGCTTGCGCAGCCATACCGAGGCGTTCATTGTTGAAATTCGTAACGATGCCGGCGAATCCGGAATTCTCAGCGCCGACGAGGTTCTCGGCGGGGACCCTCACGTCAACAAAATTTATCGAAGCAGTGTCAGACATCCACCATCCCATTTTTGGTAGCTTGGTCCGCATGACTCCGGGGCTGTCCGCTTCAACTAGCAGAAACGATAGTCCGCCGGCGCCGGAACCGCCTGTTCGCACGGCAACAGTCAGGTAGTCGGCTCGATAGCCTGTCGTGATGTAAGTTTTTTCGCCATTGACGATGTAGTGATTGCCCTTTCGCACGGCCCGCGTGCGGATGTTGGCGACGTCGGAGCCTCCCGAAGGTTCCGTCACGCAAAGCGCGATCAGTTTGACGCCTCTCAATACATCTGGCGCGATACGCGCTTTCAACTCATCGGAGCCTAACGCTAGCAACGGCGGCAAGCCGATCGAGTGCGTCATCAGCCCGGCGATCAACCCGCCTGAACCTGCGCGCGCCAATTCCTCCGACGCCACAAGAGAATGAAAAATATCGACGCCCTCGCGCACGCCGCCATACTTTTCTGGGAATCCAAGCGCCAAGAGTCCGACTGCTGCGGCGCGCCGGTATAATTCCCGCGGAAATTTGCCCTCTTCATCCCACGCGTTCACATGAGGACTAAGCTCCTTATTGACAAAAGTCCTAATCGTTTGCCGCCAAGCCTCATGTGAGGCGTTGAGATGCGGTGAGGGTAACCGGGTCGCGTCGAACGAAAAAGGTTTCATGGGTGTGAGGATGGCGCGCGCATGGGCGGGCGGTCAACGACTGCACGCATGGCTTGAGTAAAACACAAGCGTGCACCACGCTCTGCCGTGATCCCGGGACCATCCGGTGCGCATGGGACCCGGGCCCCCTGTCTCGCTATAATCCTCGCGCACGTGGATTATTGGGGAGATGGTGTCGGGGCTCGCGCAAAGGTGCCCTCCCGGATTGAAAGCGGCGCATTAGAACAAGGGCTGAACCATGAAACTCTACCACTGCCAGGGCGCACGTTCGCTTCGATGCGTTTGGGCGCTTGAGGAAATGGGCCTACAGTATGAGATTGAAACGCTGCCGTTCCCGCCGCGCATGTTTGCAAAGCACTACAAGGAGGTGAACCCGCTTGGTACGGTGCCAGCGCTGGTCGATGGCGAGGCGGTGCTGACCGAGTCGAGCGGCATTTGCCACTATCTTGTAGAGAAATACGGACCGACATCGTTCGCGGTTTCGAAAACCGAGGCCGATTATGCGCGATATATAAACTGGATGTACCGCTCCGATGCGACCTTAACTTTTCCGTTAACTGTCCACTTTCGCTACACGGCTCTCGAGCCCGAAGAACGGCGTAGCGCGCAAGTGGCCGAGGACTACAAGAAATGGTTTCTGGGACGCTGGACAAGCGTCGAAGCGGGACTTGAAGGGCGAGAATATCTCTGCGCTGAGCGCTTTACGATGGCGGATATTTGCGTCGGATACGCTCTATATTTTGCACGCACCCTAAAGGTCGAGGCGGCAATGACGCCCAATGTGAAGCGATGGTGGGAACGGATCACAGCGAGGCCGGCATTTGAACGGGCGGTGCAGAGGTGAGCTAACGATGCAAACGCGCGTAAAAATCAAGGGTTAAAGCGCCCAATCCGAAACACGATTCTTGTCAATTATTAGTGCTCAACTATCGCAGCAGTAACATTGGCACTTGCAGCGATTACTTGAAGACCCGCGAAAATATCGTCTCAACATGTTTGGTGTGGTAGGCGTCGTCAAACAGTGTGTCAATTTCGGCAAGCGCAAGACGTGCCGTTACGTCTCGATCCCGCCGGAGGTTTTCGAGGAAACTGGATTCGCCGCGCCATGCCGCCATCGCGTTACGCTGAACCAACGCGTAAGACTCTTCACGAGAAGCGCCTTTTTGGGTTAACGCAAGGAGGATGCGCTGCGAATGAATGAGCCCGCCTAGTCGATCAAGGTTTTCACGCATCCGGTCTGGATAGACAACGAGATTTTCGACGACTCCCGCAAGCCGTTGCAGCGCGAAATCGAGGTGGATTGTCGCGTCAGGGCCAATGCCCCGCTCGACGGACGAATGAGAAATGTCGCGCTCGTGCCACAGCGTGACGTTTTCCATTGCCGGGACAACACACATCCGCACGAGGCGTGCGAGGCCGGTGAGGTTTTCCGACAAGACAGGGTTTCTCTTGTGCGGCATCGCCGAAGAGCCTTTTTGGCCAGGCGAGAAATACTCTTCCGCCTCCAGAACCTCTGTCCTTTGGAGATGCCGAATCTCCGTTGCAAGACGTTCTATTGAGGATGCGACGACCCCAAGGGCGGCGAAAAACGCCGCATGCCGGTCACGCGGAATGACCTGTGTCGACACGGGCTCGATCGCGAGACCCATCTGGGCGGCGACATGGGCCTCAACAGCGGGGTCGATATTTGCAAATGTCCCAACAGCGCCGGAAATCGCGCATACGGCAATTTCTTCGCGCGCTGTTACTAGCCTGCGATACGCGCGTTCAAATTCGGCGTAATACCCTGCTAGTTTGACGCCAAAGGTCGTCGGCTCAGCGTGAATACCATGGCTGCGTCCGACCGTCAGCGTCATCTTGTGCTCGAAAGCGCGCGTCTTGAGTGCTTCGAGCACGCGATGGACCCCGGCGATCAACAGATCGCTCGCCCGTGTAAGTTGTACTGAAAAACAGGTATCAAGCACGTCGGAAGAAGTCATGCCCTGATGAACGAAGCGCGCATCCGGCCCGACAATTTCCGATAGATGGCTTAGAAAGGCGATGACGTCATGCTTCACTTCGCGCTCAATCGCGTCGATGCGCGCAACGTCAAAAGTCGCGTTACCGCCCTTCGTCCATATAGATTGAGCCGCGGACATTGGGATGACGCCGAGGGCGGCCATGGCGTCTGCAGCATGTGCTTCTATCTCGAACCATATTCGGAACCGCGTTTCAGGTAACCAGATACGGACCATTTCCTCGCGGGCGTAGCGGGGAATCATGTGTGTCTCCTCGATTGGAGGCGCAGTACGCCCCTCTTAGCCGGCTGTCAAAAACGCAGATCGGCGATTAAAAGGTAGCGATGGAAAGGGGTTCGATTGAAAATCGTCTATATTAAATAGCCAATTACCGCGTTTTTATACTGTTTCGATTCGGCTTCAGGTACATTTGAGCATAACTTCGCTTCGATTTTTGTGAATTTCGCGATAAGAAGAGAATCTCGTATTCTGAAGCGTTGATTGACCAGGCGATGCAAGAAAGAGCATCAGCGTTAGCCGCTATCTGTTGAAAGACAGCTGCGGCATATGGTGGCCGAATCACCGCGTATTCCGGCGATGACCTCCAGCGTGTTTCAGAATTTTTCAATAGCGACGGCCCCGAACCTCGATTTGCCGGCGATGCAGGTTTCGGCATCGGGCCGGCGCTGGGTGTTGCGCGAGGCTGATACCGCGGCCATTGCAGCGATTGAGGTCGTGACGAAATGCGATCCCGTGATTGCACGCCTCCTTGTGGCGCGTGGGATTAAGGTCGGCGATGCGAAAACGTTTTTAACGCCGTCCCTCAGGAACGCGCTTCCTGATCCGTCTGTGCTTACCGACATGGATGTCGCTGCGGAGAGGTTGGCGCGGGCGATCATGACAGGCGAGACAACCGGCGTTTTTGGTGACTATGACGTTGACGGGACTTGCGGGGCGGCAATCCTGAAACTGTATTTCAATGCCGTGGCGGCGCCCCTCGAAGTTTATCTGCCTGACAGGTTGCTTGAAGGATACGGCCCAACTATCGAGGCCTTCCGTGCACTGAGAGATAACGGTGCGCGCCTTATTGTCACCGTCGACTGCGGTGCTGCCGCTCATCAAGCAATCGGTGAGGCTGCCGCCGAGGGCCTAAGTGTCATCATTCTCGACCATCACCAGATGGACGGGCCGGCGCCAGCTGGCGCATTGGCGACCGTCAATCCTCATCGCGACGACGACGCTTCGGGGTTGACGCTACTTTCAGCGGCCGGTGTCGTTTTCATGACCATCGTCGCGATCAACCGCCTTTTGCGAGACCGAGGCTATTTCGCCTCAAGACGCGAGCCTGATCTAAGGTCGCTTCTGGATCTCACAGCGCTTGGGCTTGTTTGCGATGTCATGCCGATGACGGGCCTTGCGCGTGTGCTGACTGCGCATGGACTTAAGGTGCTGGCGAACGGAGGGAACCCGGGCTTGAAGGAACTAGGCAAAAACGCTGGCATGAAAGCCCAGCCTACGGCATTCGATCTTGGCTTCCTGCTCGGTCCGCGTATTAATGCTGCGGGCCGTATCGGGCATGCGCGACTGGCATTTGAGCTTTTAACAACGGCTGATCCCCTCCGTCGCGCCAGCCTTGCGGAAAAGCTTCACATGATGAACGCGGAACGACAAGCGATCGAGCGCGCTGTTCAGGACGAAGCCATCGCGTTTGTCGAAAGCAAGCGGCTTGATGCGCGCGCGGTAATAGTCGCAGCAGGACAAGGCTGGCATCCAGGCGTCGTCGGCATTGTAGCGGGGCGACTTAAGGATCGTTACCAGCGCCCCGCCATAGTCATCGGCGTTGAGAACGGCATCGGCAAAGGTTCGGCACGGTCAATTGCGGGCGTCGATATCGGCGCGGCGATCCGTTTAATGCGTACTAAGGGATTGTTGATCGCTGGCGGCGGTCACGCGATGGCGGCGGGGTTGACGATCGACTCTGCAAGGATGACCGATTTCGATGAATGCCTCGAGGCTTCTTTGCGTCATGACGTCGATCGTGCCGTTGCAGGCCTCCATCTCCGGATCGATGCGATTCTCGCCCCAGGCGCGGTAAATGCGCGTTTTGCACGTTTGCTCGAAGAGATAGGCCCGTTTGGTACTGACAATCCCGAACCAATGTTCGTCCTCGAAGGTATGACGGCCGATAGGACTAAGACCGTCGGTGAAGAACATATCGCCTGTGACCTAATCAGCGCGACTGGCGACAAGGTGCGCGCCATTGCATTTCGCGCCGCCGGCGAGCCACTTGGCACTTTGCTGACGTCCGGGCGACGGGTCCATGTCGCAGGACGGATTAAGCCGGACGACTGGCGAGGCGGTGAGGCGGCCCAATTCCAGATCGCTGACGCTGCGGGCGCGACCTAGACTTTTGCCTGAAAAGGGCTTGCGCCGCTTCAACCCGCTCGCCTATAGAGCGCGCTTCGCGCGACCTATGCGGGCCCTTCGTCTATCGGTTAGGACGTCAGGTTTTCAACCTGAAAAGAGGGGTTCGACTCCCCTAGGGCCTGCCATTGTTCGCGGCGAGCGTCGATCAAACCTTATGTTGACGCTTTTGCCTAGATTGATTTCTGTCGCGATTTCCGATGTAGTTGGAGCGCTGAAGGGGCTCGGTGAGGGGCGTTACATGAAACTATTAAGTACTCTCGCGTTGGTGGCAGTTCTCGCGGCAGCGCCGGTTGTGGCGGCGTCTGCAGCTGGGGTGAACAAAGGGCAGATCGCAAGCGCCATCGGCGCTAAGGGGTATGATGTCGAGGAACTAAACCCGAAAATGCTGTCGGTCGACGTCGGTGAATACAAGGTAGTCATCGCTGTCGATGGTTCGGACGCCGATGTGTCCTACATGACGTTTTTGAATGATGTCCGCCTCGGGGATGGCGGCCACAAATTTCTTAGCAAATTCAACAGTGAAGTGAAATTTGGCCGGGCTTACATCGACCGTGACGGAGATGTTGTGATCCAGATGGACCGGAACTCGCACGGTGGGGTCACACTGGGGAATATTGAATCCGACTTCGAAGTGTTCCTGTTGCTGATTTCCAAGTTTCTCTCGGACTACCAAGCCCAAGGGTCGGTTTGAGGTTTTGGGGTTAGTCCCCTTCCGACGCAACCTCTAGGCAAAAAGTTGAAGACCGTACCGCCGAATTGGTGCATATCCATCGCAGCAACTGTTTCGGTGACCGGCGAACCCGGTTTGTGAAAAACGGCGAGTCAGGCCAATTTAGGACGGGCGTTCAATACAACCCGGCAGGCAGTCTTCTGGGAGAGTGCGGACGGCGGCCTAGCGATCAATGGGGATAACGACTTTATGGCGGAAACTTCTGGGGACGCCCCGGAGTCCGGTCCATCGGCTGGAGAGGAAGAGGCGACTTTTACGGTCAAGGGGATCGTGAAGTGGTTCGATCCGACGAAGGGCTATGGATTCTTGATTGCCAAAGACGGCGACGTGTTGATTCATTCTTCATGTCTCAAGGACGCAGGACGATCGACTGCCCGGGAAGGGGCAACTTTTGAGTGTTTGGTGGTGCGACGCGCAAAAGGGCTTCAAGCGACGAAAATAATCGGTATCGATGACAGTACCGCAACGCCGCTTACCCCGGCCGTGGCGATGGCGAGCCAGACGCCCGCAGGTGATTTCAAGCGCGTGTCGGTAAAATGGTTCAATCGGGCGAAGGGCTTTGGTTTTCTGACCCGTGGCGACGGTACGGAGGACATCTTCATCCACATGGAAACCCTGCGTAAGTGTGGACTTGGGGAGGTCATTCAGGGCCAGCGCCTGCAAGCGTCGTTCGCGGTGGGTTCAAAGGGCCTGCTCGCTATCGAGGTGCGGCCCGATCCAGAGAACTAATCCGCGGAGTTCAACAATGTCATGGTTATTGACTACCGCGGCGTTAGGCCGAGCCGCACTTGCGGCGTTCGCTATTGTTGCGACGACCGGCGCTTCTTGCGCGCGCGATGGGGCTGGCCCTTCTTCTGCAGCGAAATTAGCTGATCAAACGCTTCTAATTGCGGCCGGCGAGCAATCGCATCGCTTTACGGTCGAAGTCGTGCGCACGGATGAAGAGCGATCGCAAGGGCTGATGTTCCGCACCAGCCTCGCCGACGATGCTGGCATGCTGTTCGATTTTGGCCCGAAACCAAGGCCCGTTTCGATGTGGATGAAGAATACGCTCATCCCGCTGGACATGGCGTTCATCGCGGAGGGCGGCCGCATCGTACGCATCGCGTCCATGACAACGCCGCAGTCGCTGACATCGATTCCGTCCGGCGAGGATGTCGTCGCGGTGCTCGAGGTTCGTGGCGGCCGCTTTGCAGAGTTGGGCATCAAGGCTGGCGATTTAGTCCGGCATCCAATGTTGGGATCCTGAACGGCTTTGGCCTTTACTTGCTCCTCGGCATTCGCCAGATAACCCGAATCGAGCGGAGCGTAGCGCAGTCTGGTAGCGCATCTGGTTTGGGACCAGAGGGCCGCAGGTTCGAATCCTGCCGCTCCGACCAACAGTTCTGAGGATGAACTTCATGTTCGCGCGCATCTTTCAGCCAGCAAAGACGGCTATGCAGTCGGGCAAGGCCAAAGCCGATCGTTGGGTCCTCGAATTTGAAGCGAAGGCCGCGCGCCGAGTTGATCCTTTGATGGGCTGGACCTCGACTGAAGATACGACCGCCGGGCAGGTGAGACTGTTCTTCGACAGCAAGGCTGCGGCTGTAACCTACGCGGAATCAAGGAACATTCCATTCCAGCTTGCCGAGGCGAACGAAGCATCTCCTGTCGCCAAGGCTTATTCGGATAATTTCGCCTTTCGCCGCCGCAGACCTTGGACCCATTAACACTGTTTTCGACCCCGTAGCTCAGCTGGATAGAGCACCCGCCTTCTAAGCGGGATGTCGCGTGTTCGAGTCACGCCGGGGTCGCCAGTTTTAAAGCGCCGGCAGTGGCTCTTCCTCAACGCCCGTCGTCGGCGCGGAAAGTCTCAGCTTCACGCGAAGAATTTTCGTTCCTGGCGAAAGCGTAAGCCGCTCAGCATCATAACCGGCTTTGGCGATCGTCAGGTTGCGCGGCTTGTCGAGTTCGATGCGGCAAGGCGCTTCGCACTCGCCAAAGCCATCGACCTGCACGATCGCGCCAGCGGGGTCCGTTTCGACCAGCGTGATCTTGGGGCCATCCGTCGTGGCGCAAGCAGTCAGCGCTATTCCCAGGGCGCAGGCTAGGGAGGATCGTATCATTGTGCTCCTCAACTCTTGGCGCTCATCGCGGCGAAGGCGCGATCAAGGTCACGAATGAGATCGTCTATATGTTCGAGCCCGGCATGAATGCGCAAAACCGGTCCTTGGGCTGACCAAGTCGTCACCGATCGGTTCTTCTCTGGGTGAACGTGGATGCAGAGACTTTCAAAGCCACCCCACGAGAAGCCCATTCCGAAATGCCGGAGCGTATTGAAAAATATCTTTAGCGCTGGCTTCGACACAGGCTTCAAGACAGCACCGAACAGCCCCGATGCGCCCGTAAAATCCCGCTTCCAGACAGCATGGCCACGCGAGCCCTTGAGCGCCGGGTGAAGCACCGCCTCGACCTCGGTGCGTTTTCCTAACCATTTCGCGAGCGCGAGGCCATTTGCTTCATGCACCGGCATGCGCGCAGCGAGGGTGCGCATCCCGCGCAGCGTCAGGAAAGCGTCGTCGGCCGAGACGTTCGCCCCAAGCTGCAGAAGCGCTTGAAAAATGAGCTTGGCGGTATCGTCATCAGCAGAGGTCATCGAACCAATCAAGCAATCGGAATGACCCGATAGATATTTGGTTCCTGCCTGCACACTGACATGCGCTCCGGCGGCAATAGGCTTGAATGAGACGCCAGCGCTCCAGGTGTTATCAACGATGAGCCGGACGCCTTTTGAGCGCGCCACCTTTGCTATTGCCTGAATGTCCTGCACTTCGAAGGTAAGGGAGCCGGGTGACTCCGCGAAGATTGCCTTGACGCTGGGCCCAATCAGTCCCTCGATTTTCGCGCCGATCATCGGATCGTAGTAAATCGTCTCGACGCCAAATCTTGCCAGGAAACGATCGCAGAACTTGCGCGTTGGATCATAGGCGGTGTCTGCGACCAGAATTTGGTCGCCCGCTTTGACGAACGCCAGCAGCGCCGCGTTAACGGCCTGCAGGCCAGAAGGAGCAAGCCGGGTGTCGACGCCGCCTTCGAGGGCAGTAATCGTTTCTTCGAGCGCGCGGTGGGTCGAACCGCCCAATCGTCCGTAAACAATATTTCTTCCGCCCTCGACGTAGTCGTCATACGTAGGGAAAAGATACGTTGATGCTCGCTCAACTGGCGGATTAACGGGGTGGTGCGGGCGCCGTTTCGGGCGGCCCGCGGCGACGAGTTTCGTCGGTTCTTTCATGCGGACGGCTGGTCCTCGCGCACGGGAAAATCAATGGCGCCGCGCTGCTGATCGAATACGGCGAATCCGAACTTCTGGTAAAGCGGCAACGCTGCGGGATGGTCGAGCGTGCAGGTCTCGATCCGCACTTCGCCGGGGTTCGTCGCCCAGGCCAGATCAATGATATTTGCGAGGAAATAGCGCCCAAACCCCTTGCCGATGTAATCGGGCGCCAGGCCGAAAAAGCGGATGTCAGTGATGGGGGACTTGGTCGCGTCGACTTCGCCCATTCCGGCTGGCACGCCTCCGGCATAAAGCACATAAAGATGATCACGCGGGTCGTGAATGATCGCAGCGAGGTCATGGTCGGAGAGCTTCTTGCGCGTCACCCAATGCCATGGGCGCCCGACGAGATCGTAGAGATAGCGATAAAAGTGGATTGGCGGGTTCTCGGCGCGAAGAATTGACACCTTTCCCGGCGGCTTTGGCTGGGGTGAATAGCGCGGACGTTCGCGCTGTCGAAGATAGGTAATGGTGATGTCTCTACGGTCAGGCATTGGCGCCAGCCGTAACCGGGAAAAGCGCCACATCATTCGTCTCGCGGCCCCATTCGGTCCAAGACCCGTCATAAAGGCCGACATCGCCATGACCGAGGTGTTCGAGCGCCAGTGCGATAACAGCGGCAGTGACTCCGGAACCGCATGTCGCAATCACTGGTGTCTTTAGCGTAATGTTTCGTTCGGCCAATAGCGCGGTCAGCGCCTCGCCGGACTTCATCGTCCCGTCTTCGGAGAGCAAAAGCGAATGCGGCAAGTTCTGCGCGCCTGGCATATGGCCCCGCCGCAGACCTATCCTGGGCTCAGGGGCGTCAGCGGAAAAGCGCGCAGCTGGTCTTGCGTCGAGCACGATCGCCGATTGCCGCGTCAATGCTTGCCGGACATTTTCATGCGTTCGCGCGAGAGACCGGGACCCAGATTGTTCATAACGGACTGCAAGGAGCGAGGCTTCTCCTGCCTCTGTAGCCCGCGCTTCACGCAGCCATTTCGGGAGGCCGCCATCGAGAACCGATACGCGATCGTGCCCAAAAGCGCGGAAAGTCCACCAGACGCGCGCCGCCGAAAAAATTCCTGTGTCATCATAGACGACAACGCGGTCGATCGGCTCAATTCCAAGAGCCCCGGCAGCTGCGCTGAAATCGGCTTGTGACGGGAGCATATGCGGAAGTTCGGTCGCATGGTCAGCGACAGCGTCGAGATCGAAAAATACTGCGCCCGGGATGCGGCGCTGGCGATGATCCGCGCGCGCTGGCGGATTGCCAGGCAAACGCCACGAAGCATCAACGATTTTCAGATCGTCCGCGCCGAGCGCGTGGCCGAGCCAGTCGGTGGAGACAAGCGGATAGGGAAAGTCTGGCGTCATCGCCTCAGATCATCCACGACGGAACGGGGAGGCTCTTCGATCGAAGGAATTCCGGATTATAGAGCTTCGATGCATAGCGGTTACCATAGTCACAAAGGATCGTGACGATGGTCGATCCCGGGCCAAGCGCGCGTGCAAGCCGCATGGCGCCGGCGATATTGATGCCAGACGATCCGCCAAGGCACAGGCCCTCTTCCTGCGCAAGGCGAAAGATGATCTCGAGCGCTTCCTTGTCCTCAATCCTGTAGGCGTCGTCGAATTTGAGGCCCTCGAGATTGGCTGTAATGCGGCCCTGTCCGATGCCCTCGGTGATTGAAGATCCCTCGGTGACAAGCTCGCCGGTCTTCACCCAACTGAAGAGTTTGGCGCCCATCGGGTCCGTCAGCGCGCAAGTTACGTCGCGATTTCGCTCCTTGAGCGCAAGCGTCACCCCTGCGAGCGTGCCGCCCGATCCAACAGCGCAGGTAAATCCGTCGACTGCGCCGTCGGTCTGGTTCCAAACTTCGACGCCAGTGGTGCGGTAATGGGTGTCCCGGTTTGCAGTATTGTCGAACTGGTTCGCCCATAAGGCGCCGTTCGGTTCCGACCGTGCCAGGTCTTCGGCAAGGCGGCGTGAATAATGGACGTAGTGATTTTCGTTCGTATAGGCGACGGCATCGACTTCAATCAGCTCAGCGCCAAGGAGGCGGACTGCAAGTTTCTTTTCCTCGCTTTGCGTCCGCGGCATGACTATCCTGACACGGTAGCCGAGAATGCCGCCGACAAGCGCAAGTCCGATGCCGGTGTTGCCAGCAGTTCCCTCAACGATGACGCCGCCGGGCTGGAGCGCACCGCGCGCTTCTGCGTCTCGTATGATCCCCAGCGCGGCGCGGTCCTTCACCGACTGGCCCGGATTGAGAAATTCGGCCTTGCCGAGAATATTGCACCCGGTTTCTTCCGAGGCGCGTTTCAACTTGATGAGCGGTGTCCGGCCGATCGCCGACAGGGCGGATTCGTGGAAGTGCATTTTGATCTCCGGGGACGAGAATAGCGCCTTTGCGCTATGCCTCAACTCAGCAAACGCGTGACCCCGAGAATTTCTGATCAGGCCTTAAGCCCGGACCAGAGAGACCTGCATGACATCGGTCGTGCGCGCCCGGAAGCCTGCCTCGCAATAGCTCAAATAAAACCGCCAGAGCTTCTTGAAGCGCTCGTCAAAGCCCATCGCGATGATGTCATTCCACGAGGCCAAGAACCGTTCATGCCACTCCGCGAGCGTGCGCGCGTAGTCCTGGCCGAACTCCGCCGCGCCTTTCCAGCGCAGTCCCGCGCGCTCGATTTCGCCCTTCAGGATTGACGGCGAGGGCAGCATGCCGCCCGGGAAAACATATTGCTGGATGAAGTCCGAACCGCGTGAATAAGCATCGAAGAAGCGATCCGCGATCGTGATGATCTGAAGGCCCGCAGCCCCGCCCGGCCGCAAGAGGTCGCGTACCTTGCCGAAATAGGTTGGCCAGTATTCTCGCCCGACCGCTTCGAACATCTCGATTGAGGCGATCTTGTCATAGGCGCCGGTGGCGTCGCGATAATCCTGAAGGCGGAACTCGACGCGGTCACTGAGGCCTTCCCGGAAAATTCGCTCACGGGCATAATCGAGTTGCGACGGCGAAATCGTCAACCCCGTCACTTTGGCGCCGACTTCCTTGGCAGCGAATTCAGCAAAGCCGCCCCAGCCTGAGCCGATCTCGAGAACGCTGTCGCCGGGACGAAGGTCGATCGATTGGGCGAGCGTCAGATATTTGTTGCGCTGGGCGCCGGCGAGATCGGCCGCCGTGTTTGAGAAACGCGCCGACGAATATGTCATCGTGCCGTCCAGCCATTTCTCATAGAACGCATTGCCGAGATCGTAGTGGGCCATAATGTTCCGCTTGGATCCTGTCTTCGTATTGCGATTTGCGTGATGGCGCATGCGCATGAAGAACTTGACGATCGGCACTGCGGTCAAAGCTTCGTGGACGTAATCAGCGTTCTTCGCAAAAATGTAGAGAACCGAGGTCAGATCAGGCGAGTCCCATTGACCGTCCGCATAGGTTTCAAAAAATCCCACGCCGCCGCCCAGAACTGAGCGCTGCGCAAAGCGATAATCGCGCACTTCAATGACGCCGATCTGATCGCGCTCGAGTTGCCCTGAGAATTTCAGTTTGCGCCCGTCAGGCAGCAGAAAGACAAGAACGCCGTACCGGATGCGCGCCGCCATATTCGCGGCAAAACGGAAGAACAGCGGTAATCCGCCAAGAAGCTGGTCGCGAGTTTCTGGCGTTACTTCGATCGCATCGTTGAGCGCGAGCATTCTGATGGACATCGACAAGATCCTAGGTCTTCCGGGGGTTGAGTTCAAATCAATCGGAGGCGCCGCTGCGCATTTCGTCATAAGCGGCAAGGGCGCGTTTGCGCGTTTCGGCGAGGTCGGCGATAGGCTTTGGATAAGTGGAGCCAAGTTTTATCCCTGCGCGGTCCAACGCCTTTTCCGATGCTGTCCAGGGCTGATGGATCGTCTCGGGCGGCAATCCGGCGAGCTCCGGCACAAAGCGGCGCACATAGGCCCCGTCAGGATCGAATTTCTCCCCTTGCGTCACGGGATTGAAAATGCGGAAGTAAGGAGCGGCGTCCGCGCCCGAGCCCGCGACCCACTGCCAGCTTGCAGCGTTGTTGGCGGGGTCAGCATCGACAAGGGTATCCCAGAACCAGCGTTCGCCCTCACGCCAGTGGATGAGCAGGTTCTTGATGAGGAAACTCGCCGCGATCATGCGCACGCGATTGTGCATCCAGCCAGTGCGCCAGAGTTCGCGCATGCCTGCGTCGACAATCGGAATGCCCGTCTGACCGCGTGTCCACGCTTTGAGGGCGGCAGCGTCATCGCGCCACGGAAAGCCTGCGAACTCGGGCCGCAGCGGCGTCGTCGCCATGGCCGGATGATAATAAAGAAGATGATAGGAGAATTCGCGCCAGACGATTTCAGAAAGAAACTTCCAGCCTTCGGTATCAGGAATTTGCCGCGCCTCGATTGCTGCGGTAGCGGCGTTCCAGACCTGAATGGGGCTGATCGTGCCCACCGCCAGATGCGGCGACAGTCGCGAGGTGCCGGTCATGTCCGGACGGTTCCGATGCTCGCCATAGGTCCTCGCCGGCTCGGCAAGGAAAGCGTCCAGCGCTGCCTGCGCGCCGTTTTCGCTCGGTGACCAGAAATCGCCGAACTCGCCCGCCCAGTTGGGCTGCGTCGGCAGCAAATCCAGATCTTCAAGCGCTGACGATGCCGTCTTTAGAGCGGCGGGCGCCTTCTGGTGCGGCGCCGCGCAAACCGAGCGCGCTGGGCCGAGCGCGCGGACCGCGTTCCAGAACGGCGTGTAGACGCGGTAGGGGCCGCCTGTTTTGGTCTTCACTTCCCAGGGCTCGCGCAGGAGCGAGCCATTGAATGATTCTGCCCTAATGCCGGCGCCGGCGAGGTCAGCCTTGATGCGTTTGTCTTCCTCGATCTCGGAGGCCGCGTAGCGACGGTTCCAGAAGACGGCGCTCGCTTTGGCATCGATGGCAAGGCGTAGCAGGTGATCGCCGCCCTTGCCCGGATCGAGAATGAGAGGAACGCCAAGGGCCCCAAGGCTCTTTTTCAAGCCAGCGAGCGCATGGTGCAGGAACCAGCGCTGCGCGCCGCCGGGCGCCAAAAATGTTCCCTCATCAAGCGCATAGAAACCGATGACCGGCTTGCCGGAGGCCAGCGCCGCGCACAACGCGGGGTTGTCTGCGATCCTGAGATCGCGGCGAAACCACATGATGGCGGGGGCGTAGGGCACGATTAACTATACGCGCCGCTTGGCTGGGCGGATGTAGACCGATCCGCCGTCTGACTGTATTGTTTTCCCACGGCGTTGTGTTGAGGGGGCGTTTGATGTCGGCAGAATCATTGGTGACGGCGATCGGGTTGGGTGAACTCTTCGCGACGGATTTGCTTGCGGTGCAGCTGATTGTTCTGGCGGCGACCGTGGCGTCTTTCGTTGTTTCCCTGGCGCTGATGATCATGACGGGGCGCTCGGCGACCGGCGCGCGTCGCGCGCGAGCCGAAGCCGAAGGGCTCCTTCGCTCGGCGCAGGATTTTGCGGTCGAAGCGCGCCAGCTCGCCGCGAAAGTCGAGCGCATCGAAAAAAGCGCGAGCGTTGCAGCCGCCCCGGAGTCCAAGGCCGCAGCGCCCGCAACGCGGGTCAGCGCCCGCGAGACGACGCCGGAAGCTGAAATCGAAATCATCAGCCTCAAGGAACAAGACCGCGCTGCGCGTAATCTCGACGCCGCGAAGGAAGCCGCGAGCGTTCCCTCGGGATTGCTTGGCGGGTTCCGGCCGCGCCGGCGCTGAGGCGCTAGAGAACGCCGGTCGACAGGCAATCATGCACATGCAGAAGTCCGACCGGCCGCTCGCCATCGACCACGAAGAGCGCGGTGATTTTTCCGCGGCTTAAAATGCCGAGCGCTTCGCCCGCGAGCGTATCGGGCGTCACTGTCTTCGGCATGTTTGTCATGATGGCGGCGACCGGCGCGTCCGACCGTGTCTTGCCAAACGCCCGGCGCAGATCGCCGTCGGTGACGATGCCGACGAGCGCGCCATGCTTGTCGACGACGCCGGCGCATCCAAAACCCCCGCGCGACATCGCCGCAACCGCGTCATCGACGCTGGCGGTTTCAATGACGAGCGGCAGCGCCTCGGCGCCGTGCATCAGGTCGCGAACGCGCCTCAGCGCCGCGCCGAGATTGCCGCGCGGATGAAAGCCGTGGAAATCCGTCGCGGAAAAACCCTTGTCGCGCAGCAGCGCGACCGCAAGCGCATCGCCCGCCGCCATCATCATCGTTGTCGACGTCGTCGGCGCGCGCGTCTCGCCGCAAGCCTCGGTCGCGTCGGGAAGGAGGAGGCAGGCGCTCGCCGCCTTGGCGAGCGTCGAACCGGCCCCGGCGGTGATCGCCGCGACAGGCACTGAAAAGCGCCGGGCATAGGCGAGCAAATCGGAAAGCTCCGGCGTCTCGCCCGATTTCGACAAGGCGAGCACGCAGTCCTCGCCCGCGATGATGCCGAGATCGCCGTGGCTGGCTTCGGCCGGATGAACGAAGATCGCCGGCGCCCCGGTTGAGGACAGCGTCGCGGCGATCTTGCGCGCGACGTGACCGGACTTGCCCATCCCGGTTGCGACGATCTTGCCCTTGACGCCTGCAAGCAGCGCCACCATCCGATCGAATTCCGCGTCGAGGCTCGCCTTCAGGGCTTCTAGCCCCGCGATCTCCAGGGCGAGAACGTCACGGGCGGCGTCGAGATGCTTGCTCATCGTTCCCCCATCCGCAGCGGCTTTCCTTTGCGGCCAAGCCCTGCCATTTACGGCCCTTCTGGCAGCATTTGCAAAGGACCCCGCATGAGCGCCGCCGCCGTCGTCGAGGTGAAGACCGGGGCCCGGACGCTCGCGATCGGCAATGCTCGCCCGCTGACGTTCATCGCCGGCCCCTGCCAGCTCGAAAGCCGTCAGCACGCGCTTGAATGCGCGATCGCCCTGAAGGAAATCGCGGACCGGATCGGCACCGGCCTCATCTACAAGACTTCCTTCGACAAGGCGAACCGCACAAGCGCTGGCGGCGCGCGGGGTATCGGCCTCAAGGACGCGCTGCCGATCTTCGCGGAGCTGCGCGAGACGACGGGACTGCCTGTGCTCACCGACGTGCATGAGCGCGAGCAATGCGCGCTGGCGGCGCAAGCCGCGGACATTCTCCAGATCCCGGCGTTCCTCTGCCGACAGACGGACCTGCTGCTGGCGGCGGCGCAAACCGGGCGCGTGATCAACGTCAAGAAAGGCCAGTTCCTTGCGCCCTGGGACATGAAGAACGTCGTGGCGAAGATCACCAGCGCCGGAAACGATCGCGTGCTGGTCACCGAGCGCGGCGCGAGCTTCGGCTACAACACGCTCGTATCGGATTTCCGCAGCGTTCCCATCATGGCGCGCGAGACAGGCGCGCCGGTGGTCTTCGATGCGACCCACTCCGTCCAGCAGCCGGGCGGGCAGGGGACGTCTTCCGGCGGGCAGCGCGAATTCGTGCCGACGCTCGCCCGCGCGGCGGTCGCCGTCGGCGTCGCGGCGGTCTTCGCGGAGACCCATCCCGATCCGGACAACGCCCCGTCCGACGGGCCGAACATGATCCCGCTCAAGCATTTTGAAGCCTTCGCCCGCGATCTCCTCGCGCTCGACCGCATCGCCAAGGCGCGGACGAGCCTGCACGGCTATGTCTGACGGCGACACGCAATAGGCGACTTGCCTCCGTAACTTCCGCAGGTTCGGGAACGCAGCCTATGGCACGACCCCAGCTTCCATGCGGGTTGCAGAAGATTCCTCCGGAGACTGCGGAGTTCAACCTTAGGGCGAGGGCGTTCTCGCGCGGGTCGCGCGCCGCAAGATCAGGAAATGTCGCTGGTAAGGTCATCAAAAGAGGCTAGCACGAAAACGCACGGAAAGCTAGCGCAATCTTCTCCTCATAATCTGTATAAAGACGACAAAAAGCTCCGTAGTCTCCGCATTCTCCGTAGTCCCTCCGTAGGCGGAAGAAGAATGTTTCACGTGAAACACTCGGTCAGGCAGGCACCTTGCGCGCCCGGAAATCCTCGATGATCGCCTTGGCCGCATTGTGGCCCGGCGCGCCGGTGACGCCGCCGCCGGGATGAGCGCCAGCGCCGCAGAGATAGAGTCCTTTGACCGGCATGCGGTAGTCGGCAAAGCCCGGCTGGGGCCTTGTCGAGAACATCTGATCGAGCGACAGGCGCCCGTGCATGATGTCGCCCGCGACGAGGCCGAACTTGCGTTCGAGGTCGAGCGGCGAATGGATCTGCATCGCGATGACGGTGTCGCGGAAGTTCGGCGCGTATTTTGTCACCGTGTCGATGATCGTCTCGGCGGCCTCGTCGCGCGCCTCATCCCAAGAGCGCCCGCCCGGGAGCTCCGGCGAGAATTGCTGGCAAAAGAGACTGGCGACGTGGCTGCCGGCTGGCGCTAGGCTATCGTCCATCGTCGAGGGGATCAGCATTTCGACGATCGGCGCGTTCGACCAGCCGTCGCGGCGCGCATCAAGCCAGGCGCGGTCGAGATAGTCGACGTCAGGGCCGATGACGATGCCGGAGCGATGATGCTCAGCAGCCTCGCGCCCCGGAAGACAGGAGAAGTCGGGGAGTTCCGACAGGGCGACATTCATCCGGAAGGTGCCCGAGCCGCAGGCGTAATTATCCATCCGCTTGCGGATGACCGGATCGATGTCGTTCGCCGCGACAAGTCCGGTGAGGAGGAGTTTCGGGTTAACGTTCGAGACGACAGCGCGCGCGCGAATGATCTCGCCGTTCTCCAGCCTCACGCCGGCTGCGCGCCCGTTCTCGACGATGACCTGCGCGACGGGCGCCCCCGTCGTGATCTCGGCCCCGCGCGCTTCGGCGACGCGCCGCATCGCCCCAGTGATGGCGCCCATGCCGCCGATCGCATGGCCCCAGCGGCCCTTCTTGCCGTTCACCTCGCCGAAGGCATGGTGAAGGAGGACATAGGCCGTACCCGGATGATAGGGCGAAGCGTAGGCGCCGACGATGCCGTCGAAAGCGAAAGCGCCGATGATCGACGGGTGCAAGAAATAGCCGCGCAGGAACTCGGCCGCCGACTTCGTGAAAAGGTCGAGAACAAGCGTCTGCTGCGATTTCTTGAGGCGCGCGAGGCGACCGCCAGTCTGCAATGCGCGGAAAAGGTCTGGCAATCCGCCGCCAAGATTGGGCGGGGTTTGCAGCACCATGTCGCGCAGGACGTCCGCCGCCGCGTCAATGTCGTCGTAATAGCGCGGCAGCGCTGCGGCGTCGGCCTTCGAGTGGCGCGCGAACTCCTCGGCGTTGCGCGCCGGATCGAAGGTGAGTTTGAGATACTCGCCGGGCTTCTGGCCCAGCGGCCAGAAATTCGATATGTCGCGTTCGACGACCGTCAGGCCGTTCTTGTAGAGCTCAAGGTCGGCGATGATTTTCGGATTGAGAAGACTGACCGTGTAGCTTGCGGTCGAATTGCGAAAACCGGGGTGGAACTCTTCGGTCACCGCCGCGCCGCCGACGACGTCGCGCCGCTCGACGACGCGCACGGAAAAACCGGCGCCGGCGAGATAAGCGGCGCACGCAAGGCCGTTATGCCCGGCGCCGATGATGAGAATGTCTGTGGTCATAGGAGCGGTTTTCGCATGGCGATGCGCGGCGCGAAAGCAAAGCCCGATGCCGCTTCCTGCGCGATCACGGCCGCCAACTCGCGCCGCTCGGGGCCCGGCGTCAACTCCTCGAAGCCGAGGCGCGCGTAGAAAGGGGCGTTCCAGGGCACATCGCGGAAGGTCGTGAGGGTCATCTCGCCGAGACCCCTTTCCCGCGCCCAATCCTCGCCCGCGGCGATCAACCGGCGCGCGAGGCCGCGGCCCTGATGCGCGGGATCGACATCGATCTCGATGAGGTGGCAGCCGGCGTCGTGCGCGTCAAACATTGCAAAACCGGCGAGTGCGCCTGCATCCGTGTCGAAGACGAAAGTTGCACCGTTCGTCATGACTCGGACGTGTTCGATCGCGTCGCACACGGGTCCGTCCGCGCAGAAAACATAGCCGATAGCGCGGAACTTCTGCGCCGCCCCGTGTTCGAGCGCGCGCATCGGCTCGACGTCGTTCGCGCGGGCCTGACGAATGACGTAGCTGTCAGCCGGACTCATAATGCGGGAGCACGCGCTGCGGCTGTGGTCGAGGCCCACCTCATCGCGACCGCAGCGACACAAGCGTCAGGCCGAGGCCGAAGGTTATTTCCGTCGCGGCTACCGCGAATGGAACGGCCACCGGAAGCTCGACCGGTCCCCAAATACTCGCCGCACCGATCGCTGCGATCAGACCGCCGAGCACGTAGAAAGACTTATTTTCGTAAATCGTCGCGAAAGAGAAATAGCGCGTACCGACCGCCATCGCTGCGACCGGGAACACCCATTCAGGCGCAGACTTGAGAAACAAGGAGGCCGCGAGCAGGCCGGCAATCATCGCGATCGCGGTTTCGAGGCCCAAAGCGACAAGCCCGTTTTCACGCGACGGCGCAGGACGGCGAAATCCCATACGTTCGACAGCGGTCGTAATCGGGGTGATAAGCATGCCGCCGATGAAGAGCGTGGCAAAACCGGGAAAGGTTCCTGCTTGCGACAGCACAAGCGCCGCAGCGAGCCAGACCAGTCCGGAAACGACAACGCCCGGCCCGCCGCCGACAAAGCTTCGCCGGTTCTCTTGTTGCGCGGATTTGATGTCCATGATTGTCGCCCTTTGGTCGCCAGTCTTTATCCCGCGAGCCCGATCTCTTTCAACCGCTGCTTCAGGAACGCATCCGCCGTGATGGGCGGGTATTTTGCGCCTGAACCCTTGCAGCTTGGAATGCATTCCAGCACCGCCGCTGAATGCGGGTGCATGAAGAACGGCATCGAATAGCGCGAGACGTTGGGCCCCTTCGGATTGACGACGCGGTGCGTCGTCGCCGGGATGACGTCATTGGTTGCGCGCGCCAGCATGTCGCCGGCGTCGACAATGAGATTGTCCGGGTCCGTGTCGACCGCCAGCCATTGGCCGTCGCGGTCGAGGAGTTCAAGCCCGCCGCCTTCCGCCGCGACGAGGATCGTGATGAGGTTGATGTCTTCATGGGCCGCGGCCCTGACGGCGTTCGGGTCAGCGTCCGGCGGGATCGGCGGGTAATGAAGTAGGCGAAGGATCGAATTGCCGTTCGTCGCCATTTTTCGGAAATAATCGTCCGGAACGTCGAGCGAGGGCGCCAGCGCTTCAAGCATCCCAAAGCCTGCGTCCTCAAGCGCGTCATAGAGCGCGAGGAACGTCGCGCGGAATTCTGGCGGGTGTTCCGGCCAGACATTCGGCGGATAGAGGTCCGCGAGCGGCGAGCCCGGCGGAAACTCGCGCCCGACATGCCAGAACTCTTTCAGGTCGCCGACTTTTGAGGTCTTCGCATGCTCCTTGCCGAACGGGGTATAGCCGCGCTGGCCGTCAACGCCGCGCGCATAGGCGCGCTTTTCGTCCGCCGTCAGATCAAAAAACGCTTTCGACTGCGCATAGGCGCGCCGGAGCAGGTCGCGGCTGACAGCGTGGTCTTTCAGGATGATGAAGCCGAAATACTGGAACCCCTCGCGCAGCGCGCGGGTGAAGTCCTCCCGGTCGCGCGGGGTCCCATGGGTGAAGGCCTTGAGGCTCAGCTCAGGCACGCGGTCCAGTTTGCGAGTCATATGCTCCTCATCCGCCGTCCTGGCGGAAGGCGCGCATGAAGGGCCGCGCTCCATGCCTCGTCAAGGGCAGCGATAGCGCTTCCTTAACCAAACCGCGATCAAGGTCTGCCCCGGTTGGAGAAAGCGGGCATGGGCCTCAAACTCACACTGAAACCGGGCGAGAAAGTCGCCATCAACGGGGCCGTGATCGTCAATGGCGACCGGCGCGTGGAATTCGTTGTTGAGAACCAGGCGAACGTGCTGCGCGAACGCGACATCCTCCGGGCCGAGGACGCCACGACGCCAGCGCGGCGCATCTATCTCGCGGTGATGCTGATGGCGCTCGATCCTTCTGCGCGCCGCACGGCCTTTCCCGAATTTGACCGCCGCATGACCGAATTTGCGGGCGCTGTCACCGATCCCGGCGCCCTGTCGCTGTGCCTCAAAGCCTCCGCCGCCGTGGCGAACGGCGCCTATTACCGCGCGCTGAACGCCTGCCGCGCGCTCATCGACTTTGAAACGGAAAGACTGGCCCATGTCGCATGACGCCTATGCCCGCGCGCAGAAAACGACGGCCCATCCCCGCGACGCCGAATACAAGGCGTTCGCCGAGGCGACGCGCAAATTGATGGCGGTCGCGGCGGAGGGCCGCGATGACCTGAAGCAACTCATCGACGCGGTGCATCTCAACCGGTCGCTCTGGAGCGCGCTCGCGACTGACTGCGCCGATGCGCATAACCAGCTGCCCTCGGAAACGCGCGCGCTGATCATCTCGCTCGCGCGCTGGGTGTCGCTCTATTCGAGCGACGTGATGCGCAAGAAAGACAGCGTCGAGCCGCTGATCGATGTCAACCGCATCATCATGGACGGGCTCTCGGGCAAACGGCCGGCGGCTTAGAGCGGCGGGCGACAAAAGTGCAACGCGGTTTTTCGCAAAGCCGCCGCGACCACTCAAAAACTTGAGTTTCGGTCGATTCCTATCAATCGCCCGAAACTCTAGGCAGAAGGCGCCGCCCGGCAGATCCTGCCGGGAACAATTTTCCCCTTCTTGCGTGAAAATCCGTTGACGAATGATTAGGCTTACCTGCCGGACGGCGAAAGCGCTGGCGCGCGCCGGGGTTTGTTAAGGCCGGTCAACGATTTCTTAAACGGCAGCGGAATTGCTCGGTCTTCTTCGCCGGAGAGCGCCTTGCGGGCTCTCGCCGGGGGAGCGAAAAATCGCTCTTGTACCCTGAAAGGGAGTTTGACCGATGGTCAACAACGTCAACACCAATCCGGGCGCGCTCGTCGCCCTCCAGAACCTCACGCGCATCACCGACCGCTTGCAGGAGACGCAGCGCCGCGTTTCGACGGGCCTTGAAGTCTCCAGCGCCAAGGACAATCCGGCGATCTTCGCGCTCGCGCAGAACCAGCGCGCCGACCTCGCCTCGATCGAAACCGTGCAGCAGGGCTTGTCGATCGGCACGTCTGCGGTCGATGTGGCGCTCGCCGCTGGCGAGTCGATCTCCGACATCCTCGTCGAGTTGAAGCAGGTCGCGAGCCAGGCGGCCGATCCGACCTTGTCCGCCGCGAACCGCCAGATCCTGCAGGAGCAATTCGTCTCGCTGCGCGACCAGATCGGACGCCTTGTCGACAACGCGACGATTGGCGGGCGCAATCTGATCGCCGCTGGCGCGCCGGACCTGACTGTCGTTGCGTCAACCGATGGCACGGATACGATCACTGTCGCGGCGCAAGACCTGTCGATTGGCGGGGGCGTCATCAGCATTGACGGCTCGGGCACGCCGCTGGCGGATGCGACAGCAGCGCAAACCGAGATCGGCAACATCCAGAACTCGATTGACGCGCTGTCGGCTTCGCTCGGCCGCCTCGGCGCCGGCTCGCAAGCGCTGACGCTGCAGGACCGCCTGCTTGACCGGATTTCGGCGGCGCTCGAAATTTCGATCGGCAACCTTGTCGACGCCGATCTCGCGAAAGAAAGCTCGCGCCTGCAAGCCTTGCAGGTGCAGCAGCAGCTGGCGATCCAGACCTTGTCGATCGCCAACTCGGCGCCGAACGCCATCCTCGCGCTGTTCGCGTAGGGAGGCCTTGCGAGCCGCCGGCGCGTAACGCTCCGGCGGCGGGCAGGATCAGATGGACGTGGGAACTTTTTCAAACGCGGCGTTTGCTCCCCGGCCGCAAGCTTCAGGGGAGCAGCGCTCCGAAGCGCTCGCCGAGCGCCGCCGCCAGTCCAGTGCGGACTTGCAGCAGCGCGCGGCCGAAGCGGCGGCGCGCAGCACAGACCGTCTCGCCGAAGTCCGCGAGGCGGTGGCGCGGGTCCTTGGCGCCAACACGAGACTGTCGATCGCGCGCACGGACGCATTCGACTTTGTCTACCGGGCGATCGACGTCAATACGGGCGAGGTCATCAATGAATGGCCGCAGGCGGTTTTCGTCGACCTCATTCGCGGCGTCGGGGAGGATGTCCGCGCGGACGTTGACGCGGGAACGTTTCTCGACCGCGTCGCTTAAAGCCTGATCGTCCCTCCCTCGCCCGGCGCGCAGTTGCGGCCGGGCTTTTTTTCGCCCGCGATTTTGGCGATGCTCCGCTGATGGGGCGGACGATCCTGACTTATGGCGCCGTGCTGGCGCTGGCGGCCTTCGCGCTGGAGTGGCTTGAATACCGGTATTTGACCCGCCTCTTCGCGACCGAGATCTATGTTGTCGCCATCGCGGCGGGCTTCACGGCGCTGGGGCTGTGGGCGGGGCAGCGCTTGACCCGGCAGGCGCCCTCATCGCCTTTTGCCCGCAACGATGCTGCGCTGCGAAGCCTCGGCGTCACCGACCGGGAGTACGAGGTTTTGACCCTTCTCGCCGAAGGCTGCGCGAACAAGGAGATTGCGCGCCGACTTGAAGTGTCGCCCAACACCATCAAGTCCCACGTCGCACGCCTCTATGAAAAACTCGGGGCCGAGCGCCGGACGCAGGCGGTCCAAAAAGCGCGGGAGCTGGCGCTGATCCCCTGACAGCGCAGAATTTCGCGGGATTTCGCCGAAATCACCCTTTTGGGTGATGGCGGATCGGCGTTCAATCGCGAAGGATCGCCCGGTCCATCACCCAAAGGGGGCTCACCATGGTGAAACTTGCTTTTGTCTTCGGCGCGATCGCCGGGCTGATTGTCGTCGGCTCGATCCTGATCGGGATCGTCATGGGCACGGACCACGGCAGCGGCGGTTTGCTGCTCGGCTATCTGATCATGATCGTCGCGCTGTCGCTGATTTTTCTCGGCGTCAAACGCTACCGCGACCAGCAGGGCGGCGGCGTGATCAAATTCGGACCGGCGTTCCTGCTCGGTCTGATGATCAGCGTTGTCGCCGGCGTCTTCTACGCCCTCGGCTGGGAAGGCTATCTCGCGGCGACGGATTACAGCTTCATGCCCTCGTACATTGGCTCAACGATTGAGGCGAAGAAGGCGGCTGGCCTTGCTGGCGCAGCGCTAGAGGCGGAAATCGCGAAACTCAACGAAATGGCGAAAAACTACGAGAACCCGCTGTTCCGGATGCCGATGACGTTTCTCGAAATCTTCCCCGTCGGCCTGATCATCGCGCTCGTCTCGGCGGCGATCCTGCGTAACCCGAAGGCCTTCCCGGCGCGCTGAATTGACCGGCCTGAAAGCATCGGCGCATAACCCGCAACATGACACGCCAGACCGCCGCCCGCCACCTTGTCGATTCGCTTGTGATGAACGGGGTCACGCATGTGTTCTGCGTGCCGGGCGAGAGTTATCTTGCCGTGCTCGATGCCCTTCATGACGTGCGCGACCGGATCGAGATCGTCGTCTGTCGTCATGAGGCGTCGGCGTCGAACATGGCGGAAGCCTATGGCAAGCTGACCGGCAAGCCGGGCATTTGCATGGTGACGCGCGGGCCGGGCGCAACGCAAGGCTCGGTCGGGGTTCACACCGCGTTCCAGGATTCAACGCCGATGATCCTGTTCATCGGCCAGGTCGCGCGCGACATGCTCGACCGTGAGGCGTTTCAGGAAATCGACTATCGCCAGATGTTCGGGCCGGTCGCGAAATGGGCCGCGCAGATCGATGTTGCGAGCCGCGCCGGGGAATATGTTAACCGCGCCTTTGCGACGGCGCAGAACGGCCGGCGGGGGCCGGTCGTGCTGGCGCTTCCTGAAGACATGTTGACGGAGGAGGCGGACGCCGAGCCCTTGCCGCCGGCGCCCCTGGCCATGGCCGCGCCGGACGAGCGCGCCCTGATGCATTTTCGCGAGCTCCTTGGCGGCGCTGAGCGGCCGTTCCTGCTCGTCGGCGGCGGCGGCTGGTCGGCGGACGCCGTCCGCGACCTTGGCGTCTTTGTCGAGGCGACAGGATTGCCGGTCGGCGCCTCTTTCCGGTCGAAAGATCTTTTCGACAATCTCCACCCGCAATATTCGGGCGATGTCGGCATTGGTCCGAACCCGAAACTCGTCGAGCGGCTGAAAGCCTCGGACCTCGTGATCGCCTTCGGCCCACGGCTCGGCGAGATGACGACGTCAGGCTACACGCTGTTCGAAGCCCCGCTCGCAAAGCAGCCGATTGTTCATATTCATTCGGGGGCGGAGGAACTTGGTCGCGTCTATCAGCCGGTGCTGGCGATCAACGCCGCGCCGGAGACAATGGCGCGCGCCCTCGCAGCGGAAGAATGGACGCTCGACGAAACATGGCTGCAGCAAGCCTATGAAGCCCATTCGGATTTCGAAGCCTGGTCGAAGCCGGTGAAAGTCGGGGAGGGGGTCAACCTTTCCGAAGTCTTCTCCTGGCTCGACAAGAACCTTGCCGCTGACGCGATCGTTTGCAACGGCGCGGGCAATTACGCGGCCTGGCTGCATCGCTTCTATCGGCACAAGGCGTTCAAGACGCAGCTCGCGCCGACCTCCGGCGCAATGGGCTACGGCTTTCCCGCCGCGCTTGCCGCCAAGGCGGTTTATCCGCACCGGGAGGTGCTCTGCGCCGCCGGCGACGGCTGTTTCATGATGGCGTCGAACGAGCTTGCGACCGCCGTGCAGTACGGGCTCAATGTCATCACGGTTGTCTCGAACAATTCGACCTACGGCACGATCCGCATGCATCAGGAACGCGAATACCCGGCGCGTGTTTCCGGCACGGACCTGCGCAATCCTGACTTCGCCGCCTATGCGCGATCCTTCGGCGCGTTCGGCGCGAGCGTGACACGGACCGAGGATTTTCCGGCGGTCTATGCGCAGGCCAGGGCGAGCGGGCTGCCCGCGGTCATCGACCTCAAGACCTCGGCGAACGACATCGCGCCGGGGCGGACAATCGAAGCGTTGCGCAAGCGCTGATGGCGAGGCGCCTTACGCCGTCCCGTAGATGCGGTCGCCGGCGTCGCCGAGGCCGGGCAGGATGTAGCCCTGATCATTCAGCTGCCGGTCAATCGCCGCGGTATAGATCGGCACGTCAGGATGGGCGGCTTCAAGCGTTGCGACGCCCTCCGGCGCTGCCAGCAGGCACATGAATTTCAGGCGCCGCGCACCGGCGTTTTTCAGGCATGTCAGCGCGAAGACGACGGAATTTCCCGTCGCCAGCATCGGATCGACGACGATGACCTCACGCTCGCCGATCGCCTCAGGCAGTTTCTGGTAATATTGCACGGGCTTCAGCGTCGCGTGATCGCGATAAAGCCCGATATGGCCGACGCGCGCTTCCGGCACGAGGTCGAGCATGCCTTCAAGGAGGCCGTTGCCGGCGCGCAGGATCGACACGAAACAGATCCGGCGTCCTTCAAGCCAGGGGAACTGTCCACGCTCCAGGGGCGTCTCGATCTCACGAAAGCCGAGATCGAGATCCTTCGTCACTTCATAGGCGAGCAGGAACGAAATCTCGCGCAAGGTCTGCCGGAACAAGGCATTTCCGGTCGACTTCTCGCGCATGAGGGTCAGCTTGTGCTGGACGAGCGGGTGAGCGACGACAGTGATGGACATCGCCGGAGATTGCGTCGCCTCGTCGCCCCCGGCAAGATGGTGGCAGTTAATTCAACATTCGATGTGCATATGAACACGCCAGCACCATTCGAGAAGCCCGAAGTGCTCGGGATTTACGCGACCCAGGTGCTCGTGACACGAATTTTGGACGCACCCGCTTTGAACGAGGCTTTGAAAAAGGTCATTGCCGCGCGGCGCGCTGTTGATCCAGGCATCAACCGGTCCAATCTAGGCGGTTGGCATTCGGATACCGAAATGCTTGCGTGGGGCGGCGAAGCTGCTCGCCGACTTGCGCTTTCAACGCTTCAGTTGTGCGGCGCGCACACTCATGACAGGGGCATGCGCGGGGATACGCCCCGCTTTGAAATGCGCCTTCAAATGTGGGCGAACGTGTCGCCGCCCGGCGCTTCGAACCAGGCGCATGCGCACCCCGGCTGCGTCTGGTCAGCGGTCTATTACGTCGATGACGGCGGCGACTCAGAAAGCGGCAAGCTTGTCCTTCAAGATCCGCGCTTTCCGATGAACCGGATGGCCGCGCCGGATTTGCTCTTCGCCGCCGACGGCGTCGTCGAAGAAGTCCGCGTGCAAATTTCGCCGGAGCCGGGCAAACTGGTCGCTTTTCCGTCATGGCTGATGCACGGCGTCAATCCGCACAAGGGTACGCGTGACCGTATTTCGATCGCCCTTAATGTGATGGCGATTCATGTGCGCAAAGATCAACAGAAACCGCAATGACCGTCACTGCCTGGGACCGCCGGTTCGCCGAGCTTGCCTTTCTCGAAGCGAAAAAGAGCGCCGACAATGGCGGGCTCCCGATCGGGTCCGCGCTCGCGAGCGGGGAGCGCCTGATCGCCTCGGGCCACAATCAGCGCGTCCAGAAGGGCGACCCGATCGCGCATGGCGAGATGGATTGCCTCAGAAACGCCGGGCGTCAGAAAACTTATCGCGGGATGACGCTCTACACGTCGCTGTCGCCGTGTCTCATGTGCGCCGGGACGATCGCACAATTCAACATTCCGCGCCTCATCATCAACGACACGGTGAATTTCGGCGGCAACGAAGAATGGCTCCGGAGCAAGGGCGTCGAGGTAATTGACCTTCAGCACGCGGACTCAATCGCGCTGATGGGGCGGTTCATCGCGGAAAACCCTGCATTGTGGAACGAGGATATCGGAGTTTGAAACGTCTTCATTGACAATTAACCCGGCCGCCGCCATATCCCCGTCCATCGTCTGCCGCTTGATCGGCGGCATGGCGGGGGCGGCGTGAAGCGCTGCGGGGAGAAATCCCGACATTCGAGCCCCTGCCTTCAGATTTGAAAAACCCCCTTACGCCCTGAGTCACGCGGGTCGTTTCTTGAACCCGGGCCTTGCCGCCCGAGTTGTTGCGCATGCGCGCGGCGACTCCAGCGGGCGGGGCGCCACGTTAACGTATTGGACCAACCATCTTGACCACTTTTGCTTCCCTGAACCTCGCCGACCCGATCGCCAAAGCCGTCGTCGCCGAAGGTTATGTCACCCCGACGCCAATCCAGCTGCAGGCGATTCCGCCCGCGCTCGACGGCAAGGACCTCTTCGGCATCGCCCAGACCGGCACCGGAAAGACGGCGGCCTTCGCGCTGCCGATCCTCGACCGGCTCGCGCGCAACCCGAAGCCGCTGAAGCCGAAATCGGCGCGCGTCCTTGTGCTCGCCCCGACGCGCGAACTCGCCTCGCAGATCGCCGCGTCATTTTCCGTTTACGGAAAGAACATTCGCCTTTCGATCGCGACCGTCCTCGGCGGCGTGCCGATCAATCGGCAGATCCGCGATCTGCAACGCGGCGTCGATGTCGTTGTTGCAACGCCCGGGCGCCTCATCGATCTTATCGAGCGCAACGCGATCGTGCTGAACGCCGTTGAAGTCGCCGTCCTAGATGAGGCTGACCAGATGCTCGATCTCGGCTTCATCCATGCGCTGCGCCAGCTCATGCCGCTGCTGCCGCGCTCGCGCCAGACAATGCTTTTTTCGGCGACCATGCCGAAGGCGATCGAGTCGCTGGCGAAAGACTACCAGAACGAGCCTGTGCGCATCGCCGTGACGCCGGTCGCCACGACCGCCGAACGCGTCTCGCAGGTGGCGACCTATGTGCGCCAGTCGGACAAGCAGGCGCTTTTGACGCATACCTTGCAGGACGCCTCAATCGGCCGCGCGCTCGTCTTTACCCGGACTAAGCATGGCGCCGACAAGATCGTGAAGAACCTTGACAAGGCCGGGATCCGCTCTTCAGCGATTCACGGCAACAAGAGCCAGCCGCAGCGCGAGCGGGCCCTTGACGCCTTCCGTTCGGGGCGCACCCGCATCCTGATCGCGACGGATATCGCAGCGCGCGGTCTCGATATCGACGGCGTCAGCCACGTCATCAACTATGAGATCCCCAATGTTCCCGAGCAGTATGTTCACCGCATCGGCCGCACCGCGCGCGCCGGGGCGGATGGGATCGCGCTTTCCTTCGTCGGCGAAGACGAGCGCGGATTTTTCCGCGATATCGAACGCCTGACGCGCCTCAAGATCGATCTCGCTGATCTGCCCGCGGGGTTTGTCGCCCCGGCGCAGGTCTCCCCGCGTGCGGGCGCGGAAGGCCCGCGCGGCGGCGGCAAGGGTCGCCCCGGCAGCCAGCAGAAGCGCGGCCGCCGGCGTCACCGTCCCTCTGGCCAGAGGCAAAACGCCGCCGCCTGATCACGGGCCTCAAGGGTTTGCATCTTCCGGCGGCGTCCGCCTATAAGCGGCGCGTTTTCGCCGTCGGAGAATTGCCATGGATGCGCTTTACATGATCATCGCCTTTGTTGTGGTGATGATGCTTCTTAACCTGATTTCGAGCGGCCGCGTCGATTAAGCGCCCAGCGCGCCGCCGCAGGTTAGACTCATGATCGGCGACGCTCTTTTCATCTTTCTGGGGCTGGCGGTGCTGCTTGTCGGCGGCGACCTCCTTGTTCGCGGGGCCGTCGGGCTCGCCAACGCGCTTCGCGTGCCTGCGCTTATCGTCAGCCTGACGATCATCGCTTTTGGCACCTCGGCGCCGGAGCTTGTGGTGTCGGTCGCGGCCGTTCTCGAGAAAGAACCCGGCATCGCCGTCGGCAACATCGTCGGCGCAAACATCGCAAACATCCTCCTGGTGCTCGGCCTGCCGGCGATCGCCTATCCAATGACGGCGCGGGTGCCAGGCCTCAAGCGTCATGCGCTTGTTCTCGTGATTGCCACGGCGGCGTTCGCTGCCGTCGCCTATGGCGCGGGCGCTGCGGGGCGCGTTACCGGCGCGGCGTTTGTCGCCGGGATCATTGCTTATGTCGTCTTCCTTGGCTGGATGGCCAAGACAAGCCGCGCGCGCGATCCTGTCATCGACGAAGTCGCCGAATACAGCGACGGCGGCAAGCCCGGCCTTGGCTCGGCGATGGCGTATCTCGTCGCGGGCCTGATCGGGCTGCCGATCGGCGCCGATATCCTCGTCGTTCATGGATCGGCGTTTGCAACCGCGCTCGGCGCTCGGCCGGAAACAATCGGCCTTACCGTTGTCGCGTTCGGAACCTCGCTGCCGGAGCTGGCGACCGTGGCGGCGGCGGCGCTTCGCAAACGCTCGGAAGTCGCCATCGGGAATGTCATCGGTTCGAATATCTTCAACATCTTCGCGGTCGGCGGCGCAGCAGGCCTTGCTGGCGGGTTCGCGTTCAGCACGGCGACACTGACCTTCGAATTGCCGGTGATGATCCTCGCCAGCCTCTTGCTTGCAGCGCTCGTCTATCTCAAGCGCGATATCGGGCGAGCGTTGGGCCTCATCTTGCTGGTTGGTTACGCGGCGTTCCTTGGAGCGCTTTTCTTTGGGGGCTTTGGACAATGAAATCCGTTCTTGTGACAGGCGGCGCGAAGCGTGTCGGCGCGGCGATCGCCAGACGCCTTGCGCGCGACGGGTGGAAAGTCGTCATTCATCATCGCCAGTCGCAAGAAGCGGCGGAGGCGCTGGCAAAATCGATCGGCGGCCTGACGCTCGGCGCGGACCTCACGGACGCGGCGGCTGCGGAAGCCTTGCCCGCGCGCGCCGCCGCGCTTCTGGGCGCGCCGCTGACAGCCGTTGTCAACAACGCATCGGTCTTTGAGTACAATACGGCAAAGTCTTTCACGACGAGCGAGTTCGATCGGGACATGGCCGTCAATTTGCGCGCGCCCGTGCTCATCGCGCGCGCTTTCGCGAAGACAGCCGCGCCGGGCGCTGACGCCGCCGTCGTCAATTTCATCGACCAGAAGGTGTGGAATCTCAATGCAGATTTTTTCAGCTACACCATTTCAAAATTGGCGCTTGAGGGCGCGACGCGCCTGCTCGCCCGGGCGCTGGCGCCGTCCGTAAGAGTGAACGGCGTCGCGCCGGGGCTGACCTTGCCGAACCAGTGGCAGTCCGACGATGAGTTCGCCGCCGTCGCCGCCAAGCATAATATCCTGAAGCGGCCGATCGCCATCGACTCCCTCGCCGGCGCGGTCGCCTTCCTGCTCGACAACAACGCGATCACCGGCCAGACGATCATCGCGGACAATGGCGAACATCTTGTGCCGACAGAACGCGACATCGGTTATGCGCCGGAGGAGGCGCCGCAATGAGGCCGCTTCTGAAACCGGACTATTATTACATCATTCTCGATAATTACCGGCTCGACGTGTCGATCGGCATCTATGAGAGCGAGCGCGCCAAGCCCCAGCCGGTCGCCGTCTCGGCTGCGGTCGCCTTTGCGCGGCGCCCGGCCTATCAGGACCGGATCGCTGAAGTCGTCGACTATGATTTCCTGCGGCGCGAGATCGCGGCGCTGGTGCATGACCAGCATATCAACCTGCTTGAGTCGCTTTGCTTTCTCATTCTCGACATCTGCCGGCGCTATGGCGCGAAGGGCGGCATTGTAAAGGCCGACAAGATGAATGTTTATCCGGACGCCGTATCGATCGGCTGCGAGATGTCGTGGTTCGACGACGGCGTTCTTTTCGGAACGTGAGCGCCTCCGTGTACGAACAATCGGTGACATTTTCGTTTGAAGCGGCCCATGAGCTCGGGTCGAATGTCGCTGGCCGCGACGGGCATCCTTATGCCCGCGTCCACGGCCACTCTTTCGTCGCAACGCTGACCCTGCGCGGTCCTTCCGTCGGCGATGAGGGCTGGATCATGGATTATGCGGCGCTGAAGGCGCTTTGCGCGGAAATCCAGGGGCGGCTCGATCACCAGTTCCTGAACGCCATTCCTGGCCTTGAGCGTCCGACCTTGGAGACAATCGCCGCGTGGATTTTTCGCGCGGCTGCTGAGAAGACCGATCTCGTCTGGCGCGTCGAGATTGCGCGCCCGACGCTGGGCGAGCGCGCCGCCTATACCGCGCAGAGCTGATTATTCGGCGGGCGCAAAATCGCTCGCGCGGCGTTGCCGGGCGGGCGCCAGCCCGTCGAGCGTCATCGAGAGGCGAATGACGCCCGCAAGCCCAATGAAAACAAGGAACGATCCGAACGCGAGAACGAGCGCGAAAAGATAAGGGCTGCCGCCCGGTTCCAGGACGGCGACGGCGCCATTCTCCGGCGAGACAAATACCTTCACCTTTGCGCCGGGAAGATAGGCAGCCCCGCTTGGTGAAAACGCGGAGGTCCAGTACCGCACGCGCGCGCCCGTATGCGGGCGCCCTTCAGCAAACCACGCGTAGCGCACGCCGTCATCGCTGCTAAGGATGGTGCCGTCGACAACGGGCCAGTCGCGGCTCGCGCGCGCTTGCGAATAATCGGACACCGCCGCGTAGGCCGCGACGAGACCGACAAAAATCAGGAAGCCGAAAAGGACGAGCGCGCCGCCCGCGCCTTCCACCTGTCGCCGCCGTTCCATAGTTTGACCGAACCAGAGCCTCGCGATACCGAAGGATTATGGCTGGCGAAGATAACGAGGCGTTAACAATCGAGCACAAAATTCCGCCTTGCCCGGCGCTCACCGGCGCGGCGTTGATCGCTGATGAAGTGACGCGCCTGCCGGGGCGCCCCGGCGTTTACCGGATGATGAATGAAGGCGGCGACGTCCTTTACGTCGGCAAGGCAAAAAGCCTCAAAGCGCGCGTTTCAAGCTATGCCAAGGCGGGCGGTCATTCGAACCGCATCATGCGGATGATTTCCGAGACCGCGCGCATGGAGTTCGTCGTCACCGCGACGGAAACCGAAGCGCTGCTCCTTGAAGCCAACCTCATCAAGCAGCTGAAGCCGCGCTACAACGTCATCTTCCGTGACGATAAATCCTTCGCCTACATCCTGATCGGCGAGGATCACGCCAGCCCGCAGCTCATCAAACATCGTGGCGCGCGGAAGCGTAAGGGAGCCTATTACGGTCCGTTCGCGTCGGCGAACGCCGTCAATCGTACGCTCAATACCCTTCAAAAGGCGTTTCTACTTCGGTCGTGTACGGACAGCGTTTTTGAAAGCCGCACGCGGCCCTGCCTTCTGCACCAGATCAAGCGCTGCGCCGCGCCGTGCGTCGATCTCATCAGAGCGGACGATTATCGCGCGCTCGTCGCCGAAGCGAAGTCGTTCCTCGACGGCGATTCGAGAGCCGTGCAGCAAGGACTGTCGAAGGAGATGGAGGCCGCAGCCGAAGCGCTCGACTTTGAGCGCGCCGCGCGCCTGCGCGACCGCATCCGCGCGCTGACCTATGTGCAAGGGTCGCAGGACATCAACGCTGATGGCGTTTCGGAAGCAGATGTCTTCGCCATTCACGCCGAGGGCGGACAATCCTGCGTGCAGGTCTTTTTCTTCCGCGCCGGCCAGAACTGGGGAAACCACGCCTATTTCCCCAAGCACGACCGTGAGGAGGAGCCGGCCGCGATCCTTTCCGCCTTCATGGCGCAGTTCTATGACGGCCGGGAGCCGCCCGCGCTGCTGCTGGTGAACGCAGAGCCCGATCAAAGCGCGCTGCTCGCCGAAGCCTTCACGCTGCGCGCAGGCCGCAAGGTGACGATCCTCGCGCCCCAGCGCGGCGAGAAGAAGTCGATCGTCGACGCTGCCGCCATGAATGCGCGCGAGGCGCTGTCGCGGCGGATGGCCGAAAGCGCCAGCCAGCAGAAGATCTTCGCCCGCCTCGCCGAAGCGCTGGAGCTAGAGGCGCCGCCGCGCCGGATCGAGGTCTTCGACAACTCGCATATTTCAGGGTCGAACGCGGTCGGCGCGATGATCGTCGCGGGTCCCGAGGGCTTTGAGAAAAAGCACTACCGTAAATACACGATCAAATCCGAAGCGCTGACGCCGGGCGATGATTACGCCATGATGCGCGAAGTGCTGACGCGCCGCTTCTCGCGCATGATGAAGGAGCCCGACGAAGAAACGCGTCCCGATCTTGTCGTCATTGATGGCGGCAAAGGGCAGCTTTCAGCGGCCTTGCAGGTGTTCGAAGAGCTGGGCCTTGATCCGCAAGGCGAGGGAATTTCGATCATCGGCGTCGCCAAGGGCCGGCGCGAAACGGAAAGCGGCGAGAAACGCGTTGACCGCACCATGGGCGCGACGGGCGAACAGATCGTCATGCCGGGGCGCGAGCCGTTCCTCCTGGGCCCCCGCGACCCCGCGCTCTTCTACCTGCAACGCGTGCGCGACGAAGCCCACCGCTTCGCCATCGGCGCCCACCGCGCCAAACGCGCCAAGGCGATCAGCGCCAATCCGGTTGACGATATTCCGGGCGTCGGCCCGGGGCGCAAACGCGCGCTCCTCAATCACTTCGGTTCAGCCAAAGCGATCGCCCGCGCCAAGCCCGAAGACCTCGTGGCGGTTGAGGGCGTGTCAGAAGCGCTGGCGCAGCGGATCTATGATTATTTCCATGGGGGGTGAGGGGGGGGGTGAATGAGTATTGCCGCCTCCGCTCCACCCGCGAAGCGGGGGAGCTGTCGGCGACGCCGACTGAGGGGGGGGCTCGCGATCTACGCGCGGCGGTCCCCGTTGATGGCGTGCGCCCCCTGAGGCCCTTCGGGCCAGCTCCCCCGCTTCGCGGGTGGAGCGGAAGACCAGGGCGCACTTCCCTAAAATTGTCCATATCCCCTTCACCTGCCCTCAATGAACGACCGGTAATTTCAAATCTGAACCAGTTTTTTGCGAGGGGCGGACGGCCCTGCCGCAAGGCGGGACGGACAAGGCGAAGGCGGGCGCGGTGAACAGAGAGACAGCGGGGCAAGTCGGTCTCTCGGTCATCGCGCCGCCCGCTGACCGGCGCCTTACGCAGCGTCTCATCGAAGTGTGGCTCCGAACCGCGCGCGGCCGTTTCCCCAGCTGGTCGGACATGCGCCGCGTGGATCTTGGCGATGACTGGAACTGGGTGTTCGTCGTCGACCTGAAACAGTCGGCGGGGTTTCCGCATTTTATCTATCTCGGCTCGCGCCTTGCGCAGCTTTCGTCCGTGTACCTCTCGACCGCGACTGATTTCTCGCTGTCGCTGCTCGACGAGGCGACAGCGTCGATCAACCTCGCGGTCACGTCCGAAGCCCCGCGCCAGGCGTCGAACGAACTGATGCTCGCGGACGGGCGAAAGGTGATGTTCCGCTCAATGACGGCGCCGCTCGCCGAGGATGGCGAGACGATCAGCCATGTGATGGGCTGCGCCTTCGGGCGCGTTGAGGGCGACGCGGGCCCGCATCTGCGCGTGATCTAAGTGCGTCGCTTCCGCTCCGCGGGGCGGACGGGCTCTGAAGGTTGGCCGTCCACGGACGGCTGCGGCTTACGCGCTTTGGCGCGTCACTTTTTCCATCGTGACGAATTCGTCGATCAGCTTCAGTCCCGAAGGCGTCGGCGAACCTTCGCGGCTGAGCCAGTGGCGGGCGATGGCGGATTCCAGAACGCGCTCTTCCGTCTCGCCGCCATCAAGCTGGCGCACGAATTTGAGGATGGTTTTCGCAATGGCCTCGTCGGTCACTTTGGCCCTCCTTTGGACGATATCGCCGGTCCTTGACCCCCACTTGGAGGAAACGGCCAGCTATGGACGCCTGAACGGTACGCCTACGCTGTAACGAGACTTCGTCAGTACACACCTTCAAGGCGGCCCATGGCAAGAGGCGACGGGCCGCAGCGCGCCTGCTGCCAAAGCGGCGGGGAACGTGCTAAGGCCCGGACTCCGCATGAATCCAAGAGAAACGGCCGTTTTGCGCATGTCCCACGGAAAGAACGAATTTACTTCAAACGCCGCGCTGAAAGCTCGCCGCGATGACGCGCTTCCAGCCGGTTTGCCATCAAAATCAGGGGTTTACGTCGCGAAGGCGCAAAACGCCGAACTCTGGGACGTCGAGGGCAAGCGTTACATAGATTTCATCGGCGGCATCGGGGTCCTGAACGCAGGGCACTGCCATCCGAAGGTTGTGGAGGCGATCAAGCGGCAAGCCGATCAATTTATCCACACCAGCTTCGGCATCGCGCAGTACGAGGTCTACGTCGAACTCGCCGAGCGGCTGAACCGCTATGCCCCCGGTCCGACCAGGAAGAAGACCGCGCTCTTCAACTCCGGCGCCGAGGCGGTCGAGAACGCGGTCAAATTTGCGCGCCGTATCACCGGGCGCCCTGGCGTCATCGCGTTTGAAGGCGCTTTCCACGGCCGCACGCTGCTGGCGACGACGCTGACAGGCAAAGCCAAGCCCTACAAGCAAGGGTTCGGGCCGCTGGTTCCGGCGATCTTTCACGCGCCGTACCCGGACGAATATCACGGGGTTTCCGTCAGGACGTGCATGTCCTGCCTCGACCACATCTTCAAAACCGCGATCCCGGTTGAAGAGATCGCGGCGATCATCGTCGAACCGGTGCAGGGCGAAGGCGGCTTCAATCCCGCGCCGCACGAATTCCTGCAGGGCTTGCGCAAACTCGCCGATCAGCACGGCATTCTTCTCATCGCCGATGAGATCCAGTCCGGCATGGGGCGCACCGGTAAGATGTTCGCGTTCGAGCACGCCGGCGTCGAGCCCGACATGATCTGCGTTGCGAAGTCGATCGCGGCGGGCCTGCCGCTCTCTGCGCTGATCGGCAAGGCTGACCTGATGGACAAGATCGCGGCGGGCGGCATGGGCTCGACCTATGGCGGCAATCCGGTCGCCTGCGCCGCCGCGCTCGCGGTGCTCGACATCTTCGAGGAAGAGCGCCTCCTTGATCGCGCGCATGCCATCGGCGAGCGTGTCGCCGCAAGCTGGCGCGGCCTCGCAAGCGGCATCGCCAAAGGCCATTTCGGCGACGTCCGCCAGATCGGCGGCATGATCGCGGTCGAATGCGTGATCGACGGCAACGCCCACAAACCGAATGGCGACCTCGCTGCGAAAATCCAGACCGAAGCCCGCGACCGCGGCCTCATCATGACAACCGCCGGCGCCTACGCGCAGTGCCTCAGATGCCTCGTCCCGCTGACGATCTCCGACGCCCATCTCGACGAAGGCCTGGCGATTTTCGCCGAAGCGACAAAGGCGGCGCTGGCGGCGTGAGTGACTGACGCCAATCTGGCCTTGGTGGGAGCGTCTTCGGAGCGGCGCGCGAAGCGCGCTGGCGCAAGACAGAAATGATGGCGGATGGGGTGGGATTCGAACCCACGGTAGACTTGCATCCACGCCGGTTTTCAAGACCGGTGCCTTAAACCACTCGGCCACCCATCCCTCGCCCTCGCGAGGAGGCGGGACCATAGTCGGGGCCGCTTAAATGGCAAGGCAGGGATTGGACAAAGGCTGGCGCCTTGAACTTGCCGCAGCTCCGTTGCGAAAACGGGCGAAAGCCCGCATAGCCAAGACCATGAGTCTCGTTTCTTGCCTGACCAGAACAGCCCTTCGGGCCGCCGCTGCGGGATTGCTGGCGCTACTGGCCGCCTGCACGACCGCGCGCCTTCCCGACGCGCCAAAAACGGTTGGCTCTTCGACGAAGGCGAACCCGCATTACAAGGTTGGTGCGCCCTACAAGATCGACGGGCGCTGGTACACGCCGAAGGCCGAGCCAACCTATGTCGAGACGGGAGTCGCGTCCTGGTATGGTGACGCCTTCCACGGCAAGCTGACGGCGAACGGCGAAATCTTCGACAAGACCCGCATTTCGGCGGCGCACCGCACGCTGCCCATGCCGACGATCGCCGAGGTCGAGAATCTCGCTAATGGCAAGCGCATCATTGTGCGCGTCAACGACCGCGGGCCCTTTGCGCGCGACCGCATCATCGATCTGTCGCACGCTGCCGCCGACGCGCTGGGATTTACCCTTCAAGGAACCGCGCAAGTGCGCGTGCGCTATCTGGCGGACGCCAATCTCGCCGACCTTGCCCCCAAGCCTAAAGACGCTGGGCGCGCCTTTGCGGCCTATGACCGCCGGGGCGCGCTGGCGGCGACGCCCGCCGCGGCGCCGTCCGCAAATACTGATCCGCTCGCCGGCCTGATCGCAAGCGCGACGACGGCGCCGCTGGCGCCAGCCGCTGCGCCGGTTGCGACAACCGATCTCTGGGTCGAGGTCGCGGAAGTCGATGACGTGTCAAAACTTGCGCAGATGCGCCTCTATATTCCGGGGGAGGGGCCGATTGCCCTTCACGCGAAGCCGCAAGGCAGTCGCACGGTGCAGTGCCTGCGCCTAGGGCCGTTTGTCAGCGAAGCGGGGGCGAGCGCTTCACTTGCGCGCGCGCTTGCTGCCGGGTTTCCGGGCGCCCGCATCATCAGCGGCGCTGGCCATTGAGTTCGTAGCAGACTTTCGGAGATGACATGTCGATGCGTATTGTTCGTCTGATCGCAAACGCCGCCGCGGCGTTTGCCGCGTTCGCCGGCGCCGCCTTCGCCGAAGTGACCACCAAAGCGCCCCACGCGATCATCATGGATTACGAGACGGGCGCGGTCCTCTTCGAGAAGGACGCCGACCGCCCGACGCCGCCCTCGTCGATGAGCAAATTGATGACGTCGGCGATCGTCTTTGATCGGCTGAAGACCGGGCAGCTGAAACTCACCGATGAATTTCCGGTCTCGGAAAAAGCCTGGCGTATGCAAGGGTCCAAGATGTGGACCCGGGTCGATACGAAAATTTCGCTCGACGCGCTGCTGAACGGCGTCATCGTACAGTCGGGAAATGACGCCTGCGTCGTCATCGCCGAAGGCATCGCCGGCAGCGAGGAAGCCTTCGCCGATCTGATGACAAAGAAGGCGCGCGAATGGGGCCTCGCGAATTCTACCTTCACGAACGCGACCGGTTGGCCGGACGACGACCACAAAATGTCGACGCGCGACCTCGCGCTGCTCGCCCGCAAAATCATCAAGGATTACCCCGAGTACTATGCCCTCTACGCGAAGAAAGAGTTCACCTGGGAGAAGATCCGCCAGCCGAACCGCAATCCGCTACTTTATTCGTTCAAGGGCGCGGACGGATTGAAGACCGGACACACGGAAGCGGCCGGTTACGGCCTTGTCGGCTCGGCGGTGATCGAGGGGGACCGGCGCATCATCGTCGTCAACGGATTGACGTCGGAGAAAGAACGCGCGGCCGAAACCGAGCGGCTGATGCGCGTTGCGTTCAGCGACTTTTCGAAGCGGACGCTTTATACGGCCGGGGCCATTGCGGGCGATGCGCAAGTCTTTGCTGGCGTCGCGCCGAGCGTGCCGCTGGTCACGGGTGAAGCGGTGTCGATGATCATCAGCCGCGCCGATGCCGACAAGATTGCGGCGAAGGTCATTTATGAAGGTCCGGTCGAGGCGCCCATCGAAGAAGGCCAGCAGATCGGCATCTTGCGCATCGCGTCGGGCGAGGGCGATGCGCGCGAGTTTCCCCTGTTTGCAGGCAAGGCGGTGAAATCCGTCGGGCCGCTGGGGCGCATCGGGCTCGCCGCCAGAAGCATTTTTGCAAAGCCGCCCGCGACCGCCGAAGCAGCGCCCGAATAAGCGTGGCGCGCGGGTTCTTCATCAGCGTCGAAGGCGCGGATGGGTCCGGCAAGTCGACGCAGGTGCGGCTTCTCGCTGACCATCTGCGCGCAGCGGGGCATGATCTCATTGTCACGCGAGAGCCGGGCGGCGGCGGCGAGGGCGCAGCGGCGATCCGCGACCTTCTCCTGAACGGTCCGGTGGAACGCTGGTCGGCGCTGTCCGAAGCGTTGATGATGTATGCTGCGCGCGCCGAACATCTCGAAAAACTCATTCGGCCTGGGCTCGCGGCGGGAAAAACCGTGCTGACGGATCGCTTTGCGGACTCGACGATGGCCTATCAGGGGATCGCTGGCGGTGTTGGACAAGCGCGGGTGAAGCTGCTGCATGACGCGGTTGTCGCTGGCGACGATCCTGATCTGACGCTCATCCTCGACGTTTCTGCGGACATCGGCCTTCAGCGCGCGACGAGCCGGCGCGGCGGCGAGAGTCGCTTTGAGGAGAAAGGCGCCGCCTATCAGGAACGCGTGCGCGCCGGTTTTCTTGCGATCGCGCGGGCCAATCCGGAGCGTTGCCGGCTCATCGACACCTCGGGCGACATCGACAGCGTGCATCGCGCGATCGCCAGGGCCGTTGATGACGCGCTTCAGTCGCGCCGATGAGTGAGGCTGACGACATGACGCCGCCGCACCAGCGCGAGGGCTTCTTGCCAGCGCCTGAACTGGACGCGCAGCTCAAACGCGCGCTCGAACAAGGCGCGCTGGCAAATGGCTGGCTCATTACCGGCGGCGACGGCATCGGCAAAGCGACGCTCGCTTATCGGCTCGCCCGGACATTGCTGCATGAGGGCGATGCGCGGACGCTCGATGCGCCGCCTTCGCGTGCGGGGGCGCTAATCGCGGCGCAGGCCCACCCCGATCTTTTCGTCGCCGAGCGGCGCTATGATGAAAAGAAAGAGCGGCATGCGACTGAAATAGCGGTCGAAACCTCGCGTGACCTGATCGAGTTTCTCAGCCTGACGCCTTCCATGGGCGGCTGGCGCGTCGTCATCGTCGATACGGCGGACGATCTTAATCGCAACTCCGCCAACGCGCTCTTGAAGGCGCTGGAAGAACCGCCAGCGAAGACGGCTATTTTCGTGCTGTCAGCGTCACCGGGGCGCTTGCTGGCGACCATCCGCTCGCGCTGCCGGCGCCTCGCTCTTCGTCCTTACCCGGACGATGTGGTGGCGGCGTTTCTGGAGCGGGAAGGGGCTGCGTCCGGCGCCAATGCGGTGAAGATCGCGGAGGCCGCCGAAGGCCGCCCCGGCTTTGCGTTGCGGCTGGCGGCTGGCGACGGGGCCGAAGCGATTGACGCCGTCGCGGCGTTCCTGTCGGCGCGCGATGCGGCGGGCGTCGCCGGCAAGCTCGCGGCCAAGGCGGCGGACGGCGTCTGGCCGGTCTTTCAGGAAATGCTGCTGCGCCGCATCGATCGTGCGGCGCGCGAGGCGGCGGAAGCGGCGGACAACCGCGCGGCCGACTTCGTGCGCTTGCGCGAAACGGTCGGCACGCTGTTCATGCGCGGCGACGCCGTCAATCTCGACCGCTTCCAGCTGGTGCTCGCTGCCGCGCGCGCCTTCGCCGCCGCGCCGCGCATCGCGTGACCCTCGATGCTCGTTGATAGCCACGTCAATCTTCATCACGAGAAATTCGACGACGAGGTCGATACGGTGATCGCGCGCGCGCGTAACGCGGGCGTTGCGGCGATGCTGACGATCTCGGATAAAATCAGCTCGACGGAAAAAATTCGCGCCATATCTGCGCGTTACCCAAATATCTGGCGCTCGGTCGGCGCCCATCCCCATTACGCCGCCGATCATCACGAGCTTACGGCGGAAATGCTCATCGATCTGGCGCGCGAGGACGATGTCGTCGGCATTGGCGAATGCGGGCTTGATTTCCACTATGGCTTTTCCCCGCGCGAGGATCAGGAGCGCGTCTTCGCTGCCCATATTGAAGCCGCGCAGGAAACAGGCCTGCCGCTCATCATTCATACGCGCGAGGCCGACGAACTGACGGGCGCCATGCTCAGCGCGGCGATGGGGCGCCGGGCGTTCACACCGCTGCTTCATTGCTACACGAGCAGTCTTGTATTGGCGCAAGCCGTGATGGAAATGGGCGGATATATTTCGTTTTCGGGCATCATCACCTTCAAGAACGCCGATGACGTGCGCGCTGTCGCTGGGCGCATGCCCCATGACCGCATCATCGTCGAAACCGATTGCCCATATCTCGCGCCGATCCCGCATCGTGGACGCCGCTGCGAGCCCGCGCATGTCATTCACGTCGCGGACAAGCTGGCGGAGATCCTCGGGCTTGCGCGCGCCGACATTGATCGAGTGACCACGGAGAATTTCTTCCGGCTGTTCTCGCGCGCGAGATATGAAGAGCCGCAGCGATGACCGGGGCGTTTCGCGCGATCGTGCTCGGGTGCGGTTCGTCTGGCGGCGTTCCGCGTCTTGGCGGCGCCGGCGGCGAGGGGGATTGGGGCACGTGTGATCCGGCAGAGCCCAAAAATCGCCGCACGCGCTGTTCGCTGTTGCTCGAGCGCTACGGGCAGGGAGGATTTGTCGATCGCGCCAGCGTCACGTCCGTGCTGATCGACACCTCTCCGGACATGCGTGCGCAGCTTCTCGCCGCGCGCGCCGCCCATCTCGACGCAGTGCTCATCACACATGACCACGCCGATCAGACACATGGTCTTGATGACCTCAGAGCCTACGCGATCGCGCGCCGCAAGCGCGTGCCGGTCTATCTTGACCGCCGTGTCGCGGGCGCTGTTGTCGAGCGCTTCCGCTATTGCTTTGAACAGGCGGCGGGAAGCTGGTATCCGGCGATCCTCGAAGAGCACGCGTTGCCGCCATGCGGCCAAGCGGTCGCACTGACGGGTCCGGCCGGTGAACTCGTCGCTATTCCCTTCTTGCAGCGGCACGGGCCGGTCGATTCCTACGGCTATCGCATTGGCGATCTCGCCTATTCAAGCGATGTCGCCGAATTGCCGGACGACAGCTTCGCGGTTCTGGAGGGCGTCAGGACCTGGATCGTCGATGCGTTGCAAATGTCTGCACACGGAACGCATGCGCATCTCGAACGCACGCTGTCGTGGATCGCGCGAATCAAGCCGGAGCGGGCGATCCTCACAAATCTCCACATCACCATGGATTATCAGACGCTTCGCGGCATCCTGCCGGCGGGGGTCGAGCCCGCTTTTGACGGCATGACCGTCCCCTTCCGGGCTGGTTAGCGCTCCGTTAACGGACGGATGGCTAGAATGTCTGCGCGAATGGCGATGGAAGTTTGCCAGCATGGCGACCCAGGGAAAACAGGCGATCAGCCGCACGCGCTGCAAGGTCCGCATCGCGGGCTTTAACGACATGCTGACCGAGGGCTATGTCTTTCTCGCCTATAACCAGCGCCTCTCGGACCTGTTGAACGACGACCGCGATTTCCTGCCGATCGAGACGGACGAGGGCGAGGTCAAGGTTGTTTCAAAGCGTGCGATCATGGAGGTTGAGATCCTCGAAATGGACCGCGCGGAAGCCCCGCGCGGCAAGCGCCATGAAGACGTCGTCGCCGTCTTGTCAGCGAACGCCTATGACGTCATCGGCGTCGCGCACAATGCCGACGATGGGACGATCCGGCTGCGTTACCTGGCGCTGAAAGACGAGATTTCGCGCGCGAGGCTCGCTGCTTTCACGGCGAACACCGATCTGCTGCATGCCGCCGAACAGATCGCCAAGCGCTATGACGCGGCGTATGATTCCATCACCAACGCCCGCAAGATCGAAGCGATCGCCATTGCGATGCGCGAGGCGCAGCCCAGGCGTCGCCGCTTCGGCGAGAACTGAGAAGTCAGTCGCGACCAGGCGCCCCTGAGGGGAAATAGCCGCGATAGGGCCGCGCTTTGTCCACGCAGCGTTTGACCGATGCCTTCGGTGCTATCCATAATTTGCGACAATACAAATTGTGCGATAATCAGAAAGGTGAAGACGCGCTGTCAGCTGCCGTTGTCAGGGGCCTCCCGGTCGGTAATCGCGCGTCGCTTCCTTGAGCAGCGTTTCGAGCGTCATTGCCGGTTCCTTGAATTCTTCCTGCACGAACAGCGGCGCCTGATCGGCGTAATGCGGCGATGCGGCGTCGAGCGTCGCGGCGCCGAACTGGTGGATGGTCCCGAGACGCTGCGTCCCGTCGGGCAGCCATTCGGCGAGCATGACATACGTATCGCCAGCGACTGCCTCGCCCGGTCCTTTCGACAGGTCAGCGATCGAATAGATCGCACGTAGCGTATCTGGTCCGCCATCGACCGGCAGGCTGAGATCGCCGCGGATAAGCCGGTTAACGTCGCCCCATTCAGGATCGATGCGGCCATGCCCCGCGATGAGGTCGGCGACAGCCTTTGACAGCGCTTCGCGCGGGTCCGGATAGGGCGCGTCGTCGCCGTTAAGAAGGATGCCGAGCGCGTAGCGCCCGAAGGTGATCGCCAGCGCGGCGCCGCGACTCTCGCGGTTGGCGCGCCCGTCCCAGCGGGCGAGCAGCCTCAGCGCCTCGGCGAGCCCCTCATCCGCGCCGGCGCCCGCGTCGGCAAGCGTCTCGTTAATCAGCCTGCGGAGGGTAGACGCCGACGAATAGGCATCGTCCATCTTGTACGCGACAAATTCTTCGCTCGTGATGCTCTCGTCACCGGCGAACAGCTCCTGCTCGCGCAGGCCCCGGTTCGTCGAGCGCGCAAGGATGCCAAGATGCGCTGGATAATCCTCCGACTTGGGGCTGTCCTCGGCGCTTGAGGCCTTCCACGGCTCGTTATTCGCGTTGACGACAAAGCCTGACGGCGGATCGACAAGATGCGGCGCTGTCCCGAACGGCAGGACGCCCTTCCAGACGAGATCGGCACGGTCGCCGGGCGCCGTCTTCGACCAGTCCCAGCCGGCGCTGCGATCAGGGATCGCCATATTGTAGAAGAACGCGATGCGCCCGGTCTTGTCGCCGAAGACGACATTGAACGACGGGATCGCCTGGATCGCCATCGCCGCACGCCAGTCCTTAAACGACGCCGCCCTGTTCATCAGGCGCCATTGCTCGACCGCGCGGATCTCGCCATCGCCGGCAAAGGCGACCGCGCGCCATCCCGAAGGCGTTTCAAAAGCTGGTCCGTGCACGGTGCGATAGACAGGCCGCGTCACCGGCAGGCTGAAAGGCCCCCAGAGTTTGACGCGGAATTTCGCCACGCTTTTCTCAAAATCTTTCCAGCCGCCGTCGAACTTGTATTTCGACGGCTTCTTCGAGCGGTCGGTCTCAAGCGCATAAACATCGACAAGATCGGGCTTGTTCACGGTGAACGCCCAGCCGAGATCGGGCGTTACGCCATGCAGGATCGTCGGCGCGCCCGGGAAGACGCCGCCGATGATATCGAGCCCCTCCTCCGATTTGAGCCGCGCCTCGTACCAGGCGACAGGCCCCGTGAACGGCTGGTGCGAATTGACCATCAGGCGCGTCGCGCCATCCGCCGAGCGGCGAGGGCCGACGGCCATGGCGTTGGAGCCTAGTTCCGCATCAGGATGCACGCGCAGGAACGCCGTGCGCGTCCAGGCGAGCGCTGCGGTCTTTTCTTCATCGCCGTCAAAAAGCTTCGTGAGGTTTTCTTCGAGTCCGTAGAAAAACGGCGTACGGGCGGCAAAGCCTGCGACGATATCTTGCGGCGACACCGGCGCGACGCCGGGCGAACAGCGCGACTTCTTCTCTGCGCAGAACAGGTTGATGCCGGCCGCGTAGCCCTCCAGCATCGCGTGCGTCTCGGCGGAGAGCTTTGCGTCATAGTCGCGCGCGATCGCGTCATTGGCGCCGAGCGCGGCGACGAGATAGTCTGTCACCGCGGCCTCTTTGCCTTTTGTTTGCGCCAAAACGCCGCGCGAGAACAAAATGACCTCTTCGAAGGTTTTCCAGTCGTCCTCGGCATGCGCATAGGCAAGCCCGAAGGCGACATCAGCGTCGCGCGCGCCATAGATGTGCGGCACGCCCCACCGGTCGCGGAGGATGCGCGCATCATAAGCCTTTGCAGCGCCAGAGGCTGCGGCGGCGTCAAAGGCGCGCGAGGGCGGCGTCCATAGCCAGGCGCCGGCGGCGACCAGGGCGACGCCCGCCATAGCTGCCGCCGTCGCGATGATTTTCTTCATAAAGCTCTGCTCTTCGCTGTCACGCCATCGTCACGCTTTGCGCTTATCCGCCAAGACATTATCTTTTGTTTTCAAGCCGATTTCGAGTCATAAGCGCAGCATCGCCAATCGTTGTCAGGGGTTCATCGCGTTATGAAACTATCCCTCGCCGCCCTCGCCGCTATTCCAGTGTTTTGCGCTTCCACCATGGCGCAAACGCCCGTCCCGATCGCGCAGGACCGCTATTTCATCGACGGCCAATCGACCCTGGCGGCGCGAAGCGCCGTCAAGCCGAACAAACGCAAGGCGAAAAACGTCATCCTGTTCGTCGGCGATGGCATGGACATCACGACGACGACGGCCGCTCGCATTTTTGACGGTCAGACGCGCGGCGAGCAAGGCGAAGAAAATTTCCTTTCTTTCGAGCGCTTTCCATGGGTCGCCTTGTCAAAGACCTACAATACCAACGCGCAGACGTCCGATTCGGCCGGCACCATGTCCGCCATGGTCACTGGCGTCAAAACCAAGATCGGCGTCCTTTCACTCGACGACAGGGCGCAGATTAATGATTGCGCCTCCGCGAAGAACGCCGGGGTGTTGACGCTCGGCGAATATGCAGAACGCGCGGGGCTTGCGACTGGCGTGGTGACGACGACACGCCTCACCCATGCGACGCCGGCCGCCGTCTATGCCCATTCGCCAAACCGCGACTGGGAACGGGACACCAACCTGACCGAAGAAGCCGTGGCCAACGGATGCCACGACATCGCGCGCCAGCTGATCGAGTTTCCCTTTGGCGACGGCCTCGACATTGCGATGGGCGGCGGGCGGACGAATTTCCTGCCAGCTGAGGCCGCCGACCCGGAGATGGCCGGCGTTGCGGGTGGACGCCGCGATAACCGCGATCTCACCGCGGAATGGACCACGAAGAGCAACAATCATCGCTATGTCTGGAACCGCGAAGGGTTTGACGCGCTCGATCCGGCGTCAGGGCCTCGCGTCCTTGCGCTCTTCGAGCCCTCGCACATGAATTACGAAGCTGACCGCGCCGGCGACGTCGGCGGCGAGCCCTCGCTCGCCGAAATGACGCAAAAGGCGATTGAGGTCCTTCGTCAGGACAAGGATGGATTTTTCCTGGTGGTCGAGGGCGGGCGCATCGACCACGCGCATCATGGCGGCAACGCCGCACGCGCGCTGAAGGATACGCAGGCATTCAGCGAAGCGGTCGCCAAGGCCGTCGCGATGACAAACCTCAAGGACACCCTGATCGTCGTCACGGCCGATCACGGACATACCCTGACATTCGCCGGCTATCCCGGAAAGGGCAATAACATTCTCGGCCTCGTGACGGCGTCTGCGGAAGACAGCCGCGCCCGAGACGGGCTCGCCCTCGCCGCTGACGGCAAGGCCTATACGACGCTCGGCTACGCCAACGGTCCAGGCGCGATCGGCGCGAAGGAGCGCCCCGAGCCGCGCGGCGAAGAAACGCTTGACCTCGCCTATCGCCAGCAATCCGCGATCCCGATGGGATCAGAGACTCATGGCGGACAGGACGTTGTCATCTACGCCAATGGTCCGCAGGCGCATCTTTTCGGCGGCGTTGTCGAGCAGAGCTATATTTTCCACGTCATCGACGCCGCGCTCGATCTTCGAAAGCGGTCAGCCAGGGCGGGCGCGCGGTAGTTATTGCTGCCGGCCTCCGGTCTTGTCGGTGATGTCTTCAGCCTCGCCTTCAATTGTCGTGCCCGGGCCCGTTTGCGCGCCGCGTCCGCCAGTGGCAATGACGACGGCGCGATCGCGCGCCCAATCGCGGACGAGGCGGGCAAGGGCTGCACGCACCGGCGGAACCAGAAGCAGGAACCCCGCCATATCGGTGACATAGCCCGGCGTCATCAACAGAATGCCGGCAGCGAGTATCATGACGCCTTCGATCAGCTGATCGACGGGAAGCTCCTGCCGGGCCATCGCGGCTTGCGCCGCCCGCAGCACGCCAAAGCCCTGCAGGCGAACGAGAAAAGCGCCGATGATAGCGGTCACGACGCAACCGAGCAGCGTTGGAACAACGCCGATCGCCTCACCGATCTTGATGAACGCCGCGATTTCGAGAAGCGGAACCGCAACAAAGAGAGCGAACAGGATCAGCGCCATCGGGCGACTATTCCTCCTTCAACGTTCAGTCACGGTCGCCTGCAGCGGCGGTCGATCTGACCCTTGTTCACGCGACGGGATCGAGCCAACCCCATTCATCGCGCGTTTCGCCCGTGAAGAGCCCGAAAAATGCCTGCTGGATTTCGGTCGTCACCGGGCGGTTGTTTGTCCCGACGGGCAGGCGATCAACGCTTCTGACCGGGGTCACTTCCGCCGCCGTGCCGCTGAAGAACATTTCGTCAGCGGCGTAGAGCGCTTCGCGCGGCAGCGCCTGCTCGACGACTTCGATGCCGCGCGACTTCGCCAGCGTGACTATCGAATCGCGGGTGATGCCCATCAGGATCGACGAAGCGCCCGGCGGCGTGATGAGCTTGCCGTTCATGACGACGAAGAGGTTCTGCCCTGCCCCTTCGCTGACCAGCCCGTCCGCAGTGAGGCCGATACCTTCGGCGAAGCCGCGCTCGCGCGCCTCGAGCGCGATGAGACGGCTTGAGAGATAATTCCCTGCCGCCTTGACGCCCGCGGGCATGGTGTCCGGCGCCAGCCGGCGCCAGCTCGAGACGCACGCATCGACGCCGTTCTTCATACCCTCGTCGCCGAGATAGGCGCCCCACGGGAATGAGGCGATGATCGCCTCGCACTTTTCATGCGACGCCGATATTCCCATCTCGCCATAGCCGAGAAAAACCAGCGGGCGGATGTAGCAGGCCTTATTTCCGTTCTCGCGCACGACATCGACGCACGCCTTCATCAGGTCTTCGATCGAATAGCTAAGCGGGAGGCGATAAACGCGCGCCGAATAATGGAGCCGCTTGATGTGATCGAAATTGCGGAAGATCACCGTTCCTTTGTGCTTGGTCTCATAGGCGCGCATGCCCTCGAACACGGCGGTCGCGTAGTGGAGCGCGTGGCTCATCACATGAACCTTCGCCTCGCTCCATGGGATCAGCTCGCCATTGCTCCAAATGTATTTCGTCTCGGTGATCGGCATTTGGTCCTCCGCGCGGGGCGCCAGTCGCTAGCCGTCCGTCTTTAGCGGCGGCCTCGCGCGGGGGCCATAGGCCCCTTCAGCGCCGGCCGAGTTTGCAGCAATCACGCGGCTGCGCTGGCGGGAGACGCGGATTTTCGCCATATCGGAGGTCAGCGGCGCGTCGTTTGCGCCGAAAGCAAGGAACGCGCGATGGCGGCGACGGATGCGATGGCGGCTCTCCTCGACCTGATGGCGGCGCTCCGGACCCCGGGGACGGGCTGCCCCTGGGACCTTGAGCAGGACTTTCGCACCATCGCTCCGTATACCGTTGAGGAAGCCTATGAAGTCGCCGATGCGATCGAGCGCGGGGACATGGGCGATCTGAAGGATGAGCTTGGCGATCTCCTGTTCCAGACTGTCTTTCATGCCCGCATGGCTGAGGAGGCAGGCGCCTTCGCCTTCGAGGATGTCGCACGCGCCATCACCGAGAAAATGCGGCGACGCCACCCCCATGTCTTTGCGGGCGCCAACGCGCGAACCGCGGGTCAGCAAACCCGTCAGTGGGAGGACCAGAAGGCCGCCGAGCGCGCGGCGAAGGGCGCTGTCAGCCTTCTCGACGACGTGCCGATCGGGCTGCCGGGTCTCACCCGCGCGGTGAAGCTGCAAAAACGCGCCGCGCGCGTCGGCTTCGACTGGACCAACCCGCGCGACGTTCTCGACAAGATCGCCGAAGAAACCGGGGAGCTCGTCGAGGTGATCGACGCGGGCGACCGGGACGCGATCGAAGATGAATTCGGCGATCTTCTCTTCGTCATGGCGAACCTGTCGCGCCACCTCGATATCGACCCCGAAGCCGCGATCCGCCGCGCCAACGAAAAGTTCCGGCGCCGGTTCCGGCACATAGAAGCCCGCCTAGGCGAACGAATGGGCGCGGCGAGCCTTGAAGAGATGGAAGCGCTGTGGGTCGAGGCGAAGACGCTGGAGCGCGGCGAGTAGCGCTACGCCACCATCCTTTGTGACGCCGCTTCGCGGCTCCTCAGGATGAAGCGGCCTAATAGAGTTTTGTTCACCCTGACGGGCGCGGGTCTTCACGCGCGTCACGAAGGATGAACACCGGCAAATGCGTTAGATCACTGGCTTCGGCAATAACGGCTTCAGCTTCGCCGCATAAGTCTCCGGAAACAGCCTTTGAATGAACGACACGAATTTGGCGTCGCGGCCGACGACGACACGGCGCTTTCCCTTCGCTGCGCCCGCAAGGATGATTTCGGCCGCGCGTTCAGGGCTGGTGATCGCCGCCTTCTTGAAGCGCGCGCCGATTTCCTTCACATCGTTGACATCGGGCGGCAGCGCGTCGATCTCGGCGCAGCGCGCGATCGCCGTGTCTACGCCGCCCGGATGGACCGAGGTGACGCGCACACCCTTTTCGGCAAGTTCAGCCGCGATCGTTTCCGAAAAGCCGCGCACCGCGAACTTGGAGGCGCAATAATGGGCCTGTCCCGGATAGCCGATAAAGCCGAACAGGCTCGAGATGTTGACGACCCCGCCCTTCGTCGCGATCAGCTGCGGCAGAAACGCCTTTGTCATCCGGACGACGCCCCAGAAATTGACGTCCATGATCTTCTCGACCGACGACAAAGGCGTTTCTTCAAACCGGCCAACGCGCGTCAGTCCAGCGATGTTGAAGACGTAGTCGGCATCGCCGAGGCTTTCCTTGACGGACGCCGCATAGCGCTCAATCGCATTCGCGTCGGCGACGTCGAGCCGGTCGATGCGAAACCGGTTTGACGGAACGGGGCCCATCAGCGCTCGCGTTTCATCAAGCCCCGCCTCGTTCACATCGGACAAGGCCAGCGCCGCGCCGCGCCGGGCCAGATCCAGCGCTACGGCGCGCCCGATGCCAGACGCCGCGCCGGTGACAATGCAGAGCTTGCCGTGGAAAGGGTCTGACATAGCGTTTACTCCGTATACGCACCGCGCGCGAGGCGCTTTGGGGAAAGGCAGCCTTGCACTCGCCATACATCCGTTGATCGTTGGGCTAAAGCTTGCCGTGCAGCAGCGCCCTTATTCCATCAGGCGCCGTGCAATATCCGACCAGTCCCTTCCGGGCGCCGCCGCCAGCAACGGGGCATCAACAGTGTCCCGCGGGGAATAGGGCTCCCCCGACTCAAGGAACGCTGCGCGCCCGCCAAGCTCGGTCAGGATCAACGCCCCTGCCACGTGATCCCAGGGATGGATGCGGCTTGAGAGTTTGAAATCGACCTCGCCCCTCATCAGCCTGAGATAAGCGTAAGCCGAGCAATGACCGGGCTGCGAAGCAAGATTCCGGCGCAGGCTTGGCGTCAGGCGGTCGCGCCATTCGGGCGTCAGCCAGCCGGTGGAACGCAGCCCGAGCGGGGGATCATTCGACAACGGCGCGGTGACAGGCGCGGCGCCATCCCATTCAACGCCCTCGCCCGCGACCGCGATCGCGCAGCGCCGTTCAGGCGCGGCATAGATCCAGCCCATGAGCGCGGCGCCGTTCTCGACATAAGCGACGATGGTCCCGAATTCCGGCGTTCCGTTGACGAAGTTCCGCGTGCCGTCGAGCGGATCGACCACCCACAAGGCGCCCTCGCCCGACAGCGCCGCGACAATCGAAGGATCAGCGGCGGCGGCTTCCTCGCCAATGAAACCAGCGCGAGGCGCAAGCGCGCCAAGAGCCTTGCGCAGCGCCGCCTCGGCGGCTTCGTCAACGCGCGTCACGAGATCGGTCGGGCTCGATTTTTGCCGCACCGCTTCTTTTTCGAGCCTGCCGAAATGCGGCGCGATTTCTGTCGCTGAAACCTCGGCGATGACCGCAGCGACGCGGGAGGGATCAGGTCTCATGCAATCAGGCGGCTTTTCTGGCGCGCGGTCTCGATGTCGGCGGACGGATGGGCCTTGCGAAATTGTCCGAGCGCCTTTTCCGTAAGGCGGACATCGATGAAGGCGCCATCCTCGTCTTCGGTCGCGGCTGCGACATCGCCATGTTCATGCAGAAACGCCCGCGCCGCGCCGTCCGTTGCGGACAGGCGAATGACATACCGCACGCGGTCAGCAGTGAGGATCTGATCGATGAGAACGAGCAATTCCTCAACGCCCTCCCCGGTCACAGCCGAGACGCCGGCGCGCAAGGGGTCTTCGATCGTCATCGCCGCGAGCCCGCCGCCGGCTTTGGTCAGGGCCAGAAGCGATTGCCGGTCTTTCGGCGACAGGAGATCGATCTTGTTCATCACTTCGATCGCTGGAGCATCCGCTTCGCCGGTAAGCCCCAGCTCAGCCAGCACGTCGATCACGTCTTCGCGCTGGGAATCGGAGTCCTCATGCGCCGCGTCGCGGACATGGAGGATGAGGTCGGCTTCAAGCACTTCTTCAAGCGTCGCGCGAAAGGCCGCAACGAGCTGCGTTGGCAGGTCGGAAATGAACCCGACGGTGTCCGAGAGAATGATACGCTGGCCGGAGGCAAGGTCGACCGCGCGCATCGTCGGGTCGAGCGTCGCGAAAAGCTGATCGCGCGCGACGACGTCGGATTTCGTCAGCCGGTTGAACAGGGTCGACTTGCCGGCGTTCGTATAGCCGACAAGCGCGACGACAGGGTGCGGCGCCTTGCGGCGCTTGGCGCGCTGTAAGTTCCGTGTGCGGCGCACTTCTTCAAGCCGTGCCTTCAACCGGTCGATTTCGTTGCCGATCGCGCGGCGGTCGCTTTCGATCTGGCGCTCGCCGGGACCGCCGAGAAAGCCGCGCCCGCCGCGCTGGCGTTCAAGGTGCGTCCACGACCGGACGAGGCGCGACTTCTGATAGGTGAGATGCGCAAGATCGACCTGGAGCCGGCCTTCCGCGGTCCGCGCGCGCGCGCCGAAAATTTCAAGGATCAGCGCGGTGCGGTCGAGCACCTTGGCGTTCCACGCCTTTTCGAGGTTGCGGTGCTGGATCGGCGAGAGCGCCGCATCGACGATGACGAGGCCAGGGCGCGGGCTCGACGCATCGAGCGCCGCGTTGATCGCCTCAACCTTGCCGGAACCGATCAGCGTTGCAGGGCGCGGCGCGGCGAGCATCGTCACTTCGCGATGAACGACACGCAGATCGATCGCTTCAGCAAGACCGCACGCTTCGTCAAGCCGGGCCGTCGGGGTGCGGCGCCGGTCGTCGCGCGCAAACTCAACGTGCAGGACGAAGGCCGCGCCCATGTCGGCGGCGCGGGATTCTTGATGCTCGGCGTCCAAAGAGACCTATTCGCTTTCCTCGCCGTCCCACAGATTGACGGGCTGAGACGGCATTACCGTTGAAATCGCGTGCTTGTAAACGAGTTGCACCTGCCCTTCCCGCTTCAGAAGGACGCAGAAATTGTCGAACCAGGTGACAACCCCCTGCAGCTTGACGCCGTTCACGAGAAATATGGTGACGGGAACCTTGTCCTTGCGGACGTGGTTCAAGAACACGTCCTGGAGGTTCTGTTTTTTATCGCTCATGACCCCTGGGGCTCTCCCACAACGCGCTTATTGCAATGCAGCAAGCACTATCGCGCGAGAATCGAGGGGATGCAACCCGGCGGAAATTCCGGCTACCCGCCAGCCGCGCACCGCTCCATGTAAGCTGTACGAAGCCGCGTCGCGACGGGGCCCGGTTTGCCGTCGCCGACTTTTTTCCCATCGATGGCGATCACGGGCGTCACGAGGTTCATCGCTGACGAGATGAACGCCTCGCGCGCACGCAATGCCTCATCGACCGAGAAGGCGCGCTCGACGACTTTCATCTGCAGGCTTTCGGCGACGTCGATCGCGGTCTGCCGGGTAATGCCGCCGAGGATTTCATTGCCGAGCGGATGGGTGATGAGCTGGCCCTTGTCATCGACGATCCAGGCGTTGGAGGAAGAGCCCTCCGTCACCTTGCCGCCTCTTACGAGCCAGGCTTCAGCGGCGCCGTCGCGCGCGGCGGCCTCCTTGGCGAGGCAGTTCGGCAGGAGACCGACGGTCTTGATGTCGACCCGGCCCCAGCGGATGTCCGGCGCAGTGATGACCGAAATTCCCTTCGCCGATTTTGCGTTCAACTTTTCGAGATCGATGGGCTTTGCCGTCAGCACGAGCGCCGGCTGAACCTCGCCCGCGGGGAACGGATGATTGCGCGGGGCGACGCCGCGCGTCGCCTGCATGTAGACCATGCAGTCCTTGAGACGGTTCTTCTCGATCAGCTTTTTGATGACGATGCGGAGCGCGCCCTCGCTCATCGGCGCGCGGATCTCAAGCGCCTTCAGCGAGCGCGCCCAGCGTTTGAGATGCCCGTCGAGATCCCAGAATTTTCCGCCGACGAAGAGGACGACCTCATAGATGCCGTCAGCGAACTGATAGCCGCGGTCCTCTATATGGACGCTGGCGTCTTCGATCGGCGTATAGGCCCCGTTGACATAAGCGATACGCGGCATGGGCGAACCTCTAAAAGTAATCGATGCTGACACGGAACATCTGTTCGACGTCCCTCACATAGTCCTTGAGCGCCATCAGGACCACACGGTCGCCGGGTTTGATGACGGTCGCTGCGTTCGGCATCGACACCTTGCCGTCGCGGTAGATGGCGCCGATCATCACGCCGTCCGGCAGCTCCGCCTCGCGCAGCGGCTTGTTGACCAGCGGCGAGGTCTCCAGCGCGATCGCGTCGATCAACTCCGCTTCGCCGTCATAGAGCGAAAAGACGCCCTTGATGCGGCCGCGGCGGATGTGCTGCAGGATCGTTGAAATCGTCGTCGAGCGCGGATCGACGAAGCGGTCGACGCCGACCGCCTCGGAAATCGGACCGTAATCCTGCTCATTGATCAGCGCCATCGCCCGCCGCGCGCCCTCGCGCTTGGCGACGACACAAGCAAGAATGTTCACCTGATCGTTGTTGGTGACGGCGACGACGGTTTCCGTCTCCTCAACGCCGGCCTCCAGCAGAAGCGCGCGATCAAGCCCGTCACCCTGCAAGACAATCGTGCGCTCAAGCTCCTCGGCGATCTTCTCAGCCCGGGCGCGATCGCGTTCAATAATGCGGATTTTCGTGGCGCCGATCTTCTCAAGGCCGGTCGCCACATAAAGACCGATATTGCCGCCGCCGATGATGATGACGCGGCGCGCCTGGCGCTCGGCCAGTCCCATGATGTCGAGCGCGCGCGTGACATCGTTGCGGTCGGCGATGAAATAGATGGCGTCGCCGGCGTAAAGCTGATCATCGGCGTGGGCGCGCCAGATGCGGCCCTCGCGATTGATGGCGACGATGGTGATCTTGAGATCGGGGAACAGCTCGGCGACCTGCCGGAGCGGCGAGTTGAGAATCGGGCAATCGTCTTTCAGCTTGACGCCGACCGCCGTCACCTTGCCGTCGACGAAGGATTTTGTCTCGAACGCGCCAGGCGTCGCCATCCGCTGCATGATCGCCTCGGACACCTCGCGCTCCGGCGAGATGATGACGTCGATCGGCAGGTGGTCGCGGCCGAAAAGGTCCGAATAGCGCGGATCAAGGAATCCGCTCGCTCGGATGCGCGCAATTTTCGTCGGCACGTTGAAGAGCGTGTGGGAAATCTGGCAGGCGATCATATTGATTTCGTCGGAATAAGTGACGGCGATCACCATGTCCGCCTCGCGGGCGCCGGCCTCCACAAGCACGTCCGGATAAGCGCCGTTGCCGACGATGCCGCGTACGTCGATACGCTCGGTGACTGAGCGCACAAGGTCCTTCGACTGGTCGATGATCGTGACGGCGTTGCCTTCGGCGGAAAGCCGCCGCGCGATGCCGGTGCCGACGCGGCCCGCGCCGATGACGATGATGCGCATGGTGATGATCAGGCCCTTGTGGGGCGGACTTTAAGCCCGCAATCGTTGACGTACTGGCGGACTACGGCCCGCCCTGCAAATACACAACGCCCTCAAGCGCTCTCCGCCCGCGGCGCGCCGCCGACGCCGAGAGCCTTGAGCTTGCGGTGAAGGGCCGAGCGTTCCATCCCGATGAACGCGGCCGTGCGCGAGATATTGCCGCCGAACCGGTTGATCTGCGCGATCAGATATTCGCGCTCGAAGCGCTCGCGCGCCTCCCGCAGGGGAAGCGCGATTATCTGTTCGAGCCCCTCGCCCGCCGGGATCGAGAGGCCGGCGTCGATGATTTCCGCCGGCAGGTGCTCGCAGGCGATCTCGCGGTCGGCGTCACGGCCCATGAGGAGGAGCGTGCGCTCGATGACGTTCCTCAGCTGCCGCACATTGCCAGGCCAATAATAGGCCTGCAGCGCCGCCATCGCCTCCGGAGAAAGAGACCGCTTCGGGAAGCCGGCGCCGCGCGCGATGCGGTCGATGAAATAGGCCGAGAGCGCTGGGATATCATCGCGACGCTCGGCAAGCGAGGGGGCGTTGATCGGCACGACGTTCAGGCGGTGAAAGAGGTCTTCGCGGAAGCGCCCGTTTGAGGCGTCGGCGAGAAGATCGCGCGAGGTCGAGGAAATGATGCGCACGTCGACGCTGATCGGCCCATCGCCATTGACGCGCTTGAAGCGCTGGTCGACCAGCACGCGCAAAATCTTGTTCTGTGTCTCAAGCGGCATGTCGCCGACTTCGTCGAACATCAAAGTGCCGCCATGGGCGCGCTCCATGAGGCCGATCGATTTCGGTTTGCCGCCCTCGCCGTCGACGCCGAAAAGCTCTTCCTCCATCCGCTCGGGAGAAATGGTTGCGGCGCTCACGACGATAAAGGGACGCTCGGCGCGGGTGGATTTTGCATGAATGAGGCGCGCGATGACTTCCTTGCCGGAGCCTGCTGGTCCTGCGATCAGCACGCGCGAGCGCGAATCCGCGATGCGGTCGATGACGCCGCGCAGCGTGTTGATCGTCGCCGAGCCGCCGATCAGGCCCCAGTCCGGGCCGCGGTCGCGCAGTTCGACATTTTCGCGCTTCAGCTTGGCCGCTTCGAGCGCGCGGTTGACGGCAAGCACGAGCCGGTCGGCGTTGAAGGGTTTCTCGACGAAGTCATAAGCGCCCTTCTTGATCGCCGCGACCGCCGTCTCAATCGTTCCGTGCCCGGAGATGATAATGACGGGAAGTTCGGGATGGATCTTTTTCAGTTCCTCGAGGATCTCGATGCCGTCCTTGGCGGAGTTCTGCAGCCAGACATCGAGAACGACGAGCGATGGCAGGCGCTCGCGCAACGCGCGGGCGACCTGGTCGTAATTCGCTGCGGTTCGCGGGTTGAACCCTTCGTCCTCGAGAATACCGGACACGAGATCGCGAATGTCGGCTTCGTCGTCGACGACCAGAATATCGATGCTCATTTGAACCCTTCCCTACTCAACTTCTATTCGGCCGCCGTGGCGGCCGCCCCTACCCCAACTGCCATGTCGAGCGGCAACACAAACGTGACGACTGCCCCGGTCAGACCGAGATCCGTGCAGTCGTCGAATTTCAGGCGGCCTTCATGGTCCTCGATAACCTTGTTGACGATGGCGAGGCCGAGGCCGGTGCCTTTCGCGCGTGTCGTCATATAAGGCTCCGTCAGACGGTGGCGCTCAGCCTTCGGCAGGCCGACGCCGTTATCGGCAATGGCGACCGACGCCAACCCGTCGATCTCGGCGAGCACAACCCGGATGCGGCCCGGCGTAGGGTCCCCGCCTGCAAGGCGGGCGCCGATCGACTCGCCGGCGTTCTTCAACAAATTGCCCATCGCCTGCACAATCAGGCGCGCGTCGCATCGCGTGACGACCGGGCTCGCGGGCGTTTCGACGGTGAACTCAATATCCGGCAGGGCGACTTTTTGAGGGAAAACCGCGCTCCGGACGATCTCGCGCATGTCTTCGATCGCGATCGCCGGTTTGGGCATGCGCGCAAAGGAGGAAAACTCATCGACCATTCGGCCGATATCGCCGACATGGCGGATGATCGTTTCGGTGCAGCGGTCGAAAATCTCGGGCGAACTCTTGATCTCCGAGGCATATTTCCGGCGCAAGCGCTCCGCAGAGAGCTGGATCGGCGTCAGCGGGTTCTTGATCTCATGCGCGATGCGCCGTGCGACATCGCCCCAGGCGGCTGAGCGCTGCGCGCTGATCAGCTCCGAGATGTCGTCGAAGGTCACGACATAGCTGCGCGCGCCGTCGATTTCCGCCGACACTATGCGCACGCTCAACGTCCGGATGCGCCCGTCGCGTTCGACCGTGATCTGGTCGGCGACCTCCGGGTAAGGCGCGCTCGCTGCAGCGTCAAAAAGCTCGCTCGCCTCCGGCAGGATGTCGGTAAAGAAAACCCCGGTCAGTTTCGGCGTTTCGCGCGCGAAGAACCCGGCAGCCGAGCGGTTGGCGATGGCGATGCGGCCCTCCGGCGTCACGCCGACGACGCCGGCGGATACGCCCGACAACACCGCCTCGGTGAAAAGGCGCCGCCGGTCGAATTGCTTGTTGGTCTCGATCAGGTCATCGCGCTGGGTCTGCAGCTGCGCCGTCATATGGTTCATCGAGCGGGCAAGGACGCCGATCTCGCCGTCTTCCTTGTAAACCTCGACCCGCGCGCCGAGTTCACCGCCCGAAACACGGCCCGCCATTTCAATGAGGCGCCCGATCGGCTGCACGAAGCGTGTCGCCGCCCACAGCGCGATCCAGATTGCCGCAAAGAGGATGATGAAGGCGAGGATCACATAGCCGGCGAGGAACACCCGTTCGGCGCGCGCGCGCCCGACCTTGGCTTCCTCCCAGTCTTCCTTCACCTCGGTGACAGCCGTCAGGCGCCGGCCGGTCTGCGACTCCATCGGCTGATAGGCGATCAGAAAGCCGCCGCCGTAATCCGGGATCTTCAGCACGACGCGGAAGAGTTCGAAGCGCCGCTCGTCATTGACGCCGAAGCTGCCGGCGCCCGCCGGCTTCGATTTCAGGTCCGCCATTGTCTCCTGTGACGGCAGCCGATAGCTGCCGGGCCGGACTTCAGCGCGCACGAGCACGCGGCCGTCGCCATCGATGATGTAGAGCGCATCGAGGCGCCGGATTTCCGCTTGCGTGTAGATATATTCGCGGAAGCTGATCGGCGTCGCTTCAAGGCCGAGGCCCAGCTCCTCATTGCGGCGCACGTCATAGGCGATCTGGTTGAGCATCAGCTCAAGCTCCGCCTTCTTGTACTCGATCAGACCGTTGGCGAGATCGCGCGCGGTGTTCTGATACTTCTCGATGCGCTCGCCAAAAATGTCGTTGAGGCTCGATCGCATGATGGTGAACGCAAACAGGAAGGCGATAATCGCCGGAATGACCGCGAGCGCGGAGAACAGCAACACGAGTTTGAAATGCGTAGGCGCGCCGGCGATCTGGTTCTGGCGATTGGACCAGACATGCCAGAGCCTCGCCCCGATCAGCGTCGCGAACGCGGCGGCAATGACGACATTGGCGACGATGAGCCCGATCAGGAATGACCGGTCCGCGCGCTCGACGGCTGGCGACAACAGGAACCACGCCGTCGCGAAGGCGACGATCGCCGCGCCAGCGAGCGCCGCGGCCGCTAGCGTGTTCGACATCGCCCAGTCAGGAAGAAGCTCGCGCGCACGGCGAAGCGGGCTGACGCCGCCCATGGCGGCGCGCGCGCTCAAGTCTTTCGACCTGTCAGGAGCGGCGTCGATTGAACCCTCGCGACCCGAAAGAGGTCCGGAACCCGAACCCCTGGATTGACCCTACCCATCCGCGCGTCATGGCCCCCGCCTGCGCCGATCCGGTGATATTGTTACAAATGTTGCTTGAAATCAACAAAAATGTTGCAGGAAAGCCGCAACGGCTAGGCGGCCTCTGAGAACGCCAGGGTTTCGGCTCTCGCGTAGAAACGCTGGAGCAACGCCTCGACCTCAACTGCCTCGACCGAGCGGCAGAGGAGCCCGCGCAGGTCAGCCAGCTCTGGGCAGCTGATGTCAGGCAGTTCAAAATCCGTATACGCCGCCAGATGCTTGCGGGTGACGCGCACGCCGAGCGCTTCGCCATAATGCGCTATTGCGTCTTGGTAGTGGGCAAGCGCGGCGTCCCGGCGGTCGGCGAGAGGGGGAACGCGCAGCGCCGGCGCCTTCGTCCTGAGCGCTTCCGCGATTGCGCCGGCAAGCCAGGGTTTCCCGACTGCCGCGCGCCCGATCATCACCCCGTCCGCGCCGGAGACGTCGAGCGCGCGGCGCGCTTGGTCCAGCGTATCGATATCGCCGTTAACGATAACCGGAAGTGTTACCGCTTCTTTCGTCGCGCGAACCGCCGCCCAATCGGCGACGCCCTTGTAAAACTGGTTGCGCGTGCGCCCGTGCACCGTGATGAGCTTGACGCCCGCTTCCTCCGCCCGCCGGGCGAGGAGCGGCGCATTGAGGCAGTCCCGGTCCCAGCCGAGCCGCATTTTCAGCGTTACCGGTTTTGACGTTGCGTTCACCGTCGCTTCGATGAGGCGCGCGGCGAGATCGGGTTCGCGCATCAGCGCCGAGCCGCACGCCTTTCCCGTCACCTGCCGCGACGGGCAGCCCATGTTGATGTCGATGATATCAGCGCCCGCCGCTTCGGCGATCGCAGCGCCCGCCGCCATCCATTCCTCGTCGCGGCCCGCCAGCTGGATCACGAAAGGCCGAATCGAGGGGTCGCCCTCCGCCCGGCGCACGACATCGGGCCGGGCGCGGACGAGTTCAGCGCTCGCGACCATTTCCGAAACGACCATCCCCGCCCCGAAGGAGGCGCAAACCCGCCGAAAGGGCAGATCAGAAACGCCGGACATCGGCGCGACCACGACGCTGTTGGCAAGACGGATGGGACCGATCGACAGCATGGGACTTTCGCTAACGCCGAAAGCGAGCCAAGAGAAGGCCTGAATTCAAGGAAGCTTGATCAACCATGCCCGCCGTCACCGCCATCATCGTCGCCGCCGGGCGCGGGGTTCGGGCCGGAACGCCGGGGCCGAAGCAGTACCAGGCGCTTGCGGGCGAAGCCGTGCTGGCGCGGGCGGCGCGGGCGTTTCTCGATCACGCGAACGTCACCAGCGTCCGGGTGATCATCCATGCCGAAGACCATGATCTTTATGCGGAATCGATGCGGTCCCTCGCTGGCCACCCGAAGCTGATGGCGCCGGTGACCGGCGGCGTGGAACGACAGGACTCCGTGCGTCTCGGTCTTGAAAGTCTCGACGCCGATCCGCCGGACATCGTCCTTATTCACGACGCGGCCCGGCCCTTCATCGATGCGCCGACCATCGCGCGCGTGATCGCCGCCGCGCACCTGTCTGGCGGGGCGATCGCCGCGCTTCCCGTATTCGACACCTTGAAGCGCGCGGACGCTGCGGCGCAGCCGGCGATCGACACGACCGTGCCGCGCGAAGGGCTGTGGCGCGCCCAGACGCCCCAAGGTTTTCGCTTCGGGCCGATCCTCGCCGCGCACCGCGCCGCCAAAGGCGCGACCCTGACTGACGACGCCGCGGTCGCCGAGCGCGCCGGACTGAAGGTCAGCCTTGTCGCCGGGTCGCCTGACAATATGAAGATTACGCAGGCCGAAGACTTCGGCATGGCCGAACTCCTCCTTGGACGGATGAATCGAGTGATGGAATACCGCACTGGCCACGGCTTCGACGTTCATGCTTTTGAAGAGGGCAACGCCGTCATTCTCTGCGGCGTCGCAATCCCGCATACGAAAAAGCTGAAAGGCCATTCAGACGCCGACGCCGGCATGCATGCCCTGACCGACGCCATCCTCGGCGCGATCGGCGCAGGCGATATCGGCGATCATTTCCCGCCCTCGGACAACAGATGGAAAGGGGCGCCCTCGCGTATCTTTCTCGACAAGGCGCGCGATCTCGTGATCGCGCGCGGCGGCGCTGTCACCCATTGCGACGTGACGCTGATTTGCGAGGCGCCGAAAATCGGTCCGCATCGCGCGGCGATGAGGCAAGCGCTCGCCGAGATCATCGGCATTCCGGAGGATCGCATTTCCGTCAAGGCGACGACGACCGAACAACTCGGCTTCACGGGACGGCGCGAGGGTATCGCCGCGATGGCGACGGCGACAGTGCGCTTGCCCGCCAATGGCTGACGCATGAACGAACTCATCCGCACCAACGATCCGGCGCTCATTTCTTTCGTTGAGGCGCTGCTGACGGAAGCGGGCTTTCGCTATTTCATCGCCGATGCGCATATGAGCGCCGTCGATGGGTCGATTGGCGCCCTGCCACGCCGTATACTTGTCGAGAGCGACCAGGAGACGCAAGCGCGCCGCCTCCTTGCCGACGCCGACCTCGCGCATGAACTCCGCCCACGGAAAACATGACGCCGCCGCATCGCATCTGGGAACTGGCGCAAGCAATCGTCGACAAGGCGGGGGCCGAAGGCATGATGATCGCGACCGCCGAAAGCTGCACCGGCGGCATGATTGCGGCCGCGATTACCGATGTGCCGGGCGCATCAGCCGTGCTCGACCGAGGCTTCGTCACCTATTCGAACGAGGCCAAGGCCGACATGCTTGGCGTGCCCCTTGCGCTCATCGCGCTGCACGGCGCCGTCAGCGGCCCTGTCGCGCGCGCGATGGCGAAGGGCGCGCTTCAGAACTCGCGCGCCGAGATTGCGGTCTCCGTCACTGGCGTCGCAGGCCCCAGCGGCGGCAGCGCGTCAAAGCCCGTGGGCCTCGTCTGGTTTGGCCTTGCGGTGAAAGGCGGAGCGGTGCGCGTGGAGCGCCGCGTCTTTGCCGACGCCGACCGCAATCTGGTGCGCCTGCGCGCGACAGAGACGGCGCTAGGGCTGGTGTTGCGCGGATTGTAAGGCGCCTTCCTTCCGCTCCCCCGCAGCCGGGTGGAGCGGGGTCCTGCCGTTCGTTGTGCTTGCAATAGCAGAAGCACGCACCGCTAACTCCCCGTCGGGATGACGCCTGCTTTCTCGATCATCAGTACGCTCGTTCTCCCGCGCGCGTGGGGGAAGTGCATCACGCCTTTTGGCGCCGTGAACGCTTGACCCGGCTTGAGGCTCACCATTCGGTCTTCAAGCTCGATGTCGAGGTGACCTTCGAGGACCATGAAGAACTCGTCGGTGTTGTCGTGCTTGTGCCAGTGGAAGTCGCCTTCAAGGACGCCGAGGCGCACCCAGGTGTCGTTGACGGCGCAGAGCGTCCGGTTTCACCACGGCGCGTGGGCGGCGCTGACGGCGCTGACATCCATGTGCTCGCCGCTCACGAACAAAATCTCGTCGGTTGAAATGTCGTAGCGGTCATTGAACGCTGTCACCCGACGGTCTCCCGCGCGCCTTGCAACTCCCGCTCCCCATAGACAGCCTTCGCCCTTGTGACGAAGGCGTCGCTCATTTTTGCAAACGCCTTGTCGAAGACCTGTTGCGCGGTCGCCTGCAGGATGAAGTTGCGAAACTCGAAATCGATGAGGAAGCCGATGGTCGAGCCGCCGCCGGCGCGGTCGCTGAAGGTCCATTCATTCTTCAGTGTACGGAATGGTCCGTCGACATAGGTCGCGGTGATCCGCCCACCGGCGGGGTCGAGCGTCACGCGGCTGCGAAAGCGCTCGCGGAAGACCCTGTAGGCGACGATCATGTCAGCAAAGAGCGTCTCCTCGCCGCGCTCAACAATGCGCAGCGCGACGCACCACGGGATGAAATCGGGATAGCGCTCGACGTCAGCGACAAGCGCGAACATTTCAGCCGCGCTGTAAGGAACCTCCGTTGTCGTCGTTCGCGCCGTCACGCGCGCTTGCCCTCGCGCGCGGCCTTGAGCCTGGCGAAGTCCTCGCCTGCGTGATGCGACGAACGCGTCAGCGGCGAGGCCGAGACCATAAGGAAGCCCTTCGCGCGCGCAATCGCCTCATAGGCCTCAAATTCCGCCGGCGGCACGAAGCGCTCGACAGCGGCGTGCTTCCTTGTCGGTTGGAGATACTGGCCGATGGTGAGGAAATCGACGCCGGCGACGCGCATGTCGTCCATCACCTGCATCACCTCCTCCCGCGTCTCGCCAAGCCCGACCATCAGGCCGGATTTGGTGAACATCGAAGGATCGCGTTCCTTCACTTTCTGAAGGAGCCGCAGCGACTGGAAATAGCGCGCGCCGGGGCGGATCGTCAGATAGAGCCGCGGAACGGTTTCGAGATTATGGTTGAACACATCTGGCCGCGCGTCGATCACCAGATCTTCGGCGCCTTCTTTTCGCAGGAAGTCCGGCGTCAGGATCTCGATCGTCGTGCCGGGGTTTTCGGTGCGGATCGCGGTGACGACCGCAGCGAAATGCGCGGCGCCCCCGTCGGCAAGGTCATCACGGTCAACCGAGGTGATGACAACATGCGAAAGTCCCATCGCCTTCACCGCGCTGGCCACATTCGCGGGCTCGTCCCTGTCGAGCGGCGCGGGAAGCCCCGTCTTCACATTGCAGAAGGAGCACGCGCGCGTGCAGGTGTCGCCCATGATCATCATCGTTGCGTGCTTTTTCGACCAGCACTCGCCGATATTCGGGCAAGACGCCTCCTCGCAGACGGTATGGAGCTTCCGGCTGCGGACAATCTCGCGCGTCTCCGCATAGCCGGCGGAGGACGGCGCGCGCACGCGGATCCAGTCCGGCTTGCGCTGCAACGGGGTTTCGGCGCGGTTCTGTTTTTCCGGGTGCCGGACGCCGGGTTTGTTATCGATCAGGATCGCCATGACGGCGGTCTAGCAGGCTCCGCGCCAGCTTGGCGAGGCGGCGAAATGGCCGCTGGGAGCGCCGGCGGAAAAGTGGAAACGGGCTTCGGCCAAAGACCTAGGCCGCTGACCCCATTCCCGGATCACGCCCGGCGACCTAGCAAAGGCGCGACACCATATCGACCACTTCGTCGAAGGGGCGATGGATGACCGCGCCGTCCAGGGGCTCGCCAAGGGCCGTGTTGATCGCTTCCCACGCATCGACCGAGCGGATGCGTGTCGGATCGGGGGCGCTGCGGGGGAGCTTCGAGGCTTCGGTCGAAAATTTCACGATGTCGCGAGACACTGGCAATCGCAGCCAGCGCCAGACGCGCCGGTCAAGCTCACCATTGATATAAGCGTTCCAGCGGTCGTCGCGATGGTCGCGGTCAATCCCGAAAAACAGCGTCTTGAAGTCGCCAGCGTCCGCAAGGATGAGAACGCCGTTTTCATGCTCGAAATAGTGCGGCGCGCGCGAAAGGTTAAGGAAGCTCGATTCGCCGAAGCCGCATTTGAGGTCGGCGGCGGCGCGGCGCTTCTCGATCGTCTTTTCTTCAAATTCGGCGACGAGGCTTGGCCACGCGTTGCTGCCGACAATGTAAAGTCCGAAGGCGGTGACGGAGACGTAGCTCAGCCCCACCTTCAAGAGCTGCTCGAGCCCGCCGGCGTAAAACGCGAACGCCATCACCAGCGGCGCGGTGAAAGCGAACGTAGCGGCGAGCGGCCGTTTGAAGCCGACGAGGTCCTCGCGCGCGAAATCCATCACATTGTCGACAAATTGCGCTGAACGCTTCAGGCGGACTTCGACAGGCGCCGGGATGGCGACGCGATCGGTGTTAAGCATGGCTGGTTCTTCCCTTGAACGCCGGATTGATTTTTCGCCTGCATAATGAACACCAGCGCGTTGCCGCTGCGTTGACACCGACGCGTCAATTCAGCGAAAAATTACGACGAATCCCGGTAAAATATGGGGGTGTGAAATGTCAGGCAGGTTCTTGCCAGCGCACGACTTCAACGCCGGCTTGCGACCCTGCTGACCACGCTTTCTTGACGATGCCGACAAAGCGCAGCGACGGGACAGTCAGCGCGAATTCGTTCGGACGCTCGCGGTCATCAAGAAATTCGACGCGCATGCCGCCAAAGCTGCAATCGAGCACCCGCACGGTCGCCTCGCCGCCGGTGTCGAACATCGCTGAGGCGACGTTGAGCGCGGGCGTTCGCGGCCAGCGGCGCTGTTCCTGATCCATCAGCCGGCTCGGGGCGGTCGCCGATCTGGTCTTTAGCGCCTCAATGCGGGCGCCAGCGCGGGCGCGCATTGATTGAACGCGCGCTGCCTCCTCGACGGCTTCGCGTTCCTTGCGGGCTTTGACCTCGGCGGAAACAAACAGACGCATGGCGGTCCCTACCGCTCCGAAGAAAGAGCGCTCGCCCTCAGGGCATGCAGGATCTGCGCCATCGGCGTCAGGGTTAACGAACGGCCTTCATCAAGGCGCGACGCGATCGATGCGACGCAACGTTAAAACCAGTACGACCTGTTCAACCGCTGGATGAACAGGGGCGTTGACGACGGGCGCATTTCGAGCGTCCAGTTGAGCGGATCGCTGAGCGTCGCGGTCGCCGACTGTTCCTCGATCGCATAGGTCTCGCACTCGATCCGCACCCAGAGCTTGGCGGTTGCCGAGCGTGCTGGAACGCCGGCGCGGATGATAAGGCTGTTGCCGCGCATCATCATATTGCCGCCGGCAGCGCGGAAGATATTGAAGGACTCGCCGGTATCGCTGTTGTGCAAGCGCCCGCGCAGCGTCCCCTTGCGAATCATCTGATCAAGATCGTCGGGCAGCCCGTTCACGAAATCGAGCCGTATTTCGACCACATAACGCGCCGCCTGCTGCTCCTGGATCTGGATAACGCGCGCCTTGCTGGGCGCGCCGGTCGTCTCCGAAAAGCTCGCCGACATGATGCCGCTTGAAAGGGCAGCTTCGCGTTCCAGCGCGATCGGTTCGAGGTCGGGGAGCGCAGCGCCGGTCGATTCAAGTCCGCCGCCGATATCGGAAGGGACCGCGGTCATCATCACCGCGAGGAGGCCAAATCCTTGCGCAAAGGCGCCCTGCCGCGTGATTGGCTGAAAATAAAAAATCGACCCGGCGCCGATGCCGATCAGGCCAAGCACCACGGCCCACAAAGGAACCTGGCCGAACCCCAGGATCTCCGAAGCCGTTACGACCCAGCGATTGATCGTATAGAGCGCCGAGGACTCGCCCTGCTGCTGATAGTCGGTGACGAGCGCCGCGACGATCCCCGCCGATCCCGCAAGCCCCAATCCCATGATGTCGGAAATTCCATACTCGCCGGGCGACTTGATCCCGCGTTTGGTTCCATAGCTGCTCATGACGATCCCCTGAACTGAAAACCCGACCCCTATCCCAATCTTAACCGCTCGAAGGCTCCCGGCCTAGGGCAGCAAGGCGACATCCATCCGCTTCTCGGTGTTTTTCGAGGCCCCCGTTGCATTCAGCGCCCATCCGTCGAAGAGAGCGCTGATGGCGGCGTTGTACGATACAATCGGGCTCAACTATTCGGAACTCCGGAAGGCAGATCACCGCATTGCAGCGGTCATCGGCGCCGCGCTGGGGACGGCGCGATCTGTTATGAATGTCGGAGCCGGGACCGGCAGTTATGAGCCAACGGGCAAGCGGGTCACCGCCGTCGAGCGCTCCCTCGCGATGATCGCACGGCGTTCTCCCGGCGCGGCAGTAGCGGTCCAGGCTTCGGCGGAGGCGCTGCCGTTTCCGGACAAGAGTTTTGATGCGTCGATGGCGATCTTGACCCTTCATCATTGGCCCGACCTGCATGCCGGCCTTCGCGAAATGAGGCGCGTGACCCGGGGCCCGGTCGTTCTGCTCACTTACGGTCCGGCGTTCAGACCGTGGCTTACCGACTATGTGCCAGCCCTGGCGACGCTCGATGACGCCGTGATGCCGCGGCTGGAGGAGTACGAGCACTCTCTTGGTCCCGTTCAAATTGCGCCGGTGCTTGTTCTGCACGATTGCAGCGACGGATTTCTCTACGCGTATTGGCGCCGCCCGGCCGCTTATCTCGACGCCCGAATTCGTTCTGGAAGCTCGTCCTTCTGGGCGATCGGCGACGCTGCAACCCCCGGAATGGAAGCGCTCCGCCGCGACCTCGAAAGCGGCGCCTGGCGCCAGCGTTATCCAGCACTCGAAACGCTCGACGCCTACGACGCTGGCTACCGGTTGGTCGTCACGGCTTGACGCGCGGCGGTCTCGAGCGCCGCCATGGCCAATCGGAACGGGCCGGGCCCGTAACTCACACGCCCGACGCCAGTTGCCTTGAGGTCTGCGATGGGCGGGGTCGAAGCGCTGGCCATGACGTTGACCGGAAGCGGCGTGGCCGCGCACGCAAGCTTCATGAGCGCCGCATCGACGAGGCCCGGAAGGAATAGGCCGTCCGCGCCCGCAGCAGCGAAGGCATCCATCCGCGTCGCGGCTTCCTTCATCAGACTGGCGTGCTGGCTCTTGTCGTTCTGAAGGAAAACATCGATGCGCGCATTGAGGAATGCCGGCATCCCGGCGGCGGCACAGGCACCCCTAGCCGCGCGCAATCTCTCGGAATGCTCAGCGATTGGCCGCAGCCCGCCTTCCGGAAGGCCGTCTTCGATATTGAATCCAACGACGCCCGTCGCAAGCGCGGCGCTGATGCTGGCGCCGACATCGGCGGGCGCACCGCCATACCCCATTTCAAGATCGGCGGTGATCGGCAGATCGGCGGCGCCAACAATGCGTTTCAGGTTATCAAGCACAAGAGCGAAGGGAACTTGCTCGCCGTCGTCATAACCGAATGCAGCCGCGACTGACCAACTGCCTGTGGCGAGCGCTTTCGCGCCGGCCCCTGCAACAGCGCGCGCGCTGCCAGGGTCCCAGATATTGAAGAGGATAACGGGATCGCCGCGCACGTGCATCGCGCGAAAGGCGTCGGCTTTATCGGCCTGGCTGGATTGCATGATCGGTCACTCGTTTGCGGCGTTTCGGTTGTTGGCGTTCACTCTTTGGCGCCGGCTTGCGAAACGCCGACGGCGGGCGCCCATAGAGCGCCGCGAAGCCCGCGCTCATTCGCCGCGCGCTCGTGAAACCTGCGCGCGCCGCGACGTCGGCGATGGTCTGCTCGGTTGTATCAAGCAGCACCTTTGCCCGCGCGATGCGCTGTGTCTGCGCGATCTCAAGCGGCGTTGCGTCAAGATGCTCGGCGAAGAGCCTCGAAAGATGCCGCGCACCGATGCCGAGCCGTTCGGCGAGCATCGCGACACTTCCCGTGTCGAGCGCGCCCGCTTCGATCAGTTTCAAGGCGCGCGACACCGTCGAGGCTGTGCCCTTCCACGCGGGACTGAACGGCGCGCTCTCCGGACGGCAGCGCAAGCACGGCCGGAAGCCATGGCGCTCCGCCGACGCCGCGCTTGGGAAAAAACTCAGGTTCTTCGTCAGCGCCGGACCTGCGCGGCAGATAGGCCGGCAATAGATCTTCGTCGTGCGCACGCCGACAAAGAAGACGCCGTCGAACGCTGGATCATGCCGCAGCCGCGCCGCGTTGCAGATATCGAAATCGAGCATGGCGGATGAATAGCGAGGCCCCCGGACCGAAGCCAGACTTTGCCGAGCACGACGTCTGAAAACGACCGGCCGCGTTGCAGGTCTGTAGCCGTATGACGAAAGGGTACGTCAGCCTTGGCGGGCCCAGCCGTCGGCGGGGCGCCCGCGCCCGAAGTCGACATCGAAGAGATGCTCAAGGCTGGTCTTTGGCAAACCTGCCTTCACGTAGTCATAGGGCGTGACATTGACGGACTTCAGGATCGCCCGCTCGATCTTGAGGCCGGGCGTCAGTTCCCGCGCCGTCACGTCGAGGTCGATGACGTTGATGCAGGCAAGGTCCTGTTCAAAGGCGCCGATGGTTGCGAGCCCCCCGCCCGTCGCCCAGCCGAGCAGGATGCGGTTGACGCCTTCATGGGCGACAATCAAGGCGGTTTTCCACAGGGCGCGCGTTATGAGATGCTCCATCGCTCCGGTAATGCGCGCCTCCGCGTCCGCGAAGCCCTCGCCGTCAGGCAAAAAACGGGCGCCGGGGTTGCCGGCGGCGTCAAAACAGAAGGCGAGCCGGGCGGCCAGCTCCTCCCGGCTGTCAGCAAGGAGCCAGCCGCTTTTCAATTCCTCAAGGCCCGGCTCCGCCGCGGCGGTGGGGCCGGCGCGCCCTTCCAGCACGATCCCTGCAGTCTCGATGGTGCGAGGCAGGCCGCTATGGACAGCGATATCAAAGTCAATTCCCGCCAGCGCTTCGCGCGCCGCTGCTGCCTGCGCGCGACCGAGGTCGGTGAGCACGACGCTGCGCGGGTCGGAAAGGCCTGGCGCGAAGTAATCCACATGCCCGTGGCGCATCAGATAGACACGCCGCCTGCCGGTTCCTTGCACGTAACGCTCCTCGGTTCGGCCCTCCCGATAGGGGGTCAAAATCTCCCTGTCACGGCTCGCCCTTCTGAAAAACCGGTGATACGCTCCCTCAGTGGGGATTTGGTGGGACGAGGGGCTCGTCAACGAATATGAAGTTGCGTCCGCCGCCGATGTTTGCGTGCGCCTTCCTGGCGCTCGCCGGCGTTTATGGGGTGAATTACGGCGTCACCGTCTGGAGCAATCCGGTGGCCGCCGAAAGCCGGTTCACGGCGCTCAGCAAGGGCGGCTATCCGGGCATCGCGCAGGCGCATGGCGAGCGCGTGATTGCGCTTCGCAAGAAAGCTGGCGACAGCGACGAGGACCTCGCGCCGTTCAAGACGAAAGTCGCCGCAGCGATGGTCGCTTCTCGCCGATATGATCGCGGCGCTGAGCTTTACGAGCAAGCGCTCGCCTCTGATTGGGCGAAGACCCTTAAGGTCGTCGAACGGTCGATCCTTGAGGACCGGCTGGCGCGGGCGCGCATCCATTCCCGCGATCTGTCGCGCGCGGTCTCCGTCTACGCCGAATTTCTGGAACTCTCCGGCGACGCGGCCTCACGCGGTGAAGTCAGTAACGACAACTCGATTGAGTCCTTTTACGCGAAACTCGTCGGCGAAGCTGGCGTTCTCTTCACCGAAACGCTGAAACCGACAGGCAATCCCGAATATTTTACCGGCGCGCGCGAATCAAAACTCGCCGCCGCGAACGACATGACGACGATCGGCGCGTTCTTCGCGCTGAAGCATGACGGTCTTTATGCGGCTGCTGGATTGCTGTCGTCTGCGCTTGCGTTGCGCGGCGAGATTCTCGGCGCCGATCATCCCGATACGGTGCAAATCGCCCTGATGCTTGGGCCTGTCTATCAGCGCATGGGACGCCTCGATGACGCCGAGCGGCTCTATCTTGATGCGTTTCACGCACAGGAAAAAGCGAAAGGCTCGAACAATCCGGAACTCAGCCTTTATATCAAGCTTCTGGCTGGCATTTATGAAGAACAGGGCCGCGCAACGGAGGCGCAAGCGCTGAACGAACACATGCGCGCGCTTTTCCGCGACGCGTTCGGCGCGCAGCGCTACTCTGCGAACCAGGTGCGCGACCGGCGTCTCGATATTGACCGCCCGGTGTCGCAGCAGTTTCCCTTGCCGGCGTCCTATGCGCCGACCGACCTCGTGCCGGCGGTGCGCTATTCGATTCCGCTTTCGAAGAGCGCCGACCTCGACGAGATGAAACTGCGCCTTGCTGCCGATCCTGACGACGATCCGCGCGAGGAAAATCTCCCTGCGCGCCTTGCGCAGGTCATCTCGCTCTGCCGCGCGGAGTCCGGCGAGCGGATCAGCCTTCGGTCGGGCTACCGGTCCTATGAGACGCAGCGCGACCTTTATTCGCGCATCGGTGACAAAGGCACGGTCACCCCGCCGGGCGTTTCGGAGCATCAACTGGGACTTGTCGCCGACATCGATATCGACGGGCGTCTGATGCGTCAGAGCGACAAGGCGTATCAATGCTTTGAGGAGAATGCGTTCCGCTTCGGGTTCATTCTCTCCTATCCGCCAGGCAACGCTTACCTGCCGGGCAAGGACACCTACGAGCCGTGGCACTGGCGCTATGTCGGCATCAGGACCGCGCAGCTCTATCGCGAGGCAGGGCCGAACAATAAGCCTCAGGAATTTCTCGCCGCCCTCCCCTGCTATCAGGAACGCGCGGTGGCGAATGATCTTCGTGCGGCGGGCGAGGCGGACATTTGCTTAGAAGACGCGGTGCTGCTCGCTTCCTCGTCGAAGCAGGACCTCAAGACCGAAACAAAAGCGCACGACGATGCGCCCGCGGCCCGGAAATTGAACAATTTCGGCGGCGGCGGCGGGCTTTAGTCCATTTCGTCCCTAAACCGGCCGCCGCGTTCGGACCGGTCAGGATGATTAACCAGGATATGGTGAATTCGCGCGCCGTCATCGCCTGGACCGGCGCGCCGACGCGCGCTGCGCCGCCGGCGTTCGTTGACGCCTTGCACGCTGCGAATTACCGGCTCGCCGAGGCAAGCGGACCACGGCCCGATATCGCGATCGTCGACCTCCTTAACGCCGATCCGGCTGGCGCGACCGCCGCCGACGCGGTCGCCGCTGCACGGCGCCTCGGCGCGCAGGCCGGCGTGCTGATCGCGGCGAGCGCCGCTTGCGGCGCTGAAGACCGCCGCCGCCTGCCACGGCTGGGCGAGACCATCTTCATACGGACGAGCCTTGATCCGTTGATCGGGGCCGTGCGCGAGCGCCTGCGTGTCGCGGCGCTTGCGGACGAGACTGGCGATCGCCTGAAAACACTGATCGCCGACGGGCGCCCGGTCGCGTTCGCGCCTGCGCCGCCGCGCCGCGAGGACTACTCGGTTCTGATCGCCGGAAAACCCTCGCCAATCGCGCTAGCGGCCTCTAACGCTGTCGCCGGCATGGCGAAAACTTCAGCCAGCGTCTTCTCGGCAGGCCAGGCGATGCGCGCGCTCGACCACGGCGCCTTTCAAGGCGCCGTCTTCATTCCCGCCAGCGAGAATGATCTCCTTATCGCACTTGCGCGCGCGCTGCGCCGTCACCGCGAACATCGCCGCCTGCCCGTCATTATCGTTTCTGACGATGATGATCTTCTTGACCGCCGAGCGGCAAAAGACGGCCTTGAAACCATGAGCGCGGCCCGCATCGGCGAGGACCTGGGCCCCCGGCTCGAAACGATCACCCGCCGGGCGTCGATGGCGGCGACCATGCGCTCGTTCTTGCGGTCTGCGGAAGGAAACGGCGGCGCCGTCGCCGCAAGCCCGCGCCTGTTTGCTCAGCACGCGGTCCGATGCCTTCAACGCGCCGATGAGGCAGGCCGGGCGATTTCGTTCGTGGCGCTGTCGCTCTCGCCGAAGCGCGAGTGTGTTTCCGCAGCGGACACGCGCGCGGCGATCGACGAAGCGCTGCGCACGGCGGCGCGGCTTGTTCGCGCGGAAGACATGATCGCAAGACTGACGGCGACAACGCTCGTCGTCATGCTGCGCGGGACAGTCGCCGCCGACGCCGAGCGTGTCGCCCGCCGCCTCGAAGGCGTCATCGCAGGGACCCAGTCGCGCGCCTCGCTCGATCAGGCGGATGTGCACGCGGCGGCGCTGGAGCGAGCGACCGGCGTCGAAATAGAGCGCGTGATCGCTGGCCTCGTCTCGGAATTGCGCGATCGGCGGCGCGCCAAAAGCGCCTAGCGCAAGTCTAACACCTGTGTCGCGCTCTACGCGGCCGCGACCTCCGCCAGCATCGTTAGGATCTTTGCGCATCCCTTCAGCCGGGCTTTCTCGTCTGGCCATTGCTGCTGGAAGACAAGTTTCTGATCGGGCCGAAGCTTGATGTCGAATTGCGTCGATGAAATGAGTTTCACGAGCCCTGCCGGGTTGGCGAATTTGTCGTGACGGAAGGTGACGACAGCGCCCTTCGGCCCAGCGTCGATCTTGCCCGCCCCCGCGCGCCGGCAGAGTTCCTTGATTTTCACGATCTGCAAGAGCTGTTCGACTTCGCCTGGCAGGGGGCCGAAGCGATCGACAAGCTCCGCGGCGAAGGCTTCGATATCCCCGTCCTCGCGCAAGTCGCCAAGCCGGCGATAGAGCCCCATGCGGACATTGAGGTCGGCGACGTAAGGCTCAGGGATCAACACGGCGATGCCGACATTGATCGACGGCGACCACTGATCCTCGGCCGCGCTTTCGACGCCGCGTAGTTCGAGCACGGCTTCCTCCAGCATATGCTGGTAGAGCTCGACGCCGACTTCCTTGACCTGCCCCGACTGTTCTTCGCCGAGGAGATTTCCTGCGCCGCGAATATCGAGGTCGTGGCTCGCGAGCGTGAAGCCGGCGCCGAGCGTGTCGAGCGACTGCATGACCTTGAGGCGGCGCTCCGCTGTCGATGTCAGCGTCTTGCGCGGCGACGTCGTCAGGTAAGCATAGGCACGCAATTTCGAGCGGCCAACGCGGCCGCGGAGCTGGTAGAGCTGCGAGAGGCCGAACTTGTCCGCGTGATGAATGACGATTGTGTTCGCGGTCGGGATATCGAGCCCCGATTCAACGATCGTTGTCGACACGAGCACATCAAACTTGCCCTCATAGAAGGCGTTCATGATGTCTTCGAGCTCGCCGCCGGGCATCTGTCCGTGCGCAATCTTGAATTTCAGCTCCGGCGCCTGCTCGGTCAGGAATTCCGCGACGCCGTCAAGGTCGGAAATTCGCGGCGCGATGTAAAAGCTCTGGCCGCCGCGATAGTGCTCGCGGAGCAAGGTCTCGCGCGCGACGATTGGATCGAAGGGACCAACAGTCGTTCTGACAGCAAGCCGATCGACCGGCGGCGTTGAAATGAGCGACAGATCGCGGATGCCGCTCATCGCCAGCTGCAGCGTGCGCGGGATCGGCGTCGCCGTCAGCGTCAGCACATGGGTGTCGGCGCGGAACTCCTTCAGACGTTCCTTGTGCTTCACGCCGAAATGCTGCTCCTCGTCGACGATCACCATGCCGACGTCCCTGAAAGCGATCGATTTCGCGAGGAGCGCATGCGTGCCGACGACGATATCGACCGACCCGTCTGAAAGCCCGGCCCTCACCTGCGCGGCTTCCTGCGCCGGAATGAGGCGTGACAATCCGCCGACCTTCAAGGGGAACCCACGAAACCGTTCGCGGAAGTTCTTGAGGTGCTGGCGCGCGAGCAGCGTCGTTGGCGCGATGACCGCAACCTGACGGCCCGTCATCGCGACTATGAACGCCGCCCTTAGCGCCACTTCCGTCTTGCCGAAGCCGACATCGCCGCAGATGAGCCGGTCCATCGGCCGGCCCTTCGCGAGGTCCTCGATGACATCGGCGATGGCGTTCTCCTGATCCTCCGTCTCGGCATAGGGAAAGCGCGCGCAGAATTCGTCGTAAACGCCGGCGGGCGGGCCGACGATGTCCGTGTGCTTCAGCTCGCGCTTGGCGGCGATGGCGATCAACTGCTCCGCCATCATCCGGATGCGAGCGCGGATGCGCGCCTTGCGGCTTTGCCAGCCCGGCCCGCCAAGGCGGTCAAGCGCCGTGTTCGGATCATCCGATCCGAACCGCGAGAGTAGATCGATGTTCTCCACCGGCAGGAACAATTTGTCCCCGCCCGAATATTCAAGTTGCAGGCAGTCGTGCGGCGCGCCCTGCACGTCGAGGGTCTTCAGGCCGGCATAACGGGCGACGCCATGATCAACATGCACTACGATATCGCCGACCTGCAGGCTCGACGCTTCGGTGAGGAAATTCTCCGCGCGCTTGCGCCGGCCGCGCCGGACCAGCCGGTCGCCGAGAATGTCCTGTTCTGAAATGAAGACGGCCCCGGCCGTCTCGAAACCGGTCTCGACGCCGAGCAGCACGGTGGCGATTTTGGTTTTGGCGGCGCTTGCCTCGGGCCAGCTTGTGAAATGCGCGATGTCGGCTGCGCCATGATCTGCGAGCACGGAACGCATCCGGTCGGCGGAGCCTTCCGTCCAGCAGGCGAGAAAGACGCGCTTTCGCTGCGCCAGCAACGCGTCGATATGCGCCTTTACCGCCTCGAAAATGTTGACATTCTCGGTGGCGCGTTCAGCGGCGAAGGTGCGCGAGAGTTTCGCGCCGAAGGAAAACGCGCGCTGCCCCGATGGCGCGGAAAACGGCGACACGCGGCGGACCGGCGAAGCGTCAAGGCGCCGGCTCCACTCCTGCGCCGGCAGATACAGCGCATCAGGCGAGAGCGGGCGATAAGACGGCGCCGAGAATTCGCTGTTCTTGGGCCGCGTGGCCTTGAGGTCGTCGGCGCGCGCCGAATAATGATCCTTGATCGCTTCAAAGCGGTCGCTCGCGGCTTCGTCCGCGAGATTTTCCAGAAAGACGAGGCCGTCGGTGACGAAGTCGAACAGCGTCGCTGTCTCGTCGTAGAAAAGCGGGAGCCAGTGCTCCATGCCAGCGTGTTTGCGCCCGGCGCTGACAGCTTCATAGACAGGATCATCAGCAGCCGCGCCGAAAGCGTTGCGGAACCCGGCGCGGAAACGCGTGATCGTTTCTTCATTAAGAAGAACTTCGGTCGCGGCGGCGAGGCGCACTTCCGGCAGCTGGCGGGTCGTGCGCTGGCTTGCCGCGTCAAAGGCGCGCACGCTTTCGAGCGTGTCACCGAAGAAGTCGAGGCGGATCGGCTCCTCCGCCCCCGGCGGGAATAGATCGACAAGACCGCCCCTGACCGCAAACTCGCCCGCCTCGCGCACCGTCGAGGCGCGCGCATAGCCGCTGGCGGCAAGATAGGCCGCGAGCTTGTCGATCGAAACCAGTTCACCGGGGGCCGCGCGAAACGCTGATGCTTCGATCATGCGCCGCGGCGGCGTTCGCTGGATCGCAGCATTCACGGTGGTGATGATGATGAGCGGACCGTCAACGCGCGGGCGCGACAACAACGCCAGCGCGGCCATGCGCGCGGCGGAAACGGCTGGCGACGGCGACACCCGGTCATAGGGAAGGCAATCCCATGCCGGGTAATCGATTTTGGGAATCGCCGGCGCAAAAAAATCGAGCGCCGCCGCCATGTCCGCCGCGCGTTGGGCGTCCCGCGCGACATAGACGACAAGGCCGCCGCGCGCTGCAGCCGCCTCGGCTAGCGCCATCGCCGCCGCCCCGTCTGGCGCGTCGTACACCGTCAGGCTTGAATCGCTCCGCCAGCCTTCCTCGGCTGCAATCGTTGCAACGCCAGACGCCATCGCCATGGAAGCCGCCTCAAAGGGGTTTGCGCGGCCGCCGGGGACGGCGGCCGCGTGACAGGGACCGCGCTGATACCCTTGCGACTATGGACGATCAAGCGCGTTTCGAGGCGTCGAATGCTCGCATTCGCGCGATCAGCGCCGCATCAACATTCGCGGGAGGCGCTGCCCCGCCGAAGACCCAGGCATAGATATCGTGATCATTGAGGGAGAGAATGGCCTCGAAGGCGTCAAGCTCAGCCGCGGACATGTCCGGGAGCGCCTCGTCCGCAAACCCTCCGACGAGGAGATCAGCCTCCTTGAAGCCGCGATAGCGGGCGCGGTGGAGGAGCTTTTTGCGGCGCAGATCATCGGGCTCAAGCGACATGGATAGAGCATAGCTGTTTCGCCGTTTGACCGAAACGGGCGATAAGACGCACTCGATGCGACCCGCTGTCCTCAATTCCCTGTTCGCCGATATCACCGCGCTGAAGGGCGTCGGTCCCCGCCTTGCTGTTTTGATCGGCAAGGCTGCCGGACCGCAGGTCATCGACCTTCTCTTCACCCGGCCGCAAGCCGTGATCGATCGCAGCAAACGCCCGAAAGTCGCGGACGCAGAGGTCGGCTCGCTGGCGACGCTCGAAGTGACGGTCGACAGTCACCACCCCTCGCCGGTCGTCAACCGGCCCTATCGCGTCATCTGCTCGGATGAGACGGGATTTCTCACCCTGATCTTCTTCAATGCGCGTGCCGATTATCTGACGCGCGCGCTTCCTGTGGGCGCGCGCCGGATCGTCTCGGGACGGATCGACGAGTTCAACGGCGCGCGCCAGATCGCGCATCCCGATCACATCGTCGATCCGGAAAGCGCCGACGCCTTGCCGCTGTTCGAGCCCGTCTACCCGCTGACAGCAGGGCTGACGCCGGCGACAATGCGCAAGGCGGTCGGCGCCGCGCTCGCCCGCGCGCCCGGCCTGCCGGAATGGCAGGACGCTGCATGGCTTGCGAAAAACAGCTTCACTGACTGGCGCTCGGCGCTGCACCTCGCGCACAAGCCGACAAGTCTTGTCGACCTGTCGCCATCGGCGCCGGCGCTCAAGCGGCTCGCCTATGACGAACTGCTCGCCAACCAGCTTGCGCTTGCGCTGATCCGGAAAGCGCGCCGCAAAGCGGCGGGCCGCAGCTATCCGCCAAAGGGCGATCTCGTCGCGCGCGGCCTTAAAGCCCTGCCATTTGACCTGACAGCAGCGCAAAAAGCAGCCTTGCGCGAGATCATGGATGACCTAAAGGCGCCGGACCGCATGGTGCGCCTCGTGCAGGGCGATGTCGGCTCCGGTAAAACCGTTGTCGCCTTTCTCGCCATGCTGCGGGTGATCGAAAACGGCGCGCAGGCCGCGCTCCTCGCACCGACCGAAATCCTCGCGCGCCAGCATGTTGAAACACTGGAACCCCTCGCGGAAAAAATCGGCGTGACGCTCGCCATTCTGACCGGGCGAGACAAAGGCGCCGTGCGCGAGCGAAAGCGCGCCGCAATCGCCGCGGGGCAAACGCAGATTGTCATCGGCACGCACGCGCTCATTCAAGACGACGTCGCCTTCGGCGATCTCGGGCTTGTCGTCATCGACGAGCAGCATCGGTTCGGCGTTCGCGAGCGCGCCGCGCTCGCGGCTAAGGGAAAAGGCGCCGATCTCATCGTGATGACGGCGACGCCCATCCCGCGCACGCTCGCGCTCACGGCCTATGGCGACATGGACGCAACAGCGATCCGCGAAAAGCCGCCGGGACGAAAGCCGATCGATACGCGCGCGCTTCCGATTGAGCGTCTTGACGAAATTGTCGCGGCGATGGGGCGTCTCATCGCCAAAGGCGATCAGGCCTATTGGGTGTGTCCGCTCGTCGAAGAATCAGAACTTGTCCCCATGACAGCGGCCGAACAACGCTTTCAGCATTTGCATGGCCTCTTCGGGGAGCGTGTCGGCCTCGTGCATGGCAAAATGCCGCTCGCAGAGAAGGACGCCGTCATGGAGCGCTTTCATCGCGGCGCGCTGTCGCTCCTGATTGCGACGACCGTCATCGAAGTCGGCGTCAACGCGCCAAACGCCGTGGCGATGGTGATCGAGCACGCGGAGCGGTTCGGCCTTGCGCAATTGCACCAGTTGCGCGGGCGCGTCGGGCGCGGCGACAAGGCGTCAAGCTGCATTCTTCTCTATAAGGGGCCGCTCGGCGAGACGGCTGCCGCGCGGCTGAAAATCCTGCGGGAGACCGAGGACGGATTTTTAATCGCCGAAGAGGATCTGCGCCTGCGCGGGGCAGGCGACCTCCTTGGCTCGGCGCAGTCGGGATTACCCCGCCTTCATTTCGCCGATTATGCGGTACACGGAGAAATGCTTCTGGCGGCGCGCGACGATGCGGCGATGATTGTCGAGCGCGATCCGAAACTCGAAACGCCGCGCGGGGAAGCGCTGCGGACCTTGCTTTATTTGTTTCGGCGTGATGACGCGATCAGGCTGTTACGCGCCGGCTAAGCGCTTAGATTTTCGGGCGATTGATAGGGGTCGCCCGAAACTCTGGTTCTTAAGTGGACGCAGCGGCTTTGCGAAAAACCGCGTTGAACTTTTGTCGCCCGCCGCTCTATTTGCCGCCGAGCCGCTGCAACAGCGAGCGCCGTTCGTTCACCGCTTCGCTCGCCATTTTCTCGAGCTTCTTGACGGCGTCGTCGGGCGCTGAAAATTCCGGCACGACGAGACCGAGCGAGAACACGACTTTGGCCGCATCTTCGATCGACATCGAGAGCGGCGTGAAGTCGGCGCGCGGCACATAGAGCAGGAATCCCGAAGTCGGGTTGGGCACCGTCGGCACGAAGATGCCGACAAAATCATCGCCCTTGAGACGGTACGCGACTTCGCCGCTCGCGTCTCCGACAACGAAAGCGATCGTAAAAAGGCCTTCGCGCGGGTATTGAACGAGCCCGACCTCCTTGAAGGAGCGCGCCGACTTCTGCAGCGCGGTTTCGAAGACGTTTTTGAAAAATCGGTGCAGGCTCCGGACGACGGGCATTGAATCGAGGAGCTTTTCACCCATCCGGATCATCGCGCGCCCGAAGAAATTCTTGGCAAAGGCGCCAAGCGCGATAATGGCAATCAGCGCGACCAGAAGCCCGAAGCCCGGGATTGCCTGGGTGATCGTTTCAATGCGGCTGTCGCCGGCCGGCAGCAGCTTGCGCACGAAGCCGTCGAGCTGCTGCATCGGCGACGTGATGAACCAGTAAATGATGTAGGCCGTGATCGCCATCGGCGCGGCGACAACAATGCCCGCGATAAAACTCGACCGCAGCCCGGACAACAGCGTCGCCTTTTGCGGCCGTATGAGGGGCGCTTCCATCGGATTTTTCGGCGGCAAGGTCGGATTGTCGGACATAGCCTCAACGCTACTGGCGAATCATCGCTTTTCCAATATCAGGCCAATGCGCCTGGCGGCAATTCAATCAAACCGCATTTCAAGGTTTATCCGCGTCGCTTGACCGAATATGGTCGACGTCAGGTCTAAATTGCGGCGTAAGACGTTGACGAAGCGAAAACTTCCCCCGGCGGGTCTTGTGGCGGCGGGCCTCTTGGCCCTCGTCGTTCTGGCGAGCGTCATCGCGTTTCAGGACAGCATTTTCCGCTTTGTCATGAGCCCGCGGACACCATTCCAGATCACGACGCCGCCAACCGCCCCTGAATATGGCGCGCGCGGCGCCTGGCTTTTGTGGCCGGAAGCGCCGTCGAAAGACGTCGATGTCTTCTACGTTCACTCGACAACCTATTACCGGCGCCGCCGCTGGAACGCGCCGATTAACCATGATGACGCCGACCGAATCCGCCGGATGATCGCTGCGCCGAACGAGGCGGGCCCCTTCGTTGAGGTCGCGGACATTTATGGTCCGCGCTATCGCGAGGCGACCGTCTTTTCCTTGTTCACGCACAAATATGACGGTCTCGCCGCGCGCAAGCTCGCCTATGATGACGTCAAACGCGCCTTCGAGACGTTTCTCGATGCGCGCGATCCTGAAAAGCCCTTGATGCTCGTCGGCTATGGCCAGGGCGGCCTGCATGTGCTCGGCCTCCTCAATGAATATTTTCAGGGCCGCGAAAATCCGCTTCGTCATCGCCTCGCCGCAGCCTACGTCGTTGGATTTCCGACGCCGCAGGAGTTTTTGACTCTGCTCGATCCGGCGATCCCCGTCTGCAAAAGCGCGGAAGACGTCCGGTGCATCGTTTCCTATGTCGACTTCGAACCACGCTTTGACGAGGAGATGGCGCGGGCGCGCCGAAGGTCGCTGATCTGGGAAGACACGGGCGAGCTTGCCTCGGCGCCGGGCGGCGACCTCATTTGCGTCAACCCCCTCACATGGACCCAAACGACGGATTATCAGCCTGCGGACAAGCATGTCGGCGCGGCGTCGGCGACTGGCGTCGGCTTCGGCGCGCGACCGCCAAAGATCGCCCGCGCCGTCGGGACCAAATGCGACCGCGGCATCCTCGTGGTCGACAAGCCGCGCCAGACCTATTTGCGCCGCAGCGCCTGGTACGGCGCCAAATGGAAGGCGCAGCCTTTCAATCTTTTCTACTTCGACCTTGAAGCGAACGCGGCCGCACGGGCGGCAGAGCTTATCCAGCGATTGAAGACCGATCCGGAGGCGCTCGCCCCCATCGGCGACACGGTTGACCTTGGCGTTAGCCCGATCAACAAGGTCCGCGACTAGTCAAAGGGGAGCCTCCTTCCGGCATGCGTCCAAAGATCAGAAAAGTCGTCATTCCTGTCGCCGGCCTTGGCACCCGCGTCCTGCCCGCAACGAAGTCGATCCCCAAGGAGCTGCTGCCGGTCGTCGATCGCCCGCTCATCGACTATGTCGTCGCCGAGGCGCGCGATGCCGGCATAGAACACATCGTGCTTGTCACGGGGCGCGGCAAAGGCGCGATCGAAGATTACTTCGACCATTCCTTCGAGCTTGAAGCGACGCTGAAGGCCAAAGGCAAGACCGACATCCTCGCCAGCGTCGAGCGCGTCATTCCGAAGGCGGGGGCGCTGTCATACACCCGCCAGCAGGCGCCGCTTGGTCTTGGGCATGCCGTCTGGTGCGCGCGCGACATCATCGGCGACGAGCCCTTCGCCGTCTCGCTTCCGGACGAAATTGTGCCCCATCAACCCGGCTTCCTGCGTCAGATGATCGACGCCTATGAAAAAGTCGGCGGCAATCTTGTCGCGGTCGAAGAAGTGCCGAAATCCGAAACGTCGAAATACGGCGTCATCGCGCCCAGGGCGCGCGTCGGCAATCTCATCGAAATGACGGGTATGGTCGAGAAACCAAAGCCCGAAGCGGCGCCGTCAAACTTCCGCATCATCGGCCGCTATGTGTTGCAGCCGTCGATCTTCCGTCTTCTCGAGACACAAGGGGCGGGCGCGGGCGGCGAAATTCAGCTGACGGATTCCATGAACCGCCTCAATGCGCAGGAGACGTTTCACGCCTGCATCTGCGAGGGCGTCATCCACGATTGCGGCTCCAAGCTCGGCTGGCTGATGGCGAATGTCGATCTCGGGCTGAAATCGGCGGAGACCCGCGACGGGCTGGCGGAGTTTATCCGGACCCGGATGAAATAAGCGCTCAGCAGCCGCCCGGGAGGATGGGCGCTGCCCTTTCCCTTTCCGCGCCGCATCATTACCGCGACCGCTACAATCTGAACGGCTGCAAAGACCTGACGTTAGGGCGCGTCCGGTCATTCTGCCGGCATGGGCGAGAGGGAGAGATACCCGGTATTCCGCCCGCGCCGGCGTGCATTCGCGGCGCGGCCGCGGGCGATGTTGAGCCTTGGCACCTGGGCGTTTGGCCTCGCAGGCGCGATTTTCGGCGGCTTCGTCAGCGCCGGATGGCGCGACGCCCGGCCTGAGGTCGAACCCGAAGCGACAGCCTTGATCGCCCCGCCAATGACGGCCCCCGACGCTGCGCCGGCCGGTCCACCAGCGCTGCAGGCGATCGAGGCGCTCCCCGCCGTTAACGCGAGCGCGGAACGGAACCCGCCGCGAGCGCAAGCGGCGATCGAAGCGCCGGCAGGTCCCTCCTTGATCGGCGCTGCGGCGCGGATCGTCGATGGCGACACTTTCTATATTGACGGCGTCAAGACGCGGCTGCGTTTGTGGGGCATCGATGCGCCGGAGAAAAATGCGCCGGGCGCCGCCGAGGCGACGCAAGCGTTGACCGCGCTCCTCGCCAATCGAACGCTTGCTTGCGCCGAGGTCCACCGCGACCGCTACGCCCGTATCGTTGCGCGTTGCAGGCTTGACGATGGACGCGATGTCGGCCGCGTTATGATCGACATTGGCGCAGCGACCGAACTGACCCGGTATTCCGGCGGCTTTTACGGCGGCTGAGCGGTACGGCTCAGGACGCCGTCATCTTCGCCGCCAATTCCTTCGCCAGCCGCACAGCGACGCGCGCCGTCGCCAGCATCGGATCGCGCTCAGGATTCAGTTCGACGATGTCGGCCCCGATCAGCGGTCCTTTGATGCGCCGGATCAGCGCGAGGACATCAAGCGTCGAAAGCCCGCCGGGCTCCGGATGCGAAACGCCGGGCGCAAAGGCGGGATCGAGACCGTCGAGATCGATCGACATGTAAAGAGGGGCCTCGAACAGGGTGTCAGGAATATGATCAAGCGCATGCGCAGGAAGAATCGTGACGCCGTATTTTTCGGCCTGCGTCTTCTGATGCGGGTCCCAGCAGCGGATGCCAACCGCGACATGCCGGGCGACGAGACCAGCCTCATGCGCGCGCGCGAACGGACACGCATGGCTGAACTTGTCACCTTCGTAGTCGTCGTGAAGATCACCATGTGCGTCGATATGCAGAATATTGACCGCGCCGTATTTCGCTGCGACCGCTTTCAGAATTGGAAAGGTGATCGAGTGATCGCCGCCGATCGACAGCGGCGCCTCGCCGCGCGCGAGCGTCTCGGCGACGGTGCGCTCGATCATGGCTCGTGCGCTTGCGCCATCTTCGGGCAAAGCCGGAATATCATACCCCGCGATCGCCTCGCGCATGTCCGTGAGGTCGGCTGAATACCCGCTTGACGCTTCGCTCGTCAGCAGCCGCTTGACGATCGATGGCCCGAGCGCGGGCCCGCGCGCATGGCTGGAACTGGCGTCCCATTCAAAACCGAGGATGCGCGCGCGAGGCATGGTCAGCGTCCTTCCCTCTGGTTTCATTATCCCTCCCGAAAACGAGCAGGAAAAGGCCCTGCGCCTATAATCTACGACGCATCAGCATGCAGGCGAAAGCAACGCCGCCGATCGTCACCGACGCCGCACCGACAGTATTGAAGCCGCGGCCTGCGTAAAAGGCTTCCGCCGTCAGGCTCGACAGGCACTCCATCTCCATGCAGCCCTCAGCGCGCGCCTCATTGAGACAGCGTTCGATGATCGCCGTCCCGCAGCCGAGCCCCAGATGCTCCGGGTGCGTTCCAAAATGGCGGATATGGCCGCGCCCTTCCACGGCGGCGCCGCGCGGATCGCCGAGGCTCCAGCCGCCGCAGGCGATGGCGCGCCCACGCTGTTCACACAGGAAATAGCGCTTCGAAACAAGCAGCTCCGGCCGCGCGCGCGTCATCGCGGGCAGAGCGCCGGCAAGGACGTCATCGCGATACCAGCCGCGATAGAGCGTCCCATAGGAAGCGGTGAGAACGTCGGTCACCTGGCGCGCGTCGTCGGGCCCCGCAACGCGCAGCGTGAACGGCGCCTCGCTCACCCTTTGCCCTTGGTCTTTGTCTTGCCCGGTTCAGCATTCTTTTCGATGAACTCAATAATCAGTCCTGCGACATCGACGCCGGTCGCGGTTTCGACGCCTTCGAGGCCCGGCGAGGAATTGACCTCCATCACCACGGGACCATGATTGGAGCGCAACATGTCGACGCCGCAGACATTAAGGCCCATTGCCTTCGCGGCCGAGATCGCGGTCGCGCGCTCAGCGGCCGTGATCTTGATCTTCTCCGCCGAGCCTCCGCGATGAAGGTTCGACCGGAACTCCCCTTCCCGGCCCTTGCGCTTCATCGAGGCGACAACTTTCTCGCCGACGACGAGGCAGCGGATGTCCTCGCCTTGCGCTTCTTTGATAAACTCCTGCACCAGAATGTTGGTGTTGACGCCGCCGAACGCCTGAATGATCGACTCCGCCGCGCGCTGCGTTTCGCCAAGCACGACGCCGATGCCTTGCGTGCCCTCCAGCAGCTTGATGATGACGGGCGGCCCGCCGACCATGCGGATGACGTCTTCGGCGACGCTGGTCTTGTGTGCGAACACCGTGACCGGCAAACCAACGCCTTTGCGGGCCAGGAGCTGCAGTGAGCGCAGCTTGTCGCGAGAACGGCTGATCGCGACGGACTCGTTCAGCGGGTAGACGCCCATGACTTCAAACTGGCGCAATACCGCGGCGCCGTAGAAGGTCACTGACGCCCCGATGCGCGGAATTACCGCATCATAGTTCGGCAGGTCGCGGCCCTGGTAGTGCACGCTCGGCCGGTGCGAGGTGATGTTGATGTAGCACTTCAAATGATTGACGACGTCAATCTCATGGCCGCGCTGTTGCGCGGCTTCGACGAGGCGCCGGTGCGAGTAGAGCGCGCCGTTCTGACACATCAGGGCGAGTTTCATTGTCTTTCCATAAGGTCATTCCGGCTCGCCAAGCAGATGCTCGCGCGCCGGATGGATCAGCGCCCGCTCGCCGAGCGCGTCGCGTCCGATCAACAGCCTGAATCCCATCTGGTCGCGGTTCGCTAGCGAAAGATCGATCGGCCAGGATCGTTTGCCCATCCGGAGCCGCGTTCGGATGATAACGCGCGGCGAGCCGATTCCGTTAGAACTTTTAATGACGCGCCGGCCAATGATCGGGGCCCGGCAGGCGATTTCCGGCCGGTCGAGGCCCGCGAGGGGATGCAGGAAAAACACCGCATGGAGAACCCCGTCGATGGTGCGTTCCTTGAGGCGCCAGACATGAATGGCGGACGTCTTTGCGCCCGTGTCGATCTTGGCCCTGATGGCGCTGACGCCGAGCGAGGGCAGCGACACCCATTCGCACCAGCCAATCCGGAGCGGCTTCTTGCCGCTAGATGTGGAGCGCATGCCCGAGCGTTCTAAGCGCTGCTTCCTGGAACGCCTCCCCTTGCGTCGGATGGGCGTGGATCGTGCCGGCGATGTCTTCGAGGCAGGCGCCCATTTCAATCGCAAGGCCGAACGCGGTCGAGAGTTCCGAGACGCCGCGCCCGACCGCCTGTACGCCGAGAAGAAGGTGATCCTCCTCGCGCGCGACGGCGCGGATGAACCCGTCTTCGCCTTCCATCGTCATGGCGCGGCCATTGGCGGAGAACGGGAACATCGCCGACTTCACCTGATACCCTGCCGCTTTCGCCTCATTGGGCGAGAGACCGACGGAGACGATTTCGGGGTCGGTGAAGCAGACGGCGGGAATGCCTCGCTTGTCCCAGCGGCGCTTGTGGCCAGCGACAATCTCGGCCACCATTTCGCCTTGCGCCATCGCGCGGTGCGCGAGCATCGGCTCGCCGGTCACGTCGCCGATCGCGTAAACCCCGCGCATCGCCGTCTCGCACTTGTCGTCGATGCGGATGAAGCGCCCGTCCATATCAAGCGCGAGCTTTTCGCGGCCCCAGCCCTCGGTTAGCGGCTTGCGCCCGACGGTGACGAGAACCTTGTCGGCGGGTATGCTCTCCGTCTTGCCGTTCTGCTCCACCTCCAGCGCCCCAATGCCTTTTGGGCCGTCTTTCGAAAGGCCCTTCGCCTTGCCGCCGAGGATGACGGTGACGCCAAGGTCCTTGAGACGCTTGGCGACGGGCTTCGTCAGCTCCGCATCGTAGGTGGGCAGGATGCGGTCCATCGCCTCGACGACCGTCACCTTCGAACCGAATTTCGCAAAGGCGATCCCGAGTTCAAGCCCGATATAGCCGGCGCCGACGATCGCGAAATTCTTCGGCGGCGCGGGAAGCGCCAGCGCGCCAGTCGAGGAAATGACATTGCCGCCGAACGTCATGAACGGCAGTTCAACCGGAACGGAGCCGGTCGCGATGACGATATTGTCCGCGCGAATGCGCGTCACACCGTCCGCCGTCTTCACATCAACCGTCTTGCCGTCAACGAACGAGGCCCAGCCTTTCAGCGTCTTGACCTTGTTCTTCTTCAATAGCCCGCCGACGCCGCCGGTAAGCCGCTTCACAATCCCGTCCTTCCACGCGACAGTCTTCGACAGGTCAATCTTCGGCGCTGACGCCGAAATGCCGAGCGCGGAGGAAGTGGCGAAGTGCGACGCCTTCTCAAACTCGTCGGCGGCGTGAATGATCGCCTTCGACGGGATGCAGCCGACATTGAGGCACGTGCCGCCGAGCGCCTCGGCGTCCACGACAATGGTATCGATACCGAGCTGGCCCGCGCGAATGCCGCAGACATAGCCGCCCGGGCCGCCGCCGATGATGAGGAGCTTGGTGGTGAGGTCAGTCATCGCCTACTCCACAAAAATCATCGCCGGGTTCTCCATCAGCGTCTTCACGCGTTGCACGAAGACCGCCGCGTTCCAGCCGTCGATGATGCGGTGATCGAAGGCGCAGGAGAGGTTCATCATCTTGCGCGGAACGAACTGCGTCCCGTCCCACATCGGGCGCACCTGCATCTTGTTGACGCCGACGATCGCTACTTCGGGATGGTTGATGACCGGCGTCGTGACGATGCCGCCAAGCGCGCCGAGCGATGTGATGGTGATCGTCGAACCCGACAGTTCGTCGCGCGTCGCTGTTCCCTTCTTGGCGGCGTCGGCGAGGCGCCCGACTTCCGATGCGCACTCCCAGAGCCCCTTCGCCTCCACGTGACGGACGACCGGCACGACTAAGCCGCCCTCGGTCTGCGCCGCGACGCCGATATGGATGCCGCCATATTGCCGGATAATGCCCGCTTCGTCGTCATAGAGCGAGTTCAGCTGCGGCTGCTCGCCAATCGCCTTCGCCATCGCGCGCATCAGGAATGGGAGAACCGTCAGCTTGGTGCGACCGTCTTTCTTTTCGGCGTTGAGCTTGGCGCGCAGGTCTTCGAGCGCCGTCATGTCAACTTCTTCGACATAAACGATGTCAGGGATGCGGCTGCGCGAGATGGTCATCTTCTCCGCGATCTTCCGGCGCAAGCCAATGACGGGGATTTCCTTGACGCTCGTGTCCGGAGCCTGCCCGCGCACCACTGCCGGAGCGGATGCTCCGTGGGCGAAATAAGTATCGAGGTCTTCATGCGTGATGCGGCCTGCGGGGCCGGAACCCGTCACGCGGCGGAGATCGACGCCATTGTCGGCGGCGCGTTTACGGACGGCAGGCGATGCAAGCGGTTTCTCGCCTTCTTTTCGGGGCGCGCGGACGGGAAGCGCGGATGCCGCGTTCTTCCGCTCCCCCGCTTGCGGGGGAGCTGTCGCCGAAGGCGACTGTGGGGGGTTCTTTGCAACGGGGGTCCCCTCAGTCCGCATCGCGGACAGATCTCCCGCAACCGGAGGAGCAGGCGTCTTCATGGCAGGCATTGACGCCGCCGCCTCATCCGCTTTCGCATTGCCCGCGCCGTCAACCTCAAGTCTCACGATCGGCGATCCGACCGCGACGATTTCGCCCGCCTTCGCGCCGACCCAAATCACCTTGCCGATCACCGGCGACGGGATTTCGACCGTCGCCTTGTCCGTCATGACAGCGGCAAGGACCTGATCCTCCATCACATTGTCGCCGGGCTTCACCATCCACTCGACAAGCTCGGCCTCCGCGACGCCCTCGCCGACATCCGGGAGCTTTATGACGTGAACGCCCATCAGACTTCCTCCATCACGCGTTTGAGCGCCGCGCCGACGCGCTTTGGTCCCGGGAAATAATCCCATTCATGCGCATGCGGATAGGGCGTGTCCCATCCCGTGATGCGAATGACCGGCGCTTCGAGGTAGTGAAAACACCCTTCCATCACGACCGACACCAGTTCGGCAGCAAAGCCGCAGGTTTTCGTCGATTCATTAACGACGACGCAGCGCCCGGTTTTCCTCACCGACGCTTCAATCGTTTCAAGATCGAGCGGCAGGATGGTGCGAAGGTCCACGATCTCCGCATCCACACCCGTCTCGGCCGTAGCGGCAAGGGCGACGTGCACCATGGTGCCGTAGGTCAGGATCGTGACGTCCGCGCCTGCGCGCACGATCGCCGCCTTGCCGAGGGGAACCGTATAATGCCCGTCGGGCACTTCGCCGAGGTCGTGCTTCTTCCACGGCGTCACCGGGCGGTCGTGATGACCGTCGAAGGGCCCGTTATAGAGGCGCTTGGGCTCGAGGAAGATCACCGGGTCGTCGTCCTCGATCGAGGCGATCAACAATCCCTTTGCGTCATAAGGGTTCGACGGAATGACCGTCTTCAGTCCTGCAACGTGCGCGAACAGCGTTTCCGGGCTCTGGCTGTGCGTCTGACCGCCGAAGATGCCCCCGCCTGTCGGCATGCGCACCGTCATCGGCGTCGTGAAATCGCCCGCCGAGCGATAGCGGATGCGCGACGCCTCCGAGACGAGCTGGTCGTAGCCCGGATAGATATAATCCGCAAACTGAATTTCGACGCAAGGGCGCAAGCCATAGGCCGCCATGCCGACAGCCGCGCCGATGATGCCCGACTCGCTGATCGGCGCGTCGAAGCAGCGTTGCGGTCCGAATTTTTGTTGCAAGCCCGCCGTGCAGCGGAAAACGCCGCCGAAATAGCCGACATCCTCGCCGAAGACGACGACATTGTCGTCGCGCTCCATGGCGACGTCCATGGCGCTGCGGATCGCCTCGATCATGGTCATGCGGGTCATGGCTTAAATCCCCGCTTCCTGGCGCTGGCGAACAAGATGAATGGGCGGTTCCTTGAACACGTCCTCGAACATCGTCCCGGCCGGCGCGTGCGGCCCGTTGTGCAGCGTGCCGTGGCTTTCCGCTTCCTTCTGCGCCTGCACCACCATGCTCTCGATTTCGCCTTTAGCTTGCGCGTGGCGTTCTTCAGACCACGCCTTGCGCACGATGAGGTGCTTCTTCAGGCGCTCGATCGGATCGCCAAGCGGCCAGCCGGACGATTCGTCTTTTGGTCTGTAACCGGACGGATCGTCGGAGGTCGAATGGGCGCCGGCGCGATAGGTGATGAACTCGATCAGCGTCGGCCCGAGATTCATCCGCGCGCGGGTCGTCGCCCATTTTGCGACGGCATAGACGGCGAGATAGTCATTGCCGTCGACGCGCAGCGCCGGGATCCCGAAACCGAGCCCGCGGGAGGCGAACGTCGCGGCGTTGCCGCGCGCGATGCCCTGAAACGTCGAAATCGCCCACTGGTTGTTGACGACGTTGAGAATGACCGGCGGCCGGTAGGTCGAGGCGAAGACCAGCGCCGAGTGAAAATCGTTCTCCGCGGTCGACCCCTCGCCGATCCAGCCGGCGGCGACTTTCGTGTCGCCCTTTATCGCTGAAGCCATCGCCCAGCCGACCGCCTGGATGAACTGCGTCGCGAGATTGCCGGAGATCGTAAAGTAGCCGTCCTTTTTCGAGGAATACATCACCGGCAATTGCCGGCCCTTCATCGGATCTTTCGCGTTCGAATAGATCTGGTTCATCATCGTTTCGAGAGGGTATCCCCCGGCGATGAGAAGTCCTTGCTGGCGATAGGTCGAGAAATTCATGTCGCCGTCGCGCATCGCCATGCGGAAGGCGCAGGCGACCGCCTCCTCCCCCAAGGCCTGCATGTAGAACGAGGTCTTGCCTTGCCGCTGCGCCATCAGCATGCGCGCGTCGAAGGCGCGCACGGTCATCATGTGGCGAAGGCCCTCGACAAGGGCTTCGTCGGCAAGCTGGCCGGCCCAGGGACCAACGGCTTCGCCATCATCGTTCAGCACACGGATGACCGAATAAGCGAGGTCATGAATATGAAGCGGCTCGACGTCGATCGGCGGCATGCGCGCTGCGCCGGCTTCGGGGATCAGCATTTCCGAAAAATCGGGCGTGTCGCCCGGGCGGCATTCGGGCTCCGGCACGCGCAGGCTCAAGGCGCGCGCGTCGCGCGGCGGCGCGTTCTTCCCCTCGGCGGAGGCTTTGCTCATGCGGTTCTCCCGGAAGGCGGCTTGGCGAAGGTGTTGATCGAAGGCGTCTATTTGCGTTTTCGTTGCGCGAGCGTCTAGGCCGGAGCGTGGGGCGGAGGCAAATGGAAGCATTGCTGGGGAAAAGGACCGCATTGGGGGCCTTTCGCACCCGCGGGACAGATAGCGAAAACCGGACCCTGCCGGCAGCCAATCCAGTTGAAAATCGCGCATGGCGCGGCGGCGATAGCGCCTTATGGCAATTTTGATTTGTAAATTTTTTTCGCCGCTTCGGCGCTGACGAAGCCACGCTTGAGATCATCCGACAGCAAAGTCTGGTCGCGCTGTGCCGGATCGCCAGCGCCGCCGCCGCCAGGCGTCTCGACAATCAGACGCGCGCCCGCGGGAACCAGCTCCCGGCCCATGCCGTTGAGCGGCGTTCCGTCTGACAGGCGCGCCGCGCCAACACCGCCAGCCTCGCCGCCGTCACGCCCGCGCGCAGGATGCTTCGTACGGTCAAACATTTTGGAGACCGCGAAGGGCTGGCCCTCGGCGTGTGCGAACTCCAGCGTTTGACCAAGGCCGCCTCGCAGGCGGCCGGCGCCGCCAGAATCGATCCGGTATTCCTTGCGCCAGATGATGATCGGCGCCGCTGCCTCGTTGATTTCGACCGGCGTATTGCGCACGCCGGAGGGAAAGGCGGTGCAGGAAAGCCCGTCCTTGCCGGGGCGCGCGCCGGCCCCGCCGGTGTAAAACGGGTTTACGACGAAATCCGCGCCGGCCCCGCCAATGCTGCGCCCGCCGAGCAAGACGGGCAGATAGAGACAGGATGCGCCCTCGGCAGGCGTGCGCTCAGGGATGGCCTTGGAGAGCGCCCCGAGAACGACATCCGGCAGCATCTGCCCGACCGTGTGGCGCGCAGAGACGGCGCTCGGGCGCGGGGCATTCAGGATCGAGCCTTCCGGCGCTGTGACGCGCACGGCGCTCAGAGAGCCCGCATTATTCGGGACTTCATTGCCGACGACGCAGCGAACGCCAAACGACGCGTAGGCCTGCGTATAGGTCAGGGGAACGTTGATGCCGCGAGCCGAGACCGGCGACGTGCCATTGAAATCGACATCGATCCCGCTTTCCCCGACTGTCAGCCGGCAGACGAGATCGACCGGCGTGTCATAGCCGTCAATCCGCATGGCGTAGTCGTAAGCGCCGAAGGGAACGCGCGCGATTTCCGCAAGCATGGCGACACGGGAATTCTCAACGATCAGCGCGCCAACCTCATCAACGCTATCGAGCCGGAATTCCTGCAGCGTCGCCAGCAAACTTCGCGCGCCAGCCTCGTTGCATGCGGCGAGAGAATAAAGATCGCCTTCGGCGGCGTTGGGGTCGCGGACATTGGCGCGAATGAGTTCCATCAGCGTGGCATTGAGGTCGCCGCCGCCAAACAGCTTCGAGATCGGAACCAGCAGACCTTCCTCATAGACCTGCCGCGCGTCGGGCCCGAAACCGAGCCCGCCGACATCGGCGATATGAGAGGTCGCAGCGAAAAGCGCGACGAGGCGTTGATCGAGAAAAACCGGCGTCACGACCGTGAAGTCATTGAGATGACCGGTTCCCTCCCAGGGATCGTTGGTCACGAGCACATCGCCAGGCTTCAAGGTGTCTGGCGGAAATTTGCGCAGGAAAAACCCGACGCTTGCCGCCATGGCGTTGACGTGCCCCGGCGTGCCGGTCACAGCCTGCGCAAGCATCCGGCCACTGGTGTCGAAGACGCCTGCCGAGAGGTCGCCTGCCTCGCGCACGGTCGCGGAGAACGCCGTGCGGATCAGCGTCTGGGCTTGCTCCTCGACGATCGCAATCAATCGCGACCAGAGGAGCTGCAAGGTAATGGCGTCCGGCGGGGACATCACGGCGCCTTCCGGTCAAGGACGATGTTGCCCGCGCCGTCGATACGCGCGTCAAACACCGACGTTACGACCGTCGTCGTCTGCGCCTCGACGATCAGGGCCGGACCAGCGATCCTGTCGCCAGGCGAAAGCGCATCACGATCAAATAGCTGATAGTCAAGACGCCGGCGTTCGGCGGCGTCAAAGACTGATTGCGTATCGAGCGCGCGCCGCATAACGGGCCGCAGAGTGTCGGCAATCGCTCTTGACGCTGGCGCTGCTGCAGACACCTTCAGCGACCAGCTCATCGCTTCGACCGCCATGCCGGGAATGGTGCGCCCATAGATCGCGCGATAGGCCGCCTCAAAGGACATGAGAAGCGAGCCTTGCTTATCATCTCCTAGAGCGAAAGGGGGACACGAGACAGCAATCTCATGCCCCTGCCCGGCATAGCGCATGAACGCAAAACGTTCCTCTGTGAGCGGAACGTCACCCGCCGCAGCGCGCACGACAGCCTGCGCTTCGCGGCGCATTGCAGTGAACATCTCATCGACGCGCGCAAGGTCAAGGGCGTCGAGCCGCATCGGCAGGCTACGGACGATTTCATAGGCGGCTGGCATCAGGAGGAACCCGATCGCCGAGCCGACGCCGGCGCCTTGCGGTACGATGACCGTCTGGCAGCCAAGCTTCTCCGCCAGCCTTGCCGCGTGCAAAGGCGCAGCGCCGCCGAAAGCGATCAGCACCCTCGCGCGGATGTCCTTCCCCTGCTCAACGCCATGCGCACGCGCCGCCGCTACCATGTTTTCATCGACGACTTCGCTGACGGCGAAAGCGGCGTTCTCGCCGTCCAGTCCCAAGGGCTCGGCGATCGCGATCAAGGCGCGCGCCGAGGCGTCCTCATCAAGAAGGATCGCCCCATTCGCGAAGCGCGAAGCTTTGATGCGTCCGAGCATGAGATCGGCGTCCGTCACTGCCGGATGAACGCCGCCGCGCGCGTAACAGGCTGGCCCCGGCTCGGCGCCCGCGCTCTCCGGCCCGACCCTCACCCGCTTCATCGCATCAACGCGTGCGAGGGAGCCGCCGCCGGCGCCGATTTCGACAAGCTCGATCACCGGGATTCGAAGCGGCGTGCCCGAACCCTTCTTGAAACGATAGCTGCGATCGACCTCGAAAACGCGCGCGCTTGCGGGCGCGCCATGATCGATCAGACACATCTTCGCTGTCGTGCCACCCATATCGAAGGAGAGCACCGCTTCAAGATCAAGCGTGCGCGCGACCGATGCCGCGAGCACAGCCCCGCCCGCGGGACCGGATTCAACGAGGCGCACCGGAAAGCGCGCCGCTGTCTCAACCGTGCAGAGGCCGCCGCCTGAGGTGACAAGCAGGAACGGACAGCTAAAGCCCCGCTGGCGGAACGCCGCCTCGAGCGCACGCAAATAGCGCTCCATGAGAGGGCGAACATACGCGTTGGCGACTGTCGTTGTCTGTCGCTCATATTCGCGGATCTCGGGCGCGACATCGCTGGATAGAGAAATCGACAAATGCGGGGCGGCGCGCGCGACCCTCTCGCCGACGCGCTGTTCATGCGCCGGGTTCGCGTAGGAATGCAGGAAGCCAATCGCGAGGCTCTCGACGCTTTCGCGCGCAAGCACCGGCAATATCGCATCGACACTCGACACATCGAGCGGCAGGATCGCCTCGCCATGTGCATTCATCCGCTCACGGACGGGAAGTCTCAGCCAGCGCGGCACGAGCGGTGGCGGCCGGTCGATAGTGATATCGTACTGCTCGAAGCGATGCTCATACGCCATTTCAAGAGCGTCGCGGTGACCTTCCGTCGTCAAGAGCGCAGTCACCGCGCCGCGCTTCTCAATCAGCGCGTTGGTGGCGAGCGTCGTTCCATGAATGATGAGGCCGATATCGGCGGGCGAAAGCGCGGCGGATTGCAGGGCGGAAAATACGCCCTCAATGACGCCTTCTTCCGGCGCCGTCGATGTCGTCAGGACCTTCGCGGTCACCCGCGCGCCATCCGCCGTTTCAAGCGCGATGTCAGTGAAGGTGCCGCCAATATCGACGGCGAGACGCGCTTTAGTCGCCATCGACCGGGACGGTATAGTTCAACGCCGAGCGCCCGCCGTCGGCGAAGATCGTTTGCCCGGTGATGTAGCTCGCCATGTCGCTGGCGAGGAACAGCGCAACCGCTGCGATCTCGGCCGGATCGCCGACGCGCCCCGCCGGCGTTCTCGCAAGGATCTTCCGGCGCCCGGCCTCGTCGTCCATGACGGACTTCAACAGATCGGTCATGATCGACCCGGGCCCAATGGCATTGACGCGGATGCCATAGGGCGCGAGCCCCAGCGCAGCGGCGCGCGTCAGCTGCCGCACGCCGCCCTTCGACGCGGTGTAGGCGACCTGATTGGCGATCGCGAGTTCAGAGTTGATGGACGACATGTTGACGATGGCGCCCTTGATGCTGCGTTCGATCATCGCGCGCGCAGTAATCTGTGACAGCACGAAATAGGATCGCAGGTTGATGTCCATCACGCGGTCCCATTCGCCGGGATCGAGGTCGAGGATCGTGCCGGGCGCGGTCACGCCGGCATTGTTGACGAGCACGTCGATCCGGCCGAATTCGTCGAGCGCCCGCAGGACGATCGCTTCGCAATCAGCGTCGTTCGCGACATTCGCCGCAACCGGAATGGCGCGCACGCCGTAATCGATGGCGATTAAGTCCGCGGCGCCGCGATTGCGGTCTTCATTGACGTCCGCAAGGATGACCCCTGCCCCCGCCGCCGCGAAGCCGCGCGCGCACGCTTCGCCGATGCCGGCGGCCGCGCCAGTGACGATAACGGCTTTTCCGGAGAAATTCAGGAAGTCAGCGGCTTTGGTCATCGGGCAAGCCTAGCAGGCTTTGCGCAGGCGAAAAACTGCGGCGCGATCACGCGATCTGGTACCCAAAATGCTGAAAGAGCGGGCGATGCGCGATGAAAATAGCCGCAGCGTCCGCGGGGCGGAGGTCGCGGCGCCAGCGCCCGGCGGCGCTCAGATTGAGCGGCTTTTCCAGCCGGTCTGCGGTCTCGCGCTCCAGTCCGGCAAGCCCCATGCGTCGGCGGTCGATCTCGATCATCGCGGGATCGAACGCCTCGCCAAGAAAACTGCACAAGAGGCGCACGCTGGCCACAGGATCGCTAACGAGGTCCTCATAGCGAACACGCAAAATGCGCGGCGCAATCGTGGCCGCCACCTCCGCCTTGAGGCCGGCAGCGACGAGGTGCGCCCAATAGCGCGCAGCGCCATTGGCGCTTGCGCATTGCTCGAACAGAGCGCCCGACGTTGCGCGCCATTTGCGTTCAAGGAGCGAGGCGGCGACATCGCGCCCGTCGCGAACGAGGTGAATGAAGTGTGCGTCCGGAAACAGCAGCGCCAGCCGCTCGAAAACAAGGACATTGAACGCCGACTTGTCCGCCCATCGCCGCTTTCCTTGCAAGGACGCGCGCTTTCTCATTGGCGCGGCAATCGCGGCAGCGAAGGACTCCCGCACCGTATCCCTCGAAAGGAAAAAATGCGCCTCATGGAGGGCGCCAAGCGTTGTTTCAAAGTCAGCGGATGTCAGCGTCAGCGCCGTGTGCCCGGTGTCCGGCCCGCAGGAGATTCCGGGATGGCCGTCGAGAATTGCCCGGAGCAAGGTCAGGCCTGAGCGCGGCGCGCCGCCAATGAAGATGGGGCCCGTCGTCATCGGCCAGCGTGCGCGTAGCCATAGCGGGCAAGCAATGGACCCACGATGCGCTCGACGGTCTGTGCCTCGGCGCGCGTCAGATCCTGTCGCCAGCGGCCAACGGCGAGAGCGTTGAGCGGGCGCGCCACCGCGTCGGCGCTGCTCTCGTTTTCGCCGGAGGTCCTGTCGAAGCTCTTATGATGCGACTGCTCCTCCGTCAGCGCCGTCACGCCAAGAAAAGCGAAGAGCGCCCGCATTGTCGCTGCGGGACCGGCCACTAGCGCTTCATACTTGACCTCATGGACAGGCGCGCCGCCCGCGCGCGCCTCGCGAGCTGCGTTGACGTGATTTCTCCATCCGATGGCGGCGTCTCGAGCTGGGCTGCCGCCCCCATGTCGTCCGGGGGGCGTTCGATTCGCCTGCCGGCCTCTGCGCGCCGACCGCGCCCCTGCCGCCGACGTCGCTTCGGACGCCGGCGATCGTTCGCCGTCGCCGCCTGGTCCGCCTCCGTCAATGCCTTGCTCGGCCGCGCTCGCGCCCTTCTGCTCGTTCTCGCCCGGGGTGCATCGCGACCCGAGCGCGCGCGCCGAATCCGCCGGCGAATCGCCTCGACATCAATGAGGGAGGGCGACGAATAGCGGGGGCCGCGGACAGCCTTTATTCTTTTCTGTTTTTCCCTCTCTTTCCTTCTTCTTTCCCCCTTTTTTTTTTCTTTCTTTTCTTTCCTCTTTGTCTTTTTTTTTTTTTTTTTTTTCTTTTTTTTCTGGCGTTGTTTTTGTTTTTTTTTTTTTTTTTTGTTTGTGTTTTTTTTTGTGCTGTGATCTCATTTATGTTTTTTTTTTTTTTTTTTTTTTTTTTTTTTTTTTTTTTTTTTTTTTTTTTTTTTTTTTTTTTTTTTCTCCTTTCTCTTTTTCTTTTTCTCCCTCCTCTCTTCTTCTTTTTCCCCCCCCCCGCTTCGCCTCCGCTTGGTCTCCTGCCTTTATTCTTGCCAAAGCAATCACCTCCATTTTCTTTTCGTTGCACCTTTCCCCTGCCTTTTGTTTCCCAATCCGTTTCCCTTTTACGTTTGCTAGCGGCGTCTGAAACTTACCGCTGATTCATCTTCTTCTTTGAATTTTTATGTTTTTTGGAGCGGGTAGCGGGAATCGAACCCGCGTCTTTAGCTTGGAAGGCTACGACTCTACCATTGAGCTATACCCGCGCCTCAGCCGCTACATAGCGCAATGCCCTTTCGGCGCAAGGGCGCCGGGAAGTCACATTGTCCGCAAGGTCGTCTTGAGGATCTTGCCTGACGGGTTGCGCGGCAGGGCGTCAAGAAAATCGACGCGGCGGGGCAGCTTGAAGCCTGCGATCTTCGGCCTGAGGAAATCGATGACTTCCTCCGAAGACAAGTCCTTCCCGGGCCGCCGGACGATGAAGGCGCGGGTCACCTCGCCCCATTTTTCATCCGGGGCGCCGACGATCGCCGCTTCCATGATGGCAGGATGGGCTGCAAGCGCGTTTTCGAGTTCAGCCGGATAAATGTTCTCGCCGCCGGAGATGATCATGTCCTTGATGCGATCGACGACATAGAGATAGCCGTTTTCGTCAATGCGCCCGGCGTCGCCTGACCAGTACCAACCGTCGCGGATAGCGGCGTTCGTCGCCTCTTCCTTCATCCAGTAGCCGCTCATGACGAACGGCGACTGCGTGACAATCTCGCCGACTTCGCCTCTTGCCGCTTCCTCTTTCGTCTCCGGATCACGGATCGACACCTTGCAGCCGGGCAACGGCTTTCCCGCCGAGACGCGTTGTTTCTTGCCGCTCGCATGGTCGTCATGCTGCAGAACCGTGACGCCGCCGGTCGTCTCGGTCATGCCATAAAACTGCGTGAAGCGCGCATTCGGCATCGCGGCCATCGCGGCGTCGAGAAGCGGCTCGGGCATGGGCGCTGCGCCGTAACTGATCTGTACGAAATTCTCGAGACTGGCGTTGGCGGCTTTCGCCGCTTGCAGGATCATCATCACCATCGCTGGCACAAGAAATGCGTTGAGGGGCGTGCCGGCTTGCGCCTCCCGGACGATCGCGGCGGGGTCAAACTGGCGATGCTGAATGACTGGCATCGACCGCGACCAGCCCATAAAGGCGAAGTTGACCCCCGCGATATGGAAATGCGGCAGCGCATGCATGACCGTCTCGTTATCGAAGCGCGGGATCATCATGCCGGCTTCAAGACCGGCGCGCCCGACCTCGTCATAACACCGGTTCGACAACAGAACGCCCTTTGGCAATCCGGTCGTGCCAGACGTATAAAGTTGAACGACAACGTCTTCGCGCTGCGGCGTGTACTCCGGCTTGATTGCTTTCTGGCTGTCGATCAAGCGGTCAAGGCAATCCGCGCCGCCGTCTTCGAGCACCATCGTCCTGACCGGTACGCCGCCCGCAGCCTTCAACGGCTCGACGAAGATTTTCTCGATGACGAACAAAGACGGCCGCGCATCGGCGATGATCCCGGCGATCTCCGCCGGCGCGAGACGCCAATTGACCGGCGTCATCACAACGCCAATTTTCGACGCGCCCACAAGGGCTGGCCAGAAGGTTGCAACATTGCGCGCAAGCCAGGCAAGGCGATCGCCGCGTTTGAGGCCGAGCGATAAAAACGCCTCTGCCGCCCGATTGGCCCGCTCGTCGAGTTCGGCATAGGTCGTCGTCTTGCCTTCAAACTGAAGCGCAGGCTCATTCGGCAGATGGCGCGCCTGTTCCTCAATGAGGCCGGACAGGGTCGGCGCGTTGAATAGGCGTCGCTGGCTCGCCATGGCGCGAAGGCTCCTCCCAGAAGCTTTGTTTTTTTAGAGGACTATGGCGCGGCGGCGCGCCTTTGCCAACCGAGGCGATCAGCCGAGCGCTTCTTCTGTCGAGACTTCCAGAAGGCGCTGATCCGCAATCACGATCACCCGGTCGAGACGCCGGGCAAGCCGATGGTCGTGCGTTGCTATCAGCGCGGAGAGCCCCTCGGCGCGCACCATGCCGAGCAGCGCATCGAAAACCTTCTCCGATGTCTTCGGGTCGAGATTGCCGGTCGGCTCATCGGCGAGAAGAACGCGCGGATGATTGGCGAGCGCGCGCGCGATCGCGGTCCTTTGCTGCTCGCCGCCCGAAAGCTGACCCGGTTGATGGGTCAGGCGCTCGCCAAGTCCCATGGCGGTCAGAAGGCGCGTCGCTTCTGCATCCGCCGCGGCGCGCGAGACGCCGCGAATGAGCTGCGGCAGCGCGACATTGTCGAGCGCCGAAAATTCCGGGAGCAGGTGGTGAAACTGATAGACAAAGCCGAGGTGATCCCGGCGCAGACGCGTGCGCGCGGCGTCGTCGAGCGCCATTGTCGCCTTGCCGGCGATGAATACTTCTCCGGCGCTCGGCCGCTCGAGAAGGCCCGCGACATGCAGGAGCGACGACTTCCCCGAACCCGATGGCCCCAGCAGCGCGACGGTCTCGCCGCGCCGAAGGAGAAGGTCAGAAGGCTGAAGAATGACGAGATCGCCATAGCGGCGGCTGACGCCGCGAAGTTCGAGCGCCGCCTCACTCATAGCGAAGCGCCTCCACGGGATCGAGCCGCGCGGCGCGGCGCGCAGGATAGATCGTCGCGACGAACGACATCAGGAGCGACCATCCGACGATCAGCGCAACTTCGCTCCATTCCATTTTCGCGGGAATGGCGCTGAAATAGTAAACTTCCGCCGGGAAGAGATCGGTGCGGAAGACCGCCGACAGAAACGTCTCAATCGCGTCGATGTTCCAGACGAACAGCGCCCCCGCGAGCGCCCCTGCAAGCGTGCCGAGAACGCCGATCAGCGAGCCTGAGAGAAAGAAGATCCGCATGATCGATCCTTGCGTCGCGCCCATCGTGCGCAGGACCGCGATATCGCGCGTCTTGTCTTTGACCAGCATGATGAGCCCGGTGATGATGTTGAGCGCTGCAACAGCGACGATGAGCAGGAGAATGAGACGCATGACGCTGCGCTCGGTCTGCAGGGCGTTGAAGTAGCTCTGGTTCTGCTGCTGCCAGTCGCGCACATCGAGCCCGGGCGCGGCGAGCGCAATCGGATCGCGAAAATTCTTGATGCGTTCGGGGTCGTCGACCTTGATTTCAATCTGCTGCACGCCTGCGCCAAATCCGAAGAAAAGCTGCGCCTGCTCGAGCGGCATGAAGCCGATGAAGCTGTCAAACTCCGAATTGCCGACCTCGAAGATGGCGCCGACCGTATAGGTTTTCTTCTGGAGCGTCGGGCCGAAGGGCGTATCAGCGCCGCGGCCGGAGATGAGCGTCACCTTGTCTCCGGGGCCGACGCCAAGATTCCACGCGACGCGGTTGCCGATTGCGATCTCGTTGCCGCCGTTCTTGCCGACGCCGAAAGTCTCGAACGATCCGCCGACGACATGGCGGCGGCCTGTCTCCGGATCGACGCCGGCGACGTAGTTGATCTTCAGAATGTCTTCGCGCGACAGGGCGCGGATCATGATGCCGGTCTCGCTCGACGCGCTGGCATAGACGGGCGCAACGATCATCGGCGTTGCTTCGATGACGCCCGGCGTGGCGCGCAATTTTTCGATGACGGCGGCATAGTCAATGATCGGCCCTTCGCCCTGCACGAAGGCATGGCCGTTGACGCCGAGGAGCTGGTCGAGAAGTTTCGTCCGGAACCCCTGCATCACCGACATCACGATGATGAGCGTCGCAACCGCCAGCATGACGCCGACAAACGCAATGATCGAAATCAGCGAGACGCCCTTCCCCGACCGCGTCGCGCCGAGATAACGCCGCGCGACCATCCATTCGAAATAGGAGAAGGGACCGGATGCGCTGCCGCGTGACGGTTCGGCGGCGGCCGTCATGAGGGTCCTTGCGTCGCTTATGTCGGTCATGAGGGTATCAGCGTTCGAACACAGGGCGACATTAAGGCGACCTCAGACTTTCAATGCGTTCTTGACATCGCGCGTCAGCATATCGAGCGCGGCGTCGAGAGCGATTTCGTCGCGATGCCCGTCGGCGCGGCGTTTGATTTCGACCTTGCCCGCCTCTAGCCCGCGCGGACCGACAATCAGCTGGAACGGCAGGCCAATCAGATCCATGCGCGCGAATTTCTCGCCGGGGCGAGCGAGCGTATCGTCATAGAGAACCTCAACGCCCGCTGCGGAGAGCGCCGCATAGGCTTTTGCACAAGCGCCGTCGGTTGCTGCGTCGCCCTGCTTGAGGTTGATGAGCCCGATATGGAACGGCGCGACAGCGACCGGCCATTTGCAGCCCGCTTCGTCGTGATAGGCTTCGATGAGCGCGCCCGCGAGGCGCGACACGCCGACGCCGTAGCTGCCCATTTCAACCGGCTTGTCCTTGCCGTCCGCTCCCGTGATCATGGCGCGCATCGGCTTTGAGTATTTCTCGCCGAAATAGAAAATATGCCCGACTTCGATGCCGCGCGCGGCGATGCGGTCGGCTTTGGCGACCTTGCCCTCGAATTCCACGTTATCGTGTTTTTCTTCGGTGGCGGCGTAATAGGACGTGTAGCGATCGATGACCGGCTGCAGGTCGCCGTCGAAATCCGTGTCGGCGCTTGGCGCGGCGAGATCGAGCAATCTGCGGTCGCAGAAGACGGCGCTCTCGCCGGTTTCCGCCAGAACGATGAATTCGTGAGAAAGGTCGCCGCCGATCGGCCCGGTGTCGGCGCGCATCGGGATCGAGGTGAGGCCTAAACGCGCGAAGGTGCGAAGGTAGGCGACGAACATCTTGTTATAGCTCCGGCGCGCGCCGGCTTCGTCCGCGTCAAACGAATAAGTGTCCTTCATCAGGAATTCACGGCCGCGCATCACGCCGAAGCGGGGCCGCACCTCGTCGCGGAACTTCCACTGGATGTGATAGAGCATCTTCGGAAGGTCCTTGTACGAACGGACGCCGGCGCGGAAGATTTCCGTGATCATTTCTTCGTTTGTCGGCCCGAACAGCATCTCGCGCTCGGCCCGGTCCTTGATGCGCAACATCTCCTTGCCATAGGCCTCGTAGCGCCCGCTTTCGCGCCAGAGTTCGGCCGACTGGATCGTCGGCATCAGCATCTCAACCGCGCCGGCGCGGTCCTGCTCCTCGCGGACGATCTGTTCGATCTTCTTCAGGACCCGGAAGCCCAGCGGCAGCCACGCGTAAATGCCGGCGCTTTCCTGCCGGATCATCCCCGCGCGCAGCATCAGCTGGTGCGAGGCGATCTGCGCCTCGGACGGCGTCTCCTTGAGAACAGGAAGGTAGTAACGGGAAAGGCGCATCAGGGGCTCCGGCGGGGAAAAGTCCGCCGTCTATAGGGACCGCCGCCGCGCCTTGTCCATGCGCTGAGGGCTAAAGCCGGACTGCTGTCCCGGAGCAGGCGACCATCATCATCGTCCCCTGGCTGACGCCCGCCTCATAATCGATATCGACGCCGATCACGGCGTTCGCGCCGAGGCGCTCGGCCTCGCGTTCCATCTCCTGGAGCGCGGTTTCGCGCGCCTTGCGAAAGACGTGCTCGTAGCTGCCCGAGCGGCCGCCGATCACGTCGCGGACGCCGGCAAAGAGGTCGCGGAACACATTGGCCCCGATGACAGCCTCGCCCGTTACGACGCCAAGATAGTCCTTGACGGGGCGTCCTTCGATCAAAGCGGTTGTCGAAATAATCATGGGCTGGCCTCCTGACTGACGCAGAATTAGGAAGGTTCAACGGGTTCGCAAGGGCCTTTGGCCCGGCGTGCGGTTGTTTCAGCGCGGCAGCTCGAAAAGTCTTGGCCGTCTGCAGGTCTCAAGCGGCGCCGGCGCGGTCTCGAAATCGAACCGCATCAACAACCGCGCGCTCGCCCAGCCATCGCCAACCGGAGGGTAGATGATCAGCACCTTGCCGATCATCTCTTCGGGCGTTTGCGTAAACAGCTCGACGTCGCCGAGGTCAATGATGAGCGGCATGTCAGCTGGCGCTGCGCAACGATCCGGACGCACGACAATTGTCTCCGCCGCCGCGGCGTTCGCGGCAAGGAGCATCAGGAGCAAGAAGGACCCAAAGCGCGCCATCGAACGCAAAGGCGCAACCTTTATGCCCGGTTAACCATGCCGACACATCGTCTGTAGGCGGATGGCCCGGGCCTTCAGGCGTTGCCGGCGGCGTGCAGGGCGGCGCGGCCAGGCGCCCGCGCCGGCGCCGAACCCTCAACACCCGGATTCTCGATTGTCAGCCCGGCGCTTTTAAAGAGGCCGCCGATCGCCAGCGCCGCCGACCGGGCCGTCTCGCTAGTCCTTCCCGCCAGCAGCCAAATGAGATGCGCCTCAACGCGGGCGTGATCGCGCGCTTGCGCCGCCGACAGAAGCGCAAGGACGCTCAGTTCATCCGCCGTCATCCGGCAACATCCCGGACAGGCGACGCATAGGCGCCGCGCCCCGGCAGTCCCGATCTCTCTCACCAGCAGGTGCATGGCGCCGAGCCCCGCCCGCCCAGTGACCCCAAAATGGGCGTCAAAGCGGTCGACGATCTCGCTAGAGTCCGCAGCAGCCGCCATCATCCTGAAGGCGGAGAGCGCAAGCCCGGAGGCCTCTCCCAGAGCGTGGACAGTGATGGACTTGATGAAGCTCACGCGGTGCGCCTTTGCGGTTTTGAGTCGGTTCCGTCCAACGACCGTATCATCGGCCTCGAAAGATGCAACTAATAATTAGTCGCATTTAAGCTGGCCGCCATGCCCTGACCTCGGTCCAATGGAAGGTCAGATGAACCGGGATCAGGATCGTTCCGCTCGTTGGACTTCCGGATTGATTAGAGCCGAGGCGCACTGGGCTCGGCAGCGCATGCGTGGTGAGGCGCCTACCGCCCGGGTTCCGCTCTTTCCCGCAACGGCGGGAATTGAGATTTGCGAAGGGAGGCGGCTCGGCCTCTTAATCCCCGCTGGTGCTGGGATGAGCGGAGGCGACAATTTCCCTCTTTACACGAATTAACCAAACGCGATTCCCGTTATTGATTGTTTGACTTCGAGTTGCGTTCAGCCCCAGTATCGCAGGTGTTGAAGCGCCGCTGCGGCCCCCGCCGCCGGCGCTATTTTCGTTTCCGGGTTTGAAAAGTCTGGTTGATCGCTCGGGTTCGGCGGCTCTTGTCGCTGGCCGGGCGAGGAAAAGCACCCCCCGGGGCCGAAAGGCCGCCTGACGGGAGCGGGGACGCGCGCCTCATCCTTCGTGACGCGGCCTGAAGGAGGCCGCTTCTCAGGAAGAAGGCAAGCAGGTCCCGTCATCCTGAGGAGCGCGCCCTTGGCGCGCGTCACGAAGGATGCCGGGGCGCGCCTCTCAGGCGAGTGGATTCTCCTGACAAAAACCTCCGCACCCTACGGAGGTTTCCGCTGAAACCCTCATCGAAGGCCGGGTCATGCTATGGGTTTCACGGGAAAAAGGTGGATAATTCACTCGCGCGCCGCGCGACTTTGGCGCCCGGAACTCAATCGGGATTCAAGCCGAAAATGGTGCGGTCGAGAGGACTCGAACCTCCACGATGTTACTCACCAGCACCTCAAGCTGGCGCGTCTACCATTCCGCCACGACCGCAATCATTGCTTCAAAGGCCGGCGAAGCAAGGCGCGGGGGATAGCAAATGCCCCCCTGCCCCTCAAGCCCGAAATCAAAGGAAGTTTAGGGCCCGCCTGGAAGCTCGACGCCGACCCGGTCGCCGATCAGAGTTACGGCAGCCTTGGCGAACAGCGACCCGTTCGCGAGCACGGAAATGGGCCCCGACGCATCCCGGCCGAGGCCAATCACGTCACCGCGCGACAGGCTCATGATTCTCGACAGGGGAAGCGTTGCCGCCCCGACAACGACGGTCAGTTCAACTTCGGCCTGTTCGAGCGCAGACATGGGGGCTAGGAACCTTGGGCGACGAAACCCCCAAACCATCGGCCCCTTTGGTTAGAACCGCGTTAAACGAGGCTTTTTACGCTGATCGCCCGGTTCGCTGGGCGGTCTCTGGCGGGTATGTTCCCTATCCGCTGGCGGCCGCCGAGATGGAGCGCATCGTCGCGGACGTGAAAGACGGCGCGCCGGAGCTGGTCTGGCTCCTTGAGCATCCCCCGCTCTACACGGCGGGGACGAGCGCGAAGGACGGCGATCTCCTCGATGCGCGCTTTCCGGTGTTCCGCTCGCCGCGCGGCGGTCAGTATACGTATCATGGCCCCGGCCAGCGCGTCGCTTACGCGATGCTTGACCTGTCGCGGCGGCGCCGCGACGTCCGCAGCTTTGTCGCTGCGCTGGAAGAATGGATCATCGGCGCGCTTGCCGAGTTCAATGTGAAGGGCGAGCGGCGTGAGGATCGTGTTGGCGTCTGGGTCGACCGAACAGCGCCGGGCGAGGCTCGGCGCGAAGACAAGATTGCCGCGATAGGCGTTCGCCTGCGCCATTGGGTGAGCTTTCACGGCATTGCGCTGAATGTCGAACCGGACCTCGCCCATTTCGGCGGCATCGTCCCCTGTGGCGTCACGGCGCCCGGCTTCGGCGTGACGAGCCTTGTCGATCTTGGATTGCCCGTGACGCTCGAGGACGCCGACCGCGCGCTGCGCCTGTCGTTCCATCGGGTGTTCGGGCCGACGATTGACGCAGCCGCACCGGCAGTGAAGGAACGCGCATGACAGACACCGTCCTGATCACGGGGATTTCCGGTTTCATCGCCCGTCATGTTGCGCTCGCCTTCCTGCGCGAGGGGGCGACCGTTCGCGGCACGGTGCGCGCGCTCGACAAGGCCGAGAGCGTGCGCAAAAGCCTTGCAGCGCACGACCCTGCCGCCGCCGATCCGTCGAGGCTCTCGTTTGTCGCTGCCGATCTCACGGCCGATGCCGGCTGGCGTGAAGCGACGGCCGGCGTCAGCGCGGTCATGCACGTCGCCTCGCCCTTCCCGATGGCGCAGCCGCGCGACCGCAATGCGCTGACGCCCGCCGCCCGCGACGGCGCGCTGCGCGTCATCAACACCGCGCTCGACAACGGCGCTGCGCGCATCGTCATGACCGCCTCGATGGTCACGATGATGTACCGGCCAAACCGGCCGGCGCTTTTCCCAGTGAAGGAAACCGACTGGACCGATATCGGCTGGAGCGCTCTCTCCGCTTACGTCGTCTCGAAAACCGCGGCCGAGCGCGCTGCCTGGCAGCGCATCGAGGAGCGCGGGGCAAAGGACCGCTTCACAACGATCCATCCCGGTCTCGTCGTCGGACCGGCGCTGGACAAGGACTTTGGCGCTTCGATCGAACTCGTCCGCATGATGATGACCGGCGCTTATCCGGCGATGCCGCCAGCGGCCTTCCCGATCGTCGACGTGCGCGACGTCGCTGATCTCCATGTCGCCGCTCTGAAAAAACCGCAGACGGGCGGACGGCGCCTGATGGCTGTCGGCGGCGTCATGAGCATGGCCGAGATGGGCGCTGCGCTCAAGAAAGCAGCGCCCGATCTCGCGGCAAGGGCCCCGACCGCGACGCTGCCGTCCTTCATCGTTCGCCTTGCCGCGTTGGCCGATCGCAATCTCGCCGCCGTCCTCCCGGACCTCGGCGCCCGTCCGCAACCGGACGCCGATTACGTCGCGCAGCTGACGGGCGTCGTCGCACGGCCCGCCCGGGAGGGACTTGCCGCAACGGTGCGATCGCTGGTGAAGGTGGGCGCAGTCTGAACTTTCCGTAATCCCGCGTGTTAAAGACTTTGCCGCTGACGCGCGATAAACAGTCGTTTCCTTCAACCTTCGGGGTGCAAACCATGCGTTTCTTCGCCGTTTCTCTCGCCGCCTTCGGGACACTGACGAGCGCCGTCGCTCAGGAAACCCCTGTTCCTGTCGAACCCGTCGCGGAAGCGGCAGCGCCCGCCGAGACGCCTGCGGTGAACGAAGATGAAATGGCCGACTTCCTGAACTCCCAGCAGCAGATCCGCCAGGGCGTGACGCTGACACGCTCCGTGGACGGCCAAATTGTCGAGACGAAAACCGAGACCGTCACCTATTCGCCGGACGATCCCTATCGCGGCACCGAAGCGGGACAGTCGCCGATCGAACGGCTGAAGGCGCAATTCGACAGCGAGGCGCTGACACGAAAAGAAGCCTTTGAAGAAGCCAAGCTGGATTTCGTGATCGCCGATCTCAACCGCGACGATAAAATGGACGAGAGCGAGTTTGTGTATCTCGTGAACGGCTGGCAGGAAGCGACGGTGAGCGGATCGGGCCGCGGGCGCTTCGTCGACCCGACGCCGCACGCTGACGAGGCCGCCGCGAAAATCGAGCACGAGCAGCAGGCCCGCGCGAAATACGCATTCCTCGTGGGCGGCGCGCGCGCCGTCAGCAAAAAGGATTATCTGCGCGAAGTGATGATCGACTTCGACGCGCTTGACCGGAATGATGACGGCATTCTGACGGGCAGTGAACTCTTGAACTTCCGCGTCGCCAATCGCGGAGAGCAGATTGCGGATCAGCCAGCAGCGGCAATCAGCGACAGATAGCGCGCAGCGGCGAGGAAATCACGCTTCAGGCGGCGGGCGCGGGTCTCCGCCTCGCTGTCAGAGCCCCATGTCTCCGCTTGATACGTCTCATCGACGCGCGAAGCGTCAAAAAGCGGTTCCGCCTCGAAAGCGCCGCGCCAGAGCGCGAAGGCGATAACGGCTGAGCCTGCAATCTCCGCCGCTTCCTTGATCGCCAGCAATGACGCGTCGCTGGCGCGCGCCAGCAACGCCTCACCGGCATCCAGCGCGTGGCGAGGCTGCTCGATGAAGGCCGCGCCGGGCGCTGATTTCAACGCGACGCCTTCCGACGCCGCCCATGCCAGCAGCGGATCCCACTCGACGGCTTGACGCCGGGCAAGGTCAGCGGGCGATGACGCGCGGTAGCACAGCAAATCGGTCTTGAGAAAAGACAGCACCACCCCGCGCCACGCAGGCGCGTCAAGATCAGCGCGGTCGATGACCGTCATCTGATACCGCGTCATCGGCATGGCGGCGAAATTGATCTCCGCGCCTTGCGCGCTCCATTCATCGGCGATGGCGTCCGCCAGTGAACGCACCTGCGCAGCCAGAGGCGCACGCAGTCGCGTTTTGGCGAGCTTGCCGTCGAGCGAGAGTGCAAAGGCGCCGTCGCTCTCGACCACTGAAGCGGACTGGTAAAAGCGTTTCGGCAAAATGGCGCCGGCGCCGGTCACTTGGCGTTCTTCTTCCATGGCAGATCCGGCCACGTCACCTTTGCATTCTCGTTAAATTCAAAAAGTGAAAAACTCGCTTTCATCAGGCCGGTCAGCGGCGCCGTGATCGTCGTCGGCTTTCCGGTGGCGGGATGGGGAAAGGTCATCGAGCGGCAAAAAAGGTGAAGCCCCTCGCCGGCGCCTTCGATGCGCGCGCGAGGGCCTCCATATTTCCGGTCGCCGACGATCGGCGCGCCCATCGCCGCGCAATGAACGCGCAACTGGTGAGTGCGCCCCGTCACGGGCTTCAGGGCGAGGAACGTCACCGGGCCGGTCTTGTCGAGCGTCATGTAATCGGTGATTGCGGTCTTCGCCTCGTCGTCATCGGCGGCGGTCATGCGCTCCGATTGGCCGTCTTCGGCCCAGATCATCTTCTTGGCGATCGACAGGTTGATCGTGCCTTCGCGGTGCGGCGGCGAGCCGACGACGATGCCCCAATAGGTCTTCTCGACGCCGCGCCCCTGAAACGCTTTCGACAAGGCGGCCGCAGCCTTGCGCGTCTTGGCGACAATGAGAAGACCGCCTGTGTCTGCGTCGAGCCGGTGGACGAGCCGCGGACGCTCGCCGTCCCTTTCGAGCGCCGCCAACATGCCGTCGATATGCGTCTTCGTTTTAGTCCCGCCCTGCACCGCAAGCCCGAACGGCTTGTTGAGCGCGAGCAGGTGATCGTCTTCGAAGATCGTCATTTTACGGATGAGATCAGCATCGCCCTTACGCGGCGCCGCCGCTGGCGGCTCCGCCGTCGGCGCGGCGCTGATCGGGGGGACACGAATGGACTCTCCGGCCTCGACCCGGCGGTTTGCTTTCACGCGGCCGCCATTGACGCGCACTTGTCCGGTCCGCAGCAGCTTCTCGAGCGCGCCGTGGTTCAACGCCGGGAAATGCGTCTTGAACCAGCGGTCTAGGCGCAAGCCGTCATCCCTGTCGGCGACGACGATCGTCTGGACGCTGCTCATGAGAATGCCTTTCCAGCCTGCAGGCCAGCGAGCAGCGCGCCGATTGAAAACAAGACTGAAGCGCCGACATAGAGCCCCGCCACCGCGAGCGACCGGTCGCGCCCCAGCGTCACCGCCTCAAGCGCGAACGCCGAGAAGGTCGTGAACCCGCCCAGCACGCCCGTCGCGACAAAGCTCCTTAGAAGGAGCGAGTGCGGCTCGCGGGCCGTCAGCCAAGCGATGAACAACCCCATTGCAAAACCGCCGGCGACGTTGACCGCCAACGTGCCCCACGGAAAATTCGGGCCGAGCGCGCGCATCGCCACGATACCGACGCCATGGCGCGCCATCGCTCCAATGGCGCCGCCAAGGCCGATCGCAAGCCAGAGATGAGGCGCAGTCATGTGGTCGCCGCCTGTTTGCCCGTGGCTTGCCTTATTGATGCGAGCGGCGGGGTGCAAGCCGCTCAGGGCGACCGCGGTTTCCGCTTTGCGCTCCAATAGTCAATCCGCTTGACGATCTCACTCTCGAACCCTGCTTCGCGGGGCTCATAAAAGCGTTGCCGCGCCATTTCTGGCGGAAAATAATCGAGGCCGGCGAAAGCCTCGTCCGTGTCGTGGTCGTAGCGGTACCCTTGCGAGTAGCCGAGCGATTTCATCAGCGCGGTTGGCGCGTTCATGGCGTGGAGCGGCGGCGGCAGCGATCCTGTTTCGCGCGCGGCGTCCTTCGCCGCTTTGAACGCGACATGAGCCCGGTTCGACTTCGGCGCGGTCGCCAGATAGGCGACAAGCTGACCGAGCGCGATTTCCCCTTCCGGCTGGCCAAGGCGCTCATAGGCGTCCGCCGCGGCGACCGCGAGCGGCAGCGCCTGCGGGTCGGCGTTGCCGATGTCCTCGGACGCGATGACGATCAGCCTGCGGAAGACAAAGCGCGGGTCCTCGCCGCCCACGATCATGCGCGCGGCCCAGTAAAGCGCCGCATCGACATCCGATCCCCGGATTGATTTCTGCAAGGCGCTCGCCAGATTGTAATGGCTCTCCTGCGCTTTGTCGTAGACGGGCGCGCGGCGATGAACGAGGCGCGCGAGCGCGTCGACAGTGAGGGGAGTGTCCGCGTTTTCAGTAAAGACCTCTTCGGCGAGAGTGAGAAGAAAACGCCCATCGCCGTCCGCCATGGCGATCATCGCCGCGCGCGCTTCAAAGCCAAGCGGCAAAGCGCGGCCGACATGGGTCTCGGCGCGCTGGAGAAGAATTTCGAGCGCCTCGGCCCCGAGACGGTGCAGCGTCAGCACCTGCGCACGCGACAGCAGCGCGGGATTGAGCTCGAACGAAGGGTTCTCCGTCGTCGCGCCGACAAGCGTGATCAGGCCCGATTCCAGATGCGGCAGGAATCCGTCCTGCTGCGCGCGGTTGAACCGGTGGATTTCGTCGACGAAGAGCAGCGTTCCTTTTCCCATCCGGCGCCGCTCAGCAGCCCTGTCGAACACTTTGCGCAGCTCCGCGACACCGGAGAACACGGCGGAAATCTGCTCGAAATCGAGCCCGGATTCTTTGGCGATGAGGCGGGCGATCGTCGTCTTGCCAACGCCCGGCGGCCCCCAGAGAACGATCGAGGAAACCCGCTTGCGATCGAGCATCCGACGGAGCGGCGCGCCCGGCGCCAGCAAATGGTCCTGCCCTGCGACGTCCGCGAGAGTTGTGGGCCGCAGCCGATCCGCCAGCGGCCGCGGCGCATCCTCATCAAATCGCGCGGCGGCGAAGAGGTCCGCCATCGGGTTTTCTATCGCCCCACACGCCAGACGACCGTCCGGTCGCCGCGATCGACCTCGATTTCCCAGGCTGCCGCCGGCTTGGCGATCTCGCGCTGCAAGTCCGCAACCGAGGCGACGCGCACGCGATTGACCGAGAGCACGCGGAAGCCGCGCCGGAGCCTTGAGCGCCAGGCATAAGATCCTTGCGCGACTTCAGTGACGACGACGCCGCCGACAAGCGGGCTAAGGCCGATCTCCTCGGCGAAGCGCGGCGAGAGATTGGCGAGCGTGACGCCGTTGAAAGGATGCTGCCCGGAAAGCGTGCGCTCGTCCTTCGCAGGCGCATCGGGCGCGAGCGCGAAGACAAGCTCTCCGGTCAGGCGCTGGCCGTTCCGTACAAAGACGATCGGCGCTTTCTCGCCGGGATTCTGAACGCCAACGCGGTAGCGCAGAGTCTCCGCGTCGAAGATCGGCTGCCCGCCGATTTCAACGACGACGTCACCCTGTTTGACGCCGGATTTCGCCAGCGGGCCGTTGGGATAGAGATCACCGACAATGGCGCCGATCGGCCGGTCGAGCTTCAGCACCCGGGCAAGGTCAGCTGTCACCGTCTCCGTCGTCGCGCCGATCCACGGGCGGGCAAGACCGCCGCCGCGCGTCGCTGAGGCGATAACTTGCTGAACGAGGCGCGCAGGGATCGCAAAGCCGATGCCGTTCGAGCCGCCCGAGCGCGAATAGATCGCCGTATTGACGCCGAGCAGTTTACCCTCGGTGTCGATCAGGGCGCCGCCCGAATTGCCGGGATTGATGGCGGCGTCTGTCTGGATGAAGAACTGATAATCGGAAACCGACACGGCGGTGCGCGCGAGCGCCGAGACGATGCCGTTCGTCACGGTCTGGCCGACGCCGAAGGGATTGCCGATCGCCAGCACGATGTCGCCGACTTCGGCAGCATCGGAATTGGCGAAGTCGAGATAGGGCAGCGGCTCACCCGCAGCGATGCGCAGGACTGCAAGATCCGTCTGCGGATCAGTCAGCAGCACCTTCGCCGTAAACTCGCGCCGGTCCGAGAGCACGGCCTTGATTTCCGTCATCCCTTCGATGACGTGGTTATTGGTGACGATGACGCCGTCGCGGCTGACGATGACGCCGGAACCAAGCGAGTTCTGTTTCTGCGGACCGACGCCGAAAAACCGGTCGAAAAACGGATCGCCGGTCGATCGGGCGACGACGCGGCTTGTATAGATATTGACGACAGCGGGCGCTGCCGCTTCGACAATCGGCGCAAAGGAGAGTTTGACTTCCGTCGCGTCCCCCGGAACCCGCCGCGGCGCGGGCGTCATCGCTTCGCCCTTCATTTCCGGCGCTTGCGCGCGCAAGGGGATGGGCGTCGGCTGCGCGGCGGCGGCATTGGCTGCGAGGGCGGCGGCGGCGATCAGGAAACGCATGGGAAGTCCCTCAGAAAACGAACGAAATAGACCGTCTGGAGGACGGGTGATCGAACTTTGCGGCAATTTAGCGTCAAGGCCCGGCGGCGCCAAACGACGCGGCGCGAGGAGCGCTCGCCCTACCGCGTGGCTTCGAGATGAAGGCTGACCTTGACCTCATAGCCAACCCATTTGTCGGTCAGGAAGTCCTCCCCCTGCCCGACGCCGAAATCGGCGCGGTTGAGCGTGACTTCGGCGTCAGCGACGGCGCGATCTCCCGTGATGTCGAGCGTGAACGGCAGAAGCAGGTCTTTTTCGGCGTCGCGGATCGTGAGTTTGCCGCGCGCTTCATACGCGCCGCCCGCCGCCGCCGTAACCGACTGGGAGACAAATCTCGCCTGCGGGAAGGCCGTCGCCGAAAACCACTCGGCGCCTGGCAGGGCCGCGTCGCGCTGCCGGTCGCCCGTCTTCGCCGAGCCGGTGTCGATAACGGCTTCGATACGCGCGGCCGGAAGATTGTCCGAATCAAGAATGATAACCGCGTCGAACGACTCGAACCGGCCTGTAAACGCCTTGCCGGTCTGCGTGCCCGAAAATTCGATTTTGCTCGCAGCCTTGTCGATGGCCCACGCGCCCGGAACGACGGGCGCCGCCGGCTTCGCTGCGGGCTCAGCCGCCTTGTCTCCGCAGGCCGCAAGCATTATCGCGGCCGCGACGCCAATGATCGTGCGCTGCATGGTTATTTCTTTGGCATGAAGGGCAGCATCGATTCCAGCACGCCGTCGCTGTCCATCAGCCAATGCTTCATCGCGGCGCCGACATGGAGAACGATCATCGCAATCATCAGCTTCGCGCCAAGCTCATGCATCTCTGCAATGTCGTGCGCTAGGCCCCGGCGGTCTTCGACGCCGTCAAAGAAGGGAAGATGCGGCCAGGGCACGACGCCGAAGAGATAAGTCTTCACGGTTTCAGCGAGCGGCGAGGCCGACACCATCGCCCAGCCGCCGAGCGGCACGCCGATCAGCAGGACATAAAATCCGATATGAAGCCCGCGCGCCGTCGTTTTCTGCCAGGCGGGCATCGCCGCGGGCAAAGGCGGGGGCTTGTGCCCCAGCCGCCAGGCGAGGCGACCGAGTGTGAGCAGCAAGATAGTGATCCCGAACGACTTGTGCAGCTGGATCAACTGAAATCGCTCCGCGTTGGCGCTATCGGGCAGGCCTTCAATATAAAGCCCGCCGGCGATCTGTCCGATCGCCAGCGTCGCGATCAGCCAGTGTAGGCCGATCGCAACAGAGGTGTAATTTCCCCGTTCGGCGGTGATCGTCGCGGTGGTCATTGCGCCGGCGCCGGTTCTTCCTTCGGCATCACGAATTCCGCCTCAATGAGGATTTCAACATCGTCGCCGACGAACGGCGTGTATTTGTCGACGCCGAAATCCGAGCGCTTGATCGACGTCTTGCCGGAGAAGCCGAGCTTGTAGCCCTTGGCGAAATCGTCATCCGCGGCACGATTGATCTTGACGTCGAGCGTGACGGGTTTGGTCGCGCCCTTGACGGTCAAGTCGCCGGCGATCTTCGCCGTCGCCAGGCCGTCGATTGTCACGCTGGTGCTGTTGAAGGTGATCTGCGGATATTTCTCGACTTCGAAGAAATCAGCGCTCTTCAAATGATCGTCGAACTTGTCGACGCCGGAATCGATTGACGCCGCATCGATAACAACAGCGATCGAGGATTGTTCCGGCGCGCCCGGGTTCCAGTTGAGATCGCCGGTCCACGACCGCCAGCGCAGCCACGGGCGCGAATAGCCCTGATGGTCATAGCTGAAGGTGATGTAGGCGTGGCTCGTGTCCGCGTTGTAAACGCCCGGAACTGTCATCGAGACGTCGAACGGCGTCTCGGCGGGCGCGATCTCGGCGGCGGCCGCTTCCGCTGACGGCGCGGGCGCGGTTTCCGCCGATGCTGGGGGCTCGACCGGCGCAGCCGTCTCCGGCGGCTTTCCGCACGCGGCGAGCGTGAGCGTTGAAATGCCGGCGAGAAGGATGAACTTGCGCATGTCTGGCCCTTTGCTGCGGGGGAAATCTGTGAACAGGCTTTTACCTAACCCGATCCGGCGGTGTCTGTGAACATCTGGTCACATTTGCGCCAGAAGCGCTCAGAACCGGCGCACGATGCCCGCCATGACGGGGCGCTGGCGCTCACGCGGGGCCTCACGGGCCGACCCGATATAGATAAAGCCTGCCAGCCGCTCACTTTCCGATAGCGCGAGTCCCGCAGCGACGCCGGAGTCATAGGAATACCATTCCGTCAGCCAGCATCCCGCAAAGCCGTAAGCGGATGCCGCGAGAAGCATGTTCAGACACACCGCGCCGGTCGTCAGCTCCTGCTCCCAGGCCGGGGTCTTATGCGCGGGGTCAATCCGCGCAATCACGGCGACCACCGCGGGCGCCCGCAAAAAACGCCGCCGTTCGAGCTCGATCTTGTCAGCGGGGGCGTCAGCGTTCGTCGCCGCAAATCGCGCTGCGAGAATATCGCCAGCGCGCGCGCGGCCTTCGCCCTCGATCACCAGAAAACGGAAGGGCACCATCTTGCGGTGATCGGGAACGCGCGCCGCGCTCTCGAGAATGGCGTCAAGCGTTGCAGCGTCAGGTCCGGGTTCCTGCATCAGATCCGGCGACAGCGAGCGTCGCAGCCCAAGCAAACGCCGCGCGCCATCGGATGGATGCGCTGGCGCCATCGTGGCCCCGAAGTCAGGCGGCGAAATTTTTTCGATCATCCCTCTATCCTGATGCCAAAGGCGGCGGTGCGTTCCTCGCCCGGAAAATAGCGCTCATTGCCGAAAGCGATGTCGCCGCGTTCGGCGTAGAGCTTGTCGAGGACGTTGCGCAAGGCGAAGGTCACCGCGAGACGCTCCGTCACCAGCCACTGCGCGCGCAGGTGCACGAGGTCGTGGCCCGGGTAGGTCGCGCTGTTCGCCGCATCGAGGAAATAAGGCCCGAGATGCTGCCATTCGAGTTCGGTCTCGAAGCGATCCTCCGGCGACATCCAGCGCACCCTTGCGCCCGCGATCCAGCGCGGCGCGGTGTCAACATCATCGCCGAAGGAAATCGCTTCGCTCGCTTGCGGAACGCTGAGAATGGGGCGCGCGAACCGATAGGTGTGGCGGCCATAGCTTGCCTGCGCGTCAATCGCAAAGCCGAGCGGCAGATCGGCGCCGATCTCCGCTTCGCCGCCAACATGGCGCGTGCGTCCGTCATTGACATTGAAGCCATCGGCGTCGCGGAAAAAGAAATTCCGTTTCGCCATGAAGTAACCCGCCGCTTCATAGCGCAGGCCCGCGCGCGCGCCTTTGACCCCGAGTTCGAAGGCGTCGATCGTCTCCGGCTGCGCCGGGTCCGCCGTCTGGTTGTTCTGGAGGCGATAAAGGTCCGTCGTCTGCGGCGGCCGCGCGCCGCGCGCGTAGCTGGTGTAGATGACAGCGTCGCCCGCATCGTAGGTCAGTGAAAATTTAGGGCTGACGGTCGTAAAGCGGTCAGTGCGGCTTGGCGGGCGCAGGAAGCGGCCGACGACGCCATCCGCCGTGAGGTTTTCGTATTCATAGCGCGTGTGGTCGAGCCGCGCCGCCGCTGTCGCCGAAAGGCGCGGCGCGATCTCGACCGTGGCGCTGGCGAAGGGCGAAACAGAAAACGCCGCGACGTCATAGTCGTAATGAACGCCCTGCGTGAAAGTGCCGATAGTCGGGATTTCCTGCACCTCCGACAAATCGCCTTTGGTGTATTCAATATCGAGACCGGCGATGAAGGAAAACTTTCCGTCCGTGTCCCAATAAAGCGCGTTCTGGGCGCCTGCGCTCCAATGCGCATTCGACTCAAGCGCCTGGCTCGGGAAGAAATGCAGGCGGAAGGTCATGTCATTGGCGCGGGCGTAAGGCGTCACCGACAGCGTCAGGGTATCAGAAAGCGCCGCGTCAATCCGGGAGAGCAGACGCACGCCCTTGGCGTCGCGGAAGGAATTCGGATTGGCGTTCTGCTGGCGCAGCGCCTCGTCGAGATAAGCATCCGGCCCTTGGACAAAGCCTGCCGTTTCCTGATTGAGGTTGTAGACGGCGCCGATCGTTGAAACGCTGACGCGCTCGCCGGTCCAGTCGTGCCGCAGCGTCAGCTTTTGTTGATCCGCGCCGCTCTCCGCGCGAAAGCCCGGATCGTTGAGGATCGAGACGCCTGCAAAAAATCCGTGCGGTCCCTTCGTATCGGAAACAAACGCGCGGCCTTTCACACGGCCGATCGTGTCGGCGCTCGTGTCGAGAAAATAGCCAAACTCGTCTTCGGCTGCGCGCGTGATGACATTGATGACGCCGTGAATGGCGTTGGCGCCATACGCCGCGCCCGAGGGGCCCCGCACGATCTCGATGCGCCCGGCGATTTCTGAATGGGCTTCAAGGAGTTCGTTGACATTGGCAAAGCCCGCCGAGCGCAGCGGCACGCCGTCTTCAAGAAAGAGGAACGACCCCGCGCCCGCGCCGCCTGTCAGCACCGGGGACCGGATCGCGGTCAGGTGCTCCTGCCCGTTGCCGCGATGGATAAGAACGCCCGCCGCCCGGTTCAGCGCCTCGGCCGGGTGGTCCGCCGCGATGCGGACGACGTCCTCGCTTGCGATCGTCGAGACGCTGAAAGGCGATGCGGCGGCGGCACGCGCCCGCCGCTCGCCGGTGACGACGATCTCGTCGGCGCCAGCCTGCAAGCAGGCGGCGACAAGACTGACGGCGAATGTCACGCGGCAAGCCTTTGCTGAAAGAATGCTCCTTAGGACATCAAGGCAGCGGGTGGAAATGGAGATTGTCGCCCAACCTTATGAGCCGCCCCCGGCCCGCTCGCGTACCGGCAGGCATGTTGTATGACTGGACACCGACCCGCGAGGCGGGACTTGCGCGCCTCGCAGACTTCCTGCCGCGGGCCGGGCGGCACTATGCCAATGGCCGCAATGTCGATCCCGGGCCCGGCGCGCCAGACGCTGTCTCACGCCTCTCGCCCTGGATCCGGCGGCGGCTCATCACGGAAGAGGAGGTCATCAGGGCGGCGTCCGCGCACCATGGCGCCGCGGCGGAAAAGTTCATTCAGGAAGTGTTCTGGCGGACCTACTGGAAAGGCTGGCTGGAGCAGCGCCCTGAAATGTGGGTGCGATACCGCGCCGATGTCGCCTCCGCCAGCGCGCACAGCGCGGCTGACCCTGATCTCGCCGCCGCCCTGGCGCGGGCGCAGGCCGGGCAGACGGGCATTGACTGTTTCGATGATTGGGCGCGCACGCTTCTGGCGACCGGCTGGCTGCACAACCACGCGCGGATGTGGTTCGCGAGCATCTGGATTTTCACCCTGCGACTGCCCTGGGCGCTCGGCGCCGATTTTTTCTTTCGCCATTTGGTTGACGCTGACGCCGCGTCAAACACTCTTTCATGGCGGTGGGTCGGGGGGCTCCAGACCCGGGGCAAGCATTATGTCGCCCGCGCGTCGAATATCCATCAGAACACGAATGGCCGGTACAATCCGGCGGGGCTCCTCGACGAGGCGCCGGCGCCGCTCGCCGATGACGGGCCCTTTCCTGCGCCGCAGTTCCCACACCTCGACGAGAAGCCATCGCAACCGCGCGTTTGCCTGCTGATCACCGAGGACGATCTTCATCCGGAATCCTTGCCGATCGGCGCGGACGTTGTCGCGGCAGCGCTCCTCGCGCCTGATCTCGCCGGGCGCGGCCAAAGCGCGCGGCACTTTTCACAGGGCGCGTGCGAGGACGCTGCGCGCCGCGCCAGCCGGCACTTTGGCGTCACCGTGGAGACCCTGCCGGCCGAAGACCTCCCGGCCTTCGCCACCGCGGCGGGCGTGCGCGAGATGGTGACAGCTCATGTCCCTGTCGGTCCCGGCGCCGACGCAATGGCAAGCGTGATCCCAGAGCTGAGCGCGGTAGGCATCCAGATGGTCCGACTGGCGCGTCGCTATGACCTGAGGGCCTGGCCGCATGCGACGCGCGGCTTCTTCCCGTTCAAGGAGAAAATCCCCGCGCTGCTTGCAGCGATGCACGCCGACCGATGATTGACATCGTCTGGTTCAAGCGTGACCTCCGGGTCGAAGACCATGCGCCCCTTGCGGCGGCCTGCGTGTCTGGCGCGCCGGTCTTGCCGCTTTATGTGATCGAGCCTGAGCTCTGGCGCCAGCCGGAGATGGCGGGGCGCCATTACGATTTTCTGCGCGAATGCCTTTCAAGCCTTGACGCGGCGCTCGCAAAACGCGGCGCGCGCCTTGTGGTGCGCGTCGGCGAGGCTGCTGCTGTTTTCGATCGTCTTCATCGCGAGGTTGGCATTCGCGCAATCCATGCGCATGAGGAAACCGGACTTCTGTTCACCTATGCGCGCGACCGCCGGTTACGCCGCTGGGCGTCGCGCGCTGGCGTCGGCGTCCATGAATATCGCCAGCACGGCGTCTGGCGGGCGCAGGCTGACCGTAATGGCTGGGCGGCGCGCTGGGAAACAATGATGCGCGCGGGCCCCATCGCTGCGCCGGACACCGTAAGGTTTGCCGACATACCTACGGAGGAGTTCCCCGACGCCAGCGCACTAGACCTCGCGCCGGACCCCTGCCCCCTCCGTCAGCGCGGCGGACGGCGCGAAGCGGCCTTGCAGTTGAAAAGCTTTCTTGATGATCGGGGACGGCGCTACCGCCGCGCCATGTCGAGCCCTGAGGCCGGCGCCGCTGCGTGTTCGCGCATTTCAACGCATCTTGCCTTTGGCTGCCTGTCGATGCGCGAAACCTATCAGGCGGCGCTCCGCGCGGAAGCAGCGAGGCGCGCAATCGGCGATATCGAATTCGCGCAGTCGATTGCGTCATTCGCTTCGCGGCTGCACTGGCATTGCCACTTCATTCAGAAACTCGAAGACGAACCCGAGATCGAGCGGCGCGATCTGCATCCTGCTTATCAGGGCTTGCGTCCAATCCTTCCCGGACATGAGAGCGTCGTCGACGCCTGGGCTTCGGGCCGTACTGGGTTTCCCTTCGTCGATGCGTGCATGCGCTCGCTCGCCGAAACCGGCTGGCTCAATTTCCGGATGCGCGCGATGGTGATGGCGTTTTCAAGCTATCATCTCTGGCAGGACTGGCGCCGTCCCGCCCAGCGCCTTGCCCGGCTCTTCACGGATTTCGAGCCCGGCATCCACTATCCGCAGGCCCAGATGCAATCGGGCGTCACCGGCATCAATACTGCGCGCATTTATAATCCGGTCAAGCAGTCAATCGATCAGGACCCGGACGGTTCTTTCATCCGCCGTTGGGTTCCCGAACTGGCGGCGCTGCCGAACGACTTCATCCATGAACCGTGGCGGGCGCCAGAAGCGTTCTTGCGCGCGCGCGGCGTGATCCTCGGCGAGACCTATCCCCGGCGTCTCGTCGACCATGTGGAAGCCGCGCGCGCGGCGCGTGAGCGCATATACGCCGCAAGGCGCGGACCCGCGTTCGCGCGTGACGCCGATGCTATTCAGGAAAAGCACGGCAGCCGGAAATCAGGGTTGCCGCCGACCGGCAGAAGCCGGCGCAAGCGCGCGCCGTCCAACCAGTCGTCGTTCGACTTTTGATGAGGGCGAGCCTTTACCCCTGCCTGTAGGCCATCCCCGAAGCGTCGCAGAGGCTGCGCAATGATCTGTCGACGGACTGGGCGCTGAGATTGCCGGCGATAACGGTGTCCTGATGGTTCGCGTCAAGAACGATCTCATAAGTCCCCTCGACAAGGTTCGCCCATTCGCGCTCGTATCCTTCGTGCGCCGCGATCTGCGCGTTGACAGAGGCGGCGTCCGGCCCACTGAACACAACCGTTCGTGCGGGCGTGTTCGATTGCAGCGGATTGCGCACCAGAAGCCTTTTGACCGATGAACGGGCGAAAGATTTGCCGTTCACCTCAAACCCCGCCTCCGACACGCGAATGACCGATTTGCGCCGGTGGGATGCCGGGCGCATATCGCCCCACCCGAACCACGCGATGAGCCCGCCGAAGACCAGGATAATCCAGAACAACATTTCGCCGAGGGCCTCGCGAAACAACACGCTGGCGCCGACGAACGTCAAGCCGCCCATAAGGATTGAAGTATTTCGCCGGACGCCGCCGGGCGTCACCGTAAAGACCGTCGCATCGCCTTGTTGAGAGATATCGACTGCCGCCGTTTTCGCCATCGCGCCCTCCCCGGGGTTTTCGTCAGTGTACCGCGTGACGGCGGCCGCCGTCGATAGCGAAGGGTTGCGGGGCCAGCGCGCCGAAACCTGGGGTTAGCTGCCGAAGGGCAACATGGAGAAATCGAAGGCGTAGATCTTCGGATTGTCCCGGTCGACATAAACGCCGACCTCATCGCCGACCTTTACGTAAGGGGCCGGATCGATCTTGATCGGCTGGCTGATATAGACCGCGGGCGCGCCGGCTTCCGGGTTAAGCGCCTGCGCCTCCAGTCGCCAATGCGCCGGCGTCCGGGAAGCCGCGCCCGCGCCAACGGCCATGACGCCTGTTACGCGCGCCATCACGCGTTCGCCGGTTTCCCGCAACGCCTGAAGCCGCCGTTCGCTGAGCTGTCCCGGCAAACGGCCAGCGCCGATCGCACCGCCGGACAAGGCGCCGATAATAACGAACACCCCGCCGATGGCGCCCAGAAGTCCGGGCGCAAACCAAAGTTCAAGCGGCGTGCCGAGCCTTGTGATTTCCGGGTCGTCGGGATTGATGAGCACCGGGACGCGGTCGCCGACTTGCCCGGCGCGCGGGCTCGACGAGATTTTGCCGGTGATGCGGCTCCGCGACCCATTCGGCGCCACGTATTCGACTATCGGCGCGTCGGTTTCTCCGTCGGTGAAATCGACGATCTCGCCGTCGACCCGGATCCACTCGCGCCGGGCTTCATCCGCTTGCACCGCCAGGAAAAAAGCGCCAGCGAGCAGCGACCAGCCGATCACCGAAAAGATAAGGCGCGGCCCCGCGAATGCCTGCTGCATCGTCTTGATGAGGACGGCTGTGTCCATCGCCTCCGTCCTTCGCTCCCCGCTGTTCGCCCCGCTCGTCAATGGCGCCTAGACGGCGCTGCGGAAACTCACGATCCGCGTCGGATTTTTCGGCGGCTCGCCGCGCTGGGCTTTGTCGACGTTCTCCATGCCTTCGACGACTTCGCCCCAGGCCGTGTATTTGCGGTCAAGGAAGGTGGCGTCGTCGAAACAGATAAAGAACTGGCTGTCGCCGGAATTCGGGTCGTTCGAGCGCGCCATCGAGCAGACGCCGCGCTGGTGGGCGACGTCGTTGAACTCGGCGACAAGCTTCTTGCCGGAACCGCCAGTGCCATTGCCTTTCGGGCAACCCATCTGCGCCATGAAGCCCTCAATCACGCGGTGGAGCTTCAACCCGTCATAGAAGCCTTCATCCGCAAGCTCCTTGATGCGCGCGACATGCTTGGGCGCCTTGTCGGGAAAAGTCTCGATCACGACGGGTCCCGTCTCAAGCGTGAGGATCATGCGGTTACTCATAGTTCAACCTTCCCATTGATGCGGCGCGGCGGCTTGATATCGCACAGGTCCTTCACGAAGCCCGTCTCGTCGACGAGCTTGGCTTCCTTGAGGTACGTCAGGAAGACGCCGCTGTCCGAGCGCATGACTTCGATCTTCGGCAATTCTTCGGCGGGCACGTCGGCGGCGATCCGCATACGGACGATCGGCGTCGGCCGCTTGGGCGGCTCGCCCCGCTCGATCCGGCGCGCATTCTCGATCCCTTCGACGATCCAGCCCCAGACAGTGTAGCGCTGGTCGAGGCTCTGGCGCGCATCGCCGATGACGAGAAAGAACTGGCTGTTGGCGCTGTTGGGTTCGGTCGCGCGCGCCATCGACATGACGCCCTGGCAATGCGCGCCCCAGACGCGCACGGCGCGGTCGGCGCGGACAGAGCGCAAGGTCTCCGGTTCGGCGCCGACGGGAACCCCGTCCACAAGACCGACGCGCGCGGCGACCCGGTCGCGGCCGATCGTCGTGAAGTTGGCGACGTCTTTTGAATCGCGCGCGAACTCGGCTGCGATATCCGGCAGGTCCGAGCCGCCGGTGCCGTCGCCCTTGGGGTCGCCGCCTTGCGCCACAAAGCCCTCGATCACGCGGTGAAAGAGCAGGCCGTCATAGAACCCCTTGCGAACGAGCGTCTTGATCTGCGCGACGTGATTGGGCGCAAGGTCAGGCCGCATCTCGATGTAGAGCAGACCTGCCGGCAGATCGACAATGATCAGGTTTTCAAGATCGACCGCGCGCCATTCGCCATCGCCGGCGTCGAGCACCTTTTGAAGAGGGTTGGGCGGGAGATCCTTCGCGGCGAAAGCGGGGCCGCAGGCGAGCGCGCAAAAAGCCGCGCCAATCAGAAACTTACGAACCAATGGTCTCACTCCTGTTAAAACGCTTCGATCTTGCAGGTCATGCCGCCGGATTGCGGCGATCTTTGGCCGGGCGGGGCGGCGCTATTCCTTGGCGAATTTCTGCTGGAGCGCGCCAGCGACCGCCGCCGGCACAAAACTCGAAATGTCGCCGCCAAGGCGGGCGATCTCCTTGACGAGGCGCGACGCGATGAACTGATAGCGCACGTCCGCCATCAAGAACACCGTCTCGATATCATCGTTGAGCCGCTGGTTCATGCCGACCATCTGAAATTCATACTCGAAGTCCGAAACGGCGCGCAGCCCCCGGATGATGAAATTGGCTTTCAGTTCCTCTGCGAACTTCATGAGCAGCGTTTCGAACGGCGTGACATGGATGACGACGCCCGACTTTTTCGAGATTTTCGCCATTTCCGCGCCGACCATCGCGACGCGCTCCTCCAGCGAAAAAAGCGGCCCCTTACCCCGGTTGATCGCGACGCCGATGACAAGCTCGTCGACCAGTTTCGTCGCCCGTTCGATGATGTCGACATGGCCGAGCGTGATCGGGTCGAACGTGCCGGGGTATAGACCGATACGTTTCGTCATCCCTCGCCTCCGCCCCCTTCCCCGGCGTCGCCGTCATCCTCGCCGACATCGCCGACGCGCTCGACCGAAACGACTTTCTCACCCTCGCCGGTGCGGAAGATGGTGACGCCTTGCGTGTTGCGGCCGGCGACGCGGATGCCTTTGACGGGCGTACGGATCAGCTGGCCGCCATTCGTCACCAGCATGATCTGGTCGCCGTCATCGACCGGGAACGATGCGCCGACGCGGCCGTTCCGGTTATTGACGACGATGGCGATGATGCCTTTGCCGCCGCGGCCAGAAATACGGTACTCGAAGGATGACGACCGCTTGCCGTAGCCCTTGTCGGTGACGGTGAGGATGAACTGCTCGGCGGCTCCGAGCTGCGCGATGCGTTCAGGCGAGAGGGCCAGGGCCGGCGTCTCGTCCTCAGCGGCGTCGTCACCGTCCTCGCCGGCGGCGCGGCGCATGGCGGCGGCGTGTTTCAGATAGCCGCGCGCTTCTTCCGACGTCGCCTCGACCCCATTGAGGATCGCCATCGAAATCACTTCATCATCGTCATCGAGCCTGATGCCTCTGACGCCCGTCGACGTTCTCCCCGCGAAGACGCGAATATCTTCGACGGGGAAACGGATGCACATGCCGTTCGCGGTCGTCAGCAGCACGTTGTCGTCCGGCTGGCAGATCGAAACGCCGACAATGCCGTCCTGACCGCTGCGCCATTCGTCTTCGAGCTTCATCGCGATCTTGCCGCTGCGATTGATGTGCTGGAAGTCGGAGAGCTTGTTGCGGCGGACCGTGCCGGAGCGCGTCGCGAACATGATCTGGAGTTTCTCCCAGGCCTCTTCATCTTCCGGCACCGGCAGGATCGAGGTGACGCGCTCGCCCTGCGCCAGGGGCAGCAGGTTCACGAACGCCTTGCCGCGCGCGGTCGGCGGCCCTTCGGGAATGCGCCAGAGTTTCAACTGGTAGCACATGCCGGTCGAGGTGAAGAACAACAGCGGCGTATGCGTGTTGCCGACGAAGAGTTGCGAGACGAAATCCTCGTCCTTGAACTTCATGCCGGCGCGACCCTTGCCGCCGCGCTTTTGCGCGCGATAGGTCGAGAGCGCCGTGCGCTTCACATAGCCGCCATGCGTGACGGTGACGACCATGTCCTCGCGCGCGATCAGGTCTTCGTCCTCGACCTCGCCTTCCGACTCGACGATCTCCGTCCGCCGCGGCGTGCCGAATTCGGCCTTCACCGCCGCCAGCTCTTCCTTGATGATCGACAGAACGCGGGAACGATTGCGCAAGATGTCGAGAAGATCCGCGATCTTGTCCGCGAGCCCTTTCAACTCATCGCCAATCTCGTCGCGCCCGAGCGCGGTCAGGCGCTGGAGCCTCAAATCAAGGATCGCCTTGGCCTGTTCTTCCGACAGGCGCAGCGTGTCGCCTTCCGACATCAGGTGACGCGGATCGGCGACAAGCAGCACCAGCGGCGCAAGATCCTTCGCCGGCCAGTTGCGCGCCATTAATTGTTCTTTCGCCGTCTGCGGATCGGGCGCGCGGCGAATGAGCGCGACAATCTCGTCTATATTGGCGACGGCGATCGCGAGGCCGACCAAGATATGCGCGCGGTCGCGCGCCTTGTTCAGCTCGAACTTGGTGCGCTTCGAGATGACCTCCTCGCGGAAGTCGAGGAAGGTCGACAGCACCATCTTCAGCGTCATCTGCTGCGGGCGCCCGCCCTTGAGCGCCAGCAGGTTGACGCCGAAGGACGTCTGCAGCTGCGAATGACGATAAAGCTGATTGAGCACGACGTCCGGCGCAGCGTCGCGCTTGAGTTCGATGACGACACGGATGCCTTCGCGGTTCGACTCGTCGCGGATATCGGCGATGCCTTCGAGCTTTTTCTCGCGCACCTGATCGGCGATGCGCTCAATCATCACCGATTTGTTCACCTGATAGGGAATTTCGGTGACGATGATCGCCGGGCGGTCCTTGCGGATTTCCTCGATCGAGGCGCGCCCGCGCATGATGACCGACCCGCGCCCGAGCAACAGCGCCGCCTTCGACCCCGCGCGGCCGAGGATGATCCCGCCCGTTGGGAAATCGGGTCCGGGGACGATGTCGAGAAGGTCGAGATCGGAGATATCCGGGTTGTCGATCATCGCTACGGTAGCGTCGACGATCTCATTCAGATTGTGCGGGGGAATGTTCGTCGCCATGCCGACAGCGATGCCGCCGGCGCCGTTGACGAGCAGGTTCGGATAGCGCGCCGGCAGAACGACCGGCTCTCGTTCCTGGCCGTCATAGTTCGGCTGAAACCCGACGGTCTCCTTCTCGATATCTTCGAGAAGAGCGTGCGCGGGCTTGTCCATGCGCACTTCGGTGTAGCGCATCGCCGCTGGCGGATCGCCGTCGATCGAGCCGAAATTGCCTTGCCCGTCGAGCAGCGGCAGGCGCATCGAGAATTCCTGCGCCATCCGCGCGAGCGCATCATAGACGGCCTGATCGCCATGGGGATGGTATTTACCGATGACGTCGCCGACGACGCGCGCGGACTTCCGATACGGCTTGTTCCACTCATAGCCGTTCTCGTGCATCGACCAGAGGATGCGCCGGTGCACGGGCTTCAAGCCGTCGCGCGCGTCCGGGATTGCGCGGCTGACGATGACGCTCATCGCATAGTCGAGATAGGACCGGCGCATCTCCTCTTCGATGGAGATGGTCGGCAATCCGCTCTCGCCGGGACCTGAGGGAGGCCCGCCGGCGCCGTTCGGCTCCGGCGTCTTGTTGTCGTCTTCGGTCGTCACGAAAATCCTTTGGGAATCAGGGATGAAACGCCCTTGGCGCGTAGCATTTTGCGGGGGCGTGCGGCAAGCGCGCGCGGTCCCCCGTTTGCGGCCGCATGCCGATGGCGTCTAGGGTTCACAGGGTTCTCTCAAAGGATATCGCCGATGCGCCGCGTCACGTTGATCTTGCTCGCCGCTTTTGCCGCCGCCGCCTGTGGAAAATCGAAAGACGCTCCCGCGTCCGACGCCGCCAACACGGCAGACGCGCTCGCCCCGGCGACGTGGAACGGCGTTGCGGCGCGCTTCACGAATAACGCCGGAGAGCCCGCCGGCGAGGCGGTCATCATCGACGCGAAGGACGGCGTGCTGCTGCGCTTGCGCGTCGAGGGCCTCTCGCCCGGCTGGCACGGCGCGCATCTCCACATGACCGGAACCTGCGAGGACGCAAGCGCCGGCTTCAAGGCGTCCGGCGCGCATGTCGATCCGGAAAACCATGAGCATGGGCTCGAAAATGCGGGCGGCTCCGAACGCGGCGACTTGCCGAATATTTTCGCTGGCGAGGACGGAACCGCTACGGTCGAATTCTTCCGCGCGAATTTGCACCTGACACCCTCCGAAGCAGCGGCGACCGAAAACGGACCCTTCCCGCTCCTCGACGATGACGGCTTTGCGGTCATCATTCATGCGAACCCGGACGATCATATGACGCAACCGATCGGCGGCGCGGGCGATCGCGTGTTGTGCGCGGCGTTCAAGGGCTGAGATGGACCGCCGAACGTTCATGATAGCGACCGGCGCGGCGCTAGCAGCCCCGTCGGCCGCGCGCGCGTCGCAGGATTCTGTCGGACGCTGGACGCCGCTTTCTGACATGCCGTTCGCGGCGCAGGAGATCTACCCTGCAGCATTCCGCTGCGGGGGCGAGCCCGTGATCGCGGTCGCGGGCGGCATCACGGCGGGCGTCAATGGCAAGCTCGGCGTCACGGACCAATGCGCATTCTATGTCGCCGTCGCCGACATCTGGAATTTCGGCGCGACGCTCCCCGCCCCGCGGCATCATCTCGCGCTGGCGTCGGCGGGGGATGCGCTCTTCGCCATCGGCGGCTTTGCGGCGGACGACGCGGGCCAATGGCGGATGCAGCGCGATGTCTGGCGCATCGACGATCTCAACCGCGAGAAATGGCGCGCCGTTGCGCCGCTGCCGGCGCCGCAAGCCGAAGCGGTCACCCTTTCGCACAAGGGCCTCATCCATATGATTGGCGGGCGCACGCCGATGGCTGAACACAATCAGGACTGGACCGACCAGACCGACACTGGCGACCATTGGGTTTATGATCCGAAGGCGGACAAGTGGTCGGCGCGCGCGCCGCTGCCGCTGGCGCGCAACAGCGCCGCCGGCGCCGTGCTTGACGGCGCGCTTTACGTCATCAGCGGGCGAACGGTCGCTGGCGGCAACACGCCGGTCTGCCATGCTTACGATCCAAAAACGGACCAATGGCGCGAGATCGCGCCGCTGCCCGCTTCCGAAAATCGTGACGCCCCGCGCGGCCAGGGCGGACTTGCGGCGGCGGCGTCAGGCAAGTCGATCATAGCTTTCGGCGGCGAGTGGTTCGGTGAAACCTCAGGCGTCTACGCCGACGCGTTCACTTACGTTCCCGAGACCGAAGAATGGACGCGTATTTCCTCAATGAGCCGCCCGCGCCACGGCCTCGGCGCCGTCACGCTCGGCGATGCGATCTATGCGCTCGGCGGTGCGACGGGCCCCTCGGCAAACGGCGTTTGCGCTTTCGTCGATCGCTTTGGCCCTTAAGCGCTTCCGGGCGCCGCACGGCGGCGTTAATAACGATCGACCGGCAGGCATTCGCCGCTGACCGGATTGCCGACGACCTGACGGCTCATCCATGCCTCGACGGCGGCGCGGCACTCGGCTTCGCTGTCATAGGCGCCGATAATCTCAGGATCGCCGTTCGCGCCGGGGGTCAGATAGCCATGCGCGGCCCACTGCGCGCGCGAGCCGCCGCCCGTTGCGCAAGCCGCAAGGCTCGCCGCGAGCGCAAGAAAGAGTGTTCGCTGGAATGTGACCGCCATCGCCATGCCGCAAGGCTAACCCGGCACGCGCTTGCGATCTACTGTTTCAGCCATGCCGCTTCGTTTCCCTTCACGCGCCAGAAGGCGCCGTTCGCTGTTGCTCATCGCCGCGGCGCTGGCGGCGCAGGTCACGGCGGCGTCGGCTGGTGTCCTGGCCTTCGGCGACGATCTGCACGCGGAAGGCTGGCGCGACCTCACCTTTCGCAAATATGCCGCAACGCAATATCGCGCCAAGGACGGCGACCTGGCGGTCGTCGCTGAAAAAAGTTCGTCGATGATCTATCGACCGCTCGCCGGCGACCGGCTGTCGCCGTCGCGCGCGCGCTGGTCATGGCGACTTGAGGAAGGCGTCGGCGCTACCGACCTGACAAAAAAGGGCGGCGATGACAGCGCCCTCGCGGTCTACTTCATTTTTACGGATGAAAAAGCCGCCGACCGTCTCGCCGGCAAGAAGCCGTCAATGCGGCGCATGCTCGGCGCGCGCTCAACGACGACGCTGGTTTACGTCTTCGGCGGCGCGAAGGCAGGGCCATTCAAGAGCCCCTACGTCACCGGGAAAAGCTGGTCGATGGTGCTGCGCCCCGCGACAAGCGCGCGCGAGGTCTGGTTCGAGGAAAGCGTCGATCTCGCCGCCGACCATGCGCGCGCCTTCGGCGTCGCGCCCGAAAGGCTGATCGCTGTCGCCATCTCCTCGGATTCCGACGACACGAACGCCCGCAACGTCGCGTTCCTGCGCGGCCTTGGCGTCGAGTGACAAAACTCTTCCGATTCCAAAACGATTTATCAATTGCGAGGAAACCAGCGACACTTCAGAGCGCGAAGCGATCAATGTGAAGTGGCGTGTCCCCGGTTCATCCCCGCAAAAGCGCCTTCAACAAAAAACCCGGCGCTCTCGCGCCGGGTTCTTGAGAGATTTGCGCCCTTGAAGAGCGAAATGGGCGGAGCATCACTCCTGAGATCGTCCAGACCGTCGTTGTTTGACTGTTTTCCGGATGATCGGCCCTTTGAACGTCGCCGCGATACTCAACCTGGCGGCATTTCGGCGTTCAGGGACGCAACATAACGCCTGAAGTCGGGAGCCTTAAGCGGCTGCCTTCTTCTTGCGGGCCTTCTTACGCTTTTTCGCGGCCGGCGCGGCTTTCTTGGCCTTGCGCTTGGTGGCCTTGCGCTTGGTGGCCTTACGCTTCGTCGTACGCTTGACGGCTTTCGTCGCCGTCTTGCGCTTGGCTTTCCGTTTTACTGCCATGCTCTTTCCTCCGAGTAGTTACGGAGCATCTGTCGTAATTCAATTTGCTAAAAAAGTATTCAATCGCGCGCACGCGAATCGCACTTGCGCGTTCGATTTTGCATTTTTTTTGCGATTTCGTGGGTCGAGTGACTTAAAAATGCATCACGAAACGAGTCGTTGCGCGCGTTTTTTGTGTCGCCGATCGTGCAACGCGCGACGTGATTCGTTTTCTCGCGACTCTTAAAACGGAATCTCGTCGTCGAGTTCGAAGGATTGTCCGCCGCTCGCCGGGATCTCGCGCGCGGATCCGCCGCCGCCGAATTCGGCGCCGCCGCCGTCACGGCGCGCGTCAAGAAGCACGAGCGAGGAATTGAATTGGCGGAGCACGACTTCGGTCGTGTAACGGTCCTTGCCTTCCTTATCCTGCCACTTGCGCGTCTCGAGCTGGCCCTCGATGTAAACCTTCGAGCCCTTTTTCAGATATTGCGATGCGACCTTGACGAGCCCCTCGGAAAAGATCGCGATGTTGTGCCATTCGGTTTTCTCGCGCTTTTCGCCAGTCGACTTGTCGCGCCAGTTCTCCGATGTCGCGATCGAGAACGAACAGACCGAGCCGCCGTTCTGAAACGCGCGCACTTCCGGATCCTTGCCGAGATTGCCGACGAGAATGACTTTGTTGACGCTGCCAGCCATGAAAATTCTCCTTCAGAAAATGCGCGTTGATGCTGAGGCTTTCAGGGATTCGGGGCCCGCGCGAGGCGATCCTTTTCCCCAAGGAAAAACACCGGTTGCCTCAAAATGTTCATATCCTGTTCTTGCTGTCAACGCGGGAGTAAGGCAGGAAAGGCGTGCGTAGTGACTGGTGAAGGGCGAGCCGTGAGGTTTGACCGCCGCGCTTGCGCAGACCATTCACGATTGACCATCCACTTTTCACTCCGTCCGGTTTCCCATGTCCCTCAAATCGATCCGCGTTGTCGGCGCCCGCGAACATAACCTGAAGAACGTCACGCTGGAGATCCCGCGCGACAAGCTCGTCGTGATGACGGGCCTTTCGGGTTCGGGCAAATCCTCGCTCGCCTTCGACACGATCTACGCCGAGGGACAGCGCCGCTATGTCGAGAGCCTGTCGGCCTATGCGCGCCAGTTCCTCGAACTGATGCAAAAGCCGGACGTCGATCAGATCGACGGGCTGTCCCCGGCGATTTCGATCGAGCAGAAGACGACGAGCCGCAATCCGCGCTCGACCGTCGGCACCGTCACCGAGATCTACGATTACATGCGCCTCCTCTGGGCGCGCATCGGCGTGCCGTATTCGCCGGCGACGGGTCTCCCGATCACGGCGCAGACGGTTTCCGAAATGGTCGACCGGCTGATGGCGGAACCGGAAGGGTCGCGCTTCTTCCTGCTCGCGCCGATGATCCGCGCGCGCAAGGGCGAGTACCGCAAGGAACTCGCCGACCTGCAGAAGAAGGGCTTCCAGCGGGTCAAGGTCGATGGAACCTATTATGAGATCGCCGACGTTCCCGCGCTCAACAAGAAGCTGAAACACGATATCGACGTCGTCGTCGATCGAATCATCGTCAAGAAAGGCATCGAGAGCCGCCTCGCGGAAAGTTTTGAAACAGCGCTCGGATTGGCTGACGGGATCGCGATCGCGGAAAGCGCTGATACTGCCGCTTCTCCTCCCCCGCAAAGCGGGGGAGCGGAGGACGCGCCACACCGCATCATCTTTTCCGCCAAATTCGCCTGCCCGGTCTCGGGCTTTACGATCGACGAAATAGAGCCGCGTTTATTCTCTTTCAACGCGCCGGCGGGCGCCTGCCCCAAATGCGACGGGCTCGGCACTGAAATGGTGTTCGACGAAGAGCTTGTCATTCCTGATCCCGCCCTGTCCCTCAACAAGGGCGCCATTGCGCCGTGGGCGAAGGGGCAGTCTCCTTATTATATGCAAACGCTCGACGCGCTCGCCCGCCAGTACAAGTTCAAGGTGACGGCGAAATGGTCCGAGCTGAAAGCCGACCAGAAAAACGTTCTCCTCTATGGCACCGGCGATGAGGATGTCGCGTTCGTCTATCAGGACGGCGCGCGGAAGTTCGAAACGGTCAAGCCCTTCGAAGGCGTCATCCCCAACCTTGAACGCCGCTTCCGCGAGACCGACAGCAACTGGGTGCGCGAGGAGATGTCGCGCTTCCAGGCTGTCACCCATTGCGAGGCGTGCAACGGCCAGCGCCTGAAACCCGAAGCGCTCGCCGTCAAAGTCGGCGCGAAGAACATTTCCGACGCCTGCGCGCTCTCCATCAAGGCGGCGAACAAGTGGTTCATCGAACTTGAAAAGGTCCTCTCGAAGAAGGAGATGGAAATCGGCGCGCGCGTCCTGAAGGAGATCCGCGAGCGGCTGCACTTCCTCAACAATGTCGGGCTTGATTATCTGACGCTCGCGCGCGCGTCCGGAACTTTGTCGGGCGGGGAAAGCCAGCGCATCCGTCTCGCCTCGCAGATCGGCTCGGGGCTGACCGGCGTTCTCTATGTGCTCGACGAGCCGTCGATCGGCCTCCACCAGCGGGACAACGAGCGACTCCTCGAAACGCTGAAGCGCCTGCGCGACCTCGGCAATTCGGTGCTGGTCGTCGAACACGACGAAGACGCGATCCGCGCCGCCGATCATGTCGTCGATATCGGCCCTGGCGCTGGCGTGCATGGCGGCGAGATCATCGCCGAGGGCGATGTTTCGGAAATCATGCGCACGCCGGGCTCGATCACCGGCGATTATCTCGCGGGCCGGCGCGAAGTGCCCGTGCCGGCCGAGCGCCGCCCGATCAACCGCAAGAAGCTGATCCGCATCGTCGGCGCGCGCGAGAACAACCTCAAAGACGTCACCGCCGAAATCCCGATTGGCCTCATGACCTGCGTCACCGGCGTCTCGGGCGGCGGCAAGTCGACGCTCGTGATCGAGACGCTCTATAATGCGGCGTCGAGGAAGCTCTACAATTCCAAGGATGCGCCCGGCGCGCATGAGCGCATCGAGGGCCTTGAGGAATTCGACAAGGTCATCGACATCGACCAGTCGCCGATCGGCCGCACGCCAAGATCGAACCCCGCGACCTACACCGGCGCCTTCACGCCCATCCGCGACTGGTTCGCCGGGCTTCCGGAGTCAAAGGCGCGCGGCTACCAGCCGGGTCGCTTCTCGTTCAACGTGAAGGGCGGTCGCTGCGAGGCGTGCCAGGGCGACGGCGTCATCAAGATCGAGATGCACTTCCTGCCCGACGTCTACGTCACCTGCGACGCCTGCAAGGGCAAACGCTACAATCGCGAAACGCTCGAAGTGAAATTCAAGGACAAGTCGATCGCCGACGTGCTCGACATGACGGTCGAGGAAGGCGCCGAATTCTTCAAGGCGGTCCCCGCGATCCGCGAAAAACTGGCAACGCTCAATCGCGTCGGCCTGTCCTATGTCCACATCGGCCAGCAGGCGACGACGCTCTCAGGGGGCGAAGCCCAGCGCATCAAGCTAGCGAAGGAACTCTCCAAGCGCGCGACGGGGCGCACGCTCTATATACTGGACGAGCCGACAACAGGCCTCCACTTCGAAGACGTCCGCCGCCTGATGGAAGTCATCCAGGAACTCGCCAGCAACGGCAACACGGTCGTCATCATCGAGCACAATCTCGACGTCATCAAACAAGCCGACTGGATCATCGATCTCGGCCCCGAAGGCGGCGACGGCGGCGGGGAGATTGTCGCGACAGGAACGCCGGAGGACGTGGCGAAGGTTGCCGCGAGCTATACGGGAAAGTTTTTGAAGGGGGTGCTGGCGCGGCGGGAGGTTAAGGGGAAGCGCAAGCGGGTGGCGTGAGGGGCTGCACAGCAATGATTGCGCTCCCACATACATTTCCAGAGGGAAAATAAATGCTTGCCAATTCTTGTACAGGCAATTGACATTCCAACTCTCAGTCGCTGCAATCTTCGACTGAAATTCTTGAACAGCGGGGAAAGCAATGAAGCAATTGAGGACGTCTTTAGCCGCCTTCGTCTTTTTGAGCGCATGCGCCACCGGCGCCGCCGATGGGCAAGTGAGAGAGTCAAATTGGCCGCGCTATGAGTATTATGAAGCGAAAGATGGATGGCGGTGGCGCCTGAAGGCGCGAAACGGACGTTGCATTGGCGTCTCCGGTCAGGCCTTTACCACCAAGGCGGGGGTTTTGGCGTCGATCGAAACCAACAGGAATGGCGGTCCGGAGCCAGACATCGAGCATGATGCAGAGTGTAGTTGAGGTTCGCAACGCGGGTTTCGCCAAGCGTTGTGAGCATAACAACCGCGCACGGATCAGTTAGTCTCCCGTCATCCCAGACGGCGTAGCCGACATGGGGTCCATCTCCCGCCACGTAAGGCCCCGCTCCCCCGTTCACGGGGGAGCTGTCGCGCAGCGACTGAGGGGGCGCACTGGCGCAACGGGCGCTGGCCTTCGTGGAAAGAGAGTCACCCCCTCAAGCCCTTCGGGCCAGCTCCCCCGCTTTGCGGGTGGAGCGGAAGGGGTTCTACTTCTTGCCGATGAGTCCCAGTGATCGCGCCGTCGCTCTCTCACACGCGGCGCGGTTGATCTCATTCAACACGTCGTCCATGCGCCGCATCACCGCCTCGTTCCAGAACCGTAGCACCAGAAAACCCTGACTTTCGATGAACGCATCGCGCGCGGCGTCGCGCGCCGGGGCATCGTCGCGACCGTGCTGCGCGCCGTCGAGTTCGATGACGAGCATCGCCTCGACGCAGGCGAAGTCCGCTATGTAGGGACCGATCGTGTGCTGGCGGCGGAAGCGAAAGCCGCCGAGCTGTTTCAGCCGCAAACGCGACCAAAGGCGGCGTTCCGCTTCGGGCATATCGCTTCGGAGTTTTCGCGCGTTCGGGTGTGGGCGTCTCATGCGAGAAACCTATCAACATTCGCACCGGCCCGCTCCCCGCCCGCGGGGGAGCTGTCGCGCAGCGACTGAGGGGGCACGCTGGCGCCGTGATGCGATGTTTCACGTGAAACACCTTTCATCCGTTTACGGAGCGCCTCCGTAGGTTACGGAGACTACGGAGACTACGGAGTATTTTTTACCATCTTTATACGGAACACTATGCAAATATTTCTATGGCTATTTCCGTGATTTCGTGCTATAGCATCTTCAATGACAACAGCGGCGATCATTCCCGGACTTGCTTGGCGCCATTCGCGCAAGGGCGTCTTTCGCCTTGCGGTTGAGCTCTGCAGTCTACGGAGGAATCCTCTGGAGCCCGCATGGGTGCTGGGGTCAGGGTATCGCGCGGGCGCCGAAACCTCCATGTCCTCCGGAGGGCGCGGAACGCACTCGCCCGATGCGTGCGCGCTACAGGACGGCGCCGAGTTTCCTCCCGATCAATTCCGGCGTGTCCTGCGGGCCGAAGCGGGCGACGACCTCGCCCTCGCGGTCAACGAGAAATTTCGTGAAGTTCCACTTGATCGCTTCCGACCCGGCGAGGCCCTTTTTCTCCGTCTTCAGGAATTTATAGAGCGGGTGCGCCGCCTCGCCATTGACGTCGACCTTGGCGAACATCGGAAAAGTGACGCCGTAGGTCAGCGAGCAGAATTGCTCGATCGCTTTTTCATCGCCCGGCTCCTGCGCGCCGAACTGGTTGCAGGGAAAGCCCAGCACTTCGAGACCCTTCGCCTTGTTCGCTTCATAGAGTTTCTGCAGGCCCTCATATTGCGGCGTGAACCCGCATTTGGACGCGACATTGACGATGAGAAGCGCCTTGCCTTTGTAGGCCGACAGGCTTTCGTCCGTTCCGTCGAGGCGGCGGGCGCTGAAATCGTAAACCGTGGTCATGGCGTGCTCTGTGTCCTTGCGAAGGCGTTTGCGGGGATGGGAGAACCTTATAAAATCCACCGTGGCCCGAAAAGAGTGTCGTGGCGAGGGGGGCAGCATGCTTGACCATTCGTTGACCCGCCGGCGGCTCGGCGCGGTCGGCGCCGGCGCCATGCTGACCAGCCTTGCGTCCTGCGCGCCGCCAACCCGCGCGCTGCCCGCCTTGGCGAACCGCCAGTTTCCGGCGGATTTCGCCTTCGGCGCGGCCAGCGCCGCCTTTCAGACGGAAGGCTCAACCGACGCGGACGGGCGCGGAAAAAGCATCTGGGACGCGTTTCAGGACGAGCCCGGCACGATCATCGACGGGTCGGACGCGCGCGTCGCCTGCGATTCCTATCGGCGTTATGCGGACGATATCGACTTGCTGGCTGACGCTGGCCTGAAACACTACCGCTTTTCCATCGCCTGGCCGCGCATCGTGCCCGATGGCGCCGGCGCACTGAGCGAGGCCGGGCTCGATTTCTACGCCCGCTTCATTGATGCGATGCTGGCGCGCGGCGTCACGCCCTTCGCAACGCTGTATCATTGGGACCTGCCGCTAGCGTTGCAGGCGAAAGGCGGCTGGGCGAAACGCGATACTGCGCAGCATTTCGCCGATTACGCCGCCCGCGTCGCAGCGCGGCTCGGCGACCGGCTCAAGACGTTTGTCGTGCTCAACGAAGCGGCGGTGCATACCGTGCTCGGTCATGTCGTCGGCGAGCACGCGCCGGGCCTGAAGGATGCGAGCCTGCTCGGCCCGGTCATTCATCATCTCAATCTCGGCCAGGGCCTCGCCATCGCGGCCTTGCGCGCGGCGGGAGCCTTTTCCGTCGGCACGACCATGGCGTTGCAGCCGGCGCGGCCCGAAGGCGCGCCCCTCGCCTTCTGGAATCGTCCGGCGGCGGAAGGGTTTGACGAGCTCTGGAACGGCGCCTTCCTCGACCCGCTGTTCAAAGGCGCCTATCCGAAAACCGCGCAGGACCTTGTCGCGCCGCACCTTCAGGACAGCGATCTCTCACGCATTCAGCAGGCTGTCGATTTCCTCGGCGTCAATTATTATTCACCGACAACCATCAAGCTTGATCTGTCGAGCCCCTCGCGCATCGCCGCCGGGGCCCCGCCCGGCGCGGCGCCGCGCGACGCCTTCGGGCGTGAGATCGATCCTTCCGGTCTCCTCGACATGTTGACGCGCGTGCGTGACGATTACGGCAATCCGCTGGTCTACATCACCGAGAACGGCTGCTCCGATGCGTTTTCGGATGGGCCCGCCGTTCTCGATGACGGCTTCCGCATCGACTATCTGCGCACGCATCTTGCGGCGGTGAAAGCGGCGATGGAGGCCGGATCGCGCGTCGGCGGCTTCTTCCACTGGACGCTGATCGACAATTGGGAATGGGCGCTCGGCTATCGCTCGAAATTCGGCCTTGTCGCGATGGACCGCGCGAGCGGCGTGCGCGCGCCGAAAGCCTCCTATCGCTGGTACGCGCAGCTGGCGGCGACAGGCCTGCTCGATGAAGCCAATGAATAGAGCCGCGCCCCTCCTTCGCGCGCTTAGCTGCCGCCCCTTGTTGCGGGAGCTCGGGGCGGCGCCTAGGATTTGCGGTGCAAGAGTTGAGGATTGTTCGTGAAATTTGTTGGAACCAGAGACTATGTCGCGACCGATGATCTGAAAGTCGCGGTGAACGCCGCCGTCACGCTGGAGCGGCCCCTCCTCGTGAAGGGGGAGCCCGGCACCGGCAAGACCGTGCTGGCGCAGGAAGTCGCCAAGGCGCTGAACGCGCCGCTGCTTGAATGGCACATCAAGTCGACGACGAAGGCGCATCAAGGCCTCTACGAATATGACGCGGTCGCGCGCCTGCGTGACGGGCAACTCGGCGAGGAACGCGCGCGCGACGTTCGCAATTACATCAAGCGCGGCAAGCTATGGGACGCCTTCACGGCGCCGGAGCGGCCAGTTCTTCTCATCGACGAAATCGACAAGGCCGATATCGAGTTTCCAAACGATCTCCTGCAGGAGCTCGATCGGATGGAATTCTTCGTCTACGAGACCGGCGAGACGGTGAAGGCTGTGCGCCGCCCGGTCGTGATCATTACCTCGAACAATGAAAAGGAATTGCCGGACGCTTTCCTTCGCCGCTGTTTCTTTCACTACATCAAATTTCCCGACGCCCGGACGATGACCGAAATCGTCGAGGTGCATTTCCCCGGCGTGAAGCAGCGCCTTGTCGGCGACGCCCTGAAGATTTTTTACGAGATCCGCGAGGCGCCCGGCCTCAAGAAAAAGCCGTCCACGTCAGAATTGCTCGACTGGCTGAAGCTGTTGATGGCGGAAGATTTGCCGGAAGAAATCTTGCGCGAACGCGACACAAGAAAAGCGATCCCGCCGCTGCACGGCGCGCTGCTGAAGAACGAGCAGGACGTCCACTTGTTCGAGCGCCTCGCCTTCCTTGCGCGGCGGGAGGGGGTCTGACGGTCGATGCAATCACGCGGTCTTTGCGCTATTCCGGACGCCGCGCAATATCGTCCTTGTACCGACCGCCCGCCAATCGATGTGCGACGAGGAACAGGCCGGACAAAGCGAACAAGAGCCCGGTGATTGCGAATGCGCGGATCAGCGGGTTATTGAAGTTCTCCCGCTCCTCATAGTCCATGATATGCAGCATCCAGAAGAAGTCATAAAGCCGCCAGATACGGTTCCGGCGGGCGAGCACCTGACCGGTCTCCGGCGAGATATAGAGGCGGGTTTCATTTTTGTCGGAGAACTCGGCGCGCCAGACAGGCGTCTTGCCGCGAAACTCCGGTGGCGGATTATTCGTCAGCGTCAGGCGTTTCAGCTCGCCTTCGCCGCGAAAATCGGCTTCGGCCGCTTTTTTGGCGAGGTCCTCAGCGATCGGCGACAGTTTCTCGCCGCTGTCAGCGTCGAAAAGCGCGCGGCCGTTTTCGCTTGTGACGATGTAGACAGGCCGGCCGAGCCAGGTTTTCAACTCAACCCCGGTCGCATCCGGCGCATCGGCGATGACCCCGCCCGGCGGAAAGTAGGACGTCGCGCGCAAAGCAAGCGGCGCCTCGATCGAAGCCGCCGTCTCGCCGCGTACGTCCTCAATCGCGAACCAGCTCATCACGGCGCCGCTTGCCATCCAAAGGACAACCTGCACGGCGAGCAAAAGGCCAAGCCAGCGATGGGCGACGTGAATGGCGCGAGCGGCGCGCATCGGACTTACGCTCCCCCAGAAAAAAATTCGCCGCCGCAATCGCTTTCAGAGCGTGCGGCGGCGAAGATCATGCCCGAACCTGAACTCAGGCGCGCGTACCCGAAAATGTCGACGTTCCGAAAGCGCCCAGCTTCACGTTGCCGCTCAGCGAGTCGCCTTCGACCTTACCGTCAAAATCGAGCTGAATCGGCATCGGCGAGGTGACCTTGGCTGACCACTTCACAACATCTCCAGCAACCGAGCCGTTCTCGATCCCGACCGAGCCCATGTTGCCCGACATGTTGCCAGTGAGCGCAGCGCCATCTGCCTTGAGCTCAAGCATGCCGCCCTGCTCACCCATCGGGGTCTTGATCTTGAGGTTCCACTTGCCGTCAACGGCCATCGCAAACTCCCGTGTTCCGGCGCGAAAAGCCGCGCCCATTGAAATCGAGGTGGGATATGGCGGATCAATACGCCCGGCGCAAGGCGTCGGCGCAGCGACGCCTCAGTTGAGGTCAGCTGCAACGCGAAGGCCCATATACTGGGCGCGCACGCCCGCATCGATCCGGCTTCGATTGGCGACGCGGAGATCGCCTGGCGGGTTCGACCAGGCGCCGCCACGCACGACGCGCTTGCCGCAATCGCCCTCGGTCACCGCGCGTCCATCATCGGGCGCGTTGACGAAGTTGTTGACGTAACAGTCGGCGGTCCATTCTCGCGCGTTGCCGGTGACATCGTGAAGGCCGAACGCGTTTGCCGCGTGCGTCCCTACGGGCGCTGGCGCGCCCGTCGCCGCCTTGCCGGACTCGTAGCGCGGCCCCCACCAATAGGCGGTCGCAGCCCCCCCGCGCGCGGCGTATTCCCACTCGGCTTCGGTCGGGATTCGATAGCTCTTGCCGGTCTTCTTTGACAGCCACGACGCGTAGCGTTCTCCTTCGCGGAAAGAAACGCCGAGCGCTGGCAGCAATCCGTCTGCGGAGTAACCCTTGTCAGGGCAACCGCCATCGGCCGAACAGGCGTTCCACTCCTCGCGAGTCACCTCGTAAACGCCCATCGCAAAGGTGGGGACAGTGACTTCACGTTGTGGTCCTTCATAGGCGTTGCGTCCCGGTTCGTCGTCCGGCGAGCCCCGAAGAAAAGTTCCGCCCGGAAGACGCGCCATCAACGGGCATTGGTCGCAATCGCGATAAACACCGCTGTCGGCCGGCGCTGGCGGCGGGGCAGGTTCAAGCGGCTCGGGCGCCGAGGGCGCCTGAACTTCCATTGGCTGTTCGGTTGCCACGTTTTCGGCAAGCACGTCGGGTGCAGGTGCGCTCTCGGGTTCAACCCGAGCAGGCTCAGCCACTGCGACAGTATCGGGTTCTACAGAGGCAGCGGCAAGGTCGGTCGTCGCTGGCGCGCCGCCTCGCGTCAATACGAACGCAATGACGCCGACAACAGCAACGATAGCGACAAGTCCGCCGACCATTAGTCCGCTTCCAGATTTTTGTTTGGACGCTGGCGGGGACGTCTTGGGCGAAGGGGCCGCAGCGGCGCGGGCGGGCTGCGACTGCGGCGGACGCGGTTGAGGCGGCGCCGTGCTTGGCGCTGCGGGCGCCGGCGCCGAGGAACGATTCAGAGCGGCAAGCCGGTTCTTGGCGAGCGCCGAAAAATGCCCCGCCGGATAACGGGCGAGGTAAGCTTCGAAATCGGAACGCTCGGTACCGTCTTTAATGGAGTTCCAGAACGTCGTTTCGATCGATACATCGGTCGACGTCAAACTTGGCGTGGCAGCTGCCGGCCTCGGCGCTTTCTTGTCGATGGCGCTCCTAACGTCCTGGATAAAACCCCGCCAGTTCGGGTCAGCACGATCTCCGCGCCAATGGCGAAGGTCAGCCGTCTGAACGAGCTCGAACCGGATCGGCCGTTCGCAGTCCTCGATCAGGGCAGGAACGAGCGTCGAGCTGCGCTCGCCGACCGTTGCCTCGGCGCGCACCCATTTGGAGTTCGAAGAGCGTTTCGACCACAGAACGACCACTGCGCCAGCGGTCCTCAGATTGTGTTCGGTGACCTCATCGTAGGTCTCGCCGGCGCGCAGCGCCGCGTCCCACCAAACCGAAAACCCTTCGGATTCGAGGGCGCTCGAGACGAGGCGCGCTGTCTCACGATCCTCACGATTGTATGAAATAAAAACGTCCGGCAAGGGCCCCTCCCGACCGCGCAGTTTCACTACCGCAATCGGACGGCATTTGATAGGGCTGGTCGCAGCGTCGCTGGGCCGCACGGGAGGCCGGATGGCCTACGCCTTCAATAACGACATTTTCCTCACAGAGCCTGACCGCGTGAACGCGCGCCGGGCGTTTCCGAATGTCGCCTTCGCGCTCGACAATCCGGCCATGCGAGCGATCTTCATCGTGCACGATAAGCGCGCGAACGCGGCCAAGGCGCGCGCCCGGCGATGGGGCGTCCTCGCCGTTTCGTTCGCTATGGCGGCGCTGATGATCGCTGCGAGTTCGACGCTCTACGCACATCTTAACCACGAGTGGCAACGCGCTATCTCGATCGTCGGTGCGATCTTCGGCATCAGCAGCGTAACGATTGGCTATTTCGGCGTCATGTTCCGCGACCGAAAGCTCCGCTGGCTGACGGACCGCCTTGCGACCGAGCGAATGCGGCAATTCCACTTTCAGCATTTCGCCTCGCATGGCGGCGCGATTCTCAAGGGCGCCAAGGACGAAGCCGCCGCCAAGGCCTATATCGAATTGCGAGACCGCGACTTTGAGCGATTCAAGGTCGATTTCCTCGCACGCCTTGAGGATGAATTTCACAATATCGTCGAGAACGAGGATCCCGGCCCCGGCCTGATGTTCGACTTCAGCGTCGACCTTCCAGACGCCAGCGACCCGCATCTTGAGGAGTACCTTCGCGCTTACGAATTGTTGCGCTTCCAGCGGCAGATCGACTACTGCAATCTCATCCTGTCGAATTCGCGTGGAATGTGGAAGCATGCGCCGGTCAGGCAGGCGCGCTTCTTCAGCGCCGTCGGCCTCACCTGCCTTGTGACGGTGCTCGGGCTCGATACCCTCTCCTTCGCGGGACAAATCCTGGACCTTCCAGCGCTGACCCAACCCTACATCAGCGTAACCGGCGTCCTCATCGCCTTCTTCGCGCTCGGCGCGCGGACGATCGAAGACGGCTTGCAGCCTGGCGTCGAAGTCGAGCGCATGCGCCAGTATCGCATCGCCCTCAACCGCAGCCACGCCCGGTTCAGGGACGCAAAAACGCCAAAAGAGAAGATTGAACCGATGATCGACCTCGAAAACGCGGCGTTCGAAGAAATGCTACCGTTCCTGAAGACGAATTTCGAGGCTCGGTTTGTGATGTAGTGGAGTTCGCGTACGATAGACCACTCCCGGTCTTTCAATGCAGGCACCGCTTGTCGGAGTTCGCCCACGGCCGCGCACTTCATCTAAAGATTGATTGCATCAAGATCGAAGCCGTTCGGCCGGGTCGGAACGCCCATTTCTCTAAACACGCGCGAAAAAAACTGGGGCTTCAAACAGCTCGTCCATTGGTCCACCGGCCGCAACCAAACCGGCCAGATCGTGGACCGCTTTTTCGCCGGTTGAAACTGAAGCCACACTTTAAACCCGGCAAACGGCTTTAAACGAATAACATCGACCATGGGAAAATCATCGTTGCCCATCGGGACCCGCTATCCTTTTCAGCGCGGCCATCGCTAATGCTTGAGATCTTTATGTCGTCGCTTGACGAGCGAGATGTTCCTTCTTCGGCATAAAACTCTCTTTTTTCAGTTATCCAGAAAGCTCCGCAGCTTCCGCGACCGGCTCGGGTGTTTCAATTTCCGGAGCGCTTTCGCCTCGATCTGACGGATGCGCTCCCTTGTTACTGAGAACTGCTGGCCGACTTCCTCGAGCGTGTGGTCGGTATTCATGCCGATGCCAAAGCGCATGCGCAGCACGCGTTCCTCGCGCGGCGTCAATGACGCAAGCACGCGCGTCGTCGTTTCGCGGAGGTTCGACTGGATCGCGGCGTCGATGGGCAGGATCGTGTTCTTGTCCTCGATAAAATCGCCGAGGTGGCTGTCTTCCTCGTCGCCGATCGGCGTTTCTAGGGAGATCGGCTCTTTGGCGATTTTCATCACCTTCCGCACTTTTTCGAGCGGCATGGAGAGCTTTTCGGCAAGCTCCTCCGGCGTCGGTTCGCGGCCGATTTCGTGCAGCATCTGGCGCGAGGTGCGGACGATCTTGTTGATCGTCTCGATCATGTGGACGGGGATGCGGATGGTGCGCGCCTGATCGGCGATCGAGCGGGTGATCGCCTGTCGGATCCACCAGGTCGCATAGGTCGAGAATTTATAACCGCGGCGGTATTCAAACTTATCGACCGCTTTCATCAGGCCGATATTGCCTTCCTGGATGAGGTCGAGAAATTGCAGACCGCGATTTGTGTATTTCTTCGCAATCGAAATAACGAGACGGAGGTTGGCTTCAACCATTTCCTTTTTTGCGATACGCGCCTCACGCTCGCCCTTCTGAACCGTCTGTACGATACGGCGAAAATCCTTAACGGTAAGGCCGGTCTCAGTCGCAAGCTTGCCGATTTCCTCGCGCAACTGGGTGATCGATTTTTCGCCTTTTGTAACGAAAGTCTTCCAGCCCTTGCCTGTCTTCTGAGCCATTTTCTCGAGCCAGTCCGGATCGAGTTCGTGGCCGAGATATTCATTGAGAAAGTCACGCCGGTTAACGCCAAAATTGTCAGCGAGGCGCACAAGCTTTCCTTCAAGCGCCATCAGGCGCCGATTGATATCGTAAAGTTGCTCTACCAACGCTTCGATCCGCTGGTTATTGAGACGAACGGAGCGAACGCGCTCAACGATCTCCTTCTGGAGCTTTTTGAACCTCTTGCCCTGGCTTGACGATAGCTCGGAGCCTTTCAGCTCCTCCTCGATCATGATGTCCTGTAAGCGGCGAAGCTTCTTATAGTCCTCGGAGATCGCATCGAAAGTCTGCATGACGCCATCACGAAGCTCAGCCTCCATCGCCGAAAGGGACAGGGCGCCTTCATCGAATTCGTCTTCGTCTTCGTTTTCAACGCCGACGGCTTCTTCAAGTCTCTCAGCTTCCTCCTTTTGAACGCGGGCCGCGATCTCGGGCTGCGTCATATCGGGGCGCGCCTCTGGGCCGCCGCCGTAAGTTGCGTCTAAGTCAATGATGTCTCGCAAAAGTACGCGACCATCGCGCAATTCATCGCGCCAGACCGTGATCGCCTCAAAGGTCAGCGATGACTCGCAAAGCGAACGGATCATCGTCTCGCGGCCCGCCTCAATACGCTTGGCGATTGCGATTTCACCCTCACGCGACAAAAGCTCAACAGAGCCCATTTCGCGCAAATACATTCGTACAGGGTCGTCCGTTCGGTCGCCAGAACTGCCAGCGTTGCCGGCAACGGCTCGCTCTTCGCGCTTAGCGACTGCCCGGCTGGGCGCGCCTTCTTCAGCCTCGTCGTCTGCGCCGTCGTCGTTCGCGGCTTCTTCGTCTTCTTCATCGTGCTCAACGACGTTGATGCCCATTTCCGAAAGCTGGGACATAACGTCTTCGATCTGCTCAGAGGAAAACTCCGCCGAAGGGAGAATTGAATTCAATTCATCATAGGTGACGTAGCCGCGCGCTTTCGCGGATTTGATGAGCTTTTTGACCTCTGCGTCCGTGAGGTCGAGAATTGGCCCATCTTTCGATTCTTTCTCCGGAGCCTCTTTTTCGGCTTTCTTTGCCATTCGTTCTGCCGCCTTCGTTTGGGCGCGAGTGCGCGCCGCTGATTCTGATTCGGATTACCGGTGTTGCCGCCGAGCGGAGACCGTCGCCTTCATCTTTTCAAGCCGGTCCAACAGGTCGCCCGCGCTCGCCTCACCCTCCTCGTCCGCACCCTTACCGGCGCCGGAACTGGCGGCCTCGTCGCGCGCCTTAACGGCCGCTCTCCATTTGTCGGCTCCGTCGGTAAACGACTGAGCTGCCGTTTCGGCAAGTTCGGCCTGCGCATCTGTCGCAAGCCAATGCCGCCGAAGGGCGTCCATCCACCCCCGTTCGACTTCGTTCAGCTCTGCGCCCGGCCGCAGGAATTTGAGGATTTGCAGCGTCTCATCATCGAGAATCTGTTGCAGGGTACGGGCCTCCGGCGCTTTTCGGAGATGGGCCGCCAGACTCTCGCTGTCAAGGCCGGGATCGGCAAACAACAGCCCGATTGCCCTAGTCAATAAGGCTTGAAGCGAAGAATCGGACAACTTTAAAGAACTGACCTCGTCCTCTCGTGCTTCGACCATTTCCGGGCGCCGCAAGAGGCCTAAAACAAGTGAAGCCTCCCGGCGAAAAGCCGTAGGGCCGCCAGCCCGCTTGAGGTTCAAACTCGCTTTTATAGGCTCCTCATTCTTACCCCGCCTTAGCTGACGGCTACCTTGGCGTTGCCGTTGACGGTCTTCACGGCCCATCGGGGCCATAGGCGCAAACATCACTTGAAGTCGCGCGGCAAGATCGGCGCCGTACGCGTTCCGAACGTCCTTATCGGCGATCCCCCTGACCAGTGCTCTCAGGTGCGAACGCAAAGCCGCGCGCCTCTCGGGCGTATCGAGCGGGCGCGCCGCCGTCTCCCGCGCCCATAAAACGTCTGCAAGCCCCTCCGGTTTCGCCAGCAGCGCAGCAAAGGCTTCAGCACCGTTCTGGCGGACGAGATCGTCCGGGTCTTTACCATCAGGAAGAAAAACGAAACGGAGCGATTTTCCAGGTTTGAGAAGCGGCAACGCGCGATCTACACTGCGGTGCGCGGCCGCAATGCCCGCTTTGTCGCCGTCGAAGCAAAGAATGGGTTCATCCGACTGGCGCCACAATAACGCAAGCTGCTGATCAGTGAGCGCAGTCCCAAGTGGCGCGACAGCAGTGCGAAAGCCAGCGCCCGATAGCGCGATGACATCCATATAGCCTTCGCAGACGAGCAGCGGTTCACCGGACTTAACAGCAGCACTTCGCGCAGCGCCGTAATTGTAAAGGACGTCGCTCTTGTGAAAGAGCGGCGTTTCAGGCGAATTCATATACTTTGCACGAGCATCGGCCTCGAGTGCGCGCCCGCCGAACGCAATCGTTTGATTGCGGACACCGAGAATTGGAAACATCACGCGGTTACGGAAGCGATCATAACTCCCGCTGCCGTCATCTGGCTTGATGGCGAGCCCTGCCTCGATTAGCGTTTCCTCACGGAAGCCCTTGTTGATGAGATGATCTTTTAGCGCAGTCCGATCGTTTGGCGCATAGCCTAATTGAAACACTTCAATCAGGTCGTCATTGATTGCGCGGCCAATGAGATAGTCGAGGGCGTGGCGCCCATGAGACCTCCGTAGTTGAGATGCGAAAAACTTCGCCGCTTCCTCGCACGCTTCGATCAACCCCTTGCGGCGTTTTGAATCCAGTTCGGCTTGCGGTGACGACGTTGGTATTTCGAGACCAGCTTCCTCCGCTAACTGCTCAACGGCCTCCGGAAAAGTCAGCCCTTGGGTCTCGGTAAGAAACTTGATGATATCGCCGTGGTTGCCTGTCGCGAAACAATGGTAACTGCGCCGATTATCGTCGACGGTGAAGGACGGCGTCTTCTCCTTTTTGAAAGGCGACAACCCCCAATAGGCGTTACCGCGTTTTTGAAGCTTGACGCTACGACCGATCAAGTCCGAGGGGTTAAGCCGCGAACGCAGTTCGTCGAGAAAATCGGGCGTAAATCGGGGCAAGCTTCGATCCTTTAAACCGGAAGCCGCAAAGCTCTGGCGTTAATCTGAAGCTATTGGCGCGCCGTCGCCATTGCAGAGTTTTCCACAACGACTAACGAACAAGGGACCTCGCGAACTGACCCCGGTTGATTATTCAAGCGCCTTCTTCATCAAAGCTCCAGCGCGACCGAAGTCCATCGCCCCCGAGTGGCGTTCTTTCAGGGCTCCCATACATTTGCCCATGTCCTTCAGTCCCGTAGCCTGCATTTCGGCGATAACGTTTGAGACAAGCGACGAGATTTCCGCCTCCGACAACTGGCGTGGCAAAAATTCCTTGATGATCTCAATCTCCGCACGCTCTTGTTCGGCGAGATCAAGGCGAGAGCCCCTCTCGTAGGCCGATGCGGAATCTTCGCGCTGTTTGACCATTTTGGTCAGGATTTGAAGGATTTCGTCATCGCTAACGCCGCAGCACCGATCTTCTGCGCGGGCTGCTATGTCGCGATCCTTGATAGCTGCCGTTATCAGCCTAAGGGTTGAGACCCGGGTTTTCTCGTCCCTAGCCTTCATCGCGCCAATCAGAGCTTCCTCTACACGTCCTCTTAACACTTTGCCTTCTCCGGGGCCTTTCGCGGTCTTTCCCTCGCGCCATGCCTGTTTTGTTGAACGGCCGCCAAGTCCTTGGATCGCTTGGCAAATAGCCACTTGTGTTTGTTCAGCTGGCTTGTTGACCGCTTCGAAGGCTTTCCTTAACGTCTGACGCCTGTTCGCATTTTTTTGCACCGCCTTCGCACCTGCGGAAAACCTTACAAGAGATATGCCGAGATGAGGTTAAGTCAAGCGCCGGCCCCGCGCCCGACGGGGGCGATAGCCTTCGCGGACGGCTTAGTTCTGAAAGGACAGGGGTTTGGCGCGACCGGCGAGGCGATAGGCGAGGTTTGTTTCAATACAGCTATGACCGGTTACCAGGAGATTTTGACCGATCCTTCCTACGCCGAACAGATCATTACATTCACATTTCCCCATATCGGCAATGTCGGGGTCAATTCCGAGGACATTGAAAATGCCTCCCCGGCGGCAGCTTCTGCGGCGCGCGGCGCTATTTTCCGGGCCGCGGTAACAAGCCCTGCGAGTTACCGGGCCCAACTAGACCTTTCGGCATGGATGAAACGGCGCGGCATTATCGCCGTCGCTGGTGTCGATACGCGCGCGCTGACTGCTCGAATCCGCGATACTGGCATGCCGCACGCGGTGATTGCCCACAGCGCAGGCGGCCAGTTCGATGAAGCGGCGCTGATTACAAAAGCAAGAGCATGGCGCGGCCTTGAAGGCCGCGATCTGGCGCGCGAAGTTTCTACCCCACACTCCTACACGCACGACGAAACGGCTTGGCGCTGGAACAAGGGATACGGAAAATCAACTGGACGAGGACCGCGTGTGGTCGTTATCGACTACGGCGTCAAACGCAATATTCTTCGATTACTTGCGGAAAACGGGGCCCGTGTGACCGTAATGCCTGCTCTGTCAGGCTTTGACGAAATCATGGCCAAAAAGCCCGACGGCGTCGTTTTATCCAATGGTCCGGGTGATCCGGCTGCGACAGGAACCCACGCAATTCCGGTCATCCGCGAACTCATTGCGTCAAAAACGCCAACACTCGGCATCTGCCTCGGCCATCAAATGCTCGCGCTCGCTGCTGGGGCGAAAACAATCAAGATGAAACAGGGCCATCACGGGGCCAATCATCCCGTCAAGGACCTTGCTACGGGCAAGGTCGAGATCGTGTCGATGAACCACGGCTTCACTGTCGATGTTTCGACTTTGCCGGCGAACGTGAAGCCGACCTTCACCTCGCTCTTTGATGGCACCAATTCCGGCATTCGCCTGACGGACGCGCCGGCGTTTTCGGTTCAGCACCACCCTGAAGCATCGCCAGGTCCACAAGACAGCTTTGGTGTGTTCAAGAAGTTCGTGGATGGCTTGAGGGCTGCCTAGTCATCGCACCGCTGCTTCAAAGCCACGACCACAGGAGCGCCATGATAGAGGTCCGAGGGCCTATACTCGTCGCATTAGATGCCGGTTGGCTCTCGCCTTTCACCGGCTAGCCCGGTATAGACCCGCGCCAAATCAGGCGCTTTTGAAAGATTCCCCAAATGAAAATCCCCGGCAACGCCATCCGTCAGGGCATGGTGATCATTTACAAGGACAAGCTCTGTCTGGTCATCAAGGCTGAACATCGGACGCCTGGAAACCTGCGGGCTTTCAACCAAATTGAGATGCAGGACATCCAGTCCGGCACCAAGTACAATGATCGCTTTTCCGCGTCTGAGACGGTGGAGCGCGCGCGCCTCGAGCAGAAGGATCACCAGTTCCTTTACGACGAAGGCGACATGCTCGTGTTTATGGACTCTGAAAGCTACGAACAAACGCACCTTCCGAAGGACCTAGTGGGTGATCAAGCGGACTTTCTCGAGCCGAACATGAAAGTTATCGTCGAAACCCATGAAGGCCGGCCACTGAGCGTCACATTGCCGGAAACCGCGATCGTAACGATCAAGGAAACCGAGCCGACCACCAAGGGCCAGACGGCATCGTCCTCTTACAAGCCGGCGATCCTCGAAAATGGCGCCCGCGTTATGATTCCGCCTTATCTTGGCGAAGGCGAACGCATCGTCGTGCGTATCGCAGACCGCGAGTATGTCGAACGCTCCAAGTCCTGATTTCAGGTCAGTCTTGGTGCGCTTTGAAGAACCGGTCTTCAAACATGTCGTCGACCGCCCGCCATTTTTCTTCTGCCGCCCTGATCACCTCGGGCCGGTGCTCTTCAAACTTTCGCTTGAGCGTCGGCGTTCCGCTGAGGAACAACCGCCCATCATGGACAGTCCAGTTCTGAGGATTAGCCGGCAATAAAGAACCGGCTGCCAGCATTTCCGGGTCATAACCGCCAAAGGCTGGCGCGTAGATCTCTGGCGCGTTCATAAAGAGCTCCAGGTGGCGCTCGTTGGCGAAGTAAAAAACACTCCCGTGATATTTCGTCTGAAATTTGGGGTTGCCTTGTTTCGGTCCCTCTGTCTCAAAGAAACTGACGGGATCGAGGCCGCTCAACGCGGCTTGGTGCACGCCCGCGCGGGCGATCCAACCGGAAGCCGCATCGGCGCCGCCGAGAATCATTTCGACGGGCACACCGGGCGCGATAATCTCTTCCCCACCAGCGGCGGACAACGGCCACGTTGGTTGCTCCGGATTTTCAATGGGCCGAGGAAGGATCCCAGGTTCGACGGCAGATGCCGACGTGGAGGCTAGAAGAACTGCAACAAACACCATCGACCGCATGCGTCTCGCCTTGCTTTGCTTAAGCGAGATACGCTTTGTTCCGATGTATGAGCCCTGCTCCCAATGCCTATTTTCGATAGGAATTCCCTATTGGCGGCTTCCTCGACGTTGCCTTGCGTTTGCAAGAAGGCGGCGGCGGACCTAAACCAGCCGGGTGCTAAAATGACAGGAGCCCTCGCCATGGCGGACGCGCCCGCCTTTACCGTTCAGATCGTTCCGGTCACGCCTTTCCAGCAAAATTGCTCGATCATTCGGGCAGTGAACGGCAAGGCTGCTGTTATCGACCCAGGCGGCGAACCGGAAAAGATTTTGGCGGCAGCACGCGACATGAAGGCAGAAATCGTCAAGATCTGGCTGACGCACGGCCACCTCGACCATGCGGGCGCAGCCGAAGAAATCAAACGCCGAACGGCGGCGCCGATTGAGGGCCCCCACAAAGAAGAAGTCTTCTGGTTAACGCAGATTCGCGAAAGCTGGCGGAAGTTTGGAATTGAAGACGGCGAGGACTGCGCCCCCGATCGTTGGCTCGACGACGGCGATGAGCTTGACCTCGAGGGAATCAAATTTGGCGTTGCTTTCACCCCGGGGCATACGCCGGGGCACATTGTGATCTTCAACCGTGACGCGCGTGTCGCTTTTGTCGGCGATGTTCTTTTCGCAGGTTCGATTGGCCGCACGGATTTTCCCCGCGGCGACCACGCAACGCTCATCCGGTCAATTACGGAAAAGCTCTGGCCGCTTGGCGACGATATGCGATTTATTCCGGGTCACGGACCGATGTCGACATTCGGGAAGGAACGCCAGTCAAACCCATTCGTCGCCGATCACCTGACCGGCTATCAGGGCGCCGCTGTTCAAGCGCCTGATGCGCTGACGCAGCGCACGACAAAACGCTGGCAGTAATCTAGATCTCCTGCCCGTCGAGCTTCTGACGCAGCGCGCGGGCGCGTTCTCGCGCGTGCGGCTCATGCGGGTTCCATTCAAGCGCTTGTTGCAGCATGGCGTAGGCGCCGCGCGCATCACCTCCGCCGAGCATGATTTCAGCAAGAGCGATCCGCGCCTCGAAGTGACGCGGCTCCAATTCTACTGCACGGCTTAAATCGGCGATGGCGCCGACCTGGTCTTCATTGGCCGAACGCACCGCGCCTCTCAGAGCAAATCCCTGAGCAAAATTCGGCGAGAGCCCGGCAACATGATCGAGCAACGCTTCGGCGAGATCGAATTGCTGCGCTTCGAGGCTGCCTAGCGCGCGGTTCATCAGCAAATCGACGGTGTCGCTTTGCGAGTCGGTCCAGATGGCGTCGATTTCCTCGGCGATGGCTTCGGCGTCGTTTCCTTCGCCGCTGCGAAGCTGTTCAAACAGGGCGTCGAGGCGCTGGTCCGTCTGGTCAGCCGAAGCCGAGCCGCAGACTGCGCTTGCCGCCGCCAGAAAACCGAAAATCAACCGCCGCATCGGCACGATCCTATGCGATCGCCCGGCGATGAACCATCCATTTTTTCGTCAAGAACCAAGGAAGCGAGAGGGTCAGCCCTGGCGCGCCTTGAACCGCTTCTGGGTCTTGTTGATCACATAGACCCGCCCTTTGCGGCGCACGACGCGGCAATCTTTATGGCGTGCTTTCAAGGACTTAAGAGAACTGCGGACTTTCATGGGACGACTCTGCCGGTGAATTTGAAGCGCGGGGGATAGCGGTGGCCCGGTAGGCTGTCAACCGGTTTGCCGAAAGGGGAAGGCGTCGCGGGGGTCGGGCGCCAGCGCGGCGCCCCAAAAGGGATAAACCCCGTCGCCGCCAAGGACATAGGCCGTGAGGTCGTTGAACAGCGGCTCGAACGCTTCGTCGCGGACATTGAGACCGCCGGCATAGGCGCCGAACGCCGGCATGACGAGGCGAGCGCCGTCGGTCGCGAAGCAGCGCCGGCGCAGCGTGCGGCTTTGCGTCCGGACGCGCGCGACAGGGTGCAGGTGTCCGGCGATCTCGCCTGCTTCGGCGCGCAGCTGGGGTTCATGACGAAACAGCAGCGCGCCGATCCGGACAGCGATTTCGACGCTGCCGGAAAAGCGCGCGGGCGGCTCGGGATCGTGATTGCCGAGCACCCATATCCAGGCCGCAGCAGCGGCAAGGCTCGACAACAGGGCCGCATCCTCCTCGTCCATGCGTGCTTCCGCGCCGCCATCGTGAAAGGCGTCGCCCAGCGAAATCACACGCCGTGGTTTGAGGCTCTTCATCAGCCCTGCCACACGCCGCAAGGTGGTGCGCGTATCGTAGGGCGGCAGCAGGGCGCCGCGCGCGGCGTAGTTCGATCCTTTCTCAAGATGCAGGTCGGAGACGACCAGCGTTTCCGTCGCGGCGAGCCACAAGGCGCCCGCGGTCAGCAGGTTCACCTTCTCGCCATTGACGAGGACCGACGCCTTCAGGTTCACCGCCGCATCGCCTCCGCGATCAGCGCGTCGGAGGCTTCTTTCAGCATGGCTTCTTGTCCTTCGCCGGCGACCATTTCCTTGTTTATTTCGAGCATCACGGGAACCGCAAGCGGCGAAACGCGGGTGAGCGCTGCATGACGCAACCGCCCCCTAACCCGCGTTAAAAGGGATTGCAGACGCGCCAGATCGAGATAGCCGCGCGAGGCATCCGCCCAGGCCGCCTTCATCAGCAGGTGATCGGGTTCGTGCTCCTTCAGCACGTCATAGATGAGGTCGGCTGAAAACGTGACCTGACGGCCGGTCTTCGTTTGCCCCGGATGGCGCCGCTCGATCAGGCCGGCGATGACCGCGCAATCGCGGAAGGTGCGCTTCATCAACACCGACTCGGCGAGCCAGCTTTCAAGATCGTCGCCGAGCATGTCCTCGGCAAACAGCGCATCGAGATCGAGGCCGCTCATGTCCTTGCGCGCCCAAACAGACAATGAATACTCAGTCGCCACGAAGCCCAGCGGCTGCACCCGCGCGCGCTCAAGGCGGCGCGTCAGCAACATGCCGAGTGTCTGATGCGCGAGGCGCCCGTCGAACGGATAGCAGACGAGAAAATGCCGGTCGCCGTTCGGGAACGTCTCGACCAGCATTTCATCCGCCTTCGGAATGACGGAGACATCGCGCTGGATTGTCAGCCAGTCGCGGATCTGCTCAGGCAGCGCCGCCCAGCGCGTCTCATCATCGATGAGCCGGCGCACGCGGTCCGCCAGAAAAGTCGACAGGGGAAACTTGCCGCCGTTCCAGCTCGGAATTTTCGGATCTTCCCCTGGCGCGCGCGTGACAAAGGCGTCCGTTCCCTCGACGCCTTCGAAGCGGAGCACTTCGCCGGCAAAGACGAAGGTGTCGCCCGGCGACAGCCCTTCGATGAACCATTCCTCCATCGTGCCGAGCTTGCGCCCGCCGCCCCTCGCCCGCCCGCCGCGTGACAACCTGATGGTGAACGACGGCGCATCGATGATGACGCCGGCGTTCATGCGATGGGCCTGGGCGACCTGCGGGCTGCGGATGCGGAAGCGCCCTTCCGGCGTCTTCACGATTTTTCGGAACCGCTCATAGGATTTCAGCGCGTAACCGCCCGACGCCGCGAATTCGAGCGTCTTGTCGAAATCCTCCCGCGAGAGCGCGCGATAGGGGGCGGCCGATCTGACTTCCGTATAAAGGTCATCGGCGGAAAAAGGCGCGCAACAGGCAAGGCCCGTGACATGCTGGGCGAGCACGTCGAGCGCGCCATCGCGCGGCTCTTCGCCGTCAAGCGCGCCTTCGAGGATCGCCTCCTCCGCCGCGACGCATTCAAGCATCTCGAAACGGTTGCCCGGCACAAGGATCGCAGCGCTCGCTTCGTCCATGCGGTGATTGGCGCGGCCGATCCGCTGCGTCAGGCGGCTTGTTCCCTTCGGCGCGCCGATCTGGATGACGAGATCGACATCGCCCCAGTCAATGCCGAGATCGAGCGTCGAGGTCGCGACGATTGCGCGCAAGGACCCCTTCGCCATCGCCGCCTCGACGCGCCGGCGTTGCTCGACGTCGAGCGAGCCGTGATGGAGCGCGATCGGCAGATTGTCGTCATTGGCCGCCCACAACGCCTGAAAGGTCAGTTCCGCCTGCGCGCGCGTGTTCACAAAAACGAGCGTCATTTTCGACGCGCGGATCGCGGCGTAAACCTCACCGAGCGCGTGGCGCGCCGAATGGCCTGACCACGGGATGCGGTTTTCGGAATTGAGGATCGACACCGAGGGCTTCGCGCCGTCCGCAGCGCGAATGAGCGCCGCGTCCGATCCGAGGAAATCAAGCAGCGGCGCCGGATCAGGGACCGTCGCGGACAGCCCCGTGACGCGCAATCGCGGCGCGATCTTCTTCAATCTCGCCAGCGACAGCGCCAGCAAGTGACCGCGCTTCGTTGCGAAGATCGAATGGATCTCGTCGATGATGACGGCGCCGAGCGCGCCGAAAAAAGCGGGCGCGTCAGCGTGCGACAGCATCAGCGCCACCTGCTCCGGCGTCGTCAGCAAGATGTCCGGCGGCGCATATTTCTGACGCTGGCGGCGCGCAGCGGGCGTGTCGCCTGTCCGCGTTTCGACCGAGATATCGAGCGCCATCTCTTCGATCGGGCGGGTCAGATTGCGCGCGACATCGACTGCGAGCGCCTTCAGCGGCGAAATATAGAGCGTGTGAAGCTTGCCCGCCCGCACGCCCGCTGACAGCGCCACAAGGCTTGGCAGAAACCCGGCCAGCGTCTTCCCCGCCCCGGTGGGCGCGATGAGAAGGTGCGAGCGCCCTGAAGCCGCCGCGTCGAGGCACTGCAGCTGATGGGCCCGTGCGGTCCAGCCGCGCGCGGCAAACCAGCGGGCGAAAGCTTCGGGCAGCACGGCGCGCGGCGCATCATCCATCCGCTTCGATGACCAGCCTTTGGCGCGGCTGGCAAGGGACGCGCCGGCGAAATTCTGGACTTTACGCGCGGCGATTGCGCAAACCCCCGGCGCGTTCCGCAGTCTGCGGAGCCTCCGGAGATTCCGGGCCCCGGCGCATACCATCGGCGCTTTCCCCATGCGGGCTGCAGCATTTTCCTCCGTAACCTCCGGAGCGATGCGCGCGCAACCGTGAAGCGAATTCAAGGGTGCGCGGGCGCTTATGAATGGCATCGTCATCATGCCGATGATCCTAGCACAAAACGCCAGGAAAGTCGACGAATATTTTACTTTTTATTCCGTATGCCGATCCTCTGTATAATGAGCCCTGTCTACGGAGTTTCGCCTGAAGATTGCAGAGATTGTTTCACGTGAAACAACGACCGTCCATCAGCGCTGTCATGCTGGGCGGCGCGGGCTTCCTTTCTTGATCGCACTGGCGCGGCGCAGCTGGTTGCGCGCAGCATGATTGCAGGCGCTGGCAAGGGGCGTGATGCCCCCGGGGCGAGCCGCTCCGCAGTCTCCGTAGAATCCGGATCACGCCGGGCGCGGCGTTCTGCTAGTTTGACGCGATGCCCGATTCGCCCTTCGCTGATGTCGCAGTCCCGTCGCCCTCCCTCAGGGCGCTGACTGCGGCGTCGCTCAAAATCGGCTGCCTCTCCTTCGGCGGACCGGCGGCGCAAATTGCGCTGATGCATCGCGTTTTCGTTGAGGAAAAGAAGTGGATAGACGAGCCGCGTTTTCTCCATGCGCTGAACTACTGCATGCTGCTGCCGGGCCCCGAAGCGCAGCAACTCGCCACCTATGTCGGCTGGCTGTTGTACGGCGTCAAAGGCGGGCTGATCGCCGGCGCGCTGTTCGTTCTTCCGGGCGCAGCGGTCGTGCTCGCGTTATCATGGCTCTATCTCGCGCAGGGGTCGGCGCCGCTCGTTGAGGCCGCCTTCTTCGGCGTGCGCGCCGCGGTTGTCGCGTTTGTCATCGAAGCGCTGATGCGCATCTCGAAGCGCGCATTGAAGTCGCGCGCGGATTTTGGAGTAGCGGTCGCAAGCTTCCTCGCGCTGACGCTTTTTGCCGTGCCGTTCCCTCTCGTGATTATTGCGGCGGCGCTGGTCGGCGCCTTCCTGATGAAGCGGCCGCCCTCCGTGACGGCGGACGCAAGCGCGCCGCCGGGAGGGCAGCCGTCAACGGCGCAATCGCTACAGGCAGCTCTGCTGTGGGGCTTCGCGTGGCTTGCCCCGCTTTTTGTGGCCTTCGCAGCGCTCGGCCCCGATCATGCCGTGTCGCGCGTCGGCGCGCTGTTCGCCAAGCTCGCGGTCGTCACCTTTGGCGGGGCCTATGCGCTGCTCACCTATTTGCGTCAGCAGGCGGTCGAGGTTGAAGGCTGGCTGCGCCCTGAACAGATGATCGACGGGCTTGGCCTTGCCGAGACGACCCCAGGGCCGCTCGTCCTCGTCAATCAATTTGTTGGCTTCGTCGCCGGCTGGCAGACGGAAGGCGGCGGCCTTTTCCTCGCGCTCGTCGCGGCCCTGATGGCGTCATGGATGACCTTCGCGCCGTCGTTCCTCTGGATTTTCGCCGGCGCGCCTTTTGCGGAGGGCTTGCGCCGCAACGCCAAGGCGGCGGCGGCGCTCGCCGCGATCACGGCGGCGGTGCTCGGCGTCGTCGCCAACCTCGCCTTCTGGTTCGCCGTGCATGTCCTTTTCCGCGAGACGAGCGCGGTGACGCTTGCCACGGGCGCGCAGATCGACGTGCCGGACCTCTTGTCGTTCGATGCTCTCGCCTTCGCAATCGCTTTCGCTACTGCGGTCGCGCTGATCCGGTTCCACGTCAACGCGGTCATTGTCGTCATCGCCTCAGCGATCGCGGGGATTTTGCTGACGGAGCTGTTCTAAGTCGATGCGCGTGCTCTTCGCCCCGCTCGCTTGCGGGGGCTGCGGCGCCGCGAAACGCTCATTTGATCAGCACAGCGCCGGCGACGTAGAACAGCGGTGATGGTCGCCTTTCATGAGATTTTGAAGACAACGCCTGCAGGTCTTTATTGTCCTCCGGGAGATTTTTTCATTGACCCCGTGCGCGCCGTTGCGCGCGCGGTCATCACCCATGGCCACTCCGATCATGCCCGCGCGGGGCATGGCGCTGTCCTCGCCACGCAGGAAACCCTCGCCATCATGGGCGCACGCTATGGCGAAGGATTTACGCAGAGCCCGCAAGCCCTTCGCTATGGCGACGCCGTGACGATCAACGGCGTCCGGGTGTCGCTGGCGCCGGCGGGCCATGTGCTCGGGTCAGCGCAGGCAGTCGTCGACTATGCCGGCAAGCGCATGGTCGTCTCGGGCGACTACAAACGCCGCCGCGATCCAACCTGCGCGCCCTTTGAGGTCGTGCCATGCGATGTCTTCATCAGCGAAGCGACTTTCGCCCTCCCCGTCTTTCGTCACCCGGACGACGCGGGGGAAATCGCCAAACTTTTGACATCCCTCGCGCAGTTTCCAGAACGCACCCATCTCGTCGGCGCTTATGCGCTCGGCAAGGCGCAGCGCGTCATCCGCTTGCTGCGCGAGGCCGGCTATGACGCGCCGATCTTCCTCCATGGCGCGATGGAGCGCCTCTGCGCGCTCTATCAATCGTTCGGCGTCGATCTCGGCGCGCTGCGGCCGGCGACGATCGCGTCAAAAGATGAATTCGCCGGCCGGATCGTCATCGGCCCGCCCTCGGCCTTCCATGACAAATGGGCGCGGCGCTTTTCCGACCCGCTGATCGCGTTTGCCTCTGGCTGGATGCGCATCCGCCAGCGCGCCAAACAAGGCGGCGTCGAACTGCCGCTCATCATCTCCGATCACGCGGACTGGGACGAGCTGACCGACACCGTCAAGGATGTCGCGCCGCAAGAACTCTGGATCACGCATGGGCGCGACGACGCGCTCGCACGATGGGCGGCGCTCAACGGCGTGAAGGCATTGCCTTTGTCGATCGCCGGCTATGAGGACGAGAACGAGTGATCGCCTTCGCCAACCTGCTCGACCGGCTGATCCTGACGCCGTCGCGCAACGGGAAAGTTCGTCTGCTGATCGATTATTTCCGCGCTGCGCCCGACCCGGACCGTGGCTATGCGCTGGCCGCCGTCACGGGCGATCTTGACATCGCCAGCGTCAAACCGGCGATGCTGCGCGCGCTCGTCGCCGGACGGCTCGACGAAACGCTGTTTGCGCTTTCCTATGACTATGTCGGCGACCTCGCCGAAACGATCGCCCTTGCCTGGCCGGCAAAACGCGGCGCCAACCGCTCGCCGGCGCTCGGGGAGATCGTCGAAGCGCTCCAGGGCGCCGCGCGCGGCGACGGCTTGCGGCTCGTCGAGGGCTGGCTCGACGCGCTTGATGAAAGCGGTCGCTGGGCGCTGATCAAGCTGGTGACCGGCGGCCTGCGCATCGGCGTCTCGGCGCGGCTCGCGAAGGCGGCGCTTGCCGAGTTCGGCGGCAAGGAGGTCAACGACATCGAAGAACTCTGGCATGGGCTGAGCCCGCCTTATGAGGCGCTCTTTGCCTGGCTCGAAGGCGCGGCGGACAAGCCCCCGCCCGCGGCGGCGGCGATGTTCCGCCCGGTCATGCTCGCGCATCCGCTGGAAGAGCGCGATCTGGAGGCGATAACGCCGGCAGCGTTTTTCGCCGAATGGAAATGGGATGGCATCCGCGTGCAGGCCGCGGCCGAAGCTGGCGCAAAACGCCTCTACAGCCGCACCGGCGACGATATCGGCCGCGCCTTTCCCGACATCATCGAAGCCATGACGTTCGACGCCGTGATCGACGGCGAATTGCTCGCCTATGATCCGGCGGCAGAGGGTTTTTGCGTGCTGGCCTTTGGCGAGCTGCAAAAGCGCCTCAACCGGAAAACCGTTTCGGCGGCGCTCCTCCAGTCCCATCCGGCGTTCATTCGCGCCTATGACCTGCTGGCGCTCGGCGGCGAGGATTTGCGCAGCCTGCCATTTTCCGAACGCCGCTCGCGCCTCGAACAGTTTCTGTCCGGCGCCCGCCCAAGCCGTATGGATCTATCGCCGCTGGTCGCGTTCGCCGGCGCCGACAGCCTCGCTGCCTTGCGCGCCAGGCCGCCTGCCGAAGCGATTGAAGGCTTGATGCTGAAGCGCAAAAGCTCGGCCTATGTTCCGGGCCGGCCGAAGGGCGAATGGTGGAAGTGGAAGCGCGAGCCTTATCTCGTCGACGCCGTGCTGATGTACGCGCAGCGCGGACACGGCAAGCGCTCGTCGTTCTACTCCGACTACACTTTTGGCCTGTGGACGCAGGACGGCGCGCTCGTTCCCGTCGGCAAGGCCTATTTCGGTTTTACGGACGAGGAGTTACGGGAAATCGACCGCTTCGTGCGCAACAACACGACCGAGCGCTTCGGCCCCGTGCGCGCCGTGACCGCGACGGCTGACAAGGGCCTGGTTCTTGAAGTCGCCTTCGAGGGCCTCAACCGGTCAACGCGCCACAAGTCCGGCGTCGCCATGCGCTTTCCGCGCATCAATCGCCTGCGATGGGACAAGCCGCCGCGCGAGGCGGACCGCCTTCAAGCGCTTGAAAGTCTTCTGCGCGGCGCCTGATCAGGCCTCGACCTTGAGACCCTTCTCCATGAGATATTTTTTCAGCTCGCCGTTCTCGAACATTTCCCGGACGATGTCGCAACCGCCGACAAATTCGCCCTTCACATAGAGCTGCGGGATGGTCGGCCAGTCGGAGAAGTCCTTGATGCCCTGCCGCAGCCCCGGATCGGCAAGGACGTTTTCCGAGCCATAGTCGACACCGAGAAAATCGAGGATCTGAACGATCGCTGAAGAAAACCCGCATTGCGGAAAAGTCGGCGTGCCCTTCATGAACAGCATGACCGGGTTCTGATCAATTTTCGCCTTGATGGAGTCGAGAACAGCCTGGTCGCTCATAAACGTTTACCTTTGGGACTTTCGCACTGTAGCTAGGATTGGCCCTCGGCGGGGTCAAGAGCGAGCGCTGTAAGGCGCGCGATCAGCGCCTCGCTCACCGGATGGCGGGCAGCGGCCAGCGTTTCCGCAAGATGCGCGCTGTTTGTGGTCGTGGTGATGGCCAGGCTGGCGAGCCCGCCCTGCAACACAAAGGCGAGAGCCGCCCCGCTCGCCGGCAGGCCTTCAATGTCTAATAGCGCGGCCCGCGCCTTCTCGACAAGGTCTTCCGGCGGCTTCCTGCGAATCGCGGTGCGCGCCAACCGCCAAAGTCCGGAAAGCGTCCACGGCGCCTTCGGGTTCGCAAAAGCGCCTTGCGCCAAGGGGGCGATCGCAACCGTTTGAACGCCGCACGCCCTCGCGCGGGCGAAGATCCCCGCGTGACGGCGGTCGATGATGTTATAAGCTCCCATGATCGCGTCGAACCCTGTCGAGAGCGCGTGATCGAGCGGGGCGCCCTCGCCGCAGACGCCGATAGCTTTGACCTTTCCCTCGGCCTTGAGCGCCAACAACGCCGGCAGCGCGGCGTCGATCTCGTTGACGGCGGGCCCGTGCAGGTAAAGCATGTCGAGCGCATCGCGGTGAAGGCGTTTCAAGGAGGCTTCCGCGTCGGCGCGGATCGCGCCTTGCGAAAAGTCCTTGACGACGCGTCCGCCTTCGCGCCGCGTTCCCGTCTTTGTACTGACGATGACGCCTGCGGCCCTGGTGGCGCGCAGCGCGCGGCCGAGGCGCGCTTCCGCCTCGCCGTAAAAGGGCGCAGCGTCAAAATCCCGGACGCCGCCGTCAACCGCTTGCGCGATCAGGCGCGTGAGCTTTTTCTCGCTGAACCATCCCTGCCCATGAGGGCCGGAAACGCCGAAGCCGAGACTTGTCATGACGCCCTGCCCTGAAACGCGATCGCCGCGACAGGCGACCAAGGCCCGCCTTCGTAACGCCAAAGCTGCATTCCTTCGGCGATCGCGTCAAAGGGCGTGAAATTCGCCGACAGATGATCGAAGAGGGCTGACGCCGCGGACGGCGCGACCTTGTTCTGCACCGTCACATGCGGCCGGAATTTCTGTTTGTCCTGTTTCACGAGCCACCCGGCGAAGACGTCGGCAAGCGCCGCGCGCAGGTCCAGAAGCGCCGCGCTTTCAAGGCGGAACGCCGTCCCCCGGCCGAGCTTCATCAGCCCCGCGACGGTCACGGCAAACGGCGGTCGCGCCAGGGCCGCGCGGACCAGCGTTTCAAGGACGGCCAGTTCCTCCGTACCCGGTAGATTATGAAAGAGTGTCAAATGCGCCTTCAGATAATTGATGGCTGGCGGAAAATGCTCAGCGCGAAGACGGTCGAAATAGTCCGCCGTCCGGGCGTCAAGCTGCAGAGTGACGATGAGCGGGGCCTGCAAAGACGGTCAGTCCACGCAAAGCGCGGCGCCGAGCTTGCCGTCTTCAATTTCGGCATAACAGCCAAAAGGACTATCGTTCGCTTGGCAGACGCCGCTTGCCGCCTCGCCGGGGGCCGCTTCTGACTGCGGGGGCAAAAGGCACTTGCCTTCACAGTCCGTCTTATCGCGGCAGACCTTGCCGGCGTCAGCATAGGGAAGCGTGCATCGCCACGCGCCGAGCATTCCCTCCTGGCGAACTTCGCCGCCCTTTGCTTTACAGGCCTCCTGATCAAGTGCCGCAAGGGATGCGGCGCGAAGATCCTCGATCGTCTTGGGCTGTCCCGCGCCGCCGTCTTGAAAACTGGCGTCCGCCGCCGTTTCAGAAGAATCATCAGCGCCGGTTTCAGCTGGCGGGGCCCCGGCAGGCCTGGCGCACGCTGCGCACACGATCAGCGCAAGTGTGGCGAGAAGGACGCGCATTTCGTTCTCCAAAACGGCGAAATTGATCGCGTTAAGCATAGGGATGTTGCGCCGGCTAATCAATTTTGACATTTTCAAGGCGGGCGGGCGGAGTATTGCGTAATGCGAGCGTTATTGACGGCGATCGGGGTCATCGGCCTCGGCGTCCTTGGGTGGTTTTTATACAACATGATCCCGGCGTCCGGGGTTTTTGCCGGTCTCGAGCCGAAGCTTGTCGACCAATGCCGGCGTGTTGAGGTCTTTCCGGGTACGGAAGATGTGACCATCGATGAGGACGCGGGCATCGCGTTCGTCTCGGCGGACGATCGGCGCGCGACCGCCGCTGGCCAGCCGGTCCAGGGCGGCATCTACGCCTTGCGCCTCGACGGCTCCGACCGCGTTTCGAAAGTCTCACCTGACAGCTTCGGCGAGTTTCACCCGCACGGCATCAGCCTCTGGCGCGGCGAGGACGGGCGCAAGCGGCTCTTTGTCATCAACCACACGATCGCTGAGGGTCACAAGGTCGAGATTTTTGATGTCGGTTTCGGCGGTGCGCTCTTGCATGTCGAGACGGTCGCTTTCGACGACATGCGCTCACCGAACGACCTGTTAGGCGTCGGACCGCGCAGCTTTTACGTCACGAACGATCGCGGTTTTACGGGCGGGATCATGGAAACGGTCGAGGCCTATCTCGCGCTGCCCGCGTCGAGCCTTGCCTATTATGACGGGCAGTCGGGTTCGATCGCCGCGAAGGGTCTGACCTATGCCAACGGCGTCAACATGTCCGCGGATGGACGAGCGGTCTATGTTTCGGAATTGTTGCGCCGGCGCGTCACGGTTTACTCCCGCAATACGGAAACAGGCGCGCTATCGCTGCTGCGCCACTATCCGGTGAATACCGGGCCGGATAACATCGAAGTGTCGTCGGACGGCGCCATCTGGGTTAGCGGCCATTCGAAAATCTTCGACTTCGTCAAGCACGTTGAGGAAGCGAGCGCCATCGCGCCAAGCCACGTCATCCGCGTCAATCCGGCGACTGGCGGGACCGAAGACATGCTGATCGACACCTCGGGCATTCTGAACGGCTCCTCGGTCGGCGCGGCGACTTCAGACACGCTCGTCGTCGGCGCTGTCTTTGACGGTCATGTTCTCGTCTGCCCGCTGAAATAGACGAGCCGTCGATTTCTCCTGCGCCTGCCGCACCGGCCGGATGAGCCGTCCGACATTGACTTCAAATGACCTCCGCGTCAGACGGGCATTATGCTTCCAGGGCAGCGCCAGTCGCACACAAACGCGGTCGTTTTCGCGACAGCTGGCATTGCGCTTTTGTGCTTCATGGATGCGGTCATCAAGCATCTCGTCGCGACCAACGATACGCTTGTCGTCGTGTTCGGGCGATATCTGTTCGCCGCCATTTTCGCCGCGATGATCTGGTTGCAGGCGGGCCGGCCGGCGATCACCGCCGACATGTGGCGCGCGCACGGGGTCCGCGCCGTAGTCATTTCGGCGTGCGCCGTCGCCTTCTTCTGGTCGCTGACAGTGCTGCCGCTTGTCGAGGTCATCGTCATCTCGTTTCTGGCGCCGCTGCTGATGCCTTTCTCCGCGCGGTTGATGCTCGGCGAGCGCATCCGGCCACGGAACATTGCGGCGGGTCTTGCAGGATTTGCGGGCGTCATCGTCGCGAGCGCTGGCGCGCCTGCAGAAGCTGCAAGCCAAACCCGCCTTCTTGGAATCGCGGCGGTGCTTTTCGCCGCTGTCACGTACGCGATCTCGATGACGATGCTGCGCGCCCGCGCGGGCAAGGACGGGCCCGAGATTGCAGGCCTTCTCGCCGCGCTTCTTCCCGGCGCGATTATCTGCGGGCCGGCGATCATGACCGGAGACTTGCCGCCGGCGAGAGACATTCCCGCCTTTATCGCGCTGGGGCTTTTCGCGACGGGCGGCATGTATCTCTTTGCAAAAGCGTACGCCTCGGCAGAGACGCAAGTGCTTGCTCCGCTCGAATATACAGCGCTCATCTGGGCTGCGGGGATCGGGTGGTTCCTGTTCGCCGAACCGGTCAGGCCGCAAGTCTGGGCCGGGGCGGCGCTTATCGTGGCGGCCTGTTTATGGGGCGCGCGAGAAGAAAAAGCGCTGTCAGCAGCAAGCGGCGCGACGCTCTGATCGTCACCGCATGTCCCAGTCGACTTCGCCGCGCAAGTCCGGCGTGACCTTTTCGACGAGCACGTTTTCCAGCGCCGAACGCTGGCAATTACGCGGCGCGCGGATCACGTATTCGATGCGGCGTTTGGCGAATGATTTGTCTTCGCTGATGAGCGTGCATTGAAGCTCCCCGAACAAGGCCCGATAGGCCGCCGCCGCCTCGGCGAGGCGGCCTTTGGGGATCTCGTGCACTTTCAGGCTATAGATCGGGCGCCCGTCAAAATAGAGAACGCACCAGGCGTATAGCGTCGCGAGCACGGCAAAGTGCGGCAGGTTGAGCCCGCAGATAAGACCGATCAGCGTAACGATGATGAGGCGGCTCGTGTCACGGGTCGATGACGTCTCGGTGCGAAAGCGCATCAAGCCGCCGAGCCCGAAGATCACGAACCCGACGACCAGTCCGTATTCCAGCACGATGACGCCGATGATCGCGCCAATGAGAGCGCACAGGATCTGCACCTTCGGCAGTTCGACTTCCTCGATAGTGTCAACCATGCGCTGCGTGGTCGGGTGAAAGGCGAGCAGCGCGCCAAGCGCCGTCGACAACAGCAGCGCCGCGAGCGATTCCAGCATGTAGGAATAGTCGAGAAAGCCGCGCCAGCCGACGGCCTGCAATCCTTGCGTATCCGGAATATCCAAAGCCCGCCCCTGTCCTGCCCGTCCGCGGCGGGATATAAGCGCGCTTAGCGCGCCGCGGGCAAGCGGCGTATTCGGTTTTTGCAAGTATATCTGCACGGCGGAACTTTTCTGTTCGCTGAGGGGAGCGACGGTGCGCCTGTTGGTTGAGGGCTTGTCAGCTGTTCTGGCCGCCGCCGCGCTCCTCGCAGGGGTTGGCCGCTTTTCGCAAAGGCTGGAGCCGATACGCGCGCCCCTGCCGCTTGCGGGCGATCTTGCCGAAGTGTCGGGCCTCGCGCCCGCGGGCGAGGCGAGCGTTTATGCGCATAATGACGAACAGGCGACGATCCACGAAATCGATGTCGCAACAGGCAGGACCTTGCGGACTGTCTCTCTCGGTCGCCCGCCGGTCATCGGCGACTTTGCAGCGATCGTCGCGCAAGGGCAGAGCCTTGCGCTGATTACCAGCGGCGGCCAGGTGTTCGAAGCCACCATCGGACCTTGCCGCGGCGGGCAAGGATTTTTCATCGCCTGCAAGCGCGCCAAAGGCCGCCTCGTGCTCTACCGATGAACCGGCGGCGCCAGCGCCCGAAAAATCATCGATCTGAAACTCATAGGCGCCGTTCCCAATCCGGACGGGTTTCGCGCCGCCGATCTCGCGCGCGATCCGGCGACGGGCACGCTCCTCGTCCTTGATTTCGGCGCCGGTGCGCTTCTTGAGGTCTCTGCAGACGGTGAAAATCGGGTATTGGCGGCTCGGCGGCGATCATCCGTAGGCGGAGGGATTGGCGCTAATGCCCGACGGGCGCCTCGGCGTTGCGGACGAAGGAAAGCTCGCCGATGGCGCGCTCCGGCCTGGAACGCTGACGCTCTATCCGCCGCGCCGCTGAGCCGTCAGCGGCAGCGCTTCACCAGCTTGGCGATGGCGGCTTCATCTTCGATGTCGTCGTAGAAGCCGTCGAGAAACTTCACCGCTCTGTCCACTGACTTCCTGTCGAGACCCGGCGTCGTGCGAATGGCTTCTTCGATTGCCGCGCGGCGCGCGCGAAATTGCGGCGCAGCCGCCGTCACTGCCGCATTGAGCGCGCACGCACCCCGGTAATGGCGCGTCTTGACGGAACTGATGCCGAAATCGTCCGGCGGCGCGGCATAAGGCGTATCGACGAAGCCCGAATAGTCGAAGTCATAGGGAAGATAGGTGAGCCCCGCAGTCGTTGTCTTCGAGGCGCCAAGCAGCTTGCCATTATGGCAGCACCCGCCTTCGGGTCCTGCGAGCATCGACCAGTCGTGATTGGCGATCATATGAAAAAACAGGACTGCGCGCGCGGCGGCAGCCGCGTCATGCTGATCGATTGCGAGGGCGCCAGCTTCGAGCTCCTTCAGCCCATTGCGCGCGGCGACGTCATCAGCATCCTCAATGAAAAAGCCCGGCTTTTCCGCGACAAGCTTGCCGGACCCGCTATCGACGTAGCGGACATTGGCAAGGCGCACGCGAAAGCTCGCCTCCGTGACCTCGTTATACATTCTGTAGGCGGCGTATTCGAGCAGCGTGTGCTGCTGAAAAGCCTTTTGTGCGCGGCAATGGGTGACGAGTTTCAGCGCCTTCTGCTTGCGAAAAAGCGAGCCTTCGGGCGGCGCTGCGGATAGGCGCACACGCAGCGGCGGAAAGGTGCAGGCCTCAGGGCGCCGGCGGGAGTTCCCCCTCGCAGACAGCTCGATCGAATGCGTCTCCTCGCCGATGGTCAGCGTTGCCGGCAGAGGGTCGGTCGATGACGCCGCTTTCTGGATGATGCGGGTGACCGGCCCGGTGATCGTAATGTCGATTGGATCGAGCGACGCGAACAGCGGCGTCACTTTTTCCGCGCTTGCCGGCAGTGCGAGCAGGGAGATCGCGAAGAACAGCGCCAGCGCTTTCATTCCGCGCCCTCCGTCAGTTTCCGCTCGACGCCATTGTCGTTCGCGACGACGCCGCTGTCGTCGATGCGCACGAAGGAGCGGGTTCCGCCATAATATCTTGACGCGCCTGTATCCGCAGCGATGACGCGCCCGCCATAAAGCGCCCTGACACCTTTGACCTGCGGCGTGTGGCCAATGACGATGCGCTTGACGCTGTAGGCGGCGAGCGCGGCGGCAAGGTCAGCCTCGCCCGAGGGCGTTTCTTCGGTGAAGGCGCGGCGCCAGAGGGGTCCAGCCTCGTCCTCCAGAATGGCGCCGCCGCCAGCCGTCAGCGCCGCCCGCACGCTCTCATTGACCGCATCGATCGACGACGCCGCGGTCGCCGCGCTGACGCCGCCGTGCACGAACAGCGTGTCGCCGACTTTCAACAACGCATCATGCGAGGCGACCCAGGCGCCGAACTTTCCCGCGGGACCCCACGCGATGCGATGTTCGAGATAGCCCAGCGGCGTCTCCGCCTCGAACAGCGCCTTAACGCCGTCATCCGTCAGCGCAGGATCGCGCTTGCGATAGAACGCCGCCAGCGCAGCGGCGTTCGCCTTGAAATAGGTGTCGCGAAGCCGCTTTGATTTTGACGTCGCAAAGGCCGCGTATTCCTCCGGCGTCACGTAGCGAAGATCGCCGGTCATGTTCATCGCCTCGTGATTGCCGATCAACAGCGCGACGCGGCCGCCCTTTTTGGCCGCCTGTCTTTCGAGCTTCATCAGATGCTCGATAATCTTCTTTGTGTCAGGACCACGGTCAGGCACGTCGCCGAGCTGCACCAGGATCGTGTCGCCGCCCGACCATTTGCCTTTGACGTCGATCAGCCCGGCGGCGCTCAGAATTTGCTGATAGGCTTCATAGTCACCATGCAGGTCGCCGACCGCGATAATAGGGGCGCGTTCGGCGGCATGGGTTGGCGGAATGGCAGGGCTGAAAAGCGCTGCGAGCGCGAACGCAAGTGATACCGTGAGCCGCCGCAAGATTATGGCCGTGTTTCTCAATGCGCCCTCCCTATTGGGGGGAGATTAACCCCTTGAGGCGTCCTTCGCCAGCGAGTGGCGTGTTGAGGCAATCTTGTTTATGCTGCGCCGCATGAACAAGCAGATAGGCATGCGCACGGACGGGCTTGAGCGCCATCGTTTTTCGACGGTGGACATTGATCGCATGGTTGCTGCCGGAATTCTCGAGGCCGAAGGCCGCTGGGAGCTTATCGACGGGGAGATCGTGCCGATGGCCGCGCAGCACACGCCGCATGCTCGTGTCGTGTCGCACCTTTTCCGAACAGTTTTTGCCGCCATTGAGACGGCGCGTTATGAAGTTTTCCTCGGCGCAATGGTTGAATTGTCGCCGTCTACTCGATTGGATCCTGACCTCTACGTGGCGAAAGCCGGTCTTACCTCAAAGATTGTCCCGGCGTCAGCGGTGCTCTGGGCGGTCGAAGTCTCCGACTCGACGCGGCGCAAGGATTTGAAGATCAAAGCGCCGCTTTACGCCGATGCCGGCATTCCTGAATATTGGGTCATCGACGTCGAGGAGCGCGTGACGCACATCCACCGAGGGCTCTCGGCAGATGGCTGGCGAGAACCAATTCGCGTCGCTCCGTTTACGGAAGCGATCGCGCCGGCGGCGTTTCCGGCAATCAGCGTCAGGCTGGATTAAGGCTTACTCCGCCGCTTCCGTCTCCAGCGCGAGCGCGTGGAGGTCGCCGCCCATTTTGCCTTTCAGCGCGCGATAAACGAGCTGGTGCTGCTGCACGCGGTTTTTGCCATTGAAAGCCCTGGAGATGACGCGCGCGCGGTAATGGTCGCCGTCGCCGGCGAGATCTTCGATCTCGACCGTCGCGTCGGGCAAGGCTTCGAGGATCATCTTTTTGATATCATCGGATTTCATCGGCATCGGCAGGGTCTCCGGCGCGCTAATGGCGCTCATATAGTCCGGGAGCGGACGTTCATTCATGTCGGCGAGGTCGAGAAGCGATAAGGCTTCGAGAGTGTCGAGGCGGATCATCGCGCCGCCGAAGCGCCCGATTTTCGAGGCCTGGACACCCGCCATCGCCGCTTTCAGAAGCAGCGTGTCGCCGGCCCCCGGCGCGCAGGCGACGAGATACCGGCTCTGATCCTCGCCGAACCAGTAGGCGGCGCGGCGCGCCTTGACCGGCGTCTTGAGATCGAGCCCCTCGCCCGCGGCGAGCGCCATCTCCGCGGCAGCGACAAGGATCCCGCCATCCGAAACATCGTGGCATGCTGTCACGAGGCCCTCGGCGATCAGCTTGCGGATCGTCTCGCCATTGCGGCGTTCGGCTTCGAGATCGACATGCGGGGGCGCGCCGCTCTCAACGCCGAAAAGGTCACGCAGATAGACCGACTGGCCAAGATGTCCGCGTGTGACGCCGACGGCGATCAGTTCGTCGCCGGCCAAAGCGCCGCCGACGCGTGCCGCGCGCGTTACGTCATCGATAACGCCGACGCCGCCGATCGCCGGCGTCGGCGGAATGGCGACGCCGTTCGTCTCGTTGTAAAGCGACACGTTCCCCGACACGACCGGATAGCCAAGCGTCTCGCAGGCCTCCGCCATGCCGTCGATCGCGCCGACAAGCTGCGCCATGATCTCGGGCCGCTCCGGATTGCCGAAATTGAGGCAGTCGGTAATGGCAAGGGGCGCCGCGCCCGTCGCGCAGATATTACGATAGGTTTCAGCGACGGCCTGTTTGCCCCCCTCTTTCGGGTCGGCGAGAACATAGCGCGGCGTCACATCGGTAGTTATCGCAAGGCCGCGGTTGGTGCCGTGAATGCGGATGAGCGCCGCATCGCCGCCGGGCGTGATCACCGTGTCGCCCATGACGGTGTGATCGTACTGCTCCCAGATCCAGCGCCGCGAGCAGAGGTCTGGCGACTGCATCAATTTGCCGAGCGCCGTCAGGACGGTCGAGCCGCCTGGCGCCTCGGCGAGATCGACGGATTGTTCGTGGACCTCGAACGACGCCTCCGCGACGACGCCAGCGCCCTTGAGATTGCTCGCCGCTTCTTCGAGCGGCGCAAAACTGTCGTCCGCATCCGGAAGAAGCCGCACGTATAATTGAGCCGAGTTCTTGTTGGCCCTGCTGGTCGCGACGGCGTCAACGCCTGTCAGGCGCGACACCCGGTCTTCGATCAGCGCATCAATGAGGGAAGCGTAGTCCTCGTTCGACTTGCCGGGCGCCGTCAGCGTCACCAGCGCTTCGCGGATGACGACGACCGGATCGGCGAGCGGTGCGGGCGGCGTGAACGGCGCTTGCGGCCGGTCATAATTCGGGGCGCCGTCGGAAAGGCGGCTGACGGGCAGGTCCGCCTCGACAACGCCCTTGTGGCGGATGACAAGCCGACCGGTGTTTGTCGTGACGCCGATCACCGCGAAATCGACGCCCCATTTGTCAAAGATCGCCTTCGCCGCGGCTTCACGCCCGGGTTTCAGGACCATCAGCATGCGCTCCTGACTTTCGGAGAGCATCATCTCATAGGCGGTCATGCCGTCTTCGCGCTGGGGCACATGATCGAGGTCGAGGTCAAAGCCGCCGCCGCCCTTCGCCGCCATCTCGCAAGAGGATGAGGTGAGGCCCGCGGCGCCCATGTCCTGGATGGCGATGATCGCGTCGGACGCCATCAGTTCAAGGCAGGCTTCGAGCAGCAGTTTCTCCGTGAACGGATCGCCGACCTGCACGGTCGGGCGCTTCTCGGCGGAGGCGTCGTCGAATTCCGCCGACGCCATCGTCGCGCCGTGAATGCCGTCGCGGCCCGTCTTCGAGCCGACATAGACGACGGGATTGCCCGTTCCGCGCGCCGCCGAATAAAAAATGCGGTGCTTTTCGGCGATGCCGACCGTCATCGCGTTGACGAGAATATTATTGTTGTAGCGCGCGTCGAAATTGGTTTCGCCCCCGACCGTCGGCACGCCCATGCAATTGCCGTAGCCGCCGATCCCCGCGACGACGCCGGAAACCAGATGGCGCGTCCTCGCGTGGTCCCACGAGCCGAAGCGCAGGGCGTTCAGGTTCGCGACCGGTCGCGCGCCCATGGTGAAGACATCGCGCATGATGCCGCCGACGCCGGTCGCCGCGCCTTGATAGGGTTCGATGTAAGAGGGGTGGTTGTGGCTCTCCATCTTGAAGACGGCGACCAGCGGCACCCCGTCCGCGTTCGGACCGATGTCGATGACGCCGGCGTTTTCGCCCGGTCCCTGCACCACCCACGGCGCGGACGTCGGCAGCTTTTTCAAATGCCGCCGCGAGGATTTGTAGGAACAGTGTTCCGACCACATGACGGAAAAGATCCCGAGTTCCAGAAGATTGGGCTCGCGGCCAAGATGGGTCTTGATCTTTTCGTACTCGTCGGCGGTCAGCTTGTGGGCGGCGACAAGGTCGGGCGTGATGACGTTCATGAGGGGGCGCAAGAGGTCCGGGAGCTAAACGCCGCCTCATTAGTCCGGAAGTGCGGGGCTGGCAAACCGCACATCGACGCCGCAACTGCGCCGCTTGAAAAAAGGCTCCGGCATGCGCCGGAGCCTTGACCGTCCTTGGGTCTGTCGCCTGCGGGGTTTACTGAACAGGCTTCAGGTTGGGATTTTCAATCCAGCCGACATTGCCGTTTTCGTCCTCGACTTCCCACCAGAGGTCTTCCTTGGCGCCGGTCGGATAGACGACATCGCCCTTTTCTAGCGTTCTCACGGATGAAGAAGAAGCCGATGGTGAGCGTTGCAGCGAGACCGACTTCACGCTGACTTTGAACGTCTCTTTCGGCGCGGCGGCGGCTGCTTCCGGCGGCAATCCGCCGAGATGACCGACGACCTGTCGGTAAGCGTCGAGGAAGGCGTACGTCACGACTTTGCCGACTTCCGTGTCCTCGTAGCCGCCGCCAATCGCGCCGCCGAAGCCATAGCCGCCGCCAGCCCCGAAGCTGATATCTTTCTTCGACGCGGATCCTTCGACGGTCGTTTCGAGTTCCGAGGTGCGCACATTCATGAGTGACAGAACGGTTTGCGCCTCGACGCGCTTCGACTTGACGCCGCCGACAAGGCCGCCAAGGCGGCCGCCGATGACCGCACCGGCAACGCCCGCAACGCCGCTGCCGCCCGCATTTGAGTCCGTGTTCGCGACGTCGGCGACGAGGACGTAGTCCGCGGCTTTAACTTGCCCGCCGCCCATATTGGAACCCTTCTGAAGCTGGCCGCCAGCGGCGAGCGCCCTCTCCTTCTCCAGCGCCGACATGCCCGCCCCGCGATCGACGAGCTTGAAACAGCCGGACTTCTGAACGAACACCTTCAGCAACACTGACGGGGCGCCGAGGTTGTAAAAGGTCCAGCCTTGTCCCTCCCCGTCAACGAGTGCGACCGAGCCCAAGCTCTTTGCGCATTTCGGCAATTCGACGTTCTTTGTGGAGCCGCGTTCGTTATCGACGCGCTTTTGCGCGAGCGCGGAACCGCCGGCGACAAGAGACAAGGCAAGCGCCGTCGCAATTATTGATCTCATTGGAGTACCCCCTTCAAAGGCAGAAGCAGGTAGCTTGGCGCCGGTTGCGACCTGACGCAACTGATCGGCCTATTGCCGCCGGTAGAGATAATCTGCCGGCCGGCCCATGCGCACGCAGGCCTGCGCGGCGGGGCTTGATGGCAGCGGCCAGCGGTCAGCGCGCTTGCCCATGCGGCGCACGAGGAGCTTTTCGAACGGGCGCAACCCGTAGGACGCGTCAAGCCCGAGAATGTCGCGCACCTCCGCGGGAACGAGGTCGATCGCCGCGCGGATGAGCGTTCCTTGCGTCAGGCGCACCGGACCCGGCAGAGCTGGCGCTGCGCGCATGATCGACAGGAATTCGAAAATGATGTCGGAGCGTTCAAACAGCGGCTTCATTTGCTCGTAAAGCGCGTTCCAGTCCGCGCGCGAACGCGGCGCGCCAGTCGCACCGTAGAGACGCGCCGCCGCCTGCCCCTCGCTGAAGTAGCGGTCGCGCTCATCGCTGGTGAGCGGCCCGACATAAGCGTGATAGGCTTCCATGAAACCAAACGACGCGGTCGCATGCACCCAGTTCATCAATTCCGGATCGTTCGCCCGGTAAGGCTCGCCCGACGGCGTCACGCCGCCGACGCGCGCGTGCATGCGGCCGACCCCGGCGATCATCGTCTCCGACACGCTGCGCGCGCCATAGACGGTGACCATCGCCGCAAGGCCTGTGCGCCGGAGCCGCGCAATCGGGTTCGTTCGAAAGGTGGTGTGCTCCCAGACGCCGGTTCTGATGCGCGGCTCGGCGAGTTCGAGAATGACGGCGGTAATGCCGCCCACAAAGAGCGCCACCGGGTTCTTGAAGATGCGCCAGGAAACGGAGTCCGGATCGGTCAGCGCCGCTTCCCCTTGAGGCTTGGAAAAATCGATGCGGGGTTCGCCCTCGCCCGCCAGAAACGCCGTTGCGGCATTATCGAGCGCCTCACGAATGGGGGCTCTTATTCTCTCGCGAACGCCAAGGATGCTCATGACGCCAGTCTGCCAGACAATGGCGCCAAAGTAAGGCTTCAAGATGGTGAACGGCGCGAGGCGCGCGTTGAAAATCTCCGGGCGATCACATTCCCGCCACACGCACAGCGCGCCCCATTGCTGCGCGCGCAGTTCCGGCACATCACTCGCACCGTAACGGAGCGGTCGTATGAATATCCATCAAACGGTCAAAGACTATTACGGCAAGACGCTGCAATCTTCGGCCGATCTGAAGACTGACGCGTGCTGCACGTTTGACGCCGTGCCGGAGCGACTGCGCCCGCTTTACCGCGACATTCACCCTGAAGTCGCCGCGCGCTATTACGGTTGCGGGCTGGTGGCGCCGCTTGCGCTTGAGGGCAAGCGTGTTCTCGATCTCGGTTCGGGATCAGGGCAGGACGCCTATATCCTCTCGCGACTCGTCGGCAAGGCAGGGTCGGTCGTCGGCGTCGATTTCACGCCAGAGCAGCTTGCCGTCGCGCGCGCCGCGCAAGCCTGGCAGGCTGATCGCTATGGCTACCAGCGCTCCAATGTCGACTTCATCGAAGGCGATATTGAAAATCTCGGCGCCCTCGGACTCGAAGAAGGCTCGTTCGACATCATCGTGTCGAACTGCGTCATCAATCTGTGTGCGGACAAGCCGGCGGTGTTCGCCGCGGCGCGCCGCCTGTTGAAGCCCGGCGGCGAGTTCTATTTTTCGGACGTCTACGCCGACCGGCGCCTGTCAGACGACCTGCGCCGCGACCCGGTCGCGCGCGGGGAGTGCCTCGGCGGCGCGCTCTACTGGAACGACTTTCTGAGCATCGCCAAGCGCGCGGGCTTTATCGACCCGCGCCTCGTTACGGACAGGCCTCTCGGCGTCAACAATGCCGAACTGAAGGAGAAACTTGCGCCGGCGGCGTTCTATTCGGCGACCTATCGCCTGTTCGCCATCGAGGGCCTCGAGCCGGCTTGCGAGGATTACGGCCAGGCGGTCATTTACAAGGGCGGCATCGCTGGCGCGGAAACGGTGTTTGCGCTCGACGGGCATCACCGCATCGAAAAGGGCCGCGTCTTCCCGGTGTGCGGGAACACCTATCGAATGCTGGCTGAGTCGCGCTTTGCGCCGTCATTCGACTTTATCGGCGACTGGTCGAGGCATTATGGAATTTTTCCCGGATGCGGAACCAACGCGCCATTCGGCCAGTCATCGCCGGAAGAAGCGACGTCAGGGGCGTGCTGTTAGCGATTATCTTCAGTTTGCGCTTCATCAGCCCGCTGAACGATTTCTACCGAACGCTCGCACGCAGCTTTTGAACGGTAACCTTGGCTGCTTTTCGCAATTACGTTGCCATTAGAGGAAATAAGTCTCCAACGACATTTATCGCTGTTATCGGTGTAATACTGGAACTTCGGCGGGCGGCCGTCGTCCGCAACTAAGTCTTCTGACGGCGTTGCGCATCCGAAAAGCGCTATCGAGCCTGCGGTCAAAAACACTAATCTCATTTGCAACCGTCCCCTGTTTTCGCCTTGAGGAATGAAAACGTCGCGGCGCCCTTGCCTTCGATCGCCACCGCAGCGCTCAGGCTGTTCTTTCCGGTGCGCGAATAAGTGAGCCCATCGAAATATGCCGTCTGCCCATCGATGGCGACGAGGCGAAACTCCGTCGATTTGTCCTTGTCCTCCCAACCCGTCAGGTCGGGATTGAAATGCTTGATGCGCCATAGCAGCGAGCCGTCTTTTTCAGCGATGGTGTAGAATTCATAGAAGCGCAGCGTCCCGTCAGCGTTCAGCTGGCGGAATTTTCCTATGATCTCGCGCGCGACCGGCGGAGACACGCTTTCCTCCGCGCAGCCGCCAAGCCCCTTGCCAATCCAGCGGCCCTCGAGCCAGGCGAGATCTTCTATTTTCGCCGGCGGCGACGTTGCTCCATCCTCAAGCGTCCTGACTTTGATATCCGCTTTGGCCGCCATCGCCGCGAGCGCCGCCAACAGGGTCATGGCCATGCCGCTCTCTCCCGTTCTGTCGGGCCCCGACACGGGCGCCCTGCCATCGACAATGAAGGGGCACCCGTTTTGACAAGGCTGCGCGCAGCGCCGGAAGCCGGTCAAGACCTTGCAAAATCCCAAAATCGGCTCACTCTCCCTGTCGATCTGCGTTAGGTCTTTGTAATAACAGAGACTTATGCGAACTTTCATTGGGCCTGGGGCGCGAAATCGGGGTTTCGCGGCGCAGCGGGTACGCCTTCGGGTCTTGGGTAAGCTGTTCAGTCGCCGCCAAAGGCGGGAGGGAAAGTAAATGGATTTGAAGAATTCAGCGCCGCGGGCATCGCACGCGGGGGGGTTCATGCGCCGAAAATCAATCGAGCAGGTGCAGGCGGAATACGGGTCGAGCGAACTGAAGCGCACGCTGGGGCCGATCAACCTGATCTTCCTCGGCATCGGTTGTATCATCGGCGCCGGGATTTTCGTGCGCACCGGCAACGCCGCCGCGCTCCACGCCGGTCCCGCCGTCATGTTGTCATTCCTTGTCGCGGGCCTCGTCTGCGCGTTTGCCGGCCTTTGTTACGCTGAGCTTGCCTCCGTGCTCCCGGTGTCCGGGTCCGCTTATTCCTATTCCTATGCAACGCTTGGCGAATTCGCCGCGTGGATCATGGGCGCGCTTCTCTTGCTTGAATATGGTTTGGCGGCGTCGGTCGTCGCTGTCGGCTGGTCGGGCTATGTCGTCAGCTTCCTCGCCGACTTCAATATCGTCATCCCGCCCCAGTTGACGGCCCCCATGGGCGCTGCAATCACGCTCGCTGACGGCTCGACGACGACCGCCATTCTCAATCTGCCAGCGCTGGCGATTTCCCTCATTATGATGCTGCTTCTTGTTGTTGGCGTCTCGGAATCCGCGAACGTCAACAACATCATCGTCATCATCAAGGTGGCGGTCGTCATCGCTTTCATTGTCATTGGCGGCCTCGCCATCTTCGCCAATCTTGCGAGTTATCTGCCAAACTGGGAGCCGTTCATCCCCGAAGCCACTGGGGAGCGCGGCAAATATGGCATTGGCGGCGTCATGCGCGCGGCGTCGATCGTCTTCTTCGCCTATATCGGCTTTGAAGCCGTCTCAACCGCGGGGCAGGAAGCCATCAACCCGAAGCGCGACATGCCAATCGGCATTCTCGGCTCACTTCTGATCTGCACGATCCTCTATATGCTGACTGCGGCTGTGCTGACGCTTCTCGTCAACTACACGGACCTGAACACGCCGGCCCCCGTCGCAGACGCCGTGAACGCGCTTGGGCCGCAGTATAAATGGTTCGCGATCGCGGTGAAAATTGGCGCGATCTCCGGCCTCACGTCTGTCATCCTAGTTCTGATGTACGGGCAGACGCGCGTGTTCTACGCGATGGCGCGCGACGGCCTCATTCCGAAGCTGTTTTCGACGGTCCATTCGACGTTCAAAACGCCCTGGATCAACACCCTGATCGTCGGCGTGCTCGTGTCGGCGGCCGCAGCGATCTTCGATATCAACGTCCTTGGGGACCTGACATCGGTCGGCACGCTTGCTGCTTTTGCGATTGTCTGTTTGACGGTCATCTATCTTCGTCAGACGCGGCCGGATCTTGATCGCGGGTTCAAGGTGCCGCTCTATCCGATCGTTCCCGCGCTCGGCATCCTGTCGTGCCTCTATCTGATCACGACGGTCGAGATGAAGGTGCTGTCGTTCTTCGCCTATTTCCTCGCGGGCGCCATCGTCGTTTACTTCGTGTACGGCATGCACAACTCAGCGCTTGGCCGCGCCACAAAGGCCTAGAACTTCACCGTTCGGGCCGCAATCCAGACGATCGCGGCCCACGCCGCCCCTAGCGCCAGACCGCCGATAACATCGGTCGGGTAATGGACGCCAAGATAGACGCGGCTGGCGCCGACAAGCAGCGCCAGCAGAGAAGCCGCCCCGAAGACATAGCTGCGCGCTGCGCTGGAAGGCGTCTGGTTAGCGATCAGCGCCGCAAGCGTCAGATAGATCGCCGACGCGCTCGTCGCGTGACCGCTCGGGTACGAGGGGCCGGTCGCGTGGACCAGATGCGGCACAAGATCGGGGCGCGGCCGGTCGAAGACCGACTTCAACCCGCTGGAAAGCAAGGTCTCGCCCAGCACCGCTGCGAGAAGAATTACCAGAAGGCGCCACTCCCGCCGCACGGCGAACCATCCTGCGAGCGCGATCGTGGCGACCGTCAGCACCGGCGTGCCGGCGAGCCCGGTCAGTTCGCGTGCGAACGGGTGAAGCCAATCAGGGCCGATAGGGACTGCGGCGTCCGCCTCGCTGCGAAGCGCCGTCAACACGGCTTCATCGAACGCCTGCGCGTTGCCGCTGACGACGAGGCCCGCGCCCGCAATGAAGATCAGCAGGCAGACGAAAACGACCGACACAAGACCAAGCGCCCATGGCGGGCGCAACCGCGCGTCAGTCATTCCGGTGAACGACGCCGCCCTTCATGACAAAGAGGACCTCTTCCATCGCCGAAATATCGCCAAGCGGATCGCCTTCGACCGCGATGATGTCGGCGGCGCAGCCCGCGTTGAGGCAGCCAAGTTCGCCCGACTTGCCCAACGCTTCGGCGGCGAGCGTCGTCGCGGAGCGGATCGCTTGCGCCGGCGTCATGCCGTATTTCACCATCCAGACAAACTGCTTGGCGTTGTCCCCGTGCGGATAGACGCCGCTGTCGGTGCCGTAGACGACCTTGGCGCCGGCCTTCACCGCCGCGCGAAAGCTCTCGCGCTGGATCTCGGCGATCTCTGCATCCTTGCGCAGGGCTTCCTCCAGCGCGCCGTTCTTTCGGCCTTCGGTCTGCGTGTATTCGGTGTTGTAGATATCCATGGCGAGGTAGACGCCCTTCGCCTTCGCCATGCGGATCGCCTCGTCGTCGAGATAGCTTGCGTGTTCGATCGTATCGACGCCGGCGCGGATGGCGTTCTTGATCCCTTGATTGCCATGCGCGTGGCTCGCGACTTTCAATCCGCGCTGGTGCGCCTCGGCGACGATGGCGGCGATCTCATCGATAGTATTCTGTTCAGCGCCGGGCGTCGTTCCTTTCGAGAAAACGCCGCCCGTTGAACAGGTCTTGATGAGATCGGCGCCGAATTTGATGTTGCGGCGGACCTTCGCACGCATCTCCCAGGGCCCGGTCGCCACGCCCTCGCCCAGCGACTCCGCGTCGTGCGGCTGCAAATTATTGTCGGCGCAATGCCCGCCGATGATGCTGACCGGGGGACCTGACGCGAAGATGCGCGGTCCTGGCACAACGCCCGCGTTCACCGCATCGCGCAGCGCGACATCGCCGAATCCGTCATTGCCGACATCGCGCACCGTCGTGAAGCCGGCTTCCAGCGTCTTCTTCGCATTGGCGACGCCGTGGATCGCCGCGCTGTCGCGCGCCTGACCGAGCGCGTTGTAACCTGCAAGCGAAGCGTCACCGATCAAGTGCGTGTGCATATCGACGAGGCCGGGCAGGATCGTCCGGTCGCCAAGGTCGATCAGCGTCGCGCCCGCTGGCGGCTTCATCGTCAGCGCTGACCCCGTCGAGACAACCTTGCCGCCGTCGATGAGGAAAGCCGGATTGACGACCGCGCGACCGGCGGCAGGATCGATCATCCGCGCGGCGGTAACGAACACCGGCTCGGCAGCGGCCGGCGCAGCGGCGAGAGCTAAAATGGCGGCGAGAGTGCGCATGGGAACCCCGGAAATGACCCGGGGATAGGGTTCCGGGTTCCGACCCTCCCCGTCAACAGCCTTTGACGCTCCACAGTTTCACAGTTACTGTGAAACTGTGAAAAACATTACCGTATCGATTGATGACGAAACGTACCGCCGGGCGCGCGTGGCCGCGGCGGCGAACGACACAACTGTATCCGCAATCGTCCGCAAATTTCTCGAAGATTTCGCCGCCCCCAAGTCCGACGGCGCGATTGCTGATGAATTGTTCGAGTCATTGCGTCAGAAACAGATGAAACTCCGTGAGGAACTCAAGGGTTTCAGCGCTGGCGATCGCCTTTCACGCGAAGAACTTTATGACCAGGCGCGCCGCCGGTAAGCGATGCCGGTTTTCCTCGATACCAACATCCTTCTTTATGGCGTGACAGTCGCGCCGGCGGAATTCCAGAAGCGGGCGATCGCTGACGCGATCATGGCGCGAAAAGATTGCGTCTTGTCGTTCCAAACGCTGCAGGAATTTTACACGCAAGCAGTAAGGAAATCGCGGCCCGGCGCCATGACGCCCGAACAGGCCCGCGAAGCGCTTCAATCCTTTCGCCGGTTCCGGATCATCGACGGCGCCGTCTCTCTCATCGCGCGCGCGCTGACGATCGAAGACGCTACAAACTTTTCTTACTGGGACTGCGCGATCATCGCTGCGGCGATCGCCGGCGGCTGCGACGTACTTTACACAGAAGATTTGCGACACGGCCGCGAGGTCGAGGGCGTGAGGATCGTCAACCCGTTTCTGGAAGCGGGGTGACATCGCTCGCGCCGCTGCGTGAATGCCGAGGCAGAGCGCTAACTGTCCGCATCAGCGCCAGGTCTGGGGAATATCTCCTCCACCGGGCGCTTGAGGATGTCTGAGAGCCTGTAAGCAAGGCGAAGGCTCGGATCGAAATGGCTTTTCTCAACAGCGATAATCGTCTGACGTGAAACGTCGGCAAGGCTTGCGAGTTCCGATTGCGTCATCGCGGCCCCTTCGCGCAGCTCACGGAGCCGGTTCTTCAACTGATCGCCCTGCGCCGCAATCGCATAAATTGGAGCGTGTAGACGGTCAGAAAAATTGCGACGCCCATCCAGGGAGAAGCGTCAAAGCCGCGAAGCTCAAGCGAAGGAAAAGCGTCCGGCCCGGCGATCAAAGTAATCCAACCGGCGGCGAATAGAATGATCGCCAAGCAGGCGCCGGCCGTCGCGGCGGCTTTAATTGAGTGCTCGACATACATTTCGTCCGGTGAGCGCGACCAGTATCGACCGGCGACGTAAGCCCACACCGCGACGGGCGCGACCGGTAAGAGCGCCAGCGCCAATTTCTGGACTGAACTCCACCCCTCAAGCGCGCCGTCGTTGTCAGCTCTGCCGACGGCGATGACGATCACTGCGTAAAACATCCAGAAAAATATGTGGGCCGACTGGAAGCGGCGCGAAGCCAGTTTGAGCGGTTGTTTGGTCATCTCGTCGTTCCTCGGTTCATGGCCGGGACGATGGCGCGCAGAGCGCCGGATGTCAAGTTTTATTTACTTCCTCCGAACCCGTTTCATTCCCGCTTCATCAGCGGCTTGTACGCAGGCCGGTGCGGGAAGACGGCCGGGAAATCGAAGGCGCCCGTATCGTCAATACGTTTCTCGGCGCCGGCTGACTCGATCGCCGGGTTGATCGCTACCCTTTGAACTGAGGATAAGCGAGAATAGCTTTACAGTGATCTTTCGCGGGCGTTTCCCGAAAGTCGCCGGCGATGAAGCAATCGTTCAGAACGGAGCAATAACAAATCGCGCCGCTGACCTGCCTCAGTTTTTGGGCGATCTCCGGCATTGACGGGTCGCCGGAAATGCTCAGGACTGGCCGAACCTCGCCAGGAAAAAATACGGTGTTGTTGAGCGACGATGTCGACGTCTTCGTGTCCTGATGAAATTCAATCGACAAGGCGGCGTAGACTTCATCCCAGCTTGTGCGGGCCTCGCCGTCGACGTTGACGACGACCGCGACGACGTTGGCCGGTCCGACGCCGTCATTGCGGACAGCAATCTGCAAGACATTGTCTTCGAACGATCTGATCAACGACAAATGCGGCCAGGTTGCAGCGCGCGTTTGCTGACGCATCATGTAGGCTTGGTAGAAAACAGCGGCGAATGTGGCAAGCGCGATGAGGCCCGACGCAATTGCCGTCACGCTTTCCCATCGAAACCGGTTTTTGGTCTTTTCCGTTACAGGCATGGCCCCTCGCTTCGCTTCTTTGGTGATCGGGACAACCCGATCAACGCGTCAGCGGCTTGTATTTGATACGGTGCGGAATATCCGCATCGGGACCAAGGCGCCGCTTCTTGTCTTCGATATAGTCCGAATAAGCCCCCTCGAACCATTCGACATGGCTGTCGCCCTCGAAGGCGAGGATGTGCGTCGCAATGCGGTCGAGGAACCAGCGGTCGTGGCTGATGATGACGGCGCAGCCAGCGAAATCTTCAAGCGCCCGCTCAAGCTCGCGCAAGGTATCGACGTCGAGATCGTTGGTCGGCTCGTCAAGCAGAAGGAGGTTTGCGCCTTCGGTGAGCATCTTGGCGAGCTGCACGCGGTTGCGCTCGCCCCCTGAAAGGTTGCTGACTTTCTTCTGCTGGTCGCCACCCTTGAAGTTGAACCAGCCGACATAGGCCCGGCTCGGCATTTCGCGGTTCCCGAGCTTGATGACGTCTAGGCCGCCGGAGATTTCCTCCCAGACATTCTTGGTCGGCGAAAGATCGTCGCGTGTCTGGTCGATATGGCCGAGCTTGACCGTTTCCCCGATACGAAGCGCTCCGCCGTCTGGCGTCTCCTGCCCCGTCAGCATGCGGAACAACGTCGTCTTGCCGGCGCCGTTGGGGCCGATGACCCCGACAATGCCGCCCGGCGGCAGCTGGAACGACAACCCGTCGATGAGCAGCTTGTCGCCGAACGCCTTTTTGAGATTTTCCGCCTCGATGACGACGCCGCCGAGACGGGGCCCCGGCGGGATTTGGATCTGCGCGAAATTGATCTCTTCCTTGCCGGCCTTGGCCAGCAAATCTTCATAGGCGTTGATGCGCGCCTTCGACTTCGCCTGCCGGGCCTTTGGCGAGGCGCTGATCCACTCGGATTCGCGGTCGAGGGTCTTCTTGCGGTTTTGCTCTTCGTTCTTTTCCTGTTCGAGGCGTTTGCGCTTGGCTTCGAGCCACGAAGAATAGTTCCCTTCATGCGGAATGCCCCGGCCGCGATCGAGTTCGAGCACCCAGCCGGTGACATTGTCGAGGAAATAGCGGTCGTGGGTGACGATGATGACCGCGCCCTTGTAGTCGCGGAGATAGTTTTCGAGCCAGGCGACCGATTCAGCGTCGAGATGGTTCGTCGGTTCGTCGAGCAGGAGCAGGTCCGGCGCCGACAACAGCAGCCGTGCGAGCGCAACGCGGCGCTTTTCCCCGCCCGAGAGCTTGTCGACTTTCCAGTCGCCTGGCGGGCAACGAAGGGCCTCCATCGCCATTTCGATCTTGGAATCGATGTCCCAGCCGTCCGCCGCGTCGATCTCTTCCTGGAGCCTCGACATCTTTTCCATCAATTCGTCAGAGTAATCCTCCGCCATCTGCGCCGAGACGGCGTTGAAGGCATCGATCTTCTCCTTGATCGAGCCAAGCCCTTCGAGGACGTTTTCAAATACCGTCTTCGAGGTGTCGAGTTGCGGCTCCTGCTGCAGGAAACCAACGCGCGCGCCATCCGCCGGATAGGCCTCTCCTGAAAACTCCTTGTCGATGCCCGCCATGATCCGCAGCAGCGTCGACTTCCCGGAGCCGTTGACGCCGACAATCCCGATCTTGGCGTCGGGATAGAATTGCAAATGGATGTTTTCGAGAACCTTTTTCCCGCCGGTATAGGCCTTGGTGAGCCCCTGCATGAAATAGATGTACTGGTATTTCGCCATGGCGGTCTGATGCCCCTGGGGCGCCCTTCCTGGTTGCGGTCTGGCCGGCTGCTGCCGTGTCTTCAGTGAAACAGGCGCGGGTCTTATCGCGGGCCTTTCGGGCTTTCAACGCCGCCAGACGCTATCGCGCTCCGCCACGATCCCTATATAGGGAACATCGGTTGCGGCGGGCGACCGCCGAAGGGGATGGGTGGAGGCATGGCAGGCTACGTTGAAAAGACGCTCGCGCCGGACGAGCGCATCCTCCACCGGGTGAATTTCAACTGGACGTTCAGCTTCTTTCCGGTGCTGTGGTTCGCCTTCGGCTCAGCGCCGATCGTGATGTACGCGATGCTGCAGTTCAGCTCTGGCGTCCCTTACGAGGACCTGAAAGTCGGCTGGTGGTTCGTGCTGGCGGCGTTCCTGACCGGGGCGCTTATTCTGATCAATCATCTCGTCATCCTATGGACGACCGAGATCGCAGTGACGACCTACCGCTTTGTTTTCAAGACAGGCCTCATTTCGCGCGATACGCAGGAGGTCTCGCTCAACAAGATCGAAGAGATCATCCTGCAGCAGTCCGTCTGGGGCCGCGTCTTTGGCTACGGCAAGCTCGTTCTTCGCGGCACCGGCGTCGGCGTCATCCAGTTGCCGAACATCGATAATCCGATCGAGACCCGCAAGAATATAGAGAAGGCGAAAGCGGACCTTCGCCGCGAGACCAATGAAGACAATCGCGGCGACGACGACTAGGTCCTTGCCCCGGCCTGTCGATCTACGCGCTTATCTGCCCTCCGCGGCGGAAGGAGTTTTCGCCGGTCTGATCGACCTGGCCCCGTGGGAGATCACCTCCCGCGCAAAGGCGATCATCGCCCGCGCGATCGCCGGCCTCACCGGCTACGACATCGCCGACGGCGTCGCGATCCATCGTAAGGCGACGGTGGAGAGCGGCGCAGTCGTCAAGGGTCCCGCGATCATCGGCCCCTCTTCTTTCGTCGCCGCGACGGCCTATCTCCGCGACGGGATTTTTCTCGATGAGGGCGTGATGGTCGGACCGGCCTGCGAGCTCAAATCGGTCTTTATGCTGAGAGGATCGAAAATTGCGCATCTCTCTTTCGCGGGGGACAGCATCATCGGGGCCGACGCCAACATCGAGGCTGGCGCGATCCTGGCGAATAGCCGGAACGAATGGGCCGATAAACGCATCCGGATCGCCGTTGATGGCGGCATGATCGACACGGGCGTGGATAAGTTCGGCGCGCTGATCGGTGAGACCGCTAAGGTCGGCGCCAATGCCGTCATTGCGCCGGGTGCACTTATCAAACCCGGGGCGGTCGTGCCGAGACTGGCGCTGGTCGATCAGTCGCCCGTTTAACCGACAAAGGCCCGTTCAATCACGAACTGACCGGGCTTGGCGTTTGAGCCCTCTTCAAATCCGAGGCTCTCGAAGCGATCCGCGAGCTCTTTGATCATCGCCATGGAGCCGCACAGCATCACACGGTCGATCGCGGGGTTGAACGAGGCTGCGCCCGAGACGCCGTCGAAGATGGCGCCGGATTCGATCAGGTCGCCGATGCGGGCTTGGGTCGGGAACGCTTCGCGCGTCACCGTCGGCCGATAGATTAACTGGTCTTTCGCCAGCGGACCGATGAATTCGTCATCGGACAAGCGGCTTTCGAGTTCCGCGCGATAGGCAAGGTCCGATACCTGGCGCACGGAATGGACAAGCACGATTTCGCGGAAACGCTCGTAAATTTCAGGGTCACGGATCAGGCTCATGAACGGCGCAAGACCTGTTCCCGTGGACAGAAGGAACAACCGGGCGCCGGGGAGCAGCGCGTCAGCAACGAGGGTGCCGGTGGGCTTGCGGCCAAGATAAACCGCGTCGCCCGCCGTGATTTTCTGAAGCCTTGACGTCAGCGGGCCATCCGGCACCTTGATCGACAGGAACTCGAGGTGGTCCGCCCATGAGGGGCTGACAACCGAGTAAGCGCGAAGAATGGGCTTGGCTTCCCCCGGGAGGCCCAGCATCACGAACTCGCCCGACCGGAACCGGAAGCTTTGCGGCCGAGACAGCGAGAAGCTGAACAGGAACTCGTTCCAGTGCTGGACCGAAAGCACGGTCTCAACGCTCAGGGCGGCGGTCGGCTGCAGGCCGTGGCGGACGGGGGCGTTGATATTCATGGCAAACCCAAAACCTTATCGCGACGCTTTACGCAAGTGCGGCATGGCCAGACCATGAATTGGCAGCCGGGGGAAGGCGCCGGAATGGGCCTTGGACCCCAGAAATAATGAAGGGTCGTTGAGCCCGCCCGCCGCTAATGCCGCTTGAATACGAGGCCGCGGAATCCGGTGCTGGCGTCGAAGGGCTTCCATGCGCCTTCGCCTTGCGCGAGGCGGTCGGCGATCAGGTAGACGACGAGCGGGTTGACGCCGAGCCCGAAATGGCTCGCCGGAACCTCGATATTCTCAATCTCGGCGTTGCGGCCGTCCGGCGCCTGGACCGATCCGCGCCAGGCGACGACGCCATCGGTCCGCGAGAACACGGATGTCGTCGGCACCGGCGGCGCTTCGCCAAGCCGGCTCAACTGTTCGGCGCGCGAGTGCTCGGGCGCGCCGTTGATCGCATCATAGAGCTTGCGCGCGTTCGAATAGTCGCGATAACGCGTAATAGGGCTGCCGAGCGAAATGACGGCGCGCACCTTCTGCGGCGCGCGCTTGGCGAGCTCACGCGCGTAAACGCCGCCGAGACTCCAGCCGATGATCGACAGTTTTTGTCCGTGCTCGTCGTAAATGCGATCGACAAGGGCGCGCATTTCAGCTTCGCGCGCGTCATTGAATTTGAGATTGCGGCCAAGACCCCAGCCATAAGGCTTGTACCCAAGGTCTTTCAGCACGCCGCGAAGCGGACGGGTGGAGACGTCGCTGGCGACAAAGCCTGGCAGGACAAGGACCGGGTGCCCGTCGCCTTTCGGCAGGTTCCGCATCGCCAGCCGCAACGACAGGAATGAGCCGAGTTCGAGCGCTGCGCGCCCTTCCATCAGCGTCCAGAAGATTGATGGAGGTTTCGGGCGCTCTTCGCTCACCGGATCCATGGTCACAGCCGCCATCGCGTATTCCTTCAAAGAGTGGCGTGCGCCGCGCCCGCGCCGCCATTGCGGACCGCGGCCTTGCGCACCCGGGGTTTCTTGACAGGCTTCGCCGGGCTCGTGTCGCGCCCCAGGGCGGCAAGATGCGCGCTGAACGACTCCCGGATGTAATCGGCATAGCGTGCGGGATCGGGCATCGCGTCGCGGCAGGCGGTCGCCGTCACGGTGATCTTGTCGGTGTAACTTTGAACGACATGGCCGAGACCGACGCCGTCAAGCAGGCAGAGATTGCCGAAGATGTTCACGAGCCGCGCGCCCGCCGAATAGATCGGCACTGGCGGGCCCGGCACGTTCGTCACGACAGTGTTGAACATTGGCCGGATGCGGTTGGCGAGACCAAACTGGCTGTAAAGACGCGCGCCGATGCCCATGTACAGCGCCGGCGACAATTTGCTCATCTCGGCCATCTGCCGCGCGCCAAGCGCGTTCGACATCGCCTTCGACTTCTGCGTTTCGTCGCGCACAAAGGCGAGGCGATCGCGCGCGCTTTCAAGATGGGTGCCAAGGGGGGCGCGCATCGCGCTCACCTGATTGCCCATCGCGTTTTTCTCAGTTTCCGCGCGCACGGAAATCGGCGCCATCGCGGCAAGTGTTTCCTCAGGCAGTTCGCCCTTTTCCACCAGATAGGCGCGCATCGCGCCGCCGACGATCGACAGCATGACGTCGTTGACCGTCGCGCCTTCGGCGAGCGCGCGCATATCCTTCACGTCGCTGAGCGTAAAAGAGCAGCCATCAACGACGCGGTGCGCCGAGACCTTGCCGTTAAAGCGCGTGCGCGGCGTCTTCATCGTCGAGACGAGGTCGAAGTCGCCCTTGATCGCGCCCTTGACGACGCGGACCGCGCCCGGGAGCGACTGGATCGCCACTTGCGCTTGCCGCAGCGGATTGGTGAAGCCGCGCACATAGCCGCGCGCAAACATGCCAAGCTGGCTTGGCATGCGCTCCGGTTTCCAGGGGTCAGGCTGGCGGATTGGATCGACGTCCGGTGTCGCGGTGTGGAGCGCCTTCATCAAGTCGACGCCCGACATGCCGTCGATTGCTGCGTGATGCACTTTCGAGAGGATCGCGTAACTGCCCTTCGGCGCGCCGTCGACATTGTCGAGCCCCTCGACGACGAGCAGCTCCCAGGGCGGACGCGTCAGGTCGAGCGGACGGGCAAACGTTCGCGCGGTCAGGATACAAAGCTGGCGCCAGTCGCCGGGTTTCGGCAGCGCCGCGTGGCGAACGTGATATTCGAGGTCGAAATTCGGGTCTTCAATCCAGTAGGGATAGTCAATGCCGAACGGCACCTTGACCATCCGCTGACGGAGCGATCTGGCGAGATAGAGCCGCCCGCGAATGAAATTCAGAATATCCTTGAAGCGCACGAAACCGCCCGGCGCGGTCGAGGGATCGTAAATCGAGATAGAGCCGATATGGATCGGCGCGCCTGGCTGCTCAAACGCGACAAAAGCCGCGTCGAGCCCTTGCATCTGCTTCATGGACGTCTCCCGGCGGCCGCTCCCTATTAGCCGCGAGAGCTTGTGACTTAAGGCTAGCAACCGGGATTAGAAGAGTCACCCAAACGGGCTGCTCAGCCCGCGGGAACGACCAGAACGTCCATGGCCGCGCGCCTCAGCGCTGTCTCCGAAACGCTACCAAGGGGCTGGCGGTGGTCGGCGCCCTTGCGCCTTGCACCCAGCACAAGGAGGTCAGCGCCCGTCTCCACCGCCGTTCCGATGGCGAAATCGGGGGCGTTGAACAACAAGGGTTTGACGACGATCGGGGTCCCCGCAAGTCCGGCGGCCGCAAGGAGCTTTGCCGCCTCAGCACGCAGCGCCGGCTCGTCAACAGCGAAAGCCGCCGATACCGCTTCAAGACTTGCGGCTTGTTGTTTCAGCTGTCGCATCGCGTCGGTCTCGACGCCGAACGCCGCAGTCACCTTATCGGCGCCGACGAGGCCGAGGTCGAGCGCCGCCGACAAGGGCTTCAGGTCCGGGGCAAAAATATCAATCGCCGCCAGCGCGGCGCGATAGGCATGAGGCGCGCTGCTCCGAATAACGAGCACCGGACGCTCGGCCGCCCGCAAGATGCGATCTGCGGTGGTGCCGACAAAGGCGTTCCGCGCCGGGCTGATGCGGTGCACGCCGAGGATGATGAGACCGGCATCAACGCCGCGCGCAATAGTGTTCAATTCCAGAGGGGGCTCGCCGCGCACTGTCGTCAGCTGGCAGGTGACCCCCAAGGCCCGCCCGCGTTCAACGAGCAAGCGGCCGCGATCGCGCGCTTCCTCAATCGCCGCCTCAATCATGCGGGGAGGAAGATCGCCGTCGATCACGTGAACAGCGGCAAGTTCCGCACCCGCGCCCGCCGCCAGCAGCAACGCTTGCTCCTCCGCTCGCGACGATCGGTCGGAAAAATCAACGCCCAGAAGAAAACGGCGCAACGGCGCCTCCACGTTCAACATCAGCCTTAGTTAAGACGGCGCCGCGGCAGCGCCTTTTGACCGAGATCAAACGCAAGACGTTTTTATCGTCCGAAAGCGTCAGCCAGGATGCGTTCTAGCCCTTCCCGGTCATCCTCATCGAACTGGTCTAGCCGGTCGCTGTCAACATCGAAGACGGCGATCAGACGCCCTCGCCCGTCAAACACCGGCACGACGATTTCCGATTCCGAGCGGCTGTCGCAGGCGATGTGGCCAGGGAAGGCGTGCACGTCCGGCACGATGATTGTCTCACGCCGCGACGCGCAGGCGCCGCAGACGCCCTTCGAGAAGGGAATGCGCAGGCACCCGAGCGTCCCCTGATAAGGCCCGACGACAAGCTCGTCAGGTTTCTCGGGATCGACGAGATAAAACCCCGTCCAGAAATAATGATCGAAGGCGTGGTGAAGAATGTTCGACACTGTCGCCATCCGCGCAACGAGGTTCGTCTCGCCGTCGATTGTTGCAGCGATCTCTTTGGCGACTTCGGCGTAACGCTCCTTCTTCGTGGTCATTGGTCCTCAATCAAAAATTCCAGCGCCGGCAGCGGGCCGACGGTCACTTCCACCCGGTCGCCGGGCTTCAGCGGCCCCACCCCACCCGGCGTCCCCGTAAAGATGAGGTCTCCGGCTTTCAATTCAAAAAGGGTTGAGAGGCCGATGATGATTTCCGGCACGCTCCAGATGAAGGTCAGCGCCGCGTTCTGCCGCTCGGCGCCGTTCACCTTGAGGACGATGCGCGCGTGGTCGAAGAGGTCCGGCGGGAAATCCTCGATGCGGGCGATCATGCCGACCGCGGCGGAATTGTCGAAGCCTTTCGCCGCGTCCCAGGGCCCCCCGGCTTTTTTCGCAGCCGACTGCAGATCGCGGCGGGTGAGATCGCAGCCTGCCGCTTGCCCGAAGATCAAGGCGGCGGCGTCCTCGCGTGTCTTCAGGTTCCGCCCGCCTGCTTTCAGCGCAATGACCAGCTCGCCCTCATAGTGAAGGTTCGACGTCGCCTGCGGATAGGGAATGACCGAACCCGTTTCGACGATCGCGTCGGCGGGCTTGGTGAAGAATACGGGAGGATCGGACTTCGGATCGCCGCCCATCTCCTTCACATGATCTGCGAAATTCCTCCCGATACAGAAGATCCGGCGCACCGGAAAGCGTCCGCCGCCGAGGACCTCGACCGATGGCACAGGCTGGGGCTCAAAGACAAAACTCATGCTGGGCAGCCTCCCGCTTTTACGACGCGTATATTTGACGGCGGATATTTGGCGAGCAGCGCTTCGGGGCGCCTCGGGCGCAGGGCGAGCTCGCCGCCGCAATTCGGGCATCGGCCCTTCAGCACGCTTTCGCAGCAGTCGAGGCAAAAAGTGCATTCGAAACTGCAGATGCGCGCCTCATCGCCGGGCGCGAGGCCTCGGTCGCAGCATTCACAGTCGGGTCTCAGTTCCAGCATCGCGCGTTCCTAATCGTCATCGGCGACATCCGGGTCTTCCGGTTCGAGCCTTGGCGGCTTGTTATCGCGTTCGCGCGCCAGCGGCGCGCGCATAGCCTCGGCTGCACGCTCGCCGGGCCAGGAGCGCACATGAATGTCCTGCTGGGGAAAGGGAATTTCAATCCCGTTTTCCTTGAAAAGCTTGAAGATTGCGTAGCGGAGTTCGGTCCGCACCTGATGTCCCTTGCCGATATCGGACAGGAAGCAGCGCAGCTCGAAGTCAAGCGACGAGGCCCCGAACCCTTCCCAGCTGACGAACGGCTCCGGATAGAGAACCACCAAGGGATGTTCCTCAGCGCATTCCAGCAGGATTTCGCGCACGCGCACCGGATCGGACCCATAGGCGACGCCAACCGGAATGCGGACGCGGCCCACATTATCCTTGTGCGTCCAGTTCGTGACCGTCTGTGCGACCAACTCCGAATTTGGAACGATGATTGAGGCGCGATCGAAGGTTTCGATTTCGGTGGAACGCACACTGATCTTCCGAACGATTCCCTCGCCCGAGGGCGTGATGATCCAGTCGCCGACCTTGATCGGCCGCTCAAAGAGCAGAATGAGCCCTGATACGAAATTGTTGACGACCGACTGCAAACCGAAGCCGATGCCGACCGACAGGGCGCCGGCGATCAGCGCAAGATTCGAGAGGTCGACGCCGGCGATCGACAAACCCATCACCACCGCCAGAATGAGGCCGGCATACCCGAAAAGCGTAATGAGCGAGTTCTGGACGCCTGCGTCCATGCGCGAATGGGCAAGCGGTCCGCGCTGGAGGCCGCTCTGCAAAAGACGCGTGCCGGCGAGGATCGCGACGAACGTGAAGATCGCGAGCAATATATCGATCAGCGAAATGACAACGCCGCCGATCCGGAAACCTATCAGCGCGCGCGCGAAGAGATCACGCACCGCCGTCCATTCAAACCCCGCGAGAAGGAACAAGAGCGGCGCGGCGATCATCGCGAGCGCCGCATCGACGCCCAGCCCAATCCAGAAATTGAAGGCGCCGGGATCATGACCTGATTGAGAGGTCTGGCCGGTTTTCAGCCGGCGGTCAGCAAACGCGAGCGCCTCGCGCAAGCCGGCGCGGGCAAACCACAAGACAGCACCGGCAAGCGCGAGGTAGTAAACGCGCGTCGCCGCAAAGTCGGCGAGGTTGACGTGCCCGGCAATCGCGGCGGCGCCCATCGCGACGCCGAGGATGCGCCCCGCAAAACGCAGACCCGGCCAGATCGAACCTTTTTTACTAGGGTCGGACGAGACGTCCTTTGACGCTTTCGGCCCGGGCAGGCACAAGGCGAACAGAAGCGCTCCGACGATCAGCCCTGCAATGCCAGTCGCCAGCCGCGTCGCCGCGACAGCATCGCCCGCCGCATGCGCGATGGCGACGAAAACCGACTTGACGCCGGTGATCATCACGATCGCCAGGATGAGGCGCGATGCGGCGCGCCCGCGCGTTTCGTCAACACCCGCAAGCCGCCATGCGGGCGCCGAAGGCGAGAGAATGCCAACCGAGAAGCCATCGACAATGAGATAGGCGACGAGCGCGCCCCACACTGCCCGCGCAACGCCAACGCCGTCATCGGCAAGGAGACCAACGGCGCGCGCGGTCTCGATGACGGCGAAGCCGCCAATGACGCCGACCAGCACACGCGTCAGCATTCGGACCCCGGCGACCGCGACGCGGCGCGCCGGCGTCGGTTCCAGCGCTTCGAGGCGCGCGGTGAACGCTGTCCGCGTCCAGTTTCGCACCGGGCCAAACATCAGGAACGAGAACGCGAAAGCCGCGCCAATCGCAGCCGCGCTGAGAAGCGCGCCGCCCTTTCCGTCGCGCTGATCGATCCAGCGCCCGAAATACCCGCCTACCTTGCCGCCAAGCGCCGACGCCTCCGTTACCGCACGCGCCCAGAGGCCCGGCGACGCCAGCGAGGCGTCGCGGCGCAAAATCCTTTTCCAGCGCGCCTCAAGCCGCTGCTGCGACAGCGCGGCGAGAAGCCGCGCGCCTTCGTCTGCATTGGCGAGAATTCGCGTGCGCTGCGCCTGAAAATAGGCGGCGCGATCGGTCAGCGCCTTGCGGTCGGCGGCAAGGAGCGGCGCTTCGGCCGGCTCTCCGTCTTTTGGCGCGGGGCCAAGAAGCGCAAGGCTTTCCTCCGCCCGCCGGAGCGCGGCTTCCGCTGGCGCGAGCAGCGCGCGCGACGTCTCGATCGCTTCGCGAACATCCTGCGTGAAGGCGTCGGCGTCATCGACCTCGCCCTCTTGAAGGGCTTCCGAAAGGTCGCTGAGGGACTGCGCGGCGGCGGCGATTTCCTTGTCGCGTGCGCGGTCGCGTTCATCCTGCGCTGACGCCAGCGACACGCCCGCCAAAAGAACTGCGATCAGCGCGGCGCAAAATCGGGCCGCGACCGTCAAAGGATCTTCTGCCCGGTCTTCGCCCAATCAGCGAGAAAGGCCTCAAGACCTTTGTCCGTCAGCGGATGATTGGCGAGCGCCTTGATGACGGCGGGCGGCGCGGTCGCGACATCGGCGCCGGCGAGCGCTGATTCCCGCATATGCTGCGGCGAACGGATCGAGGCGGCGAGAATGTTGGTCGTGAAGCCGTAATTGTCATAGACGGCGCGGATCTCGCGGATGAGCTCCATCCCGTCCTGCCCGATATCGTCGAGACGGCCGATGAACGGCGAGATGTAGGTCGCGCCGGCTTTCGCCGCGATCAGCGCCTGATTGACTGAAAAGCAGAGCGTGACATTCGTCTTGATCCCCTCGTCCGTCAGCGCCTTGCAGGCGGCGATCCCCTTGAGCGTCAGCGGCAATTTGACGACGACATTTTTGGCGATCCTGGCGAGCGAGCGCCCCTCGGCAAGCATCTGCTCGGTCTCCAGCGCGGTCACCTCCGCGCTGACGGGACCGGGCACCAGCGCGCACACCTCAGCGATCATCTCCCGGAAGTCGCGGCCCGACTTGGCGACGAGGCTGGGGTTCGTGGTGACGCCATCGACGAGGCCCGTCGGGATGAGCGCCCTGATTTCAGAGACTTCCGCAGTGTCGATGAAGAACTTCATGGCGCGCCTCGTTGTCGCTGGGGTGACCTGCCCCGACTCGAGGGGACGTTCTAGCGGCGAGTGCGCAGCAGCTTCAACGCGGCTTGTCCACAGGGGCCGATGATTTTGCCCCTCGGGTCCCGCGACAGCGGTCGGAGCAGTACTTCACCTCATCCCAGACTTTTTCCCAGCGTTTCCGCCAGACCATTGGCCGCCCGCATGCCGCGCAGGTCTTTTGAGGCAGGTCGGATTTCTTGCGCATTTTCATGGCAGCAATACGCCTGTTCTGCCGATCAGGCTCACATTCTCCCCAAGACCGCGCATGCTTGCGTCCATCCTGAAACCTTGGCTTACTCGCCGGCGTCGGGCCGGAGCGCTTTCGGGGACCACTTGATTTCCATTCGGCCGCGCCCTGCGACTGCGCTAGTCTGACGGCCCCAAGGGGGCAACAAGAGCGAATCAGATGGCTTCTCCACAACAGGAGACTTCGATCGTCGTCCGCTTCGCCGGGGACTCAGGCGACGGCATCCAGCTTCTGGGCAGCCAGTTCGCGGATTCAACGGCCGTCGCCGGCTCCGACTTTTCGACCTTCCCGGACTTCCCGGCGGAGATCAGGGCCCCGGTTGGTACGACCTTTGGCGTCTCGGCCTTCCAGATCAATCTCGGCTCGCGCCGCATCGCGACGGCGGGCGATGCGCCGGACGTGCTCGTCGCGTTCAACCCGGCGGCGTTGAAGGTGAACCTCTCGCTCCTGCCGAAGGGCGCGCTCATCATCCTCAACACGGATGAGTTCAACGAGCGCAATTTCCACAAGGCCCATATCAGCGCCGACCCGCGCATGACGGGCGAGCTTGCCGATTTCCGCGTCATCGAAATTCCGATCAAGACGCAGACGCTTGAAGCCGTGAAGCCTTCGGGCCTTTCCAAGCGCGACGCCGAGCAGTGCAAGAATTTCTGGGGATTGGGCTGCGTGCTGTGGATGTTCGGGCGCGAGCGCAGCGCCATCGAAGCGTGGATCAACAGGAAATTTGCGAGCGCGCCCGCGGTGCTCGCCGGCAATAGGATGGCGCTTGCGGCCGGGCACGCTTACGCAGAAACGGCTGAACTTTCCGCCGAGATCCCGCAATTTGCGATCGGCCCCGCGCCGATGGACGCGGGCGACTATCGCTCGATCACCGGCGCTGAAGCGCTGGCGCTCGGCCTCGCAGCGGCGGGGGAGCTGGCGGGAAAGCCGATCTTCTTTGCTTCCTATCCGATCACGCCCGCCTCGCCCGTGCTGCATTATCTCGTGCGCTATGGCGATCTTGGCGTCGCGACCTTTCAGGCGGAGGACGAGATCGCCGCCTGCTGCGCGGCGATCGGCGCGTCCTATGGCGGCGCGATCGGCGTCACCTCCTCATCTGGCCCGGGCATCGCGCTCAAAACCGAAGCGATTGGCCTCGCCGTCGCGACAGAACTGCCGCTTGTCATCGTCAACTCGCAGCGCGGCGGACCCTCAACTGGCCTGCCGACCAAGACCGAGCAGTCTGATCTTTATCAGGCGATCTACGGACGTAATGCGGACTCGCCCATTCCGGTGCTCGCGACGTCGGGGCCCGAAGACTGTTTCGATATCGCCATCGAGGCGACGCGCGTTGCGCTGCGGCACATGACGCCCGTGTTCCTGCTGACAGACGGGTACATCGCCAATGCGGCAGGCCCATGGGCGATCCCCGATATTACGAAATACGAGAAGATCGCGTCGAACTCGCCGCCGACAGTTCCGGGCGACGCGGACGCCGTAAAACGCGCCATCTGGAACCGAGACACTGAGACTTTCGGGCGCCCATGGGTGCCGCCTGGCACGCCCGGCCTTGCGCACCGCATCGGCGGTCTGGAGAAGGATCTGAAGACCGGCGACATTTCTTATGACGCGGCCAATCATCAGGCGATGACGGAGTTGCGCTTCGCCAAGGTCGCCTCGGTCGCGAAGTTCATTCCGCACCAGACGGTCGAACAAGGCCCCATCAGCGGCCCGCTCGCAGTCGTCGGCTGGGGCTCGACCCACGGCGTCATCTGGCGCGCGGTTGAAGCCGCCCGGAAAGAAGGCGTCGACGCCGCGCAAATCCACCTGCGCTGGCTTAATCCGTTCCCGGAGAATTTAGGGTCGTTGCTGCGCGGCTATGCGCGCATCCTCGTTCCCGAAATGAACATGGGCCAGCTATCGACGGTCCTGCGCGATCGATTCGAGATCGCGGTCGAACCCCTGACGAAGGTTTCAGGCCAGCCATTCAAGATCGCGGAGATACTGGCGGCGATCCGCGAGCATGCGGGCGTGGCGAGGGCGGCGGAGTGATGAACATGCTTTCAGAGATTTTCCGTCACCCCGGGGCGCGCGTCTTCGCCCGAACCCGTGGACCATCTCCCGTGCCCACCACCGAGCGCGCGGATAGTTCAGGAGATGGACCCCGGATCGCCTTTGGCGTCCGGGGTGACGAAGCTTTGATAGCTATGCATCGTATCGGGGCTCGTCCAAGGACACGCTCAATTGCATTTGACCATAAAACCAGTGAGATTTTTCGAATGAACATCGGAGAAAAATCATCCAGGCAAAAAATCCTGGAGAGTAACCTAATTAAAAGTACAACTATTATCTCGGAAAAGCCGAGATGTCGACTCACACCGTAACATCTCTCGATATTCGCGTATTTGGATAGAATAGATTAGTCAGAGCATCAAAGCCTTTTGCGACCTTGAATAAATTTGATGGGAATGATTATCGAATCAAAATAGGCCTTGAGCGAAGGAAAACTTTGTAAACAACGATTTACCAAGAGTGGGTATAAAAGGTGGTTATTTAAATAACCATCGGCCAAGGAGAGGATTTCGTCGCTCAATCCGAAGGTAGAAAAAGATGCCGACAATCTATATTTTTCGCAGAGTTGGACCAAGCTTCTCGGCGATATCTCGCAAAGACAGGCGTTGAGCGTTTTCCTTGGCTTTATGTCAGATCTTTCAGGGACTCAAAATCATCATACATAAATTATAATAGCAAACCCAATACTAACCACTCAAAATAAATCAAATATCCATTGGGCATCCACATTCAGGATCCCGGATGAAAACATACACCCCCCATATTTACTTACGGTCCCACACCCTTGGATGGTGGATTACATCACCAAGGACCAAGGATATCTTCCTATTTCTCCGGTCTTTAACAAGGCTATTCACTATAAACGCACTTTACAACACAAAGAGCACCCAATGGGATATCAGCTTCAAGGGCGATGTAGCGGCAAAGGCGGAGTTCGGAGGGTAAAGGCTAACGGAGCCGTACTTTGTTCAAAAGGCGGTGAGAGCTTGCCGCGCATCCCGAAGTGCCAATCCTAAAAGATTGTTTGGTATCCAAAGTTATGAACGCCCCCCTCACCGTGAAGGACTTCGAGACCGACCAGGAAGTGCGCTGGTGCCCGGGCTGCGGGGACTATGCGATCCTCAAGGCCGTTCAGAAGACGATGGCGGATATCGGCGCCGATCCGGACAATACCGCGTTCATTTCCGGCATCGGCTGTTCCTCGCGCTTTCCCTATTACATGGCGACTTATGGCTTTCACACGATCCATGGGCGCGCGCCGGCCTTTGCGACGGGATTGAAGCTCGCGAATCCCACCCTCGACGTGTGGATGGTGACGGGCGACGGCGACGGTTTGTCGATCGGCGGCAATCATCTGCTGCATGTCATCCGCCGCAACGTCAATTTGCAGATTCTCCTTTTCAATAACGAGATCTATGGCCTGACGAAGGGGCAGTACTCGCCGACCTCGCGCGTCGGCACGCGCTCGCCTTCTTCGCCGAAGGGCTCGGTCGATGCGCCGGTGAACCCTTGTGCGTTCGCGCTGGGCGCCGGGGCGAAATTCATCGCGCGCGGCGTCGATACGGCGATCAAGCCGCTGATCGACACGCTGAAAGCCGCGCACGCGTTTGAAGGCGCATCGTTTGTGGAGATTTTTCAGAACTGCATCGTCTACAACGCTGACGTCTTTTCGGACTTCACCGAAAAGAAAGTCGCTGACGATCATCAGCTCCACCTCGTAGATGGGCGCCCGATGCTGTTCGCGGGCGGTAAGCGCGGCCTTCGCTTCGATGCGCGCAATTTTAAGCTCGAAGTCGTCGCGGTTGGCGACGGCGGCGTCGATCCTTCAGTGGTTCTCGTCCATGACGAGACCAATAAAACGCTGGCGCACCTCCTCGTTGAGATGAAGCACCCCGAGTTTCCGATGGCGATGGGCGTCCTTTATCGCGAGCACGCCGGCACGTCCTTCGACAGGGCCTTCTGGGCGCATCATCCGACCGGCGGCAAGCGCACCGCGAGCGTCGCGAACGCGCTCCGCCGCGGCCATGTGTGGACGAAGAAGGCGTCGTGAAAATTTCGCAACCGCAGCGACGAATGGGCGTTGCGCGCCCTCGCGGCGGCCGGTAACTCTAACCTCTTAACGTTGATCAGGGGGGCTGCATGAGACTTTTACTGATCGCCGCATTCGCGATAACCGCCAGCGGCTGCGCCTTGTTGCCGAAAATGGAAACCCGCACTGCCGCCGCCGTTCCGCCGCCCGCGCCTGCACCCGTCAGCGCCGGCCCTGCACGGTTCACGCCGGCTTTCGACGCGGGGGCGCCGGTCGCGCTGATGCCCTGCCGGGGCGCAGCAGCTCTGGGTGCTGCCTGCAAGCGATCGAATGTCAATCATGAACGCCGCGGCGACATGCCAGCCGGCGAAAATTCCGAAACCTTCAGCGAAGCGACGACAGTCTCGCTGACGAAGGAATAGATTACAGCCGGTACCGCACCTGGTCGGCCCAGAAACGCTCAAGGCGCTGGAGCGACTTGTTGGTCTGGTCCATCATCGGCTGATCGACGCCGCCCACCTGCTCGACCGAGCTCAGCTGGCGGTCGAAAAGTTCCTTCAGACGGTCGCGGACGTTAAGGCCGGCAGCTGTCAGCGATACCCGCTTCGAGCGGCGATCGACATCGGAGCGCACGTCGCGGATATAGCCCTTATCGACGAGCTGCTTCAGATTGTAGGAGACGTTCGAGCCAAGATAGTGCCCGCGCGAGCGCAGTTCCCCTGGCGTCAGCTCTGCCTCGCCAATGTTATAGAGGAGTAGCGCCTGCACCGAATTGATGTCGGTCTGGCCGAGGCGCTCCAATTCGTCCTTGATGACATCGAGAAGCTGGCGATGCAGCCGCTCCACCAGATGCAAAAGCTGGAGATAAGCCGGGCGCAACCCCTCGCTGACGGCTGATTTCTCAGCCTTCACGCCCCCAACCGTCGCGTTCGCCCGCTCGACCGCCGCCATGTATTCGCCTCGCCTGAACTCGGATACTTCGATGACGCTAGCCCGAAGTCCCTAAAAGGCGCGTTAAATGCCGCTGATCAATTTGCACTCAAATTGAAAAGGGAGGCGTAACCGGGCATTACGAAACGACAAGCCGCCACGGTAAGACACTGATGACACCCATTACCCAATCCTTTCCGGCTACCCGATTGCGACGCCCGCGCGCCAGCGCCTGGTCGCGCGCGCTCGTCGCTGAAACACGCCTTTCACCTTCGAACCTGATCTGGGCGATCGTTCTGCGGGAAGGGGCCGGCATGCGCGAGCCCGTCGCCTCGATGCCAGGCGTAGAACGGCTCTCCATCGATGAGGCGGTGAAAGCCGCGCACGAGGCAAAATCACTCGGGATTCCCGCGCTCGCGCTGTTCCCCTTCACCTCGAAAGAGCACCGCAGCGCTGGCGCTGATCTTGCTTTTTCCCCGGACAATTTGATGTGCCGCGCCGCGCGCGCGATCAAGGACGCCGTGCCGGACATCGGCCTCATGGCCGACGTCGCGCTCGATCCTTATACGGATCATGGCCATGACGGCTTTCTTGAGGATGGCGAGATCGTCAACGACCGCACCGTGGAAGCGCTTGTGCGTCAAGCGGTCGTCGAGGCGCAGGCCGGTTTCGACATCGTCGCGCCCTCCGACATGATGGACGGGCGCATCGGCGCGATCCGGAAAGGGCTCGACGCTGAACGACTCGATCATGTGCAAATCATGTCCTACGCGGCGAAATACGCGTCGTGCTTTTATGGCCCCTATCGCGATGCGATCGGCTCCTCCGGCGTCCTCAAGGGCGACAAGCGCACCTATCAGATGGACCCGGCGAACACCGACGAGGCCCTCCGCGAAGTGGCGATGGATATCGCCGAGGGCGCTGACAGCGTGATGGTCAAACCCGCCGGCGCCTATCTCGACATCATCTGGCGGGTGAAAGAAGCGTTCGCGATGCCGACCTTCGCCTTCCAGGTCTCCGGCGAATACGCAATGATCATGGCCGCCGCGCAAAACGGCTGGATCGACGGCGACCGCGCGGTCCTCGAGAGCCTTCTCGCTATCCGCCGCGCAGGCGCGGACGGCGTCATCACCTATTTTGCAGCGCGGGCGGCGAGGCTCCTAGGCGCCTGAAGCCGTCTGGCGGGCTCGCCGGCCTTGCGCTAAACGGGCCAAAACTACGGGGTTATGCATGCGCGCGCTCGTCAAAGCCAAACGTGAAGAAGGGATCTGGATGCAGGACGTCGCCGCGCCTGAGATCGGGCCTAACGACGTTCTCATCAAGGTGAAGAAGACCGCGATCTGCGGTACCGACGTTCACATCTACAACTGGGACGCCTGGGCGCAGAAAACGATCCCGGTGCCGATGACGGTCGGGCATGAGTTCATGGGTGAGATTGTCGAGATCGGCTCAGAAGTTCATCCCGAACATTCGAAAATGAAAATCGGCGACCGCGTCTCGGTCGAGGGCCATGTCACCTGCGGCTATTGCCGCAACTGCCGCGCCGGCCAGCGCCATCTCTGCCGGAACACCGCTGGCATCGGCGTCAACCGCGCTGGGGCCTTCGCCGACTATATCGCCGCGCCGGCGTTCAACATCTATCGCCTGCCCGACGATATTCCGGACGAAATGGGCGCAATCTTCGACCCCTTTGGCAACGCCGTGCACACCGCCCTCGCTTATGACCTTGTCGGCGAAGACGTGCTAATCACCGGCGCGGGGCCGATCGGCATCATGGCGGCCGCCGTCGCGCGTTTTGTCGGTGCGCGTCATGTCGTGATTACGGATGTCAACGATTATCGTCTCGGCCTTGCCAAAACGATGGGCGCCTCGCGCGCCGTCAACGTCTCACAGGAAAACCTGCGCGACGTGATGAGCGATCTCGGCATGACCGAAGGCTTTGACGTCGGCCTTGAAATGTCGGGCGTGCCTGCAGCCTTCGCCTCGATGCTCGACACCATGAATCACGGCGGCAAGATCGCAATGCTCGGCATCATGCCGAACGGCGCCGGGATTGACTGGGACAAGGTCATCTTCAAGGGGCTCGACATCAAGGGCATCTATGGCCGGCGCATGTTCGAGACGTGGTACAAGATGGGCGCACTCTTGCAGGCCGGGCTGAACCTGAAGCCAATCCTCACGCACCGTTTTGCCGCGAACGACTATCAAAAGGGTTTTGACGTGATGCGCTCGGGCCAGTCGGGCAAGGTAGTGCTCGACTGGTGATCGCCGCCCGCTAGTTTTGCGGGTGAGGCGAGCGGCGGGTGAGGAACTCGCCGCCTCGCACCGTTTATGCCCGGCGCCTCAGCTTTTGTCTTCGATATAGGCGTCGACCAACTCCTCAAGGATCGGCAGCGGCACGGCGCCGTTTTTCAGCACGACGTCGTGAAAATCACGGATATCGAATTTGGCGCCCAGCGCCTTTTTCGCCTTCTCGCGCAAGGTTTGGATTTTGATCATCCCGATCTTGTAGGAAAGCGCCTGCGCCGGATTGTCGATGTAGCGCTCCACTTCTTTTGTCGCTTCGGCCTCGGTCGTCGGATTGTTGTCGAGCATGTAGTCGATCATCTGCTCGCGCGTCCATTTCTTGGCGTGCGCGCCCGTGTCGACAACAAGCCGGCAAGCGCGCAGCATCTCGTTTTGCAGCCGCCCGAAATCCTGCATCGGATCGGTGAAACGCCCCTGCTCCTTGGCGAGGCGTTCGGAGTAAAGGCCCCAGCCCTCGATATAGGCGCCGAAAAAGGCGAATTTCTGGAAAGTCGGGACGCCTTCAAGCTCCTGCTGGATCGCGATCTGGAAATGATGTCCGGGCGCGCCTTCATGATAGGCGACCGTCTCCATCTCGTGCTTCTGCTTGTCCGCCATATTTTTCAGGTTGACGTAGTAGATGCCCGGCCGCGAACCGTCCGGCGTCGGCTGGTTGTAGAACGCGATCGGGGCGGTTTCCTCGCGCCATTCCTCAACGCGGCGCACTTCAAGCGGCGCCTTCGGCAGCAGATTGAAGTAATTTCCGACGTCAGCGTAGATGGCGTCGATATAAACCGTTGACTGATCGAGATAGGCCTGCCGGCCTTCGTCTGTGTTCGGAAAGAAATTATCGGGGTTCGTTCGCAAATTTTCGAAGAACGCCGGCAAATCGCCCTTGAAGCCGACTTGCTTCATGATCGTCTTCATTTCGACCCGAATGCGCTTGACCTCTTTCAGGCCAAGCTTGTGAATTGCATCAGCCGTAAGGTCGCTTTCGCTCGTCCAGAATTCGATTTGCGACTTGTAATAGCCGTCTCCGTCCGGCAGCGCCCAGACGCCGTTCGGCCCAATCGACTTGGCGCGCAGCTGTTCAACCTTGGTGACAAACTTCTCGATGCTCGGGCGCACGGCGCTGGTCAGGGCTTTTTCGCCGTCGGCGACAAGCTTAGCCTTCACGGCTGGCTTTGCATCGAGCTTTTCGACCTTGGCCTTGAAGTCGGCCCAGATCGCATTGTCTTCGCCAGAACCATCGAAAGGCGCGCCTTCGACGACGTTTCTCGCATCCGTGACCACCGGATCGAAAGAGAATGACGTCGGCACAACTCCCTTCGCCGCCGCGGTCTCCAGATTGACGATGAACTGATCCATCGCGCCGGCCAGTCCGTTGAGCCGCGAGATGTAGGCTTCGGCGTCAGACACATCGTCGACGCGGTGGATGTTCTGCAAGAATGTCGCCGGGAATGTCGCCGGATTTGATTGCGTCGAAAATGCATAGCTGTGAAAGCGCCACTCGAACCCGCGCAGTGAACGCTCGCCGAGATACTCGAAAATCCTATAGCTGACTTTCGATTGCTCGGAGAGTTTGTCGTAATCGAATTCTGATCGGAGGCGCGCAAGATCGCTCTTTGTGTCGTCATTCTGACGCACCGCCTGCGCATCCGAAAAGTCATCCCATTTGCCGTAATCGTGCCCCTTGATTCCAAGCTGGGATTGAAAGAGCGGGCTTGCTTTCAGGTTCCTTTGAAAGACGTCTTCGAAGAAGGCCTCGAGCCGCTGATCTTCTGTCTGCACCGCGGCTTCAACGCTTTGCGCTTGCGCCAAAGCAGGGGCCCCGATCGAAATTCCGCCGAGCATGGTTGTTGCGGCGAGAAACGCCTTCAATGACAAGCGCATAAGGGTTCCCTTCTGTTCATTGAACGAATTTGCTTTTGCCTAGCGCAGTCTGTCGCACAAAGCGCGCCACTTCATCGTTCGTCTAACGCGCTTCGCCGAAAGAGCGCGCGCCTCGTCGCAGAGCCTCAGGGCGCGCGCCGCGGGGGCATCGGCAGGAACCCGCTAGTCGATTGTTTGTAAGAAGCATACTCGGGGTATTTCTTTTCCATGTTGCGCTCGAGAAGCGCCTTGCCCGAGACATTGACGAGGAAGAACGCCATCACCGCCGGCGAAAAGATCGTCACCCAGCCATAAGGGCTTTCGAGCGCGATCAACGTCAGGCCGGTCCAGACGGCCGCATCGCCGAAATAGTTCGGGTGCCGCGTCCACGCCCATAGGCCACGCGTCATCAGCTTGCCTTTATTTGCCGGGTCCGCCTTGAAGCGCTTCAGTTGCCAGTCGCCGACAGCCTCGAAGGCGAGGCCTACCCCAAACACGGCAACACCGATGATTGCCAGCACGCCAAGGGGTTTGTCAGGTCCGAGCTGCCCGAGCTGCGCGGGCCAAGATACGAACCAGGCGATCAGGCCCTGAAGACCATAGACGTTGATCAGGCTCCAGCGCGCAAAAGCGGCGTCCGAGCCCTGGCGCTCGCGCATTTTTCGATAACGGTAATCTTCACCGTGCCCGAGATTGCGCTGCGCGAGGTGAAGCGCGAGGCGCCCGGCCCACAGCGACACCAACGCCGCCAACACGAGATTGCGCGGAGAGCCGCCGTCCGAAATCGCGAAGGTCAGCAGCGGCCCGAATGCGCAGGCAGGACCCCAAGCGATGTCGATAATGCTGGCATCCTTGAGGCGAACGCTGACGAACCACAGGGCGGCGAGCGCTAGCCAGAGCGCCGCAAGATTGCCTGCAATGAGAATCGCAATGTCTGTGACCGTCATCGAAAAACGCCGCCTCCCGAACTCCGGGAAGCCATAAACCGTTTCGAGGTTTTGGCGAGGCGCGCCTAGAAGGCGAGATAGAGCGGTTCTCCGCTCCGCGAACGCTGCTTTTCGGCTTCGGCCGTGCGGCGGGTTTCAGCGGATCTGGCGGCTTCGCTGCGCTTTTTTTCTCCCTCGCACTCTTCAACGTTTGGCGCTTTTGTGCCGGCGGAAGGGGTCGCTTTTGCATACGCGGTAACGCCAACGAGAGAAGCGAGCGCTTCGATCAGTGTTGCTTCCGCAGCCGCTTTTGACGAGGCCTTAGCCGCGCCCAAGGGCTGAGCGTCAGCCGCAGCGAACATTGCCATGGCGCCGGCTGAAACGGCGATCATCATCGTGCGCATGTAAATCTCTCCCCCTCGCTTATGCGCCAGCTTCGCTTCCCGCGACAAGTGTCGCAGCAACGTCTTTGCGACGAACCGAGGTTTTTAAGCGACCAGTGAACCCCTTGGGAATCACCTAGCCGAGAGCCTCCATCGGGTCGACAAACGGCAACCCAAGAGCGTCTGCGACCGCCTTGTGGGTCACCGCGCCGCGATGAACGTTGAGCCCGTGGCGCAAGTGCTTGTTTTTCTTGAGCGCCTCCAACCCGTGGTCGGCAAGCTGAAGGCCGAACGCAAGCGTTGCATTGTTGAGCGCGTGGCTTGACGTCATCGGCACGGCGCCGGGCATGTTCGCGACGCAATAATGAACCACGCCTTCGACTTCATAGGTCGGTTCCGCGTGCGTTGTCGGCTTCGAGGTTTCGAAACAGCCGCCCTGATCAATCGATACATCGACGAGCACGGCGCCCTTCTTCATGCCTTTCAGCATCTCGCGCGTCACAAGTTTTGGCGCTGATGCGCCCGGAATGAGCACCGCGCCGACAACCACATCGGCGCTGTCTGTTTCTTCGCCAAGCGCCTCAAAGGTTGAGTAGCGCGTCTTCACACGGCCGCCAAAAATGTCGTCGAGATAAGCGAGGCGGCGAAGATTACGGTCGAGCATCGTCACCTCGGCCCCCAGACCGATGGCCATTTTCGCGGAGTGCGTCCCGACAACGCCGCCGCCGATGACAAGTACCTTTGCCGGCAACACGCCGGGAACGCCGCCCATCAAGAGGCCGCGCCCGCCTTGCGGCGCCGTCAAGGCATAGGCCGCCGCCTGGATGGCGAGGCGGCCCGCGACCTCGCTCATCGGCGCCAACAACGGCAAACCGCCATGCTCGTCCGTGACTGTCTCATAGGCGACGCCGGTGACGCCGGACTTCAACAACCCCTTCGTCTGCTCAGGATCAGGCGCAAGGTGCAGATAGGTGTAGAGAATTTGCCCGGACCGAAGCTGCGCATATTCGGACGGCTGCGGCTCCTTCACCTTCACGATCATGTCGTTTTCGGCGAAGATTGTTGCAGCGTCTGAAGCGATTGACGCGCCGGCGGCCTTATAGTCAGCGTCGCTCGCCTTGATGCCGACGCCCGCATTCGTCTGCACCATGACCTTATGGCCGTGCGCGACATACTCCCGCACGGCGCCGGGCGTCATGCCGACCCGAAACTCGTTGTTTTTGATTTCCTTCGGTACGCCGACGCGCATGTAGTCCTCCCGGTGAGCGATTTCCCGCTCGTCTAGCAGATTATTGCGCGGCGCCAAACGGCCCGCCGAGCATGCTCACGCGAAAGCTGCTCGCCATGTTCGGGCGTCAACATGCCGGCCACGCCACGTCTGAACAGCCAAGGGTTCGCTCAACCGCCGAAGGCGTAACTGATCCGCATGCCAAAGGTGCGCGGGCGCGACGGACCGATAAAGCGCGCAGGAATCGGCGCGCCCCCCTCCTCCGTACCCGTGTAATAAAGGGCGTTCGTCACATTCTCGACATAGCCATAAATCGACCAACCGGCGTCGGCTTCGTACCCGGCGCGAAAAGCAAGATCGATATAGCCCTTGTTGCGTGCTTCATCGAGGCGCAACAGCCCGCCGAAGGTCTCCGTCTGACCGAAAGCTTCGGCATTTGCGCGCACCGCTCCCTTTCCGATCGGCGCCGTGAACCGCAACACGGCTGCGCCCGAAAAGCGCGGCGCAGCGGACAAGGGCTGGCCTTCGCAGTCGAGCGTCCCGTCGCAAAGGGCTTCGGCGTTTGTCACATCCGAGTTGTGATAGGCGCCGTTGAAAAGAAGACTGAAATTATCCGTCAGCGCCGTGTCCATCTGACCTTCGACGCCCCATCCCTTCACCTTGCCCACATTATCGACAACGATGCCGCCGCCGACGCCCGGCACGGTCGATTGAAGGTCTTTGTACGTATAATAGTAGACATTTGCATCGACCTTGGAGCGGCCGCCGAACAAGGCTCCTTTTGTGCCGACCTCGTAGGACCATGCCTTTTCCGGGTCGAAGGGATCGGGCAGCGCGTCTCCCGGCCCGAGATCGAGCCCGGCGGGCGTGAAGGGCAGGCTGTCCGGCTCGATCGTGAAACTGCCGAATCCGCCGGCCTTGAAGCCACGCGTCGCGCTCGCAAAAATGAGCCAGTCATCATTCGGCCGATAGCGGGCAATGAATCGCGGCGTGAAAGCGTCCCAGGTTTGCTTGTCGGTCAGGAAATCAGTCGTCGTAAACCCGAGCGCGAAGAACGCGCCAAGTTCGCTGTCAGGCGTAAAGGCGCGGATCCCGAAATCCTTGACGTCGCGCGAATATCGCACGCCCGCGCCGATATCGAACTTTTCATTAAAGGCATAAGTCGCATCAACATAGCCCGCCCAGCCGTGATAACGGCCGCGAACCGCATTCGACTCGACCAGGCCCTCGGCGCTGGGCGTGAAGGTATAGCCGCCGAGCGCGAAATAGTCTGAGCACGACGAGCCGAAATAATACTGACACATGAACTCCTCGTCGGAGCCCTGCGAGAATACGGCGTCGATCTCTTCGTTGTAGTAGGACGCGCCAGCATACCACGCCAACGGACCATCAGTGTCGGAGATGACGCGCACCTCCTGCTCGAAATACTGGCCTGATTGATCCTGCCGGTAATCGTTGATGCGCAACGGCGTGCCGTCGAAATCCTCCGCATACAGGTAATCGTGATCCTTAAAGCCCGTGAGCGAGGTCAGCGTGACGGCGCCAGCGTCAAGGTTGAGTTCAAGACCCGCGCTGAAGATATTTGAATCATCAGCCTCGCCAAGGCCGAAATCGCTGTCGATGTCGCGGCCGTTCCCGCCCAGCGTCAGACCGAAGATCGAAACGAGCGCGTCATAGGCGTCGCCTGCTTCCGTGGCGCGATAAACCGCGGGCGACTGGTTTCGTTTCTCGTACTCCAAGGTGAGGAAGCCGTTGAAGGGGCCGTCTTCGTACAGCGCCGAGAATCGGCCCGCTCCCTTATTGAAACTGACAAAAGGATCGGCGGAAGGATCAAAAGCGTTATCGACATAGCCATTCTCCTTGCCGCCATAGCCGGCGAGGCGAACAGCGAATTTCTCGGTCAAAGGAAGATTCAGCGCGGCTTCGCCGACGACGCGGCCGCGTTCGGCGAGATCAAGCTCGGCGTAGCCTTCGACAACGCCGAGTTTTGGCCGCGCAGTATGGACGCTGATCGCGCCCGCAATGGCGTTACGGCCGAACAGGAACCCTTGCGGGCCGCGCAGCGCCTCCGCACGATCGAGATCGTAGAGCGTCGTGACGACCGCGCCGTTACGGCCCTGATAGAGACCATTCTTGAAGAAGCCGACGGAAGGATCGCCGCCAACGCCGAAATCATTGGTGACAATGCCGCGAACGTTAATGAAATCAATGAAACTGTCGAGCGAGTTTCCGGTGATGCCCGGCGTATAGGTGACGAGGTCCTTCACGTCCTCGAGATTGACCTCCCGAATGAATTCAGACGAAACGACGGTGATCGCGAGGGGAACATCCTGGATTGATTCCGCGCGCTTCGTCGCCGTGACGATGATCTCGTCATCCTGGGCGGCGACGGGCCCTGCTGCGGCGAGCGCGAAAACCGAGACGCCTGCAAATAATGGCACGCTCAGGCTGCCCGAAACGGTTTTGCGTTTCGACATGGTAACCCCTCCTCTAACCGCGCCGCACCCTTCGGCGCACAAGGAGCGTATCAAGGATCGGATTTGGCAACAACAGGCGAAATAAGGCCCGCCGACGCCAGTATCTTGCGCATGGGATCAAGTCGGTGACCGTATTTGAGCGCTCGCCCGACCGAGCGGTCATGCGCTGCTTCGCGGACCTGGACCGCGCTTGCAGTTGCCACGGGCGCGTCCAGTTCATGAAATCGCAAGCAAGCGTCTTCCCACGGAAGATCGAGAAACGCGACAAGGCGCCGCGCTTCCGCGTCAACGCCGGTCACCAGCCCTTCATAGGAAACGTCAAGAAAAGCGCCGGGAAATGCCGCTCGCCAATGCGCCATCAAATTAGCGTATCTGGTGTAGTGCCGCGCCGTCTCCACGTGGTCGTAGGAGTGCGGGTAGGCCTCAGCGAAAAGTTGCTTGTAGCTCGCGAAACAGGCGTCGAGCGGATCGCGCACTAAATGAATGATCTTCGCGCGCGGCAGCGCTTTCGCAATGAGGGGGAGATACAGGAAATTTCGCGGTAACTTGTCGATGAACCGCGGCTTTTCACGTCGCATGGGGGCGACCGATTTAAGGTAAGCCTTTCCGAGATCTGCGGGATCGATCTGCGCCCACGCGGCCGCCAGTCCGGCAGGATTTAGCGTCGTCGCCTTGGCGAGCCGTCGCACGGCAAAGCCGAACTGCTGCAATTCGCCAGCGGATTCGACTGCTGAATGGCTCGCAATAATGCGTTCTACGAGCGTCGTTCCCGTGCGCGGTTGGCCGATGATGAAGATGGGCGACGGCGCCTCGTCGCCGATCGCCCCCTCCTGCGACCACGCGCCGTTGAAGGTCGCCTGCAAAGCCTCAAAGAGCTCAACTTCGGCGGCCTCATCGAAATCGATCGTGGAGCGCTTTGCCCCCGCGCCCTCTTCAAAGGCTGTGAACGCTTCGCTCCAGCATTCGCAATCTTCGTATTCTTTTCCTGCGGCGTACGCGAGAAAGGCAATCGATTGAGGCGACGCAGCTGTCTTCGCGCGCGCCATCAACCGATCCGCGCGTGAACGATTGCGCGCTTTGCGAAGCGTTGAAAAGAGCCACTCCGCCTGCGGAATACCGCCTGCTTCAATAAATGGATCGAGCGCGGCTGCTGCGGAACGATCGTCACCGAGAAAAAGGCTGGCCGCCGCCGCGTTCAGCGCGAAATCGGCGCGTGCGGGCTCGGCCGCGAAGGCGCGATGATGAAACGCCTCGGCTTCGCGATGGCGCCCGAACGCGGTCAGCACTGATCCGACAATGTCAGCGACATCCGGATTGGCGATCTCGCCCTGAAGCGCGCGCGCAAGCGCGTCGTCAGCCCGATCGAAGTGGCCAGCGCGCTGCAGAAGCTGGGCGAGATGCGCAAAAGCCGCGCTGTCCTTTGGATTGAGCTTGGTCACCGAGCCAAAAGCCGCAATGCCGGTGCGCCAGTCTTTCTTCTCGATCGCCAGAAGGCCGACGAGGAAATGCGCCGCGGGCCGCGATGGCTCGGCTGCGAGCGCCCGTCGCGCGAACCCTTCAGCCTCCGTCAGACGCCGGGCCTTCAGCGCATCGAACCCCTGAGCCGTCAACCTGTGCGCCGTGTCTGGTTGGTCCTGCATCGGCGTCTGGTGATCCCGCATCGGCTGGTGTTACGGTTTGCAGGGCGCAAGATTGCGGGAATCGCCGCCTGAAAGGCAAGTGGATGTCATGAAAAGCTGTGTTGTTGGTCTGACCCTCGTCGCCAGCCTCGCCGCCTGCGCGCATCAAGGCAAAGGGCGAACCGCCGATACGATCTACCTCAACGCGACGGTCTACACGGCGGACGAAGCCCGCTCCATGGCAACCGCGATCGCCATGCGTGAGGGTGAAATCCTTTTCGTCGGCGATGACCGGGACGCACGGGCGTTTGCGGGTCCCGAAACGGATATCAGAGATGCCGGCGGGAAACTCATCCTTCCTGGCTTGCATGATGCGCATCTTCATCCGGTTTCCGCGATGCCGATCGAGACTTGCAGCCTTGATAATGTTCCGCGCCCCTTATCGGCGATTGCGGCCGAGACGGCGGCGTGCATTCAGCGCATCGGCGCGGCTGCCGGAACGCCGGTTGGCGTCAAGCTCTGGAACTACGCCTCCGGCAATCAGCCAGACAGCGCGCTGAAAACCATCCGGCAGGCGCTCGATGCGGCATCGACCGAACATCCTGTTCTTCTTTTCGGCAGCGACGGACACCATTACGGCGCCAACAGCGCCGCGCTCGCACGGGCAACGACCGTCGCCGGAGAAAAACTCGGCCTCACCGCTAGAACTTTGAAATCTGACTTCGCCAGCCTTGCGCCTTATGTCGGCGTCGATGGCGCCGGAGAACCGAACGGCCGCCTGACGGAAGATTATGCGCTCGGCGCCATCGGCGTTGAGGACTGGACCGTCGCGGAAACAGCGCGCCGCCGCGCCGCGCCGGACCTGATGATGGCGGTGACGCTGCCGCGCGGCATCACGTCATTTCTGGACGCCGCGGCCGACCCCGCAACGCTCGACATTTATGAAGCGCTTGCGAAATCAGGCAAACTCCACGCCCGCGCGACGCTGGCGCTCTATTTCGACCCGACGACCGCGCGCCTTGAGGGCGATGCTGATTTTGCAAAGACGATGGCGGCGGCGACGGCGATCCGCAACAAGTATGAATCCTCACCGCACATCAAGGCGACCTTCCTGAAGCTCTTTGCAGACGGCGTGATGGAAGGCGATCCGCTCAGCGTCCCGCCAACGCTTCCGAACGCCGCGCTGTCGCGAGAGTATCTCCAGCCCATTTATGAATGGGACCCCGCAGCCGACTGGGTGCAGGTGAAGGGCTATGTCGATGCGGCGTCGCCGGCGTGCCAATCCGGTCCGGCGGATATCGCCCTCTTTCAAAAGCGCCACGGTTTTCATCCGGCGCAATGCAAGACGAACGCTGGCGTCTTGCAGCACGACCGGCAGGTCATTCTTGACTACATCAAGGCTGGCGACGCGGCCGGCTTCACCTTCAACATTCATGCGATCGGCGATCGTGCCGTTCAAACCGCGCTCGACGGCCTGGAACAAGCGGGCCGTGACGATGGGAAACGCCGACACATCATCACGCATCTTCAGCTTGTCCGGCCGGAAGATGCAGCGCGCTTCGCCGCCCTTGGCGTCTATGCGTCAATGACGTTCGCGTGGGCGGTCATCGACCCGCAATACGACACCTCGGTCTTTCCCTTCATCGACCGCGCGGACGCCCCCTCCGGCTTCTACAACCCCGACGGTTATTATTATCGAAACGCTTATCCGGCAGCGTCGCTTAAAAAAGCGGGCGCGACGATTATCGCCGGATCGGACGCGCCTGTTGACACGATTGACCCGCGGCCTTTTGTCAATATCGAGGGCGCAGTCTCGCGCCGCATCGCCGACCAGCCGCCCTTCAACACTGCCCAAGCAATCACGATCGAAGACGCGATTGACGCCTACACCATCAACGCCGCGCGTGCGCTTCAGCAGGACAGGCTTGCCGGTTCACTCGAAACGGGAAAGCGCGCGGACTTTATCGTTCTTGACCAGAACATTGTAGCGCTCGCAACATCCGGCGCCGCCGATCAGATCGGTGATACAAAAGTGCTTGAAACCTGGTTCGATGGCGAAATGGTTTACCAGCGGCCGACTGACTAGGCGGGCGCGAGGGTCGCGTTTGTTAAACTGAAGAAATGGACATGCCTTTCCCTGAGGAAAGACCTATTTCCGACCTCGACTCCTAAGACGCCGCGTCAAGCGCTGTTTCGCGTTCGGGCTCGCCATTGTCGCTGTTGCGTATGCTGACAATCGATAAAGGCCCGTAATTTCAAGCAGATGCTTGGTGAACAAAAGCTGCGCTTGCCTCGATTCAAGGGCCGGGCTAGCTTAGCGTCGTTCTTCCGCGCGAGCGCGTTTCAGCGACACCCGCTGACATTTGCCCCGGGCGCCGTCACTGGCGCGCCATTCCGGCGAGAACCAACCAAACGGGCGGTTTTGTTTCGGGGCACTGCCTCCGAAAGTGACTGTCTGGGGCGGAAAAAATGGACTTGAACGAACTCGAAGAATGGCTGCGGCGCCATCGCGTCGCGGATGTCGCCTGCCTTGTGCCTGACATGACGGGCGCAGCACGCGGCAAGACAATGACGCCGGCGTTATTCCTGAACGGCCTCAAAACGAAGTCGCTGCGTATTCCGGAGACGGTCTACGCCATCAATGTGCATGGCGAAATTCAGTTTACGCCGCATATCGTTTCGACCGAACGTGATCTTGTGCTCGCGCCGGATCTTTCGACGATCCATCTGGCGCCATGGAACAACGATCCCACTGCCTCGGTCATCTGCGACAGCGTCACCGATCAGGGAACGCAGACCGGCATCGCGCCGCGCGGCGTGTTGCGCCGGGTGATCGATCTCTTTGCGCGCGAAGGGTGGACACCGATCGTCGGACCGGAAATCGAATTCTACATGATCGCGAAGTTCAGTGACGTGATCCTGGAGCCGCGAACGCCGACCGGGCGATCGGGGCTTCGCGAGTTTGGCCAGAACGTCTACAGCCTCGATGCGATCGACGAGTTCGACAAGCTGTTCGAGGAGCTTTACCAGTTCAGCGAGACGATGCGCATCGAGCTCGACACGCTGATCCATGAAGACGGGCCCTGCCAGTTCGAGGTGAACATCCGCCATTCCGAGGCCATGCGCGTGGCGGACCAGATGTTCCTGTTCAAACGTCTCGCGCGGCAGGTCGCGTTGCGCCACGACATGTTCATCACCTTCATGGCCAAACCCTATGCCGCGAACAGCGGCAGCTCCATTCACCTGCACCAGAGCGTCGTCGAAACTAAGGGTCGAAGGAATATCTTTGCCAATGATGACGGGTCAGACAGCGATCTTTTCCGCTGGTATATCGGCGGCTTGCAGGCCTACCTTCCGGCGGCGATGCCGCTGCTGGCCCCGTACACAAATTCCTACAACCGCTTTGAAGCCTTCATGAGCGCGCCGACGAACACACACTGGAGCCGTGAAAACCGCACTGTGGGCCTGCGCGTCCCGGCGGCGAGCGCGGAGGCGCGGCGCGTCGAGAACCGCATTCCGGGGGCCGACATCAATCCTTACCTCGGCGTCGCCGCCTCGCTCGTCTGCGGCTATCTCGGCATGATGGAGAAGATCGAGCCGCGTGAAGAATATGTCGGCGAGGGCTATCAGGACCGCGAGCGGCCGCTGCCGAAAGCGTTGCTGGACAGCCTCGATAATTTCACGCGCTCGAAGGGTTTGCGCGAAGCGCTCGGCGACAGTTTCGTCGACACCTTTGCAGCGATCAAGCGCACTGAATACGAACACCGGTCGAGCGTTCTCAGCCCGTGGGACGTTCGCTTTCTCATGACCAACGTATGACCCTTCTGGCCTCTTCGAACCTCACCCGCCATATCCAGGCGCTTGATTCCGCGCACCATCTTCATCCGTTTACGACGCATCATGAATTGCGCGAAGCGGGCCCGCGCGTCATCACGCGCGCCAAGGGCGTCTACATCTATGACGCTGACGGGAATGAAATCATCGACGGCATGGCTGGCCTCTGGTGCGTGCAGATGGGCTATGGAAACCCTGAGCTTGCCGAAGCTGCCCGCGACGCGATCGAGACGCTTTCGTATTACAACCACTTCTTCCAAACGACGACGCCAGCGGCAGCAGAACTCGCCGCCGTCATCGCCTCAAAAACGCCTGGTGACCTCAACCAGATCCTGTTCGCCTCATCGGGGTCTGAGGCGAACGACAGTGCGACGAAACTGATCTGGTATTACTGGAACCTCGAGGGCAAGCCACAGAAGAAGGCGATCATCTCGCGGAGCCGCGCCTATCATGGGTCGACAGCGATCGGCGCCAGTCTCTCCGGCCTCCCATTCATGCAGGGCATTTTCGATTTGCCACTGCCGCGTTTTCATCACGTCGCGCCGACACCATGTTTCTATCAGTATGGCGAGGCCGGCGAGAGCGAGGAAGCCTTCGCAATGCGCTGTGCGCGCGCCGTCGAAGAGAAGATCCTTGAACTCGGGCCGGAAAACGTCGCGGCCTTTATCGGCGAACCCGTCATGGGCGCCGGCGGATTGATGACGCCGCCGAAAGGCTATTGGCATGAAATTGAGCGCATTTGCCGCCGCCATGACGTTCTTCTGTGGGCGGATGAAGTGATCTGCGGCTTCGGGCGCACAGGGTCGTGGTTCGGTTCCCAGACCTATGGCTTTACGCCGGATATCATCACCATGGCGAAAGGCATGTCGTCAGGGTATCAGCCGATTTCCGCTGTTGCGCTCAGCGAGCGCGTCGCGGCGCCGATCATCGGCGCGGACAACGAAATGGCGCACGGCTTCACCTATTCCGGTCATCCCGTCGCGGCGGCCGTCGCACTGAAAAATATCGAGCTCCTCGAGCGCCATCAGCTTGTCGGTGCGCGCGGGGCCGCGGCCGCATCGAAGTTTCAGGCAGGCCTTGCGGCCCTGCAAGACCACCCGCTCGTCGGCGAGACGCGCGGCGTCGGGCTTCTTGGCGCGATTGAACTTGTCAAAAACAGGCAAACGCGCGAGCGCTGGTCCGCGACGGGCGCAACCGGCGTGACCTGCCGCGGGTATTGCTTTGCTTCTGGCGTCGTCATGCGCGCTGTCGGCGAGACGATGTTTCTCTGCCCGCCCCTCATCATCTCCGACGCCGAGATCGACGAATTGTTCGCGCGCGTGCGCCGCGCTCTCGATCTCACCTGGCGCGATCTTCACTGACGGCGGACCATGGCGAAGCAAAAACCAGACGCCGGCGCGGCGGCATTCGTCGACGCCTTCCTGATCGACCTCAATGGCGTCGAGCGCGGAAAACGCTTGCCGGCGAAGGACGCGTCGAAACTTGAAAAGGCGGGCTTGCGTTTCCCGCGTTCGCTCATCGGCGTCGACATCTGGGGCAATGACGTTTTCGACAACGGCCTCGTCGTCGACACCGGCGATGGCGACGGGATGTGCCCGCTTCTTCCGCCCGGATTGAAACCCTGCCCGTGGTCAAAGCCGCCGGCCTTGCAAGCCCAGGTGATGATGACGGAGGCGAACGGCGCCCCGTTCGGCGCCGATCCGCGCCAAATGCTCATCAACGCTCGTGACCGGGCAAGCGCGATGGGTTTCACGCCGGTCGCAGCCGTCGAACTTGAGTTCTATCTCCTCACCCGCGACTTCGACGAGCTTGGCCGCCCGCTCGCGCCGAAGGGGGCCAACGGGAAGCGCATTCGCGAAGGGCGCGTTTATGCGATGGCCGAACTCGACGCATACGGCGCGTTCCTCGGCGATCTTTACGCCGCGTGCGACGCGCAAGGCCTGCCGCTTGACGCCGCGGTCATCGAAGCGGGGCCGAGCCAGTTTGAGGTGAACCTTAAACACCAGCCCGATATCGTCGTCGCCGCCGACCAGGCGGTGTGGCTGAAACGCGCGATCCGGGGCATCGCTGCACAGCATGGCCTTGCCGCCTCGTTCATGGCCAAGCCTTTTGGAGATCTCCCGGGCAACGGCATGCACGCGCATATGAGTTTCCTGAACGCCAAAGGCGCAAACGTCTTTGAGACGGAGAAGACGCTCCTCCACGCTATCGCCGGCCTTATCGCGACAATGCAGGAGGGAATGATCCTCTTCGCGCCGCATCTGAATTCCTGGCGGCGGTTTCAGGAGGGCTCGCATGCGCCGACGCGCGCCGCGTGGGGACGCGAGAACCGAACGGCGCCGATCCGAATTCCGGCCGACGGCGGCGCCAATACGCGCTTTGAACATCGCGTCGCTGGGGCCGACGCCAATCCTTATCTCGTGCTGGCCGCGATTTTGTCCGGCGCGCTTCACGGGATCGACAAAAAGCTGACGCCGCCGCCGGCGCTCACCGGCAATGCCTATGCGTCGGCGGCGCCGAGGCTCGACATCGGCTGGCGCGCGGCGCTTGCCGCGTTTGACGAGGGAGCCGCGCTGAAACCAGCGTTCGGCCCTTTGTTCACGCAGGTCTTTGGCGCGCTCAAACGGCAGGAAATGCGCATCGCCGACCGCCGTGTCACCGATTTTGAGTATGACACCTATTTGTTCGTGTTTTGATGATGTCTGCGCACGCACCCTCTTACTATGCGGCGACGGCGGCCCCGTCGCTTGACCGCGCGGCTCTTCGCGGCAAGGCGGAAGCCGATGTTTGCATTATCGGCGGGGGGTTCACCGGCGTCGCTTCGGCGTTGACGCTCGCCGAGCGCGGGCGCTCTGTCATTCTCCTCGAAGCCGAACGCATCGGCTGGGGCGCTTCGGGCCGAAATGGCGGGCAAGTCCTTCCCGGCTGGTCCGGTGAGAGCGAATTCGTCAAGCAGCTTGGCGAGCCGGCGAAAGAATTTCTCGACCGGACGCGCTACGCCGGCAATGAGATCATCGAGCGCACCATCACGCGCTACGCGATCGCGTGCGATTATCAGCGCGGCGCCATCACGGTCGCGAACAACAAGCGCCAGCTTGCCGCGCTATTCGCAGAGCAAGGCGAAGCGCAGACACGCAGCCCGGCTGATCACCTGACGCTCATTCACGGCGACGACCTGAAGCGCTTCGTCGCGACGGACGTCTATGCCGGCGGCCTTGTCGATCCGCGCGCGGCGCATTGTCATCCGCTCAATCTTGTGCTCGGCGAGGCCCGCGCCGCAGAGACGCTCGGCGTCAGGATATTTGAGCGCTCCCCGGTCGTTGATGTCGCCAAGGGCGATCCTCACACGGTCACGGCTGCCAATGGCGAGGTGCGCGCCAGGACAGTTATCCTTGCCGGCAACGCCTATCACCAACTCGCGAAAGAAACGCTTGGCGGCTATATGCTCCCGGCGCAAACATTCATGATGGCGACGGCGCCTTTGGGCGAGGCGCGCGCCGCCGCGCTCCTGCCCGGCAATCTCGCGGTCGCCGACGCCAACTGGGTTCTCGATTATTTCCGCCGGACACCCGATCACCGCCTCCTTTTCGGAGGACGCTGCACCTATTCGAACCGTGTCGCGGCGGACATTACAGGCGAACTCCGCCCCCGGATGGTCAGGATTTTTCCTGAACTCGATGACGTGGCGATCGACTACGCCTGGACTGGAACGATCGGCATTCCCTTGAACCGCGTGCCCCTGATCGGGGAAATCGCGCCCGGCTTTTTCTATGCGCAAGGCTATTCAGGCCACGGCGTCAATTGCAGCCATATTGCCGCACAAATCATCGCCGACGCGATGGACCTCAAGGACGCCGACAAGAAACTCTTCGAGGCCGCTCGCCACTTCCGGATCCCCGCCGCCGAAGCAATCGGCAACCCGATGCTGGCGATGGGCATGACCTGGTTCCGAATCAAGGATACCCTGGGGGTCTGAAACATGCGCAAACTCATTTCTTACTTGTTCATCTCAGTCGACGGCGTCGTCGAGGCGCCGAACCGCTTCCTGCGTGAGGATCACTATCCGGACCTCGATCCGCTCGACGCAACGCTTGATGAACAGGACGCCGTGCTGCTCGGGCGCCGGACCTATGACGAATGGTCTGCCTTCTGGCCAGACGCCAAAATCGAACCCTTCGCGAGCTTCATCAATACGACGCCGAAATTTATCGTGTCGCGATCTCGTCATCCTTTAGGCTGGTCGAATTCGACTCTTTTGAACGGAGATTTTCATAACGCGATTGCGGCGCTCAAAAGCGGACCCGGAAAAGCGGTCGGCGTTCACGGCAGCATCAGTCTCGTGCAGGATTTGCTCGCCGCCGGTCTGATTGATGAGTTGAAACTTGTCCTTTGCCCCGCGGCCGTTGGTCAGGGCCGCAGTCTCTTTATCCGCGACGGTGAGCCGATCCAGCTTGATCTCGTGGCATCACATTCCACGACGAACGGCCTGCACTTTCTGACCTTCCGGCCGCGCAGGCAGTAACGGGATCAAAACCCTTTCGGCCGCTCCCGCACCGCGCCGAGCGCCTGCTCAAGCGCGCGGCCGAGCGCGATGATCTTGCCTTCTTCAAAAAGGTTCGCCCACAGGCTAACGCCGCGGGGCGTACGGAATTTCTCGCTGCCCTCGTTTGCGGCGGCGTCGAACAGCGTGCGCGCCGGAGTTTCGGAGAAGCCCGCGCGCAAAACGAGCTGCGGGTGGCCCGTCGCATTCGTCGCCAACAGCGCGCCGCCAGCGTAATGCGGGCCGATGAGCGCATCAAAGCCCTCGAACGCCTTTGCGACCGCCTCCATCGCACGGCGGCGCAGGCGATCGATCTGCACATAGTCCGCCGCCGGAAAGAACCGGGCCGCGCGCCAGCCGTTCGGCCATGCCTCTTTATCCTGCCACCCAAGTTCATCGTCACGATTGGTGAACGTCAGTTCGGAAAACGCCGCCGCGGCTTCGACCATGACGATCTGCGCCAGCGGTCCGAAATCGACATCCGGCCACGGAAATTCCTTCAGCGTGACGCCAAGCGTCTTGAGCGCTTCGAGCGCCGCGCGATCGGCGTCGTCGCCGTCCTCAAACCATGCCGGCACATAGCCGACCGTCATGGCCGTCAGGTCCGCCTTGCCGTCATAGGTGAAGCCGAAGCGCGCAGTCGCGGGATCGTCAGCGTCGTAGCCATTGATTTCGGAGAGCACGATCGCCGTGTCTTCCACGTTGCGGCAGATGGGTCCGACCTTGTCGAGCGACCAGCAGAGCGCCATGAAGCCGGCGCGACTGACGCGCCCAAAGGTTGGTCGCAGTCCCGCCGTGCCACAGCGCTCCGATGGCGAGACGATGGAGCCCAATGTTTCCGTACCGATCGCAAAGGCGCAGAGCCCAGCCGCTGTCGCTGACGCCGAGCCAGCGCTCGATCCGCTCGATCCTTCGAGCCGATTCCACGGGCTCTTGGTGACGCCGCCGAACCAGCGATCCCCATAAGCAATGGCGCCCGCCGACGTCTTGCCGAGAAGAACCGCTCCCGCATTCCTCAGCTTACGGACGACCTCGGCATCCTTGGCGGGAACGCGTGACTGATAGGGCTCGGCGCCCCAGGTCGTCAGGATGCCTGCCGTGTCGGCGATATCCTTGAGCGCATAGGGAACGCCGTGCAGCGGTCCGCGATCCTTGCCCGCGGCGAAGTCCTTGTCGGCTTCCGCGGCCTCTTTCCGCGCGAGGTCAGCTGTCACCGTAATGAACGCGGAAAGCGCCGGGTCATGTGTCTTGATGCGGGCCAGATAAATCTCGGTGAGCCGCGCTGAGGTGAGCGAGCCTGAGCGAAGCCAGACGCCCAGTTGCGCGATGCTGGCATAGGCCACATCTGCCTCAAGAGCCGGAGGCGGCTCGGCGTAGGCGCCGCCAAGAATGAGGATATTCTTCTGAGACTTCACAGGCCGGCGGGGCAGCTTCGGGTCGAAAACAAGCGCCGGGGCTTCCGCATTTTCGATCGTTTGCTCGCGCACCTTCGCGAGCGTCTCCAACGCGCCTTGTAGATCGCCGAGCATCATCGCGCGCTCGGCAGGCGTGTAGTTCAGCCCGGCAACTTTCTCGGCGTCAGTGATGATTTTTTCGGTAAGGATGACACCATCAGTCGTCGACGCCGGCGCAGCGGCGGTTTCTTTCTTCGCGCAAGCGGTAAGGCCGCCTGTACTGATGGCGGTCGCGCCGATGACGGCGCCTTTCAGCAAATCGCGGCGCGATGCGGTCATGAAACGGCCCCCTAGAGTTTCCACGCGAGGATGATGACGCAGGGATGGATTGGCAAGATGGGGGGCCTTCTCCAGTTCGCGCCATGAATGGTGACGCGCGCAGAGGCAATCAGCCGCCATCCCGGACGTCGCTTCAAAAAATGCGGCGATTGACCCCCCGCCCCCCTCGTCTACAAGTCAGGGCAAACAAGCAGGAATCGTCATGCACGCCAGTTTCTACGCCCGGGTCGATGAGACGCTGGCCGCCATCCGTGATCAGGGTCTTGAGAAGATCGAGCGCGAGATCCTGTCCGCGCAAGGCCCTGAGATCGACGTGCTTCACAAGGGCAAGCGCGCGCGCGTTCTGAATTTCTGCGCCAATAACTATCTGGGGCTCGCGGATAATCCCGAGATTGTGAAAGCCGCACAGGAGACGATGGACGCTTACGGCTTCGGCATGGCGTCGGTGCGCTTCATTTGCGGCACGACGGATCTTCACCGCCGCGTTGAGAAAGAAATCGCAGCCTATCTCGGCTACGAAGATTCCATCCTGTTCGCTGCCTGTTTTGACGCAAATGGCGGCGTCTTCGAGCCGCTGCTGGAGGCTGAAGACGCGATCATCTCAGACTCGCTCAATCATGCCTCCATCATCGACGGCGTGCGCCTCTCGAAAGCCAAACGCTATCGCTTCGCCAATTCAGACATGGGCGATCTTGAAGCGCAACTGAAACAAGCCAGCGCCGATGGCGCGCGCACGAAGCTCGTCGTCACCGACGGCGTCTTTTCGATGGACGGCACTATCGCCAAGCTCAGCGCAATCTGTGATCTTGCAGAAAAGCACGGCGCGCTCGTCATGGTCGATGATTGCCACGCGACGGGCTTTATGGGACCCGAGGGGCGCGGCACGCCGGCGCATTGCGGCGTCGAAGGGCACGTCGACATCTTGACCGGCACGCTCGGCAAGGCGCTGGGCGGCGGCATGGGCGGCTATATCTGCGCGAAGGCGAACGTCGTTCACCTGCTGCGCAATCGCGCGCGCCCCTATCTCTTCTCGAATGCCCTGACACCGGCGCTTCTGGGCGCAACATTAAAAACGCTGGAAATCGTCAAAGGCGGCGGCGCCCTTCGCGCGCAGCTTTTCCGCAATGCGCAGCGATTCCGCGACGGTATGACCAAAGCCGGCTTCACGCTGTTGCCCGGCGAGCATCCAATCATTCCAGTCATGCTGGGCGATGCGCGCCTTGCGCAGGACCTTGCCGCGGCGCTCATGGATGAGGGCGTTTATGTGACCGGATTTTCGTTCCCCGTCGTGCCGAAGGGGCAGGCGCGCATCCGGACACAAATGTGCGCTGGGCATTCAGACAGCCAGGTCGATCGTGCCATCGCCGCCTTCACGCGCGCCGGCAAGTCGCTAGGCGTGATCGCTTAGAGCGCCGGGCGGAAAAGTGGAAACCGGTTTTCTAAAAAAACGGCGCGATCACCAACAAGTTAGATCGTCGGCGTGCTTCCTTTATGACGCCCGGCGATCTAGCCGCCGAAACCGCCGCGCGGGCGCAACGGCCGCATCAGCACCCGATATGCTCCGAGGAAAAGGACGGTCCCCAGCGCGGCGAGCGCGATATACTGAACAAACCAGTTAAGCCAGGGGGCGTTCGATCCCCAATATACGATCGGGAAATATACAAGCGCTTGCGCGACGAAAGCCGCCAGCGCAGCGAGGAAGGGCGCGCGCCACCATCGCTCGCTGCCGCGCGTGATGTCGTAGAGCGCAGCAGCCGAGAATTGCGCCAGGATCGATGAGCCGACGAAAGCGACGACGAACGATACTTTCGGCATGTCGCCGGACTCAAGAACAGGAGAGAGATAAGAGACGCCGGCAAACGCTGCGATCGCGGCGACCGTCCAGGACGCCGTCACGACACGTGACGCCTCTTCTCCGCCAAATCGGCGGCTGATAAGGATGACTAGGAATGGCGCAAGCGCCATCGCCAGGAACCCAAGCGAAAGCCAGTTGCCGGGTTTCGACACTGCCCGCATGAAAAGGTGGTCAAAGCCGCGAAAAGGAAGATCGACTGAAAGAAACGCGAAGACGAGGATGGGGAAAAACAGCGCCGACAACAGAACGACCCGGGTCAACGCCTCAAGGAACTCGCGCGCCAATCGCTTGAGGCGTTCCAGCGGTGTCTCTTTGATCGGCCGCTTTTGTTCGACAGCGGCGGGGATGTCCAAGCGTCAATCTCCGCGAGGGCGGCGGAGCTGCTCTGCTCCTTAAGAAGCCTTGGCCAGTTCGCGTTTGATTTTCAAGGCCCCTTTGGACAACTGAGCGTCGCTCGCCTTGCCGAGATAAGCGTCAAGACCGCCGATATGGTCAACCGAGCGCAGCGCCGCCGCCGTCACACGCATTTTGTAGCCGCGACCGAGCTTGTCGCTGTGCAAGGTGACATCGCAGAGGTTTGGTAAAAACCGCCGCTTGGTCTTGTTGTTAGCGTGAGACACGTTATGTCCGACCATCGGACCAACGCCCGACAATTCACAGCGGCGAGCCATCTTGTTAACCCTGACGTCACGAGGTTTCGGAAGCGTTCCGGGGAGCCCTGAACCCGCACCGGAGCACGCGCGGACCGGGGAGTTAGTCGAGGGCTGTCGGGGTGTCAAGGCGAGCCCCCGACCGCCACAACGCTTCATGATCCAAGGCCAGCGCGCGACACAATGTTAAATGCATGACTGGCCGCAAGCTCAAAGCCCATGAAATCGATGTAGCGCCGGAGCGGCCCCGGCCGTCGCTAGTCGGCGTTTTAGGGCCGACGAACACCGGCAAGACCTACTTTGCCATCGAGCGGATGCTCGCTCACCCGACGGGGCTCATCGGCCTCCCCCTCCGGCTCCTCGCCCGGGAGGTCTATGATCGCCTGATCGCGAGACGGCCGAAAGACAGTGTAGCGCTGGTCACGGGCGAGGAAAAAATCGTTCCCCCTCGTCCCGCCTACTGGGTGTCGACCGTCGAGGCGATGCCGCTCGACCGGCCTGTCGATTTCGTGGCGGTCGATGAAATTCAGCTCTCGGCGGACCCGGAGCGAGGACGCATTTTCACGTCACGGTTGCTGAACGCGCGCGGTTTGCGCGAAACGCTGCTTCTCGGCTCGGAGACGATGCGCCCGATTCTGAAGCAGCTTTTCCCCGAGATCGTCTTCGTCTCACGCGAAAGGTTTTCGCAGCTCGCCTACGCTGGTCCGCGAAAGGTCACCCGAATGCCGCGGCGCACTGCGGTCGTCGGCTTTTCCGCCGATACGGTTTATGCAATTGCTGAGCTTGTGCGCCGTCAGCGCGGCGGCGCCGCAGTGGTGCTCGGCGCGCTGTCGCCGCGCACGCGCAACGCGCAGGCTGAACTCTATCAGTCCGGCGAAGTCGATTACCTCGTTGCGACCGATGCGATCGGCATGGGTCTCAACATGGACATCGACCACGTCGCCTTCGCCGCCGCGCGAAAGTTCGACGGACGCAGACACCGGTATCTTTATTCTCACGAGCTTGCGCAGGTCGCCGGTCGCGCCGGACGGCATATCAGGGACGGCAGCTTCGGAGAGACCGCCGAATGCGAGGTCTTTGACGAAGCGACGGTCGATGCCATCGTCAACCATCGCTTCGATCCGGTCGAAACGCTCCAATGGCGTTCCGAAGCGCTCGACCACCAATCGATCGCCGCGCTGAAGCGGTCTCTCGAACAGGGCACGCCACGACGCGAACTGGTGCGTGCGCGTCCCGATGAAGACGAAGAGGCGCTCGCCAGATTGTCATCCTTCGACGATGTCGCAGAACGAGCAACCACGCGTCCTTCGGTAGAGCTCCTTTGGGAGGTCTGCCAGGTTCCCGACTTCCGAAAGTCTTCGTTCGACCAGCACATCAGACTTCTCAACGACGTTTTTAATCAGCTCCACGATCGCGGGACGATCGGCGAGGCCTGGCTTCTCAAGGGTATGGCGGGCGTTGACCGTACGGATGGCGATATCGATACGATTTCGGCCCGCATCGCACAGGTGAGAACCTGGACCTATCTCTCAAACCGTCCCGGCTGGCTTGAAAACGCAGCCTATTGGCAAGGCAAAACCCGGGAGATAGAAGACGCTCTTTCTGACGCCTTGCATGAAAAGCTGACGCAGAGATTTGTCGACCGACGGACGTCGATACTCCTGAAGAAACTGCGTGACGAGGCGCCGCTGCTGGCGGGCGTAACCGAAGACGGAGACGTGATCGTGGAAGGCCAGTTTGTCGGCCGGCTCTTGGGGTTCGAGTTCATCGTCGATCCGCGCGCGAAAGGCCCGGACGCCAAACGCATGCGCGGCGCAGCCGAGCGCGCTCTCGCGCCGACGCTTGCGGCGCGGGCCGCAGCGCTCGCCGAGGCGCCGGAGGCGGATCTTCAATTGAAGGATGACGGCGCCGTTTGGTGGCGGTCGTCACGCGTTGCGGAATTGCGCAAGGGGCCGAGCGTTCTTCGGCCCGATGTCGCAATCCGCGGGCTCGATTCGATCACGCCGAACATGAGGGGCCGCGTCGCCGATCGGCTTTCGGGCTTCGTCGCCGCAAGAATCGAAGTTCTGCTGTCGGAACTGATCGCGCTCAAGGTGGCGGCTGACTCTACCGGCGAAGCGGCGCTTTCCGGTCAGCCGCGCGGGATCGCGTACAGATTAGTTGAAAATTTCGGCGCAATGTCGCGGGCGCAATTCGGCGACGCGCTCAAGTCGCTTTCGCAAGAAGACCGCTCCAAGCTCAGAAAGCTTGGCGTGCGCTTCGGCGAGTATACGTTACACATGCCATCGCTGCTCAAGCCGGCGGCAGCGCGCATGATGGCGCTACTTTGGGCTGTTTGGTCTGAACGCGATCCGGGGTCGCTAACGCTGCCAAAGCCCGGTCTTGTATCCTATCGCATCGACGCCGACGTACCGCACGCCTTTGTCTACGCGCTCGGCTATCGCCCTTCGGGCGAGCGGGCGGTGCGCATCGACATGCTCGAAAGAGTGGCCCAGCTGATCCGGACCGCGCGGACTTCTGAAACAGGCAAGGAAGGATTTGAAGCCTCTGCGCAGATGATGTCGCTCGTCGGATGCTCGGGCGAGGAGTTCGAGAGCATCTTGCGCTCGCTTGGATATCGCAAGCAGACGATCAAACGTTCTGTGGCAAAACCGGCCTCTGCGCCTGTCGAGCCTGTCGACGTGACTGTGCCGGCCGCTGCCGAAGACGTCGCTGTCTCGGCGCCCGTTGACAGCGTCGTGCTGGAAGAGGCTCAGGCAATGGATCCTGTTGAGGCGGTGGATGCTCCGCCTGCGGACATTCTGGTTGACGGAGCGGTTTCCTTTGCGCTCGAAACGGCGGAAATCGAAGTCACTGTCTGGCGTATGGCGCCGCGGCGCCCGCCACAGGAGAAACGTCCTCCTAACCGTGAAAACCGCCCCGAGAAACGCGCAGACGGAGAGCGCAAGAGCGATGGGCGTCCGCCGCGAGACAATCGCAACAGCAAGGGCAAGCCGCCCCGCAAATTCGATAAGAATCCTGAGCCGCGCCGCTTCAGTTCGGAGCCTCGACGCAACAATCGGGAGCCGGACCCGAACTCGCCCTTCGCCGTGCTTGCGGCGCTCAAGGCGAACTTGGGCGGCGCTGACCCGAAATCGTGAACGAGCGCGACGGCGGCCGTCGCCTCGACAAATGGCTTTGGTGCGCCCGCAAATTCCGGTCCCGTTCCGCAGCTGCGACATTTATCGAGACGGAAGGCGTCAGAGTCAGACGCGCCGCAGTCTCTATTCGGGTCGCAAAACCGGCTTTTCTATTGAATATCGGTGATGAAATTTCGTTCGGTCTCGGTGAACGCATCATTGTGATCCGCGTGATTGATTTTAACCTCCGGCGCGGATCGGCGATAGAGGCCGCGCGCCTTTTTCAACGCATCGACGTGCGTTGACGCGGCGTTTCTTCCGCTTGCAAGCCGCCTCGGGAGCGGCGAAAAGAACCGCGATTTCTTTCGGGAGTTTTCGCCATGACCTATGTGGTCACTGACGCCTGCATCCGCTGCAAATACACGGACTGCGTCGAAGTCTGCCCTGTCGATTGCTTCTACGAAGGCGAGAATATGCTCGTCATCAACCCGGACGAGTGCATTGATTGCGGCGTGTGCGAGCCCGAATGCCCGGTGGACGCGATCGTTGCCGATACCGACGATCCAGACGGGAAATGGACCGAGCTGAACGCCAAATACTCGGCCGAATGGCCGAACATCACGGAAAAAACTGACGCCGCCGAGGGGGCCGACGAGTTCGCCAAGGAGAAGGGCAAGCTTGAAAAATATTTCAGCCCCAACCCAGGTTCCGGTTCCTGACGGGCGCTAAAAAAGGATCGCCTGTACGACGTCGCAACAAGCCGCATGGCGATTTAGGGGATTTTGTGCTACTGTCTTGTTGAAAGGTAAGGAGTTGGACTTTTCCTACCCCTTCCTTTTTCGGCGTCTGAACAATCGGTCTGAACCGGCTGAATTTGCAGGATTTTTACCCAAACTTCAGGGCTTATGTCATTGGCGTGATGTCCCGGGCCACTCACGGGGTTGCGCGCTCAGTCGCCGCCGATTCGCAATAGAACTAGCGGGCCGATCATTTCGGCCCCCGCAATTCAAGGGTTGAAGACGGACAATGGCGACCAAGCCCGCCCGCTCAAAAACGCAAAAAAAGTCTCCCGCCAAAGCCGCTGCCAAGCCAGCCAAGGCCGCCCAGAAACCAAAGGCCAAGGCCCCGCCGGCGAAGACAGCACCAAAGGCGACAGCAGCGAAATTTGCGCCCAAAAAGGTTGCTAAAGCTACCGCCAAGCAGGCAGCGCCTGTAAAATCGAAGGCGCCAAAGCCGGCGGAAAAAAGCGCGCCTGCGAAGGCAGCGCCGGTGAAGCCGGCCGCTAAAGAGCCGCCGAAAAAGAAGCTGAACGTTGGCCAAAAGCCGCGCAGCGAGCGGCCGGATTTACCGATCGCACCACCTGCATTCATTACCTCGCCTCGGGAACCCGAGGGCGGGGCGATGGCGCTGAAGGCTTCGCCAGCCTCAAAAGAGGCGAAGCAGACCTTCAAGGTCAATGACAGCATCGTTTATCCCGCCCACGGCGTCGGGCGCATCGCCGCAGTCGAGAAGCAACACATCGCTGGCATTGTGAATGAGCTGTTCGTGATTGATTTCGATCAGGAGAAATTGAAGCTCAAAGTCCCGACCGCAAAAGCAATCAGCGTCGGCATGCGCGGGCTCTCGGATGAAACTCACATCAAAAAGGCGATCGACCTGCTGAAGGGCCGCGCTCGGGTCAAGCGGACGATGTGGAGCCGGCGCGCCCAGGAGTATGAGGCGAAGATCAACTCCGGGGACATTCTGGCGGTCGCTGAAGTAGTGCGAGACCTCTACCGCGCCACTGACCAGCCCGAGCAGAGCTACTCCGAACGTCAGCTTTTCGAGGCGGCGCTCGACCGTCTTGCGCGCGAAGTCGCAGCAGTCAGGAAATACGAAATGACCAAAGCCCTCGCCGATCTCGACGCCTCGCTCCGGCAAAAGAAGGCCTCCTGATCAGCGGCCGCTTGAAGCTCCGCGCCAAGCCCCCTATTTTCCGTTTATTGGGCATTGGCCGCCTGCGACCAGCAGGCGGCCAATGTCGTCCTTAGGAACAACGACATGGATAAGGTCCCGATGACCGTTGCGGGCTATTCCCGCCTCGAAGAAGAACTGAAAAGGTTGAAGAATATTGAGCGTCCAGCCGTGATCCAGGCGATCTCGGAAGCGCGCGCGCATGGCGACCTTTCGGAGAACGCCGAGTATCACGCCGCAAAGGAACGCCAGTCATGGATCGAGGGTCAAATCCTTGAGTTTGAAGACAAGTTTTCGCGGGCCGAAGTCATCGATGTGACCAAACTGAGCGGCGATACCGTCAAGTTCGGCGCGACCGTCATTCTGATCGATGAGGAGAGCGAGCAAAAAAGAGCTTGGCAGATCGTCGGCGATCTGGAGGCGGACGTGAAGGCGGGCAAGATCTCGATCTCATCGCCGATTGCGCGGGCGATCATCGGCAAGAAAAAGGGCGACACAGTTGAGGTCGCGGCCCCTGGCGGCGCTCGATTTTACGAAATCGGCCGGGTCGAATTCGTTTAGGACCTGACTTCGCACGTATATCCGCTTGACAGGGAGTCGAGCGCGACTATGGTCCCGATCCACAATTCAGCACCGGGCGGCATTTGGGCCGTACGAACGGAGCAAGTGTCATGGCCAAGCCGACTACAGTCAAAATTCGCCTCAACTCGACCGCCGATACCGGCTTTTTTTACGTGACGAAGAAGAACTCACGGACGATGACGGAAAAGCTTATACTGAAGAAGTATGATCCCGTCGTGAAAAAGCATGTCGAGTTCAAAGAAGGCAAGATCAAGTAGGTTTGCGCCTGAACGCAGCACAAAAAAAACCGCCCCACGGGGCGGCTTTTTTTCAGGCTGCGGCGCTGTGAATAACGCGGTTGCGACCGCCGGATTTTGCTATGTAGAGCGCCTCGTCGGCGCGTTTAATCAATTTCTGCGCTGAATCATCTTTCGGCCCCTCTTCGGTCGAGGAGAGTCCGATGGACACGGTGACCGAAATCTCATCGCGTCCGCCGTTGATCGCGACTTTATGTTTCTCGATTTCATTGCGGAGACGCTCGGCGACAATGGCGGCGAAATCGCGGTCGGTATCAGGCATTGCAACAAGAAATTCTTCTCCGCCGTAGCGGCACGCGAGATCTATTCCGCGGACGGAATTCTTGATGCAGTCAGCGATCTCCTGAATGACCTTATCGCCGATGTCATGGCCGAGGGTATCATTGATACCCTTGAAGTGGTCGATATCGAGAATCATGAGCGCCAACTCGCGCCCCGTCCAGAACGCTCGGTCAAACATCGCGGACAGGTGGCTGGCGAGGTAGCGTCGGTTGTAAAGCCCGGTCAGCTGATCCGTGACCGCCATTTCAAGGCTCGCCTCAAACGTCGACCGTAACCGGTCGATATACCGCTTGCGGCGCAATTGTGTTGTCACGCGCGCCGTCAATTCGTTGCGATCGACCGGACGCGAAAGATAGTCGGTGACCCCGATATCAAGCGCCCGCACCAGCTTGCGCGTATCGCCTTGCCTGACGATGGCGAGAAGCGGGGTGAGGCGGGTTTCCTCGAAGCTTCTGATCGTGGAGCACAGTCGCAGCGGATCAGTCGTTTCGATCGACATGTTGACAATGACCAGATCGAAATCGCCGGATTTGGCGCGCGTCAGAGCGACCTCCGGCTCTGTCTCTACTGATACGTCATACGCCTCGCCAAGAAGCAACTTTATGCGATCCGCCTGATCAGATTGGTCGTCGATCAGGAAAAGCCGCGGCTTCTGGCCGTCTCCGGCGTCTTCGATGTCGATGTCTGCGACGACGCCGAGATTTCTTCCCGTTGCATATCGCATACGGAGTTCGTCGGTCATCATCTTGAGGCGGGTGAGGCTGCGCACACGCGCGAACAGCGCCACGTCCTCGACGGGCTTCGTCAAAAAGTCGTCAGCGCCCGCCTTAAGGCCCGCGACGCGGTCCTGCTGCTGGTCGAGCGCCGTGACCATGACAACGGGGATATGCGCGGTTTCCGGTGTCGATTTGATGATACGGCAGGCTTCAAACCCGTCCATGCCGGGCATCATGACGTCGAGCAGGATGATATCCGGTTGATCTGACTTGGCGCGTTCGATCGCCTCGCGGCCCGAATACGCGCCGATGACGTCGAAATACTCCGCGCGGAGTTTCGCCTCGAGTAGTTTGACGTTGGGTTCGAGGTCGTCGACGACCAATACACGCGCCGTCATCGAAACTCCGCAAGATCCAGAAAAGGTTCAGGATTTACGCTAATCCAAATACCTTTTCACTTTCTCAAGAAAGGAAACGACGGAGATCGGTTTCGAAATATAGTCGCGGCAGCCCCCGGCGCGTATGCGTTCCTCATCGCCCTTCATCGCGAAGGCTGTGACGGCGATGACAGGCACCGCGGAAAGTTCAGGATCCTTAAGAATTTCTTGCGTGACCTGCAGCCCCGAAATCTCGGGAAGCTGAATGTCCATGAGGATCAAATCCGGCCGGCTCCGCCGTGCGGCGGAAAGCGCCTCGGCGCCGGTGCGCGCTTGCACGACCGCGTAGCCATGGGCTTCGAGAAGATCGTTGAACAGCTTCATGTTCAACTCGTTGTCCTCGACGACGAGAATGGTCTTCGCGCGCGCCTTTGGGCTGATCTTCTCCATTGCCGCCATTGTCAGCATGTGAATCCTGAACGCCAGATGGTAACCGATATCGCTAGTATCGCAGGCAAGGTATTAATCGATTGTTTATCGGCGGGCCGGGTCGCCCCAGAACCTTACCCGGTTCCGGAGCCGCCTGATGGCGAAAAAGACGATGACACCCTCTTGTTGCCGAGGCTGCGGCGCTCGAAACGAAAACAGCGGGGAGCCGCTATGCCCACAATGCGGATCGGGACGAATCGTCTCGCATCCGGAGCTTTTTCGCCTGACAGTCGCACATATTGACTGCGACGCGTTCTATGCCTCCGTCGAAAAACGCGACAATCCCGCCCTTGCGGACCGTCCGGTGATCGTCGGCGGAGGTGTGCGGGGGGTGGTGACAACTGCCTGTTATGTCGCACGTACTTTCGGCGTCAAGTCGGCGATGCCGATGTTCAAGGCGCTGGCGGCCTGCCCCGAGGCGGTAGTCATCAATCCGGACTTCAAAAAATATACTGACGCCGCGCGCGCCGTACGCGAACTCATGGAGCGGGCGACGCCCCTCGTCGAGCCTGTTTCGATTGATGAGGCTTTCCTCAATCTCGCTGGCACCGAACGTCTTCATGAGCGCTCCCCAGCCGAGGCGCTCATCGGGTTGCAATCTCAAATCAAGCGAGAAGTCGGCATCACGGTTTCAATCGGGCTCAGCGTCAATAAATTCCTAGCCAAGCTTGCCTCCGACCTCGACAAGCCGGAAGGATTTTCAGTGATTGGCGGCGCGGAGGCTCCGGCCATTCTGGCGCCGATGCCGGCGACCGCGATCTGGGGCGTTGGCGCCGTGCTCGCGAAAAAACTGGCCAAGGAAGGCTATAGAACGATCGGCGACTTGCAACGCGCGGAGCAGGCCCTGCTTGCTGCGCGGTATGGGGAAATGGGCCATCGTCTTTCCGAACTCTCCTGGGGACGTGATGCGCGCTCGGTATCGCCAGACCGCGAAACCAAAAGCGTCTCGTCGGAGACGACGTTCAACAACGACATCTCCGACCGTAAGGAGCTTGAGGCGATCCTGTGGACGCTCTGTGAGCGAACCTCGAGCCGGATGAAGGCGAAGGGGTTTATGGGGCGTACTGCAACGCTCAAACTGAAGACCGCGGCTTTTGATGTCCTGACGAGAAGCAAAAGGCTAGCGGTCCCATCAAATCTCGCACGCACCTTGTTCGAAGCGACACAGCCCCTGCTCGCAGCGTTGCCCGGCAATGTTCGCTACAGACTGATCGGCGTTGGTTACTCAGGCTTGGAGCCGAGTAGCGAGAACCCTCAGGCGACACTTTTCGTCGCAGGCAGCGAGCGCCATCGACGGGAGGAAGCCGCGATTGACGCCATTCGGGAAAAATTCGGCGATAGCGCAATTGCGCTTGGCCGCACTCATGCGGCAAGAATGGCGCGCAACGGGTTGAAAGTAGCAAAGGCGCCGAAGGATGGGACAAGTTGAGCAACGGCTGCGGAAACATGGCATCATGCTACCGGCGCCGAACGCCCCCGTCGCAAATTATCTCCCCTATGTGAGGTCAGGCGCACTTCTGTTCATTTCCGGACAGATCTCAACAAGCCCCTCTGGCGTCGTAAAGGGAAAACTCGGCGTGACGCTGACACCTGAAGAAGGCGCTGCGGCTGCACGTCTTTGCGCGATCAATCTGATCACCCAAATGAACGCCGCCCTCGACGGCGACCTCGATCGCGTGAAACGCATCGTGAAGCTCGGCGGCTTCGTCAATTGCTCGCCAGATTTTGAAGATCAGCCCAAGGTCATCAATGGCGCCTCGGATTTGCTAGTCGCGATCTTCGGCGACCGTGGACGGCATGCGCGCGCCGCGGTGGGCGCGCCAAGCCTGCCGCTTGGCGCCGCGGTCGAGATAGACGCGATCGTAGAGATCGAGTGATGAGCGGTGACGGCGCCGATGGCGCACTGACCGTCGAGATTGCCGAAGCGATTGTAACTGTTCCCTCCGTTGAATGGGATCGACTCGCTGCGCCCGACGCAGCGACAGCCAATCCCTTTGTCAGCCACGCATTCTTGTCGGCGCTCGAGCGCTCGCGATCGGTAGGCCCCGGAACGGGATGGACGCCCCGGCACGTTTTGCTTCGCCGCAGCGGCACGATTATTGGCGTCGCCCCCTGCTATCTAAAGGACCACTCCTATGGCGAATACATATTCGACCATGGCTGGGCCGACGCTTACAACCGCGCTGGCGGACGATATTTCCCAAAGCTGCTGTGCGCCGTGCCGTTCACACCGGCGACGGGGCCGCGTCTCCTCGCTGAAGACGACGCGGCTCAGTCCCTGCTGGCGCGCGCGATGATTGCTGTTGCAGCGAAGTCCGGACTTTCCTCCGTACACGTTAACTTTATCGAGAACGACGCGCCACTTCTCGCCGAGGGCTATCTCGAACGGCGCGGACTGCAGTTTCATTGGTTCAACCGGGATTACCGTACTTACGAAGATTTTCTTGGTGCGCTCGCCTCTCGCAAGCGAAAGGCGTTGAGGCGCGAACGACGGGAAGCGGCGGATGGACTGACCTTTCACCGTGTGACTGGCGGCGAAATCCAGGAAAGTCATTGGGACTTTTTTTGGCGCTTCTATCAGGACACAGGGGCGCGCAAGTGGGGCCAACCCTATCTGACGCGCCCCTTCTTTTCGATGCTCGGTGAGGCTATGGGCGATCGTGTCCTGCTCGTTTTCGCCGAGGACGCAGGGCGTCCCATCGCCGGAGCGCTCAACATGATCGGCGGCGACGCGCTATACGGTCGTTACTGGGGATGCACCGAAGAGCGCGCGTTCCTGCATTTTGAGGTTTGCTACCATCAGGCAATCGATTTTGCGATCGAACGCGGCCTTCGCCGTGTGGAAGCGGGCGCACAAGGGGAACACAAACTGGCGCGCGGCTATGAACCGGTCATTACAAAGTCAGCGCACTGGATTGCTGACCCCGGCTTTCGCGGCGCTGTGGCACGATTTCTGGAATCGGAGCGGCGTCAAGTGGAAGCGGAGCGCGCGGCGATTGCCGCTGAAGGCCCGTTTCGACAAAGCGATCCCGGGTCGCATTGATTTCGCCCTTGAAGCTGGATCATGGTCACGCAGAGTTCAGGGCTTTTATGGGGTTCACAGTCATGCCTACTCATACCCTGCGTTATATAGCCGTTATGGGTCTTCTTCTCTCCGGATGCGCCAAGACCGAGCTCCCGTCAGGGCCCGCGAGCGAAGACGCCTTGCGCGCGCTGGACCGCGCTTACGCTGAGGCATGGCTGGCGCCGTCGCAGACGAACCAGGAACGGGCGGTGCTGGCGCTCTTTGACCGCAGTGCCGTCATCATGCCGGATGGCGCGGCAGGGCCGGAGGAAGGCGTGGCGAGCCTTCGCCAGTTCTGGTTCCCGGACGATGCGCCGTCGACAACCGTGACGCATTTCGAACGCGAGATCGACGATATCGAAATCGAAGGCGCCCTCGGCGTTGTCAGCGGCCGCTACATTCTCAGCTTCAGCTTTGGCGGGCGCGATCTTACGCAAAAGGGCAATTACGTGCTCGTCGCGCGCTACGGCGGCGGGGCGTGGAAGATCAGGCGCATGATCTGGAACGACGCGCCGCTATCGGATGTCTGAAGGAGCGCGCCGATGAGTCTCCAGGCGACTTACGATCCGGGCAATATTTTTGCGAGGATCCTGCGCGGCGAACTTCCGGCGGTGAAAGTCTATGAAGACGACGCTGTCATCGCCTTCATGGATATCTTTCCGCAAAGCCGTGGGCATTTGCTGGTCATTCCGAAAAGGTCATCCGCAGTCAACCTGCTTGACGAAAGTCCTTCAACTCTGGAAGCGCTGATCGTCCGTGTCCAATGTATCGCGCGCGCTGTCGTGACGGCTCTTGAGCCTGATGGCGTTCGAATCGCGCAATTCAACGGCGCGCCCGCTGGCCAAACTGTGTTTCATCTCCATTTTCATGTGATCCCAATCTACGACGACTTGAAACTCGCCCCGCACGCCGCGGGCAAGGCGGATATGGCGGAGCTTGAGGCGACCGCCGCAAAAATCAGGCATGCGCTGTCATGAAAGCCACGATCGTCGCATTGGCGGCCGTATCAGCGTTTTTTGGTCACGCAGCAGCCAATGACGAGACAGCGCCGCGAACTTATGAGGCTGCTCTAGCGGCGGCGCAGTCGGCATTCGCCGCGGAAGATTTTCCCGCCGCGGCTGCGGCGCTCGACGAGGCGCAGGCATTTCGCCCCTACTCGCTCTTTCTGACTCGAAACCGCATTCTTGCGCATTATCGGTCTGGCGAAACGGCGGCGGCGCTTGCCATCGCAGAGGAGGTGGCGGCGCGCGGCATCGCTCTTGAATTTCCTGCAACCGAAGCGTTCAACGGGTTCCTCGCGGATGGTTCATTTGCCCCTGTCCTCCAGTCGTTCAACGAGAACCTGAGGCCCAAGGGCTCTGTGAAGATTGCCGCCGCCTTCGCGGAAACGGCGCTTCTGCCGGAAGCCGTTGTCAAGACCGAGACTAGCTTTCTCATCGGATCCGTTCGCTCGGGAAAAATTCTGGAGGCGTCGCCAGAAGCGCTTAGCGCCATCGCCACTCTGGACGGCGGCGTATTCGATCTTGCTCTGTCGTCCGATCACAAGCGCATTCATGCCGTCGTCAACAACCAGCTCGCTTATGAGGGCGCGGGCATCCGCGCCGCAGAGGCGGCGTTTGTCACGATGGACCGGCGAAGCGGCGCCATAATTTCGAAAACGGTTGTCAGCGACGGCGCGGCGCTTCTGGGAGACATTGAGGCGGACGGCGATAGTCTTTACGCATCCGACAGCTTGACGCCCCGGGTTCTGCTCCTTGGCGCGGGCAAGTCGCTGCAGACGCTTGCCGCAGACCCACTTTTCGTCAACCTGCAGGGGCTTGCGCTGGACCATAAGAAGCGGCGCCTTTATGTCGCCGATCATCTCGCTGGATTGTTTGTCGTCGACCTAAAGTCGAACAGCGTGACCCCGATCGCGAACCCCGGCGGCGCCCATCTTGGCGGCATTGACGGCCTCTATCTCTATAAAGGAGACCTGATCGGCATTCAGAACGGAACAACGCCTCAGCGGATCGTGCGCATTGATCTCGACCGGAAGGGATTAACGGCGCGCAAATTGAGCGTGCTGCAACAAGCTCTGCCGGAGTGGAGCGAGCCGACGCATGGGTTCATCGAGGGAGATCGCTTGATCTACATCGCAACCAGCAACTGGCCGGCCTATGACGATGCGGGCAAGCCGCGCGAGGGCGCTGTGTTGAAGCCGCTGCGTCTGATGTCGGTCGACCTTAACTGATGGGAAACCCGAAATCGCCCGGCGTGGGCGGCGGTCGCTTGTCGAACGCCCATTCGGCGAACGGACCGTCAAGGTCGACCGAGTGCAGGAAAAGATGTGCCGACCAGCGGTTCGGGTTAGGCGTGACGCGTCCATGCCGATGATTGACGCCCTTGTAGATGAGAGCGTCGCCCGGCTTGAGATCAATGCTGGCGTAGGTTTCATCGCCAAAATCATCCGCAATCCGGATTGCGTTGGCTTCGTCAACCTTGAGAAACCGTGAGCCGACTTCGGGCGGCGCGGCGCCACGCAGCAGGGCGTAGCCATAGTCATGATAGTGCCGGCGAAGGTTGTTTGCGTCCGTCGTCATATCCTTCCGCGATAAGTCGGCCCCAGCGCCTATCAATGGAAATTTCGCCCCTTCGGCATCACGTCGGCCGGTACGAGGGTGTGGCGCACTTTTCTTGGGTGACTACGGGCGTCCCCGGCCGGTCGGCGGACTTCATCCGCAGGCGCGACCGCTTCACGCAACCGAGCGCCGGACAATCGGGCCAGCAACGGGCTGAAATCGAGGAGCCGCTCGGCGATGACGTGGACGATGCCATGCTCGTTCTGGATCTTGCCGTCGACCGCACAGAGCCGCGCGCCCAGAACCTCCGCCCGGAAGCGCTCGAAGACAGCTGGCCAGACGATGATATTCGCGATGTTCGTTTCGTCCTGCAGCGTCATGAAGATGACGCCGGAGGCCGTGTCGGGTCGCTGGCGAACGAGCACAAGCCCCGCCGTGCGCACATTGGCTCCGTTTCGTAATGTCGACAAACGATCCGCCTCAATGACCCCGAGCCCCAAGAGATCGTCGCGCACGAGGGCTGCTGGATGGGCTTTGAGCGACAGGCGCAAGGTGCGGTAGTCCTCAACGACATGCTCGCCGAGGCGGAGCGCGGGAAGATCGACATCGGCCTCGCGCGAGGCCATCGCCGCGCGCTCGAACAGCGGTAAATCTTCCTCGCCGCCGACGCGGTTGAGCGCGCGCGCCGCCCATAACGCCTCGCGCCGGTCAAGGCCGAGCGAACGGAAGGCATCGGCGGACGCAAGACGCTCGATCGAAGCGGGGGAAAGCCCGCCGCGCAGCCAGACATCACGCAGCGAGTCGAATCCCCCTCCCCGCGCCGCGATTGCCGCACGGAGTTCGTTCTCTTTCAGGCCGTCAATCTGCCGGAAGCCGAGCCGCAGCGCGCGGGCCGAGCGTACATCGCCGCGCATGTCGGCGTGGCGCGCGTGCAAGCGGTCCGCCGCCGGCGCCCCCTGTTCCAGCGTGTTGTCCCAGTCCGAGCGGTTGATGTCGGGCGGGCGCGTTTCGACGCCATGCTCTTGTGCGTCCCGGACGATCTCACCCGGCGCGTAAAAACCCATGGGCTGCGCGTTCAACAGCGCCGCAGCGAAAACGTCCGGGTAATGACATTTAATCCACGACGACCCGTAAACAAGGAGCGCGAAGCTCGCCGCGTGACTCTCCGGAAAGCCGTATTCGCCGAAACCCTCGATCTGGCGGAAACAGCTTTCCGCAAAATCCGGCGTATAGCCATTGGCGATCATGCCGTCGATGAACTTCGTTTTAAGCTGGCCGATCGTGCCGACGCGCCGAAAGGTCGCCATCGCGCGCCGGAGCTTGTCGGCCTCGGGCGGGGAAAATCCGGCGGCGACAATCGCGATCTGCATCGCCTGCTCCTGAAAAAGCGGCACGCCGAGCGTTCGTTCGAGCACGGCCTCGAGCGCTTTCGAGGGATAAGTCACCGTCTCGAACCCCTGCTTGCGTTTGAGGTATGGGTGCACCATGCCGCCCTGAATGGGCCCGGGGCGGACAATCGCAACCTCGATGACGAGGTCGTAGAATTTTTCGGGCCGAAGGCGCGGCAGCATCGACATCTGCGCACGGCTTTCGACTTGAAAGACGCCGATCGTATCGGCGCGCTTCAGCATTGCATAAACACGCGGGTCCTCCTTCGGCAGCGTGTCGATAGTGAGGGGGATGTTTTGCCCCTCTCCCGCTTGCGGGAAACCTGTGAATTCAGCTCTCCGCGACTCATCCTTTGTGACGCGGCCTGAAGAAGGCCGCTCCTCAGGATGAAGACTGCAGGTCCCTTCATCCTGAGGAGCGCGCCCCTTGGCGCGCGTCACGAAGGATGAGTCGCAACGACCCTCCTCCGCCCACCCAGGATAAAACCGGTCGACCATCTCGAACGCCTTGCGCAAACACGTCAGCATGCCAAGGCCGAGGAGGTCGACTTTCAGGATACGTAGTTCATCAAGGTCGTCCTTGTTCCACTCGATGACCGTGCGGTCCTCCATCGCTGCGTTCTGGACGGGAACAATTTCGTCGAGCCGATCCCTAGTGATGACGAAGCCGCCGACATGCTGTGACAGGTGGCGCGGAAACCCGCGGAGTTCCCCAGCGAGCTTGAGGCACATCGCAAGACGCGGGTCGGCGGGATCAAGGCCGAGCCTTCGAAGCTCATCCGCCGTCACCGCCTTCGACCACCAGTGCTGCGTCTTCGACAGGGCTGCGATGCGGTCTTCGGAAAACCCGAACGCCTTGGCGACATCGCGGATGGCGCTCCGCCCGCGATAGCAGATCAAGGTCGCAGCGAGCGCGGCGCGGTGGCGGCCATATTTCTCATAGACATACTGGATCGCTTCTTCACGCCGTTCATGCTCGAAATCGATGTCGATATCGGGCGGCTCGTTACGTTCTGACGAAACGAAGCGATCGAAGAGCAGCGTGAAGCGCGCGGGATCAACCGAAGTAACGCCGAGACAATAGCAGACCGAGGAATTGGCCGCAGATCCCCTGCCCTGGCAGAGAATGTTCCGTTCCTCCCGCGCATAACGGACGATGTCGGCGACCGTGAGGAAATAAGCGGCGTATTTGAGATCGGCGATAATCTGCAACTCACGGGTCAGCGAACTGCGCACCTTCTCCGGCACGCCGTCCGGATAGCGCTTGGCGGCGCCTTTCCAGGTGAGGTCTTCGAGCGCAGCTTGGGCGTCCGTATAACCCGTGACCGTTTCGTCTGGATAATTATAGCGAAGATCATCAAGCGAGAACCGCACGCTTTCGAGAAAGCGCGCTGTCTCCTCAACGGCTTCGGGCGCGTCGCGGTAAAGCCGTGCCATTTCCTGCGGCGGCTTCAGGCAGCGTTCGGCGTTGGCGGCGAGACGGCGCCCGGCGGCGTCGAGCGTTGTCTTCTCGCGGATGCAGGTCAGAACGTCCGCGAGCGGGCGTCTTTCGGGCTTGTGAAAAAGTGGCTCCGCCGTCGCGAGGAGACGCGCGCTGGTTTCTTGCGCCAGCGCATTTAGAAGCGCGAGGCGACGCCGGTCCTCGCCGTCGAAGCAAAAGCGTGCGGCGAGCCAGACCTTTCCGCAGCGTGCGGCGACGCGCCGCACTGTCTCGCGCAGGCGTTCGTCCGGCGCCGCGCCTGGCGCAATCTCTGGCGCGATGATCGCCTGCTGGCCTTCGGCGTGGACCAGAAAATCGTCGAGATCGAGCCAGCATTCGCCTTTTGGCGCGCGCCGGTTGCCGATGGTCAGCAATTTCGTCAACCGTCCGTAGGCAGTGCGATCGGTCGGATAAACAAGAATGTCCGGCGTTCCGTCGCGAAAGACGAGGCGTGCGCCAGCCGCGAGACGAAGACCTGCCTCCCTCGCCGCCGCATGCGCGCGCACGACGCCCGCGAGCGTGTTGCGGTCAGCAACGCCGATGCCGGCAAGACCGAACGCTTTCGCCTCGACCGCGAACTCCTCGGCATGCGCCGCGCCGCGCAGGAACGAAAAATTCGTGGTGAGGCAAAGCTCGGCGAAGGCTGTCACGGGAACAGCCCATGAATGAACCAGCGCGGGGTTGCGCCGTCGCCGTAAAGTCCTTCACGGTAGACCCAATAGCGGCGCGCCTTGTCGTCTTCGATGCGGTAATAGTCGCGCGTCTGCGCGTCGGGGAATTTCAGCCAGTCTGGCGCGATGCGCTCCGGCCCCTCAGCGCGGACAATGCTGCGCGACAGACGCCGCCAGCGAAAGCGCAGCGGCGGGCCATCAGGCACCGACGCCATCACCTCAATCGGCTGCGCGTGCGGGAACAGCGTCACCGGGCGGCGCATCACGCCGTCTTGCGGCGACGCGGCCGTGATCGCGTCACCCTCCCTCTGTTCGGGCGCATGCGTGTCACGTACGGCGATTTCTGAAACCGCATGAGCGCCAAGACGCGCCGATATCGTATCGACAAGACGCGCTTCGGCTTGTCGGTCCCGCACCGCTGGGGCGGCGGCGAGATCGCACATTAGCGTTTCGATTGGCGCGATTTCGACCGCATCGAGACGCGCAGCCTCGAAACCGAACTCAGCGTTGAAATTTTCAGCAGCCTTGTCGATGCGCTCCTTCAACAGCCGTAGCATCGCCTTCGCAGAGCGTTCCGGCTGCGAGAGGCCGAGAATAACCTCGCGCACGCGGCCATCGACGCCGTAAAATGCAAGGCGCAAAAAGCGGGCGCCGGCGGCGCGCTTTTCAAGGTCAATCGCAAGATCCCCGCACAGCGCCTCCGTCACTGTCATCAGCGCTTCAATCGCGATCACCGGTTCCATCAGGCGGCGCATCGCGTAGAGGGGCGGCGCGGGACGGCGCGGGATCAGCGCTTCGCGGGCGCGCCCCAAGGCCTGGTCGAGGCGGCGCATCGCGTGTTCGCCGGCGCGTGCGGCGAACGGCGCGCGAGGGCTTTTCATCACCTGGCCAATGGTTCTGAGTCCCAATCGTTTCAGCAGCGCGGAGGACGCCGGGTTGAGACGCAGCGCTTCAACCGGCAACGGCGCAAGCACGTTCTTTAGATCGTTCTCATCGACAATGCCGCCGCCATGACGCGCGAGCGCGAAGGCCGCGCCCGGCGCCGGCGCAATCGCGGCTTCGACCGAAAATCCTCGCGCGGCGGGACCGGCCTTTACTACGCTTAGCATCGCTTGTTCGCCGCCGAAGAGATGCGCGCATCCGGTGATGTCGAGGAACAGCCCGGAAGGCTGGTCGAGCGCGACGAAGGGCGTGAAGCGATCCGCCCACGCCGCGATGCTATCAAGGAGGCGCGCGTCTTTTTCGGGCTCGGCCTCGCGCACGATGAGAGCGGGGTAAATCGCCTGCGCGTCGGCAAGCGCCATGCCGGGATGGAGCCCCTTCGCGAGCGCGCTTTGATTGACCGCCGTCAGCGTGAAGGCGTTGCCTGTCTTCGCGTAAACGCCAACGGGCGCATCATCCGGCGCGAGCCCGAGCCGGCGCAGGCGGTCGGTCGGCAGGAACGGGAAATAAAGCGCCATCCAGCGGGCGGGGGATTGTTCTGAACGCATACGCATGAGCGGACCATTGAAGGCGCCAGGCTTCTCCGGCGGGACCGGCGCGGTTGCGAGTGAGGCGCACGTCGAAAGCAGGAGGCCCAAGGCCGCAGACGCTTTCTCCGGGAGCGGAGGAAATCTCGAACCTCAATTCAGCTGCGCTCGCGCGGGCGGTGTCGAGGCGAATAAGCGCGCAGCGACTCTTGTTTCTCTTGGCCGCGAGAAAAAGCCGGCGCGTCGCGATGAGATCAAGCGGCTTTTTCGCGGGCGTGATGGCGCACAGAACAAAAGCGCCTGGCAGCGTCAGCGCCTGCTCGGCCGCCCACAATGCGTCGATCTGCGTGCGCGTTGCGGCGATGATGAGCGCGTCAAGGTCCAGCCCGAACTGCGCAAGCCCTTCCGCATAAGGAACGCCGTATTCGGCGAGGCAAGCCTGCGGCGCCGACCAAAAAAGCAAGCGGTCGCGCTCAATGCTGCGCGCCCACGCCAGGGCGAAAGCAAGCGCCGCCGGTTCCTCGCCGGACGCGGCCGGCGTCATCTCGACGAGGCGGCAGTCCATCCGTATACGGAACGCATCTAAGGCGTCTGGGGGAGCGGGCTTCATGGGAAAATTAAAGAACAAAAAGAGAACATCGACAAGGGCCGAATTTTTCCACAGATTTTATGGCGGCGAATCATGGAGTTAGGCTCGCTTCTCTGCCCGGGCGATGACCGAGCGGACGGCGGAATAGAGCTCTTTCGGGGTCTGCATTTCGAGGAAATGCGTGCCGCCGCGGATGGTCTTCAACTCGACGTCGGCGTCCGGGCCGAAATAGCCTTCAAGGGTCTTTGCATCGTTCCGGCTGACGAGATGATCGGCGTCGCCATGGAGGATCGTCACTGGCGCCGTCACCTCTTTCAACCGCGCGAAGAGCGGCCCGATCTGCGCGCGCCGCCCGGCGACCTCGGCGCGGGCATAGTGAAGCGTGCGCGGCAGCAGCGAGCGCACCACCGGCGCGCCGCCGAGATCGACAAAGGGCTGCACCCAGCCGCGCGGCTCGGTGATGAGGGCGGCGACCGTCACCGCGCCTTTGACGATATCGGGATGATCGACCAGCGCTTTCAAGGCGAGTTCCCCGCCATAAGAAACGCCGAGCGTGACGACCTTCTTGCCGCCATCGAGAAACGGCAGCGCCGCCGCCACCTGATCGTCGAAACTGAGATAAGCCTGTGCGTGACCCTTCGCGTAACCGGGCCGCGCGAGGAGAACGACTTCAATGTCCGGCGGCGCCGACCGCAGCATCCGCTCGAACAAATATTTCCGCGCGGGCGTGCCGGGGAAAATGACGAGACGCCAAGGCGCGTGACGCTCGGCGATCCACGCCTGATTGCGGATCGGCGGGGCGAGCGGGACGTCGTAGGTTATGGGTTGGTAGGACGTCACTGACGCGGGAGACCCATGCGCTACTCAGCGGCCTTGGCCGATATTTCGACCCCTAGCGCGTTCATCACCGCGACGATCGTCTTCAACGTAGGGTTACCTTCCTCGCTGAATGACCGATACAACTGTTCACGCGACAATCCGGTTTCGCGCGCCAGTTCGGTCATCCCCTTGGCGCGCGCGACAACACCAAACGCTTTCGCAATGAAGGCAGGGTCGCCCGTCTCAAACGCGTCGGCGAGGAATGCAGCGATCGTATCTGGACCGTCAAGCGCTTCCGAGGGATCGTAGGTTTTCAACTTAGACTTCACAAATCGCTCCAGAATTTGGAGAGTTCTTTCGCAAGCTTGATGTCTTTCGCTTGCGTGCTCTTGTCGCCGCCGGCCAGCAGCAGGATGATCTCCGCCCCGTGCTTCCTGAAGTAAATCCGGTACCCAGGACCATAATGAATTCGCAATTCACTTACACCTTCTCCGACCGGCATCGCATCACCGAAGGCGCCGCTCGCCAACCGTAACAGGCGCGACGCGATGATCGCGCGCGCCTTGCGATCCTTTAGATCACGCTCCCATCGCTCAAATTGATCGGTCTCCTTGAGTTCGAACATATGTAGTTTATAAACTACGATCCGTCAAGCGGGTTACCCCCACCACCGCTCCGGCTGCGCCTTGAAGCCTGCCGCCTTTTCCAGCGCCCACATGCCCCTGAACATGGTTTCTTCGTCAAACGGGCGCGCAATGAGCTGCAGGCCGAGCGGCAGACCGCGCGCGTCGAGGCCTGCGGGCACGCTCGCGCCCGGGAGCCCTGCGAGATTCGCCGTCACCGTGAAGACGTCGTTCAGATACATCTGCACGGGATCATCCGACTTCTCGCCGAGCGCGAAAGCGGCCGACGGCGCGGAGGGCGTGAGGATCAGGTCGCATTTCCGGAAGGCGTCCTGGAACTCGTCGAAAATCCGTTTACGGACTTTCTGGGCACGGAGATAATAGGCGTCATAATAGCCGGCCGAGAGCACATAGGTGCCAATCATGATACGGCGTTTGACTTCCTTGCCGAAGCCTTCGGAGCGCGTATTGGCGTACATCGACTGGATGTCGGTGAACTCCTTGGCCCGGAGGCCGTAGCGCACGCCGTCATAACGCGCGAGGTTTGAGGAGGCTTCCGCCGGCGCGACGATGTAGTAGACGGGCAGCGCGTATTTCGTCAGCGGCAGGGAGATATCGACGATCTCGGCCCCGGCGTCCTTCATCCAATTGACGCCGTCCGCCCACAAACGATCGATCTCCGCCGGCATGCCGTCGATGCGGTATTCCTTCGGCACGCCGATCTTGAGGCCTTTGACCGACTGCCCGAGCACGGCTTCATAATCGGGGACAGGCCGGTCGACGGAGGTTGAATCTTTCGGGTCATGCCCCGCCATCGAGCGCAGCATGATCGCAGCGTCGCGAACATCGCGGGCGATCGGCCCTGCCTGATCGAGCGAAGAGGCGAAAGCGACAATGCCCCAGCGCGAGCAACGCCCATAGGTCGGTTTGACGCCGACCGTCGCGGTCAGTGACGCCGGCTGGCGAATGGAGCCGCCGGTGTCGGTCGCGGTCGCGGCGGCGCAGAGGTGCGCGGCGACCGAGGCGGAGGAGCCGCCAGAAGAGCCGCCCGGCGTCAGCTTCGCATTGCCGCCTTTTGCGCGCCACGGATTGATGACGGGACCGTAGTAGCTCGTCTCGTTCGACGACCCCATCGCGAACTCGTCCATGTTGAGCTTGCCGAGCATCACCGCGCCGTCACGCCAGAGCTGCGCCGAGACCGTCGATTCATATTGTGGCTTGAAGCCGTCGAGAATGTGCGAGCCAGCCGTCGTCAGCACGCCTTCGGTGCAGAAGAGATCCTTGATGCCGAGCGGCACACCTTCGATCGGCCCGCCCTCGCCTTTGGCAAGTTTCGCGTCCGACGCTTTCGCCATGCCTCGCGCCTTTTCCGGCGTCACGGTGATAAAAGCGTTGAGGTCCTTCGCCTTCTCGATATTCGCGAGATAGGCGTCTGTCGCTTCGAGCGAAGAAACTTTCTTCGCGCGCAGCGCGTCGCGGAGTTCAGCGAGGGTGAGGTCGGTGGGGTTGGTCATCTATTCCACCACCTTCGGCACCACGAAGAAATTGTCTTCCGTCTTCGGCGCGTTGGCGACGACCTTTTCCGGCTGGCCGCCGCCGGTCGGGCCTTCAGTCACAACATCGTCGCGCATTTTCAATTTCATCTCGACCGTCGAGGTCATCGGCTCGACGCCGGTCACATCGACCTCGTCGAGTTGCTCGATCCATTTCAGGATGCCGTTGATCTCATCCGCCAGCGGCGCCAGCCGGTCTTCGGGAATGGCGAGACGCGCGAGCTTGGCGACTTTGGCGACGGTTATCTTGTCAACAGCCATGGGTTTGCACCTGCAAAAGAGCGCGAGCCCTATCAACGCCGGGGTGGCGCATCAAGCGCTGCGCCGGACTGTTGCGTCTTCGCAAGAAATTCGTCACCCCAGGGCGCGCTTCTTGGCGCGAACCCGGGGTCAATCTCCCGCAAGATGCCATCGTTCGCGCGGTTAGTTCAGGAGATGGACCCCAGATCGGCTGCGCCGCCCCGGGTGACGGCGGAGAATTCGGCGCTGAACGATCCCGCTTACCTGTCGATCCCTTTCCGAACACCCTATAGCCTGCCCGCATGGCGGATGAGTTTGAAGAGGCCGCGCTTGCGTTCGGCGCGTTGGGGTCCTTGCTTGGCCTCGACCTTGGCGAGAAGACGATTGGCGTCGCCTCTTGCGATCCGGCCCGGCGGGTGGCGACGCCCGTTGAAACGATCGTTCGCACGAAATTCACCGCCGACGCCGAACGGTTGAAAACGCTGGCGGGGGAACGCAAAGCCGCCGGATTCGTGCTGGGCCTGCCGCGCAACATGGACGGCACCGAAGGCGCGCGCGCCCAATCGACACGGGCCTTCGCCCGCAGCCTGACGCGGGCGACCGGCCTTCCTGTCGCTCTGTGGGACGAGCGGCTTTCAACCGCGGCGATCGACCGGGACTTTATCGGTCTTGATATCAGCCGCGCGAAAAGAGCGGCGAAAATTGACGAATCAGCGGCGGCGTTCATTTTACAGGGCGCGATCGACCGGCTGACCCGGCGGCGCGGCTGAAGCGAAGGGGCTGGGCATGAACGCGGCGAATTTGAAACGGCTGATGTCGGTTTTGCTGGTGGCCACCGGCGTTCTTCATATCGTTGTCGCGGTCGCCGGCGCTCCGGACGCCTTGCGGATTCCGCTGGCGGCGTTCGGCGCGCTTTATGGAACGCTCGGCGTTCTGCTTCAGCGCGGGGGAAAGCCGGTCGTTCTGGCGGCGATGGGAGCCACAACAGTCGGCATTGTGCTTGGCGGCGCCAATTATCTCCAGAATGGCGGCCCGCCGACCTTGCTGGTGATGTTCCTGATCGATGCGGTCGTCCTCGTATGCGGCGGGCTATGGCTGTCGAAATCCGGCAAGTGATTGCGAAGGGCGCCGCGGCAGGGCTAGAAGCCGCGCCATGACGCTCCCCGGTCGCCCGTCCCTTCCCGGCAATGGATTTTCGGCCGCAAACCTTATCAATATCGACGATGTTTCGAACGCCGAAGTCGCGCATCTCCTTGATCTCGCCGAGCACTATGCCGGCTTTCTGAGACGCGGCGAGCGCCCGCCGCAGCGCCTCTCGGGCAAGACGCAGATCAATCTTTTCTTTGAGGATTCGACCCGCACCAATCTGAGCTTCGAACTCGCCGGCAAAAAGCTCGGCGCCGATGTGTTGAGCGTGCCCGTCGCGGCGTCCTCCGTGAACAAGGGCGAGACGCTGATCGACACCGTTCAAACGCTCGCCGCGATGGGCGCGCATGTCGTCATCGCGCGCCACAAGGAGCCGCGCGTCCACAACGAACTCGCGCGGCGGATTGCCTGCCCGGTCATCAACGCTGGCGACGGCGTGCGCGAACACCCGACACAGGCGCTCCTCGACGCTGCAACCATTCGCTCCGCCTTCGGACGGATCGAGGGGCTGACGATCGCCATCTGCGGCGATATCCGGCACAGCCGCGTCGCCGCCTCTGACGCGGAGCTGTTCTTGCGGCTCGGCGCGACGGTGCGTTTCGTCGGACCAAAGCACCTGATGCCGGAGACGTCGCTCTTCCCGCAGATCGAGCGCTTCGACACGCTGCGAACGGGCGTTGCCGGCGCCGATATCGTCATGGGCCTCAGGATGCAGTTCGAGCGCATGGAAGCGGGCGGGCGGGCGCTCGCGCAAGGCTATTTCGAGGACTATGGCCTGACGCATGAAACCTTGCGCCTCGCCAATCCGGGCGCAAAGGTGATGCATCCGGGGCCGATGAATCGCGGCGTCGAGATCGACGGCGCGCTCGCCGACGACGAGGCGCATTCCTTGATCCTGAAACAGGTTTTCTACGGCGTCGCTGTCCGCATGGCCGTGCTGGACGCGCTGGTGACACGGGGGACGGGTCAATGACCCTCCTTCTCGCCGCGATCCTCGGCTATCTGCTCGGCTCCGTCCCGTTTGGCCTCGTTATCACCAAGGCTGCGGGGCTCGGCGATATTCGCGCCATCGGCTCCGGCAATATCGGCGCAACCAATGTGCTCCGTACCGGGAGGAAGGATCTCGCCGCCGCGACGCTGGCGCTCGACAGCGGCAAGGGGGCGATCGCGGTTCTTATCGCTTACGCTTTGAGGTGGCCCCCGGAAGTCGCTGGAGCGGCTGCTTTTTTGGGTCATTGCTTTCCGGTCTGGCTGAAGTTCCGGGGCGGCAAGGGCGTTGCGACCTTTCTCGGGACGCTTCTCGCTCTGTGGCTTCCCGCCGGCGCGGTCGCGTGCGCGACCTGGCTCGGGGCCGCGTTCCTGTACCGCTTTTCCTCGCTCGCCGCGTTGATCGCCGCAGCAGCATCGCCGCTTGTGCTCTTCGCCATGGGCAAGCCGTCCTTCGCGCTCGCCGCGCTGTTCATGACCGCGCTCATTTTCATCCGCCACCGCGCCAACATCGAACGGCTGATGAAGGACGAGGAGCCCCGGATCGGCGCGAAGAAGAGCCCTGCGTGAGGGCTCAGGAAGATCGCGCATGAGGACCCTCACCGACGCTGAACGCCTCGACTGGCTGCGGTTGATCCGTACTGAGACGATCGGACCGGTGACGTTCGCGCGGCTGCGCGACCGCTACGGGACGCCGGCGCGCGCGCTGGAGGCGCTGCCCCTGCTCGCAGCGAAAGCGGGGCGGCGCGGCGCCTTGAAACCCTTCCCGCTCGCCGACGCACAAGCCGAACTCGCACGGGCGCGTGACGCAGGACAAAGGCTCATTGCGCGGGGCGAGGCGGACTATCCAACGCTCCTGGCCGAAATTCCGGACGCCCCGCCGGTCATTTATGTTCGCGGTCACGCCGGTCTTTTCGAAAAGCCGGCCGTCGCCGTGATCGGCGCGCGCAATGCCTCGGGCGCCGGGCGAAAAATGGCGCGACTTCTGGCCGAGGGACTGGGGGCAGCCGGCGTCGCTGTCGTGTCGGGGCTGGCGCGCGGCATCGACGGCGCGGCGCATGAAGCAGCGCTGAAGACCGGCACGATCGCCGTCGTCGCGGGCGGCGCTGATATCATTTATCCGCCCGAGCATCAGGAGCTCACCGCGATGATTGCGGCGCGCGGCGCGATCCTCTCCGAGCAGCCGCCCGGCGCGCAGCCGACGGCGCGGGACTTCCCGCGCCGCAACCGCCTTATTTCCGGCCTGTCACGCGGCGTCGTCGTTGTCGAAGCCGCCGCGCGGTCGGGCACGCTCATTACGGCGCGCTTCGCGCTCGAACAGGGGCGCGAAGTCTTCGCCGTGCCGGGGTCGCCGCTTGATCCGCGCTGCCAGGGCGCCAACAAGCTCATCCGCGAGGGGGCGACCCTGATTGAATCATCCGAGGATATTCTCGCGGTGCTGGCGGAACAAAATCGCGCGGCGCGCGAGCCTGTGCGCGATCTTTTTTCCTGGAACGCTGCGGGCGAGCCCGACGCGCGCGACCTCACCGAGGTGCGCGCCAGCGTGCGCGAGCTGTTGAGCTTTACGCCGACGCACCGCGACGAGATCCTGCGAGAAGCAGACGCGCCGCCCGCGCTTGTCATCGATGCGCTGGTCGACCTCGTGCTCGCTGGCGAGGCGGAAGAGCATTCCGGCGGGCGGTTTGCATTGCGGGCGTAAGCGGCCTTTACCCGGCCGCAGCCCTCTCCGCTTCCTCGACGCATTCGCGCAGGAGATAGGAGAGCCGGACGAGCCCGCCGGTATCCGCCATCTTCTGGAGTTGTTTCAGGAGATCGGCGATATATTCCGCTGTCTCGGCTTCCGATGCGAGACAACTTTCGTCTTTTGGCGCCGTTCGCTTGACGCCGGCCTGTTGGGACATCGGGAACCCCGCTTGCAAGGCTGCGGAGCGCCGCCTGCCAAGTTGCGATTATAGCAACCTTAAATGTTAATTGAAAGCAAAAAGTAACCCCAGGTTGCATTTCGGCAGGCGCGCGGTTGACTTTTCCGCCATGCCCGACGCAGGGTCCGCGCCCATAAAACGGGGGGTCCGGCGCGCAGCAGCGTCTTTCCGGCCCGTTTCCGCGCCTTGAGAGGAGCCGCCGCGACGCATGCAAGTCGTGATCGTTGAATCGCCCTCCAAGGCCAAGACCATCAACAAATATCTGGGGTCCGGCTATAAAGTGCTGGCGTCCTACGGGCACATCCGCGACCTGCCCTCGAAGGATGGATCGGTCGATCCCGCCAAAGACTTCGACATGATCTGGGAGCTCGACGCCGCCTCGAAAAAGCGGGTCTCCGAAATTGCGGAGGCGGTTAGGGGCGCTGACCGGCTGATCCTGGCGACCGACCCCGACCGTGAGGGCGAGGCGATCTCCTGGCACCTCCTTGAGGTCCTTAATCAGAAGAAAGCCCTGAAAAAGGGCCTTCAGATCGACCGGGTCGCCTTTAACGCGATCACCAAGTCGGCCGTCGCCGAGGCGATCGCTCATCCGCGGCAGGTCGATCAGGACCTCGTCGACGCCTATCTCGCCCGGCGCGCGCTTGATTACCTCGTGGGCTTCACGCTCTCGCCCGTTTTGTGGAGGAAGCTCCCCGGCGCGCGCTCGGCGGGGCGCGTGCAGTCGGTCGCGCTGCGCCTCATCTGCGAGCGTGAACTCGAAATCGAGAAATTTGTCGCGGAAGAATATTGGACGATCGCCGCTGAGGCGACCTCCGAAGGCTCCGCCCCTTTTGAGGCGCGGCTTGTCGTGCTCAATGGCGACAAGCTGAAGAAATTCACGCTCGCCACTGAAGCGGACGCCATGGCGGCCAAGCGCGCTGTCGAAGCTGCGCGCTTTTCGATTGATGCGGTTGAGGCCAAGCCCGCCAAACGCAATCCGCCGCCGCCCTTCACGACGTCGACCCTGCAGCAGGAGGCGGCGAGGAAGCTTGGCTTCAACGCGCAGCGCACGATGCGCCTTGCGCAGGCGCTCTATGAAGGCATCGACATCGGCGGCGAGACGACCGGCCTCATCACCTATATGCGGACGGACGGCGTCGACATGGCGGGCGAAGCGATCGCCGACGCGCGCCGCACCATCGAAAAGGAATTCGGCGCCGATTACCGGCCCGACGCCCCCCGCGCCTACAAGACCAAAGCGAAAAACGCCCAGGAAGCGCACGAGGCGATCCGCCCGACCTCTTTCGGGCGCCTTCCGGGAAAGTTTCGCGGTCTCGATAGCGATCAGTTCCGGCTCTACGACCTCATCTGGAAGCGCGCGATGGCGAGCCAGATGGCCTCGGCCGATCTCGAACAGACGACCATCGATCTTCTGTCCGCGGACAAAATGACCGGCCTTCGCGCGACAGGCACGGTTGTCCTCTTCGACGGCTTCCTGAAGCTCTACGAAGAAGGCCGGGACGAGCCCGAGGGCGAGGACGGCTCTGGCGTATTGCCGAAGGTGCGCCGCGGCGCGCCCGCCGACGTCAAGGACGTGAAGCCCGACCAGCACTTCACGCAGCCGCCGCCGCGCTTTTCCGAAGCCTCGCTCGTCAAGCGGCTTGAGGAGCTTGGCATCGGCCGCCCCTCGACCTACGCCTCGATCCTGACGACGCTGCGCGATCGCGGCTATGTCACCATGGACAAGAACCGCTTCATCCCGGATTCGAAGGGACGGATCGTCACGGCGTTTCTCGAAAATTTCTTCAAGCGCTATGTCGAGTATGATTTCACCGCCGACCTTGAGGGGTCGCTCGACGCGATCTCGAACGGCGATACGGACTGGAAGGAATTCCTGCGCGCGTTCTGGAAGGATTTCTCCGCCACCGTCGAAGGCGTCGGCGAGTTGCGGATTACGAATGTGCTTGACGCGCTGACCGATGCGCTGGCGCCCCATATCTTTCCGGCGCGCGCCGACGGGTCTGACCCGCGAAGCTGCCCGGTCTGCGCCAACGGGCGCTTGTCGCTGAAGACCGGCAAGTTCGGCGCGTTCATCGGCTGCACGAATTACCCGGACTGCAATTATCGCCGCCAGCTTTCGGCGAGCGAGGGCGACGCCGATCAGGGCGACAAGGTTCTGGGCGTCGATCCGGCGTCGGCGCTGCAGGTTTTCCTGCGCGTCGGGCGCTTCGGCCCTTACATCCAGCTTGGCGAGCAGGAAAAAGGGTCGGAGGAAAAGCCCAAGCGCGCTGGCCTGCCGAAAAACTGGAAGCCCGAAGACATCACGCTCGAACAGGCGCTGATGCTGCTCGCGCTGCCGCGTCAGGTCGGACCTCATCCGCAGGACGGCCAGATGATTGAAGCCGGTCTCGGCCGCTTCGGGCCTTATGTGCGGCATGAGAAAACCTGGGCGAATTTGCCGGCGATTGAGGACGTGTTCGAAGTCGGCCTCAATCGCGCGGTTGCGCTGATCGAGGAAAAGCGCGCGAACCCGCGCGCCGGACGCGGGCAAGGGCCGAAGCCCTTGAAGGAGCTGGGGGCCCATCCGTCGACCGGCGAACCGGTCTCGGTGATGGACGGGCGCTACGGTCCCTATGTGAAAAGCGGCAAGGTCAACGCCACGCTGCCAAAGGGGAAAACCCCGGACGACGTGACGCTTCAGGACGCCGTCGCGCTCCTTGCCGATCGCGAAGGCAAGGCGCCGTCGAAGAAGGCGACCCGCAAGAAAGCCGCGCCGAAAAAAGAAAAAGCGGCGGCAGCCAAGCCCGCGAAGAAAAAGGCTCCCGCGAAGAAAGTCGCAGCGAAAAAGACTGCCAGGAAGGCCGTCGCCCGCTAGGTCCCGCATCGGAGCGCGAACGCGCATTGGCGTAAGTCCGTCAGGCGCTGTCACTTCTCGCGCGCCGCCAATAGCTTCCCCGCCGTCTTCGTGTCGGCCTCGCTCGGCGCCGCGACGCCAAGGCGCCGCGCCAGCGCCAACGCCAGCGCGCGTTCGCCCTTGCCAAGCTTGCCGGCGCTCAAGAGGTCGAGGGCCGTCGACAAAGTATCGAGGAGCTGCGCCTCGCTGTGTTGCTTGAGCGCGCGTTCGTAATCCTCAAACCTCCGCCAGCTGACGATCGCGGCGCGCGGACGGCCGTTCCGGTGAATGGCGACCGGGGCCTCCGCCGCAGCCTCAAGGAGCGCGCCGAATTTCTTCGCGGCGTCCTGCGCGGAAAAGATGCGCATCGCTGTCCTCACCCTCTGCCCGGCGCGGCGGCGCAACCGGCAGTCGAGCCGCGTTCGCCAAGGCTGCGGAGAGGACGGAGCCTGCAGAGGTTCCGGGGCCGCGCGCCTGCAACGAGCCCGCCTTTCATGCGGGCTGCAGCGTTTTTCTCCGCAGTCTCCGCACTCGCCCCATTGGCGTAACCGGGGCGTGAGCGCGGCGAGCGCGTGGCTATTTCAGCAATCATCGGTTTCGTCCTTCAAAAACAGTTCAGCAAAACGACTATAAAGCCTCGCCAAGGGGGTGGGACGGATTTTTGTTTCGTATGCGGATCAACGAGTTAGATGGTTAACGAAAATATTTTCGTGGGAAGAAGCTCTCTTCCGCTCCGCCCGCGCGCGGGGGAGCAGGATTTCACGTTCCCTACCGCAGCCGCTCGTCCGCCGCATTCTGCGCATAAGCGCCGGCGCGCTCGGCGCGCAGGGTCGTGATGGTCTCGATGCGAAAGCCGCGCGCCGGCGCGCTCGTCAGCCAGGGTCCGATGACGGCGAGCGTATCCTTGCGTGGGTGCGCGATGGCGATGACATAGCCCGTCTCCGCTGCGATCCTCTCAGCGAAGGCGAGTTGACGGCGCACCGCGTCCTCGCCCGGCTCCGCATCGAGGAATACGTCGCGAACAAGAACTTCCGCGCCGACCGACGCGCCCGCAAGGCTCGCCTTGCTTTCGCCCGTTGTCAGGCTGTCGAGAAAGAAGAGGCCCCGCTGGTCGAGAAACGCAAGAATTCGTTTCATCGCCTGCTCATCGCGCGTCAGCTTCGAGCCCATGTGATTGTTGACGCCCGCATAGCCGTCGAATTGCGAGAGGTTGTGGCCTAGCGCAGTGAAAAGCGCGCCGGCGTCCATTGACGTCCGCAGCGCGCCGGGACCGGGATCGGAGCCGCCCATCGGCTCCATCGGCAGATGCAGCAGGAGGTCGTGCCCCCTGGCGCTTGCGCGCGCGGCTTTTCCCCGCACATCCTTCGCATACGGAAGAAAGCTGAAGGTCAGCGGTCCCGGCAGCGTCATCAATGCCTCAAACGCTGCGCCATCGACGCCGACATCATCAAAGACGATCACAACCCGCGGTTCGGTTGCGGCGGGCGCAGGCGCAGGCTCGAAGCGTTCCGGCGCTCCGGCGCTGATGATCGCCTCGATGACGGCGCCGCGCCGGCCGGCGCCGCCGGACGGGGGCACGATCGGCGCGTCCCGAAGATCGAGCGCGGCGGCATAGCGGTGGGCGGCCTGCAAGCGGGAGCCGCCCCCGCTCATCACCGCGGCGAGGGTTCCGGCGAATATGCCGATGACCATGGTCGCGGCGAGGAGCATGGCGGACCGGGCGCCCATCGGCTCGCCGCGGAACGGCCAAAGGGAGGACAGCGCGGGCGGCAGGATCTCGGTTTTAATCTTCGGGATGCGCAGCGCCGGCCGGCGGCGGCGCTTGCCCTCGCGTTTTTCGCGCTCGCGCCCCGGCACAGAGGCCGGCGGTGCGGGGCGGTCGCCGCCGAAGTTCACGTCTCGCCCCAAGATCACGCCCCCTTGACCCTGCCCTCTCCCGCAAGCCGGAGAGACTGGCAGCGCACGACCGAAAGGCCGCCTGAACGGCTTTACCCGAGCTTCACCCGAACCAGGCCATCTTGCGGGGCCGCCCGCGCCGTGCAGTGTCCCTTCCGATGATTCTGCTGATCGATAACTATGACAGCTTCACCTGGAACCTCGTCCACCTGATCGGGGGGCTGGGGGAAAAGGTGGAGGTCGTTCGGAACGACGCCCTGACGCCGGATGAGGCGATTGGCGCTGGCGCTTCGGCGATCGTGCTCTCGCCGGGGCCGGGCGCCCCGGCCGAGGCGGGCATCTGCGTGGCGCTGGTGCGCCGCGCGGTCGAGACCGGAACGCCGCTTTTCGGCGTCTGTCTCGGCTTGCAGGCGATCGCGGAAGCCTCCGGCGGGAAGGTCGTTCGCGCTGCGCGCCAGATGCACGGCAAGACGTCGCCGATCCGGCATCAGGGCGACGGGCTTTTCAAGGGCCTTCCCAACCTCTTCACCGCGACGCGCTATCACTCGCTCGCCGCCGAAGCGCGGAGCCTGCCGAATGCGCTGAAGCCAAGCGCGCATTCCTCCGATGACGGAGAAATCATGGCGCTCGAACATCAGGCGGCGCCGGTCGCCGGCGTGCAGTTCCATCCGGAGAGCGTCGCCTCCGAGCACGGCCTCGCGATTTTCCGGAATTTTCTGGACTGGTCGCTTTCGGCCCGGACGCCCGCATGAGCGGCTTTGACGCGTTGCTCGCCGCCGCCCGGACGGGGCGCGCGCTGACCCGCGCGGAGATGCGGGCGGCGACCGGCTTCCTCCTCGACGGCGCCGTCGCGGACGATGACATCGCCGCCTTCCTGTTGGCGCTCAAGGCGCGCGGGGAAACGGTCGAGGAGATTGTCGCTGCGGCCGAAGCAATGCGCGCGCGCGCCCTGAAAGTTGTTGCGCCCGATGACGCCATCGACGTGTGCGGCACCGGCGGCGACGGCGCGCACACCTATAACATTTCGACCGCCGTCGCCTTTATCGTCGCGGGCTGCGGCGTTCCTGTCGCCAAGCATGGCAATCGCGCGGCAAGCTCGCGGTCCGGCACGGCCGACGTGCTGCAGGCGCTCGGCGTCAATATCGAAGCCTCTCCGGAGACGACCGCGCGCGCGATAAGCGAGGCGAAAGTCGGCTTCATGTGGGCCTCGCAGCATCACAAGGCGTTTGCGCAGGTCGCAGCGGTCAGGCGGAAACTCGGTGTACGGACGCTCTTCAATGCGCTCGGTCCCCTCACCAATCCCGCCGGCGCGCGCCGTCAATTGATGGGCGTTTACGACGCCGCGCTGATCGAACCGCTGGCAAGAGCCCTCGCCGAGCTTGGCGCGGCGCGCGCCTGGGTCGTCGCCGGCGCCGACGGTCTCGACGAGCTGACAACGACAGGCCCTTCCTTCGTCGCCGACGCGAACAATGGCGCCGTCACTGTCTTCACCGTGACGCCTGAGGACGCCGGACTGCCGCGCGCGAAGCCCGAAGACCTCAAAGGCGGCGCGCCTTTTGAAAATGCGGCGGCGCTGCGGGCGCTGCTTGACGGCGCGCGCGGCGCCTATCGCGATATCGCGGTTCTGAACGCCGCGGCAGCGCTCATCGTCGCCGGAGAAGCGGTGACGCTGCGCGACGGCGCGGCGCTGTCCGAGCGCGCCATCGACGAGGGACGCGCGAAGGCGGCGCTTCGAGGTCTTGTCGCGATTTCAAATGGACGCCCCCTATGACGATCCTCGACGACATCATCGCCTATAAGCGCGCGGAAGTGGCGCGCGCGAAAGCGGAGAGTTCGCTAACCGCGCTCGACGCCCTCGCCCGCGCGACCGCTGCGCCGCGCGGCTTTGAGCGCGCCCTGCGCCGCAAAAACGAAGACGGCTTTGCGCTGATCGCCGAGATCAAGAAGGCGAGCCCTTCAAAGGGCCTCATCCGCGCCGATTTCGACCCGGCGGCGCATGCGGCCGCTTATGAACGCGGCGGCGCGGCGTGCCTTTCCGTCCTGACCGACGGCCCGAGCTTTCAAGGCTCGCGCCGCGATCTGGAGGCCGCGCGCCATACTGTCAGCCTACCGATTATTCGCAAGGATTTCCTCGTCGACCCCTATCAGGTCGTCGAAGCGCGCGCCTGGGGCGCCGATTGCATCCTCATCATCATGGCGTCATCGACGGACGCGCTCGCGCGCGAGCTTCTCGCGGCCGCGCGCGACTACGGCCTTGATGCGCTCGTCGAAACGCATGACGAAGCCGAAGCGATGCGCGCCCTTGATCTCGGCGCGACAATAATCGGCGTCAACAATCGCGACCTCAAGACATTCAAGACGAGCCTCGACACCACGGCGCGCCTGGCGCGCCTTATCCCGCGCGACCGGCTCCTCGTTTCTGAAAGCGGCATCAACCGGCATCAGGACCTGGTGCGCCTGAAAGGCAACGGCGCAAACGCCTTTCTCGTCGGCGAAAGCCTGATGCGCGAGAGCGATGTCGAGGCTGCGACAAGGGCGCTGCTCTCACCGCTCAGGGTTGCCTGATCTCCTATCCGAATCAGCGGCTTGCCGCGTCCCACGCGCTTGACGGGTCAGCAGAACAAGCATAGAACGTCCTTGTTTTGTTCCCGCCTCGTTTCGGGCGCGCAAGGAGGCATGACGGCCATGCTCACGAAGAAGCAGCACGAACTCCTTCAGTTCATCAATGAGCGAATCAAGTCGACCGGAGTTTCGCCCTCCTTCGACGAGATGAAGGAAGCCCTCGACCTCAAATCGAAGTCGGGCATCCACCGGCTCATCACGGCGCTGGAGGAGCGCGGCTTCATCCGGCGGCTGCCGAACCGGGCCCGCGCGCTTGAAGTCTTGCGCCTCGCCGACGACGCCTCGACCAACGCGCCGCGCAAAGCTGCGAAATTCGCGCCCTCGGTCGTGCAGGGGAATTTCGCGCGCCGGGGCGCAAGCCCCAAGGGACGCGTGGCGCTGTCAGGGTCAACGACGACCGATCTGCCGGTGCTCGGCAAGATCGCGGCGGGCACGCCGATTGAGGCGATCCAGCATGAGGTTGACCGCGTCGGCGCGCCGCAGGCGTTTCTTCGCTCGGGCGAGCATTTCGTCCTTGAGGTGCAGGGCGAGTCGATGATCGAGGCTGGCATTCATGACGGCGACTATGTCGTCATCCAGCGTACGGACGATGCGACGAACGGCGAGATCGTCGTCGCCCTTGTCGACCAGGAGGAAGCGACCTTGAAGCGCCTCCGGAAGAAAGGCGCCTCGATCGCGCTCGAAGCCGCGAATCCGTCCTTCGAGACGCGCATTTACGGCGCCGACCGCGTCTCTATACAGGGCCGGCTTGTCGGATTGATGCGGCGGTATTGAGCGGGAGCGAAGACCGCTCCTTTCCAAGGTTGCGCCCCTGCGTAGCGAAAAATCGGACGCCGGCCTTAATAGTCCGCCCACGGCCTTGTTCCCCGGCGATCTCTCACGCTCTCGATCCGGGCCCCGTCCGGCGTCATCCTCGCCGCGTGCGCCCCTTCGCGCCAGACATCGCGGCGGTCGATAAGCGCCGCGGCGCAGGCGTTTCGCTCCAGCCGCGACACGGGAAAGAGCGCGATCACAAGCGCGGCGCGCGCGCAGTCATCATCAAGAGCCTCGCGCCGATCCGTGACGGCGACGGCGGCGCTGCGGACGGGCGCGGCGCAACCCTGATTGTCGCAGAAGCCGAGGCGTCGCATCGGCTGCGGCGCGGACTTTCGTTCATCGAGACCGGCGTTCTCGAGGAAACTCCGGGCTGCGAACCTGTCCTTGCGCGCGTTGAAAACCGCGAGGATTTTTTCCTCCGTATAAAGAACAAAGGCGGCGTTCTCGCCCGAGGCGGTCACGTAAACGTCGGGCGGACGCGACAGGGCGATCAGCAGAAAGGCGAGCGGCGCGCCCGCGAGGCCAAGGAGCCGCCACGGGCCGGTCATCAGGCATATCCACAGGCCACTGATTGCGAAGACCGGCAAGACGGCGTCAGGCCATTTCGGAAACACCGTCACCGCGCCTGGCAATTCGGACGTCCAGCGGCCAAGCGCCAGCATGACGTCAATTCCCGCCGCCGCCGCGCGCCAAAGCGGCCCGTCGAGACCGAACGGCGCGACCATCATCGCCAGGATCGCGACGGGCATCACCCAGAAACCCATCAGCGGTATGGAAATCGAATTGGCGAGGAGGCCGAAATTGGCCGCACGGTTGAAGTGAAAAAGACTGAACGGCGCTGTCGCCAGCGACGAGATGATGTCGGTCGCGACGATGCCGAGCGCATAGCGCCGGGCTCGCCCCGCCAAGGTGAACGAACGATGAGGGTCCGCGCGCGCCGTCGCCCATTCGTAGAAGGCGATCAGCGCCGTCACGGCGGCGAACGACATCTGGAAGCCCGGATTGGCGACCGCCTCGGGCGCTATCAGCAAAATGACCGCAGCGGCGATCGCGACATTGCGCAGCGACAACGCGCGCCGGTCAACAAGGATCGCGAGATAAACGATCGCCGTCATCAGAAACGACCGCTGCGCCGGCCAGGCAAGACCCGACATCGCGAGGTATGCGCCGCCCGACACGATCGCCGCAAAGGCTGCCCACTTCTTGACCGGAAAATTGAGGGCGACCGGTTCGATGAGGGCAAAGCCCGCGCGCACGGTGAAGAAGATGATCCCTGTCGCCAACCCGATATGAAGGCCGGAGATCGACAGCAAGTGCGTGAGACCTGAGTCGCGAAAGACCGCTTCGGCCTCTTCGCTGATCGCTTCGCGCTTCCCGGTGACAACCGCGGCGACGATCGCCCCGGCGTCCGAGGCCCCTGTTGCGGCGATGATCCGGCGCGTCAATGACAGGCGAAACCGCTCGATACCGCCAGCGATGCGCGCGCGCAGGGGCGGCGCCGCCTCCGCCAGGACCTCAGGGGCCGAGAACGCAAAGCCGACCGCGCCGATCCTCTGAAAATAAAGATGGCGCGCAAAGTCGTAGCCCCCCGGCGTCGCAGGCTGCGGCGGCGGCGACAGGCTTCCCGTCAGCCTGACGCGATCGCCGGGCGCGGCGTCGAACGCTGGCCCGCGCCACGAGACGCGAAGGCGCGCCGGCGTGTCGGAAGCCTCAAGGCCTTCGATGCGATCGACGGCGATGATCAGTCTACGAAGCTTTGCGGCCTCCTCGACCGCAAGAAGACGCCCTTCGATTTCGGCAAAGCGCAGGTCGCGCGTCAGGACCGGCGCTGCGACCGCGCTCGCGCGCAAGTCGGCGACGGCAAAGCCAAGCGCCATCAGGGCAAGGGCGATCGCCGCCGGCCGCCCGCGCGCGGAGACGAGCGCCGCCCCGCCAGCAACAAAGCCCGTCAACGGCGCCAGCCACGCGGCGGGCTCGGACGTCAACCCGAGATAAAGCGCCGCGCCCGCGCCAAGCGCGACGGGCGCCCACAGTCCAAGCCTTACCGCATCACGCGCCAGCGCGTTTCGAACGAATTCAACCGCGCGCGCCCGCAAGCCGCGCCAGTCAACGCCGACGACAGCGGCCACGCCCTCCCGCCCCCTTGCAATGTCGGCCATAGGCCCCCGCGGTCGGCTGTGCTATCCGCAACCTCGTTCTACTCGCCACAAAAGCGCAAACCCCCGCCCCTCGCAACCATGCCGTCACCCGTCGTCACCCGCTTTGCTCCCTCGCCCACCGGCTATCTTCATATCGGCGGGGCGCGCACGGCGCTGTTCAGCTGGCTCTACGCGCGGGGACGCGGCGGCCGGTTCCTGCTGCGGATCGAGGACACCGACCGCGCGCGCCACAACGAAGCGGCGGTCGAAGCGATCATTGACGGGCTAACCTGGCTTGGCCTCGATTGGGACGAGCCGCCGATCTCGCAATATGAGCGGCGCGAGCGGCACGCCGAGGTCGCGCGCGCGCTCGTCGTCCGCGGCGGCGCCTATCGCTGTTACATGACGGCAGAAGAAATCGACGCCGCACGCGAAGCCGCCATCAACGAAAAACGACGCTTCGAGAGCCCCTGGCGCGAGGCTGATCCCGCCGTTGCGCCCGATCGTCCGTACACAATCCGCTTCAAGGCCCCGCGCGAGGGGACGACGCTCGTTCGCGACGCCGTGCAAGGCGAGGTGACGTTTCCGAACAGCGCGCTCGATGATCTCATCATCCTCAGGAGCGATGGCGCGCCGACCTATAATCTCGCGGTCGTCGTCGACGATCGTGATATGGGCGTCACACACGTCATCCGCGGCGACGATCATCTCAACAATGCGGCGCGCCAGCAGCAGATCTATGAAGCGATGGAATGGCCAGTCCCATCGTGGAGCCATGTGCCGCTGATCCACGGGCCGGACGGCGCGAAACTGTCAAAGCGTCACGGCGCGCTGGGCGTCGAGGCCTATCGCGATCTGGGGTTCCTGCCGGAGGGCTTGTGCAATTACCTTCTGCGGCTCGGCTGGTCGCATGGCGACGATGAAATCATTCCGCGCGCGCGCGCGCTCGACTGGTTCGACATCACCGGCATCAACAAGGCGCCGTCACGGCTCGATCTGGCGAAGCTGGAATCGACGAACGCGCATTACATGAAGGCGCTCAGCGATGCGCGTTTTGTCGACCTCGCTCTCCCGTTTTTCGAACGCGCCGGTGTCTTGATTGACGCGAGCAGGCGCGAGACGCTTCTGCGCGCAGCAGCGTTCCTCAAGGAGCGCGCAGCGACGCTAGCTAAAGTCCCCGAAGGCGCCGCGTTCCTGTTCCTGACGCGCCCGCTCAATCTCTCCGGCAAAGCGGGCAAGGCGCTCGAAAAAGACGGGGCGCGGGCGCTTGTCGCGCTGATGGCGCAAACGCTGGCGCAAACCGAATTTGCCTCCCCGCCCGTGCTGGAGGAAACGCTGAAGGCTGCAGCCGCCGCCCAAAACGTGGGATTTGGCGCTGTCGGCCCGGCGTTGCGCGCCTGCCTGACCGCCGGTCACCCCGCCCCGTCGCTCGGCGAGGTTCTTCACGCTTTAGGTAGGCCCGAAGCGCTTGCCCGCCTTCACGATGTTGTTGGCCAATGAAAACAGCAGGTTACGGCGGTCATTGCCGGCAACGTCGCACAACCGGCCGTTGATCGGCATCGTCTGGAAACGGTCGCGTTTCCTTCTATGATCGCACCGCACAATTCTACGCCGCAATGCAATAAGAGGTTCCGATGGACACCACCCTGAAGCCCGCTGGCTCGATGACCATCAGCTACGAAGGAAAGGAAGTCGACCTGCCGGTTTTCAGCGGCACCCACGGGCCGAAGGTCGTCGATTTCCGAAAATTCTATGCGGATACGGACCTTTTCACCTTCGACCCCGGCTTCACGTCAACGGCGAGCTGCGAGTCCAAGATTACCTTTATCGACGGCGATGAGGGCATTCTCCTCTATCGCGGGGTGCCGATCGAACAGCTCGCTGAACAATCGCACTTCCTCGAAACGGCCTATCTCCTTCTCCACGGTGAATTGCCGTCGGTGAAGCAGTCGCGGCAATTCAACTACGACATCACCATGCACACGATGGTGCATGAACAGCTGAAGAATTTTTACAACGGCTTCCGCCGCGACGCTCACCCGATGGCGATTATGGTCGGCGTCGTCGGCGCGCTCGCCGCGTTCTATCACGACTCCACCGACATCAACGACCCGAAGCAGCGCGAGATTGCGAGCCACCGGATGATCGCGAAGATGCCGACGCTCGCTGCGATGGCGTATAAATACTCGATCGGCCAGCCGTTCATCTTCCCGCAGAACAATCTCGACTACACCGAGAACTTCATGCGGATGTGTTTTGCGGTGCCGGCCGAGGATTACAAGGTCAACAAGGTTCTCGCCGACGCGCTCGACAAGATCTTCATCCTGCACATGGACCACGAGCAGAATGCGTCGACCTCGACGGTGCGCCTTGCGGGATCGTCGGGCGCCAATCCCTTCGCGTGCATCTCCGCCGGCATCGCCTCGCTCTGGGGCCCGGCGCATGGCGGCGCCAACGAGGCGGCGCTCAACATGCTGATCGAAATCGGCACGCCGGAGCGCATCCCTGAGTACATCGCGCGCGCCAAGGACAAGAACGATCCCTTCCGCCTGATGGGCTTTGGTCACCGCGTCTACAAGAACTACGACCCGCGCGCGAAGGTGATGCAGAAAGCCTGTCACGAAGTGCTGAACGAGCTGGGCGTCAAGGACGACCCGCTGTTTGAGGTTGCGAAGGAACTTGAGCGCATCGCGCTCTCCGACAGTTATTTCATCGAGAAGAAACTATACCCGAACATCGACTTCTATTCGGGCATCACGCTGCGAGCGCTCGGCTTCCCGACGACAATGTTCACGGTGCTCTTCGCGCTCGCACGCACGGTCGGCTGGATCGCGCAGTGGTCGGAAATGATCGACGACGAAAGCCAGAAAATCGGCCGTCCACGGCAGATTTACACTGGAACCGCGAAGCGAAACTACACGGCGATCGCAAAGCGGTAGCGGGCCAAGGCGTCGCCGACTTCTTCATCGGCGCGCGCATCTGGCGAGCGAGATCGGCGCTTCAGGTTCTCTTCACTGCACCAGCTTCACCTGCTCGCCCGCGCGGAGGTCGCTGGCGCCGGCAAGTCCGTTCAGCACGATGAACCGGTCCTCTCTGGCGTTCGGGAACGTCGTGCGCTGTGAGAGGCTTGCCGCAGTGTCGCTCGCTTTCACCGTCGCAACGCGGATGCGTTCGGTCGGCGGGACTTGCAGGGTGCGCGGATCAATGATGCGCGCCGACGATACTGAATCGTTGATGGCCCGTTGCAGGCGCTGCGTGTCGTTCGCTGGCGTCACCCAGAGGAAGACGTAATTCGCCGAGCCTTCCCAGCGGATGACGTAAGCCTGAACGTCAACGGCGCCGCTCTGCGTCTGTGCGCGCGCCGTCCCGACCGCCGCCGAGCGGCCATTAATCTGCACGGCCCGCGAGGGCGCGAGGCTGACGCCCAGCGCTTTCGACAGCGGACCGTCGATGAGCGCGGTTGGGGCTTCGGACGAATTGGCGATCGTGAACTGCATCTGTCCGCCGCTTTGCGAGCGCGCGACGACCGCCGAGGAAGTGTTCGCGAGCTTGAATTCCTGGGGCACGCTGAACGCGAAACGCAATTCCGGATGGATGAACTCGTTGCCCCGGATGAAGCCCTGCTTCACCGGATCGTCGCCGTAAAGCATGCCGTCGATCATGCGCATATACGCCGCCCGGCTGCGCTCGGCCGAGACCGCGCCCGCCGCCGTGACGACTTGCGCTTCGGCGGCAGCGCGTTTCACCCGGTCGGCGGAGTTCGGGTGCGTCGAGAGAAATTCCGGCGGCGCGGCTTGTTGACCAGCGATGCGCGCTTCGAGCGCGGACCAGCGGCCAAGCGTGTCGAGAAAATCGGCAGACGCGGTGGGGTCATAGCCCGCCTTCGCCAACAGGCGCACGCCGATCAAATCGGATTCATACTCCTGGCCGCGCGAATATTTAAGGAGGTAAAGCTGGCCAAGCTGGCTGGCGAGCTGCGCGCCCTGCTGGCTCCCGGTCAGAACGCCGACAATGACGGCGCCGATGCCGGTGACATTTGAGCGGCTGACGCGTTCGGCCGTGTGGCGGGCATAGACGTGCCCGAGTTCGTGACCGAGAACGCCCGCAAGTTCGGCTTCGGAATTCGCCAGCGATAGCAGCCCGCGCGTGATGTAGACGTGGCCCGGCAAGGCGAAGGCGTTGACGACGGGGCTGTCGAGCGTTGTGACGACAATCGGAACCGTCGGCTGGTCGCCGGCCGCGATCAGGCGCTGAGCAATGCCGTCAACATAAGCCTTGATTTGCGGGTTGGCGATCTCGCCGCCGAACTGCGCGACAATCTGCGGATGCTGCTGCTCGCCGATCGCCTTCTCCTGTTCGCGCGACAGGCCGAGCGGCCCGCCGGTCGACGAGCAAGACGCGATCAACGCCGCCGCTGCTGCGAGCAGCATTTTACGAAAAGAAGGCTGACGGCTCTGCGGGCGCTTATGTGACATGAAGATTTTTCCCCTCGGATCCGGCGGAACAGCGCCGATTGCTTTTTATTGCGCCATACCGCCGCTAACGCAAACGCCCGCCGGCGGGGGGGGGCGGGCGTTGACGCGTCATCGCTTACACAACTCGGAACCACGCCGGCGAACGAAAAACGCTGAGGGAGCGGAAGCGCTGACGCCCGGCCGGCAACCGCAAGTTCCCTCGCGGCCAGTGCGGGAGGTAGTGACGGAAATGTTGCAGCGCGAGGTTTATTCCGGGTCAAGTTGCGGCGCCGCATCACGAAATGCGGGCGCCGCCGGATCGGAAACAGCCCGCTCACGATAGAGGAGCGGGCCGTCTACTCATTACATCTAGTCGCCGTCGTTCTATCGCGTCTTCTCGACCTGCACGAATTCGAGTTCCACGGGCGTTGCGCGGCCGAAGATTGAAACCGCGACTTTGACGCGCTGCTGGTCCTCATCGACGTCCTCGACGACGCCGGAGAACGAGGCGAACGGTCCGTCGGTGACGCGGACGTTCTCGCCGATTTCAAAGGTGATGGTCGAGCGCGGACGCTCGATCGAATCAGTGACGACGCCCCGGATGCGATCGACTTCGCGCTGGCTGACCGGCATCGGCTTGTGGCCCGAACCGAGGAAGCCGGTGACCTTCGGCGTATCCTTGATGAGGTGATAGGTCTGGTCGTTGAGGACCATCTTCACCAGCACATAGCCCGGCAGATAGCGCCGCTCTGTGTTGATTTTCCGGCCGCGGCGAATTTCAGTCACCTCCTCGGTCGGCACGAATACTTCGTCAAAAAGCTCCGACATGCCCTTCTCGGAGGCCGTCTGCTTGATCGCGTCCGCAACCTTGTTCTCGAAATTCGAGTAGGCGTGAACGATATACCACTTGTGTTCCATCGCGTTGTTCCGTGCTCTGATGAAATCTCTTAAACGCCCGCGGTCCCGCAGGAAAGCTGCAGCCCTGCGCAAATCGCAAAGCGCAAGGTCTGATCGACGAGAAGAAAGAAGATCGCCATCACGATCACCATGATGAAAACCATCACGGTTGAAACGCGCGTTTCCTTCCATGACGTCCAGGTGACCTTTTCCGCCTCGGCGCGCACCTGCGTCAGGAATTCCACCGGCGAGACGCTCTTCTTCTTTTTGACTTCCTCGGCCGAGCCCTCGATCGTCTCGGCGGACTTGCCGCCGGTCTTGCCGCCGCTCTTGCCGCCGGGATTTTTCTTTTCCGCCATGTCGCCGCGCCGTTCCCTTCGGGAGGCAGGGGTTCTCGTGCGCCGATCCCAGCGCGCCCTTGCTTCACCTTGTTTTGGAAGAAGGCGGTTAGGTAGACTTTTTCGCGCGGAGGTCAAGGAGGTTTTAGGGCATGGGTTGCGCCGCGCGGCCGCCAGCGCGCATCTTCCCGCCCCAAGCCAGAACCTTCTTGAAAATTCGCGCTTGCCGCCCTATTCCAAGCATCCGTTAGGGGTATAGCTCAGCTGGTAGAGCGACGGTCTCCAAAACCGTAGGCCGTGGGTTCGAGTCCCCCTGCCCCTGCCATTTCCAGTTCGTTTGCCCACTTTGGCCTGTGACCTGCGTCACAGGCGCGTAGTCAGAGGCGGGTACCGTGGCCCGCGCAGACGCGAGAGGGGCCCCGCGTTGTCAACCGATCAAGAAGCCATAAGCCGGCTGCTCTCCAGCGCCGCTCCCTTCAGCAGCTTGCCGGCATGGGCGCTGACGGCCTTGTGCCAGTCGCCGCGGGTGATGCTCGGCCGCGACGAAATCCTGTTTTCGGCGGGCGATCGCGCTGAGGCGCTCTATGTTATTATCAGCGGCGAGATCGCCCTCGAAATCGACGGCGCGGACGGCAAGAGCATTTGCGTGTCGTCGCTGAAAAGCGGCGGCGTCTTCGGTGAACTCTCGATCCTCGACGGCAAGCCGCGCTCGGTCGGCGCGCGCGCCGCGGCGCCAGCTACGCTGCTCAGCATCAAGGCGGCGTCGTTTCTCGCCCTGATCCGTGCGCATCCGGACTTCGCCATCGCGATTTTGAAAGACCTTGCCGGCAAAGTCAGATCGACCAACGGCCACGTCTCAGGCCTTTCCTTCCTGTCGCTCCGCAGCCGCCTCGCCGGTCTCATTGTGTCGCTTGCTGACACGGAGGCGAATGCCGCCCCATCGCTCGCCATGACGCAACACGAGCTCGCCGGCCGGCTCGGCGCTTCACGGGAGAAGGTGAACGGGCATTTACAGGCAATGCAAACGGCGGGCGCGATCCGCCTCGCGCGCGGACAGATCGAAATCCTCAATCGCGCCGCGCTGCGGCGCTTTTCAGAGGCCGAAAACAGCTAACACCGCCGGCAATACAAGACTGAGCGACGCGCCGACGCCAAAGCCGATCATCGCGGCGCCGCGCCTTGTCAGCGGGCGGAAGTAAAGCGAGAGCGCAAGACTTGCGACCGTCAGCGACACGGCGCCCGCCGCTGCGCCTCCAGCGATAGCGCCAGCGCGCGCAAAGGTTGCGCCTTCACTGTTGACCCAATAATCCAGTCCAAGCGCAATCGCTGCGCCCGCTGCAGCCGCGAGCGCAATTTCGGCGCGTGGCGATAGACGTCTGGGGCTCAACTTCATGACCGAAATGAGCTTCGCCGCGCGCCAAACGATACACTGTAACGCGTGTCACGCTTGTGATTGGCGCGCCCCTTCAACCGGCGCGATCCAGCGAGTAACCTTTCGCACCTATGGGCGGGGAGGCTCTCGACATGCACGGCATGGCTGCCGATACGAGCGCAACGGGGCAGGCGCGGCGCCTGACAACCGTCGTTGCAGCAGACATCTGCGGCTATTCCCGGCTTGCGGAAATCGATGATGAAGCGGCGGTGCGGACCGTTCATATCGTGCGCGCCGCGTTCGAGGCCGCCGTCGCCCGCCGGCGTGGCCGGGTCTTTCATTCCTCCGGAGACGGATTTTTAGCAGAATTCCCAAGCGCGACCGACGGCGTCCTCGCCGCGCTCGACTTCGTCGCCGACATGAAAGCGCGCGACACCCTCTCCCCGACGAGCACAGGCGCCAAAGTCAGGGTTGGCGTCCACTCCGGCGACGTCATGGAGCAGCCGAACGGAGACCTGCTCGGTCACGGCGTCAATATCGCGGCGAGACTGCAGCAGGAAGCGGAACCGAACGGGGTGCTGGCGTCGCAGGCGACAGTGAGTTTGGTCAATGATCGAGATCGCCCGCAAATGACGCTGCGTTCGCCGTTGAAACTTCGGAACATTATTGAACCCATTGCCGCGTTCGACCTCGATCGAAGATCAAAGAAATCTGTGCGTTCAAAGCGGTTGAAGGCGCTCCTCGCGCCCTCGACACGAACCGCGGTAATATTGACTGCCGCAATGGCAATTGCGCTGATTATCCTTGCGTTCGAAGCGCGTTTCAAAGTTTCGCCATTTAGTGCCGAAAATCCTAGCGCCAATATCTCAGCAAGTGCGAAGCGCGCTCTTCAAAATGCGGCCGGCGCATCGGATGGATATATCGACGAGCAATACATCAATAGAATTCTAACGGACCTTGCAAGCTCGGATCTCGATGATGCCGCGGTCATTTCAGCCTTTATCGAAAGCAACGATATCGATCGCGCAATTCAGCTTCTTGAACTGTCGTTGCGGGACGAATTGCGCTCGGGCCCGGATCGGGTCGAACGGCTACATCAGATCGGCGCCTTATCTATGGAGCGAGATCCCTCTCGTTCGATCGCCGCTTTTGAAGAGATCGTAAGATCCGACGCGAAAGATTTTGACGCGCTCGTGCGGTTAGGACGAGCTCATGCTCAAATCGACAGCCTCACAAAGGCTAGGCATTTTTATGATTTAGCGATGGGGATAACACCGATTGATCCTCGTGCTGTTCTGGATCTGAAAACTGATATTGCGCTTATCGACCTCCACGCGCATCAAACAACGAAAGCTAAAGACGCATTGTTGAAATTGCTTCCGGAAGCGATTTCACTTGGCCTTGAAAGCAGCGCCGCCCGTATCCGCACATACTTGGCGCTGGCTAACTACACCGAAGGCCGTCTTGACGCAGCTAGGTCATTGCTTGTTTCAGCAATTGCGTCGCAGCGATCCGAAAGCTCCACCAGCGAGCTTGCACGATCTTTGAACATTCTCGGGCAAATTGAGACTTCACGAGGGGCGCCCGCGCGGGCGCTCGCAATATTCGAAGAGCAGTTAAGTTTGGAGGAAAGAAACCAGAGCGCCACTGGCGCCGTGGACGCGCTTTATTTTATCGGGGACGCGCTACTTCGGCTTGGGGAACCGGACAGGGCTGATCCCAAGTTTAAAGAGGGGTTGCGCATTGCGACGGGAAAAGGGATCGCTGAGGGAAAGTTCTTGCACCGGATCGGTCTTGCTCGATCGGCTCGGCTAAAAGGAGACGCGGTCCGCGCCTGCGACTTGGTGCATCAAGCGCAAGGGGAGCTTCCGGCGGAGTCAATCATTGGCCCGCAGACGATGCGAACCATTGCTGAATTTGAATGTCCCACTTTAGTTGTTTTTGCCGAGTAAGAAACTTCCCTGTTTACAGGCAAGAAAAATCGATTTCCCGAATTTTTCGAGAATGTCGCTGATATCTTTGCTATCCAGAAGGTGTTGAGCCGGCCGCGGCGGGATGATCAAGATCTCCACCATCGGCCCCTTAATCTCAAAATCAGCGTCTTTGTGGATCATGCCTGACGTAAGAAGCATTTCAAAGCTGCACATGGCCAGACGCTCGCTTTCTGGCAATGGCACTTCGCGTTGCTGTTGGGTCAGATACATGTAATTGCGCGCTCGCAGCATTAGCACTTGAAAAACAGCGTTTTTGAAATTTTCGATGTCGCGGATATCTCTTTGGTTGAACCCAATAGCGTCGCTTGGTTCGGCGTCACCCTTGGTAGGGTCAGAGCGAACGCCAGCTATACTTGCAAGTTCAGAAAGTATCTCGTGAGTCAGTTGGCCCATTTATCTCTCCCGATCGCCAGGGTCCTTGGTGACAGCAAGCCTAGTCACTGGGCGCTGGCCTTCCGTTACCCCCGTCACACTCGGCTTTCCTCCCCGTTAACCATCGGCTGCTATTTCGCGTCGTTAGGGGGGCGGACTTTCGGGGATTGTCACTGATGACGACGCAGACCGCCGTTACTGGCGAAGCCTCGCTCGCCGCCTCACGAACGGGTGCGCACCTGATGGCAACGGCATTGGCCGCCGGCGTCGCCGTCGTCGCCCTTATTTTCGGCGCGTTCGCTTACAATTACGACGCCAGGGCGCGCGCCCTGCGCTCCCAGGAGATCGCCGATCACATGATTGCGGTCGGACGTACGACCGCGTGGGGGCTGGATGCGTGGCTGAGCGAACGGCTCAATCTTGTCGCGGGCCTCAGCGGGGATTTGCCAGCGGCGCCTGACGCGACAGACCTTCTCAGCGCCCGCGCCTATCAGGATCGCTTCATCTGGACCTATTTCGGCGACACGACGGGCAAGTATTTCATCTGGCCGCTCGACGACGCCCTGCCCACCGATTACGACCCGCGCACGCGGCCGTGGTATCTCGCAGCGCTTGGCAAAGGCGCGCCGACGCTGACCGAACCTTATCGCGACATCACGACGAACGTCGAAACGATCACCGCGTCGGCGCCTGTCTATCGCGACGGCGGGCTCGCCGGTGTCGCCGGCGCTGATTTCTCGACAGAGGAGCTGAACGCGGTGCTCGCCGAAACGACGCTGGGCGGGCTCGGATACGTGTTTCTGACCTCAAGCGACGGCAGGGTGCTGTCTCATCCTAATCCAAAGGACGCCGGCAAAGCGTTGGCCGACCTCGTCGACGGCGCGACGCCGCGTATTTCCGATGCGGTGCAAAAGGCCAGCATCGCCGGCCGGGAGAAATTCATCGCCTTTGTGCCGGCAAGCGCCAACCCGACGATTGACTGGCGCCTCGCCGTTGTCGTTGATCAGGAGACAGCGTTTACAGGCCTCGCCGACTTCCGCCGCTCGGCTGCATTCGCAACCCTCGCCGCGATGGCGTTGATCGTCATCATTCTTGGGTTCGTTATTCATCGCATCCTCGTTCGCCCGCTGATGCGCGCGCGGATGGAGGCGGACGCCGCCAACGCCGCAAAGTCGGAATTTCTCGCCTCGATGAGCCACGAGATCCGTACGCCGATGAACGGCGTGCTCGGCATGGCGGAGGTGCTGCTCAACACCGAACTCAATCAACGCCAGCGCGAATTGGCCTCGATCATCGTATCGTCAGGCTCGGCGTTGATGACCGTCATCAACGACATTCTCGATTTTTCGAAGATGGAGGCCGGCAAACTCACGCTGAGCGCGCGCGCGTTCAACCTTCGCCAAATGGTCTACGAGGTCGCGACGCTGATGCAGGCGCGCGCGCTCGAAAAGGACATTGAGCTGATCGTCCGCTATGCGCCGAACCTGCCTGAGGGCGTGATCACCGACGAGGCGCGCCTGCGCCAAGTGCTCGGCAATCTGATCGGCAACGCCGTCAAGTTCACCGAAAGCGGCTACATCATGATCAACATCGCCGGCGAACGCGCCGGCGAACGGGGCGAGTTCACTTTCAGCGTCGTCGACACCGGCATCGGCATTCCGAAAGGCGACATTCCCCGGATGTTCGAAAAATTCGAGCAGGCCGACGGATCGAATACCCGCCGTTTCGGCGGCACGGGGTTAGGCCTTGCGATCTGCAAGAATATCGTCAGCCTGATGAACGGCGAGATTGGCGCGGACAGCGAAGTCGGCAAGGGCTCACGCTTCTGGTTCAAGCTGACGCTCCCTATCGACGACCGCATCAAGTCGATGCCGCGCGTCACCTCGACGACTTTCGAGGGCGCGCGCATGCTCGCGGTCGATGATAACGCCGTCAATCGCCGGGTGATCGAAGAACTGGCGGAGGGCTGGGGCCTCAAGACAACGGTCGTCAGCAACGCCAGGGATGCGATCGCGGCCCTCGACGCCTCTGTTGTCGAGGGCGATCGCTATCATGCGATCCTGATGGATTTTCAGATGCCAGATGAAGACGGCGCCGCCTTGACAGCAAGGATCCAGAAGGATCCCCGCTTTGACACTATCCCGGTTGTTCTACTCACCTCCGTCGATACGGCGACGGTCGAGACGTCGGCGGCCGGCGCGCGCTTCGTCACGTCAATCTCGAAACCGGTGCGCCCCTCGCAACTGATGGATATTCTGGCGCGCTTGCTGACGGAAGATTCTTCGCGCTCAATCACCAAGGTCGCCGAAGCGATGAAAGCTGTCGAGGCCAACGCGCCCGTCGCTGACGGACGCCCACGCGTCCTCGTCGCTGAGGATAACGTCGTCAACCAGTTGGTCGTCACCAATCTCATTTCGCCCCGGGATTATGAGGTCATCATCGCCGAGAACGGCCAGAAGGCGGTGGAGTTTTTCCTGCACTATCGACCGGCGGTCATATTGATGGACCTCTCGATGCCGGGCATCGACGGCTACGAAGCAACGCGTCAGATCCGAAAGATCGAAGCCGACCGGGGCTATCAGCGTACGCCCATCATCGCCGCCACCGCGCATGTCCTCGAAGACGATCGCGACCGCTGCCGCCTCGCCGGCATGAATGACTTCATCGCGAAACCAATCCGCAAGCCGCAGCTTGACCAGACATTGCAAAAATGGGTTGACGACGCGATCGCCTGGGACGAGGCGGCGAACGCCTAGCTCTGTTTGCGTTGGACGCGCGCCTCGATTGCGGCGAAGCGCTGAAGTTCCACGCCCGTCAGGACCCCATTGCGATCGCGGTCGGCGGCGGAAAGCGCTTCGAGACGCGAACCGATGAATTCGTCCGTATCAAGACGGCCGTCCTCGCCGGCAAAGGAGGCGTAGTCGCGCGAAGCGTTGGCCTCAATGCGTGCGCGCGTTTCGTTTGACCATTCATCAGCGCCGGCGAGCGGGGCGACGCGCACGCCGCCCGCATAGTCGACCGGCACGAAGCCGTTGAGGCGCGCAAGCTCGGCGGTGACGATAGCGAGCGTCACATATTCGTCCTGCGAAAGCTGCTGGTCATTGTCGAGATCGGCGCGCGAAAAGACAGTTTTTGCCGTGGCGGCGATCGTCGATGCTTCAAGGGAGGAGGCTTGCGCCGCGTAGGCGGGCGCCGGCTCGACCGACGCGGCGTGAACGAGGCCCGCGCTGATTGCTACTGCGGCGGCGAGGCCCGGAAGGATGACAACTGGAAATGTTGATCTGGCCATGACGCTTCTCCCTGTCTGCACGGAGAGGTTATCGGCGCCAACAGCGGCCTCTTCACGAAGGAATAAGGGAATTATCGGGGCGAATCCGGCGCGAAGGCGCCGCGGTTGCCGGAATTTGGGCGGTAATGCCTCATTCGGCGGGGGCGAGGGCCTTGCCAGCCTCGACACGGGCCCAGCGCTCTTTCAGTTTGGCGGAGGTGAGGCGCGAGCCGTCTGGCGACCAGCCTGGCGGGCCGAGCGTATAGCCGGCGACCTCGCGCAAGGAACGGGCGGTCAGCAGATCCCTGCCAATATTGATCCATTCGCTGAAAGCGATGACGAACGGATTGAATGAGCCCAGATTCTTGATGATCCCGTAACGCGGCTTTTCCTCCGCTGCTTCCGGCGTGAAGGTGCCGAACATCCGGTCCCACAGCATGAAGACGCCAGCGTAGTTCGCATCAAGATAACGCGGGTTCGTCGCGTGATGCACACGGTGATGGCTCGGCGTATTGAGGAGCCATTCAAACCAGCGCGGCATCCTGTCGATCATCTCGGTGTGGATCCAGAACTGGTAGACCAGATTGAAGCCGAACGCGAAGACAATCATCGCCGGATGAAATCCGATGAACACCAGCGGCGTCGTGAAGAGCGCGCCATTGATGAGCCCGCCGGTCCATGTCTGCCTGAGCGCCGTCGTCAGGTTGTAGTGCTGAGAGGAGTGATGAACGACATGCGTCGCCCAGAACAGCCGGCGCTCATGCGCGATGCGATGCAGCCAGTAGTAGCGGAAATCGTCGACGACAAAACAAACAAGAACCGCCCACCAGGCGTTCGGAATGTCGAACAGCCGATATTGGTAGACCCACGTCCACAACGCCGCGAGCAGCACCTTCGCGCCGAGCAGCGGCGCAATCTGATTGCCAAGCCCCATGAGGAGGCTCGCCGCCGCATCGCGGGTCTCATAGCGGCCGCGCCCGGTCGCCTTCCACGCCGCGATTTCGGCGAGGATCGACAGAATGAAAAGCGGCACCGCCAGCGTGACGACATCGGGAAAGGTCATGCCGGCAATCATAGCCCAACGCGCGCAATCCGGGATAGCCAGTTATCGGCGGTCCGCTCATCTTCCGCCGCCAGCCTGACCGCACGGCGCGAGGGTTCCTTCAGGGTGAAGACAATCGCCGCCCCGTCGCGCCGCACCGGTGCGCCCGCTCGCTTCAGCCGGCGCGTTGCAAGTGAGTCCCCGAGCGCGAATACGAGAGCAATCTCGCCCCCGTCCGCCGACAGCGCTACGGCCGACTTGCCATCGGCGCCGACCATCCATTCGCCGGTCTTGAAATCGGGCTCATCGAAGGCAAGCCGGTCCGCCGCCGCCTCAAACGTCACAATTGCGGACCGCCACGCGCCTGCAAGCCACGATACCCCGACAAGCACGCCGACGCCGAGAAGCGACACTCCAAGTTCAATGAGAAGGCTTGGTGGCATCGCAAGCGTGATCCGCCGATAAGCGCTGCGTCCCGTCCTTCGCCCGCCATCGGGCGAAGGAAAGAGGAGCCGTCCTACCCCGGAATTTCCGAGGCGGCGAAAAAGAACGCAATCTCCTCGCGCGCGGTCTCCGGGGCATCCGATCCGTGCACGGAATTCTCGCCGATCGATTCAGCGAACTCGGCGCGGATCGTGCCAGGCGCTGCCTTTTTCGGGTCGGTCGCGCCCATGATCTCGCGATTGCGCAGGACCGCATTCTCGCCTTCCAGCACCTGCAAGACGACGGGCCCTGAAATCATGAAATCGACGAGTTCACCGAAAAACGGGCGCTCCTTGTGAACGGCATAGAAGCCTTCGGCCTGCGCGCGTGTCATCTGGACGCGCTTTGAGGCCACGACCCGGAGGCCGCCATCCTCGAATTTTGCAATGATTTTGCCGGTAAGATTGCGGCGGGTCGCGTCCGGCTTGATGATCGAAAAAGTACGCTCGCGCGCCATGGGTCGCTCCTTGATGGGGTGAATTCGCTGAATTGCGGCGGTTCCCTATCAATAGCGCTGTCGCCCGGCAAGCCGGGCTGGCGGCGCCCCGCGGTTGCCAACCCCGCCCATGCCCGGATATGGCCCCCTTCCCCAAGTCACCACCTGTCCCATGCTGATCGTCACCGACCTCACCTACCGCATCGAAGGCCGCCCGCTGTTTGAAAAGGCGAGCGCATCGATATCCGAAGGCTGGAAAGTCGGCTTCGTCGGCCGCAACGGCGCGGGCAAGTCGACGCTGCTGAAGCTCATCCGGAACGAAGTTCACCCCGATGACGGCGAGGTCAGCGTCATCGCCCGCCGCCGTATCGGGGGCGTCGCGCAAGAGGCGCCCGCCTCCTCGACCCCGCTCGTCGATATCGTGCTGGCGGCGGATGAGGAGCGTGCATCCCTCTTCCGCGAGATGGAAACGGCGACCGACCCGCACCGCATTTCCGAAATTCATTTGCGCCTTGCCGACATTGACGCGCACTCGGCTGAAGCGCGCGCGAGCGCCATCCTCGCCGGCCTTGGCTTTTCGGCGGACGACCAGAAACGGCCGGCTTCGGACTTTTCCGGCGGCTGGCGGATGCGGGTCGCGCTCGCGGGCGTCCTGTTCTCGGCCCCCGATCTCCTTCTCCTCGACGAACCGACCAACTATCTCGACCTTGAGGGCGCAATCTGGCTGGAGAGCTTCATTCGGCGCTATCCGCACACAGCGCTGATCGTCAGTCACGACCGCGACTTTCTCAATCGCACCGCGACGCACATTCTCGCGCTTGAAAACCGCAAGCTCACGGTGTCGCCAGGTGACTACGACACCTATGAGCGCAAGCGCGCAGAGGCGCGGGCAAACGCACTTTCCTTCCGCGCCAAGCAGGACGCGCAGCGGCGTCACATGCAGGCCTTCATCGACCGCTTCCGCGCTTCGGCTGCGAAGGCAAAGCAGGCGCAAAGCCGCATCAAGGCGCTTGAAAAGATGCAGATGGTCGCGGAGCCGGTTGACGAGAAGTCGCTGACGTTCTCGTTCAAGAGCCCCTCGCCCATGGCCCCGCCGATCGTGCGGCTTGCTGACGCCGATCTCGGCTACTTTTACGCCTCACCGGTGCTGAAAAAGCTGAACCTGCGGATCGACAATGACGACCGGATTGCGATCCTCGGGCCCAATGGCGAGGGAAAATCGACGCTCGTCAAATCGATCGCTGGGCGCCTTGCGCCGCTGTCAGGCGAGGTGATCCGCCACAAGAAACTCGATATCGCTTATTTCGCCCAGCACCAGCTCGACGAGCTTGTGACTGGCGAAACGCCGCTCGACCATGTGCGACGCCTGCTCCCCGACGCGACGGAGGCAAAAGTCCGCGCCGCAACGGCGGCGCTCGGTTTCGGAGCCGAGAAAGCAGAAACGAAGGTCGAGAAACTGTCTGGCGGCGAGAAGGCGCGGCTCCTTCTCGGTCTCATCACGTTTCACGGACCGCACGTCATCATTCTCGACGAGCCGACGAACCATCTCGACATCGACGCGCGCGCGAGCCTGTCCGAGGCGCTGAATGATTATGAAGGCGCGGTCCTGCTTATCACGCACGACGCCCATCTCGCCGCTGCGGTCGCCGACCGCATCTGGCTGGTGAAGGACGGGGCCGTCGGGCCCTTTGACGGCGACCTTGAGGATTATCGGGCGCTCGTCCTCGACAAGACGAAGTCGAAAGGCGATCGCGGACGGAGCGGTCGTGAGCAAGGGCGTGAGGACGCGCGCGCCGCCCAGCGCGCCAGCGCCGCCGCCGGGCGCGAACAGATTGCGCCCTTGAAACGCGACGCCGAGGCCGCAGAGGCAAAGGTCGCCGGCCTCTCCGCGATCCTTCCGAAGATCGACGCGGCGCTCGCCGAACCCGGACTCTTCAAGAAAAATCCGGCGCGCGTCGTGAAATTGCAGAAAGAACGCACGGCGTTGCTGGAAGCGATCGGCAAGGCGGAGGCGGCCTGGCTCGACAAGCTCGCCGCTGTCGAGCGGGCGACGCAGCGACAGGCATAAGGGCCCGAAAACCTGCCGCGCCCGCTTCCGACAAAGCTGGTCCGGCGGCAATTTCTGCAGGCCCGTTCTTTCCCCTCGGCGCCCCCGTTAACGAGCCGTTAACCATCACAATCGAGCAAATCCGAGGGCTTCGGCATTGGCGTCTTCCTTGCCAACAAAGCAGGCCATGCCGAATGCTGCCTCCCTCTCTGCGCCAAGCGCAACCGCACCTCCGCCTCCTCCGGTAAGGAGCCGGGAGGCGTCAGCATTCTCGTTTGACGAGGCCGTCGCGAGCGCCGAGCGCCAGGCCGCGCGCGCGCTCGACGTTCACGGCGGCGCGCCGACACAGACTGTGACGTCAGCACGAGCGCAGCCGGACGGCGCACTTCAAGCAGATGCGCGCGACAAAGGTTCCCCGCGCGGCGCTGTAACGCCGGATAGGGCAGCGCCAGCGACCAAGGGCGCGGCCGCCGCGCCAGTATCAAAGGCCGACAATCACGCTTCGATCGAAACGCTGCCAGCGGCAGCGCCGCTTTCCGTCGCGATTGCGCCCGCGGCTGCCTCGCCCGTTCCACTGCAGTCTTCAAGCGGAACGCCTGGCCCCCTGCGCGAGGCGCTCGCACGGGCGAAGGCCGAGGCGCCGCGCGCGACGATCCCTCTGCGCGCGCCGCTCGCGACAAAGCAGTTCGCCGAAATTCTCGCCCAGCGCCTTGAGAACGCCAGCCAGTTTGATTTGCGGCTCGACCCGCCTTCATTCGGCTCAATCGACGGGCGCCTGACGCTGTCGGATGACGGGCAAGCAATTCTTTCGCTTTCCTTCGACAATCAGCACGCCTTCGACCACTTCAGCCGCGACGAAGCGGCCTTGCGCGCTGCGCTCGCTGACGGCGGGTTCGATCTCACTCAGCAGAACCTGCAGTTCTCGTTTCGCGCGCCAGATCAAGCGCCGGGCATCGAGCCCCCTCCAGCGCACGCGCCCGAAGCTGCCCTTTCCCCGACTTCCCGCCATCGCGGCACGATCGACATTCGCGCCTAGGAGACCTGTTTATGGACATCGCCGCCCTCACCCAGCCCCCCGCCGCCACCGCCCCCGCCGGAACGCGCATCGCTGCCGATTTCAACACCTTCCTGACGCTGCTCACCGCGCAGCTGCAAAATCAGGATCCGCTCGATCCGCTCGACACGGATAAATTCGTCTCGCAGCTCGTCGAGTTTTCCTCTGTCGAACAATCGATCGAAACGAACCGAAATCTTGAGGCGTTGATCGGTCTGCAATCGAGCGCCCAAACGTCGAATGCTCTTGCGCTCCTCGGCGAGCGCGTCGTCTTCACGGGCGATCGCGCGGTTGCGGAGGACGGCAACGCCGCGTGGCGCTATTCCGTTCCCGAAGGCGCGAGCGCTGTCGCCCTCACGGTGATCGACGCTGACGGAAATATTGTAGCGCGCAGCGCAGGATCCATCGCCGCCGGCGAGCACGACTTCATCTGGGCGGGCGGAGAGGACGGCGCCGTCTATCGCCTTGGCGTCGCCGCCGTCGATCGCAGCGGCGCAAGCCTTTCTGCGGCCGCCCAATCCATCGCCGCGGTGACGAGCGTCGCCAATGTCAACGGCGCGCCGCGCCTCACAACCGCGCTCGGCGACATAGCGCTCGCCGATGTGACGCGCGTCATCGCGACGAGATAGGAACACTCCATGAGCTTCACCAGCATTTTCGCCATCGGCGTTTCGAGCCTGACAGCCTTCGCCAAGGGAATCGAAGCGATTTCCGGCAATGTCGCGAACACCGACACCACAGGCTACAAACGCGTACGGACGGATTTCTCATCGCTATTGCCGACGTCATCGTCTGGAAACGGGCTTGTCAGCGCGGGCGCGGCGGGAACCGGCGTTGCAGCTGCGCCGCGTCAGCTTTTCAGCGAACAGGGCGCGATTGCGCGCGGCAATCAGGCGACGCATGTCGCAGTCGCAGGCGATGGCTATTTCGTGGTGTCGCGACAGCCGGGCGCCAACAATCCCGGCGACCTGCTTTTCACGCGCGCGGGCGATTTCAAGCCGGACGCCGACGGCAATCTTGTCAACGCCGCAGGATTTTATCTCAAGGGAACGACCTCCGCCAGCGGCGGCGCGCAAGGGCTGCAGACTGTCAATGTGAACCGCCTGCCAACCGGCGCCGACCCGGCGGCCCTTGGCGCGCTTGTTTCAGTCGAGATCGGCCAGGACGGCTCAGTCAACGCAACCTACGCCGACGGAACAAATTTCACGATTTCCCGCATTCCTCTGGCGCTGTTCGTAAACGAGGACGGGCTTGCGCTCGCTGACCGGACCGCGGTGCGGGCGACCGCGCTCTCCGGTGAGGCTGTAATCGCCGCCGCCAGGACAGGCCGCGCCGGCGCGATCGAGGGGTCGGCGCTTGAGGGCTCGACCGTCGACATTGGCGCGGAGTTCTCGGCGTTGATTGAAACGCAGCGCGCCTATTCGACCGGCGCGCGCATCTTGTCGACGGCGGACGAGCTGTGGCGGACCCTCGTTTCGACCGCCGCCTGAGACCCGATCAGGGACGCCAGTGTCCCGACTTCGTCCGCACTCCGTAGACGGATGATTTACCGTGAAACCTCAACGTCTTATGGGGTAATTTACCTTGGCGTTTAGCTCTATCTTAAAAGCGGGCGCATAGGCTCTGACACTGCAGTTGCGTATCTTGAGGGAAGACCCGTCATGACGTCCGCCGCTTACCAAGCAGCGCCGCAGCGTTCGAAGGAGCCGTATGTCATCGGCCCCGACGGCATGCCGCTAACGCTCGCCGATCTGCCTCCGCGCACGACCAAGCGGTGGGTTATTCGCCGCAAGGCGGAAGTCGTCTCCGCCGTTCGCGGCGGGCTTCTGACGCTTGAAGAGGCCTGTGACCGCTATCAGTTGACGGTCGAGGAATTTCTCGCCTGGCAAAAGGCGATCGAACAGTTTGGCATGCCGGGCCTGCGCGCTACGCGCGTGCAGCAGTACCGGTAAGCAACTTCATCTTCTTTTAATTTTTCTGGAGCCCGCGCCGGTCACGACGCGGGCTTTTTTTCGCTGCCCGTTGGCCGCCTAGATTTTCGGACGATTGATCGGAATCGCCTGAAGCACTTGTTTTTAAGTGGTCGCGGCGGCTTTGGGAAAAACCACATTGCACTTTTGTCGCCCGCCGCTCTAACGGAATATTTACGCTGCACAGGGCAAATTTTGCCGGGCTTCATCGTGGCATGGGAACGGTGGAGCGCTGTGAGGGCGAAAGCCGTGAATGAGTTGATGGGGATGGCGCGGTCCTTCGGGCTCGCCCGAATTCTTGTGATCACCGCCGTGACGCTGGCCGTCGCGGGACTGCTTTACATCATGGCGTTGCGCGCGACGGCCGAACCGATGGCGCTGCTCTATGGCGAATTATCGCTCGCCGAGGCCGCCGATGTCGCCGCGCGCCTCGAGAGTGAAGGGACGAAATTCGAAACCCGCGAGGTGAACGGCGGCGTCTCGATCTTGGCGCCGGAGAGCGAGCGCGCCCGCTTGAAGCTTGCCCTCGCCGCCGACGGCTTCATCGCAACCTCCGGCATGGTCGGCTATGAGATTTTCGACAAGGAAGACGCCCTCGGCGTCACGTCGTTCCAGCAGAACATCAACAAGCTGCGCGCCCTTGAAGGCGAGATCGCCCGGACGATCGCGACGCTGTCAGGCGTACGCTCGGCGCGCGTCCACCTCGTCTTGCCGGAGCGCGAACTTTTCTCGCGCGACAAGGAACGCGCCTCCGCCTCGATCGTCGTCGATGCGCCGGGCGGGCTCGACAAGCGATCGGTGCGCGCCATCGTCAACCTGACCGCTTCAGCCGTGCCGGGCCTGACGCCGCAACGCGTCACCGTGCTCGACCAAGCGGGCGGCCTCCTCGCTTCCGGACAGGAGGGCGATGATCCCTTGGCCAGCGCCGGCGGCGTCGACGAACGCATTTCCGCTACCGAGGCGCGGATCCGCCGCACGGTTGAGGATATCGTCGGCCGTATCGTCGGCCCCGATAATCTTCGCGTGCAGGTCGCCGCTGATCTCGATTTCAGCCGCATCACCGAAACGGCGAACATCATCGACCCTGACAGCCAGACGGTCCTGTCGTCGACGACCGTTGAGGATCAGTCGAACGATCGTGACCCCTCGGCGCTGCGCGGCGTTACGATCGCCAATCAGCTTCCTGAAGCGGCCATCGTCGATCCCGCGAACTCGGGCGAGGCTTCGACCTCGACGGCGCGGCGGATCGAGGAAACAACAAATTTCGAAATGACGCGCACGGTCAGAAACGAAGTGCGCGAAGCGGGCGGCCTCAAGCGCCTCTCGGTTGCGGTCGCCTTGAATGCCGGCCCCGCGCCGCGCCCGGAAGCGGAGCTGCGCCGAATTCAATCACTCGTCCAGGCGGCTGTCGGCTATAACCCGGCGCGTGGCGACCAGATCAACGTGGTTGAGACCGCTTTTCAACCGGTGCAGGCGTCTACCATCGCCAATCCCGGCACGACCGCGAGCGCCACCGCTTCGCCCCTGTTGAGCCGCGACCTACTTCGTCTCGGCGAACTGGCCGCCGTCGGCGCGATCATCATCGCGCTCGTCGTCTTCGTTCTGCGCCCGCTGCTCGCCGCGCCCAACCGAGCGCCCGCGCCATCCGCCGTTCTTTCCACGCAGGCGACGCGCAGCACCGATCTGCCGGCGGCGGCAGGCGTGAATGTAACCACCGACCTCGCCGTCACCTCGCTGCGCCGGGTGGCTGAGGTCATGAAATCGAACTCCGCCGAGTCGGCTGGCATCATCAAAGACTGGATCAGGAAAGCGTCATGAGCGGCCGCCCCATCACCGCCGTCGATCAACTGAGCGGACCGGAACGCGCCGCCGTCGTCATGCTGGCGATCGGCGAAGAAGGCTCCAAGCCAATCTGGGCCTCGCTTGATGAAGACGATATCCGCGAAGTGACGCGCGCAATGACAAAACTCGGCTCCGTCGCACCCGATGTCGTCGATGGCCTCTTGCAGGACTTCATGACGAGCCTGTCAACGACGTCGGCGATCTCCGGCTCGGCGACGTCAGCGCAGCGATTTCTCCAGAATGTCATGCCTGCCGACCGCGCGAGCGCGATTCTTGAGGACCTGAAAGGTCCCGCCGGCAAAACGATGTGGGAAAAGCTCGCCAATGTGAATGAGCGAATGCTGTCATCCTACCTGCGCAACGAGCATCCGCAAACGGTTGCTGTCATTCTCTCGCGCATCAGGGCGGACCACGCGGCGAAAGTGCTCGCCGCCCTTCCCGGCCTGTTTGCCGAGGAAGTCATCGCGCGGATGCTGACGCTCGGCCCGGTACAGAAGGAAATCATCGACCAGATCGAGCAAGCCCTGAAAACAGAGTTTATGGCGGCGCTGTCGCGCGGCGAAGATCGCGACCCCTACGCGGCGGTCGCCGACATCTTCAACAAATTCGACCGCGCGGCCGAGCGTCGGTTCATGGACGCGCTGTCAATGAAAAATCCGGACGCAGCCGCGCGCGTACGCGGCCTGATGTTCGTTTTCGAGGACCTGACGCGCCTCGATCCCGCCGACATGCAGACGCTGTTGCGTTTCGTTGACAAGCCGGATCTCGCGCTCGCGCTGAAAGGCGCAACGCCCGACGTCGCGCACCGTTTCTACGCCAACATGTCAGAGCGCGCCGCGACCTTTCTGCGCGACGACATCGAGATCATGGGCGGCGTTCGGCAGAAAGATATCGACGCGGCCCAAACCCGTATCGTCGAAACCGCCAAGCGCCTCGCCGATGAAGGCGAGATCGTGCTTGGGAAAGATGATGACGAGGAGCTCGTCTACTGATGGGGGCCCAGGCAAAACCTTTCGACTTCCTCGATTTCGGGGCCGGTTCCTCACCAGCGCCAGCCGAGCCCGCGCCTGTCGAGCGCGAAAGTCCGACGCTGGCCGAAGCGCGCGCCGAGGGCGTCGCCGAAGGCCGCCGCCTCGCGATGGAGACGATCGCCGCGGATGAAGCCGCCTCGCTGTCGCGGATCGCCACGGCGCTTGAGGATATCGAAGCATTTCTTGCGGACGCGCGCGCGCGCGATCAGGCGGAGATGCTGGGCGTTGCGGCGATCTTCCTTGAGGAATTTGCAGCAGGTCTTGCTGAAAAACGTGAAGTCGAATCCGCAATCGATCTGCTGCGCCGCCTCACCGCGCATTCGGACGACCGTCGCCCGGCGCGCCTCGTTATCGCGCGGACCAGCCGTGATCGTATCGCCCCGAAGATCGAAGCGGCGATCAAAGCGCGCAAGGTCGAGGACTTCATCACCATCGAAGCCGATCCCTCGTTAGGGGCCGGCGAATTGCGCCTCGAATGGCGTGGCGGTGAAGCGCGCCGCACACGCCGCGAAATCGCCGACGCCACCGCGGCAATCGTCCGCTCGTTGCGAGCGAACAAGGAGATCAAGCGATGACCGCCTCTGGAACCGCCATCACCACCGACGTTATTCCCGATCTTGAGACCAGCGCCGCTGGCGCCGGCGCCCCCGTGCGCCGCCCGCGCCTCGAGAGCGTCTATGACATTCCAGTCAAGGTTTCGGCCGTGCTCGGCAAGAAGCGGATGAGCGTGTCGGACCTCATGACGCTCGACGCCGGATCGATCATCGAGCTTGATCGGCGCGTCGGAGAACCCATTGATCTTTACATCAACGACACGCTGATCGCACGCGGCGAACTTGTGATGGTCGACGGCCAGCTCGGCGTGACCATGACCGAAATCGTCCGCGCGAACGAGGGATAAGGGCATGCGATTACTCATCGTCGGCGGAATGTCCGGCCAGCTCTCGGCCGCCGCGAAAATCGCGATGGATCGGGGCGCGCGTGTCGCCTTTTCAGGCGACGTCGAGGCCGCGCTCTCCGCCCTGAGGCGAGGCCAGGGCGCCGACCTCTTGATGGTCGATGTTCGCCAAGACATAGCGCGGCTTGTGCGCGGCCTCAAGGAAGAGCGCTTCGCGATCCCCGTCATCGCCTGCGGCGTCAAGAGCGACGCCGACGCCGCGGTCGCCGCCATCCGCGCGGGCGCCAAGGAATTCATCCCGCTTCCCCCAGATGCGCAATTGATCGCCGCGGTGCTTGAGGCGGTCGTTGAGGAAAACCGTGACCTCGTTGCAGCTGATCCGGCGATGAAAGCGCTGATCGCCCTCGCCGATCAGGTCGCGAAGTCCGAAGCCTCTATTCTCATCACCGGCGAGTCGGGGTCGGGCAAGGAAGTCATCGCAAAGTATCTGCACGAGAACTCCAAACGCGCCGACAAGCCGCTGATCTCCATCAACTGCGCGGCGATCCCGGAAAATCTTCTCGAGTCCGAATTGTTCGGCCATGAGAAGGGCGCCTTCACCGGGGCAGTCGCGCGCCGCATCGGCAAGTTCGAAGAAGCGGACGGCGGCACCATTCTGCTTGACGAAATCTCCGAGATGGATGTCCGGCTGCAGGCCAAGCTGCTTCGCGTCCTGCAGGAACGAGAGATCGACCGGGTCGGCGGCGGCAAGCCCATCAAAATCAATATTCGCGTGCTTGCGACCTCGAACCGCGACCTCAAGCAGGAAGTGAAAAAGGGAACTTTCCGCGAAGACCTTTATTTTCGTCTCAATGTCGTCAATCTCGCGGTTCCAGCGCTGCGCGAGCGGCCGGCGGATATCGCCGCCCTCGCTGATCATTTCGCAAGGAAGTTCGCCGACCTGAACGGCGTCGCCTATCGCCCCATAAGCGAAGACGCGCGGCGCGCGATCGTTGGCGCCCAGTGGCCCGGCAATGTGCGGGAACTGGAAAACACCGTTCACCGCGCCGTTCTTCTGGCCCAAGGCTCCGAGATCGGCCGCGAGGCGATCCGCCTCCCCGATGGTGACGCGTTTAAGGCGGCTGCCGCAATCGCTTCTGGCGAAAATGGCGACACGCTTGTCGGTAAGACCGTCGCCGAAGTCGAGCAGGCGCTCATCCTGCAGACGCTCGGCCATTGCCTCGGCAACCGGACGCATGCAGCGACAATCCTTGGAATTTCGATCCGCACGCTGCGCAACAAGCTGAAGCAGTACACGGAAGAGGGCGTCGCCGTGCCGCCGCCCGCTGAACGCGCGAGCGCCTAAGCGATGGCGGAACGGGCGCAATCCCTGCCGGCTTTTCTTTCCGCCGCGCGGCTGAAGGCTCTTGCCGCAAGCGATATCCTGTTCGCCTGCGCGATTATGGCGATGCTTGCGCTTCTGGTGCTGCCGGTTCCGACGTTCCTGCTCGACCTGTTGCTCGCGCTCTCCATAACGCTCTCGGCGAGCGTGCTGATGACGGCGCTCTTCTCGCGCAAGGCGCTTGAGTTCTCGACCTTTCCAGCGATCTTGCTGATCGCAACGATCTTCCGCCTCGGTCTCAACGTCGCCTCGACACGGCTCATTCTTGCGAACGGTCACGAGGGATCAGAGGCGGCCGGCGCCGTGATCGCGGCGTTCGGCGGCTTCGTGATGCAAGGCAATTTCGTCATCGGCATCATCGTGTTTGCGATCCTCGTCATCGTCAATTTCGTCGTCATCACGCGCGGCTCTGGCCGTATCGCCGAAGTGGCGGCGCGCTTTTCTCTCGACGCGATGCCCGGCAAGCAGATGGCGATCGACGCCGACCTCTCCTCCGGTCTCATCAACGAAACCGACGCGCGCGCCCGCCGGAAGCAGCTTGAGGATGAATCGAATTTCTACGGCGCCATGGACGGCGCCTCGAAATATGTGCGGGGCGACGCGATCGCGGGCCTCCTGATTACGCTCATTAATATCGTCGGCGGAATTCTCATCGGCGTGATGCAGCAAGGTCTGACGCTCGCAGAGGCGGGGCAATCCTACACGCTGCTGACTGTCGGCGACGGCCTTGTCAGTCAGATTCCCGCCCTCATCATCTCGGTCGCCGCCGGCATTCTGGTCTCGAAAGCCGGCGTTGAGGGGTCGGCGGAGAAGGCGTTATTGGCGCAATTCGCCGCGCATCCGCGCGCGCTTGGCGTCGTGTCGGGCGTGCTCGCCATCTTCGCCATTCTCCCTGGCATGCCCTTCGTTCCGTTCATCATCCTCTCCGCCGCCGTCGGCGCCGTCGCCGCCGCCTCTATTCGACGGAAGGCTGCCCGGGTCGCCGCCGATGCGAAGACAACGCAAAGCGGCGCGCGCCAGAAGGCCGAAGACGATCCTGCGTCGATGCTCGCCATGGACGACCTAAAGATCGAGCTGGGCTATGGTCTTCTTCCGCTCATCGCCGAAGGCGCGGGGCCAAAGCTTACCGATCAGATCAAGGCGCTGCGCCGCGCGATCGCGCAGGAAATCGGCTTCGTAACGCCGCCCGTGCGAATCCTCGACAACATGCAGCTTGCTCCCAACGACTACGTCATCCGCCTCAAGGAGCAGGAAGTCGGGCGCGGGTCGGTGCGCCCCGGATTCTGGCTCGTGATGGATCCTTCCGGCCGGGCGCTCGACCTCATCGGTGAAATGACAAAGGAGCCTGCCTTCGGCCTTGATGCGATGTGGGTCGATGAAACCCAACGCCAGTCCGCGGCGCTCCGTGGGCTGACGGTTGTTGACGCGGCGACGGTGCTGACCACGCACCTTACCGAGCTCATTCGCGCGGAAGCCCCGGAGCTGCTCTCTTACGCCGAGACCAAAAAACTTCTCGATGCGCTCGGCGACCGCCATCGCCAGCTCATCAGCGACATCATACCCTCCGTCGTCAGCGTCTCGACCGTGCAGCGCATCCTGCAATCGCTCATCGCCGAACGGGTCTCCATCCGTGACCTGCCAGCGATCCTTGAAGCGATCGCCGAGGCGGCGCCCGGCGGCGCGCCAGTCGCACAAATCGCCGAGCATGTTCGCGCCCGCCTAGCCCGGCAGATTTGCGGCGCACTGAAGGCGCCAGATGGCGCGGCGCCGATCGTCACGCTCTCGCAGGACTGGGAGCGCGCCTTTGCTGAAAACGTCACTGGCCAGGGGGCCGACCGTCAGCTGGCGATGGCCCCCTCGAAGATCCAGGAATTCGTCGCCGCGGCGCTGCGCAAGCTCGAAGACGCCGCCGCCGCTGGCTACGCAGCAGCGCTCGTGACCAGCGCGCAAGCGCGCCCGCTTGTGCGGTCTGTGATCGAACGCGTGCGCCCGCAGACGATGGTCCTCAGCCAAGCGGAAATCCATCCGCACGTCCGTCTCAGAAATCTCGGCTCAATCTGACGCCCTTGCACGGTAGGGATGCCCGTCCGATACTACGCCCAGTATCCCGAGTTTCCCCCCGCCCATGATGAAATTCATCGCCCCGACCGTCGAAGCCGCCAAGGCGAAGGCGCGCCGCGCGCTTGGCGAGGGCGTCTCGATCATTTCAGTGCGCAATCTTCCCTCCGGCGACGTTGAGGTCTCGGCGTCCGACGGGCCCGCGCCCGCCGCGCCGCCGATCGCGGTCGCACCGGCGTTCGGCGATCATACCCGTCAGGTTTATGACGAGGCCCCCGTCCGCGGCGGCGGCGCTTCGACAGGCGCGCGGCTTCAAGAGCCGCTCGAGCAGAAGTTCGCGGAAGATACGCTCGCGCGATTGAGTGCGGAGCTTTCAGGGCGCCCGCAGCGCCGCGGTCCGGTTGATTTATCCGACAGCACGGCGCGTGCAATGGCTGACACGCTGCGTCCGCATGGCTTGTCGGATGACTTGATCGTGGCGATCGTCGAGGGCTCGCGTGCAGCTGAGATCGACGACGACCTCTACAGGCTCGAGCACGGGCTCGCCGCTGCGTTCAGTTATGCGCCCGTGCATTTCTCGCCGCTGACGCCGGTCATGCTGGTCGGACCAACGGGCGCGGGCAAAACCTCCTGCGGCGCCAAGCTCGCCGCGGCGGCGCTGGCCCAGGGAGGCCAGGCCTTCATTATGACCGCTGATGTCGGGCGCGCTGGCGCGATCGACCAGATCAAGGCCTATGGGGATGCTCTGGGAGCGGATTATTATATCACGGAAACGCCGCACGACGTCGCAGCAGCGCTGCGTTCAAAGCGCCCCACCGGCGCGGTTATTCTCGATACGCCCGGCGTGAGCCCCTATGACCCCGGCGATTTCGCAGCGCTGCGGTCGTTTCAGGAAGCCGCACGCGGCGAGCCCGTCCTCGTCTTGCCAGCGAGCGGCGATGCGGAGGAGTTCAAGGACTGGGCGAGCGCCTTCGCCGAGTTCGGCGCCAAGCGCATGATCATCACCAAATTCGATGCGACGCGCCGTGTCGGGCCGGCGCTTTCCGCCGCCTACGCCGCAAAGTTTACGCTCGCGCATTTCTCGCAAACGCCGTTCATCTCCGAGGGGCTGATCAACGCGACGCCGGAATATCTCGCGCGACGCCTTCTTGCAGGGCGCAGCGGGCGGATCGACTGAGCGCTCTCGGCGGCGCTCAATACCTTATCAGCGCACTGCCCCAGGCGAGGCCGCCGCCAAGCGCTGCAAATACTAAAAGTTCGCCGCGCTTGATGCGTCCGTCGCGGATGCCCTGATCGAGAGCAAGGGGGATCGAGGCCGAGGACGTGTTCGCATGTTTTTCAATAGTCACGATGATCCTCGACTCGTCGAGGTCAAGGCGCTTGGCGCAGGCTTCGATGATCCGGATGTTCGCCTGGTGGGGCACGAACCAATCGATCTCCTCGCGTCGCACGCGCGCGCGCTCTGTTACTTCCAGAACAGCGTTCGAGATTTCCTGAACTGCGTTCCGGAAGACTTCCTTGCCGTTCATGCGGACCTTGCCGACCGTCTGCGTCGATGAGGGGCCGCCGTCAGCGTAGAGATGGTCGGCAAGACGGCCGTCTGCGGAGAGATAGGTTGCAAGGATGCCGCGCGGCGCCGCGGCGGTATGCGGTTCGGCCGCGGAATAAATCACCGCCCCGGCGCCGTCGCCAAAGAGGACGCACGTCGCACGGTCTTCCCAGTCCAGAAAGCAGGAAAGCGTTTCAGCCCCGATGACGAGCGCATGGCGGACCTGACCGGTCGAGATGAAATTATGCGCGATGTTCGTCGCGTAGAGAAATCCAGCGCACGCGGCCGAGACATCGAACGCAATGCCTGGCGGGGCGCCCAGCTTTTGCTGCACATAGACAGCGGTCGAGGGAAACGTCTTATCGGGCGTCACCGTCGCGACGATGATGAGATCAATATCGCCGGGCGTGAGGCCTGCCTCCTTAAGGGCGGCGCGTGCAGCGTTTGTTGCAAGATCCGAGGTCACTTCGCCGTTTGACGCATAGCGCCGCTCGCCGATTCCGCTGCGCGACCTTATCCACTCGTCCGATGTTTCGACCCGCTTGGCGAGTTCATGGTTCGTGACCATGTGCGCCGGCAGGAAAGAGCCGACGCCTGCGATTATCGTTTCCATCGCCGCCATACATTCCGCCTACTGAGGGTTTGCCGGTCCGCCGCCGATACGCGCCAGCATGACGCTGCGCGCGTCGTTGATCTTGGCGGCGAGATAGTCCGTGCCGCCTTTGTCAGGATGGAGCTGCCCGATCAGCTTCTTGTGCGCCGCGCGAATGTCGTCCGCGCTTGCATGCGGAGCGACGCCGAGGATCGCGGCGGCCTCGTCGAGCGCGAGCGCCGCCTTGTTCGCCGGCGGACGCGCGCCGGCTCCGGGGATCATCCCCTCGCCTGCGCCGTTCGCCTTGATGGCGCGATCGCGCCAGACTTCGATTGCGGTAACGCCGCCCGCCGCCAGCAGCACCATCAACGCAAGCGGCAACAATTTCGCCGCGAAGAGCGCCGCCGCGATGCCGAACCAGACGACGACCTTCAACAGGAATATCGCCCGCTTTTGGCCGCCAGCCTTCGCGCCGTCGCCCTTTCCGGCGCGGTAAAGCGCCCAGAAAGCCGCTCCGGCGGCGAGGAGTAGCGCCAATCCACCGAACATCAGGGTCCTGTTGCGGTTGCGAACAACACACCATGCCCGAAACCGTCCGGCGGCGGAACCTCCCGGGGCGGTTCTCGTCGGGAATTAGGCGACTATTCAAATCAGATCAGGCAGCTTCGCGCCCGCCCGCCTCTGTGCTGGCGACCGCTGGACGCGGCAGGTTGAGCGTTGCGATGAGAGACCGGATTTCGAGGCGCGCCGTTACGTGGCTCATTGTCGATAGCCGCAGCGGCGCATCTTCGCCGCCGAGGTCAAGCAAGGTCAGGCCCATCGGGAAAAGCTCGCGGTAGATCACCCGGTCGCCAAAGCCACGCGCCAGCCGGAAGCCGATCCGCGTCGACAGATCGTCAAGTTTTTCGCCCATCGCACGCTTGTTGTTGGCGCGCGTCGCCGAAAGGCGATTGCGCATCACGACCCAATCGATGCCTCCGGGCACGCCTGACATTGCGCGGCGCTTGCGGGCATTCCAGACCATTTCGCTATAGAGGCTCGGGCCGGTCACCTCGCCCGTTTCCGGATTGAGGCGCGCCAACAAATCGAAATCGACAAAGCTGTCATTCAGCGGTGTCACAATCGTGTCGGCGTGCGCGTGCGCGAGCCGCGACAGGTGCGTATCGGCTCCAGGGCAGTCTATCACGACAAACTGGCAATCGGCGAGCGTCTGGAGCGTCGCGGTGAATTGCTCCGTCTCCTGACGGCGGGCTTCTTCTCGGCTGTCGAGCGAGGAGGGCTCGACCTTCGGCGTCAGCGGAAAGACTATTGGCGACTTGCGCGCCTCCGCGAAGACGCGGCGATTTTCGATATAGCGCGAGAAACTCCGCTGCCGCATATCGAGATCAATCGCGGCGACACGATAGCCGTTCTTCAACAGCGCGACGGTGATATGCATGGCGGCGGTCGATTTGCCCGACCCGCCTTTTTCGTTGCCGAGTACGATGACGTGCGTCACGCGAGGTTCCTTCGGGCTTTGTCCCCCTCCGCGCCGAAACGCTGGGCCCATTGGGGCCGTCTTCTTGCAAGACGGCAGGTGAAGGTCCGGACCTTCGCCCGATTCTGGACGGCGCCACGAGGTTAACCAATGCGCGTGATCGGCGGCCTCTTTTTCCTGCTGGCGGCGCTTCTTGCGCTGACGGCGGCCGCCCGGGCTGAATTCTTCGTCGCCCCCTTGCGGCAGGTCATCACCGCCAAGGACCCGGTCGCCCGCTATCGCGTTTCCAACGCCTCCGACCGGATCGTCGAAGCGCGAATCGACTGGCTCGACCTGTCGGCGACGCCGGAGGGCTACGCGCTTGCCACGACAGCGGTGCGACCCGGCCTTAGTGCAGCGCCCTACCTCGTCGTCACCCCGTCGCGCCTCCGGCTCGAACCAGGCGGACACGCGGAAGTTGTAGTCCGCCTGAAGAAGGGGGCTGCGATCCCCGCAGGTGAGCGCCGCTCCCATTTGCTCATCGAGACAGCGCCGATGCGCACGCCGCTGCGGCGCGCCAGCACGGGGCTTGAAGTCGATGTCGGGCTCGGCATTTCGACGCCGGTGATCCTGCGAGGTGGATTTTCAGCCCCTACCCTCTCCTTCGAAAGCTCCAGGCTGTCACGCGATGCGGACGGCCATCTCGTCTTCGAAACCACGCTCAAAAGCGGGGGGCGCTACTCTGCCTACGGATCGATAACAGCGGTTCTCGAGCGGCAGGGCCGGACGACGCTGCTAGCGCGCATCGACAATGTAGCGGTCTATCCAGACAGCGGCGCACGGCGATTATCTTTGCCGCTCCGGCGGGAAGTTTTGCCGGAGGGCAAGCTCCGCCTCGAATTCAGGAGCGATGGCCAAGATCGCGCGACGCTCTCGAAAATTTTTGAGGTTGCGCCAGCGCCACCGGCCGCGTCCGCCGCAAAAGTCAACGCTGATCGATAAGATCGAGCATCGACAGGCGTTCGCCGCCAAAATTGGCGATACGGCAGAAAACTCCTTTAGCGGCGAGCGTATCACACAGCGCTTTGGCTTTTTCGCGCGACGAAAACCCGCCGCCGACAAGCCGCAGGTAAGCCCCTTTGCCATCGACCGACACACGCTCGATCCGCGGCTCGAGGAGACCGAGCTCGTCGGGATTGTCGCGCTGAAGTTTCGCCCAGCCGGCGCTCGCTTCTTCCATCTTGCGATAGGAGGCGAGATGAACGCCCCAGAGAACGCTCGTCATCTTGATTTCTGGATTGGCCGCTTCGTTTTCAAAAACTTCCTCTGCAGACGTCAACCGCGGCTGCACAAGGCGCGGCTGAGTGTCGACAGGAACGGGCGCTGGCGGCAGGGATGTGTCGGCGTTCGGAGCGGCGACGACAGGATCGGCCGGCGCTTTGGACGGCGCCTTTTCCGTCGTGAGAGTGCTCGCGGAGGCGATCTTCGGGTCCGCCAGCTGTGGCGCCGGCGGCAACGCAGGTTCGCCGCCAACGGCGGCGACACGCTGGGCCTTTTTCGCGGCATCGGCGAGCGCCGCCTCAAGACGCGCCTTTTCAGCTTCAAGCGATGCAACCTTTAATTGCAAGTTGTCGCGATCAGCTTTGATCGTGTCGAGTTCGATTGCCTGAGTCACCGCGAGGTCGGCTTTGTCTGATCCAAAAATCGTGGCGCAAGATTGCGTCAACAGCAGGAGCGCTAGCGCCCCTGCCCGTCTGACGATCGCCGGCCGCTGCGCCTTGAAAGCGCCAAACGCTTGCATTAGCTGCTCCGAACCCAAGCCCTGCCCCCGACCCCGGACCTATAGCATGCCCGCCGCCGCCGTCGATTCGCAAATGGGGGTTGTTCGAACCATCAAGGCGCTCCGCGCCCGGGTCGACGCTTGGCGCTCACAAGGGCTGACGGTTGGGCTCGTTCCCACCATGGGCGCGTTGCATGATGGGCATCTTTCACTGCTCCGGCAGTCAAATTCGCATGCGCAGCGGACCGTCGCCAGCATATTCGTAAATCCGGCCCAATTCGCACCGACGGAGGATTTTGGCGCTTATCCCCGGCAGGAGGGCGCCGACCTCGAAATGCTACAGAAGGCCGGATGCCACCTCGCTTTCCTGCCGACAGCCGAAGAAATGTATCCGGAAGGTTTCCAAACCTCGGTCGCCGTCGGCGGCCTGTCGCAAGGCCTGTGCGGCGCCTCGCGTCCGCATTTTTTCGGAGGGGTTGCAACGGTCGTTTCGAAGCTACTCAATCAGGCTCAGCCCGACATCGCGGTCTTCGGCGAGAAAGACTATCAGCAACTCCTCGTTATTCGCCGGATGGTTAAAGACCTCAACATGAGCGTCGACATCATTGGAGCGCCAATCCTGCGCGAGGCGGACGGTCTCGCGATGTCGTCGCGCAACGCCTATCTGTCCGCCGGCGAGCGGCTTGTGGCTGGAAAACTCAATGGCGTCATTTCGGACATGGCGAGAAAACTCGCTGGCGGGGCGCCGGTCGATGGCGTGATCGCTGAGGGTCGCGCCGCGATTGAGAGCGCAGGGTTTGACCGGCTCGATTATCTCGAAGTGCGCTCTGCCGATCTGCTTGAACCGATGGGACCGGGCCCTCTCGCCAAAGCTTCACGCGTCTTCGTCGCCGCGATCGCAGGCAGGACGCGACTTATCGACAACTGGCCGGCCGAACCCTCGGTTTAATCGATCGCCGCGGGCGCGACGCCCTCATTGAGCCAGCGCCATTCCGGAAAGCTGCGCCCGAGAAGCTGGGCCAGCGCCTCGGTTTCCTTCATCATCCGGGGGCGGACCATTTCGACCGCCGCAGCGAGTTCGTCCGGCGGGATCTTGCGCTCGACCGGCCGCGCGAGCGCGGCTATCGCCTGCTTGCGCAGCCCCGGCGGGATCACTGCTTTGGCCGCCGCCCAAACAGGCGTTCCTTTGAATTTCGAGAATGGGCCTGAAACCCGTGGCACTGTTTTGTGGCCCTGGTTGTCGTGCGCTAGTTCCGCGGGCGCGGCCTCATAAGGCTCAAGACCGAGAAAATCAAAGATCTCGCGCATCGCCGGCTGCGGCGCAGCCGTCAGAGATTCCATCGTCAGCACGTGGACACTGCCGCGTCCGAAGGCTTCGATGTAGGGCGCGATCTGAAGCGCGTAATTCCCGACATCCGCGATCTCGCGCGAGGCTCTCATCGCGTCGATGAAGGATCGTCCTTCAGCGGAATATTCAACTTCCCACCAATAGTGGCTGACGGCGCGTGCGACAGGATCACGCATGATGTAGAGGATGCGCGCGTCAGGCGAGAAGCTTCTGATCCTCGCGGCGACGCTGCCGAGGCGCGGCGCCTTCGTGTAGTCGGTTGAGGATTCGCCGACATAGCGTTCGTCACGCGCTTGCGCAAAGCGCTGAAGATACCAGGCGAGGTCCTTGCCGCTATTGCCGCCCGCGAACCACGCCGGTTCTTTTGGATCGTGACACATGAAGATTGAGGGATGCGCGGCGAGCATGTTGTGAAGGCTCGTCGTGCCGCACTTCATCGAACCGACGAGAAAAAGATTGGGGCGGCGCGGCTCGGTTATCACGATGCCTCCGGAAAGGTTCGGTCGAGGAAATTCTCGAAATACGCAATCGTCGCCGCCTCGCTGCAATGAGCGGCAGCAAACTTCCTTGCGTTGTCGCCAATGCGCGAGGCGAGCGCGCGGTCGGCCATCAAGCGCTCGACGGCGATCTTCAAGGCGTTCGCGTCGCCTGGCGGAACGAGCAGCGCGGTCTCATTATCGATGGCGTAATCTGCAAGTCCGGCCGACCGCGTTACCACTTGCGCCTTGCCGAGATGCATGCCGCCGACAAATGTCACCATGCCATTAGGCGCGAGATCGTCGCGCAAGGGAACAACAGCCGCGTCAGCATACTGAACAAGCGACCACGCATCGTTCCAGGGCAGATTGATGAAATGACGCAAGTTCGGCGGCGCGGCGATCCCGTCGAGGCTCCAGGGCCGGGTGATCGCGACAAATAACGTACGAGGAGCAAGACGCGCGGCCTCAGCAAAGGTCGCGTAATCACGCGCCTCGCCGCCGAGCGCGACGGCGTATGGTTCGGCGATTTGTCTCGGCCCGGAAGCGTCAATTGGCGGCTGCGCGCCCCATAGCGCGACGTCAATGCGTTCCAGCGGTATTGCAAAATGGCGGGCATAAAGGTCCCGCTCGAGCGTTGAGAAGACGGTAAATCGGTCAATGCGCTTAAATGAGCGCTTCATCCGCGCCTGCTGCGCGCCTGAGGGGAGGTCGGTGTAGTTGAACGCAAAGGCAAGGCGCTTTGCGCCGCCTGCATCGTCGCCTACGAGGTCTGCTATCCACGCGGCGACATAGGGAAGATGCGTGACAATCAGATCAACATCACCGCGGCGAGCGGCGGACCGCAATCGTAATCCTTCGGTCACCCGCCCGACCAGTGGCTTTCTAATTGCGCGATCAATCGGCCCGCGCGGCCCTGTCCGGTAAAAAGTCCATTCGATCGGGCGGCGCCACGTCAATTTCCGTTCAAGCCAGACCCAATTCCGGTCAGGCTTTTCTGTCACACAGGCAATGCGAAGGGCAGCTGTCATAGCGTGTCGATAGCGTCCGTCGGCTGACGTTGAAAGCCGCGATCAGCGGGGCGCGGAAGGCGCAGGGCCGCCGTTCAGCCACGACCACTCCGGAAAGTCGCGGCCCAGAAGCTTGGACAGCGCTTCAGTTTCGCGAAGCAATCGAGGGCGCAGTGCGGCCGCGGCCTCTTCGATTTCCTCAGGCGAGATTGAGCGCTCAACTGGCTTGGCAATCGCGGCGATCGCGCGCTTACGCATTTGATGCGGCACCACCGCCTTTGCAGCGGCCCATACCGGCGTATCTTTAAAATGAGAGAAGATGCCGGCGCCCGGAATCCGAGGTACCTGCATCTTTCCCGGATTGTAGCGCGGCGGCGCAGCGCCGCCGGTGACATCAACCGGAGCCAAGTCCAAGAAGCGCCAAATCTCGCCGAGCAACGCGGGCGCATCGGCCGTCAGGTTTTCGAGTGTGACAACCTGCACGCGCTCCCGGCCAAACGTGTCGAGATAAGGCGCGATCTGCATCGCATAATAACCGACATCGATAATTTCGCGCGACCGACTTGCCGCATCCTTGAACGATCGTCCTTCGGCGGAATACTGAACGTCCCACCAGAAATGACTCAGCGCGCGGTCGAGCGGATCGCGCGTGATATAAAGGATGCGCGCATCCGGCGCGTAACAGGCAATCTTTTCGGCGGCGCCTTTAAGGCGCGGCGCGCGCGTGTAATCAGTCGAGGCTTCGCCGCGGTAGCGCGTTGCGCCCGCCTCAGTGAAGAGGGAAAGGTACCATCCTTCATCCTTTCCACTGTTTGACCCGGCGAACCAGCTCGGCTCCTTTGGCTTTTTCGTCATGAAGATGTCGGGATGGGCGTCGAGCAATCGGTGAAGCGTGTTGGTGCCCGCTTTCATCGCACCAACAAGAAAAAGATTTGGCCTGCGCTCGGCGCTCATCCCCTGCGTTCTCCACAGCGCCAATCCGCGGCGACAGGATCGACAGCAGCAAGCTTCTTGCCGGTAAATATTAACGCGCGCTGAAGCTGCAGGGGGCCCCGGCGGTAGGTACCTCCATGAAACCGATCGAGCCCGACCGGGCCGTACCACCGGCCGCCCCAACGCTGACATAAGCGAGGATCTCGCCGGCGCCGTCGCGGTTGAAATCAGCGTGCGCGATTTCGTAAATCATGGTTTCGCCGCCGCCAATCGTGACTTTCCAGACGCCATCCTCCACCGCCGCGACATCGACCGTCGCAGAAGGGTCGGTCTCGCCGAACCCAACCGCATCAGCCGTCGCCATCGATCGAACGTTCTCGGCGGACGCGCGACCATTCGCAAAATGGGACACTCGTGCTGGACGCGCCGCTGCGAGGAAGCCAAGGGCCCCGCAAGCCCGCCGAAAGTACTCTTCGCGGCGCATGTCAGCGCTCGACAGCGCAGCCCAGCCTTCGGCGATCAGCGAGTCATATTCTGCGCAATTCGAGGCGGTTTCGGCGGGTATTGAGGCGTCTGTCGGGTGAGCGAGCGCGACACGCACCGGAGAGCCGTCGGCCGCGATCACTGCACGGTCGCGCATGGCTTCATATTGCGCGCGCGCATAGCAGGCCGCGCTCATCCCTTCGACGAGCCGCACATTACTCTTGATACAGACAGTCTCACCCGCGGCGTTCGCAAGCGAAACGCGCGCCGCCTCAATCGGCTTGTCAGTACGCGTGAGCGACACGCCTGTCACTGCCGCCGCTGAAAGCGCGCCGGCCGCGCCGAGGCCCATTATGATCGGTCTCACCATATCTTACCCTTTTATAAAAGCCCGAGTTCAGCGAGCTTGGCGCGAAGCTCAGGCGGCGCTTTCGCGCTCTTTTGGTCGAGATCTGCCGGCGCGTCTTCCGGCCTCAGATAACGCCACCCCTGGAAGGCCCGCCGGGACTGAGCCTGCGTCGGATAAAGCGTCCGATCAAGGATGATGTCGCAGCGGGTGATCCCGTCCTCCCCGGAGACAGGGCGAAGATCGACGACCCGTTGCCGGACCAGCACGACGCCTTTGATGACCCAGTATAAAGACCCGCCGCCAAGGACTTCCTCACGCCGCTTCGGAAACATCCGCGTCGTATGCTGAGTAACCGGACCGAGCCCCGCCGCGATATTGGCAGCTGAGCGCCGCGCAACCCAGTCTTCAAGGTCGGCGACGCTGTCCGCCCCGACACACAGCTTGATGAGGTGCAACGCCATTACTCGGGCGCAGTTCCTACTCAACTACTCGAAGGCGCGCAAATTCCTGCGCACGCTGGCGCTTCAGGTCATGACGCGCGACGCGTTTCACAAGGATGTAGAGAATAAAATAGCAGATCGCGGCGCCAACAGCCGCCAACCACATCGGTAGGTTCTCAAACAGCGCGACAAAGCTTTCGTAGCTGATGCCGACGCTTGCCGCCACGCCCGGAAATTCCTGGCCGATCAGAAGCGTCGCGCCGAGAAGCGTCATGGCAAACGCGAGCAAGCCAGCCAAAATCGCGCCGATCGTGACGCCCATATCAGCGTGCTCTTCGGCCCGCGAGATGATCATTTTTGTGGGGTCCACGGATAGGGCCTGCGTCGCTGCGAATAAAGCGCGACCGCGCGCTGATTTTTCCTCCTCGGAGAGGATAAGCGCCTTTCCATCGGCCTTGCGATCGAAGTCAACGAGCGGCGAGGCCTTCAATTCGCGGTCCGACTTGAAATCGAGTTCGCACTCGGCAGCGGGCGCGACGTCAGCGGTGGGCACGACAAGCGAGGCGTCGGTCGGCATCAGGAAGAGCGATTTCTCTGCAGCGCGCCGGCGAACGAGGCCATCGAGCTGCACGAGTTCACCGTTGACACGCGCCTTCGTCCACATCTCGAAGGCGCGCGCTGCTGCGAGCTTGTCGCCCTCATTGAGTTTTCTGAGGACCGTCGACCGCTTCCAGTTGTCCTGTCCGATGTTGAAGATTAGCGACACGATCGCATCGTGCTCATTCTGGTTAAGCGGCGCGCGCACCGTGTCGGCGATCAGTTTTTCGACGGGCTGAACGTCCTGGCGCAACAACCGTTCGGCGTCGCCTTCAGTGACGCTCATGCCATGACGCGCGGTCGCGCTGTGGCCGTAGCCGACGGTCCACTCCTCGTTCGGCGTGTAATGCGCCGACATCCGCAGGCCCTCATAGCCCTTGATGAGATTGAGACCGGTGGTTCCCGTCTTCATGCTCACCCGCCAGACCCCCTATTACGCGACCAGAAGTCTTTTCTGGCCGGCCCACGCGGGGCTAACCGAGACGGGACTTCCCCACACCGCCAAGTTAACGATTGCTAGCACGGGCCGCCGGGTCAAGGGTAGGCGCGCAAATAGCGGATTTGCTTGCGCCCGGCGGCATGTGTCGAAATCGCCTCATCTGGTAGAACATGGTGATTCGCGCCAGATTAGGTCCCGGGGAACGCGGGTTTATATGGGGTAAGCTCCCCAGCCGTCCCGCAATGAGCCGCGTCGGGGACGTCCAGTTCCGCCGTGGCACGAAGCTTGGAAGCTATGGGGGCGGGAGACCGGCGTCCGGGCCGTCATCCCGATTTGGCAATGGTTGCGCCGCACAAAAAAGCGGCAGCGCACCGGTTGGGAAGTGTGGTGACCCATGTTTGGGAACGGTCTGGCTAACATCGTCGCAGCGGCGATTATCGGTCTCGCGATCGTCTGGTCGAACAATTTTGGCCGGCCGCCGAAAATCGACGAAAAAGCGGCGGCTGAAATGTATGCGCGCGCGGTTGGCGACATCCGCAATGATATCGTCATCAATTGCGGCTGCTGCGGCGAAGGCGAAAAGAAAGCTGAGGCCCGCCCTTTTTAGGCGCCCGCCCGGTTCCGACGCGGCTCGCCGGCTACACGCCGGTCCCGCGGGAGCCAGGGCGGGTTCCGACTGGACCCGGCGTTCCTGCATCGGTTAAGCCCGACCCCGTATTCCCGCCGCCGACGACCACCTGGTCGCCGCCCTATATCCCGCCCTTCGACAATCCCGGCTTTATTCCGCCGGGCGGCGTCGTTCCGCCAGGGCCCCCGCCCTGCGACCCAACCATGGACCCCGAGTGTCCGCCGCTCCCGCCGCCCCCCCCGCACGATGTGCCGGAACCGGCGACAATGCTGATCCTGCTCGTCGGCATCCTCGGCGTCTGGGCCGTGTTCCTGCGCAAGCCCGCGACTGCGCGGCATCGGAACACGCAAGGCGACTAGCGGGGAGAATGGTCAATCGTGAACGGTGAATAGGAGGCCTTCTTCCATTCACCATTCACAATCGCTACAACAGCACCAGCGCTGCCAGTCCCAGAAACACGAAAAATCCAACGATGTCCGTCACTGTCGTGACAAAGACCGCTGATGAGATCGCCGGGTCAGCGCCAACCCGTTGCAGCCCAAGCGGAACAAGAATTCCGGCAAGGCCCGCGGCCAGCAAATTGACAATCATCGCCGTGCCGATGACGATTGCAAGCCTCATCGCCTGATCGACACTTGCGCCCGTGTTCGCGTGCCAGACGCCAGCGAGCACGCCAAGAATGATGGCGAACAAAATTCCGTTGAGGCCGCCGACAATCGTCTCACGCCAGACAATGCGCGCGGCATTCGATGCGGTCAGGTCCTTCGTCGCAAGACTGCGCACGGCGACGGTCAGGGTCTGCGTGCCGGCGTTACCGCCCATCGACGCGACGATGGGCATCAGCACGGCAAGCGCGACGACCTGTTCGATCGCCTGTTCAAAGACTGAAATCACCAACGAAGCGAGAACCGCAGTCGCTAGGTTGACCGCAAGCCACGAAAAACGCGAGCGCACAGTTTCGACGACACTGTCGGTCAGGCCAGCGTCGGATTCGACGCCGCCGAGCGCAAGCATGTCTTCGCGGCTTTCGGCGTTCACGATTTCGACGACGTCGTCGACGGTGATCATGCCGACCAGCCGTTCGGCTTCATCAACGACCGGTGCGGAGATGAGATTGTACTGCTCGAATTTGTAGGCGACGTCTTCCTGGTCCATCGCCACCGGAATGACGGTCAGGTCCTCATTCATGATGTCGGCGATAACGATGTCGCGCTGCGTTTTCAGGAGCGTCGATAGCGGCACCGCGCCAATCGGCTTGAATGCCGGATCGACGACAAAAACCTCATAAAACCGGTCCGGCAGGTCGTCCGATCCGCGTAGACGGTCAATGATCTGGCCGACAGTCCAATACGAAGGCGCCGCGAACACCTCTCGTTGCATCAGGCGGCCGGCGGACTCCTCCTCGAAATCAAACGCCTGATTGAGCGCGAGCCGATCGGTGACCGGCGCCTTCGCGAGGATTTCCGCGCGCTTGTCGTCGTCGAGATCCTCAAGAATGAACGCGGCGTCGTCGGTGTCGAGTTCGGCGACAGCGTCCGCGACCGCTTCAGGCCGCATCGCCGAAATGATTTCCTCGGTGAGGTTGGGATCGAGTTCCGCAAGCACTTCGGCGGGCAAGGTTCCGCCAAGAAGCTCGATGAGCTTCAGGCGTTCATCTTGATGCAGCAGGGCGATGACGTCGGCGAGGTCGGCCGGATGCAGTTCCTCAACAAGCTCTTCGACCCGCGCGACATCCGACGCTTCAAGCAACGCCGTCAGGGGGCCAACGAATTGTTCAGCGAGGGTCGTTTCTTCCTCGCGCGCGGTTTCCTGCGCCGGACGGGGGCCGTCGTCTGGGTCGTCGAGCAAGGCCGGATCGGACATGGCTTGCCTCAATCGCGGGGATTAACGGAAGGCCCACATCGCGACTGCTAGGAGAGCCCGCGCGGAGGATCAAGCGCAGCCGCGCGCGGCGCGCACTTATTCGCGGAAATCAATCACGCCGCTGACGATCACGAGCGCTGCGACCGCTGTCAGCACCGCCGCGATCCCGGTCGCCAGCATCGCCTTCCGCTTGAGGCCAGGATCGGCCGGTGCGCCGGGATCGGCGCCGGCAATCCCGTCGTTTTGCGACTCCCATCGGCCTTTGACGCCCATCGGCAGGACCGCAAAAAAAACGCACCACCAGATCAGAATAAAAATGATGATGATTCCGACAGGACCCATGGCGTCAGACCCGCTGGATCAGAACAGCTGCAGCCGGCCGCTTGCCCCAGAGCCCGGTCATGACGGTCCGAACGGCGCGCGTTACGGCGACGTCGACAGCTTCATCTTCAAGCCGCTGCTTCTTCGAGAGCCCGCGCACGGCAGCTTCGGCTTTCTCGGCGACAAGACCGGCGACATCATCGACGCCGGGCGCCTCGCGAGGGGCGCCGACAAGCGCGACTGCCGGTTCCGCGGCAAGATCCCCATGTTCGTCGATCGAGATGGCGACTGTCACCGCACCCGCGAAGCCGAGCTTGCGACGCTCCCGCAGCGGGCCCGATCCTTCGGGAAGCAGAAGTTCGCCGTCGAGCATCCACCGGCCCGCGGGGACCTCGTCGATCACCTCGGGCTCGCCCGGGGCGAGACGAATAACGTCGCCGTTGCGCGGCGCGATGGCGTCCTTGACGCCGAGCGTCAAAGCAAAATCGGCATGCGCTTCGAGATGGCGCGCTTCGCCATGGACCGGCACCGCATATTTCGGGCGCACCCACTCGTACATTTTCCTGAGTTCATCCTTGTTCGGATGACCGGAGACGTGGGTGAAGGCGTCCTTCTCGGTGATCACTTTGACGCCCAATTCGACAAGGTCGTTGATAAGCGTAAAAATGTCGCGCTCATTGCCAGGGATGATCTTCGAGGAGAAAATCACCGTGTCGCCTTCGTTGAGCGTCAGGTCGCGATGATCATCGCGCGCGATGCGCGAAAGGGCGGCCCGCGGCTCACCCTGGCTTCCCGTGCAGAGATAGAGAACATGCTCGCGCGGCAGGAAGCCGGCTTCCTCCGATTCGACGAAATTGACGCCGGGAGGCAGCAACCCGACATCGCGTGCGGCGCCGACAATCCGGTACATTGACCGCCCGAGCAGGCAGACGGAGCGATCCGCCGCATTCGCCGCCTCGCAAATCGAGACGACGCGCCCGACATTGGAGGCGAACGTCGTCACGGCGACGCGGCCTTCTTGCGCGGCGACGAGCTTTATAAGGCTCTCTTTGACGCGCATCTCCGAACCCGACTCGCCGGATGACAGCACGTTCGTCGAGTCGCAGACCATCGCGAGCACGCCTTCATCGCCGAGGGACTTGAGGCGCGGCGCATCCGTCACCGGGCCAAGCGTCGGTTCGGAATCAATCTTCCAGTCGCCAGTATGCAGCACCGTTCCGAGCGGCGTCCGGACGATGACGCCGTTCGGTTCCGGGATTGAATGCGTCAGCGTTACAAACTCAAGGTCGAATGGCCCGATCTTCAATCGCGCGCCAAGATCGACGACCGTCATGTCAAGCTTGACGCGGCGCTCTTCAAGTTTGCTTTCGACAAGATTTGCGGTGAACGCGGTCGCGTAAACCGGGCATTTGAAATCCTGCGCGAGCAACCCCACAGCGCCAATGTGATCTTCATGTCCATGGGTGAGGATGAGGGCGAGGAGATTATCGCGCTCTTCCAGGATGAACGTCGGATCAGGGCAGATAAGTTCCACCCCCGGCGTTGAAAGATCACCGAAGGTCACGCCGCAATCGATCATGATCCACTTGCGCGCACGCGGCGGACCGAACCCGTAGAGGTTCATGTTCATGCCGATTTCGCCGGAGCCGCCGAGGGGTAGGAAAACCAACTCGTCCTTCGCCATCAGCTTTTTGCTTTCATACGCCGGTGAATCTCGTGGAGCCCCTTGATCGTCAGGTCAGCGTCGAACACGTCTATACAGTCCGTCGCGCCTTCGAAAAGCGACACGACGCCGCCGGTCGCAACGACCTTGATGGGCTCGGGATATTCCTGCTTGATACGCGCGACGAGGCCCTCAATGAGGCTGATATAGCCCCAGAATACGCCTGACTGCATGGCGCCGACCGTGTCCTTGCCGATGACCTGCGCCGGGCGCTCGATGGCGACGCGCGGAAGCTGCGCGGCGGCGTCGTGGAGCGCCTGCATTGACAGGTTGATCCCCGGCGAAATGATGCCGCCTTCAAAACCCCCGTCCTTGCCGACCATATCGAAATTCGTCGCTGTGCCGCTGTCAACGACCACGCAGGGCCCTCCGTAATTGACGAAGGCTCCGACGGCGTTGACGAGACGGTCCGCCCCTGCTTCTGAAGGTTTCGGGATGCGAACCTCAATGCCCGGGATTGACGACGCCGTCACGACAAAAGGTTCGACCTTGAAATAGCGCCGCGACAGGTTGCGAAAATGGAAGAGCGATTGCGGGACGACGTTCGACAGGATGCAATTCGTAATCTGATCGAGCCGGTAGCCGTTCATCGCCATCATCTGCGACAGCCAGGCGGCATACTCGTCGGCCGTCCGAGTAGAAGAGGTCGAAATACGCCACTGCATGACGGGCGTGTTACCGTCGTAAAGGGCGATTACTGAATTCGTATTGCCCACGTCGATGGCGATCAGCATATCAGCCTCTGATGAGCGCGCGCAGCGCAAACAAGCTCGCAGTCGTCGACAGAACGAGGCAGGCGATCACGAGCGGCGAACCGATAAGATAGATGCTAGCCTGCGTCAGCGCTGTCGCCATACCCAACACGCCGATAGCGCCAACGAGAGCGGCGATAGCCATCGTCCGGCGCGGAGAAGCCGCGGGTGCAAGCGCCAAATTCGCAGCGCCCGCCGTCAACGCGAGCATACCGCCGGATAGGAACCATACCGCTTCGTGATCGAGCCGGTCGTACATGAATGGCGTTAGCAACCCGACATGGAGCGCGCCTGCGAGCGCGAGAAGCATCGATACCCATAGATAAACGCACTTCATGGCGAGGTCTCAAGAGGCAATACGGCGCCGGCGGCGATCGCGCGGCGTTCCCCGCCTGAGTTTAGAATAAGAGCGCCCGAAAGATCGAGGTCTTCAAAGATCCCCTCGATAACGCCTCGTGGCGTCTTGACGCGTATGGACCGCCCCCTCCCCGCCGCTCGTTCAAGCCAGTCGGCGCGGATCGGCGCAAAGCCCTGTTCCGCCCACTGACGGCGGCGGAACGCGAAGGCTTCATCGAGCGCTTCGACAAAAGTCCGCGGGGTCGGCGGCGCGCTGGTCATGAAATCGATCAGCCGGGCTGTGGGATAGGCCATGCCTTCCGGGGCGGTCACGATATTGACGCCGGCGCCGAGAGCGACGAGCGGCGTCTCCCCGACGAGTTCGAGAAGCAGCCCGGCAATTTTGGCGCCGCCAGCGAGAATGTCGTTCGGCCATTTCAATAAAAATGGCGCGCGCGGCGAAAGGCGCGCAACCGTATCAAAGAGCGCCAGTGCGGCGACGAAAGAGAGTTCCGGTAAACGCTCGGCCGGCGCGCCGGGGCGAAAGAGGAAGGTCGCGGCGACATCGCCTTCTGACTGAACCCATTCAGTTCCGCGGCGGCCGTAGCCGGCTGTCTGTCGAAGCGCGACGATCCAGAGAGGTCCGAATTCGCCAACGACTGCCCGGCGCTTTGCTTCAAGGCTTGTTGAATCGAGCGTCGGAAAGACTTCGATACGAGAGGCTTTGCGGAATGCTGTCACGTCAAAAGAGCGCCGCGGCCGCGCGCTCTGCGACACTTGCAAGCTGGCCCATGAAAACGGGGAGCACTGGCAAGATGAGAATGGCGGAGACGAACGCCGTGATCCCGAGCCGCGATCCCTGCTCGCGCTCGAAGACCGGGGCCGGCTCATTGAACCACATGATCCAGATCACGCGGAGATAATAATAGGCCGACACAACACTGAGAACGGCCCCCGCGACCGCAAGCCATACCAAGTCGGCTTCAATCGCCGCCTGGAAGACGAAAAACTTGCCGAAGAAGCCCGCCATCGGCGGCACGCCCGCCAAGGAGAAAAAGAGGATGGTGATGATCAAAGCGAGTCCGGAATTGGTGCGCGAGAGCCCGGCGAGATCATCAATTGTCTCGGTCATGCCGCCGCGCCGGCGCATCAACAGGATGCAGGCAAACGCTCCGACCGTCATGACGAGATAGATCGCCATGTAAATAAGCGTTGACTTGACACCCTGCTCGGTTCCCGCCGCAAGGCCGATGAGCGCGAAGCCCATATGGCCGATCGACGAATACGCCATCAGACGTTTGATATTCGTCTGCACGATCGCCGAGAACGCGCCGACCGCCATCGACGCGACAGCAAGAATGGCGAGGATCGGAGCCCACTGATCCGTGACGCCTTCGAACGGCGTCACCATCGCGCGCGCGAAGAGCGCCATGGCGGCGAGCTTCGGGGCCGCCGCGAAAAACGCTGTCACCGGCGTCGGCGAGCCTTCATAGACGTCAGGTGTCCACATGTGGAAGGGCGCCGCCGAGACCTTAAAAGCGAGGCCGGAAATCAGGAACACGAGGCCGATGATAAAGCCGACATTCTTGCCAGCTTGCCCGCTGACACTGGCGATCGCGTCGAACTGGGTCGAGCCGGTGAAGCCGTAGACGAGCGAAGCGCCGTAAAGCAGCAGGCACGAGGACAGCGCCCCGAGCACGAAATATTTGAGGCCCGCTTCGGTGGAGCGGCGGCTGTCGCGATGGAAAGCTGAAAGGATATAGAGCGCAAGACTTTGCGTCTCGACACCGAGGTAAAGCGCGATCAGATCGTTCGCCGACGCCATTAGCAGCATACCGACGGCCGCGAGCACGACCAGCACCGGATATTCGAATCGCCCCAACTGCTCGCCAGCGAGATATTTGTCAGACATCATGATTGCGAGCGCCGCGGCGGCGAGCACCAGCATTTTCACGAAAGTCGAAAACGCATCAATGCGGAACGCCCCGCTGAACACGGTGCGCTCTTCCCAGCCGCTCATCGCCGCGACAACGAGCAGCGTAGCGATTAGCAGCGCGATCGACGCCGACGAAATGAGGCGCGCATGCTTGTCGCCGAGGAACACGCCGGCAACGAGCAGCGCCATGGCGCCGATCGCGAGCATCAGCTCGGGGATCAGATAACCGATTTCTGACAGGAGCGACATCAGCGAGCAGCCCCGGCGGAGACCGCCGCATCAAAATTCTGCAACAGCATTTCAACCGTAGGCGCAAAGACATCGAGCGCCGGCTTGGGATAAATACCAAGCACGAGCGCAAAAACCATCAACGCGCCGAGCATTGTCGCCTCGCGCGTATCGATGTCGGCGATCGTCATGAGATTCTGCTTGGTGAGATCGCCGTACATCACCTGCCGGAACAGCCGCAGCGCATAAGCGGCAGAGAGGATGACGCCGAACGCTGCGAAAAACGCGATCCAGGAGTTGACCTTGAACGCGCCCACCATCGTCAGGAACTCGCCAACGAAGCCGGAAATGCCCGGCAATCCGACATTGCCCATCGTGAAGAAGAGAAAAAGGAAGGCGTAAAACGGCATCCGGTTCACGAGGCCGCCATAAGCGGCGATCTCGCGCGTATGGATGCGATCATAAAGAACGCCAACGCATAGGAAGAGCGCGCCGGCGATGAAGCCGTGCGACAACATTTGAAAAAGCGCGCCCTCGACGCCTTGCGTAGTCGCTGTGAAAATCCCCATCGTCGCAAAACCCATGTGGGCAACGGAGGAATAGGCGATCAGCTTTTTTATGTCCTCCTGCGCGAGCGCAACGAGCGAGGTATAAATGATCGCAACGATCGAAAGAGCATAGATGAACGGCGCGAAGTCGACGCTCGCCAAGGGGAACATGGGCAACGAGAAGCGCAGGAAGCCGTAGCCGCCCATCTTCAGAAGGATTGCAGCAAGAACGACAGACCCCGCCGTCGGCGCTTGCACGTGCGCGTCAGGCAGCCACGTGTGGACCGGCCACATCGGCATCTTGACCGCAAAGGAAGCGAAGAACGCGGCCCACAACCATTTCTGAGCTTCGGCTGGAAACGCCGTCTGCTGCAAGGTCGGCACGTCCGTCGTCCCGGCGAAACTCCACATCCAGATGATCGCGACCAGCATCACGATCGACCCGAGCAGGGTGAATAGGAAGAACTTGACGGCGGCGTATACCCGGCTCGGCATCTCGACGCCGCCGAGCGACTTGGTTCCCTTCGAGCCCCAGATGCCGATGATAAGGAACATCGGGATCAAACTGCCCTCGAAGAAAAGGTAGAAGACGACAAGATCAAGCGCGCAGAAGACACCGAGGATGAGCGTTTCAAGAATGAGGAACGCCGCCATGTATTCTGGAATGCGCTTCTGGATAGCGCCCGATGCCGCGATGCAGATCGGCATGATGAATGTCGTCAACAAAACGAACAGGATCGAAATCCCGTCGACGCCCATCTTGTAGCTGACGCCACTCCCAAGCCACGGCGCGCGCTCCACCAGCTGATAGCCGCCAAGCGATGGATCGTAATAAGCGACGGTCAAGAAGATCGACAGGAAGAAAGCGCCAAGCGTGAACAGCATGGCGAGGCGCCGCGAAACGAGATCAATGCTTGCCTGTTCAGCTGCGCCGACAGCTCCATTTGCTTCGCGCTTCGCTGTCATTTGACGGATTGCGATCGCCAGCGCGCCGACGAGCGGAAGGAACGTGAGCAGCGATAGCCAGGGCTGATCGGCGAGGCTCTGGGCGGCGATCTCGTTCATTGGCCGCCCCCCGCCTTGACAACGATGAAGGTGACAAGAGCGGCGATGCCGACGAGCATGACGAAGGCATAGTGATACATGTAGCCCGACTGCACCTTGACGATCCGCTTAGCTCCTTGCGCAACGGCTCCGGCGACGCCGTCAGGACCAATGCCGTCAATCGTCTTGCCGTCGCCTTCGGTCCACAAGAACTTGCCGAACCAGAGCGCTGGCCTGACGAACATGAAGTCGTAGATTTCGTCGAAATACCATTTGTTCTTGATAAATCCGTAGATCATTCCGCCTGGCCGCAGGAGGCCCGGCCGCAGCGGATTTCCGCGCATGTATTGATAGAAAGCCGCAAAGGTTCCCGTCACCATCGCAATGAAAGGGGCCCAAAGAACCCAGGATGGCGTGTGATGCTCGCCGCCATGATCCTCGGCGGCCGCGTTGTTGCCCGGCGCCGCCGTCGCCTTGCCATGTGAGGAGGCATCGCCATGCGCCTCAGCAGAACCGTGCTCCGTCTTCGCAGCGGAATAAAGCGCACCATTCCAGAATTTATCCGCTCCCGGACCAACGAAGCTTCCGTAAAACGCCATGCCGGCGAAGAGCGCACCGACCGCCAGCGGCACAAGGCTCGCGAGCATGATTGACGGCACCTCGTGCGGGTGTTTGCGCACCGCTTCCGGTACGCGGCTCGGCCCCCAAAACGTCAGAAAGATGAGGCGCCAAGAGTAGAATGCCGTAAACACCGCCGCGATCAGGCCGAGCCAGAAAGCATAGCCGCCGAAAGCTTTGCCCGCTTCGCCCGCCGCCCACGCCGCTTCCAAAATGGCGTCTTTCGAGATGAAGCCCGCCGTCCCGATCGGCGGTCCAAAGGGATGCCAGCCTGGGATGCCGACCCCCGTTATTGCAATCGTGCCGATCACCATCATCGCGTGCGTCGCGGGGAGCAGCGTTTTTACCGCGCCCATTTTCTTGATGTCCTGCTCGTGATGGAGGCCGTGGATGACTGCGCCGGAGCCGAGAAAGAGCAGAGCTTTGAAGAAAGCGTGCGTGAAAAGGTGGAACATCGCCGCGCCATACGCGCCGACGCCGGCTGCGAAGAACATGAAGCCAAGCTGCGAGCAGGTCGAATAAGCGACAATTTTCTTGATGTCGTCTTGAAGAAGGCCGACGGTCGCGGCGAAGAACGCCGTCGTCGCGCCGACCAGCGTGACTAGCGCGGCGGCGTCTGGCGCGTATTCGTAAAAAATCGAACAGCGGCAAACGAGGAACACGCCTGCGGTCACCATGGTTGCGGCGTGAATGAGCGCGGAGACCGGCGTCGGACCTTCCATCGCGTCAGGGAGCCAAGTGTGCAGGAGAAACTGCGCCGACTTTCCCATTGCCCCGATGAAAAGCAGGATCGAAATGGCGGTCAGGGCATGCGCGTTGACGCCAAAGACCGAAATGGCCAGTTCCTGGATCGGCGCTCCCCCACTTGCGCCCCATGGTGTGACGACCGCATTCGCCGCGACGGCGCCAAACACCTCATCGAAACGGACGGATCCAAAAACGTAGAAGACGCAAAAGATCCCCAGCGCAAAACCAAAATCGCCGATTCGATTGACAACGAAGGCCTTGATCGCGGCGTCGTTCGCCGATTTCTTCTTGAACCAGAAGCCGATCAGCAAATAACTCGCGAGACCGACGCCTTCCCAGCCGAAAAAGAGCTGCAGGAAATTGTCCGCCGTGACGAGGCAGAGCATCGCGAAGGTGAACAACGACAAATAGGCGAAAAAGCGGGGCCGGCTTTCGTCCTCGTGCATGTAACCGATCGAGTAGGCGTGAACGAGAAACGAAACCGAGTTCACGACAACGAGCATGACCGCCGACAGCGTATCGAGCCTGACCGCCCAGTCAGCGAAGAACGTCCCTGACGAAACCCAGGTGAAGAGCGATATCGTGCGTGCATGGCCGCCGAAGGCCACATCAAAGAACAAAATCCAGGCTAACGCCGCCGCCGCACCGACAAGCGCGGTCGTGATGATTTCAGCCGCACGCGGGCCGCCCATCCGCCCGATCGGCATCGCCAGAAGCGCGCCAAAGAGCGGCAAGAGAACGACGAAGGGCTCCATCGCCTGTTGTCCCTAATTCTTCATCAGATTGGCGTCGTCGACTGCGATATCGCCGCGATTGCGGAAATACGCGACCAGAATAGCGAGCCCGACTGCGGCTTCAGCCGCCGCGACCGTCAACACCATAAAAGCGAAGACCTGTCCGACGAGATCACCGAGAAACTGCGAGAAGGCGACTAGATTGATATTGACCGCCAGCAACATCAACTCGATCGACATAAGGATGACCATGACGTTTTTTCGATTGACGAATATGCCCGCCATGCCGATCGCGAATAGAACCGCCGCAACGCTGAGATAATGCCCAAGCCCAATCATTGCGTCAGATCCCCTGCCCCGTCTGGACTTTCTTGATTTCAACGCTCGCCTCGCGGCGTCTTGCAACCTGCGCAGCAGGGTCCTGCTTGCGAACGCCCCCGCGCGTTCTGAATGTCAGGACGATTGCGCCGATCATGGCGATGAGAAGGATCAGTCCCGCAATCTGAAAGAAGTGGACATAATCGGTGTAAAGGATAAGGCCAAGGCTTTCGATATTGCCGGGCGCACCGGGCTTCGCGAGTGCGGACCCTGCTGAGGCAACCGGGTGCGCGCGCGCCAGATCATCATCCGACGGCATTGTCCAGGCGGCGAAAGCAAGAATTAATTCGACAACGACAAGCCCTGCGACCGCCCCGCCGATCGGCAAATAATTGAGGAACCCCTGCTTCAACTCGACGAAGTCCACATCGAGCATCATGACAACGAACAGGAACAAGACCGCAACGGCGCCGACGTAAACGACGATCAGCACCATCGCGAGGTATTCTGCACCCATCAGCACGAAGAGCCCCGCCGACGAGATGAAGGCGAGGATCAAGAACAGGACCGAATTGACTGGATTGCGCGATGCAATGACCATTAATCCAGATGCAATCGCAGTAAGCGCGAAGACCCAGAAGGCGACGGCGGCGATCGACATAAACCCTTGAGGGGACTGCGCTTTCGCGGGTGTAGCAGGCCGGCTGGCGGCGGATGGCGGGTCGGGCGACGGCGCGTACGGCGAAAGCCCCCTCGTCGCGCCCGAAGCTTTGAAGTCTGGCGGGTTCTAGACCGCTCCTTTCGCATTTGCAAAGTGCGGACGAGTGAGGGCGTGTGCTATCATCACGATAACGTGAGGCTGCTCGGCGAGAATGGCCAGAGGCGTTGCGTGTTCGTACCGGAGAGTACCGTGCGTCGCAGGGACGCTTATGGAATTCAGGAGCAGCCTTATGTCCAAGCCCATTTTGAGCGCCGCAGCGCTCGTCCTCGTTCTCGCGGGGTGTTCAACCCCGGAAGACAGCGAAACCAAGACCACCTCCAACGCCGACACAAGCGCCAGTTCCGCGGCGGCAGCTGGAAACGATTCGGCTATGGCCGGCGCGCCCAAAGACGAGATGATGTCGGAAGAACGCATGGCGACGATGGTCGGGGGCGCCGAGATGCTGCCGTCACGGAACATCATCGAAAATGCAATCAATTCAGCTGATCACACGACCCTTGTCGCGGCCATCACCGCCGCCGGCCTTGTCGAGACGCTGTCAGGTCCTGGCCCGTTCACGGTGTTTGCCCCGACCAACGACGCGTTTGCTGCGCTGCCAGCCGGCACGCTCGACACGCTTTTGCTGCCGGAAAGCAAAGAGACGCTGACGAAAATATTGACGGCGCACGTCGTCGTTGGCGACATGAAAGCCGCAGACCTCGTAGCCAAGGCCACATCGATGGGCGGCAAGGCCGACCTGACAACCGTAAGCGGCGACACCCTGACTTTCTTCGTCGAGGGCGGCAAAGCCTATGTCGGCGACGAAAGCGGCGGCAAAGCGGAGGTGGCGATCGCCGATGTCGACCAGTCGAACGGGGTCATTCACGTCGTCAACGCGGTCCTTCTGCCGAAATAGGCTCGGCTGCACTCCAATTCGAGATTTCTCGCCGCCGCCCGGCTAGGACCGGTCGGCGGCGTCAATTATGCAGGTATATGATAGACTGGCCCCTTGTGGAGGTCAGCGATGAGCCCAGCGGCGAGAGAAGAAAAAAGCTATTATCTCGGAACCCACGACGTCGAAGCGTGGCGGCTGGGCGTTCAGCACCGGGTTTGGCGTGCGCGAACGCTCGATGTCTGGCGGCGCGCCGGCATCACTGACGGCTGGACTGTAATCGACGCAGGCTCCGGGCCTGGCCATGCGAGCCTCGATCTCGCCGAGATTGTCGGACCGCGCGGGCGGGTGCATGCGCTCGACCGGTCGGACAATTTCCGCCACGCGATTGAGGAAGGGGCGCGGGTCCGCGGCCTCGACAATGTCACGCTGCACAATGTCGATCTCGCGACCGATCCGATTCCCGTCGGCGGCGTCGATGCGGTGTTCATCCGCTGGGTCTTCATCTTCATGGAGGACCCTATCGCCGTGCTGAAGAAGCTTTCAGCTTCGCTGCGGCCCGGCGGCCGGTTCATCTGTCACGATTATTGGGACTGGGGCACGATGGCGTGGTCGCCGCAACGGCCGAAGCTTGCGGACTTTGTTGAAACCGCCGTCCGCGACTGGCACCGCAACGCTGGCGACATCGACGTCGCGCGCAAGATCCTGCCCGCCCTGCCTGATGCCGGCTTGCGGCTGATCGAGGCGAACCCGATTGTCTTCACGACCTCACCGACCGACTTCACCTGGCAATGGCCGAAAACATTCGTCCCGCCGCACGCCAGGCGCCTCGCCGAACGCGGCGTCGTCAGCGTTCCGTGGGCGGATGAGGTCGCGCGGGAGTGGGACGAAGCCGAAAAAGACCCACGTACCGTAATGACGACACCGCTGCTGATGGAGATCGTGGCGGAGCGGGTTTAGGCTTACCTCGAAGCGAACGGTACGGAATTACGTGGCTGCCTCACGTCGAGCTTGCGAACAAGGTTTGTTCCCTTTTCGAGGTCGTCGGGAATAATATTTTCGACATATAGATTCATAAGCTGCGTCTCAAACTCCTCCATTCGTTCTACGGTGAGGTTAGCTGCCCTTATCTGCGCGTCGGCACTTGCGCGCATCTGATTCACCTGATTTGAGATGAATTCCATATGTCGGACAACCATTCGTTCATCGACAATAAATTTGCCGCGAGCACTGTAGAGTAAGTCCAACAATTCCTTGCTGCGTCCACGAAGCAACAGCTGCCTTCCGAACCACCCGACAACAAGGCCCACCGTAAGCACCGCCGCCAACAGCGGCCACAAATTCATAACTTCGTTGATGGTCGGCATAATCCCCCCGCGTCAATTCCCCGCGAAAAAGCTTGGCAGATTTCGGGGGGGCAATGCGGACGGGAATACCGGACGACAGCATTGAAAAACGCATCATTTGATGCTATTTCATATGCATAAAAGGAATACTTTAAATGCGCACCACCATCGCCCTAGATGATGACCTCGTTCGCGAGGCGCAAAAGCTTACCGGTCTTGCGGAAAAGGCGGGCCTTGTCCGTGAAGCGCTGAAGGCGTTGATCGAGCGCGAAAGCGCCCGCCGATTGGCCCGGCTTGGCGGCAGCGAACCGGCGCTTGATACGCCGCCGCGGCGCCGGCGGGCGCCCGCTTTGCGCGCGTGATCATCGTCGACACGTCGGTCTTCGTCGATTTCCTGCGCGACGGCGACCCGGCTGTCGAAGCGGCGCTCGATCGCGGGCGGGTTTTGATCCACCCCTTTGTCATTGGAGAGATCGCGCTCGGACATTTGAAGAAGCGCCGCGCGATTCTCGATTTGCTGGCCGCTTTGCCAAGGGCGCAGCCTGCGACTGATAGCGAGGCCCTCGCTTACATTGAACGCCACTGCTTGTTCGGACGCGGCATCGGCTTTGTCGATGCGCACCTTCTGGCGTCGGCGCGGCTCTCATCAGCAGCTCTTTGGACGCGCGACAAAAAACTTCGCGCCGTTGCGGAGGAAATGGCTTTGGCGGCTGCCGATATTTGACACCTCACCGACACGGCGCGTCGATCTCGAGGTTCTTCGCGATCTCGCGTTCCCAGCGGTCAATATTCCAGGCGACTTCAGTTCAGAGGTGGATTGGCGGAGTGCGGACGAGCACTCTATGCCGCCGGCGCCGGTATACGGCGCCGGCGGAAAGTCGACCTAGTTTCTCGGGCAATCACTGTCAGCGTTCGGTACGCCAACGCGATTGAGCCTCGTTCGAGCGATCTCATCGGCGATCGCCGCCCCGCCGGCCAGCGACGCACGATTCGTAGAACCGAAGTGGATACCTTGAAACACGCGCGAAGCGGCAGCCTCAGCCGCAGCCTCCGTAAGCGATGCGTAGGTTCGCGCAGGCTTTGTGGCCGGATCGACGGTGAACGAAAAGCTGATGGCGTCCGTGCAATAAAACTCAGCGATTGCGCCGGCGCCGGCGCCTGCGAAAGTCGACTGACCTGAGGTCCATTCCGGCGTGCCGCCTACCTGGCCGCGGCGCGTCACCCAAGCAGGATCGCCTACAGTAAACGGATTGCCGTCATTGGCGCCTTCACGGATCGCCGAGCGCGGCCGCCATGTGAGGTAGGTCGCTTTCTCTGTCCAGGACAGGATGACGCTATCTGCGACCGACATCCCGATCCGAGCGAGTAGACGCGCTGTGTCCGACGTCGAGGCGGTTGTATTACGTTCCTTTGCTATCTCGATCGCGGCGGCGAACCATGATCCGGTCTCCGTTATCGAATTCGGCGGGAAGAACCAGAACGCAGCGATGTCATCGCGCCGCGCATCGAAATCAAACCCGCCCGCAGTTTCAGGCGCACCGAACAGTGTGATCTCGAAAGCATCAAGCGCATACTGGCGGCTCTCCACCGCCGCCGGACCGGTGGGCGACAGGAACGGCGTAACGCTCGTAACGCCGAACGGCGTCATATTCCGGAATTGCGCGCCATTGAATGCGTTCGGGAACTTCCCGATGCCGCCGCTAGACGGTATAGTTTCAGCGACTTGCGTTCCGTCTACGGATCGTATGCGAGCAACTTCCTCGCCGACAAACCGTCCCCACTCCAATGACTGAGCGACCCGAGCATTCTTGACCCCGCCGAAGCGGTTGGCCTCGACAAGCAGCGCCGCGTCCAATTCGGCTCGGCGCGTCGCGGAAGGATTGGCGGAAATAAGAACTGCATGCGCTGCGGCCGCCGCCGCCACGTCGCGGAGCCCGTTCGGCGGGGCGCCGGCCGCGGAAACCAACGCTGACGCCCGCCGCCGGCTCACAGCGCCGGTCGATGCGTCAATGCCGTTGACTGCATCATACATCGCGATGGTCGTCATTGCGTAGAGACGACCCGCCGCAGGCGTTCCAATATTTCCCGCGCCTACCGTTGTAAGCGCCTGCTGCATGAAGCGGGTCACAGCGTTATCGCCGGTGGCGGCGTGAGCGCTCGCTGCGAAGGCAAGCGAAGCAACGCCGATACAAAGCGATTTCGCGATCAGTCTCGATTTCATAAATCTCTCTCCAGCTGGTTAGCCGAAGAACGCTACTGGAAGTTCGAGCGATAGCCAATCAAACAGTTGCAATCAGAAGATGCAAACAGAAGACGTAAATCCGTTTCACCGATACGGCGCGTCGATCTCGAGGTTCTTTGCAATCTCGCGTTCCCAGCGGTCGCCGTTCTGGAGAAGCTTTGCCTTGTCGTAGAACAGTTCCTCGCGCGTTTCGGTCGCATATTCGAAGTTCGGACCTTCGACGATGGCGTCGACCGGGCACGCCTCCTGGCAGAAGCCGCAGTAGATGCACTTCGTCATGTCGATGTCATAGCGCGTCGTGCGGCGCGAGCCGTCCTCGCGCGGTTCGGCTTCGATGGTGATCGCCTGCGCCGGGCAGACCGCTTCGCAAAGCTTGCAGGCGATGCAGCGCTCTTCGCCATTCGGATAGCGGCGCAGCGCGTGTTCGCCGCGGAAGCGCGGTGAAAGCGGCCCCTTCTCGAAGGGATAGTTCAGCGTCACCTTCGGACGGAAATAATACTTCATCGCGAGGAAAAACGCCCCGACGAAGTCCTTCAACATGAAGCCGTTCAGCGCCTGCACGATGCGCGACATCTAAGTTCTCCAGCTCTGGAAATAGGCGGCAAGATCAGGGATCGCGAGCTGCACCCCGGCGACCAGCACGACCCAGACCAGCGACAGCGGGAGGAAAATTTTCCAGCCGATCCGCATCAGCTGGTCATAGCGATAGCGCGGCACGATCGCCTTCACCATCGCGAACATGAAGAAGAAGAAGAACGTCTTCAGCATGAACCAGAAGACCGGGATGCTGTCGAGCGGGGCCCACGGGATCGGCGAATGCCAGCCGCCGAAGAAGAGCAGCGTCAGCATCGCGCACATCAGGACGATGTTGGCGAGTTCGCCGATCATGAACATCAGAAAGAGCGTCGAGGAATATTCGACCTGATAGCCCGCGACGAGTTCGCTCTCGGCTTCCGGGAGATCGAAAGGCGGCCGGTTCGTTTCGGCGAGCGCCGAGATAAAAAAGACGACGAACATCGGGAACAACGGAATGAAGTTCCAGTTCCAGAACCCGCCGCCTCCCCGCGCCTGACCGTTCACAATATCCGTCAGGTTGAGCGACCCGGCGACCAGCAACACCGTGATGATGACGAAGCCGATCGAGACTTCGTAGGAAACCATCTGCGCGGCCGACCGCAAGGATCCGAGGAACGGATATTTCGAATTCGAAGCCCAGCCGCCGATGATGATGCCGTAAACGCCCAGCGATGAAATCGCGAACAGATAAAGAATGCCGACATTGATGTCAGCGCCGACCATGTTCGGCCCGACGGGGATTACCGCCCAGGCGACGAGCGCCAGCACGAAAGTGATGATCGGCGCCAGAAGAAACAGCGTCTTGTTCGCCCCCGCCGGGATGACGATTTCCTTGAAGACGAATTTGAAAAGGTCCGCGAAGGACTGAAGCAGCCCGAACGGGCCGACGACATTCGGGCCTTTGCGCATCTGGACCGCCGCCCAGACCTTGCGATCGAAATACATCAGGAACGCCTGCGCGATGAGGAGCGCAAGGATGAGCGCGAGCGCCTGCAGAAGCGTCGGCGCCAGCCACCACAGCCAGCCCTGATCGGTCGGCCGCGAGGTCAGGAAGGTCCAGATCTGTTCCATGGCGGCGCGTCATAAGGCGGTTGAGCGCCCGATGGAAGGCGGCCGACAGGCGGCCTTTTGGCAATCGCCGAAGGCCGGGCTAAGCTCCGCGCCGAGAGGGCGGGGCGTGCCGGAGACTTTCATTTCCTACAGCCGCAAAGACCGGCCGGTCGCCGAAGCGATCGCGGCCGAGCTTGCGCGTCTCGGTTTTGAGGTCTGGTGGGACAAGGACCTCGCCGGCGGCGAGGATTACCGGAAAAAGACCGCCGGCATCATCGCGAAGGTCAGCGCCACGATTGTCGTCTGGTCGCGGCGCTCAGTCGAGAGCGAATGGGTGATCGGCGAGGCGTCGGCCTCGCGCGAGCGGAAGATCCTCATTCCCGTCTCGATCGACGGCGCCCAGCCGCCGCTCGACTTTCGCAGCCTCAACACCATCGACATGTCAGCCTGGGCGCCGGGCGATCCCTTGCCGGAAATGCTCGTCCGCGCCGTCTGCGACAAAACCGGCCGCGCTTACGCGCAGAACCTGACGGCGAGCAGCGGCAGTCCTGACACGCTCAAGAAACTCGTTGCGCGGTCGTGGTACGCCGATTTCGAAGCCCTGCTATTTTCCTTCATTGCACAAGGCTTCGCCGCCGTGCTGACCAACATCCCGCTCGCCATTCACGCCGACAAACTGCCGCCGGCGGGCGCGCTTGCGATCGCGGCGGTCAATGCGACGGTGACCGCCGCCGTCATCATGCGCACGCCGCTGGCGGGCAAACGCCTCGGCGTGGCGCTTCCCTGGTTCGCCGTTGCCGTCGCGGTCGGCGTCGCCGGCTATCTGATGACTGGCGCGTTATGGCGCGTGCTGGAGCTGAACGAATACCTGACCTTTGTCGGCTTCTGGTCGCTCGGCCTGGTGCTCGTCCTCGACGTCGCGCGGCGCGCCGCGCAGAATTGAACGGCGCGCCGAAATCGCGCGGCGCGCGAGTGAATTATCCACCTTTTTCCCGTGAAACCCATAGCATGACCCGGCCTTTCATGAGGGTTTCAGCGGAAACCTCCGTAGGGTGCGGAGGTTTTTGTCAGGAGAATCCACTCGCCTGAGAGGCGCGCCCCGGCATCCTTCGTGACGCGCGCCAAGGGCGCGCTCCTCAGGATGACGGGACCTGCTTGCCTTCTTCCTGAGAAGCGGCCTCCTTCAGGCCGCGTCACGAAGGATGAGGCGCGCGTCCCCGCTCCCGTCAGGCGGCCTTTCGGCCCCGGGGGGTGCTTTTCCTCGCCCGGCCAGCGGTAAGAGCCGCCGAACCCGAGCGATCAACCAGACTTTTCAAACTCAGAAACGAAAATAGCGCCGGCGGCGGGGGCCGCAGCGGCGCTTCAACACCCGCGAGATTGGGGCTGAACGCTTTCAGAGTCAAACAATCAATAACGGGAATCGCGTTTGGTTAATTCGTGCAGGGAGCGAATTTCTCCCGGTAAAGGGGCTCTGCCCTGCTGCCCGCACTGGACGGCGCGCCCAGTTCGCGGGAAACTCGAGCGTTTCCTAATTCGCCCGGCAGGAGGCCGCTGATGCCCGACACCGCCCGCCCGTTGGATGCGCCTGCGCAAAGCGCCGAGATTGAGCGCCTCTATTCGCAGCAGAAGAAGGCCTTTGCGGCCGAGCCCTATCCCTCGATCGACACGCGGCGCGCGCGGCTCGACGCCCTGATCCGCCTTGTCGAAGCGAACGAAGACCGCATCATCAAAGCGGTGAATGACGACTTCTCCTGCCGGTCGCGGCACGAGACGCTTGTCGCGGAAATTATCGTCAGCGTCTCCGCCGCGAAGATGGCCAAAGCCCATCTGGCGAAATGGATGGCGCCGCGCGCGGTTGCAACGCCCTTGCACATGAAACCCGGCAAGAGCCGGCTGGAGCCGCAGCCGCTTGGCGTAATCGGCATCATCTCGCCGTGGAATTATCCCGTTCAGCTTGCGCTCTCTCCTGCTGCCGCTGCGCTCGCGGCCGGAAACCGCGTCATGCTGAAGCCGAGCGAGCTGACGCCGCGCACCAGCGATCTTCTCCGCGAGATCGTGCGCGCCGAATTCGACGAGAGTGTTTTCGCTGTTATCACCGGGGGCGTCGAGGTCGGGCAGGCGTTTTCGTCGGTGCCGTTCGATCACCTGCTTTACACCGGCTCCACGAGCGTGGGCCGGCACGTTTACATGGCTGCCGCCAAGAACCTGACGCCGGTGACGCTTGAACTCGGCGGCAAGTCGCCTGCGATCATCGACGAGAGCGCCGATGTCGCCGCGGCGGCGCTTTCGATTGCGCATGGAAAATCTTTCAACGCCGGACAGACCTGCGTCGCGCCTGATTATGTGCTGACGCCGCGCGCCAAGCTGGACGCGACGATCGAGGCGCTCGCGAGCGGCGTGCGCCGGCTTTATCCGGAGATCGATTCAACCGCCGACTACACGGCGATCATTTCGCCTCGCCATTTTGCCCGGTTGAAGGCGATGGTTGCGGAAGCGAAGGACGCGGGCGTCAAGGTCATCGAGATCGGATCCTCGAACGCGCTCGATCCGCAGCGCAAAATGCCGGTGACGATCGTTGTCGATCCGCCGGAGCACCTCGCCCTGATGAAAGAGGAAATCTTCGGTCCCGTGCTGCCGGTGATCGGCGTTACGGGGCGCGAGGACGCCATTGCGCGCGTCAACGCTGGCGACCGGCCGCTCGCGCTCTACTGGTTCGGCACGGATGAGACCGCGCGCGACGATGCGCTGCGCCGCACGATATCGGGCGGCGTCACCGTTAACGACACGCTCTGGCACGTCGCGCAGGAAAACCTTCCCTTCGGCGGCGTCGGCAAGAGCGGCATCGGCGGCTATCATGGCGCAAAGGGCTTCGAGACCTTCTCGCACATGAAGCCGGTCTTCTATCAGAGCAAATTCGCATCGAACAAAATGCTCTACCCGCCGTTTTCGGAGAAAACCGACAAGCTGCTCAAGATGGTGCGGAAGATCGTGTGACCTCCGCGCCGCTCATCGCCGCGCCCCGCTCCTCCCGCGCAGCGGTGGAGCGGCAAAACCAACCGTTATCCGACGAGCGCTCATCATGACCAGCACAACGACACCGGACGAATTCGACTATGTCATCATCGGCGCGGGCTCGGCTGGCTCGGCGATCGCCGGGCGTCTCAGCGAGAACGCAAAAACGACGGTCTGCCTTCTGGAGGCTGGACCGGAAGACAAGAGCCCGCTGATCGGCGTGCCGATGGGGTTTGCGTTCTATCCGAAGGGCACGGTCTACAACTGGGAGTTCGACACCGCACCGCAGCGGCATTTGAACAACCGCGTCTGCTACCAGCCGCGCGGGCGAACGCTCGGCGGATCGAGCGCGATCAACGCGATGATCTACATTCGCGGCACGAAGGCCGATTATGACGGCTGGGACGTTCCGGGCTGGGGCTGGAGCGATGTGCTCCCCTATTTCAAACGAAGCGAAGACAACGAACGCGGGGCCGATGCGCTGCATGGCGCGGGCGGTCCGCTCGGCGTCAGCGATCTGCGCTACAAGAATCCGCTGTCCGATATGTTCCTCGACGCGGCCGGCGACTTGCAGCTTGGCGTCAATGAGGATTTCAACGGTCCGCGCCAGGAAGGCATGGGCTATTATCAGGTGACGCAGCGCAATGGCCGGCGCTGTTCGGCGGCGGCGGCATATCTCCACCCCGCGCGCGCGAGGGCAAATCTCACTATCGTGACGGATGCGCGCTCTGAAAAAATCATCATCGAAAACGGGCGCGCGACCGGCGTGCGCTACCGGCGCGGCGCTCAGTCGGTCACTGTCCTTGCGCGGCGCGAAGTCATCGTCTGCGGCGGCGCCTTCCAATCGCCGCAAATCCTGATGCTGTCCGGGATCGGCCCCGCCGCTCAATTGAGATCAAAAGGCGTCGAGGTCGTGCACGACGCGCCGGGCGTCGGCCAGAACCTGCAAGACCATTTGGATTATACCGTCTTGCGGCGCACATCGTCGCCGCACTCGGGCGGCCTCACGCTGCCCTTCATTCTCAGCCTTCCCTCCGCCTACGGACAGTTCAAGCGCGAGGGCCGCGGCGCGCTGACCTCGAACCTTGCCGAGGCTGGCGGCTTCATCCGGACCGAACCTGGCCTTGCCGAGCCGGACGTGCAGCTGCATTTTCTGCCAACGCTTGTCGACGATCATGGCCGCAAAAAGCATTTTGGCGGCGGCTATTCCTGTCACGCCTGTGTCCTCAGGCCCAAGAGCCGGGGCGAGGTGCGCCTCGCCTCGCCTGACCCGATGGCGGCGCCGGAGATCGACCCGAATTTTCTCAGCGATGAGGACGACCTCCGGCGTCTGATGCGCGGCGCCCGTGTCATGTTCCGCATTTTCGAGGCGCCAGGCTTTCGCGACACGGCAGGGCGCTATCTCTACGAAGGACCGGATTGCACCGACGAGGAACTGATCGCCGGCATCCGCGCGCGCGCCGATACGATTTACCATCCCGTCGGAACGTGCCGAATGGGGACGGACACGCGCGCCGTCGTCGACCCGCAGCTTCGGGTGAAGGGCGTCGACGGCCTTCGCGTCGCCGACGCCTCCATCATGCCGAACCTCATTTCCGGCAACACCAACGCCCCCTCGATCATGATCGGCGAGAAAGCGGCGGACCTCATCCGGAGCGCCGCGTAGGCGCCCTTGTGCGGCCCCTAAATTGCTTGATTAACCAGCCAGTTTCGCAGCGCAACATTACTTGATATGACAGCGCTCGCGGGCGGGGAGAGGTTTGCGCCATGTGCGGCATTATTGGAATTCTCGGAAAATCGGACGTTGCGCCCCTGATCGTCGAGGGGCTGAAGCGGCTCGAATATCGCGGCTATGACTCAGCGGGCGTCGCGACGATCCGCGAGGGGTTCCTCGACCGCCGGCGCTCGTCGGGGCGCCTCGCGGCGCTGACGGAGAAACTCGGCGCCTATCCTCTCCCCGGCGCGACCGGCATCGGCCATACGCGCTGGGCGACGCATGGCGCGCCGACGGACGCCAATGCGCATCCACATGCGACGGAGAAAGTCGCGCTCGTTCATAACGGCATTATCGAGAATTTCGCCGAGATTCGCGACGACCTGAAGGCGAAGGGCTTCACCTTCACCTCGCAGACGGACTCGGAAGTCGCCGCGCAGCTCATCACCTATTACCTGCGCAACGAGAAACTGAAGCCCCAGGACGCGGTCAAGAAATCGCTCGACCGGATGCGCGGCGCGTTCGCCTTCGCCATCATCTTTTCGGGCGAGGACGATCTCCTGATCGCCGCGCGGCGAGGCAGTCCGCTCGCGATCGGGCGCGGCGACGGCGAAATGTTCGTCGGCTCCGACGCCTATGCGCTGGCGCCGTTCACCAATCGCGTCACCTATCTCAACGAGGGCGACTACGCGATCATCACCCGCGCTGGCTTTGACGTTTACGACGAAACAGGGCGGCTCGCGAACCGCGCCGAGACGATCTCCTCCGCATCGGAGAACATGGTCGACAAGGATGGCCACCGCCATTTCATGGCGAAGGAAATTCACGAGCAGCCGGAAGTCATCGCGCACACGCTGTCGCGCTATATCGACGCCGCGACGGGCGAGATCCGCCTGCCGGCAGGGTCGTTCGACTTCGCCAGTCTTGAACGCCTGACGATCTCCGCTTGCGGCACGGCTTATTACGCCGGGCTCATCTCGAAATACTGGTTCGAGGCATGGGCGAAATTGCCGGTCGAAATCGACATCGCGTCGGAGCTTCGCTACCGAGACGTTCCCTACCCGAAAAACGGCGGCGCGCTCTTCGTTTCGCAGTCGGGCGAAACCGCCGACACGCTCGCGGCGCTCCGCGACGCCAAGGCGCATGACCAAAAGATCGCTGTCGTCGTCAACGTGCCCGAAAGCTCGATCGCGCGCGAGGCCGACATCATCTTCCCGATGGCGGCGGGGCCGGAGATCGGCGTCGCCTCCACTAAAGCCTTCACCTGCCAGCTTGCGGCGCTCGCCGCGATCGCGATCGCCGCGGGGCGCCAGCGCGGCGTCCTGTCGGAACAGGAATCGCGCGATCTCGTCACCGCGCTCCTGCAGACGCCGCGCCTCGTCGGCGAAGCGTTGAAGCAGGCGCCGAAAATCGAAGAGACCGCGCGTGAAATCGCCAAGGCGCGGGACACGCTCTATGTCGGGCGCGGCGTCAGTTTTCCGCTTGCGATGGAAGGCGCGCTGAAGCTGAAGGAAATCTCTTACATCCACGCAGAAGGCTATGCCGCCGGCGAGTTGAAGCATGGACCGATCGCGCTCGTCGACCGCGACATGCCGGTCGTCGTCATCGCGCCGTCTGACCGGCACTATGAAAAGACCATTTCAAATATGCACGAAGTGATGGCGCGCGACGGCATGGCGCTGCTCATCTCCGACGCAAAGGGCATCGCCCACGCGGGGCCCGGTCTCTGGGCGTCGATCGAGGCGCCCGAAACCCATCCGCTCCTTTCGCCGATCGTCTACGCTGCGCCGATTCAATTGCTCGCCTATTACACCGCGACGACGAAAGGCACCGATGTCGATCAGCCGCGCAATCTCGCAAAATCCGTCACGGTCGAGTGACTTTGACCGCTCAGCGCTGGCGCTCTAGAAGCGCGGAGCCGGCGAACAGCGGATCAAGATGCCAACTCAAGAGGCGTTGCAGCAGCTAAAAGACTGGTTCATAGCGCGCGCGCTGCCGCTATGGGCGCGCGCGGGCGTCGATCCTGCTGGCGGATTTTACGAACAGCTCGATTACAACGGCGAAGCGCTTCCGGGGCGCCGGCGCGTGCGGGTTCAGTGCCGGCAGATCTATACCTTCACCGAGGCAGCCCAGCGCGGCTGGCTGCCGGAAGGCGAGCCGATCGCCGCGCGCGGCTTTGACCGCCTGATCGCGACCGCCGTTCCCAATGACGCCGCGCGCGGCTGCGTGCATGCGCTGCATGACGATGGCGGCGTCGATCAGCATTTGCGGGATCTCTACGACCAGGCGTTTCTCCTCCTCGCCTGCGCGGCGCGGATCGGCGCGGCTGGCGACGAGCGCGCGGCGACAATCGCGAAGAATACGCTCGCCTTTCTCGACCGTGAATTCGCCTCGCCCTATGGCGGCTTTCGTGAAAATGACCGTGGCGGCCATCCCCGTCGCCAGAACCCGCATATGCATCTCTTTGAGGCGTTGATGGCGCTGCATCACGCGACTGGCGACTCCAACTACCTCGACCGCGCGCACGCGATGGAGGCCCTCTTCCGCGCCAAGTTCTTCGACGCGAAGGCTGGCGCGCTGCGGGAATTTTTCAACGATGACTGGACGCTGATCGACAGGGTCAGCGACACGGTGGAGCCTGGGCACATGGCCGAATGGGTCGCGCTCCTCGACCGCTATGAGCGCCTGACGGGCGAGACGCGCACAGCTGCGAAAAAAGCGCTTTACGCTGGGGCGGAGGCGCGGCGCATTCCAGGCGAGGCTTTCTTGCCGAATATGGCGGCTATCCACGCGCGCGCCGCGCCCGCCGCGCGCCGGCTCTGGCCTCAAGTGGAGCTGCTGCGCGCTGCGGTCATCCTGCGCGAGGACACAGATGCCCGCCTTATCGCCGAGGCGCTCTTCAAGACCTATCTCGCGGTCGAGACCAGCGGTCTCTGGTGCGATGAATTCGACGCTGCCGGTCAGCCGATCGCCGGCGCGGTTCCGGCGAGCATTCTTTATCACATCTTTGAAACTGTTTGCGCCATCGCCGACGCGCGGCAGGATAGCGCCGCATGAGCATGCCAATCTCCATCCAACCCGTCATCATGTCCGGCGGCGCCGGAACGCGCCTCTGGCCGATGTCGCGTCAGGCGCGTCCGAAGCAATTCCTCCCGCTGACGGGCGAGCGTTCGCTTTTCCAGGAGACCGCCTTGCGGCTGTCCGGCGAAGGGTTTTTGCCCCCGCTGATCATCGCAGGCGTCGGGCACCTCGCCTTGATTGAAGACCAGCTTGCGGCGATCGGCGTTGCGCCGTCGCAGATCCTGATCGAACCGATGGCGCGCAACACTGCCGCCGTCGCCGCTGTCGCATCGGCATGGACCGCGCGCGAGAAGGAGAACGCGCTCGTTCTCCTGTCGCCGGCCGATCATCACGTCGCTGATGCAGCCGCTTTTCGCGCCGCGATCATGCGCGGCGCGGCAGCAGCATCGAAAGGCGCGATCGTGACGCTCGGCATACAGCCCTTGGAAGCGCACACCGGCTTTGGGTATATTGAAACCGGCGCCGGCATGGCGGACGGCGTCTTTGAAGTCGCCGCCTTTCGTGAAAAGCCCGACCGCGCAACCGCCGAACACTATGTTGCGGGCGGGCGCCATTTCTGGAACTCCGGCGTCTTTCTGTTCTCGCCTGCGTCGATGGACGCTGAACTGCAAGCGCACGCGCCCGCCGTATGGAATTCCGCCGCCGCCGCGCTTGCATCGGGGTCGGCCCGCGAAAATGCCGTTTTCCTGGACGCGTCGATCTTCGCGGATTGTCCAGCGGAGTCGATCGACTATGCCGTGATGGAGAAAACGCATCGCGCCGCTGTCGTCGCGCCGGTAGACGCCGGCTGGAGCGACATCGGTTCGTGGACGGCGCTGGAAGCGCTCGCTGGCGACACGAAAGTGGCCGCCCTCGATTGCGGCGCGAATATCATCCGCACGGACGGGCCTTTCGTCGCTGCTATCGGCGTCAGCGATCTCATTATCGTTGCGACTGGCGACGCCGTGCTTGTCGCGCCAAAGGACCGCGCACAGGAAGTGAAAAAGATCATCGACGATTTGAAAACGCGCGGCCGCACGGATCTCCTCTAGCGACATGGACAAGCGGGTCATCGTCACGGGCGGCGCCGGCTACATCGGCAGCCATATCCTTGTCGAGCTACTGACAGCGGGATGGGACGCCCTCGTCATTGACGACTTCTCGAATTCAAGCCCGATCGCGCTTGACCGCGTGGCGGCGATTACGGGGCGGCGGCCGGAATTTCTGAAGGCGGATCTCGCCGACGCCGCGCAGTCGCCAAGCGTTTTCGGCGCCGTCGCCGCCTTCAAACCTGCCGGCGCCATTCACCTCGCGGGCCTGAAGGCCGTCGGTGAGTCTGTCAGCGATCCCGTTCGCTACTACGGCGTCAATATCGGCTCCGCCGTGACGCTCATTCGCGCGATGGAAGCTGCTGGCGCGCGGGCGATCGTCTTTTCATCGTCTGCGACCGTTTACGGCGATCTCAACCAGAGCCCCGTCAGCGAAGCGGGCGCCACAGGTCCGACGAACCCTTACGGAAAAAGCAAATTCTTCATCGAGGAAATGCTGCGAGACCTCGCCAGCGCCGATCCGCGCTGGCAGATCGCAAATCTGCGGTACTTCAATCCTGTCGGCGCGCACCCCTCCGGCGAGATTGGCGAGGACCCGAACGGCGTGCCGAACAACCTGTTTCCCTACATCGCGCAGGTCGCCGTCGGACGACTGCCGAAACTCAAGATCTTCGGCGGCGATTATCCGACCCCGGATGGAACGGGCGTGCGCGATTACATCCACGTTGTTGATCTTGCGCGCGGACACCTTGCCGCGCTTGAATTTCTGGCGTCGAAAAAATCTGCCGGCGCGGTCGATATCAATCTCGGCACGGGGCTTGGCGTTTCGGTGCTGCAGGCTGTCGCGGCGTTCAAGCGCGCCTCGAACCGCGATATTCCTTATGAAGTCGCGGCGCGGCGCCCGGGCGATGTCGCGACTGTCTACGCCGATGCAGCCAAGGCGAAGGCGCTCCTCGGATGGCGCGCAACAAAGACGATTAAAGAAATGTGCGCCGACCATTGGCGCTGGCAGAGCGCCAATCCGGAAGGCTATCGGTGAAAAGACTTCTTGCTTGCGCAGGGAAGAAGGGGGGCGACAGAAATTCCCCTCTCCCATTGGGAGAGGGGTAAGGGGTGAGGGTCCCGAGAATTGTCGTGCGTGCGCAGGTAGGCCTTGTACCGATGATCTGCGGAAACAGGAGAGCGACTGGATGACTGCTAACCGCCTGACCCCGACTGCCCGCCGGCTCCGCCAGACTTCGAACTTCCCGGAAAACGCCGCCTGGCAAACGCTGAGGAAACTGCGCGCTGAGGGCTATCCCGTGAAACGTCAAGCCCCGATCGGGCCGTATGTCGTCGACTTCGCAATTGAGCGCGCAAGGTTGATCATTGAAGTCGATGGCGGTGTCCATCGAATGGAGAGTGTGAAAAGCAATGATGAGTTGCGCGAGCAGGATTTGCGTCAACTGGGTTGGGATGTCATGCGTGTAGACGCGCGGGCCGCAATAAGCGTCGATTATCTGTTAACTGCCGTGCGGCGAAGGATCGGGATCTGACGGCGGCGCGGCTAACCGCCAGCGGCGCCCTCACCCCCTGCCCCTCTCCCAACGGGAGAGGGGGGAAGATAAGATTTTTCCCTCCTAAGGGGAGAGAGGGGAAGCCTTAGGCGTTTCCCGCCGTCTCGAACATCGAGGCTTCGAGCGCTTCCTGCGGGGTCTTGCCGCCCCAGATGAGGTAGTTGAACGCCGGCAAGAACCGGTCGATCGCCTCGCGCGCGCCTTTGATGAGGATTTCCGCCTGGCCCTGGTCAAGGCGTCCATCGGACGGGAGCACGGCTGCGTTCCGGAAGACGATCGAGCTATCGTCCGACCACAGATCAAAATGGCCGATCCACAGCCGTTCGTTGACCATCGCGACAAGGCGCGCGACCTCGTTGAGGCGGCCCTTCGGCGCCTTGAGGTCAAGGGGCGCGCCCATTTGCAACGTCGAGAGTTCGGGCCGCCACGTGAACCAGAAGCCGGCGTCGCGCCAAAGTCCCGGCATCGCCACATGCAGCTCATCCGCGTCGACGCGCTCTACCGAAAGGGCGAGTTCGTCGGCGACAGCTTCCAGCGCCTCAAGAGGATCGACTTCCGGCGACGGCGTGTTGAGAAGTTCAATCGACATGAGCGTCCCTGTTGACCAACGCCGCTGATTGCGCTGCGAGTCGGAGGGAGCCGCAATGATTCCTTCCCCACAGATCAGCGGCCCTGGAACGATCGTTTTACCCAGCGCGATCGGGCGCGCGAATCAGCCTTGCGGGGCGAGCCGGGCCTCAAGCTCGGCGAGGCGTGCGGCAAGCCGCTCATTCTCCGTCCGCGCCGCAACCGCCATGTCGCGCACGGTTTCGAAGTCCTCGCGGGTGACGAGGTCCATATCCGCCAAGAGGCGCTGAAGCTGCCCGCGCGCGACGGTTTCGGCCTCGCGCCGGACGCCATCGACCGCGCCCGCGGCCTCGGACATCAGTTTGGCGATCTCATCGAAAAACGGGCTCTGGGTCTGCATGGCGGCCTCCTATTTCGTTATATAGGGACGACTGGCGCCAAAGGCGACAGCGGCGAAAAAGCACGGTAATGAACCCCCGTTTTCGCAGACCCCGTTGAGGCCGATGACCCTTCCTTATCCGAATATCGACCCCGTCGCCGTGTCGATCGGACCCCTGCCGATCCGCTGGTATTCGCTCGCCTATATTTTCGGCATCGGCCTTGGCTGGTGGTACGCGCTCACCCTCATCAAGAAGCCCGCGCTGTGGCGGAACGCCAGCCCTCCGGTGACGAAGCTCCAGCTGGACGACCTGATTTTCTGGGTTGCGATCGGCGTGATGGCGGGCGGCCGGCTCGGTTATCTGTTCTTCTACGAGCCCTCGCTCCTCGTCGGCGCGTGGGAGCCCCTCGGCGCCACGATGGGCGAGGGCCTTGTCAAAACGCTCGTCGGCTGGATCCCCATACCGCCCGCCTTGATGCTCTGGCGCGGCGGCATGTCGTTCCACGGCGGCATTCTCGGCGTCGCTGTCGCCGGCATCTGGTTTGCGCGAAAGCACAAGCTCGACGCCACCGCGATCGGCGATCTCTTTGCCTGCGCGGCCCCGATCGGGCTGTTCTTTGGGCGGATCGCCAATTTCATCAATGGCGAACTCTACGGGCGCCCCACTGACGCGTCCTGGGCGATGATTTTTCCCGCCGACCCAGACCAGCTGGCGCGCCACCCGAGCCAGCTTTATGAAGCGGCGCTTGAAGGTGTCGCCTTGTTCGTGATCCTGGCGCTGGCGGTTCGCGTGTTAGGGATCCTGAAGCGCCCTGGCGCGGCGATGGGAATCTTTCTTGCGGGCTACGCGGTCTCCCGCATCATCGTCGAGAACTTCCGCGAGCCCGACGCCATCCTTCCCGATTTCCCGCTCGGCCTGACGATGGGGATGATGCTTTCAGCGCCGATGATGGCGCTTGGCGCATGGTTTATCTGGCGCGCGTTCCGTCAATCGCCAGCGCCAGCCCCCGCCGCATGACGGCGAGCCTGTCGCCGGAACGGACCGCGCTTGAAGAGCGCCTTGTCGCGCTCATCCGCGCGCGAGGGGCGATCACCGTCGCCGACTATATGACGGACGCGCTCTTCCACCCGCAGGACGGCTATTACACCTCGCGCGCGCCGATCGGGGCCGATGGCGATTTCATCACTGCGCCGGAGGTGAGCCAGATCTTCGGCGAGCTTGTCGGCCTGTGGCTGGTGCAGTCCTGGGGCGACATGGGCTCGCCGCCCGCCTTCAACCTGATCGAGATGGGGCCCGGGCGCGGGGTTCTCATGCAAGACATCCTGCGCGCGGCGAGATTGCGGCCCGCCTTCCTCGACGCCGCCCATGTCTGGCTCGTCGAGACGAGCGGGCGGCTTCGTCTTGAACAGCGGCGGCGGCTCAAGGACGCCGGCGTCAAGGTCGACTGGAAGGACCGCTTTGCCGATGTGCCGCCCGCGCCCTCGCTGATCGTCGCCAATGAGTTCTTCGACTGTCTGCCGATCCGCCAGTTCGAACGCGGGCGGACCGGGTGGCGCGAGCGGCTCGTCGGCTTGGCCCCGGACGGCGTTGGCCTTTCCTTCGTGCGCGCCGAAATTCCGCCGGAGCCCTCGCTCGATCTTCCGCCCAAGGACGAAGCGCCCGAAGACGCCATCTATGAACTTTCGGAAGCGGCCGAGACGGCGGCTGATGAAATCGCCAGAGCGCTCGTCGAGCGAGGCGGCCGCGCGCTCATCATCGACTACGGTCATCTGCACGACGGGTTTGGCGAAACGCTGCAAGCGGTCCGGAAACACGCGACCTGGCCGGTGCTCGCCGCGCCCGGCGCCGCCGACATCACCGCCCATGTCAATTTCGAGCGCCTGACGCGCGCAGCGTTCAACGCGGGAGCAAGCGCGCATGGACCGACAGCGCAAGGCGTGTTCCTGGAAAAACTCGGCCTCCCGTTCCGGCTCGAACGGCTGTCGCAAGGACGCTCCCCCGCGGAGGTCATGGCGCTGCACGCGGGCGCCAACCGCCTCGTCAGTCCGAACCAGATGGGCGAGATCTTCAAAGCGTTCTGCATCTCGGCGCCGGGCCTGCCGCCGCCGGCCGGATTTTGACCATGGCGCCGCCGCACCTCAAATCCGCAACGTTGAGCGCGCCGCATGGATTTTTCGGCCGCGCCGGCGGCGTGTCATCCGGACTGTTCGCGTCACTCAATACGGGGCTTGGGTCCAGCGACGACCCGAAACACGTCGCGGAGAACCGCGATCGGTGTCGCGGCGCGCTGGGCGCCCGGCATCTCGTGACGCTTTATCAGGTTCATTCCGCCGACGCCGTGATCGTCGATGCGCCCTGGCAAGGCGCCGGGCCGCGCGCCGACGGCATGGCGACACGCCTCAAGGGCGTCGCGCTCGGCGTTCTCGCCGCGGATTGCATGCCGTTTCTGTTTGTAGATCCTGACGCCGAGGTGATCGGCGCCGCGCATGCCGGCTGGCGCGGCGCGCTCGCCGGCATCCTCGGCGCGACGGTCGCCGCGATGAAGACGCTCGGCGCCAAACCTCAAAATATCCGCGCAGCGCTCGGGCCCTGCCTGCGCCAGCCGAACTTCGAGGTCGGCCTCGATGTGGTTGAGGCGTTCGGTAAAAAACATCCTGATACAGAGCAATTCTTCGCGCCCGGCGTTTCAGGCGAAAAGCGCCAGTTCGACCTCGCCGGCTTCGGGCGCGCCGACCTCGTCCGCGCGGGCGTCGATCATCTTGACGACCTGCACGTCTGCACGCTTGGGGAAAAGGCCTCTTTTTTCAGTTACCGCGCCAGCCGCCGCGCGGACGAACCCGACTATGGGCGGAATCTGTCGGCGATCGCGCTAGACGCGCCCTGATTCGCACCCGGCTCAGGGCTTGATCGGCCGATAGGAAACCGTCACAAACGCGCCAACTTCGACAAGGGGCGCGGCGCATGAAGCTGATTTCGGGCAACTCCAATCGCCGCCTCAGCGAGACCATCGCCAAGCGCCTCTCCTGCCCGCTGGCGGGCGCGGATATCAGGACCTTCAAGGATGGCGAGGTCTTCGTCGAGATCAAGGAAAACGTCCGCGGCGAGGATGTTTTTGTGATCCAGTCGACGTCGAACCCGGCCAACGACAATCTGATGGAGCTGCTCATCACCATGGACGCGCTCGTTCGCGCATCCGCGAGCCGCATCACCGCCGTCATTCCGTATTTTGGCTATGCGCGACAGGACCGCAAGGCAGGTCCCCGCACGCCGATCTCAGCCAAGCTTGTTGCAAACCTCATCGCCACGGCGGGCGCCGATCGCGTGCTGACGGTCGATCTGCACGCCGGACAAATCCAGGGCTTCTTCGATATTCCGACCGACAATCTCTACGCGGTCAAAGTCTTCGAAGAGAAAATCCGCGCGCTTCACAAGGGCGATATCAGCGACGTGACAGTCGTCTCGCCCGACGTCGGGGGCGTCGTGCGCGCGCGCTCGCTCTCGAAGCGGCTCGACAACTGCCCGCTCGCGATCGTCGACAAACGCCGCGAGCAGGCGGGCATATCGGAAGTCATGAACATCATCGGCGACGTGAAGGGGCGCGACTGCGTGCTGTTCGATGACATCGTCGATAGCGGCGGCACGCTCTGCAACGCCGCGGAAGCGATCATGGACAAAGGCGCCAAGACGGTCTCGGCTTTCGTCACGCATGGCGTCCTTTCCAACGGCGCGGCCCAGCGCATCGGCGCAGCGAAGGCGCTGACGCGGCTGATCACCTCTGACTCGATCCTTTCGACGGCGGACGTCGAGGCCTGCGCCAAGATCGAGAAAGTCTCAATCGCCGGCCTCCTCGCCGAAGCGATCCGGCGGATCGCCAACGAAGAGTCGGTTTCTAGCCTGTTCGATTGAGAAGGGTTTTCTTCGCTTTCGGCGAAGGGAGCCAAACCTACCCTAGATCAGCCGCGACCGCTCCACGGCGGCGCGAATGAAAGAGGCGAACAGCGGGTGCGGGTCGAACGGGCGCGATTTCAATTCCGGGTGAAACTGGACGCCGATGAACCAGGGATGATCCGGGATCTCCATGATTTCCGGGAGAGCGCCGTCCGGCGACGTTCCTGAGAAAACGACCCCCACCTTCGCGAGACGATCCGCCCACGCCATATCGACTTCATAGCGATGCCGGTGCCGCTCCTCAATCTGGCCCGCGCCGTAAATCTCTGCGACACGGCTGCCAGGCTTCAGGATCGCTGGATAAGCGCCGACGCGCATCGAGCCGCCGAGATCGCCGCCCATCGCGCGCCGTTCGGTCTCATTGCCGCGCCGCCATTCGGTCATCAGGCCGACGATCGGCTTGCCGCCGGGACCGAACTCCGACGAGGTTGCGTCCTTCTCGCCGAGAAGCGAGCGCGCGGCTTCGATCACCGCCATCTGCATGCCGAAGCAGATGCCGAAATAGGGCGTGCGCTTCTCGCGTGCGAAAGTCGCCGCCTTGATCTTCCCTTCCGCGCCGCGCTCGCCGAAGCCGCCTGGCACCAGAATGCCGTGCACGTCTTCAAGCTCAGAAACCGCCGCGTCTTCTTTCTCGAAGATCGCGCTGTCGATCCACTTGATGTCGACCCGGACATTGTTGGCGATGCCGCCGTGATTGATCGCCTCGATCAGCGATTTGTACGCGTCCTTCAGCACCGTATATTTGCCAACGACAGCGATCGTCGTTTCGCCGTCCGGCTTCGTTATGCGGGTCACAACATCAGTCCAGCGCGACATTTCGAGCGGCGGCGGCGCGCTGATCCCGAAGGCTGCAAGCACTTCGTCATCAAAGCGTTCGGTGTGATAGGCGAGAGGCACTTCATAAATCGTGCGGCAGTCGAGCGCTTGCACCACCGCCGTTGGACGGACATTGCAAAAGAGCGCAATCTTCTTGCGCTCGGATTCCGGGATCGGACGGTCAGCGCGGACGAGAAGCACGTGCGGCTGGATGCCGATTTCGCGCAGCTCCCGCACGGAGTGCTGCGTCGGCTTGGTTTTCAGTTCGCCGGCTGACGGAATGTAAGGCATCAATGTCAGGTGGACATAGACGGCGTCTCCCCGAGGCAATTCATTGCCGAGCTGGCGGATCGCCTCAAAGAACGGCAGGCCCTCGATATCGCCGACCGTGCCGCCGATCTCGCAGATGACAAAATCCGCCTCGCCCGCCGGCGCCGTGACGAAGGCCTTGATCGCATCCGTCACATGCGGAATGACCTGAACCGTCGCGCCGAGATAATCGCCGCGCCGCTCGCGCTCGATGATGTTCGAATAGATGCGGCCCGTCGTGATGTTGTCGGTCCTTGACGCCGAGACGCCGGTGAAGCGCTCATAGTGGCCAAGGTCGAGATCGGTCTCCGCACCGTCGTCGGTGACGAAAACTTCGCCATGCTGATAGGGCGACATCGTGCCCGGATCGACATTGAGATAGGGGTCGAGCTTCCTGAGCCGGACCTTGAACCCGCGCGCCTGAAGGAGCGCGCCGAGCGCCGCCGCCGCTACGCCTTTGCCAAGCGAGGAAACCACGCCGCCGGTGATGAAAATGTACCGCGTCATGGAAGGCCGTCTTACGCTGCTCGGCAGGAAGGGCAAAAGAAAAAGCAGTGGCCGGTGCGCGTCACCCTTACGCGGCCGCCACGGGTGTCAGCGCCAATGGCCGTCAGCCAGCGTTATCAGGGAGTTGCCTAATTCGGTTGAGCCGGCGCGTCAGGCTCGGCTGCCGGCGCTGCCGCCGGGCCAGCGGCAGCCGCGTCCGGCGCGGCGACCGAATCGCCTGTCGGCGCAGGCTCGACTGGCGCGGCGCCGAGCGCCGGCGGCGCCGAAGGTTGCGGCGTTGTGGCGCCCGTCCCCAGCGTATCGAGAAGATCTTCGGTCGTCAGCGGCCTGGTCGGATCGATAACGCGCTCGCCGGTCAGATCCTCAACAATATCGGCTTCGCTTTCGCCGGACCGGGCGGTGAGCGCCAGCGCGATCGACGTCATGAAAAAGAGCGCCGCCAGAATCGACGTGGTGCGCGTCAGCACATTCGCCGCGCCGCGGCTCGTCATGAACCCGCCGCCGCCGCCCCCGCCCATACCGAGCGCGCCGCCCTCGGAACGCTGGAGGAGGACGATGACAATCAACGAGAGAACAATAAGACCGTGAACGGTCAGGAGAACGGCGTGCATCAAGCGTGTCCGAACAAGGCCAGCCGCCGATATGGCGGGCGAGCCGGGAAATGGAAGGGGCGCTCTCTACGCCGACCCGGCCGGGGGGTCAAACCTCCCGGCCGTTGATGACCTTTCAAGCCGCCTTTTGGCTGGCGATCCACTCATCGACCGTGCGTTCCATGATCCCGAGCGGCATCGCGCCATTGCCAAGCACGAGTTCGTGGAACTTGCGGAGATCGAATTTGTCGCCGAGCTCGGCCTCCGCCTTCGCGCGAAACCGCAGGATCGCGAGCTGGCCGGTCTTGTAGGCGGTCGCCTGCCCCGGCCAGACGACATAGCGCTCGATTTCGCGCGTCACTTCAGCTTCGGTCTGGCCGGTTTTCGCGACCATGTAATCGATCGCCTGTTCGCGCGACCACTTCTTCGCGTGCATGCCAGTATCGACGACGAGGCGCACGGCGCGGAATATCTCCGCTTGCAGGCGCCCGAGATCGCCAAAGGGGTCGGTCGCGTAGAGGTCCATATCCTCCGCCGCGATCCGCTCAGCGTAGAGCGCCCAGCCTTCGGAATAGGCCGTGAACGGAGAAACCTTCCGCAGCAGCGGCACGCCCTTGATAAGCTGCGAGGCTGAGAGCTGGAAGTGATGGCCGGGCGCGGCTTCATGATAGAGCAGCGTCGGCAGGGTCCAGCGCGGGTTGTCGCCAGTGTCCTTCAAGTTGATGTAAAAGCGGCCCGGGCGCGAGCCGTCGAGCGCGGGCGGACTGTAATAGCCGCCAGGCGCTGAATCCTGCGAGTACTCCGGCACGCGAACAACTTCGACCGGCTGCGGCGGGATGGTGATGAAGTACTTGGGCGCAAGCTCCATCACGTCCTTGTTGAGCTGCGTCAGATAATCGATCATCGCCTGCCGCCCGGTATCGTCGTTCGGGAACAGCTCGCCCGGGCGCTGCGAGACGAGGGCGATGCGCGCGGCGAAGGGAATGGCGGCGCCGGCTTCATCGAAGGCCGGTATTCCCTGCGCGTCGAGGATCGCCGTCATCTCGCGCTCAATGCGCTCGACTTCGGCAAGGCCGATGTCGTGGATTTCGTCCGCCGAAAGATCTGTCGTCGTATTGTTGCGAAGCGCCGCGGCGTAGATCCTGTCGCCGTCGGGAATGCGCCAGATGCCGGCGTCATGCGTCGCGGTCGTCGCCATGTCCTCGAACAGGGCAATCATCGCCAGATAGCCGGGGATAACCTTCTCGTTCACAGCCTTCGTCGCGTCGGCGATGTAGGCGGCTTTCTTTTCCGGCGTCATGCCCTCGATCTTGTCGAGCTTGGTGGGGAGCGTCGTGACGAGCGGGTTCTTCTCCGCGCCGCCCTCGATGAACGCGCGCATGCCGGTTAGCGCTTTTTCAATCACGAAGTCAGGCGGCGTCACGCCGGCGGCGCGATCGTCTTCGACGCGCGCTTTGACCTCGCCGATGACACGCCCGAATTCAGCGAGGCGCGAAAGATAACGCTTCACGCTTTTCTCGTTCTTGATGACGTGGCTGTCGGTGAGGAACTGCGGCAGGTCGACCATCGGCCCGGAGATCTGGTTCACGCGGTAACCGCTATGGTCGAACTCAGACTGCGCGATAATGTCGTCGAGAAACCACGTGGCGATTTCCCACGAGAGTTTTTCCTGGCCCTTGAGTTTTTCAGGATTGAACCGGTTCATTCCCTCACGCGATTTCTTGAGACGCGCGAGCTGCTTTTCTTCTTGCGCCTTGGTGTAGTCGGCGAGCTTGCCGCTGTGAAAGTCGAGCGGCGTATTGTCGATGGCGCCGATGCCGGTCATCAGTTCCGGCGTTTCGAGCGCGAATTCGACCGTGAATTTATTGACGTAATTGGTGACGGTGACCGGATAGAACCAGAACCACACCGACGCGCCCGCAAGCGCCAGCACTACAAGCAGGAACAGCCCGCCAAGAACCTTACCGACAAGACGCATGAGAGCCCCTCTGACAATCGCCCAAAGGCTTAAATAGCGGCGGAAGCTGCGCCCGTCACCTGCAACTCACCGCGCCGTGGCGGCGGCCGGGCTCGAAAATCCGGCTGCGGCGGCGCTGACACGGTCGATCGCCGCCAGAATTTTCGCCTTTTCGGAGTGGTGGAGCGCATGGCCGGTGTCGGGGAGTATCTCCAGCGTGGCGCCCTCGATCTCATTAACCAGCACCATCGAGTGGATGCGCGGGCTGACCGATGTGTCGTCCGCCCCCGACATAATCGCCGTCGGAAGGCGGATTTCGCCATAGCGCCGGCTCATGGCGATGATCTGCGGCTTGATGTTGCGAAGATCGGCCGCGTTGTTACGGAAGTCGCCGGGCCGGAACAGCAGCGCAATCCCGGAGTTTTCATAATAGCCTTCGGGCGCCTCGTCGGGTGCAAACGACTTGATGACGCCGTCCTTGGCGGCGAGCGGCGCATAAACCGGGATCACGAGCCGCCGCAGCAGAAATCCTGCGACCGGCCAGCCAGAGACATTATTGTACCAGGCGACGCCGCCGGGCCATTCGTGACTGACCGACGCCAGCAGGACGAGGCCTGCCATGTCATCCTGGAACTGCAAGGCATAAGAAAGCGCAACGCCGCCGCCGAGACTTTGTCCCAGTACAATCGGGCGCTCGACGCCCAACGAGGCCACGGCGCTGTGGATGAGCTGCGCCTGCCGGTCGAGCTTCCAGCCGTCTTTTGGCCGCGAAGAATAGCCCCTGCCCGGCCTGTCGACCATGATGACGCGGCGCGTCCTGGCGAGCTCATCGCCAAGCGCGAGTTTCATGTCGCGAAGATTGGCGCTCGCGCCATGGATGAGAACGACCGGCGGTAGCGCGCTGTCCTTCGGCCCAGTGTCGAGGACGTGCAGGCGGTCGCCGTCGACCTCGACAAACGTCCCGAGCGGGGGCGCATTCTTTTCTGCCTGCCAGCTGGCGCAGCCGCCGATCAGAAGGAGGCCGCAGACGACGGCGATCGCAATCACATATCCCATGGGAGATTTACGGCTCAATCTGCCGCCCGGATGATTGCGGCGAAGTCGTCCGCCTTGAGGCTCGCTCCGCCGACGAGCGCGCCGTCGACATGAGGCAGCGCGAGAATTTCCTTGGCGTTCGACGGCTTCACCGACCCTCCATAAAGAATTCGCACGCCCTCACCGGCCTCATGGCGAATGAACGCGTGCATCTCAGTAATTTCATCAACCGTCGGCGTCAGACCCGTGCCGATCGCCCAGACGGGCTCGTAGGCGATGACGACAGGACCTTCGCCAGCAGGAAGTGATTCGGCGAGTTGAACGCCGACAATATCTTTTTCACGGCCTGCCCGGCGCTCGGCTTCCGTTTCGCCGACACAGACAATCGGCGTCAGGCCAGCGCGCAGCGCCGCCTCCGCTTTCGTCCTTATCAGCGCGCTATCCTCGCCGTGCCCTGCGCGCCGCTCCGAGTGCCCGACGATGACATAGGCCGCGCCCGCGTCCGCCAGCATTTCAGCGCTGATGTCGCCGGTGAAAGCGCCGGACGGCTGCGGGTGGCAGTCTTGCGCGCCGATACCGATGCCCTCGTCGCTGAATTCGGTCGCAAAGAGCCCCACCAGCGTCGCCGGCGGGCAGATGACGATTTCAAGCGTTGAGGGAACGGCGCCCGAAAACTGATCGATGAGCTTTTGAACTTCGAGAACGGACGATGACACACCGTTCATCTTCCAGTTCCCGGCGAGAAGGGGCTTCATAACGTCTCCGGCAAGGTCCCGCCGGGGTAAGGGAAGCCCATCCCCTTGTCCAGAAAGCCGCCTTGTTCGGAGCGGCGGCGGCGCCTACAAGAGCGGCAAAATTGGCCGCCCCCGGGGCTCATCATGGCGTCACCAGCCAAACGATCGGAGCGCTTTCATGCTTAATAACCTGTCTGGTCCGGTGCGGACCGTCCTCCTCATTGTCATTGGCGCCCCCCTCATCATTTCATTTGCGGCGTTCGGCGTTCCCGAAATGCGGCAGCTGACCCGCAATGACGCCATCCGCGTCGGGGCACAGGGTTTCAGCGCGCTCGATGTGCGCAAGGAATTCGACCGCTACGTCACCAACCGCCGCAATCAGTCGGACGGCGCCTATACCCGCGAGCAGGCGCTCGCCGAGGGCGCACAGGCGCAGATCGTCGATTCCCTGTCCACGCAATCCGCGCTCGACCAGGAAGCGATGAAGATGGGTCTCATCATCACGCGTCCGATGGTGAGCGAATATCTACAGACAAGCGACCAGTTCAAAAGCCCGGGCACTGGCAAATTCGATAACGAGACGCTCGACCTCATTCTTCGCCAATTCGGATTTTCAATCCGCGAGTTCGAGGAACGCATCCGCCTCGAGATGTTGCGCACGCAGCTTCTGGGCGGGATCGCGCGCGGCGGCCCGGCCTCTCCTGCGATGATCAATGGCCTTGTCGCGCGCGAAGTCGAAACGCGCGACGTCAGTTACGTGACGGTCAGCGACGATGCGGCGGGGACAGCGCCCGCCGCGACGCCGGCGATCATCAAAGACTATTACGACAAGAACCAGTCGCAGTTCATGGCGCCCGAATACCGGACATTCACCGCCGTGATTCTCAAGAATGACGACTACGCTGATCGCGCGGAAGCGACGGACGACAAACTCCGCGAAATCTACGAAGCCAACAAGGCGCGCTATGAAACGCCGGAGCGCCGCACTTTTTATCAGATCACCATCACCGAGGAGGCTGACGCGAGCGCCGCAATCAAAGCGCTGAACGAAGGCCGCCCTTTTGAAAGCGTCGCCATCGAAAACGGGCAGAACCTCGCACAGGTAACGCGCACGGACGTGCTGAAAAGCGATATCGTCGATCCAGCCGTCGCCAACGCCGTCTTCGCCGCCGACGCTGCCGCAGGCGCCATTCTCGGACCGATCAAGGGCGTCTTCGGTTTCAACGTGATGCAGGTCGCCGCCGTGACGCCCGCAGCGGTCAAGTCCTTCGACGAGGTTCGCGGCGAAATCGAAACCACGTTTCTCGAGCAGGGAACGAAGAAGCGCCTGTTCGAAAAAGTCGAGGAGATCGAGAATGAGCGCGACACCGGCGCCCCGATCGGCGAGGCGGCGGCCAAACACGGCGTCGCCGCGCAGACGATCGGGCCCGTCGACAGCTTCAGCTTCGGCAAGGGCGGCGAAATCATCGACGGCGTGCCGGGCGAGGTCCTTCAAACCGCATTCAAGCTGGAAGAAGGCGAAGAAGGTGAAGCAATCGAACTCGCCGACAAGTCCGGCTACTATTTTGTTTCCGTCACCGAAGTGACGCCGCCCGCGCCGATGGAGCTTGAGCGTATCTCCGCTGAAGTCGAAGCGCGCTGGCGAACGGCGGAGCGCGAGGCGCGCATCGGCGCGGTCGTCGCGAAAATCAACGACGCCGTCGCGAAGGGAACGCCGCTCGCGCAAGCGGCCGCCAGCGTCAACCGCGCGCCGCTGCCCGCGAGCCTTTCACGCCGGAGCGTCAACGAGACGTTTTCGCAAGACCTGCTGGATCAGATCTTCTCGGCCGCCAAAGGCAAGGCTGTCTCAGGCCGTGCTGGCGACGGCGCGCAGGTGATCGCGGTTGTTGACGACATCAAGTTCGGGGCCGCGCCCGTCGGGCCGGAACAGATCACCGCGTTCGGACGGTTCGTTGGCAACCAGCTGGACCAGGAATTGATCGACGCCTACGCCAAGGCGGTGCGCGACGATTACAAGGTCAAGGTCAATGACGCGCAGATCGAGGCTCAATTTGCCGAGACCCAATGAGCCTGACGCCGGAATTTGAGGAGTTTCGCACGCCTTACGAAAAGGGCGCGCCTGCCGTCTTGATGCGGCGGATCGTCAGCGATCTAGAGACACCCGTTTCCGCCTATCTGAAACTCGCGGGGCGGCGGCGCCATTCGTTCCTGCTTGAATCCGTCGAGGGCGGCAGCCAGCTCGGGCGCTATTCGATCATCGGCATGAAGCCTGACGCCATCTGGCGCGCTTTCGGATCGCATGCCGAAGTCAACTGGCGCGCTGCTGCCGACGCCGCCGATTTCCAGCGCGAAAAACTGGCGCCGCTGGAAAGCCTCAAGGCGTTCATCGACGCCTCGCGCATCAGCCTGCCCGCCGACGCGCCGCCGATGGCGGCCGGCGTTTTCGGGTATTTCTCCTACGACATGGCGCGGCAGATGGAGCGCCTGCCGGATCGTCCGCGCACCGCCATTTCGGTTCCTGACGCGATCTTCGTGCGGCCGACGCTGATAGCGATCTTCGACAACCTGAAGCAGGAGATCGTGCTCGTCGCGAGCGCGCGCCCCGAAGACGGCCTCTCCGCGCGCGCCGCCTATGACCGCGCGGCGGAACGCATCGCGGACGCGGTCGCCGATCTTGCCGCGCCGCTTGCGATCCCGCGCGAGGCGCCGGGCGCCGTTGACGCCGACACGATCGCAACGCCGTCATCGAATACGCCGAAGCCGCGCTATCTTGAGATGGTTGCACGCGCCAAGGAACACATCGCGGCGGGCGATATTTTTCAGGTCGTCCTCAGCCAGCGCTTCCAGGCCGCCTTCCCGCGCCCGGCGATCGAGCTTTACCGGGCCCTCCGCCGGGTGAACCCGTCGCCGTTTCTCTTCTTCCTAGATTTCGACAAGTTTGCGCTCGTCGGGTCGAGCCCGGAAATTCTCGTCCGTGTACGGAGTGGCGAGATCACCATCCGCCCGATCGCCGGCACGAGGCCGCGCGGCGCAACGCCGGAGGAGGACGCGCGGCTGGCGGAAGAACTCCTCGCCGACCCGAAGGAGCGCGCCGAACATCTGATGCTGCTCGATCTCGGCCGCAACGATGTCGGCCGCTCGGCGGAGATCGGCACGGTGAAGCCGACCGCGACGTTCACGATCGAGCGCTACAGCCACGTCATGCACATCGTCTCGAACGTCACCGGAAAATTGCGCGAGGGCCTTCACCCGGTCGATGCGGTCGCCGCGGGCTTTCCGGCCGGCACCGTCACCGGCGCCCCAAAGATCCGCGCGATGGAGATCATCGACAGCCTGGAACACGAAGCGCGCGGTCCCTATGGCGGCGCCATCGGCTATTTCTCCGCCGACGGCGACGTCGACACCTGCATCGCGCTCCGAACCGCGCTCGTCATGGACGGCGTCATGCACGTGCAAGCCGGCGCCGGCGTCGTCGCGGATTCAGACGCGGAGGCCGAATACGCCGAATGCGTGAACAAGGCGCGCGCGCTGTTCGCGGCGGCGAAGGCGGCGCTGGGGTGACTGCGTAAGCGTAGGATACGTTAATCGCAGCAACAAGCGCCGGCGCCGCTTTTCACCGTCATGAGATTTGGCGCGATAGCTTAAAGCTGACTTGATAACGGTAAAAGTCAATGTTGGGCGCAACGCTAAGCGCACGACGCAAACGCAAGTCATCCGCCAACGCTATGACACATCCGCGCACGATTTGATGCGACTCCGCGAGTTCTTCTTTGACGTAACCCATGTACCGTTGGATTTGACCTATCACGGCGTCGCTCGCGCGGCCTTTCTTTAGCTCTACTACCAATAGCGTCTTCTCATCCTTGCTGACCGCAAGGATATCGATGGGGCCTGTATCAGTCGGGAATTGCTGACCGGCAACACCGTCCAATTCGAAGATATCGTAGCTACGCCCTAGCTCGGTGACGCTCCAATTTTCGACCAAAAAATCTTCGAGATGTTTTTCTAACGCAAAGACCGACGGATCTTCCACCAGTTCGTCATTCGCGATCAAGATTGGTGGAACATTCCCTCCTAAAAAACGTTCAATCTCGTCTGCGTGTTTAGTGACATTACAGACGGTGCCGATTGCGCCGGTTGAGCGCTGAAGTCCCTCGCTCATGTCGGCGCGGGCAATTCGAACCGGATACCATTCTACGTGCCGACGGTGAGCCAGATCCTGTCCCGGCGCGTGAAAGTACTCGCTGCTGACGCGCCCGAACCAGTAATGTCCCTTTCCATCTGGGCAGAGAACGACATCATTTTCCCGAATTCCCTTGCAGATTGTCCAAAGCATCCCGCAAGCAAGGCCAGCGGCGACACGCGTTTTGTCAGGATTAGCTCTCAGATAGATCGGGCGGAACTTCTCACTGAATTCGCGCCAGTTTTCGAACAAATCATTCGTTAGGTCCTGTGTGATACCCCAGCCTCCACCGAACCATTTCTCAGCGTAGCACTGCTCGGCATAAGCACTCCTTGCTCCAAGCATAATCCTGAAAAAGGCGCGAGTGGTGCTCATTCATTTACCCCTTGATGAAATCAGCTTTTACTTTTTTCTCAAGCAGAGTAAGACTTTTATTGGTTGATATTTTATCAATTCATACTCTAATCAAACCTCCATCACGTTCTTTCATCGAAGCCAAAAGGTCTTTGCTACATTCAGATTCTTAAAATGCTGGGCGCCATCTTGCAACTAACTGACCAGTCAGTTATATATCGCTTGTGCCCACCGCCCCCAAATTCCGCCGGCGATCCGACGCGCGGCCTGACGAGATCCTCGACGCCGCCTTGGTGGTGTTCGGCAGCCAAGGTTTTGACGCCGCGCGGATGGAGGACATCGCCGCTGGGGCGGGCGTCTCCAAGGGCGCGGTCTATCTCTATTTCGAGAGCAAGGAGGCCGTTCTCAAAGGCCTCATCGAGCGCGAAGTGACGCCGGTCGCCGCGCGGGTTCGGGCGCTGGCCGAGAGCGGCGCTGACGATCCGAAGGCGACGTTGCGGCTCATCCTTGCGACTGCCGCACAGCTGACGCAGGCGCCCGCCTTCGCCGCGACGCCGCGCGTCGTGTTGTCGGTTGCGGCGCGTTTTCCGGAGATCGGGCGCTATTACCGCGAGCATGTCGTCGACATCGTCCTTGGCGCGATCGAGACGCTGATCGCCAGGGGCGTCAGATCCGGCGCCTTCCGCAAGGTCGACGCGCGCGCCGCCGCGCGCATGGTCATGGGGCCGATCCTCCTGAAGGCGCTGCACGTCCATATTCTCGGCGGCGCGCCCGACGAAGATGCTGCAGCGCACGCCGAAGCGCTCACGGACATTCTCTTCCGGGGGATCGCGGCATGAAACGCGCGCTCATTGTCTGCCTCTTTTTTCTCGCCGCCTGCGCGCAGGAGGCGGCGCGCCCCCTTACCGGCTATGTCGAGGCGGACCTTCTCTATCTGGCGCCGCAGGAGACCGGGATCATCAGTGAGCTGATGGTTGAGCCCGGCGTCCGCGTTGTCGCGGGAGACGTCATCTTCCGGCTCGATGCACGGCGCGCGGCCTTTTCCGCCGAGCAGGCCGGAGCTGCGGCAAAAGGCGCTGAAGCGCGCGCCGCTGACGGCGGCATGATCGCGCAACAGATCGCAGAAGCGGAAGCAAACGTCGCCCTCGCCCGCCAGACTTTTGCGCGCACCTCGAAGCTCCTGAAGGAGGGCGTCATCACCCGGGCGCGCTATGACGCCGACGCCGCAGCGCTGAAAGCTGCTGAAGCGCGGCTTGCGAGCATCAGCGCCGAGCGCGGCGCGGCCTTGCGCGATTTCGATGCGGCGACAGCGGCGGCAAGCCTTGCCGGGCGCCGCCTCGCCGAAATGGAGACGATCGCGCCCGCGAGCGGCGTTATTGAGCGCGTGTACCGGCGCAAGGGCGAGGTCGTTGCTGCGGGGGAGCCGGTGGCGGCGCTCCTCGCGCCGGAAAATCTCAAGATCCGCTTCTTTGCCTCTGAGACAATGCTATCGTCGTTGAAGATCGGCGGCCGCGTCACGTTCACCTGCGACGGCTGTGCAGCCGAGAGCGACGCCACGATCGTCTATATCGCGTCGGACCCGCAATTCACGCCGCCCGTCATTTATTCGCTCGAGGAACGCGAGAAGCTCGTCTTTCTTGTCGAAGCGCGGCCCGCAGCGCCGGGCGCTCTCCGCCCCGGCCAACCCGTCAGCATCGTGACGATCGCGAAAGCCAATCCGTGACCCCCGCCGCCCCCGTCATCGACGTCAAGGGCCTGACCAAGAAATTCGGGAACCGCACCGTCGTCGATCATTTCGACCTCACGGCGCCGAAAGGCGCGATCTACGGCTTCCTCGGCCCTAACGGCTCCGGCAAGACAACGACCATCCGGATGGTGTGCGGGCTCCTCAAGCCCGACGCGGGATCAGGCCAGTGTCTCGGCTATGACGTCATCACGCAGAGCCAGAAGATCAAGGAACGCGTCGGCTACATGACGCAGCGCTTCTCGCTTTATGAGGACCTTTCGATCCGTGAGAATCTGGCGTTCGTTGCACGGCTTTACCGGCTCGACAATGTCGGCGACCGGGTGACAGCATCGCTTGCAGGGCTCGGGCTTTCGGATCGCGCAGGGCAACTGGCGGGTTCGCTTTCGGGCGGCTGGAAGCAGCGCCTCGCGCTCGCTTGCTGCATGATCCACGAGCCGCAACTCCTGCTCCTCGACGAGCCGACCGCCGGTGTCGATCCGAAAGCGCGCCGCGATTTCTGGGACGCCATCCGCGCCTATTCACGAGAAGGCGTGACCGCACTCGTATCAACGCACTACATGGACGAGGCGGTGCAGTGCGATCGTCTCGCCTACATCGCCTACGGAAAAAAACTGATCGACGCGCCAACCGCGGAGATCCCCTCGCGCGTCGGCCTTTCCGCCTGGCGCATTGTGGCGGCCGATCTCGACGCCGCCGCAGCAGCGCTAAAAGGGGCAGCCGGCGTCGACCTCATTGCGCGCTTCGGAACAGCACTACATGTCGCCGGAAAAGAGGCGGCAACGCTCGCCAGCAGCGTGGCGCTGCTTGCCCAGGACGGCGCGCAAACGGAAGAGATCGAAGCCGGCCTTGAAGAGGCGTTCATCTATCTGATGACCAGCGCGGTCGATAATTTCGCGCCGGAGAAAGCCGCCTGATGTCCGTCGAACGCATCATCGCCGTATTCCTCAAGGAGCTCGTGCAAATGCGGCGCGACCGGCCGACCTTCGCCATCATGATCATGGTGCCGATCATACAATTGACCCTGTTCGGTTTCGCGATCGACACCGACCCGCGCCAGTTGCCGACCGCTGTCGAGCTTCGCGACGATGGACCGCTGACGCGCAGCCTTCTCGCGTCCATGCGCCAGTCGGATTACTTCCGCATCGTCGATGTCGTTGATACAGATGCGGCCGGCGAGCGCCTCCTAAAATCCGGTGCGGCGTCGTTTCTGGTGATCGTGCCGGAGAATTTTGAGCGCGACTTCGTGCGGGGGGAACGCCCCGAAATCCTTCTCGCCGCTGACGCGACCGATCCGGTCGCCGCTGCCGGTCCTGTCGGCGCCATGCGCGAAATTGCCGCCCGCGCTTTCCGTCCGGAACTTGAGCGACTGCCGCGAAGGCTCATGCCGGTGCTTGAGCCCTATGCGATCGTCGTACACCGGCAGTATAATCCGTCCGGCGTCACGTCGTTCAATATCGTGCCGGGCCTTCTCGGCGTCATCCTCACCATGACGCTCATCATGATCACGGCGATCGCGCTGACGCGCGAAGTGGAGCGCGGAACGATCGAGTCGCTGCTCTCGACGCCGGTACGCGCGAGCGAAGTGATGATCGGCAAGACCACGCCCTATATCCTCGTCGGCGCCATTCAGGCGTTGATTGTGCTCGCGGCTGGACGATGGATTTTCAGCATTCCCTTTTACGGCGAGCTTGTCCCGTTTCTTCTCGCCGTCATACTGTTCATCTTCACCAATCTGATGCTCGGCTATCTCATTTCGACGGTCGCGCGCACGCAGATGCAGGCGATGCAAATGACGTTTTTCGTCTTCTTGCCGTCGATCCTGCTGTCGGGTTTCATGTTTCCTTTCGCGGCGATGCCCGGCTGGGCGCAGGCGATCGGCGAATGCCTGCCGATCACGCATTTTCTAAGGATCGTCCGCGAGGTGATGCTGAAGGGCGCGGGGTTTGCAGAAATCCGGGATGATCTCTGGCCGATCGCCGTCATTCTCGGCGTGCTCGCCGGCTTATCGCTCGCGCGGTTCCGCCGGACGCTCGACTAACCCCCGCCGCTATATGCTATGGGGCGCTCCATCATGTGGTCACCCGAACAGGATCGCGCGCTGAAGGAAGTCGACCGCTGGCTGAAGCGCGGCGACCAACAGGTTTTCCGGCTGTTCGGCTATGCCGGGGCCGGAAAGACGACACTGGCCCGCCATTTTGCCGAGACCGCTGGCGGTGAAGTGGCTTTTGCAGCCTTCACCGGCAAGGCCGCGCATGTGATGCGATCGAAAGGGTGCGCTGGCGCGACAACGATCCACGCACTTATCTACCGGCCGGCGCATGAGGAGGAAGCGGCCGAGGGCGAACTCTTGTTCACCTTGCGACGCGATGCGCCCGCCTCGAAAGCCGATCTCATCATCATCGACGAATGCTCGATGGTCGATGAAGATCTTGGGCGCGACCTGCTGACCTTTGGGAAGCCCGTGCTCGTCCTAGGCGATCCCGCGCAATTGCCGCCGGTCAAGGGCGGCGGCTTCTTCACCGAAGCCGAGCCCGACTTCATGCTCACCGAAATTCACCGGCAGGCGCGCGACAATCCGATTATCCGCCTGTCGATGCAGATCCGCGAAGGGCGCCCCCAGACCGGCTCGGACGATTTCGGCGGCGACCATCTCTGCCGCATCATTCGCAAGGAAGCGGTGACGCAGGACGATATCCTGAACGCCGATCAGGTGCTTGTCGGCACGAACCGCACACGCAAGCGCTATAATGATCGGATCCGCGAATTAAAGGGTCATGGCGACCCCTACCCCGAGGCGATGGAAAAGCTCGTCTGCCTCCGGAACAACAAGGCCAAAGGTCTGCTTAACGGCGGGCTATGGACGGTCACGCTGCGCAAGGCGCCGCGCGGCGATCGGGCGCGGATGAGCGTCGCCCCGGAAGACGGCGGCAAGCAGGTGACGATCTCGGTGCCGAAGGCGCTCTTCACGGACGGGCCGGAGAACGTACCGTGGACCGTGCGCAAGTCCGCCGACGAATTCGATTTCGGTTACGCCCTCACAGTCCATAAAGCGCAAGGCTCGCAATGGGACAATGTCGTGCTCTTTGACGAGAGCTTCGCCTTTCGCGAGCACGCCGCGCGTTGGCTTTATACGGGCGTGACGAGGGCCGCCGAGCGGCTAACCGTTGTTCGCTAACCGCGGCTTGACGTCGGCGATAGAAAAGGCGCCGGCCGTACGTTTTTCCAGGCGGACAAGCAGAACATCAATCAAATCGAAGATAACGTCGAATTCCTTGAGAATTATCTCAATGCGCGCCGTACCCTCAATCGGCTTGAACATGGTGCCAATAGACAAGCGGTCGCCGGTTTCAATAGCGATCAGCAGCTTGCCGCCGTCGAAAGCCGCCCGAAGCTTCTTGCCGCCGAAGAGCCTTTCGAGTTCCTGAAAGCGCTCAAGGACGATCGGATCGAGAAGGTCGCGCGCCTCGACCTGATCGGTCGACCAGGCTTCAAAGCTCTTTTCGAAGGCAGGCGAAGCAAGACCGACACGCTGATATTCTTTCGCCGGCTTCGTAAGCGCGTTTAAGGCGCCCGCATCACGTAGAAGGACGGTCGATCCCAGAAAGCGCTTGGGGTAATCAATGACGACAAGCTGGCCGTGAAAAACCGTTTGGCCCTTCGTACTTTTTGACGACCTTTTCATGTAAAGATGCGCCTCACACAACGTGAACGGCGCTCCGGCGTATTCGCCGCGCACCTCGTCTTCGAACTCTTCTCGATTGTGATCCGGCAGAAGCTTCAGGCGGCGAAATTGCTCATAGAGAGCCGGGCGATCAAGCTTTCCCCGATAAGCGAAACCGAATTTCGACGCGACCTTCTCTAGGAGACCATGCGTGATGTCATCCCGCGTCCGGTCGAGCAACATCAAGCCGAAGAAAAAGCCGCCAAATACCAAGAAAGTCGCGATGTTGAAATTGCCTGGTCCGAACACATTTGAAAAAGAAAGCGCGACAGCGCCCGCAACGCCTGCGCCGGTCGCCGCGCACAGGCGCGTCACCGCCTGCTGGCGTTCGACCTCGCGTTCCCTGAGATAAGGCGCGATTTCGCGCGCATGAAAGGCGGGAAAGCCATCGTATAGCGGCCGGGCGGATGGAAGTTGGAGGGTCATCGGCGCTTCAAATGACAAAATGAAAGGTAGATGTCGCGGATCACAGTAAACCGACGATTAACGCACCCCCCCTAAAAACGAGTAACTAGCGGGGAGTGCCGAGCGCAATGACAGCGCCGATCAGGATATTTTTTGAGAGTGGGTTCGGTGAAAGCGCGGCGCCAGATGTCGTGCGCGAGCGTCAGTACGACGAACTGAAACGACTATTGCCGGTGATCTATCCCGGCGTTCTCATCTGCTCTTTTCTTGTCGCATTCAGCTTTTTTGAGCGCGCGCCGCTTCTTATCGGTTTTCTGCAAACCGCGCTCACCGTCAGCGTCGCGCACCGGATCGCATACTGGCTGAGCGCCGATCCGACCTCAGTCCCGATCGTTACGAAACGTACTGTAATCGACGCCACACCTGGTCTCGCGGCCGTCCTCGGCGTTTTCTGCACCGGCTATGCCTTTGCGCTCGACTATCTTGCCGAGCCCGGAGAGCTCATCATTGTTATGATGTGGGTCGCCTTCTGCGGCATTGGCATCGGCATGTCACTAGCCCCGGTAAGGACAGCGGCGCGTTGGATGATCGTAACCGCCGCAGTCCCCTTTCCTGCCTACCTGCTTTTCACAGGGGCACTGTCCGAGCAGATCGTCGCCGCGATGGTGCTCGCCGCAGTTCCGATCGGCGCCAAGCAATATTGGCGTATGGGCGAGATGCTTGAAACCCTGACCAAGCAGGAGTTCGACGCCGAGCGTCAGCGCAGCCATGCGCGCGATCAGCTTCGCGCCTTCATGGAGATGGCGTCCGACTGGGCGTGGGAGACGGACGCCGATTTCCAGCTGATCTATGTTTCACCACGCCTGCGCGACGTGTTGGGAAAGGAAACAGACACGCTGATCAGAAAGCCGCTTTCCGAGGCTTTCAGCGCTGACTTTTACATCGGCGGTGAAGAAACGCGCGCCATCATTCGTGACGCGCTGCACGAGCGGCGCAACATCCGCAATCTCGTCTACAAGGTCAAAGATCATGAAGGCGTCATCCGCACTGTCTCGATGTCGATGCGTCACTATTTCAGCGATGACGGAGCGTATCTCGGCGTTCGCGGCTGGACGTCCGATATTTCCGAGCGCGTCAACGCGCGCGCGGCTCTCGAAGAAAGCGAGCGCCGCTTTCAAGATTATGCCGAGAGCGCGTCCGACTGGGTCTGGGAGACGGACGCCGACCTTTGCTACACGTTCATCTCCGGCCGCGCCCGCGAGATCACAGGCTTCGACCACGCTGCGCAGATCGGCGCGAGGCTCGGGGCCGACCGCAGCGGCGGCTCATTCGAATCCCTCCGCCAGTACCGCGAGACCCTGGACGCTCGCAAGCCGTTCAAGGACGAGATCAGCGCGCTGATAACGCCAGCCGGCGACACCTTGCACATCGCACGAAGCGGCAAGCCGGTATTCGATGCCGACGGTAAGTTCAGGGGCTATCGCGGCGTCGCGCGCAATGTGACGGGCGAAGTTCGCGCGAAGGAGGACGCGGAGCACAATCGCCGCATGCTTACTGAAGCAAATTCGCGCCTCGAACAAACGGTCGCTACACGAACTGCCGAACTGATGAGCCGCAACGCCATGCTTGACGAAGTTATTTCGTCGATGGCGGACGGGCTTGTCGTGCTCGATGAGGATCTCCGGATACAAACGGCGAACGCGAAGGCTGCGGCGCTGTCCGGCCATCCATCGACCGCGTGGAGAAGGGGAGAAAGCATCGTTCCCCTGATCCGCACGTGGATCGACGATGGCGCCTATCCCTTCGGTGCAATTTCCGATTACCTTGAAGACCTTGATATCTCGCTAGAGGAAAGCGGCGTCTTCCGAATCGTTCGAAACCAGACGGACGGCCGCGTGATTGCCGAGAATATCCGCCGGCGGCCAAGCGGCGGCTATGTCGCCACCTATCAGGACATCACAGCGATCAAGCAGCGCGAGCAGGCGCTTGAACATCTGACTGTCGAACTCACCGGCGCAAAGGAAGACGCCGAAGCCGCCGCCCGTACCAAGGCGTCATTCCTCGCCAATATGAGCCATGAGATCCGGACACCGATGAATGGCGTCGTCGGCATGGCCTCCCTGCTTCTCGACACCGCCTTAACGCCAAAACAACGCGAGATGATCGAGGTTATTGTGAAGAGCGGCGACAATCTTCTCACGATCATCAATGATGTGCTCGATTTCTCGAAACTCGACGCCGGTAAAATGCAGATCGCTCTCATGCCGTTCGATCTTCGGAGCGCGGTTGAGGACGTCATCGCGCTCCTGAATGCGCGGGTCCATCAAAAGGGCATTGAGCTGATGTTGCGATATCAGCCGACGCTTGGCGTCGATTTCATCGGCGATCCAGGCCGCATCCGGCAAATCGTCACAAACCTTGTCGGAAACGCCGTCAAGTTCACAGACGCCGGTCATGTTCTGGTGACAGTATCGGGCCGGCGCCGCGGCGAAACGGCCGATATCGAAATCGCCGTCGAAGACACCGGCTGCGGAATTCCCGCCGACAAGCTCGAAGCGATCTTCCATGCTTTTGAGCAGGCTGACACCTCGGCGGCACGCCGCCACGACGGCACCGGTCTCGGCCTCACCATCACCCGGCAGCTTGTGCAGGCGATGGGCGGCGATATCGTGGCGACAAGCAAAGCAGGCGCCGGGTCCAAGTTTGTCGTGCGCGCGCCGCTGACAATCAATGCAAACGCGGATCCGATCGCGCCGTCCGCCGATGATATCGTCGGCGTTCGAACGCTTGTCGTTGATGACATCAAGGTCAACAGGGATATTCTGGTTGAGCAGCTTTCGGCTTGGGGATTGCGACCAACCGCGGTTGAATCCGGAGAGCAAGCCCTCGAAATCGTGGCGGCGGCGGCGCGTGACGGAGCGCCTTTCGAAATCGCCATTCTCGATCACCAAATGCCCGGCATGGACGGCGTGGATCTCGCCAGACGGATGCGACAAAACCCTCAGATGATGGCGATCCCGTTGATCCTGCTCACCTCGTCGGGTCGCAAAGGCGCTCCGGAGGCGCCAGCGGACTCGCTCTTTGATGCTTATCTCGTGAAGCCTGCACGCGCATCGATGATGCTCGACGCCATCATTTCGTGCCTGCAGGGCCGCGCCGCTGAATGCGCCCAGAAAACCTACGCGGCGCTTGCCGCCGCCTCCCAACCGATCGAACCACGTTTTGAAAATGTCAAAGTGCTGGTTGCGGAAGATAATACCGTCAACCAACTCGTCATTTCGTCCATGCTCAACAAGCTCGGTTGCACCGTCATCATGACGGCGAACGGCGCCGAAGCCGTTGCAAAATTCGAAGAAGAGCGCCCGGACATCGTTCTGACAGACATCTCGATGCCGGTCATGGATGGAATTGAGGCGACGCGGCTCATGCGTGAGGCCGAGCCCCGGATCGGCCAACGTGTTCCGATCATCGGCGTTACAGCGCATGCGATGAAGGACGACAAACAACGCTGCCTCGATGCGGGAATGGACGATCATTTGCCCAAGCCGGTCAAGCCGGCGCCCTTGCGCGACGTCCTGTCGCGTTGGCTAGCCCCGGCTGCTGGCGCGCGCCAGATCGCCTGACATTGTTGGCGCGTCCGCTTCGCCTTCTTCGGTTTGTCGACGCCAAAGCCGCGCATAAAGACCGTCGGCACGCATCAACGCGTCATGGTCGCCGCGCTCGATAATGCGACCCGCGTCCAGCACCAGGATCAGATCGGCGCGGGCGATGGTTGAGAGGCGGTGAGCGACCGCAATCGTCGTTCGCCCTTTCGCGGCGTCCGCAAGCGCTGTTTGCACCTCTTCTTCGGTCTCGGAGTCGAGCGAGGAGGTCGCTTCGTCGAGCACCAGGATCGCAGGGTCGAGCAGTACCGCGCGCGCGACGCCGACGCGCTGCTTCTCCCCGCCGGAGAGTTTTAATCCGCGCTCGCCGACGCGGGTATCGAGACCCTTCGGCAAGCGCTTGATGAAGGCGCCGAGCTGCGCGCGATCGGCGGCTTCCAGCACCTCCGCCTCCGTAGCGCCGGGCTTGGCGTAGGCGAGATTGAAGCGCAGCGTATCGTTAAACAGGACAACTTCCTGCGGCACCAATCCGAGCGCGGCGCGGAGCGAGGCCTGCGTTACAGAGGCGATGTCTTCTCCATCGATGAGCACGCGGCCGGACGCCGGATCATAAAAGCGGAACAACAATTTGAGGATCGTCGACTTCCCCGCCCCGCTCGGCCCGACGATACCTACAAACGCGCCGCCCGGAATGTCGAATGTGACACGATCGAGCCCTGCATCACGGCCTTCGTGCACGAAGCTGACGTCGTCGAAACGGATCGACCCGGCTGTCGGCATCAAGGTCTTCGCGTCCGGTCTGTCGGCGATTTGCGGCTTGAGATCGAGAAGCTCGAATAGCTTTTCGATATCGACCGCTCCTTGTTTGATCTCGCGCCAGGCAAAGCCAAGAATGTTCAATGGTCTATAGATATTCGTCAGCATCAAGATCACGGCAGTGATGTCGCCGGGCTTCATCGAGCCGCCCTGCACGCCGTACGCCGCGATGAGCGCGGCTGCGAGGAGGCCAGCTGTCATCACGAATTCCTGTCCTGTGTTCAGGACGGATAGCGACTGCATCTGGACGATGTAGCGATCATTGTAGACGTTCATCGCCGCATCGTACCTGGCCGTCTCGCGCTTCTCGGCCGCAAACGCTTTCACGGTTTCGAAATTGGTCAGCGTGTCCGCCGAGATGGCGCGAAGATTGGTGTCGGCCTCGTTCATCAGCCGGCGCTGCGCATTGCGGCGCTCGGTGACAAGAACCGTGAAGACAACGTAAAGAACGATGGTGATGACCGCGGCCGCCGCGAGCTTCCACGAGTAAAGCGCGGCCATGACCGCGGCTGCCAACGCCAGCTCAACGATCGTAGGGCCGATGTTGAAGGCGAGGAAACGCAACAGAAACTCCACCGCGCCAGCGCCGCGCTCGATGATTCGATTGATCGCCCCTGCGCGCCGGGTGAGGTGGAACTGGAGCGACTGCGATTGGGCGTGACCGAAGGCCTCCACAGCGACGACGCGATTGGCTTCCTGGGTGACGCGCACGAAAAAGGCGTCGCGGGCTTGAGGCAGGCCGTTCGACAGGAACCGCGCCACCGCGAAGAGCAGAAAAAAGCTTGTAAATGAGGGCGCGGCGGCAGCGACGCCCTCGCCTTCGGTGACCCGGTTGATCCCGTCACCCAGAAAAACCGGGGCGATGACCGCCAGTATTTTCGACACCAGCGTCATGAAAAGCGCCAACGCCATTCGCGGGCGCCAGCGCGCCAATTCCGGGCGCCAAAGAATGCGCATCATGCGCGAAACGACGTTGCCGAAGCTCTGCGGCTTCGGCGCAGTCTCGTCGAAGGATCCGGAGGGAGGGTTCAAGCGGCGGGCCGACGTTGCAAGGGAATCTGCGGGCTTAATTTTATAATGATCAGTTAATCCCAAGGCCAGCCCGGCGCAAATACGGCGCGGCCCTATTAACCAGCCGTGAGCGATCGACCGGCTAACATCCCGCCGCGAAGCAGAAGGGCGTCAGAGCTTTGACCCGTAAAACCGACGATCGCATGACCCGCCGCGTGACGGCGCTTGCGGCCGCCAAACCGGTCGTTGGCGGCGCGCTGGCAAAGAGCGTCCGCAAGAAGAATCGATCATCGGAGCGCAAGACAACTTATAGGTTCGGCCGCGTCCTCAACGGGTCCCGTGAGGAGCACCCTTGCATTCTGCGCAATGTCAGCGACACCGGCGCGCGCGTAATCTTCGAAGGCGAGGCTTCGCTGTCCGCCGAGGTCGTGTTGCGGATCGAGTTGACGGGCGAGCGAAAACGCGCCCGGGTCGTCTGGCAGAAAGAACGCGAAGCCGGGCTGGCGTTTATTTGACGCCGCAGCGTCAAAGGTCGCCGCGGATCAGCTTCATCACGCCCGAAAAGTCGAGATCGTCTTTCCCCGCCGCCTCCATCAACGCATAGAGCGCTTCGGCTTGCGCGCCCAGCGGGGTTGCGGCCTTGGCGGCGTGTGCGGCCTCCTGCGCGAGGCGCATATCCTTCAACATCATCGCGGCCGCAAATCCAGGCTTGAAATCGCGGTTCGAAGGTGCATTCGGCACGGGGCCCGGCGCAGGACAATAACTTGTCATCGACCATGACTGACCAGACGCGGTCGAAGCGATATTGAAGAAAGTCTGCGCATCCAGACCAAGCCGCTCGGCAAGATTGAAGGCCTCGCAGGTGGCGATCATGGTGGTTCCGAGCAGCATGTTGTTGGCGATTTTCGCTGCCTGACCATTTCCGGATTTGCCGGCGTGAAAGATGTTCTTGCCCATCTTCTGCAAGACCGGCTTGGCGCGCTCGAACGCGCTTTCGTCGCCCCCGACCATGAAAGTGAGCGTTCCGGCCGTCGCGCCGCCGACGCCGCCGGAAACCGGCGCATCGAGCATGGCGAAGCCCTCCGCCGCGGCGGCAGCGGCCACATCGCGCGCGGACTGAACGTCGATCGTCGAAGAATCGATGAAAAGCGCGCCCGCTTTTGCATGTGGCATGACGCCGTCGGCACTGGTGTAAACGGATCGCACGTGCTTGCCGGCAGGCAGCATCGTGACAACGATATCGGCCCCCTTCACCGCTTCGGCGACAGTCGTCTTGCGCATGCACCCCGCATCGTGCGCACGCGCCGCCGCCTCATCCGAACGGTCGAATGCGTTTACTAAAAATCCTGCCCTGGCGAGGTTTGCGGCCATCGGACCGCCCATATTCCCAAGGCCGATAAAGGCGATTTCACTCATCATGGATCAAATCCCGGTTGACGCAGGAGGTTTAGGCGCAAACAAGGCTGGAGTGAACCATGGTACGGTCGACTCAAAGGTCCATACCGTCAAGAGTAGCGCCTGACATGCTCGCCGGCGAACGCAAGCTTCGGATCAATTTTCTCACCTATCGCCCCGCGCTCTCAGGCGGGGCGCGTGTCATCGGCGACTACGCGGCTTATCTCCTGAGGCAAGGCCATGACGTGCGGGTCTTCGCACAACCCGAGGAGCCCCCGCCGCTCCTGCGCCGTCTAAAGGCGCGGCTTCAGGGCAAACCGGACTGGCGCCCGCGCCGATCACCATTTTTCGAGCCGCTCGGCGACCGCTTCATTCGACTGCCGCAATCGGGGGCGCCGCGGACGAAAGACATTCCCGACGCTGACGTGGTGGTCGCGAATTTCTGGATCACGGCGTCCTGGGTTGCGAGCCTTCCGGCGTCAAAGGGCGCCAAAGTCTATTTCATGCAGGATTATGGCGCGGCCGGGCAGCCAATTGAGGACGTGCGCAAAACCTGGGCGCTCGGTCTGAAGACGATCACCGTCAGCCGGTATCTGCAAAATGAAATCGCTCGCGTCAGCGGCGCGCGCGCAGCGCTTGTTCCAAACGGCGTTGATCCAGTCTTTCTGATTGCGCAAGAGCGCCCCGCGCGAAGAGGCCCCCCCGTGGTCGGCTTCTTGTACTCGAACAATGTGATGAAGGGATCGTCCGTATGCATCGAGGCTGTCAAGCAAGCCCGCAAGACATTGCCCGAACTGCGCGTGCTTTCTTTCGGACCAAAGCCGCCGTCTGAGGCGGCGCTTCTCCCGGACTTCATCGAGCTCAAGTCTAATGTAAGCGAGGAAGAAGCAAGAGCGATCTATGGGGCCTGCGACGCATGGCTGTTCGGCTCCATCCGCGAAGGGTTTGGTTTACCGATCCTCGAAGCGATGGCGGCGCGCACGCCGGTCATCGCAGCGCAGTCAGCGGCGGCGCCGGACATACTTTCGCTCGGCGGGGGACGGCTGGCGCCCGTCAGCGACGCCGAAGCGATGGCGGCGGCGATCACCGAAATTTGCCAACTGCCCGCAGACGAGTGGCGCGCGATGTCAAACGCCGCCTATCGGACGGCGCAGACCTACAGTCTTGATGCCGCACGCCAGCGATTTGAAGCAGCGCTGGTCGCCGCCGCACAGGACCGCTTTGAAGAGATCTTCACAGCAGCCTGAGGTCTGGAGTTTCGGGCGCTTGAGATGAATCGCCCAAAACTCTATTTTTTTGAAGGTCGCGGCGACTCCGCGTAAAACCGCGTTGCACTTTTGTCGCCCGCCGCTCTATTCGTGCGGCGCCGTTTCGGTAACGCTGTGGCGCTTCCCGGCGGCCTCCACAAATGCTGCAAGATGCGGCCGATTCATGAGCCAGCCCTCAGAGCCAAAGCGAAATTGCGCGTAACCAACCAGTGAGACCAGCGCAATGGCGCCGAGGTCAAACGTTGCGCCGATAACTTCCATGCGCGGCTCCGCCCAGTCGAGGACGGCGTGCGCCTTATCGATCTGGTCGGCGGCCCACTCGGGCCAGCGGCGCTCTTCGGGCCGCAGCCGCAATTCGTACATGGCCGAAACCAGCGCTTCGGTCGCACCAGAGAACACGGCATGTCGATTGAAGCAGGCTATACGAGCGGCGGCCCCCTTAGGAACCACAGTTCCTTTCGCCGCCTTGTTGAGAAATTCAACAATCACGCGGCTGTCAACGAACACCACGCCGTCGTCCGTTTCGAGCGCCGGCACGCGCCGAAGAGGATTTATCGTCGCGCCAAAATCGCGATTGGGCTGCGTTGGTTTGACGACGGTCGGCGCCAGAGCAACCTCATCGCCAAGCCCGAGCTCGATTGCAGCGATGCGCACTGTGCGAACAAAGGGCGATGTCATTGATCCGTAGAGCTTCATGGCAGCACCAACTCCGCCGCGCCAAGCGGCTCAAAATAGCGTATGATTTCTTCATCGTTGACGCCCTCGATCGTCGCGGGCGACCATCTAGGATTCTTGTCCTTGTCGATGAGCGCAGCGCGCACGCCTTCAAAAAAATCATGGCCCTCCATGACGCGGCGCACGATGCGGAATTCCATCCTCATGCACTCGTCGAAATCGAGCAGCGCGCCGCGCTTCAACTGTTCGAAGGTCAGCTTCAGCGACGTCGGCGACATCCGGGCGAGAATACGCAACATGTCGCCGGCGACATCCCCGCCGTCTGCCACGAGAGCGGCGTAGAATTCGTCGAAATTTTCATGGCCACAGAAGAGAAGCTTTAGCGCCGGACGGATCTGGTTCACATGCGCCTCACCCGGGTCGCCGGAATACCCGTCGAGGACTGCTTCTATATCAGCATGCGGATGGCCGGCGAAGGAGAGACCCAAGAGCTCGCGCTCCAAAAGCGGCAGTTCATCCGTCTTGCAATAATGTGTCGCAACGCCGGCTGCGACGCAGTCCGCCGCTTTCGCCCGCGCACCCGTCAGGCCGTAATAGAGGCCAAGACCATCGTGCATCCGCGGCAGGAAGTGTCCGCCGCCGACATCCGGAAAAAGGCCGATCCCTGTCTCAGGCATCGCGAACAGCGTCCGATCGCCCGCGACACGAAAGTCGCCGTGTACGGAAACGCCGACCCCGCCGCCCATGACGATGCCATCGATCAGCGCAACATAAGGCTTCGTATAATGATGGATCAACGCATTCAGTCGATACTCTTCGCGGAAAAACTCGCACGCGCCTGCGGAATCGCGCAGGGCGTTTTCACAAAGCCAACGAATGTCCCCGCCCGCGCAGAAGGCTTTCTCACCGGCGCCTTTGACGAGAACGGCGCGAACCGTCGATGTGCGTTCCCACTCAAGGAGTTGGGCGCGCAGGCGCTTGCACATCTCAAAGGTAAGCGCGTTAAGCGCGTCCGGTCGATTGAGCGTGACGACGCCCCATTCCCTATCTTCGGCGAACAAGATTTCCAGAGTCGATCTCCCTGCGCTTCTTTCAGGTTCATGCCAACGGCTGTACAAGGCGGCCTGGCGATTGTTGCCAAACCCAGCACGCGCAAACCATACTAACGATCGGACTAGGTCGAGGCCACATGATACACACGATTTCGGGACTTCTTGACCCGGCCGAAATAGCGAGGCTGCGTCAGATCGCGGCAAGCGCTGCGTTCGTCGACGGCCGTATCAGCGCCCCGAACAACCCGTCAAAGAACAACCGGCAACTCGACGCCTCATCGGCAGGCTATGCAGAATCGTCGGCGATGATCGGCCAGGTCATGCTGCGAAACGAAGAATTCATGAGTCTGACCTTTGCGAGGCGTTTCGCGCCGCCGCTGATTTGTCGCTATGACGAACGCATGGCGTACGGGGCTCACCCGGACGCTGCTTATATCAACACCAAAAGCGGCCCTTTGCGTTCCGACGTATCCTGCACGATTTTTCTGTCCGACCCCGCAACGTATGAAGGCGGCGCGTTACGCATTCATCTCGGCGACCGGCCCGTCGATATAAAGTTACCGGCAGGCGACGCTGTCATCTATCCCTCGACGACAATCCACGAGGTGACGCCTGTGACTTCAGGCGTGCGGCTGGTCGCCATCACGTTTATCGAAAGTCAGATCAGCGACGAGATCAAACGTAATCTGATGTTCATCCTCAATGATGTCGCTGCAATCGAAGGGGCCAAAATGGAATGGCGAAACCGCATTCAGCTCGAGCATGTAAGGCACATGCTTCACCGTATGTGGTCTAGCTAAAGGCTTACGCCCGTCCGAAATCAAATATCTGGCTTGCATCCCAAGGACGGATCACGCTGATCGTAACGCGCTTACTCTCGACAAGGCGCTGCTGACGGCGCCGCTTCGCGCGGCGAGATCGGAGAGCCAGTTCAGGCCTGCTCTGATCTCTGTCGCGTGATCGCGCCGGGCCTCGTTGAGAACCTGAGCGCGCAGTCCCGGCGAATACTCAAACTGCGGCGCCTTGGAGTATCGCTTCATCTCGGGACCACTGACCACCTGGCGCGCTGTCTCTTCGCTGATCGGCATGCCGAGATGGGCGCCGGCAATCTGCAGCAGGGATTCCGGCGCTTGAAGGAAGCGGTCGAAGTCGAGCGGCATATAGCGGCCTTGATCCGGTGCGGCGGCAAAGCTCACGGCTTCACTCGCCCAGACCAGCGCCGCAAGCTGTCCCTCCGAAAGACTGAAAAGGCTCGGCGTTTCAACGCCGTGACGCCGCAGTCGCTTACGGCGGATGCCTGCGAAGGCCGCCATGTCAACACGGTTGTTCGGACCTGCGAGCGTCGTTGCAATGAACGCCTCTGGCTGGAGGCACATGAAAATCGCGCGAAAGTCGCTGTTCCCGGCGAGCAGCGGCAGCGCAAGATCGGTACAGATGCTCGATGCCTTGACGACAGCGGGCGCTCGGCCGCTTGCAAAGCTCCGAAGGAAAAGCGTCAGCCGCCGTTCAGCCGCTAATGGAGAAACGACTGAATCGCCTAAGGAGACGTCGGCAAATAGCGTTGCGAGGGCGCGCAAGACAAGCGGTTCGCGCAAGGCGAGCGTTGAAGACGCGGTCGCGATAAGCCGCGAGAGAAGCGTCGAGCCGCAATGGCCTTGATGAAAGATTATTTTTGGCGACTGCGGCGGAAGTTCTGACGCGGCCGCCTCAAAGTCTTCAATCGACACGGCGGAACTGCGGGTCGTTTGGGTCAACATGCGCTGATCAAGAAACGCCGCGCCGTTTAAAGTCTCCGGCGCAAGCGTCACGAAGGCGACCTGACCGGTCGGCACATCATATTGAAATGGAAACGCGTTTCCAGCCGTCAGGGCCTCGCGTATCGCGGTGATGGCGGGCGTCATGGCGGCATCAGCTAGCTTGCGAAAACTGGCGCATGTTCACGCCTGATAGTCCCGCAACAGTTCCCGGGCGACAATCACCCGCATGATCTCATTCGTGCCCTCCAGAATCTGGTGGACACGCACATCGCGAAGCATGCGCTCCATCGGATAGTCCCGAAGATAGCCGTAGCCGCCATGAAGCTGCAGGGCCTCGTTGACGATCTCAAAGCCTTTATCGGTGACGAGACGTTTGGCCATCGCACAGAACTTTGTCGCGTCCGGGGTTTTGTGGTCGAGCTTCCAGGCCGCCTGATAAAGAAAGACCCTCGCGGCCTCCAAATCCGTCGCCATATCCGCAAGTTTGAACTGCAGCGCCTGCTGCTCATTGAGGCGCTTGCCGAACGCGCGGCGTTCGTTTGAATAGTCGAGCCCCGCCCTCAGCGCCGCCGCCGCCGTGCCGAGCGAACACGCTGCGATATTGAGGCGTCCGCCATCAAGGCCCATCATAGCAAATTTGAAGCCGTCGCCTTCTTCGCCGACGCGGTTTGCAACCGGGATGCGGCAATCTTCGAAATTGACGATCGCCGTCGGTTGAGAATTCCAGCCCATCTTTCGTTCGTTGGCGCCAAACGAGAGACCCTTGGTTCCTTTCTCGACAAGAACGGTCGAAACGCCTTTCGGGCCGCCGCCGCCGGTGCGGACCATCACCACGTAAAGATCGGTGACGCCGGCGCCGGAGATGAATGCTTTCGAACCGTTGAGAACATAGCTGTCGCCGTCGCGTATTGCGCGCGTCTTGAGCGCAGCCGCATCGGAGCCGGATCCGGGCTCCGTCAGACAATAGCTCGACAGGATTTCCATCGATGTCAGGCGGGGACAAAAGCGCCTGCGCAACTCTTCCGAGCCGAAGCGGTCGATCATCCACGAACACATATTGTGGATGGAAATATAGGCAGCCGTCGACGTGCACCCTTCCGACAAGGCCTCGAAGATCAAGGCGGCGTCGAGGCGGCCAAGCCCCGAACCGCCCACATCCTCGCGGGTGTATATGCCGGCAAGACCGAGCGCCGCCGACTTTTTGATGACATCCACGGGAAAGTGCTTTTTCTCGTCCCACTCGCCGGCATAGGGCGCCAGTTCCTCCGCCGCAAAATTCCTCGCCATTTCCTGGATGGCGGCTTGTTCTTCGGAAAGCGCGAAGTCCATGGCCTAGTCCTTCTTCTCTTCCGCATGCCCCTCAAGGGGCGTGCCGCTAAAGCCCGGCATGCCCGGCAAAGGATGATCGCGCTCTTCGGTCAGCGGCGTCATCGGCCCATGCAGTCCCTGACGGTGGGTATACCAGCGGATCGCGACATAGACCACGAGCAATGTGACAGCCGTAAGGGGGAGCCAGATCTTCGCCTGTTCGCCGGCAACCTTGCCGCCGAGATGAAAGAGCGTGAAGATTATTGCGACATACATCGCCGCCGTCAGCACAAGGACTAACAAGTATTTCAGATAGTTCGCCTTGAAGAAGCCGCACGCGACATAGGTTGGAATTCGCGTCCCCGGCACGAAGCGCGCTGTCAGCATGGTCTGCACGAATTCTTTTCGGACGAGATCGCCGGCGACTGACACACCGGGCTTCTCAGCGAAGCGATGCGCCCATTGGTAGCGACGCGCGAGGCGCCCGATCCAGTATTTCCAGGCGTCTGATGCGACGAGCCCTGACATGATCGCCGCCACAAGAAAGGTCGTCGGCGCAAGACCAAGGATCGACGCGGTCGCCGCCCCGATGACAGCAGCGTCTTCCTGAATGAACGGCAACAAAAAGATCGATAAATAAAGCGCCCAGCCGGTCAATTGGGCGATGTCACTGGGAATGAGGTCGAACAAGCGTGCCGCTCCAAACTACGCACTGAGCTTCGATAGCAGCCAAGCGACCCACGCGCGATAGCCGCCCTCGCCAAGATCGAGGTCGCACGCCGCAGCGACGATCGCGCGCACCTCCTCTTCGCTTTCGTTTTCCCCGAGAAGACGCGTCAGCTCGCGCGCCGCCTCTTCCCGCCGCGGCGCCCAGTCATCCACCATCTGGCGCGCAGCGGACTCGATCGTTCCCGCTTCGGCGATCGTATGCGCATTCATGTAACCGCCGAGCATGGCGAAGGTCGACGGATATCGCGCCTTCAAATCCGCCCGCACATTGTCAAAAGCGCTGATCGCCTCGGCCGCTTGCCGGCCCGGGGAGAGCAGCGCGCGCTCCTCGGACGGCAGCGCGCCCGTGCGGCGCGGCGCCGCGACGGAGCGCCAGATATTGAACGCAATAAGTCCAAAAATGACGACAGCGAGAAGTTCGAGCAGGTAGATCACGGACGCCGAGCCTATTCCTCACGCGACAGGCGAATGTCGATTTCCCGCGTCACGTACGTCCACTCCTTGCTCGCGCGAAGCGCCTTCAGGAGGTCGTTGAACATCATTTCATGCTCCGGCGCAAACTCGAACCAGGTCAGGAAGTCGAAGGGCTGTCCAAGATCGCGAGAATGATAAAGTTTTCTAGCAATTTCAGGAAGGTACCGGGTGCCGATCGAGTGGCGCCGGGACTGTTCCTGGAAGATGGCGCGGCGTTCATTCTGGGCGACGGCCCACCATTCCGCTGATTTTGAAATCGGGATCAATGCCGCACTGCGGGCGTGCCGGCGGCCAAGCGGTTCCTGTACGGAGCGAAGGTCGGTGACTTCTTGACGCGTCGCATAACGGACATTGCTGGCGATACCAACCGAGGCGGCTTTCGCGCCCGGCGGCGGCGCATCGCCGGCGCGTACGCACAAGGCGCCGCTCGCACCTGCCATGCCGGCGCCCGCCACCGTGACCACCGTGTCGATGCGCCATTCGCCCGTCGCCCCAAAAGAGATGCCGACGCCTCTGTCATTCTGACATCCGACCGCAGCTCTGACTTTGATGGCTTGAGACTCAGAAAGATGAAAACCGCATTGGCGTCAGCGAGGGCTGCCGTCCCTACCCCATCGTCGGAATGACGAATTCCGATCCTTGCACGTCGTCCGGCCAGCGCGAGGTGATTGTCTTGATCTTGGTCCAGAAGCGAATGCCTTCCGGCCCGTGCTGGTTGGTGTCGCCGAAGCCCGAGCGCTTCCAGCCGCCGAAAGTGTGATAGGCGACCGGCACCGGGATCGGCACGTTGACGCCGACCATGCCGACATTGACCTGACGCGCGAATTCGCGCGCGGCGTCGCCGTTGCGCGTGAAGATCGCGACGCCATTGCCATATTGGTGATTGGACGGCAACGCGACCGCCTCCTCGAAATTCTGGGCACGGACGACCTGGACGACAGGCCCGAAGATCTCTTCTGTATACGAACGGTGTCCCGGTTTGGCGCCGTCGAGGAGCGTGCCGCCGAGAAAAAAGCCGTCCTCGTAACCTTGCAACCTGAAGCCGCGCCCGTCAACGACGCAGGTCTGCCCCTCGTCAATCGCCATCTGGATATAATTCTCGACGCGCTTTTTATGCGCGGCGGTGACGAGCGGCCCGAGATCGGAATCCTCCGACATCGACGGCCCGATACGCAAACTCTCGACGCGGGGTTTCAGCATGGCGATCAGCGTTTCCGCCGTCTCGCGGCCCACCGGCACGGCGACGGGCGTAGCCATGCAGCGCTCCCCGGCTGAACCATAGCCGGACCCTATCAGCTGGTTGACGACATTCTCCATATCGGCGTCGGGGAGAATGACCATGTGGTTCTTGGCGCCGCCGAACGCCTGCACGCGCTTGTTGCGAGCAGCCCCGTTCGCATAAATATATTGCGCGATATCTGACGAGCCGACAAAGGAGAGCGCCTTGACGCGGGGGTCTTCGATCAGCGCGTCGACCGCTTCCTTGTCGCCGTTGACGACATTGAGGACGCCCTCCGGCAGCCCGGCCTCCAGCATCAACTCGGCGAGACGCATCGGCACCGAGGGGTCGCGTTCCGACGGCTTGTTGATGAACGTGTTGCCGCACGCGATCGCAACGCCGAACATCCACATCGGAATCATCGCCGGAAAGTTGAACGGCGTAATGCCCGCAACGACGCCGAGCGGATGCCGCATCGAATAGACGTCAATGCCGGGACCGGCCTGATCGGTATATTCGCCCTTTGTGAGATGAGGAACGCCGCACGCGAACTCGATCACATCGAGCCCGCGCAGAATATCGCCGCGTGAGTCAGGCAAGATCTTGCCGTGCTCGGACGACAGCATGCGCGCCAGATTGTCCATGTCTTTGTGAACAAGTTCGATGAACTTGAACATGACGCGCGCGCGGCGTTGCGGATTGGTCGCCGCCCAGTTCGGGAACGCCTTCTCCGCCGCGTCAATGGCGCGAACGACTTCTGCTCGCGACGCGAGCGCCACGCGCGCCTGCGTCTCCCCGGTCGTCGGATTGAAGACGTCGCCAAAACGTCCGGAGGCGCCCGGGACGCGCTTTCCCGAGAAAAAATGGCCGATTTCATTCATGGAAGTCTCCGCCCGAGGTCTTCTCGAAAATTCGCGCGGACCCTAGTCGCGGCGCACAAGCCGGGCAAGGCGCGGCATCTTGCCGAAATCGATGAAAAATCCAGCGTCACAGCACCGCCTCCAGCGCCTCGATAAGGCGGTCCACCTCGGCGCGCGCCGTATAATGGACAAAGCTGGCGCGCAGGACGCCTTTATTAGGATCGACCCCTTGCGCGGCGAGGCAGCGCACCGCGTAAAAGTCCCCGCCTCCGCACATGATCCCTCGCGCGGCAAGGCGCGCGGCGGCGTTTTCTCCCGGCTCATCGAGCGCGATCGCGACGGTCGGCATGCGGGCTGCGGCGTCGCACGGCCCGAGAAGGCGGCCCGCGTTCTTCGTCGCGAGATAGTCGAGCAGCGGTTGCAAAAGCGCCGTTTCCGCCGCGCGCATCAGGTCGTGAACGGCGCGGGCCGCGTTGCCCGCGTCGGTTAGCGGAAGAGCGGCGCGAACATGATGGGCATACAAATCATCGACATAGTCCGCCATGCCAGCGCAAGCAGCGACCTGCGCGTGATCGGGGCCGGCTGGCGTGAACCGCTTGTACAGCGTCCCTGCGTTGAAATAGTGCCCTTGGTTGGGTAGCCGCTCGGCGACCGCGCGCCGGATCGTCATGATCCCCTGATGGGGCCCGTAAGTCTTGTAGGACGAGAAGAGGTAAATGTCGGCCCCGAGCGCGGCGATGTCGGGAAACCCGTGCGGGGCGTAAGAGACGCCGTCAACGCAGGTGATCGCCCCCGCCTCCTTCGCGAGCCGTGAAATTTCGCGCACCGGATTGATTTCCGCAACGACGTTTGAAGCGTGCGGGAAACATACGAGGCGCACTTTGCTGTCGAGAAGACGCACGAGCCCTTCAAGCGGGAGATGCCCTGTATCCTTGTCGATCTTCCATTCGCGCACAACGATCCCGCGGGAGGCCAGGCGCCGCCACGGACCGCTGTTGGCCTCGTGATCCTGATCGGTGACGATGATGGCGTCGCCGGGCGCCAGCATCTCGCCGAACGCCTGCGCGAGGACATAGGCGTTCTGAGTCGTCGACGGGCCGAACGAGACCTCGTCCCTGGCGACGCCGAGCATCCCGGCAAGGCGCGTGCGCGCCTCGTCCATCTCTTCGCCCCCGAGCCGCGAGGCTTCGTATGGCGCATAGGGTTGCACTTTGCGCTCGCGATAGAAGCGATCGAGGCGATCAATCACCTGCCGGCAAGGATAGGAACCGCCAGCATTCTCGAAGAACGCCTGCCCCTCAAGGGCCGGTACGGCGAAGGCCGGGAACTGCGCCCGCACGAAATCAATATCGAGGGTCATATGCCTGACCATCCGGCGAAGCGGCGCGCGGTGCAAGAGCGGTGAATTCTCTGTAGATTTTTGCCGGCGGCTCCGGCAATTTTTGAGGATCGGCGCGGCGTCCAGCCGATTAGTGCGGAGTTTCCGTAGGTTTTTGTACGTATTTTTCTGGAGCCCGGCCTTGCCCCCTGCGGCGCCTGTGCGCTGGCGGGGAGAGAGGGCGGCGAAAAGCAAGCGCGTGTGATCCTTGGGCGAAAGGAAAAGGCGCGATCCGCCCTATGCGAAACGCGCCCCCTCGACAGCGAAACGCTAGGGCTAAACGCCTTCAGTCGTCAAACAATCAATAGCGGGAATTAACCAAGGCGCGCTCGCGTAATCGGTTCAGCGAAGACTGCCGCCGCTTCAACCGTTCGCAAAAAAACGGCGCACCCTTTCAAAGGCGCGCCGTCTTTCAATGTCACAGCCTGTTTTACTGCGGCGGCGCGAAGCCGTTCTCTGAACCCCAGAGATACCAGTTATCGACAACGGTGCCGGTCAAAAGAATGCCGATGCCGCCCGTCAGTGTGCAGAGCACCGCGAACCACCACGCCCAGCGATGGATCGACTCCATCGTCGCGTTGAAGCCCATCGTCCACCGCCAGAAGAGGCCCGCACGCTCCGACGCCGTGCCGCGATCCGTGATCTGCTCGATCTCACGCTCACCGCCGAAACGGCTGACCGCGAGAATGGTTCCAGCATGCATCGCAAACAGAAGCGCCGACCCGTAGAGGAAGACGATCGAGAGCATGTGGAACGGATTGTAGAAAAGGTTTCCGTAGATCAGCGAGAAGTTGTTAGTCCATTCAAGGTGCGAGAAGATCCCGAACGGCACCGCCTCCGACCAGCTGCCCATCAAGATCGGGCGGATAAACCCGAGAACAAGGTAGAGCCAGATTGCCGAAGCAAAGGCCCAGGCGACATGGGTGCCCATGCCGAGTTGAACCGCGCGGCGGTAGGTTCTCAGCCACCACAGAAGGATTCCCGCCGTCAGAAAGAAACCGGCGATCAACCACCAGCCGCCTTCATTGAGCGGCGGAAAGATCTTGAGGCCGTGTTCCGGCAGCGGCGCGTCGAGCGAAAGCCAGGCGAGTTGCCCGACGAATTTTATCGGGTTCCAGTTGACCGAGGCGAGCATGTTAAGCCCGATGATCTCGATCGCGATGAAGAAGCATACGAGCGCGGCGACACCGGTCCAGCCGAGATAAACCGGCCCGATCTGCGCGTCGCCGAAGCGCCCTAGGAGATGCGAGAAGCCTTTGACTTTCTCGCGCGTCCAGTCGCCCGCGGGCAATCCGACACCTTCGTCGAAGTGACCTCGGAGCTGAACTTTTGTGAAGATATTTTGATATTCGGACATGTTGGGTCAGCGTCCTTCTATTTCCAGATCGGAATGTTTTTCCACCAATCCCACCACTCGACCCATGAGCCGTCGTAGAGGGGACCAGAGATGACGATACAGATCGCGCTCCAGAAACCCGCGCTCAGCGCGAGGAAGAGCCCGAGGCGGTGAATGCCGAGCGTGCCGATCGAATAGCCGAGCACATCGCGGAAATAGGTGTTCTCATGTTCCGGGGCTTTCACTTCGTTGCCTTTTTGCGGATTGACCGCTGAGAGGACGAGCGAGCCGTGAAGCGCGAGCGCGAATGTCGTCGTGAAGAAGAACGTGATCGCGATCATGTGCGCCGGATTGTAATGGAAGTTGACGTAGGTGTAGCCGACGGTCGACACCCAATCGAGATGGCTCATGATGCCGTAAGGGAACCCGTACCCCCAGGCGCCCATCAGGAACGGGCGAATGACGACCAGCGTCACATATGCAAGGATGGCTACCCCGAAGGCGATTGGGACGTGCAGTCCCATGCCGAGCTTGCGGCAAATCTCAACTTCGCGCAGCGCCCACGAACTGAAGGCGCCGACCGCGCAGATCGTGATGATCTGCCAAAGTCCTCCGGCGTTCATCGGGGCCAGTGACAGACCGTAACTGATGTCCGGCGGATCGATTGATATAAGCCAGGGGTTCCAGACCCCTTCCATCGACGCGCCCCAGAAGATCAGCGCTGTGCCGAGCACGGCGAAGAACGCCGTCGTCACGCCGAAGAAGCCGACATAAAACGGTCCGACCCAAAAATCGAAAAGGTCTCCGCCGATCAAGGTGCCGCCGCGCACCCTGTATTTCCGTTCGAAACTCAAAAGAGCCATGGCAAATTTCCTTTTCGCCCTGAAGGCAAGGCCGCGATCATCCACGCCGCATCTGTGCGGGTCAGAGATCGATCAATTTAGTCACTCGTCTTTACGCGGAAGGCAACTTTAGGATGGTCTCCGACGCGCGGGGCCCCTTTAGGGGGCCGCGCGCGCCGGAAGGCGTCACCGCCGTTAGGTGATCTGTTCGGTCGACTCGATCGACGCCGCTACCGCAGGCGCTGTTCCGAGCCAGTTGAAGCGCGTCGTGCTGAGCAAGATGAAGTGAATCAGCACGGCGAGCGTGAACAGGAATACAAGGAGTGCGACCAGCGCGCGGCGCGGATCGAACAAAAGCCAGACTTTCCACATGGGACGTTTCCTATCCTATTAAGGTTGAAAGATAAGTCCCAGCCAAACGCACGCCTTCCTCAAGCGAGGAATAGCCGTTCGGACCCGGAATCCACGGCCGCCACATCCACACCAAGAAGTGTGCGATGATGGCGATCACCGTGAACATGATGAAGCTTCCCATAAAGATTTTATGGAACTCCTGGGCTTCAGACGCTGTCAATCCTGACAGCGAATCAGATCGTGATGGGTCGGCCATTGAACATTGCCTCCTTTGTTTCCATCAGTCTCAACCGCAACGTGGCCCTGCGGTTCTGGGCTTTAGACGTAGGTTCGGCGCGGACATCGCCGGAAGTCTTCAGGCGCACGCGACATAAGGCGCTTCCTGGGGGTCGTCCGTTCACCCCATGAAGATCCACGGCGCGACATTGCGCGCCGCCGTCCTTGCTTCCTCGAAAACGGAAACGCGGCTGGCGGATCGCCCAAACGGCCTCAAACTCCGGGGGAGCAGACGACTGAAGAGAGCGACAGGAAGAAAGATCGCGAACGCGATCGCGAAATAGAGGCGGAATTCGACGCGGTCCCTCGGGTCCGCAGTCTCGGGGAGATGTTTCACGGCGGTTGTCATTGTACGCCCTCCTTCGCGCTCACGCGGCTCTGGTCGATGCGCTCACGGCGGCGAGCCGTGCGCGGGTGATGGTGGTTTCGCCCAGACTTCTCGCGGCGCGCTCGACATCGTCGCGCAAAGCCTTGGCCGCAGAAATTCGGGTAAGAACAGGATAGCGCTCAATCATGCGCTCAAGCTCGGCGCTGGCGTCCGCGTCCCACGCCAGTTCGCGATGAAAGCGCGACGGCGTCGCATCGACTTTGTCGAGCTGGGTTGAAAGCGGCAGAATGTGAAAGAGCGCGTCGAAAAGCGCGTTGCAGAATTCCTGCACGATGTAGGTCGCGCCGGCATAGCCCATGAACGGCGTGCCCGTCGCGCGGCGAATGACAGCGCCGGGGAAAGAGGCAGGAATATACGCGGCCGGACGCCCCGTCTCCGCCGAATACATGCGCTCGTTATAGCTGCCGAAGACGACGAAAGGGGCTTTCGTGCGCATCAGCGCGCGCACAGCTTCATTGTCGGTCTTTGCGCCCGACATGCGGGACACGGCGAACGCGCACGGCATGCCGAGCTCGGTCTCGAGGAAATTGCGGACGCCGCGCACATAGGTCTCATTGGCGACAATCGCGAAATTCGCCGTGCCGAAGAAATCCTGCGTGACCGAGCGCCAGAGATCCCAGACCGGCTTGATGGTCGTGTGCTTCTCGCGTTCGATGAACGGCTCGGGATCAAGCCCAGTCAGCTCGCCAAGCTTGCGCAGAAACGCAGTCGTGCTGTGCAGGCCGATCGGCGCTTGCAGATATGGCTTGTCGAGCGCTTCGCAGATCAAGCGGCCATATTCACGATAAAGGCAGATATTGACGTCCGCATCGATCAGGCGGCGCACATCGGCGAGATGGCTGCCGAGCGGAAACTCCATGTTCACCTCGGCGCCGATGCCTTCAACAAGGCGGCGCATCTCGGCAAGATCAGAGGGCGTGTTGAACATGCCGTAGGCAGGGCCGATGATGTTGATGAGCGGCTTTGCGCCCTCTTTTTTCTTCATCGCCTTCGGATTGCGTCCCTTTGTCTGACCGTATTCGGTCCAGAGCCAAAGAAGCGCCCGGTCCGCCGACTGCCACTGATCCTCGTCGATCGTGCGCGGCAAGAAACGCTGGATGTTCGAGCCCTCCGGCGTCACGCCGCCGCCGATCATTTCAGCGATCGAGCCGGTGACGACCACCGCCGGGAGTTCCGGATCGAGAACGGCCCGCGCGCGTTTCATGGCGCCTTCGGTGCCGTGCTGACCTAGTTCTTCCTCGCCGAGGCCCGTGACGACAATCGGCAACTCATGCGGCGGCAAAGCGTCCGTATAATGAAGAACCGACGTGACCGGCAGGTTCTCGCAGCCGACAGGCCCGTCGATGATGACCTGCAGTCCCTTGATCGCCGTGAAAATATAGACCGCGCCCCAATAGCCGCCGGCCCTGTCGTGATCGAGGATCAGCATCCGATCGGCTCCTCGATACTCGCTTCGGCTTTGGCCTTTGCGTCGAGCTTGCGGCGCTGTTTCGCGCGGAAGTCCGGGCGCAACACCGGCGCGTCCTGCCAGACGCCCGCCTTGTCGCCGACGCCGACGCCCTCGAAAAATTCGCGCATGGTCTCAAAGCGGCCTTTCGAGGCGATGGCGGCGTTGACAACCTGGGCCAGCGAGCCCGCGCCAGCCGGACCGAACAACGGCCGCGCTGAAATAAGATTGGTGAAATAAAGCGACGGGGTCGCACGCTCCTTCGCCTTCTGCACGACGGGCGTTGTGCCGATGGCGAGGTCAGGATTGAACTCTTCAAACGCCGCAAGGTCCTGTTCGAGCGAGGCGCGGTACTGAACGCGCACGCCCTTGCCTTCCAGCCATGCGCAGTCTTCCGCGGACCAGCGCGTTTTCGGACAAGCCGTGCCGACATACCGAACGTCAGCACCGCTTTCGACGAGAAGGCGCGCAACAAGAAGTTCTGATCCTTCGTAGCCGGACAACGTGATCCGGCCCTTGACAGGCGCACCGGAAAGCGCCGCCGCTATCGCTGGCAGAACAGCGTTCTTCGCCGCTTGTATCCTGGACTCCGGGACGCCGCAGGCAGCACCAATCGCTGACAGCCAAGCGGCAGTTCCGTCGACGCCGACCGGCGCTGAGCCGACGACGCTGCGGCCCGCAGCTTCAAACTCGCGAACCGACGCCGTGTAAAAGGGATGGATGGCTGCAACCGTTGCGCAGTCGAGCGCTGAATAAAGCTCTCGCCACTCGCGCGTCGGCACGACAGGACCGGCCGCGAGCCCCATCGGCTCCAGCATGCGGCCGATGCCGACCGGATCGGCCGGAAACATTTCGCCAAGAAGCGTCACGGACGGCAGTCCGTTTGCAGGAGCGCTTCCGCGTTGAACCGGACCTTGTTCCGCTTCAATGCGCGCGTAGTTCAGCATGGCGCCCGCAAGGACGTCTTTGGCTTCCGCATGCGTCGGCACGCCAAAGCCCGGCACGTCGATGCCGATGATGCGAACGCCGTTGATCTCTTTCGGCAACAACCTCAGCGGCACGCCGGATGCGGTCGGGACGCACAGATTGGTGACGATGATCGTGTCATATTTTTCCGGGTCTGCGAGCTTGAACACCGCCTCGCGGATATCCTCGAACAATTTTCCGGTGACGAGCGTTTCGGAGTTGAACGGAACATAACCCACAGTGCGACGCGCGCCGTAAAAATGCGAGGTGAACGTCAACCCGTAAACGCAGCAGGCCGAGCCCGAGAGCACGCTTGCCGTGCGACGCATTCGAAGGCCGACGCGCAGCGAGCCGAAAGCGGGGCACATGCTTTGCGGCTGGTCATGCGGGCCCATCGGATAGTCGCGCGCAAATCCGTCCAGCAGTTCGCTCTTGCCGCTCGCGCGGGCCGCCTCACGCATCGTCGTTGCGCCGGCATGACAGCCAAGACCATCGCCGGAAGCGGCTGCTTTTTCCTCTGGCATGACGATTGTTTCGTTCATCGGGGCTCGCTTCAAACCGCGTCGTAGACGACTTCGAGGGAACGCTTTTCGACGTCGTTCTTTCCGCACATGTCAGCCGCGCTTGCAGGCGTCAGAACGAAATCAACGCCGGTTTGCTCTGCTGAAAACAGTCCGAGCAGCCCGTCTTGCGTCAACGGGTGGGGATGCGTCGGCGGCGCGAGGCCGACATTGTCGGCAAGCAGTTGAAACAGCGGCGCCCAACGGTCGCCGGGGCGGCCGACAATCTGGTAATTCGCGCTTTTCTTTCTGATGTCGTCATCCGCAGGAATTGCGGCCAACACCGGGATGCCGACTTTCTCAGCGAATGCCGCCGCCTCGCCGGTGCCGTCATCCTTGTTGATGACGATGCCAGCGACGCCCACATTGCCGCCAAGCTTCCGGAAATATTCAACCGCCGAACAGACATTGTTGGCGACATAGAGCGACTGCAAATCATTGGAGCCGACAACGATGACCTTTTGGCACATGTCGCGCGCGATCGGCAGTCCGAACCCCCCGCAAACGACGTCGCCTAGGAAGTCCAGCAGAACAAAGTCGAAATCCCACTCATGAAAGCCGAGCTTTTCGAGAAGTTCAAATCCATGAATGATGCCGCGTCCGCCGCAGCCGCGCCCAACCTCGGGCCCGCCAAGCTCCATCGCGTAGACACCGTCACGCTTGAAGCAAACGTCGCCGATCTTCACTTCCTCGCCGGCAAGTTTCTTTTTCGACGAGGTTTCAATGATGGTCGGGCATGCGCGCCCGCCGAACAGGAGCGAGGTCGTGTCGCTCTTCGGGTCGCAGCCGATCAGAAGAACTTTCTTTCCGGTCTGCGCCATCATGTAAGAGAGATTGGCGAGCGTGAAGCTCTTGCCGATGCCGCCCTTGCCGTAGATCGCGATAATCTGCGTTTCTTTTTTCACCTCGCCAGTCGGCGCCGGATCAGGTTCGATCGCGGCTTCGGCGAGGAGCCCGGCGCGAAGCGCTGCTGTCGGCGTCGCCGCCGAGCGCGGCTCCGGGCCGTCAAATGATGCGGCCATGCAGCTCTCTCCAATCGATGATCATTTTGAGACAAAGGGGGTCGCCAAAGGCGGTGTCATAAGCTTCGCTGGCTGCGCCGAAGTCGCGCACATGCGTGATCAGCCCGTCGAGCGACAATGCGCCCGACGCGACGAGCGCGTGAACCGCGTCAAGATCCTCGCGCGACCATTCGGCGGCGATCCGGAGGCGCGCCTCGCGCATGAAGGCGGGCGCAAAGTTGAAAGACGGCCTGTCGCGATAAAAGCCCGCCAGCGTTATCTCGCCTCTCGGCGCAAGGCGCGCGACGAGATTGTCGATGATGGAAGCGTCGCCGCTGGCGTCGTAGATCGCCTTGTAATCGCGGCGCCCGTCACAATCGGGTTCGATAACCGCGTAGCCGTCAGCGGAAGCGCGATCAGGGTTGATTTCCCAGACGACTGGCGCTTCGCCGCCCAAGGCGATTGCGAGGCGGGCAAGAAGACGCCCGAAGACGCCATGGCCGATAATGAGATCGGGGATCGCATGGCCATTAATCGCATGATAGGCCGTCGCCGCAAGCGCCAGCAGGGCCCCCTTGTCGGCGAGCATCGGGTTGATCGCTTTGGCGCGATCCGACGCAATCACGACGCGCGAAGAAGCGCCGCCAAATAATCCGCGTACATCCTTGAAGGCGCGGCTTCCCGGCACGAACACAGTCTCGCCGAGGCGCGACTGCGCGTTTACGCCTGCGGCGATGACGCGGCCAACCGATTCATAACCGGGGACGAGCGGATAGCCGAGGCCGGGAAAGGCGGGCATTTCGCTCGACCACATCAACCGCTCAGTGCCGGTTGAAACACCCGAAAAATCGACATCGACGACGAGATCGCCATCACCCGGGGCCAACAGATCGACGCGTTCGGCGGCGATCTTCCGCGACCCCAGGAAAATGACCGCCGTTGAAGCAAGTTCGACAGTCGCAGCGCCCTGGCTTTGGCCCGCTAGAGCCGCCGGCGTCGTTCTGTCGAGGGGCGCGAAGTGCATAGTGTCACTTTAGGTTGACATTTTTTAGTGTCAAGCAAAGTAAACAAATTAACTACCGGCGCGCGACAAGAACGCTGACGAGAAGGGGGCGCCGCGTCGTCAAAATTTGTGCGCTGCGGAATCCTGCCGCCAAAACAAGCGCTGAATTTTCTTCAGCCGTCCGCGGCCTGCCGCTGCCCATCGCCAGCAAATACAGACCGAAATAAGCATCGCCCATCGCTTTAGCGCCGCGCGCGCCCGCCATCGGCTCGGCGATCACCACTGTGCCATTGCTCGGCAGTGCAGCATAAACCGACCGCAAGATCACAAGCGCTTTTTCGTCATCATGGTCGTGGAGAACGCGGACGAGCGTCGCGAGATCGGCCCCGGTCGGCAGGACCGATTCATAAAAGTCGCCGCTTTCGATTCGGATTCTACCGCCCAAATTCGCTTCATCGAAGCGCGCCCGCGCCATCTCGGCGACGGCGGGTAGGTCGAACAGTACGCCGTCTAGGCGGGGATGGCGCGTCAGGGCGGCGGTGAGGAAAGCGCCAGCGCCGCCGCCAACGTCGAGAAGACACTTGAATTTCTCGAAGGAAACCGCCTCAAGCACGTCCTCGGCAATAAAGGACTGTGACGCCGCCATCAGCGCGGAATAGGAGCCGACATCGCCGCCAGTAAGCGCGCGGCGGTTCGCGGCGACCGGATAGCGCCAGAACTGAGCAAGGTTCGTGTCTTTCGGCCGATCACGCAAGAGTCGAACAGGATCAATGAGATCGCGATAAAGCGCGCCATGATGCTCGATCATTGCGATCACGCCGGGATTGCCGAGAAGCGCGGCGCCGCCCTGCCCCAGCGCGAAACGCTCGCTCGCCACCTCTTCAAAGAGGTCGAGCGCGGCGCCCGCGCGCAGTAGTGTCATCGCGGAATCGGCGGGAAGGCCTGTATGGTCCGCGATCTCGGCCAGATCGCGCGCCGTCCCGGCCAGAAAGTCGAACAGCTTCAGGTCCGTCGATGCGGATAAAATCTGGGAATAAATGAAGCCGGCAGTGACATCGAACATTGCCTTGGCGCGTTTTTCCGCGATCGGCTTCGTCAGCGGAAAGGCCGCGGCCCAGCGCTGAAAAGCCGGGTTCGCGATCCGACGATTGCGCCAGAGCGCCCAGCGCTCCCGCCAGCTTGGGTTAGACGGCGTTGCGGACAAGGTGCTTCGGCGTCAGCCGCTCGGCCTGCATCCTGACGAGCGCGCGCAACGCCTCAGCGCCGTCGCACTCGGGAATTGATGATTGCGCATCGGCGATCAACGCATCAAGCAGATCGAGCGCGCCAGTGACGCCCAGCTCTCGCGCTGCATTCGGGCGCCCATGCGCTGCGTCCTGGCCTTCAGGTTTTCCTATTTTGTCGGCGCTGCCCGCAACATCGGCGATATCGTCAGCGACCTGATAGGCTTCGCCGAGACGATCGCCCAGCGTGCGCCAGGGAGCGGGATCAGCGCCGCAGGCGACCGCCCCCATCATCGAGGCGGCGACGAAGAGCGCGCCCGTTTTGGCGCGTTGGTATTGACGCAAATTGACGTCGGTCTCGCTCTCCCATGCTTGCCCGGCAACGATACCGCGAGGCGCGCCGGTCGCTGATGCAAGAATTGCAAAAAGCGGGGCGAGACGCTCAGGTTTTGCCGTCGCGCCCAGCGCGAGCGTTTCAAAGCCGAGCACAATAAGTCCATCTCCAGCGAGCACTGCGAGCGCTTCGCCGAATTCCTTTTGGACGGACGCCAGCCCGCGCCGCGTATCGGCGGCGTCGAAGCACGGCAGATCATCATGAACGAGCGAGGCGCAATGAAAAAGCTCGATTGCAGCGCCCGCCGTCGCGGCAAGGCGCATTTCCCCGCCGCCACAAGCATGGGCAACCGCGAGGCAAAGCCGCGGGCGCACCCGCGCGCCGCCGGGGAAGACAGCATGGCGCATGGCTTTTGCGAGCTTTGGCGGGCATTCTGGGGACGCGGCGCGCGCGAGCGCCGCTTCGAGCCTGTCTTCGATCAGCACGCCTGCGTCCATGTCACGCTCCGCTTGCCGGGCCGCCCAATGGCGGTAAAGTGACGAGTGTAAAGCTACGTTGTCACTTTGCGGCGTCCACCAGCATGGACGCCTTTCCCCAGCCGGTCAATTGGCCGCGAAATCTCCGGAGGGCGCCCCGCTGGCCGAAAAGAGCGTCTTCATCGTCGGCGCCGGGATGGGCGGCCTTGCTGCAGCGCTTCGCCTTTCAGGGCGCGCGCGCGTCACGGTATTCGACCGGGCGCCGCGCGTCGGCGGAAAAATGCGAGAGATCACCATCGATGGCGCCCCCATCGATGTCGGCCCGACCGTGCTCACCATGAAATGGGTGTTCGACGAGCTTTTCGCAGGGGCCGGCGCCCATTTCGACACCGCCGTTCCCACAACGAGGCTCGACATCCTTGCGCGGCATTTCTGGCGCGACGGGTCGCAATTCGATCTTTTCGCCGAGGATCGCGCCGCCCTTGACGCCGTTGGCGACTTTGCCGGACGCGAAGAAGCGGACGGTTTCCTCCGCTTCCTTGGGGAGGCGCGCCGCATTGAAAGAATGTTGCGCGATTCATTCCTGCGCGCGCCCGCGCCTGACATGGCGGCAATGCTGCGAGCAGCCGGGCCGTTCCAGTTGCTCAAAGTCGATCCGTTCACGACCTATTGGTCAGCGCTTGGCCGCTATTTTCGCGATGCGCGGCTGAGACAGCTTTTTGCACGCTACGCAACCTATTGCGGATCCTCGCCCTTCAAGGCGCCGGCGACGTTGATGTTGATTGCGGCAGTCGAGAAAGCTGGCGTCTGGGCGCCGAAAGAAGGGATGGCGGGACTGGCCCGTATCACGGCCCAACTCGGCATGGAGCGAGGCGTTATTTTTCGGCTGGGCGAAGGCGTCGCCGAGGTGAAACTTTCCAGTGGACGCGCAACCGGCGTTATCACACAGAGCGGTGAACGTCTTGACGCTGACGCCATCATCGTGAACGCCGACGCGGCGGCGATCGCGAGCGGACTTCTCGGCGCGGCAATCGCCGGCGCTGGCCCGCGCATGCCCAACGCGCGATCGCAATCAGCGATCACCTTCGCCTTTTCCGCAGCGACAAGCGATGCGCCGCTCGACCGGCACAATGTCTTTTTTTCAGACGACTACAAGGCTGAATTCGACAGCGTGTTCGACCGGCGTGAAGTTCCAAGGCAGCCGACCACCTATGTATGGGCGCCGCCCTCGGCGGGCGACGGCGCGCAGCGCTTGTTCTGCCTCGTGAACGCCCCCGCAGGAACCGCCAGCGCCGATAAGGCGAGAGCGCGAATGATCGATCATCTCGCCGCTTGCGGCCTCAGCCTCGACATCAAGTCAGCATTTCAAGTGACGCCGCAGGACTTCGCGCGCGATTATCCGGGTACAGAGGGGGCGATTTACGGCGCGCCGTCGCATGGGTGGCGCGCGACGTTCGAACGGGCCGGCGTCAGGACGCGCATCCCCGGCCTTTACCTCGCCGGCGGCAGCGTGCATCCCGGACCCGGCGTCCCGATGGCGGCGCTTTCAGGAATGGCGGCGGCGAAATGCTTGATGACAGACTTCGGTTTGACCTGAAGGTTCCACCGGGCGGCTACGCCTGGTGGTATTTCGACGCCGAAAGCCCGGACCGGACTGCTGCAATCACCATCATCGCTTTTATCGGTAGCGTTTTTTCGCCTTACTACGCATGGGCGGGCCGGACGGCGCCGGAAAATCATTGCGCACTCAACGTCGCGATTTACGGGCCCTCCCCGCGATGGACGATGACGGAGCGCTCCCGCAAACGCGTTGCTCTAGCGCGCGAGCGGTTTGACATCGGCGCGAGCGCGCTTTCCTGGCGCGACGGCGAATTGACGATCGCCATCGACGAACGCGCGGCGCCGTTCCCGTTCCCCGTGCGCGGCGAGGTGCGCGTGCGGCCTCTGGCGCTGACCGAACGGACATTTCTGATCGATGCACACGGGCGCCACCGCTGGCGGCCATTGGCGCCGCGCGCGCGTTTTGATGTCACTCTTTCAGAGCCTCGGCTTATCTGGAGCGGCGATGGCTATTTCGACTCGAATGATGGCGACGAGCCTTTGGAAGACGCTTTCAGCGTGTGGAACTGGGCGCGCCTTCACCCCCTGAGCGGCGACACGGTGGTGCTTTATGATACCGAGCCGCGCACGGGCGCGGCGCAGCGGATTGCCATCGCTGTCAACGGCAAGGGTGAAGTCGTTGACGCAAGGTTGCCGCCCCTTCAGCGCGCCAATCAAACGGCCGTGTTCCGGATGGATCGCCGCATCGGCGGCGACGCCGGCTCCGCGCCGAAAATCATCCGCACACTGGAAGACGCGCCCTTTTACAGCCGGTCTCTCGTTGAAACCTCCTTGGGCGGACAATCGTACCGCGGCTTCCACGAAAGTCTTTCCGGCGACAGGCTCCGGTCCCCTGTCGTGCGCGCGATGCTGCCCTTTCGAATGCCGCGCCACGATCTCTAAGATTTCGCGTCAGCAGAGTCTGCTGCCGCCTTGGCCGCCTCTTCCGCCTTCTGCTTCTTTTGCAGGCGGCTGACCGAGAAGTATTCCCATGTCGCCCAGGCGAGCACGATGACCGAGAACAACACCGTTTCAACGAATATGAGAATATTTCCGCGGTCCATAACGCAAGCTCCCTAGAGCGCGTTCCCGAAAAGTGTTCGCGGTTTTCGGAAAGAACACGCGATAAAGAAAAAGACTAGAGCGCGTTCTCGACTAGCATAATTGCGAACGCGCTCTACGGCGGCGGGCGACAAAGGTTCAACGCGGTTTTTAGCAAAGCCGCCGCGACCACTTAAAAACTAGAGTTTCAAGCTGTTCCTATCAATCGCCTCAAACTTTAGTAGGCGGGAGCGCCGTGCATCCGCTCGCGCTGCTCAAGCCTCGAAAACAGGTCGATCACGCCGGCCAGCTGATCGTCGAAATTGGAGGACGGCGTTATTTCAGGCGCATCGCGATAGGCGGCATCGACCAGAAACTCATTCGCCGCCAGCGGCGGAAGCTGCCGCAGCGCCGCATCCTGTGGCGCGCCGACCAGCGCCTTGCCGAGCAGCGCCAGCTTGCGGCCTTTCGAGACAACGGCGCGTGTCGACACGCTGTCGTGATTGCGGGCGGCGATCTCTCGGCCAATGTCAGAATAGATGAGGCCTGCGGCGCCGATGGCAGCGCGACAATCAGACGGCAAATACGCAATTCCCGCGGCGCCGCGCGCGTATAGCTCGCCGGCCCGACCAAGCAGCCGATGGATGACGGCGCCGAGCGCCCGCGTATGACGAGGCGCCGCCAGAAACCCATCCGTATCAAGACCTTCTGCAGCCATCATGTCGAGCGGCAAATAAAGCCTTCCAGCGCGCGCGTCTTCGCCGACATCGCGCGCAATATTTGTCAGCTGCATGGCTGTCCCGAGATCGCTCGCACGCGCGATCGCCGCGCGCGAGCGTGCGCCCATCAGGCACGCCATGATCGCACCGACAGCGCCGGCGACCCGCGCGGCGTAGGCTTCAAGCTCGCCAAGCGTTTGGTATCGCCGCTTGTCGACATCCCATTCGAAGCCTTCGAGCAAGGCTTCAGGCAAAGCACGCGGAATATCGAAGCGTCGGATGGCGTTCGCAAAGGCGCGATCGGCGAAATGATCGGCGGGGCGACCTTCAAAAATCAGGGCAAGGCGCTGGCGCAAATTCTCGAGCGCGGTGCGATCGCCGCCCGCAACGTCGATGGCGTCGTCGGAATAGCGGCAGAAGGCGTAAACAGCATACGCCCCGAGCCGGGTTTCCTTCGGCAACAGCATGGACGCGGCGAAAAATGTCTTCGATCCGCCTCGGATGGCAGCCGCGCACGCTTCGACATCGGCTGGCGTCGGCGTCATTTCGCCGCCAAGGCGTCTGCGTGCGGCACAACCGAATCAAGCACGCGCGCCGAGGACAGGACGCCCGGCAGTCCCGCGCCCGGATGCGTGCCTGCGCCGACGAGATAGAAATTCCGGATATCGGCGCTACGATTATGCGGGCGGAACCAAGCGCTTTGCAAAAGCGTCGGTTCAAGGCTGAAAGCCGCGCCCAGGTAGGAGCCAAGCCGGTCTTGAAAATCGAGCGGCGTCATCAAGCGCGAGGTGACAATCTCGTCCTCGAACCCGGGCATGACGGTTTCAGAGAGGCGCCGCGCAATCGACTTGCGATAGGTTTCGGCCTGCGTCCGCCAGTCGACGCCAGATCCAAGATGCGGCGTTGGCGACAACACATAGAACGCATCGCACCCGGCCGGCGCGAGCGATGGGTCAGCATCGGTTGGGCGATGGAGATAAAGGCTGAAATCGTCGGCCAGCACCTTGCGCCGGAAAATATCGTCGAGAAGGCCGCGATAGCGAGGCCCGAGAACGATCGTGTGGTGACCGACGTCCGGAAACTTTTTTCGCGTTCCGAAATACCAGACGAAAAGACTCATCGAATGACGGGCGCCCTCGACCTTGGCGCCAGACCAGCGCCGCGGCGCCGACGGCGGCAGGAGACTGCGCAAGGTTGTTGATGCGTCCGCGTTGGAAACGACAATGTCAGCGGCGATCGTTTCGCCGCTCGCGAGCCTGACGCCGTTGGCGGCGCCATTCTCCACAAGAATTTCGGAAACTTCCGCATTGCAGCGCACCGAGCCGCCCTGACTGCGGATGAGGCCGGCGAGCCCATTCACCAGCGCGCCCGTACCGCCAATCGCGCAATGAACCCCCCAGCGGCGTTCGAGATAGGGGATCAGCGCATAAACCGCTGTCGCGCTGAACGGATTGCCGCCAATTAAAAGGGGATGAAAGCTGAAAACGACGCGCAAGCGCGGGTCACGAATGTATTTCGCGACAAGATCGTACACGGAAAGACGCCCGCCGAGCCGAACAAGATCGGGAACAACGCGGATCATGTCCACGAAATCGCCGAATGGGGCATGGCCGAGCTTTTCAAACGCGACCTCGCAGATCGCGCGGCTCGCCTCCATGAAACGCTCGTAACCGGGCACGTCGGACGGTGAAAACCGTTCGACCTCGCGCCGCATTGCGTCGGGATCCCCGTTGTACCGGAAGGACGAGCCGTCATCGAACCGGATTGTATAAAAGGGATCGACAGGCTTCAGCGCCACGTCTTGCGCGATGTCGCGCCCGCACAAGCGCCAGAGATCGTCAAACAGGAACGGAGCCGTAATGATGGTCGGGCCGGCGTCGAAGGTGAAGCCATCTTGCTTGAAAACGTAAGCCCGACCGCCGGGCGCATCGAGACGCTCCAGCACCGTCACGTGATAGCCGCGCGCCCCAAGTCGGACCGCCGCTGCAAGACCACCAAATCCGCTGCCGATGACGATCGCGTGCGGTTTGCCGGTGGGATCCGGCTTTGGCCGGTCGAGACCTGTCAACATAGATTGACATATTGCTTGGTCCGCTGCCGTTCTGCAAGCGCTTTGACTTCAGGAGCGCGTTCTTACCGAAACCCGCGAACCGCTTTCCCGGAACGGGCACTAATGCGCCGCTACGATCTCGCGAATCAGCGTCGCGAACGCCACCGGGTTTTCCTCATGCGCCAGATGACCGAGCGCCGGAAACGAGCGAAGGGCGCCCTTCGGCGCGAGGCGGGCGGCTTCGGCGGCAAGCGCGGGCGGCACCGCGCGATCCTTTTCAGCGGCGGCGAAGAAGACCGGAGTTTCGAGCCGCGATAATTTCCTTCGCAGCCCTTCGACATTCCAATTCGCCATCATCCGGAGGACGCCGGCGACATGACCCGGCCGCGCAAGCAGGGCAGCGTACAATGCGATGTTTCGTTGCTGTATCGCTGAGCCCGTGCCTTTGATCAGCTGCTCCACGCGATCGCGCCTCGCCGCGCCATGCGCCAATATCGACGGCGCGAACGGATTGAGCGACAGCAACTTCGCCATTGCAGGAAAGAGAAACGACGCCGGACCGTCAAACGGCGCGAGCGCGCCATTGATGCTAAGGCCTGCGCGCGGCGTGACGAGCTTTTCGGCGATCAGTTCGATCATGATCGCGGCGCCGGCAGAGTGCCCGACGATGAGGTCAGGCTCCACGTTCAACGCCGTGAGAAGCGCCGACGTCGCTGCGGTCATCCCGGCAAGAGACATCCGTGCGTCCGGCGGCGTCGAGGTAAATCCGTGCCCCGGAAGATCGACAGCGACAATGGTGAAATCCCTCTCGAGCGCGGCCCCGACGTCCGCCCACGAATGAGACGCGGCGCCAGCGCCATGAAGAAACAAGATTGCCGGCCCCGAGCCGTAGACCTGCACATGCCACCGCACGCCGCCAGCCTCGATAAATCGGCTCGCCTCGCGATGCGGCCAGTTGGCGCCGTCCGTCTCCCAGCGCGGCTTTGCGTTCATCGCGCCGCGCCCTTGCCTGCGACGGCGGCGGCGATCAAACGCCGGTCGGCGTAGGGAAGCGGTAGATAAGCCGCGCCCAATTCCTTCGCGAGCGCTGCAGCGAGCGGTTCGGGCCGCGGGGCCGTATCGAACAGGAGGACGCGTTGACCCATCGCGCGCAGTTTCCGCGCTGCGTCCAGCGCTTCGCGCTGCGCCGTCTCGCGCCCGCCCTCGCCGCTTCGCGCGACATTGGCGCGGCCATCCGTCATCAACACGATCGTCGGCGTGCGTCCGCGCTTCCCCGCTTGCACCGCCAAGAGCAGCGCCGCGTCAATGCCGGCGGCGAGCGGCGTGCCGCCGCCCCCCGGAAGTTCGGCGAGCAACCGGCGCGCGCGAACGAGCGAGCGCGTCGGCGGGACCAGCAAGTCCGCTGCCGATTTGCGAAACGCGATCAGCGCGACCTCGTCGCGGCGCGAATAAGAGCGTGCGAAGAGTTCTTCGATCGCTCCTTTTGTTTCGCCGAGGCGCTGCATCGCCGCCGAACCGGAGGCGTCGACAACGAAAATGGTCAGCGACTGTTCGCGCCGCCGGTAGCGTGCGATCCGGAGATCGTCGCGCCGAACGCAAACAGGGTCAGCGGCGTTTGTCCGTCCCCGGATCTTCTGCCACGGCGCCGCCGCCCGCAGCGTGTCAATGAGCTGTAGGCGCCCGCCGCGTGAGGGCTCGCCCTGGCGCGCGCCATAGGGGCGCCCGCGCAGCAAGGATTTTCGCGCCGCGCCGGACTTTCCCGACGACCGCGCGCGTCCGCCGGCGCGCTCGGCGCCGCTGAGGATCGAAGCGTCGATGGCGGCTTTCACGGCAGCGATCACCTGGTCGGCGAGCGGCCCCTCTTGTCCTTGCTGAGGCGCATCCTGCTCGCCGGCGCCGTCTTCCGGCGGCGGCTCGGCCGCCTCCTGATTGTCTTCAGGCATGGCCATGACGGCGCGCGGCGCGATGACGAGCGCCGCGGCAAGGGCAGCGTCCTCGCCATTCGCCTTATCGCGCCCTTCGAGCGCCGCTGAGGCGCGCGCGGCGGCGATGGCGAATTGCAAGGCGCGCAATGATATGACGCCGCATCGAAGCGCGGTCGCCGCCAGCGCTTCGATCAGTGCATCGGGTACAAGGGTCGCCTTCAGCTTTCCGCGCGCCTGCTGGATTGCGCCGAGGCCGGAGACATCCGTGCCGAGACCGCCAGCGCCGAGGCCATTGAGATCGATCGCGAAGGCGACGCGGTCAGAAAGACGCATGGCTACGGCCTCGTCTTCTCCGGCGCTTTCGTCGATCAGCAGCGCGGCGAAGGACGCGCTTTCCTGGCGGCTGAAGCCGTCACGCTCGACGCGAACACCATGGTCATCGAGCGCGGCCGCGAGGATGGCGCCAATGTCCGGCTCAAGGCGTTCAGCCATCGGAACGACGAGCGTGCCGCCGTCACAGGCCGCCAGCAATCCGCTTTCAAAGAGCGGCTTGCCCGCCGAAAGCGAGGCGGCAAGATCGAGCCCGCCAACGAGTCGCGCGGCTGTCGCGCCCGCGGGCAATCGCCGCCACGGCGCCCGATCAGCGGTCAGCGCACGATAGCGGGCAAGCCAGGCGTCGAGCGCCGGTGACGGCGGCGCGCGGACGATAGCGCCGCGCAGAGCGCCCGGATCGACCGCAAGAAGATCGCCCGCCCGCAGCGCCAGCCGCCAGCGCTCGCGCACGCTGTCAGCGGGCGTCATGCCGCCGTTTCGGCGAGCGCGCGCTCGACACGGGCGCCGCCGTCCGCTTCGTCGAGCGGGTCTTTGCGTAATCGATGACGAAGCGCCATGGGCGCCACTGCGCGTATTTCCTTTGCGGTGACGGTTTCGTCACCCTCGAGAGCCGCATGCGCGCGCGCGGCGCGTAGCAGCGTCAGCTCGCCGCGCAAGCCGTCGGCCCCAAGCGTCATGCAGAGGCGCGCAGCATATTCAAGCGCTGCGTCCGGCGCCGCGATCGCGCCGAGACGCTCGCGCGCAGCGACGATTTTTTTGCGGAGTGCGGCGTCCTTGCGCGCCCACGACTTGATGAAGTCTTCGGGGTCTTGATCGAAAGCGTCGCGGCGTTTGACGACTTCAACGCGATCGCGCAGATCCGAAGTTGTCTTCACATCAACCGACAGGCCGAAGCGATCAAGCAATTGCGGGCGCAACTCGCCTTCCTCCGGATTGCCGCTGCCGACGAGGACAAAGCGGGCTGGGTGACGCACGGAAAGACCTTCGCGCTCGACGACATTTTCGCCGGAGGCCGCGACGTCGAGGAGAAGATCGACGATGTGATCTTCGAGCAGGTTCACTTCGTCGATATAGAGAAATCCGCGATGCGCGCGTGCTAGGAGGCCTGGCTCGAACCGCTTTTCGCCGCGCGAGAGCGCACGTTCGAGATCAAGCGCGCCGACGACCCGGTCCTCGGTCGCCCCCAGCGGCAAATCGACGACGGGCGCTGGTTCGTGCAGTGTTTTTCGGTCGGCCGGGTCCAGCGCGGCGCAAAAGTCGCAACTCTGCGCCGGCGCCGCCGGATCGCAGCGAAAGGGGCAGCCCTTGACGACGTCAATTTTGGGCAGGAGCGCCGCGAGCGCGCGGATGGCGGTTGATTTTCCCGAACCGCGATCGCCGAAAGCAAGCACGCCGCCGACACGGGGATCAACCGCGGCGATGAGAAGCGCGCGTTTGAGATCTTCCTGGCCGACAATCGCCGAAAAAGGAAACGCCGTCGCCATCAGGTCTTTCTCTGCTTTGTCTGCGCCGTGGGGTAACGCAATCCACCCCGCAGGTCATCAACGAAAAACGGCGCGGAATTTCTTCCGCGCCGCTCCGAAAAAAGTCGACGAGCCTTATTTTGGGACAGACTTCAGATAGGCGATCACGTCCGCCCGGTCCTGGCCGCTCGGCAATCCCGGGAACACCATTTTGGTGCCCTTGATGTATTGTTGCGGGGCCTTGAGGTAAGCGAACATCACATCTTCGGTCCAGGTGATGCCGGAATTCTTGTTCGCCGCGGAATAGTTGAAGCCTGCGATCGAACCGGCAGAACGCCCCACAATTCCGTACAGGGAAGGTCCAACCTTGTTTTGTCCTTCCGCGACCGCATGGCACGCAAGGCACTTCACAAACACTTTTTTGCCGGCTGCGGCATCGCCTGTGAACGCAGCGTAATCCTCGCCCGCAGCCGCGGTGGTTGCAACCGCAATTACTGCGGGAGCAGCATCGGCGACGGTCGTCTCCGGCATCGCCATCGACGAGTCTGAGTGGGTCGCCGCGCCGGCATCAGGGGCTGCGGAAGTTTCCATCGCTGCCGGCTCGACCATAGCAGTTTCGACCGCAGCTGGTTCCGCTGCCGCAGGCTCAATAGCCGCTGGTTCAGCGATCGCCGTCGAGGCAGGTGCGGCGGGCGCGCTTGAAGACGATTCCTTAGAGCCCCCGCAAGCCGCAAGCGCCAGAACGCTCACCGCCGCAAAAAGGCCTTTACCAACTAGACGCATCAGAAGTCCTCCGTATCCGTTGACTGAGGCGGCGCGCACACCGACGGCTGCGGCTATCGCCTCGTTACAAGAAGGGTTTAGCGGCGTTAGCCCTGAAAATAAACTGGTTTCTGCGATAGGAATAACGATTGGAGGGTCATAATCCGGCCGCCCGGCGCACGCGCATCGCCGCTATCTGCGGATTCTGGCGCGCAGATACAAAAGATGCGCGGCCAGGGCGATGCTTAGCGCACCAGCGATCACCGAAGGGGGGCCATCCGCCAGCGCGATTCTTAATGCGCCCATCAAAGCGGCCCCTGACGCTAATGTCAGCCAAAGATCGGCGGCAGCACGCAATCGCGGCCATAAGAGATAAAGCAGGAGCGCTTCGGCTCCGACGCCAATAAGAATGGCGTCAATGAGGTGGGGCGAGGCGAAATCAATCCTCATGACGGACCACCAAAAGGCGGATTGAGCATAACGATTTTGTAATTGAGGTAAGCGGCAAACGACACCCAGGCGAGATAAGGGGTGAGCACCGCCGCCGCCGCCTTGCGGTGCGGCCAAAGAAAGACGATCAGCGCGAGAACAGAAAACCAAAGCGTCGCAACTTCCGCCAGCGCGACGTCAGGCCGCATCAGCCGGAAAAAGAAAAAACTCCACGCGACGTTCAGCACGGCGTTGATGAAAAACAGCGAGATTAGCCAGGCGCGCGTTTTATTGGTTTTCGCAGCGCGCCAGCCCAGCACGGCGGCTATCGCCGCCAGCGCGTAAATGATTGTCCATGCAGGGCCGAACGCCCAGTCGGGCGGGGTCAGCGACGATTTATCAAGGGCGCGATACCACGGGCCGATGGCTGTCATCACCCCACCGATCATCGCGATGGCGAATGCTGACCCTGCCGCGACGGCAATAGGACGACCTTTGGCCACAACTCAATTCTGCGGCGAAACAACGCCGAAGAGGTGTCCGAGATCCTTGAAGAAAATACGCATATGCGCGGCGTGATCGGGCTTCCCGAGTTCCTTGTTCATGTAGGCGTCCCAGGTTAGGCGCTGCACGTCAGGGTCCTTGCACATGGTCACGAACCGTTCGCGCCGTTTGTCGTTGCGATACCAGAAGTGCTGCATGACGCCGAGAATAAAGAAGACTTTTCCATGCTCGGCCATATAGCGCTTGCGCACGCGTGCGAGTGCGCGCGCGTCGCCTGTCGCCAGCATCTCATCGACGCCATCCGCCGCCATGCGGCCGCCGACCATCGCATAGTAAATGCCCTCGCCCGACGCTGGCGCCACGCATCCGGCGGCATCGCCGGCAAGCACGACGTCCTTGCCATTGTCCCAGCGCTTCAACGGCTTCAAGGGAATCGGCGCGCCCTCGGAGCGCATCGTCTCCATCGCGTCGAGCCCTGTTTTCTCGCGCAACTTGCCGACGGCCCCGCGCAGGGAAAAGCCTTTGTTGGCAGAACCGACGCCGACGCTGGTCGTGTCGCCATGCGGAAAAATCCACGCGTAGAAATCAGGGGACAAGTGGCCTTGATAATAGATGTCGCACCGCGAGCCGTCGAACATCATGGTCGGCGCGGTCGGCGACTTGATGATTTCATGGTAGGCAAAGACGAACGGCGTTTGTCCGCCGCCCTTGATCGAATCGCGGGCGACGCCTGAATTCGCGCCGTCAGCGCCGATGACCGCGCGCGTTCGAACTTTCATGGGCGGCTCGTCTTTCGCGGCGCCCTTCGGTCGATAAGCGACAACAGCGACGCCGTCTGCTTCGCGCTCGATCCCAACGAAGGCGCCAGCGCGGCGTTCGGCGCCGGCGTGGTGCGCCCGCTCGCGCAACCATTCGTCGAAGTGTTCACGATCAACCATCCCGACCGAGCCGCCCTCGACCGGCATGTCGACACGTTGTTCGGCCGGCGAGATCATCATTGCTGACTTCGCGTGCGCGACGATCTGGGAATCAGGGATTTCAAAATCGCGAATGAGGCGCGGCGGCACGGCGCCGCCGCAGGGCTTGATGCGACCCGCTTTGTCGAGAAGCAATACTCGCCGGCCCTTGCGCGCAAGATCGGTTGCTGCGGTGGCGCCGGCGGGTCCGCCGCCGACGACAATCGCGTCAAAAAGATCCGGCGCGGTGCGGTTATCGAACGCCATGCTTGCTCTCCATCATGTTATTCCGCCGCCACGGCGTCGACCGTTGGCATCGCGGGAAGTTTCAGTTCATCCGCCGACGTTCTGCCGACACGCATCGCCAGCACCGCGGCGATCAAAAATGCAGCAGCCTCAATCGAAAAGACGAGCGCGAATGCGCTGCCAGGATCTTGAAGAAAACCGCGCGCAATATCGAACGAGACAGCGCCCAGAAATCCGCCAAGCCCGAACGCGATGGCTTGCGACGCGCCCCAGACGCCCATGCGCATGCCTTCGCGCCCTGGCGCCCCGGCGCTCGCCAATGTCATCATCGAGCCGATCGCCGCAACCGCGAAAGCGCCGTTGGCGACCCCGAGGGTGAACACGAGCGGCGGCAACGGGACGCTGCCCGACGTCATCGCCGCATAGCTGAGGGCGCCGAGCGCAACAGCCGATGCAATGCAGCCAAGCATCGTCAACTGGCGCATGAACCGTGCATTCGATTTTCCGATCGTCGACCCGACGATTGCCGTCGCGATCATCCCAAGAAGGACGCCGCCGTTCTGCATCCCCGAGAGCTTCGTCGTTTCGCCCGGCGTCATGTCATAGAGAAGTCCGCCAAGCGGCTCGAGAATGAGATCTTGCGCGCTGTAGGCGATCATCGACACGAAAACGAACAGCGTGAAGCGGCGCGCCTGAGGGTCGCTCCAGACTTCTCTCAGCGCTGGCAAAAAAGCTTGCGACCGCGCAGCCGGCGCTGTTGGCCTTTCGCGGCCTTCCATGCCGAACAGCGCGAACGCCGTGAGAATGATTGCAACAAGGCCAACACCGGCGCTGACGGAAATCAGCCGGCCCATGGAAAAGGGGTCGAGCAGCGAGCCCGCGGTAATTGATGTCACCACAAATCCGAAAATCATCATGATCCAGACGATTGCGGCGGCGGCGGCCTTCCGCGCCGGCGGAACCTTGGTCGCGAGCAGCGCCAGCAAATTGGTGCCCGACGCGCCGACGCCGACGCCGATCACGAAGAAAGCGACAAACGCTGCCGCAAGCCCCACCGCGAACGACGATTGCATCAACGCCATCGACGCCGCAGCAGCCGTTCCGCCAGCGGCGAGCGTCAGGATGCCGCCAAAAATCCACGGACTGCGTCGTCCGCCGACATCAGCGCCATGACCCCAGCGCGGCCGCGAGAGCTGAACGCCGTAATGCCAGCCGACAAGGGCCCCGGGAATGAGCGCCGGCAACGCCAGCTCGACGATCATGATGCGGTTGAGGGTCGATGTCGCAAGAACGACGACGGCGCCGAGAGAGGCTTGTATGAGCCCAAGGCGAACAATGCCGAGCCAGCCGATCAGCTCCCCTGCCCGCTTCATGCAGCAACCCCTGACCACGACCTGACGGCGAAAGCGGCGGCGAGCATGCCGAGCACGTACAGCAGAACGCCGGTCGCATTGTACCACGGCGCGTTGGCGCGCGGGTTCTCAAGGAGACGGCGCATCAGAACAATCTGCATAAGGAGCGAAAGCCCGACCACCGCCGCGTAGAGGCTCTTGCCGGCCGCGATCAGCCCCAGCACGACAACGGCTTGCGGCGCGGCCATGACGACGCAAGCGACGCGCGCGGCGCGATCGGGCCCCAGCTGCACCGGGAGCGAGCGGACCCCCATCGCGGTATCGCCCTCAATCGCCTTGAAGTCGTTGAGCGTCATGATGCCGTGCGCGCCCGCGGAATAAAGAAGCGCAAGCGCCACGATCGGCCAGCCTGGAGCCCCGCTCAGCATGACAGCAGCGCCGGTGTACCAGGCGATGCCTTCATAAGAGATGCCGACAGCGGCATTGCCCCACCATCCGTTCAATTTGAGCCGCAGCGGCGGCGCGCTGTACGCCCACGCAAGAATGACGGCGAGAATGGAGGCGGCGAACGCCCAGCGGCCGAGCAGAAAGCCCATCAGGAGCGTCAGCGCCGACCAGAAAATCGCGACGTAAAGACCCCAGCGACCCGGGATCCGGCCGGAGGGAATGGGACGGTCAGGCTCATTGATGGCGTCGACATGCCGGTCGAACCAGTCGTTCACTGCCTGGCTGGCCGCACAGGCGAGCGGCCCTGCAAGCAAAACACCGCCGATAAAGTGAAGCCAGCGCCCGTCGAAGGAAACGCCCGCGGAAACGACGCCGCACCCGAATGCCCACATTGGCGCGAACCAGGTGATCGGCTTCAAGAGCTCCGTCAGCGCCGACAAGGACGGCAGCTTGGAAGGGGGCGCGGCGGCTTGCGCTGGACTTTGAGCTTGCAACACAAAAGGGAGCGTAACGTTGACACTGAAAAGCGTCAATCCAAGTTGACACTCTTTGAGAGCGGTATCGTTATTCTTTTTCCGGAAAACCGAACCGGCGGAGCTTTGAATAAAGCCCTTGTCGCGACAACCCCAGCATCTCGGCAGCCGAGGCGCGATTGTCGCCGGTGATCTCCAGCGCAGCTTCGATGCAGAGCTTTTCCATCACGTCGGTTGATTCGCGAACGATCTCCTTCAGCGACACCCGGCCGACGAGCGCTGTGAGGCGATCAACGGAGTTCGGCAATTCCGCGCCGAGAAGGGCGCCCGCTTTCAGGCGGCGCGCAATGCCGCGGATCGAAAAGCCATAGACAATCTGGTCGCCGCGCGGCGCCGAGACGCCGGAGACTTCGACATCCTCGGTCTTACCATGGCGGTCCCGAAGGACTGTTGCGAAGTTCCGCGCGAAGCCGTGCGTCTTGACGTTGGCGATAAGCACATTGAGGTCGGTCGCCGAGCGCCCGAGAAACTGCACCATATGAACGCCCAGCGCCTGCTGTTCGCTGGAGAGGTGGGCAAGATCAAGAAACGCGCGGTTCGTCGCGATGATCCGGAAATCGGAGCCTGCGACAATGAGGCCGTCGGGCAGATGTTCGATGACGCCCATCGATTCGGTTCTGACAGGCGCCAATGCGGTCGATGCTTCGGCAAAACGAACGATCAGGCGCGTCGTATTCTCTTGCCGGAACGCAGAGACGATGACGGTGGTTTTCCGTCCGCTTTTCAAAGCGATATCGGCCGTTTCCGCGCGTCCCGCCGTCAATGCCTTTGCAGCCGCAGCATCGATCGCGCGTTGCGCGGTCTTGTCGAAAAGCGACGTCAGGGCCGCGCCGCGAAGCAGATCAACCGAGGTTCCCATCGCTTGCGCGCAGGCGGGATTGGCTTCCTCCACCTGCAAGGTGTCGGCCGCGACGATCAGCACAGGCTCCGAAATCGCCCGGAACAGGGACTGATAGCGCGACTCGACCTCGCGCAGTTTCGAGTAGTCGCGGTCCATCTCCTGTTGCGTTTCAAGGAGGCGTTGCTGCAGCGCCGCCGAATTGCGGAGATCGCGGCCGATCGCAACGATGCGATCGTCGTTACTGAACCGCACGGTCGTATATTTTATGGGAATATCCGCGCCGTGTGCGGTGGGATGATTGACCTGCCGCCACTGCGCGGGTTTGGTCGTATCGCTGTTCAGAAGATCTTCGATTTTCGCACGGCTATCTGCGGTGACGGTTTCGATCCACTTGCGGCCGCGCCAGGTGTCGCATCCCTCGCGTGTCAGCTCTTCGTTGCCGACCGCGAGGTCCTTGATGACGCCGTTATCGACGATCAACGCGATGTCAGCGGCAGACGCGATCACTCTCGCCGCCAAATTGGCGTCGATATCCCCTAGAAATCGCTTCGGACTCTTGAAGGGAACCATTTTCTCGCGGTTCGTTGCAACATTCATTCTACGCCCGATACATCACAACATCCCGCGCGTCGGCCCTAGCCGTGCTGCAACGCAGCAGCAACTAATCGCTGACCGAGTTCGACCGCAGCTTTTCCATCAGAAGCTGTCGCATCGGCTCCAACCGATTTTGCAAGCGCGGGATTCTGGTTGAAGAGCGAACCGCCGACCATGACGACAAGCTCTTTATTCTTTGACGCCGCGCGGAGCGCGGCTATTTCTTGCGCAATGATCGACTCCGAAGTTTCGCAAGCCGCGGAAAGACCGACCGCGTGAAACCATTCGCGTGCGACAAGCGCTGTCAGTTCCGGCAAAGCCGCAGCAGGCTCCGACCAAACGCGCCAGCCGGCGCGCCGGAAAAACTCCGAGACCATGACGACGCCGAAAACGTGTTTTTCTTCGCCTGAAGTGCCTAGCAGAATGCTCGGCATTTCGCCGCCGGGCGACATTGCCGCGCCGCCGATCGCGCCTTGCTCCCGCAAAATCTGGTGGAGACGGCATAAGCCGATGGTGACGTCGGTGAAATCGGCCTCGTCGCGTTCCCACATCTCGCCAAGACGGCGGGCCGCGCCAGTCAAAAGGTCCAGATAGATCGCCTCGCGCGGGACGCCGCGCGTCACCAATCCGGAAACAAAGGCGCGCGACGACGCAGCGCTCTCGTTCATGACCGACCAGATAAATTGAGTGCGATCTTCTTCCGTGGGCGACAAAAATCGCTCTTCGGTCGTGATGCCCTTTTCGTCCGCGTCAGCGAGCGTCAGCATCAGGCGCGGAATAATCTCGCCTTCAATCGTTCGCACGAGAATGTCGCGGCTTTCAGGATGCGCGTCGGCGGACTTTGCTTTCTTCAGCCGATCCCCGAGCTGCAGAAACGGCATCAGCACGCCTTCGCTGCGGCTGTTCGTCCCTGCGCCCGCCTGCGCGCCTTGAAAAAAATCAGGCATCGAGATGTTCCGCTTGAGCAGTCCTGACCAGAAGGGGTCTTGTTGCGAGTCCTCTCTGGTCCGTTTCGACGTAGGCATTAGAACGGTCCTCCCTGTGAGCAGGCGCAGGAAGGCGACCTCTGCTGCAACGCAACAAGATTTTCGCAGCTAAGAATCCGAAGTCGCCCTTGTTTCGATACGTCTTCCCGGTGGGACAGACGTAGCGCCGCTTCTTTGTTCGTGCGGGCGACAAACCGCGCGCACGCCGGAACTCACGCGTCAGCGAGCAATCCCGTAATGAAGCGGAGGCTAGCAACATTTCCCTCCCCGAGGGAAGCGACATCCCGATGCGGCAACGTGACTGCGGCGCCGATGATTGTCAATCCAAGTTTACGTCAACTTGGGTTGACACTTTGGGTGAGGCGCGACTAACTTCTCATCCTGTTCAGCGGACACGGTGGAATGCTCACTCAGCGCAACGCGCCCCTTCATCGACAGCCGCTCTACACTCCCGAAGAGAGGCGTCGCCGTGATTCCAGCAAGTGGACGCTCGTGCAAGGCGTGTTGGCCCCGATCCAGTTCCTCGTTTTTCTGATCTCGCTGACGCTTGTGCTGCGTTACCTCGCGACCGGTGAAGGCTTTGCCGCCGCGACGATGTCCGTCGTCGTAAAGACCTTCGTTCTTTATGCGATCATGGTTACCGGCGCGATCTGGGAAAAGGTGGTGTTCGGACAATATCTGTTCGCGCGGGCGTTCTTCTGGGAAGACGTGTTCTCCATGCTCGTGCTAGCGCTGCACACCGCCTATCTCGCGATGGTTTTCTTCGCGATCGGCGGGCCTCAGCTGCAGCTTGGCGTCGCGCTCGCCGCCTATGCGACCTACGTCATCAACGCTGGCCAGTTCCTTTGGAAACTGCGCGTTGCGCGGCTGGAATCGCCGATGGCGCAAGGAGCGCGCGCATGAGCGTTGCGCTCGACATTTCGCGCAAGCCGCGCGAAGCCTGTGAAACGCCTGTGCTGAAAGAACGCGGGCAGCGCGAAGTGTTTTGCGGCCTGACCGGCGTCATCTGGCTTCATCGCAAGATGCAGGATGCCTTCTTCCTGATCGTCGGATCGCGCACCTGCGCGCATTTGATGCAGTCGGCGGCAGGCGTGATGATTTTCGCCGAGCCGCGATTCGCGACCGCGATCCTCGAAGAACGCGATCTCGCCGGCATCGCTGACGCAAATGAAGAACTCGACAAGACCGTCACGCGCCTCCTCGAGCGGCGCCCCGACATCAAGCTTTTGTTCCTCGTCGGCTCCTGCCCATCCGAAGTCATCAAACTCGACCTTCATCGCGCCGCGCAGCGCCTGACGCGCCGGTTCTCTCCGTCGGTGCGCGTGCTCAATTATTCCGGCAGCGGCATCGAGACGACATTCACACAAGGCGAAGACGCCTGCCTTGCAGCACTCGTCCCGGAATTGCCGGCCAAGAAGAACGCCGGCGCCTCGCTTCTCGTCGTTGGCGCGCTCGCCGACGTCGTTGAAGATCAGTTCGTGCGGTTGTTTGACGCGATGGGCATCGCTGATGTGCGTTTCCTGCCCGCGCGGAACTCCGCTGAAATGCCGGCAGTCGGGCCCGGCACGCGCTATCTTCTGGCTCAGCCCTTCCTCGCAACTACTGCGCGCGCTTTGGAAGAGCGCGGCGCGGCGCGGATCCCGGCCCCCTTCCCGCTCGGCGTCGAAGGCACGACGCTCTGGCTGAAGGCCGCCGCCGACACGATGGGCGTCTCCGCGGCCGATTTCGAGCGCGCCACAGCGCCGGCTCGCGCCCGCGCCGAAGCAGCTGTTACGCGCCGCGGCGCGACGCTTGCCGGCAAGCGCGTCTTTTTCTTCCCGGACTCGCAGCTTGAAATTCCGCTGGCGCGGTTTTTGTCACGCGAGCTTGGCGCCGAGATGGTCGAAATCGGCACGCCCTTTCTTCATCGCGTCCATCTCGCTGAGGAACTCGCGTTGCTTCCCCCGGGCTCAGCGCTCAGCGAGGGCCAGGACGTCGACCGGCAACTCGACCGTTGCCGCGCGGCGCGGCCCGACATCGTCGTTTGCGGCCTCGGCCTCGCCAACCCGCTCGAGGCTGAAGGCATGACGACCAAATGGTCGATCGAACTGATGTTCACCCCGATCCAGGGCTACGACCAGGCTGGCGACCTCGCCGAACTGTTCGCCCGCCCGCTCGCACGCAAGATGAGGCTGGCGGTCTGATGCAGCTTGCGGTCTGGACCTATGAAGCGCCGCCCCATGTCGGGGCGATGCGCATTGCGACGGCGATGAAGGACACGCATTTTGTCCTGCACGCGCCGCAAGGCGACACCTATGCCGACCTTCTCTTCACGATGATCGAGCGCCGGACCAAGCGCCCGCCTGTCAGCTACACGACGTTTGAAGCGCGCGACCTCGGCGGCGATACCGCGGAGATTTTCAAGCGCACCGCGCTCGAAGCCTATGAACGGTTCAAGCCGGACCTGATGCTGATCGGCGCGTCCTGCACCGCCGAACTCCTGCAAGATAATCCAGGCGCGCTGGCCAAGACGCTGGGGCTCCCCGCAACGGTCGTCAATCTCGATCTGCCTTCCTACTCGAAGAAGGAAAACTGGGGTGCGGCAGAGACGTTCTACCAGATCGTTCGTACCCTGACGGACCTTGGCCGCTCAAAGATCTCGGCGGAAACTGGGAAGCCTGTCTGCAACATTCTCGGCGCGACCGCCCTTGGTTTCCGTCATCGCGACGACGTCGCTGAAGTGAAGAAAATCCTTGAGCAGCTTGGCGTCGCGATCAATGTGACGGCGCCGTTAAACGCCGCCCCGGCCGATATTACGGCGCTCGCCGCCGCAGACTTCAATGTCGTCCTCTATCCGGAGATCGCCGATAGCGCGGCGCGCTGGCTTGAGCGTGACGCAAAGATGCCGCGCACGACGACGATCCCCATCGGGGCGATCGCGACGCGCGCCTTCATTCGCGAAGTCGCATCGCTTGCCGGCGTCGATCCGGCAACAGCGCTCGATGATGAAGCATCGCGGTCGCCGTGGTGGTCTCGCTCGGTCGATTCAAATTATCTGACGGGCAAGCGCGTCTTCATCTTCGGTGACGCGACGCACGCCAGCGCTGCGGCGCGCGTCGCCGCCGAAGAGCTTGGGTTCGAAGTCGTCGGCCTCGGCTGCTACAATCGCGAGTTTGCGCGCGAGGTGCGTGATGCCGCCGCGAGGCTAGGCCTCGAGCCTCTTATCACTGACGATTATCTCGAGGTTGAAGCGCAGATTGCGGCGTTGCAGCCCGAGCTCGTCCTTGGCACGCAGATGGAACGTCACATCGCCAAGCGGCTCGCAATTCCCTGCGCCGTCATTTCAGCGCCCGTTCACGTTCAGGACTTTCCCGCACGCTACTCGCCGATGATGGGTTTTGAAGGTGCGAACGTAATTTTCGACAGCTGGATCCATCCGCTGGTGATGGGCCTTGAAGAGCATCTCCTCCACATGTTCCGCGAGGATTTCGAATTCAATGATGCGGCGGGACCATCGCATCTCGGCGGCCACGGCGGCGCGCGGGAAACCCCGGTCAAGGCGCCGGTCGCCGCCAACGATTTAGTGATCGAGTGGACCGCCGACGCCGAGAAAGAACTGAAAAAAATTCCATTCTTCGTGCGCGGCAAAGCACGCAGAAACGCCGAACTCTTCGCGAGCGAACATAACGTCGCCGCAATAACAGTAGAGACACTTTATGACGCAAAAGCGCACTACACCCGATAAGCGCGCGCTCGCAGGCGCGCCGCCGGTTCGGGTCGTCCTCATCTCGCTCGACAGCCACTTGTCGGGCGCGATCGAGAATGCGCGCGCTTTACTGCGGAAAGTTGCGCCGTCGATCGATCTTAGCTTTCACGCCGCCACGGACTGGTCGCGCGACGCGGGCTCACTCGCCGCCTGCAAGGCTGACATCGCTGAGGGCGATATCATCCTCGCCTCGATGCTGTTCATGGACGACCATATTCGCGCCGTGCTCCCTGATCTTGAAGCACGGCGGGAGCATTGCGACGCGATGGTCGGCGCGCTCTCAGCGGGCGAAATTGTGAAGCTGACCCGCCTCGGCAGTTTCAGCATGGACAAGCCGGCGTCGGGCGCGATCGCGATGCTGAAGCGCCTGCGCGGCAAGACTCAGAATGGCTCCTCCGGCGCCGGACAGATGAAGATGCTGCGGCAGGTGCCGAAGTTCCTGAAGTTTATTCCCGGCAAAGCGCAGGACGTCCGCGCTTACTTCCTGACCTTGCAATATTGGCTGGCGGGCTCGGAAGAAAACATCGCCAATCTCGTTCTCAATCTGGTTGACCGTTACGCTGCCGGCCCGCGCGCCGTTCTCAAGGGACTGCTGGCGCCGCCGGCGCCGAAGGATTATCCGGACGTCGGCGTCTACCATCCCAGAATTGCAGACCGCATCGCCGAGGACGTGAAAGCGCTGCCGAAAGCGTCACGCGGGCAGCCGACGGTCGGCCTGCTTCTCATGCGGTCCTATCTCCTGTCGCGCGACGCGGCCCACTATGACGGCGTGATCGCGGCCCTTGAAGCCAAGGGCCTGCGGGTCGTTCCGGCGTTTGCAAGCGGCCTCGACCAGCGCCCGGCGATCGAGAAATTCTTCATGGCGAACGGGCGCGCAACCGTCGACGCGGTTGTTTCGCTCACCGGGTTCTCGCTTGTCGGCGGCCCTGCCTATAACGACACCGGGGCCGCGCAGGAAATGCTGGAGCGTCTCAACGTTCCTTACCTCGCCGCGCATGCGCTTGAATTCCAGAACCTGCCCGAATGGGCTGAAGGCCAGGCAGGCCTCTCAGCCGTGGAAACGACCATCATGGTCGCGATCCCGGAGCTTGACGGCGCAATTCTGCCGACCGTTTTCGGCGGGCGCATCGGCGCAGGCGGCGAAAGCTGCAAGGGCTGCGGGCGCGCATGTGCGTTCCCAGCGCAAGAAGGCGGCAGCGCGATGCGCGTTTGCCCCGAACGCGCCGAAACGCTCGCAGCGCGTGTCGCCAAGCTTGTTTCGTTGAAGCGCGCTGAACGCAGCGAACGCAAAGTCGCGGTCGTGCTTTTCAACTTCCCGCCGAATGCTGGCGCAACCGGCTCGGCCGCGTTCCTCGCGGTTTTTGAATCGCTTTGGAACACCCTCAACGCCATGAAAAGCGAGGGCTATTGCGTCGACGTTCCTGAAAGCGTCGATGCGTTGCGTGACGCAATCCTGAAAGGCAACGCCGATCGCTTTGGCACGGACGCCAATGTCGCCGACCGCATTCCGGCCGCGGCGCATGTCCGGCGCGAGCCGCACCTCAAAGCGATCGAGGCGCAGTGGGGGCCCGCACCGGGGCGGCAGCTTTCAAACGGCTCGCAAATCTTCGTGCTCGGCGCAAAATTTGGAAACGTCTTCGTCGGCATACAGCCGGGCTTTGGCTACGAAGGGGATCCGATGCGCCTGCTCTTTGAAAAGAGCTTTGCGCCGACGCATGCATTTTCGGCCTTTTATCGGTATCTGCGCGAGGATTTCGGCGCCGATGCGGTCCTCCATTTCGGCACGCACGGCGCGCTTGAATTCATGCCAGGCAAGCAGACAGGTCTTTCCGAAACCTGCTGGCCGGACCGTCTCATCGGCGACACGCCGAATTTCTATCTCTACGCCGCCAACAACCCGACCGAAGGCGCGCTCGCAAAGCGTCGCTCCGGCGCGACGCTCATCAGCTATCTGACGCCGGCCGTAACCAACGCAGGGCTTTATCGCGAGCTTGGCGATCTCAAAACTTCAATCAACCGCTGGCGCCTGACAGCGCCGGACGCCGCCGAACGCGAGAGCCTCGCACAAGTCATCACCGAGCAGGCCGAGTCGCTTGGCGTCGCCGGCGAGACCGTCGATGCGATAACGCAGAGCCTGAAGACGCTCGAACGCGCGCTCATCCCTGAAGGCCTGCACGTCGTCGGTAAGCCGATGACGGCGGATGAGCGCAAGGCGACGCTGTCGTCGATCGTCGCGGCGAGCGATATGCCGGATCTTGCTCCGGCGCTCATTGACCTGATCATCAGCGGCGCGAATGCAGCGCACGTGATTAAAGCGGCGCGCCTTCCCGCAACGGATGAGGCCGGGCGCGCTCTGACAACTCGCCTTGTTGAGACCAACAAGCATCTCTGCGTCGATACAGAGACCAGCGCGATTATTCGCGCGCTCGACGGCGGCTTTATCGCCCCTGCCCCAGGCGGCGACCTGATCCGCACGCCGGAGATGCTCCCCACCGGCCGCAACATTCACGGCTTTGACCCGTTCCGGATGCCGAGCGCCTTTGCGGTCAAGTCCGCGGCGGCGCAAGCCGACAAACTCCTCGCGCGACATCGCGAAGAGACCGGCGCGCTTCCCGAGACGATCGCGCTCGTTCTCTGGGGCGCGGACAACATGAAGTCGGAAGGCTCACAGCTGGCGCAGGCGCTGGCGCTGATGGGCGCGCGGCCGCGCTTTGACTCTTACGGGCGCTTGTGCGGCGCCATGTTGGCGCCGTTGTCGGAAGTTGGCCGCCCGCGCATTGATGTCATGGCGACGCTCTCCGGCATTTTCCGCGACCTCCTGCCGCTCCAGACACGAATGCTCGCCGAAGCCGCGCTCCTCGCAGCGAAGGCGGACGAACCGGTCGAGCAGAATTTCATCCGCAAGCACGCCCTCGCCTGCATGGCGAGCGAGGGCTGCGACATCGAGACGGCGGCTCTTCGCGTCTTCTCGAACGCGACCGGGGCTTATGGCGCGAACGTCAACCAGCTTGTCGATTCAAGCGCGTGGCGCGATGAGGACGAACTCGCCGAAGCCTTCACCCGCCGCAAATGCTTTGCTTATGGGGCGAATGGCGCGCCCGCGCAGCAGCCGGCGATCCTCAAATCGCTGCTCGCGCATGTCGATGTCGCTTACCAGAACCTTGAATCCGTTGAACTGGGCGTCACGACCATCGACCATTATTTCGACACGCTCGGCGGCATCGGCCGCGCCGTGAAGCGCGCCAAGGGCGAAGACGCCGCCATGTACATTTCGGACCAGACCGCAGGCCCAGGCGCCGTCCGTACCCTGAAGGAACAGGTCTCGCTTGAAACGCATACGCGCACCCTCAATCCGAAATGGTACGAAGGAATGCTGCGGCACGGTTTCGAGGGCGTCCGCCAGATCGAAGCGAACGTCACGAATACGATGGGCTGGTCAGCGACAACAGGCGAAGTGCCGTCCTGGGTCTATCAGAAGATCACCGAGACCTATGTGCTTGACGAGGCGCTGCGCGAACGGCTCGCCGCGCTTAACCCTAAAGCTTGCGCGCGTGTCGCCAATCGCCTCATCGAAGCATCAGACCGTCGTTACTGGGCGCCTGATGCTGAAACGCTTGCGGCGTTGAAACGCGCGAGTGAGGAGCTTGAAGATCGTCTTGAAGGCGTCACCGCGGGAGCGGCCGCATGAGGAGCAAATTTGAATGACCGTGCTTGACCTCGAACGACCCAAAGGCCCCCAGATCGCGCCGCGCGTCAAAGGCACGGACGGCGACGGCAGCGTCCAGGTGAAAATGGACAGCCGCATTGACGCCGGCAACGCGAAAGTCTTTGCGGTTTACGGCAAGGGCGGCATCGGCAAATCGACGACATCGTCGAACCTATCGGTCGCCTTTTCAAAGCTCGGCAAACGCGTCTTGCAGATCGGCTGCGATCCGAAGCATGACTCGACCTTCACCCTGACGAAGCGTCTTGCGCCCACGGTGATTGACGCGCTTGAAGCGGTCGATTTCCACTCCGAGGAACTGCGCACCGAAGACTTCGTTTTCCAAGGTTATAACGGCGTCATGTGCGTCGAGGCTGGCGGCCCGCCGGCCGGCACGGGCTGCGGCGGCTATGTCGTCGGCCAGACGGTGAAGCTTCTCAAGGAACATCACCTTCTTGAGGAGACAGACGTCGTCATTTTTGACGTGCTCGGCGACGTCGTCTGCGGCGGCTTTGCGTCGCCGCTCCAGCATGCGGAACGCGCCGTCATTATCGCAGCGAACGATTTTGACTCGATTTTCGCAATGAACCGCATCGTCTCGGCGATTGAGGCGAAGGCGAAGAATTACGAGGTGCGCGTCGCCGGCGTCATTGCCAATCGCAGCGCCGCGACCGACGAGATCGACCGTTTCGCTGAAGCGACGGGACTGCGCCGTCTGGCGCATTTCCCCGATCTTGACGTCATTCGCCGCTCACGCCTGAAGAAATCGACGCTCTTCGAAATGGAAGAGACGCCGGAGCTTGTGAAGGTAAAGGACGAATATCTCCGCCTTGCCGCGATGCTCTACGCCGGCGTCGAGCCTTGCCATGCGAGGCCGATGAAAGACCGAGAAATTTTCGACTTCCTGGGATTTGATTGATGAACAACGCCATGCCCCATTCCGCTTACGATGCACGCCGCGGCGAAATCGAAACCTATTTCGACCGAACCGCCGCTGACGCTTGGGCGAAACTCACTTCAGACGCGAAAGTCTCCGGCGTGCGCGCGACCGTGCGCGCAGGGCGGGACGCCATGCGTAAAACCTTGCTCTTCTGGATGCCGGTCGACCTGAAGGGCGTGCGCGTTCTTGATGCGGGCTGCGGCGCCGGTCAGCTTTCGATTGAAGCGGCGCGGCGCGGCGCCGATGTGGTCGCCGTCGATGTCGCGGGCACGCTCGTAAATCTCGCCCGCGAGCGCGCGGAGAAAGAGACCTTTGCGGGTTCGATCGACTTTCGCACCGGCGACATGCTGGACAAGGGGCTTGGCGATTTCGACTATGTCGTGGCGATGGATTCGCTCATTCATTATGAAGCGGACGACATCGTGCGCGTGCTCGAAGGGCTCGCTCCGCGGATTCGGGACGCCATGCTCTTCACCTTCGCGCCGAAGACCGCCGCGCTTTCGACGATGCACGCCATTGGAAAACTCTTCCCGAAGGGCGACCGTGCGCCATCAATCCGGCCTGCGGGCGACGCGGGCCTGCGCGCCAGAATCGCCGTAGCGTCCGGATTGAACACATGGGCGCCCGCGCGCACGAAAAAAGTGTCGAGCGGCTTCTACACGAGCCAGGCGATGGAGCTGCGCCCACAATGACCGTCGATCTCGCCGCCAGGAAGGAAGCATGGAAGCGCACGATTGCGCGGCTGCTGCCGTTCGCCGATGCGGCGAGCGATACACTGCCCTTGTCCCGGCTTTTGCGTCTTTCGCTGTTCCAGGTTTCGGTCGGCATGGCGATGGCGCTTCTTACTGGCGCCATCAATCGCGTGATGATCGTTGAACTTGGCATCGGCGCGTCGGTCGTCGCTTTGATGGTCTCGCTGCCGCTCGTATTCGCGCCCCTGCGGGCGCTTATCGGCCACAAGTCAGATCATCATCGATCGGTGCTCGGATGGCGGCGCGGGCCTTATATCTGGTTTGGCTCGATGCTGCAGTTCGGCGGCCTCGCAATCCTTCCGTTCGCGCTCCTTATTCTTTCGGGCGATACACGCGGGCCGATCGTTATCGGCGAGATTGGCGCGGCGCTCGGGTTCCTGCTTGTCGGCGCCGGACTTCACACCACGCAGACCGCTGGCCTTGCGCTTGCGACCGATATCGCGCCAGAGGATTCGCGCCCTCGCGTTGTCGCGCTCCTTTATGTGATGCTGCTCGCCGGCATGCTTGTCAGCGCCCTTCTCTTCGGCTGGCTGCTCGCGGACTTCTCGCAGCTCAAGCTCATCAAGGTCATTCAAGGCGCGGCCATCGCGACGATGGTTCTCAACATGATTGCGCTGTGGAAGCAGGAGCCGCGAAATGTCGCGCTGACGGCGCCCGATCGCGCGCGGCCGGGATTTGCTGAATCGTGGCGCGATTTCCTTTTGGCAGGCCGGTCGAAGCGCCTTCTTGTCGCTGTTGCGCTCGGGGCGGCCGGATTCTCGATGCAGGATGTTTTGCTTGAACCCTATGGCGGCGAAGTGCTTTCGCTGAGTGTGAGCCAGACAACGGTGCTGACAGCCATCTTCGCCCTTGGCACGCTGATCGGTCTTGCAATCGCCGCGCGCGCGCTCTCGCGCGGAATGGAGCCTCATCGCCTCGCGGCGTTTGGACCGCTCGTCGGCGTCTTCGCCTTCTCAATGGTGCTGTTTTCTGATCCGCTCGGATCCCCGCTTTTATTCCGCATCGGCACTTTTCTCATCGGTTTCGGCGGCGGCCTCTTTTCTGTTGGCACACTGACGGCGGCGATGTCGGCGGCCAAAGGCGCTGACGCGGGTCTCGCGCTCGGCGCCTGGGGCGCGGCGAACGCGACTGCGGCTGGCGCGGCGATTCTCATCGGCGGTGTCCTCCGCGACGTCGTCGCCCGGTTTGCCGAAACCGGCGCGCTGGGCCCCGCGCTATCGACGCCGGCCGCCGGCTACGGCTTCGTCTACCACCTTGAAATCCTCTTGCTGTTTTCAACGCTTGTCGCGATCGGGCCGCTCGCCCGTTCAACCGGCGCCGCTGAAATTGTCTCGCCTAAACCATTCGGTCTTGCTGCGTTCCCTGGCTGACCGAGAAAAGGAGAACGACCATGTTTAAAGGTTACTTGCTTCCCGGCGTTGATCTCGCCGATATTGCACTCTGGGCGTTTACGCTCTTCTTCTTCGGCCTGATTTTTTATCTCCGCCGCGAAGATCGCCGCGAAGGCTATCCGCTCGAAGCGGACACTTCGGGCAAGCTAGAACCCTCGGGCACATTCTGGTTCGCGCGGCCAAAAACCTTCAAGCTGCCGCATGACAAAGGAACCTTCACGGTTCCGCATGGGCCGCGCGACACGCGCCAGCTGGCGCTGAAGCGCAGTGAGCCGTGGCCTGGCGCGCCATACATTCCGACTGGCGATCCCATGCGCGACGGTGTCGGGCCTGCGTCTTACGCCGAGCGTAATGACTGGCCGGATCTGACTGTCGATGGCAGCGCCCGCATTGTGCCGCTTCGTGTCGCGCGGGATCTGCACGTCGCTACGCAAGACCGCGACCCGCGGGGCTTCACGGTCTATGGCGCGGACAACAAGCCCGCAGGCGAAGTCGCCGATCTTTGGGTTGACCGGTCGGAATCCATCATTCGCTATATCGAGGTAAAGCTCGCGAACAATGGCGGCACCTCGTTGCTGCCGATGACGCTCGCGCGTGTCGAGATGGAACGCGGCCGCATTCTTGTAAGCTCGATCCTCGCGTCGCAGTTTGCAGGTGTGCCAAAGACCCGCATGCCGGATCAGGTGACGCGCCTCGAAGAAGATAAAATCTGCGGCTATTATGGCGGCGGAAAGCTCTACGCCACACCGGCGCGCGCCGAACCCCTGATCTGACGGAGACGACGATGCACGTACGCGAAATAGACGACGAGAATCAGCCGGAGCCGATCCCGGGCTTGCCTGCAGCTTTGCCGGAGGGCGAAGAGATCTTGTGGCAAGGCGCGCCGCGCTTTCTCGCGCTCGCTGTCCACGCCTTCCGCGTGCGCGCTGTCGCCGTCTACTTCGCGGTCATTGCACTATGGCGTACGGCGGCGATGGCATCCGCCGGCGCCGCGACAAGCGACATCGTCTCGACGCTTTCGGCGATCGCGATCTTCTTTATAGCTGGCATGGCTCTCCTGTTCGGACTCGCCTGGCTGATGAAGAAAGAGACAATCTACACGATCACCTCGCGACGCATTGTCATGCGCTACGGCGTCGCCCTCCGGAAAACTGTCAATATCCCCTTCGCCATCATCGGGGCCGCTTCGTTGAAGCCGCACAGCCGTGGCGCGGGCGACATTGCGGTGCAGCTGACGGGTTCTGATCGCATCGCCTATTTGCAGCTTTGGCCGCATGTGCGGCCATTCAGATATGGCAAAGCCGAACCAACCTTGCGCGCGATCCCGGACGCAGCGCGCGTCGCCGCCTTGCTCGCCGGCGCTGTGAAGGCGGCCGGCGCCAATATCACCCTGAACCACATCAATGCGAGTGATCGCACGCCGGAAACGACCGCGCTCGCGGGCGTAACGGCCGCCGCTTAAGGAGAACGAAATGAGCGACGCCCAACATCGACAGTCTTTAAGAGTTCCGCTGATCGGAGCCGGGATCCTCGTCGGTTTCGTACTCGCCATCACGACTATCGCGCAGTGGACCGGCGCCGGAAAATGGCGCGCTGACGTCGGCGCCGCCGAAGAAACGCTGACGCTCGCCTTTGCCGACCGTGACGATGGCGCTGTCATTGTGACAGATGCGGCCAGCGGCGAGGAAATCTATGTCTACGCGCCGGAGAAGCACGGCTTCGTTCGGGGGGCGCTGCGAGCGGTCGCGCACAAACGCAAGATGGCGGGCCTTGATACGAGCGCCCCGTTCGAGATCGCGCGCCATGTCGATGGAAAACTCAGCATCACTGATCCGCTTACCGGCGCGCGCGTCATTCTCAATGGCTTCGGCGCGCCGAACGCTGCCGAGTTCGCGCACCTCTTTGAAGGACAAGCGGGATGAAACAGCCGCGCCAGATCACAATACCCTGCACGATCACTATCGCGCATGACGCCGACAATCTGGAAGCCCATGTCGAACTCGACGGCGGCGTCGAGCCAGGGATCGGTGACCGCGTGCTCGTGCATGGCGACGCCGTCAAGATTGTCTTCGGCGAGCGCATTGTCTTGCATCGCGAAGCGACGCTGACGCGCGCTACCGTTTTTCAACGGCTCATGACCTATATCAAAGCGCGCTTTGAATTGGCGGAGCTATATGAAGTAAGTTTTTCCGGAAGGAGGCTTTAATGATCGCCGCAACCATGACTCCCTCGTTGGACGTTCCCGACACCTTGGCGATCGCGACGCAGGAGACGATCCTGTCGCCTCGTTTTTACACGACCGACTTCGCGGAGATGGACAAAATCGACGTCTCCAGCGTCCGCGCCGAATGGGATGCGCTGATCGCCGAAATGGAAGCTGATCCCAACAAGACGCACTTCAAGCGGACGGCGGAGTTCGACAACATCCTGCACACGCTGCCCGAAGACTTGCGCGGGGAGTTTGTGGATTTCCTCGTCAGCTCGATGACATCGGAATTTTCGGGCTGCGTGCTTTACGCCGAGATCAGGAGGCGCGTCACCAACAAGGACGCCAAGGCGCTGTTCCGGCTGATGAGCCGCGATGAATCGCGTCACGCCGGCTTCATCAACGACGTGCTCAAGGATTTTGGCATCGGCGTCGATCTCGGCTTCCTGACGAAGTCGAAGAAATATACCTTCTTCAAGCCGAAATTCATTTATTACGCGACCTATCTCTCCGAGAAAATCGGGTACGCGCGCTACATCACCATCTATCGGCAGCTTGAGCGTCATCCGGAGTTGCGGTTTCACCCCATCTTCAAGTGGTTCAAGGAGTGGTGCAACGATGAGTTCCGCCACGGCGAAGCATTTGCGCTGTTGATGCGTTCAGACCCGAAGCTCCTTGAGGGCGCGAACAAATTGTGGATCAAGTTTTTCATCCTCGCAGTCTATGCGACGATGTATGTGCGTGATCACGCGCGGCCCGCATTCCACAAGGCGCTCGGCCTCGATCCGACCGCCTATGACATGCAGGTCTACCGGACAACCAACGAGATCGCTCGTCAGGTGTTCCCAGTGGAAATCGACCTTGACGATCCGAAATTCTTGGCGCGCCTTGAGCGCATGCGGATCATTTCAGAAAAACGCAATGCCGCTGTCGCCAAAGGCGGCGTCCTTGGCGCCATTGAAGGCGCGGGCCTTGCTCTCGCCGCCGCCGGCAATTTCCTCGCGATGTACCTCACGCCAGCGCGCCGGAATGAATTACCCGACACCATTCGACTGCAACCCGCTTGGTAACTAAGGATTGCTGACGCCCGTGACGCTCTCGCCCGCCATACCAACGGTCTTCGCGATCATCGTCTGGTTCGTGTCGACGGGCGCGCTGTTGTGGCTCGTCGCGGCGCCGCGCGCGGCGCATGGCGCGGCGATGGCGATCCTCTCCGTTGTCATGGCGGCGGCGACCGCCAGCGTTGTCATGATTGGCGATGAGGCGAGCGTCTCCGGCGCGCTCGCTGGCTTTGCGCTCGGCGTCGTCATCTGGGCCTGGCACGAGGCCGCGTTCCTGTTTGGGTTCCTCACCGGCCCACGCCGCGGCGAGTGTCCGCCGGGATTGTCGCCGTGGCGGCGTTTTCTGGCGGCGAGCGAAACCGTCATCGCGCATGAAGTTGCGATTGCCCTTAACGCAGGCCTCCTCGTCGCGCTGTCCTGGGGCGCGGCGAACAAGACAGCGATGTGGACGTTCATCCTGCTCTGGGGCATGCGCCTCAGCGCCAAGGCGAACATCTTTGCTGGCGCGCCTTATCTGTCAGACGAGCTGCTGCCCGAACGGCTGCGCTATCTGAAAACCTATTTCGGGCCGAAGCGCCTCACGCTCTTTTTCGCGGCCTCGATGATCCTGATAACGATTATCACTGTTATGCTCGCAGCTGCCGCCCACAAGGCGCCCGCCGGCGCGCATGAGAGCGTCTCGCTGACACTGCTGGCGACGCTAGCCGCGCTCGCGGTCCTTGAGCACGCACTGATGGCGGCGCCCGTCAAGGACGCCGCGCTCTGGGCTTGGGCGCGACGCCGTGACGCGGCGGACGCCGCACCGGAAAATGACGATTCCACGCTTGTTCCCGAACACCCTGCGACGCTCGCCCGCGCCTCATTTGCGGCGAACAGCGCTGGACGAAGAGGGCATGCCATGCCACCTACCTACAGGCTTAGGAGACCATGATGGATTTCGACGCGTTCTTCGAAAACGAACTCGCCAACCTCAAGAAGGACGGCAACTACCGCGTCTTCGCCAATATCGAACGGAAGGCGGGAGCGTTCCCGTCTGCCGGCAATCATGGCTCGATCGGGCCGAAGGAAGTCACCGTCTGGTGCTCCAACGATTATCTCGGCATGGGCCAGCACCCGAAGGTCGTCGCCGCCATGCACGAAGCGCTCGACCGGTGCGGCGCGGGCGCCGGCGGCACCCGGAACATTTCCGGGACCAATCATTATCATGTGCTTCTCGAGGAGGAGCTAGCCGATCTCCATGGCAAGGAAGCCGCGCTGCTTTTCACGTCAGGTTATGTGTCAAATTGGGCGACGCTTGGCACGCTCGCCGCGCGCATTCCGGGCTGCATCGTTCTCTCCGACGCGGGCAACCACGCCTCGATGATCGAGGGCATTAGACACAGCCGGGCCGAACGCCACGTTTTCAAGCATAACGACGTCGCTGACCTTGAGCGCATCCTCAAAACGCTCGACCCGGCGCGCCCGAAACTCATCGCGTTTGAATCGGTCTATTCGATGGATGGCGACATCGCGCCAATCGCGGCGATCTGCGACGTCGCGGAGCGCTTTGGCGCCATGACTTATCTCGACGAGGTGCACGGTGTCGGCCTCTATGGGCCGCGCGGCGGCGGCGTCGCCGAGCGGGAAGGTCTGATGCATCGCATCTCCCTCATCGAAGGCACGCTCGGAAAAGCTTTCGGATGTGTCGGCGGCTACATCGCCGGATCCGCCGCGATGGTCGATTTTGTGAGAAGCTTCTCCTCGGGCTTCATTTTCACGACTGCGCTGCCGCCTCATGTCGCTGCCGGCGCGCTTGCGTCTGTGCGTCACCTCAAGGAAAGCAGCGTTGAACGCGCAGCTCATCAAGCCCGCGTCGCAGATGTTCGCCGGCGCCTTGCGCGCATCGGCATCCCGACCCTTGATAATCCCTCGCACATCGTGCCGGTGATGGTGAAAGACCCGGTCAAGTGCAAATGGATCAGCGACTATTTGATGGAGCGGCACGGCATTTACGTGCAGCCAATCAACTATCCGACCGTCCCCAAGGGCACCGAACGTCTGCGCCTTACGCCCTCGCCCGTCCATACGGATGGGGACGTCGAACGGCTGGTGCGCGGCCTCAATGAGCTCTGGTCGCAGTGTGCGCTCGCGCGCATGGTGGCTTGAGGCGCTGCTCGCCTTTACTCTGAAAGCCCGCTAAGGCACCTCCGCGTGCGGAGGAAGAGCTTGAGAGTTATGGCGGTCGAACGTTCCATTCCCGCCCCCCGCCTTGGCGTCTGCTATTACCCCGAGCAATGGCCGGAATCGCGATGGGCAGGCGACGCCGCGCGCATGGCGGAAATTGGCCTGAAGCAGGTCCGCGTCGGCGAGTTTGCGTGGTCGCGCATTGAGCCCTCGCCCGATGCGTTTGACTGGGCCTGGCTTGATCGCGCGATTGAAACGCTGGCGCACGAAGGGCTCGGCGTCGTTCTCGGCACGCCGACCGCGACGCCGCCGAAATGGCTGATCGACCGGCATCCGGACATCTTGGCCTACGACAAACAGGGTCGACCGCGCCGTTTCGGGTCTCGCCGGCACTATTGCTTTTCGTCGGAGCGCTATCGCGCCGAGGCCGCGCGCATCGTTGAAGCGTTAGCCGAGCGCTACGGCCAGCACGGCGCCGTGATCGCCTGGCAAACCGACAATGAATATGGCTGCCACGACACCGTCAGGAGCTATTCGCCAGAGGCCGAACGCGCCTTCCGGGGCTGGCTCGCTGCGCGTTATAGCGATGTGGCCGCGCTCAACACCGCCTGGGGAACGGTCTTTTGGAGTCAGGAATACCGCTCCTTTGGCGAAATCGATCTGCCAAACCTCACTGTCACCGAGCCGAACCCCAGTCACGTCCTAGACTTCTTCCGTTTTTCGTCGGATCAGGTCGTTTCGTTCAATCGTCTGCAGACGGACATTCTGCGGAAAATGTCGCCCGGCAAACCGATCCTCCACAATTTCATGGGCCTCTTCTTCGACTTCGACCATTTCGCCCTCGCCGCGGATCTCGATATCGCCGCGTGGGACAGTTATCCCCTCGGTTTTCTTGATGTCGCGCCTTTCCCTGACGAAGACAAAATCCGGTATCGCCGGCAGGGCCATCCCGATATCGCCGGCTTCCATCACGACCTCTATCGCGCAGCCGGGCGCGGGCGGTTTCAGGTGATCGAGCAGCAGCCGGGTCCGGTGAACTGGGCGCCGCATAACCCCGCGCCCCTGCCCGGCATGGCGCGCCTTTGGGCGTTGGAAGGGGCCGCGCACGGCGCCGAGGCGGTCAGCTATTTCCGCTGGCGGCAGGCGCCCTTTGCGCAGGAGCAGATGCACGCAGGCCTCCTGCGCCCCGACGACAAGCCGGCCCCCGCTTATGAGGAAGCGCGACAGGCGGCGCGCGATTTCGGCGCCCTCGGCGCGGCGCGCGCCGCCAAGGCGCCGGTCGCGCTCATTTTTTCCTACGACGCGCACTGGCTTTTTGAGGCGCAGCCGCAAGGCGCCGCCTGGTCCTATTCCGGCCTCGTCTTCGAATGGTATTCGGCGCTCCGTCGCTTCGGGCTTGACGTCGATATCATTCCTCCGCAGGCGGATTTTTCAGCCTACAAGGCGATCTTCACGCCGTCTCTGCCAATCCTTGACGACGCCTTCGTGAGCTCGATCGGGAAGAGCGACGCTTTCACGCTTTTCGGGCCGCGCACGGGATCGAAGACCCTGTCGCTGACGATCCCCGAAGGCCTTGCCCCCGGCGCGCTGAAGGCGCTGATTCCCTTGACCGTCACGTATGTCGAAAGCCTCCCCGCCGATCACCGTGAGCCGGGTCACTTCAATGGCGCGGACATCGCCGGGCGCCTCTGGCTTGAGCATGTTGAAACGGCGCTTGAACCGCTCGCGGCGCGCGCCGACGGCGCAGGGCTCCTCTATCGGGGCGACCACGCGTTCTACCTGACGACAGTTCCCGATCACGCGTTCCTCGCAGCGTTGTTCGCCGCGATCCTGACCGAGGCGGGCGTCGCGATCAGTCCTGTGCCCCCCGACATCCGGCTGCGCCGCCGCGGCGACCTCACCTTCGCGTTCAATTACGGACCGGAACCGCACGACATTTCGGCGATCGCCGGCGGCGCGGAGTTCATGCTTGGCGGGCGGCGTCTTGAACCGGCGGGCGTCGCCGTTTGGCGGAGCTAAGACTCCCTGATGCAGACCGATTTCGTCCAGACCGCGATTTTCTTCCTCGTCACCGCCGCAGTCGGCTTGTTCACCTGGCTCAAATGCCGGACGCCGCGCACCCATACCGGCGACAGCAACCGCGACTATTTCCTCGCCGGCGGATCGCTGACCTGGCCCTTCATCGCCGGGTCGATCACGCTGACAAACCTGTCGACCGACCAGCTTGTCGGCATGAACGGCAACCAGATGCTGCTGATCGCGTGGTGGGAGCTTGCCGCCGTCTCAGGGCTCGTCATCCTCGCTTACGTCTTCCTGCCGCTTTATTACAAATATCAGTGCACGACGACGACGGAGCTCCTTGAGAAAAAGCTCGGCGGCAAGATGCTGCGCGGCGTCATCGCGTTCCTCTTTCTCATCGCTGGCGCGCTCATCTATCTGCCGATCGGCCTCTACACCGGCGCGCTCTTCATGAAGACGATGTTCGGAACAGACCTGCCGATTGTCATGATAGCGGGAGCGCTGGCCGCCGTTGGCGCGGCCTACGCCGTCTTCGGCGGCCTTCGCGCCGTCGCTGTTTCCGACACCTATAGCGGCATCGGCATTCTGGGCCTTGCGCTCCTCGTCGCGTTTCTCGCCGCGCAAGCGATCGATTTCGATTTTTCGGGCATCCCGGCCGAGCGCCTCACCATGATCGGCGCGAAGGACTCGCCGATCCCCTTCTCGACGCTCTTTACCGGGATGATCTTTATCCAGATCTTCTACTGGAGCTTCAACCAGACGATCACGCAGCGCGCGATGGCGGCCCCGTCGATCGCCGAGGCGCAGCGCGGTGTCCTCGCCGCCGCTGGCGTCCGGCTCCTCATTATCCCCCTCATCATCGCTGTTCCCGGGATCGTCGCCTACAAGCTCTTCGGTGATATCGGCGACGCGGCTTATGGGCGCGTCGTCGCGGACGTGCTGCCGTCATGGCTCTCCGGCGCCTTCGCGGCGATGATGGCCGCCGCAGTGCTGACGAGCGTCAATAGCGGCCTCAACTCCGCCGCCGCCCTCTATGTCTGCGACATTCACGAGCCGTTCCTGAAACCCACCAAGCACGTCCGCCAGCTCGCGGTCGGTATCACCGTCGCATTGACATTTCTCGCGGTCGGCCTCGTGCCGCTCTATTCAGGCGCGGATTCGATTATCAACCTCGTGCAGCAATTGAACGGCCTCCTCTCGATGCCGATCCTCTCCGCGTTCTTCCTCGCGATCTTCTTCAAAAACGTCGACCCGCGGGCGGCGCTCGCGGCTGTCATTGCCGGAACGCTCGGCTACGGGTTAGCCTCGTTCTATTGGGTGAAAGACGTCCACTACATCCACACGATGCTGGTCACGCTGATGGCGTGCATGGCATTCGCGCTGGCGCTGAACCGGGTAGTGTTCGGACGGCGAGCGACGTTGAGCCTCGCCGACTTTCGCTCTCAGTAACGGGGCTAATCTGATAACGAAGTCCGTCACGGAAATATTCCGCGAATAGATAATCGCCTGCACCGTCGCCTATGGCCCAAAGCTAATGGGACGCGCCCGTTGGCGATTGTTCGCGGCGCAAGGACGGATCGGCCAAGGATCGCCGACGGCCAGTAGCCTAGAACAAACACACGTTATCAAAGAAGTGCTGCTACGACGGAGGAAAATTGCTAGCAATGAACCGGTCGATTTCCGCCTGACGCGCCGCGACCGGAATTTCATGACCGTATTGCTTGTAAATGATCGCTTTAGCGGTAATCCCCTCACGGGTCAGCGCTTCAGCCAGGCGGCGCGCCTGCACGGGGTCCGTACGATCATCCTTCCCACCGTTCAGGATCAGCGCGGCTGCTTTGATTTCCGAAGCGCGCGGCAGAACGGACCGGGACTGGAGCGCGTCAGGGCTGTCGCCTACCTGCTGCAGAGCAACCGTTCTGATCGCCGAAGCGGCGGGGGTTCTTGGGAGAGCGAAGAAAGCTGGCAGGTCATAGACGCCGGAGATGAGGACAAGCGCATCGATTTCAGGATCGTCAGCGGCAATCAACCCGGCCGTTACGGCGCCGAGGCTCACACCGTGCAAAAGCGCTCGGCCCGGCGACGCTTGCCCATCCGTTTCCAAACGCGCCAGAACAGCTTTGACAGCGCTCTGCGTATACGGCCCTGCGAAATCGGCTGGCCCGTCGGAGCGACCGTATCCCGGCAACGAAACGGCGACCGCTAGATAACCCTGGTCCGCGTAACGATCGAGGACGCCCCACTCGGCAAAGACGCTGCCGCCTGGCTGAGATGCCCCGCCTTGATGCCCGTGCAAGAACACGATGGTCGGCCAGGGAGCGGGGCCTTCAGGGCGCCGCACGAAATATTCAACCTGCGCCGCTGCCCGGTCGGGATGACCCAAGAGCTGACTGTCGGCATGGCTGGGGCCGCTGCAAGCTACGGGCAACAATAGAAGTGCTGCCAAGAATTTGCGGAGAACGGAAGAAAACATATTTCACTTTACGAAAAGAGTGAGCCTCATCGAGCGATCCGGCCGGCATGACGTTAACTCAACATTGTCTCGCGAGGCAGTGTGGTTAGCGTTATGTGGCGGAGAGTTTGGGAGAACCTTCGACCCCTAAGGGTTCGCAAGCGCGACCGCGCGTCGCCCGGTCAGAGCGCCCCATCGGAGTCACGAGCGAAGCGAGCTGGCGCGAGATAGGGAAACTGGCGGAGAGGGTGGGATTCGAACCCACGGTACGGTTGCCCGCACTCCGGTTTTCGAGACCGGCCCATTCGGCCACTCTGGCACCTCTCCGGATTGAAGGTCGGGCTTCTAACGAGGCTGATCCCGCGCTGCAAGCACGCACCCCGGCTGAACGGCTTTTCGTTTGCGCGCTGGCGTGCGCGGGCGGCCACTCTGGCGCCTCTCCGAAAAACGCGCCTTTTAATGGCGGGGCCTTAGATGGGTAAGGCCTGGGCCGCACCACCCTTTTCTTCGCGGATACTTACGCCGCCTTCCCGCTCGACCAGCGACCATCCCGCGCCGGGGCCAATGGCAAGGCGCTCCGCAAGCCACGGGAGTACTTCAGCTAGGTTCGCTGATACGCCAAAAGGCGGGTTGACGATGAAGAGGCCGCTTCCCGTCAGCTTGTCGTCGACGGGACCGCGAATGTTTAGCTCGACATTCAGCGTGTCACCCATGCCTTCCGCCGCGCGCAGAAAAACACGCCAGCCGGTTGCATCCTTCACCGGGCGCCAGAGCATGAAGACGCCTGTCGCCCAGCGCTTCAGGCCATCAGACAGCGCCTCGGCGAGGCGCACATATTCGCCCGGTTGCTCGAACGGCGGGTCGATGAGAACAAGGCCGCGGCGCTCGACCGGCGGCAGGAAGGCCCTCACTGCCTGATAGCCATCGCGGTCGAAGATTTTCACTTGACTGTCGGCGCCGATCGCCGCTTCCAAGGCCGCACGTTCCTCAGGATGCAGTTCGCAAAATTTTGCGCTGTCACCGCGCCGAAGCGCATCAACGACGATCTGGGGCGAGCCTGGATACCAGCGCAGCCCGCCGAACGGGTTCGCGCGTGCGACCGCATGAAGATAGGGTTGCAGCGCTGCCGGGGGCAGAGGGTCCGCTAGCACCCGGGCAATGCCCCCCTGATGCTCGGCGGTTTTCAGCGCTGCCTCGCCAGTCAGGTCATAGAGCCCCCGCCCCGCATGAGTGTCGAGGACGGCGAAGGGCTTTTCCTTGGCCTTGAGGCGCTCCAGAACGAGGCACAAGGCGGCGTGCTTCAGGACGTCGCAATGGTTGCCGGCGTGGAAGGCGTGGCGGTAATTCATCGGGCGATCGCCAAGGGTTGACGGCGTTAGAGGGAGCGGCTACGTCCCCGCCTCTTTCACGAGCCGGCCGCCAGAAGCCGGGCTTAAAAAGGAACCCGCGAGGCCAGAGGCCCGCGACAGGAGCTCGGGAATATGTACGCAGTCGTCAAGACCGGCGGCAAGCAATATCGCGTCGCAGCCGGCGACACCGTCCAGATCGAACGCCTTCCAGGCGAAGCGGGCGACATCGTCACCCTTGAAGAAGTTTTGATGCTCGGCGACGGCGGCAACGTCACCATCGGCGCGCCACGCGTTGCGGGCGCCTCGGTTGCGGCCGAAATCGTTGAACAGGCGCGCGGCCCGAAGATCATCGTCTTCAAAAAGCGCCGCCGGCAGAACTCGCGCCGCAAGAAGGGCCACCGCCAGGACCTGACGATTCTGCGCATATCCGAAATCCTGACGGACGGCGCCAAGCCCTCGGGCGTCAAGCCGGCGGCGAAGAAGCCTGGCGCAAAGAAAGCGGCGGCATCGTTCACGGATGATGTCTCGCTGATCGGCGGCGTCGGCCCTGTGCTGAAGAAGAAGCTCGCGGAGTTCGGCGTCACGTCGCTGAAAGAAATCGCCGCGATGTCGGACGCAGATGTTGCGAAGATGGATGAGGCCCTCGACCTTAAGGGCCGCGCGACGCGCGACGAATGGGTCGATCAGGCGAAGGAACTTGTCGCCGGCAAACCGCCGCGTGCGAAAACCGACCGCGCTCGCGCGGATGACAATCAGGAATAAGGGAGCTCACCTATGGCGCACAAAAAAGCAGGCGGCTCGTCGAAGAACGGCCGGGATTCAGAATCAAAACGTCTCGGCGTGAAGAAGTTCGGCGGCGAAAACGTCATTGCCGGCAACATCATCGTTCGGCAGCGCGGCACAAAGTATCACGCCGGGCCCAATGTTGGCATGGGACGAGACCACACGCTTTACGCGCTTTCCGACGGTCAGGTCGAATTCGCGATCAAGGCGCGCGGCCGGCAATATGTGTCGGTTGCGTCGAGAAGCTGAACGCCGCCAGAAATCGGTTGAGAAAAGCCGGGCCGCACGCCCGGCTTTTTCTTAAGAGCGGCGGGCGACAAAAGTGCAACGCGGTTTTTCGCAAAGCCGCCGCGACCAATAGAAACCCAGAGCGCGGGCGATCCTTATCAATCGCCCCAAACTCTAGGCCGATACTTCCTCGGTCGATGGCTTTGACTTTCGCTCGGCCATCCGCACCGAGATCACGGAAATCTCATAGAGCGAAATGATGCAAAGGCCGAGCACGATCTGACTGAAGGGATCGGGCGGCGTCAACACTGCTGCGACGACAAAAATGCCGACGATGGCGAAGCGGCGGAACTTTACCAATGACTCTGCCGAAACCATGCCGGCTCGCGCGAGCAGTGTCAGAAACACCGGCAGCTGAAACGAAAACCCGAAAGTCAAAATGAGCGTCGTCACCAGCGACAGATAATCGCCGACGCGCGTCAATAGCTCGAATCTCGCCGGATCGCCCGCACCCTCCCCCTGCGCTTCAAAGCCGACGGCGAACCGCATGATGAACGGCATCATGACGAAATAGACGAGGCTTGCCCCGACGGCGAACAAGATCGGCATGGCGATGAGAAACGGCGCCGCGGCCCTCTTTTCGCGCTTGTAAAGTCCCGGCGCAATGAACCCGTAGGCCTGATAGGCAAGGACGGGAAACGACACGACGATCGCTGCAAAAACCGATAGACGAACCTGAGTGAAAAAGAATTCAAGCGGCGCGAAATATAACGTCGGCTCTTCGCCAGCGTTTACAGTCTTCACAGCCTCCGTGAACGGAATAATTAGGAAATTAAAAATCTGTTTCGAAAAAAGAAAGCACACAGCGAACGCGATCGCTATGGCGGCAAGGCAGACAATCAGGCGTGAGCGAAGCTCCGTGAGGTGATCAAGAAGCGGCGCAGAGGATGCGGCGACCTCGTCCTCCTCCTCGACAGGATTGGGATTGGGCGCCGGCAGCGTCACGGCGCGGGGTTCCCAGCGTCGTTCGCCGCTTCCCGCAGGGACGTTTCAACGGGTTTCAGGGCCTCGACAACGTCGCGCCTTGCCTCGGCGATCGGATTGTTTCGTTTCAATGCGTCAATCTCGCGGCGCATCTCGTCGAGTTCGGTTTCGCGCGCCATCTGATTGAACGCGGACTGAAACTCGCCTGCCATCCGACGCGCGTGAGCCGCGAATTTCCCGGCCATGCGCATCAGACGCGGCAGTTCTTTCGGCCCGACGACGACAAGCGCGATCACGGCGATCACGACAATTTCGAAAAATCCGATTTGCGGCGTCAGGTTCATGGACTCAAAAATCCCGCAGTGCTTGCTTCGATCCCTCGCCATGCCGCCAATGGCAGCCCCTCAGGTTGAGGCGGCCCTGATTTCACCCCGACGACGTTTAACCAGCAGCCTCGCGGGGATCGAAGGGCTAAACTAGCTGGCGCTGTCCTTGGTTTTGGGGGTCACATCGACAGCTGCCTTCGAGCGGTCTTCAAGCTTTGGATCTTCATCCTGAAGACCCTTCTTGAAAGCTTTGATTCCTTTAGCGAAATCACCCATCAGTTGGGAAATTTTTCCCCCGCCCCCGAAAAGCAGGAGCGCGAGCACGACAACTATTAGAATTTGCCAGGGTCCGATGGCCATCGTTGGCCTCCATTCGTTCTAGAGCAGTGTAGGGCCGCCAAGAGACGTTCGCAAACGCCGCTTTAGCGATCCTCACCGGGGTCTTCTGGCTGATAATCTGTTACAAATTCAACCTCGTCCTCAACCGCGACGATATCTTCGTCCGCTAGGTCGTCTACCGGGCTTGGCACGACAAAGCCCGGAGGCAGACGGGCATCGAGGAGGCCGGCGGCTTTGAGGTCCGCCATTCCCGGCAGGTCCCCGGCGCTCTCGAGGTTAAAATGCTGCAGAAAGGCATCCGTCGTACCGTAAAGGATCGGCCGGCCTGGCGCGGATTTTCGCCGGCCTCGCAGACGGACCCAGCCGATCTCCATCAACTGGTCGAGCGAGCCTGGCGATACCGCGACGCCGCGCACGTCTTCGATGTCGGCGCGCGTGCAAGGCTGGTGATAGGCGATGATCGCAAGCGTCTCGAGCGCAGCGCGGGAAAGTTTACGCGGCTCGATTTTCTCTTTCTGCAGAATATGCGCGACGTCCGGCGCCGTGATGAAGCGATAACGCCCGGCCGCCGTCGACAGCACGACGCCGCGATTCTCATAGGTCTGCGCAAGCGCTTCAAGAAGCGTTGGCACCTCGGCGTTCGCCGGCAAGCGCGCTGCGATAGCCTCTTCGTCGAGCGGTTCGGCAGCGGCAAAAAGCAGCGCCTCTATCATGCGCAGGTGCTCGGCCATTTCCTTCGCCGTCGGCGCCGATGAGACGCCCTCCTCGTCCGGCGCGCCGCCGCTTTCATCAGTCATGTCCTCAAGTTCCTCCGCGAGCGCTTCTTGCGCCTCGCGCGCTGACAATGTTTCGAACGCGCGGCCCTCGCCGCCAAAACCGTCGGCTGCGTCAAGCGGCTCATCCATCGGCGCCATCGCGCACTCCTTCTGCCAATGGCGCCGCCCCGGCGCGCTGGCGAACATAAATCGGTTCGAAATGGGCGAGCTGGCGAATTTCCATGGCGCCATTCTTCGCAAATTCGAGCGCAGCGTTGAATGAGCTCGCGACGACGGATGAAATCGGCGCGTCGATCTCACGCGCGGGGGCCAGCGTGACCAGCAACGTCCAGTCGGGAATGCTGCCGAGGAGCCGCGCAATGCGCGCGCGCGCCTCTTCGATCGTAAAGACGCGCGGCGGGTCGAGCTTATAAGTGCGATCGACAGCGGCGACGCGCTGGCGCGCATAGGCTTGCAAAAGCTCAAACAGCTCTGCCTGCCAAAGCGGTGATTTGAGCACGCGCACGCCTTCCGGCGTTCCCCGTGCGAAAAAATCGACGCCGAATTGCGGCAGATTGAAAAGGCTTTCAGCAGCTTTGCGCATCGCCTCAAGCCGCTGAAGCTGGAAGGCGAGCCTTGCCGCCATTTCGTCGGCGGTCGGCTCGCCATTGGCGTCGGCCGGCGCCGGGATCAACATTTTTGACTTCAGATAGGTCAGCCATGACGCCATCACGAGATAATCCGCGGCGAGTTCAAGGCTCTTGGCGCGCGCGGCTGCGATAAACTCAAGGTACTGATCGACGAGGCGGATCATCGAGATCTTGCGAATGTCGACGCGTTGCGTCCGCGCGAGATCGAGAAGCACGTCAAGCGGCCCGGCATAGCCGTCGAGATTGACGATCAGCGCGTCGATATCAGCAGCCGGCGCGCCTCGGACGGGTTCATCGAACCCCTCGCCGCCGTCCTGTCGTTCGATTGTCATCGTTTCTGTCATCGAAACACCTGACGGCGATTCTCTTGTCAGCGGGTCAAGCCGCGAGGCCCGTGGCGATCATCGCCGCAAGCCGCTCATAGTCGGGAGCCGTGTCCGCACGCAAGACGGATTGCGGCCGAAGCGCCAGCGCCGCATCGGCGCGGGCGAGCGCCTCGTCGGCAAGGGCCCATGCCGCGCTTGCTGCTTCGACCTTCTCCTCAAAGGAGAAATTGCAGCAGCAGGCTATGTCGACGCCCGCCGCGAGGCATCGTTGAACACGCTCGCCCACCGGCCCGCCAAGCGCTCTCATCTTGAGATCGTCCGAAACCAGGAGGCCGCCAAAGCCAATTTCGCCGCGGATAACGTCTTGAACGATCGCCGGCGACATCGTTCCGCACCGCTCCGGATCAAAGGCCTCGAAGACCACGTGGGCGGTCATGCCGATCGGTGCGTCTTTCAACGCGCGGAAAGGCGCAAAGTCGACCGCGCGCAGCGCCTCCCGTGAAGCGGAAACACGCGGCAAATGATGGTGGCTGTCGACCGTCGCACGTCCGTGCCCCGGCATGTGCTTGATGACGGGAAGCGCGCCACCCTCCATCAACCCTTCCATCACTTCGCGCCCGAGCACGGCGACGATGTCCGCGTCTTCAGCGAGCGCGCGGTCGCCAATCACCGCCTTGTCGGCGTCCGGCTGGCGCACGTCGAGCATCGGCACGCAATCAATATCGACGCCGAGATCAGACACAAGGCGGCCGATGAGGCGCGCATTCAATCGCGCCGCCGCTTTCGCTTTCTCAGGATCGTCTCGCCAAAGCGCGCCAAAAACATCCATCGGCGGGTGCGGCGGAAAGGCTGGCGCCTTCATGCGCGCGACACGCCCGCCTTCCTGGTCGATGAAGACTGGCGCATCACGCCCGACGCAATCGCGGAGGTCCGCGCAAAGCGCCCGTACATCCTCAGCACTCTGACAATGCCGTGCAAAGAGGATGAAGCCCCATGGATCGGCGTCGCGGAAAAGCGCACGCTCATCAGCCGTCGGCCTTGCCCCCTCGCAGTCCAGGATGAGGGCGCGCATGCGGGACTATTTCGCTTTGATGAGGCAGTCGGTCCCGCGTTCCTTGAGGCCCGCGCAATAGGTTTTTGCCTCATCAGCGGAGGCGAACGGGCCGACGCGCAAGCGGTAATAGACACCCTTGCTCCCGAGGTCGGCAACTTCAACATCCTTGCCTTTGCCGTCGAGATAGCTGCCCATCTTGCCTTGCATTTTCACCCAGACGCCATCGGCTTCCGCCTGGCTGCGAAACGCGCCGACCTGCACGAGATGGCTGCCCGACGAAGCGCTCGCCGAGGCGATGGATGCTGCCGGTTGCGGCTTCGTCACGTTAGCGGGCGTCGGCGGTGTCGCCGGTTTCGGATCGGGCTTTGGCGCGGCGACGGGCGCTGGGTCCGCTTTGGCCAGCTCATCAGCCTTCGCGAGTTCTGCGATGCGATCGGCGACGGCGTCATCAGCGAGACCCGGGTTGTCTTGCCCGACAATGGCGGCGATCGGATCTGAAGAATTGCGCTCGACCGGCTCTTCCGGGCCTGCGGCGATGACTTCAACGGGCTCGTTTTCGGCGCCGGAAACGGCATCGTACACTTCAAGATCGGATCCCGCGACGCCGGCGACCTGATTTTCGATCTTGAGCGGTTCAGGGTCGGCGGTCACATAAGGCGCGCCGTTTCTTTCTTCGCCGGTGCGGACGCCATATTGGTAAGCGATCCACACCACGGACGCGAGCGCGCCCAGCATGACGATACCCATGAGCAGAACGACTAGGCCCGAAAGCCCGCGTTCGTCCTCGCCGTCCTCATCGTCGAATTCCTCGATGTCGTCGATCTCGTCATCGAAGGCGGCGGCTTTGGCGGTCGACATTTGGCGTCTCCTTCAGCGGTCATCGCGCAACTAGGCGCCAAGACCGGGCGCGCGGTGTCGCGCGAATCATCCCTTGCTTGCAAGCATATCATTCGCCGCATCCGCGGTTGAACCTTAAACTGTGAATCTAGCCCCGATTCTGGGGAAAATAAGACGTAATGTTCGCCAAACCACAGGCCGCTTTTTGTCGGCGGACCGCTGACCGCTCTCAACGACCAGTCTTCGCTGCAGAATTCCCGCTCTGGGGCCTCATCTTGGCGCAAGTCACCGAGGACGCGCTTCAAACCGGGATCATGACACTGCCGATCAACCCAAAGAAGCGCGCCGTGATTGTTACCAGGACGGCGACGCGAACTTTGTTTGAGCTTCTGCCATCCCTGTCGTTCCCTGCCGAACTCATTGAATGAGATTGACGAATTCCCTCCATTAACCGGGCCCGAGCCAACAGCAAAACAGGCCGCGCACTTTAATTGCGAATGCGGCGCAACTGCATTTAGGCGCGGCGGTGGCTTCGGATTTTCACTGGAGCGGCGGGCGACAAAAGTGCAACGCGGTTTTTCGCTAAGCCGCCGCGACCTCTTAAGAGCGAACGTTTCGGGCGATTCCTATCAATCGCCCGAAACTCTAAACTGGCGTCGCTGGCCACCGCGCCTTTTTTATCGAGATGAGCGCAAGTCGATAAATCACGCGCTCAGGCGAGAGG
>JAXHLA010000002.1:0-42995 GCA_034522715.1 Parvularculaceae bacterium | reverse complement strand
TGTGGATGTTCTTCGTTCAGTTACGTATTGCTATCGAAGCGCTGAAAAAGCTGCCCGATAGCTTCGCCGATCTCGTTTTCGCCGATCCGCCGTATAATTTGCAGCTCGGCGGGGATCTGACACGCCCCGATAACAGCCCGCGTCGACGGCGTCGATGACGATTGGGATCCGTTTCGGGTCCTTCGCCGACTATGATGCGTTCACGCGGGCCTGGCTCGCCGAAGCGCGGCGCGTCCTGAAGCCTGACGGCGCGATCTGGGTCATCGGCTCCTATCATAACATCTTTCGCGTCGGCGCGGCGCTGCAGGATCTCGGCTATTGGCTCTTGAACGACGTCATCTGGGTGAAATCAAACCCAATGCCGAATTTTCGCGGAACGCGTTTCACCAATGCGCATGAAACGCTGATCTGGGCGTCGAAATCACAAGAGAGTCGCCCGACCTTCAATTACGCTGCGCTGAAAACGGCAAATGACGACCTGCAGATGCGTTCCGATTGGATGCTGCCGATCTGCACGGGCAATGAGCGCCTGAAGGGCGCGGCCGGCGCCAAGGCGCACCCGACGCAGAAACCCGAAGCGCTTCTCTTCCGGGTGATGCTCGCCACGACGAACCCCGGCGATATCGTCGTCGATCCGTTCTTCGGGACGGGCACCACCGGCGCTGTCGCAAAAATGCTCGGGCGCCGTTTCATTGGCATTGAGCGCGAGCCTGATTACATCGCCGCGGCGTCAAAGCGTATTGCGGCCGCGACACCGGCGAGCGCGGCCGATCTCGCGGTCACGCCGTCAAAGCGTCATGCAACGCGCATCCCCTTCGGGACGCTGGTCGAGCGCGGCATCTTGAAGCCCGGCGAAACGCTCTGGGATGCGCGGAAGCTTCACAAGGCGCGCGTGCGCGCCGATGGTTCAATTGCGGTCAAAGGTCCTGAAGGGGATGTCGAGGGTTCGATCCACAAGATCGGCGCTCATGTGCAAAAGGCCGAGGCCTGTAATGGCTGGACGTTCTGGCACTTTGAACGCAAGAGCGGCTTGCAGCCGATCGACTTCCTGCGCGAAAGGGTGCGCAAGGAAACGAAATAGGACCCTCGCCCTTCCGCCCAGCGCGCGTTAGAAGAGCGGCCCGCGAAGCGACGGCCAGTTCAAATGACGTACAAGTCAGAATTTTTAAGTATCCTCGATGAACGAGGGTTCATCCATCAGGGGACGAACCTTGAAGGGCTGGATGCGCGCCTGTCGGCCGGCGTCGTTACGGGTTATATCGGGTTTGACGCGACCGCGCGCTCATTGCACGCCGGCAGCCTCATCCAGATCATGTTGCTGCACTGGCTGCAAGAGACCGGGCACCGGCCGATCGCGCTGATGGGCGGGGGGACGACGAAGGTCGGCGATCCGACCGGGCGCGACCAGGCGCGCACGCTGCTGACCGACGCCGACATCAACGCCAACATCGCCGGCATCAAGGGCGTATTCTCGAAGTTCCTGACGTTCGGCGAGGGCCCGCGCGACGCCCTAATGGTCAACAATGACGATTGGCTGTCGCGGCTCGGCTATGTTGAATTCCTGCGCGATTACGGGACAGAATTCACAATCAACCGTATGCTGACATTCGATTCGGTGAAGCTGCGCCTTGAGCGCGAAAGCCCGATGACCTTTCTCGAATTCAACTACATGCTGATGCAAGCCTATGACTTTCATGAATTATATCGCCGTACGGGTTGCACGCTGCAGATGGGCGGCTCCGACCAATGGGGTAATATCGTCAACGGCGTTGAATTATGCCGCCGCAAGGACGGCGTCGAGGTCTTCGGCCTGACAACGCCGCTTCTGACGACTGCGTCCGGCGCGAAAATGGGCAAGACCGCCGGTGGCGCGGTCTGGCTCAACGCAGACATGTTTTCTCCGTATGACTACTGGCAATATTGGCGAAACGCCGAGGACGCCGATGTCGGCGTCCTCCTTGCGCGATTCACCAAGCTGCCGATGACGGAGGTCAAACGGCTCGCAAGCCTTCAGGGCGCCGAGATCAACGACGCGAAGAAAACGCTCGCGAATGAAGCGACCGCGCTTCTGCATGGGCGCGCAGCGGCGAACGCCGCCGCCGAAACCGCTCGAAAGACATTCGAGGAGGGCGCGGCCGCCGAAGGACTTCCGTCAATCGACATTGGCGCGACTACGCTCGCCGCCGGCTTGCCGCTGCTCGACGCGTTCTTGCAGACTGGCCTCATCGCTTCAAAAGGCGAAGGGCGGCGGCATATGGCGGCGGCGGCGCTGAAGGTGAATGACGATCCGGTGACGCTAGAGCGTTCGCTGACTTCCGCTGACGTTCAGGGCGGCGCGATCAAGCTTTCGGTCGGCAAGAAGAAGCACGCACTGGTGCGCGCTACTTCTTAGGCGCTGCGTCGCGGTTGCCTTCGAACATGCGGCGCAAAACGCCCGGGGCCAGCGCCGACAGCGGATTGACGGTAATGCGCGGCTCCGCGGACGGGCCGTCGACCGAATAAGACAAGGCAAGAAGCCCCTCGCCGTCGCGACTGACGAACAGGTCGCCTATGACCGGCGTGCGGCCGAGGATTGAGTTGACGCCGTAGGCGGGGGCTACCGCGCCGGAAAGATCGTAGGTCCCTTCGGGCCCAAGTCCAAACGCTCCTTGCGCCGTCAGACCGACAGAGGGGCCGGTTGCGCGAGCCTCGCTGATCAGCACACGCCCTTTTTCGAGCGTGAACGCAGCATAGGCGTTCGACAATTCGATGCCATCTCCATTGACGAGATCGGAAAGGCCCGACAGCGATCCCGCAGCGAAAATCTTGGCGAGAACCGGCGCGTTGACGACGCGAAGCCCCCCCGCCTCGATGACGCCCCCTCGCGCAGCGTCAGCGCCGCCCGACAGATCGAGCGACAAGTGCCCGGTTCCGCCCTTGATCGACGTGACGCCGAAAACGCCCGCCAGAAACGCGCCAATATTGTCCGAGCGCGCATCGATCGACTGGTCCGACATCGCGCCTTCGCCTGTCGGCCGGAGTGAAACGGACAAGGTTTTGCGCTGATCGTCGATCGCCGAGAGCTGGAACGTGTCGATGACATCCTTGGTGCGGGCGAAGTCGATCGAGGCGTCGCGCCACGAGGCGCCGGAGCGAAGATCAAGGCGTTCGATGCGCGCGGTCAGCGCGGTCGTTTCCGATTTGCTCGCGCCATTTGCACTCGCGCCGCCCTCAACGATTTCACGCACGAGCCCGCCCGCGTTGAGGTAGCGGCCCGTCGCTGTCAACTGCATTGCGCCCGCGCCGTTTCGCGCCACAGAAAGCGACAGATCGGCGGCGCCGTCGAGTTTGAAGACCGGAAACGAAGCCAATTCGAGCACGCCGCCCGGCACGAAGAAGGCGTCGCCCTCGACAGCAAGGCCATCGCCTGTGACCGCGATGTCTTCAACGGACACTCCGTCGGGAGCGAACCTGAACCTTGCCTTGCCGCGCGCCGGCGCGCCTTTCGGCTTCACCCAGTCCAGCCGCTCGACGATCATGGCGGCGTCAGCGAAATCCGCTTCAAGGCTGATCGTTCGAAAGGCGCTGAGGTCGCCAATGGCGTTCGCCGTGAACGCCACATTCCCCTGCAGGAGCTGGCGGGACGGAACGCCAAAAAGATCCGCCGCGGCAGAGTCGGCGACGCCAGCGATATCGAGATAGGTTTTGTCGCCGTTTCCATTAAAGCGCTGGCGCCATTCGAAGGTCACGGGCGCTGAGGCCAGCGCGCCTTTCGCTTTCACTGTCAACCCTTCCGTGCTCAGCGTCAGCACGCCTGTCGCGTCGGTCAAGTCGACATCAGCGAAGACCGTATCGACGCTGGCGGCGCTGAAGCGCGCGGTCCCGTCATAGCGGTAAGCGTCGGCCGGTGCGATGGCGAGATTTGGCCGGCTGATTTTGACGCGGGCGTCTACGGCGCCGGAAAACTGCGCAGGCGTAAGTTTGGTTTCCTTGAGGATCGCCAGCGGATCTTGCGCAAGCACGGTCATGATGTTCTTGGCGTCGCCGCGCGCGCGGAAGGCGAAATACGCCATCTCGCCTTTTGGCGCGATAACCGGAATATCAACGAGCCCTTCGCTTACAGCGACGCCATTTGCTTCGCCGCTTTGGGCTTCAAAGCGAAAGCTGTTCCCTTTGAGGACGCCGCGTCCACGCACCGCCTTCAGCGGCGTCATTCCCGGCGCGTAAATCACTTCGGCGCCCTCCGCCGCGAATGCGAGCGACATTGCTTCGTCTGGAACGACACCGTCTGCGCCGACGGCGCCGGCAGGCAAATCTATCGAAAAGTCCAGACCGGAGAACGACGCCTTGGGAACGCGGCCGCTGACGAATGTGCGCGCGCCCTGCGCGAGTCTCTCGGGCCAGATGGCAAGCAGGCTCTCCACGTCGAGAGCGCCGCCCATTTTTGCGGTTCCCTTGATGGCGGGCGACTTGCCCAGCATTCGCTGGAACGACAGGCCGCCGGTAAGCGAAAGCCCCTTCAGCCTGGCCTCAAACGTGCGCAAGTCTAGCCTGCGATCGGCAACGCCGTAGGCGCCTTTAAGCGCAAGAGCATCGATCAAAAGCGGCCCCGGAAAAACTCCTGGCGGGGCGGCGACAATCTCCTGCCCGCCGAGATCGAACGTGACGCGGCCGACTTTGCGTGAGCCTTCAGCGATATCGAGTTCAACGGCGCCCTTGAGCACAGCCGACACCAGCGACGATTTGATGGTCACGTGCTCAATGTCAAATGCGTTTGCAGCGGGATCGAACGCCGCGCGAACGCCGATCGTTTCGACGTCCGCTGTCCTGTCGCCGAAACGGATTGATCCTGCTCCGGCTTCAAGATCGATGGCCGACGCGACAACTTGCCCATCGCCTTTCATGCGCAAGCCCGCGCGGCCGGAAACGAGCGAGTTGAAAAGGTCGGCGGGCGCGTCGTAGAAAATGGCGAGGAGATCGCCAACCGGGGCCGCCGCCAGATCGACTGTGGCATTGATGAGATCGGCGCCAATCGCATAATCGGCCTCGAAGGAAAGACTGGCCGGCGCGCCGCCAATGTCGAACGCCGCGCTAAGCCCGGCGTCGTATCCCTCCGCCGAACGCACAAGGAAGGCTGAGGCATTTTCGCCGCGCCAGGTTCGGCCCGATCCTTCGTCGATGAAATTGATCCGGACTCGGCGCAATTCTGCGCGCTCGAACGCTTCGCGAAAATAGGCGCCGCCCGTGAGCGACGAGACGACATTCGTCCGCTCGCCGGCGCCCTCGCCGAAGTCGAGCTTGATGCGCCGATCGGCGCGCCGGACGATCCGGAGCTCGGCGCCGTCGAAAATGATGCGGCGCGGGCCCGCCTTGCCGCTCAGAAAGTCGCGCGGATAGAGGTCGGCGGAGATGTTGGGAACGCTTGCCTTCGCGACTGACTTGACGCCGCCAAACCGGACATCAGCAAGCGTCAGACGATATCCGCCCTTGTCGTCGAGTTTTTGCAGCGTGACATCGCCGATGCGCCGGACCGCGCCGTCGAACGCCGCGGCATTCGCCGCCGATTTCAGGATCGGGGCTGCCCAGCCAAGGTCAACCGGGCCAGATTGCGCGCGCCAGAATACTAAAGCGGTCAGGCCCAGAACCGCTGCCACAGCGATTCCGGCGATTTCCGCCGCGATCAGACCCGCTTTCGCGATACGCGACTTCATGCCCTTGAAAACCCGCGCCCCTCGCCGTGCGATCCCTCATCCCTAGAGAAAATCGGTAGTGACAATGTAACTAACGCGCAAGACCGATTTCGCGCCTGCAGCGTATCCTCGCTTGATGGTCAGCGGCCGGATCATTATCCCAGAGGCCGAGAAACAAGGAGCAACGAGAAATGGCGAAGGCGCCAACCGAGATTGCAGAAGGCGCAAAGGCGCCGGCGTTCGACCTCCCGGCCGACAGCGGCGGCCGCGCCAGGCTCAAGGACTTCGCCGGCAGATCCCTGGTCCTCTACTTCTATCCGAAGGACGACACTGCCGGCTGCACGAAAGAGGCGCTTGACTTCACAGCCGCTGCCAAAAAGTTTGCCGCTGCGAATGCTGCGGTGATCGGCGTTTCCAAGGACAGCGCCGAGAAGCACGACAAATTCAAGGCCAAGCACAAATTGAAGGTGACGCTAGGGTCCGACGAAGACGGCAAGACCGTCGAGGCCTATGGCGTCTGGGGCGAAAAGACGCTTTACGGCAAGAAATACATGGGCATCGACCGGTCGACCTTCCTGATCGACGGGAAGGGCGTGATCCGGAAAATCTGGCGGAAGGTGAAGGTGCCGGGGCATGTCGAAGAGGTGCTCGCGGCTGTGAAAGCGCTTGGCTGACATGGGATGGCGCCAACTGGCGTTGGCAATTCTGACGGAGCACGACGCCGTAGAAAAATGCCGGAGGGCGTTGGCATTTTCCTTCAACGACCACGCAGATAATGACAAGCTTTCGCCGCCGGATCGGCCTGGCAGGCCGGCGAAACCTTTGCTGATTTTGCCGCGCGACGCGCCAAAACGTGGTTTCGGGACCGTGGCAGGGCGGGTCGCCCTGCTCCATGCTCTTGCCCATATCGAGCTCAATGCCGTCGACCTCGCCTTCGACATGGCGCTCCGGTTCGCCGGCGAAGCTGACGCTTCTGGCCTCGATGCGCACGAATTCGTCGGCGAGTGGTCGTCGATTGGCCGGGACGAAGCCCGTCATTTCCTTATGCTGGAAGCGCGCCTGCATGTTTTCGGGTCGCACTACGGTGCGCACCCAGCTCATGATGGGTTGTGGGAGGCGGCCGAGGCAACCGCCGACAGCCTCCTTGCTCGCCTCACGGTCGCCCCTCTCGTTCTTGAGGCGAGGGGGCTCGACGTCACTCCTGGTCTTGCAGAGCGGCTTGCGCGGGCGGGCGATCCGGGCAGCGCTGCAATCCTTCAGACGATTTACGCCGAGGAAATCGGCCATGTAGCAGCGGGCGTCAGGTGGTTTGACCGGCTCTGTCGCGCCCGTGGCCTCGACCCCCAGGAGACTTTCAGCTCAATGGTCGCTAAACGGTTCAGGGGGCGGTTGAAGCCGCCCTTCAATGACGCCGGCCGGGCTGCAGCCGGCATGCCCAAGGCTTTTTACGAAAGTTGGACCGATCCTTGCGTCGCATGACGCGGATGGTAACGGGATTGTTAAAAAATCGTGGTTACTTCATCACATAGCTGTTGCGAAATGCTGGCAGATCGAGTGCAATATCTTAAGGGTGGGCGCCGTAAAGCGCTTTGTGCGTTGTTCAGGGGCAGCGTTTAATGAGCCGTAAGAAGCCCGGCCAGACCAAGCGCGCAATCAGTCGCTGGTTCAAAGAACGGCAGATCTATCACCGCAGCGACGGTGTCGTTCACTTCATTTCGATGTCGACACGGACCCAGATCGCTTTGGCGTCCGTTATTGGTGCTGCGCTGCTGTGGGTCGCCTACGCGTCGGTGAACGTCGTTTTCAAGGAACAGATCATTGTCGCCAAGGAACGCGACCGCCGCGTTCTGGAAACCGTTTTCAACAAGCGTCTCGCTCAGTCACAGCGCGCCTATGATGACGTCAGCTCGCTCAACGTCATCATGCAGCGTGAATTCGATGCGACGATGGCGGAAATTTCTTCGCGCCATCAGACCCTTAAGTCGATGGTCGAGCGCAAGGCTTCGGTCACGAACGACCTGCAGGCATTATCGAAAAGCCTTTCCGACGCTGGATCCCCGAACGGGCAGAAACCTTCGAACGGCAACCGCATCATGATCGACGTCGCCCCGGCGGAACCGACGCCCCGGCAGTCGCGGGTGTCGATGCTTCGCCGGCAGGCCACCCGGGAAGCAAACCTCCATGGGACGCAAATCCCGCCGAACAGCCCAGCCGCGCCGGCGCTTCAGCAGATGCGGTCGGCTTCGAGCGATCTCTACGTCGAACAGGTGCTCCTTCTTGCATCGCTCGAAGAACGCGCCTCCCGCAAGATCGAAGAGCTGAAACTGGTGCTGTCGAGCACCGGCGTTGGAGCCGAAAGCCTCACAGCATCACCGAAAATCACGAACCTTGTCCTTGCGCAAGGCGGTCCGTTTATTGATCCGGCCAACATGTCGGACACAGCCTCGCCGTTCTTCCGTCACGCGAACCGCGCCGCGCTGGTTGTTGATCAGCTTCGCGAACTGCAGAACGCCGTCAATTCGGTGCCGCTATCTTCGCCTGTGCTCGTAAGCCGGAAGTTCACAAGCGGTTTCGGTGTTCGCCGCGACCCAATCACGGGCCGCGCGGCAAGCCATCACGGAATTGATTTTTCCGCCGCCTGGGCGTCGCCGATCAGTTCGACCGCCAGCGGCGTCGTCAAATTCGCCGGCGTCAAATCAGGTTTTGGGCGCTGCGTCGAGGTCGATCACGGCAACGGCTTTATGACGCGTTACGCCCATCTTAACCGCATTGTTGTAAAGCAGGGCCAGAAAGTGAAGCTCAACCAGAAGGTGGGCGAACTTGGGAATAGCGGCCGCAGCACGGGGCCGCATGTTCATTACGAAGTGATTTTCCGCGGACAGCCGCGCAACCCACTTCGTTTCATTGAGGCGGGCCGGTATGTTTTCGAAAGCTAAGACCAAGGAAGGCGCGGCGGACGAGCGCATGTCCCGATCGCTTGCGGTCGAGGCGAGCTCTTCTTCGAAAGAGCAGGCCCCCCCGCCGTCGAAGCAGCGAACGAGTTCGGTTCGGGCCTCGGGCGTGCCGACAATTATTTCCGCTGACATGGCGATCCGCGGCAATGTGAATTCTGCAGGCGAGGTGCAACTCGACGGCACCCTTGATGGAGACATCAAGGCGCACATGTTGATCGTCGGCGAAAAAGCGGCGGTCAAAGGCGAAATCATCTGCGAACAGGTAATGATCCGCGGCCGCGTCGAAGGCGGGATACGAGCCAAGCAGGTCGCGCTCGCTTCGACGGCCTATATCGTCGGCGACATTCTTCACAGCTCGCTATCGGTCGAAAGCGGCGCGCATTTCGAAGGCAACTGTCGTCATTCGGACGATCCGCTCTCGGAAGCCGCCGGCAGTGATTTCCGCAAGACCCGCCCGACCAGCGGACCCACGCCTCGGCCGATCGCGGCAGCCGTGCCGGCGGGCGACGGTGAACGCGCCGCGCCGCTGGATTCGCCCTCTTTTCTGACCCCGGCGCGTTCCCCGCTTCGATAAGATCAGGCTGTGGCCTCGCCGACGACTCGCTGGGCGAGCGCGGCGGCCATGAACGGGTCAAGTTCGCCGTCGAGAACATCGTCCGGGGACGGACTTTCGACGCCGGTCCGCAGATCCTTCACCATCTGATAGGGCTGCAGGACATAAGACCGGATCTGGTGACCCCAGGCGTTGTCGGTTTTCGAAGCGGCGACCGCAGCTGCCGCCTCCTCCCGTTTTTTCAGCTCCAGTTCAAAGAGTCGCGCGCGCAGCATGTTCCAAGCCGTCGCGCGGTTCTTGTGCTGTGAGCGTTCGCCCTGGCAGGCGACGACGATCCCGGTCGGAATATGGGTGATCCTGACCGCAGAATCCGTCGTGTTGACATGCTGGCCGCCAGCCCCCGACGAACGATAGGTGTCGATACGGCAGTCATTTTCGTTCACGTCGATGTCGATAGTGTCGTCGATCACGGGATAAACCCATACGGACGCAAACGAAGTGTGGCGGCGCGCATTTGAATCATAGGGCGAAATTCGTACGAGCCGATGCACGCCGGATTCCGTTTTCATCCAGCCATAGGCATTAAAGCCCGTAATCTTGACGGTCGCCGATTTGACGCCCGCTTCCTCGCCCGCTTGTTGGTCGATCACGTCAACGTCGTAGCCGCGCCGCTGCGCCCAGCGCAGATACATGCGCAAGAGCATCGCCGCCCAATCGTTCGATTCCGTTCCACCAGCGCCGGGATGAATTTCGAGATAGCAATCATTGCCGTCAGCCTCGCCCGACAAGAGCGCTTCCGTCTCAGCCTTCGCCGCGCGCTCCATCAGCGGCCTCATGAGGGCGAGGATTTCATCGGCGCCGCCGGCGTCGCCGTCCTCGGCCGCCATCGCGGCGAGGCCTGAAAGGTCATCGAGCTCGGACGAAATTTCGGAGATCGCCTTGATCTGGCTTTCGAGCGAGGTTCGCTCCTGCATCAGCTTTCGCGCCGCCTGAGGATCGTTCCAGAAGGCGGCGTCTTCAGCTTTGGCGTTCAGCTCTTCGAGGCGGGCATTTGCTTTGTCCCAGTCAAAGACGCCTCCTCAGCAGTTCCAATGACTGCTTGGTTTTGTCAGCTAACTGAGCAATGTCGGTTCGCATTTGATCTCCGGACGCTGTTGAGGTGCGCGCTGCCTAGTAAATTCCGCTGAGGTCGTCCACCGACGGCTGCGACTGCGGACCAGGGGCGGCGCTTAACGGATCGAGCGCGAGATCATCGCCTGACGGCGATGACGTCAGAGAGTCTTCTGCCTTGAACGCCTCGAGAATTACGTTCGGATCGCCCGCGTTCGCCGGGCGCCCCGTCTTCGCATTGACGCGCACAAGGCGGATGCCGGACGGGATCCGGAACGGAATACCTGCGCGGTCCTTCAACGCCTCAGCCATGAAATCTCCAAAAACGGGCGCGGCGACGCCGCCGCCCGCTTCGCCCTCGCCAAGGCTGGCCGGCATGTCGAACCCGACATAGACCCCGGCCGCGAGGTCGGGCGCGAAGCCGACGAACCAGGCGTCCTTGTAGTCGTTGGTCGTGCCGGTCTTGCCCGCGACGGGCTTGTTCACAGCCCTGCGGACCGCCGAGCCGGTGCCGCGCTGCACGACGCCTTCGAGCATCGAGACCATCTGATAGGCCGTGCGCGGATCAATGATCTGCTCGCGGTCATCAGAGAGTTGCGGTTCGGACTGATTTTTCCAGGCGAGCCCGCCGCAATCAACGCACGTACGCGCGTCGCTGATGAAGATAGTCTCGCCGAACTTGTCCTGCACGCGGTCGATCAGGGACGGCGTCACGCGCTTGCCGCCGTTGACGAAGGTCGAATAGCCGGCGGTGATGCGCATCAACGTCGTTTCGCCCGAGCCAAGCGAGATCGCCAATTCGCGGGGGAGATTGTCGGAAAGATTGAAGCGCTCGACGTAATCGAGAATGCGTCCGATCCCGAGATCCTGCGCAAGCCGGGCTGTCATTGTGTTACGCGACTGTTCGATGCCGAGTCGCAGCGTCGATTCACCGTAAAATCGTCCCTCGGCGTAGTTGCCAGGCTTCCACCAGGCGCCGATCGCCGGCGCCACGAAAGGCGCATCGAGCACGATTGACGACGGCGAGTAGCCGCTGTCGAGCGCAGCCGCGTAAACGAAAGGCTTGAACGTTGAGCCGGGCTGACGGCTCGCCTGAATGGCCCGATTGAACTCTGAAAGCTGGAACGAGAAGCCGCCGACCATCGCCAAAACGCGGCCGGTATGGGGATCGATGGCGACGAGCGCGCCATTGACCGCGGGCGGCTGACGCAGCGCGAAGGTTCCCGCCTTTTCCTGCGGCTCAACGTAAACAATGTCACCCTTTTTGACGACTGCAGACACTGCTGCCGGGGTATCGCCGACGGCGTCGACGGACTTGTAAGGACGCGCCCATTTAACACCATCGAGCGGTAGCGCTCCTTCCGTGCCATCGTCAAAGCCGAGCGTCGCCTCGTCGCGCGACGAGGCGAGAACGACCGCCGGCCGCCACGGAGCGAGGTCGGCCGAAATGGATTTCGCGGCCGCGAGCGTTTTTTCCACCTCGACGAACTGGTCTTTCCAGTTATCGCCGATTTCCATGGTCGACAGCGCCCCGCGCCAGCCGTGCCGCTGATCATAATCGACCAGCCACCGGCGCAACGCATCGCCCGCCGCCTTCTGGTAGCGCGGGTCGATCGTCGTGCGCACGGCAAGGCCCCCATCATAGAGAGCTTCGGATCCATAGCGCTCAGCGATCTGCTTCCTGACCTCTTCGGCGAAATATTCCGACGCCCAGTCACGCGCGCCGAGTGGCGGAGCGATCTTTGCGAGGAGCGGCGTCGCGATAGCGACCTCGAATTGCTCTTTCGTGATCTTGCCGTCCTCGAGAAGGCGGCTGATCACCCAGTTCCGCCGCTCAAGCGCGCGGTCGTAATTGTTGACAGGATGATAATTATTTGGCCCCTTCGGAATGGCGGCGAGATATGCCGCCTCCTCGATCGTCAGTTCGCTGAGCGGCTTGTCAAAATAATTGAGCGCGGCCGCGGCGACGCCATAGGAACGGTTTCCGAGATAAATCTCGTTGAGATAAAGCTCCAGGATGTGGTCTTTCGTGAAGGCGCGCTCGATGCGGCGGGTGACAAGCCACTCCTTCATCTTGCGCTCGATCTTCTGTTCACTCGACAACAGAAAGTTCTTTGCGACTTGCTGCGAGATCGTTGAGCCGCCTTCAAGACGGCGCCCGCGGATCAGATTGCCGACATTCGACACCTGCGCGCGAACGATGCCGCGGAAGTCCAACCCCTCATGCTCGTAATAGGATTTGTCTTCTGCCGAGATGAAGGCGTCCTTGAGGAGCTGCGGCATGGCTTCGATCGGCATGAAGAGCCGGCGCTCGCGCGCAAACTCGGCGACGAGCGAGCCGTCATTGGCGTAGACGCGCGTCGTCACTGGCGGTTCGTATTCGGCGAGCGAGGCGTAATCAGGCAAGTCGCGGCTCAGGCCGAACAGGTAAAGTGCAAATCCAGCGACGGTGAGTAGCGAGAGCGCGGCACCGCCAGCGAGAACGTAGCCGAGGATTTTCAGCCAGAGCGGCAAACCGCGCCAGCGCGACACGTTCACCCGAGGCTCTGCAATCGGCGCGTCATCAGAGGGCTCATAGAATGTCTTGTCGTCAGTCATTGGCGGATTACCAGCTCTATCACTTCGGCGCGCCCTGACTGGCGCGCATCCTTAGAAAGCTTATACCCGGTTTCATCCGCGAAAAACGGCCCTAACGGGTCGGCGAGGCTGGAATGTTGCCGGCGTGCAAAGCCCTCGCGCGATCGGCGAAATAGGCATCGATCGCGCCGGCGACCGCCGTCATTGTTCGGGTCCGCCACGCTTCGGAGCCGAGATTGGCCTCGTCTTTTTTGTTGGAGATAAAGGCGAGCTCAAGGAGCACCGCCGGCACGTCCGGGGCGAGCAGTACTTTGAAATTCCCGCGTCTGTGGGAATTGTTAAGAAGAAGCGTTGCCGTCTGGAGGTTGTCGACCAGAATCTCGGCGAAGCGATCCGACTCGTTTTCAGTCTTTCGCTGAGCGAGATTGTAAAGGATGCCACCAACTTCCGGGTCGGTTTCGCCGATGTCGACGTCGAACACATGATAATTGCCTTGCGCGAGGGCTTCACGAGCGGATCGTTCAGACCCTTCCTCAGACAGCGTATAAACCGACGCGCCGCGCACCTTGCTGTCGGTATGGGCGTCAGCGTGTAGAGAGATGAAGAGATCGGCCTTTGCGCTCCGAGCGATGCGCGAGCGCTCTTCATGGGCGAGGCGGCTGTCCCGATGGCGCGTCATCACGACCGTATAACGCCCTGTTTTTTCTAAGACTTCAGCCAAAGCAAGACCGGCAGCCAGATTGGCGTTCGCTTCCTTGGAACCGCTTGGGCCGCTGGCGCCGGGGTCCGTTCCGCCATGCCCTGGATCAATGACGATGACCGGTTTAGCCGCCGGCGGCGGCGCCACGCTGGCGAGCGGTTGTGGTTTCAACGTCGGCGCCGCTGATGACGGTGTGACCGCGACGGCCGCAGTTGGCGGCGCCACAGACGCGATAACGTCGGTCAGCGAGTCAAATTTCGGGGCCGGTAACGCGGCGGCGGCAACCGGAGCGGCGGTTGGAGCCCCGCGCTCAATATCGACGACGAGGCGGTGCCGAGCGTTAGACGCGCTCGGAGGAATGACAAACAGTGATTTGATTTTGCTTGTAGATCTGAATTTAAGCTCCAGACCTTCAGAATTGAAGCCATAGCTATCGATTAAGCCGTCGCCGCGTCCGGCCAAGGGAACGATCGAGACGGTGGTCGACCGGTCAAAGGCGATCTTGATCACCTGCTCAGCCTCAACAGGAGCCCCCAGCGTCGAGATTTCGCCGACCGCATCGAGCACGACGCGCGTTTCGGTTGCCGACGTTTTGCCGAAACGGATGCCAACGATCTCGCCAGCGGCGGCTCCAGAGAGCAGCGAAAAAAAGGCTCCGGCCGCTAAGCCGCTGATTTTCAGAGCAGAAATCACAAAACCGACGCTTTTCGCCTGCAGCATTGACGACCTGAATAACCTTTGAGACCCTTAAGTTAACGCCCCGTTAACAATTTCACTACCTAGCCGATGAAAGGGTGAGTCGGTGTTAACGGAAGCTTTCCTTTTTTCCCTTGGTAATGCATCTTCGATTAAACATGGTTGAGATTCGCACACGCGACCCGATATCCATGTGAGGAATTTTTCCCCGGTCTCGCCGTTTCGGCAAGTCGGGGAGGCGTTGAAAGCGGGTTTATTTCGCTTGCGCGCCTCGAATTGGGCCCGGCTGCTCCTGACGCCGGGTGGGATGAGCGCCTCGCATCGCTGCGATCAATGGCGTTTCTCCGGGAGCGGAACGGGCGCTTTTTTGCGCCGGACTTTTAACCCTGCGGCGCGCGATATTTTTCGCGCCGCATATTTGGAAACAAGCAGATGGCGGCAGCACCTGCGATGAGAGACGGCGGCGAGACCCGCTTTGTTTCACGCGGCGCTGTGACCCCACGCCTGCGCAAATGGAACGGCATGAGCGGCCCCGCAGCGATGCGTTGGAGCCCGCGCGCCGCAAGAGAGATCAATGAAGAAGACGATGCTAATCGACGCCGCGAACCAGGAAGAGGTTCGCGTCTGCGTTCTCCAGAACGGCAAGGTTGAAGACTTCGATTTTGAGTCGGCGTCAAAGCGGCCGGTTCGCGGAAATATCTACCTCGCCCGCGTAACACGCGTAGAGCCGTCCCTGCAGGCGGCATTCGTTGAATTCGGCGGCAATCGCCATGGCTTCCTCGCCTTCAACGAAATTCATCCTGACTATTATCAGATCCCGGTTTCAGACCGGCGGCTTCTCGAAGAAGCCGACAAGGAGGAATCCGAGCTGGCGGCAGCCCTCGCGCTCACGCGCGCCGGCGAAGACGACGACGCTGCTCTCGACGAAATCGACGCCGCGCTTGGTGAAGGCGGCGAAGGCGGCGCTCGGCCCGACTATTCTCGCGACGACAGCCATGAACCCCGCCCTTCCAGTCGATCCTCCGCAGACGGCGACACCGAAACAGCCGACCCGGCCGAACCGCACCACGCTGAGCCGGACGCGGCGCTGCTCGCCGCATCGGAGCCCGAGACCTTGAGCGCCGATGCGAGCGAGGCTGCTGAAGACCCGCTCGACGAAATTGCCGAACCAGCCTCCGACGAAAGCGACGAGGAAGCCGCCGCGCCCGAAGTCATCGAGGAAATCGAGTTTGAGACGAGCGGCCTCATCGACGAAAGCGACGAGGAATCGCCCGTCGAAGAAAGCGATGAAGAGGACGAAGCCGCAGCGGCCGCGCGGCTCGCCAAGCTTGCAGAACAAAATCCGCTCACCAAACTGCCGCGCCGCGAACTGATTGACCGCTACAAGGAAGCGCGCCGCAAAAAGGCGCGGCTCATCCGCAATTACAAGATCCAGGAAGTCATCAAACGCCGCCAGATCCTGCTTGTGCAGGCGGTGAAGGAAGAGCGCGGCACCAAGGGCGCGGCGCTGACTACTTATCTCTCGCTCGCCGGCAGATATTGCGTGCTGATGCCGAATACCGCGCGCGGCGGCGGCATTTCGCGCAAGATCCCGATGGCGTCTGACCGCAAGCGCCTGCGCCGCGTGGTCGACAGCCTCGACGTGCCGAACGGCATGGGCCTCATCATCCGCACCGCCGGGGCCAAACGCACCAAGGCGGAGATCAAGCGCGATTATGAATATCTCGTGCGGCTGTGGGAGAACATCCGCACGCTGACGCTGAAATCGATCGCGCCCTGCCTCATTTACGAAGAGGCGAGCCTCATCAAGCGGGCGATCCGCGATCTTTATGACAAGGACATCGGCGAAGTGATCGTCGAGGGCGAGGCGGGCTACCGCGAAGCCAAAGACTTCATGAAGATGCTGATGCCGTCGCATTCACGAAACGTGCAGCCCTACAAAGAGCGCACGCCGCTGTTTGTCTCGCATCATGTCGAGAGCCAGCTCGATTCGATGTATCAGCCGACCGTTAGGCTGAAATCCGGCGGCTACATCGTCATCAACCAGACCGAGGCGCTGATCGCCGTCGACGTCAATTCCGGCAAGTCGACGCGGGAGCGCAACATCGAGCAGACCGCGCTGAGGACAAACCTCGAAGCCGCCGACGAAGCCGCGCGTCAGATGCGCCTGCGCGACCTTGCGGGCCTCATCGTCGTCGATTTCATCGATATGGAAGAAGGCCGCAATAACCGGGCTGTCGAAAAACGCCTGAAAGACGCGTTGCGCGCTGACCGCGCGCGCATTCAGGTCGGGCGCATTTCGAGCTTCGGGCTGCTGGAACTGTCGCGTCAACGGCGTCGCTCTGGCATCATCGACGGCACGACGCACACCTGTCCGACCTGCGGCGGCGCAGGCGCAGTGCGATCGCACGAGATGGCGGCGCTGCGCATTCTTCGCGCAACTGAGCACGAGGCGACCTCTGGCGAAGCAGGCCTTCTCCAGGTCAAGGTCGCCATCGACGTTGCGCTCTACATCCTCAACCACAAGCGCGACTGGCTGCTGCGCATTGAGGAAAATTACGGTGTCAGCGTCGAAGTGACGGCGGATGCGTCAAAGGCCGGCGACAATTTCGAGATCGAGAAAACAGGCGCCCGGCGGGAAGTCGTCGATGCGCCAGTGATTGTTCGTGCAGACACGACGGAAACAATCGAGCCTGACGTTGAAGTCGAAGAGGTCGCAGCGGATGACCCCGATGAGGACGAAGCCAGCGAGGATCGCGGCGAAGACCGTGGCGGCAAGCGCCGCCGCCGTCGGCGCGGCCGGGGCCGCGGCGAGCGGCGTCCCGAACAGGCGGCGCTGGGCGGATCCGATCCGCAAGCGGACGAACAGCCGACAATCGATCTCGGCGAAGATGTGTCTGTCGGCGACAGCGATCAGGAGCCGCGTGAACAGCGCGCTGAGGATGGCGAGGCCGATCGCAGCGGCAAACGCCGCCGCCGTCGCGGCCGCAGAGGCGGCCGCCGGAACGAACGCGGCGGCGAAAGCCGGGCGGTCGGGGAGCCAGGCGACGGCAGCGATCAGCAGGCTTTCGAGCACGCCGCGCATGAAGATGCGGACGCAGGCGAGAATGGATCGCCGATCGAGGATCACTCGCCGCACGATGTCGCGGCTGAAGCGCCCGAGCCGGCGGCTGGCGCCTCTTGGCGCGAGCCGGAGCCCGCAGCGCCCATTATCGAAAAGGCACGCGAAAAGCCGACGCCCGACCTGCCGCCCGACATTGTTCCCGAAACGGCGCAGCCGCCGAAAAAGGGGTGGTGGCGCAAGGCGCTCGGCCAGTAATTCGGGGTTCCTCCGATTTGCGCGAGAGCGGCGAGCGATAAAAGGGCAACACGGTTTTTCGCAAAGCCGCCGCGACCACGTAAAGACTGGAGGTCCGGGCGATGCCTATCAATTGCGCGAACCTCCAGGGTCACATTTCTGCCATTCGGCGCGCCGAAGGTTGCGCGAGGGAGGCGATTGGTGATGGTGCACGTATGACGCGGTTCGCCTCGAAATTCGTCGTTGCCGCCCTGTCGGCGGCTACGATCATTGCTGCTACGAGCGAGGCTGCCGCGCAGTCGCTGCTCCGCGATGTCGAGATCGAGCAGTGGCTCGACGATTATTCGCGCCCGCTGTTCCGCGCCGCCGGCATTCCCGCCGATGAAATCGAGATCCTGATCGTCGGCGACCAGTCATTCAATGCGTTCGCCGGCGGCCTTGTCATGGGCGTCAACACCGGCCTCATCACCATTTCTGAAACGCCGAACGAAATCGAAGGCGTGATCGCGCACGAGGCAGGGCACATCGCCCTCGCGCATACGACGCGGTCGGACGAAGCCTATGCCGCTGCGTCCCGGCCAATGATCCTCAGCCTTGTTCTCGCCGCAGGCGCCATCGCCGCCGGGGCGCCGGATGCAGGTCTTGGCCTCCTCGCGCTGGGGCAAACTGTCGGTATCGCGAATGTTCTCAAATATAGCCGGGGGCAAGAATCCTCAGCCGACCAGGCCGCCCTCACCTATCTCGATGCCGTCGGCAGTTCCGGGGCCGGTCTCATCCAATCCTTTAAGCGCCTCAGCGGCTCGCAGATCGTTCACAGCCAGCGCGTCAATCCCTACCTGCAAAGCCACCCGCTCGCGCTGGCGCGCGTCAATGCGCTGGAGGAACGCGCGCAAGCCTTGCCGAATTTTGGCGCCGCGGACACGCCGGAGGAAATTGACCGCCTGCGGATGATCCAGGCAAAAATCCTCGGCTTCATGCAGCCGACGCAATCGACGCTGAGGCAATATCCTCTTTCGGACATGTCAGACCCGGCGCGTTACGCCCGCGCAGTAGCCTATTATCGGGCGACTGACATGGAAAAAGCGGAAAAGGAAGTTGACGCGCTGATCGCGCTTCACCCGGACAATCCGTTCTTCCACGAGTTGAAAGGCCAGATGCTGTTCGAGTTCGGGCGTATCGCAGAGTCGGTCGAACCGCACCGCCGCTCGGTCGAGTTGCTGCCCGGCAAAGCGCTGCTTCGTATCAATCTCGGCCGTGCGCTTGCCGCGAGCGAGGAGCCCGAGGACCAGACGTCCGCGGTGAAGGAACTGAAAGCAGCGCTGCTCGTCGAACCCGATAATTCGTTCGGCTGGTTCGAGCTGGCGCGCGCGTATGGCGCGCTCGGGCAGGAACCGATGGCGGACCTCGCAATGGCGGAGTCGCGCTACAATGCCGGGGCCAAGCCCGACGCCGCGCAGTTCGCCCGCCGGGCGCTCCAGAAACTGCCGCGCGGCACGCCGGAATGGCGTCAGGCGAACGACATCATTGTCGCGAGCCTTGGCGCGGAAGCAGGCGCTGCCGCCGGCCGGCGGGCGCCGGCCCCGGCGCCGGAGAAATCGCCGGCGCCAAAGCGGGAAGACGATGATGTTCCCGATCCCCAGTTTCGATAGAACGCAATAGCAAAGTCACCAGCGGGGCGAATGACCATGAAATCCAAAATCCTGATCGGGCTCGCGCTCGCCGGCGCAGCGCTGTTCGGCGCGATCGCCGTCAACGCCGTATCGGCGCAGCAGTCAAAACCGGCGGCGGCGGCCGATCGCAAGGCGATCGAAGCCGTCGTGCGCGAGGTCATTCGGGATAATCCGGAAATCATCGTCGAGGCTTTGAACGCCTATGCCGAACAGGAAGCGTCGGACGCTGCGGCGGCGGCCCTGCCCGCCTTGCTCAAGGAAGATACAGGGTTCGTCACTGGCAAGAATCCTGGCGCTGCGAAAGTCGCGGTCATCGAACTCTTCGATTATCACTGCGGCTTCTGCAAAACCGCGGCGGGCCTCGTGCAGGAGCTCGCCAAGAGCGATCCTGCGGTCAAGGTGATCCTGCGCGACTTGCCGATCCTTCGGAAGGAATCTGATGAAGCTGCCCGCTACGCGCTCGCGGCGCGCGAACAGGGCAAATTCCTCGATTATCACTTTGCCCTGCTCAAGCAGTCGGGCGTCCTCACCGAGGAGAAACTGATCACCGTGGCGAAAAGCATCGGCCTTGATCCGGTGAAACTGAAAAAAGACGCCGCGGCGGCGAAACTTGAAACGGCGATCCGCAGCAATGTCGAAGCGGCCCAACGCATGCGGCTCGACGGCACGCCGAGCTTCATCATCACGTCGCTCGACGGCGATTTTCTAAAAGTCGTTCCTGGCTTTGACGCCGGCGCCGTGCGCGACGCGATCGCCGAAGCGAAGAAGGCTAAACCGGCGGGCTAAATCAGCCCGGCGAGCGGCGACGACGCATCAGCGTAGCGCTTCTTCGGCATGCGGCCCGCGAGATAAGCTTCGCGCCCGGCAATGACGGCGTGCTTCATCGCGGACGCCATCAGGATCGGGTCCTTCGCTTCCGCGATCGCCGTATTCATCAGGACGCCGTCGCAGCCGAGCTCCATCGCGATCGCGGCGTCCGACGCCGTGCCGACGCCGGCGTCGACGATGACGGGCACGCTGGATTGCTCGACGATGAGGCGGATCGTCACCGGATTGAGAATGCCGAGCCCGGAGCCGATGAGCGAGCCCAGAGGCATGATCGCGCAACAGCCTGCGTCTTCAAGTTTCTTTGCGTAAACCGGATCGTCCGAGCAGTAGACCATCACCTCGAAGCCGTCGGCAATGAGGAGCCTCGCCGCCCGCAGCGTTTCCTCCATGTCGGGGTAGAGCGTCTTCTGGTCGGCCAGCACTTCAAGCTTGACGAGGTTCCACCCGCCAGCCTCACGCGCGAGCCTCAGTGTACGGATTGCATCCTCGCCGGTGAAACAGCCCGCCGTATTCGGCAGGAAGACGAATTTTTTTGGATCGAGATGATCGGTCAGCATCGGCTTCGAGCGATCGGAGAGATTGACCCGCCGAACCGCGACCGTCACCATTTCCGCGCCTGCCGCCTCGGCCGCACGCGCGTTTTCTTCATAGGTCTTGTACTTGCCGGTGCCGACAATGAGGCGCGATCTGAACGCGCGCCCGGCGATGACAAGGTCCGCCGCCATCAGCCGCCCCCGACGAATTGAACGATTTCGATGACATCGCCCTCCGTCAACGCCGTCGCCGCATAGGCGGATTTGGGCACGATCGCGAGGTTACGCTCAACGCCAAGCCGGCGTCCATCGAGCTCCAGGGCGTCAAGGAGCGCCGTGACGGTCAGGCCCTCCGCCATGTCGTGAGGCTCGCCGTTGATGATGAGGCGCATGGGACGGTTTGCACAATCGAAACGAACGCTGTTGTATGTGTCGGCTGTCCGGCGCGATTGCAAGACCGCGCGGCGGCGCGATGGAACCCATGATTGTTTTCGTTCTCAACGGCCCGAACCTCAATCTACTCGGCAAGCGCGAGCCGGAGGTTTACGGCACGGCGACGCTCGACGATCTGAAGCGCGCCGTTGAAGCAAAGGCGAAGGCGCTTGGACTGACGCCCGATTTTCGCCAGACGAACCATGAGGGCGCGCTGGTTGACTGGATACAGGAGGCGGGAGCGACGGCAGTGGGATTGATCCTCAATCCCGGCGCCTATACGCACACCTCCGTGGCCATTCATGACGCGTTGAAGGCCATCGCGATCCCAAAGATCGAAGTGCATCTCTCCAACATTCACGCCCGCGAGGCGTTTCGCCGCCATTCCTATGTCAGCCCGGCGGCGACGGGGGTCATTTGCGGGCTCGGCGCCCATGGCTATCTCGCCGCGCTTGACGCCCTTAAAGGGCTCATCGACAAGGGGCCGAGAGGCTGAACAGGGATTTCCGCCGGACATGAGCTCTTCGAAGCCGAACAACGCGGAGGCCGCTTGGATTCGCGAGCTGGCCGCCATTCTCGACCAGACGGGACTCACCGAAATCGAGATTCAAAAACCTGACATGCGCGTGCGCGTGTCGCGCGCGACCAGCGGCCCTGCGGTCGCTTATGCGCCGGCGGCCGCGGCGCCCGCCGCTGCTCCTGCTGCCGCAGCGCCGCCTGCGTCAACGCCTGAAGCGTCTGACCCGAAGCCGTCAGGACCGCCCGCCGGCGCGGTCTCCTCGCCGATGGTCGGAACCGTCTATCTTTCGTCTTCGCCTGGCGCGGACGCGTTCGTCAAAGTCGGCGACAAGGTCACGCAAGGCCAGACGCTGATGATCATCGAAGCGATGAAGACGATGAACCCGATCGCCGCGCCGCGCGCGGGCAACGTGAAACAGATCCTCGTCCGCGACGCCCAGCCGGTCGAATATGGCGAAGCGCTGATCGTGATCGAGTGAAGCAATGTTTTCAAAGGTCCTGATCGCCAATCGCGGCGAGATCGCGCTCCGGGTCCACCGCGCCTGCAAAGAACTCGGCATCGCCACCGTCGCTGTGCACTCCACCGCCGACGCCGATGCGCTCCATGTGAAGCTTGCGGACGAGAGCGTCTGCATCGGGCCGCCCCCGCCGAAAGACAGTTACCTCAACATTCCGGCGATCATCTCGGCCGCCGAGATTACGAATGCCGATGCGATCCATCCCGGATATGGCTTCCTGTCGGAGAACGCGCGTTTCGCCGAGATCGTCGGCGCGCACAACATCACCTTTATTGGTCCGACACCGGAACATATCCGCGTCATGGGCGACAAGATCGCTGCGAAGGTCGCGGCCGGCAGCGTCGGCATCCCGCTCGTCCCCGGCAGCAAGGGCGCCCTTGCGACGATTGAAGACGCGCGGCGCTGGGCGGAGGACATCGGCTTTCCGGTGCTGGTGAAGGCCGCCGCCGGCGGGGGCGGGCGCGGCATGAAAGTCGCGAAGACCCCTGACGCGCTCGCCGAAGCGGTGTCGACCGCGAAAGCCGAAGCGAAGGCCGCTTTCGGCGACGACAGCGTCTATCTTGAAAAATACCTCGAACGCCCGCGCCATATCGAGATCCAGATCATCGGCGACAAATTCGGCAACGTCGTTCAACTGGGCGAGCGCGACTGCTCGCTGCAACGCCGGCATCAGAAAGTGCTCGAAGAAGCGCTGTCGCCTGCATTGACCCTCAAGGAGCGCAAGGAGATCGGCGAGATCGCCCGCAACGCCATCGCGAAACTTGGCTATCTCGGCGCGGGAACGATCGAGTTCCTGTACGAGAACGGGCGCTTCTACTTCATTGAGATGAACACCCGCATCCAGGTCGAACACCCGGTGACGGAGCTGGTGACGCGCACCGATTTGATCCGCGAACAGATCAGGGTCGCGGCCGGCATGCCGTTGTCGTTCAAGCAGGAAGACATCGTCTTTCAGGGTCACGCGATCGAGTGCCGCATCAACGCCGAAAACCCGAAGACGTTCAGGCCCTCCCCCGGCCAGATCACTTACTTCCACGCGCCGGGCGGGCCGGGCGTCCGGTTCGACAGCGCGGTTTATCCCGGTTATCGAATTCCGCCTTATTACGACTCCATGGTCGGCAAGCTGATCGTCTTCGGCGACGACCGGGACCATTGCATCCGGCGGCTGAAGCGTTGTCTTGCTGAAATCGCGCTTAACGGCGTCGAGACGACAATACCGTTGTTCCGTGAGCTGATCGAGCAGCCGGAATTTCTCAGCGGGGACTATCACATCCACTGGCTGGAAGAATGGCTCGCGCGCGAAGCCGCCGAGTGATGCCGCGCGACCCCGGCGCCCGCATTGATCCTGACGACCTCCTGAAGGCCTACACGCTCGGCTATTTTCCGATGGCCAAGTCACGCGCCGACGAGCATGTCGTGTGGGTCCTGCCGGACGAACGCGGCGTGCTGCCGCTTGACGAGGCTCGCGCGCCCGCGCGGCTTTTGCGCACGGTGAAACAACAGCGCTTCGAGATCCGCATTGATACGGCGTTTGGCGACGTGATCGCCGCGTGCGCGAAGTCGGCGAAGGGACGGCGCGACACCTGGATCAATCATGCTATCGAAGAAGTCTTCATGGCGCTTCATGCAGCAGGGTTTGCGCATAGCGTCGAATGCTGGCGCGAGGGACGGCTTGTTGGCGGGCTCTACGGCCTCGCGCTGGGCGAGATTTTCTGCGGCGAGAGCATGTTTTCGATCGAGCGGGACGCCTCGAAAATCGCGATGGCGCATCTGATCGCGCGACTGAAGCACGCGGGCTTCAGGCTGCTCGACACGCAGTTCTACTCCGAGCACCTGTCGCAATTCGGCGTCAGAAAATGTTCGCGTACGGACTATCAGTCGATGCTGGATGCGATGCTGTCGCGCCGCGCCGACTTCAGAAAGCCGCCTCTTCAGCTGCCGATCTTGACTGTTTTGCAGTCGATCACCCAGACGTCGTAAACGGGGTGCTGAAGCGCGCTGAGCGCCGGGCTCGACGCAAACATCCATCCCGAAAAAATCATGTTGGCGGGCAATCCCGCGGCCTTCGCCGCCGCCGCCGGCGAGACGGCGCCGCCATGGTCGGTTGAACCGGCTGCAGGTTCGCTTTTGACCTTGCCGGCCGCCTGTTTCTTGTTCGGCGGCGCAATCTTGAGGTTCGACACCGGGGCCGGCGTCGAATCGGTGATCTCGACGAACGCCGTCGTTTCCGGAAACTCCTCCGGCGGGCGCTTGTCGCAAGTGCGCGCCGTGATCGTCAGCGTTCCGAACTCAGCCGAAGCGTCCATCGGAATCGTCATATCCTGATATTTAGCGATGATCTTGTCGAGCGCGCGCAGCGTCACCGACACCGGCCGTCGCTTCTGCACGGTTTCCATGTCGGGGAAGTCAGCGTCCGGCGATCCTTTCGACAGTTCATCGAGTTCGCTCAGCGCTGGAGCCGCGCCCTCTTCCACAGTCGGCACGGGATCCGGCGACAAGATATCATCAAGGGCCGGGTCAGACGTTTGCGCGAGGGCCGGCCCCGCAAAGCCGAGCGCGAGAAGGGCTAGAGTTCGTTTCATTGTCCGTCTCCGGAGGATATTTCTGGCGATGGCGATGGCGCACTCGCGGGCGCTGCCGCCGCGGGTTTTGACTGGCTTGACGAGAACGCCTGCATGGCGAGGCCCAGGAGATCGACAGACCCCTGAGTGATCGAGATGGTGTCGCCGGCCGCCAGCATGATGTCGCTCGCCCCCGGCTCGAGCGCGATATGCGCGCCGCCGAGAAGGCCATCGGAGGATATTTTGGCGATCGTGTCGTCAGGCAGCGCAACGTTTGACGAAACGTTCAGCGTGACGCGCGCTTCATAGGTCTGCGGGTCGAGCATGCTGCCTGAAACCGCGCCGACCTTGACGCCGGCGATCCGGACCTCAGAGCCGACCGTGACGCCATCGACGCGGCCGAAGACCGCTTGCAACGGATAGGTGCGCGCCGTCTCGCCGCGACCGCTGGCGCCATAGGCGTAATAGAGAAACCCCGCCGCGACGCCAATGACGCCGACGCCGATGATGGTCTCGAAGATGCTGCCCTTGGCCATGATCCGTCCTCAGACTTTTTCCGCCGCCGCGTCCGGCGACCAGGCTTCATAATCCGCCGGCGCGCCGCCGGGTCCCTTCGCGAGACTGCCGGGCGGATGATAAGCGAGCGGGGTTCCCGTCATATTGGGCACATGGTTCTTTTCGAAGGCGCGCCGCTTCAGGGGCGCCGTCGTCGGCGGCTCCTCGAATGTATGGTGGAGCCAGCCGTGCCAGTCGGGCGTGACGCGGCTCGCCTCGGCGACGCCGTGATAAACGACCCAGCGACGCGTCATGCCGTTCGGTCCGCTCGGCGTCAGCTCCTGAAAATACCGATTGCCCTGTTCGTCCTTGCCGACGAGACGCGCGGACCGCCGCCACAAGGTGAAAGAGGTGCCGTAGGTTGTCGAATCCCACCAGGCGAATAATTGCTTCAACATGCGAGCCGTGTGACTTCCTCTAAGAGCGCCGCGCGGCGCGCCATGCGTTCCGGGCCGAACATCCGAGCACGGTCCGCCGCCGAATAGAACTCGGCATAAGCTTCCGCGCCCGCAGGGATGACAACCCAAGGCTGTTTCGTCGACGTGAATATATGGACATCGGGGGACGCGCGCGACGGGTCCTGAAGGGTCCCCGCCCGAATAAAGGCGAGTTTCGTGTCGAGCGTGGCGTAATGGCTCCAGACGGCGACGCGACACACGGCGCAGCGGGCGACTTTCTGGCCTTTTCCACTTGCCGAGGGGGTAGCGACGAGGTCCGGCGCAGCCCCGTCGATCCTCACCTGCGCGGTCTCGATCATGGCGTTAACCGCAAAGGCCGACCCGGTTTCTCGCTGACACCAGGTGCAATGGCAGCAATGGGTGAAAATGGGCTCGGACAGGAGCGCAAAGCGGACTGCGCCGCAGGTGCATTGTCCGGAAGCGTAAGGGGTCTCCATTCAAACTCTCTTACCATTTGCCGCCAAGCACCGCGCGGAGTTAAGCCAATTCAGGCTTTCGCGCCACAACTGACTATCCGGCGGCAGGAAGGCGGCGTTTTTCCAACGCTTCGTCGGATTGAACCCATTGGTGGTTAAGCTTATCTCGTTCTTATGATTGACTGGGCTTCCTGCAGCGCGTTGGAACGCTCTCCCGGAAAGGTGAGCGGCGCCTGGGTGTTTCGCGGAACCCGGGTTCCTGTCGCGGCGCTCTTCGAAAATCTCGAAGGAGGGATTTCCGCTCGCGAATTTTTGTCGCTTTTCCCGGGAGTGACGGCGGCGCAGGTCAAAAGTGTTTTGGAGCACGCGGCGCTGTCGCTCGAGACTGCCTGAGTGTTGGTGCTTTTCGACCAAGGGACGCCCGTTCCGCTCCGGCGATTGCTCGCAGGATGTGACGTCAGGACGGCATTCGAGCTTGGTTGGAGCAACCTCGAAAACGGGGCGCTCCTCGCCGCCGCCGAGGGCGCGGACGTCGATGTCTTTGTGACGACGGACAAAAATCTCAAATACCAGCAAAAAACTGTAGGCCGGCGGATCGCGATCATCGTTCTTTCGACCACGAGCTGGCCACGCATCGAGAAGAATGCGAGCGGCATTTTGACGGCGTTGATTGCTGCAACGGCAGGGGACTTCATCGAGGTTGAAATCGCTTAACTTCGGCCGCGTCGGGGCGCTAAACCCTTGCCGGACTGTCTGCGGACGCGTTTTCGCGGCCAATCTGCCGGACGTCATCGAGCGGCCTGAATTATCCAAGAAATTCAGGCGCTTCTCAATTTGTTGCCGACGCCCCCGAACATTGTGAAGAGGGCCGCCCGCCGATACTATATCGGGGGCATGAAAGGGTCCGCCCCGGCGATGCGCTTCGAACGACATTTTACGACCGCCAAGGGCGGCGCTTATGCCGGCATTCGCTTCCGGCGCACCGACAGTGAGCTCAAAGCCGCCTCGGGCGCGGTCCTGCACGCCATCAGCGATGTTGAAGTCCCCGCCGACTGGAGCCAGACCGCCGCCGACATCCTCGCCCAGAAATATTTCCGCAAGGCGGGGGTTCCCGCCGCCACGAAGCGCATCGCAGAAAAAGGCGTACCCGACTTCCTTCAGCGGTCGATCCCGGATGTCGCCGCGCTCGCCAAACTTCCGGCCGAGCACCGCTATGGGCCGGAGACGAGCGCCCGACAGGTGTTCGACAGGCTCGCCGGCGCATGGGGCTATTGGGGCTGGAAGGCGGGACTTTTCGCCGGCGCCAGTGAGGCGGAAGTCTTTGTCGATGAGATGAAGGCGATGCTGGCGCGCCAGATCGGCGCGCCGAACAGCCCGCAATGGTTCAACACCGGCCTTCACTGGGCCTATGGCGTCGAAGGCGAAGGCCACGGGCATTTCTTCGTCGATCCGGTGACGAACGCGGTCGTCGCGTCCGACAACGCCTATGAGCGGCCGCAGCCGCACGCGTGCTTCATCCAGTCGGTCGAGGACAATCTCGTCGGCGACGGCGGCATTATGGATCTCTGGGCGCGCGAGGCGCGTCTGTTCAAATTCGGCTCGGGCGCGGGCGCGAATTTCTCCGCGATCCGCGGCGTCGGCGAGCCCTTGTCGGGCGGCGGGAGAAGCTCCGGCCTGATGAGCTTCCTCAAGGTCGGGGATGCGGCCGCAGGCGCGGTGAAATCCGGCGGCGTCACCCGGCGCGCGGCCAAGATGGTCGTGATCGATGGCGACCATCCGGACGTCGAGGACTTCATTCGCTGGAAAGCGGCTGAAGAAGAAAAAGTCGCCGCGCTCGTCGCGGGCAGCCGCGCGCTCGCGCACCACATCCCCAAAATCATCGCCGCATGCTGGGCGATCGAAGGCGAAGATCGCTGCGAGCCGCGCAGCAACGACGCGCTGAAGGCGGCGGTCAAGGCGGCGAAGAAAGACTTCGTGCCTGAAGCCTCGATCCGCCGCGCGATCGAGCTTGCGCGCGCTGGCGCGAAGTCCGCGCATGTCGATCGCTACGATCTCGACTGGGATGGCGAAGCCTATCGCACCGTCAGCGGCCAGAATTCCAATAACTCCGTGCGGCTCACCGATGCGTTTTTTGAAGCGCTCGAACGCAATGGCGACTGGACGCTGCGTCGGCGCACCGACGGCGCGCCGGCGAAAACGATCAAGGCGAGGAAACTCTGGGACGCGATCGCAGAGACCGCGTGGGCGTGCGCCGATCCCGGCCTTCAATATCACGACACGACGAACGCCTGGCACACCTGTCCCGCAGGCGGCGCCATTCGCGCCTCCAATCCGTGTTCGGAATATCTCTTTCTCGATGACACCGCGTGCAACCTTGCCTCGATCAACCTGTTGAAGTTCAAGACGGCGGCGGGGTTTGACGCCGACGGGTTCGAGCATGCCTGCCGGTTCTGGAGCGTGGCGCTCGAAATCTCGGTCGGGATGGCGCAGTTTCCCTCGCCCGCCATCGCGCGCAAATCCTATGATTACCGCACGCTCGGCCTTGGCTACGCCAATCTCGGCGCGCTCTTCATGGCCGCGGGCCTTCCCTATGACAGCCCCGAAGCGCGCGCGATCGCGGGCGCGATCACGGCGCTGTTGACGGGCGCTGCCTATCGCGCTTCGGCCGAGATGGCGGGCGCCATCGGGCCGTTCGCGCTCTGGCGCGAAAACCGGGAGCCGATGCTCCGGGTGCTGAGGAACCATCGCCGTGCGGCGCTCGGCGTCAAGGCGGCGGGCGAGTTCGAGGGCCTCGCGCGTCCCCCGCTTGCGATCGATCATGGCGCGATCGCGTGGAAGGCGCTGTCGAAGCGCGCGCAGGCGATCTGGAATGAAGCCTACGAGCTCGGAAGCCTCAACGGCTTCCGCAACGCGCAGGTCTCGGCGATCGCGCCGACCGGCACGATCGGCCTCGTCATGGACTGCGACACGACCGGCATCGAACCCGACTACGCGCTCGTCAAATTCAAGAAGCTTGCGGGCGGCGGCCAGATCAAGCTCATCAATCAGCAGATCCCGGCGGCGTTGAGAACGCTCGGCTATGCCGAGACCGACATCACCGATATCGTCGCCTATGTCGTCGGGCGCGGCACGATCGAGGGCGCCCCCGGCGTGACCCCAGCGGCCTTGCGCGAGGAAGGCTTCACCGACCGTCACCTGAAAGCGCTCGAAGAGCGCCTCAAACTTTCGTTCGACCTCACCTTCGCGTTTACGCCGCAAGCGCTGGGCGAGGATTTCTGCCGCCATATTCTCGGCTTCACCGAGGGCCAGATGCAGGCGTCGGGCTATCAGGTCCTGCGCGATCTCGGGTTTTCGGACGAAGATATCCACGCGACCAATCTCTACGTCTGCGGCGCGATGACGACCGAAGGCGCGCCGCACCTCAAACTCGAACATTACGCAGTCTTCGATTGCGCGACGCCCTGCGGCAAGGTCGGCGAGCGCGCGCTGTCGGTCGACGCGCATCTGACGATGATGGCGGCGGCGCAGCCATTCGTTTCGGGCGGCATCTCGAAGACGGTCAACCTGCCGAACCGCGCGAGCGTCGCCGACTGCGCGCGGACTTATCTTCGCGCGCATCAGCTGGGCCTCAAATCGATTGCGCTTTACCGCGACGGCTCGAAGCTTTCGCAGCCGCTCGCAGCCACGCTCCTCTCCGCCGAGGATGAAGAGGATGCGGACGATATCGCCGCCGCGATCGCGGCAGCGCCCGCCGCTGAACGCTCGCGCATCGTCGCCGAGCGCATCGTCGAGCGCATCATCGAGCGCACGCCGGGGCGCCGGCGCCTGCCTGATCGCCGCAAGGGCTACATCCAGAAAGCGATCGTCGGCGGTCACAAGGTCTATCTGCACACCGGCGAATTCGACGAAGGCGAGCTTGGCGAGATCTTCGTCGACATGCACAAGGAAGGCGCGGCGTTCCGCAGCCTGATGAACAATTTCGCAATCGCGGTGTCGCTTGGCCTGCAATATGGCGTGCCGCTCGAGGAGTTCGTCGACGCCTATGTCTTCACGCGCTTCGATCCGTCGGGGCCGGTTGAGGGCAATGATTCCATCAAGCACGCGACCTCGATCCTCGACTATATCTTCCGCGAGCTTGCGATCTCCTATCTCGGCCGCAACGACCTTGCCCATGTCGATCCGCAAGAGAGCGCCGTCGACGCCATCGGGCGGGGCGTCAATCGCGAGAAAGCGCAGGAAGACGCCTCGCGCCTGATCTCCAAAGGCTTCTCGCGCTCGACGGTGACGGACAATCTCGTCGTCCTGCGCGGCGGGGATTTCGACCGGCTTCGCAAGCCCGAAGACGCTGTCGCCGCGACGACGCCGCCCGACATCGAAGCGCACGTTGCAAGGCTTGCCGAAGCGATGAACCGCAAGGCGCCGCCCGGCAGCCTCGCCGCGCCTGTCTCTCGCGCCTCGACCGCCCGCGCGAAGGGCTATGAGGGCGATGCCTGTCCCGATTGTGGACAGTTCACGCTGGTGCGCGCCGGCGCCTGCCTCCGATGCGACAGCTGCGGGGCCAATACGGGGTGCTCTTAGGGGGCGTTTCCGCTCTTGCAGCGACGCATCAATCGGCGGGCCGTCATTCCGGGGCGCGTCCTTCGCCCGCGCGCACAGGGCGCTGCGATTAGTACAATCGAAACCAACTTTTAAGCGTTCGTCAGCCCTTCTCGACCCATTATGAGGCAGGCGGAGGAAACCGCCGCTGAGCGCCCGATGCGGGCGGGGACGGATTTCATGGTTCGGCTGATCCTGCTGATTATTCTCTTCATGGTGATGTCGTTCACGCTGGTCACGAACCTTGTCGGCGAACGCACCGGCGGGCGCAAAGTGAATGTGATCGACGAACTCGGCCGCGGCGTCACCAACACGTTCAACAATGCCGACAGGCTGGCGCCCAATCTCTCCGGCGCGATCGGCCGCGTGGACGAAGGCATCGGCAAACTCGCCAAGCTCGGCGGCGACGACGCGGGCCCTGCTGTCGCTGCGACGATGAATATCTCGAATGCGAATTTCGCTGGCGTCAAAGCCGCCAAAAGCATCTTCGCGGGCGTGCAGATCAACGGCACGCAGTTCGTCGGCGCGCTCCTCGACGACGCCTCGTTCGAAGGGGCGAGCGGCGCGGCGCCGAACTTTCAGAAGGCCCGCCTCGCCAACGCCAATTTCACGGCCGCGCAGGCGCCGGGCGCCGATTTCTCCCATGCAACGCTCAACAACGCCTCGATGCGCGCCGGCGATTTTTCCGCGGCGAATTTCGACGGCGCCAATCTGACCGCTGCAAGCCTCTCGGGCGCCAATCTGTCGAAGGCGATCATCACCAAGGCCTTCGCGCCGGGCGGTCAGTTCGTCGATGCTGTCGCCGACGGCGCCGATTTCACTGGCACGGATCTGCGCGCTGCAAAGTTTACGGGCGCGAGCCTGCGCGATGTAAAATTCGCCGCCGCCGATGTCGCCGGCGCGGATTTCACCGGCGCGAAGCTGCAAGGCGCCGATCTGACCGCGGTGAACGGCCTCGCGCCGCAACAATTGCAAGGCGCCTGCGGCGACGCCAGCACGAAGCTTCCGCATGGATATGGCCTGACGGCGTGCGACTAGGTTCAGGCGATTGAAAGGAACCGCCCGAAACTCTCGTGCGGGGGGGGCGGGGGGGGCCCGGGGAAAACCCCGGTCCCCTTTTTGTCGCCCGCCGCTCTAGGTTAGTCGCGCAAGGCGCGGCGATCCTCGCCGCGCTCGGGTCCGCGCCAGTCGAGCGCTTGCAACACCGCAAGGACAAGGGGCGACAGGGTCTTCGTTTCAAGCCCCGGCAGGGCGCGCGCATGTCCGAACGCCGCCGTCTCCCGGAACAGCTCGCCCACAAGCGCGCCCGCGCCCTCGCCCAGCGCCGATTTGATCTCGCCGGCTGCGGCTTTCGCCCCGCCGATCGTCCGGGTGAAGCTCGCGATCACTTCGCCCACCGTGCGCTCGCGCGCGCCGTCAAAAAAGACATTCCGGTTCGCTGCCGCCGCCGACGGCAACAGCGCTGCGGCGCTCTGCGCGGCATCCGCCGTCAAGAGCTTGCGCGCGCCGTTCGGCCCGAGGAAATGCGCAGCGTAAAGCTCGGGCGCATCGACCGCGCGGCCAAGCGCGCCTTCAAGCGCCGCCTTGTTCTCGCGCGCCAGCTCGGCAGCAAGGGCGGCGGCTTTCTCGGCATCGAAGCGGAGGTCGAGGATCGCCTGACGGCGAGCCGGATCTGCAATGGTGAAGCGCCCATGGGCGCCTCTGACGATTTCACCAGCCTCAGCGGCGAGCCCATGCGCAGCGCCGTAATTCTTCACCGCGCCGAGCCAGGTCTGCTCGATGAACTGGAATAGTCCGGCTGCGGAGGACGTCTTCGCCTTCGCCGCCGGATTAAGCGCGCTTTCGCGTGACGCGACGCGGTAGAGATAGTCGAAGCCGACGCCGGTCGATTGCGAGGCGCGCTTGAGCGCGCCGGAAACTTTGCTGGCCGCGCTTGCAGCGCCGATGGCGTCAGTCATGGTGGCGGGTCCCTTTGGGAGTGAAACGCTCGCAGGTCATGGTCAACAAACTCCTAACTGTGCCGATAATGGCTGTGGCGGCCGGGTTCTGAGGGGCTGGGGGCTCTGGCCTTCATGTCGCCCGAAACCTGCCAGCGCTGAACGCGGCGAGGTCTTTGGCGCCCTCGCCCTTGAGGATCAGGTTCATGAGCGCCGCCGCGGTCGCGGGGGCGAGCAAGACGCCGTTGCGATAATGACCAAGCGCGTGGAAGAGGCCTGCAGGGCCCTCTGGCGCCGGGCCGATCACGGGCGAGCCGTCAGCAGTGGCGGGCCGAAGGCCCGCCCAGCGCTCGATTTCCGCGGCCGCTGTCAGCGCGGGCGCAGCGCGCGCCGCGCCCGATTTCAGCGCGTCGATGCGTTCGGCGTCAGTTGTCAGCGAGCGATCATGCGGGCGCTGCGTCGCCCCGACAATGACGCGCCCATCCGCCTTCGGACAGAGATAGGCGCTCCTTGTACGAATGACATGCGCGGGCGCGCCCTCTCCTGTCGCCAGCGCGACGGCTTCACCCTTCACCGGGAAAATCGCGCCGGCGGGCAAGGCGGAGAAGGCCGCGATCGCGGCGCCGGTTGCAAGAATGACCACGCCAGCGCCCATGCGCTCGCCGCTCGAGAGGCGAACGCCCGCGACGGCGCCATGCGCGGTATCGATCGCCGCGACCCGCTTGCCGCGCACGAGGCGTCCGCCATGGCGCGCAATCGCTGCCGGCAAGGCGCGCAACAAGGCGCGCGGATCGACCTGCCCGTCGCCGTCAGCGAACCACGCGCCGGCGATTGCGGGCGATAGCGCAGGCTCCAGCGCGCGCGCCTCGCGAACGGAGAGACGCACGCCGCCGGTCATGTCTTCCGGAAAACGCGCCGCGTCGTCATCGTCGAAAGCAACGCTCAGAATGCCGTTCGTCCGGAAATCGATCGCAACCTCCGCAGTCTCCGTGATTTCCGGAGCGATCGCGCGCCAGCGCGCGAGACTTGACCGCGCGAAGCGCTCAAGCGCCGCGCCCGCGTGGAGCGCGCTCTCGAACGACGGCGCGAGCATCCCTGCCGCCGCGGCTGTCGCCGATGGCGCGCCGGCGTCGATGACCGTGACGCGCGCGCCCTCGCGCGCCAGCGCATAGGCGGTCATCAAGCCGATGACGCCGCCGCCGGCGATGACGATATCGGGCGAAGTCATGCGCTGCCTTTCCCCTCACCCGCGCGGGGGCGTCGAGGGTTCCTGACAGCGCTCATTCGACGTTCAACCATCACTCCGCCCTGCCGTTTCTCGACAGCAACTTCGTCTTCTCGCGCGAACCGGCAGAGGAACCGAAGAAATAATTGACGACCGCCGCCGTCATGGTGGCGAGGGCGCCGAGCATGATCGAGAACTCGGTCTCCGCGCCGTCGGGCAAGCGCCGCGCCACCATCACGCCGAGCGTCAGGAAAAATCCGCCGATGATGAGCGCGCCGAGAATCGACGGCGTCCAGTCGTCCATTTTTGTTTGACGCTCGCGCGCGCTCGCGCGGTCTCCGGCGTCGATGCGGTGTTCCTCGACCGCCGCCTGACGGAGCGCGATCGCGAATTCATTCTCCGCACGTTTGAGCGCGAGGAGCTGATCGGGGCTGGCGTTTTCGACAGCGTCGGCGATCGCCTCTTCGCTGACGGCGTCCTTGCCGAAGATCGCGCGCGACAGCGCCTCGACCGCCGCCCCCGCGAGCGGCCCGCCAAGCTCGCGCGCGATTTTGGGCGCCGACTTCGCGACGGCGCGCTTCAATCGCCCGCGCGGCTTTTCCGTCTCCGGTGCGGGTTTCGCCGCTGTTTCCAGGTCTTTCTTCGCCATGACGCCTCCTTCGCGCGCCTTAAAACCGATTGCTCGATCAAGCATCATAAGGGCGCCAAAAGGGGGTGGGATAACCTGGGGGATAAAGAGGGGGATAAGGTGGGGGATAAGTTTGGTTAATAGCGTAACACATTGAAGTCATTGAATAATTTGCATATCTTTTTTGGATTGCGTGATTCGCCGGATCAATTCAGAGTTGAAAGTGCCGAGCGGGCGTTGGGGCTCGAAAGCGGCGTTTTTCCGGGTTCGGGGCTGATGGTCTGGCTGGCATTCATTGCGGCGCTAATGGCGATTCCGGGCATCGCTGCGTCCGCCTTCGCCCGCCGCGCCGCCGCCGCGCCCGCTCTCCTCGTCGCTTGCGGCGCCGGCCTCGCCGCGATCGTCAGCCTGCTGAACATCCCTTCACCGCCCGCCGACGCGCTTGCTTTCGCCGCGAAGGCCGCGCTCGCCATGCTCGGCTTTGCGTCCGCCGCGCAGCTTCGCGTCAGCCGGCTGGCGCGGCAATGTCCCTCGGCCTTCCGGCTGACGTTTGGCGGGGCGCCGATTTATCTCTTCGCGTGTTCGCTCGCCGCCTTCATCATGCTCCCTGAATTGTCGATCCCGTCAGCGATGCTCGTCGGGGCTGCCTTGATGCTGAACGGCGCGGCATTCGACCGGCGCGCCGTTGCGGCGACCCCGGCCCCGGCGACGATCAAGGCGGCCGTGCGCAATGAGAGCGCGGCCATCATCGCGCTCGGCATTCCGCTGGCGATGCTGCTCGCCGCCAATGCGACCGCCGCGACGCCGAACGAACCGGCGCTCGAACCCTTGATGACGGCGAGCTTCTCGGTCTTGAAGGGCTTCGCCTTTGGCGGCGTCGCGGGCCTTGCGGCCGCCGCCGCCGGCGCGTGGTATCGCCGCCGCACCTTGCAGCAGCGCTCGCTCGACGGTCAGTTCGCCATCCTTTCCGGCGTCATCATGTTCGTGCTCGGACCGGCGGTTGGCGCCGATCCGGTCGTCGGCGCGACAGCGGCGGGGCTGCTCTGGGGCGAACAGACGTCAGCCTCATCAACGACGCGGCTGCGCATCCGCCGCTACGTCGATCGCGCCGTCATCCCCGCCGCCTATTTCGGTTTCGGCGCCGTGCTCCTCCCGCGCCTTCTCGACGCCGACATGCTGAGCATCGTGTTCGCGCTCGCGGCCGTGACGGTCATGCGCGCGGGGCCGCGCCTCGCGATCCTGCAAACGCCGTCGATACCGAAAGAGAGCCAGATGTTCCTCGCCTGGTTCGGCGGCGCGCCGGGCGCGGCCTCGGCGCTCTTCGTGATGATGCTGATTGGCAACCCCGCGCTCCTCGACGCGGACGCGGTGCTGACCGTGACGGCGATCGCCGTCATGTTCGGCGTCGCCGCCGCAAGGCTCACGTCAAAGCCGCTCGCCGAGCACTATATGAAACAGTCAGCGCTCGCCCGCCGGCGTAGGGCGTGGGCGGGGTGAGCGGCTGGCGGCACTTGCTTTCGCCAACGCCTTGACCTAGATTCTGGCCAGAATTTCTGGCTAGAATTTATTGAGGCTGACATGCCGAAAAAGATCGCCAAAAAGCCGGGTAAAGCAAAAGGAAAACCCGCGCAAAGAGCGGCGCCCCTTGCCGCGCTGAAGCGCTCCTCGGCCGTCTGGTCGATCCAGGACGGCAAGGACGGCTTCAGCGCCCTCGTCGAGGCCGCGAGCGAGCAGCCGCAAACGGTAACCAAACACGGCCGCCCCGCCGTCGTGGTCGTCGCGGTCGATGAGTTTCAGCGGATGGCGGACGCCGTCAAACGCCCGAAGAAAAACTTCGTTGAGCACCTGCTCAGCATGCCGCAGGACGACGGTGAATTCGAACGCATGCCGTCGACTTTTCGCGACATCAAGTTCTAGTGTTCCTTCTCGATACCGACATCATGTCCGCGCTTCGCAAAAAAAAGCGCGTTCGCTTGCTCGACGATTGGCTCCAATCGACACGGCCCTCCGACATGTTTGTCAGCGTCATTACGATCGGCGAGATCGAGCGCGGCGTATCGGCCAAGCGCCGCACCGATCCAGACTTCGGCACGGCGCTGGCGGATTGGCTCGACAGCATCCTGATCGATTTCGACGAGCGGATTGTGCCGTTCGACCTCAATTGCGCCCGCCGATGGGGCCGCCTCGGTGCGACAATCGGCAATATGACATCGGACCTGCAAATCGCCGCGACCGCGCTCGAGCACGGCCTGACGGTCGTCACGCGCAATGTCGCGCATTTCAGGCCGACGGGGGTGGCGACGGTTGATCCGTTTAAAGATTAACGGTCCGACTATAAATCGCCCGCGAGCCCCTCAGCGCTTCTTTCAGCGAGCCAAAAGCGCTTCACAAAAACATTTGGTTAACGTACTCGAGATTCCGACGTATGAAATCCACGTGCGAATAAGTCTTTGCTCTCGTCAGGTTGATTGCTACGATCCCATAGCGGTCGGATGGAGAGTTCTCATATTGCTGGACAACGAAACAGCATGGATTTACTAACGCATGATCAGAACGCGGAAAATCAGGACGCGAACCCAAAGCCTATGGTCATCAGCAGCGCTATTGAACCCGAGCTGGTACTGCTCTACGAATTCTCGGCGACCCACTTGTTTTTTGTTCATGCGTTTTCGACGATTCGCTGGGGGTCGAGGCCTGAAACGAATCGAGTTCTGGCATCTCTTCCGTCGAGTAATCTGACTTGAACTTTTTGGTAGCTGTTTCATAGATTTCGTTCGCATCTCGTCCGGCATCGTCGTAAATTCTGCGCATGTTTTCAGTTGATAGGCCTGCGTATCTGGACCAAACATTCAATTCTAAAAGATTCCGAGTGGTCCATGCCGTCGCTGAGATGAGATCCTCCTTCGATGCGAATGATACAAGCTGCTTCATTTCCCGGCTGAAATTCTCGGCCGCAGGCCGCCGACGACCTAAACTGCAGCCTCCAAGGCTCATTGAGTCCGCGGTTGGCAAGCGCCTTGATTTGACCGTTAAACTTTTTCCAACGACCGGCCTCAGAAATTGATACGGCGTCGTAGAGCGCGGAGCGTAGATTTTCCCCCACAATAGTTGAAAATGCACGCAGCTTTTCAGCGAACGGGTTCTGGTCAGACAAATCTAAGCCCTCACGCCGTCCGCTCAAAAATCTCCCGCCCAATGAGCATCCGTCTTATCTCGCTGGTCCCCGCGCCGATTTCATAGAGCTTGGCGTCGCGCAGGTAGCGACCGGTCGGATAGTCGTTGATATAGCCATTGCCGCCCAAAAGCTGGATCGCGTCGAGCGCGACTTGTGTCGCTTTTTCTGCGGCGTAGAGGATGCAGCCTGCCGCGTCCTGCCGTGTCGTCTCGCCCCGGTCGCAAGCCGCCGCGACCGCATAAACATACGCGCGGCAGGCGTTCATCGTCGTGTACATGTCGGCGAGCTTTCCCTGCACGAGCTGAAAGGAGCCGATCGGCTTGTCGAACTGCTTTCGTTCGTGCACGTAAGGGATCACTGTATCCATGCAGGCCTGCATGATGCCGATCGGCCCGGCGGAGAGAACGACGCGCTCATAGTCGAGGCCTGACATCAGGACGCCGACGCCCCCGTTCAGCGTTCCGACGATATTTTCCTCCGGCACTTCGCAGTCTTCGAAGACGAGCTCGCCGGTGTCGGAGCCGCGCATGCCGAGCTTGTCGAGTTTTTGCGCGGCCGTGAAACCCTTCTGCCCCTTCTCGACGATGAAGGCGGTGATGCCGCGCGGCCCCGCATTCGGATCGGTCTTGGCGTAGACGACGACGACATCAGCGTCCGGCCCGTTGGTGATCCACATTTTGGAGCCATTGAGGACGTAGCGGTCGCCCTTTTTCTCGGCTTTCAGCTTCATGCCGACGACGTCGGACCCTGCGCCCGGCTCCGACATCGCGAGCGCGCCGAGATGCTCGCCGGAAATGAGCTTCGGCAGGTATTTCGCTTTTTGCGCCTTGGTGGCGTTACGGTTGAGCTGGTTGACGCACAGATTGGAATGCGCGCCGTAGGAAAGGCCGACCGCGCCTGAACCCCGGCTGATCTCCTCGACGACGACGCAATGCGCAAGATAACCGAGGCCCGCGCCGCCATAGTCTTCCTCCGACGTGATGCCGAGGAGGCCGAGGCTCCCGAGCTCCGGCCAGAGATCGCGCGGGAATTTGTTGGTCGCATCAATCTCAGCGGCGCGCGGCAGCAGTTTTTCATCGACCCAGCGCGCGACGGTCTCGCGGACTTCCTCGATCATGGGATCGAGGCCGAAATTCATGGCGGCCTGGCTGTTTGAGCGCATGGTTCCTTCCCTGCCCGGCCATTCGTTGCCGTCCGGGCCTTTTCCGTGGGGGTAGCCGCGCCGACGCGCGCGAGCAAGGCGGCGCCTTGCCCCTGCGTTAATTGGCGTTCACTTTAAATTGGGCTATGTCGCCTAGCCGATTTCAAGGCGGGAAGAATGGCCGTTTCCCAAGACGTTACAGAGACTTCCCGACCGGGCCCCGGCGAGGGGCGCTTGCGCTTTAGCGCGGTCGGCGACGAAGCGTCGCCGGGGGAAGCGCTTCGGCGCGTCAGCGCGCTTGAATCCGCCGAAAATCGGGCGCGCCGCGTTTTCCGCCGCAGCGCCCAGATCGAAGCCTTTTGCCGCGTCCTCGCCATCGCATCCTTCCTCGCGGTCGCCGTCGCCGCGCCGCTCGGCTGGTTTCTGGCGCATATGAAAGTCACGGGCGGGGCGAGCGGCTTCAGGCTGTTCGATTATTATGGCGCGTGGGCGCTCGCTTTTGCGATCATCGTCCCGGCGATGCTGGTGCTCTTCGGCCGCATCGTCGTCACCATGTCGCATTACGTCAACGCCGCCGAGCAACACGCCGCCGCCGCGCAAAAGCTTGTTGAGCCGGACAGCGCGGCCATCCGCTCTGTTGAAACCGTCGGCGCGGCCGTGCGCAGCCAGATGGACGCGCTGAACGCCGGCATCGACGACTCCCTCATCCGTCTCGCCTCGGTCGAAGCGATGATCCGTCAGCATGTCGGCGCAATCGAGCACGCAGGGCTTGCGATCGAGAACCGCGCCTCCGGCGCAGTGAGCCGCGTCGCGGAAGAACGCGCAAGGCTGATCGATCTCACCGAAACCCTCAATGCGCGCGCGGACGACTTCGCAACCGCCATCGCCGAAAAAGCGCAGGCGAATATTCTTTCCCTGCAAAACGCCACCGGCGCGGTCGGCGACGCCGAGAGCCGCCTTGAAGAACGCCTGACCCGCCTTGAAACAGCGGCGATGCGCGCCTTGCAGAGCTTTGATGCGCTCTCAACCGCGCTTGTTGACGCCGACGGCCGGGTGCGCACGTCCGCAAGCGCGATGGAAATGTCGGCTGCATCGATGAAGGACGCCAGCGAACGCGCTGCGCGCATCGCCGACGCCGCCGCCGAGTCCGCCGCGCGCAACGCCGCCAATGTCGGCCATTTCTCGGTCAAGGCCGCCGAGGACGCCAGGAAAAGCACCGACGCCGCGATTGAAATCGCGCGCGGCGAAGCGGAACGCGCCGCGACCACGGCAGTCGAGTTCACCACGCGCGAGTCTCGCCGCGTCGCTGAAGCTGCGGCGCGCGCCGTCGATACGGTGCGCGAAGCGACGATGACCTCCGTCGAGGCGGCCGCCAGCGACGCCGAACGCGCCGCCAACGCTGCAAACCTTGTGACCGAAGCGGCGAAGCAGGCGATGTCCGCCGCGCGCGAGGCGTCCGCGGAAGTCGCCAAGGCCGGCGACTTCGCGAAGAAAAACGCCGATGAGGCGGTTGCAGCGGCGGAGGCGGCCTCAAAGCGCGTCGAGGACCGCAACAAGGAACTCGCGAATGCGCGCGCCGCCCTTGAGAATGAGAACGCGCGCCTCGAATCGCTGATCGACGAACAGCGAAAGCGCGCCGACCGTCTCGCCGAAGCGATTGCGACGCAGACGGAGCGTCTCTCCAAACTCGCCGAAAACCAGCTGCGCGAGCAGGAAGCCTCCGCCCGCCTCGCGGAAGCGCAAGCCGCCATCGAGAAGGCCCGCGCCGGCGAAGCCCAGCGCGCCGCCGACGCCGAAAAGGCGCGCCTTGCCGCGGAAGCCGAGCGCGCCGCCAAAGCCGACGCCGACCGGCGCGCCGAGGAAGCGCGCAAAGCCGACGCCGCAGCGGCAAGGCGCGCGAGCGCCGACCTCTCGAATGTCCTCGATCTCGGAAAATCGGCGAACACGAATGGCGCCGCGCGTCTCGACGCTATCGCGTCCGAAATCGAGAAGCCGAAGGCCCTGCGCGCCGAAAAGCGCGGCGATCGGCAGGGCGAGCGCCGCGCGCCCGGCGAAGACGAAGACAAGCGCACGAAAGAGGACGTCAGCTGGCGTGAAATTCTGTCAGCGACCGAGAACGCTGGGCCGCTCGATCTCGGCGCCGCCGACCGCCGAGCGGCCGAAGCCAAGGCGAGCGCCCAGAGCGCGATGAAAATCATCGCCGGGCTTCAGGATTTCACGCTCGATCTTGAGACGCGCCTTTATGGGGAACCGCCGCCGGCGTTGCTCGAACGGTTCGAGCGCGGCGACCGCAACGTCTTTGCGAACAGGATCTTGCGCCTCAACGAGTCCGACGTGAAACGCCGCATTCGCGCCGAGGGCAGCCGCGACAAAACCTTCGAGCGCGGCATCCATGAATTCCTGCAAGGCTTTGAACGCCTGCTCGAAGACGCAACGACATCCGAGACGGCGGACGAGGAGCTGGAACAATACCTCTCCTCGCCCTTGGGCCGCGTCTATCTCCTCGTCGGCGCGACGGTCGGGTATTTCGCTTAGGGCTAAACGCTCGCGACTTTCTCCGCTCTGGCGGACAGCTTTTCTTGAAGACGGTCAATCAGCGGATGTGTAAGGCCGTCCGCGCGCGCTTGCACGATTTCGTCCGAGAGCGCGTCCGGCAGGCGCGCTGCCATCGCGCGCGCGCTGTCGACGACTGCATCGGCGTCAACCTTGATATTGGCGGCGAGCTTTCGCCATTCGCTGAGCCCGATGTGATGCAGGCGATACTCGTCGCCGATCTTCATCGCGAGCTTCGCCTTGCGAGGATCTATGTCGTCGTACGGTAAAATGCTCGCGAGATCGTAGAGCGGCGCAAGACGAACCATACCGCCCGCGCCGATGAGCACCGAATAGTTCTTGGCGTGCGCGTCGGTTCCGCCGATCAGCCAGTTGAAGATGAGCGCATCGATGAAAGTCTGGATGTCGTTATCGGCCATCCGGTAGACAATAGAGACAGCGTTGAATGAAACTGATTTTATTTTATCAGACAGACCTGTGACTGTTTCTCGCAACAGAGAGATGATCTCTTTCGGCCCGGGGCCGCCGTCGTTCTGATATTTATGCGACGGATGAACGCTCAATGCCTGACACATATCCTCTTGATGAAGACGCCTTATTACGCCGCTCTCGTACACACGATCATAGCGTTCCACGACAATCGCCGTTTCGTCGCCAAAGCGTCTAACTTCCGAGCGCGCTGCCGGCATGCCGAGCGCCCGCGCAAGCGCCATGCATATATGTTCGTTTTCAGCATGTCCGTCGAACCCGTTGATCGGCGGCTTCAGGATGTGCGTTGTCGGGGCGCGGCCTGAGGGGACGCCCCATCTGGCGCCGTCAAAGAGAAGCGCGGTTTTCGGCTGGGCGCCAGCGAGACTGAACTGCCCAGCATCGCCGGGCTGCCGCCATGCGCTCGCGTCATCACGGAGCGCGCGCAGGCGCGCTGCGACTTGGGCTTCGTCGATCCAATCGACTTCTGACACGGCGGCGCCTGTCACGTCGGCGACGCGATCGCGCGTGACGAACTGCACCGCGCCGGCGCAATCCTCACCAACATGCGCAAGAAGCGCGAATGGATTGCGCGGCGAGACTTGAAAGCGTTGCGCCCAGCGCGCAAGCACGAATTCGTTGTCGGGGAGCAGCCCCCACAGAAACGGCTCGATCGCGGCATGCGAATGCTCGGCCGCCGCGAGCGGCATCGACAACGACAGCGGATAGGCGCCGGGCGCCGTGCGCCAGCTGTCGAGATAGGTGAACGTCAGCCGGTTGCGATCCTGCCGGACGATGCCGACTTCACGGCCATCGAGAAGCGCGATGAGTTCCTTCATGGGTTTTTCTTTCGTCGCGTGGCAGCGATGACGGCGTCGATGTCAGGACTGGTGACGGGGGCTTCTGACGGCCCGCCCGTCGCAACCGATAGCGTGATGTCGAGCGCCGCCAGCGTTCGAAGAATGAGGCCGAGATTGGCCCCAGGCTTTCCGCCCTCAACCTGATTGATCCAGAGACGGCTGACGCCGACATTGGCGGCAAGCGCGCCCTGATCGAGCCCAAGGGCTTTTCGCCGGTCGCGGATGAGGGCGCCGATATCGGCGGGGGTTCTGACGGAAATACCTGACATGGATACGATCGCTTACATTTCGTAATGTAAGCGATAGCATACAATTCAGAAAGTAAGCAAGAGCTTACTTTTTGCCAAGGCTTGCCGCACTCGCGG
>JAXHLA010000001.1:0-345028 GCA_034522715.1 Parvularculaceae bacterium | reverse complement strand
GGGGAAGTGCGGGAGCGTTGCGTTGTGGCGTTGGCGTCAGAAAAACCGTCCGAAGACGGAAAAAAAGAAAAGCCGAGACGCGGCGGCCTCGCCGGTCTTTTCAAATTTGGCGCGCCCGCGCCGGAAGCGGAAGCGCTTCCGATCATGGACGTCGCCGCTGGGCTTGATCGCGCGCTAAGGCGCGCCGGCGCGGCTGATCCTGCGCCCGAACCCAAGGCGCCCGACGCTGACAACAATATCCGTGATGCGCTGGTCGCCATCGAGTCCGCGCTTTATTCGATCGACCGCGTGCGCGAAATCATCGAACAGGCGTACGAGGTTGCGTTATCCGCTCATGAGGCCGAGGAGGCCGGCGCTCGCGCGCTTCTCGCCGAGAGTTTCGATGAGCTGCGCCTTTCCATCAACGCAGCGATCGAAGCGGTCGACACGCGCGCTTCGACGCTGATCGGCAAGAACGCCAGGCAGATCGATGTGAAGCTCGGCGGCAAGGCGCATTATTCCGTGTCGCCTTTCCGTCTCGATTCGACCGCCAAGGGCCTCAACATCACGCCGCCGCGTGACGCGTTCGCAACCTTTGAGGAAATCAACGGCGCGCTAGAAGAACTCGACACCGCCCTGAAAAAAGCCGACCGCGCCGCCAGCGCCTATTGCCGCGACGCTCAATTCCTGATCGCGCGCATGGCTGGCGCCGCCAGCTGACGCCGCTGGTCAGTCAATCCCGATCATCTTGTGTGACTGCACGCTGAGGCGCCATTGCGGATGCGCGAGACAATAGGCGACGGCCGCGGCCGTGTTCGCCTCCCGGTCCGGGCCGTCCATCGGCTGCAGGAAAAAATGGCGGAAGGCGAGCCCGGCGAAACGTTCGGGCGGCGCGCGTTCCTGCGGAAAGACGAGCTTCAGTTCACTGCCTGCCATCTGCACGACCGTCGCCGCCGCCTTCGGGCTGACGCAGATCCAGTCGATGCCTTCCGGTGCGGCGATCGTGCCGTTGGTTTCAACCGCGATCTCGAACCCCTCCTTATGGAGCGCGGTGATCAACGCAGCGTCCAGTTGCAACAACGGCTCTCCGCCGGTGCAGACGACAAGCGGCTTGCCGCCAGCGCCTTGCCAGCGGGCGCGGGCATGCGCGGCGAGCGCGATTGCGTCTCCAAATTTGCCGCCGCCCATTCCATCCGTCCCGACAAAATCGGTGTCGCAGAAATTGCAAACGGCGCCGGCGCGATCACGCTCCAGCCCGCTCCAGAGATTGCAACCCGCGAAGCGCAGGAACACCGCCGCGCGGCCCGCCTGCGCGCCCTCGCCTTGCAGCGTCAAAAAACATTCCTTGACGGCGTATGTCACGCAGCGCCTTCAGCGTAGTCGCGCCAGCCCCCGGCGCGGAGATGGCAAGCGGGGCAAGCGCCGCAGCCGTATCCCCAATCATGGCGCGCCCTGCGCTCACCAAGATAACAGGAATGCGAATGTTCGACGATGAGGTCGACGAGGGCGACGCCGCCGATTGTCTCCGCGAAGCGCCAACTCTCCGCTTTTGACAGCGCCATCAAGGGCGTTTCAAGCGCCAGGTCGCAATCCATGCCGAGACGCAGCGCCGTCATCTGCGCGTCGAGCGTCGCTTGCCGGCAGTCGGGATAGCCGGAAAAATCGGTCTCGCACATGCCGCCGACAAGCAGCCCGATCCCGCGCCCATAAGCGATCGCGCCAGCCATGGTCAGGAAAATGAGATTGCGCCCCGGCACGAACGTCGTCGGCAAACCGTCCGTCCCCGTTGCAATTGCCGTCTGTCGCGTCAACGCCGTGTCGCTGATCGCGCCAAGCGCTTTCAGATCAAGCGGGTGGTCGCGGCCGAGTTTCTCGCTCCAGTCCGGCCGCAACGCTCGCAGCGCCTCGATCATGCGAAGCCGCGTCGTCAGTTCGACCGCATGGCGCTGACCGTAATCGAGCACAAGCGTTTCAACGCGCGCGTAACGCGACAGCGCCCAGGCGAGCGCGATCGAGGAATCCTGTCCTCCCGAAAAGAGAACGAGCGCGGCGGCAGGGTCGAGCTTTCGCATAGGCTCTTCGCTAAAGTGACGCTGCGATAAGAGCGGATTGCGGGAGGCGCAACATGGACGGGGTCGTTTTTCTTTATGTCACGGCGCCCGATGACGCCGTCGCGAGCGGCATCGCCGAGAAGCTGGTGAGCGGGGGTCTTGCAGTGTGCGTCAACATCCTGCCGCGCATCCGGTCGGTTTATCGCTGGAAGGGCGCGGTCGAGCGCGCTGAGGAAGCCGCGATGATCGTCAAAACGACCGTCCCGCACGCAGCGGCGGCGCGGCGTCTTGTCGAAAGGCTGCACCCCTACGAAACGCCCGTCATCGCCGCCATCAGCATCGAGGGCCTTCATTCAGGAGAAAAATTTCTCGCCTGGATCGATGCCGAGCTTTCGGAAACCCTTTCTTAACCAGATACCCGTATAAGTTGCATCGTTGTCAACGCGCAATCGTCTCCAGCCGACCCGGTTTCTGCTTCCCCTCACCAGCCAGCATCCGGGGCGCGTCTCGACAACCACCGCTGACGCCGGCGCCCGCAATTCCCCATCGCGGCCGGCTTCACGGGAGATTGGAAACCGCCTGCTCCTTGCCCTGAGCTTGGGGCGGCGGTTTCCGGTCTGCCCGCGCCAGGGCCCAGCCCGTGATATCGGCAAGCGGCGCGGCGCGCGCATTGTCCGCAAGAATAAGGTGCCAGCTTTCCTCATAGACGCGCGTGTCGACGTCGCCCGACAGGCGCCTTGCCGCCTTGCGGATCTTTTTCACCGGGATGATGTCGTCCTTCGCGCCATAAACGACGAGGAAATCCCCGTTGATGTCGTCCGACGCGTCCCACCCCTCGCCCATCATGCGCACGACGCCCAGCACCGCGTCGAGACGCGTTTCCTTGACGACATTCGGGTCCTCAAACATGGCTTGCAGGAAATCGACGTTGTCCGACGCTTGCCGCCCGGCGCTCTCGCCCGTGAGCGTTTTCCCCGGCGCGAGAGAGGCGGCAAGGTTCAGCGTCGCGCGATAGAACAGCGGCATCTGGGCGCCGCCCCAGACGCCCGGCGCGGCGAGGATGACGCCGTCGACGGCGAGCGGGGCGTCCTTGTGCGCGGCCATCACGACCGCGGCGCCCATCGAGTGTCCCATCACAAAAAGCGGGGTAGACGGATGGTCGCGCCGGATCGCGGCAAGAAAATCCCGCAGATCCTGCTTGAGCGCCGGCGCGCCTGCCCAGCGTCCCTGCGTCGGCGAACGGCCGAAGCCGCGCTGGTCATAGGCATAGGTCGTAATGCCGCGCTCGGCCCAGTAGGGTGCGGCGAGGCGGAAGGCGCCGGCATAATCGTTCATCCCATGCACGGCGGCGATAATCGCGACCGGCGCGTCCGCACGCCAGACAGTGAGGCCAAGGCGCGCGCCGTCGCCAGCGACGAATGCTTCACTTTCAAGGCGCGCCTCGCCTGTCACAGCCGGAGCCGGCGGATAAGAGACGCACGCTTGCGCAGCGAATGCGAGCAACGCGACCGCGCTACTGCGCAGCCCGGTCCAGCAGCTCGAGCGAGGCCAGCCCGTCAAGGAAAGCTTTTCGATCCGCAGGCGGAAGGCGTTTGAGAAGATCTTCTTCATACTTTAGCGCAATGGCGGCGATACGTTGAAAGAGCGTCTCGCCTTTCGCCGTCAGCTTCAAGGTCGAAACGCGCTTGTCGAGGCCTCGTTCGCGTTCAATGAGGCCTTTTGTTTCGAGCGCCGTGACGGCGCGGCTGACCGCCATCTTGTCCATCGGCGTGATGGCGACGACGTCGCGCGCTGCAACCGATGGCGCTTGCGCCACCGCTGCCATGACGCGCCATTCCGGGATTGAAACGCCTTCGCTGCGATAGGCCGCGCCAAGCGCTTCGCTCATCCGCTGACCCAGCGCGACGATGCGGTACGGGGTGAAGGATGCAAGTTTAAGGCGGGGAGCGCTCACCGCTATGCCTTCAGCACACCCCGGCGTATCTGGTCTTCCTCGATCGATTCAAACAGCGCCTTGAAATTCCCCTCGCCGAAGCCTTCGTTTCCCTTGCGCTGGATGATCTCGAAGAAAATCGGGCCGATGGCGTCCTGCGTGAAGATTTGCAGAAGGAGGCCCTGCCCTTGCGTCGGGGCGCCGTCGATGAGGATCTTGTTGCGCTGGAGCCGCGCCAGGTCCTCGCCATGCGGGCCGACGCGCGCGTCGGTCTTGTCGTAATAACTGTCAGGCGTCGACTGGAACGGCACGCCCCGGCGGCGCAGCTCTTCGACGGTCTCGTAGATATCGCCGGTCCCGAGCGCAATGTGCTGAATGCCTTCGCCATTATAGCGCGCGATGAACTCCTCGATCTGCGATTTATCGTCCTGGCTTTCGTTGAGCGGGATACGGATTTTACCGCACGGGCTCGTCATCGCCTTCGAGACAAGACCGGTCAGTTTTCCCTCGATATCGAAATAGCGGATCTCGCGGAAATTGAAGATACGCTCGTAATAGTCCGCCCACAGCGCCATATTTCCGCGACGCAGATTGTGCGTCAGGTGATCAAGATAAGTGAGGCCGGCGGAATTCTTCGCGCGATCTGCCCCCGGGATGGGCTCGAAATCGACGTCGTAGATCGTACGCGCGCCGTAGCGATCGACGAGATAGACGTTGAGCCCGCCGATCCCTTCAATGCCGGGAATGTTGAGCTCCATCGGGCCGGTCTTGGCCTCGATCGGTCTTGCTCCGCGCCGGATCGCCTCGCGATGGGCGCGGGCGGCGTCCTTGACGCGGAAGGCCATGGCGTTCGCCCCGGCGCCATGCTGGTTTCGAAAAGCGCCCGGCTGCCCCGCGGTCTCGCGGTTCAGGAGGAAATTGATATCCCCTTGCGCGTAGTGGATGACATCCTTCGACCGGTGGCGGCCGACCGCTGTGAAGCCGAGCGTCTCAAACAAGCGCGACAGCGCGTCGGGATCGGGCCCGGTATATTCGACGAACTCAAAGCCGTCAGTGCCCAACGGATTGTCGAAAAGATCGGCCATGGCGCGCTCCGGAAAGCGCCGTTAGTAACAGATGTTACTAAATACGCCAACTATTTCGCGCTGGCGCGGTTGGCGGCGATGAAGAGGGCTTTCGAGACGTTTTCCGGCGCGACATCCGGCATGAAACGCTCCTGCAAGTCGGCGGTGATTTCGTTGATGCGCCATTCGACCATGACCGCGCCCCGATCGACGACCTTATTGAGCATTTCGTTAAAGCGGAACCGGCCCTTGTACTCGGGATGGTTCTCGAAAACGCGCAGGCAGTTCGCGAGATCCTTCAGCGGCTTGGCGCCGTCGAAGCGCAGATTGGCCTTTGACCACTCGTCATCGCCCGCCGCAGTATTGAGTTTGGCCTCAGGCACAGCGTCGAGTTTGGCGGCTTGCATGATTGATCTCGCTCGGTTTGGCGCCAGCGGAGAATGCAGTCTAACTTGTAGGAAAATCTTAACAGGCGGGACAGGTGATGAAGCTTTTCGGGTATTGGCGTTCAAGCGCGACCTATCGCGTCCGCATCGCGATGGAACTGAAGGGCCTCGACTTCAGTTATGAACCCGTCAACCTTCTGTTGGGAGAGCAGCACTCCCCGGCGTTCCTGAAGCGAAACCCCCAAGGTCTCGTCCCGGCGCTCGAAACGGAAGAAGGCCCAGTCCTCACCCAGTCGATCGCCATCGCCGAATATCTGGAGGAACGCTACCCCGAAGTCGCGCTCCTTCCGGCGGAGGCCGCGCCGCGCGCGCACGCCCGCGCGATCGCCGCGACCATCGCCTGCGAAGCGCAGCCCTTCATGAACCTCCGTATGCAGAAATACCTGAAGGAAGAGCTAGACTTCGACGACGCTGCGATGAAGGCCTGGCTGAACCGCTGGTCCGGCGGCGCGATGGAATCGGTCGAGGCGCTCGTCTCGCGCACGGGCGGCGATTTCTGCGTCGACGACAAGCCGACCCTCGCCGACGCGTTCCTAGTCCCTCAGGTCTACGGCGCGCTGCGCTTCGGCATTGATCTTTCGCGCACGCCGCGATTGAGAGCGATTCACGAGCGTTGCGCCGCGCTCAGCGCCTTCAAGCGCGCCCACCCCGAGAATCAGCCGGACGCCGTAAAGCCATGACGCTTGAACCCCTTATCTTCGCCATAGGCGACAAAAAACCGAAAATTGACGCCACCGCTTTCATCGCGCCGGGCGCCGTTATTTGCGGCGACGTCGAGATCGGACCGAAAGCCTCGGTCTGGTATGGCTGCGTCCTGCGCGGCGACACCAACAGGATCGTCGTCGGCGAAGGATCGAACATTCAGGACGGCACGATCATCCATGTCGATGACCCGGCCTATGGCGGCCTGCCCACGATCATCGGGCGCCACGCCTTGATCGGGCATAAATGCATGCTGCACGGCGCGACCGTCGAGGACGAGGGTTTCGTCGGCATGGGCGCGACGATGCTTGACGGATCTGTCGTGAAGACTGGCGGCATGCTCGCCGCCGGCGCCTTCCTGTCGCCGAAAAAGATCGTGCCCGCGGGCGAGATGTGGGCGGGCATGCCCGCGCGAAAATTCCGCGACCTGCGCGAAGGCGAAGATAAAATGGCGCTCGGCGGTTCTCTTCACTACATCGAAGAGGCGCGCGCGCACGCCGCCGCGCTGCAGAAGCGCTGATCGCAGAGCATGGACCTTTCAACCACGTCCGCCCCCAAGGAGGCCGCCGCGCGGGAGCGCCTCGTCATCGGCGCCTCTTCGCTCGGCACGATGTTCGAGTGGTATGACTTCTTCCTCTACGGCGCCCTGGCGACCTTCATTGCGCGGCACTTTTTCTCGGCGGTCGACGAGACAACCGGGTTTATCTTCGCGCTGGCGGCGTTTGCGGCGGGGTTCATCGTCCGGCCCCTTGGCGCGCTGGTTTTCGGGCGCATCGGCGATGTTGTCGGGCGCAAGAACACGTTTCTGGCGACCATGGCGCTGATGGGCGTTTCGACCTTCGCGGTCGGGCTCCTGCCGGGGTACGACGACATCGGCATCGCCGCGCCGGTTCTCTTGATCTTCCTTCGCCTGATGCAGGGGCTCGCGATCGGCGGGGAATATGGCGGCGCCGCGATTTATGTCGCCGAACACGCGCCCGCGCACCGGCGCGGCCTGCAGACAAGCTTCATCCAGACAACGGCCGTTCTGGGGCTCATCCTGTCCCTGGTCGTCATCATGATTGTCCGGGCCCGGATGAGCCCTGACGCCTTCGCCGAATGGGGCTGGCGCATCCCGTTCCTGATTTCGATTTTTCTGCTCGCGATCTCGCTGTGGATTCGTCTCAAGCTTAACGAGAGCCCCGTCTTCCAGAAGATGAAGGAGGAAAGCGCGACGTCGATGGCGCCCTTCGCCGAAGCCTTCGGAACGTGGAGCAACCTCAAACTCGTGTTGATCGCCTTGTTCGGCGTCGTCGCCGGCCAGGCGGTCTCTTTTTACGCGAGCACATTTTACATGCTCTTTTTCCTCGACCGTGTGTTGAAGGTCGACGGCCTCACCGCGAACACGATCGTGCTGGCAGGGCTTGTCATCGGCGGCCCCTTTTATGTTCTCTTCGGCTGGCTCAGCGACCGCGTCGGCAGAAAACCCATCATCATGGGCGGCCTCGCCCTGACGGCGCTGACCTGCTTCCCGGTCTTCAACGCGCTGATCAACGCGGCGAACCCGGCGCTCGCCGCCGCGCAGAAGGCGACGCCCGTGATCGTCGCGGCGGACAGCGCTGCATGTTCGCTGCAGTTCGATCCGGTCGGCCGCAACAAGTTCGACAAGAGCGCCTGCGATATCGCCAAAGCGTATCTGACGCGCGCCGGCGTTTCCTACAAGAACGCGCCCTTGGCGGGCGGGGCTGAGATCCGCATCGGCGAGACGCTGATCGCTGCGCCCGACCCTGCGGGTCTAGACGCCGAAGCGCGCAAGGCGGCGATCGAGGATTTTGGCGCGAGGGTTGACGCCGCGCTGCGGGCGGCAAGCTATCCCGACAGGGTCGATCCGGCGCGCATGAACAAGCCGTTGATGGTCGCGCTCATTGCATTTTTCGTCATGGTGCAGACGATGTCCTATGGGCCGCTTGCGGCGCTGCTGGTCGAGCTTTTCCCCGCGCGCATTCGCTATACCTCGATGTCGCTGCCTTATCACATCGGCAATGGCTGGTTCGGCGGCTTCCTGCCGACGACGGCATTTGCGATTGTCGCGGCGACCGGTAGCGCGCTTGCTGGGCTCTGGTATCCGGTGATCGTCACCGCGATGTCGTTCGTCATCGGCATGGCGTTCCTGCCGGAAACGCGTGGACGCGACGTCAGTTGAGATAACCATTTATCCAGCCGACGGTCGCGATCGCCAGTTTCCAGGTGAAGGCTATCGCGCCCACAGTCGCGGCAAAACCAAAAAGCGCCATCAAGCCGTCGCGCTGCGCCAACGCGAGGCCGAGAATGCCGGCGGCGATCGCGGGCGGAAGATTGCCGAGAAACGGGATGGGAAGAATCAGGACGCCGGCGAGCGCAAGGAGCGCAATGCCGACGATTTGCGCCCCGATGCCCTGAGTCACGAATTCCAGCCGGGGATGGGCAAGGCGCTCCACAAATTTGAGGCGCCGCTCCAGTGCGTCGATGCCGTTCAAAAGTTTCGCACGCGTGATCTGCAAGCGCCGCATCGGTTTCGGGATCCACGGGCACTTGAAGCCGAGGATCATCTGGATCGCGAAGAAGGCGAGAATGACGCCAGCGACAGTCGGCACGCCGGGCGGCATCGGCAGACACACCGGCGCCATGATAACCATGACCGAAAGCCCGAACGCGCGGGGCCCGAGCGCCATGACAATTTCCTGCGCATCGACGACGTCGGCATCGCCCTTGCGGATCGCCGCGCGAAGCGGCTCGTAAATTGTCGAGGGCATGAACGCACTCCGAAAGGGTCAACCGCGGCCGACGCCAGCCGCCAGAAGCGCGAAGATAAGGAGCCCAAGGCCGATGCGGTAGTAGGCGAAGGGCATCAAACCCCGGCGCGATATGAAGCCGATCACTGCCTTGACGACAAGAAGCGCGGCGGCGAACGCGGCGAGGAACCCAACAGCGACCATCGCCATGCCATCAGCTGTGATGTCGGCCCGCGCCTTGTAGGCGCTGTAGGCGGTCGCGCCGAGCATCGTCGGTATGGCGACGAAGAACGAAAACTCCGCCGCAGCGATCGGCGACAAACCAAGCATTCGTGCGCCGATGATCGTCGCGCCGGAGCGCGAAACGCCGGGAATGAAGGCGAGACACTGAATAAGGCCGATTTTAAGCGCCGTCAGCGGATCAACAGTGTCAGCGTCGGCAAATGTCACCGGCATGTTGCGCCGCTCAAGAACAATGATCGCGACCCCGCCGAGGATCAGCATCGCGGCGACAATCTCGGGACGGAACAACTGCTCACGCACGACATCGCCGGCGACGAGCCCAAGCGCGACAGCTGGCGCGAACGCCGCCAGAATGCCAAGCGCAAAGCGGCGCGCTGCGGGATCGGAGAAAACGCCCAGCGCTTTTCCGAGCAGGCGCCGCCAGTACACAACGCACACTGCGAGGATGGCGCCAAGCTGAATGCAGATCTCGAAGACGCGCCCCGGCGGCGTCTGCACGTTGAAGAAATCGACGAGCACGATGAGATGCCCCGTCGACGACACCGGAATGAACTCCGTCAACCCCTCAACGACGCCGAGGAGGAGCGCGGCGACGATAAAACTTTCGGTCGCCGCTTCCGTCGTATCGGGATCGCTCGTCTGCATCGGTCAATTCGCAAAAGCCGCCGCGACGCGCTTAAGCCCGTTCCCTTAACAAAACAATTCGATGCAAAACCGCTACAGCGCGACCTTGAACGGCGCTTCGGTCTGCGCTTTCACCTCGTCGAGCGTCACGCCGTCGCTGAGCTCGATGAGGGTCATGCCCTTGCCGCGTTCGATCGTGAAGACGCCAAGATTGGTAATCGCCATGTCGACGACCTGGCGGCCGGTGAGGGGCAGGGAACATTCCTTGAGAAGCTTCGGCTCGCCCGCCTTTGAGGCGTGATCCATGACGACGACGACGCGCTTGACGCCCGCGACGAGGTCCATCGCGCCGCCCATGCCTTTGACCATCTTGCCAGGAATCATCCAGTTGGCGAGGTCGCCCTTTTCGGACACCTCCATCGCGCCAAGGATCGAAAGGTCGATATGCCCGCCGCGGATCATGCCGAAACTGTCAGCGGAGGAGAAATAGGACGAGCCTTTGATCTCGGTGATCGTCTGCTTGCCCGCATTGATGAGGTCGGCATCGACTTCATCCTCATACGGAAAAGGCCCCATGCCGAGCATGCCGTTTTCCGATTGCAGCGTGATGTCGACGCCCGGCGGAATGAAATTCGCGACGAGCGTCGGGATGCCGATGCCGAGATTGACGTAGAAGCCGTCCTTCAATTCCTTGGCGGCGCGCGCCGCCATCTGATTGCGGTCCCAGGGCATCAACGCTGCTTTCTCTTTTTTTTGGGCGGCGCGTCGTCAAGCTCATCTAGTTCCTCAGCGAAGAAACTGGCCCCGCCCATGCTGGCGACCGTCATCGCCGACTGCATGAAGCCTGAAAGATTGGCGCTGCAAGTGTTGATATAGGCCGCGACAAGAGCCGGATTGTCCCGCGCATAACCAGCGCCAAACCGGGCATCCAAATTAGCTATCGCCGCGTCAAGAAATTGGTCGGTGTAGCTGATCGCCGTCTCGCCGGCGCCGTCTTCGTCGTCAAGCATGCGATATTCCTTCACGTTTGCGCACAGTGCGCTGCTCAATACGTTTTTCGTGCTTCCCTTGAATAAGACGCTGCACGAAGATGCCCGGCGTGTGGACGTTATCAGCGTCGATCGCGCCCGTTGGCACGATTTCCTCGACCTCGGCGACGGTGACTTTGCCCGCCGTCGCCATCATCGGATTGAAATTCCGGGCGGTCTTTCGGTAGACGAGATTGCCTTCGGCATCGGCCTTCCACGCCTTGACGAGAGACAAGTCTGCGACAAGGCCCGTTTCGAGAATATAGGTCTCGCCGTTGAAGGATTTATGCTCCTTTCCTTCCGCGATCAGCGTGCCGACGCCGGTCTTTGTATAAAAGCCCGGGATGCCGGCGCCGCCCGCGCGGCAGCGTTCGGCGAGCGTTCCTTGCGGATTGAACTCAAGCTCCAGCTCGCCGGAGAGATATTGCCGCTCAAATTCCTTGTTCTCGCCGACATAGGACGAGATCATCTTTTTAACCTGCCGGCTGTTCAAGAGCATGCCGAGCCCGAAACCGTCGACGCCGGCGTTGTTCGAGATGACCGTCAAATTTTTCACCCCGGAATCGCGCAGCGCGAGGATGAGGTTCTCGGGAATGCCGCAGAGGCCAAACCCGCCGGCCATGATGGTCATGCCGTCGAACAACAGCCCGTCGAGCGCGGCTGCCGCGTCCTTGTATCGCTTTTCCATGCCAGTCTCCGGATCGCGGCTTCGCCTAGCGCATTCGCCGGGCCTCGTCCATAAAAGCGGCGCGATGACTGACGCCCGATTGCTCGCCGCCGACCCGGAATGGCTGCCCGATGCGTTTGATGCGGGGCGCGGCGTCATTCGTTTTGCAAGGATGAGCGCCGAGGTCTTGCGGCGCGAGGCGTTTCTCGACGCGCGAAAAGACCTGTCCGTCACCGCCCGGGCCGAGGCGCGGATCGCCGACCTTGCGCCGCATATCAAGCCTGCGCCGCCGGCGAGCTATGTTTTCCACTCGGCGTTTTGCGGCTCGACGCTGCTTGCGCGCGCGCTCGATGTTCCCGGCAAGTCGCTTGCACTGAAGGAGCCGGGCATCCTTCTTGACCTCGTCAACGCGCGCCGGGCGCATCCGGCTTTCAGGTCGGATAGTGTTTACCGTCAGTATACGGATGTGATTCTTGGCCTTCTGCATCGCCGGCGCGCGCCGGGCGAGGCGGTCCTCATCAAGCCGACCAACCTTGCATTGCCGCTGGCCGGCGCCCTCATCGCGCGCGGCGCGCCGGTGCTTTTCCTTCACGGGGCGCTGCGCGAATTTCTGATGTCGATCCTCAAGAAAGGCGAAGAGGGACGCGCGTTCGCGCGAAAAATGTTCAACATCTTCGCGATGGATGGAACGCCGCTCGGCGCCATCGAGCCGCGGCAGGCGATGTCGTTGACCGACTTGCAGACCGCCGCACTCGTCTGGCGCCACCAGATCGAGGAGATCATCGCTTTGCTTGTCTCGGCGCCGCAGACAGCATCGCTCGACTATGCGAGCTTTATCGCCGATCCGGAGATTGCCTTGCGCGCGGCGGCGAAGGCGCTGACGCTGGACATCGACGCGGCCGCGCTCGCCGCCATCGCCAGTGGGCCCGTGTTCAAGACCGACGCGAAATTCACTGCATCCCCGTTCACGGCGCAGACGCGAAAAACGGCGAACGACGATCTTGAAAAGCGCCACGGGCCGGAGCTGTCGCTCATCGCGTCATGGGCGGAGAAGCTGCGCCTGAGCCGCGATCTGAAATCGCCCTTGCCGAACGCGCTCGCTCAGGCAGTTTAAGCGGCGCGGCGCACTGTCTTTGCTCGCTTAAGCGCCGAAACCGGCGCCGCTGGTTCTGTCCCGCGCCCCTTCAGGCGAAGGCCCTTCATGAACAATCGCCCGGCCTCGAAGTGAATGGCGGCGACGATCTTCAGCGTCATCAGGGGATAGCGAAAGAACGCTTTCATCCAGGCGGCGTCGCTAGCTTCTTCGGCGGCTCCTGCAAAAGCGGCGTTGAAGATCGGGCCCTGCGCGTCGCTCTGGTGGATGAACACCGACAGGGATTTTCCTGGCGGCGTCAGGCGAAAATCATAAATATGGTCCATGTCCATGAAGGGCGAGACGTGGAAGACTTTATCCGCTGACTGACGGATGACCTCGGCGTCGCCGTCGGCGGGGATCAGATAGGAATGGCGCCCGCCGAAGGTGTTGCGGACCTCATAGATGACGGCTTCGAGCCGCCCCTGTCCGTCGCGGCAGTAAAAGATCGACAGCGGATTGAAGACAAAGCCAAGAACGCGCGGATAGCAAAGAAGCTCGATGCGCCCGTCGCCGCTATAGCCGTTGGCGCGCAACAGCGCGCGTACGCTTTCCGAGACGCTTTTTAAATCTTCAAACGCATGATCAGCGTCATGAAACGAAAACAGGTTGAACCGGTTCCGGGAAAACCAGCGCGACGTTTCCGCCGCTTCGTCGATGCGGTCGATATCGATCAGGATCGAGAACACCTTGTAGGCGAAGCGATGGCCGACAGGTTTCAGGCGCCGGTGCGAGACGGCGCCGTGGTAGAGAAAAAGGGCAGCGCCCGTCATTCCGCAGCGAGCGCAAGCGGCGGGCCCTCGCGCCGCCAGATGCGCCCTGAGGCGTTCGTAACGTCCCAGGGCCGCGCAACGCCGCCAAGATCCTCGGCGACAGCAAGTCCTGCTTGCAACCCGTCCTCATGGAACCCGGCGCCGAAATGCGCGCCGCAGAACCACAGGCCGCCCTCGCCTTGCAGGGACCAGAGCTCACGCTGTGCGCGCATCGCCTCGACGTTGAACATCGGGTGATCATAGTCGAAAGCGGCAACGACTGCATCAGCCCGCGGCGGGGCTGCCGGGTTGAGCGTCACAAAGATATCCTTGCCGCAATTGAGGTTTTGCAACCGGTTCATCCAATAGGAAACTGACGGCGCCGCGGCCCCGCCCATATAGTTCCAGCTTGCCCAGGCGCGGCGGCGCTTCGGCATGAGCGCGGCGTCAGTGTGAACGATGGCTCGATTGGGCTGGTAGCGGAACGCTTTCAACAGCGCTTGCTCGCGAGAGGTCGGCTGCTCGATCATGGCGAGGGCGGCATCGGCATGCGCAGCGATCACGACATGGTCGAAGCTGTCGGCGTTGCCGCGCTCGTCGGTCACAATGACGCCGCCGGGTCTGCGCTCAATGCGGGAGATGCCGGCGCCAAGACGCGCCGTCGCCGCGAACGGGGCCGAAATTTTCTCGACATAAGTGCGCGATGCGCCAGTGACGGTGTTCCAGCGCGGGTTCTTCGCCACCTGAAAAAGTCCATGATTGGCGTAGAAACGGAACAGCGACGCCGCCGGATATTCGAGGATGTCGAGCGAAGGCGTCGACCAGATCGCCGCGGCCATTGGCGCGAGGAACCGATCGACGAACGCTTTGGAATAACGCTGGCGCACCACAAACGCCCCCAGCGTCATGTCCTCATCAAGGCCCTCGTCGAGCGCGGCCTTGGCTTCGCGATTGAAGCGCATGATGTCGCTGATCATTGACCAGTGTGAAATCGAGAAAATACTCGCGCGATTGGCGAAGACCGACGACAGCCCCTGACCGGAATATTCAATCCGCCCGCTGTCGATCGACGCGGCGAAAGACATGTTTGTTTCTTCAATGCCGACGCCGAGATGCTCGAACAGCGCCGTCAGGTTCGGATAGTTGGGCTTGTTGAAGACGATGAAGCCTGCATCGACGCCGACGGGCCCGGCAGGCGTGTCGACTTCCACCGTGTTGGCATGCCCGCCCAGCCGGCGATCCTTCTCGTAAACGACGACCTCGTGCGCCCCAGAGAGCAACCATGCGGCCGACAGACCTGAAATGCCCGACCCAACGACCGCAATACGCATGCGTTTTGAGGCGGCGCCCGGAAAGCGGCGCGGATCGCGGTGTTCAAAAGCCATGAGAATCCTTCAGGTGGGTGCGACAAACACTACGAAAGCAATCGGGCGGCGGATGAGGCAGTAGAACGAGCCGGAAAATCCTGTAAACTAACGTGGACAGTTGGTGATCCAGTTCGCTTCTGCCCCGTATCCTCAGGGTAAGTCGCGGAGCTACTGGATGTTTGGAGCATTGGCGCGCCGCGTGACAGGCCAACGACCAGGGGGGCCGAGATCAGTGGCTCAACTCATTCCGGCCGATCCTGATCGGCTGAATGACCTCTTATTGCAGGTCGCGAGATCAGCCGACCGCGAAGCTTTTAATTCATTGTTTGCCTTCTTCGCTCCCCGGATCAAAGGCTACCTGATGCGGATCGGGTCTCCGGCCGACCTTGCCGAGGATCTTGCCCAGGAAGCGATGTTGAAGGTCTGGCGCAAGGCCTTGTTATTTGACCCGTCCAAGGCCTCCGCCGCCACCTGGATCTTCACGATTGCGCGCAACCTCCGGATTGACGCTGCTCGCCGCGCGGCCAAGCCGGCGCTCGATGCCGAAGACCCGGCGTTCACGCCCGAGGAAGAGCCGCCCGCGGACGTCATGATGGAGCGTCAGAGCCGCGACGAAAAGATTCGTGCAGCCTTCCAGTCGCTGCCGCCCGCCCAATACGAAGTCGTGCGCCTCCACTTCATCGAGGACGCTCCGCACTCCGAAATCGCCGAAAGGCTCAACCTGCCGCTCGGCACCGTGAAATCGAGACTGAGACTGGCTTTCGAGAAGATCAGAAAGGAATTAGGTGACAGCGTTGAGTAATATTCGCCATCACCCGAAAGACGTGACGCTTGCGGCTTACGCCGCCGGACAGGTTGACGAAGCGCGCAGCGTCGTGATCGCGGCGCATCTCAAATTGTGCCCGATCTGCCGCCTCGCCGTTGGTGACTTTGAAACCGTCGGCGGCGCTTGCCTCGAAACTGTCGAACCCGTCGGCCTCAGCGATAGCGCGCTTGACAGCTTCTGGCTGCGCGCTGGCCGGCAAGAAATGTCACCCGCGCCCGCGTCCGTGCTTGCGGCCAACGATTTCTCGCTTGATGCGATGCACCCTCTCTCCCGCTATCTCAAGGATGGCGTTGACGCGATTGAGTGGAAGTCGGTTGCGCCGGGGCTCGCGCAACATGTCATTCCCGCGGACGGCTATCGTCCCGGCGTGCTGCGCTTGCTGAAGATTTCGCCGGGTGTTCGCATCCCGAAGCATACCCATGGCGATGAGGAGATGACGCTGATCCTGCGCGGCTCTTACACCGACGAAGTCGGCGAGTTCCGTCATGGCGACCTCGCCGACCTCGACGAGGACGTGTTGCACGCGCCGCTCGCGACTGGCGATGAGCCCTGCATCTGCCTGATCGCCACGAACGCGCCATTGCGCTTCCGGACGATCATGGGTCGCATCGCTCAGCCTTTCATCGGCCTTTAACGGCAGAGCGCCCGCGTCGCTGGCGATGAACGGTGCCCCCGGCAGGCCAGCCCGTGCCGTCAAAATCCGCTTTCGGTGAGCCGTTTCCCAATTGCGGCGAAACGGCGCCGGAAATCGTTTCCTTTTCGCGAAAGTTCCCTATTTCACCGTCATGCCGGCAACGGCGATAAAAAAGAAACGGAGAGAAAAAATGGCCAAGATGACGACGTTCGCCCTCACGCTGATCGTGACCCTCGCTGCGATTTTCCCGGCGGCTTACACGATGGGCATGCTCGCCTGACCCGGGTTATGCGGATCACACAGACTGCAACCCTAGCCCACGATGACGCCAAGAGGCTTCGACGCCAATCGCCGGAGCCTCTTTTTCGTCACGCTTCCTCGATGCGCGACCGCGCCGCGTCATAATCCGCCTGCGTATCGATCCCGCGCGCCGCGCGATCGACAACTCGAACCGCAATCTTCTCTCCCATCTCCAGAATTCTGAGCTGTTCGAGCTTCTCGATGCTCTCCAGCCGCGACACCGGCGCCGCAGCAAAGCGCATCAATGCATCCCGGCGAAAAGCATAAGCGCCGATATGGAGATGGAATTCGCCGCCGCCATCGCGCGGGAAAGGGGCGAGCGCACGGGTGAAATAGAGCGCCTCGAACGCAGCATCTGCGATCGTCTTTCCAAGGATGGCTTTCACCGCGGCTGGATTGGCGGGATCGAGATCCGCCGGGAAGGGGCAGGCGAGCGTCGAGGCGAAGGCGCCCGAGACGCGGTGCAGCGCAATCAGCGCATCGATATGCGCAGGCTCGATCTCGGGCTCATCGCCCTGGATGTTGACGATCATCTCCGCCTCCGGCAACGCAAGAGCGGCTTCGGCGATCCGCTCGGTTCCCGACTGATGATCGGCGCGCGTCATCACCGCGTGCGCGCCGAAGCTGCGGGCTGCGTCTGCGATCTCGGCCGCGTCTGTCGCGATGACAACGCCGTCGGCGAGGGTTGATCGGCGCGCCTGCTGATAGGTGCGCTCAATGATCGTCCGCCCACCGATCGTCAGCAGCAGCTTCTGCGGCAAGCGCGTCGAGTGAAGGCGCGCGGGGATGACGATGACCGTTTTCATGCCGCGCGCCGCATCGACAGCCGATCGAGAAGCGCCGCGCCGGCGAAGGCGGCGATGACGCCAGACGCGTTCGCCATGGCATCGGCGATCTCAGGCTGGCGCACGCCGCCGAGACCTTGAAGCCCTTCGAGCGCCATGCCGTAAACGGCGATCGCGGCGACCACCGGCGATCGAAGCCCGAGGATTTGCAGACGGCCGAAAGCTGCCGATCCGCCGAGCGCGGCATAAGCCATGAAGTGCGCCACCTTGTCGCCCATGTCCTCGGATCGGAACAGCGCCTCCGCGATCCAGCGCGCCAGCGCCATCCCGCCTTCGGTATCGTCCGGGTCCGGGGTCAGCGTCTGCCAGGTGACGAAAACGGCGAGCGCGAGGAATGCGATACGCCACCAGCGCGTCAGGGTCATTGCGCGGGCCCGCGCGGCGCGCTCGCGAGGCGGCGCTCCCACGCAATCGCCGTGCGGACGATGATGCCGATCTCGTCATAGCGCGGGCGCCAGTCGAGTTCGGTGCGGATCGCCGCCGTGTCGGCGATCAGCTGCGCGGGATCGCCAGGGCGCCGGGGCGCGCGCTCGAAGGGCAGCGCCGTCCCGGTTTCCGCCTCGAAAGCGTCGATCACTTCGCGTACGGAATAACCACGGCCATAGCCGATATTGAGGGTTTCCGACCTGCCGCCGCGCCGCAGTCGCGCAAGTGCGGCGACATGGGCGTCTGCAAGATCGGTGACATGGACGTAATCGCGGATCGCCGTGCCGTCGGGCGTTTGATAATCCGCGCCGAAGATCTGCAGTTTCTCCTTGCGCACGCCCGCCGCAATCTGCGCCGCGACCTTGATGAGGTGCGTCGGCTTGCCGATCTGCCCGGCGCGGCCGTTCGGATCGGCGCCAGCGACATTAAAGTACCGCAGCGTCGTATAGGAAAATCCATGGACCCGCGCCGTGTCCTCAAGAACGCGCTCGCTCATCGCCATCGAGGCGCCATAAGGCGAAATGGGATCAATCGAGGCGTTTTCATTGATGGGCGATTGTTGCGGGACGCCGTAGACAGCCGCCGTCGAGGAAAAAATGAACCGTTCGACGCCGCAAGCGACGCAAGCCTCAAGGAGCGCGATCGTCTTCGCCGTATTGTTCCAGTAATAATGGAGCGGCTTCATCAGAGATTCCGGCACCAGGGCCGAGCCGGCGAAATGCACGACTTCCCTGACGCCGTTGTCGCGGATCAGCCGCATGACTGCCGCGCGGTCGCCGGCGTCAGCGACCGCGAGCGGCACGCCCGCAGGAACAAGAGCGCGCGCCCCCGACGACAGATCGTCAAGCGCAAGCGCATCCTCGCCCGCCTCCTGCAGCGCGAGCAGCATGTGGGCGCCGACATAGCCGGCGCCGCCGGTGACGAGAACGGTCATGACTTGATCGCTGGCATCGAGCGTCTCAGGCTGCGCTGGGCAATAATCATAAATCGTCCCTATTATATAGAGTGTCGCGCTTGGCCGAGAAACGATGATTGGTAAACTTTTCCAGGGAAAGCCGCCTGCCGCCGCCGCTCCGGCGGGCGAACGGCTTTACGCGGTTGGCGACATCCACGGGTGCGCCGGACTTTTGACCCAGCTGTTGGTGAAAATAGACGCCGACTCGGGCGACCATAAACGCCGCCTCGTCTTCCTCGGCGACTATGTCGACCGCGGCGAGGATTCAAAGGCTGTTATCGACACATTGCTGTCGATCAGGTCGCGCGCGCCCGAGACAATCTTTCTCAGGGGCAATCATGAGCAAGCGGTGCTCGATTTCCTTGAGGCGCCGGACCGCAACGAGGATTGGCTGCATTGGGGCGGCGACAAGACGCTTGAGAGTTATGGAATCGAAAACATCTGGCAACAATCGCCGGCGGCGCTGGCGCAAGCCCTGGCGCACAGGATGCCGGACGCGCATCTTGCGTTCCTGAAATCGCTGGACCTGTGGCGCGTGCTTGGTGATTACGCGTTCGTTCATGCGGGCTTCAAGCCGGGCGTCGCGATGGCCGATCAAAGCGAACAAGACTGCCTCTGGATTCGCGCGGAGTTTCACAACGCCCCGGTTGAGGGCCGCCCGAAGGAGGTCGTCGTGCACGGCCATCATCCGGTGAAGAAGCCGCTCGACCTTGGCTGGCGGATTGCTGTCGATACCGGGGCGGTGTGGTCCGATGCGCTGACGGCCGTCGTGCTGGACGGATCTGCGCGCCGGTTCATCAGCACACGGTAGGATTCAGGCGCTTTTGCGCATGTCCTTGCCGCCGACAACGCGCAGGCCGCCAGCGGCCTTCAGGATTGAGCGCAGCGATTCTGCGCCGGCGCCGCCCTCCGCGCCGGCGAGCGACTTGCCGAATTCGGCCGCGTAGTTGACCGCATTGACGACGTGAATGTCCGGCGTCACGAACATCACCTTGCCGCCCTGCAGGATATAATCGCGCCAGCGCTCCAGGATCTCGCGTTTCAGCGCTGCTGGCGCGATCAGCATGTCTGGATTGACGGCGCGCGATTCCTGCTCCGAGACGATTGAGGGGCCGCCAGCGCACAAGCGGGCGCCGTCGTCAAACGCTGTTGCAGAAACCGCCGCTTCGATGATGTCGGTCTTCGGCCCGCCCCAGGCGTAGATCATCGCCGCGCCGGCGTCGGAACCGTAAAGATGGACGCTCTGGTTACGCTTCGAGAATTCGGCGATCTTCAGCGCAAACTCATCGCGCAGCGCCGAGGCGCGCGCCGCAAACGCCTGATAGGGCGTGACCGAGCGCAATCCCAAGGCATTTTCTTCGTCCCAAAGCTGCGCGAGGCGCTCATACCACGGATCAAAGTCATAGTCGGGCGAGGCTGCGTGCGTAATGAACAAGCGGATCGAGCCGCCGTCTTTTTCGGTGAGCGCGCCTCGGAAAACCTTGAGGTCGCAGTCGCGCAACAGACGCTCGATCGCTGTCAGCGAGTAAACGGCGCAGACGCCGCTCGCGAATGTATCGACGGCGGTGTGCGTCAGCGCCATCGGCGCGTAGAGCGTCTCAAGGCAAAAGACACCGTCGCCGGTCAGCAGCGACTTGACGCGCGCCAGAAACGCGCGCGGTTCGTCGATTTCCTCCAGGCAGGAGGCGGCGGTGATGAGATCGAATTTCTTGCCCGCAAATGCACGATCGATTTCGGGCCCTGGAAACGAGGTTTTTGCCGACCAAGTCCAGGCGCCGATACCGTCGATGTCGTCCGAGGGATCAACGCCGAAGCGTTCGACCCAGCGCGGATAGAACGACAAGAGCGTGCCGTCCGAACAGCCGATGTCGAGCGCGGAACAGTCGCGTCCCGAAATGAGTTCAAGTCCTTCGGTCGCGAGCGCCCGCAAGGAGGATCGCGTGGTGCGGTAGACGCTGGACGGCGCGGTGCGCTTGACCGGTCCCTCGCTGAAGAAGGCGTTCTGGAGGAGGCCGCAGGCGTGCACGTCCTTCGTCGGATCACAAAGTAGAAATTCGGCGGGCTCACATTTGGCGCGGCTGAGAAGGCCCTTGCGGCCTGCGCCGTTGACGGCCCCGTCGAGCGCAAAGGCCGGCGTCAACGCTGCCGATCCGCACGCGCGGCAATGAGAAATGCGCTTCACCCCGATGCCCCTGACGCCACTGAACGCGAGGGTTGATTGTCTCAGGCCAGGGTAAATTCGCCGTAAAGGGTGACCGGGAGCGCGCTAGCGTTTCAGGCGATTGATAGGAATCGCCCGAAACTCTAGTTCGTGAGTGGTCGCGGCGGCTCCGCGAAAAACCGCGTTGCACTTTTGTCGCCCGCCGCTTTAGCCGAGCGCCGGGACGATGAGAAAGATCGCGGTTGCAAGGAGGCTAAGGAGCGTCCCCAGCGTGCCGATGAAGCGCCCGATTGGCCAGACACCCATGCCAAGCCCCAGAAGATGCGCGACCCGGGCGGCGAGGAAGGCGCCGCCAATGGCATGAATGACGACCGCCGCCTGCCCCATCGCCCCCAACGCCAAGAGCCCGATCAGCGCGAGCGGGGCATATTCGACATAGTTTCCTTGCGTGCGGATTGCCCGGATCATCTCGTCATTGCCGCCGTCGCCGAGATTGATCTTGAGCCTTGTGCGCACCTGACCGACGCGCAGGCTGATATAGATGAGAAAGATCACATTGAGACCGATCCAGAGACCGGCAGCGTCGAGAGAGGTCATGCGCGTCCTTTGAGGGTCAGGCCGAGAGGCGGTTGATCAGCTTGCGGAGAAACGCCGTCCCCTCGGCGATCTGGCTCAGCGCGATGAATTCGTCCGGCTGGTGCGCCTGGTCGATCGAACCCGGGCCGCAGATGACGGTCGAAAACCCCGCTTCCTGAAACTGGCCTGCTTCGGCGCAATAGGAAACAACGTCGGTTGAGTTCAGCCCTGAGATCGACTTGGCGAGGTCGGCCGCCGGATTATCGGGCGAAGGGGCGAGCGGCGGCGCGTTCGACATCTGCTCGGTTTCGATGCGGCAGGAGGGGGCTTTCTGGCGCATCTCCGCCTCAACCGCGCGCGCGAACGCCTCGACTTCGACGCGAATGGCCGCGGCGCTATCGCCGGGGATGGCGCGCGCGTCCCAGTCGAAGGAGCATGTCCCCGCCATGATATTGAGCTGCGTGCCGCCGCGAACGACATTGACGGTCATCGTCGAATAGGGCGGCGAAAAGGGACTGTCCGGATCCGCTGAGGCCGCGCGCGCCTCGCGCATCGCGGAAATTTTCGCGATCAGTTTGGCAGCAGCCTCGACCGCCGAAACGCCGCGGTCCGTCTGGCTTGAATGGGTCGTGAAGCCCGTCACCGTCGTGCGAAACGACGCGATGCCTTTGTGCCCGTCGATCACTTTCATCATCGTTGGCTCGCCGACAATGACGGCGGACGGGGCCGGCAAACGGTCGCGGATTTCGGCGATCATGTGCGGCGCGCCAAGAAGACCGATTTCCTCGTCATAGGACAGCGCAAAAATGATCGGGCGGTGAAGGCTCGCCGCCAGCATTTCGGGAACAAGTGACAGCGCGATGGCGGAAAACGCCTTCATGTCGCTTGTGCCGCGGCCGTAGAGCTTGCCGTCTTTTTCAGTCAGCACAAAGGGATCGGTCGACCAGTCTTGTCCCGCGACCGGTACGACATCTGTATGTCCTGAAAGCACTACGCCGCCTTCAACCCTCGGGCCGACGACGGCGTAAAGATTGGCTTTCGTCCGGTCCCTATTCCAGACGCGATGCGTCTCCACGTCGAAGCCATTCAGATACGCCTCGACATCGTCGATGAGCGCGAGATTGGATTTCGATGAGGTGGTGTCGAACGCGACGAGACGCGCGAGGAAGTCGAGTTGCGGGGTGAGGCTGGTCATGGGATCGCCTTTAGCAGATTTCCGCGCGCATCGAGGGGTCTTGAACCCGCTTTACGCCGTTCTCGCCAGAAAGAACGGCTCCAGGCCCGATAGGCGCAGCCCGGGCTCGAGCGCTGGAATCCCGCGCGGGCTGACGCCTTTCACGGCGCGCGCAAAGGCCGCGATGTGATCGGGCGTCGTGCCGCAGCAGCCGCCCACGATGTTGAGGAGCCCAGAGCGCGCCCATTCTTCGAGATGCATCGACATCGACGAGGGCGTTTCGTCATAACCGCCAAAGGCGTTCGGCAGGCCGGCGTTCGGATAGGCCGATAGGTAGCAATCCGCGACACGCGAGAGATCAGCCACGAAAGGCCGCATGAGGTCCGGCCCAAGCGCGCAGTTGATGCCGACCGACAAAGGCTTTGCGTGCCGCACCGAATGCCAGAACGCTTCGGCAGTCTGGCCTGACAGCGTGCGGCCCGACTGGTCGGTTATCGTCACCGACAGCATCACCGGCACGTCAAAGCCAAGATCGTCAAAGAGTTCCTTCACCGCATAGATCGCCGCCTTGGCGTTCAGCGTGTCGAAAATCGTCTCTATAAGGATCGTGTCGGCGCCGCCCTCGATCAGGCCTTTCGCGGCCTGGCCATAGGCAGCGACAAGCGTGTCAAAATCGACGTTGCGGTTGGCGGGGTCGTTGACGTCAGGCGAGATCGAACCGGTGCGGTTCGTGGGTCCGATGGCGCCGGCGACCCAGCGCGGGCGATTGGGCTCGGCCGCCTTGTCGGCCTCGACGCGGGCAAGGCGCGCGCCCTCGACGTTCATCTCGTAAGCGAGGGCCTCCATCCCGTAATCGCCTTGCGCGATCGTCGTCGAGGAAAAGGTGTTGGTCTCGATCATGTCCGCCCCGGCGGCGAGATAGGCGCGGTGCATCTCGGCGACGATTTCCGGGCGCGACAGGATAAGGAGGTCGTTGTTGCCTTTGACGTCGGAGGACCAGTCCGCAAAGCGTTTGCCACGATAGCCCGCCTCGTCGAGTTCGTAGGACTGGATGAACGTGCCCGCCGCCCCGTCCAGCGTGACGATCCGCTCGCCAAGCGCGGCCTTCAGCGCGGCGATTCGTTCGGGCCGGCCGGGAAACGGGTCGAGCATGGGCAGAGAGCCTCCTCTTAAGCCTCCATATAAGGATTTCTTTATATCGTCCGCAAGTCCCCGTCTGGCGGCGCTCCCGGAATTCCCGGATGGTCATCTCCCATGGATGGGGCGGCCGAGTTCTTGAGAGCGATGGCGGGCGCGCGGGCGATCGAGGTCGCCGCCGTCGCGCTTGGCCTTGTGAATATCGCACTCCTCATCCGCCGAAGCCTCTGGAATTACCCGTTCGGGCTCGCGATGGTGACGCTCTACGCCGTCATCTTTTTCGAGGCGAAGCTCTATGCCGACGCGGGGCTACAGATTTTTTTCTTTGCGATCCAGATTTACGGCTGGATGAGCTGGCGGCGCGCGCGCGGGGAGGACGGTCTTGTGACTGTCCGGCGCGTCTCCTTCCGACCGGCGGCCATGTATGGCGCGGCCGCGCTCGCAGGCGCGGCCGCGCTCGGCGCCGGGCTCGACCGGATGACCGATGCGACGCACCCCTATTGGGACGCCGCAATCGCCAGCCTCAGCGTCTGCGCGCAAGTGATGATGGCCAAGCGATTCCTTGAAAACTGGCTCGTCTGGATCGCGGTCGACACGCTCGCGATCGGGCTTTTCTGGACGAAGGGCCTCAGCCCCACCGCCGCGCTCTATGCCGTCTTTCTGGTGATGTCGCTTGCCGGTTATCTCCGCTGGCGCCAGACGCTGCGTACACGGATGAGCGCGTCATGACCCGTCGCGGGTTCATTCTCGGAAAATTCCTGCCGCCGCATGCGGGCCACCGGTTCCTCGTCGAGACCGCCCTCACCATGATGGATGAAACGTTCGTCCTCGTGTGCTCGACGGACGCCGAGCCGATCCCCGGCGCGCTCCGGTTCGGCTGGATGCGCGCCATGGCGCCAGCCGCGCGCGTTCTTCATCTCCATCGGAATCTGCCGCAGACGCCGGAGGATCATCCGGATTTCTGGGCGATCTGGCGCGCCGCGATCCTCGACGGGCTGCCTCAGGCGCCGACGCATGTGTTTGCGTCGGAGCAGTACGTCTTTCGCCTCGCCGACGAGCTAGGGGCCATCCCCGTACTCGTCGATCCGGCGCGCGAGGTTGTTTCCGTGTCCGGCGAAGCGGTGCGCGCGGCGCCGCATCAGCACTGGGCGCACATCCCGCGCGAGGTCCGCCCTTATTTCCAGAAGCGCCTTACGCTGCTTGGCCCGGAAAGCACCGGCAAGACGTCGCTCGCTGCGAGGCTGGCGGAAATTTTTGAGACTGTCGCGATGCCGGAATATGGGCGCACCTATGATGTCGCCTACAAGCAGGGCCAAAACTGGCGCGAGGCAGATCTCGTGACGCTCGCCCAAACGCACCGCGCGATGCGCGAGGCGATGCAAGGGCTCGGCGGACCAATCCTCATTGAAGACACTGACGCGGTGCAGACGGCAGTCTGGTCGCAACACCTCATCGGCGCGGTGGCGCCGGCGCTTGAGACAATCGAGCAGGAAACGCTCGCCGACCACTATCTCCTGCTCGCACCGGATATCGCCTGGGTGCAGGACGGGGTGCGTTATGCGGGCGACGCCGCGACACGCGCCTTTTTCTTTGAAGAAGCAGAACGCCGGCTGAAGCGCCTTGGCGCCAGCTATGACATCGTCCGCGGCGAGGATTTCGGCATACGCCGCCATCGCGCGATCGACGCAGCGCGGCGGCGGTTTGACATCATCCGCGATTGACGGATCGACGCGCGCGCCTTCGAGCCGCGCGTCATCCTGGAGCGGCGGGCGACAAAAGTGCAACGCGGTTTTTCGCAAGGCCGCCGCGACCACTTGCAAACTAGCGTTTAGGGCGATGCCTAGCAATCGCCCTAAACGCTAGTCGTCGCGGTGCACTTTCTCGGCGCGCTCGTGGCGCTCCTGGGCTTCCAGCGACAAGGTCGCGATGGGGCGCGCCTCAAGGCGGCGAATGCCGATCGCTTCGCCGGTTTCTTCACAATAGCCGTATTCGCCTGTTTCAATGCGGCGCAGCGCGGCGTCGATTTTCGAGATCAGCTTGCGCTGACGGTCGCGCGTTCTGAGTTCGATCGCCTTGTCGGTCTCGCTCGATGCGCGGTCGGCGATGTCGGGGAGATGCAGACTCTCCTCCTGCAGCTGTTCCAGTGTATCTTTGCTTTCCTTGAGAATATCGCTCTTCCACTCGATGAGCTTGCGCCGGAAATATTCCTTCTGGCGGTCGTTCATGAAGTCCTCGTCCTCCGAGGGCCGATACGTCTTCAGATCGATCGGCGTCGTTTTTTTCTTTTTCGCAGCCACGTCCCCTATCCGCCTTTCCACTCCCAACAGGCGTTACGGCCCCCGCTTTGCGCGGCCTCTATAGTCGGCGCCATGCGCGCGCTCAAGACGCAAAAATCGCGCCCGGAAAGCGCTGGTCCGCGCCGGGATCAATGCGCCTGCCGCAGCGGTTGAAACACGGACGCGCATCTCGCGCGGCGGGCGATTCGCGAAGCCTTTAGCGGCCGAGTTTGGCGAGTTCGACCCGCGCGCGGAGCGAGATGTCGGCATAAAGCGCCGCGATCTCGGGGTCGGGATCATCGAGCTTCGCACCTGCAGCATTGGCAAGGCCCTCAAGGTCAGAGACCGGAATACGTCCCGAGAGGAGACCGTCGCGCAGGCGCTCAAGCAGCATCAGCGTGCGTTCGGCCGCGGCGAAGTTTCGCCGGCGCCCGCCTGTTTCGCTCTGCAAGGCAATGAGGGCCCCCAGCGCCGACGACGACGCGGCTGGCGCTGCCGCACTCGCTCCCTGCGCCCCGCCGCCCTCGCCGACGCGGAAATCACCGCCGGGCCCACGCGGGCCTTGCGGCGCTCTTGTCTGCTGCGGGCCCGAAGGACCGTGCGGCCCCGTAATGCGGATCATCCTTGCACCGATCAAATTTGATGCTGATGATGCGCGCAGGCCTATAAAGCTTTCGTTAATCCGGCAAATTCTTCCCGGCAAAAATCGCTTCGCCATCGGCGCCGAGGCGCCGGGCCGACCTCGCCTATTGGCGCACACGCCCTGAATTCGTTGAGGTTTCGGCCGCATCGCCGCGCTGGCATGCGCTTCGCTGAGGACGCTCGCCTCCATCAAGGGGGGCCGAAGAAAGATACGAGGCCAATGCCGTTGTCCCTTGCCCGCGCGTTCCTTTTCGCCTTTGCGCTCGCCTTCGCGCTCTCCGTCTCGATCGAGCCGGCGCGCGCGGCAGCGCGCATCAAGGACCTTGCCGATGTCGAGGGCGTCCGCGAGAACATGCTGATCGGGTACGGCCTTGTCGTCGGGCTCGACGGCAGCGGCGACCGCATCCGCAATACGCCGTTCACACGCGAGAGCCTCGTCTCGATGCTCGAACGCATGGGCGTCAATATCCGCTCGGAGCAGCTCGACACCGAAAACATCGCAGCCGTGATGGTGACGGCGAACCTGCCGCCTTTTGCGCGCCAGGGCGCGCGCATCGACGTCGCAGTCTCGGCGCTTGGCGATGCGGAGAGCCTGCGCGGCGGCGTGCTTCTGGTGACGCCGCTCTATGGCGCCGACGGCGAAGTTTTCGCAGTGGCGCAAGGCCCGCTCGCCGTCACCGGCTTTGCCGCGCGCGGCCAGGCGGCGTCCCTGACGCGCGGCGTGCCGACAAACGGGCGCATCGCCAACGGCGCCATCGTCGAGCGCGAGATCGACTTCGGCTTCGGGACACAAAGCGCGCTGCGGCTTGCCCTGAGGAATCCGGACTTCACGACGGCGCGGCGGATCAGCGCGGCGATCAACGCCGCGCTCGGCGGCGCCGCGGCGAGCGTCGCCGATCCGGGCACGGTGACAGTCGCAAGACCAGAAGGCTTCAGCGGCGACATGATCAGCCTTCTGGCGCAAATTGAAGGCATCGCTGTAGATGCCGACACGCGCGCGCGCGTCGTCATTGATGAAGTCTCGGGCGTCGTTGTCATCGGCGACGACGTGCGCGTTTCCAGCGTCGCGATCGCGCAAGGAAACCTGACGATTTCCGTTGGCGAGACGCCGCTCGTCAGCCAGCCGGCGCCCTTCTCGCGCGGCGGAGAAACCGTTGTCGTGCCGCGCACCAGCGTCGGCGCAGACGATGAGCCGGGCGATCTGCGCATCGTCGAAGCGAATGTCCGCCTGCGCGATCTCGTTGACGGGCTCAATGCGCTTGGCGTTTCGCCGCGCGACCTGATCTCAATCCTGCAGGCGATCAAGGCGGCCGGCGCCCTGCAAGCCGACATCGAGGTGATGTGATGGAGCTTGGCGTTCAGCAAGCGGGCATCGCGACCGGCTCCGCGCATCCGGAGGCCGATCAATCGATCAAGGCCCGATCCGCGCTAGCTTCCTCCCGCCTCGACGCCGCCGCGCGGGAATTCGAAGCCGTTTTCATTGCGCAAATGCTGGAGCCGCTGTTCGCGTCTGTCGAAACGCCCGCGATTGCGGGCGGCGGCGAGAGCGAGGGATTTTTCAAATCCCTGCTTCAGGAAAACTACGCGAAAGCCTTTGCCGAACGCGGCGGCTTTGGACTGGCGGACCATGTGAAGGCCGCCCTGATCGACATTCAGGCCCGCGCCGGGGCTGCCCCTTCGGAGACACAATCATGACGACTGAGACCGCTGAAGAACGCGTGCGCGCGCTCATCGACATCACCGAAGAGCTAAGCGCCCTCGTCACGCGCGAAAACGACATCCTGGCGACGCGCCGCCCGCGCGACCTCGCCCCGCTCGCCGCGGACAAGGCGCGCCTCGCCGCTGCCTACGCACAATCGATCCGCGAGATCGCCGCTGACCGCACCAGCGTCGCTGGCGCCAGCGCGCCATTGGTCGAGAAGCTCCGTGAGCTGACGAAAACCTTCGAGGGCTGCGCCCTGCGTCAACGCTCCCTTCTCGATAGCGCCACAAAGGCCGGCGAAGGATTGGTGCGCGCCATCGCCGAGGAAGTGGGCCGGAATGCCGGCCCCCGCAGCAACGCCGTCGTGCTCGACGAGCGGGCCTAAGCTTCTTTTTTTTCGAAAGGCGCGCAGCTTCTATTTCCCGTCGCGCGCAATGGCGGCCTTCAAGCGCATCAAGATGGCGAGCTGATTCGCGTTGACGGATCGAAGCTTGATTCAATCCCTGCACGAATTAACCATAGTCGATTCCCGTTATTGATTGTTTGACTCATGGGATAGCGTTCAGCCCCAGTATCGCAGGCGTTGAAGCGCCGCTGCGGCCCCCGCCGCCGGCGCTATTTTCGTTTCTGGGTTTGAAAAGTCTGGTTGGCCGCATTGTCCGGTGGGGAATGTCCTCTGGCGGCGCGGGAAGAAGCACCCCCCGGGGCCGAAAGGCTGCCTGACGGGAGCGGGGACGCTTGTCCCTCATCCTTCGTGACGCGCGGCCGAAGGGGCGCGCTCCTCAGGGGGGGGGGGGGGGGGGGGGGGGTGGGGTGGGGGGGGGTGTTGGGGGGGGGGGGGGGGGGGGGGGTGTGGGGGGGGGGGGAGGGGGGGGGGGGGGGGGGCGGCGCGGGTGTGCGCGGGCGTGGGGGGGGGGGTGGGGGGGGCGGCGGGGGGGGGTGGGGGGGGGGGGGGGGGGGGGGGGGGGGGCGGGGGGGGGGGGGGGGGGTCGCGCGGGGGGGGGGGGGGGGGGGGGGGGGTGGGGTCGGGAGCCGGGGGGGGGGGAGGGGGGCGCGGTGGCGCGGGGGGGGGGGGGGGGGGGGGGGGGGGGGGGGGGAGGGTGGGGGGGTGGGGGGGGGGGGGGCGCGGTCGGGGGCGGGCGGGGGGGGGGGGGGGGTGGGGTCGTGCGGGCCGCGTCCCCGGCCGCCGGACCCGGGGGGGCGCGGGGCCGCGGGGCCAGCGCGCGCGCGCCCGGCGTCGCCGGCGCGGGCGGGGCGCGCGCGCGCGGCGGGCACCCGGGCGCGCGCGGGGCGGGGGCGGGGGGGGGGGGGGGGCGGCCGGGATCCGCCACCGAGCGTCGGGGCCTCCCCCGCGGGCCGCGGGGGCGGGCGGGGGCGGCGGGGGCCGGGGCGGGGGGGGGGGGGCGGCGGGGGGGGGGCGGGGGGGGCGGCCCGCCGGCCGCGCGGGCCCGGGGATGAAGACCAAGAGAGTTCCTTCATCGGGGTGGGGGGGGGGGGGGTGGGGGGGGTGGGGGTGGGGGGGGGGGGGGGTTCGGGTGGGGGCGGGGCCGGGGGGCGGCGCGGCGGCTTGCGGGGGGGGGGGGGCTCCGGCGGGGGGACGGGCCGGCCGGGGGGGCTCCGGTGGGCCCCGGGGGGGCGGGGGGGGCGGGGGGCGGGGCGCGGCTCCCGCCCCGGGGGGCTGAGGAGCGGCCTTCTTCAGGCCGCGTCACGAAGGATGCGGGCGCCGACGTGACGCAAAGGAGGAAGGAGCGCCCTGAATTCTCCCTACAATTTCCTCCGCAGGTTACGGAGGTTGCGGCTGGAGACCGCAAGGAAGGCCGATCAATGCCCGGCCCCGCGCGGAAAAAAGGACTAGTTTATGGTCGCGTCTCTCGAGAGCAGGCGCTGCCCCTGCGCCAAAGAGGCGAGCGGCACTAGCCGATCCCGCCCGATCGCGGCGCCGGCGCCACGGGCCGGGCGCGATCCGCAATCCTCCCCCTAGCGAGTCGCTTAACCCCCGGTTAACGTCGCGCCTATGGTTCGTTGGGGATTGCGTCAGGCCGCCGCCGCGACCGTCAGTGTGGCGGCGCTCATCGTGTCGTCCGCGGCGCGAGCCGAACTTCCGCCGCCGGTCAATGGCGGCGACGCCTGGCGCATCGTCAAGACCGAGTGGTCGGAGGCTGACGAGAACGGCTACGCGAAGTTCGTCCAGATCATCGGCCGCGCGACCTGCACGACGCTCGAATCCTGCCTTGCGATTTCCGGCAATCCCTATTTCAGCCCGAACGATCCGGAGTTCACCGGCGACTGCGCGGACATGGCCTATGTGCTGCGCGCCTATTACGCATGGAAGAACGGGCTTCCTTTTTCCTATCAGAACGCGATGCGCACCTATGACGGCGCGCCCGAGGACCTGCGCTATTCGACGAACGGCAATCTCGTTTCGGGGCGCCGGGACGCGGTCGGCGAACGGCCCATATCGGCGGGCGCATGGATCGCGCGGATCGGCGGCGAAGTGTCGACGGCGATGTTCCGCACGCACCCCGACAATGGCGACGGCGAGAAGCACGACGACTTTTATCCCGTCGCCGTCAACCGTGAGGCGGTGAAGCCCGGCGTTCTTGCCTATGACATCTACGGCCATGTCGGGATCGTCTATGACATTCTCGACGACGGACGCGTGCTCGTGATCGCCTCGCATCCCGACCGGTCGGTGACGCGCACGACCTATGGGCCGAACTTCCTGCGCTCGAAGCCTGATCTCGGCGCGGGCCTCAAAGGCTGGCGCCCGATCAGGCTCGTCGGCGCCACCAAGCGGGCGGACGGCAGCTACGCCGGCGGCCGCATCCGCGCGGCGAAGAACGGGGAAATCCCGACCTACTCGATGGAACAGTTTCTCGGCAACCGGCCGAGCCCTGACGGCGACTGGCGCTATGGCGATTTCGTCGCTGGCGACCGAACGGTCGATTATTACGACTTCGTGCGCCGGAAGCTCGCCGCGCCGGGCTTCCGTTATAATCCGGTGACGGAGCTTCGCGGCGCCATGCAGACGATCTGCGGCGCTGCGCGGGACCGGAAAGTCGCGGTCGAACGCGCTGTCTCGGCGGGCTTCCCCAAGCAAAAGCATCCCGAGCGCCTGCCGCCGAACATCTACGGCACTTACGGACCGTGGGAGGGCTATTCGACGCCGTCGCGCGATGCGCGCCTGAAAGTCTCGTTCATCGACTTGAAGCGCACGATGAAAGAGTTCTACGATCTGCTGGCGGCGGGCGACACCAAGTCGGTCCACTATGACGGCGCCGACCTCGCGGGCGATCTCTGGAACGCCTATCAGGAAGAGAAGGAAGCCTGCACGTTCACCTATTGGCGCTCCGACGACAGCCGCATACGGCTCAATCTCGGGCATTTGCAGGATCGTCTCTGGGATCTTTCTTTCGATCCCTTCCACTGCGCCGAACGGCGCTGGGGCGCGAGCGGCCTCGAACTTCAGACGTGTACGGATGATGATGACAAGACTGAGTGGTACGAGGCGCAGCGTTGGCTGCGCTATCAGGCCGAGCGCACCTATGACGTCCGCATGGATTTCTCGGCGGCCGAGCTGAAATCGCCAGCCGAGGCCAAGCCGGAAGAAGGCGGCCTCGGCGTCGAGGCGCCGGCCGATGCGGACCTGCGCGGCTATCTCGCCTCCATCAACTCAATGGCGCTGTCCTCGATTCCCGACGACCCCGAAGTCGTCCTAGCGGCGGGAACCCCGGTCGAGCCGGAGCCGCGCCTGCCCGCCTGGCACGCAAAGATCCTGAACGGCTGGAACGATTAGTCGCGCCGGCGCGCTGGCCTTCGTGCCTTCTGCGGGCGTATGAGGAGTTCAGTGTAGGAGCGTCTCCCGTGGACAAGCTAGTCTTCTTCCTCATTCCGCTCGGCCTCGCCGCGACGCTCGTCGTTCTCGGCGTGGGGATTTACTCGCTCGCCAAGGGCGGAACCTTCGCCAAGGAAAACTCGAACAAGCTGATGCGCCTGCGCGTCATCGCGCAGGGCGTCACCATCGTCTTGATGCTGCTCTTTCTTTTATTGATCGGCCGCGGCCCGCAGGGCTGATTGCTATTGCGCGGTGATGCCGCCGTCGATCTTGAACTCTGACGCCGTGACAAAACGCGACTCGTCCGACGCCAGATATAAGACCGCGTAGCCGACATCTTCGGGCTCGCCGAGGCGGGCAAGCGGGATCTGCCGCGTCAGCTTGGCCTCGCCCGACTTGCCGCCGCCGCCAAGGGCGACAAGCGGATCGATGATCGGCGTTCGCGTAAAAACGGGGTGTACGGAATTGGAGCGGATGTCGTAACCGGCGCGCGCGCAGTGCAAGGCGATCGACTTCGACAGCATCCAGACGCCCGCTTTTGCGGTGTTGTAAGAGATCATGTCGCCATGCGCGATCATGCCGGCGACCGAAGAAATGTTGATGATGGAGGCCGGCTGCGACTCCTTCAGGTAAGGCATTGCGGCCTGTGTGCCGATGAAAATCGAATCGACATCGATCGCCATCGTGCGGCGCCAGCTTTCGATCGACTCGCTTTCGATATTGCCCCAGCCGCCGATGCCGGCATTGTTGATGAGGACGCTGATCCCGCCCATGAAGCGCGCCGCCATTTCGAGGGCGTTCTCCCAATCGTCGCGCCTCGTGACGTCGTGATGGCAGAACGACGCCGCGCCGGGATATGTCCGGTCGATTTCGGCGGCGGTCTTTTCCGCGCCCGCCGAGTTGACGTCAGTGACGAAAACCTTCGCGCCCTCCGCCGCCAGCATGCGCGCAAAGCAAGCGCCGAGCCCTTGCGCCCCGCCGGTGATGAAGGCTTTTTTTCCTGCAACGCGGCCCATGTCTGAATTCATCCTTCCCGCTTTGGCGCGATCCTGATCTGCATTTTCGACTCGCCCTTCGGCGATCGGATGAGCGTAGAGCACGATGAGCGCCAATGCGACGCGATGATGGCGCAAAAGGCATTCGGCCGGGTCGCGAGTCCGGAGCGCCGGCAGCGCCCGCGATTGCGCCGCTCTCGGCATCGCGCCGAACTATGCTGCCTTTGACGCGGGATATGCCGAAGGCATCAGCCTTCTGTGCGCCAGAACGGCTACGCCGTCGGCGCAGCGGGGGGACGGATCGCGAGGCGCCTCGGCCGGATTTCTGGTCGCCTATGGCGAAGGCAAGACGTACGGCTTTACGCATGCGGTTCGTCATGCACGCCACGACGATTCGGTCGCGAGCGTGATGGGCGGGACGCGTCCTGGCTTGACACCCGAGGAGCGCAGAGGCGGTGCGCAGGCGATCCGCGCCTTCGTCAGGGTGCTCTTGCGGAACGACCGCCGCTCGCTGCGCGCTTCTCGAACGCGCGCGGGGTCGGCTTGCGGTCAACGTCACTGGCAAAAGAAAGCGGCGCAGCGCTCAGCCCTGCTCTTGCAGCTGGCGGATCGCCTCGGCCATGAACTCGTCCATGTGCCGACGGATCTGGTGATCGGTCTGGCTGACCCCGGCAGCGTCGAGGTCGGCCTTGATCTTGCCGCCCCTCCTGTGCCCCTCTCTCCTCCCTCTTATCTCGGGTGCCTGGCCGGCAGCCCATTGTCCAAGGAGCTTGTTTCGGCGCGCGCCCGCCTTGAACTTCAAGGTTTCGTCATGGGCGAATTTCTTTTCGAAGCTATCTTTACGCTCGTCAAAATTAGCCATGGCCTTTGATTTCCTTACGTTTTTTACGCCGCTCGTGGGCGTTGTTTTACCCGCCGCCCCCGATGGGAGCAATGCGGATCAGGCGATTTGCTGCGCTGCGGCGATAGACGCCGCCCGCTGGAAGGATGTAGGGGTTTTCGCACGGGAGGGAAGCGCGTATAGCGCCCGCCTCCGATCGGCCGGCAAGGTCGGCCCCGATCGACACCCGCCGGGAAGGATCACTGAAAATGGCGCGCCGCAAGCAGGTCTACGAAGGCAAGGCCAAGATCCTGTTTGAAGGGCCAGAGCCCGGCACCTTGATCCAGTATTTCAAGGACGACGCCACCGCCTTCAATAACCAGAAACGCGCGGTCCTGGAAGGGAAAGGCGTCCTCAACAACCGCATCTCTGAATTCGTGATGCAGGGCCTCGAGCGCATCGGCGTACCGACGCATTTTATCCGCCGCCTCAACATGCGCGAACAGCTTATCCGCCATGTCGAAATCATCCCGCTCGAAGTGGTTGTCCGGAACGTCGCTGCGGGCTCCCTCGTGAAGCGTCTCGGTCTTGAAGAAGGCTCGCAGCTGCCGCGGTCTGTGGTCGAGTTTTATTACAAGAACGACGCGCTCGGCGATCCGATCGTGTCAGAAGAGCATATCACCGCGTTCAACTGGGCGACGCCGCAAGAGATCGACGACATGATGGCGCTTGCTTTGCGCGTGAACGACTTTCTCGCAGGGCTTTTCGCCGGCGTCGGCATCAAACTCGTCGATTTCAAAATTGAGTTCGGCCGCCAATATGAAGGCGACATGGTGCGCCTTATCCTCGCTGATGAAATCAGCCCTGACAGCTGCCGGCTGTGGGACATCGAGACCGGCGCGATCATGGACAAGGACCGCTTCCGCAAGGACCTCGGCGGCGTCACCGAAGCCTATCGCGAAGTCGCCAAGCGCCTCGGCATCCTCAAGGATAACGGCGCCAACGGCGCGACGGGACCTGTGCTCGTAAGCGATAACGGGAAGTAAGTCCGGCGAGCGCGAGATGGCGACAGCGGCGAGACCCTTCACCGTCGCCTTGTGTCTTTCCGCCGGCATTTTTTGCGGAAATGCATCCGCGCAATCCCTGTCAACGGTTCCGGGCGCCGATATCCCCGCCGGCGAGCGTCTTTTTGACTATCGCGCGGGCTTCTCTCTGCCAGAATCAGGACGATCAGGACGCTTCGGGCAACGCTTACATTACCAGCAATCGCTGAGTGATAGCACCCGGCTTCGCTTGATCATCGTTCAGGGCGAAGGGGAGGACGGCGTTCTCAGAACACAAAACGTCATTGGTCATATTCAATACCAATTTGTTGAAAGCGAAGGTCATGGCGGCTGGGACAGCGCCGTTCGCTTCGACGGATTTGTCCCGATCGACGATCGTCCGGGGCGCGCCCGAATTGTCATCTTGAACACCGTAGACCTGAACGAACGTTGGCAGGTCCGCGGCGATGTGTTTGTCGGGCGCGAAATCGGCAACAAGGCTATTGACGGCTTTCTACTCGAGTCTCGCGCCGAGCTTTCCTACAGCGCAACGCGCCGCACCCGAATCGGGGCGCAACTCTTCGACAACTGGAACAGCACGGCGCGCTTCGGCGATTTCGCGGAACAGCGCCATCAACTCGGTGTGTTCGCGCGCTCCCGGATCACCGACAATCTAAGTGTCGAGGGCGGGTGGCTCTTCGGGTTGTCTCGTGCAGCGCCCAAGGCGGACCTGCGCGTGATGCTGACCTATTCCTGTTGAAGCGGGCCGCCGCCCGCGAGCGCCTTGATGAAGATCATAAAGTGGTCGAGCCCCTCGTAGAAGCGCGCTGCCGGCAGGCGTTCGTTTTTGCCGTGATAATTATACTCGTCGCCCTCAAGCGAGAAAATCGGCCCAGCCCCGACGGTCGGCACGCCTGCGCGCCGAAAGTGAAGGCCGTCAGTGCCGCCGGCTTCAAGATAAGGCGAGATTGCAGCACCCGGCGCGCGCACCTTGATGACTTCAGCGATTGCGGCGGTCACTTCCGGCGGAACCGCTGATACCGGGCTTTCCAGCGGTTCGCCGAGCGTTGCGATTTCGAGGTTCCCGTTCGCCATCACGCTCATCAGCGTCGCCTTGACGTCCTCGACTTTATCGCCTGGAAAGATGCGGCAATTGACGGTCGCCGTCGCCGATTGCGGCAGCGCATTCTCGGCGTGACCAGCGCGCAGCATCGTTGCGACGCAGGTCGTGCGCAGGTCCCGGTCGAGCCCTGCATCTTTCGACATCGCTTTCAGCGCGCGCGCATCGCCTGGCTTCTCGACGAACCGTTCGACCGCGTCACGCAGGTCAGGCGCGAGCGATGGCGCAATCGCCTTGAAGGCCTCAAGCGAAACAGCGTTCCAGCGAGGCGGAAATTTGTGGGCTTCAACACGCTTCAACGCCGTGGCGAGGTCATAAATGGCGTTATCGGCGCGCGGCTGGGAAGAATGCCCGCCATCATTGCGCGCCGTCACTTCAAATGTCGCATAGGTCTTTTCTGCGGCCTGCAGCCCATAGGCGCCGGGCGATCCGTCAGCCGGCCGGTAGCCGCCGCCCGCATCCGAGTTCACCGCAAAAGCGGCCTCTTTCAGCCGGCTGGCGAGCGCGCGCGTTGTCAGCATGCCGGTTTCCTCATCGCCTGAAAAAGCAAGAATGAGATCGCGATCGGGAACGAAGCCATCCCGCTTCAGCCGCATGAAGGTCTGCGTCAACGTCAAGACGCCATATTTGTTGTCGACGACCCCGCGCCCGTAGAACACGCCGTCCTTTTCCGTCAGCGCAAAGGGGTCGTGATCCCAGTCCTCTCGGCGCGCCTCGACGACGTCCATATGCGCGAGAAACAGGACAGGCTTCTTTGCCGAGTCGGGAGCGCCGCGATAACGGGCCACGAGGGCGGCGCTGTCGCCAACCGTCATGATTTCGATGTCACCCGCGTCAAAGCCTGCTTCGATCAGCTCGCCCGCGAGATAGCCCGCCATCTTCGGGACCGCGCCGCGCCCTGCAACCGTTGGAAACGCGATGAGCGTTTCGAGCATCGCGCGCGCCTCCGCAGCAACGTCAGACGGCACGGTGTCAGCCGCGGCGGCCTTTGCCATCGTAGAGAATGCGGTCAACGCACAAACGATAGATCTCCACATAGCCCCTCCTGTTCTCGACGCCGTAACGACCCCCGGCGCCGCTTTCTTGTCCTAGTGCCCGCTGCTGTCCTCAATCGCCGACGACGTTCCCGCTTTATGCGGCGCGTGCGGGTGCCACCCCAACAGCAGGAACAAGGCAAAAAATCCCACGACGTAGCCGATCGGGACCCACCACGCGCTGGCGATCCATTTGAACACGGACTTTGCCTCTGGATAGAGGTTTGACACGGCGACGCCGGCGCTCGACCCGAACCACACCATCGATCCGCCGAAGCCGACCGCAAAGGCAAGGATGCCCCAATCGAACCCCCCCTGTTTCAGGGCGAGCGCCGTCAACGGAATATTGTCGAACACGGACGAGATGAAGCCGAGACCGAATGTTGTTTGCCAGCTTGCCGGCGGCAGCGCGGCGACCGGCATTAGCGAGGCGCAGGTGACCAGCGCCAACAGGAACAGCGAACCCTTCAGGCTGTCCGTTGCGACTTTCAAATTGGGTTTGCGGATAAGCGCGCCCGCAATAATCGCGACCCACACCGCCAGTCCGATCACCGGGATAATGTCGAGCAGTCGTGGCGCAAAGATATTGGCGCCGGCGTTCGCGCCGATGGCGGAAACAAGGATGAGCGCGACGACGCCAATACGGCCCCAATCGACTTTATGATGGCCTTCTTCGTGCTTCTGAATTGGCGAATAGGCTTGCTGCTTCAGCGAAAGCGGGATGGAAAAGACCGCGAAGGCGACAACCGCCGCAATATACGCATGGACGACATCGAGCGGTGAAACGCCATCAATCCACATCATCGTCGTCGTCGTGTCGCCGACGACCGAGCCGGCCCCGCCGGCATTCGACGCCGCGACCATAGCGGCAAGATATCCAATGTGAACTTGCTTAAAGACGTACTTGGCAATAACGCCGCCGATCAACGCCGCCGCGATGTTGTCAAGAAAGCCTGAAAAAACGAAAACGATGCCGAGCAATGTCAGCGGCCCGAGCCAGCTGTCAGGCAAGAAGCGGGGCATCACCTCCGGTGCGCCGCTGTCTTCGAAATGCCGTGAGAGAACCGCAAAGCCCAGAAGCAGGAGCAGAAGGTTCATCAGGATGATCCGCTCATGCCACATGTGCGCCAGAAAGCCCTGAACCCCCGGTCCTGGCGGGAAGCCCGTGAAGATGAATTTGTAAACGATGATTATCGCAAGACCCGTCATTGCGACGGTAAAGGTGCGATGATGAAAGAGCGCGACGGAAAGCAGGGTCGCGCCGAACAGGAAAAAGTCGACCGGGACTCCGAACAATGCAGGCCCGGCAACAGCGGCGCCGACTTCGGCAGCCGCGAGGGCCGGGGCTGACAATAAAACAAATGGCGTTGCGGCAATGGCGCCAATCAGCAACCGGTGCATCCGTTCCTCGCTATTGATGAATACGCCCACACGCCCGAACGGGCAGGCGGACGCTAGCCGCGTGAGCGGGACAGCGCAATCCTTGGGCGGCGGCGCACTGCCTATTGGAGAGACGGCGCGCTCATATCGATTTCCGCCTTGGCATGAGAAGACGTCGCGGCGCCGTCCTACCTGTGCGGATCATGCGGGCGCCAATCAAGGATGAAACGCGGGGCGAAGAACCGGGCGGCCGCCGCGACCTAAACGTGGAAAACTACAAGCGAATTGATCCGGTCGATCAACAACATCGTCGTCGTGTCGCCAACGACGGAGCCGGACCCGCCGGCGTTCGTTGCGGCGATGATCGACCCGAGCACGGTAAAACCGACCGTGAACATAGGGTGATGGAAGAGCGCGATGCCGATCAGCGTCGAAGCGAACAAGAAAAATTCGAACGGAACGCCGAACGGCGCAAACCCCGGCAAGAGCGTGAAGACAGCCGCCGTCTCAGACGCAAAGGCTCTCGTAATAACAAACGGCGCGACACAGGCCGCAAGTGCGGGGCAAGCTCACAGCGACTTTCGCCTCTGAAATACTCCTGTTGGATCAATCCCCTTCGGGAAAGCGACGCGGAGGCTAGACCGGCCCGATCCGCCCCGCAATTGGCGTCCTTTGAAGTGTTGCGCCCCGCCTTCCGGCGGCGTAAGGCCAGCGCAATTTATCGGCGAGGCCTTCATGAAAGCCAAAGTTACAGTCACCCTCAAATCAGGTGTTCTCGATCCACAAGGCAAAGCGATCGAAGGCGCGCTCGCCGGGCTCGGCTTCGAGGGCGCAAGCAACGTGCGTCAGGGCAAAATCATCGAATTCGGGGTCGAGGAAACAACCGAGGCCGCCGCCCGCGCCAAAATCGAAGAAATGTGCAAAAAGCTCCTCGCCAATCCGGTGATGGAGAACTACGCGATCGAGATCGTATCGTAAGTCATGAAATCCACCGTCATCGTCTTCCCCGCCTCGAACTGCGATCGCGACGCGGCCGTTGCGCTCGAACAGGCGACCGGCCGAAAGCCCGCGATGGTGTGGCATGGCGACAGTGATCTTCCTGATACGGACCTTGTCGTCCTCCCAGGGGGGTTCTCTTACGGCGACTACCTGCGGTCGGGCGCCATGGCGGCGCGCGCGCCGATCATGCGGGCCCTTGTCGAAAAGGCAAAAGCGGGAACGCCGGTCATCGGCATCTGCAACGGCTTCCAGATTCTGACCGAGGCTGGCCTGTTGCCGGGCGCGCTGCTTCGCAATGCCGGGCTCAATTTCGTTTGCCGCACCGTGACGCTGCGGGTCGACAATAATCATACAGTCTTTACGGGCGTCTTCGACAAGGGGCAGACCATCGACTTTCCGGTGGCCCATCACGATGGCAATTACTTTGCCGATAGCGAAACTCTCGATAAATTAGAGGGCGAAGGCCGCGTCGCGTTCCGGTATGTCGACAATCCAAACGGGTCAGCGCGCGATATTGCCGGGGTCGTCAGCGACGCCGGCAATGTCCTCGGCCTGATGCCGCACCCGGAGCGCGTCATCTCGCCGCTTCTTGGCGGCGTCGATGGTGCAATGTTTTTTCGCGGCTTGGTCGAACGCGCGACGAGTTAGGCTGCGCCGCCGAATTTTGGCGGCCTTCTGCCGGACCACGGCGCCGCCTGCTCGATTTCGTAGCTGAGCTCCAGCAGTGTTCGCTCGTCGCCTGCTTTAGCGCCGAACATGACGCCAATAGGGAGACCATTTTGCGCCGTCGCCAAAGGCAATGAAATCGCCGGAGCGCCAGCGATATTGTTGAGCCCTGTGAACTGCGCGTAAGCCGACACGCGTTCTAAAGCTTCAGGGAAGTCTAAGCGGCTATCGAGCCAGCCGATCTTCACCGGGGGCGCCGCGAGCACTGGCGACAACAAGACATCTGCGCTCCCGAACATCGCTTCATACTCGCGTGACACCGCTTTCAATCGCTCGATCGCCGCCGGAAGCTTGTCGCGTCGCGCTTCAAAATGATCGACAAGGCCCAAGGTAAAAGGCTCAAAGGCAAGGCCATTGCGCTTTAACTTGGTGACGCTTTCCCAGGTCGTGACGATCGCCGCCGCCATCGCCGCCCAGTAAATGAGGAACGCCTCCTCGACATCCCTGCCGAACGGCACAGTTACCTCTGCAATGTCGTGCCCCATGTCCTCGCAGAGCTTCGCCGCCGCGCGCACCGCACTGACGACTTCGGTATCGACGGAGCGGCTCGCACCCCCGGTTGTGAACATAGCAATGCGTAATCGACGGCTCGACGCGCTAGTGACAAGTCCCGTCACAGGAAGTTTGCTCACCTCGGGCGCTTGCTCCATCGCCGCGAGCACGGCTGCCGTGTCGCGCACCGTCCGCGATTGAACGCCGTGCACGGAAAGATTAATCGGCCCAACCGGATCGGGACGCGCGACCGGGAAACGGGTCCGCGAAACCTTGAGGCCGACATTTCCGCAGCAGGCCGCAGGGATGCGGATCGAGCCGCCGCCATCCGACGCGTGCGCGACCGGTACGACGCCCGCGGCCACCAGCGCCGCCGCGCCGCCTGACGAACCGCCGGTCGAATAGTCCGTGTTCCAAGGATTTCGTGTCTTGCCGGTGCTCAAGGGTTCGGTCGTCGCGGTCAGGCCGAACTCCGGCGTCGTTGACTTGCCAAGGCTGACGACGCCGAGGCCAAGATAAGCGTTGACGAGCGGCGATTGCTCTTTCCCCTTATAGCCGGGGAAAGCCCGGCTGCCGAAGCCCGACGGCTCGCCAATGACATCATCGAGATCCTTGACGAAGGTCGGCACGCCTGCCCAGGGGCCGGTCGCCGCGCCCGCCCGTTCCCGCGCCCGCTCGAAACTCTTGAATGCGATCGCATTGATCGAGGGTTCGAGCGCTTCGGCGCGCACAATCGCCGCTTCCACCGCCTCCTCAGCGCTCAAGGCGCCGGACCTGATGCCGGATGCGGTCTCGACCGCGTCCAAGGTGGCGAGATCGCTCGCGCCTTTAATGTCAGGCCTTGCGCAAGCGCTGGCGAGCGCCGCCAACGCCGCCGCGGCGCCGCTATTTTCCAGAAGTTTTCTCCGTGTAACCCGCATGCCGCCCCTCGCTCATCGGAAGGGAAGCTGGAATGCAGCGCCCCCGCCGTCAAGGGCGTAAGGCTGTTACGCCGCGCGTTCTCGTCGCGCGGGGCCAAGACCGCGCGTGATGGCCACGAGGAGTGCGTCCTTGCGCACGGGCTTGGCAAGATGGTCATCCATCCCGGCCTCGCGGCACTGGTCGGCGTCGCGCTCCATTGCATGCGCAGTGAGGCCGATGATCGGAGTCCGGCGCGCGCTCCTTGCTTCTTCACCCGCGCGGATAAGGCGCGTCGCTTCGAAGCCGTCCATCACCGGCATCGACACATCCATCAGCACGATGTCGAAATGGTCCTGCAACAAGGCGTCAAGCGCCACTTTTCCGTTCACTGCTTCAAAAATATCAATGTTTTCGCCTGCCAGCATCATTTTGACGACCATACGGTTCACGTCGTTGTCTTCGACCAGCAGCAGGCGAATTCGTTTGTCGCCCGCGACGGGCATTGTCGCGTCTTGATTTTTCTCGGGCGCGGTCGCCGCGTCGGCGAGCGCTGCCGAAACGAGCCGTGTCAACGCCTCGTAAAGCTCGTCGCGCCGAATTGGTTTCGTCGCGGTCATTGCGCCAAGCGCTGCAAACGCCTTCATCGGTTCGCGATCATCGATGGAGGTTAGCATCAGCACCGGAAGCTGTGCCCCGGTAGCCGTGCTGCGAGCGCCCTTTAGGAGCGCAAGACCGTCCATGCCTGGCATTTGAAAGTCGAAGATCGCAAAATCAAATGTCTCGCACGCAAGGAGATCAAGCGCGGCGGCGGCCGACGTCGCGGATAATGTCGCAACACCCCACGCCGACAGGAAATCGTTCATAATGTCGATGTTAACGGCGACATCATCAACAACAAGCGCGCGCTTCCCCTTGAGTAGCGCCACCGCCGGCGGCGCGGTCAGTCCAGCGTCCACAGCGGGAAGTTCAAGCGTGAACCAGAATGTCGACCCTTGTCCGAAAACGGAGGAAACACCAACCGTGCCACCCATCAGTTCTACTAATTGCTTCGAGATGGCGAGGCCAAGACCCGTTCCACCGTAGCGACGCGTGGTCGAGTTATCGGCCTGCTCGAATTTCTCGAAAATGCGCTCGAATTTCTCAGGCTGGATGCCGATGCCCGTATCGGCGACGCTGATCTTCAGCGTGCTGTCGCCGATGCAGTCAACGGTGATAATGATCGACCCCTTATGCGTAAATTTGGCGGCGTTGCCGACAAGATTCGTCATGATCTGACGAAACCGGCCGGCATCGCCCAGGCAGCAGTCCGGCACGCCAGGCGTGATGCGCGCGGTCAATTCCACACCGCGCTCGGCCGCGCGCGTGGCGAACAGCGCCGCCACATCTTCCACCGCGTGTCGCACGGAAAACGGCGCACGTTCAAGCGCGATCCGGCCAGCCTCGATTTTTGAGAAATCAAGAATGTCGTTCATGATCGTCAGGAGCGCGCCGCCAGAAGTCTGAATGACATCGACGCAGGCTCGTTGTTTTCTCGTCAGTTCGGTCGAAGCCAGCACATCCGCCATGCCGATGACTCCGTTCATCGGCGTACGAATCTCATGGCTCATATTGGCGAGGAACTCGGACTTCGCGATGGAGGCCGCCTCGGCTGCACGAGCTCGGGCGAGGGCTTCTTCCTTTTCGGTAGCGGCGACCGCGGTTTTTCTCGCGCGCGCAACGGCGAACGCAAGCGCCGCCGTCACAGCAAGAAGCGATGTAACCGTATCAATCGCACTAGCGTGCGCCACGTCGAGCCTCGCCAAATCGACGCGGTCAAGGGGCAAAATCGGGTCAAGAAGCGTTTTCCAGACAATCACGCCCCAGGACGCAATGGCGAAGGCGCCCGTCAGAATAATGTCGCGCGCACGAAGCCCGATCGCCCGAATGGCGATCGCGCCGTAGAGCCAAGTATGGCTCGAGGAGTTGATCGCCAGCAATGGGTCTTCGGCAACCGCATAACTAGCGCTGAGGGCAATCACCGCAACGACACCACAATCGAGAGCCATTGCGATGTGCCACAGCGTGCCGGCGACAGGGTGTCGAATGAGGGCCCAGCGCACGCCGTGAAAGGCCAGAAGTCCAGCGACCGTCCACCAGATGACCGCCATCGCCTGCGGGTCAGGATAACGGACAACGGTCGATAGCATGAGAAGCAGAATTGACATGGAGATGACGTGCAGGCGAACGATCAAGAAATCGCTCGACACCTCAAGGCTCCGCCAATAGTCCGCGCCGCTCTTTTCCATCGGTCTGCTTCGAGCCTTCCCCATCCAGCCCAAAACATGCCGGATTGGCTTTAAGCCCCGGTAAACCAATGACGCGGGCTGCGGCCGGCCCTTCACCCCCTGCCCCGAATTGCGCAGTATAGGGGGTGGCTGGCGGTCTGCCGGCGGGGAACGGGAGGACTAACGAATGATGAAGGGCATCGGCGCCGTTTCGCTTGGCGCCTTAGCAATAGCGCTCGCTTTGTCAGGGTGCGCCAAGAAAGACGCAGCAGCCCCCGCTGCAGATGCCAGCGCACCGGCGGCCGCCGCTGATTTTCCTGCGCAACTCATGCAGCAGCTCCTCGACGCCAAGCCTGGCGACGTCATCGATCTGCCAGAAGGGAAATTTTCGTTCGACCGCTCGCTGTCGCTGAACGTCGACAGCGTGACGATCCGCGGCAAGGGCCTCGACAAGACGATCCTTTCTTTCAAGAACCAGGTCGCGGGCGCGGAAGGGCTGCTCGTGACCGCGAACGATTTCACCGCAGAAGACTTTGCGATCGAGGACACCAAGGGTGACGGCCTCAAGGTCAATGAAGGCAAGAACATCGTTATCCGCCGGGTTCGCGTCGAATGGACGGGTGGACCGAAAACTGAAAACGGGGCCTACGGGCTTTATCCCGTGCAGTCGGAGAACGTGCTGCTTGAGGGCAATGTCGTCATCGCCTCCTCAGACGCTGGCGTTTATGTCGGGCAGTCTCGAAACGTCGTCGTGCGTAACAACCGCGCCGAATACAACGTGGCGGGCATCGAGATCGAAAATACCTTCGACGCGGACGTTTATGACAACATTGCGGTCAACAATACCGGAGGGATTCTCGTCTTTAACATGCCAGACCTTTCTCAACCCGGGGCGCGCACACGTATTTTCCGGAATCAGATCAACGGCAACAACACGAAAAACTTCGGCGTGCCGGGAACTGCTGTCGCGAACATACCCGCGGGATCGGGCGTCGTAATCAACGCAAATGATCAGGTTGAGATCTTTGACAACGAAATTGCCGGCAACAAGACGGCGAACGTCATCATCACTTCGATCTTTTCGACGGACCTGTCGAAAGACGGCATGTCGGCCGAATTCGACCCTTACCCGGAAGCGATCTATGTCACCGGCAATCGCATGGGCGGGGGCGGAAAGGAGCCGGATGGTCTTCAATTTCAGGCGTTGAGAGTGGCGATGTTTGGCCTCAACGGGGCCCTGCCCGATGTGATGTGGGACGGTTATCTCGATCCGAAGAAGATGGTCGATGGCAAAATGCCGGACGAGCTTCGCATCTGCGTCGATAACGAGGATGCGGAAGTCATCAATGTCGACGGGCCGAACGCCAACAAGGCGCCGCGGCTATCGACGGCGGAGCTTTCGTGCGCGCTGCCACGTCTGCCGGAGGTCACTCTACTAAACGGGCTCGCCGGTTGACGCTGTTCCTCCGTATCCTGACTGTACTGTCAGTCATCGCCATGCTCGCCGCTTGCGCGCGCGAAGCGGCAGCGCCGTCGCCTGTCTTTCACGCGCAAGGATATCCGGAGAAGCTTTCCGATTGGGGGCTTATGCGCGTCGGGAACGGCCTCTTGACGCTCAGCGCGAGAGCGGTGCCCTATGATCTTGCGACGCCGCTGTTCTCAGACTACGCGCTGAAGCTCCGCACCGTCACGCTGCCTGAAGGCGAGAGCGCGATCTACGACGCCGAGAATGTCTTTGAATTCCCGGTGGGGACCGTCATCTCAAAGACCTTCTATTACCCCCAGCCGGCAGCGGAATGGACGGGCGCCGTGACCTATGGCTCTCCAACAGCCATTATTGACGGCGCGATGCTCATGAAGGGCCTTCGCCTTATCGAAACGCGCCTACTCGTGCGCCGAGCTGAAGGCTGGGTTGCGATCCCTTACGTCTGGAATGAGGAGCAAACCGACGCGGTCCTTGCCCGCATTGGCGCGGTAAAGCCCATGACGCTCCATCGCCCTGACGGACGCAAGGAGGCGTTCGCTTATCTCGTGCCCAACCAGACCCAATGCGCCGGCTGTCACGCGATCAATAACACGACGCGCGCGATTAACCCGATCGGCCCCAAAGCGCGGCACCTCAACAAGGGTTCTTCTTTCAACGAAGGCTTCAACCAGCTCGACTGGTGGATGGCGTCAGGCATGCTTTCCGGCGTTCCGAAGGACAGCGCACATGCGCGCAATGTGTCATGGACGGACGAGTCCGCGAGCATTGACGCCCGCGCGCGCGCCTATCTCGACGCGAACTGTTCGCACTGTCATTCCGATGTCGGGCCCGCCGACACCTCGGGCCTTGATCTTCGTCCGCATGTTGCGATGGGACCGCGCTTTGGATGGTGCAAGGCAACGATCGCAGCAGGCGGCGGATCTGGCGGACGCCCCTTCGACATCGTTCCAGGCGAACCCGACAAGTCGATCTTCGTCTACCGGATGGAAACGACGAAGCCTGGCCATATGATGCCCGAACTTGGCCGCGCCGTGACGCATGAGGAAGGCGTGAAGCTGATCGCTGATTGGATCAGCGCAATGGACGGGACGTGCGCGTGATGTCACTTGCCGCATAGTGATCAACGAAACGCTTAATTCTCAGAGTTATTCGGCCCGCTCATCACCGCCCGCCAGCGCCCCATCGCCATCAGCGGAAAATAATGACGGTATAGATTGTAGTTGATCATGAAGGCGCGGCTTAGCTCGGAGCCTTGCTTCAATCGCTCGGTGAGCAACGGATCGCCGAGCTTGATCGACGCGCCGACGCCGTAGCCGGGAAAGCCCGTGCCGGTATACTCAGGCTCCTCCCATGTGCCGTTTGACTGGCGCTCGATCAGGAAGGCGAGGCCTTTCTCGATCGCGTCGCGATCGGCCGGGCGGTTCACCGCGATAAGACCCATCAGCGCCCACGCCGTTTGCGAGGCGGTCGCCTTGCCGCGCCCCGCCATCGAAGGATCCATATAGGAGGCGCAACTTTCGCCCCAGCCGCCATTGTCCTGCTGGCGCGAGAGAAGCCAGTCGCAGGCGCGGCAAACATAGGGGGCCGACATGTCTTCGCCGATCGCCGCCAGCGCCGGGAGAACCGCGCCCGTGCCATAAATATAATTGACGCCCCAACGACCGAACCACGACCCGTCCGGTTCCTGCTCGCGCTGCAAATAGTCAAGCGCGCGCACCATTGAAGGGTGGTCTTTGCCAAGCCCCAATTTCCCGAAGGCTTCGACGATGTGCGCTGTGACATCGACTGACGGCGGATCCAGCGCTTCACCGAAATCACAGAACGGGATTTTCGTCAGGAACTTCTTGTCGTTATCCTTATCGAACGCCCCCCAGCCGCCGCCCCGGCACTGCATGGCGATGAGCCAGTCGACGCCAAGACTGATCGCCGCTTCGATGCGGGCGCCGGCCCGCTCCCCCGTCTCATCCGAGGGGTACACAGCACCGCGGAACTGCGACAAGGCGATCAACGCAACCGCTGTATCATCTGTATCCGGATAAAAATAGTTCTTGTATTCGAAGGCCCAGCCGCCGGGCGCCGTATCGGGCAGCTTGACGCTCCAGTCCCCCTTCCGCAGGACCTGCTGATCAAGCACCCAGCCGAGCGCTTTCGACACTTCCGCCGTATAGTCGCCATTTAAATGACAGTCATCAAAAGCAAGAAGGGTCAAAATCGTGTCCCAGACAGGGCTGGTCGAAGCCTGGATCCACGTGGCGTCGCCCACGTCCACGCGCCAGCGCGGATCGTCGAGCGCCGCGAGCGCCTTGGCGATCACCGGGTGATCGAGCGCGTAGCCTTCATTGACGAGCGCCATCGTCGAATAGATCCAGGGCGGCTGGATGCCGCCCCATACACCGTCCGCATCCTGATGCTGAATGATCCATTCCAGCGCACGCTTGACCGAGCCGTTCCGACCAAAGGACGCGCCGAGCGATCCTGCCGCCGTTTGCGCGCGGTGGAGCACTTTATCGGTCACCCGGAAGAATTTGTCCCAAAAATCGGCGCCGGGTTTGCCCGGAAGATCATAGTCAAAGGCGTCGCGCCCGCCGGGGAACAGATCATCGAGCCGGTTCTCCGCCGGCAAGGGCCGCGACGGCCTGCGCGCCGAAAGCACCGCGATCGGCATCAGTGTCGCGCGGGCCCATTGTGCGAAATTATAGATCGAGAAGATGAACCCGTTTGGAAAGTGAATGACTTCCGGTGGAATATTCGGCGTCTTTTCCCATGGCCATTCGCCAATCAGCGCAAGCCAATAGCGCGTGAAGACGCGGATATTCCGTAGTCCTCCTTTCGACTGGATCCAGTCGCGTGCGGCGGCAAGCCGCGGATCGTCCGCCGCAATGCCGCAGGAACGAAGCGCCGCGTAAGCCTCTACCGTCGTATTGATGTCGCCCGCCGGCGCCCCGTGATAAATCTCCCAGCTGCCGTCGGCACGCTGCGTCTTCAGAAGCGATACGGCAAGGCGCGGACGCAGGTGATGGCTCTCAAGGCCGAGAAACCAAAACGCGAGAAGCCACTGCGCCTCCATGCAGGCGTTCGATTCGAGTCGGCCGACCCAATATCCCTCCGGCTTCTGCCGGGCGCTGAGCCAGTCGGCGGCCGCGCGGATTGACTGGTCAAGCTGCGCCTCGAAATTGCCGCGCGCAGCCGGTTTCTCGATGACGCCGTTCTCGTACATGAAGCCGCTTGCCGCCTCTTGGATCGCGGCTTCTTATGTCGCGACCCCGTTTGGACCTCAAGCGGTGCGGGGAGCCGGCTTAAAGTCGCTCAGCGCCATGCCAGCGAGCATTGCCGCGATAAACGCAAAAACTTCAGGCTGCCCCAGCGCCGCCGCCGAAATCGCCGGGCCTGGACATAGTCCAGCGAGCCCCCAGCCAGCCCCGAAGATCGCGGCGCCCGCAAGAAGCGGGCGGTCGATCACGCTTTTTGTTGGTAACTGATAGGAGGGTTCGAAGAAAGGCTTTTCGCGCGCGAGCGCGATTCTGTAGCCGCCGAAAGAGACCAGAAGCGCCGACCCCATGACGACCAGGAGGCTTGGGTTCCAGGCGCCCGTCACATCAAGAAAGGCGATGATCTTTGCCGGATCAATCATGCCGGAAATAGTCAATCCAAGTCCGAAGAGAAGCCCGACAGCGAGCGCGGTAAGAACACGCATGTCAAACTCCCAGAACGTGATGAAGAACGTACACGGTCACAATCGCCGTCGACATGAAGGTCGCTGTTGCGGCGAACGAACGCTTCGACAGACGCGCGATGCCGCAGACGCCGTGCCCGCTGGTGCACCCTGACCCGAGCCGCGCGCCATACCCGACAAGAAGGCCGCCGAGGATCATCGCCCACAGGGGATGCGGCGCGGCGAACGCGATCGCCTCCCCAGCAGCGAGCGAATAAACCAAAGGCGCGAGAAATAACCCCGCCACAAATGCAAGTCGCCACGAAAGCTCTCCCTGCTCCGCCCCGCGCAAGGGCGCGAGAACGCCGGCGACAATCCCGGACACGCCGGCGATGCGGCCGTTAAGCGCCATGAAGAGAACGGCGGCGACGCCGATCAGCGCGCCGCCTATCGCCGACGGCAAAAGCGAAAACGTCGCAGCGCTCATTAACTGGCCCTTCTTGCAGTTGTTCGCGATCAAGATATATATCAAATATCATTTTTGACAAGTGTAAACACAAAAACATGACTCGAGCCGCCGCCCTCGCCGACCTTCAGGATCGCGCCGCCGAAGTCGCGGGACTTCTGAAAACATTGTCTCATCCTCTCCGCCTGCTCATCGTTTGCGAGCTCAGCGAGGGCGAAAGGTCAGTCAGCGCGCTCGAATTGGCGACCGGGGCCGCCCAGCCGACGCTGTCGCGCGATCTTGCGCGGTTGCGCCGGGAAGGTCTTGTAACCGCGCGGCGAGAATCAAAATCCGTATTCTACCGGTTGAACGACGCGAGGGCGACGCGCATCATTGACGCGTTATGTGCGGTGTTCGCCCCTGAACCGAAAAAGAAGAGGAGACGCTCATGACAGCCAGGCCCGCCGTCCGCACTTTTTTCGACGAACCGACCTTCACAGCGACACATGTTGTTAGCGATCCGGCGCAGAAGCGCGCGGCAATCATCGACTCAGTGCTTGATTTCGACCATGCCTCCGGACGAACATCGACCGCGAGCGCCGACGCCGTCATCGCCTATGTCAAGAGCGAGGGCCTGTCGGTAGACTGGATCCTTGAGACACACGCGCATGCCGACCATCTCTCCGCCGCGCCCTATTTGAAGCGCGCACTTGGCGGCCAGATCGGCGTTGGATCGAATATAAGGACGGTTCAAAAGACCTTTGGTGAAATCTTCAATGCAGAGCCGGAATTTCGCAGGGACGGCAGCCAGTTTGACGTGCTGTTCGACGATGGCGCGTCGTTCAAGGTCGGCTCGATCGAAGCGCGCGTCCTTCACACGCCCGGTCACACACCGGCATGCTTGACCTATGTGATCGGCGACGCTGCCTTCGTTGGCGATACGCTCTTCATGCCAGACTACGGCACCGCACGTTGCGATTTTCCCGGCGGTGACGCCGCAACGCTTTATCGCTCAATTCAAAAACTTTTCGCGTTGCCGGGCGACACTCGAATTTTCCTCTGCCACGATTACAAGGCGCCTGGGCGTGAGGAGTTCGCCTGGGAGACAACCGTCAAGGACGAACGCGACTGGAACGTTCATGTCGGACGCGGCGTCACAGAAGCGGACTTCGTGAAAATGAGAACAGCGCGCGACAAGACCTTGTCGATGCCGAAACTCATCCTGCCGTCAGTGCAGGTCAACATGCGGGCAGGCGAATTGCCGCCGCCTGACAAAAACGGCGTGAGATATCTGAAGTTGCCTTTAAATGCTTTTTAAAAAAACAAAATGGCGGGAGAAGGCGCATGAAGCATCAGATAGTCATCGTTGGTGGCGGGACGGCGGGGCTTGCTGCGGCTGCAAGCCTCCTCAAACGCAAGCGCAAACTCGATATCGCCGTCATCGAGCCAAAGGAGGACCATTGTTATCAGCCGGGCTGGACGATGGTCGGCGGTGGCATTTTCAAGTATGCCGACACAGTGCGCCCGGAAGCGGCTGTGATGCCAAAGGGCGTTACCTGGATCCGTAAGGCTGCAACAGCTTTTGAGCCGGAGGCGAACGCCGTCGTTCTCGATGATGGAACGCGTGTCGAATACGATTTCCTTGTGGCCGCTCCCGGCATCAAACTCAACTTCGCCGCCATTCGAGGACTTGAGGAAACGCTGGGGCGAAACGGTGTAACCTCGAATTACCAGCCTGGCCTTTCGCCCACGACGTGGAAACTGGTGCAGGAGACCAAGCGCGGCAAGGCGATTTTCACACAGCCGCCGCCGCCCTTCAAATGTGCAGGCGCACCGCAAAAGGTGATGTATCTTTCATGCGACGCGTGGCGTCGTGCGGGTGTCTTGAAAGATATCGAGGTGTCTTTTTGCACGGCGGCGCCGTCGCTCTTCGGAGTCGCCGATTATGTCCCAGCGTTGATGGACTATGTGAAATCCTACGGCGTGAAACTCAATCTGAGCTCAACCCTCGTCGCTGTCGAAGGCGCGGCGAGGAAGGCGGTCTTCCGCGAGAAGGACGCGGCCGGCGCTGAAACTGAGATCGTGTGCGACTTCGATTTCCTGCATGTTTCGCCGCCGCAGATCGCGGCCGACGTCGTGCGCCAAAGTCCGCTTGCTGACGCTGCCGGCTGGGTCGATGTCGATCCGGGAACGCTCCGGCACAAGAGATACGCCAATATCTTCGCACTCGGCGACGCTTGCAACACGCCGAACGCGAAGACCGCGGCGGCCGCGCGAAAACAGGCGCCGATCGTGGCTGAGAACCTACTCGCCGCGACGGCGGGGATGCCGCCTCCTTACGTTTATGACGGGTACGGATCCTGTCCATTGACAGTCGAGCGCGGAAAGGTCGTGCTCGCCGAATTCGGCTACGGTGGAAAGCTGCTTCCGACCTTCCCAAAATGGCTAAACGACGGCACGCGCCCCAGCGAACTTGCGTGGCTGCTGAAGGCGCGACTCCTCCCTTGGGTCTACTGGAATTTGATTTTCCAGGGCCACGAGTGGTTCGCCGGGCCCTCGAACCGAAATCCAGCGGCGTGAGCGCTTTGCTGCCACGCGTCATCCCGATCCTGCGCTGGGCGCCGCATTACACGCGGGCGGCGCTAGCGGATGATGCGCTCGCGGCCGTGATTGTGACAATCATGCTGATACCGCAATCGCTGGCCTATGCGCTGATTGCCGGCTTACCGCCCGAGGCGGGACTTTACGCCTCAATGCTTCCGCTGGTCGCTTACGCGATCTTTGGAACGTCGACGGCGCTTGCGGTCGGGCCAGTCGCCGTGATCTCACTCATGACAGCGGCGACGGTCGGCGACTTTGCGGCGCGCGGCTCCGCAGATTACGCAAGCGTCGCTCTTGCGCTTGCCTTCCTTACCGGCCTCATCCTGATTGGCATGGGCGCGCTTCGGCTTGGGTTCCTTGCAAATTTTCTAAGTCATCCGATCATGTCGGCGTTCATCACCGCGTCGGGCATTCTGATCGCTGCAGGGCAGTTAAAGCACATCTTTGGCGTTGAGGCCGAAGGCGACACGCTCGTTGAAATCGGCTTTTCGCTTGGCAGGCACGCACCGGCGATGCATGTGCCAACGCTATTTCTCGGCGCGGGCGTCATCGGATTTCTGGTATTCGCCCGCAGCATGTTGAAGCCGCTGCTCCTCAGCGCCGGGCTTGCGGAGCGTCCCGCGGCGATGCTCGCGCGCGCCGCACCGCTACTCGCGGTGTTCGCTTCGATCGGCGCTGTTGCAGCGCTTGGCCTTGATGCGAAGGGCGTCGCCATCGTTGGCGATACGCCGCAAGGTTTGCCGCCTTTCGCCGCACCAGCGTTTGACGCCGATCTTTGGCGCGCGCTCCTTGCGCCCGCCCTTCTCATCGCTGTTATCGGGTATGTAGAATCCGTATCGGTTGCGCAGACCCTCGCTGCGAAGCGCAACGAAAAGATTGATCTCGATCAAGAGCTAATCGGCCTTGGCGCCGCCAATGTCGCGGCGGGCGTATCGGGCGGGTTTCCTGTGACAGGCGGCTTTGCGCGTTCGGTCGTAAATTTCGACGCTGGCGCGCGCACGCCTGCGGCCGGCGGCTTCGCCGCGATCGGCATCACGCTTGCCGCGCTCTTCCTGACGCCGCTGCTTCACGACCTGCCAAAGGCGACGCTCGCTGCGACAATCATCGTCGCCGTACTGGCGCTCGTTGATTTCGGGGCCATGCGCCGCACGTTTCTCTATTCGCGCGGGGATTTCGCAGCGATGATGGCGACGCTTGCCGGCGTGTTCCTCTTGGGAGTCGAGGCCGGCGTTGTCGCCGGCGTGCTCTTGTCGATCCTGTTTCTGCTTTACCGCGCAAGCCGCCCGCATTCGGCCATCGTCGGTCAGGTGCCGGATACGCAGCATTTTCGCAATGTCCGCCGCCACAATGTCATTACCAGCCCGGCGGTCGTCTCGATCCGCATTGACGGTGACTTTTTCTTCGCCAATGCTCGCTTCATCGAAGAGCGAATTCTGACTGCAGCGCGCGAAACGCCATCGGCGCGCAACGTGGTGCTGATGTGTTCGGCGGTCAACTCGATCGATACGACCGCGCTTGAGGCGCTTGAAACCGTCAACCGGCGCCTGAAAGAGCACGGGGTCCACTTTCATCTTTCCGAGGTGAAGGGCCCCGTAATGGACAAGCTGAAGCGTTCGCACTTTCTTGATGAGCTTTCAGGCGGCGTGCACCTTAGCGAATTCGACGCAATGCACGCGCTGGACCCTGAGACTTTCCTCGCGCCGCGTTCGGTCGAAGGGGCGGCCCCGTGACGGACGACGGCCTGTACGCCCTCCTTGCGCCGCGCTTTGCGTCGGCGGGCGACAGGCCCTTCCTTACGATGCCGAATGGACGCTCGCAGACCTATGGCGAGATTGATGCGCTGGCGCGGAAGATCGCGGGCGCGCTTGCGGCCTCAGGCGTAAGGCCCGGCGACCGCGTAGCGGTTCAAGTGGAGAAAAGCGCGGAAAACGTCGCGCTTTATCTTGCCTCGCTCCGTGGGGGATTTGCCTATCTGCCGCTGAACACAGCGTATACGGATGAGGAGCTTTCCTACTTCGTCGCCGATGCTGCGCCTGCGGTTCTCGTCTCGGACCCCGGTCGCGTCGCGACTGCGCCCAAAGGTCCGTGCCTATTGACGCTGGATACAAACGGGAGCGGTTCCCTGATCGATGCGGCGAACGCCGCCGCGCCGCGCGCCGCAGTCGCGTGCAATCGCGATGACATTGCTGTCATTCTTTATACTTCAGGCACTACGGGGCTACCGAAAGGCGCGATGATTTCACACGTCAATCTCACCTCGAACGTGACTTCACTAAGCGCGATTTGGGGCTTTAGCCCGCGCGACGTGCTGCTGCATGCGCTGCCGATTTTCCATATTCATGGACTCTTCGTGGCCCTCAATACGGCGATGTTGAATGGCGCCGAAGTTTTATTTCTGCCGAAATTCGACGCCGGCGAGGTCCGCCGCCTCTTGCCGCGCGCCAGCGTGATGATGGGGGTGCCGACTTTCTATACGCGGCTCCTCGCCGATGCCGACTTTGGCGCCGATGATTGTCGGAACGTTCGCCTTTTCATTTCCGGCTCAGCCCCGCTGACGCCGGAGACCTTTCGCGCGTTTGAAGCGCGCACTGGCCACCGCATTCTTGAACGCTATGGCATGTCGGAAGCGGGCATGATCGCGGCCAATCCGCTCGACGGCGAACGGATCGCCGGGACAGTCGGCTACCCGCTTCCCGGCGTCGACCTTCGCGTCAGCGACGGGGGCGTCATCGAAGTGCGGGGACCCAACGTCTTCAAGGGCTATTGGCGCAATCCCGAAAAGACGGCAGAGGATTTCCGCGAGGCGGGGTGGTTCTCGACTGGCGATATCGGCATTTTGTCCGAAGACGGACGATTGACGCTGTCGGGTCGCGCCAAGGACCTCATCATCGTCGGCGGCTATAACGTCTATCCAAAGGAGGTCGAGGAGGTCCTCGACGCCCTCCCCGAAATCGCCGAGAGCGCCGTCATCGGCGTCCCCCATCCCGATATGGGCGAAGGCGTCGTTGCGGTGCTCGTCCCTGCGAAGGCCTCGGCTGATGCGCCGCCTCTATCTGATGCGGACCTGAAAAAGGCGGTCAGCGTCCTTGCCCGCTTCAAGCAGCCGCGGAAATTCGTGTGGATGGACACACTGCCGCGCAACGCGATGGGCAAGGTGCAGAAGGCGGCGCTGCGTGAGCGATTCCAGAATTCGTTTCGGGCGTCTTAGAGTGCGAAGCAAAAGCGGCCGTGAATGTTTGCAGAGCTGCTCGACAAAAAACTGTCTCACCTAAGTCGCCAGTTCCAATTTTTTGCGATTTTCTCATGGAAATGATCGCCTAACCCGGCGCCCAGGCAGGGAAATTCAGTGATCATGCATGGGCAATCGTTTGGATACTGACGCCTGCAATGCGCCTGATCGTTAACTCACCAACACTGTTCAGGTCTGTTACGCTCTTAGTCAGACGCGCTGATATTCCGCCGCGTCCGCTCGGAACTGCAGGAGGTCGCCAACACGGACGATTTCACCTTCGGCCTCCACCGGGTCGGCGACGAGCGGCAGGATCGCTTCTCCCAGCGGGCTGCCATGCGCGTCTGTCATCAACAGCACGCTTTCATGTCCCTTCCGGTCCCGCACCCAGAATGACGGTGGGATGCCGCCGCGAATGCACAGCGCTGCGCAGGCTTTGTGCGTTTTGCCCCGCCCTGGGCGCATCACGCCGAAAAAGCACTTCGAATCCATGATCTGGCCCGCGAGGCGCGCCCGTCCGAGACTTTTGACTGCTGGCGCGGCGACCGGCGCAGCTCCTGCGGGACTGATCGGCTCGAGCCAGCGGTTGACGCTCAGCGGCACTTCCAGCATGCGCCGTTCCTTGCGTTCGATAAGAACGCCTGACGCTTTCACGCGCTGGCCTTCGAGAGCGGCGAGTTTCAGCCCGCTCGTGCATTTACCTTGCGCAACGACCAGCACGCTGCGCATGCCGTAGGGCGCTGCGGCGTCGGCGACACGGATCATCGGATAAGGCTTCGCCTCCAGCACGCCCTCGACAATATGAGTCGCGCCTTGCTCCCACCGCCCGGCGCCGGGATCGTCCAGTTCTGATGCGACGAGCCAGCCGAGGCCCGTCGTCGCCGCAAGCGTCAGCGGCATTGCGGCAAGCAGGAACCTTCGGTCAACGGCGGGCGCGCGGGCCCAGCCGATAAAGAGATCGCCGCCGCGTTGGGGCGGAATGACGCCGCGGTTGAGGGTCATGTCGACGCACCAAGATCGACAAACGCGCCGGCTTGTCCAAGCGGGTTTTTCTTTACCCGGATCAAAATCCGCCCCGCGCTCGATTGGCTAACGTCATAGGTTGCAACCCGCTCGGCATAAGGCGGCGGCGAGACGCCGTCTTCCAGCCGGTATTGCCAGCCGTGCCACGGGCAGGTGACGAGACCATCTTTAAGGCACCCCTCGCCCAAGGGGCCGTTCTGATGCCGGCAGGCGTTTTCAATCGCATGTAGTCGCGCGCCTTTGCGGAAAACCGCAACACGGTCACCGGAAGGAAGCGGCGCGATCACCGCGCGCCCGTCCGGAATGTCGGCGGGGTCGCAGACGTCGATCCAGCCGTCTGACGCTTTCAGGCCTTTCATGCCGCTGTCGCGCCGCCATTCGCGCAATCCGGCGTGAATATGGAGACCGGCGACAAGAGCGAGCGCCACAACCATCAACACCGGATAGGCTGGCGATTTTTCCGTCATCAAGGCGCCGAAGGCGACATGCAGGACGAGCAGCGCATAGGCTGGATAGACCAGCATATGGAGCGCCTTCCACAGCGGCGCCGACAGATTGTTGAGCCAGAAGTCATGGCTTGTCACAGCGAGCAGCAACAGAAACACGAAGGCGGCGACGCCGAACGCCTCGAACGGAAAGCCGGGTATCGAGCTATAGAGCGGGTTTGAGACGAGCAGCGAAACGAAAGGGTTTAGTGTCCCGCCGCCGTGATACCAGAAGAGCGACAACCCGAAATGCGCGGAGGCGACCAGAAAGGTCAACACGCCGAGATGACGCCGGTTGTAGAGCATCGGCAGGAACCGGCGATTGAGCCGCGACAGCGGCCCGATCATCAAGACGATCGTCAGCATGAGGAAGGCTGCTGAGCCAAGGGCGCGGATGATAAGGACAACCGGATCCGCCTGGTGGCCGCTTGCATGGGCCATCAGCCCGATTGCCATGAATACACCGATGAACGCGGTAAGCGCCGCGATCACGTAAAGATCGTAGACGATCTTGTTGCCGTTCCACTGAACCGCCTTGTACGTCGCGCCCATTAACGGTGCTCGCCTGTTAAGGCGGCGGCGGGGATGTCGGCGCGCGCGTCAGAGGGCAGGTTTTGCATCGCTGCCAGAAGTCCCAGAGCCGTCACTGCAAAGAGAACCGGCCAAATCAACAGATGAACTCTTCGATGCAGGCGTTTCACGCAGCGTCGCTCCGGTTCGCGCCAGCGCCGCTGATCCACATGAAAAGCAAGAGCGGCCACAGCAGCGCTGCTCCTGGAAGGATGAGCACGCGAAACAACGCGCCCGCGCCCTTTGTCGCCCTGTCGATCCGCCCTGCGCCCCCGACGACAAAGACCAGCGCGAACATGAGCCCAACCGCGAGGTAAGCCCCGACGCCGACCCAGATCATCTCCGCCGCAATAATGCTCATCTGTCTCGCCCACCCTCCGGGCTATTTGGCGGATCGTGGCGTGGCGTTGCAACAGGGCGTTTGTGAAATGTGATCGCTCTTCAGCCAACCGTTGGCGCGGGACGCCGGAAAACGGTGACCGGCTTGCCTTTGTAGGTCACGGCACGTTCACGCGCGAAGCCGTGCCGTTCGGCGAGCCTGACCGACGCCGTATTCTCCTCATCAATCAGGCAGCAGAACTGCGCGCCGTGAAACCGCCGGTCGCCCCATGCGAGGGCAGCGGTGAGCGCTTCGCCGCCGAAGCCCTTTCCTTGCGCCGACTTCGCGAACATCCAGCCATATTCGGGATCGCGCCCCAGAGGCGGATCGATCGCGCGCTTGAAGTCCGCAAGGCCGATTTCGCCGATGAGGGCGCCGTTCGCTTTTTCCTCGACAAGCCAGAAGCCAATGCCTGTCAGCGCCCAGAACCCCTCCATGCGCGCGAACTTGCTCCATGCCTCTTCCTCTGACAGGGGCGCGCCGGCGATATATCGCATCACCTCCGCGTCAGCCTGCATTGCTGCGCATGCTGCAAAGTCCGAGAGCTTGCGCCCGCGGAGCCGCAGGCGCGGCGTTTCAAGCATCGGCGTCACTTGGCCTTCTCGCGCGCGATATAGGCGTCGATTTCTGCTGACAGGATCTCAAGCGGCAAGCCGCCTTTCACGAGCACCGCGTCATGGAATTCCCGAATGTCGAACTTCGGCCCGAGCGCTTTTTCAGCTTTGCGCCTCAGCTCCCAGATCGTCAGTTCCCCAACTTTATAAGCGAGCGCCTGCCCGGGCCAGGCGATATAACGGTCGACTTCCGTCTCGACGTTCTTGAGCGATAGCGCCGTGTTTCCTGCTAGATAGTCGAGCGCTTGTTGACGCGTCCAGCCCTTCGCGTGGAGCCCTGTGTCGATGACAAGACGGCAAGCGCGCCACATTTCATAAGAGAGGCGCCCAAACTCATCATAGGGCGTCTTGTAGACGCCCATCTCGACACCGAGTTTTTCGGAGTAAAGCCCCCAACCTTCGCCAAAGGCGTGCGGATAGAATTGCGTCCGGAACATCGGCGCGTTCTCGACCTCCAGCGCGAGCGCGGCCTGCAGATGATGGCCGGGCACGGCTTCATGCAGCGTCAGCGCCGGCAATTCGTAAAACGGGCGCTTGTCGAGCGCATAGGTGTTCACCCAATATTCGCCGCCGCGGCTCGCACCCGCCGGCGCGCCGGAATAGCGGCCTGTCGTATAGTTCGGCGCAATTTCCGCCGGCACCGGCTGCACGGAATAAGGCTGGCGCGGCAGCTTGCCAAAGTATGCGGGCAGCTTTCCGTCGATCGATTTCGAAAGCCACGCCGCGCGCATCAACAATTCTTCCGGCGTCTTGGCGTAAAATTGGGGATCGCTGCGAAGAAATTGCTGGAAGGCCTTGAAGTCGCCTTGGAAGCCCGTGGTCTTAATGACCGCGTCCATCTCCTTACGGATGCGCCCGACTTCCTTGAGGCCGAGCATGTGGATCTGGTCCGCCGTCGCGTCGTCGCGCGTCGTGAAGTATTTGACGAGCGCTTGGTAGTAGGCCGCGCCGTCCGGCAACGCAGCCGCGCCTACCTTATCCAGCGCCGCGGGCGCGTACTCCGCGCGCATGAACTCTGCGGCGCGACGATAGGCGGGAATTACTTTTGTTTCGATGAGCGCTAGTCCCTCCGCACGGAGCGTGGCGGCGGTTTTCTTCGGGACGCTCCCGGGGATCCGGGTGAACGGTTCATACAGGGAATGCTCCGCCGGCTTGGCGGCTGCTTGCGCATCGAACGACGGCAAGATGCCCGCCATGATCTCTTTTGGCTGCGCAAAGCCGTCTGCGAGGCCGAGGCGCATATTGGCGATGTTCTGATCGATATACCCGGGCAAGGCGGATAATCGTTTCAGATAAGCGCGGTAATCACTCTCTGTACGGAAGGTCGTTGAGGCGACCACATAGCCCATCGCGTTGTGGAAGCCGCTGTCCGATAAAAATGGAATGCGCCATGTCTTGAACTCCGCGAGCGCAATGTCATGCCTGAGGATAAAGCGCAGGAGATCGGCGTTCAGTTTGTCGTCGACAGATATTGCAACGGGGTTGAGCGCATCGAGCCGCGCGAGAAACGCCTTCGATTGTTCGAGGCGGCGCTCGTGATCGGCGGGCGCGACGGCAGGCACGCGGTCGTTAAAATCGCTGATGCCGGCGCCGGTCGCGGAGAAAGGGTCTTCTTCAAGCGCCGTCTTCCAATAATCGTCAAAGATGGCGGCGGGCGTTTCAGCGAGGGCCGGGGCCAAAGAAATAATGAGTGCTGCGATCGCGGCAAAGAATGACTGTTTCATGGCGGGCGCTCTCCGGCGATTGCTTCCGGCCGGGACCATAAGGCTCATCATCGCCGCCGCCAGTAGGCGCTGCAGCGCGCGGCTGGAAAAAAAATAGAAGACGCGGATCCCCTCCCCCGAGTGGGATCCGCGCCTTCGGTGTCCCGCCGGAGCGGTTTCGTTGGGCGACTATCCGCCGCCGGGACACACAGACGCTGGCGGCCGGGCCGCCTAGCCAAACCAGGCCAGGCGCCGTTCCGCCGCAGGGCTGAAGTGCGGCGGCACAGGCTGAGAGAGGCGCGTCAGCGCCAGCGTCAGACACTGCCGGAACGACGTCGTCCGGCGAAATTCATCTGTTTTGAAGTCGAAAGGAGCCCTGCCCACGAACGTACCGTGCCATCAGACGGGAGCCCTGACTGTGAACTAGGTCACAATTCGGAACGAAAAAGGCGCTTTCATTGACAGTCGCCGGGACGTGAAAAAGCGTGTGTGGCTCCGCTCGGACAACTGACCTAGCCAGGCAGTTGTGACATCGCTTAGGCGTTTAATGACCAGACGCCTCGCACCGCCGCATCGTGTCGAAACTCTTACCCAAAAAGGATATCTCCCATGAAATTCGCGCCGTTCGCCGCCATCCTGTCGCTTGCGGCCACCGCTGCTTCGGCCGGCTCGCCTGAGGTTTCCACTGGCCGTTTCTCGGACCTCGCCGTCGGCGGCTACGACGCTGTCGCCTATTTTGAGGACAGTACGCCGGTTAAAGGCTCCAAGGAGTTCGCCTATCAATACGAAGACGCGACGTGGCTGTTCGCGAACGCCGACAATCTCGAGCAGTTCAAGCAAGACCCCGAGGCCTATGCGCCGCAATATGGCGGCTATTGCGCCTGGGCGGTCGCACAAGGTTACACCGCGCCCGGCAATCCGAAAAACTGGAGCGTCCGAAGCGGAAAGCTCTATTTGAACTACGACAACAGCGTGCAGGCAAAGTGGCTGAAAGACCCAGAAGGCTTCATCGTCAAAGCTGACGCGAACTGGCCGACGGTGCTGGATAAGTAAGGGCGGCGAAGGCGGCGCCCACAAAAAAAGCCAGCCGCGTTCGATCGCGGCTGGCTTTTGTTCGCTGAGATCGCCGCTACTTCTTCGCTTTAAGCGTGCTGTAGTCGTAGAGATAGAGCGACCGCTTCGATCGGCAGCGGCGCGCCCGGCGGCGCAGTGAGCCATCTGCACAGATCGGAAACCTCGCACAGCAGGACGGTGACGGGAATCGTCTGTAGGCTGACGAAAAGAAAAGGGACGAATTGAGCCCGTCGAAGCGCGCCCCCAAAACGACGGAGCAAGGTCAATGCCTGCCTAAGACCGGCCGCTACGCGCGCGACAAGGCGGGCGCAATACGACGCGGCGCGGCCTCTTCCATTTCGGCGGGTTCGCCCTATGTTCCCGGCATGCCGTCCCGCTCCACGCGCCCGAAAAAGCCGACTGCGCAGCCGACGACGCCGCGCGCTGACCTCACGCCTGTCGCCGGCGGGTTCAGCGAAGCCGTCGCCACCTATCACGACCGCGTCACAACCTCGGACTGGACGCCCCACCGCCCCGAACGCCCGGTGTCGCGCGGGCTGTCGCGGCCGCTCAAGGTGAAGTCCGCCTATCAGCCGGCGGGCGATCAGCCGGTCGCGATCGCGGAGCTGACCGCCGGCGTCAAGGCTGGCGAATTCGACCAGGTGCTGCTCGGTGCGACCGGCACCGGGAAAACCTTCACAATGGCGAAGGTGATTGAGGCGACGCAGCGCCCGGCCTTGATCCTTGCGCCCAACAAGACGCTCGCCGCGCAACTCTATACGGAGTTCAAGGCGTTCTTTCCGGATAACGCCGTCGAATATTTCGTTTCCTATTACGACTATTACCAGCCGGAAGCCTATGTTCCGCGTACGGATACTTACATTGAGAAGGAATCCTCGATCAACGAGCAGATCGACCGCATGCGTCACGCCGCGACCCGCGCGATCCTCGAACGCGACGACGTCATCATCGTCGCCTCGGTCTCCTGCATCTACGGCATCGGCTCGGTCGAGACATATACGGCGATGACCTTCAGCCTCAACCTGGGCCAGACGATCGACCGCAAGACCCTCCTCGCCGATCTTGTCGCCCTGCAATACAAGCGCGCGGACGCGGGTTTTGCGCGCGGGTCGTTCCGCGCGAAGGGCGACGTGATCGAGATTTTTCCGGCGCACTATGAAGACCGCGCCTGGCGCGTCTCGCTGTTCGGCGACGAGATCGAGGCGCTGTCGGAGTTCGATCCGCTCACGGGACAGAAAACCGACGATCTTGAAACTGTCACCGTCTACGCCAACAGCCATTACGTCACGCCGCGCCCGACGCTGACGCAGGCGCTCGCCGGCATCAAGCGCGAGCTTAACGAGACGCTGCCCATCATGCGTGCCGAGGGGCGCTTGCTCGAAGCGCAGCGGCTCGACCAGCGCGTGACGTTCGATCTTGAAATGATGGCGGCCACAGGCTCCTGCGCGGGCATCGAGAATTATTCGCGCTATCTCACGGGCCGCCGGCCCGGCGAGCCGCCGCCGACGCTGTTCGAATACCTTCCTGAAAACGCCCTTCTGTTCACGGATGAAAGCCATGTCACCGTGCCGCAAATCGGCGCGATGTTCCGCGGCGACTTCGCGCGCAAGAAGACGCTCGCCGAATACGGCTTCCGCCTGCCGTCCTGCATGGACAACCGCCCCTTGAAATTCGACGAGTGGGAGAAGATGCGCCCGCAGACGACGCATGTCTCAGCGACGCCGGGCGGCTGGGAGCTCGAACGCACCGGGGGCGTTTTCACCGAGCAGGTCATTCGCCCCACGGGCCTCATCGACCCCGCGGTCGAGGTGCGCCCGGTGACGACCGATAAGAGCAATCAGGTCGACGACGTCATCGCCGAGGTGAAGGCCGTCGCGAAGAAGGGCGGCCGCAGCCTCGTCACCGTGCTGACGAAACGCATGGCGGAGGACCTCACCGAATACATGCACGAACAGGGCGTGCGCGTGCGCTACATGCACTCCGACGTCGAGACGCTGGAGCGCATCGAAATCATCCGCGATCTGCGGCTCGGCGCCTTCGACGTGCTGGTCGGCATCAACCTCCTCCGCGAGGGCCTCGACATTCCGGAATGCCAGCTCGTCGCCATTCTCGACGCCGACAAGGAAGGGTTCTTGCGCTCGGAAACCTCGCTCATCCAGACGATCGGGCGCGCGGCGCGCAATGTCGACGGCCGGGTTGTTCTCTATGCGGACCGCATGACCGGCTCGATGGAGCGCGCGATCGCCGAAACCGACCGGCGCCGCGAGAAACAGGTCGCGCACAACGAAGCCAACGGCATCACGCCGCAATCGACGAAAGCGATGATCTCCGACCTCGCGCGCGACGACGACGAGGGGCGCCGGGCCGCGATGGGCACAAGCTTTGTCGGCCACCGCGAAGGGCGCGGCGCGCGCAGCAGCGGCTTTGCGGAAGACGGCGCGGCGTTCGGGCACAACCTGCGCACCGTCATATCGGGGCTGGAAAAAGACATGCGCGAAGCCGCCGCCAATCTCGAATTCGAAGAAGCCGCGCGCCTGCGCGACGAAATCAAGCGCCTGCAGGAAACCGAGCTTGCCGTCGCAGACGATCCCTTCGCGCGGCAAAGCGTGATCGAGGAGCGGATCGAGGAAGGCTCAAAGGGCCGCATCACCAAGAGCGAGGGGACGGTCTCGACGCTGCTCAGCAAGCCGAAGGGACCGCGACGGCGTTGACAATCCAGCAATATCGACTGATATTGCTGCCCATATGAAGACGACCATCGACATCCCGGACGCCCTCCTCGCCGAGGCGCAAGAGCTGGCGCGGCGCGAGAAAACGACGCTCAGGGCGCTGACGCAAGAGGGCCTGCGCAAAGTCATCGCCGAGAAAAAGGCGAAGAAGACGCCGTTCAAGCTGCGCGACGTTTCCTTCGGCGGCGACGGCCTTAACGATGAGTTCAAGAACGCGAGTTGGGAACAGATCCGCGACGCAATCTACGAGGGGCGCGGTTGATCGCCGTCGACACGAACATTCTGGTTTATTCGCACCGCCCGGAATCGCCCTGGCACACCCGCGCGAAAGAAGTGGTCGCTGACCTTGCCTCTGCGTCCCGGCCGTGGGCGATTCCGTGGCCGTGCATCCACGAATTTTTGTCGATCGTGACCAAAGGAGTTTTCAAAACGCCGACGCCTTTGGCGATCGCGTGCGATCGAGTCGCGGCCTGGCTCGAATCCCCGACCCTCGTGCTGCTGGCTGAAACGGACAAGCATTGGCGCACGTTGCAAGACCTTGTCAGCGCCGGCCGCATCGTGGGCGGCGCCGTGCACGACGCGCGCATCGCCGCGCTGTGCCTCCAGCACGGCGTCAGCGAACTTTACACCGCAGACCGCGACTTCTCGCGCTTCCCGGCCCTGCGCACGCGCAACCCGCTGATTTGAGGGCGAAGGACGCGGGAGCCCGTGAACAGGCATTGAGGGCGATATCTTTCGTCGCATGGGGCCATTTCGCGCGTTGGGGTTTGCATGCCCTCACCTTTGAGCGAGCACGAGCGCGCGGCTTCGCGTCAACTGACGCTCGTCTGAAACTGCTTGAAGCGAGCCCCTTGCTCAGGGCTCGGCGTCAAAGGCGTAAAGGTGTATCTCACCATTTAGCGCGGTTTAATTTGTAGGGTACATTGCCACAAATTCTCGTCGACGGTCAGACAGGGGACATTTCTTCGCGAAGTATCGGATATAGCCGCATCAGGCCTTCGAACGATGGCGACATATCGAGAATGAAACGATATAAAATTGATGCTTCTGTATATTAAATTCAATCTGTGCGATCTAGAAATTCAGAGATGCATCGGAGGAGTGAATAACCGTACAAAGTAACTTCAGCAGTATTGACAGTTACGAAATTCGCTGGGACGCGATACGATGCGCCACGCAAATAAGAAATGCATGACGCGCTCAAGGCTTTTACTCATTAGTGCCGGCGAAACTTCTGGAGTTTATCAGATATGATCCGTGACATAACTATGTCCAATCGCTATTCTTTAGCCTTCTTTTCCAGAGATCGATGTCGCAAGTTGAGATTCGGGGCACATGTAGCAAAAAATAAAAAGTTTCATTTTTGGATAAATATGATTCAGTAACTGTTGAGATGAGCACCAGTACGGAGATGCAAATGGTATTTGACACATGTTCCCTTGTAAAACTAAGATTGGAATAGACGGGATTCGCATATGACGAGAATCAGAGTAGTTATAGCCAACTTGGCTAACTTAATCTCTTTACTTGAGACCAGCGGCCCTACCTGACTTTCAGAAGCGGCTGAGGATCGACCTGATTTAGATGATGAGGTGGTAGAAGAGGGATGACGGTGATGCGGCGGTCGGGCTTTCGATGGCGTTCTAGGCGGCAGTTTATGTATGAGAGGCTGTCGGATGATGAGCTGACGGATTTTCGCATTCAGAGGAATGGTTTCACTGAGGCGCGTCGCTGAAGGCGACAGGTCCGGCTCGAGAGTTCTGCCGTTACATCTCGCGCGTTCAGTAAGAGTTGATGGGGATCACTTTGTGTTGTACAAGACTGTAGAGAAAGTCGTTGGTGAAGCCATTCTCGAATTTCTTCGCATGGTTCAGGTGGGTATCGCTGCGCTCGACTCTCGTACAGCGCTGCGGCGCACCGCTGCGATTAGGTGTCGGGTCCAGCAACCCCTCAAAACGCCCGATGTGCGCCCAAGATCCGCCTCGGCCTCTCCCCGCGCCAGCCGCCCGTAAAAATCGAACAGCGTTTCGCTTCCTGTTTCCGGCGTCGCGTCGGCGTCGTAGCGGTTGTTTGCTTCGTCCCAGACGAGCATCGATTCCGTTGCGTAGTAATGGCCGATGCGGGCGAACTCGGCTTTCGCCTTGAGGTTGGGCGCAACTGTTCCGGCTACGGATAAAACGCGCGCCGCGCCCGCGAGCATGGCGGGCGGGACCGACTGGAAGCGCGGGGCTTTGCCCAGCGCCGCGAAGAACTGCTCGCCCTGCTCGCGCGGGGTGATCGCGGGGCCCGGGCCGCCGATGGGGAGGATGCGCCCCGCCGCCGCGCCGTCCTCCAGCCGCGCGGCGATGTAGCGGGCGAGGTCGCCGTCGCTGATCGGCTTTGTCGAGGTGAGCTGGCCGTCGCCGAACATGAGGAAGGGCTTGCCCGCCTTCAGGCGCGCGAATTGGCCTGACAGCGATTTGAAATAGGCGGTCGGGCGGATGATCGTCCAGTCGAGGGCCGAGGCCATCAGCTTTGCTTCAAAGGCGAGCTTTGCGTGCTGGAAAGCGAGGCGCGGCTTCTGCACGCAGATCGCCGAAAGCTGTACGAAACGCCTGACCCCCGCCTGCGCGGCAAGGTCAAGCGCCGCGACATGCGCCGCGTAATCGACGGCCCATGCGTCTTCGGGCGCGCCGTTGCGCGAGGCGAGGCACGAGACGACCGCATCGAAGCGCTCCCCCGCAAAGCCGTCGCGCGCGAGCGAGAGGGCGTCGGTCGCCTCGCCGCGCCTGAGGATAACACCGTCGAGGCCCGCGGCATCGGCGCCCGCGCGGATGAGCGCGACGACTTCATGTCCGTTTGCGCTGAGCGCGCGCGCCGTGGCGCGCCCGATCGAGCCGGTCGCGCCTAGCAACAGCACCCGGCGCAAGGATGGCGACGCCGTCACCCGCGCGCCCCGTTATCGATTTTGTGAAGGCCGATCATGGCGCGCGATGTTTCAGATCGCGCGCCGCGGCGCAATGGGCGCGGCAGGGTGGCGCTCCCCTCATCCACCCTCGCCGCGCCCGCGTATTCTGATCATGTCAAACGTTGCCCTCACCGTCTGGTTCGACGGCGCATGCCCTCTTTGCACGCGTGAGATCGCGTTGATGCGCCGTCTCGACGGCAGAGGCGCGATCGACTTCATCGATGTGACCTCCGACGCCGCGTGCCCCATTGACCGCGCCGAGCTGCTGGCGCGGTTTCATGCGCAAGAAAGGGACGGGCCTCTCCTCTCCGGAGCGGCGGCATTTGCGGCGATGTGGCGGGCGATCCCGCTGCTGCGCCCGCTCGGGCTCATAGCGCAGTTTCCGCCGGCGCTGTGGGTGCTGGAGCGCGCCTATCGCGTTTTTTTGCGCGCGCGGCCCGCGATCGTGCAGCGCTTCCGGTCGCTGGCGGCGCGCTGAACGCCGGGGCCCTGCCGCGCCGTTGCGGCGGTCACGGCCCCGCGATAAGATTTTTCGGTACGAGACGAGGCGGGAGGGGTTTCCTTGAAACGGTTTTTGGCGGCGCTTGCCGCTATGCACGCCTGTGCAGCGCCGGCTTTCGCAGCGGATTGCGCCGGCGCGATGGCGGAACGGTTTTCGCTCGTCTGCCGCGGGCCGCTGACCTTCGAAATGTATCAGCGGAACGACGGCGGCACGGGTAACTTCTCGACAGAGGTCGTCTATCATATCGACGCCGCGCGGCAGGCCGCGGGCCCCAATGGCGCGTCGCTGCTGCCAGGCCGATGCGCCTGGAGCGACCGGCCGCTCAACAACCGGGAGCCGCGCAAGCTTGGCTTCGTGGTCGCTTCCCAGCAGCCGGCCTCCGCTGGCGGGACGCTCAATCCGATGACGCCGCAGATGTGGGACAACGTGCAGACTTGCCTCGGCGATTCCCAGTGCCGCGTTTCGTTCTGCGCGCGCGGCGCGGCAAGCCGCCTGTTCATCATCGACATCGGCGAGTCGTGGCTGGAGGCGTTCGGCCGCTATGCGCAGATTCATTATCTGATGCCAGTGGAGCCGGTGCTGATCCCGCTGCCAGAGCCGATCGAGCCGAGGCCCGGCATAGACTTCTAGTATGCTTGAGGCCGGTTGAAGCCCGCCCTCGGGAAAGCGCGAGAATTGCCGTTAACCATCTATCCTGTTGATCCGTCTGCGAAACAAAAATCCGTCCTACACCCTTCCATTGGCTTTATAGTGTCTTCCTCGGGCGCTGCATGAGGCCAGCGCCCGCCGGAGACGGAAGATCGTGGCGAAAAGGACCGACAGGACGGAAGGACCAAGGGCGTTTGCGCGCGGCGTTCGCCTTGCAGGCGAGATTTTCTTTGATCCCGCGAAGATCCGTATTTGCCGGAAGAAACCGCTGAACCCCGAGGATATCGCGGGTCCATGGGCGGCCTTTGGCGCCGGCGACGCCGCCCCCTCCGCACTTCGCGCACGAAATCCGCACTTTTGCCGGCCGGCGCGCCGCCGGAAGCTGCGCGCTTGCATGGCGCGGCGGCGAATCGCGCCCTACCCTTCCCGAGACGCTACCAAGAACAGATCCATGAAAACCCTCGCCGCCCTCCTTGCCGCCGGTTCGAGCCTCTTTTCCCTCGCCTTCGCGGAGGGCCTCGCCGAGCCGCCCGCGAGCGCCAAGACGTGGTCGATCCTTTCCGCCGGCGGCCAGCATGGCGAGGAGCGCGTGTGGACTGACAAGGACGGCGTGCGCCGCGCGCGCATGAAGATCGTGCTGCGCGGGCTCACCTATGACGTCGATCACGCGACGACGATCGGCGCAGACGGGCGTGTCGCGTCAATGGAGATCAGGGGCGTCACGCCTTCGGGTGACGCAACTGAATCCTTCCGTATCGAGAATAACGTCGCGCGCTGGAAGACGCCTGCCGATGCCGGCGAGGCGCCGTGGCGTGACAATCTCGTCTACATTCCCTTCGGCGGTCCCGCCGATGTGAACGCCATGCTGCTCGGGGCTTTGCTCAAAGACGCTGACGGCAGGCTTGAGGCGCTGCCCGGCGGCGAGGTGCGCGTCAGCGATTTGACGACGCTGACCGTCACAGCCAAGGGCAAGAAAAAAACGCTGACGGCGAAGGCGGTCGAGGGCGTCAGTTTCGATCCTCTGGTCGTGTGGACCGATGACAAGGGCGCGCTTTTCGCAACCGTCGGCTGGCTGTCCTGGCTGCCGAAAGGCTGGGAGGGCGTACGCCAGCAACTCATCGACGCCGAAACGGAAGCGCTCGCCGCCCGCGCGCCGGCGCTCGTCGCCAGGATCGCGAAGAAGCCGGAGAGCGCGGTTCTGTTCAGGAACGTCACCCTCTTTGACGGCGCGGCGTTCAAGAAGAAAATGTCTGTGCTGGTCGAGGGCGACAGGATCACCGCCGTCGGCAAAGGCAAAAAGGTGAAAGCGCCGGCCGGCGCAAGCGTCATCGACGGCGCGGAGAAGACGCTCGTCCCCGGCCTCTGGGACATGCACTATCATTCGGGCGGCGACGGTTCGGGCGTCCTCGCCTTGAGCCAGGGCGTCGTCAATGTGCGCGACATCGGCAATGAAAAGGCGACGCTCCTTGCACGGAAGAAACGCATTGACGAGGGCCAGCTTCTCGGGCCGACGATCTTCCCGATCCTCGGCATGGACGGCGACGGCCCCCTTTCCGCGCAAGGCTTCGTGCGCATCAAGTCGATCGAGGAAGGCAAGAAGGAACTAGGCATCGGCAAGGATGAGGGCCATCTCGGCGTCAAGCTTTACGGCACCATCAACCCGGAATGGGTGGCGCCGCTCGCCGAGGAAGCGCATCGTCTCGGCATGAGCGTGCAGGGGCACATCCCCGCCGGCATGCGGCCGTCGGCGGCTGTCGCCGCCGGCTATGACGGCATCAATCACATCAATTTCGTCGTCATGGACGCAATGCCCGACGAGGTCGTGGAGACCTCAAACGGGCTCAACCGGTTTTTTGGGCCTGGCAAGCACGCCCAACATATCGACCTCAACGCCGAGCCGATGAAGGGCTTCATCGAGACCCTCGCGGCGAAGCAGATCGTGATCGACCCGACTTTGACCGTCTACGAACAAAGCTTCGTGCCGGCGCAAGGCGAAGTCGCCGCCGCCGCCCTTCCCTTCGTCGGCGTGGTGCCGCCGCAGGTGGAACGCGGCTTCAAGTCGGGCGGCCTTGTCGCGCCGGAGGGCTTCGATGCGACGCGCGAAGACATGCGCGCGAGCTTTCTGAAGCTCGTCGAGACCGTGCGCGTCATGCACGAAAAGGGCGTCCCGATCGTCGCGGGAACGGACGGCTATCCCTCGGACCTCATCCGGGAGCTTGAACTCTACGTCATCGCCGGCATGACGAACGCCGAAGCGCTTGCGACCGCGACGAGCGTTGCGGCGAATGTCATTGGCGCCGGGGGAAACACTGGATCGATCGCCGTGGGGCAGGAAGCGGACCTCCTCCTCGTCAAGGGCGACGTTTCAAAATCGATCGCGGCGCTGCGGCAGGTCGATCTCGTCATGCAGAACGGCCGGATGATGGAAGGCGCGGCCCTTCGCGAGGCGGCGGGCTATTCGGGATTACCCAAATAGCGAACGGTCCACTCCTCACTGCCATCACCGACGTGGCGCAACGTACCCAGCAAAGAGGAACATTTACTGATCTTTGACTGTTGCGAACCATAAGTTCGTGTCGGCAGCTTCCACGAAATTTTTATGACAATTTCGTCTTTCGAGCGCTTTCTTGAGTTAGACGCGTGCAGAGGCATTGCTGCGCTTGTAGTGGCGCTAGCGCATCTCACATTGCACTACGATTTGCTCTTCGGCTTTAAAGCTGAATGGTTTGAAGCGCAGCGCCTCGGAGACCTAGTTTTCTTATTAAGCCGGCTTCCAGTTTATTTCTTCTTTCTAATCAGCGGGTTTGTGATCGGATTGACGTTGCTCAACGTCGATTCCATGCGCCAGTTTGCCATCTTCCGGTTTGCTCGCCTTTTCCCCGCATATTGGGCCGCCGTCATTCTGACGAGCCTATTACTCAGCGCAACGGCTCTTGTCGGAAAACCGCCGACGGGCTCTGAAATTGCGCTGAACATGACAATGATTCAGCCTTTGATCGGAGTGAGGGGCATCGATCCAGTTTATTGGTCGCTCACATACGAGCTAGTATTTTACGCGCTTATAATTGTGTGTTTTGCGCGTCTGAAGCGTACCAAGGAGACGCTGGCCGCCTTTGCGGCGCTTTGGCTTATGGCAAGTTCGCTCATTTGGGAATTTGCGCCGGACTTCGTTAAAGGACTTTCGATCCTAGAACACTTGTTCAAGTTCGTTCCGTTTTTCACGGGCGGTATCGCCTTTTTTTTGTGGCGCCATGACGAAAGGGGCATGTTGGTCATTTGTCTTATTGTTGTCAGTGCAATGGTCGCCGCAACTCGGGTCATTGGTCCATGGCATCCTTCAGCGTTCCTCGTGTTTGGGCTATTTTATCTCGCCGTTTCAGGGCGCGCGCCAATGCTTCGTTCCGCCCCATTTTTGTTTCTTGGCAAGATTTCTTACCCGCTATACCTGTTTCACCTCGCTCCCGGATATTTGATAGTGACCCTACTTGATCGGATCGGCGCGCCTACATTCGTCAGCATCGCTTGCGCTACTGCAGTCTTACTATTTTGCGCCTTTGGTCTCCATGTCACTATCGAAGCACCTGCCCGCCGCGTTATACGTAATTTAGCTATGCGAAGGCCCGCTCATGCAGCTGCCTGAATTAATCGTAAATTGTGAAGCAATTGGCTGGGTACAGGTAGGGTATTGAGAAGTTCTCGATAAGACGGCGTCAGATGTTTCGGAAGACGCTGCGCGCGCCCGACTGGTCGAGAAGCGCCTCAACCAGCTGCCTGCCTTCCGGAGTGACGTCGCCCTGCGCCGTCAACCAGCCGTGATCGATTGCATAAGTGAGCGCCTTGCTGTCTTCGCTTGCGCCGCTGATGCGGCCAGCGAAGTCGACTATCGCACTGTGCAGATCGGAATCAACTTTACGAACAGTCATCAGCGGCCTTGAATGCTACGATAAGAATACGCATAGGCCGCAAGGCGGGATCAATCTAGGCATGGCCACGTATTCAGAGATCATCGCGGCCTTCGCCGCAATCCCCGGCGCCTTCGGCGGCAGGGTTCCCGAAAACTGGCTGCAGGGCCGCACCTTCTATGGCGGCCTGACCGCAGCGCTGTGCCTTGAAGGCGCCATCAAGGCGCTTCCCGGCCTGCCGCCGGTTCGTTCGGCGCAAGTGGCGTTCATCGGCCCGGCGGAAGGCGAGGTCTCTGTCCGCGCCGAAACCCTCCGGCAAGGGAAGTCGGTAACCTTCGTAAACGCCGATCTTTGGGGCGATGGCGGCCTCGCCGCGCGCGCGATCTTCGCCTTCGGGGCGGCGCGACCCTCGATGTTCAACCGGCATTTTACGCCGATGCCCGATGTTCCGGATCCCGACGCCTCCGGCCCTTTCTTCCCGCCGGGAGTGGACGGCCCCTCCTTCGCGCGCAATTTCGACGTGCGGCTCGCGAAGGGCGGCACGCCAATGTCGTCGTCAACCGAACATGATCATTTCCTGTGGGTGCGCCACCGCGACCCCAAGGCGACGTCGATCTCCGCCCTCCTCGCGCTCGCCGACATGCCCCCGCCTGCGATGATGCCGATGTTCCCGCAATTCGCCCGCATCAGCTCGATGACCTGGGGGCTCAACTTCCTGACCGATCATCCCGCTACAGACGATGGCTGGTGGCTGCTTGAAAGCCGCGCCGAGAACGCAGCCGAGGGATATTCAAGCCAGGATATGTTCGTCTGGAGCCGGACGGGCGAGCCTGTGATCGCCGGGCGCCAGTCGGTTGCGATTTTCATATGAGGCTGGCGCTCATCGCCTATCTCGTCCGCGACTATGACGAGGCGATCATCTGGTTCACGGAGAAGCTGGGCTTCGCGCTTGTTGAGGACATAGCCCTGCCACCGGCCAAGCGTTGGATCGTCGTCGCCCCGCCGGACGGAGGAACGAGCCTGCTCCTCGCCAAGGCGGACGGACCGGCGCAGGAAGCCGCCGTCGGCGCGCAGGCGGGTGGGCGCGTCTTTTTATTTCTTTACACAGATGATTTTGCGCGCGACCACGCAGCGATGACGGCAAAGGGCCTAAAATTCCTCGAAGCCCCGCGCAGCGAGGCTTACGGAACGGTGGCGGTGTTCGAGGATCTATACGGGCAGAAATGGGATTTGATTGAACCACGCTAGCCCGTCACCCTACTGACCGTTGAAAAGCCGCGTCGCGGCAATCACCATCGCCTCGGTCGCCGCCTTGATGGACGGTTCCGGTTCTACCTTGAAAAAGGGCGAATGGTGCGACGGCGCCATCTCCACGTCCTTGGCGGGCGTGCCGCCGACCGCGAAGTAGACACCTTTAACGCCCGATTCCGGCGTGATGAAATAGGCGAAATCTTCCGCGCCCATGCCTTCGGGGGGAAGCTCGACGAGCGCGTCGGCGCCCATGCCTTTGATCAGCGCTTCCTTGACGATCGCCGCCGTGGCCGCATCGTTGACTGTCGGCGGGGTCGATTCCGTCTTGGAGCGGATGACTTCCGGCAGCAGCTTTTCCGGCACGCCCATCGATGAGGCGACGCCCTTCGCCACGCGGTCAATCCCGTCGAGGAGCTGTTCGCGCACCTTCGGATCGAGCGAGCGCACGGTCAGCTGCATCTCGACGCGGTCGCCGATGATGTTGTGCTTCGTGCCGCCATGGATCGCGCCGACCGTGATGACGCCCGGCTGCAACGGGTCGATCGAACGCGAGACGACCGACTGCAACGAGACGACGATCTGCGCCGCAACGAGCACAGGATCGATCCCTTTGTTCGGCGAGGCGCCATGCGCCCCGACGCCTTTCACGATGATGTCGACGCTGTCGGCGCTCGCATAGGCTGCGCCGAGCGGAACTTCGATTTTTCCAGAAGGGCGGTCGGCCGCGACGTGGAAAGCGAGCGCGTAATCGGGCTTAGGAAACCGTTTGTAGAGCCCATCGGCGAGCATGTCGCGCGCGCCGGAAATGCGCTCCTCCGCCGGCTGGCCGATGAGGACGAGCGTTCCTTGCCACTGATCTTTGCGCGCGGCGAGCATGCGCGCCGTGCCGACGAGCGAGGTGATGTGCGTGTCATGCCCGCAAGCATGCATCACCGGCTTGACGACGCCGTCGATATCTTCCTGCATGACGGTCGATGCATAGCCAAGGCCGCTATCTTCCTTCACCGGAAGCCCGTCCATGTCGGCGCGGATCATCACTGTCGGCCCGTCGCCGTTCTTCAAGACAGCGACGACGCCGGTGCCGCCGACCTTCTCCGTCACATCGTACCCAAGCGCGCGAATTTCCTTCGCCAGGCGCTCCGATGTTTTGAATTCGCGATGCGATAATTCCGGATTGCGATGGAAATAGTCGAACAGCGGCGCGAGGTTCGCTTTATAATCCGCGGCGATCTCAGCGCGCAGGTCGCCTTGCGCGAAAGCTGGCGATGCAACGCCAAGCGCGGCGACCGATGCAGCAAGCGTCAACGACAGTCTGATCATATTTGCGCCCCTCTTGAATGTTTACGGGCGAACGCCCGACTTGTCATGGCGAATAAGCCGATCGGCGCTCCAATGATAGGGGCGCGCCGCGCTAAGCTGCTTCGCGATTGCTCCGTGTCACGCTCGGGGAGGGTTATTGCAGCGCGCTGTCCGCCGCCGCCAGAATGGCGCCGACCTCTGGCCGGTTGACGTAGCTCTTGTCGTTCGTCTCGTAGTCCGTCTCATAGAGCTTCGCCGCAATGGTGCGGTCGGGCTTCACAATAAAAGCCGCCGGATGAGGAATGCCGGCGAAGCGTCCTGACACGTGCTTCTCGTTGCGCAGGCCGAAGGCGTCGATGATTTCCGATTTCGGATCGGAGAGGAGCGTCACGCCGACGTCTTTCTCGACCGCGAATTTCTTCTGCTTGTCCACGGCGTCATAGCTGACGAACACGACCGAGAGCCCGCGCTTTTCGAACTCGGCGCGCGATGCATCGACATTCAACGTCTGCGCCTTGCAATAGGGGCACCAGTCAACCGAGCGTACAAAGAACAGCGCCATGCCCTTCGGACCGACAAGATTGTCAAAGGCGCGTTTGGCGCCGGTCGCGTCGGTCGCGGCGAGGTCGTGGGGAACGGCGCTGCCGACTTTGGGTCCCAATTCGGCGGCGGCAGGCGCGATCGCGCCAAGCACCATCAGCGCGGCGGCGAGAACGGTTTGCCGAAACATCGCAGTCTCTCCTCAATAGGCCGCTGTCAGAATACCCGCTTCGCGTGCCGCGGTCCCATCACATTTGCAAGGGTGCGGCCCGTTGCCGGGGACGGCGCCCCGGGCTAAGCGGGGCGCGACTATTTCCCCGGGCAGGAGACCGCCATGAACATTCACGAATATCAGGCCAAAGAACTGCTGAAATCCTTCGGCGTGCCGGTGTCGAAGGGCGTTGCGGTGCTTCACGTGAAGGACGCGGAAAGCGCGGCCAAAACCCTCCCCGGCCCGCTCTATGTCGTGAAGGCGCAGATCCATGCCGGCGGGCGCGGCAAGGGCAAGTTCAAAGAGGCGTCAGCCGGCGAAAAAGGCGGCGTGCGCCTTGCAAAGTCGCCGGCGGAGGCCGCCGAATTCACGAAGCAGATGCTCGGCGCGACGCTTGTCACCAAGCAGACGGGCGAGGCCGGCAAGCAGGTGAACTGCATTTATATCGAAGACGGCTCCGACATCGCGCGCGAATTGTACCTTTCCGCCGTCATCGATCGCGCCACCGCCAGCGTCGCCTTCATTGTTTCGACCGAAGGCGGCGTCAATATCGAGGAAGTCGCCGAGAAGACGCCGGAGAAGATCGTCACGGTACGGATCGACCCCGCGACCGGCTTCATGCCCCACCACGGCCGCCGCCTCGCTGACGCCCTCGCGCTGCACGGCGACCTCGCCAAGCAGTGCGGCAAGCTCACCGCGCAGCTCTACAAGGCGTTCACCGCGAAAGACATGGCTATGCTGGAGGTCAATCCGCTGATCGTCACCAAGGACGGCGCCTTGCGCGTGCTCGACGCCAAGGTCGGCTTCGACGACAACGCCATCTTCCGCCACGAAGACGTCGCCGCCTTGCGCGACGAGACGGAAGAAAACGAATTCGAGCGCCGCGCGAAGGAATTCGACCTCTCCTATGTGAAGCTCGACGGCACGATCGGCTGCATGGTGAACGGCGCCGGCCTCGCGATGTCGACGATGGACATCATCAAGCATTATGGCTCGGAGCCGGCGAATTTCCTCGACGTCGGCGGCGGCGCAACGAAGGAGAAGGTGACGGAGGCGTTCAAGATCATCACCTCCGACCCCAACGTCAAAGGCATCCTCGTCAACATCTTCGGCGGCATCATGCGCTGCGACACCATCGCGGAAGGCATCATCGCCGCGGTGAAAGAGGTCGGGCTCAAAGTGCCGCTGGTCGTGCGGCTGGAAGGGACGAACGTCGAGTTGGGCAAGAAGATTTTGAACGAGAGCGGCCTCGCCATCACCTCGGCGGATGATCTCGAAGACGCGGCGGCGAAGATTGTGAAGGCGGTGGGGTGAGCATTATCGTGGGCATCGCGCTCACTTTTTTCGCGGCCGCTTCTGCCGCGGCGTTGGCCGCAGAGAAACTGACGCCTCGCGAGCATGCAATTTTTGCGAATTTGTTGGTAGAGGAGTTCGTATCGGCGTGTGTGAAGAACGACGCGATACTCGCTGAATTAGAAAAGTTCTCAGTACGGCGCGCGTGGAAGCCCTATCCGATTGAATTGACGCGTTCCTCGCAATACCGCGCCCGCGCTTGGGAAGGCGAAGTCAAGCACGTCGGCATCGGTGATCGAGAGATGCGTTCATCGCTGACTTTTGTCGCTGTTGTGAGCACGGAAGGGCTCGGCAGAGGGTGTCAGTTCTTTACTCCCGAGATTTCGTTCGAGCCTTTGCGCGATGCGATGAAGAACCAGGGGTTTGAACTTCACAGCAAGTACGAGCGAGAAGACCCTTGGCGATATGCGACATTCTGTTCGAAAAAGCTGAGACAACAAAAGCGAAAGCACGACCTTGTCGTTGAATGGCGCTCCGTCCCAAGCCGTCCAATCTTCTCCGGGTCTCGCTTGATTTTCGTTCGCGACACTACGAATGCTGACCGCGTTTGTCCGCAAGTGATTAGCATCGGCCGCGCTGGACCGGACGTGCAGGTGCCGGAAATAGAACCCTGGTTCCGGCAAAAGCCCGATGAGCCGCCCCTGCCTGTTGAGTGAGGCAAGAATGTAGGGTGCATTGAGCGAAGCGAAATGCACGTCTGATTCGGCGGCGCAAAGACGTGCATTTCGCTTCGCTCAATGCACCCTACGGCGCCGTAGTAACCCTCCCCTTACCTCCCGCTTCTAAAACCCTCCCCATCCGGAGGGCCCATGGACTGCCGCACGCTGCGCGCGGACCTTGTCATTGAGACGATTGACCGGCTGGAGCGCCGGATCGCCGCGCGCTTTCCGGAGGCGGGGCTCAGGCGCGTGTGCGCCGATCTCAGCGCCGCGGCGCGTCAGTTGGCAGCGGAGGCCGAGCGCCTCAACCGTCCGCAGCGCTGGATCAGGGTCGGCGCGTGGGCTGTCGTCGCGGCCGGCGCGGGGGCGCTGGGGCTGATCGCCGCCAGCCTGCATTATGACGGCGTCGATCTCGATGCGGCCTCGTTCATTCAGCTGCTCGAACCGGCGATGAACCTCGCGGTGCTTGTCGGCATCGGCCTTGTCGGTCTGTCGCAGGCGGAAATGCGCTGGAAGCGGGGCCGTGCGCTTTCCTATCTCCATTCGCTGCGGTCGATCATTCACGTCGTCGACATGCACCAGCTGACGAAGGACCCCTACGCGCTCGGCGACCATCTTCCGCTGACGGAGCATTCGCCCAAACGCATCCTCCCGGCGCCGCTCCTTGAGCGCTATCTCGACTATTGCAGCGAGATGGCCGCGCTCGCCGGAAAGCTCGCCGCGCTCCTCGCGCAAAGCTGCACCGATCCCGGCGTCGTCGGGGCCGCCGGCGACGTCGAGGCGCTCACGGCGAGCCTGACGAGAAACTGCTGGCAGAAGATCGCGCTCATCGCGCGCGTGGCGCCGCGGCCCGCGTCAGCCGCATGGACGGCTGAATGACCGCCATAGCGCGCGTAGCATCTTGACCCTCCGACGCTGTGCACATATTATGTGCAGATGAAAAATCTGACGCTCCGCATCGACGAAAGAACGCTGGCCGAGGCCCGCCGCCGGGCAGCTTTGAAAGGCACGACCGTCGCTAAGCTTGTCAGGGAGTATATTGCGGAGATCGCCGACGAAGACGGCGAAACGCCCGCCTCCCGGCAAGCGCGGCTGGAACTCGCTGAAATGGCGAGGGCCTCGCGCGCTGATTTTGGTTCCGAATGGAAGTGGCGGCGCGAAGAGGCTTATGAAGGACCTCGTTTTTCTCGACTCGAACGTATTGCTCTATGCAGCGAACGCAAACCCGGGCGAGCGCGAAAAACACCGAACAGCCGTCGCGCTGGTTGAAGGCGGCCCGTTCGCGACGTCAGGCCAAGTGCTTGCGGAGTTTTATTCAATCGCGACCAGCGTCAAGGGACGATTGACCGCCGATCAGGCGCTCGCTTGGATTGAGAAGCTTTCCACTGTGCCCTGTGTCGCCGTTGACGCCGCGCTTGTGAAGGCTGGGGCCGCCTATGCGCGCCGCTATAAGATCTCCTATTGGGACGGCGCCATCATCGCAGCAGCGGAAAAGGCAGGTGCATTCCTTTTGTTCACAGAGGATTTGAACGACGGCCAGAAATACGGCCCGATTGAAGCGCGCAATCCATTCGAGACGGAAAATAGATGACCTCCCCCGCTGACTTCGCCTTTCTTCATCCCCTCCGCGTGCGCTGGAGCGAATGCGATGCGCAGGGCATCGTCTTCAATGTCAATTATTTCCTCTATTACGACATCGCCGTGTGGGAGTGGACGCGCGCGCTCGGCTATGCGCGATGGGACGACGCGCCGGAGTTCCTGACCGCGCACGCCGAATGCGACTTCAAGGGGTCAGCGTTTTTCGACGATGAACTCAAGATCGGCATCCGCGCCGCGCGCATCGGCACGAAGTCGCTCGAGTGCGTCTGCGCCGTCTTCCGAAGCGAGATACTGCTGAACGATGGCAAGCTCACCTACATCTATGTGAAGAAGGGCACGCGGGAGACGGCGCCGCTGCCCGACGAATATATCGAGCGCTTGATGAAGTTCGAACGCATCGCGCCGGCGCGGAAGTAGCCAGCGCGGTCAGGTTTTCTTCGGCGCCATGAGCAAGGTCAGCCCGATCGCCGCCGCAACGACGCCGAGCCGCAAGGCGTTGCCGGTCCAGCCGCCGATGGCGTTTTCGCCCAGGTCGAATACGCCCCACAACGCATTCATGCCGGCATGCGCGACTATCGCCGGCCACAGATTGAAGCCCCAGCGCACGAACATCCACCCGAACAACAATCCGCCAGCGCCTGTGATGGCGACGATGCCCGCGATCTCCGCCGGATTGTCGCCCTGCCCCAGATGCGCCACGCCGAAGATCGCCGCCGGTAAAAGTGCGGCGAGCGCGAACGGCCAGCGCGCAAGGCCCATCAGCGCGCCGATCGCGAGCCCTCGAAAGCCAATCTCCTCCATCGCGGGAAATATCACGGACAGGAACGCCTGATCATAGAGGCTGATGTCAGCGGCGGGTTTCGCAATCAGCATGGCGATCGCCGTCGCCGGAATGAAAATCGCGGCGGCGAAAAGAAGCGGCTGGCGGATCGGCGCCGACAATCCGGCAAGGCGTACCAGCGGGCGCGCTTCCCGTCCGCCGACAAGAACAATGACTGCCGCGAGAAGGGCAAGGCCGAGCGCGTTGATGAGCGTCGTCACGCCATAGGGAATTGTGGCGAGCGGCGTTTCCTTCAGGAAGGGGCGCAGGAAATCCATCTGGTCGCCAGCGAGCAGCGCGGCGATCACGCCAATCGAAATCAGAATTCGCCCGGCGGTTGTCATCCCAGCGCCCCGCGTTTTTGCATCCCAACCCTTAGTCTTACGCCAGCGCGGCGAATTGAATAAATCGGCCTCGTGACGCACGCTCCTGAAGACATCCTGCAATTTTCGCCGCCGCCGGCGGACCTTGCCGCTTATCTCTTTGGCTTCGCGCACCGGCGCGATACGCGCGGGGGTGATGTCGTCCTGATTCTTCCCGAGGCGCGCACATCGGTGCAGGTCCGCCGCGCCGACCCCTACCACCTTCGCGAACGCGCAGACGGATCGGCGTGGCGGGAGGTTCCGCCGGTATCGCTGTGGGGGCCGCGGCTCGCGCGCGGCTACGGCTACGCCGCGCGGCGGATCGAGGTGTTCGGCATCGGACTGACTCCGGCCGGGTTTCGCACGCTGACGGGCGCGGCGCCCGGGGAATTCGTCAACGAGACTGCGCCGCTTGAAGCCGTCGCGCCAACGCTCGCGGCGGCGATCGGCAAGCTCGCGGCGGCGACTTTCGACGATTGGCGAAGCGGCGTCATCGACATCCTGCGCGCTGCGACGGCCGCCGCCGAGCCCGCGCCGCCGATCCTCGATGCGCTCCGCGCGCTGGGGGAAACCGCCTCCGTTCCTGAGGCCGCGCGGCGCCTTGGCTTGTCCGAGCGTCATTTCCGGCGCCTGTTCGCGCAGGCGTTCGGCGCGAGCCCGAAAAGCTACGCCCGCATCCTGCGGTTTGACCGGACCTTGCGGCGCCTGCATCCGCGCCCGTGGGAGACGCCCGATCTTCTGGCTACGGACGATTACGCCGACCAGGCGCATCTCATCCGCGAGTTCTGCGCTTTCGCTAATATCACGCCCGGCGCCTATGTGAAAAACAAGCAGCGCTACGGCGACAGAATTTTACGGAGCATCGTTGTCGAGGGCGTTTTACCGCCAGCCGCCTGAAAGCAAAGGCGTGTGAACGCAAAAACGCCCGCGCAAGGGGCAGCGCGGACGTTTTCTTCAGACGGGCTTCCCGGTCAGGGGAGAAAGGGAGCCCGGATCGCGTTTTGGCTTTGGACTTTAGAGCGCGCGTTCCTTCCGAAAACCGGAAACCACTTTTCGGGGATGCGCTTGTCGTTACGACTGGATCGCCGCTTCCGCGACTTCGCCCTTCTTGATGAGGCATTCTGCGGTCAGTGACGCGCCGTCGGCATTCGGGATCAGCTTGATGGTGACGGTCTGCGCGGCCCCGCCCTTGGCTTTGACGAATTTCGCGCGGTAATCGCCCGATTTGGCGAGACCTTGGGTATCGAGCGCCGAGGCGCACAGGGTCACCTGGTCTTCACGCTCGCCGGCGAAAGCCGGAGCGGCGGAAAGAACGAGGGCGGAAGCGGCGAAGGCGGTGAAAAGGGCTTTCATGGGGACTCTCCGTTTTGGCGTTGGGTAGGCTTCTGAATGGTGTACGCAGCGGAACCGGGTTGGTTCATATCGCTCTATCGTGATGAGCTATTTACTATTGTTTTTTAAAGTGTCAATATCATTTTTGCGAAGTGACGAAAATTTTGCTATTCTCCCCTCAACGATCCGGGGAGCCCCGGACCCGAAGGCGCCAGCTAGAGGGTCCGGCAAAAAAAGGATCGGCCGGGAAGTGACGTAAAGGGCATCAATGTCAAGGACTTATAATCAGGACTGCATTTTGGCCTATGCGTTTGACCTGCTTGGCGAGCGCTGGACTTTTCTCGTCATCCGCGAGCTTTTCCTCGGGCCGCGCCGCTTCGGCGACCTGCACGCCGCGCTGCCCGGCATCGGGACCAACCTCCTTTCAAAGCGCCTGAAGGAACTTGAGGAAGCAGGGTTGATCGCCTCGACTGGCGAGGGACATTCGCAGTACCGCCTGACGGATGTGGGCGAGGAACTGCGCCCGACCGTTCGCCAGCTGATGTTATGGTCGATTAAGTACTTCATGGAGCGGCCCGGCGATTCCGCGCCGAAGGAGTGCCTGTTCTCGAACGATCTCCAGCCCGACTCGGTCGCGCTCGCTGTGGAGATGTTCGCGAACGAGTGCGCTTTGCCGAAGTCAAATTATGTGCTGCAGCTGAAGATCGACGATCATTCGTACACCTATTATCAAATGAATGGCGAGCTGACCGCGCGGCGCGGCGGCGACACGCCGGCGGTCGCGCGGCTTGAGACCGACGTCTCGACGCTGATGCGGGCGATGCGCGGCGAGATTTATATCGATGAGGCCAAGAAGCGCTCGAAGATCAGCGGGGAAACGTCGGTCATCGACCATTTCTTCGCGAGCATCACCCCGGGCGCGGACGTCGCCTTCGAAGTCGCGGAGGCGATCAAGCAGCGCAAGCTGGAGAAACGTCCGGCAGCTCTCAAGCGAGCGGCGGTATCGGCGTAGCGCGGGCCGCATCGAGGTAGCGCGCCGATTTCGGCGTCAGCGTTCCTTCATCGAATTCGAAGAGCAGCGGATTGCCGGTCGGAATCTCGACATCGACAATCTTGGCGTCGGACACTTTCAACAGCAACTTGACGAGCGCACGCAGCGAATTCCCGTGTGCGGCGATCAGCAAAGAGTCGCCGCGCGCCAATCGCGGCGCGATATCGCCAGTCCAAAGCGGCATCACGCGATCAAGCGTCATCTTCAGCGATTCCGCTTTCGGGATCTTGTCGCCGAGCGCGGCGTAACGCGGATCGCGTGCCGGATCGAAGGGGCTCGCCGCGTCGATCGGCGGCGGCGGCACATCATAGCTGCGCCGCCAGATCTTCACCTGATCATCGCCGTGCCTCGCAGCCGTTTCCTTTTTGTCGAGCCCAGTCAGACCGCCATAATGCCGCTCGTTGAGACGCCAGTCCTTCATAACTGGAAGCCAGAGCCGATCCATTTCGTCGAGGGCGATGTTGAGCGTCCGGATCGCGCGCTTCTGCACCGAGGTATAGGCGCCGGCAAAGGCGACGCCGGTATCCTTCAGGAGCGCGCCGGAGCGTTGGGCCTCCGCCCGGCCCTGCTCGGTTAGATCGACATCTACCCAACCCGTGAAACGGTTCTGCAGATTCCATTCGCTCTGGCCGTGGCGAAGAAGGGCGAGAAAAGTCATCAACAAGGCTCCGCTGCATCGCATCCGCTTGTCCGGTTCCTTATCGGGCCCGATTGCGGTTGGCTATGCCCGGCGATGCGCTATGTAGGCGGCGCAAGGGAGGCGCGGCGGCCATGTCGAAATCAGGGAAAATCGCGCTGGCGCTGCACGGCGGCGCCGGGGCGAAGCATGGCCGCGACTATTCGAAAGCCGAAAGCCATCTCGCAATGCTGTGTGCGCGCGGGGAAGAGATGCTGAAGGCCGGCCGCGCCGCGATCGACGTTGTCGAGGCGATGGCCGCGGCGATGGAAGCTTCGGGCCTTTACGTCGCCGGCCGCGGCTCGGCCCCGAACAAGGCGGGCTATGTCGAACTTGACGCTTCGATCATGGAGGGCGGGCTGCCGGGTGACGACGCTGCCCAGCGCCGTCGCGCCGGCGCTGTCGCCGCCGTGCCCAATCTCATGCACCCCATTCATGCGGCGCGCGCCGTCATGGAGACGACGCCGCATGTCTTGATTACGGGCCGGGGCGCTGAGAATTTCTGCCGGGCCCTAAAGTTGGACTTTGTCACCGACCCTTCGACTTACTACGTGACGCCGGTTGGCATCACGCCGGAGGAAATGCGCGAAGACGAGCTTGGCCATGGCACTGTCGGCGCGGTCGCGCTCGACCTAACAAGCCGCATCGCTGCAGCGACCTCAACGGGGGGCGTCTTCGGTAAGGTCGAGGGTCGCGTCGGCGACACGCCCCTGATCGGATCGGGTACGTGGGCGGACGAATTTGTCGGCGCCTCGTGTACGGGCCTTGGCGAATATTTCATCCTCGCCGGCGGCGCCCAGGATGTTGCAAGCCGTGTGCGCTATCAGGGCGCCGACCTTCAGCACGCCGTGCAAGGCCTCATCAAAGACGTCGCGCGTCAGGGCGGGCATGGCGGCGTCATCGCAGTGAGCCGCGAAGGCGAAATCGCGTTCGCCTGGAATTCCGACGGCATGAAGCGCGCCGGCGTCGGGCCTGACCGGCCGTTGTTTTCCGCTACGTTTTGAGCAATACTTATCCCATGATCATTGAGCGGCGACAGCAACCCGGCCAATAACGTATCGCGTCCTGAGCGGCGCGTTGCGACCTGTCGCCTTTCGTTCAATCTCAACGCTCTGATCACCATGACACCTCTTCGCACTGGCGCCATCGTCACTGACGACATGGCCGCGCATATCTATGCGGGCGTTGCTGGCAAGGTGCTGCCGCGCCCCGAATGGACCCATCCGGCCCATCTCGTCTTTGCCGCCGCCCTGCTCGGGCATGAGGGGCTCATGGTTGCCGAGAGGCGCGCGCCGTCGCTGATCCGCGGCTACAACGAAAGCGTCGGCGGCGTAAATGATGACCGCCACGGCTATCACCACACGATCACGCTCTTCTTTCTCCGGCATATCGATGAGTTTCTGGCGCTCCATACGAATGAGGCGATCGGTGCGCGCGCAACGCGGCTTCTCGCCTCGCCGCTGGCAGAGCCGGAATATCCGTTGCGATTCTATTCGCGCGAGCGGCTGTTTTCGGTCGAGGCCCGTAAAGAGTGGGTTGGTCCGGATTTGACATGAGCGCGGCGCTCGCAGCGGGGGCGAACGCTTTCAGCCAGCGGCGGCGCTGCTTTCAACATGCTTGTATCATCCGTGCACCCCGCTTGTGCCGGGGTGCGCGGAACCGGAGGATTACTCGCGCGGCGCACGAATTAACCATAGTCGATTCCCGTTATTGATTGTTTGACTCTGGATAGCGTTCAGCCCCAGTATCGCGGGTGTTGAAGCGCCGCGCAGCTCCCGCCGCCGGCGCTATTTTCGTTTCTGGGTTTGAAAAGTCTGGTTGGCCGCATTGTCCGGTGGGGAATGTCCTCTGGCGGCGCGGGAAGAAGCACCCCCCGGGGCCGAAAGGCTGCCTGACGGGAACGGCGACGCTTGTCCCTCATCCTTCGTGACGCGCGGCCAAAGGGCCGCGCTCCTCAGGATGAAGATGAGGGGGTCTCCTTCATCCTGAGGAGCGGCCTCCTTCAGGCCGAGTCACGAAGGATGCGGGCGCTGAACGCCAGGAAATCTCCTGACAATTTCCTACGCAGACTACGGAGCTTAGCGCTGGAACCCGCACGGAAGGCCGATCCGTGCTGAGGCCACGCGGGAAAAAAGGAAAACTTTCCGCTCGCGCGCCGAGGGAGCCAGCGCCGGCGGTTGCGCATCAAACCGGATCGTGTCCGCGCGCAAGTTGCAGCTGCAAGCGCTTCACTTCGCGGATGACGCGGTTTGATTGCATCTGCTGCCAGTGCATCAGCTTGATGACGCTCATCGCCATGAACCAGACGCTCACCGCGACGCCCCAGCGTACGACAAGGACGGGATCGTCGAGCGTCAGGACCTTTGACGCTGCGTAAAGCGCCGCGGCGAAGAGCGCGACCTGGATGAGCGTTGAGAGCACATTCCACCAGCCCATCTTGCCGGTAAAAAGTTCGGCGGCCTCGCCCATCAGGCCGCGCTCGCCGAAGCGCTGGAAGAGTGCGCGATCTTCCGCGCCAAGCGCGTCTTCGATCATCCGGTCAAGTTTGCTCATCGACTTTCTCCTTCATTACACCAAAAGCGGATTTCAGTTTTTCGCGCGCCGCCATCAGGCGGGTCTTGACAGTGCCCGCCGGCACATCGAGCGCGGCGGCGATTTCAGGGATGGTGAGATCCTCGAGATAAAAAAGCGCGATCGCCGCGCGTTGATCGGGCGGAAGGTTGCTGAGCGCGCGGCGGAGCGCCGGCGCTGCTGAGGCGAATTCCGCCGCCTCACCCGTGTCAGACACCGGCGCAGGCTCTGCGGCGGCAGCGCTGATCAGGGCGCGGTTCCGGCGCTGCTTCCGGATGAAATCGGCGGCGCGGCGGGTGACGATGCGAAAGGCGAACGTTGGAAACGCGGCGCTGTCGTCAAGGCGCGGCAATTCCCGCGCGATCGAGCCCCAGGCGTCCTGTGCGATATCACGAGCGGCTTCCGCATCGCCGGTGAGGCGCCAAGCGTGGCGAACGAGTCTTGTTTGCCAGCGCGCCGCGAGCGCGCCGAACGCCTTGCGGTCGCCGGCGCGCGCGGACGCCGCCAGAAAATCGTCGATCATTCTTTCGGGATCGCGCGTCGTCATCGGCGGCCCGGCCTTCCCGCCGCAGCGAGCGCAACGGCGCCAGCCGCCACCCCAAGGACAATCCGTACCAGGAAATAAAGCAGGGCAGCGCTCGCAAGCACGGATAGAGAAGCGGATCCCGACGGGACGCGCATGACGATCGCGGTCGCCGTCGAGGGTAGTGGGAGAGCCTCGCTCAGGAAAACGCCAATGTTGGGAAGAGCGCCCATCCGATCCCCGGCAACGAACAGAGCGAGAGGCGCGGCAAGGAAGGCGTCGGTAATCGCGCCGAAGACCGCTAAGAGAGATCGCACCGTAACACATTCCTTGCGCCTTTGATGATAAGGTCGCTCCCGATCGGGCCTCGGTTCATCGGCCCTCCACGATTAATTCCGGACGGGTATGGCGGCGTTCTCTTCGGCGGAGCTTCAAAAGCTCAAGGATGCGGCGGCGTTGCTGCTTGAGGCTGAGGACCGGCTGCCGGTTTTGAGAACATTGACCTGGGACCGCGCCGTGGGCGACGCCTTCCTGCGCTCGGCGACGTTGCCCGCGCCGCAATATCCGGCGATCGATCCCGCCCCCTCGCGCGAACGCATCGCAGCGGCGCGCGCGCTGATTGACGGCGCGGGGCCCGTTCACGACTGGCTCCGGCGCTTCGCGGACACGACAGAAACGACAGCGGCGTTATTGTCCGCCGTCGGAACGAAGTCGTTCCATACGCATTCGGTCACGCTTTACGGCGCGCCCGCCTCGCCGATCGCGGACGGCAAACGCTCGGCGCTTGACCTTGCGCGCCGTCTTGACAGCTTGCTGGCTGATCTCGAGGGCGGCATGCGGCTTGAGCCTCCGGAAGTGCTCGACGCGAACGAGATCAAGAAGCGCCTCGATGCAGCGCTGCCGGCGCATTTCGGCGCCGACGCGCCGCGCGTGGAGGTCACGCGCAACGTCTCCGGCAAGGCAGCAGCGGGCCGCGACTACATCAAGCTGCGCGAGGACGCGATGTTCTCGGACCTCGACGTGACGCAACTCCTCCAGCACGAGGCGTTCGTTCATATCGCGACGGGTAAGAACGGCGCGGCGCAGGCGACCTTTCCTCTCCTCGCCGAAAGCTATCCTGGCAACGCCAAAACCCAGGAAGGCCTCGCCGTCTTCGCCGAGTTCATTTCAGGCGCGCTCGATCCGCGCCGATTCCGGCGCCTTGCCGACCGGGTCATCGCCATCGATATGGCCGAGCGCGGCGCGGATTTCGTCGAGGTCTTCCGGTTCTTCCGCGAGCGGGGACCAAGCGAGCCGCCTTTCGAGGCGTTCGAAAACGCGAGGCGCATTTTTCGGGGCGGCATCATCAATGGCGGCGCGCCGTTCACCAAGGATTCGATCTATCTCGGCGGCCTTCTCGAAGTGCACAATTTCCTGCGTGCGGCCGTGAAGACCGGCGATGCGGAGTATATTCGACTTCTGTTCGTCGGAAAGATCGACCTTGCTGACCTTGCTGCGATGAAGCTGCTGCGCGAGGAAGGGCTTGTTCACGCGCCGCGGTTCATGCCGCCCTGGGCGACGGATTTGCGCTATCTGCTCTCCTATCTCGCTTATTCGACCTTCCTCAACGAGATCAATCTCGGTGCTGTCGTCGCGAAATATGAGCCGCTGTTCGGGTGAGGCCGGTTACTCGCCGCGAAACGCGAATACCTGCTCGAAGGGCGCCTCCAGGACTTTTGCAATGCGAAAGGCAAGCTCGAGCGAGGGCGCGTATTTCCCCGCCTCCACAGCGATGATCGTCTGGCGTGTCGCGCCCGCAGCGTCGGCGAGCGCCTGCTGCGTGAGCCCACGCGCTGACCGCAACACGCGGATATCATTGACCACCCTGCCCTTGCCCCTCGACCCTGTCACGCGTCGCTTAGCGCAGATTGAAGGCGATAGAGCCAGAGAGTCGAAAGGCGCTTCACGATTTCACCGCCGAAGAGGATAGCGAACAAGAAGAAAAAAAGTTCCGGAAGGGAGGTCAGATCGATTTTCGGCAAGGCGTGACCAGCGAAAACTTCTTCCATCAGCGCCTGCCAGATAAGCACATTCACAGCGACGATGATGAAGATGCGCTCGTTTTGGTTCGCGCGTGCGTCAATCGCGAGATCGCGTTCGTCTTTCACGACGCGTTTACCGTCGATCGCAGCGCCAAGCGACGCGATGAGGATCTCGGCGAAGGCAGAAAACGCAATCACGACGATGTAAATACCAAACAGTTTCGCTGCCGGCTGATCGACAATTGTCCAACCGTCCATCATCCGCATCTGAAACCAGGCAAAGATCGCGACAAGCGCCAGGAGCGACGCTAATGCCTGCCATTCCGTTCTCGTGACCGCTGCCAACTTCCACTCCCTGATGTATAATAGCTTTTACATTAGGGATCAACGAACGATACGTCAAACACTTTTTACATATTGCCCGTAGGGCGCGGAAAATCAAGGGCTTTTGACTGGAATGACAAGCTGCGCCCTTGCATTTTCAAGCTTGTCGGGCCATGTTGTTTGAAAGATGCTGTTCCGTTTGGGGAAGCGCGCTTCCGCTGTATAGTGGTGACATTGACCGGGCATTAACCATGCTGGGCCGGGCGCTGTTCGAATACCTGTCGCGGAATCGCGAAGGAGCTGACGATGGCTACCAAAACCGCAGCCGTGAAAAAACCGGCCGCCAAGAGTAAATCGGCTGCCTTAAAAAAGGCGGCGAAGGCGGTCGCCCCGAAGGCAGCGCCCAAAAAACCCGCCGCGGCCAAGGCAACCCCGGCGAAGAAACTTCTCGTGGCTAAGACACCAGCCCCGAAAAAGGCGCCCAGGGCGGCGGCCGTGAAGGCGGCCAAAGCCATCACCCCCGCCGCTGAGCCGGTCATGGCAAAGACTGCAACGGCTAAAAGGACGCAAATCAAGCCCGCCCTCGCGCCCCAGCCGACAAAGCTGGTGGAGCTAAAGCCGGTCGCCGTGGCTGCAAAAGCGGCAGCCGCAAAGGCGGCGCCGCTTGCAGTGAAGTCAGTTGAGGTTAAAAAAATCGCCGGGCTCAAATCCGCGGGTCTCAGCAAAGGTGCGGCGTTTGACGCCGACAAGCGGCGCGAGTTGATCGCTGCCGCTGCAGCACGCCACAATAAGGCAACGCCCGCGAAGTTTTCAGGACCGCGTATCGACCCGATCCGCGTCCGCGAGCCCGAGCCCGTCGAACAGCATCGCTTCGCCATCGGCGATTCGGTAAAGGTCGTTTCGACTTCTGGAATGTGGTTCAAGAATGGCGTCGCCTATCGCATCACGGCGGCGCTGCCGCCCGCAGCGGGCGGCAAGTTGCAGTATCGTATCAAAAACGACCAAGAGCCATTCGAGCGTGTGGTGAGCGAGTCGCAGCTCGCCTCCCTTTAGGCCGCGCCGATATCATCCGCCTACAGATAATCTACTGATCTCGACGGCGCGCTTCCATAACGCACTTTCACCTACCGGAAGGTAAAGTGTGATCTTGGCCAGAGCAGCGCCGCCGGCGGCGATTGTTGCCGGGTGAATGCGGCCGAGCGCAGCAGCGTCAAACATAGCAACAGACGCCAAAAGAGCTGCATACGGAATGACGGCGACCGCGCCGTCAAGGCCAAGCGTCACCGCAAGACGCCCGAGCGCCGGAAACAGAATGCTGATCGACGCAATAGTCATCAGCCGCTTATGCGCACTGCGATCATGACGGCACAGTAACGCGGCGCCGACCAGCGCGACAAAGAGTGAGGCGTCCGCGACCGATAAGAAGAAAAAGGTCTGCGGTTCTCGGCCAGCGATGCCGACGCCGCGCGCCATAGCGTCAGCGCCCGCTGCAAGACCGCTGACGGCGACGGCGATCGCCAGGCCCAGTCCGGCGAACCCGCTCAGGCGGTGCAGCCGATTCCGTCCGCCGACAATCAGGAGAGGTTGAGTGGTTGCCAGCACGTACCAGCTGCTGAGCACTGCGCCGTGCGCCAGAAATAAAGTTGACAACGGCGAGAGATCATCCGCACGAAAATAATAGCTCGGCGCAAAACCCGCGAACACAAATACCAACAAGACCGCTGCAAGCGCGGCAAAGAAGCGGTTTTCGTTGGCATGCGTCATGAAGCGGCGGTCTTCAGTCAAGCGCGTCCTGCGCAAGCCGCCGGTCGTGATCCGAGCTGATAGACGCAGCAGCCTCAACAAGCGCCGACTTTATCAAGTCCGACTTCGGCGCGCGATCGGCGAGCGATTCAATGGCAAGGCGTCGCTCGTGATCGCCCTCAACGCCCTTCGATAGCGCAATAAGGGCGCCCCAGCTATCCGATTTCCCGTCCAGATTTTCCGCCAGGGTCTCTATTGCCATGCGCCTTTCGTGACCACCCTCGATTGCTCCTGCCGTCTCGATGGCCGCCGCCGCAATGGCGGGTTCATTCATTCGCGGCGCCGCCGCGTCAATGACGAGCCGCTTCTCGTAGTCACCCTCAATCGCCGCTGCCGCCGCCGTAATCGCGCCCGCTGCTCTTTCGCTCTGGAGGGCGTCGCTTTCCAGCAGAGCTTCAACTGCGAGACGGAGCTCATGATCACTTTCAATATCCCCGAGTAGTGCAGTCGCAGCGTCTGCATTCGGTTCTGTGAGTTCAATTTCTGCAAGCGCTTCGACAATCAAGCGAACTTCGTGGTCGCTCTCGATCGACTTCGCAGCGGCCAGTACCGATTGCAACCCCTCCTCGCCGAGCTTTTGATGCTCGAGCAGTGCGGTGAGCGCCTGACGTTTTGCATAATCGCTCGTCAACGCGGCGATACGGCCTGCGAGTCCGGCGACGTCGCTATCATCGAGCGAAGTGATCTCAGAAAGTGCGCCGATATAGGCCCCAGCAGCATGACCGCCGGTCAGCGCGCCGATTTCATCAAGCGCGGCGGCTTTGCCGCCGTCGGCGACGATCGCCTTCAGTCGCTGATCGGCGTTGACGCCAGATGATCGCGCAAACATCTGGAGAATGTCTCCCGCGGACGCCTCGCCTTCAAAGCCCGCGATTATGTTGTCATCCCTGACCGCGGTGACAAGAATTTTACCGTCCTTGGCTTCGAATTTCGCTTTGCGAACGGCTTCGTTGTCCCTGATTTCGACTTCCAGAGAACGCGCCAGCGAAGACAGTGAACGCCCATCGCCCGCAAACATGAAGTCGCCGCGCCATTTTGCAGCGACTGTGAGCGAGCCGTCCTTAAGCTGGAACGAGCCGCTGTCACCGTCGTCAATACTGACGATGCTAACGCCTTCATCATCCTCGTCGCCGTCAACCTCGATAAAGCGTGGGCCGACGATGGCAAGAACGCCGCCGACAATCAGCACGAGTCCCGCCCCGAGGGCAAAAGCGGTAAAGTGGCTTTTCACGACCTACCCTTTATTCTGGTAAGCCAGCATAGCAAGTATGAGCGCCCCCACAAAACTGGCGCTTGCGACAAAGCGCAGCCTGCGCGCGCCAAATGGTCAAGCGACGAAACCGACAATTGATTTCACTTCGGCGATGGTTTTTTCGGCGAGGGCGCGCGCATGACCAGCCCCCTCAGCGAGAACGCCTCCAAGATAGGCGGGGTCCCCTTCGAGCCGGCGCAACTCCGCTCCGATCGGCGCAATCTTCTCGACGACAAGCTCGGCAAGCGCCGGCTTGAAAACGCCAAACCCTTTGCCGCCGTAATCCGCAAGAACTGCCTCGGCGCTTTTGCCGGAAAGGGCGCCAAAGATGCCAACCAGGTTTGCCGCCTCTGGCCGCACTTCAAGCTCTTTCACCGTCAGCGGTAAAGGCTCAGGATCGGTCTTGGCGCGTTTGATTTTTCTCGCGATGGCGTCGGTATCGTCGGAAAGGAATATTGTCGCCTGTTCCGAAGGATCGGACTTCGACATCTTTGCAGCGCCGTCGCGCAACGACATGATGCGGGCCCCCGGCCCCTTGATCATCGGCTGAGGAAGCGGGAAAAATTCTTCTGCGTCAAACTCGCGATTGAATTTTGCTGCAATGTCTCGCGACAACTCGAGATGTTGTTTCTGATCCTCGCCTACCGGAACGTGCGTCGCCTTGTAGACGAGAATGTCAGCCGCCTGCAGCACTGGATACGTGTAAAGCCCGATAGAAACACGCTCCTTATCCTTTCCTGCTTTATCCTTGAACTGGGTCATGCGGTCGAGCCAGCCAAGGCGGGCCACGCAGTTGAATATCCACGCGAGCTCAGCATGCGCAGAAACCGCCGACTGGTTGAATACGATCGCCTTTTTTGTGTCGACGCCACTAGCTAGCATTGCGGCGACTATATGCAACGACTGCTGGCGTAGCTTCGCAGGATCCTGCCAGACGGTGATAGCGTGAAGGTCGACGACGCAATAAACGCACTCATATTGATCTTGCAGATCGACAAATTTCCGAATGGCGCCGAGATAATTGCCGAGATGCATGCCGCCCGTAGGCTGGATGCCCGAAAATACCCGTTCGGGTCCTTGATAGCCCGGCATGCGTGGGTCCTCAAAAGCTGGCGCGACTTCTCGAGTAGTTCTTGTAGTCGCTGAGCTTGACCCCGCCAAGGCCGAGCAGGAGCGCGCCATAAAGGATGCCGCCCGAAATCGCGATCAAGATCACCGCGATCCACTCGCGGTGGAACAGATAGCTGGCCATGAGTTCGGTATGCTGAAGCGCAAACCAAACTGACGACGCCAACCCAAGCGTCGCCAAAACGATTCGCGGGAACCTCTGCCTCAGGCGCTGGTCCGGCTTGAATTGCCCCCGCCGCGTAAGACTCCACGCAAGTTGGATAAGCTGCAGCCATGCAGCAAAGACAGTCGCGAAGGCAACGGCTAGGAAACCAAAAATCGGGAAGAGCAGCAAAGCAAGAGCGGTATTCACTCCGATCGCTAAAAGCGCATAGTTCATCGGCGCCTTGGTGTCTTCGCGCGCGAAGAACGCTGGCGAGAAAATTCGTTGCCAAACAAAAGCTGGCAGGCCCCAGCCGTAAATCGCAAGAGCCCAACCGGTCCACTTTACGTCTTCAACTGTGAATGCAGAGGTTCGGTCGCCAAAAAACGAGAGCGCATCGGAAGCAAAGCCACGGAAGAGCGCGTCACAAATTTGCGCCGCCATAACTATAAACGCCGCCGCCGCTGGCAGGGTCAATACAGATGAGAGTTCAATCGACCGATTGATCGCATGCATTGCGCCGATTTCGTCGCCTTCTTTTACACGACGTGATAACATGGGAAGGAGAACGACGCCGAGCGCCGTTCCGATGACGGCAAGCGGTAGCTGATAGAGCTGATCGGCATTCATGAGCCAGGAGACCGCGCCAGGCTGCTGTGAAGCGATGTTGGTGCCGATAACAATGTTGATCTGTGTAGCGCCGGCCGACAGGAACCCAGGCCCGCCAAGTATGAGAATCCGTTTGACCCCTGGTGTCAGACGCGGCAACCGCACACGTAGCAAGTAACCTTGACGCTTCGCGCCCCAAACAAGGAGGGTCAACTGCAATATGCCGCTAAGCATCGTTGCCCAGGCGAGCGCCTCGCCGGTCGCTTCGATCGAACCATCCGCATAGAGCAGGATGGCGCCAATCTGACAAAAGTTGAGGAGGAGCGGCGCCCCCGCATACGCCATAAACTTGTCGAGCGAATTCAAGACGCCAGAAAGGAGCCCGACAAGCGACATGCAAGCCAAATAGGGAAACATGATGCGGAGATAGAGCGCAGTGAGATCAAATTTTTCCGAATCGTCGGCAAATCCGGAGGCAACCAGATGCACAGCAATGGGCGCAAAGATCAGGACTAATACGGTCAAGGCCAACAACACAAACAGAAGAAAAGCCATTACCTCTTCGGCGAAGAGTTTTGCTCCTGCCTTATCCTCGGCGATTAACTTGCCCTGAAACAGAGGAACAAATGCCGCCTGAAACGCGCCTTCGGCGAATAGTCGCCGGAATAGGTTTGGGAGACGGAACGCGGCCCAAAAGGCGTCGGCGACGGGATTGCCGCCGGCCCCGATCACCCCAGCGATCAGTACCTGCCGCGCGAACCCCATGACGCGACTCAACATCGTGAGGCCAGAAACGGTCGCCAGGGACTTGAAGAGATTGCCGCTCATAATACTCGCGTAGGTCGGCGGACATTCCGCCGATTTAATGACCTGAAGCTTAACGATCGGGATACCAGCGTCTGCTAGCGCTTCAATCGGCAGTTTTCGTTCTTGGCGTCGGCGGTTCTGCAAGAACCGCCAGAAGCTTCTTGCGGATCGCTAGATGTACACGCATATCGTCGATTTTTTGGCCGCGCTCATTTTGTAGATAAAAGGCGTCAATTGCGCGCTCACCATACGTCGCGATGTGCGCAGAGCGAATGATGAGACCCATTTCAGAAATAGCCGAAGTTAAACTATGGAGAAGGCCCGGACGATCTCGGCCTTCCGCTTCGACAACCAACGCTTCATCAGAAACCTGGCTATCGAGGCGCACATCAGTCGGGACCGAAAAAATCGTGCGCCGGTCGCCAATCCTCCGGCGCGTCGATGGCCCCGTCGTCGGTTTTGAGCGCGCTGCCGCCAACAAATTTGAATGCAGAGTACGGACAAAATCGGCAGCGGCGCCCGGCTCGGCGCTATTAGGCGGCATCACTGTAAACACGTCAATGACACCCCCATCATCGAGAGTAATAGCGTGCATGCTGCGGACATTTCCGTCCGCACTGGCGACGGCGCCGGCGAGGTCAGCAAGAAGGCCTGGACGGTCTTTGGCGTAAACGATCGCCTCGACTGCATCGTCGCGTATCGTTGCTGCAACACCCGCCTTATCCGCGCTTCGCGCAAGGCTCGCGGCGCGCGCCAACACGTGTGGTTCGATCGTCGCGAGTGACTGGCCGGGCAGTCTTGAAATAAATGCGGCGCGTTCGTCGCGCGGCCAATCGGCGAGCTTTTCTTCGACCTCAACGCGATTTTTTACGGCGCGATCAGTCATCCAGCGGGCGAGCGCCGCCTCACCCCCGGAAAGCCAAGTCTTAGCCCCATGATAGAGCGCCGCAATTTGTCGGCGGGTCAGTTCGTTCCAAGCGCTATCGCTAACAGCGCGCAAATGGCACACTGTCAGGACCAATAGAAGGTCTAGGCGTTCCGAAGAGGCAACTTCTGCTGCGAATGTGGAAATAGCTTTTGCCTCTGACAAGTTACGACGTTCGGCAATCCGCACCATCAACAATGGCCGCGCCGCGCACCATGCTATATGGGTTGCGGCGGTTTCCCCTGCACCCAAACGGCGGGCGACGCGCGACACAAGCGCCTCTGCATTATCCGCGGAGCTTTTCTTGAGCGACCAGCCGGCCTCATGCAATAGAACAGCGACATAGAAGTCCTCGATCTGCATTGCCCGCTCTAAAATTCTGGTTGCAATCGGATGTTCGTCGACAAGTTCGCCAAGCCGAATGCGAGTGAGAAATCCGATCGACTGAAAGATATGCTCGTCGAGCGAGAAGCGACGATAGAGACCATATTGGATCCGTCCGGTGATTTGGCCAAAAGAAGGAATGTAGCGGCCCAAAAGGCCCGTTTCAGACATTACTCTCAGGAGTTTGACTGGGTCCTTCGCGGTTGTGATCGTAGCAAGAAAAATCTTGGCGACTTCAGGATCTCTGCGTACCTCGCTAGTCACAACGGGCGCGTTTTTTGAAATGAGCGCGAGCGCATCGGGATGGAAATCAATCTCAGGTTTTTTCGCAAAGGCGCGAAAATACCGAAAGAGATCTAGCGGCGTGCGAGATGCAGCGGCGCCGCTTGCAAAATCAAGCCTTCCATTCTTGATCCTGAGATTGGGGGGCTTACCTACCTCATCGCTTGACAAGATCTTCGGAAGCGCTGTGGGGGCACGGTCCAGTAATTTAGCGTTTTCTTCCTCAAGGCGCGCCCAGAATATACGCGTCAAACGGCCGATTTCGACGGCTGTCACGAAGTAATGCTTCATCATCCTTTCAGCGGCGGAAATGTCTGCGCGCGCGGCGTAACCGAGGCGTTCGGCGAGTGCGGGCTGAACGTCGAAAGATAGACGTTCATCAGCGCGCCCCCGAATGTCATGAAGATGCGAGCGAAGCGAAAGGAGGAAGCGCTCCGCACGCCTCAGAGAGGCGATGTCCTCCGGTCGAAATATGCCGCCGCGCTTTGATGCTTCTGTTAAAGGTTTCCCATAGAGGCCGCGGTGAATCCATTCAATGACGTGAATGTCGCGCAAACTGCCTTTGCCGTCTTTCAAGTCCGGCTCGGCAAGGTATCTTGATTGCGCAGATTGATCGTGACGGGCTTCAAGCTCCGCACGCTTGGCTTTGACAAATCTCGTTTTGGTCCGCCATCGAAGGATATCAAAACGGGAGGCAAATTCCTTGAATAGCTTCATATCACCGGCGATGAAGCGCGCGTCGAGAAATGCCGTCATTGCAGTCATATCGGTTTCCGCGAACTTCATCGCTGACGAAGGAGAATGCGCAACATGACCAACAACAAGGCCCGCATCCCAGAGCGGATAGAGTAGCGCATTGACGAAGGTTTTCAGCGTGTCATTGGAAACACCTTGATGAAGGATAAGAAGATCAATGTCTGAAAGCGGAGCTAGTTGGCCTCGCCCATAGCCGCCCGTTGCGACGAGGGCGACCTTTGACTTTAACGGCGCTTGGGCGATTGCTGGCGCAATTAGAGCGACGATCGCCTCGTCCATGATGTCAGACAATTTTGCGGTTAGGGCGTCGCCGCGAGCGAAATGCGCGAGTGCGGCCTTGCGCGCCTCGGCCCAAGACAACTTTAGAGCGGCTCCTGCCGCGCCAAAACTCTGCCCGGATCTCTCGCGCTCCAGCGCTACCGCCAAGCGCCTTGCGATCTCACCGGCTTTTAAAATTCCGCTCGCTTCGCTCACGCGATGCGCCCCTGTGATGATCGTTGCCTATCGCACCGCCCGCGCCCGGAAAAGATGGGGAATCAATCAGGTTCCGTGAGGGATTTCAATCGATAGAGCGCATCAAGCGCCTCCTTGGGCGACAGGCGGTCTAGATCGAGATCCTGCAGCGCCGCGGTGACGGGATTGAGGGCGGACTGGCTTGAGAGTTTTGGTGAAAAAAGCGGTAGGTCCTCAATAGTAACCGTCCGTCGGCCATCTTTTTCCAGTAGCTTGAGAATTTCATTCGCGCGCGCAACGGCGGTCGCTGGCAAACCAGCGAGCCGCGCAACCGCTACTCCATAGGAACGGTCCGCAGGCCCTGCCGCGACCTCATGAAGGAAGACTACACCGCCCTTGTATTCCTTCACACGCATCGACGCGTTTCGAAAACGTGGTAAGCGCTCCGCTAGGGCCGTCAATTCGTGATAGTGTGTTGCAAAAAGTCCCCGGCATCGAGACCGGTCATGCAAGTGTTCGACCGCCGCCCAGGCAATCGAAAGTCCATCAAACGTCGACGTTCCGCGGCCAATTTCGTCAAGAACAACGATTGAGCGCGCGGTTGCCTGATTGAGAATGGCAGCTGTTTCTACCATTTCCACCATGAAGGTTGATCGTCCGCGCGCGATTTCGTCGGCGGCGCCAACGCGGGAAAAGACGCGGTCGGCGACGCCTATGTGGGCGCTCCGTGCCGGGACGAATCCTCCAGCTTGAGCCAATATCGCAATTACGGCGTTCTGACGAAGAAATGTTGATTTACCCGCCATATTTGGGCCTGTAACTAACCAAAGCTGAGGCTCGTCGCGCTCCACCAGCAAGCAATCATTGGGTACAAAAGGAGGTCCGCCGCTTCGGCGTAGGGCTGCCTCCACGACAGGGTGCCTGCCTCCCTTAATCGCAAACGAAAAGCTCATATCGATATGTGGGCGAACATACTCATCGTCAGCCGCTAATGTCGCGAATGAGCAGGCGACATCGAGTTCCGCCAAGGCCCGCGCTGCCTCTGCGATATCATCTTTCCGACCAAGGACCGCGTCGGCGAGACGGGCAAAAATCTCTAGCTCCCGCGCCAGAGCCTCGTCACGAGCGCGCGCAATGCTGCTATCGAGGTCGGCAAGATCACCGGTCGTAAAGCGCGCGGCGCTCGCGAGTGTTTGACGGTGGACAAAGCGCGTCTTCATCGGCGGCGCCATTAACGCATCTCCAGCCGCTGGGGCCGTTTCGATGAAATATCCAAGGACGTTGTTGTGCTTGATCCGGAGCGTTTTAATTCCCGTTTCGTCGCGATATTGAGTTTCCAGTCCTGCAATCACCCTGCGTGACTCATCGCGTAGCGATATCGACTGATCAAGTCCTGGATCAAAGCCCTTCGCAATAAAGCCTCCGTCGCGTGTCAAGAGGCCAGGATTGCTGACCAAAGCTTCTTTGAGAAGTTGGAGAAGGTCCGAAAATCCCCCTCGCTCACGCGCTTCAAGCGCTGCGCACGCGCTTAGAATGTTGGGGGGCAGCGAGTGCGCCGAGAGTAACGCCGCAATTTTGCGAGCGCACGCCAAGCCTTCCCCAATTGCCGCAAGATCCCGAGGACCAGCCCGGTCAAGCGACAATCTTGTGAGGGATCGAGTAAGATCCGGGCAAGCACGCAATGCAGCACGAACGCCATTGCGGAGCCACTCATCAGCTACGAAATAAGCGGCAAGGTCTAGTCGTTCATTGATCGCCTCGGGCTCAGTCAAAGGCGCAGAGATACGCTGAGCGAGCAATCGCGCGCCGGGCCCGGTGACCGTTCGATCGACAGAAGCAAGCACGGTTCCGTCGCGGGCGCCAGACTGAGTTCGCAATAGCTCAAGTGATGCTCGTGTCGCGTGATCAATGACCATCAACTCGCCGCGTGCAATGCGTTTCGGCAAGCAAATAGCCGGAAGGCGGCCCGCCTGCGTCAATTCAACATAAGATAACAGCCCTCCTAAAGCGGCGAGATCAGCGCGAGTGAAGGCCCCAATGCCGTCAATAGCAGAGACACCAAATATCGCCTTCAGGCGGCGCTCGCCGCCCTTCGAATCAAAGCTCGACGACTGATGCCACGAGATTTTGGCTGCCGGCTCGATGAACGAAACAGCCTGTCTCCACGCGTCTGGCGCGTCCATCGCGTCGGCGAGCACAAGCTCAGCGCAGGCCGTCGAAGCAAAATCGCTCGAAAATGACTCCGGCGTTGTAGAAACGACCCTTAATTCGCCGGTAGAAACGTCAACTACAGCGAGCGCCGCTTCGGCGCCGGCTGCAAGGATTGCGAGCGCACCGAGAAAATTATTCTCGTTTGCGGCGAGTAGAGTGTCTTCGGTCAGCGTCCCTGGCGTGACCACGCGAACGATTTCACGTTTCACTACGGACTTTGAGCCACGTTTTTTCGCCTCAGAGGGGTCTTCGATCTGCTCGCAAATTGCGACGGAAAATCCCGAGCGAATAAGGCGCGCCAGATAGGCCTCGCAGGAATGGACAGGCACGCCACACATTGGAATATCCGCGCCGCGATGCTTGCCGCGCTTGGTTAGAGTGATGTCGAGCGCCGCCGAAGCCTTTGTCGCGTCTTCGAAAAAAAGCTCATAAAAATCTCCCATTCTGTAAAACAGCAATGCACCTCCAGCGCGTGTGCGCAGCCGAAAGTATTGCGCCATCATCGGCGTGACTTCGGCAATGCCTTCTTCCGGCATTGATGTTCTGAGACCGTCGTCCATTGACGATGAAACCTCCTTCCGCTGAACTTGATGTAGCGGGTCAGGAGGGGCAATTTGAAGCCCCCTTTGCGCGTAAGGGGCTTGCACGATCCCTTGAAATCATGACGATGCCATTCCGATGACAACTCGAAGCCAATCTTCCATCGTTGAAACCACAATCGATCTCGGCGACAGAACCGCACCGCTTACGGCACGCGTCAATCAGCGGGCGCGGCGGCTAATCGTCAAAGTCGATCCAGTCAAAGGGCGGGTTATTGTCACGGCCCCCTCAAAACGCGCCCTGACTGATGCAATCGATTTTGCGCGTACGCGCGCACATTGGATATCTAAAGAGCTCGAGGCTGGCGCGGTGGCCCGGCCTTTCGCGGCCGGTGAAGTATTTCCATATCGCGGCGCTCCGATCGTGATCGAGACGAGCGGCCGGATGCGTGACGGTGTCCGGCTGGAGCGCGGAAAATTAATCGCAGGCGGCGAGGCCCGCCACGTGAACCGGCGCGTGACAGAGTGGCTCAGATCCGAGGCCAAGACCGCACTTACGGAGCGTGTCGATCATTACGCCGCGCTACTGGGTCGGCGGCGAGGACCTATCGCAATTCGCGATACGCGATCGCGCTGGGGCTCGTGCGCTCGTGATGGCGCCATGTCATTTTCTTGGCGCCTCATCATGGCGCCTCCAGAAATCCTTGACTACGTAGCTGCGCACGAATGCGCCCATTTAGTTTATCTCAATCATTCAGCTGACTATTGGCGGACGCTTCAATCGCTTAAGGTGAATGTGCGCGTCGCAAGGGAATGGTTCACATTACATGGACCGTCGCTTCACGCTTACGGCGCTGATTGAGGTTCTTAGACTACCTAACCTTGGCGCTCAGTTACCGGCGCGACGACAGGAGCAAGCAACGGTGACGAGAATTGGGGCGGCCTCACATCGAGCACACGCACCATAACCTCGCGCCAAATCACGGCCGGCGCGGTTCCACCAGTAATGTTACCCATCGGCTTGTTGTCATCGCGACCAAGCCAGACAGCGCAGACAAGCCCACCAGCGTGTCCAACAAACCAGGCGTCACGGTTCGCTTGGGTGGTTCCAGTCTTACCGAAGGCATCATATTGCGCTAATGCTGCCGCGTGACCCGTTCCGGAGACAACGACCGACCGAAGCATTTGATTTAGCCCCGAAATTGAACGCGGCGAAGCAGCGACGCCTAGTAGAGTCTGGCCTCGCCGGAAGACAGGTTCGCCGTCAACCGTTTCGATTGACTGAATCGCGTGCGGCAAAACGCGATAGCCGCCATTCACGAAAGGGACATACGCCGCTGCGAGTTCAAGCGGCGTAACAGCGTCGACGCCGAGCGCGAGCGCGGGTCCCGCGCTAAGCGCGGCCTGAAGTCCCATCCGCCGAGCGGCGAGACGCACCGCGCTACGTCCAAATTCTTCTTGAACCCTGACCGTGGCCCCGTTGAGCGATCTTGCAAAAGCAACTTCATAGGAAACGTCGCCAAAATACTGATTCTTGTAATTCGCAGGCGACCAGTTGCCGACTGTAACAGGTGCATCTTCGATTCTATCGAACGGCGATGCGCCATTTTCAAGGGCGGCCAGGTAAACGAAAGTCTTGAAGGCTGAACCGGGCTGCCGCTTTGCTGCCGATGCCCGATTGAATTGCGACAGACGATAATCACGACCGCCGATCAGCGCCAAGACGCTTCCTTCTCCATTAAGTATAACGATAGCCGCTTCGATCGATGGATCGAGGCCAGCGCGCGCAGCCCCGGCGATAAGGCCGAGATCGGCGGCCTTATTGACGGTTGGATCGAGAGAAGTTTTTACCACAATGTCGGCGTCAATCGCTTGTGAATACGCCCGCGCTTCAGCGATTGCGTAATCGACGGAATACGGCGCGCCTGAAAACTGCGATGGGCTCACTTTGACCGGCTTCGCCGCCGCCTTTTCGGCCGTCGACGCAGAAATGAAGCCCGCTTCCATCATCGCGTCGAGAACGAGGCGGCCTCGTTCCCCTGCGTCGAGCGGATTTTTGTCAGGAGCGAGGTGAGAAGGGGCCTTGAGTAGCCCGGCGAGTACTGCCGCTTCCGCGAGTGTCAGTCCGCTCGACGGCTTACCGAAATAGCGTCGGCTCGCCGCGTCGATTCCGTAGGCTCCCGCACCAAAATATACTCTGTTGAGGTAGAGCGTCAGGATCTCATCTTTCGTGAATTGGCGCTCGAGCCAAAATGCAAGCAAGAGTTCCTGCACCTTGCGGCGCATAGTTCTGTCGGGCGACAGAAATAGGTTTTTAGCAAGCTGCTGCGTCAGTGTGGAACCACCTTGCACAATGGCGCCTTGGCGCGAGTTGACAAAAATCGCGCGCGCGACAGCAAGAGGATTGAAGCCGACATGATGATAGAAATTGCGGTCTTCGACGGCGAGGACCGCTTGCGGCGCGTAAGTCGGCAAATCTGCAAGGCGGATCGGTAAGCCGAGATTTTGTCCATGTATTGCGATTGGCGAGCCATCAGCAGCGATGATCGCCACACGCGGAACCGCTGCAGTCCGCCAAAGCCCGTCAGTATTCGGCAAGTCGCTGAGAAAATGCAGGAGAATAGCAGCCGCTGCTATGGCAAGGGCAAAAACGTAGAATCCCGCTTCCGCAGCATAGCGTAAGAGTCGGGCGACAGCAGTTTTCCTGGGGCGCCGCGAACGCGGCCGGCGCTTTGCTTTCCTGGATCCGCTCGCTTTCTTTGACGGGGCAATCATTTCGAGAGCGTCCGCACTTTGCGGTTAATGAAAGATGAATTCCACCTTGTGAAAAGACCTTTGGCTCGGCCTATTCAGGCTTAGCCGCAACCAGTAGGGTTGTTTGCTGCCAAGGGCTCAAAGGGCCGCACCAGAATGCGAGCTACGCCAAGCACGGACCAAAACCCCGACGCGAAAGAGGCGGCGATAGTTGATGCGGCCCGCAGGACCTTTCTTGTGCATGGCTATGACGGCGCCAGCATGGACGAAATTGCGCTTGCGGCGGGTGTTTCGAAAAGGACCGTCTACAACCGGTTCAGGTCCAAAGAGGACCTGTTCGCAGCAACCATCGAAGAGAGCTGCCGCAGGATTTTGCCTGTTGATATCGATTCTATAGAGAAATCGCTCTCGACCAGGGATTTTACAAACGAGCTCGCGCACAGGTTCTTGCGTGGAATGCTTCATCCCGAAGCGCTTGCACTTCGGCGCATTGCTTCATTTGAAGCAGGGCGCAACCCCCCGCTCGGGCGCCTCTATTACGATCACGGCGTCGCTTACATGATGGCGGCATTTGCACCGATCTTAAAGCGAGCCGCTGTGCGCGAAGGCGTCGAAATCGCGGATGTTGAGACGGCGCTTCATCAACTCGGCGCGCTCGTCATGGAGCCGCTTTATACGGAAGCCCTTCTCGGTGTGGCGCCGGCGGACATTGAAGCCGCGATCGACCGGCAGGTAGGCCTTGGACTTCAGGCGTTCTGGAAAATCTATCTGAAATAGGGTCTTTTCTCACTTCTTCTGATTTCGCCGGACCCGAAAAAAAACCGGCGCGACTTTCATCGCGCCGGTTCCAACATCAACTCGGGATCGGGATTACTGGAAGCTGATCACGACTTCCGTACGGCGGTTGAGCGGCTCGCGAACGCCGTCTTCGGTCGGCTTCGCGGGCTTGTCTTCGCCATAGGACTCCATGCGGATCTTGTCAGCCGCAATGCCGTTGGCAACGAGCGCGTCGCGAACGACTGAACCACGGCGCTCCGACAAAGTCTGGTTGTAGGCCGAGCCGCCCGAACGGTCGGCGTGACCCGAGACAACAACAGTATCGACGTCATTCGCCAAAGCGCGCGCCGCTGCCTCTCTGATGAGGTTCGAAGCTTCAGGCGTCAGGTTCGACTTGTCGTAATCGAAATAGACAATCACGTTAACCGGATCGAGGTTCGCAACTTCTTCCGTCCCGACTTGCGGAGGGCAATCGGCCGCAACCGGAACGCTCGAGCCATCCCAGCAATCCTTGTACTGAGCAGCCGGAGCCGCCGAAGCCCCGAAGTTCCAACGAAGGCCTGCGAAGAGGCTGTGCGTGTCGTAGTCATGGCGGATCGTCACCGGGCTGCCATCGATCGTGCCGTCGAATTTCGGCGTGCCCGCAGCCGCGAAGTAGCGGTAGGAAAGATCGAGGGCGAGGCCCTCTGCGAGTTGCACGGCGACGCCGGCGATCGCCTGATAAGCAAGACGCTTGGCCGAGTCATCGATAACGAGCGTGCCGAAGCCGCCGTCCGCGCCCGTCACCTGATTCTTGAAGCTTGCGCCGCCGACACCCAAGCCGAGATACGGCGTGAAGGCGCCGCCAGTGTCGAAATCGCGGATCAGGTTAAACATGACCGAATACGACTGAAGGTCGCCGTCCAGCGAAGACCAGCCCGAAAAACCGAGGCCATCGCCAGCATAGTGGCGAGCATCGTTCTGGCGATAAGCAAATTCGACTTCACCGCGATACTTGTTGCCCCAGTCATAGCCAAGCGCGGTATAGACGCCGATGCCGTTCTTGTAGTCGGCTTCACTGTCGAACGCCGGCGTGTAACCGACCGATTCAACATCCTGATCCGGCTGGAGATAATTCAGGCCAGCGCCGATCGCGCCATAAAAGCCCTGATACGCATGGGCGGCGGGGGCTACCGCGAGCGTGGCGGCGGCAGCAAACAGGGTGGTCTTGAGTTTCATGAAGTCCCCTCCTCAGGTGAACAGACTGCGGCCACGCGGATGCGGGACCCTCAACGTTGCCTTTTTCCTAGCCAATTCGCGTCGGCCGCAACAGCCCCTTTCTTAACCACGGATAGTCCGAATGGTGAAATGGGAGCCCAGTTGTTGCTTCGGCGCATCGCCTTTTTCGGTTTATGACAACTACGTTAACCATCGAACCCCAAATCCCTGATCTTCAAACCTTAACAATAGGTTGAGGCCCTTAGTGGCGTCGCCGCCCGGGAGCGTGTATTCTCGACGACGACGGTGCCTTCCGAGAGGAGGGAGAATAGGGAACGCGGCGAAAATCCGCGGCTGTACCCGCAACTGTAAGCGGCGAGGCCTCCCCGCAAGAAGCCACTGGACCTGCCGGGTCCGGGAAGGCGTGGCGGAGGCGATGACCCGCGAAGCCAGGAGACCTGCCGTCGGCGTCGTCCTTTCTGCAGCCGGGAAGAGCTGCGGAATGCGGGAACCCGTCGCGGCGACATCCTTGAAACCGACCAAAGGAGTCGCCGGATATGATCCGTCTACGAACTGCATTGCTATGCGCTGTCGCCCTTTCGCCTATTTCGGCTTTTGCTCAATCGACCGCATCGCCGGAAGACGCCGTCGTCGTTTCCGCCGTGCGTGCGGAGCGTCCTGCCGCCGAAACAGGGTCGACGGTGACGGTGATTGACGCCGCTGACCTTCAACGCCGCCAATACGCCTTCGTCGCCGACGCCTTGCGCGATGCCGCGGGCGTCGCGATCGCGCGCAACGGATCGGCTGGCGGTTTCGCCAGCGCCCGGCTGCGCGGCGGGGCAAGCGGCCAGACGCTTGTCATCATCGATGGCGTCACGGTTAACGACCCGGCGGCCCCGCAAGGGGGCTTTAACTTCGCCAATCTCGATCTTGTCGATATTGCGCGCATTGAGATTCTGCGCGGGCCGCAAAGCATCCTTTACGGCGCAGACGCGATCGGCGGCGTCATTTCGATCACAACCGCCGGCGCTGACGGCGCGCCTGTCGCCGCGTTCATCGAAGGCGGTTCTTTCGGAACGGTGCGCGGCGGCGCGACAGCGACAGCCGGCGACGAGGATGCGTTTTTGCGCGCGAGCGTCTCCGGCACGCGGACGGATGGCATTTCGCGCGCCGATAATGGCGCAGAAACAGACGGGTTTCGGTCGATCGCAGCATCGCTGCGCGGAAAATTGGCGCTCGGCGACGTCTGGAGCGCCGAGGGTGCGGCGCGTTTCAGCGACTCGGCCGCTGACATCGACGGTTTTCCGCCGCCAACGTTTTTGTTCGCCGACACGCTCGAAACCGAGGACACGCAGGACTATTCGCTCTCGGGCATTCTGCGTCATGCGGATGGCCGCGGTTACAAGGGCCTCAACGGCGCTCTCACCCTCGCCTACAGCGCCATCGACCGGCGAAACGTGGACCAAGGCGTTGAAACCTTTACCGCCGACGGCGAGCGCCTGACGGCGGACTACGTCGCCAACGTGCCGCTGTCGGACCGCGTCAGAATGATCGGCGGCGCGGAGGTCGAGCGCACCGCCGTCAACGTGTCCGGCGTCGATGAAAGCGCGACGAGTGGCGCGATTTTTGGCCTTGTTGAAGCTGAGCCGATCGACCGCCTTGTCGTCACCGCGGGCGCGCGCCGTGACGAGTTTTCGAATTTCGACGGCGCGACAACAGCGCGCGTCGCCGCCGCCTGGTCGGGCTTCGAAGGATGGATCATGCGAGCGAGCTGGGGCGAGGGCTTTCGCGCGCCGACGCTCTTTGAACTGAATTTCGACCAGTTCGGAATTGTTCCAAACCCGAACTTGCGCCCTGAACGGGCCACAGGAATCGACGCCGGCATCGAGCGCACCTTCGGCGGCGCCGAGCCGTTCCTCACCGCGCGAGCGACATTTTTCCGTACCCGTGTCCGCGATCAGATCGATTTCGATTTCCTCGGCAACGGCTATTTCAACATCGACCGAACACGGTCGCGCGGCGTTGAAGTCGAGGTTGACTGGCGTCTTGCCGAAACCCTGCAGGCAAGCATGGCCTATACGCTGACGGATGCCGTCGACCTTGACGCCGGCACTGACCTCTTGCGCGTGCCGCGGCACAAGGGGACCGCCGTCATCGACTGGACGCCGGCGCCGGCGTTGACCTTGTCGGCGAGCGTTATCGTCAACGGCGCTGAAGCCGACGTTCCGGCGGCAAATGCCGCTTTTGTCCGCCTGGACCTCCGCGCCGCGTGGGCGTTTTCCGATCGCTTGGCGATTTACGGGAGACTCGAGAACGCCGCTGATGCCGATTATCAGGACGTCTCCGGATTCGGCGAACCGGGCGCGTCCGCGTTCGGGGGCATCAGGGTCAAGCTGTGATCGCATCAGCGATTATCCTCGCGTCGGCGGGGCTTCGCGTCTTCTCGGCGGATTTCTGCGCCGATCAATTGACGCTCGCCCTCGCCGAGCCCGCACAGATTGCAGCGTTGTCGCCCGACGCCGACAAGGATTTCTCGTTTCATCGTACGCGTGCTGAAGGATTGCCCCGGGCCCGCGCCGACGCCGAAGCCGTGATGGCGGCGAAGGCCGATGTCGTCCTGCGTTTTTGGGGCGGCGACGCTGCACGTCTCGATCGCCTCGGGATTACCGTCGTCACGCTCGACTATGCGAGCGATTTTGACGGCGTGAAGCGAAACGTGCGAACCGCCGCCGCCGCGATCGGCCGCGACGTCGCCGGCGAGGCGCTGATTGCCGGCCTCGAGCAAAGGCTCGGCGCGCTGGCGGCGATGGGCAAAGCCGGCGTCACCGCGCTTTATGTGACGCCGGGCGGCGTCACCGCCGGCAAGGAGACAATGATCGACTCGATCCTTGCCGCCGCCGGCGTTGAAAACCGCACAGCCGCCGCCGGGCTTTCCTACTGGCCGCCGCTGTCGGCGGAAGCGATTGTCGCCGATCCGCCGGCGTTTGTTGTCGCCGGTTTCTTCGCCTCGAATGCAGAGCGCATCAATCATTGGTCGGCGGCGCGTCATCCCGCGCTGATAAGGATCTTGAAGGATACGCCGGGGGTCGCTCCGCCTGCGGATGTTTTAAGCTGCCCCGGGCCTCAATCCGTCGACGCGGCGGAAATGATCCGCAAGGCCGCTGACGCCCGACAGGGCGGCCAGCGATGAACACGCGTTCCACCCTGGCGCTCGTCGCCATCAGCGCGATCGCTGTCGCAAGTTCGCTGCTGACGGGACCCGCGCCGCTCTCCGCGCCAGAGGCGCTCGCCGCTTTGTTCGGTGACGCCCCCGCGTCTATCATTGTCCGGGACATCCGACTGCCGCGGGCGCTTGCGGCATGGCTCGCTGGCGCGGCGCTTGGGGCGGCTGGCGCCGCTTTGCAGGGGCTGTTGCGCAATCCGCTCGCCGACCCGGGCGTGCTCGGCGTTTCTTCGATCGCCGCGCTCGGCGCGGTCATTGCGATATATTTCAATCTTGCGGCGGCGGCCTTCTGGGTTACGCCGCTCGCGGCGATCATCGCCGCTTTCGGCGCGACTGCGCTTTTGTACGCGCTTGGCGCCGGACATTTGTCGGCAACGCGGCTCATTCTCGTCGGCGTCGGGCTGTCGTCGCTCGCCGGCGCCGCAATCGCCCTCGTGATGAACCTGGCGCCAAATCCGTTCATCCTCTCCGATCTTGTGAATTGGCTGTTCGGCGCAGTCACGAACAGGAGCTTTGCTGACCTTGCTTTGACCGCGCCCTTCATGGCGCTTGGCCTTGCCTTGACGCTTATCGCGGCGCCGGGTCTGACCGCGCTTTCGCTCGGCGAGGATACCGCAGCAAGCGTCGGCGCCGATATCGTGCGTACGAGGACGTTGGCGATCGGGGGCGCCGCGCTTCTCACCGGCGCCGCCGTCGCGCTCGCTGGGGCTATTGGTTTCGTCGGCGTCGTCGCGCCGCATCTTGCAAGGCCGCTCATCGGGCACGATCCGGGGCGCGCCATCATTCCGGCAGCGTTGATCGGCGGCGCCATGCTGACGATCGCCGATCTTGTCATTCGATTGTTGCCGTTCGACCAGGAATTGAAGCTCGGGGTTGCGGCGGCCCTGATCGGCGCGCCGGCGTTCATTTTGATCGCAGCGCGCACGGAACGGATCTCATCATGATTGATGTCAGCGTCGAGGCCGTGACGGTGCGGCGCAACGGCGTGACGCTGATCGACGCCGTTTCGTTCAAGGCTCATGGCGGCGAGTTCATCGGCCTTGTCGGGCCCAATGGCGCCGGCAAAACAACGCTTCTGCGCGCGATGGCCGGGCTCGACGAGAGCGCGGAAGGCGATATCAGGATCGGCGGCGCCAGCGTGCGCTGGCTTGCGGCCCGTGACCGGGCGCGCCGCATCGCCTACCTTGCGCAAGCGCGCGAAGTCGCCTGGGCGATCACCGCCGACGCTGTCGTCGCCTTGGGGCGTTTCGCTTATGGAGCGCCGTCGCGGCTCTCCTCCGACAGCCGTATCGCGGTCGACCGCGCCCTTGCCGCGACCGGCGCCCATGAATTCCGTGAACGGACGATGCCGACGCTGTCTGGAGGAGAACAGGCGCGCATTCATCTCGCCCGCGCCCTCGCCGCCGAGACGCCGATCCTGCTCGCTGATGAGCCGACCGCGGCGCTCGACCCCAAGCATCAACGCGCGATCATGTCGGCGTTGCGCATGAAGGCTGACGCCGGCGCGATCGTCATCGCGGCGCTGCATGACCTTCGCGCGGCGCAGCGCTATTGCACGCGTGTCATCGCCATGAACGCCGGACGCGTCGTCGCCGATGACACGCCCGAGCGCGCGCTGACGTCCTCGTTGGTCGAGCGGGTGTTCGATATGCCGGCAGGCGACCATTAGGCGCCGACGCTTTTCGCTTTCTCCCACAGAATTTCAGGAACGCCGGTTCGGCGCGCTTCAAAACGCGCGGCGATGAAGAGGTAATCGGAAAGACGATTGAGATAGGCGATGGCGTTCTCACCACCGGGTTCCGCATCGAAGAACGCAACCGCCGCGCGTTCGACGCGGCGGCAGACGGTGCGCGCGACATGCAGCTGCGCGAGCAGCGGCGAACCGCCCGGCAACACAAACTCTTTCAGCGGCGGCAATCCAGCGTTCAGCGCCGCCGCCGCCGAATCCATCCGCGCGACGTGGGGGGCGCTGAGCACCGGGGCGCCGGGAAAGCACAAACTCCCGCCGAAATCGAAGAGGTCATGCTGCGCGAGCGACAGCGTCGCGGCGACTTCCGCGCCCAGCGTGTGCGCCATCACCGCGCCAATCACGGCATTCAACTCGTCGACATCGCCGAGGAGCGCGACACGATGGTCTGATTTCGCCACGCGTGATCCGTCGCCGAGCGAGGTTTCGCCCTTGTCGCCGCCGCGCGTGACGATCCGATTGAGCCGGTCTGCTATCGCCTGCCTCCCTTATTTGACACCGTGCATTCCCTTCTTGAGCAGCGGCCACAGCACCATCAGCGCAACGCCGAGGCCGACGCCCCAGAGGCCGATCTGCTGGAAGACGCCGAGATAAGTCTCAAGCGACACCTGCGGGTTCAAGACCTCGCCGCCGACCGTTTCGGTCGAGGCAAGCTGCGCGACGATGCCGCCGACATATTGCGCCATCGCGGAAGACAGGAACCAGACGCCCATCATCATGCCGACAAGCTTGGTGATCGACAGCTTGGTGATCATCGAAAGCCCGACCGGCGACAGGCAAAGCTCCGCGATCGAATGGATGAAATAGGCGAGCGCCAGCCAGAACAACGGCACCAGGTACCGGTCGTCATGGAACTGCGAGCCGAAGACGAGAACGAGGAACCCGACGCCGACAAGGATGAGCCCGATCGCGAACTTCAACGGCACCGAGGGTTCAAGCCCGCGCTTGCCGAGCCATGTCCACGTCACCGAGAAAATCGGCGCGAAAATCACGATGAACAACGGATTGAAAATCTGCACCTGCCCCGCTGGCATCGTGTAGACGCCCATGATGTTGAGGTCGGTGTTGCGGTCTGCGAACAGCGTCATTGACGATCCTGCCTGTTCGAACAGCGTCCAGAACACGACCGAGAAAAACGTCAGCACGACCGCGACGATCATGCGGTCGCGTTCGACCGATTTCAGCGAGAAGACCGCCCAGAGCGGGATCCCGATCATCGCGATGACGTAGACGAAAAACATCACCTGACCGAGCAGCGGCTGCGCGAGGATGTAAGCGACGATCCCGGTCGACGCGGCCTCGCGCGCGATGCTCGCCGTCTCCATCGCATTGTTGAGGAGGAACCACGCCAGCGGCACCGCCAGCAACGACAGGAGGATGATGATCGCGTCGCGATTCTTGCCGCCTGCCGGCGGATCGCCGTACCCGACGAGCGCCTTGTCCGAGAAGTGGAAGCGCAGCCACGCGAGCAGCATGCCGAACCCCGCCAGCGCAAAGCCCCATTGATAGCCGAAGGTCACGGCGATCAGCGGCGCCGCCGCTTGCGAGATCAGGGAGCCGAGATTGATGCCCATGTAAAAGATCGTGAAGCCGGCGTCGCGGCGCGGATCGCCTTCCGGATAGAGCGTGCCGACGATCGTCGAAATGTTCGGCTTGAAATAGCCGTTTCCGACGATGACGAGCCCGAGCGACATGAACAGGAGAATGACGTTCAGCTCGTTGCGCTCGGCGTCGAACTTGTAGGCGCCCTTCGCGACAATCGCCGGCACATCAACGCCCGTCGCGCCTTCGAGCGTCAGCGAGCCGTCTTCATTGCCGCGGATGCGATAGCGATTGTCGCCCGCGACGACATATTGCCCGGCGTCATCGCCGTCCTTGTCGACCGCGACCTCGTAGCGCTGGTCGTTGATCGAAACGAACGGCTTGGCGTTGTCGCCGCCCGAAAAGGCGAGCAGCAGATAGCCGGCCGACATCAAGATCGCGCCGAATTTCACGGCTTTCTTCGAGCCGAAATACTGGTCGGCGATGAGGCCGCCGATCAGCGGCGTCAGGTACACGAGCGAGGTGAAGGCGCCATAGAGCCCGTTCGCGACGTTGTCGGCGAAAACGAAATGCTCGACGAGATAAAGGATGAGGAGCGCCCGCATCCCGTAGTAACCGAAGCGTTCCCACATCTCCGACGTGAACAGGATCGCCAGTTGTTTCGGATGCCCGAACCAGCCTTTTTCGGCTGACGCCGCCGCAGTCGCCATGATGAAATCCCTCCGCTGATCGCTGTTCCGAGCGCCCGCCCGCCGCGATCGTTACGCCGTTCCCCCGGCTTATAAGAACGCGGAGGCGTTTCACGGCCTCCGCGGATCGGGCCGCAAGGTGGCCGAATTGCGGCGGAAAATCCAGCGCTTATGATGCGCGCATGACCGCCTTCGCGTTACACGAACAATTGGCGAACGATTGCTTCCTGGCCGGGGATTTGCCCCTGTGCCGTGTCCTCCTCATGAATGACTGCCGGTTTGCCTGGGCGATCCTCGTCCCGCGCCGCGCCGGGCTTGTCGAGATCATGGACCTTGCGTCCGCGGATCGGGCGCGCCTCGTTGAGGAAATCGCGCAGGTCGCCGCAGCGCTGAAGAAACTCTCCGGCGCCGGGAAGATGAACGTCGGCGCGCTTGGCAACATCGTCCGGCAGCTCCACGTCCACATTGTCGGGCGCAGCGAGGGCGACGACGCCTGGCCCGGCCCCGTCTGGGGCGCGGGCGCACGCGTTCCGTATACGGACGGCGCGGGCGAGGCGTGCGCGCGTGAGTTGAGAAAGACCCTGGGCATTTAGCTCTTGGGCGCGCTCCGTTCGAGACGCAAGAGGCGCGGCCTCACCACCGCTCGCACGAACCGCAGCATGTCCCGGCGGCCGCGCGCGTCGCAAGCGAAATAGCGCCGGGTGATGGCTTGCGAGCGCTTGTGCAGGATGGCCATATCTTCCGAGCGCTTGAGCTCCTCCGTCACGTCCCCCCGCTCCGGGTCGCCGCGGTCAAAGCGGCAATGAGGCAAGACCGCCCGGCAGCGCGGCGCCGTCTCGCCGCGGCGCACGAGGCAGCCGCACCTGAAGTCGCGCGGATGCGCGCCCGCATCGCCGGTCTCGCGCAAGCGCGCCGCTTTCTCGCCGGGCAGGACTTCAAAGAAGACATAAGTGACAAAGGCGCCGTTCGCCGTCTCGAATTCCTCCGTACGGAGAAAGTCTGAGTATTCGGGCGTCTCCTCGGGCAAAGGCTGGGAGAGCGCTTGCGCGATCGCGGCGCTTGCGAACGAGGCCTTGTCGCGCCGCCTTCCCCCGCGCGCCCCGTTGGCGGCGGCGTCTTCGCCGCGTGGGTGATTTTTTCGTCGCACCAGATATTCCTTTTCGTCTTTCGGTAAGGTGGCGCCGGGTCGGGCGCGGCTTGTCGCTCTCCGCGGGACCCTCGTCCCCGGCAGCACGGGCAGGCGATAAAGGCGGAGAGGCTTGCGCGGGGGCACGGCTCATCCGGGGGTAGGCAAGACTTGGAGGATGGCCATGCATCCCCCGCGCCCCCTCGGGGCGGCGGGCATGCCGTCCTGCCAGGGACGGCCGCCGCCGGAGGGGCTGGCGCATTTAACGTTCTGGGGCAGCGCCCCGCGGTCTCCCGGGGCGCGCCCGCCCTGACCTCCTCTGAGGAGGCAAGAGGGGCGCGACATCGGTACACCACCGCCGGCCGGCCTCGGCCCCTCCCGCCTCGTCTTGCGGGAAGGCCTGTCTCCGGCGCGCCAGGCCAAAGCGCATGAGACGGGTGATCAAGCGCCTCTCCAGCTTTGGCTGGGGAGCACTCTACGCCCACCACAAGGGGGGTGGGATAAAGAGGGGGATAACATGGGGGATAAGGAGGGGGATAACTCTGGCCGATGATCGCGTTAACCATCTAACCGGCTGATCGCCCTGCCATTTCCGGTTCCCCAAAGGCGCGAACCCAGAACCCCCCGCCGCAACCCCTGATAGGCGACCCGCCCCAAAACCGCTCCTCCGTGTACGGAGCACGCGATCACGAATTGTTACAGGCGGCCTCGCCCTCCGCCACCCCGCCCCACCCGTCACCCCGGGGCGCCGCGTCTTCGCGGCGAGCCCGGGGCCCAGCTCCCGCGAGCGGCGCACGCGCGACCTTCCGGAGATGGATCCCGGGTTCGTCGCGAAGACGCGACGCCCCGGGATGACGGAAGGAGGGCAAGGGCGGCCCGGGGTGACGGTGGGGGCGGCCGACCGCGGATCGAGCGCTACGGTTTTGTGCGCATCGCCCGGATGAGGCCGATCACGCTGATGCCGAGCCAGAAAAACTCGATGACGATCGAGGGCGGGTTGGGGCGATGGTAGAGCGACCACAGGATCATCACCGCGCCGATCGCGTTGAGCGCCGGATAGAGCGGGCGGCGCACCTCCATGCGGCCGATCTGGCTGAGGAAATAAGTGCCGACGACGAAGGCGACGCCGACATAGCCGGCGAGATCAGGGATCGTCAGCATACTGTCGAATGCGGCGTTCCTCACGCCTGCATCGTCCAGCCCTCGACGGCCATCGCCGCCTGGCGCACGGCTTCCGAGCGCGTCGGGTGGGCGTGGCTCGTGCGCGCGATATCTTCCGACGCGCCGCCGAACTCCATGACGGAGACGATCTCGGCGATCAGCTCGCCCGCGCCGACGCCGATAATGTGCCCGCCGAGCACGCGATCGGTCCTCGCGTCAGCAAGGATCTTCACGAAGCCGTCGGTTTCGTGATTGGTCTTGGCGCGGCTGTTGGCGAGAAAGGGAAATTTGCCGACCTTGTACTCGACGCCTGCTTTCTTGAGGTCTTCCTCGGTCTTGCCGACGCTCGCAACTTCCGGCCAGGTGTAAACGACGTTCGGCACCGTGTCGTAATTGACGTGCCCGGCCTTGCCGGCGATCAGTTCGACGCAGGCGACGCCGTCATCCTCCGCCTTGTGCGCGAGCATCGGCCCGTGAATGACGTCGCCGACAGCCCATAATCCGGGTACGGATGTCTTGAAATGATCGGTCTCAATGAAACCGCGCGCGTCCATTTTGAGCCCAAGCTTGTCGAGACCAAGCCCCGCTGTCAGCGGACGGCGCCCGATGGCGACGAGCACGGCGTCGGCCTCAATCGCTTCCGCCTTACCGCCGGCGGCAGGTTCGACCGCGACCTTGAGGCCCGCTTTCGTCTTTTCGACTCCGGTCACTTTTGACGACAGTTTGAACGCCATGCCCTGCTTGGCGAGGAGGCGCTGGAACTGCTTCGAGACCTCGCCGTCCATGGTCGGCAGGATGCGGTCGAGGAATTCGACGACCGTCACCTGCGCCCCGAGCCGGCGCCAGACGCTGCCAAGCTCGAGCCCGATAACGCCGGCGCCGATGACGACGAGATGCTTCGGCACGACCCCAAACTCGAGCGCGCCTGTCGACGAGACGATACGCTTTTCATCGATCTCGACGCCCTTGAGCGGCGTCACTTCGGAGCCGGTCGCGATGATGATGTTTTTCGCCTCATAGTCCGCCGTCTTGCCGTCCGCCGCGGTGACGCGAACCTTGCCGGGCGCGAGGATTTCACCGGCGCCGTAGAGAACCGTCGCCTTGTTCTTTTTCATCAGGAACTCGACGCCCTTTGTCAGGCCGTCGACGGCGTCGTCCTTCTGCTTCAGCATCGTCTTGAGGTCGAGCGAGACGGCGCCGGTCTTGATGCCGAGGCTCGCGAACTGCGTCCCGGCCGCCTCATAAAGCTCCGATGCGTGCAGCAGCGCCTTCGACGGAATGCAGCCGACATTGAGGCAGGTGCCGCCGAGCTTTTTCGTCTCGCGCTTTTCAATGATCGCGGTCTTGAGGCCCAGCTGGCCTGCGCGAATCGCCGCGTTGTATCCGCCGGGTCCGGCGCCGATGATGAGGAGGTCAAAAATAAGGTGGAGGAAAGGAGAGTTTATAAAATTTGGAGTTTTTAATTGAGTGGTTGAGTTATGATGAGCAGACTGCGTTTAGTCATGCTGATTCCGAATGTTTGCGAAGCGATTTATCTTCATCCTGAGGAGCGCGGCCCCTTGCCGCGCGTCACGAAGGAACCGGCGCCGCGCCGCATCCTTCGTGACGCCGCTTTCGGCGGCTCCTCAGGATGAAGCGGAGCGGATTACAAATCCAGCATCAGGCGCTGCGGATCCTCAAGGTTTTCTTTCACGCGCACCAGAAACGACACCGCGCCTTTGCCATCGACGATGCGGTGATCGTAGGAGAGCGCGAGATACATCATCGGCCGCGCCACGACTTGCCCCGCCCGAACGACGGGGCGATCTTCGATGCGGTGCATGCCGAGGACGCCCGATTGCGGCGGGTTGAGGATCGGCGTTGACATCAGCGAGCCATAGACGCCGCCATTGGTGATGGTGAAGGTGCCGCCCTGCATTTCTTCAAGCTTCAACTGGCCATCGCGCGCCCGGCGGCCGAAATCGCCGATCGCTTTTTCAATCTCCGCGAGGGAGAGCTGGTCGGCGTCGCGCAGGACCGGCACCACAAGGCCCTTCTCCGTGCCGACCGCGATGCCGATGTCGTAGTGGTTCTTGTAGATGATCTCGTCGCCCGAGACTTCCGCGTTGACGTCAGGAATTTCTTTGAGCGCGTGGACGCACGCCTTCACGAAGAACGACATGAAGCCGAGCTTGACGCCGTGTTTCTTCTCGAACAGGTCCTTGTACTGATTGCGCAAGCCCATCACCGCGGTCATGTCGACGTCGTTGAACGTCGTCAGCATCGCCGCCGTTTCCTGCGCTTCCTTGAGGCGCCGGGCGATCGTCTGGCGCAGGCGCGTCATCTTCACGCGTTCTTCGCGCGGACCCGGTTCGCGGGGCGCGCGCGGGGCTTCCGGGGCCTTGGCCTTCGGCGCGGCGGCTTCAAGCGCATCGCCTTTCGTCACACGCCCGTCCTTGCCTGTGCCTGCGATCGACGCAGGATCGAGGCCCGCCTCGGCCACGACCCGGCGCGGCGCGGGGGAAAGAGGGGCTTCCGGCTTCGGCGCGGGTTTGGCGGCTTCGGCTTTGGCGGCCGGCTTATCCGCTTTCGTCGCGGGCTTCGCCGCGCCGTTCCCTTCGCCAATCCTGCCGAGCACGGCGTCGAGCCCGACCGTGTCGCCTGCTTTCGCCGTGATCTCGGAGAGCACGCCGGCGGCCGGCGCAGGCACTTCGACCGACACCTTGTCGGTCTCAAGCTCAACCAGCGGCTCGTCCGCCTTCACCGCGTCGCCGACGCTTTTCAACCAGCGGCCGACAGTGGCTTCTGTGACGGATTCGCCAAGGGTTGGAACACGAATTTCAGTGGCCATCGTCGGAACTAGATCTCCGTAGGGTGCATTGAGCGCAGCGAAATGCACGTCTTTTCTGTTTGTCCATAGGCAAGGAAGGCGTGCATTTCGCTGCGCTCAATGCACCCTACAAGATTCGTCTCACGCAAACGCCTCATTCACCATGTCCTCAAGCTCCTGCTTGTGGCGGCTCATGAGGCCCGTGGCCGGGGAGGCGCTCGCCGGGCGCCCGACATAGCGCGCGCGCCGCGTCTTCGCGCCGATCTGATCGAGCGTCCATTCGAGATTGGGGTCCATGAAGAACCACGCCCCCATGTTTTTCGGCTCTTCCTGGCACCAGACCATGTCGGCCTTTGAAAAGCGCTTCAGCTCGGCGCTCAGCGATTGCGCCGGGTACGGATAAAACTGCTCGACGCGCATCAGATAAACGTCGTTGATCCCGCGCTTTTCACGTTCATCGAGAAGGTCGTAATAGACCTTGCCGGAGCAGAGGATCACGCGGCGGATCTTCGCATCGTCAAGGAGCGTCACGGTCGTGCCGGGGCGCGTCTCAGCGTCGTCCCAGAGAACGCGGTGGAAGGATGAGCCTGGCCCCATTTCCTTCAACGTCGAGACCGCGCGCTTGTGGCGCAACAGGGACTTCGGCGTCATCAGGATGAGCGGCTTCCTGAAATTCCGGCGCATCTGGCGGCGCAGGATATGGAAATAGTTCGCCGGCGTCGTGCAGTTCGCGACCTGCATGTTGTCCTGCGCGCAGAGCTGCAAGAAGCGCTCCAGCCGCGCGGAGGAATGTTCCGGACCCTGACCTTCATAGCCGTGCGGCAACAGGCAGACGAGCCCTGACATGCGCAGCCACTTCCGCTCGCCCGACGACAGGAACTGATCGAAAATGACCTGCGCGCCGTTGGCGAAGTCGCCGAACTGCGCCTCCCACATCACAAGGAATTTCGGATTGGCGAGGGAATAGCCATATTCGAATCCGAGAACCGCGAATTCGGAGAGCGAGGAATCGTGCACCTCGAACGTCGCCTTCGCGCCCTTCAGGTGATTGAGCGGCGTGTAGGTCTTTTCCGTCTCCTGATCGATGAAGACGGCGTGGCGCTGCGAAAACGTGCCGCGGCGGCTGTCCTGCCCTGAAAGCCGGACGCCGAAGCCGTCGAGGACGAGGCTGCCGAACGCAAGCGCCTCGGCGGTCGCCCAGTCAATGTCGGCGCCTTTTTCGACGACGCTGGCGCGCCGCTCATCCAGAACGCGCCGCAGCGTCTTGTGGACCTTGAAACCGTCCGGGTACGACGTAATGCGCTCGCCGATCTTTTTCAGCATGTCGAACTCGACGGCGGTGTCCGCGCGCCGGTCGTCGTCCATCGGCGGCACGAAGCCCGACCATTGCCCGTCGAGCCAGTCCGCCTTGTTCGGCTTGAAGCCTTTGGCCGCGCTGAATTCTTCCTCAAGGCGCGCGCGGAAGGCCTGGCGCTCGGCTTCGGCGTAGCCGGGCTCGATGACGCCTTCGGCCTCAAGGCGCTCGGCGTATAGCGCGCGCGTCGTCTTGTGCCCGCGGATCTTCTTGTACATCACCGGCTGGGTGAAGCTCGGCTCGTCGCCTTCATTGTGGCCGAACCGGCGATAGCAGAACATGTCGATGACGACGTCGGAGCCGAATTTCTGCCGGAACTCCGTCGCGACCTTCGCCGCATAGGTGACGGCTTCGGGATCGTCGCCGTTCGCGTGGAAGATCGGCGCCTGCACCATCTTCGCGACGTCCGAGGGGTAAGGCGAAGAGCGCGAGAACTTCGGCGCGGTCGTGAAGCCGATCTGGTTGTTGACGATGAAGTGGATCGCCCCGCCGGCGCGATAGCCCTTGAGGCCAGAAAACCCGAGACACTCCGCCACAACGCCCTGCCCCGCAAACGCCGCGTCGCCATGGAGCAGCAGCGGCAGCACATGCGTGCGCGGCGTTTCGATGTCGCCGGCCTCGATGCGATCCTGTTTCGAGCGCGCCTTGCCAAGCACGACCGGGTCGACCGCTTCGAGATGCGAGGGGTTCGCCGTCAGCGACAGATGCACCTTGTTGCCGTCGAACGCGCGGTCAGAGGAGGCGCCGAGATGGTATTTGACGTCGCCCGATCCGCCGACATCGTCCGGCGTGACGGAGCCGCCGGAAAACTCGTGGAAGATCTGGAAATGGGGCTTTCCCATCACCGCCGAGAGAACGTTGAGGCGTCCGCGATGCGGCATGCCGATGACGATTTCCTGCACGCCGAGCGCGCCGCCGCGCTTGATGATCTGTTCAAGCGCCGGAACCATCGCCTCGGCCCCGTCAAGACCGAAGCGCTTGGTGCCGGTATACTTCGTATGCAGAAAATTCTCGAAGCCTTCGGATTCGACCAGCTTGTTGAGGATCGCGCGCTTGCCCTCAGGCGTGAACTGGATCTCCTTGTCCTTGCCTTCAATGCGCTGCTGTATCCACGATTTCTGCTCGGGATCGGAGATGTGCATGAACTCGACGGCGAACGTCCCGCAATAGGTGCGGCGCAAGATCTCGAGGATCTCGCGCAGGGTCGCTGATTCGAGCCCCAGCACGTTGTCGATGAAGATCTTCCGATCCATGTCGGCTTCGGAAAAGCCATAGGTCGCCGGATCGAGCTCGGGGTGGAGTTTCTTCTTCGTCTGCCGCAGCGGATCGAGGTCGGCGATCAGATGTCCGCGAATGCGATAGGCGCGGATCAACATCAGCGCGCTCAAGGAATCGCGCGTTTCGCGCCGGACGCTCGCCAGGTCGGCGCCGGGCGTTCGCGCTTCGATCTTGGCGGCGACAACTTTTTCAGCGGCTTCTTTTTCAGCGGCGGGCCAGTCGCCGTCGAGCGCGGCGGTCAAGTCGCCATTGGATTTCAGCGGCCAGTCGCTGCGCGCCCAGGACGGGCCTTGCGGGGCGCTGTCCGCGCCGACGGCGTCAAACAAATGCCGCCAGTCCTCGCCCACGGAGGCGGGATCCTTGGCATAGCGCGCGAGTTGCGCCTCCATAAACCGGGCGTTGGCGCCGGAAAGCGCAGTCAGATCGAGGCTTTCGGGGCTCGCTGCTGGCGTCCCGGCGCTGGGGACGTCGCCGTCTTTAGGCATTGTTAAGGTCCGAAATCGCAAGGGGGCCCGAAGAACGGGCGGTCGAGGGTGTACTTACGACAGCCGCGTTACGATTCAATGGCTGGCGGGCGCGATGGCGAAGCGGCAGCGATCAATTTGGGGCTACATCGCCAGGAATTGCCGATCCGTCAGCCCTTCAGCACCTCAACCAGCGTCCGCCCCATGGCGGCCGGGGTCGGCGCGACCGCGATGCCGGCGCGCTTCATCGCGTCAATCTTGGCGGCGGCAGTGTCATTCGCGCCGGAAACGAGCGCGCCGGCGTGGCCCATGCGGCGGCCGGGCGGCGCGGTCACGCCGGCGATGAAGCCGACCGTCGGTTTCTTCACTTTGTTCGATGCCAGGAACGCCGCCGCATCAGCTTCCGCCGATCCGCCGATCTCGCCGATCATGATGATCGAATGAGTGTCATCATCGGCGAGGAACAACTCAAGGACATCGATGAAGTCGGTTCCCTTCACCGGATCCCCGCCAATGCCGACGCAGGTCGACTGGCCAAGGCCCGCCATCGTCGTCTGATGCACCGCCTCATAGGTGAGCGTGCCGGAGCGCGAGACGATGCCGACATGGCCGTCGCGGTGAATGTGCCCCGGCATGATGCCGATCTTGCACTCATCCGGCGTGATGACGCCGGGGCAGTTCGGGCCGACGAGGCGCGACTTTGACCCGTCAAGCGCGCGCTTGACCGTCACCATGTCGAGAACGGGGATCCCTTCGGTGATGCAGATGATGAGCGGGACTTCCGCAGCGATCGCTTCAAGAATGGAATCCGCTGCGAAAGGCGGCGGCACGTAAATGACGCTGGCGTCGGCGCCGTGCCGGGCTTTGGCTTCCGCGACCGTGTCACAGACGGGGAGTGTTTTCCCCTTCGCCGCGCCGCCCCCTTCCCACACCATGCCGCCCTTCCCCGGCGTCACGCCTGCGGTCATGCGCGTGCCATAGGCGATCGCCTGCTCGGTGTGGAACGTGCCTTGTGAGCCGGTGAGGCCCTGACAGATCACGCGGGTCGACTTGTCGATGAGAATGGCCATGGGGGATCTTTTGCAAACGCGAAGTATGGGGCCTCTTACCGGCGGGCGGGGGAAGCGGCAAGGCGAGAACGGGCGCATGAAAAAGAGCGGTCACACTCCCGTAAGATATGGCGGGCACATCAGAGACATGAAGTGGACCCCATCGATCGTCGCCGCCGCGGCCGCCGCAGCCGCCTTTCTTGGGGCCGCCCGCGCCGAACCCGCGCCGCCGGTCTATTCGATCGTCGTTGAGAATGACGTCTTCGACGGCTCCGACCAGCGCTACACGAGCGGCATCAAGCATCAATGGCTGTCGGCGGAGGGAAAAGGCGCGCGCCTCGCGCGGCTGTTGCTGTTCGCGGATGACGATGCGGTGACGCGCTTCGGCGCCGGCGCCGGGCAGAGCCTTTTCACGCCGGACACGCTTGGCGCGACAGCCCCCCTGCCGGACCAGCACCCTTACGCGGGCTGGCTCTATCTTGAAGCGCAGAGCGTCGTGACGCGCCGGCGCGGCGCAACCGACATCCTCAAAGTCGCCGCCGGTGTTGTCGGACCGGCCGCGCTTGGCGAAGAAACGCAGCGAACGGTGCACCGCGCGCTCAACTTCATCGATCCCGCCGGCTGGGACAACCAGCTTCGCAATGAGCCGGGCCTCCTCGTCTCGTTTGACCGCGTCTGGCGCTTCGGCGGGCCGAAGGTTGAAGTCATGCCGTATGCGGGCGCCAGTCTCGGCAATGTGCTGACGGAGGCGCGCGGCGGCGCGATCGTCCGTATCGGGAGCAATCTCGGCGCGACCGGCCTGCCCGCGCGCGTGAGCCCGGCACGGCCATCGGCGGGCGCGCAGCGGCGTGACGGGTTCGCCTGGCAGGTCTATGGCGGCGCGACGGGCCGAGCGGTCGCACAAAATATTTTCCTCGACGGCAATACGTTCCGCGACAGCCTCTCGGTCGACAAGGAGCCCGTGGTCGCTGAGGTCGAAGCGGGCGCATCCTTGCAAGCGGGCCGCATCGCGCTCGGCTATGCGCATGTCTGGCGCACGCGCGAATTCGAAACCGAGACTGGCGGACACGCGTTCGGGGCGGTGACGCTGTCGGCGGCGTTTTGACGGCGGGGCCGGACCGTAAGGCGATACCCTGATCGAGCGGCGATGGGCCTTCCGGCCGCGCCCGCGCTGAAGCGTGCCCGGCATTGTCGCTGTCAAAAAACTGTCGCCGAGCGCGCCTATGACCGGAATGGATCATTTCGCAGGCGACCGCATCTGCGCTCGCCATCCGGGGAGTTTTTGATGCTGAAGTCCGTTCTTCTTGCCGCCGCCAGCTTTTCGACAGTCGCGATCGCCGTGACCCCGGCGGCTGCGCAAGCGACCATCGAATTTCTCGGCCGGTATGAAAGCGGCGCGGAAGGCGGCGCTGAAATCTCCGCCTATGACACAGGCGGGCGCCGGCTGTTCGTGACGAACGGCGCAACCTCGATGGTTGACGTGCTCGATGTCAGCAATCCCGCAGCGCCGGTCTTCCTGACGTCGATCGCTGTTGGCGGGGAGCCGACGCATGTCGCCGTCGCTGGCCGCACGCTCGCCGTCGCGGTGAACAAGGATGGCGGGGAAAGCCCGGGCGAAGTTCGCTTTTACACCACCGCAGGCGTCTTCCAGACGGCGGTCGAGGTCGGTTTCCTCCCCGATCAGGTGACGCTGCTCAATGGCGGGCGGCTCGCGCTTGTCGCCAATGAAGGCGAGCCGCGTGACGCTATCGATCCGCCGGGGTCGGTCACCATTGTCGATCTCAGCCGCGAAGGGCGCACCAGCGTTTGCACCGCAGACTTTTCAGGGATCGCGCCGGCCAGCCTCGATGCGACGACGCGGCTCTTTCCCGGCGAGGCGCCGGGCGTCGATTTCGAACCTGAATATGTCGTCGGCATCGAGGGCGGGCGGTTTGCCTATGCAGCGCTGCAGGAGGCGAATGCGCTCGCCGAGATCGACATCGCGGGGTGCCGTGTGACGGCGGTGCGCGGGCTCGGCCACAAGGATCATCGCCTTGAGGGCAATGCCCTCGACGCCAGCGACCGCGACGACGCCATCAACATCCGGAACTGGCCGGTATCCGGGATCTATATGCCCGACACCATCGCGGCCTTCGTCGATCGCGGAGAGACCTTCATCATCACCGCGAACGAAGGCGACGCGCGCGACGAGGACGCCCGCGTCGCGGGTTTGACGCTGGACCCGGCCGCCTTCCCTGACGCGGCGGCGCTGCAGCAGAGCGCCAATCTCGGCCGCCTCGAAGTCTCGACGATCGACGGCGACACCGACGGCGACGGCGATTACGATGCGCTGTTCGCCTATGGCGCGCGCTCGTTCTCGATTTACCGGTCGACCGGCGAACAGGTCTACGATTCCGGCGACGATTTTGAACGCATCACCGCCGCGGCAAACCCCGACTTCTTCAACGCGAGCAATGACGAAGCCGAGTTCGATGCGCGCAGCGACGCCAAGGGCCCGGAACCCGAGGGCCTGGCGATCGGGCAGGTCGGCGCGCAGCGCCTCGCCTTTATCGGCCTCGAACGCATCGGCGGCGTGATGGTCTATGACATCACCAATCCGCGGGCGCCGGCATTCTGCTCCTATGTCAACAGCCGCGATTTCGGCGTCGAGGAAATCGCCTTCGACACCGATCTCGGGCCCGAGGGGCTCGTCTTCGTCGAGGCGCGCCGCAGCCCGACACGGCGCCCCTTGCTGTTCGTGACCAACGAGGTCAGCGGCACGCTGGCGTCGTTTGAAGTCAAAGGCGGACGCTGCACGAACCTGCCGCCGGAAGCGCGGCGGTAGAGGGCGCGATTGTCCGTGCAAGGAGGGTCGTCAATCCTCTGCGGCGACGCTATGCGCCGGAAATCGTTGCAATCGCTGACGCACCAGGGGAGGCTGACATGAGAAATCTTCGCTCACACGAAAACGCCCCCTGCTTGTCAGACGATGTCGAAGCGCCGCAAGGGCTTCCCGTCTGAAACGCAAGTCAAGCGCGGCGACCGCTCGATCAAGGGCGGCGAAATCGAGCTTCTCGAAAAGCTCGGGCGCAACGACCCCTGCCCCTGCGGATCGCGGAGGCGGTTTCAAGAAATGCTGCATGCACGGCGGCCGCTATGACGGCTCGCTGCGCGGAGAGTATTTTTAGGTAGGCGCAATTGACATCGCCGTCATCCCGGGGCGTCGCCCTTGCGACGAACCCGGGATCCAGCTCCTGAACGCCTCGCGCGCACGCAGGCGCCTGCCGGGCAATAGTCCGAGGGGCTTGCGAAAAGACGCGCGCCCCCACGCGACGGATGATCTTTGTACGGCCTATGAAGCCTTTGCGCTCACTGACACGCCAGGCATTCCTCATAATCCGTTTTCGCCGCCGCGGCGACTTCGAGATTATGCTGGATCGCGACGTCGAGCGCGGCTTCCGCCTTCTTGCCGTTGGCGTAGCTGGCGCGCTGCACGCTTTTCGAGCGGCAGTAATAGAGGGACTTCATGCCCTTCTCCCACGCCGTCCAGTGCAGCATGTGGAGGTCCCATTTGTCGATGTCGCCGGGGAGGAACATGTTCACCGACTGGCCCTGACAGATGAAGGGCGAGCGGTCGGCGGCGAGCTCGACGACCCAGCGCTGGTCGATTTCGAACGCGGTCTTGAAGATGTCTTTCTCAAGATCGCTGAGGAAATCGAGGTGCTGGACCGAGCCTTCATGCTCGATGATCGAGGCCCAGACCTCAACGGTGTCGAGGCCTTTGTCCTGCAGGATCTTTTGCAGCGCGAAGTTCTTCACCGTGAACGAGCCCGACAGCGTCTTGTGCACGAAGACGTTCGCCGGAATGGGCTCGATGCAAGGCGAGCAGCCGCCGCAGATGATCGAGATCGACGCGGTCGGCGCAATCGCCAGCTTGTGGGAGAAGCGCTGCTTCACGCCGCGCTCTTCCGCGTCCGGGCAGGCGCCGCGCTCCTCCGCGAGGACGACAGAGGCCGCGTCCGCGCCCATGCGGATATGCTTGAAGAGCTTGATGTTCCACGACTTCGCCATCGCGGACTCAAACGGCACGCCTATCTCCTGCAGGAAGGAGTGGAAGCCCATGAGGCCAAGGCCGACCGAGCGTTCGCGCTTGGCCGAATAGATCGCCTTCACCATCGAGGCCGGCGCGCGCTGGATGAAGTCTTCGAGCACGTTGTCGAGGAAGCGCATCACGTCTTCGATGAACCGCTCGTCGTCCTTCCACTCGAAATATTTCTCGGCGTTGATCGACGACAGGCAGCAGACGGCGGTGCGATCCTCGCCCAGATGATCCTTGCCGGTGTGCAGCATGATCTCCGAGCAGAGATTCGACGTCGAGACCTTGAGGCCCAGCTCACGCTGGTGCTTGGGCATCGCGCGGTTCACGGTGTCGGAGAAAACGAGATAGGGCTCGCCCGTCTGCAGGCGGATCTCAAGGATCTTCTGCCACAATTTCCGGGCGCTGACGATTTTCAGGACCTCGCCGGTCTTCGGCGATTTCAGGCCGAAGTCGGCGTCGGCGGCGACCGCCTCCATGAATTCGTCGGTGATGTTGATGCCGTGGTGAAGGTTCAGCGACTTCCGGTTGAAGTCGCCCGAGGTTTTGCGGATTTCGAGGAATTCCTCGATCTCAGGGTGGTGGACGTCGAGATAAACGGCGGCCGAGCCTCGCCGCAGCGAGCCCTGGCTGATCGCGAGGGTGAGCGAATCCATCACGCGAATGAACGGGATGATGCCGGAGGTCGCGCCAGCGCCCTTCACCTTCTCGCCGATCGAGCGCACGCCGCCCCAATAGGTGCCGATGCCGCCGCCATTGGAGGCGAGCGACACGTTCTCGTTCCACGTCCCGACGATCTCCTCGAGCGAATCGCCGACGGCGTTCAGGAAACAGGAAATCGGCAAGCCGCGCGCCGCGCCGCCATTCGACAGGACCGGCGTCGCCGGCATGAACCAAAGCTTCGAGATATAATCGTAAAGGCGCTGGGCATGGTCAGCGTCGTCGCCATAGGTCCTCGCGACGCGGGCGAACATGTCCTGATAGGACTCGCCCTCAAGAAGATAGCGGTCGTCGAGCGTCTTCTTGCCGAAATCGGTCAGCATCGCGTCGCGCGCATGATCGACAATGACATCCTTGACGAGACGCAGGTCAGGCCGGCGCGGTTCGGCCGTCACGGTTGCCGCCAACTGCGGGGTATCGAGGAATTTCACGGTTTCCGTTGCAGCCGACATCGCGTTTCGCCCCTTTTTTCTCTCACCGGATTCGCTGCCGACGGGCCAGATCGCGGCCGCCTCGAAGCGAGCGCGCGAAACCTTGCCGCCGGTTGCCCCGAAGGGGCGCGCCGGTCGTCGGCGTCGCGTCTTTTCTTGTAGTTTTCCCGCTTGTCGCGGGGTCCGGCGCAGGCGGACCGAGCAGAAGGCCCATAGCCGTCACCGACACAACATATAGTGCGGGAGCTGGTCCCGAGCGTCAATATGAAGTTACCAACAGGATAGAACTTTTTCGTTAAAAGAGTCTTAAGTCAGCGCAAAAAGTGCGCTTCAATTCTTAAGCCAGGGAGGCGTTTCAGCCCCTTCAAAGCTTTGTTTCGGAAGAGCATCGGGGCGGGCCGCTTTCGAAAAAAATCCGCGCCGCATCGGCGGGGCGGGCTCGGCGACGAATTTCGGGGGCGCCGAGGCGAATGTCTGGGCGACGAATCGGGGTCCGTCCGGCGCCTTTCGCCAGGGAAGGTCCTCGGCGGGGGCACCCTCGGCGAATCGCGCGCCGGTCTTTGACCAGGCTTCGGCCCGCTTTTCGAGCGACACCATGGCATCGGCAAAACGCTCGATCATCTCGCGCGGCTTTTCCGCCGCTGCGGTGAGCGCCCGGTCCTTGAGGCCGTTCGCGGCGCTGTCGAGGCCATAGCGCTTCAAGGCGCCCGTCGGGTCGTCGGCGGCGACAATCTGGGCGGCGATCGGCCCGAGGAGATAGGGCGCGAAAATCGCCGCCGCCATCGCCAGCGCGAAGGTGACGATGCCGGGGCGCGCGGCTTCCGCCGCGACGAGCTCGCCGAGGAATGGCGGCATCGGGAGGAAACTCACCGGCTGCGCCAGCGAAAAGAACAGGAGAAGAATGCCGATCGCGACCCCGAAGATCAGCGCGGCGGATCGCCCGATCACCCGTGTCCCGGCGCCGAGGCGGTGTTGCGCGACGCTGGCGACAGCTTCGCCAAGCACATGGCATTTATAGCCTTCGCCAGCTGCGCCGATGACCGGCGCGTGCTCGAAGAAGCGAAGCCCCGCGACCGTCGTCATCCGCGCCTGCGCCGCGGCCCGCAAGGCGCCGGGCAAGTCCGAGGCTGAATTGAGCTGCATCGCGTTGCGTTGCTCATTCAGCCGATCATGAAACCGTCCTGTCGCTTGCGCGATCAGCGATTCGAGCTCCGCGCTGATGCGGGCGAACCGCTTTTTCGCCGCGCCCGCAGCGCTGTCCGCCGCCGCGCCCGCAGCGAGCACGCCGACGAGGCCGATAAAGGCGTATAAGAGCGCATAAGAGTAGGGCGCGGGACTGAGCTGCGACGCCACGCGCCAGGAAAAGGCGGCGGCGAATACGACAAGGCCGAGCATGATGAGCCCGCGCAGCACGGCTGAAAGACCGTAAACCGCACTTGATTCCATCTGGTCGAGCAGGGTCTCCGCGAGCTTGCTGCCGAGCATTGTCGCCTTGTCGGCGGCAGCGACATCAAGCTCGCCCGCCTCCTGACGAAGCTCTGCGCCGATGAGATCGTAATGCGCGCCCTGCCCGCTATCGAGGCTAGCGCCGTCAGCCGAATAGCGCGGCGCCGGAAAAATCTTTTCGGGATCAGGAACGCCCGCCGCCGCCGGCAATGACGGCTTTTTCTTCGCGCGCGCTTGGCCAGCCACGATCTTCGCGATCTGGACGAGGATGCCGGGAGGCTTCGCGCCGTAGAGCGGCAAGGCGGACGGCGACGCGGAACGGATATCCGCGCCAAAGGAAGGCCGCGTTTCGCCCACGCCCTCGCTCCTGATCGCGTCGTTACTCATGACCCCTCGACCCTCACCGGAGGCAGCTTAACCGAAAAGCGGGGGAAGGGAAAATTGGGAAAAACGGCCAATAAGGCGCTCTGACGCGCTGTCGCACCACAATCGCCGTCACCCCGGGCGGCGTCCTTCGTGAGCCTCAGGATGAAGAGCCGATCCGGGGCCCGTCTCCCCCAACCGACCACCGCGCACGCCAATCGTTCAGGAGATGGCCCCCGGATGCGCGCGATAGAAGCGCGCTCCGGGGTGACGGCGGTTGACTGGAGGAGACGGAAGAGCGCGAGAAAACCGTTATTCTTGCGGAAAAAATCACCGCCATAACAGGAATATCCTGGCTACAGCCATGAATGATGCGAAAAAGGCGAATCCCAAACCGTAGAGTAGTTCGTTCTCAGCTGTTTTCCAAGCAATGAGAAGCATTCCAATCAAAATAAATATCGTGATTATTGTAATAATAAGTTTCCTATACATCAAGAATACCTATAACCTTACCGCTCTCAATAGAGCGCCGAAAACAGCCGCACCGCCCGCGGGTCGCCCGCAAGGTGCGGCGACATCTTGTTCATGACATAGGCCGCGCTGATCCGCCGGCGAGGGTCGATCATCACCGCCGCGCCGCCGAAGCCGGCATGGCCATAGGCCTCTCTCGAGGGCCCGAAATAGCCGTTCGAATTCGTCATCAACCCGGCTGTCCAGCCGATCCGGCCCGGCAGGACAAGGTCCTCGCCTTCAATCCGTAGGCGGAGCGCTTGCGCGATCGCCCCGGGCGCGATGACGGCGGCGCCGCGCCCATCAATGCCGCGATTGGCGAGCGGGTGAACGATATCGGCGAGCGCCTTTGCGGTCGCGTGCATATTGGAGGCGGGGATCTCCGCCGCCATCCAGGCCTCGCGCGCAACGCCCGCCGCCGACCAGGGTTTGAGGAACGCGATCTCGGTGAACCGGCTCTTGCGGTGATCGGGCGCTCTTGGCGGCTTGGCCATGAACGCCGCGCGCGCGATCTCCGCCGGCCTCATGCCGCAATGAATATCGGCGCCGCGCCCGTCAAGGAACTGCTCGCGAAGGATCTCGCCGATCGACCGGCCCTTGCGTCGGCGCAGCACTTCATTCGCGATGAAGCCGACTGTTTGCGGATGGTAGCCGTTCGCCGTTCCGGGCGGCCACAAGGGCGCCATCGCCGCGATGCGGGCGGTGATCACGTCGCGCTTGATCCAGTCGTCCGGCGGGATCGGATCGGCGAAGCCGCAAAGCCCCGCCTGATGCGACAGGGCCTGCGCCAGCGTCACCGCGCCCTTTCCTTCAGCGGCGAACGCCGGCCAGTCTTCGGCGACCGCCCGCTCATAGTCGAGCGCGCCCTCGCTCACGGCCTCGGCGATGAGACGCGCGATCACCGCCTTGCCGCTCGAATAAACGGCGGCGAGCGTATCCTCCGTCCACGGAAGGGTTTCGGCGCGGTCGGACCAGCCCGCCCAGAGGTCGACGACCGTTTCGCCTTCTGCAACGGCGCTGAACCGCGCGCCAAGCTCATGCCCGTTCGCAAAGTTCCCGGCGAAGGCGTCCTTGACGGCGTCAAACCCCGGCGCGGCGTAGCCCTTGATCTCAGCAACCGGCATCGCGCCTCATGCCTTTCTGGTCGAGACGCCAGACGAGGCTGTCGAGGCGGTCCTGTCCAAAGAACGGCTCGTCATCGAGCACCATCAGCGGCACGCCCCAATGGTGGAGAAGCTGGGCCGCTTCATTCGCCGCCATGCGCGCGGCGAGCGGCCCGGCATTCGCCTCGGCGTAGGCTTCAAGCGCGGCGAGCGACAAGCCCGCTTCGCGCGCGGCCGCTTCCATAGGCTCGCGCGCCGGCCAATTCTCCGTTCCGCCCCAGATGCGCCGCGCCACGCTTGCCGCGAAAGAAAGGCCTCGCCCCTCGCTCTCCTCCGCCGCGAGGCCGAGGCGCATCAGCATCTCCATCAATGGCTGCGCAGGCGCGACCTTGCCGGTTCCCAAATCCATCGTGATCGGATCGGGACGCGGCGGCAGGAACGGCACGCCAAGGCGCGCGCTTTCGCGCATCACATCCTTGAAGAGATAGGGCAGCCATTGCGGGCGATTGCGCTCGAAAAAAGTTGGCTCGCGCATTGCGAGCGGCCGCACGAAGCAAAAGCGCGCCCTGACCTCGTAATCACGCACGATCACGCCGAGGCGATCGATCGCGAGATAAGAGTAGGGACTGCGGAAAGACCAGTAGATGTCGAGAGTTGACATAGCCTCAGCGCCCTCATGCCGTTCTGTTGCAACTTCCGCGACGGGCTCCTAATCGTCAACGCCGTTTTGCATCACGCTTCAGGAGAGCCCGCCCGATGCCTCGAACCCTTCGTGTCGCCGCGATCCAGGCCGCGTTCGGCGCCGACGTGACAGCGAATATCCGGACTGTTGAGAGGTTGGTGCGAAGCGCTGCGAAGGACGGGGCGCAAGTCATCCTGCCGCCGGAACTCTTTCAGGGCCCTTATTTCTGCAAGCGCGAGGAGACGTCGTGGTTCGCCAGCGCTCATCCGTACCGGGAGCATCCTGTTGTGACGGCGCTCGCCCCGCTCGCGGGCGAGCTGGGCGTCGTGCTGCCGCTGTCGATCTACGAAAAGGCGGGTCAGGAATATTATAACAGCCTTGTGATGGTCGACGCTGACGGATCGATCCTTGGGCTCTATCGCAAGAGCCACATCCCGGACGGGCCGGGCTATGAGGAGAAGTTCTATTTCCGCGGCGGCGACACCGGCTTCAAGGTCTGGCCGACCCGGTTTGGGACACTCGGCGCCGGCATCTGCTGGGACCAATGGTTCCCGGAAGCGGCGCGCGCGATGATGCTGATGGGCGCCGATATCCTCCTTTACCCGACCGCGATCGGCTCTGAGCCGGAAAACCCCGCGCTCGACACCCAGCCGCGCTGGCGCCGGGCGATGATCGGCCATTCGGTGTCGAACGTCGTTCCCGTCGTCGCGGCGAACCGCATCGGCGATGAGGACGGACAGATTTTCTACGGCTCCTCCTTCATCACCAATGAAGGCGGCGATTTCCTCGCCGAGATGAATCGCACCGATGAAGGCTTCATCGCAGCGACGGTCGATCTTGATCACATCGCCGAACTTCGGGCCGGATGGGGTTTCTTCCGGGACCGGCGCCCCGACCTCTACAGCGCGCTGACGGCGCAAGGTTCAGCAGGCAAGGCATGACCGGCGGAGCGTTGAGATGCGCTCAGCGATAGCGTTCTCCCTGCTCGACAGCTTGGTCGCGCGCACGATCAAGAAGGGCTCGCTGACGCTCGTCGGCGCGGATGGCGATCGGCGCACGCATGGCGACGGCGCTGCGCCCGTCGTGACCATGCGGCTTGCCGATCCGAGCCTTTACGGAAAAATACTCCTCAATCCGGAGCTCAGCGTCGGCGAAGCCTATATGGACGGCAGCCTCACCTTCGAGGCGGGGGAGCTGCGCGACTTCCTGAACCTCTTCCACCTCAATGCGCCCAACCTGCGCGCGGCGCCGGTGCGCGCGGCGCTGGCGCGCGCCGTCCGGAAGCTCAGGCGCTTTCAGCAGTTCAATCCGATCGGCAAGGCGCAAGAAAATGTCGCGCATCACTACGACATTTCAAATGCCTTCTATCGGCTCTTTCTCGACGCCGACCTGCAATATTCCTGCGCTTATTTCGAACATGACGGTCAATCGCTCGACGAGGCGCAGCAGGCGAAGCTGCGCCATATCGCGGCGAAACTGCGGATCGAGCCTGGCATGCGCGTCCTCGATATTGGTTGCGGATGGGGCGGCATGGCGCTGTTTCTCGCCGAGCGCCTCAGTGCAAAGGTCGTCGGCGTGACGCTCTCGCGCGAGCAATTCGACTTGGCGACGGCGCGCGCGGCCGAACGCGGGCTCAGCGGCAAGGTCGAATTCCGGCTCACCGATTACCGCGACGTGTCGGAGACGTTTGACCGCATCGTCTCGGTCGGCATGTTCGAGCATGTCGGCGTGCCTCATTACCCGGAGTTTTTCTGGAAGCTTCGTGACCTGCTCGCCGATGACGGGCTCGCGCTCATTCACACGATCGGCCGCAAAGGACCGCCGGGCGTCACCGGCCCCTGGATCCGCAAATATATTTTTCCCGGCGGCTATTCGCCGGCGCTGTCGGAAATGTCGGCGGCGATCGAGCCGACGGGCTTGTGGATCAGCGACGTCGAAGTGCTGCGCCTTCACTACGCCGACACGCTGCGCGAGTGGAGCCGGCGCTTCGCCGCCAATCGCGACCAGGCGCGCGCGATGTTCGATGAACGCTTTTGCCGGATGTGGGAGTTCTACCTCGCAACTGCCGAATTCTCGTTTCGGTCCGGGGGGCAGGTGAACTTTCAGGTGCAAATCGCCACGTCGCACCAGTCAGCGCCCGTGCGGCGCGATTACATGGCGGCGGCAGAAGCGGCGCTGAAGGCCGCGCGCCCTTGACCACTTCATTCTGAGGAGCCCGGCGCGTTGGCGCGAGAAATGCAGTCTCCCGGAACGAGACATCGTTTCGCGAGGGGTAACCATCATGGCCGCGCCGCAAAAAGACATCGCCGACATCCTCGTTCTGAGGCCGGAGGACGCGGCGCGGGAACCGGCGGCGGCCGAGCGCGACAATGGGGAAAGCGCCGGGCTCAGCGTTGGGGCAAAACTTGCGGCGGCGCGCAAGGCGAAAGGCCTCAGCCATGTCGACGTGCACACCGGCACCAAGATCAAGATTGTCCACATCGCCGCGCTCGAAGCTGGCGAGCGCCAATTCCTTCCCGCAACGCCTTTCACCGCCGGCTTCGTGAAGGCCTACGCGCAGTTTCTGGGTCTCGACGGCGACGACTTTGCAAAAGCCTACAAGGCCGAGACCGGTTTCCAGCCTGTCGCCGCGCCCGTCATGGCGCCCGCGCCTGTCGCTGCGCCGGTAATTGCGCCTGTCATTGCGCCCGTCGCGGCGCCTGTCATTGCGCCCGCGACGGCGTCTGCGCCCGCGGCAGCGCCGGCAATCGCCGCCGCACCGCCAAGAGCGTTCGCGCCCGAACCTGAATTCGCCGCCCCAGACGCGCCGCCGCCAACCTCAAAAGCGGTCTTCACCGTCGCGCCGGCCATGCCAAACGGCGTTGACGCTGAAAAACTCGTGACCTGGATCGGGGCTGGCGCTGCCATCGCCGTCGTCGCCTTCCTTGCCGGACGCATCGCGCAGCCGAACGAGACGGCATCCCCGATCGTGCCCGCCCCGACCGTCGTCGCCGCTGTCGAAGCGCCAGCAACCGTCGTTGAACCGATCATCATCGAGCCTGAGCCCGCGCCCGTTCCCGAAACCGTCGTTGAGGCGGTCGTAGAAAGTCCGGCCACGCCGCCAGTCGTCGTCGTCAAGGCGCCAATCATCAAGCCGAAACCGAAACCGGCGCCTGTCAAAGTCGCCCCCGTCGAAGAAGCGCCAGTCCTTGTCGTGGAAACGCCGCCCGCCGTTCTTTTTACGACCGTCGAAACGCCGCTGGAGCCCGTGGCCGAAGCTGAGCCGGCGATTCCCGAACCGGTCATCGTCCCGGCGAAAGTCATTATCGGCGCTGCGCCCGCTTATCCCGAACGCTGCGTGACGCGCGCCGGGGATAAAGTCGCTGTCTCGGTCATTTTCTCGATCACAACGGCGGGCAAACCTGTATCTGCGACGGTCGCTGAAACGGATGACCGCTGCTTCAACACCTCGGCGCTGCGCGCGGTCTATGAAATGCGCTTCGCCCCGCGCACCGTCGACGGCGCGCCGGCGATCGAGACGGGAAAGACCGTCACTATTCAGTTCGTGCGCTGATAATCTCCCTGACCCAGAGCGGGACGACCTCGCACGCAAGGCCATAGCGCCGCTCGGTGAACGCGTGGGCGTTCTCCGACGGCTCGAGGTTCAATTCGGCGCAAGGAACGCCGATACGTCGCGCCTCCCCGACGAAGCCCGCCGCCGGATAGACCGAGCCTGACGTGCCGATGGAGACGAAAAGATCGGCGCGCGCGATCGCTGCGGAAATTTCGTCCATGAACCGGGGCATTTCACCGAACCAGACGACATCCGGGCGCATGCCGCCCGCGCCCTTGCAGTCCGGGCAGCGCGTCTGCGGCGACAGATCGCCCGACCAGCGATGACGGGCCCCGCACAGCGCGCAGGCCGCTTTCAAGAGCTCGCCATGCATATGGAAAACCCGCGCCGAGCCGGCGCGCTCGTGCAGGTCATCGACGTTCTGCGTGACGAGCGTCAAGGCCTCGCCAAGCGCGGCTTCCAGCTGCGCGAGCGCGCGGTGCGCGGCGTTTGGATGGATATCCTTCAGATGCGCGCGCCGCGCGTTATAGAACGAATGGACGAGCGCCGGGTCGGCCGCAAAGCCTTCCGGCGTCGCGACTTCCCGCCAGTCATAGTGCGCCCAGACGCCATCGGCGTCGCGGAACGTCGCGACGCCGGATTCGGCCGACACCCCGGCGCCGGTCAGAACGACGATCCGTGGACTGATCGTCACGGCCTTTCGTCACCGCGCCAGGAAATCGCTCTTGCCGAGCGGGACGCCTGCGTTGCGCAAGTTGAGATAGGCGGCCGAGACATGGAAATAAACGTTCGGCAGGACAAAGTTCTGCAGGAACTGACGCCGCTTCATCGTCATTGACTGATCACGCATCGGCACCGTGATGTCGCCCTCGGGATCGGCGTCGATCTTCGCGCGGTCAAGATCCTTGATATGCGCATGCGCCTTGGCGACGCGCTCCTTCAATTGCGCGAAGGTCGTCTCGGTGTCCGGGAACGACGGCGGCTCGGCGCCGGAAAGCCGCGACAGGCCGCGCACGGCGATATCGCAGGCGATCTGCACCTGGCGCGCCATGGTGAACATGTCAGGGGCAAGACGCCAATTCGTGTAGACGGCGTCCTCGACGCCGGTCGATTTTGCATGCGTGGCGGCCTTGTCGAGGCAGACTTGAAGGCCTTTGAACATTTGATCGATCGCCGCGTTGGCGACGGAGGAAGATGTATAGTGCATGGGGATAACTCCGGATGAGGCGTCGGCGTTCTAGCCCTTCGGGCGCCTTTGCCAAAGCGCCTTCGTTTCACGTAAAGGTGTCGCTGCGATGAAACGCGTCCTTTTCGTCTGTCTTGGGAACATTTGCCGCTCACCGGCGGCGGAGGCCGTCTTGCGCGCCAAAGCGGCCGAGCGATCTCTCCCGCTTTATGTTGATTCTGCGGGCGCCGGGGGGTGGCATCAGGGCGATCCGGCCGACGACCGCATGATCCGTGCGAGCGCCCGCCGCGGCTACCGCCTTGACCATCATCGCGCGCGCCAGGTCGAAGCCGGCGATTTCAGGAACTTCGATCTCCTGCTCGCGATGGATCTCAGCAATCACAGCGCGCTGCTTGCGATGGCCCCGCCGGACCGGCGCTGCGATATTCGTCTCTTCCTCGACTATGCGGACACGGCGTTGCGTGAAACGCCCGATCCCTATTACGGCGGCGAACGCGGTTTTGAAGAGGTGCTCGACCTCATCGAGAAGGGCGCCGAGGCCCTGCTCGATCACCTTGAGGAAAGCGAGTAACTCGCGACGATCTCATAGTGCGCCGCCTCTGTTCCCAAATGCGATTCGAAAAGATGAAACGCGTCGACGCGAAACGGCCCGGCGGCGAACAGCGCGTGGTCAGCGCAAAAAAGCTCGGCCTCGTCCTTGGGGACGCCGTGGAGATAAGCGAGCGTCACATGCGGCGTGAACTTTCGCTTGTCATCGAGGAACCCGCAGCGCCGCAACGCGATATCGACTTTCGACTGCAGGTGCGACAAGGCCGGGGCCGGCGCAGCCCCCGCCCACAGCGCGCGCGGCTTGCGGTCGCCAAAATAGCCGCATGCCGACAGCTTCAAGTCAAACGCCGGCGCCGCAATCCCGCCGAGCGCCGACGCGGCTTCCTGTAAGCCGTGCCGGTCAGTTTCGCCGATGAAGGCGAGCGTCAGATGAAAATTCTCTTCCGGCAGCCAGCGCGCGCCGCGCACGCCGGTCTGAAGATCAACCAGCGCTTCGACGACAGGCGCGGGCAAGGCGATGGCGACAAAGAGGCGATGCATTGGCGCGCCGGTTTCAGGGCCTCGCAGCCGGGAGCGCCGGGGCGCCGACCGCCGTCCAGGTCATCTTCCGCGGGCAGATGAAGCCGAGGCAGCCTGTCGCCGCGAGCGTGCCGTCGGCGTTCTTGTCGATCTTGAGGCCGTACCAGACCATTTTCCCCTTGACGAGCGACTCATCGATCGCGGCGATCTCGCCGCTTCGAAACGCGCCCTCGCCCTTCGGCGTCAGGCCCCGGATCATCACAAAGCCGACGATAGGCTCGCCGTTCGGCAGCAGCGTCGAGCCGGACGGGCCTTCCGGCTCGACCATCTCGAGGACGCTGGCGCAGGTCTGCGCGGTATCATCTGTACACGGATGAAAGCGGATGTTGAGCGAGGCGCCGTTCGCCTCCTCGACCAGCGAGGGCCCCGTGTTGAAATCGCCGGCGAGCGGGCTCGCGAGCGCTGCTGGCGCAACGGCGAGCACGGCGGCGGTGACAAGTCCCATGCAACGTTTCATGCGGCATTCTCCTTGCGCTAGAGCGGCGGGCGATGAAGTTGCAACGCGGCTTTTCGCAAGGCCGCCGCGACCAGCTAAAAACTAGCGTTTCGGGCGATTCCTATCAATTGCCCGAAACGCCAGGCGGCGACGATCCTATCGGCTGTCGCGGCGACGCCGGCAAGCCGTCCGCGCCCGCGCTGCGCGCGCCGGGAAGACTTTTCGGCCCCGCCGGGATAGCTATGCGCGATCATGAACAAACTTTTGTGTCTCGGGTATGGCTATGTCGCGCGCCGCCTTGCTGGCCGGCTCACCGGAGCAGGCTGGGCGGTCGCTGGAACGATTCGCGACGCCGCGCGCGCGGCGGGCCTTTCGGCAGATGGCGTCACCCCGGTGCTGTGGTCCAGCGGCGCGCTGGTTCCGGACGTCACGGACGCGAACGCGATCCTCGTCTCGACGCCGCCCGCCGATGGCGGTTGCCCGGCGCTCGCCCTCATGCGCGAAACGCGCGCGGCGCCAGGCTGGATCGGCTATCTTTCGACCAACGGCGTTTATGGCGACCATCAAGGCGCGGTCGTCGATGAGACTTCGCCGCTCCTTGCCACGTCGCCGCGAGGGCTTGCGCGCATCGCCGCCGAAAACGCCTGGCGCACCTTTGCGGCGGCGCAGGGCGCCCAGCTTGTCATCTTTCGCCTGCCAGGCATTTACGGACCGGGCCGCTCGGCGTTTGACCAGATCCGCGAGGGCCGCGCGCAGCGCATCGTGAAGCCAGGACAGGTCTTCAGCCGCATGCATGTCGAGGACATTGCGCGCGCCGTTGAAGCGAGCCTTTTCAATCCCGGCGCTGGAACACTGTTCAATCTCGCCGACGACGAGCCCGCGCCGCCGCAGGACGTCATTGATTATGCCTGCCGCCTTCTTGGCGTCGAACCGCCGCCGCTGATCCCTTTCGAGCAGGCGGCGCTGTCCGACATGGCGCGCAGCTTTTACGCCGACAACAAGCGCGTCTCAAACGCGCTGATGAAGCGCGCGCTCGGGGTCAGCCTGCGCTATCCGACTTATCGCGAAGGGTTGCGGGCGATCCTTGAGGCGCAAAAGTGAGCGGGCAAGGCGCGCGGCTCAGTCGTCGATTTCCGCCGCCGGCGCTTCATCGCGATCCGCTTCCGGCGCAACGGCCTGTGGATCCCAGCGATAAATCTCGGCGATGATGCAGCGTGTCGCGTTCGGAAACCTGAAATCGCCGAACGCGGAATCGCTGAAGACAAGCACGTCACCGCGCGTGATACAGCCGCCGCGCGGACGCTCGTCGATCGCGACGGACTGCGCGAAGCGAAGCTGGTTGAAATTGCACGCGCCGGAAAGCGTCGCCTTGTACCAGTCGTTGACGCCGCGCTCGAGAAGGACAGCGTCGTCTTCCTTGTCGATCGTCCTGAAATTGCGGATATCGCGCGCGAAGCAGAGCCGATCGACCTCCGCGCCAAGGCGCGGGTCTGCCGTCGCCTCGCCTGCAAACGCCGTGAGCGGGTGCGCCGCGGCAAAGGCGGCAAACAACGCCAAAGCCTTCTTGCTCATCGATCTCTCCAGCGCCCCCGCGCCGGAAAAATCAGCCTCAATTGCGGAAAGATTGAGGCAAGCGCCGCCTACAGTCTTTATGCAGTCGCGGCGGCTTTGCGAAAAACCGGGTTGCCCTTTTGTCGCCCGCCGCTCTTAGCGCGTTCCCGAAAAGCAGTTCCCGGTTTTCGGAACGAATGCGCGACAAAACAAAGGACTAGAGCGCGTTCTCGACTCGCATAATTGGGAACGCGCTCTAGATCCGTTCATAGGCGCCGAGCGTCAGGAACTCGGCGAACTCTTCTTCGAGGCACAATTTCTCGAGGAGCGCGGCGGCGTCGGCGAAGCGGCCGTTCGTCCAGCGATCCTCGCCGATCTCGCGGCGAACGGCGACTTGCTCCTCCACGAGCGCGCGGCGGAAGAGATCCGCCGTCATCACGGTCTTCGCGTCGAGCTTGGCGCCGTTCCGGATCCACTGCCAGATCGACGCGCGGCTGATCTCGGCGGTCGCGGCGTCCTCCATCAGGCCGTAGATCGCGACAGCGCCAAGGCCGCCGAGCCAGGCTTCGATATATTGCAGCGCGACGCGGATATTGGTCCGGAGCCCTTCCTCCGTATACGGTCCTTCCGGCGCAGCGAGGAGATCTGCGGCTGTCACTGGCGCGTCATTGCCCCGCGACACGTCGATCTGGTTCGTCTTGCCGGGCCTGAAGGCTTTCGAATAAACCTCGTTGACGACGCCGGCGAGCGCTGGATGCGCGACCCACGAGCCGTCATGACCGTTATCGGCTTCGCGCTGCTTGTCGGCGCGCACTTTTTCCTTGTTAATGGCGTCCTGCTCCGGCGTTTTCGCCGGGAGAAACGCCGACATGCCGCCCATCGCGAGCGCCGCCCGCCGGTGGCAGGTGCGAATGAGCAGGCGCGAATAAGCGTCAAGAAAGGGCTTCGCCATCGTCACCGAATGCCGGTCGGGCAACATGCGGTCAGGGTGCGCCTTCAAGGTCTTGATGTAGCTGAAGATGTAATCCCAGCGCCCGCAATTGAGCGCGGCGGCGTGATCCTTCAGTTCAAAGAGGATCTCGTCCATTTCAAAAACGGCCGGCAGCGTTTCGATGAGCATCGTCGCCTTGATCGTGCCTACAGGCAGGCCGGCCTTTTCCTGCGCAGCGACGAAAACCTTGTTCCACCAGCGCGCTTCCTCAGCGTGCTCAAGTTTCGGCACGTAGAAATAAGGGCCCGAGCCAATCTCCTGCAACGCTTTCCAGTTATGGAAAAAATAGAGCGCGAAATCGAACAGCCCGCCCGGAAGGCGCTCGCCATGGCGCAGGACGTGCTTTTCGTCGAGATGGAGCCCCCGAACGCGCGGCGATCAATGTCGCCGGATGCGCGTTCAGCGCATAGGTCTTGCCCGTCGCCGGATCGGCGTAAGACAGCGTGCGCCGGATCGCATCCTTGAGATTGATCTGACCATCGATGACGTTCGCCCAGGACGGGCATAGCGCGTCCTCGAAATCCGCCATGAAAACTTTAACGTCCGCGTTCAGCGCATTGATGATCATCTTGGCGCTGACCGGCCCGGTAATCTCGACCCGGCGGTCAAGAAGGTCCGGCGGCAGCGGGCCGACTTTCCAGTCGCTGTCGCGAATGGCTTTCGTGTCCGCGCGGAAATCGGGAAGCGCGCCGGCGTCGATCTTCGCCTGCCAGCGCCGGCGCGCGGCCAGCAGCCCGGCGCGCTCGGCCGCGAAAGCGTCGACCAGGTCGGCCACAAAGGCGCACGCCTCAGGCGTCAGCACGCTCTCGGCGCGGGCGTCCATGCCGCCCAGGATCTCAAGCCCAGCCCTCATCATGCTCATCGACCGTTTCCCTCGCGTTCCTGTGCGGCGCCGCTACCTGCCCATTCAATCGCGCCGGCGCAAGCAGGAACGGAGCCACGTTTCCTCGCGGCGGCGGCGTTAATCATGTCGGCTAAGCAGGGATTAAGGGCCGCGTGACATATCAAAGCATGCGCGCGAAGCGGATGGATGGCCGCGGCGCGCGCGGCGGGAGGCCTTGAACCATGGGTGGGCGGCGCGGGCGTGAAGCGGGCGGATGGCGCCGGGGCTTCCTGCGCGACCGCCGCGGGGCGTCAGCTGTCGAATTCGCGCTTGTCGCGCCGGTCTTTCTCGCCCTCACCTTCTCGATTCTCGAAGCCGGTTACTTCTTTTTCGTCGAAGCGGCGGTTGAGGCGGCGAACGCCAAGGCCGCGCGCCTTATTCGCACCGGCCAGGCCCAGCAGACAGCCCTTTCGCGCGAGGCTTTCTTCGACGAGATCTGCGACGTCGTTGACGTGTTCGGCGATTGCGCCACGCAGCTGACCGTCGATGTGACGCGCTACGCCAGTTTCTCCGCGCTGGCCGCCGATCTCGCCGCGCCGGTTTGCCGTGACGCCGACCCCGACGACGTCGACGATCTTCCCTATGACGCCGGCGCGGCGCGCGACATCGTCCGCGTGCGTGTCTGTTATCTCCACAAGAGTTTCAATCCAGGCCTCGGTCTCAATCTGCAGAAGACGAATGCCGGGGCCCTGCGGATGATTTCAACGTCGATCTTCAGAAACGAGCCCTACGAGTCATGACCCGCTTTTTCTCAGCGTGCAGCGCCTTCATGCGCTCGGCGGCGGGCCTTGCCGCTGTCGAGTTCGCGCTCATCGCCCCGATCATGATCGCCCTCTTTTTCGGCGTCGTCGAAAGCTCGGGCGCGCTCGCCGCCAGCCGGCGCACGCTTCTGGCGTCAAACACGCTCGCCGACCTCGTCGCGCAGGAAACGCAGATCCTGAAATCGGATCTCGACGATCTGTTCATCGGCATGGAGGATGTGATCGATCCGCAGGACATCGACGTGACATTCCGCGTCATCAGCGTGACGCTCGACACCGCCGACAACAAGGTGAAGGTCGACTGGAGCTATGATTCAACCGGCGCGCAACCCTATGCGGCGGGCAGCGAGTATTCAGGATCGCTCAACGTCGCCCTGTTCGACGACACCTCGTCACTGATCGTCGCTGAGACGCTTTACGATTATGCGTCGCCGATCTCGAAGAAGGTGATCGGCCCTTTATCGTTCGAGAAGGCGGCGTCGCGATGGCCGCGCCGCACCGCGCGCGTGCGGTATTGCGCCGCTGCGGGCGCATGCGTTTAGGGCGGCGGGCGCGCTAAACAAAAAACCCCGGCGCTGGCGCCGGGGTTTTCAGTTTCAGCTGAGCGATGGCGCTACTTCTTCGTCACATTGGTGATCTTGTTGCGCGGCGCGTTCTCCGAGGCCATCAGCTTGCGGACGAGTTCGGGCGTTGCTTCAAGCTCGGCCTGATGGATCGCCATCATGGTGCCGTCACCGGCGACGCGCGCATCAATGCCGACCGTTTCGGCGGAACGGACATTGAGAATGCCTGCAGACAAGTCTTCGCCATACCCGTCCGCTGAAACCGTGCGCGCGGCGATCTCGTCGCGGAATTTCTGCGCGAGTGCGAAATAGCTGCCGATCGAGGATGCGATATTGCCGCGCGGGATGCCGTAATCGGCGATCTCGTAGCGGCTGAGATAAGCGCCGCTGTTGTCGGAGAAGACGCCGGCGCTGGTGAAGACGTATTTCTGGTTGAACGCCGACACCGATTGCGGATTGGCGTAGCCGCCGGTGAAGAAGGTGACGATGTTCGCGCCGATGCAGCCCGTGTTGTTCGGGCCGACGCAGGCGAGCGGCACGACGTTGAAGTTCAAGGCGCCGCCGATCGAGGCGGCGATGAACGCCTGCCCGTCCGAGGTCCGGCGTTCCTGCCAGACGACGCCAAGCTCGGTCAGGACCGGGCCCAGATTGACGGGATCGAAATTCGCCACCAACCCGCGCGGGTTGGCGATGACTTCTTCATTCTGGGCGTTCGCAACGCCAAGGCAGGCCGCGACTGCGGCCGTCGCACCGGCCAAGAGGCCGAGAGGTTTGTTCATTGAAATCCCCACTCTTCGTCCGGCCCGACTTCCCGAGGCGTGCGGCCGACCCCGCCGATAAATTCGATCCTACCCGCAAACCCGGATTCCGCAAATGCCGCGTGACTTTATGGTTTGGTCATGGTTCACCCGCGCGCGATGGAAACGCGGCTCCCCAAAAAAGCGAAACCGGCGCGGCCAGCGCCGCCCAAACCCGAAATTCCGGGCCTTCCTGCGCGCAAAGCCGCCATAGACGTTTTGCAGCTCGTCGCGGCAGGGCGCACCCTTGATGACGCGCTTGAGCATTGCCGGACATTCAACGCGCTTGAAGGGCCGGACCGGGGTTTTGCCCATGCGCTGGCGGCGGGGGTGATGCGGCGGCGCGGGTCGATCGATCACGTGATCGGGCTGTTCATCGACAAACCGCTGCCCAAACGCTCTGCGCGCGCGACGGACGTCCTGCGCCTTGCGGCTGTCCAGACTTTGTTCATGGGAACGCCCGCGCACGCGGCGGTTTCGACCGCGGTCGCCCTCGTCGAGGACTATCGGGAAACGGCAAGTTACGCCGGGCTCGTCAATGCGGTTGCGCGGAAGATTTCCGGGCTCGGGCCGGAAACGCTCGCGAAACTGCCCGAGCGGATCGATACGCCCGGCTGGATGTGGCGCAGCTGGGAGCGCGCCTACGGCCCGGACATGACCCGCGCGATCGCCAAAGCGAACGCGGCGGAAGCGCCGATCGACCTCACCCCGCGCGATCCAGCGGATGCAGCCGCGCTCGCGGCTGATGTGCATGGCGAGGTCCTGCCGACAGGCTCGGTTCGCGTCGCGGCGGGAACCCGCGTTGCGGCGCTTGCAGGGTTCGACGATGGACGCTTCTGGGTGCAGGATGCCGCGGCCGCCATTCCGGCGCGACTGCTCGGGGAGGTCCGCGGCCAGCGCGTTCTCGACCTCTGCGCCGCGCCGGGCGGCAAGACGATGCAGCTCGCCGCAGCTGGCGCTGATGTGACCGCCATCGACGCTTCCGGCGACCGGCTGAAACGCGTTGCGGAAAACCTGGCGCGCACGAAACTCACGGCGAAAACCGTCAAGGCCGATCTCTTGTCCTGGCGCCCTGACGCGCCTGCCGACGCGGTCCTCCTCGATGCGCCCTGCACGGCGACAGGAACGATCCGGCGCCATCCCGACATTCTCTGGGCGAAGTCAGAAGACAGCCTGCGCGAGACAACGGCGCTGCAGGCAAAGCTGATAGACGCTGCGGTCGCGATGACGAAACCCGGCGGCCTCATCGTCTATTGCGTCTGCTCCCTGCAGCCCGAAGAAGGTGAAAAGCAGATCGCCGCCGCGCTCGCCCGCCATCCGGCGCTGACGCGCGAGCCTGTCCAGCCAAACGAGATCGGCGCCCTTCCGGCGATCGATCGCAACGGAGATCTTCGAACCCTCCCGACAATGCTGGCTGGCCAAGGGGGAATTGATGGGTTTTTCGCCGCACGGCTAAGGCGGCGTTAACGACGACCGGCGCCCGCTTGGGCCTTGTAAACCGGGACGGAAATTCTGATATTCCGTCAGCAACTTGCAACCTTGAGGATCAGACCCCATGAACGACACCCGCAGGACTATCGGCGCGACATCCGCGCGGACCGGCGGCCTCGCCATCGACCAGGGCCTGCGCCAGTACATGCTTGGCGTATACAATTACATGGCGCTCGCGGTCGCCGGCACGGGCCTTGTCTCGCTCGCCATCGCCGCCAACCCTGAATTCGTGCAGACGCTTGCGCGCGGCGGCATCATGCGCTGGCTGCCCTTCATCGGCATCCTTGGCATCGGCTTCATCGCGCCGCGCGTGATTTTCTCCGGCTCGAAAACCGCCGCGCACGGCCTGTTCTGGCTTTACGCCGCCCTGTGGGGCGTCGCGATCGCCCCGATGCTTTACTTTTTCAACCAGGCGGGTCTCGCGCAGGAAATCTACAAGGCCTTCTTCATCACCGCCGCGACCTTTGGCGCAACGAGCCTCTACGGCTACACGGCCAAGCGCGACCTCTCCGGCATGGGCACGTTCCTTTTCATGGCCTCGATCGGTCTCTTGATCGCGATCGGGCTCAATGCGTTCGTCTTCAAGTCGACCCTCATGAGCCTTGTGACTTCAGGCGCGGTCGTTCTCGTCTTTTCGGCGGTCACCGCCTACGAGACGCAAATGATCAAGGAAATGTATCGTGAAGGAAGCGATACCAATGATCGCGCGTCGATCTTCGGCGCCTTCGCGCTCTATGGTTCCTTCGTCACGCTCTTCGTGCACATCCTGAACATTCTCGGGATCATGCGGAGCGAATAACCGGCCCGCCTTTTGACCAACCCGCCGCCCGCGCCAAAAGCGCGGGCGGTTTTTTTACGCAACCGAACGTGACTTCGTGTGACCGTCAGACCGCTTTCCGGCGCGCATAACCCGTGCTCAAAGACCGCCAGATGATTTCCCGCGACCGCTTCGGCCTTCCGATTACCAACGCTTCGACCGGCGCCGCCGCCGGTTACGACGCTTATGTGCGCGAGTTCCTGTCTTACGGCTCAAAGCTGCGCGACCTCTTTGCGGTGGCGGACGGATCGCCGGATGCGGCGCTGCTGAGCGCCCATGCCGCGGCGCTTCATCTCGCCTTTGAAGGCGCCGAGGGCTGGGCGCATGCGCGGCCATTTCTGGAGCGGATGCGCGCAAATGCCGGGCAAGCAAGCGAGCGCGAACAGATGTTTTGCGCCGCCGTCGAGGCATGGGCCGATCGCGACTACTGGCGCGCGCAGGACTTGCTCGACACGCTGACTGTCCGTTGGCCGGCTGATCTGTGCGCGATCAAATGGGGGCAGTATCACGCCTTCAATCTCGGCGACGCCGCTGCGCTGTTGCGCTTCGGCGAGCGCGCGCGCATCGTTTTCGAGAACGAGCCTTACGCCAATGGCCTCCTCGCCTTCGCGCTTGAGCAGAACCACCAGCTTGAGGAGGCCGAGGACGCCGGCCTTTATGCGACCGAGCTCGCGATCGACGATGCGTGGGCCCATCACGCGGTCGCCCATGTGATGGAGACCCAGGGACGCGCCCGCGATGGCGCGCGCTGGCTCGACCATTGCGCCCATACCTGGGAGAAAAAGGGCGTCTTCATCCGCGACCATAATTGGTGGCATGCGGGGCTTTTCCAGATCGCGCTCGGACGCGAAGACCTCGCGCTCAAGATTTATGATGACCGCCTCTGGGGCGCCTGGCCGGAATTTCCGCAGGAACAGATTGGCGCCGTCTCGATGCTGTGGCGCCTTGAAATGCGCGGGGTCGATGTCGGCGCGCGCTGGGAACCCGTGATCGCGCAAGTGCGCCGCCGCGCGGGCGAGCACATCCTGCCGTTTCACGATCTCCACTACCTCTATGCGCTCGCGCGCGCCGGCGAAGTGGGCGAGGCCTGCGCCTTCATGGCCTCGCTCAAGGCTCATGCCGAAGCCGCCACGGACCGCTGCAGGGACTTCTGGCGCGGCGTCGGCATACCGGCGGCCGAAGGCGTTCTTGCTTTTGCGCAGAATGATTGCGAGCGCGCGGCAGGATCGCTGGCGCGCGCGCTTCCTGACCTCCACCTTGCCGGCGGCAGTCACGCACAACGCGGCGTCTTTATTGAAGCCTTTGAGCGGGCGAGCGCTGGCGACACGCGCGGAAAAATGCGCGCGCTGTAAACTCGCCGCTTGCAACTCCAGCCGGCGCTGACGCAATGATCCTTTGAACGGAAAGGAGGCGTCGCTGGCGGAATCCATCAATCTCGCCATCCTGATCGGCGCCGGCCTTGTTGCGTTCTCGACGCTGACAAGCCTGATCTCCCGGCGCCTTGGCGCGCCGCTTCTCCTCATTTTTCTGGCGATCGGGCTGCTTGCCGGCGAAGACGGGCTGCTCGGCATCGCCTTCGACAGCGGCGGGGCGGCTTATTTCATCGGCTCGCTGGCGCTCGCCATCATCCTCTTCGACAGCGGCTTCGAAACGCCGCTTGCAAGCTATCGGGCCGCGGCGGGTCCGGCGCTGACGCTCGCCACCATCGGCGTTGTGGTGACGGCCGCGATTGTCGGGGCCGCGGCGCGCTTTTTGTTCGGCTTTGGCTGGACCGAATCCCTGATGCTGGGCGCGATCATCGCCTCGACCGACGCCGCCGCCGTATTTTTCCTGCTCCGCGTCGGCGGGCTCAACCTGCGCGACCGGGTGAGGGCGACGCTCGAAGTCGAATCGGGCGCGAACGATCCGATGGCGATTTTCCTGACGATCGCCCTTGTCGAACTCGCAGCGAGCGGCGCGGGCCTTTCCGCCGGCTCGGCGCTCAATTTTCTCGGCATCTTTGTGATGCAGATCGGGCTGGGGCTCGTCTTCGGCCTCATCGGAGGCTTTGCGATCACCGCGCTCCTCGGGCGCCTCAAGGATCTCGACGCCGGGCTCTACCCGATCACCGGCCTGTCGGCGGCGCTGATCGTCTTTGCGGTCAGCGGCCTTCTTGGCGGCAGCGGCTTTCTCTCCGCCTATGTTGCGGGCGTTGTCGCGGGCAATCGAAAAGTGCGCTTTTCGCACCGGATCCGCCGCTTTCAGGTCGGCATGACGTGGCTTGCCCAGATCGGCATGTTCCTGACGCTCGGGCTCCTCGCAACGCCGTCGGAAATGGGCGGCGCGATCGTGCCGGGCGTCGTCTTGTCGCTCGTGCTGATCCTCATCGCGCGGCCGCTGGCGGCCTGGCTTTGCCTCACGCCCTTTCGCTTCAAATGGCGCGAAAAACTTTTCGTCGGATGGGTCGGCCTGCGCGGCGCCGTTTCGATCATGCTCGCGATCCTGCCGGGGCTTAACGGCGTCGAAGGCGGGCAGATGTTCTTCAACATCGTCTTCGTCATGGTCGTCTCTTCCTTGATCGTTCAGGGCTGGACGATCGGCGTTTCGGCTCGGCTCCTCAGCATGGTCGCCGCGCCCGCGCCGGGCGTTGTCAACCGCTTCGAGTTCGAACTGCCGGGCGAAGGCGAACTTGAACTGATCGGTTACCGCGTTCATCCCGACAGCGCCGTCGCCAAAGGCGAACGCATCCCGCGCTGGGCCCGGCCCGTGCTCATCATGCGCGGCGGCGTCACCCATACCATTCATAGCGCCGGCGCCCTGAAGCCCGACGATCAGGTCTATCTGTTCGCGCGCCCGCGCGGGATCGAAGCCCTCGACCGCCTGTACGCGCGCGCCGCCAGCGCTGACGATCCCGACGTCTTTGGCGACTTCGTGGTCCGGCGCGAGACGACGCTTGGCGATCTGGCGCGCGCCTACGGCCTTGCAGCGATTGGCGATGAGCCGTCGCAGAGCGTCGGCGCCTTCATCGAGTCGCAATTTTCGAGCCCTGCGCGCGCCGGCGACCGGCTGTCCGTCGGCGATATCGACCTTATCGTGCATTCGCTCGACGATGATGGCGCTATCACAGCGGTCGGCGTTGCGATCGATCCCGCCGCCAATCCGGAAAACCGGCTCGAGGCGATCGCCGTGAGCCAGCTCCGCGCCGTGTTTCGCCGACTGAGAAATTATTTCCGGCGTCCAGCCGCTTAAGCCTCGGCGCGAGCGAGACCTCCGGTCGCCACCAACTGATGCGACTGATCGTCAGTATAGACACATTTGTTCAGTGCGCCGCGCAGGCGTCGAGCGTCGGAGCGGGCGCCTGCCCCATCGTCGCCGCCACGAGGAACGCCCGCTCAAGGAATCAACCGCACTGGCGCACCGATTGATCCTCGCAACAAAAGACCAACCCCTTGCCCCTTGAAACACGCCCTCCGAGCCATTATTCAAAAGTAAACCGGTCAGTGTAATGAATCGGGAAAGAGCCAGACGCCAAGGACCCCGACCATGCAGCAGCGCGCGCCTCTCGTCCTCGATCCCGCCGACTTTGTTGATGTGGACGGGTTCGCGACCCCGCCGACGCCGAAATACCGGCCGCTGCATGCGCTTCTCTCGGTCGGCCGCCTTATCCTCAACAAGGACGACACCCGCCAGGTCTTTGAGGTCGTGCGCGCGGTGACGCGGGGGTCGATCCGGACTTTGTTCGCGCGGATCATCGCAACGCCCTATGGCCGGCGCGTGGTGACGGAGCCGATCCATCTTGAGACTATCCTTGGCAATTTTCCCCGCCTTCGCGCCATGGCGCCGGGCACCGTCGGGCGCGCCTATGTCGACTTCATGGACGAGGCGGGCTTCACGCCGCAGGGCCTCATCGACGCCGCGAACGAAGCCGGCGTCGAACTGAAAGACTATCCCGACTTGCAGCCCTTCGCGCGCGCCTTCCGCCATCTCGAAGTCAATCATGATCTCTGGCACGTGCTGACCGGCTACGGGCGCGACCCGCTCGGCGAAATCTGCAATCTGGTTTTCACCCAGCGCCAGACCGGCAATCCCGGCCTCATCTGGATCATTCGCACCGGCCTTGCGGCGTTCAAGCTCGAGCGCTGGTCGATGCCTGCGCTCGCCGCCGCGCGCGAAGCCGCGCGCATGGGCGAGAGCGTCGATTTCCTGCTGCAGCACGACGTCGAGGCGATGCTGGAGCGTCCGCTCGCCGAGGTGCGGCGCGAGTTCGGTTTCTTCAGGCCTGAAATTTACCACTCGATCCCTGACGCCGTGAAGCAAGCCGTGCTGCGCCCCAAAATGAAGACGACGCAGACGGAGCGCGAAGTGGGTCGCGGGATCGTGCAGACAGCCTAGCGCGGTCCCCGCCCCTGCGGCTAAAGCGTCGCCATGACCGACGCCCGTCCGATCTATCTCATCACGCCGCCTTCGATTCCCGATCTCAAGGCTTTCAGCGAGCAACTGAAAGCGGCGCTATCGAACCCCGCCGTCTCGACGCTGCAATTGCGCCTGAAGGACGTCAGCGACGACGACATCTTGCGCGCGGCATCGCTGCTGTCGCCGATCGCCCGCGCGGCCGATGTGCACTTCCTTCTCAATGACCGCCCGGATCTCGCCAAGCGCGCCGGCGCCGACGGCGTTCATGTCGGCCAGTCGGATGCGCCTTATGCGGAGGCGCGCGCGATCCTCGGCGAGGAAGCGAGCGTCGGCGTCACCTGTCACGCCTCATTTCATCTCGCGATTGACGCTGCGGACGCTGGCGCCGACTATGTCGCCTTCGGCGCGTTCTTCCCGACACGGACGAAGGAGGCGCCGGCGCGCGCCCCGGTGTCGCTGATCGAAGACTGGTCGGCGATGACGACCGTCCCTTGCGTCGCGATCGGGGGCGTCACCGCCGAAAATTGCGCGCCGCTGGTCAAAGCGGGCGCGGATTTCCTCGCCGTGTCAGGGGCGATCTGGGGCGCTGACGACGGCCCGGCGGCAGCTGTCGCGCGCCTTGCCGCGGCGATCGAGAAGGCCCGGCACGATTAATGCTCAACCCCTGAAAGCCGGCGGCGCCTCCGCCGCCAACGATTGTTTTCAGGACCGATGCGCGCTGCTTTTCATGCCCTTGCCATCTTGTGCCTCGCCGGGACGCTGGCGCGCGCCGAAACACCGTTAACGCAAAGCGGGGCGCAGGCGGTTCTGGCCGCGCTTGAAAGGAATGATCATCAAAGGGCGCGCGCGCTCGCAGAACCGCTGGCGGCGCGCGGCGACAGTGTCGCCAGCTACGCGCTCGGCATGATCTACGAGAAAGGCCTCGGCGTGCGGCCCCATATCGGCCTTGCGCTCGAACATTACAGCGCCGCCGCGATCGACGGCAGCGCCGATGCGCAGATCGCGCTCGGGCGCCTCGCCTATGAAGGGGGCGGCGTCTATCCCGACTACGAGCGCGCCGCCGGCTGGTTCCGCCTCGCGAGCGCGCAGGGGGATCCGCGCGGCGACGTTCGCCTCGGCGTGATGCTGGCTGACGGCAAGGGCGTTGCGCAAGACAGCGTCGCTGCGGCGCATCATTTCGCAAGAGCTGCGGCGAAAAACAACGCAGACGGACTATTCTATCTGGGCTTTGCCTTCCTGAACGGCGACGGCGTGCCGCAAAACTATCAGGTTGCCGCGAAATATTTCGCCAGCGCCGTGCAGAAGGGTCAGGCTGAAGCGGCGTTTCATCTGGCGCTGATGCACGAGGGCACGGCGCTCGGGACGGCGAACGCGGCGGAAGCGGCGCGCTTGATGCAGCTTGCGGCCGAGCGCGGCCACAAGCCAGCCTTCGCGGCGATGGGCCTGATCGTGCATCGGGGCGATGCGCCCGGCGTCGCCGCCGACTGGTTCGAGCGCGGCGCCAAGGCCGGCGATGCGCAAGCCGCGTTCCTCTATGCTGTGGCGCTCGCGAAAGGCGACGGCCGCAAGAAAGACCCCCAGGCGGCGGCCTTGCTCGCGCGCCGCATCGCGACAGCGCCATCGACGCCGGCGCCCTTGAAGGCGCAGGCCCAGCGCCTGACACACTCGCTCACGAAAGAGATTTCCGGCCCGATCACGCTGCGCGAGTAAGTCTTTGGGCCTTGCCGGCCAAAACGCCGCTCCCCACATCGTTCACGACGAAGAGCGAGGGGCAGTCATGAATTTCTTCGCCGCCTTTTTCCGGTTTTTCCTGGCGCCGTTTCGGGCGCTTGCCCGCCTCATCGGGGTCGGCCCGGCGCGCACGATTGAAAAGAGCGGCGCGGGTTATGTCGCCAAGAACACGGGCGACAGCGCCTTCGCCGAAGAACGCGGCGGCGAACCCGACGGCCGGTCATTTCTCTTCAAGCGCCTCGCGCGTCCGATGCTGGTCGAGCGCAGCGCCGCCGACATGACGCTGGAAGAAGCGCAGGAAGTTTCGGCGGAAGCAGCGAAGTTCTACACCTACCCCTTCCCCCTGTTCGCCCGCGCCGACGCTTTCTACGAAGAGATCGAGCAAGACTACATCAACGCCGTTCTCGGCCGCGCCGAAGGCTCGGCGGATGCATCGTTCCTGGCAATCATGGACCGCTTCCGGCGCGAATTGAACGCGAACACGGCGCGGCTGTTTCTTCTCTATACGCCGCTGTTGCTGGCGCTCACGGCCGGCGCCGCTTTGGCGGCGCCCGCCATCGCCGGCGTTAAGGGTCCTGAAGCCTACGGCGCGGGAGTGATAGTCGTCGCCGCGGGGCTCAGCCTCCTGATGCTGCTCTATCACTGGCCCTACAAGGTCACGCAGCAGCAAAACCTTCTTGGCCTCGACAATTACATCACCTCGAAGTTCAGCCGCATCAATCAGAATTTCCAGGTCGCCAAGCGCCGCGCGATGAATGTCGAGCGCAACATGCGGATGCCGCAGGCCGAGCAGCTGAAAACCGAGGCCGGCGTCTGGACGATCAGCTATCAGTGGTTCGCGATGCGGCTGCTCTTCTGCGAAATGACCGTCCGCAACACGCTCTACCAGATCCGCCGCAACACGACGCTGTACGGCGTTGCGGGCGTCGCGCTGTCCGCCGCGCTCGGCGCGGCGCTGGCGTTCGCCGCCAACGCCGCAGGCTTTGCGCCATGGCAGGAAGTCGCGGGCGCAAGCGCTGCTTTCGCGGCCGTCGCCTATCTCGTCATCATGCGCCGCGCGACGCGCGAGACGCTCAGCGTCCTGCAGCCGACCGAATGGAACCGCTTCCACCTTGTCGACCTGCATGAAACTGTCCGCGACCATGTCGGCGAAGACAAACTGCAGATCGTGACGTTCAGGGATAGGAACCGGCTGGAGTAGTCAAGCCGAGTCCGGCGTCAACCATCTCAGGCGTGGAAAACGCGCATAATCGCGATCGAGCGTGACGAACTCGCAGCCATGTTCGATCGCGAGCGCGGCGAACCAGGCGGCGGGAATGAGATTGTCGCGCGCGTCGGCGGCGATGCAGAGCTCGCGGAAAATCAGCCAATGCTGATCGCCGGGCGTGACGATGCGCGCGTGCGGCTGCCCCAGCAGGTTATCCGCGAAAGCGAGCGCATCCATCAGCGGGCTCGGCGGCTTGAACACTTTGCGGTAGGTCAAAATCCGCAAGACGGATGACAATATCTGCGGCGACAGGGCAAAGGGCGCATCGTCTTCGATCGCGCGGACAAGCCATTCCCGGCAGGCGACATGCCGCTCGGTGTCGGGGCGAAACGCGCTGACGAGCACATTAACGTCGGCGAGCATCATCGCAGTTTGACGAGGCCCGCCTGCAAGATCACATCGTCATCCAAGAGCTCTTGCAGCTTTGCCGAATTGGCAATGTCGATGTCGGGCGGTGCGGTCCCGTAAACGCTGCTGACCGGCGGAAGCGTCTTTTTCGAAGGAGGCCGCTTGCGCGAAACGACATCGCGCAGTCCTTCTTCAACGAGCGCCGTCACCGTCACGCCGCGCTGACGCGCCAGCTTCTTGGCTTGCGCCAGCAGCCCTTCAGGCAGTCTGACTGTGGTAATCTTCATATTCTAAGAATATGCCTTTTGCAATATGTATGTCAATTCGGGTCATGACGGCCATGGTTTCCCTTTTGTTCCAATCCAGCTAGCCTTCCTGCATGGCAGGCGTGATTCGCATTCTGGGCATTGATCCGGGCTCTGGCGCGACCGGGTGGGGCGTCATCGAGCAGGAGGGCGCCCGGCTCTCCTTCGTCGCGGCGGGCGTCGTGCGGCCCGCGCGGACGCTGACGCGCGCCGGGCGCCTCGCGGCGATCCATGAAGCGCTCTCGGCGCTGATCGCGGCGCATGGCCCCGATGAGACGGCCGTCGAAGAAACCTTCGTCAACGCCTCCCCGCGCGACGCGCTTGTGCTCGGCGAGGCGCGCGGCGTCGCGCTGCTCGCCCCGGCGCTCGCCGGTTTGCCGGTCGCCGAATATGCCGCGAACACCATCAAGAAATCCGTCGTCGGCAAGGGCCATGCGGAAAAGGCCCAGGTCGCGGCGATGGTGCGCGTGCTCCTCCCTGCCTCCGGAACACTTGCCGCGGACGCGGCAGACGCGCTTGCGGTCGCGATCTGCCACGCGCATCACAGGGGCGCTGCGGCGCTGTTGAAGAGGACAGGATGATCGGACGGCTCAAAGGCACGGTCGCGAGCGTTGATGTCGACACAGCCCTCATCGACGTGATGGGCGTCGGCTATGAGGTGCACGGCCACGCGCGGCTTCTGTCAAACCTCGCGGCCGGCGAGACGGCGACGCTCAGTATCGAGACGATCGTCCGCGAGGATCTGATCCGCCTTTACGGCTTCGAGAACGAAGCCGAGCGCCGCGCCTTCCGCCTGCTGACGAGCGTGCAGGGCGTCGGCGCGAAACACGCCCTCGCCGTCCTGCAAGTGTTGCCGCCCGACGATCTCTATGACGCCATCGCCGCCGAGGATGTCACCTCGCTCGCCCGCGCGCATGGCGTCGGCAAGAAACTCGCGCAGCGCATCGCGACGGAACTGCAATCGAAACTCGGCGGCCTTGCCGCGCAAGGCGGCGCGACCTTGAAAGTCGTCGCCCGCAAGATGGGCGTCGCGACGGAGGCAAGCGCGAAGGCCGACGCGGTCTCCGCTCTCGTCAATCTCGGCTATGACGGGGTTGAGGCGCGCCGCGCGGTCGCGAGCGCGGGCGACGGCGAAGTCGCGGAGCTTATCAAGCGGGCGTTGAAGGAACTGGCGGCATGAAGAAATCCGCCGTCGCAACTGATGACCGCCTCATCGACGCCGCGCCCTTGCGCGAAGACGCCGATGCGGCGCTGCGCCCCAAGCGGCTCGACGATTTCGTCGGACAGGGACAGGCGAAGGAAAACCTGCGCATTTTCATCGGCGCGGCGAAGACGCGGGCCGAGGCGCTGGACCATGTTCTCTTTCACGGACCGCCGGGCCTTGGGAAAACAACGCTGGCGCAGATTGTCGCCAATGAGCTGGGCGTCAATTTCCGCTCGACGTCTGGTCCCGTCATCACGCGGCCGGGCGATCTTGCCGCGCTGCTCACCAATCTCGACGCGGGCGACGTTCTTTTCATCGACGAGATTCATCGCCTCTCGCCCGCCGTTGAGGAAGTCCTTTATCCGGCGATGGAGGATTACCGCCTCGACCTGATGATCGGTGAAGGGCCGGCCGCGCGCTCGGTGAAGATCGACCTGCCGCGCTTCACCCTCATCGGCGCAACGACGCGTTCGGGGCTGCTGGCAAAGCCCCTCCTCGACCGCTTCGGCATTCCGGTGCGGCTCGATTTTTACGCGCAGGACGATCTGGCGAAAATCGTTCTGCGCGGCGCCGCAAAGCTCGGCGCCGCGATGGCGCCGGATGGCGCGAGAGAAATCGCGCGGCGCGCGCGCGGCACGCCGCGCGTCGCCGGACGCCTCCTTCGCCGCGTGCGCGATGTCGCGACGGTCGATGGCGCCGGCGAGATCAACCGCCTTGTCGCCGACGCTGCGCTTGCGCGCCTTGAAATCGACGATCTTGGGCTCGATCCCCTCGACCGGCGCTATCTTCGCCTTATCGCGGAGCATTTCGGCGGCGGCCCCGTCGGCGTCGAGACGATCGCCGCCGCGCTCGCCGAAGCGCGCGACGCGGTCGAAGATGTCGTCGAACCCTTCCTGCTTCAATGCGGCCTCATCCAGCGCACGCCGCGCGGGCGCCTGTTGTCGCAAAGCGCCTGGAAACATCTGGGGCTCGCCGCGCCGAGAGAGTTTGGCGCGGGCCTGTTCGACGAATAAGACGCATCAAAGCGGCGGGCGATAAAAGTGCAATGCGGTTTTTCGCAAAGCCGCCGCGACCGCTTAAAAACTGGAGATCGGGCGGTTCTTATCAATCGCCCGAAACTCTAGCGATCTGAGGGGCGCGACCCCTGCCCCACGCAGGCGCAGCGCTGCGCGGCGGCTGTCGTGAGGGCCGCGACGGCGATCAGAAACACGCCGAAGGCAAAGAGCCTCCCGGCGGCGCTGACATCGGCCCCGACCGAAAAAGCAGCGTTCGGAAACAGCTGGACGATCAACGCAAGCGTGCAAGAGAAAAGGCCGGCGGCAGTCAATGGCCCGGTCGTCATGGTGCGATCCCTTCGCTAGAGCGCGCTCCCGAAAAGCGGTTCGCGGTTTTCGGAAAGAACGCGCGATAAAACAAAAGACTGGGGCGCGTTCTCGACTAGCATAATTGCGAACGCGCTCTAGAACCCGGAGACGATGATCGCCCGCGAAAGGGGCGCGAGTAGGGAAGGATTGCGGCGGTGAAAGGACGCGTGCTGATTATCGCCGGATCGGACCCTTCGGGCGGGGCCGGCATTCAGGCTGACATCAAGACCGTCACGGCGCTCGGCGGCTATGCGGCAACGGCGATCACCGCGCTCACTGTGCAGGATACGACAGGCGTCAGCGCGGTGCATGCCGTAGAGCCGGACGTGATCGCGGCGCAGATCGCCGCCGTGCTCGGCGATATCGGCGCTGACGCGATCAAGATCGGCATGATCGGCGACAAAGCGGCAGGCGTCGCCATCGCCGATGCGATCGCGTTTCATGCAACCGCTATTCCGGTCGTGCTCGATCCTGTCCTGATCGCGACGTCCGGCGACGCGCTCGCGGGCGAGGGGGTCGCGGGTCTCCTCCTCGAACGCCTGACCCCGCTTGCCGCCGTCATCACGCCGAATGCCGATGAAGCGCGCGCCCTCACCGGGCTGACGATCGAAACAGCGGCGGACCTTGTCGCCGCCGGCGAAGCGCTGATGCGGCGCGGCGCGACCGCGGCGCTCGTCAAGGGCGGGCATCTCAAAGGCGATGTCATCGAAGACGCGCTCGTGACGCATGCGGGGGTTGAGCGCTTCCGCCATCCCAGGATCGGCGTGCGCGCGCTGCATGGAACGGGCTGCACGCTCGCTTCCGCCGTGGCGACGGGCCTTGCGCAAGGAATGGCGCTCGGACCCGCGACGAAGCGCGCGATCGAGTATGTGCAAGGCGCAATCCGCAAGGCGCCAGGCTTCGGCGCGGGCGCATCACCGCTCAATCATGCGTGGATGCTGAACGGCGAACCTGACTAATGCCCCATTCGGAATTTCTTGATTGCGCCTTGCAGCGCCCGCTCTTACGCCGCACCTGATTGAGCAAGGAGGCCTTCATGGCCCGCTACGACTACGAGATCTACGACGTCTTCACCGCGACGAAATTCGCCGGCAACCAGCTTGCGGTCGTGATGAACGCATCTGGCCTCGCAACCGCCGACATGCAGACGATCACGCGCGAGTTCAATCTCTCGGAAACGACGTTCGTCCTGCCGCCGGAGAGACAGGAGAACACTGCGCGCGTGCGCATTTTCACGCTCGGTTATGAAATGCCGTTCGCCGGCCATCCGACGGTCGGAACGGCGATTGCAATCGCTAGAGCCCGCGCGCTTGGCGGCGCGTTGCGGCTGGAGCTGTCCGCCGGGCTCTTCCCGGTGCGCGTCGATCTCGATCGGCCCGCCGCCTTCGCCGAGTTTCAAAATCCAAATCTCCCCGCTGAACGCGGAAAGGCCGCTGACGCAGGCCTCATCGAAGCGGCCTTGTCGCTCCCCGCCGGCGCTATTGATCGCGAGGCGCATCGCCCGCGCCTGATCGGCGCTGGCGTCAACTTCCTCTATGCGAAGGCGCGCCTTGCCGATGTCCGCCGAGCAAAGCTCAATGCCGGCGCTTTCGACGCGCTCGACCTGCACGAAACGGTCGGCGTTCTTCTTTACGCGGAAGGCGGCGAGGCAGCGGACGCGCGCTATCATGTGCGGATGTTCGCGCCCAACGCTGGCATCCCTGAAGACCCGGCGACAGGCGGCGCCGCGGCAGCCCTTCCTGGCCAGATCGCGCTCGCCGGCGGCCTGAAAGAGGGGACCGACCGCTGGGTGATCGAGCAAGGCTATGAGATGGGCCGGCCCAGCCGAATTCATGCGACCATCGACGCGCAGGCGGGCGCCGTCAAATCCGTGCGCATTGGCGGCGAGGCTGTGCCGGTGATGAAGGGTCAGCTCGACTTTTGAAGCGCGGCGGCGGCGATGACATCTGGCGCCGCTTTCGCGCGCCGCTGGCTGATCGCAACGCCGCCGAAAATCAGCACAAGCGCAATAAAGACATTGAGGCCCAGCCGCTCGCCATAGAGCGCAGCGCCAGCAGCGACCGCGAAGAGCGGCGTCACATAATTGGCGAGCGCCATGAACGAAGCCCCGACGCGGCGGATCAACAAGATCAGCGCCAGACTTCCGATCGCCGTGGGCCCGAGGCCGAGGGCGACGATGCTCGCCACGCTCGCGGCTGACCATCGTTCGGGTTCAATCGGCGTGATGAACAAGGCCGGCGTTGCAAAGACCGCCCCCGCAAGAACGATCCCCGCGCTGAAGACGAGGCGCCGCGCCGGCGGGGCGCGCCGCGAGATCACCGCTGATACCGCGTAAAGCAAGGTCGCCAGCAACAGGCTCGCTTGCGCGGCGACCCTTGACGCGCCGGCGCCCGCGATCGCTTCTGGCCCGAGAAGAACGAGAACGCCAACAGCCGCAAGACCGAAGCCGGCGATGCGGGCAGGGGTCAACGCTTCGCTGGCGAAAAGGAACGCCAGTCCGAGCGTCCAGATCGGCATGAACGCCATGTAGACGCCAGCAAGGCCCGACGGCACGAATTGTTGCGCCCACGGAAAGATGAAGAACGGAATCGTGTAGCCGACAACGCCGACAACACTCATCCAAGCCCACAATCGATGCGGGCGCAGGCCCGATTTCGTCCGCACAAGGAGCGGTGGAAAGCGTCTGCCCTTGGCGCGCATCGCGGCGTATAGTGCGATCGCGGCGATCCACAGCCGCCCGATCGAAACGATCGCCGGCGGCACGCTCTCAAGCGCGCTGTGAATGAAAACGAACGCCGACCCGCCAAGCATCGACAATCCGGCGAGCAGCATCCAGTCAAACGGCCCGGCCACAGCCGGCCCCGCAACCTTAAAAGGCCCGCGCGTCATCAAGCCTGCCCAGCGGATTTCATTGGCGGAAAATGCTCCGGGTAGCGCTTTGTTGCAATGCAAAAATTGTGTTGACCCCGCCAGCGATTCTGGAGGAAAAAACGTGCGGGCCACGCTTCCCCAACGAAGCGCGACTCATCTGTAAGGATGGGAGACAATGATGACAACGAAGCCTGCCGCGCTCCCCGCGCGCCCCTATTTTTCATCCGGCCCCTGCGCCAAGCGCCCCGGATGGTCTGCTGAAACCTTGAAAACCGAAACTCTGGGGCGCTCACATCGCGCCAAGGTCGGGAAATCGCGCCTCAAGGAGGCGATCGACCGGACCCGCGCGCTCCTGGAAGTCCCTGCAGACTACCGGATCGGCATCGTGCCCGCCTCGGATACTGGCGCTGTCGAGATGGCGATGTGGTCGATGCTCGGCGCGCGGCCAGTCACGATGCTCGCCTGGGAGAGTTTCGGCGAAGCGTGGGTGACGGACGCGGTCAAGCAACTGAAACTTGATGCGGCGGTGATGACGGCGCCTTATGGCGCCCTTCCCGATCTCTCCAAGGTCGATCCCGATACGGACATTGTTTTCACCTGGAACGGCACGACCTCCGGCGTGCGTGTGCCCGATGCGGCGTGGATCGCCGCTGACCGCAAGGGTCTGACCATCTGCGATGCGACCTCGGCGGCGTTCGCGCAAGCGCTCGACTGGCCCAAACTCGATGTTGTCACCTTCTCCTTCCAGAAGGCGCTTGGCGGCGAGGGCGCGCATGGCGTCCTGATCCTTGGCCCGCGCGCTGTCGAACGGCTGGAAACCTACAAACCGCACTGGCCGCTGCCAAAGATCTTCCGCATGACGAAAGGCGGAAAGCTGATCGAGGGAATTTTCGAAGGTGAGACCATCAATACGCCCTCGATGCTCGTCATTGAGGACTGGATTGACGCGCTCCACTGGGCGGAAGGGATCGGCGGCTTGAAGGAGCTGATCCGCCGCGCCGACTCTAATCTTCACGCGATGACAGGGTGGGTCGAACGCACCCCCTGGGTCGATTTTCTCTGCGCCGACCCGAAAGTGCGATCGAACACGTCCGTATGCCTTAAAATCGTCGATCCTGCGATCGCTGGCCTCGACGAGGAAAAGCAGCGCGCCTTCGTCAAAGAGATGGAAACGCTGCTGTCAAAAGAGAAAGCCGCTTTCGACATTGGCGGCTATCGCGACGCCCCGCCCGGCCTTCGCATCTGGTGCGGCGCGACGGTCGAGCGCGCAGATATCGAGGCGCTGTGTCCGTGGCTCGATTGGGCCTTCGCGGAAGCCAGGCGCGTGAATGGTCGATCGTGAATGATGACCAGGTTCATCATCCGCTGACCCCCCCATTCACGATTTCACCATTCGCCATTCACGGAACCACCCCCATGCCAAAAGTCCTCATCTCCGACGAACTCTCCGAAACCGCGGTCAATATCTTCAAGGAGCGCGGGGTCGACGTCACCTACGAGCCGAAGCTCGGCAAGGATAAAGACAAGCTTTTGTCCGTAATCGGACTTTATGACGGTCTTGCCGTGCGCTCCGCCTCGAAAGCGACCGCGGCCGTCATCGCGGCGGGAAAGAACCTCAAGGTCATCGGCCGCGCCGGCATTGGCGTCGATAACATCGACATACCGGCCGCGACGGCAGCCGGCATCGTCGTCATGAACACGCCCTATGGCAACGCCATCACGACCGCCGAACACGCGATCGCCATGATGTTCGCCGCCGCGCGGCAGATTCCGCAAGCGAGCCAGTCGACGCACGCCGGCAAGTGGGAGAAGTCGCGTTTCATGGGCGTCGAGCTATACGGCAAGACGCTTGGCGTCATCGGCTGCGGCAATATCGGCGGCATCGTCGCTGATCGCGCCATCGCGCTCAAAATGCGCGTGCTGGCGTTCGATCCCTACCTGACCGATGCGCGCGCGATCGAACTCGGCGTCGAGAAAGTCGAACTCGATGCTCTGCTGTCGCGCGCCGACATCATCACGCTCCACACGCCGCTGACCGAGCAGACGACGAACATCCTGTCGGCGAAAGCGCTCGCCAAGACCAAGAGCGGCGTCATCATTGTCAATTGCGCGCGGGGCGGGCTTATCGATGAGGCGGCGCTGAAATCAGGGCTCGACTCCGGCCACATTGCGAGCGCCGCGCTCGATGTGTTCGCGACCGAGCCTGCGACGGAGCATCCGCTGTTCGGGCATGAACGCGTGGTTGCAACACCGCATCTGGGCGCCTCCACCAACGAAGCGCAGGAAAATGTAGCGATCCAGGTCGCCGAACAGATGGCGGACTATCTGACGCGCGGCGCCGTCACGAACGCGCTCAACATGCCGTCAATTTCGGCGGAGGAAGCGCCGCGCCTCAGGCCTTATATCAAGCTGGCGGAGAACCTCGGCAAGTTTGCGGGTCAACTGACCGAGACAAGCGTGAGGGCGATCGAGGTTGTCTACGCCGGCAGCGTCGCGAAGCTGAACACGCGGCCGATGACCGCGTCCGCCGTCGCCGGCGTGTTGCGCCCGATGCTCGCGGAAGTGAACATCGTCAATGCGCCGATGATCGCCAAGGAACGCGGCATCGCCATCGCCGAGACCTATCGCGACGACGCGGAGAATTTCGAAAGCGTCATCCGCCTCAGGATCGTCACGGAGCGGCAGGACCGCACGGTCGCTGGCGCGCTGTTCGGACAGACGCCGCGCATCGTGGAGATCAAGGATGTCGAGATGGAAGCCTCCTTCGCGCCGCACATGCTTTACGTCACGAATGCTGACAAACCGGGATTCATCGGCGCGTTAGGCCAGACGCTCGGTCAGGCGAACGTCAACATAGCGACCTTCAATCTCGGACGCTCGGCGCCCGGCGCCGACGCCATCGCCCTCCTCGCGGTCGATGAGCCGATCGACGACGCGACAATCGAGAAAGTTCGCGCCCTGCCGAACGTAAAGCAGGCAAAGCCGCTCAGATTTTAGGGGTGCGCCAGAGCGCATTCGCAATAATGCGGGCCGGGAACGTGCTCTAGTCTTTTGGTTTGCCCGCGCGTTCTTTCCGAAAACCGCGAACCACTTTTCGGGAACGCGCTCTGGTCTTTTGGTTTTCCGCGCGTTCTTTCCGAAAACCGCGAACCACTTTTCGGGAACGCGCTCTAGTTTCCAATAAAGCGCGCGAGCACGACGAACGCCGCCGCGATCAGCAACAGGGCCGGCGTCCGGTTTCGCGCCTTCATTCGCCGCTCTGCGTCTGAGGGTTGGAGCGGCGGCGCCGACCAGTCGGGAACCTTGACGCCGGCGACAAGCAAAAAGCCGGCGTCGCCGTCGATCATGCCGCGATCGACAAGGCGGGCATGACTGCGCGCGGTGATCGCCTCGACGATGCGCCCGAAGTGGGCGGGAAGCATGTCGCGATCGGCGCCGAGAAAAATCCGCGCGCCGTCTTTCAGCACAAGTTCATAGGCGCGCTGGCCGGTCGTCACGCCAAGCGAGGAAAAAAGCTCGTCTCGCGTTTCGATGCGGTCGATGTCGCCGAGACTGACCTTCATTTCCTTAGGGTCGCCGATGACGAAGCCGCGCCGGCGCGGCAGGAAGCCTGAGAGGTGTCCTGCATAAATCGTCGCTTGCAGTCGCCAGCGCGAGACCGCTTCTCGCGCCACGAGACCGGCGAACGAGGCGATCGTCGCTGCGACCGCAGCCAGCACAATGGCGATGACAGCGGATTCCCTGAAAAGGAAGGCGGCTGTCAGGCACGCACCAATCGTCAACAAGATCAGAACGACAGCAGCAGCGGCGACGCCCAGCCGCTCGCCCAGCGACACTCGAAAATATTGCGGCGGCGGAACGCCGATGCTTGCCCCCTCCTTCGTCGCTTCCGTCATTGCGCCCCGCTTTCGCTCAGAGGCTTACTGCTAGTTGATTCTGCGATAGGCTGCGAATCAGCGATCCTCCTGGGCGCATTCGCAAGGAATTACACATGCCGAAAGCCAAGCCCCGCGACATCGAGAAAGCCTACACGCCGAAACAATTCGCGGCGAAGCTGCGCCGCTTCGCCGACGCCGTTGAAACGGGCGAGACGTTCTCCATCCAGATCGCCGGCGAGCGCATCCGCGTGCCGAAGGGCGCGCATTTCAACATCGAGCATGAGCGCGACGCCGAAGGCGAGGAGATCGAGTTCCAGATCAAATGGGCGCCGGAGGCGTAGGCCCCCGTCAAGGCTTCGGCGTCTCGCGCCGCTTGTACGTCCCGACGAACCAGTCCGTCCATTCGTCCTTAGACGGATCATATTGCTGGAAATGTTGCTTGACCGTGCCGTTCTTGTTCGGCGTCCATGTGCCGCGGAACTGTGCGCCCGATCCCGCCGTTCCGGCCGGATAGCCGATGACGCCTTCAAGCGCCATGGCGCCGTCTTCGTTGAGGCCGCCGGAATAATCGATCGTGGCGCCCGCCGACACCCAGACCTGGCGCCATTGGCCGGTCACCAGATCGACGAAGTTATAGCTTTGCCCGGTGATGCCGCTGGCGTTCGTCCATCGCTCGACAAGCAGGCAGCCATATTCTTCCTTGGTGATCGAATTCGTGCCCGCGAATTTGCCGTCAGCGCCAGTGACATCCCACTCGCCCACCCAGAAATCGAAATCGTCGAAGACGGGATCACTGCATGGCTTTGATTGCTGCGCCATCGCAGCCTCTGACAGAAGCATGATCACTGCGCTCGCGCCAAGGACAAGTTTCTTCGACCCCTCCATCGCTCTTGAACGCATGCGCCCGGCAGAGGGAATAGACTAGGCCATGAGCGCCAGGGCGTTGAAGCAACGCGCCAGGCCGTTGCACACCTGGCGATTAATTCTTGGCCGGCGGTTCGTCCTTTGGCGGGGCCAAGCGGCCGGCAAGGCCGTCCAGCAAGGGCCCATCAAGGCCAAGTTCTTTCATCAGGGCGTCGAGCAGAGGCGCCTGCGTTCGGTAACGTAACGCAGCATTGACGGCTTGATCGGCAACGCCCATAGGCGCCGAAGGGCCGTTCACCGCAGCGCCTGCGCCGTTGAGCCCCTCGACATGGAGAATCTTGATGCCTTCGATCTTCTCCATCGGTTTCACCTGTTCGGCGATGATCCGCGGCAAAGCTTCGATTAGGGCCTGTTTGATCTGCATCGCGATCTGTTCAGGTGAAAGCGTGTTCGCCGCTTCATTGACCGCGCGCTTGCCCTCGGCCTCGACCGCATAGACCGACGCTTGCGCGTCAGCGCGCAGCTTTTCGGCGTTCGCCTCGCCTTCCGCCATGATGCGCTGCTTTTCAGCGGAAGCCGCGGCTTCGATGCGCAGCGCTTCGGCGCGGTCGGCCGCCGCCATTTTCTCCGCTTCCGCCGCCACCTGAATGCCGATCGCGGATTCTTCAGCGGCCTTGCGCGCCTCGATGAGGCGGATCGCCTTCGCGCGCTCGGCGATTTCGGTTTCGCGGGTCGTTACGACCTGTTCTGCGGCGCGCGCCGCGACAGCGCGAGCTTCGTCGGCCGCAGCATCCGCGACGGACTTCGCCCGCGACTTCTCGGCGACAGCGATGTCGCTTTCCTGCTGGGCGAGCGCGACCTGTTTGACCTTTTCAACCCGCGCCGCCTCGATCGCCTGCTCCTTGGCGATATCGCGTTCGGCGACAATACGATCAGCAGCGATGCCTGATTCGCGCACCTGTTGAGCGGCGACGATCTTCGCCTGCTCGGCCTCCTGCTGTCGAGCTGCCTGCTGCTGCGCAATCAATGCCGATTGCTCGGCCTTCCTGATCTCGACCTCGCGCTGTTGCTCCATTCGCGCATATTCGACGTCGCGTGCGATCGAAAGGCGCTGGCGTTCCGCGTCGAGGTTCTTCCGTTCGATCTCGACACGGGTGTCCTGCTCGATATCGTTGCGCTTCTTGCGACGCGCTTCGATTTCTTCGGTCAGCTTGGTCAGGCCTTCCGCGTCGAAGGCGTTGTCAGGATTGAAATATTCCTTCGACGTCTGGTCGAGACCGGTGAGCGATACTGATTCAAGCTCAAGACCATTCTTGAGAATATCCTCGGAAACCGCCAACTGCACCTTCTGGACGAAGTCGACGCGTTTCTCGTGAAGCTCCTCCATCGCCATTTCAGCGGCGACGGCGCGCAGCGCATCGACGAACTTTCCCTCGACGAGCTCTTTCAACTGCTGCGGCGTCATCGTGCGCCGCCCGAGCGTTTGCGCGGCGTTCGCGATCGATTCGACTGTCGGTTTCACCCGAACATAGAACTCGGCCTGCACGTCTACGCGCATGCGATCGCGCGTGATAAGGGCCTGCTCCTGATGGCGTGCGACCTCGAGCCGAAGCGTGTTCATGTTTACGGGAATTATCTCGTGGAGCACTGGTAACACAAGCGAGCCGCCATTCATGATGACGCGCTGCCCCCCGAAACCGGTACGAACAAACGAGACTTCTTTGGACGACCGCCGATAAAGGCGAGCGATGATAAGGCCGATCGTCAAAACAAAAATGATAATCGCGGCAGCCGAACCAACGACGCTCAAAAGATTCTCATCAAACATCGATACTCTCCCTTACGAATTGCGCGACAGCGCCGCGGTCCTGTTTTCGGCGGCGCGAAAGACGGCGCCGCGCTGCTCGACGATCAGCACTTCCGTCCCCTGATGAAATGAAGCGCCAGCCGCATCGGGTTCGACGAGGATGTATTGCGTCTGGCCACGGGCGTCGGTCAGCTTCGCCTCGGCGGGCGCCCCCACGCGCGCCTCTCCCCGAATGACTTCCGCAACCCGCCCGATGAAACTGTCGGACGAGACCGCATCCGTCTCCTCGCGCGGAAGGATCGGGCATCCGGCGGGCTCGCGCAGCCGGGAGCGCGGCGATTAGAGACAGCGGCGCGGCGAGCAGCGCAGGCAAGGGCGCGCCAAAAACGGCGCTAGCAGCATTTTGCAGCGTCAGTCCGACGACGCCGAAGCAGGCGAGCCACGTCGCAAGAATAATGAGGGCCGGCACCTTGCCGACATGGAGCCAGCCGAGAGCGCGCGCGACAAGGTCGCCGCCGCCCGGGGCCTCCACGTCAAAATCCGGCAGGGCGCTTTCAAGGAGGTCTGAAACGCCGGCGCCAACAATGAGCCCCGCGATTTCGATTACGGCAATGATCGCCAGTAAAAGGAGCGCGACTGTGAAGGGAGCAAATGGCGGCGAAAAGATTTCCACGCTTAGCGCTCCTTTTCCGCTGCAGCCGCCGCGTCGGCGAGTAGGCCGTCAAGCTCCGCGAGTTTTTTCGCAAGCAGTCGATCGCTGGGCCCGCTCGCGTCAAGCAGGGCTTCAAGTTCTTGCGCCTCAAACGCCAGGGCGGCGAGTTCGCGTTCCAGCGGTTCGCCGCGCGCAGTTGTTTGCGCGCGATAGCGCAGCGCCGTGCGCGCAAGGTCGTCGCGCCCCAGACTGATCGCCTGTTCTGCGCGCGCCGACAGATCAGCGGGCGTCTCCCCGAGAGCAGCGCGTTCAAGCTCAAGGCGACGACGGGCGGCGAGGATCACGCCGAGGCGCTCTTTAAGAGCTTCAATTGATTGCGAAATGCGGAGGCTGTCGTCCGCGTCTCCCAGCGGATCGAGATCAAGGTAATCCGTTAGCCGTCGTTTGACGGCCAGACTTAGACGCGCAAACACTGACGCCTGATTTTCCCATGACCCGCCCATATTCATTAAATTGTGCGAAAGCGCGCCGATTTCAAGATTTATCCTGCTTTTGCCTTTACTTTCTTGGACTTCGGTGGAGCGACCCGCATTGACGCTCACGCGCTCGGGCCTATGGTGCGCCCGATCTTCAATAGCCAATTGGGTTTCGGCATGGGCGGCGTCGCGGTTATCGGCGTGCAGTGGGGCGACGAGGGTAAAGGCAAGATCGTCGACTGGCTGTCGGCGCGCGCCGATATCGTCGTGCGGTTTCAGGGCGGCCATAACGCCGGCCACACCCTCGTCATCGATGGAAATGTCTACAAGCTCTCGCTTCTCCCTTCGGGCGTCGTGCGCGAAGGAAGGCTCGGCGTCATCGGCTCGGGCGTCGTCGTCGATCCTTGGGCGCTTCTCGCCGAGATCGCCCGTCTGCGCGCGCAGGGCCTCATCATCACGCCGGACAGTCTCGCGATCGCCGACAACGCAACGCTTATCCTCCCCGTCCACGCCGAGCTTGACGCGATGCGCGAGGGCGCGGCGGCCGGCGTCAAGATCGGAACGACAAAGCGCGGCATCGGACCGGCTTACGAAGATCGTGCGGGGCGGCGCGCCCTTCGCGCGGTCGATCTCTTTCATCCGGAAACGCTTGGCGCAAAGGTCGAGAATCTTCTTGTGCATCACAACGCGCTAAGGCGCGGCTTCGGCGCCCCTGAAGTTGACGCCCGCGCGCTGCTGGCGAAGGTGATCGACATCGCGCCGCACGTAACGCCGTATGTTCGGCCGGTCTGGCGCCTGCTCGATGAAGCGCGCAAGGCGAGGAAGCGCATCCTCTTTGAAGGCGCGCAGGGCGTGCTCCTCGATGTCGATCACGGCACTTATCCTTACGTCACCTCGTCCAACACGGTTGCGGGCCAGGCGGCGACGGGCGCTGGCATGGGCCCGCGCGCGGTCGGTTATGTGCTTGGCATCGTCAAGGCTTACACGACGCGCGTCGGCGAGGGGCCGTTCCCGACCGAACTGACCGACGCAACCGGCGAGAAGATCGGCGCGCGGGGGGCTGAATTCGGGACCGTGACAGGGCGCAAGCGCCGTTGCGGCTGGTTTGACGCTGCCTTGGTGCGTCAGTCCTTGAAGGTTGCCGGCGTTGACGGCATCGCGTTGACGAAACTTGACGTGCTCGACACCTTCGACACGCTGAAAGTCTGCGTCGGCTATGAAATCGACGGCGCGCGCTTTGATTATCTGCCGGCGGGCCTCGACGCGCAGACGCAGTTGAAGCCGGTTTATGAGACGTTCGAGGGTTGGCGAGGATCGACTGTCGGCGCGCGCTCCTGGGCGCAGCTTCCAGCGGAAGCGGTGAAATATGTTCGCCGTATCGAGGAGCTGATCGAAACGCCGGTGGCCCTTGTTTCAACCAGCCCCGAACGCGACGACGTCATCCTGATGAAAGATCCGTTTGCGGATTAGCCAGCGCTCAAGGTGAGAAATCTGGGTCAGCGATTTGCGCCTGATTTTTTTCTCATGCGCTTCTGAAAAAAACTGGCGGGCGCTTTTTGCGTTTTGCTGCCGCCCCGCACCGCCCGCTATCAGGTTTCGCGTTCGAACTTCGCGTGCATCAGGTCCTTCGCAGCCTCGGGCCCGGAATCCATTTGGGCAAGGAGGCGTTCGCGGTCGCGCTTTCTGAACTGTTCGATGAAGTCTTCGATCAGCTGATCCGAAAAATCGAGTTGCTGGAGCGCCTTGCGCGCGATGAGAAGGCTTGATTCCATTGTCTCACGAACGATCACGTCCGGATTGAGCGGGCGGAGATCAATCTCGTGCAGCCGGTCGTGGGCGACGGCGATAATGAAGGCGTTCGGCAGGCGCGCTCGCAAGGCGTCGATCGCGCGGTTGACCGCCTCGCGATCATCCATGCAGAAGATGATCGCGCGCGCGTCAGCGGCGCCCGCGGTCAGCAAGGTATCGAGCCGCGAGGCGTCGCCGTAATAAACCTTGAAGCCAAAGCGCTCGGCGTTCCGAATATGCGACGGGCTCTTGTCGATCGCCGTGACGTCAATGTCTGCAGCGCTAATGACTTGCGAAACGATCTGACCCATACGGCCGAACCCGGCGATGACGACGTGGCCTTCGCGGCCATGGGGCGCGTCGAGCCCGTCGGCGCTTTCGGTTTCTGCTTTCGGCCGCAGCGCTCTCACCGCCATCATCAGGAGTGGGGTGAAGACCATTGACACTGTGACGATCGCCGAGAGCAACCCCACCTCCCCTTGCGAGAACAGCAAGGAATCGGCGCCGACGCTGAAAACAACGAACGCGAACTCGCCGCCCTGGCTCAAAACCGCGCCGGTCAACATCGCGTCGTGATGCTTTGAGCCGAAGGCGCGCGCCAGTCCGTAAAGGAGCGCCGCCTTAACGACGACAAGCCCGATCGCGCCGCCGAGGACGACCATCCAGGCGCCAGCAATAGCGCCGAGGTCCAGCCTCATGCCGATCGAAATGAAGAAGAGACCAAGGAGCAGTCCCCGAAACGGCTCGATGTCGGTCTCGATCTGATGGCGATAGGCGGATTCGGCGAGGAGCGCGCCGGCGAGAAAGGCGCCGAGGCCCATTGGCAGTCCAGCCCACGCAACCGCGAGCGATACTGCGGCAACAAGAAAGAGAGCCGTCGCCGCAAACGCTTCGCGAGAGCCTGAACTCGCAACTAACCTCAACACGGGGTTGAGTGCAAAACGCGCCAATACGACGAGGGCGCCAATGACAGCGGCGGCTTTCAATGCGCCTGACCACCCTTGCGCCATATCGAAGCTTTCCGCGCCCGACCCCGCGCTCGCCGCGAACGGAAGCACGGCGAGCAGCGGCACGACGGCAAGGTCCTGCAACAGCAGCACCGGAAAGGCGCGATTGCCGTAATCCGTGTTGAGCTCGCCCTGGTCCTTCATGTACTGAAGCGCGAAGGCGGTTGATGAAAACGCCAGCGACAGACCGGCAATGATCGCAGCCGGCGTTTCCATCGTCTGCGACCATACGAACGCGCCGGCGATCACAGCGCCGGTCAGCGCCATTTGCGCCGCACCAAGCCCGAAGATGTCACGCCGCAGCGCCCAGAGCCGCGCGAGCGACAATTCAAGTCCGATGACGAAGAGAAAGAGCACGACGCCGAACTCGGCGACGTGAAAGACGCCTTCTTCCTGACGCAGCAGATTGAGCGCGTAAGGCCCAACAATGACGCCGGCGGCAAGGTAGCCGAGGATGGAGCCGAGCTTCAGCCGGTTGAAAACCGGAACAGCAATCGCCGCGGCGCCAAGATAGGTCGCCGCCTGAACAAGAAAATCGCCCTCGCCTGAAGCTGCCATCACGCTGTCTTGCGGGTATGCGCAGCGGCGGGCAAGTCTCGCGACGGGCTTCTAGATCGCCGAGCGTGATAAAGGAATCACGCCGACGATCTAAGTCGTTGGTGGTCGCGCCGTTTTAGCGGAAAACCGGTTTCCACTTTTCCGCCCGGCGCTCTAGTTGCAGATCACAGGCGAATCCGCAGCGTGAATATCAACCTGGCCGACGAATGCACGATTGCCTGCCTGATCCGTGGCGTCGGCAATGATCGCGAACTCCGGATCGGCGCCTGATCCGTTCGCCTTCAGCGTCGCCACGACGCCGGTGCGCACGCGTCCTGGCGCGGGCGGCGTCAGCGATAAATTCAAGTTCTCGCCGCCGCGGGCGGCTGTCACTGTGAAGGAAATATCGGGGGCCGTCGGAACCGTGACGCTGGCGCGATCGATAGCGCCCGGAAACACGCGCAGCGACGCGAGGCGAACGCCGCCCGGGTCCGCGACGCTCAGCACAAGGTCAACAGGGAAACCGCGCACCTTGACGCACGTCGCGTCAGACGCCGGATCGGTCGAACGAAAGGTCTTGGCCCCGCCAACGGCGTTTTGAACTTGCACCGTAATGGTGGGCGGCTCTGAATCAGGGCCTGTCGGCGCATCGGTGACGCAGCCGGCGGCGGCAAGCGCAGCAATCGCAAAAATAGCATGACGCATGAGTTTCTCCCCTTATCACGCGGGGAAAGCGTAGGCGAAAATTCGTGCTCAGGACAACCCTTTGCGGCGCTTCTTACTGCGCCGGCGCACATTCTCCGTCCGCGGCGATGCTGACGCCAGCGCTAGCCGCGCCACAGGCGTTTGCGTAGGTCTTGCCATCGCAGCCGCAGACGGGACGGTAGTCCATCGTGCACATCGTCGGCTTTTCGGTGCAAACGCCCGCCGAATCCATCACCTCGACGCAGACTTTCGGCTCCATCGCGCAATAGTCGTTTGCATTTTTGCATGGGAAGCCGACGATGCCGCCGCACATGCCGCCGGTTTCGCCGATCGCGATGTCTTCGGGCGGCGCTTCGGCGACAGCGTCTTCAACCGGGTTTGATGCGGCAGGCTCCGCAGCGACGGCCAGCGGCGCCGCAACGGGTTTGGCCGGGGCCGGCGCGCAAGCGCCAACGGTCACGGCGATGGCCGCGAGGACCGCAAGGCGCAGCATCAGTCGTCTTCTTTCTTGACCTGCACCTGAAGGTAGATCTGCACCCCGAGCTTGTCGATCAGCTGCAATTGGGTTTCGAGGAAATCGATGTGCTCCTCTTCGGATTCGAGGATATGCGTCATGATTTCCCGGCTCACATAGTCGCGTATCGTTTCAAAATAGGCGATCGCTTCCTTGTAGAGGGGATGAGCGCGGTGCTCCGCGCGAAGGTCGAGTTCGAGGCATTCCTTGACGTTCTCGCCGATATAAACCTTGTCGAGATCCTGCACGTTCGGGAGGCCTTCGAGGAACAAGATGCGCTCGATCAGCTTATCGGCGTGCTTCATCTCGTCGATCGATTCCTTGTACTCGATCTTGGCCAATCGCTCGAAGCCCCAGTTCCGGAACATGCGCGCATGCAGGAAATACTGGTTTACCGTCGTCAGCTCGAGGCGAAGCGCCTTGTTCAGATAATCGATGACCTTCGGATCGCCCTTCACGCGCCGTTCTCCTCATTGAATGTCCGGCGACCATAGGAAAATCGCCGCGCGCGACAACACTTATCGTTGCGACCAACTGTCAGTCGCGCAAAATTTCAGAGAATGCGTTTCGTTCGCGCTATTCGGCGGCGACGTGCGCGTGCTCGCAGCTGCGCGCGTCTTCGATCATCTTCGCGATATCAGGCAGGCACTTCCCGCATTGGGGCCGCGTGCCGCAGCGGCGGAAGACCTCGCCGACGGACTTGGCGTCCTCGGCATTCGCCTTGATCTGGCGGTCGTGCAGCGCATTGCAAATGCAGACGTACATGGAACCCGCAACATTTAGGTTGCAGGGCTGCTTGCCCTGCGCATCCTATGTGCTGCGAATGCGAATGATTGTCAAGAGCGGCCCTAATTCCCGCCCGCCGCAGGCTTCGCTTCAACCGAGGGCATTTCGCCCACGACCAGCTGCGGATCAACCAGCGACTCCGCCCATTTGAGGCTCCAGTGCATGTGCGGGCCGGTGGCGCGGCCTGTCGCCCCGACCGCCCCGATGACCTGGCCCTTCTCGACCCGGTCGCCGGGTTTCACGTCGAGCCGCGAGAGATGCATGAAGGCGCTTTCGAGCTTTTGGCCATGATCGAGGAAAACGAGGCCGCCCTCGAAATACATGTCGGGCTCGGCAAGGCGGACGACGCCGGGCGCCGGGGCCTTGATCGGCGTTCCGGCGGGCGCGGCGACATCGACGCCGCCATGCATGTTCTGCGGCTCGCCGTTCAAGATGCGCTGCGACCCGAAGACGCCGCTGATGCGGCCCGTCACTGGCCAGGCAAAATCCGTCGCCCACATCGGATCGTCGCTGCGTGACGCGCGCGCAGCGGACTTCTTTTGCTTGTCGACTGCGATCTTCGCGAGCTGCTCCGCCGTGAAGCCGGAAACCTTCGACTGGTCGAGGCCGTCGATTTTTTCGATCTTGAACTCGCGGTCGGCGACGTCGATGGCGCGCCTGACGATGCTGCCGTCATCGAGCGTGACGACGAGCAGCGCCGAGGCTCCATGATCGCGGCCGAAGCCGATCAGGAACTTGCCGTCGGCGCTGACGGGAATGGGTTCCCCGTCGAGCGTCGCCTTCGCACCCGGCAGCGTCTGGCCGCGCAATAGTCCGCCCTGAACGAAGCCGCCGGTGAGAATGACCGACGAGGCCGGATCGTCGAACACGCGCTGGCGTTCTTCCGCGCTTTTCATTGCGCCGTCGAAGCCCGCTTTTTTCGCGAGGCTCTCGTCGGCGGCGAACGGGACCGCGATCGGCGCCTCGACCAGCTCCGGCTCCGCCGTCGCGCAAGCTGTCATCGCCGCCAGGGCCGCAAGGGAAACACCCGCCCGCTTCATCGCGCCCGCGCTCATTTCAAGTGTCCTCTTCAACCCGTTCATGCCTTCGGCTTGTAGCCGAACCCCGTCATCGCCGCTTCCGGCGAGGCATAAGCCTCCTGCCGGTCGACATTCCAGTATTTGAGGGACTCCAGCGGGATCTTCGCGCTCGTCACCGCGCACCGCACAAAGCGTCCGGGCCGGATCACCGCAAATTCGGCGTCGCGATAGTCCAGCACCGCCTCGCCGTCCCGATTTTGAACGCTGCCGTCGAATGGGTTCATGCTGTGACTTTATCGCGGAGCGCCGTCGGGTCAAAGGCGCAGCTTCAATCGAAAAGGCCTTTTTGCAGAGGTTTTTTTGCGGAGGGTGGCTTTTTGATTCCCCCGTCACCCAATTGCGCCACGCGGTCTCCGTCAGCGAAGACGAGGGTGACGGGGCCGCTCGCGGGAAGATCGCCCACACGGCGGGCGATTTTTCCGGCTTCGGTTTTGACGAGGGCGAAGCCGCGATCGAGGACGCCCTTGTAGGAGAGCGAGTTGAGGAGGCCGGCGAGGGCGGCAAGGCGCTCGCGCGGTTGCCGGAGAAGGCGCGTGCCGGCGCTGTCGAGGCGGGCAGCGTCCCGGGCGAGCGCGCGGACGAGTTCGCTCCCGCGCTGACGCAGGCGTTCAGCGCTGAGGCGGCCGGCGATCCTTGCCAATCGCGTGTCAGCGGCGGCAGCGCGCGCGGCGAGCCCCGCGCCGAGCCGGTCCGAGGCGCGGTCGAGGCGCTGCGCCGGAATGCCGAGGATATCCTCCGGCCGGCCGAGGCCCCTTGCCGCCGCGATCATCCGTGTACGGCGCTCTTCGAGGCGCCGGCTCTCCGCCGCGATCATGCGGCGATGCTTGTTCAAAACCTCAGCGAGAAGCTCCGAGCGCATCGGCACCGCTTTCTCGGCGGCGGCGGTCGGCGTCGGGGCGCGCAAGTCCGCCGCGAAGTCGATCAGCGTCGTGTCGGTCTCGTGCCCGACCGCCGAGATCAGCGGGATGGCGCTTTCGGCGGCGGCGCGCACGACGATCTCCTCGTTGAAGCACCAGAGATCTTCGAGGCTGCCGCCGCCACGCGCGACGATGAGAACGTCCGGACGCGGAACGGCGCCGCCGGCAGGGAGCGCGTTGAACCCGCGGATCGCGGCGGCGATTCCTTGCTCGGCGCCCTTGCCCTGCACCAGCGTCGGCCAGACGATGACATGGCGGGGAAAGCGTTCGCGCAGGCGATGAAGAATATCGCGAATGACAGCGCCCGACGGCGAGGTGACGACGCCAATGACATCTGGCAGGAACGGAATCGGTTTTTTCCGCGCTGCATCAAAAAGGCCTTCGGCCGCCAGCTTTTTGCGGCGCTCTTCGAGTACGGCCATCAACGCGCCAGCGCCGGCGGGCTCAAGGCTGTCGATGACAATCTGATATTTCGACTGTCCCGGGAAAGTGGTGAGCTTTCCCGTCGCCACAACTTCCATGCCCTGCTCGGGCGCGATCTTGAGGCGCTGCGCCGTGCCTTTCCACATGACACCGGAAATCGTTGCGTTCTCGTCTTTCAAATCGAGATAGAGATGGCCGGACGACGCACGCGTCACGCGCCCCAACTCGCCTTTGACCCGCACAAAGCCAAAGCCGTCCTCGATGACCCGTTTCACAGCGCCAGCGAGTTCGGTGACCGTATATTCGTGGATGTTGTGGGTTGATTGGGCGTTCATCGACGCTTAATGCACGGCTTTGTTCATGAATTGAAGTTGCGTCGCAGACTTTGCGTGGCCGCCGATCGGTTTCCGGGGCGGCGCCGCCGGCTGAGAAGATTTATAATCGGGAGAGAGATCATGAAAAAGCTATTGATGCTCACAGCCGCAGGCGCTGCCGGCGTGCTAGGGTTTTCATCGTTTGCGCTGAGCGCGCCCAAGGATGCGCCGTTCATCGATCCGACCGTGATTGCGCGCGCGATGTGCGGCTCGGCGCAAGACGCCGGCCTCAAGCGCCGCCAGCTCTTCGCCGCAATCGGCGCGGCGCAGGCGCAAGAACCGGCGGCGGCGGGCGCAAGCGCCCTGAAATCACCCATCCCCGGCATCAGCCAGAAAATCACGACCGCTAGCCCGAAGGCGCAAGCGCTGTTCGACGCCGGCCTCGCCCATCTGTGGAACTTCAACCACGGCGAGGCGATCAACGCCTTCAAGGCGGCGCAAGCCGACGACGCCACTTGCGCGATGTGCTTTTGGGGCGAGGCGTTCGCGCTCGGACCGAACATCAACCTGCCGATGGCGAGCGAAGCCAATGAGCCCGCATATGCCGCCTCGCGCGCAGCGTTCGACCGCAGGGCGAACGCCAGCGATGCCGAGCGGGCGCTGATCGACGCGATCCAGGTTCGCTACGCCAAGAAGGCGCCAGCCGACCGAAAAAATCTCGACCTCGCTTATGCGGAAGCGATGGAGAAAGTCGCGGCGCAATACCCGGAAGACGATTTTATCGCCTCGACCGCAGCGGAAGCGAACATGGACACCCAGCCCTGGGATTACTGGGAAGCGGACGGGCGCACCGCGAAGGGCCGCGCCAGCAAGACGCTTGCGCTTCTTGAGCGCGTCCTGGCGCGTAATCCGGACTACCAGCCGGCGATCCATCTTTACATTCATACGACGGAAGCGACGACCAATCCTTTTCGCGCCGTTCCGTATGCGGATCGCCTCGCCAATCTGTCGCCGGGCCTGGGGCATCTTATCCACATGCCCTCGCATACCTACGCGCGCATCGGCCGCTACAAGCAATCGATGGATCTGAACATCGAGGCCGTGAAAGCCGACGAGGCGACGCTGGCGCTCGGCCCCCAAAGCCCGATGTTCGAGTTCGGGTATTATGTTCACAACGTCCATTTCGTGATGACGTCGGCGCAGATGGCGGGCGACGGCGTAACAGCGCTCGCGATGGCGAAGAAGCTCGACGCGAAAATCCCCGTCGACATGGCGATCGCGGTGCCGCTCGCCTCGCCGATCAAGGCCGCGCCCTATTATGCTTTCGCACAGTTCGCCGCGCCCGCCGACGTGCTGGCGCTCGAAGCGCCGGGCGCCGAAGCGCCGTTCCTGCAAGCGGCGTGGCACTATGCGCGCGGCGAGGCGTTCGCACGCGCCGGCGACACGGCGTCAGCGCGCAAAGAGGCCAGCGAGATCGAAGCCATCCTGAAGGAGGAAGACTTCAAATTCCTCGTCGAGAATCTGATCCCGGCGCCGGACATCCTCAAGATCCAGCATCGCACCGTGCTGGCGCGGGCAAGCGCTGCCGAAGGCGACCTGCGGAAGGCGATTGAGCTGATGGAGGAAGTGGTCGCGCTGCAAAAGGGTCTCAACTACACCGAGCCGCCTTATTGGTATTATCCAGCAAAGCAGACGCTCGCGGCGATGGTCCTCAAGAGCGGCGACGCGGAGCGGGCCGAACAGCTTTTTGTCGAATCGCTTTCGGAAGTCCCAAACAACGGCTGGGCCTATTATGGTCTTGCCGAGGCCTACGGCGTTCAGAAAGACAAGGACGCGAAAAAATACGCCGCGCGTCTGATGAAAGGCGCCTGGCTCGGCAAGGAAGCGCCGGCGCTCGACCGGCTTTAGGCGGAGGGCGCTACTTCCTTCGGCGCCTTGTGGATTAACGCGTCGATGATCAGGCAACCGACGCCGACATTGATCGCGGCGTCGGCGATGTTGAAGACCCACGGGAAATAAAGCCCCGAAAAGTCGAGAAAATCGACGACATAGCCATAGGCGAGCCGGTCATAGAGATTGCCGAGCGCGCCGCCGATGATGAGCGCCGCGCCCGCCGCCGCGAAACGGCGATTGAGCCGCCCGAGCCAGATAACGAGCGCTGTCGCCACCGCGATCGAAATCGTCGACAGAATGATGCGCGACCCAAGGCCGCCCGCCAGCATGCCGAAGGAGGCGCCGCGATTCTCGACATAAGTGAGATCGAAAATCGACGAGAGCTCGATCTTTCGTTTTATGGGAAGCTCGGCGACGCGCACGATCCAGTATTTTGACGCCTGATCGGCGATCGCGACGATGGCGGCGGCGATCATGCCCCACCGAAAGAAGGCGTTCGCCTTCGCCGCAGCGAGCCATGAGGCGAATTCAGCCTGGGTCGGGAGCTTCAAGCGGCCTCTCCCTTCGAGAGAACGGCGTCCGCGCAGCGTGCGCAGGCGTCCGGGTGTTCTGCGTGCGACCCAACATCGTCCGTATACCGCCAACAGCGCTGGCACTTTTCGGTGAGCGCTGACGCGCGGGACGACGGCGACGCCGGGCGAGTCCTCCAGCCGGAACGCGGACGAAGGGCCCTCACCTTTTTCGACGGACACATCGGATGTGATGAACAGTTCGCCGAGATCGCGGCCATTGACGGCCGCGAGCAACCCATCGCCCTTCAAGTAAAGCGTCAGCGCCGCTTCGAGGCTCGCGCCAATACGTTTCTCGCGCCGTTCGACTTCGAGCGCGCCAGTCGCAGCGCGGCGGATCGCGCGCAATGTCTCCCACGTCGCTGCAAGCTTGTCATTGCGCCAATCGCGGGGCGTCTCGGGAAACGTCCGCAGATGCACCGAAGCAACCCCGCCGCCGCCCATGTCGGTTCCATGCCGGCTCGCCCAGGCTTCTTCCGTCGTGAAGACGAGCACAGGCGCGATCCAGACTGTCAGCCGGTCGAACAGGATCTCCATCACCGTGCGCGCGGCGCGGCGGCGATCCGACGAGGGATGGTCGCAATAAAGGCTGTCCTTGCGGATATCGAGATAAAACGCCGAAAGATCGAGCGAGGCGAACTCGGACACTGTTCGCCAGACGCCCTTGAAGTCGAAGGCTTCGTAGCCTTCGCGCACCGCGACGTCGATTTCGGCGACGCGGTGGAGCATGTATCGCTCCAGCTCCGGCATTTTATCCGTAGAAAGACGTTCATCGGCCGTGAACCCGGCGAGCGCGCCGAGGAGGTAGCGCAGCGTATTGCGCATTTTCCGATACGCATCGACCGCCGAGCCGATGATCTCCTTGCCGATCCGGAGGTCGTCGGCATAATCGGACGAGGCGACCCAGATACGGAGAATATCGGCGCCGTAGTCCTTCATGATGTCGGCGGGATCGACGACATTGCCGAGCGATTTCGACATCTTGCGCCCCTGCTCGTCGAGGACGAAGCCGTGCGTGAGGACGCCGTCATAGGGCGCGCGCCCGCGCGTGCCGCAGCTCTCCAGCAGCGAGGAATGGAACCAGCCGCGATGCTGGTCGGAACCTTCAAGATAGAGGTCCGCTGGCCATTTCAGATCTTTGCGGCCTTCGAGCACAAAGGAATGCGTCGAACCTGAGTCGAACCAGACGTCGAGAATATCCTCGATCTTCTCATACTCATTGTCCGAACCCGCCGAGCCGAGAAAGACTTGCGCCGGCGTATCGAACCACGCGTCGGCGCCGCGCGCCCGGACGGCGTCGACGATGCGTTTGTTGACGTCCGGGTTGTTGAGGATTTCGCCGGTCTTGCTGTTGACGAAGATGGCGATCGGCACGCCCCAGGCGCGCTGGCGCGAGACGAGCCAGTCAGGCCGCCCTTCGATCATCGCGCGCAAGCGATTTTTGCCGGCGGGCGGGGTGAATTGCGTTGCGTCGATCGCGGCGAGCGCATCCTCGCGCAGCGTCCGCCCGTCCGGCTTCTTCTTGTCGAGACCGATGAACCATTGCGGCGTGTTGCGGAAGATGACCGGCGCCTTCGACCGCCAGGAATGCGGATAGGAGTGCTTGAGGCGCCCGCGCGCGAGGAGGGCGCCTTTCTCGATCAGCGCGGCGATGACAGCGCCGTTGGCGTCGCCGTCCTCGCCCGCTTTCTTGCCTTCGAGGACAAGGATCTTCTTGCCCTCAAATCCCGGCGCCTCGTTCGTAAAGGCGCCAAACTCATCGACCGTATGCGGAATGTCGGCGTGGCTGTAGCCGGCGTTCAGCCACGCGATGTAGTCTTCCTGACCATGCCCCGGCGCGGTGTGGACGAAGCCCGTGCCGTCATCGTCGGTGACGTGATCGCCGGCGAGGAGGGGGACGTGGAACTCGTAGCCGTTGTTGAGGCCCTTGAGTGGATGAGCGCAGTACACAGCCTCAAGTGCCGGATCGGCAGTCGCCTTAATGCGTTTGGCCTCAGCGATTTTCGCGGCGGCTTTGACGCTCTCCCAAAGCCGGTCAGCAATAATTAGCCTTTCGCCGACCTTAGTCCAAGGCGTTAGCTCGGCGCCGGTCTTCGGATCGACGACCTTCTCCATCGCCGTCACTTCGTAAAGGCCATATGAGATTCGCGGCCCAAAGCAGATCGCGCGGTTGCCGGGGATCGTCCATGGCGTCGTTGTCCAGATAACGACTGAAGATCCGACTTGGCCGAAGATCGTCGGCAGATTCGAGCGTTTCGGGACCGGTCACTACTGGCTGAAATTCAACAACCTCCACAACCGGAAACTTCACCCAGATCGTCGTCGATTGATGATCGTGATACTCGATCTCGGCTTCGGCGAGCGCGGTCTGTTCGACCGGCGACCACATCACCGGCTTTGACCCGCGATAGACGAGGCCCTTGTCAACGAATTTCAGGAACTCCGAGACGATCGCCGCTTCGGCGTCGAATTTCATGGTCGTGTACGGATCATCCCAGTCGCCGGTGACGCCGTAGCGTTTGAACTCCTCGCGCTGCACGCTGACCCAGCGCTCCGCATAGGCGCGGCAGGCGGCGCGGAATTCCGGCACGGGGACGTCGCGCTTCTTGCGGTTTTTGGCGCGGAATTCTTCCTCGACCTTCCACTCGATGGGGAGGCCATGGCAGTCCCAGCCGGGGACGTAATTCGAATCGAACCCCATCACCTGGCGCGAGCGCACCACGAGATCCTTCAGGATCTTGTTGAAGGCGTGCCCCATATGGAGGTGCCCGTTGGCGTAGGGCGGGCCGTCATGGAGCACGTATTTCGGCAGGCCGGCCGCCGCCTTCCTCAACGCCGAATAGAGATCGAGCGCTTCCCACCGCTTCAGCCATTCGGGCTCGGACTTCGGCAGGCCGGCGCGCATCGGGAACGGCGTCTCGGGGAGGAACAGCGTGTCCTTGTAGTCGCGCGTAGGGGCCGCGCCGTCGGGCGATGCAGCGTTTTCAGACGCGGGGGGCATCGGAATATCTTTCCTGAAACGGTTTCAACGGGAGGGAGGAGAAGCCCGCGCCCTGCCCTCGCGTCAAGCGGATGACGCGTCAGACGGGTCGCGGGCCGCTAATTCGCGCCCGCGCCGTTCCGATCAGGGATGAAAACCATCCGGCCATGAAGGCCATGTAGCAGGCGGCAACGCCTTAGTCGACCTGCAGGAAGCGGACGCCGCGATCATCCGCCTCGCAAACGAAGCGGCGCGACCATTCCTGTCCGCGGGCGTTGGACGCCCGGAATTGCGCCACCATGCGAACGGAGCCGTCCGCCAGCGTTTCAACGTCGGTCGGCGCGCCCGGCATGGCGACGGTCAGCCCGCCAGCCCCCGCCGCGCCGCGCGTTTCGGCGACACATTCGCGGAAGGCGGCGTTGACCGCGACGCGGTCGAGCGAGCCCGATTGCGGCTCGCCGCCGAGGAGCTCCGGCTCGCCGGCGGCAAAAATGTCATCGCGAGGGAGGTCGGCGCCGCGCGCAGAACGGATCTCCCTGTCATCGTCATAGGGACGCCCGTCGCGCTGGTAGTAGTAATCATCATCGAACGCGCCCGCCCGGCGCCGGTCATCGCCGTAGCGATCGCGATACCGCCGGTCATCGCCATAGCGATCGTCAAAACGGTCGCGGCGGTCATCGAGCGCCCGGTCAATGAGAATCGCCCCGCCGACGACGCCGAGCGCGATCAGCGCGGCCTCGCCGCCTGAAAGCCCGCCGCGGCCGCGATAATACCCACGCCCATATCGTCCGTGTCCGTAGTAGCGCGGCCCAAAATGGCGCGCGCCGTAATAGCCGTACCCGCCGTGAAAGCCGCGGTCGAAGTGCCGGCCGTGTCCGTAATAATAACCTCCGCCAGCGAAGGCTGGCGTCGAAACGGCGGCGAGCGACACGGCCATCGCCAGCAGCAGCGCCTTCGGGGCTTTGCGGGTCGAACGACGAACCTTGGGGTCAGCAGCTTCCAGCATGGCGACGATCCTCGTTACACGACTTTTCGAGACCTGAACCTCATCGATTGTTCATGGCGGAAATGGGGCAATCGGCTGGCTCCACGAACGGGAAAACCGAATTGTGATCGCCGGGACGGAAGCAATCAAGGTTATCAGACGGCCGGCGAGAGGCCCTCGCCCCGTCAGCCCGCTTGCCAGCAAGCGCTGAACCGGGCGATTATTGGCGTGGAGGGCGAATGTTGAAAGGCCAATTACCCCGGGCGCTTCCAATTCTGACGGCGACTGCGTTAGCGGCTTGCGCCAGCAGCATGTCGCGCGCCGATTGCGAGACCGCGGATTGGCCCGCGCTCGGATTTGCCGATGGACGCAGCGGCGTGCCCGCAAAAGTTTCGGACGCCCGCCTCAACGCATGCGCGAGCGAGGGCTTTAGTGTCGATCGCGCCGCCTTTGGCGCGGCGCGGCTGGAGGGCCTTGCCGCCTATTGCACCCCCGCCGGCGGATTTGATGCGGGACGCCTTGGCCAGGATTACGCGGGCGTCTGCCCTGCTGCCGCCGAGCCGGATTTCTTGTCGGGCTATGAAGCCGGTGAGAAACTGCACATCCTCGTCAGCGCGGAGGAGGAGGCGGTCAAATCCTACAAGGCCGCTCTAGAAGCGCTCGACCGGCACGCCTTCCTTTTGAAGGCCATCGACAAGCGCGCCGCCTCCTCGAATATCGGGAACGAAGACCGAGAGGCCGCGCGCCAGGAGGCCGCCTCACGCCGTCGCGACATCGCGCGCCTTGAACAGAATCTGCCGAAAATCGAGGCCGCAATCGGATCGTCCCGGGCGGCGCGCGAAGCCTATGAAGCGGAGCTACGCGCGGCGGGCCGCATCTTCTGAAAGCCGTCGCTGCGCATCGACGCAATCCGCTGCAATTTGCGCCTTCAGCGAGGGCAGCCCGTCGAATTTTCGCTCGTCGCGCAAGAAGGCGATGAAGTCGACGCCGATGGTCTTGCCGTAGAGGTCGCCAGTAAAATCAAAGAGATGAACTTCGAGCAGCGGCGCGACCTCGCCGACCGTCGGCTTGCGGCCGAAATTGGCGACGGCGTCGTATCGCTGGCCGTCGACCGTCGCGCGCACCGCATAAACCGCCCGGCGCGGCTCGATCAGCGCGCCAAGCGTCAGGTTCGCTGTCGCAAAGCCCAGCGTGCGGCCGATCTGACGGCCATGGCTGACAACGCCGTCGACGCGCCAGGGCCGCCCCAGCATCGCCGCCGCCCGGTCGACAGCGCCCGACATCAGCGCCTCGCGGATCGCCGTCGATCCAATCTTGTCCGTATGCTGAGGGTCAGAGATCGGTTCGACGACAAGATATTTCAGTCCGTACTCGGCGCATAACTTCGACAAGCGTGCCGCGTCGCCTGCGCGGCCCGCGCCAAAGCGGAAATCCTTGCCGGTGACAACGCCGGTCAGCGCGAGACGGCGCTTCAAGACATCGCGCACGAAGGCCTCAGGGGTGAGGCTCGCAAGGGCGCGATCAAATGCCAGCGGCAGGACCGCCTCCGCGCCGGCCTCCAGAAGGAGCGCGTTGCGAGTCTCAGGCGTCGTGAGCAGGAAAGGCGGATCGTCAGGCCGGAAATAGCGACGCGGATGCGGATCAAAGACAACAACGGCGGGGCTGGCGTCGGCGTCGCGCGCAAACGCGATCGTTTGTTCCACGAGGAAACGGTGGCCACGATGGACGCCGTCGAAATTGCCGATCGCCGCCGCGCGCCTTCTGCTTATCGCCACTGCAATCCCCCGATTGCATAGGCCGCATGCGCGCCGGCCTTGGCGAGCGCCGTGATGACCGCGCGCTCATCACTCGCGCCGTCATGAACGCCGCCTTCACCCGTCACATAAAGCGCATCGATCCCTTGCGCATTGGCCCCGCCGATATCGGTCGCGAGGCCGTCGCCAATCGCGAGCGTGCGCGCCTTGGCGATGTCCCGGCCGGCGGCCACTCGCAACCTCGCCAGGGCGAGATCATAAATCGGCGAATGAGGTTTGCCGCCATAAACAACGCGCGCGCCAAGCCGGTCGTAGATCTGCGCCAGCGCGCCGGCGCAATAAACGAGGCGCCCGCCCCACCGCACAACGATATCAGGATTGGCGCAGATCATTGGCAGATTTCGCCGCGCCGCTTCAGCAAGAAGGCCTACATAGTCGTCCGGCGTTTCACGCTGATCATCAAAAAGACCGGTGCAGATAATGAACCCTGCATCGTCCATCGGCGCGAATTCAATGGAGAGCCCCTCATAAAGGCCGTCGTCTTTCTCCGGACCTAGTTTGAAGGCGCGCGCCGGAAGCATCGCTTCGATGGCCGCGCGTGTCGCATCGCCCGAGGTGACGACGCCGTCATAGGCGGCGCGCGGCAGGCCGAGACGATCGAGCTGGCCGGGAATGATCGACGAGGGTCGCGGCGCATTCGTGAGAACAAGGACAGGGCCGCGCGTGCGCCGGAACTCAGTCAGCGCCTCAGCGACGCCCGCAAACAGTCTTTCCCCGTCATGGATGACGCCCCATGCGTCGCAAAGAAGCGCATCATAGCGATCTGCAATTTCGGCCAATCCGGCAATGAAAACGGGGGGCTGCATACGAAAGGCCTAGGGTCCCTTCGCTGCGACCGTCAAGCGCCCAAAGCCGTCAAGCCGCGGCCTGGTCTGGGCCCGAGGAATGATCGCCAAGATAATGATCGGCGCGGCGGGCGGGACCGAAAAGATTGCCCTGCCCGTAATCGATCCCAAGGCTCAAGATCTCCGGCATGTGCGTTTCGAACTCAATCTTTTCGGCGATCAGATCGAGGCCGACGTCGCCGAGGCGTTTGCGGAACGCGCGAAGGCGCGCATTCGCGGCGTCGTCGGCGCGGCTGGCGGCGAGAAGCAGGCTCGCCGGCGCTTTGGCGAAGCAGAAGTTCCGCGCGCGAAGGCCCTCCCAGTCGAGATCGATCGAATGAACGTGGTCGATTGAAAAGACAAAACCCTTCGCGGCGATCGCGTTCAGGTTTTCCATCACGCGCGGATGCATCGTCTGGATCGCCGGATAGGTGAACTCGAAAATGAGGTTGGAGGCGAGGTCGGCGTTCGTCTCGAGGTAATCCGTGAGCTGATTGAAGAATTCCGAATCATAGATCGTCGCAGGCGACAGGTTGCAGAAGACGGCAAGGCGCGGCGTCCGCTTCAACTCGGCGCGCAGCGCCTGGATGCAGCGCATCAGGATCATGTTGTCGATGACGCCGATGCGGTTTGCGCGTTCGGCCGCTTCAAGATAATCGGCAGGCTTCAACATTCGCCCATCAGCGTCGTGAAGGCGCGAGAACGCTTCAAAATAACGAGGCTTTCTTTGTGGCAGACTGACGATCGGCTGGAGATAGAGGTCGATGCGCCGGCACTCAATGGCGTCCCGGACGCGATTGAGCGTCGCGCGGTCTTCCGCGCTGACAGCGGAGGCGACGGCGAACGCCGAGGCGCCAGCGTAAGCGCGCGGTTCCTCCGGCGTCGCGCGACCCGAAAGTCGCCGCATGATGTCCACTTCAGATTCGAGCCGCGTCAGCGCGAAGCCCATTCGCGCATGCAGGATCAGAACGACCAGCAACGCTGCGCCCAGCGCATATTCGATGTTCGGCGGCATTCCTTGAAGCACGGCCGACGCGAGAAGTATCATTGACGTCACGCCGGCGGCGAAATGGACGCCGAACCCGTATTTTGCAGCGCGTTGTCTCGTATTCATCGCAAGTGCCCAGCTCAACGGCTGGCTGCATTTCCCCGTTGCAGCCTGCCTCGCTGTTAGCATGGAGCGGTTGCAACAGACTTAATGGGCGAGACATTCGACCAAATTGCACCGCGTGCGGACGTTAATGAAAAATGAAAAACGCCCGGCGGGGGCCGCCGGGCGCTTTCCGTCAGCGTGCGTTAGAGCGCTCAGCTCTGGAACTGCGTTTCAACAGGATCGATCAGGATTTCGACGCGCCGGTTGAGGCTCTGCCCGGCTGCCGTGCCATTGTCGCCGACCGGCCGGGTTTCGCCGTAACCGATGGCGTTAAGGCGGCCCGGATTGACGCCTTGCGAGGCTAAATAATTCGAAACGCCGAGCGCCCTGCGCTGCGAAAGATCGAGGTTGTAGCTGTCCGATCCGCGCGCGTCGGCGTGTCCGGCGACAGTCACTGTCGTCTTGTTGAACTCCTTCAAGACGACCGCAACCGAGTTCAGCGTCTCGTAAAAGCCTGCCTGAATATCGGCCTGGGCGGTATCGAAGGTGATGTCCGACGGCATGATCAGGCGGATATTATCGCCCTCGCGCTGGACCTGGACGCCGGCATTGACGAGCCGCTCGCGCAGTTTCGCCTGCTGCTGGTCCTGATAGACGCCGATGCCGCCGCCAATGACGGCCCCGGCGATCGCGCCGATCGCCGCGCCCTTGCCCGGCTTGCCGGCGATCGCGCCGCCAATAGCGCCGGCGGCAGCGCCCGCCGCTGCCCCGGCCGCGCCCGAGGTCGCAACCCGGCCGGCGCGTCTTTCGCCGGTATAGGGATTGGTAGTGCAGGCCGCCGCAAAAATCGCGAGCGCCCCCAGAATAATTGCCTTACGCATCAAACTCTCTCCGTGGTTCGGGCCGCGCCCGCCCCGCCGCTATGGCGGAGAGAGATGGCCCCCTCATTAATGACAAACGCCCTTATCGGCGGAACGCCGTTCGCCCGGGATTAAATACAGGTAATCGAGGCTTATTAGGGACGTTCGCCTGTCAAAAAAATGACCTTGGCTTCACGAGCGGGCGAGGGGAGCCCTTGACGCACTGCGGCAGACTCCCTATTTCGTTGTTAGCACTTGCCACGGGTGAGTGCCAAAGCGCGCTGCGCTACCCATTAACCTATGTTTCTGAATGAAAAAGGGAGACACCTCTGTGAAATTCAGGCCGCTCCACGATCGCGTTCTGGTCCGCCGGATCGATGAAGACAGCAAAGTCGGCTCGATCATTATCCCCGACACCGCGAAGGAAAAGCCCCAGCAGGGCGAAGTCATCGCGGTGGGCCCCGGCGCCCGCGGTGACGACGGCAAAGTCGTCGCGCTCGACGTCAAGAAGGGGGACAAAATCCTCTTCGGCAAATGGTCGGGTTCGGAAGTCAAAATCGATGGCGAGGAGCTCCTCATCATGAAGGAGTCTGACATCCTCGGCGTCGTTGCTTAATTCGTAAACCAATCAAATTATCTGGAGAGCTGATATATGGCTGCTAAGGAAGTAAAGTTCGATGTCGAAGCGCGCGAGAAAATGCTGCGCGGCGTCGATATTCTCGCCAACGCTGTGAAGGTGACGCTCGGTCCGAAAGGCCGGAACGTCGTTATCGAAAAGTCGTTTGGCGCCCCGCGCACGACGAAAGACGGCGTGACTGTCGCGAAGGAAATCGAACTGGAAGACAAGTTCGAGAACATGGGCGCGCAGATGGTGCGCGAAGTCGCTTCGAAGACGAATGACGAGGCGGGCGACGGCACCACGACGGCGACCGTCCTTGCACAGGCGATCGTGCGAGAAGGCACGAAGTCGGTCGCCGCTGGCATGAACCCGATGGACCTCAAGCGCGGCATTGATCTCGCCGTCACCAAAGTCATCGAAGAAATCAAGAAGACGTCGATCAAGATCTCGAAGTCAGACGAAATAGCGCAGGTCGGCACGATCTCATCGAACGGCGAGCGCGAAATCGGCGAAATGATCGCCAAGGCGATGGCGAAAGTCGGCAATGAAGGCGTTATCACTGTCGAGGAAGCCAAAACCGCCGAAACCGAGCTTGATGTCGTCGAAGGCATGCAATTCGACCGCGGATATCTTTCTCCCTACTTCATCACCAACGCCGAGAAGATGACGGTCGAGCTTGATGACCCGTATATTCTTCTGCACGAGAAGAAGCTGTCGGGCCTTCAGCCGATGCTGCCGCTTCTCGAGTCCGTGGTGCAGTCGGGCAAGCCGCTTCTCATCATCTCTGAAGATGTCGAGGGCGAAGCGCTCGCGACGCTCGTTGTCAACAAGCTGCGCGGCGGCCTCAAAGTCGCCGCCGTCAAGGCCCCGGGCTTCGGCGATCGCCGCAAGGCGATGCTGGAAGACATCGCCGTGCTGACGGGCGGCCAGGTCATCTCCGAAGACCTCGGCATCAAGCTTGAGACCGTGACGCTCGACATGCTCGGCAAAGCAAAGAAAGTGTCGATCGACAAGGACGACACCACGATCGTCGACGGCGCCGGCAAGAAAAAAGAGATCGAAGCGCGCACCGCTCAGATCCGCAAGCAGATCGAAGACACGACGTCCGACTATGACCGTGAAAAGCTGCAGGAACGTCTGGCGAAGCTCGCCGGCGGCGTGGCGGTCATCAAGGTCGGCGGCTCGACCGAGATCGAAGTCAAGGAACGCAAGGACCGCGTTGATGACGCGCTGAACGCGACGCGTGCGGCGGTTGAGGAAGGCATCGTCGCCGGCGGCGGCGTCGCGCTCCTTTACGCGACGCACGTGCTGAACGGCCTCAAGGGCGCGAACCCCGACCAGGACGCCGGCATCAACATCATTCGCAAGGCGCTCGAATCGCCGATCCGCCAGATCGTCCGCAATGCGGGCGGCGAAGGCTCGATCGTCGTCGGCAAGTTGCTCGAACAAAAAGACACCAAGTTCGGCTTCAACGCGCAGACGGATGAATATGTCGACATGATCAAAGCCGGCATCGTCGACCCGGCGAAGGTCGTGCGCACCGCGCTGCAAGACGCGGCCTCGGTCGCCGGTCTCCTCATCACGACCGAAGCAATGATCGCCGAAGCGCCGAAAAAGGACGCTGGCCACAGCCATGGCGGCGGCGGCATGGGCGGCGGCATGGGCGGCATGGGCGGCATGGACTTCTAAGGCTCATCGCTCAGCACGAATGATGGAAACGGCGGCCGAAAGGCCGCCGTTTTTCGTTACTGATGCCGTTGCTTGGCGGCGTTCCAGGAATGAGACACAAAGAAATCAGGTCCGCCAGGATGGCATCGGGAGGCATGGCTGCATGATCAGGAAATCAACCCTTCGCTTTCGGATGAGTGCAGCCGCATGCGCGGGGTCGCTCACGCTTGCCGCCGCCGCAGCGCAAGAGCCGCCGATCGTACAGCCGGGTGCGCCTGGCGGAGCGTCGCGCGCGCTGAGCGCAGAAGAGGCGGTGAAGGTCGCCGATACGCGTTACTCCGCCGACGACGTCCGCTTCATGCAGGACATGATCGTTCACCACGCGCAGGCGGTTGAGATGTCGGGGCTCGTCAAGGAGCGCACCAACCGGAAGGAGATCGTCGACGCGGCGGGCAGAATCACCGCCTCGCAGGATGACGAAATGAAGTTCATGCGCGGCTGGCTTCGCGAACGCGGCGAACCTGAGACAGCGCCGGCTTCTGGTCACGGCAGCGGCCACGATCATCATGGTCATGGCATGATCGGCATGGCGAGCCCCGAACAGATCAAGGACCTTGCCGGCGCTAAGGGGGCTGCGTTTGACCGGCTGTTCCTGACGCTGATGACGAAACATCACGACGGCGCCCTGAAGATGGTCGACAAACTGTTCGAGCAGCCGGGCGCGGCCTATGACCCCGTGCTGTTCGAGTTCGTCAACGACGTGAAGTCGGACCAGACAGCTGAAATCAAGAAAATGAATGCGCTGCTCGCCAGCCTTTCGCCAGATCCGCGCGTCGACCTGAAGGCCGGGTTCCGCGACGCGGGTGAAGCCGCGAGAAACATGACGCTGATCGCGTCGCTGCCCAAACCCGCCGGTTTCTTCGATCCGGCCAATCCGGCGGGCTTGCCGTTGCCGAAGCCGGACAAGGATGAAGGCAAGGCGCGCAAGAAACCAGCGAAAAAGAAAACCGACGACGACGGCGAGGAATACGACAAAACCAAATGGAGCGAGCGCTCGCCGCTGCTCAATTTCTCGAACACCGATATCGCGTTCTCCGGCGATACCCTCATCGCCGGGAATTATCACGGCTTCAACATCTACGACCTGGCGACGGACGCTGCGCCGGCGCTCCTCAGCTCCGTCGTCTGTCCGGGCGGCCAAGGGGACGTCTCGATCGTCGGCGATCTGCTCATCATGTCGGTCGAGCAAACGCGCGGCCGCGTTGATTGCGGTCTGCAGGGCGTGTCCAAAGAGAAGAGCCCGGAGCGGTTCCGCGGCATTCGTATTTTCGACATCAGCGACCTCAAGGCGCCGCGTCAGGTCGGCCAGGTTCAAACCTGCCGCGGCTCGCACACGCATTCAGTCGTCTCCGGACCCGGCGCTGACGGGAAGATCATCGTCTACAATTCCGGCACCGCACGCGTCCGCGACAAGGACGAACTGGCAGGCTGCATCGGCGACATACCGGGTGACGATCGCACCGCCCTCTTCCGCATCGACGTGATCGAGATCCCCGTCGCAGACCCGTCAAAGGCGCGCATCATCGACAGTCCCGCGGTGTTCGCCGATGCAAAGACGGGGCGTCTCGCCGGGCTTTGGCAAGGCGGCGATCATGGCGAGGACAACGGCGAGGAAACGCAGAAGACGAGCCGCACCGATCAGTGCCATGACATCACGGTCTTTCCGGCAAAGAAGATCGCAGCGGGCGCGTGTTCGGGCAATGGAATTATCTTTGATATCTCGAACCCGCGAAAACCAAGGCGCATCGATGATGTCTCAGACAAGGGCTTCGCGTACTGGCATTCCGCGACGTTCAACAATGACGGGACGAAAGTTCTGTTTACGGACGAATGGGGCGGCGGCGGGCGGCCGCGCTGCCGCGCGGCGGACCCCGCCAACTGGGGCGCCGATGCGATCTATGACATCGTCGATGGCAAGCTTGTGCAGCGCAGCCTCTACAAGCTGCCGGCGCCGCAGGCGGATGAAGAAAACTGCGTCGCGCATAACGGCTCGGTCGTGCCGGTGCCGGGCCGCGACATCTTCGTCCAAGCCTGGTATCAGGGCGGCGTTTCAGTGATTGACTTCACTGACAGCGCCAACCCTGTCGAGATCGCCTATTTCGATCGCGGGCCAATCGACAAAAAACATCTCATCCTCGGCGGCTATTGGTCCGCCTATTGGTATGACGGCCGCATTTATGGCACGGAAATCACGCGGGGCCTCGACGTGTTCGAACTGGCGCCGAGCGAGCACCTTTCCGTGCACGAACTTGCCGCCGCCAAGCTCGCGGACTCAGGGAAGACCGTCAACGCGCAACAACAATTCCCGGCAACCTGGCCGGCCGACCCCGTTGTCGCGCGCGCCTATGTCGATCAGCTGACCCGCAGCAGCTCGCTGCCGTCGGCGTCCAGCATCACTCAAGCGCTTGACGCCGCCGCCGCGCGCCTGGCCGACGGCGCAAAGGACCCGGCGCTTGCAAAGCAACTTCAGGCGCTTGCAGCACCGTTGCCGTCTTTAAGCGGGGACACGGTCACGCGGAACCGCAGCAAGGCCCTCGCGTCGACCTTGAGAGAGATCGCAGCTGGCCTGAGGTGAATTTTCTATCGGTTGAATCGATTGAAGATATAGAAACAATCGGTTTTACTTATAACGCCGATGCGCGTAGATGTTCAGCATGAAGTTTTGCAGCGAGACGCGCCCGTCACGGGCGTCACCTCTTCAAGGTCAGCCTCGTCTGCATCGTCATCACACGTTGAACTGCTCATCGACTGGAAGGACCTCCCCATGCGCCTACCCTTAAAACCCCTGTTGCTTTCGACTGCCGCAGCTTTTGTTATCGTCGCCTGCTCACCGCGCGTTGAAAGCGCCGCGGATGCGGGGCTTGCTGAACCAGCAGGGCAAGCAGAAGCGATGAATCCTTCGGACGCTTCGACGGTTGCTGCCGCCGGCGCGCCGCGGGCGAACGATTTCTGGTGGCCGGCGCAGCTTGATCTGTCGCCGCTCCGCCAGAACGAAGCGCCGCGCGCGACCAACGCCAATTATGCAGCTGCCTTCGCCAGGCTCGACCTTGCCGCCGTAAAGCAGGATATCGCCGGCGTCCTGACGACGTCGCAGGACTGGTGGCCAGCGGACTACGGTCACTATGGGCCGTTCATGATCCGCATGGCGTGGCACAGCGCCGGCACTTATCGCACGATCGACGGGCGCGGCGGCGCCGGCGGGGGTCAGCAGCGCTTCGAGCCGCTCAATAGCTGGCCGGACAACGCCAATCTGGACAAAGCGCGCCGGCTGCTCTGGCCGGTGAAGCAGAAATATGGCGACAGCCTGTCGTGGGCCGACCTGATGGTTCTGGCCGGCAACGTCTCACTCGAATCGATGGGATTTCAAACCTACGGCTTCGCCGGCGGCCGCGAGGACGACGCTGAGGCCGAGCTCGTCTATTGGGGCCCGGAAGAAAAATTTCTCGATGACAAGCGCTATAGCGGCGACCGCCAGCTGCAAAAGCCGCTCGCCGCGGTCCAGATGGGCCTCATCTACGTCAATCCGGAAGGCCCGAACGGCAACCCTGATCCTGTCGCGGCGGCGCGCGACATCCGCGAGACCTTCGGGCGGATGGCGATGAACGACGAGGAGACGGTCGCGCTGATCGCCGGCGGACACACATTCGGCAAGGCTCATGGCGCGCACAAGCCCGCAGATTGCGTCGGCGTCGACCCGGCCGCGGAAGCCATCAACATGCAGGGCATCGGCTGGAACAATAAGTGCGGCACGGGCGTTGGCGTCGATACGGTGACGTCGGGTCTTGAAGGCGCGTGGACGTCGGCGCCCATCGCCTGGAGTTCCCTCTATCTGGAGAATCTTTTTGCCTTCGAATGGGAGCAGACACGAAGCCCCGGCGGCGCCATCCAGTGGATCCCGAAGGACGGGGCCGCCGCTGGCACAGTTCCGGATGCGCATGACCCGTCGAAAACACACGCGCCGATCATGCTGACGACCGACCTCTCCATGAGGTTCGACCCGGCTTACGAGAAGATCGCGCGGCGCTTCAAGGACAATCCTGAAGAGTTTCGCCTCGCCTTCGCCAAGGCCTGGTTCAAGCTCACGCACCGCGACATGGGCCCGCGCGCGCGCTATGTCGGCGCGGAAGTTCCTGCCGAAAGCCTGATCTGGCAGGATCCGACGCCGGCGGTCAGTCATCCGCTCGTCAGCGCAACGGACATCGCTTCGCTGAAGTCGCAGATTCTCGCCTCAGGTTTGTCCGTACCCGAACTTGTGCGAACCGCCTGGGCTTCGGCGTCGAGCTACCGCGACACGGACATGCGCGGCGGCGCCAATGGCGCGCGCGTGCGTCTGGCGCCGCAAAAGGACTGGCCGGCGAACTCGCCCGACGAACTTGCGAAAGTGATCGCGAAACTCGACGAGGTGCGCACGGCCTTTAACGCCAAAGCGCCGGGCGGCCGGAAGATCTCGCTCGCCGACACGATCGTGCTCGCCGGTTCGGCGGCGATTGAAGAGGCGGCGCGGGCGGGCGGAAACGCCGTCTCTGTGCCGTTCACGCCGGGCCGCACCGACGCGACGCAAGAAATGACGGACGCTGAGAGCTTTGCGGTTCTTGAACCTCAAGCCGACGGCTTCCGCAACTTCTACACCAGCGATGCAGGCCGAGCGCCCGCAGACACGCTTGTCGAAAAGGCTGACATGCTTGGCCTCACGGTCGATGAAATGACAGCGCTTGTCGGCGGCATGCGCGCGCTCGGCGCCAACGCGGGCGGCGCGGCGCATGGTGTCTTTACATCAAGGCCCGGAACGCTGACCAACGACTTCTTTGTCAACCTGTTGGACATGTCGACGAAGTGGGCGCCGAAAGAAGGCGAAGCTTACGTCTTCGAAGGTCGCGACCGGAAGACAGGCGCCGTCAAATGGACTGCGACCGAAACTGATCTTGTGTTCGGGTCGAACGCGGAACTGCGCGCGGTCGCAGAACAGTACGCCTACAACGGGGCCGCCGACGATTTCGCCCGCGACTTCGCCGCGGCATGGACGAAGGTGATGAATAACGACCGCTTTGACTTGAAGCGGAAGTCATAAGCGGGCGCGAACGCATCGCGGATGATGGGAACGGCGGCCGCAGGGCCGCCGTTTGCCGTTTCGGCGCAGGGCGCCATTTATCGTCCGTAGGCGGAATCGGCGTTAACCATCTAAGGTGATGATTGCATTGACGAACAAAAATCCGTCCCACCCCTCCCCGCAGGCCTTATGATGGCGGTTCATGGAGCCTTGCTCGCGAACTGAATTCTGGAAGGAAACTGTGACGAACCTAGGAGAGATAGGCGGACGATCGCGCCACGCCGAGGAAAGCGCGAAGCGCTCCCGGCGGCCCGCGCCCGCAGCAAGAAATGTACAGACAATAGACCAGGGGAGTCTCCGTAGGTTTCGGCTGGACCGCGCGGAAATCCTCGAAAACTTGGCGGCGCGCCGGGAAAATTGTCTGCCTTTTTGGGGCTGCCTCAAGGCCATCCGCGATCATTCCTCTGGCGCCGCAGCATGGTTTGGCCAAAGGTTGCAGCTCCGTAATCCTCTGATAGGCTTGGCGCTTCAGGGAAATGGCGGGGGCCCACTCATGAGAAGTCTCGCAGCGTCGGTATTGGCGGCGGTTTGGTTGATCGCTCCCATGTCAGGCGCCGCTCTGGCGCAGGGTGACGGGTCAGCGGTTGCAGAGGCCGATGAAGACGCCAACGGCTCGGACGCCGCCGACTTTTTCGCGCGCGACGAATTCCGCACGGAGACGATCGTCTGCCCCTTCAAGGGCGCGGTCAGCTACAAGCCAGGGGAAGTCGCCTGCGGCCTTCTTGCCGTGCCGGAAAATCGCGAAAAGTCCCGCGCGCGCACGATCAAGCTCCACTACGTCAAGATCGCGGCGAAGAAGCCGAAAGATTGGGATGCGGAGAAAAAAGGCGCGTGGTCGAAGCGCGAGGATCCGATCATCTACCTGACCGGCGGCCCCGGCGCGCAAGTCACCGGTTACGTGAAGCGCCTCAAGGATCACGGCGTTCTGGATGCGCGCGATCTCTATATCCTTGAGCAGCGCGGCATCGGTTATTCGGGAGACTTCTGCGAGAAGTACGGGTTATTCGATCCTTCCGCTGGCAACACGGCGGACTGGGACGCTTATGGCCGCGCGCAGATCGCGCAGATGGAGGCGTGCTTTGCCGGCGCGAAGGCTGAGCGCATCGACCTTTCAGGCTACAACACCATCGAGAACGCGCGCGACGTTGAGGCGCTGCGCCGCGCGCTTGGCTTCGAACAATGGAACGTCTGGGGCATTTCCTACGGATCAATCCTCGGACAGGCTTATATCAATCAGGACCCTGCCGGTATTCGCGCCATCGTTCTCGACGCCATCGTCCCGATCACGCCCGGCGCGCATTTTCAGCGCATCGGCACGCATTACCAGCGCGATCTTGATCTGCTCGACGCGGCCTGCGCCGCCGACCCGCCTTGCGCGCGCGCTTTTCCGGATCTGCAAAAGCGGTTCAAGGCCGCGATCAATAAAGTGAAGTCGACGCCCATCGAAGTCGAGGCTATCGACAGCGAGCGGTTTCCCAGCGGAAAAGCTTGGTTTTTTCACGATCTCATCGGCGGCGTTCCATTCTCTTCTCTCTATGAACAGGATACCTATCCGACGCTTCCCGCCTTGATGGACGCCGTCATCCGGCGCGTCGAGAAGAATGACACCAAAGCGCTTCGCGCATTGACCGCGGGCGGCGCATTTGGCGGACCCGGCGGCTTCGGCATCAGCCAGGGGATGTACAACGCCATCGCGTGCAACGACGGATGGGTGCTGTATCTCCAGGCCGCCGTCGCGCAGGACCAGCGCGAGCATCCCGAGCTCGCCAGCATTTTCGGCGATCCGGCGTTGATCGAGGAGCAGGCCGCGCTGTGCAAGCGTTACGGCATGCCGCCACGCCCGCAGGAGCAGTTCAAAACCGTCTCAACGACTATCCCGGCGATCATCGCTAACGGGCAAATGGATCCGATAACGCCGCCGCCGCTCGCGCAAATGATCGTGCGCGGCTTTTCGCGCGGAACTTACGTCGAGTTCCCTTACTCTGGACACGGACCAACCCGCTCGGTGAAGTGCGCGGGCGAGTTTCTGACGAAGTTTTTCGACGCGCCGGAAAGCGCCGTCGACAAGACCTGTCCTGAAAGCATCAAGGCGCCGAAGTTTGCCGGGAAGTTCTACAAGACAGACGGCCTCCTCAATCTCGCCGCCAAGGCCGCAGAAGATCCGAAAAAGCTGGCCGCGCCGGCGCTGACCCTTGGCGGGTCAATTCTCATCCTGTTGATCGCCTTCAGCGTTTATACGCTGGCCCCGCTTGCGCGCCTCATCAACCGCGACGTCCCGGCGCCGACATTCGGCGCCCGGCCGCTCGCCTGGGCGACAGCGCTTTTGGGGCTCATCGCCGCCGGCGGCCTCGGCGCGGCGGTCGCGATGACGTTTCAAGCCAATGAGATCAACCTTCTCGGGGGCCTCCTCGGCTGGGCGCGCTGGTTTGCAGTTGCAGGTCTTCTCGCCGGTCTTTGCGGGCTCGGCGTCCTTGGGTTAGGCATTCGCGCGCGCTTGCAGCGCGATCTGCCAGTCGGAACGCTGCTTGGCCTCATCTTGACGGGGGCGGCTGGGACCAGCTTGGCCGCAGCCTTGCTAATGAATGGGATCGGGCCTCTTTGACCCCGGCTGGCGCACGCAAACGCGACTTGAATGAATATTGCATTGGCTGCATGCGGTCCGCTACCTCGTATGGCGAAACGAAATCGCCCGGACGAGAGTGGCCGCCGCGCTTTGAGAGGATTTTTTAATGGCGACGGCTGACCCGGAAGGCTTAATTCGGCGTCGACCGCTTCCCTTCTCGCCTCGGCTGCTGGCGCTCGCCGCCGCGGTCGCGGGCCTTGGTGTCCTTTTTTGGGAAGCGGCTGGAAATCTTTGGTTTCGTTGGGGCCAGCAGCAAGAACTTTCTCATAGCTATTTCATTCCGCTGATCTCGTTGTGGCTTGTTTGGCTCAACCGCGAGACGGTGCAGAAAAGCATCGGCGGCCCCTCTTTGACAGGCGTTGCGCTCCTCGGCGGCGCAGTGCTGCTGCTGCTGCTAGGCCGCCTGACCAGCATTTTTCTCTTTCAGCATCTCGGCATTGTCGTCGCGATCGCCGGGCTTGTTGCAGCGTTTGGCGGCTTGTCGCTGCTTCGAACCGTTGCCGCGCCCGTCGCCTTTCTCTTCTTCGCGGTGCCGCCGCCTTATTGGGTCATCACTGTCCTGTCGTTCAACTTCCAGCAGATTTCTTCCATCCTCGGCGTCGCGATGGTCGAGTTGATGGGAATCCCCGTCCACTTGTCCGGCAACATCATCGATCTCGGCGACTATCGGCTGCAGGTCGCCGAAGCGTGCAGCGGGCTGCGATATCTGTTTCCATTTCTCAGCCTCGGCGTGATGGCGGCCTATATGTATCGCGGGCCGATGTGGCAGCGCGCCGCCATCGTCATCGCGACGATACCGATCACGATTGTGATGAACAGCCTGCGCATCGCCGTGACGGCCGCGCTGGTGCAGGCCTATGGCGACGAGCATGCGGAAGGCGCGCTTCATTTCTTTGAGGGCTGGGTCGTTTTCCTGTTCTGCCTTGCGGCGCTGTTTGGAGTGATCGCGATCTTCGCTCGCACGGCCAAGCCGCGGGTCAATCCGCTGGATGCGCTGACGACGCCGGACTTGCCGCTCACTGCGCCCCGCGCGACGAAGACATCAGTTCCCGTCATTGCAGGCGCCTCGCTCGCGCTCATCGCAGCGGGCTTTGGTTTGTCCCAGGCCGCAACCGCCAAATCCCTCATCATCCCGGATCGTCAGGATTTCGACGGCGTCCTCGCCGAATTCGGCGACGATTGGACAAAAGAAGTGCGCCCTATTGATCCAACGGTTGCAGAGGTTCTAGGCGCCGACGACTCAATCGTTGTCAATTTGAGCGCGCCGGATGGCGGTATTTACAATCTTTACATGGCCTATCTCGACGCGCAGCGTGACGGCCGGTCATGGCACTCGCCGCGCCAGTGCATACCGGGCGGTGGTTGGAAGGTGACGCGCCATACGATCGAAAAGACAAAAACCGCGACCGGCAAAGCGTTCACCTACAATCGTATGCTGATCGAAAATCGCGACAACAAGCAGCTCGTTTACTATTGGTATGACCAACGCGGCCGCAAAGTCGCGAACGAGTTCGTCATGAAATTTTGGTTGATCGTCGACGCGGTGACCCGCAAGCGGTCCGACGGCGCGATGGTGCGTCTCATTACGCCGATCACTGACGACATGACGCTCGCCGAAGGCGATGTGAAACTCAAAGAGATGCAGGCGCGCCTGCAGACGTTTCTGCCGGCCTATGTGCCAGACTAGGGGCGGAAGACTGATCGTTTCAACATGCGCGTCCTGATCGTCGCCGGCAACATATCGGCGCGCATGGGCGGAGAAGCGGTTATCCCGCTTCATTATATCCGTGAGCTGACGAAGGCGGGCGTCGAAGTTCACGCCCTGACGCACGCGCGCGTGCGTGAAGAGTTGCAAGCTCACCCGGCGTGGCGGCCTGACCGCTTTCACTTTATCGAGGATTCTGGGGCGGAAAAGGCGATCCACGCGGCGGGGAAGCGCGCGCCGGGCGCACTTCGCGAAACGCTATTTCTCAGCGGCGTCGGGCTTGTGACGCAGGCGCGGCTAGCGCGCGTCGCGCGCACCCTGGCGCACCAGATCGGCGCAAACGTCATTCATCAGCCGATACCGGTGTCGCCAGCCTTTCCGTCTTTTTTCTCAGGAATGCCGGCCCCGGTCGTCATCGGTCCGATGAACGGCGGCATGGAATATCCGCCGGCATTTGCAAAAGACTATTCGCAAGGTTCGGGGGCGGTCATCAGCGCAGCGCGATTGTTCGCCGGCGTCGGTAACCGGTTGGCGCCCGGCAAACGTCAGGCGGCGGCGCTTCTTGTCGCCAACGCGCGCACACGCAGCGCGCTTCCCCCGGGAATCGATCGCGCGCGTGTTGTCGAGATCGCCGAGAACGGCGTCGATCTCGAATTCTGGAACCGGCCGCTACAGCAGAAACCAGCCGCTCCCGTCTTCGTTTTCGTTGGCCGCCTCGTCTGGTGGAAAGCGGTCGAGCTTCTACTCGAGGCGATGGAAAGCGTTCCAGACGCCACACTCCGCATTATCGGCGATGGGCCTGAACGAGCCCGGCTTCAACATCAGGCGTCAGTAAGCTCGGCTTCCGGCCAAATTGCCTTCGAGGGCTTTCGTCCGCAAGCCGAGATTTGCAGCGCGCTCACCGCCGCGACAGCGCTGGTGCTGCCATCCATGCGAGAGTGCGGCGGGGCCGTCATCTTAGAAGCCTTCGCCTGCCGCACGCCAGCGATCGCCACCGATTGGGGCGGACCTCAAGACTACATAACGCAAGAGACAGGCTTCCTCATCGCACCGTCAGCCCGCGCTTCCTTCGTCGAGGGACTGGCTGCGGCGATGAGGCGGTTGGCGACGGATCCCGGACTTGCATCACGCATGGGCGCAGCGGCGCGCGCGCATGTGGAAGCTCAATTCACCTGGGCCGCGAAAGCGCATCAGATGATCGGGATCTACGAAGACGCGATGAAACAAAAAGCGTGAGTCTCTATTCCTCGGCCGCATCGTCGGCCTGCTCGTCAGCATCGCCTTTGCCATCGACATTCACGACGCCAACGCGGTCCGAGTAGAGCGCGCCATTCGACCGCTCCGGAACAGCCTTGAAGATGACGCCGCCCATGTCCGATTTTCTCTTTACGCGGATCGACGCCGAGGCTTCGCCATTTTCATCAGCGCGCGCGCGACCAACTTCCTTCATCCGGTCGCCAGCCGCATCTGTTTCACGGTCGAGCGCTTCACCGCTATAAAAGGTGACCTCTTCGCCCGGAGACAGCCGACGCGCCGTGACGCGAACGCGATCGCCGGCGCGAACGGCAGGCTTGTCTACAACAAGGTCGGCGCTTACCGGCGTTCCAGGATCGCGCCCCGCGAAAGGCCGGGTCGGGCGGAGCGCATAGGGCGCGTGACGAACATCTGCGCCGCGCCGAGCGTCGCTGGGGCCGCCCCGGTTCCCCGCGTATCCCTCCCAACCCGGCGTCGGCGCTACATAGGTTGCAACCGGCGCCGCCGAAGCGGCCACAGGCCGTTGCAGCAATTGACCCGGCGTCAACGTCGTCCAAGTCACATCGGGGTTGAGATTTGCGAGCGCGTCCGCTGAAACATTGAGGCGATAGGCGATCGCCGAGAGAGAGTCCCCTTCTTTCACTTCGTAAAGGCTCGCCAGCGCATCGGACGCCGCAAACGTGCCGCTCGGGTTGACCTTGCCGCCGGGGATTTCGATAGTGACGACCCGCTCGGCGTAATTGACGCTCTTCACATCGGGATTGTACGCGACCAAGGTTTCGAGCGGCACATCACAGAGATCAGCGATGTCGGCCAACGTCTCGGTCGCGGAGGGTTCAATGAACTTCTCACAACGTCCGTCAAGCGCTTCTGCTTCGGCGCGTGTATAAAGCTGATGGGCGCGGCGCGCGCCGTTAATGCCTTCATAAGATACAAGCTCAAATGGCGTGCCGTTCTCGGAGGATTGCGCAGGCGGGTATTGCGCAGCGCGCAAGTCGGCGGCGTAAAATTGTTCTGCTCCCGTGTAGGTGACCGAGGCATAAGGATCTCGGCCTGCCGTTTCAACAGAAGTCGCGCATGCGGACAGCGCTGCCGCAGCAGCAGACAACAACAGTGCTCTCGCCATACAAATTCCCCTTAGACCCCAAACGGGCCTCGTTTATCCGCTCGTCAAGTGCGGACAACGCCGACGCTCGCCAGCGTATATTAACCACATTTTCGCTTCACGCACCCCATACAAAGCGTGTCCAGGCGGCCACAGGCCCGAATTTCAGGCCCGGCTGTGGAGAAAGTCAGAGACGCGTTACAGATGTAGACAGGCTGTCCCCGTTAATGGAGCTGGAAATGAAACTTGCGCTGTTCGCCGCGGTCGCCGCGCTGGCGCCAGGACCGCTTTTGGCGGGCTCCTTTGACCTTAGTATCGACGAAACGAACGGCGAACGAATTGTCGCGGTCTCTAGATCGAATGGCGGGGCGTTTGCTGTCGCCAGCGGCGGGGAAGACCTGCGGGTCCTCCGAGGCGAAGCCGCCGAAATGGCGTTGGCGAAACTCGCCACCGTCGAAGAAACAGGGGGGAATAATGATGACGAAGAAAAGAGAGAACTTCACAAGAAAAAGCGGATCGTCATCCACAAAATGACGGTCGATGACGGGGGCGTTGAAAACACCGAGCGTGTTCTGAAAAAAGCGAGTCGCGATCATCTCGAGGACCAGCTGATGCTGGATTTCGACGAAGACGACGATGAAACGGCCGAGTTCAACGTGAAACGCACCGTCTTCCGAATGAAGGGCGTGGATGAAGCGCAGGCAATCAAATTCATCGACGAGACGAGCGGGCTTGATGCCGGCGAGAAGGCTGAAATGAAGTCAGCAGTTGCGCTGTAGTCAGGAGCAACCCTACGTCAGGGTTGCAAAGCTGAGCCGACACGGCGCAATGACCTTCGTCCAATTTCCGGATCGGCCTAATCAATCATGGACGTGCTCTTCACGACATTTCTAAACGCCTTTGTGACGCTTTTCATCGTGATTGATCCTATTCTTGTAACGCCGATATTCGCTTCCCTTACGAAAGAAGAAACGCCGCGTGCGCGACTTCGCATTGCTTTCATGGCGGCGCTTTATTCGATCGCGATCCTTTCAGCGTTTGGCTTCGTTGGAAATTCGGTTCTGGAACATATGGGCGTACAACTCGCCTCGTTCCGTGCGGCAATGGGAATAATCCTATTCTTTATGGGGTTTCGAATGTTTTTCGATCCCGAGAGCGAGACACAGTCTAAAACCCCCGGTCCCAAGGCGTCGGCCCGTGACAGCATCGCCTTTTTTCCCTTAGCGATTCCGATGCTTGCCGGGCCAGGAGCGATCGCAACAATCATGTTGCTGATGGGCCCGGGATCGAGCCTGATTCAGAAAGGATCTGCGCTCGCAGCGTCCGCAATCGTGCTAGGTATAGGCGTCTTGATGATGGCATTTGCAAGCCGCATCGGCGACGCGCTGGGCCGTACTGGCATGAACGCAATCACACGCATTCTCGGTATGCTTTTGATGGCTCTTGCAACGCAGTATGTTTTCGACGGCGTTCGCGTCGGAATTTTGCAGGGCGCAACTATCGAGACCACCGCCTCACACTCGCGCTGACTTTCGTGGCTCACTCTCCGCTGAGCGGCCGATCGAATGATACCGAAAGCCTTGCTCGGCCATATGCGCTGGTCGATAGACGTTTCGGAGGTCGATAAACACAGGCGCCTTTAGAAGCTCTTTGACGCGCTTCAGATCAAGGGCCCGAAACTCATCCCACTCCGTCAACAAAACCACGGCATCCGCGCCATCCATCGCGTGATAAGGCCCGTCGCAGTAAAGCACATCCTCCAGACTCTTTCTGGCCTCTTCCATGCCTGCTGGATCAAACGCCCTCACGGTGGCCCCGGCTGCTTGCAAAGCTGGAACGATGTCGAGCGATGGGCTGTCACGCATATCGTCGGTATTCGGCTTGAATGTCAGGCCCAGTACGGCAATCGTCTTGCCGGCGACCGATCCTCCGCAAGCTGCGATCACGCGTTCAGCCATTTGCTTCTTTCGGCGGTCATTGATTTCAACAACAGCCTCGACAATCCGCGTCGGCGCACCGACTTGTTGCGCGGTCTTTACCAGAGCTAGTGTATCCTTCGGGAAGCATGATCCGCCATACCCCGGCCCAGCGTGGAGGAATTTGCCGCCGATACGGCCATCAAGTCCAATGCCCCGAGCAACTTCCTGGACGTTAGCCCCGACCTTTTCACACAGGTCAGCCATCTCGTTGATGAAGGTGATCTTGGTCGCAAGGAACGCGTTTGCCGCATACTTGATAAGCTCAGATGTTGCGCGATTGGTGAAGACAATCGGCGTCTCATTAATGAAAAGCGGCCGATAGAGCTCACGCATCACATCGCGAGCGCGTTCATCTTCTGCGCCAACGACGATCCGGTCGGGCCGCTTGAAGTCTTCAATTGCGGCGCCTTCGCGCAGAAATTCAGGGTTAGAAACGACCGAAAAGTCGGCGTCGGGGCGAACACGGCTAATGATCGCCTCTACCTCGGCCCCCGTTCCAACGGGTACGGTCGATTTGGTTACGACAACGGTATAGCCGTTTAGCGCTCTCGCGATCTCCTCAGCGGCAGAGTACACATAAGTCAGGTCGGCATGACCGTCGCCTCGCCTCGTCGGCGTTCCAACGGCGATGAAAACGGCATTTGCATCCGGCGTCCCAGCTTTCAGATCAGTGGTAAAGGCAAGCCGGCCTGCGGCAACATTCTCGGCGACAAGCGCGTCGAGGCCAGGTTCAAAGATGGGAATTTCGCCGCGCTCCAGCCGTTCAATTTTTGCTGCATCTTTATCGATGCAAATCACATCATGGCCGAAATGAGCGAAGCACGCCCCCGAAACGAGCCCGACATATCCGGTGCCTACGATTGCCACGCGCATAAAAACTCCCCATCCGGCCGGCGCCGGCGCTAAGATCGATGCCCGATCAGGGCGAAATAACTGCAAACGGCACGCCGCGCAGGCCCTGCCACGGCCGCCCCTTTGCCCTAATGGGCGTTCCTTGGAAAGAGCACGGCGGCAAAGGTTAATATCATTATCTTGAAGTCAAACCACAGCGACCAGTTATCGATGTACTCGAGATCGAACTTGACGCGTTGGGCCATGTGTTCGCGTTCTGAGGTCTCGCCGCGCCAGCCGTTGACCTGCGCCCAACCTGTCATTCCAGGCTTCATCTTGTGGCGGCCGGAATAGTTCTGAACCGTTTGCGCATATTGATGGTTGTGCGCGAGCGCATGGGGACGCGGGCCGACAAGCGACATATCACCTTTGAGAACATTCAGAATCTGGGGTAGCTCATCGAGGCTATAACGGCGCAGAAATGCGCCAAGCTTGGTCACACGGGGGTCGTGCCGGGTTGCTTGGATGACGTTTTCTCCGTCCTCCGCGACCGTCATTGTGCGAAACTTGTAAATCCTAAAGACCTTGTGATTAAAGCCGTGTCGCTGCTGCTTGAACAAAATCGGCCCTGTGCCTTCCAGCTTTATCGCAATGGCGATCGCCAGCATGAGAGGGGACAGTAGAACGAATGCAGGGACGCCGACGACATAGTCTTCAATGGACTTTAAAACGCCGCCCCAGCCTTCAAGAGGGCGGCGGTAAAGCGTGAGCAACGGCGCCCCGCCAATCCTGACAATGTCGCCCCCGGTATGGTCCAGCCAATGGACGTTTGGACAGATCGCCAGCGTTACCGGCAGTAGCGAGAGCCGATTGATAAGGCCGTTCATCATCTCTTTCGAAGAACGCGGCATCGCGATTACGATGTCGTCAATTTGACCGTTACGCGCGGCCAGCTCGAGATCGGAAAGATTGCCCGCGAGCTGAAAGCCGGCGTCAACGTCCTCAGTGCCGACCGAATAAACCCCTACAATCGAGATTGCTTTTTCAGGATCAGCGGCGTGCCCGGCAAAACGCCTGCCAGCCTCAGTGGCGCCGACGACCGCGATTCGACGCGAAAAGACACCGCCATCCCTTACAGCACGCCGCAATACGGCTGCGGCGACAACGCGCGCGCCTACTAGATAAAAAGCAACGACGCTCGTCCAGGCAAAGAGCCATGTCCGAGAGAATTGTTCAGATGCCTTCAAGGCAAAGCCGAAAGCGATGAGACCAAGTACCATAAGCGCCCAACGCGCGACGACGGCTCGCATCGAGCGACTTGAAGAACGCACCGCTTCGAACTCATAAAATCCATCGCGGCGAAGAAGCGAGGTCAGTCCAGTTGCGCCAACAATACCAACGGCAGCATAGGCCTGCCAGTCATATTCAATTCCGCGAAAATAGATGTGGTAAATTTCAGCGACTACGACGGATGCCAAAATAATCGCTAGAAAATCGGAAAAATGGACGAGGTCGCCATAAAGTGCTCGCGAAAAGGGGGCGCGTCGCTGACCATCCGCGGTCGCGAGTTCTTCCGCAAATTTCGTCGCTTCACTCAAACCCAACTCAGCCACCGGCAAGGCGCTCCCGCAGCTTCCGCCCGCCAAGGTGTTTTAGCACGCGAACTGCGAAGAATCAGTAAGCTTGACGGTCCAAAACCAAAAATTTTTGCAATGCAGCAAGTTTGGGCAGTTTGCTGCTGAGCGCAGATCATTCTATGGCTTGATGCTTGCTTGTCGCGGCTCAAGCTCCTCTCGGCGAGGGGCCCTCTCAGGCTTATGGCAGGAACTCTTTTGTCCGTTTCAAAGCAATTTGCCGCCTTCTATGTCTCATGGCGAGACTCCAAAAAACGGCCGTTTCTATTCGATGGGAACGAAGCCGACCTTGGCCGCGCTGCGGCTGATGCTTTAGAGACGAAGTTAAATGAACTTGCCGAAGGAGGATGGATCGTCGACCGGGTCGTGCCCGCAGGCGGGCTGACGCCGCGCCAGACCGCTGCTTTTACCGTTATTGCCTTCAAGTAAGGTCAGCGATGCAAAAGGACCGCGATACCCTTCTCTTGCACGAGATGGAGCGACTGGCCCTTGAGGCGGGGGCAAAAGCGATGGCGATTTATGCAAGCCCCTTTGCAGTCGAGACAAAGGGCGACGCCTCGCCTGTCACCGAAGCCGACCGCCTAGGAGAGGAGATCATTACCGCAGGCCTGCGGGCGGCGGCGCCCACTATTCCAATCCTCGCGGAAGAAGCCGCCTCTAAGGGGGCTATACCGGAATTGGGTCGCGAATTTTTCCTAGTCGATCCGCTCGACGGCACCAAGGAATTCATCACCAAGACGGGCGAGTTTACGGTCAATATTGCGCTCATTCGCGACGGCGTTCCGGCGCTCGGCGTTGTCTACGCCCCGGCGATGTCGAAGCTTTATCTCGGCGTCAGGGCGCGGGGCGCGTGGATGCGCCGGACTGGCGCGGGCGAAGACGCGCAGCCGATTCGTGCGCGCAGGGCGCCGCCGGATGGACTTGTCGCCGTCGCGAGCCGTAGCCACCGCGGCCCCGAGACCGACGCGTTCCTCAGCACCCTGACGATTACTGATTTCGCCGCGGCGGGCTCATCGCTGAAATTCTGCCTGATCGCCGAGGGCCTCGCCGACGTCTATCCGCGCCTCGGCCGTACGATGGAGTGGGACACGGGCGCCGGCCAGGCGGTGCTGGAGGCCGCCGGCGGACGCGTCGTCGTGTTCAGAACGCAAGACCCGCTCGGCTACGGAAAGCGCGAGCGCGGCTTTGACAATCCGCACTTCATCGCGTGGGGCGCGTGAAGCGCAAATGAAAACGGCGACCTAAAGGCCGCCGTTTCCAGAAATTTTATCCGTAGGCGTCCTAGAACCGGAAGCGCGCCGTCATGCCGAAAGTGCGCGGCTGGTTCGTGTGGAAGCCAAGACGAGCGCGCCCGCCTCGTTCACGATCGAACGCAAGAAGCGCGTTTTCATCGGTAAGGTTATTTATATACGCGATCAGAGACATGTTCTCGAAGTCGATCCCCGCCGTCAGATTGACGATCTGATAGTCCGGGAGTTCGAGGTCAACGACCGTCGCGTCCGTTCCTGGGGCGCCGCCAAACGGCAGGCCGGAGACGAAGCTGCGCGGATTGTTTTCCTGGTCTGAGGGTTGCGTAAATCGCGTGCCAACATGCTGGAAGGTCGCCGCGACAAATGCTTCGTGGGACCCGACGTTGAACGTATAGGATCCGGTCCCCGCGATTTGGAATTGCGGCACCGAGGCCAGGCGATTGCCGTCGCGCAGACCGGCAAGCACATTCCCCATGCCATCAACAACGGTCGAGTCGAACTCCGACTGGAGCCATGTGCCGGCAAGTGTTAGCGCCAAGCCGGAAGCAGGCTCATAGCCGAGCTCCCATTCAACGCCGAGCGTCGTGGCGTCAGGAACGTTGAACGAAATGCGTGAAGAGCAGGAACCGGCGTCAAGCGTAACCTGCAGGTTCTTGATGTCGTTGTAGAACCCGGCGACGTTTGCGGTGAACGAGCCACTCTTGTATTTGGCCCCCGCCTCATAGTTCCAAAGCGTTTCATCTTCATAGTCCTGAAAACCGCCGAAGATAGCGAGGTCGTCTGGCGTGCAGAGCGGCGTGTTCAACGGATCGTTAACGCCGCCAAGACGGAAGCCTTTGGAGGCCTGCGCGTTGATTTGTAAATCGTCGGAAACGTCATAGCTCAGAATAAAGCGCGGCGAGAAACCATCCGAGGACGTCGTATCGACAACGCCGGCATCGCCGTTGGCAAAAAGGCCGCCCGTAGTGATGATGCGGGTCTCCTCGAAGTCGTAATAGCGCGTTCCGGCCGTCAGGTTCAGCGCGTCGGTGATACCAATCGTCGTTTCGGCGAAGACCGCGAACTGCTCGATGTCGTAGGGAAGGTCCGAATTAAACGGCGAATCCGCGGGAAATCCGTTGGCGACCGCTGCCGACGTGCCGGCGCCAAGAACGGCGTCAGTAAAGGCATCATAGCCGGGCGTCGGCAAACGTTGCGTGTAGTCGCGATCGATCTCCGTGTAGAAAACGCCGAGCAGCCAGTCGATTCGCCCTTCATAATCCGACGCGATGCGCGCTTCTTGCGTGAAAGTTTCAAGCTGCGTGCGGTCCTTGAGATTCGATGGCAGCAGCACGGCGGCATCTGGATAGCCAAGATCGACTGAAACCGACCCCGTCAAGGCGGAGGCGTCGCGGCTGACAAGGATATCTCGGTTGGTGAAGCTGGTCACCGAGGTGAGCACCACCGGTCCAACATCCCACTCAGCCGTCAGGTCGCCGATCGATGTCTGGTCGCGGAACTGCTCGTTGAGCAGGAGGAACTGTTCGCGTTCGTCGAAAGTCACCGCAGGGCGCGTCGTCGTAAACGGATTTGCGAAGAGGTTAAAAACCTCCTGCCGATTAAAGCCATCGACATCGACATCCTGATAAACAAAGCGCGGCGTGATGGACACATTTTCCGTTGGCTCCCACCGGAGCGCCGCCCGGAAGCCTGTACGCTGGCCGTCATTGACGTTTTCGGTGCGCCCGCCGCCTTCACGCAGCGCATCGATAAAGCCAGCATATTCCGTCCAGTAGCCGACGAGGCGGAAGGCCGCCCTGTCACCAAGCGGAAGGTTGATGACGCCCTTCACATGGCCGCCTTCCTCGCCGCCGTCGATGTAGTTGATGTTACCCTCAATCAAGCCTGAGGTTTCGCCGAGCGTCGGCTGATTGGTGATGTAGCGGATTGTACCGCCGATCGAGCCAGAGCCGAACAGCGTTCCTTGCGGACCGCGAAGGGTCTCAACGCGATTGAGGTCGAAGAGATCAAGGTCGGGCGTAAAAAGCGAAAGCGAGATAACGGATTCATCGAGATAGATACCCACCTGTTCCTTCACACCCGGCTGGTCGCGCACGATCTGGCCGGCGGAAACGCCGCGCAGGCCAACCTGGCTCTGACCCGGCCCGAGGTTCTGGATCGAAAGACCGGCGACGTTGCGCGACAGGTCTTCGAGGTTTTGCGAGCCCGTCCTAAGAATATCTTCTTCCGTCTGCGCGTTGACAGAGAACGGCACATCCTGGAGCGATTGCGCGCGTTTCGTCGCCGTCACGATGATCTCGTCAGAACCTTCTTGCGCCCAAGCCGCCCCGGCCATCAGCGCGAAAGCTGCGGCCGACCCGAACAGCGCGACTGTTGTTGTCTTCATTGATAGGCTCCCTGATGACCCGCCGCTTTTTTTAGGGCGTTAAGAGAAGACACCATGATTTCAGCGGCGTTTGCCAGTCGGCTGGCGCTAGATGCGCCTTATTCTCCGGGTCTTGTGGGGCGCCGGGCACAGTCTGTCGGACAGGCATCCGCTCCGATGGCAGAAACGGCTAGCAGATCGCTACGTTCGACTAAAACTGGAGCGCGAAGGTCGATGGCAAAGTGACCCCGCGCCGGACCCAGATGTCCCAGTCCGTGGTTTCATCGACCTTGCGGAACTCGGTATAGAGGAGCGCTTCTGAGCGCCCCTTGAGCGCCGCGCTCGCCGCGCCAAAATCGATGCGGGGTACGAAGACGATATTAGCGCGCGCCGCCGCAGTCCGGCCGTCAGAGGAGCATTTGGGCTTGGCGGCGATAACACAGGCTATATCTGAATCGGCAAGTATAGCCACTTTTACGCCGGCGGCCTCAAGCGCTCGGACACGCGCGGCTGCATCAAAGAGAATCCACGCTTGCCCGTTTTCTTTCTGCGATATGTTTGGCGCCGACGCAGTTTCAAACATCTGTTCGTCGTCGATCCTGAGCGCGGACGCCGTTCGCGGCACTTGAACGATTGCGAAAGCGGCAGAGATCTCGCGCGGTGCGCTACTGGCAGCTCGGCCCTGGAATATAAACTGTTCCGCAAATTGCAGACAGATCGCCGCCCCTAGACTGAGCGTGATGATGCCTGCAACCCCGCCGACTGCAACCGAGGCGCGATCAGGCGTGCGAAAAATACCATCGTAAAATGGCGAGGCAGTAGAGAAAGTGGCTATTGCCGCCGAGAAGACGAACACTAGGGACGCATTAGCTCCAACAATCATCGCCGCAGCAGACCCAATCAATAGGAAGGCCAACGCCGTCCACACATTGCGACGATACCCTTCTCCGCCGAAAATTGCGGCAAGGACCAAAACAAGCCCTGCGCCCAATGCAATGCTCAAGCATTTAAAGGATGAGACTGCTGACCAGATTTCGCTAAACGAGATTGCTATCGGTGACAAAGTTTCCGCGCGCGCAGCCATCGTACCGGGCGAAAGAACTTCAAACGATGCGATCAATCCACCGGCGACAAGGATCCCGGCCGCGTATCGGATCAGACCGGTTCGGCCTCCAATAAAGGGGCACGCGGTGAGCGCGACAGCGCCAATGAGCGCTAACGCTGCGCTCGACATCCAAAGGGCCACGAGCAAGCCACCGCCGAGAACACCCTCGGAAAAAGCGCGCGCTTTAGATGCTTGCGCTGGCGCACATACAAAAGCCATTGCCGCCACCGCCAAGAGGGCAAGCGCAGTTTCCCCTGCCCCCGAAAATGGAGCCGCCACAAACGCCGCCGTCGATGCCGCAAGAAGGGCCGTCTGGGCAAAGGGAAATCGCACACAAGCAAAGGCGATGACTGCGGTGATCGCAATCAACGCTGAGAACGCCTTTGCACCCAGGAGAATTCGGCCAGGAGTCACAAAAACAGAATCAGCGGCGAAAAGCACTGCTAGATAAAACGGCGAGGACGCCCTCAAAAAATCACCGTCGCCTGCGGCGAAGGCGCGGGCATCTGCGATGGGCCCCAGCAAATCAACGATCTCAGACGTGGTTATGAACCCAGGGAGAGCCAGAGTGGCGACGATTACCGGCGCAGCGGAAAGAATTGCCGCCAAGCTGGTAGTTCCTTCACCACGCCAGCCGAAGATAGCGATCGCGGCCGTACGCGCATTCGGGGCGGGTTCACGCCAATGGGGCCTGTCAGTCCTATCCTGGAGTCCCTGAACCGAAATCGTCATGGGCCCTTTGGCCTGTTTCATATCGGCGCATACGCCTACGCCACGGCCCTACCTTTTAGCTTTAAACGCAAATGCCCTGCCGCCTTTAGACTCCGCCGCCGAAGCTGCTAAGACTTGGGGCATGCGTTCACTCCTCGGCCACTCATTTGATCCTGCAACACGTTTTGTACGTCTCGCGCTCGCGGAAAAAGGCCTAATGGCTCGCATCATCGAGACACGGCCTGGCGAGCAAGATGGCGATCTGGCGAAAGTAAACCCTGCCCTGTCAGTGCCCGTTCTCATCGACGAACCGCCATCGGGCGGCGAGATTGCCGTCGCGCCTGTGGGGGCGATCGCCGAATATCTCGAAGAAGCATACGGCGAAACGCCGCTTCTTCCTGCGACTTCGGCGGGTCGCGCTGAGGCGCGACGTCTGTTTAGTTGGTTTACAGACAAATTTGATTCAGAGGCGACGGCATTGATCGCGCGCCCGCGCGCTCTTGGCGCGCGCGGTCGCCGCTGGGGAGATCCGGAACCGATTCGGGAGTTCTCTGCAGCAATTGTTTGGCATTTTGACTATCTAAGCTTTCTTCTCGAGCGGCGGCGCTGGATCGCCGGGGATAGACTGTCAATCGCCGACCTCGCTGCGGGTGCTGCGCTTTCCGTCAATGATTACTTTAATTTATTACCGTGGGCCGATTTTCCGGACGTGCGCGACTGGTACGCACGAATTAAGTCGCGCCCTTCTATGCGTTCAATTCTCGCCGACAGGCTAGACGGCGCGCCGGCGTCCGCGCACTACGAAAATCCCGATTTTTGATGGATAGCAACGCTGCACTTGCCGACCGGATTAAGCAGCTTGCTGCGGAAAATGGCTTCGATAGCGTTGGGATCACTAGCGCAGACGCGCCTCCTGGATCGGTCCGCCTCTTGGAATTTCTTCAAGAGGGCCGTCATGGAGATATGAAATGGTTGGAAACGCGCGTTGCTGAGCGAAGTGACCCCCGCACGCTTTGGCCCGAAGCGCAATCAATAATCATGGTGGGTCTGAATTATGGACCAGCAGAAGATCCCCTAAAGATACTTCACCAAAAGTGCAAAGGCTCAATCTCAGTCTATGCGCGCGGACGTGATTATCACGATGTCGTTAAATCGATGCTCAAGTCGCTGGCCCGAAAAATCGTGGAAGAATTCGGCGGAAACGTAAAAGTTTTTGTTGATACAGCACCAGTGATGGAAAAGCCCCTCGCCTCACGCGCAGGCCTAGGTTGGCAAGGAAAGCATACCAATCTCGTCAGCCAAACACATGGATCGTGGCTCTTTCTTGGCGCAATTTTCACGACCATCATACTTCCTTCGGACCCCCCACAACGTGATCATTGCGGAAACTGCCAGGCATGCCTCGATATTTGCCCGACCGAAGCCTTTCCGGCACCCTATCAGCTTGATGCGCGCCGGTGCATTTCCTATCTGACGATTGAACACAAAGGCCCTATTCCGCTCGAATTTCGAAAGCATATCGGAAACCGCATTTATGGTTGCGACGATTGCCTTGCCATTTGCCCATGGAACAAATTTGCTGCCACAGCACGCGATGCAAGGCTGCATGCAAAGGCGGACCTGATTGCGCCTGATTTGGCCGAGCTTTCACAACTCGACGACGCCGCATTTAGAAGGAAATTTGCCGGGACCTCCATCAAACGATCTGGCCGCAATAAATTTGTGCGAAACGTCTTAATAGCTATTGGAAATTCAGGCGATAAAGAACTGGCGCGGCGAGCTTCGGCTTTGATCGAGGATCATTCGGCGCTCGTGCGGGGCGCTGCAGTTTGGGCGCTTTCGCAACTCGCGTCTGATGAGGCGCGTGATCGTCGCGCAGCGGCTCTTACTACCGAAACAGACGAGACCGTCCTCGACGAATGGCGTAACTTCTGATTTTCTGCCTTTATTGTCTATTCGCTTAACGGGTCGATTTCGTCCTGCGGCGAAGAGCCTTAAGCAACGGCCGAGCAAGCACCGGCGGAAGATACTCAGAGACGACCTCGTCACGACGGATCCGCCAATCCGTCTTGTCTTTGGTGCCTTTTCTTGCCCGGAACTGCGTCGTCTTTGCGCGAGAGTCCTCGCTCCAAGTAGCGGTGTAATAGTAAAGCGCGATCGACCGGCGCGGTGTTTGTAGCGGATGGGCGACCGGAGCAGGGTGTCCGTGATAGCTGTCACCCGTCGTCGAAAAGACAACGCAACGGCCAAACTCCGGCTCGATCGTGCGGACACACCTTTCCATCGCTCTATCCCAGAGTTCTAGCGCGCCGCCATAGTCAAGCCGCCAGTTCCGATTAAGATAAATAAGAACGTTGAGCCGCCGCTCAATATCCATAAGCTTATGATGGTTGAAGTCGGCGTGAACGGAGAGGTGCCCACCATTACGAGTCTCGTGAAAGCCTCCGCCGATATAAAACGGGTCCGGAATTAGCCCTTTAATACCTGAGAGGTTCTCAAGAAACTGTAAGAAAGGGCGTGAATTCAGGGAATAAAAGAACGCACGCAGGGGTGCAGACAAATAGTCTGGATTAAAGCTTGTCTTGAACCTTTCCTGTTCGCGATCAAAAGTACGACTATCGGGGTCTGATTTTGACGGAAACTGCTCAAGGCATAGGTCAAGAACAGGCGCTGGCACGAAGTCGTCGATGGCAATATGCGGAAATGGCGACGCGTTTTGATAGGCTTCACGTAACTCGAGCCCCCGCGTCCTCAGCGCCTCGGCATTAAACTGACCGTATCGGGGGTCTTCAATCTCTAGATAAGACACAAATTACCTCGTCACCCGTTTTTGGGCGTCACCTTGGCGGATGCTAGCCGCACCATTACTGCGTGCAAGTTCGTCACCCCTTGGGACGCACCTCATTTATACTCGATGAGCCTTTGTCGGCTGACACCGAGTCGTCGCACCCAATAGCCGACTGCGCCCTTGGTCTCTGCAAACTTGCCAATGACAGACAGCACAGCGCGCGGCAAGGCGTCGCTTCCAGCCCGCGAATAGCGGCTGTATAACCGCAATACTTGAATAGGATAAGCCAAAAGGCCCGCGAAAAAGAAGGGCGATACAGCCACGCCAAGCAAGATCACCACGGGCGCGAAACCCGACCATAAGAGTGCCCGCCGCGTTTCGGCGCGCCAGATCCCCGCCGCCGACGAGCGATGAAGATTCGAGACTTCTGCAAATGCGTGGCCGGCCCGTTCGCTTCGCCGCCACCACTGCTCAAATCGGGTAATGGCTGCGTTATGAAGGGTCATCTCAGAATCAAGGCGCCAAATACGGAGGCCAGCTTCGCGAAGTCGTACGCAAAGCTCCGGCTCCTCTCCGGCAATGAGATCGTCGCGATACCCGCCAGCGGCAACAATCGCATCTATCCGCATTAGCGCATCTCCGCCACAAGCCAGAGCCTCGCCGATGGGCGTATTCCATTCTAAATCACAGAGACGGTTATAAAGGCTGGCGTGCGGTTGGTGCTCCCGGCGCCGTCCGCAGACCACGACAACGTCTGGGTGCTCCTTCATGAAGGCATGCGCTTTCGGTATCCAATCCGGCGAGAGCGTGCAGTCACCATCGACAAATTGCACAAACTCCAACTCTGGATAGAGCGCCCTCAAATGCTTGAGCCCGGCGTTTCGTGCCCGCGCCGCAGTGAACGGCAAATGCACGTCCAACGAGACTACGGAGGCCCCGCGCTGTTCAGCTTCGACGACGCTCGCGTCCGTAGACCCGGAGTCGACATAGACAACAGGTCCGCCGCCAGCATCATTCAACGAATTGAGGCAGGCGATCAGGCGCGCGCCTTCATTGCGGCCAATAACGACAAAGCCAGCTTTAATCATCGTCCATCGCCACGATCCGTTCGCGTCCAGCGCTCAGCGGATTTTCGACCTTCACCAAAATACACGCGGATTTTTTGCACAAGGTAACCGCCGAGGCCCGCAAAGGTCGCTGGCGGCAGTATAGTTCTTCCGTATGCGAGCCATGAAAACGCGATCGAGCCCCCAGTTATGATACCCGCAATCCAAAACGCCTGAAACGCGCCAGAATGACCAAGAAATACAAAGAGAATTGAGACAATCAAACCGGCGAGGATAACGGCTCCCAAAACCGTGAGCGGAGGAATCAGCAGGTCTAATGCCATCAAAAACGCTTTCCTGTCGCCAGATAATCCATGGCCAAACAACATCCCGGCCTTTCGAAGCGCCAACCGCATCGAGCCTATTTCCCAGCGTGCTCGTTGCGTTGCGGCCCCGACTTCTGTCCGAGCAAGTTCAGTCAGAATAACAGAGCGCAGGTCAAGGAGCGGAGCGTGGCCCTCCTCAATTAGCGATGTCGTCAGCGCAAGGTCTTCAACGATTTCCCCGGTAGAAAGCTTCCGACTTTCTAGCAGTTCCCACGGTAGCGCCATTCCAGATCCGGTTAGCCGCGAGAAGCCGCCCAAAGCTTGGAGGCCTGACATACGAACGCGATTGATCAGAAGCCACGCGAATGCCGATACCGAAGACGCCGCGCCAGAGTTCGCCGGCGGGTTGGCGAGATAGAGGGCCTGAACCGGACGCGAAGTGGCATGCGCAATCTTGGCAATCCTGTCGATGGCACCTAAGACAGGAATACAATCCGCGTCGAGAAAGATCACCGCTTCTGGCGGGTCCGGACGAAGATAATCAACACCAAATTGCATTGCGAAACCCTTGCCTACCCGGTCGGGGTCGCTGCGTTCGATCGCCACGGCTCCAGCCGCACGGGCCACTTCTGCAGTTTCGTCAGAGCAATTATCAGCTACGACAATAACGCGGTCACCCGCAGCGAGTTCTTTCACAACAAGCGCAACTGTCTGCGCAATTCCCCCGACCTCATTATGCGCAGGAATGAGCACGACAATTCGCCCGCGAGTGGCAAGTTGCGAAACTTCAGGCGCATCATAAAAAAAACTAGCGACGACCTCCGCAGCAAAAACAATTGTAATCGCTAAAACGGCGGCGCCAGCAATCGTAAGAAGCAGCGAGATAAATTCGATCATCTCGGCGTTCCTGAGACGAAAAGCGCAAAAGCATTAGCAAGTATGGCGGCAGCCAAATCGGAGTCATGCTTCGCAAGCACACGCGCTCGGCCGGCGCGCCCCATTGCAGTCAAGTCTGAAAGCGGAAGATCGATAGCCTCCATCATCGCCGACGCAAGAGCACCCGCATCCGAAGCGGGAACTAGCCAGCCATTTTCTTTCGATATCACAAGCTCTGGAATGCCGGCCACAAAAGTCGAAATTACCGGGCGTCCGACCGACATCGCTTCCATAATCGAGACAGGAAGGCCTTCAGCATAACTCGGCAAAATGAAGACAGCGGCGTTCTCAATGGCCTTACGAACTTCCTTAGGCGTTTTCCAACCGACGAGCGCGATTTCAGCTGTCAAATCACTATCATCAATCTGTCGCTCGATCTCTCCGCGCAATTCGCCGTCGCCGATTATGGTAAGACTGAACTTCCGCTTTGCAAGTTTCAGCTTCTCTGCCGCCTCAATTAGAGTTTTTATTCCTTTTTGTTCGCTCAACCGCGCAACCACGAGGAATCGACCAGAGTCGGTAAGCGGCGACGGTTCGCCAAAGTAGAAAGCCTTGTCTACACTACAAGGAACAACAACAATTTTATTCCATTCTTTGGGCTCAACGAGCCTTCGTAGCTGACTTCGGCCAAAGCTCGAAACCGCCGCAACGAACTTTGCGCGCCGAATCTTCTCGGTAAGCGCAATTTTGTGCGCGCGGTCAAATTCTTCAGGACCATGCACCGTCATGGAGAATCCGTCCTCGTTTACGCACGCAGCTAGCATCGCCACTGTCGCCGAGTTTGTCCCAAAATGGGCGTGGATATGGGTCACTTTCGCGCGCCGCATCCAAGTTGCGAGCGCCAGCGCTTCCCCATAGTAGAGAAAGTGTCGGGCAGGACCGACGTCTGATTGAAAGCCAATTCTCAGTGAATCAACAAAGGCTTTTAGCGCCCCAATTGGGCGCGAGATGAGACTCTGGGCGATGGCAACAGCCAGCGCGACCGGGGACGCGCCGACAATCCGGCGCGTCCGCGCCGCTTCGAGATGATCTTCTTCAGCGATCAGTCCGTGTTCGGACGATCGGATCGCGAAGCGGACGACGAGATGTCCCCTGCGTTCCAACGCCTCAATCTCGCGACGGATGAAAGTGTGGCTGATACCTGGATACTGGTTAATTAGGTAGGCGAAAGCCATCGCCGTCCATACCTTTTCACATTTCAACCGATCCTAGCGTCGCCGCTGCGGAGCAGTCTGATTTCCGCTCTGCCCATTGTCAGCTAGCTTCCCGCCAACCCAATAACGCATCACGCCTTCAAACTCAGAAAATCGGCCCAGCATGACAAACAGCCCATAAGACATTTTCAGCCCGGCGGGCGCCTCAGCGCTGATCGCGTGAGTCAATATTCTAGTTACATATGCAGTCGCGCCGAAAACTAATATTGCTGCTGTACCCGCAACTGCGTTAAAACCAACCAGGCTTGAGATCACCAGAAACACAATAATCGAAAAGCAAATTAGCGCGGGCAGAAACCCACCCCAAAAGAAAGCGCTTGATTGTTCCTTTACACCGAATCTTTCCGGTGGGGAGCCGTGTAGGGCGGCGCCGGCTGCGCTCTCAAACCCCGCACGCTTCAATTCAAGCCGCCACCCCCGCAAATCAAGCCTTCTTGGCTCGACAACGGACATTGCCGCGTCAGTACGCCAAACATGCGCGCCGCGCCTACGAAGCCGAATGCAAAGGTCGGCTGTCGCGTCGGCAACAATGTCGCCGCGAAAGCCTCCAACTTGTTCAAAGGACTCGGCGCGATAAAGGGCATTGGGTCCCGCCGCCTGTATTTCGCCCGGAGGCGAGAAGGATTTCGAAACGTAAAGGCGGTCAAATACCGTCGCGCTATGATCGCTGAGCGTCGTGCGCCCTTCTAACACCGAAACTTCAGGACGACGCGCCATAAACTTGTCGGCATGATCGAGCCAGCCTGGCGCAAGCATCGCGCCCGCCTCTAAGAATTGTACGTATCGAAGGTCCGGGTTTTCTTTCTTGAGACGCCGATAACCAGCGTTGCGCGCACGCCCACCGTTTGGTTTGTCATTGATCTCGACGATATTAACACCCGCTTCTTTCGCTGCTGCTAGGCCCTCTTCTTGCGCCCCCGCTGCAATAACGAATGGTGTCCCGTCGGGCAGCGAATGAAGGGTCTCGGCGATGTCTAGGTCGCCGCCGATGACGACAACTCCGATTTTGCGCAAACCATCTTCAGCTGCACCGATTGGCAGCTTTTCCCTCGGAGTTGCCGCTGCAACCCTTTCTGGTGTCGGGTCTTTCACATAGACGGTGGTTTCAGAAAGAGCCGTGCCCTCAGAAAACTCCACCTTAGGGAATAACGATAGACCGCCAATCGGGGTGGGGCTCTCGGAAACGAGAGCCACAGCGCTTTCCTGCGCTACAAGTCGAACGCCCATATTGCGGGTGATCCTGGCCGCCGGCTCCGGCGCAGCCGCTTCCACGGGCCGTGCTGACTCTGCTGATAACTCGCGCAGAAATCCCGAGCCGCTGCGTGCATCTTTCCATTCTGTCAGCTTGACGTTTGGACTGCTAGCCAACCCAAATACTCCATAGTCTAATTTGTCGCGAATAACACTACGAACCGTTTCCTCGCTGACGATGTCATCTTGCGCTGAAAATGAATAAACCAGAGCTGTGTCCGCGATTATATTGATGACGCGCGGCACGCCGCGCGACTGCTCGGCGACTAGATCCATGGCGCCGTCAGAGAAAATACGGCGGCGCGATCCTGCAATCGTGAGGCGCGTTTCGATGTAGGAATGGACTTCTTCTCGAGAAAGCGGCGACAAATGGAAGTCCGAACCAATTCGCTGTGCGAGTTGAAGCATGTCTGGCCGGCTGAGCAGATCTTTCAGCTGCGGCTGCCCAACAAGGATAAGCTGCAGGAGCTGATCCTTCCCGGCGTTGATATTCGAGAGCATGCGTAGCTCTTCGAGCATTTCGACAGAAAGGTTTTGAGCTTCGTCGATAATCAGGACTACGCGTTTTCCCTTAGAATATTCACGAATGAAGAATTGCTGAAGTTGCGCAAACATTTCAACGTGGGTCTTGCTTGAGTAGGGCTCGCCCAAGCCCATTAGCACCCAACTTAAAAGTTCGCCGCGCCCTGGCTGGATGTTGGACAACAAAGCAACTGTGTGGGTGTCAGACAGTTGCTCCAGCAGTCGATGAATTAGGGTCGTCTTGCCGCAACCGACTTCGCCTGTAATTACTGAAATGCCCGCCTGATTGACGACCCCATATTCAAGCATCGCATAAGCAAGCCGATGCCCCCGCCCCCAAAAAAGGAACGAAGGATCAGGCTGGATCGAGAATGGCTTTTCAGTTAAGCCGTAAAACTCTTCGTACATGGCGCTTTCCAGGCGCTCGCGCGTGGCGCGGGCATAATACCTATTGACCGAGGCGGCGGCGAGCGTCGACGACCCGGTCTGGCGCAGCATTTGGCGCTGCGATCACCGCTTCAAGTTCGGCGCGGCCCTTGGCGACATCTCCAGAATCTAGCAATGCGATCCCATAATGGTAGCGAATATCAACGACGCTTGGGGCCGCCGCGGCGGCCTTTGCAAGCGCAGCGATTCCCGCAGCCTTATCGCCGGCGCGATATAGGGCCCAACCATAAGTATCGACAAAATAGGGGTTCTGGGCGTCCCGGAGAGACGCAGCTACTTCGCTTGCACGCTTTAAACTGGCCTCGTCATCGCGTTCGGAAAGAAGGCTTGCTAAGTTATTTGCAACGATCAAGTCGTTTGGGCGACGCGCGAGTATGGTCTCATAGATTGAGATTGCCTCGTCGAACTTACGTTCAGCAATAAAATGGTCCGCTTTAAGAATTTGCAGCCCGTCATTATCCGGCAGCGCTGCAATTGCTTGCTCAATAGTCCTGCCGGCCTCCTGGCGTCGGCCCTGAACTGCATATACTCCGTACATAACCTCGTAAGCCTCCGGCCGAAGAGGCTCGATTGCAATCGCGCTTTGAAGGGACACGACGGCGTCGGCGCTCGCGCCCGCGTCGCGCTGTAGTTGCCCGAGGAGGATGCGGGCATCATAGTTGGACTTGTTTTTAGCTATCGCGTTTTTCAGAAACGCTTCGGCATCGGGTAAGCGGCCAGCGTCGATGTAAGCCTGAATCAGGCTGGCGAGCGGACGCGATTCAAGCGGACGTCGCTCGTGTTCCGTTGATAGCGCTGCGATAGCGCCGGAAAAGTCCCCGAGGCCTGAGTACGCGGCGCCAAGAATACTCCCGACAACCGGATCGTCTTTATTAACCTCAGCAAGCGCTTTCGCCGCCTCTTCGGCTCCGCGCCAATCCTGCTGGTCGAGTCGAAGCGCCGCAAGTAGCTTCAAATTATCTGCATCATCCGGATCTATTGCTAAAGAATCGGTCAACGCCTTGATTGCGCGATCCATCTTGTTCTGGCGAATCAAATAACGCGCATAGAGGTGAGACGGGCGCGCAGCTCTTTTTGACGTCTCGACGGCTCGTGCAAATTCACTTTCCGCGAGATTAAGGTCACCCTTTTGTTCAAAAGCGGCGGCGAGAAGCAGCCGGGGCGGCCAAAAATCCGGGTTGTCGTTCACAACCAGGCGTAGATCGGCCACGGCGCCGTCAATGTCACCGCTTTCAATCTTAAATCCTGCACGCTTGGTAAGTGCTCCGGAATCCTTAGCGTCGGCCTTCAGAATCTCATCGATGATCGCTTCGGCTTCCGCACGTTTCCCACCCGAAATTCGAATCGCAGCAAGTTCATTTTTTGCGCGCAGAATCTCGTCGAGGTCGGCGTCTTTGCGGGATGCAATTCCGGCATAAACTTTTTCGGCCGCAGCCAAGTCGTTCTGTTCGCGAAGAAACCCGCCATAGGCGAATTTCAGATCAGGTTCTTCAGGATTGTCCGCGATCAATCTCTTGAAAGTGTCTTCAGCTTTCGCTCGTCCGCCGATCCGAAAATCTACGCGTACGATATCAAGTTTGGCTTCGTTTTGTTTTGGAACTAGGCCCGCTATCTCGACCAGCTGCGCACGCGCTTTTTCCAGCTCGCCTTTCTCGAGGAGCGCAGTCACATAGAGCCGGCGATAATTTGCATCCTTGGGATTTTGCTCCACAAGGCTAAGATATGCGGCACGCACATCATCTGTACGTCCAAGCGACGAAAGAACTTGCACGCGCAGGAGTTGTAGCACGGAAACCGATCCGTCCGCCGCAATCGCCCCGTCGAGGATCGCGAGAGCGCCTTCCAGGTCTTTTTCCTTCACTCGATCGCTCGCTAAAACGGCGACCGCGTCCGCGAGTTTTGGGTCAATCGCTAGCGATTGCTTGGCAAGCGTAACCGCGTCAGCCGAGTTTCCCAGCCGGAAAAGTATCGCTGACTTAATAGCCAGCGCTTCGGCGTTCTTTGGATCCTCGGCAATAAGCGAATCAGCAAGCTCTAGGGCGTCGGCCGCCTCGTTTCCAAGAAGGTAGAGCTTGGCGAGATCCATTCTGACGCGAACGTTTTTTGAATCGATACGATTGAGTCTTTGCAATAAGCCAAACATCTGGCTGTAATCGCCTTTTTTCTCAGCGATCGCCTTCAGGCCGATAAGCGCATCAACATTTTGCTCGTCGATCTTGAGCGCGTTGAGAAATTGCACATTAGCCATGCCGAGCTTCCCATCCTCGAGGAAGCGCGCTCCGCTCTCGTTATATTTTTCGAGGCGCTGTTCTGGGGACGCGCATGAAGCAAGCACAAACGCCGATACGGCGATTAACAACTGGGCGCTCCGGACAGAGAGTTTATTCGAATGTTTCATGACTGCGCTCATTTCTCAAACGCCTACCTACTGAGTTCCGATGACAACCGGTCTAGCCACAGGTTTATGCACTTTAATTTGCTGCGGCAATTCCGGCCTCGCCGGTTTCACGTTTATCCGCAACATCAGAGGCAATTTCGCGATAAGTCATCAGGTTGGCTTTGAAGCGACGCCGAATTGACTTGTCGAGACCAGTCACCAAAACAGATGCGGCACGCTTGCTCGTCGCCTTCTCCAGCATCAGCACTAACCCGAGAAACGCGGCGTCAATCGAGCCCGCTAGTGAGAAATCAAGCAAAACGTCAGCGCTTGTCCGGTTCGCAGCCCGAAACGCCGTACGTACCGATTCAAGGTTGTCGGCCGAAAGATCGCCTGACAACTTTATTCGCACCCGTCCTGGCTCTAAGAACAATTGCGCCGCGGGAGGTTGTCCGAGCCGTCGCATGCTGGATATCGCCGGCATGAGCCTTGTAGCCACTATTCCGAAGAGACCGATGCCATCCTTCCAATAGCGAACCCAAAGGCTAGGCTCCGCCAGGATACGCCACGCCCATTCAAGTCCCGCCCGTCGCACGGCGACAGGCGCACGTCGGATCGAGCCCGCGGTGAAATCGACAACAGCGCCGAGGTGGGCGATTACCGCCGCGTTTAATCTTGATAGATTTTTGTCGATCCAAGCCTGCCCCTTGGATGCTCCTAGTGCGACCACCAAGAAATCCTGCTCTGCAGCGTTTATTTTATCAATGATTTGGGGTGTGCTTATCTCATCAATGTCGCCATAACCGGGATTTAGCCAACCCGATGATTGCAGTCCGCGGTCCTCGGTGTCGATTGCGCGTGCCGCGGCCTCTGCAGCGCCGTGTCGACCGCCAAAGAAGAAAACTCGAATTTGCTGGCCGGCAAATGCCGGCCGCTTGCGGAGTGCATCAAAAAGATCAGATCCCGCGCATCGAGTGAGGGACCGCATCCCTAGCATGCGCGCGATCACAACTAGTGGAGCGCCATCAACAAGGCTCAAGTCCGCATTTAAGATATGTCGGCGTTCCTCTGGGTTGCGCGAAGCGCGCACAAGGAAATTTACGTTTGGGGTGACAAACGATAGCTTTTCGCCCACACGAACAGCGCGTTCAATTTTTGCGAGGGCCGCCGCAGGTTCGAGATAATCGATGGGGACACCCAAAACCGACCAAACGTTACGATCGAAATCGTCTGCCGACCGAAGGACTTCAGCAGGCGACCCCAAGGCCTGACCCGCGCTTGAGTCATCGTCCTTTGCAGCTTCCGCCGCCACTACCATCCTGCTTGATACTGCTGCCACTACACTCAACGATTGACCCTTTAACGTCTTTAACGTCGACGCGCATCGCGCCCGCAGCAATCTTCACGCCAAGAATTGCTAGAACAACGGTAGCTGAACCCGAGGCCCGGAAGAACGGGGCCCTCTGGCAACTCACTTTTGGGGGGACCAAACAGAATTGCGAAAACACCACTCCTTGACTGACTTTTCATCGCTTCAGCGACGCAACGGCAATTTCGATAGAAACACGGTGGGCGAAACAGCCCTAGGTGGTAAATGGCAAGTCTGAATTTCTTAGCCTAGCTGACGCACTGTGAAATAAATCAATTTATTCATAGCGATACATTTTCTAGCCGCAGTTTCGGGAAGCTCGCAAACCGAAGAGGAGCGGTACTCGGCGATCTGCAAGCTATATCCAATTTCCACCCCAAATAGACGAATCCCTGATAGATATTCGCCTTTGGAAGGCAGTAAAGCTAACCATCTGAAATTTCAGTAGATTTCTCAACTCATTTTTTGCCGCATTCAATGCGAATTCAGTTGACGGGAGGCTTCCAGCCGCTCACCAGATTCGTGCAGTTGCGAAAAGAGCGGCAGGCATATGTATCGTGACCGAGTGACCATAGAGGGGTTGTCCACGAAGAGGTTTTTTGCCCGGTTCGCTGCCACGGCTTTGGTCGGAGTAGGACCTGCCAGCGCCGTAACCACCAATTTCGCGAAAAAAGAAAATGTCAGTGGTAAGCGCGGCGTTGCAAAGGTCACCGGTCTTGGTTTTGCCGCCAAGCATCCTCGGGCCACTTAGAAAAACTGGGGCACAAGTTGGCCAAGTGCCCCCCCCAAGAAGCCGGACATCGTTAATATCGACTCGGATAGTTTCGGTAAAGGGATCAAATTATGGCTTTGCCCATAAGGGCGGCGGCACTTATCTTGCTTTGCGAACAATCAATTTGACCGGTATCGCTTCTGTTTATGGGCCCAATAGATGAATGACGATTTCTCACTGGAGGACGTAATCATCATTTTGAAGCGGCGCTTCGTCTATTTTTTAGTCCCTGTGTTTTTTATCTTGCCAGCCGGTCTTATCGCCATTCTCCTTCTACCTTCGATGTATGAAGCTAAGGGGAAGATTTTAATTGAATCCCAGCAGATCCCGGAAGCGTGGGTGCAGACAACAATCAACGCCTATGCCGAAGAGCGGATTCAAAAGATCGCCCAGCGCGTTCTGACACGCAACAAATTGCTCGAAGTAGAGGACAAATATGGGCTGTTTCCAAAGGAGCTTGGTCTGACTGAAAGCGAGCGTGTCGAAAAGATGCGTCAAAATTTTAGTGTTGATATCATTTCCGCCTCTTCAGCGGCTGGCAAGAACCGAAAAAAAACAGCGGCGGACAACACGATCGCCTTCACGATCAGCTACACAGACCGGTCACCTGAACGGTCTTTTCAAGTCGCCAATGAGTTTATGACCTTGTTTTTGAGCGAAGACGTACGCACCCGTACCGAAGGGGCGTCTACCGCAACAGATTTTTTCACTCAGGAAACCCGGCGCCTTTCGGATGCAATCGACCAAATCGACGAACGAATTGCGAAATATAAATCCGAGAACGCGGACGCTCTTCCCGAAAACCTGGACTTGCATCGCGATACATTGATCCGGTCGCAGGAGGAACTGGCGCGCGCACAGGCGGCCGTAACGCTTGCGGAAGAAGAGCTGACTTCAATTCAGACCCAAGTGGCTACCTACCTGGCGGGCGCCGGCGGCGCAGACGGACCGGCGCAGGAAATTCAACGATTGAGAACCCAACTGGCTGCCTTGCGGGCAGACAAAACAGACTCGCATCCTGATGTGCGCGCTGTTCGCGACCAAATCCGTGCATTGGAACGACAGCTTGCGCCTAGCGTGGCTGTCCAAAAACTTCGTGGAGATCTGGCGCAAGCCGATGCTTTGCTGAAGGAGGCGCGTAACGCCGATCCGATCTCTGAAGAAGTTCTTGCCGATCGTCGCCAACGGGCGGCAGACGCTAGGGAGGCTCTCAGCGCTCAAATTGCAAAAGAAGCAGCGGCCGGCTCAGCCGACATTGTCATGACCCAGCTTCAGGGCAGAATGGACACCACGGCAAGCCGGCTAGCATCAAGCGAAGATCAAATTGCCTCGCTCAAAATTACGATCGCTGACATGCAGGATCGCATTCTGCGCACGCCGATTGTTGAGCGCGGCCTATCGACGCTGACGCGCGACTATCAGAATTTGATAACGGAATACCAGACGCTACGCGATAAACAGTCGGCGGCCGTGTTGTCAGCGAATCTCGAGGGCGAGCAAAAATCCGAAAAATTTTCCATTCTTGAGCCAGCGCAAAGGCCCGACAAACCAACAAGTCCCAAGCGTGGGCAACTTGCGGTTCTGCTCATAGTGGGCGCGCTAGGGGCTGGTGCAGCATGTGCTGCTTTTGCAGAAATAGCTTTTGCCAGCCTGCGCGGCCGGCGGCATCTTGAAGCCATCGTCAACGAGCCGCCGATCGCGATTATCCCCTTTATCGACGGCAATAAAAAACGCCGGCTTCCGTTTACGCGCCTCATTCGACCGCGTACCGCCTGAAATCTGAAGTGAACAGACCCTATCTATGGATCGAATCAGAGACGCCGTTACCAAAGCCCGAAAGGAACGTAGTGGCGTGAAGCCAGCTGCAGTCGGCGGCGCTTTGCCCGCGACGCGGTTCCAGCATTCTCCCGCGCGTGCTACGGAGACCTTTAAAGAGGTTGCCTGCAATTTCGATCGCTTCGCTGAACACCGAATTATTTCTAACGAACAAGACCCTGTTCTGAATGCGTATCGGGTACTGCGGACCCGGGTCTTGCAGAAGATGGAAGAAAATAATTGGCGAACAATCGCCGTCGTTTCACCGGGATCCGGCGCCGGGAAGACTGTGACGGCGATCAATCTTGCGATTGCTGCCGGATCAAAACTCGGGTCGCCCGCCACACTGGTTGATCTCGATTTTTACCGTCCTCGCGTAGCTCAATATCTTGGCGTGATTGAGCCGCCTTCAATTCTGGATTATTTCGAGGGCCTGTCTTCACTGACCGACGTTACCGTCAAGCCGGACCTCCCGGATTTACTTTTGATTGGAAACGAGCGGGTTTCGCGTCGGGGCGCGGAACATCTGACATCTGCGAAGGCAGATGAGTTGATCGCAAGGACTGTAAACGATTTCGGTTCCAGAATTGTGTTATTCGACATGTCGCCTATGTTGGGCTGCGACGATACGATCGCCTTTCTGCCGAAAGTCGATTGCGCGTTAGTCGTCGTCGCAAGCGGCCAATCGAGGGAGCCGGAAATTCGCGAGGCGATGAGACTCATGGCTGGCATAAACATCGTCGGCGTAGTTTTGAACAAGGCGCCGCCGGAGGCAATGATCGGGACGCAATACTACTAGCAGCCATCCCGACACACGCGGGCGGCAAATGCCGCAGGTGTGGATTGATTTTTTACTAAACTACCTAGTTTAATAATGTATAGTGATGGTCGCGGTGGCTGTTTTTGCCGGACCGATCAAATCTTGTCGTATTGAGGTTGGGATTTTTCCCATGAAATTGCCTTCATCAGTTTTGGCTGCGGTGGGTATTGTTGCGGTGACTGCGCTCTACTTTGGCGCACGAATGACGGTGCGACTTTTTTCATCGGACGAGAAAGCGCCAATGTCATCGGAAAAACTCAAAGTCATAGCGATTAACTCGCTTCCGCAACAAAAAGAGGGCGTGATCGTGCTTCGCGGGCGAACCGAAGCAGAATTAAAGGCAATCGTTCGCGCTGACGCTTCCGGCGTGATCATCGAAACGCCGACAGCGCTCGGCGCCCGCGTGAAGAAGGGCGATATCCTTTGTCGTCTAGACGTCGAGGCTCGCGGTGCGTCAACGCTTGAGGCAGAAGCTGCTTTTAAAAAGGCAGATCTCGACTATCAAGCGGGTTTAAAGCTCGCTGCGGAGGGGTTTCGCTCAGAGGCGGGCATTGCCGGGCTCAAGGCAGCACGGGATCAGGCGCGCGCTAATCGTGATCGCGCTACGATCGAGCTTGAAAAGACTTTTGTTCGCGCCCCGCTTGATGGGGTCTTTGAAGCGCGCGCAGCCAAGATCGGCGACCTCGTAAAGCCAGGTGATGCGTGCGGTACGGTGGTCAAGCCGTCTCCTTTTTTGGTCACGGGTTCGATCGCCGAAAAAGATGTCGCCCTCATCCACGCCGGGGACCTGGCCCACGCGACCCTTGCAACAGGAGAAAAGGTCGAAGGCTTTGTCCGCTTTGTGGCTGCGTCTTCTGACCCCGCGACGCGAACTTTCAGCGTTGAAATCGAAGTGCCAAATCCCGACGGAAAGCTTCGCGACGGCGTGACCGCAGACATTGTCATACTTGGACAGGCAAAAGAGGCATATAAGATACCCCGATCAGCGCTGACGCTCGATGACGAAGGCCGCATTGGAATAAAGGCTATAGGCGATGACAGCCTCGCGGTCTTTTACATCGTGAGCATTATTGGCGAGGAACAGGACGGCGTTTGGATTGTCGGGCCGTTGGGGCCGCTACATGTAATTGTTCGCGGGCAGGAGTATGTGAAGTCGGGCGAGCCGGTCGCCGCCGAAATAAGAGGCAGCGCCTCGTGACTGTTCTCATCGACGCTGCTTTTTCACGCATTCGCGTGGTTTTAACGGGGCTAGTTGTTGTCATCCTTTTCGGCGCGATTTCATTTTTCAGCATTCCGCGCGAAGCCGAGCCTGATATTCCCGCGCCCTTTGTGCTGGTGACGATGCCGCTGCCCGGCATCTCGCCTGAAGACGGGGAACGCCTTCTTATTCGCCCAACAGAACTCGAACTCCAATCAGTGGAGGGCCTCATCCAGATGGATAGCCTCGCCTATGACGGCGCGGCGCGGCTGATCCTTGAATTTTCAACGACGATTAATGTCGATCAGGCAGTTCTGGACGTGCGTGAGGCTGTAAATCGAGCAAAGGTGGAATATCCCTCAAGCGCTAAAGAGCCAATTGTCTCGGAATTTAACTTACAGAACGAATTTCCAATTCTGACAACAATTGTTTATGGCGACGCGCCGGAACGAGCGATTTACCGAGTTGCCAAAAGGCTGGAAGATCGGCTTCGTGGGGTAAGTGGCGTTCTAGAGGCGCGATTAACGGGCGCACGTGAAGAGCTTCTCGAAGTCATCGTACATCCCGAGACGCTGCAGTCATATAACCTCACTGCGCGCGAAGTGGTACAGGCGATCACATCGAATAATCAGCTCGTTACCGCAGGCGCGGCGGATTTTGTCGATGGACGCTTTCAAGTTAAAGCGCCCGGCCTCATCAAAACAGCAGCGGACGTTCGAGACATTCCGATTCGGGTCAACGATGATCGGGTCGTGACCGTGGGCGATCTCGCCGAAGTTCGGCGAACGTTCGTCGATCGGCAGGGCCATGCGCTATTTAACGGCCAACCTGCCATCGGCGTCGAAATTACGAAACGCGCCGGGGCAAACATCATCGACACGATTGAAGCAGCACAGCGAATTATTGGTGACGAATCGAAGAACTGGCCAGCGTCGATCCGACACGAGTATCTTCGCGATGCGTCCATGAATGTGCGCGATAATCTTTCAAGTCTCACGTCATCCGTCATCAGCGCCGTTTTTCTTGTTATGATCGTGATGGTGGCGGCCCTCGGCTTGCGCTCAGCAATGATGATCGGTGTAGCCATTCCGACATCCTTTTTGATGAGCTTCATTTTTCTGTCAGCGGCAGGATATACGTTAAACCTGATGGTTATGTTCGGCCTCATTCTTGCGGTCGGCATGCTCGTCGACAACGCTATCGTGATCGTTGAATACGCCGACCGCTTAATGTCGGAAGGTGCGACGCGGCGCGACGCCTATGCCGAAGCAGCAAAGCGGATGTTCTGGCCGATAATCTCCTCAACAGCGACAACTCTTGCGGCGTTTGTGCCATTCCTTTTCTGGAACGATCTCTCCGGTGAGTTCATGAAATACTTGCCCATCACGCTCATCTTTGTTTTATCCTCGTCACTTGTTGTCGCATTGTTCTTTCTGCCGGCGTTAGGGGCGGTCGCAGCGCTGCCAGACGGTTTCAAACGGCGGTTCAACGTTAAGGGAAAAGTGGGAGGCGCAAGCCGGATCGATAGTGATGAAATCGATCCCCTGTCGCTGACGGGTCCGCTCGGGCGCTATGCCCAAACGTTGAAGTCCCTTATCGAAAGGCCGTTTCTTGCCTTGCTCGCAGCCGCCGCCGTTCTGTTCGTATGCTGGAACGAGTTTAGGATTGCTTCGCCGGATGTCGAATTTTTTCTAAAAAACGACAGCGAGGAGGTGAACGTACTCGTTCTCGGGCGCGGTAATATGTCGGCAACCGAAAAACTCGAGGCGGTAAAAGATGTTGCGGCGCGCATAGAAGGTCACGAGGCGATTGAAAGCGTTTATCTGCAGACCGGTCCAGGGCTGGCGCGATCAAACGATATGCCTGCCGAAACGATCGGTATCGTCGGAATAAACCTGTTGCCTTACTCCGAGCGGGAGAATTCCCGGGCGCTTGTTGAGAAATATCGTGACTTGATTGGTATCGTGCCAGGAGTCGTTGTCGAAGTACGTCAACGTGAAGGTGGGCCCCCGATCGGCAAGGACGTTCAAGTCGAGCTGTCTGGACCCGACTTTAATGAAATGATCGCCGCTGCGAAAAAAGTGCGGGCGTTCGTGGAGGCGGATACAGTTTTTATAAATGGTCAAGAAGTCCCAACGTTTATGGACGCCGAGGATAGTTTGCCGCTGCCCGGCATCGAATGGTCGATAGAAATCGATCGTGCGCGAGCCGGACGGTACGGTTTATCAATTCAGGAAGCGGGCGGCATGCTGCAACTTGTCACCGATGGCTTGTTGGTTGACCAATACCGGCCTGATGATGCCGATGAGGAAATCGACATTCGCGTTCGTTTCCCGGAAGATGATCGATCAATCATGGCGCTTGACCGCATCAGCATAGCGACGCCGGAGGGGTCGGTCCCGATATCAAACTTTACGACCCGTGAAGCGAAGCCACAAGTCGATCGGATCGTCCGGCGGGACGGACGGCGGATCATTGAAGTCAAAGCTAACGGAAACACTCGCATCGAAGGTTACCCGGTCGCGCAGGATGTGGCGATCGCTGAAGTGAAAGAGTGGCTGCAGTCAGGCGTGCTGGAAGATGGTGTTGATTGGACGATCCGCGGCGCGGACGAAGAGACCAATGCGGCCGCGCAATTCTTTATGGGTGCGATGGCCGCGGCAATGTTCATGATTGCGATAATTCTGCTCTTACAGTTCAATAATTTTTATCATTCTATGCTAACGCTAACGGCCGTTTTTTTCTCGGTATTCGGCGTTTTACTTGGTATCGCCCTTTCAGGACAATATGTAAGCGTGATCATGACTGGCGTGGGGATCGTCGCGCTTGCGGGAATTGTCGTCAACAACAACATCATCTTTATAGATACCTATCAGCACCTTCGCCGACGGGGCTTGGCCGTTAAAGATGCTGCGCTGCGCACCGCCATTCAGCGCGCGCGGCCAGTTTTGCTGACGACCGGGACGACTATTCTCGGCCTCTTGCCAATGGTCTTTGAACTGAATGTCGATTTTGCCGCCGGGTCGATTTCCCGGGGATCCACGACATCGGACTGGTGGGTGCTGTTATCGTCAGCGGTGGTCTACGGTCTTTTGTTCTCAACGCTTTTGACCTTGGTATTGACGCCCGTTTTACTCGCCGCGCCCACGGTCATTATTAATCGCCGTGCGACGAGAAAAGTAGAGGCGATCAAAAAACCAACCGAACCTAAATCTTCAGCAATTGTTGCCACCAGCGATGCCGTCTCGACTTGGTCACAAGCCGCTGAGTAGCTCAAGCCGCCGATTTCTGGATTAATAGCTTGGGTTCGACAAAGGCGTCGAACGCCTTCCAGTATTGATCACGGATCTCGTCACGCTCCATCATGATTTCGTGGAGCGCCCCATTGATCGTCACGACCTCAATCAGGGGCGACTGCTTTCCCAGCCAAATATGATCGCTTGAGCGGACGAGTTTGTCGCAAGCTGCGGAGACAATTAAGACTGGAACCCTGAGCTTTGCGAAGCGGTTTTTCCGATGCAAATCGTCCATTGCCTCGGTCGCAGCGCGCATCCAACCATAAGTCGGCTCCCGAATAGTTGCATTGGGGGCCGCGGCTTGCAGCTCTTGGAATCGGCGGTGACGCGTGGGGTCAGAAGTAAGAACGTTACCCTCGAAATCCATCGAGTACTCTTTGACGCCGGGGATGGCGTAACGCGCCAACCCCAACCGCGTCGCGGCTTCTCCAAGCAGCCTGACGCCAACTCGCTTGGCCAACTCATCAAATAGCGCCGTCATTGGCGCGCAAAGTACCGCGCAGCACCATGTGTCGTCGCCGTCGGCGAGCATTTGAAGCGCCGGCGCTCCGCCCATTGAATGCGTCATGAGCACATAGGGGCCGACAAAGCGCCTTTGCACGACTTCATTTGTAAATTTCTGCAAGTCCGAGCGGAAAACACCGAAATCGCGGATGTGCCCTTTTTCTCGCACCGGCAAGAGGCGTTCCGAGAGCCCCTGCCCCCTCCAGTCCATCATCGCAACGGACAAGCCGCGACGGTGAAGGTCTTGAACAACTTCGAAATACTTTTCGATAAACTCGGAACGCCCCGCCATGAGCACGACAGTGGCCCGGTGGTTTCTGACGGGAAACACCGCAGCGCGGAGATAGCCGCCGTCAGCACCCTTAAAATCGATCGCTTCAGCGTCTGCCGGCACCGGGTTGCTAAGGATACGAATGAAGTCAGCTATATCGAACTCTCCAGAACCAGACGTGCCATCACACTCATGTCACCGCCTATCTTTATTCGACCCGAGAGGTAGGCACTCTCAAGAGCCCGCCCTCCTTCGAAGATGCGGGCAAGCGTATCGACGCCGGCGCGCCAGACGCCGTCAGGCTTGCACCCTCCGGGTATGGTTAATTGAATCCGGCAACTCGCCTCGCGACCATCGATGTAAAATCGCGCCGAATCCGTCGGCGCGATTTCAAGGACAGCGCCGAATCCGTTTCGGAATGCGCCATCAGCTAATGAGATTAATGTTTGACCCTTAGTCACGATTTCGGCTTGACGAATTTCAGGGTCATGCGGTCGCTCTCACCAATCGCATCATACTTCGCGCGATCAAAGTTCGGATTCTCTTGTCCTTGCGACTCGGACGATCGCCTTACTGGCGGCAGCGTCCACACGCCGAATGGATGGTCTTTCGTGTCCGCGGGGTTTGCGTTGATTTCGGAAGACTCCAAGAATTCAAAACCAGCAGCGACTGCGAGCTCCATGACGGTCGACTCTTTCACATAGCCGCTCGACAAATCATCAGGCGCATTTTGGTTCGCCCGATGTTCCACGACGCCGAGAACGCCGCCCGGTTTCAGAGCGCGATAGAACGCTTTGAAGTTTGCGGCGGCGTCAGCGCCGCCGTTTCCCATCCAGTTGTGGACGTTTCGGAAGGTCAAAACGACGTCGGCTGCCCCCTCTGGGGCGACTTCACCTCCGCCGCCAAGGACGCTTACACGCACCTCTCCATAAACGGATTTGTCAGCGTAGGAGTCCTTGAACTTTTGAACAGCTTCAGCCGCGCGCGCGCTAGATGCCGGATCTCGCTGCGCCGCATAATAAACACCGCCGCCGGACTTTAAGTAGGAAGCCAAAATTTTTGTGTACCAGCCACCGCCCGGCCAGATCTCCACGACTGTCATGGACGGCTCGACGCCAAAAAACGTTAGGGTCTCTTTAGGATGGCGCCATTGGTCGCGAGCCTTCTCTTCGGGGCTCCGTTGCGTGCCGGCAATCGCATTCTCGAGAAGGCTCCCGGCGTCAACGGGAGCAGCAACTGACTGCGGAGGTGCAGCTTCCGCGCCGCGATCGGCACAGGCCGTCAGAAGCGCACAAATCGCGAGAACGGCAGAAAAAAGTTTCATGGACGGATCCTCTCGAAGTGGACAAAACGACCATTAGCATGGCTCGAGCCGAGACCGAATATGGATGTATTCAGCCCTCTTGAATGTGAAATTTCCACTCCTAAATCCCTCGTGCCAGTCGCCAACTCTGGGACTGGTGCGAGGCGGGTCCGAGCGCATTGCGGACCGTTTCGAAGGCCCTTGCTTTACAGAGAAGGAGATCACCATGCGTAGTTACGACCTTACCCCGCTTTACAGGACGACGGTCGGTTTTGACCGGATGTTCGACCTCCTCGACAGCCTCAATAAATCGGACGGCGCCGGCTATCCTCCATACAATATAGAACGCGTCGATGAAGACCGTTACCGGATTACCTTGGCGGTCGCTGGTTTTTCCGAGCGCGACCTTGACCTCGAATTCCATGAGAACGCACTGAAGGTCACAGGTCATCGACCGGAGACTGAGGACGGCCGTACCTTCCTCCATCAGGGCATTGCCGGCCGTTCTTTTGAGCGGCGCTTCCAGCTTGCCGATCACGTTAAAATTGAAGGCGCAAGCTTGGTAAATGGTCTCTTAAACATCGAACTTCGTCGGGAAATTCCGGAAGCGAAGAAGCCCCGCAAGATCGAAATTGGCGCGACGGGCGCAAAGGTTGAAGTTTTGAAGGCTTCCAACGCCGCCTAGCGAAACCCCGAGCATCGTCCCTAACCCCCAAACGATGCTGACCGGAGCGCCCGTCCATTCCCTCCCGGACGGGCGTTTCCATCTCTATAAGCCGACTATCAGCAATTTTGCTTTCTCAAAAATTTCTGGGTTGGCTGCGAGGATGGAGCCCGCATGTAGTGGGTGTTGACCACCTTCGATTTCAGCGACGAACCCGCCCGCCTCCCGGACGATGACGATACCCGCCCCGACGTCCCATGGATTCAGGTCGCGCTCCCAAAAACCATCAAACCGCCCCGCCGCAACATACGCAAGATCAAGCGCCGCTGATCCGAAACGCCGGACGCCGGCTGTCTCGGTGAGGACTCGATCAACCTCTTTGAGCGAACGATCGCGGCCTGGGCGCCCCATGAACGGAAGCCCGGTTGCGAACAGACACTCGTCGAGAGACTTTCGACCCGACACCCTGATCCGCTTTTCGTTCAGCCAGGCGGCTTCGCCTTTTTCCGCCCAAAAGAGTTCGTCCGTTGCCGGATTAAAAATGACGCCGGCATAAGGTTGGCGATCGCGCTCCAGGCAGATCGAGATCGCAAACTGCGGCAGGCCGTGCAAAAAATTCGTCGTGCCGTCGAGGGGATCAACGATCCATCTATTTGAGTTGTCGGAGCCGGCGATTTCGCCGCGCTCCTCCATGACGAAGCCATATTTCGGGCGGCCTTTCGACAACTCTTCAAAGAGTATCTGCTCAGCGCGGTGGTCCGCGGCTGAGACAAAATCTGCAGCGCCTTTGCGGGATGCGGTGAGGCCGTCGAGTTCGCCGAAGTCCCGCGACAGACCCCGCGCCGCCTTGCGCGCAGCGTTGATCATAACGGTGACTAGGGCGGAAGCGTTGGGCATCAGCTTTGTCCAGGGTGTCCGGAAAGCGGCGCACCATAGCGGCGCACATGCGCCGCGCAAGTGGTCACCGTCAGTCATTTATCCTCCGAAAAAACAGTCCTTTGCTTAAATCTTCAGGATCGGGTTAAGCACGGCGTGAAGGCGGCGGAACGGTCGGATGTGACCATGACTGAGGGCCCTGAACCTGCAAACGAGCTATCGCCGTCCTTGACCGCGAGGGTGGCGCGCGGCGCCGGCTTCATCGTCGCAAGCCGTTTCGTGATGGGGTTCCTGGGGTTCCTCAACACGGTTATCGTTGCTCGGCTTCTTCTCCCGGACGATTTCGGAATTGTTGCGATCGGCCTTGGCGCGATGCAAATCCTGACCAACGTCTCAGATATTGGCGTCGCTCAAGCCGTCATCAAGTTTCATGATGCTGCGCGCAAAGACCTCGACACGCTGTTTACACTTTCTGTGTTGCGCGGAGCCATCATCGCTATCTTGCTTGTCGCGACGGCGCCATTCGCGGCAGATTTCTATGGGGAACCACGCGTCTTTTGGGTCTTCACCGGATGCGCGCTTTATCCACTCTTTACCGCATTCATCAATCCGAAATTTTTTGAGTTTGAGCGCGATCTCGATTATTCGAAGGAGTTTTTCGCCACCATCATTTTTAAGCTCGCAGGCGTCATAGTTTCGATCGCCGTCGCGGTCGTGTTCCAGAGCTATTGGGCAATGATCCTCGGACTTGCCGCCAACGGCTTCGTGCAGATGGTCCTTTCCTACACAATGCGTCCCTACCGGCCGCACCTGACGCTAGCCTCCCTCCATAAGGTCTTCGCCTTTTCAGGGTGGCTCACGGGGGTCGGATTGATGTCGGCTTTGAATAATAAACTCGATCCGCTAGTTATTGCGCGTGTGATAGGCGCCTCCGGCGCGGGCCATTATTTCATGGGAATGCAACTTGCGGAGCTGCCGACGCGTGAAGTTGCTTATCCTGCGGCGCGCGCGATTTATCCGGGGCTCTCAGAATTGCAAGGAGATCCCGCGCGCATGCGCGACGCTTACCTCAAGGGCGTTGAGGCAATCGCCGCAATCGCCATGCCGGCGGCAATCGGCTTTGCGCTGATTGCCAGGGATCTGATACCATTACTCCTTGGTGACAAATGGGCAGACGCAATCCCCGTCGTTGAGATCATCACGCCAGTGCTCGGCGCGCAAATGCCTTTCCTGGCGACACAGTTTTACGCGATGGCGCTTGGCGCGACTCGCCTTGTTTTTTTTCGAGAACTGGCCTTTTTCTTTGTACGGACCCCGCTTTTCATTGCTGCGACGCTCGCTTTTGGCCTCGAGGGCGCTGCAGCAGCAATCGCTGGATGCGGCGCACTCTATATCGCGCTGAACCTCGTACTCTACGCTCGAGTTGCCGGCGACCGGCTATGGCGACCAATGTGGCGTGTCCGGCGGTCGTTCTTGGCCTCGGTTGCGATGGCGGCGATAGTCATGTCGATACGGTCAATCAGCTTGCTCGAACCGGCAGATCCGCTCATTCGCATACTCGCCGAGATCGTCGCTGGTGCTGCAAGTTACATTGGTGTCCACGCGCTTCTTTGGCGGATTGAGGGTTTGCCCAACGGCGCAGAGCGGGCAATGTTAGACTTCGGAAGGCCGCTAATTCGTCGGGCTCTTAATCGCTAGCAGCGAACTGCTAGTCGCGGCTTGCAGGAGCCGGTCTCTCGGCTACAACGGTAAAAAGCCCGCAGGAAACGCTGAGCCATGATGCTGCCGCCCGTGACGTCGGAAATGATCGCCGCCAGCGCCTTCAAACTCCTGATGACGGACCCGATGTTTAAGGTCGGTCAAGCGAACATCCGCGGCAACGACTATCGCGTTTTTGAAAACGCGCCGCCAAATTTCAGGGGTATATTCGAGATCGGCGTCGGCCACGGCGATCGGGAGTTCATCCATTTTGGAAATGAGACTTGGTCTTATTCGAAATTATGGTCTGAGGCGGGTCGCTTCGCCAATGCGTTGAGCGGCGGGCTCGGCGTCAAAAAGGGCGACCGCGTCGCCATCGCCATGCGCAATTATCCTGAATGGTGCGCGGCGTTTTTCGCGGTTATTTCAATCGGCGCTGTCGTCGTGCCGCTGAACGCCTGGTGGAAGACCGAGGAGCTGCGCTACGCGCTGAAAGACTGCGGCGCAAAACTCGTCATCGCCGACGACAAGCGCCTTGATCTAATCGCGCCGTTGAAAGACGAGCTGGGCCTCAAATTCATCGCAGTCCGCGCCGAGCGCAAATTCGCCCTGCATCGCTGGACCGATCTTGTCGCTGGCGCCAATCACGACACGCCGCCGGACGCCCCGATCGACCCCGAAGACGATTACGCCGTCTATTACACCTCGGGCTCCACCGGAAATCCAAAAGGTGTTCTTCTCACCCATCGCGGCGGCATTTCGACGATCATGTCGTGGATGCTGATCATGGCGTCGATCACCGACGCCAATGGCGGCAAGCCGCTGCATGGCGATAATCCGGGCGTCGTCCTCGGCATTCCCCTGTTCCACGTGACGGGAAGCCACGCGATTTTCCTGATGTCGTGGATCATCGGCAGGCGCATGGCGATGCTCTACCGCTGGGACGCGCGCGAGGCGGTCGACCTAATCAACAGACACAGCCTGACGAACTTCGTCGGCGTGCCGAGCCAGTCCTATGAGCTGATCGAGGCGGCGGGATCGACCGTGATGCCGACCCTCATCGACATCGGTTCGGGAGGGGCCAAGCGCCCGCCCGATCAGGTGATGAAGCTGAAAGAAAAATTTCCGAACGCCAATCCGTCGTCCGGCTACGGATTGACCGAGACCAACGCGACTGGCTGCGTGATCTCACTCGGCGACTACCAGAAACGCCCGGATTCCACCGGCCGGGCGCTGCCGCCGCTCTGTGATATCAAGATCGTCGGCGAGCACGGCGACTGCAAACCGGGCGAGGTCGGCGAAGTGTGGATCAGGACCGCGGCGAATTTCCGCGGCTATCTCAATTTGCCGGAAGACACGGCCAAAGTGCTGACGCCGGACGGCTGGTTCAAGTCCGGCGATCTCGGGCGCCTCGACGAGGAGAACTTTCTTTACATCGTCGATCGGCTGAAAGACCTCATCATTCGCGGCGGGGAGAACATCTCCTGCCTGGAGGTTGAGGCTCGCGCCTATCAGCACCCCGCGGTCGCGCAGGCGCTGGTCTTTTCCGTGCCCGACGAGTCGCTCAACGAACGCGTCGGCATTGTCATCTATCCGCGCGAGGGGATGCGGTTCGACCCCAAGGAACTTCACGATTTCATGGCGAAAGATCTCGCGGGCTTCAAATGCCCCGAGCGGGTCTGGACCTCGCCGCAGCCCTTGCCGAAGCTCGGCACCGAAAAATTTGACAAGCAGACAATCCGCCGCATCGCGCTTCAGCATCCGCCCGTCTGGAAGGCGTGAAGAAGCCTTGAGCTGGCAAGCGCGCTCAATTTTTCGGATTGATCATGAAAGGGTTGGCAGAGGATGTATCCGGGCGCTCCCCGCCACGATTTTTCAGCTTGTTGACTTCCCACTCCGCGATTTCGACGCGTTTCTTGGCAGCCGCAAGCTTCTGGTCGTGATCGAGGCTATCTTCCTCGGCTTTTGCCGCGATCGCTTCTAGCGCGCCCTTCTGGAGGCGGTCCTTTGTCGTGGGCTTTCCTTGCGCCGCCACCTTCTGATCAAGCAAGTTGGCATGCAGCTTCGCCACCGCGGCGTTGCGCTCAGGGTCATACGAATTGAGCGCCGCGTACGCCTTCTTGGCGTCCTGCAATTCCCGGGCGGCGGCGAACATTTCAACGATACTAGGCTCAAGCGGTGAGTTTGCGCATTCGCCATCATATCGCTCGCCGGATTCGGCATGTTTTTGCGCCCATAACAAGGTGCAATCGGTTCGCCAAGAAGCGTAGGAATTTTCCCGGAGATATTGCTTCTGCTCAGTCGTGCAGGCGCTGACAGCGAGCGCTATCAATAGCGCCAGAACACCGGTCCGAATAAACAACGACATCGATTTGACCTTAATGGTATAGCGCGCGTTAAGTAACCGGTCTTTGTTGCGAACCGGTTAAGCGGTGCGGCAAAAATTACCGGCCTGGGGCGGGGCTTGATTGCTGCTGAAATTTGTTGCGCGCAGGCCCGTCTCATCGTCTGATCCGGCGATTGCAAACATAGGGCCCCCATGACTGATCTTGACGCTTTCCGCAAAGAGACAAGAGCTTGGCTTGAAGCCACTTGCCCGCCCGATATGCGCGACGGGGCGGCGGGCGAGGAGAACATCTGCTGGGGAGGGCGCCAATGGAAATTCAAATCCGAAGCGCAAAAGTCCTGGCTCGAGCGCATGGCGGCGAAAGGCTGGACGGTTCCCGCCTGGCCCAAGGAATACGGCGGCGGCGGTCTCGACAAGGACGAAGTCAAAGTCCTGAAAGACGAAATGCGCAAACTGAAGTGCCGCTCGCCGCTCGAAAGCTTCGGCATCTGGATGCTGGGACCGGCGCTGCTGAAGTACGGCACGCACGAGCAGAAGGCGATGTTTCTTCCCCCGATCGCGCGCGGAGAAATCCGCTGGTGCCAGGGGTACTCGGAGCCCAACGCCGGTTCGGATCTCGCGTCTCTTGCGACGAAATGCGAGGACAAGGGTGATCACTGGCTCGTCAACGGGCAGAAGGTCTGGACCTCCTACGCCGACGAGAGCGACTGGATTTTCGTGCTGGTGCGGACGGACGCCAAGGCCGCCAAGCATGACGGCATCAGCTTCCTGCTCGTCGATATGACTGCGCCCGGCGTTTCGACCAAGCCGATCAAGCTGATCTCCGGCAAATCGCCCTTCTGCGAAACTTTCTTCGAGAATGTGAAGGTTCCCAAGGAATATGCTCCCGGTGTCAATGCGATTGTCGGCACGACCAACCGCGGCTGGGATGTCGCCAAATATCTCCTAACGCACGAACGCGAGATGATCGGCGCGGGCGGCGGCGGACTGCTTGGCGGACGCGGCATCGGCGAGATGGCGGCGCATTATGTCGGCGTCGATGAAAAGGGCCGCCTCGCCGATCCGTTGTTGCGGGGGAAAGTCGCGTCCGCCGAAGTCGACGGCTGGGCTTTCCTTCTGACGATGGAGCGCCTGAAAGACGAAGCCAAAGCCGGGCAAGGCATGGGCGCGAAATCCTCGATGCTCAAATATTATGGCACCGAGTTCAACAAGCGCCGCTTCGAGCTCTTCATGGATGCGGCGGGCTCCGAAGGCCTGGAATGGGAAGGCGCGCGCTCCGAAAACGGCAAGCTCGCGAAGAACTGGCTGCGCACGAAAGCCAATTCGATCGAGGGCGGCACCTCGGAAGTGCAGCTCAATATCATTGCCAAGCGTGTGCTCGAATTGCCGGACGCATAAGGAGCGCCGATGCCTCTCACCCTCACCGAAGAACAGGAAATGCTGAAGGAGTCCGCACGCGGGTTCCTTGACGAGAAGGCGCCGGTCGCCGCGCTTAGGAAACTCCGTGACGAAAAGTCGGAGGCCGGCTTTTCGCGCACGCTCTGGAAAGAGATGGCGGAGATGGGCTGGGCCGGCATCCTCGTCGATGAGGCGCATGGCGGCTCGGGTTTCGGCTTTGTCGGGGCCGGCGTCCTCGCCGAAGAAATGGGCCGTACGCTGACGGCCTCGCCGTTCCTGTCAACCTCGATCCTTGCTGCAACCGCCCTCAACAAATTCGCAAATGAAGCGCAGCGCGGCGAATATCTGCCGAAAATTGCGGGCGGCGCCGTCGTGATGGCGCTCGCCGTCGATGAAGGTCGCAAACACGGGCCCTCGACCATTGCGATGAAGGCGGAGAAGGCCGGCAACGGCTTCAGGCTGTCGGGTTCAAAAACCTTCGTCGCCGACGGCCACGTCGCGGACAAGGTGATCGTCGCTGCGCGTACGGGCGGGACCCCCGGCGAAGAGGCGGGGGTTTCGCTTTTTCTCGTCGACGCGCATGCCAAAGGCGTCAGCGCTGAGCGCACGGAGATGGTCGACAGCCGCAATGCGGCGCGATTGAATTTTGACGGTGTCGCCGTCACCGGCGAGGACGTCATCGGCGACCTCGACAACGGCTATATGGCCCTCGAGGGCGTTCTTTCCGCCGGGCGCGCGGGCCTTGCCGCCGAGCTTTCAGGCGCGGCGCAGCAGGCGTTTCAAATGACGACCGATTACCTCAAACAACGCACCCAATTCGGCAAGGTGATCGGTTCTTTCCAAGCGTTGCAGCACCGCGCCGCGCATCTGTATTGCGAGATCGAGCTTGTGAAGTCCGTGACGCTGAAGGCGCTCCAGGACCTCGACAACGCCTTCGGCATGGCGTCCGTCACCTGCTCGCTCGCCAAGGCGAAAGCCGGCGAAGTCGCCAAGCTCGCCAGCCAGGAGGCGATCCAGATGCATGGCGGCATCGGCATGACCGACGAATACGACATCGGCCTTTACATGAAACGCATCCGCGTCGCGCAGGAAATGTTCGGCGACACGAGCTATCACACCGACCGCATCGCGCGGATGCGCGGCTATTGAGGAGAGGGCCCATGAAGGCGGTGAAGAAAGAAGACCTCAAAAGTTACATCGGCAAAGAGACAGGCATCTCCGACTGGTCGGTCATCGACCAGAACCGCATTAACATCTTCGCCGACGTGACGGAGGACCACCAGTTCATCCACGTCGATCCAAAGGCTGCGGCGAAGACGCCGTTCGGCGGCACCATCGCTCACGGGTTTTTGTCCCTGTCGATGCTCTCGCACCTCGCGAAGAACTCGCTTCTGGTGCTCGAAGGCGTCAAAATGGGGGTCAACTACGGCTTCGATAAGGTGCGGTTCATGGCGCCGGTGAAATCCGGTAAGCGCATTCGCGGGCATTTCACGCTGATGAGCGCGGAGGAAAAATCTCCAAACCAGTGGCAGTTCAAATACGCCGTGAAAGTCGAAATCGAAGGCGAGGAAAAGCCCGCCTTGATGGCGGAATGGATTTCGATGCAATTCGTGTGAGGTCCTGATGTCCGAGCATGTTGCTGAAATAACCTGGAAGCGCCAGACGGAGAGCTTCGCCTACGACCATTATAACCGTGCGCATGAGTGGACGTTCGACGGCGGCGTGACCGTGCCGGGATCGGCGGCGCCGGGCTACAAAGGCGAACCCGAGCGGGTCGATCCCGAAGAAGCCTTCGTCGCCGCGCTCTCAAGCTGCCACATGCTGACTTTCCTAGCGATCGCGGCGAAAAAGAAGCTCACCGTCGACGCCTATCACGACCGCGCTGTCGGACACATGGACAAGAACGCCAACGGCAAGCTCGCCGTGACGAGCGTCGATCTGCACCCGAAGGTAATCTTCGCGCCGGGCGTCGAGGTCGATGCGGCGACTTTGAAAAAACTGCATCATGATGCGCATGAAAACTGCTTCATTGCGCAGTCGGTGAAGACGCTCGTCATCGTCCACTCGAAGTAAGGAGTTTCTCTTGGCTATCAGGTTCGACGGCAAGGTCGCGATCGTCACCGGCGCGGGCAACGGCCTCGGGCGCAGCCACGCGCTCGCGCTCGCCGCTCGGGGCGCCAAGGTCGTCGTCAACGATCTTGGCGGCGCGCGCGACGGCGCGGGCGCTTCGCTTTCGGCAGCGGAAGGCGTCGCTGAGGAGATTCGCAAGGCCGGCGGCGAGGCGCTCGCCGACGGCGCCAACGTAACGAACGAGCGCGAAATCGCCTCGATGGTCGATGCGGCGATGAAGAAATGGGGCCGCGTCGATATCCTCGTCAACAACGCCGGCATCCTTCGCGACAAGACCTTCGCGAAGATGGAGATGGCGGATTTCCGCGCCGTCATCGATGTGCATCTTGTCGGCACGGCGACCTGCACAAAGGCCGTGTGGGAGATCATGCGCCAGCAGAATTACGGCCGCATCGTCTGCACGTCCTCGCCCTCAGGGCTCTACGGCATTTTCGGACAGGCGAATTACGGCGCCGCGAAGGCTGGCATGATCGGCTTTATGAATGCACTGCATCTTGAGGGCGGCAAGTACGATATCCGCGTCAATTTACTTTCGCCGTCGGCGCGAACGCGCATGACGGAGGATATCGGCATTCCGGAAAACCTTCTCGCGCAAATGACGCCGGAGGCGATCACCGCGGGCCTCCTCTATCTCGTCAGCGACGACGCCCCCAGCCGCGCGATCCTCTCTTGCGCCGCCGGCGGCTATGCGCGCGCCTATGTCGCCGAGACCGAGGGCGTTTATCTTCCGCCTGCGGAGCAAACGCCGGAGACTATCGCGGCCCTCTGGGACAAGATTTCCGACCCGTCGACGGTCCGCTATTACGACACCAGCGCCGGGCCGAACATGAACTTCATGGCGAAGGCGCAAGCCTACGCGAACAAGTAAAGGAACAACCATGCGCGAAGCCGTCATTGTTTCAACCGCTCGCACGCCGATCGGAAAGGCCTATCGCGGCGCCTTCAACGCGACGAGCGCGCAGGAGCTTGGCGGCCACGCCATCAAGCACGCGGCGCTCCGCGCGAAGGTAGACGCTGCAGACGTCGAAGACGTCGTCATGGGCTGCGCCCTGCAACAGGGAACGGCCTTCCAGAATGTCGCGCGGCAGGCGGCCTTGCGCGCCGGGTTCCCGATCGGCGTTTCAGGCATGAGCCTCGACCGGCAATGCGCGAGCGGCATGATGGCGATTGCGACAGCGGCCAAACAGGTGATCGTCGACAATATGCAGGTCGCGATCGGCGGCGGCGTTGAATCGATCTCGACGAACCAGACTGGCGACATGTTTGTCCGGCCCGATAAATGGCTGCTTGCCAACCTTCCTGAAACCTACATGCAGATGATCGAGACAGCAGAGATCGTCAGTGAGCGGTACAAAGTTTCTCGCGACGCGCAGGACGAATACTCACTGCAATCGCAACAGCGCACGCACGCGGCGCAAGTCGCCGGCAAGTTCAACGACGAGATCGTTCCCCTCCCCTCCGTCATGGTGATGACCGACAAGGCGACAGGCGCAACGGGTGAACACAAAGTCACGATCGAGAAGGACGAAGGCAACCGCCCGGAGACGACGCTTGAAGGGCTCAAGGGATTAAAGCCTGTCTTCAAGGGCGGCCAGAAGGTGACAGAAGGAAAATTCATCACCGCCGGCAACGCCTCGCAATTGTCGGACGGCGCTTCCGCCGCCGTCGTCATGGAGGCGAAAGAAGCCTCGCGCCGCGGGCTTTCCCCGCTCGGGATCTATCGCGGCATGGCGGTCGCTGGCACGCATCCCGATGAAATGGGCATCGGGCCCGTCTACGCCGTGCCAAAACTGCTCCAGAAGTTCAGCTTGCGGATGGATGACATCGGCCTTTGGGAGTTGAACGAGGCCTTCGCCGTGCAGGTGCTTTACTGCCGCGACAAGCTCGGCATTCCGAATGAGCTCTTGAACGTGAATGGCGGCGCCATCGCGGTCGGCCACCCCTACGGCATGTCCGGCGCGCGCATGGTCGGCCACGCGCTCATCGAAGGCAAACGCCGCAAGGCGAAATACGTCGTTTGCACCATGTGCGTCGGCGGCGGCATGGGCGCGGCGGGATTGTTCGAGGTGGCGTGACGACGGCCGCCGCCGCCTTTCACGTTCTGATCTTCGACGTGCCCGAGGGGCAAGTCGCGTGCTATGGCATCATCGCGAGCCTTGTTCCCGGCGCCGGGCCGCGCCAGACGGCGCGAGCGCTGCACTCCGCCCCGAAGGATTTGCCGTGGTATCGCCTTGTCACCGCGTCAGGCGCGACGGCCGATCATTCGGGGGCGGAGGAACAGCGCCAGCGCCTGAAAAAGGAGGGCGTTGCGTTCCGGAAGAGCGGCGCGGTCGACTGGGCGCAATCGCGCTGGAAGGGTCCATCGCAAAACTGGATCGACAAGTCGGGCCGCGATCCGCATGATGTGATGGAGATTGTCGCCGGATGGGGCTCATGAATATCGTCTTCGTCCTGTTCCCGAACGTCACGCAGCTCGATTTCACCGGGCCGCTTCAAGTTCTGTCGCGCTTGCCAAGCGCGAAGATCCATATCGCCGCTTCCACGATGGCGCCGGTTGCGACCGACGCGACGCTGACGCTTAACCCGACGACGACCTTTGCCGATTGTCCGCCTGCGGACGTTCTTGTCATTCCCGGCGGCTTCGGCGTCGACGACGCGATGAACGACCCCGCGCTGATGAGCTTTGTCAGCCGCGAAAGCGCGCGGGCGACTTATGTGACCAGCGTGTGCACCGGCGCCTTCATTCTCGGTGCGGCAGGCCTTCTCAAGGGCAGGCGAGCGACGACCCACTGGGCCTATCGAGAGGATCTGGCCCTCGTCGGGGCGATCCCGGTAAAAGCCCGCGTCGTCCGCGACGGAAATGTCTTCACCGGCGGCGGCGTCACGGCGGGCATCGATTTCGCCTTGACCCTTGCAGCTGAGATCGCCGGGGAGGCGGTCGCCCGCGCCATCCAGCTCTCGCTCGAATACGATCCTGCCCCGCCCTTCGACGCCGGCGCGCCGGAAAAGGCGACCGCCGAGACGCTGGCGGCGACGAAGCAGCGCTTTGCCCCGCGGCTCGATGCCTTCCGCCAGGCGCTGGCCCGGGCGACGCCCAGGTAACGTTTGCGTGAGCGCTTGCCGACGAGCCCCGTTTCAGCCCACTTCGCGTGTTGTAGCAAGACCAGTGACCGGAGGCTTGTCGATGACGCTTACCTTCAACCGATTTCTTCTGGCGCTTGCCGCCGCTTTCTTGGCCCTTACCGGCGCGGCGGACGCCGCGTCGAAGTCCAAGATCGACCGCCGCACGGACAAAGCCCTCGCTGAGTTCCGCGACCAGATCGGCGGCGCCGACGCCGTTCTTTCCCGCGCTGCCGGCGTGCTCGTTTTTCCGTCGATCAAGAAGGCCGGCATCGGCATCGGCGGGGAATATGGCGAGGGCGCGCTGCGGATCGGCGGCAGAACCGTCGCCTATTATTCCTCGGGCGCGGCGTCGATCGGCTTTCAACTCGGCGCGCAAGCCCGCCGCCAGATCATCGTGTTCCTCGACCCGCAGGCGCTTGAAAAATTCCGCTCAAGCCAGGGCTGGGAGATTGGCGTTGACGCCTCAGTCACGGTGGTGACGCTCGACGCCGGCGCGCAGATCGACACCAAGGAAATCAATCAACCGATCGTCGCCTTCATCTTCGACGGCAAGGGCCTCATGTATAACCTCGCCCTCGAAGGCTCGAAGATCACGCGCATCCATAACGACTAGCGCGCCGCCAACTCGCTCGACATTCTAGCGTGAAGACCGGCGAGAATTCTCGCGGCGCGCGATTGGAAAGTCTTCCTTTTTTCCGTGCGGGCCTTGGGCACGGATCGGCCTTGCCGCGCGGGGTTCAGCCGAAATCTCCGTAGACTGCGGAGGAAATTGTAGGAAGATTTTGGGGTGGTTCTCCCTTCTCGCCTCTTGGCGTTCGGCAACCGCATCCTTCGTGACGCGGCCTGAAGGAGGCCGCTCCTCAGGATGAAGGAGCCCCTCGTCTTCATCCTGAGGAGCGCGGCCCTTCGGCCGCGCGTCACGAAGGATGAGGCGCGCGTCCCCGCTCCCGTCAGGCGGCCTTTCGGCCCCGGGGGGTGCTTCACCTCGCCCAGCCAGCGACAAGAGCCGCCGAACCCACGCGATCAACCAGACTTTTCAAACCCAGAAACGAAATTAGCGCCGGCGGCGGGAGCCGCGCGGCGCTTCAACACCCGCGATACTGGGGCTGAACGCATTCAGAGTCAAACAATCAATAACGGGAATCGACTATGGTTAATTCGTGCAGGGATTGAATCCGTACCCTGCCGGTCAGCTTGAGAACCGGCCTGCCGCGAAACGGCAGCGCAACAGGCGATCACATCACCTTGTCGATCGCCGCCAGATGCGCGCGTTTCTGGCCTTCATCGAGAAACGACCCTGCAAAGGAATTCTTTGCGAGCGTGCGCACCTCTTCCCGTTCAAGATCAAGCGCTTCGATGACGGCGGCGAAGTTCGCCATGACGTAGCCGCCGAAATAGGCAGGGTCGTCGGAATTGACCGTCGCGTTCAGCCCGGCCTGAAGCATCCGCTTCAAGGGATGGGCGCGCATGTCCTTGACGACGCAGAGTTTCAGATTCGATAGCGGACACACGGTGAGAGTCATTCCCGACGCGGCGAGGCGCTCCACGAGCGCGTCATCTTCGAGGCTGCGATTGCCATGGTCGAGGCGGTCGATTTTCAGGAGATCGAGCGCTTCGCGCACATAGTCCGGCGGCCCTTCCTCGCCCGCATGCGCGACAAGCTTGAGGCCCCGCTCGCGCGCCGCCGTAAACACGCGCTCGAATTTCGACGGCGGGTGGCCGGTTTCGGAGGAATCAAGCCCGACACCGGCGATGCGGTCGAGCCAGGGTTCGGCCTGTTTGAGACACGCGAACGCGTCTTCCTCGCTGAGGTGCCGCAGGAAACAGAGGATCAATTTCGACGTCATGCCGAATTGCGCGCGGCTCATCGAGAGCGCCGTCATGATCCCGCTGATGGCGACATCGAAGGGAAGCCCGCGCGCCGTGTGCCCTTGCGGATCGAAGAAAATCTCGGCGTGGCGCACATTGTCCGCGCGCACGCGGTTCAAATAGGCCATCGTAAGATCGAAGAAATCTTCTTCCGTACGCAGAACATTCATGCCCTCGTAGTAGATGTCGAGAAAATCCTGGAGGTTTGAGAATTCATAAGCCGCACGCACCTCTTCGACGGAACGGAAGGGAATGGCGATGCTGTTCCGCTTCGCCAGCGCAACCAGCATTTCGGGCTCAAGACTGCCCTCAATATGAAGGTGCAACTCCGCCTTCGGCAGGCGGCGGGCAAAAGCGACGAGGTCAGTTTTGGTCATACCGCCTTTCTGAACGCCTTTGCCGCGAATGCAAGGAGGGCGAAATGCTAGCCCCATCGACCCCCAGCCGGCGCCCTATCCTTCGTGACGCCTCCGCTGCGCTTCGGCTCCTCAGGATAAAGTCGAGGATCCTTTCATCACTGAGGAGCACGCGTCTTCACGCGGGTCTCTAAGGATGATCGCGAAAGCGTCAAAACAACGCCCGCTCCTCGATCGACAACCCGTTCACGTCGACGAACTGCGCCGCGCCATTTGACTTGCGGATCGTGAACGCGGCTTTCTCAAAGGCGTTATAGGCGGGCGCCTCAATCGTATCGACCGCGATGAACCGCGCGGTCGCCGCTTCGCGCGTCAGCGTCAGATCAATGTAGCCATGGTCTTCGCCCGAGAGATACCGCACGTCCTTGTTTTCCTGACTGGTGAGAAGCGCGTATTCGGCGCCTTTGCCGCCGAGAAAAGATTTCCGGTAGGGCGAAGGCGACGTCACCGAATGGACGCCGAGTTCGACGCCGACATGCGACCCGTCGCGCGCCTTCAGATCGTTCGCCCACCAGGTATGCGTGTCGCCGGTGACGACGATGACGCCCTCGGCCTTCGCTTCACGCAACGCGCGGTAGAGCCGCTCGCGCGCGGCCGGATAGCCGTCCCAGGCGTCGAGATTGGTCGGCAAGCCGAGCGTCGAGAACTGGATGAACGCGCGCGCCTGATCCCATTCCTTTTCAAGAGCGATGATGTCGTCTTCGGTGACGTGCGGCGCAAGGTTCGGGGCCGTCACCTTGGCCATGATGATCTGGTTGGCGATAAGGCGCCATGGCTCGCCGCGTTCGGCCGAGCGCCCCATCGCCTTCGCGATGTGCTCAAGTTGCACGTCGCCGAGCATGTCGCGATCGTCGCCCCACAGGGTTTCATCCCGGAATTTCCGGACCGCTTCGGGGCTCGTCAGTGTAGGGACGATATCGCTGTATTCGACCTGCGCCGCGCGCGCCATCAGTCGCGTCTCCAGGCTGACAAGCGTCAGAAGATCGCCCCAGTTCCAGGCGCGGAACAGCGCTTCGCGCGAGCGCCCCGGCGCCGGATCCCTCACCGGCATCCACTCATAATATGCCTGCAACGCGGCGCGGCGGCGTTGATCCCACGAACCCTCCGTCTGCGGATCATGGTTTTGCGCGCCGTCCTTCCATGAATTATTCGCAGTCTCGTGATCGTCCCAGATGGCGATCAATGGATGCGCGGCATGCATCGCTTGCGCGCCTGGATCGGCTTTGTATTGGGCATGGCGCCGGCGGTAATCGGCGAGCGTCAATATCTCGGTCGCGGGTTCATGATTGCGGCCGAGCGCCTTGCCGGCTTCGCCGCCATAGCTGTCGGTCCCGTATTCGTAGATGTAATCGCCGAGATGGAGGACAGCGTCGATCTCCTCCTCTCGCGCGATACGGTCATAGACGTTGAAATAACCGAAGGGATAGTTCGAGCAGGAGACGACAGCAAAGCGCGCCGCCTCAAGGCGCCCCTCGGGCGCCGTCCGTGTACGCCCGATCGGCGAAACGCTATCCCCGGCGCGGAAGCGGTAGAAATAGCGCCGCCCGGGCTTCAGCCCCGCCGCGACGGCCTTCAGCGTGAAATCGTTTTCCGGCGCGGCGACCATCTCGCCCGATGCGCTGAGGCGCGAAAACGTCTCGGTCTCCGCAACCTCCCATGTGACGGCGACGGGGTCCGGCGTCGGGGTTGTCAGGCGCGACCAGAGAACGACGCTGCGGTGATCGGGATCCCCGCTCGCAACCCCGTGCGCAAAGGCGCCGCCCGCCTGCGCGCCCACCGCATCGAACGGTGATGTGACGGCGGGTTTGGCGCACGCCGCAGCGCTCGCCCCGAGCGCGCCGAGCGCGGCGCGCCGTGTCAGTGTGGTCATGGCCTGTCCCCTTGTTTTCGGCGCGAAGAATAGCGCATTCGGCTCGCCGCGCCCTCCTTTATCCGCAGCGAATTTGCTCTAGGGTTGCGACCGATTCGTGACAGCAAGGGATGATGTCCACATGCGATTGACGTTGATGATGCGGGCAGCGGCGCTCGCCGCCCTCGCGGGGGTCGCGGCCTGCGCGCCGCAAGCCGTAGGGACTGCCGCGCCCGGCGCGCCGGAAACGGCAGCCAAGCCAGGCCGCTGGGCCGCCGATCCCTTTCCGTCCACTTATGCGCCCTATGCGTCGGGCGTCACCGTCATCCGCGGGGCGACGATCCTCACCGGCGCCGGCACGAAGATCGACAATGGCGTCATCGTTCTTGCCGACGGAAAGATTTCCGCCGTCGGCGGCGCCGATGTGGCCGCGCCCGACGGCGCCACGGTCATCGACGCGAAGGGGAAGTTCGTCACGCCCGGCGTCATCGACATTCACTCCCATCTTGGCGACTACCCCTCGCCCTCGACGCAATCGACCTCCGACGGGAATGAGGCGACCGCGCCCAACACGGCGCAAGTCTGGGCCGAGCACTCGGTCTGGCCGCAGGACGCCGGCTTCACACGCGCCCTCGCCGGCGGGATCACCTCGCTGCAAGTCCTTCCCGGTTCCGCGAACCTTTTTGGCGGGCGCTCAGCGATCCTGAAAAACGTGCCCTCGCGCACGGTGCAAGGGATGAAATTTCCCGGCGCGCCCTACGGCCTCAAAATGGCCTGCGGCGAAAATCCGAAGCGCGTTTATGGCGACAAGAGCGGACCCTCGACGCGCATGGGCAATTTCGCCGGCTATCGCGCCGCCTGGATCGAAGCCGCCGACTACAAGAAGAAGTGGGAAAAATACTGGGACGAGAAAGACGCGTTCGACACCAAGAAGGACAAGCCCGCCGCGGGCGCCGATGAGGCGAAAGAGCCAGAAGCGCCGGCGCGCGATCTGAAACTTGAGACCCTGGCGCTCGCCTTGAACGGCGACATCGTCGTCAACATGCATTGCTATCGCGGCGACGAAATGGCGCTCGTCATCGATATGGCGAAGGAATTCGGCTACAAGGTGACGACGTTCCATCACGCTGTTGAGGCCTACAAGGTCGCCGACCTTCTCGCCGAAAACGGCATCTGCGCCGCCGTCTGGGCCGACTGGTGGGGCTTCAAGCTAGAGGCCTACGACACTATCCGTGAAAACGCCGCCTTTATCGATGCGCAACCGAACGGCTGCACGATCATCCACTCGGACGATGAAACCGGCATCCAGCGCCTCAATCAGGAAGCCTCCAAGGCGATGGCTGACGGCAATCGCATCGGGCTCAACATCACGCCCGAGAAAGCAATCGGCTGGATCACGTCGAACCCGGCCAGGGCGATGGGGATCGGCGACAAGACGGGCTCGTTAGAGGCCGGCAAAATGGCGGACGTCGTCCTGTGGTCGGCCAATCCCTTTTCTGTCTACGCGCAGGCCGAGAAAGTCTTCATCGATGGGGCGCTGATGTTCGATCGCGACGATCCCAAACGCTCGCCGCGCATGGACTTTGAAATTGGTCAATCAGGACAGGGCTTCACCGGCGGGGCAGGACAATGAGAGCGATCATCCTTACACTGACGGCGTCTTTCGCGGCGACGGCGGCGCTTGCGCAAGTTCCGGCGCCCGCGGCCGGAACCGTCATCCTCCAGAACGCTCGGCTCTACACGATGACGGGCGTTGACGGCGGCCTCATCGAGAACGCCGACGTCGTCATGAGCGGCGGCGTCGTCACCGCCGTCGGGCAGGACCTTGCGGTTCCGGCGGGCGCGCGCACCGTCGATGCGAAGGGCCGGATCGTCACGCCGGGCCTCTTTGCGCCATGGTCGCAATTGGGCCTTGTCGAAATCGGCCTTGACGCCGAGGCGAATGACGCTTCGCCAGAAGACGGCTACCCGCACAGCGCCGCGCTCGACGCGGCCGACGCATTCAATCCCGCCTCGACGCTGATCGCGATCAACCGCGCCGGCGGCGTCACGCGCGCCGTCTCCGCGCCGGAGCCGGGGTCCAAAATGTTCGGCGGGCTCGGCGCGATCGTCGATCTCTCGGGCCGCGTCAATTCGGTCAACCGCGCCGGCGTCCTGCAATCGGCGGCGATGGGCTATGCGGGCGCTGCCCGCAACGGCGACACGCGCCTCGGCGCTGTCGCCGCGTTCCGCGACGCAATCGAGGAAGCGCGCGCCTATGCCGCCAATCCCGGCGGCTATGCGCTGCGCCCGCGCATGACGGGGCTTTCGCTGAACGACCTCGAAGCGCTCGCGCCAGCCGCGCGCGGCCAACAGCCGATCGTTGTTGCGGCGAACGGCGCCATGGACCTGCGCACCCTGATCAAACTGAAGGCGCAGTATGGGCTCAACCTCATCGTGCTCGGCGGTTCCGAGGCGCATCTGGTCGCGCGCGAGCTCGCCGCGGCTGAGATCCCCGTCATCTTGAATCCCTTGCGCAATCTGCCGTCGCAGTTTGAAGATCTCGCCGCGACACAGGCGAACGCCGCGCGATTGAACGCCGCCGGCGTGATCATCGGTTTCTACGACCCGCCGTCAGGCACGCATAATCTGCGCCTTCTCCCACAACTCGCCGGAAACGCCGTCGCCAACGGTCTGCCCTACGCCGCCGCGCTTGCCGCGCTGACGATCAACCCTGCGCGCATGTACGGCCTCGCCGATCGGTATGGCAGCGTTGACATCGGCAAGGCCGCCGACCTCGTTGTCTGGGACGGCGATCCGCTTGAGACCTTCTCGCGCCCCGTTGCGGTTTACATTGACGGGCGCGCGACATCGCTCGTCACGCGCCAGACGCAATTGCGCGACCGCTATCGCGACCTGTCGCGCGGGGATCTGCCGCACGCCTATCGCGGGGCGCAGTAGAAGGTTTTCGGCAAACAGGGGCTGGAAGGGTGACTTCCTTCCCCGATTGCCGTTTCAACCGGGCGCGCCGCATTCTAAACTCCAGCTATGTCCCAGCGCCTCAAGATCGCCCTTTGCCAAATTGACCCCGTCGTCGGCGATATCGCCGGCAACAAGGCGAAGATCCTTGCCGCACGAGAGGAAGCAGGGGGGCTCAGCGCCGATCTCGCCGTTTTCTGCGAGCTCGTCATCTGCGGCTATCCGCCTGAAGACCTCGTGTCGCGCGCGGCGTTCCAGCGCGATTGCCGCGCCGCTGTTGATGCGCTCGCGCACGCGACCGCGGATGGCGGGCCGGCGATGATCGTCGGGGCGCCCTGGAAGGAAGGCGAGGCGCTTTACAATGCTGCGCTTCTTCTCGACGGCGGCGAGATCAAGGCTGTCCGCCGCAAGGTGCGCCTGCCGAATTATGGCGTCTTCGACGAACCGCGGCGCTTTACGCCGGGCCCGGATTATCCCGAACCGACGCCCTTTCGCGGCGTCAGCCTCGGCCTGATGATCTGCGAGGATATGTGGCTTCCCGGCGCCGGCGAGGCGCTGGCGCGCGCGGGCGCTGATTTCTTCATCGTGCCGCATGGCTCGCCCTTCCGGGTCTCTTCCGTTGATGAACGCGAGGTAGCAGCGCGCGCGCGGGTCGAAGCGACGGGCCTTCCGCTGATGTTCGTCAACCAGCTCGCGGGGCAAGACGAGGTCGTCTTCGAGGGCGCGAGCTTCGTGATGGACGCCGGCGGCGCCATTCGGTTCCGCGCGCCGCAATTCGCGAGCGGTGTTTTCCTCACCGACTGGGAAAACCGTGGCAATGGCTGGGCGTGCGTCGCGGGGCCGGAAGCGGCATGGGCGCGCGATCAGGCGATGATTTATCGCGCTGTCGTCATGGGCGTGCGCGACTATGTCGAGAAGAACCGTTTCCCGGGCGTCGTCATCGGGCTCTCAGGCGGGGTCGATTCAGCGCTTACCGCTGCGATGGCGGTCGATGCCTTGGGGCCGGCGCGCGTCCGCTGCGTGATGATGCCGTCGCGCTACACGGGGCAAGCCTCGCTCGACGACGCAGCCGCCTGCGCCAAGGCGCTCGGCGTTTCCTATGAGACGATCGGGATCGAACCCGCCGCCCTCGCCTTCGGCGCGATGCTCGCACCCGCCTTCGAGGGGCGCGCGCCCGACGTGACGGAAGAAAACATACAGTCGCGCATCCGCGGGCTGATCCTGATGGCGCTCTCGAACAAGTTCGGCGCGATGGTGCTGACGACGGGGAACAAGTCGGAAATGTCGGTCGGCTATGCAACGCTCTATGGCGACATGAACGGCGGCTATAATCCGCTCAAGGATCTTTACAAGACGGAGGTCTGGCGCCTCTGCCGCTGGCGCAACGCGAACCATGCGGACGACCTCAAAGGCCCGAAGGGCGAAGTGATCCCGGAACGGATCATCACCAAGGCGCCGTCGGCGGAACTGCGCGAAGGTCAGACCGATCAGGACTCATTACCCCCCTACGAGACGCTCGACGCGATCCTCGAGCGCCTTGTCGAACGCGAAATGGCGGTCCGCGATATTGTCGCTGAAGGCTTTGACGAAGCGACGGTCAAACGCGTCGAGCATCTCCTCTACGTCGCCGAATACAAACGCCGCCAGGCGCCGCCGGGCCCAAAGGTGACCAAGGTCAATTTCGGGCGGGACCGGCGGTATCCGATCACGAATGGCTGGCGGGACCGGGGTTAGCCTTGCGTTTGACGCCCTAAGCGGGAACGCGTACGCCCGCGCAATCTTACTCGAGTTCAGGCTTTTCGCCCCATGTCCGTCACCGTCCGTTTTGCTCCCTCGCCAACTGGCAAACTGCATGTCGGGAATGTGCGCGCTGCGCTCTGGAACTGGCTTTTTGCGCGTTCGCAGGACGGGACGTTCATCCTCCGGATCGACGACACCGACAAGGAGCGCTCGACCGCCGCCTTTGAGGACGGCATTCGCGCGGACCTGACATGGCTGGGCCTTACCTGGGACAAGACTTTCAAGCAGTCGGAGCGTTTCGGCGACTATGATGTCGTTTCCGATGCGTTGCGCGCCAAGGGCCTGCTCTATCCCTGCTACGAGACCGCGGAAGAGCTTGACCGCAAGCGCAATCTGCAACGCCTGCGCGGGGCGCCGCCTGTTTACGACCGCGCCGCGCTCGCCCTGACCGACGCGCAAAAAAAGGCGATCGAGGCGGAGGGCCGCGCCCCTCACTGGCGGTTCAAATTATCGGGCGACACTGTGCGCTGGAACGATCTGATCCGTGGGGAGACGATCGTCGAGACGGCGAGCGTCTCCGACCCCGTGCTGATTCGCGAAGACGGGATGTATCTTTACACCTTGCCCTCCTGCATCGACGACGTTGACGCCGCCATCACGCATGTCATCCGCGGCGAGGATCACGTCACCAACGCCGGCGTGCAGATCGAGATCATGAGGGCGATTGTCGAGGTGCGCGGCAAGGGGGTCGTTCCCGCCTTCGCGCATCATTCGCTCCTTATCGGCGCCGACGGGCAAGGACTATCGAAGCGGCTCGGCTCGCTTTCCATCGAGGAAATGCGCAAGGACGGTCTGGAGCCTGCGGCGATCACGAGCCTCCTCGCCAAGCTTGGCACCGCCGAGCCTGTGCTGCCGCAGCCGGACATTTTGGCGCTGGCGCGATCGTTTGATTTCGACAAAATCGGCCGCGCGCCTGCGCGCTTCGATGAAGCCGAGCTCCTCCAGCTCAACGCCAAGATCCTCCACGACACGCCGTTTGAAGCCTTGAAAGGCCGGCTTTGCGCGCTCGGGGTTTCGGCGGCGGTGTGGAACGCGGTGCGCGGCAACGCCGTGAAACTCGCCGACGCCGCCGAGTGGAAGGACGTCATCGAGGGCGCCATCGATCCCGTCATTGAAGACGCCGCCTTCTGCGGCGCCGCCGCCAGCCTCGTGCCTGATGCTCCGCTGACGGAACAAAGCTGGAGCGCCTTCACCAATGCGGTGAAAGAAAAGACCGGCGCGAAGGGCAAGGCGCTGTTCCATCCCTTGCGGCTCGCGCTGACGGGCCGCGAGAAGGGCCCGGAAATGGCGGCGATTTTCCCGCTGATCGGCGCAGACCGGGCCCGCCGGCGTCTCAAGGGCGAGCGCGCCTGAAGCGCCGAGCGCGCACCTTGCCTTAGATGACCACTTCAAGCGTGCGCTTGTTGAGAGCGGGGAAGACGTCTTCGGGGCGATCGACGAAGACGAGATCGCCAAGAAGCTCGGGCGCTGCAAGACCCTCGACGACGATATGCGTCAGCAAGGTCTTGAGCGGCTCCCAGAAGCCGTTGATGTTTAAAACGATGATCGGTTTCCTGTGCAGCGCCAGACGCGCCCACGACAAAACCTCGATCACCTCCTCGAGCGTGCCGATACCGCCCGGCAGCGTCAGCACAGCGTCGGCATCATCGAACATGCGGATTTTTCGTTCGTGCATGGTTTTGACAATGACATGGTCGACGCCCTCAAGGACGCCTTCGAGATCGACGAGAAAATCCGGGATGATGCCGAAAACCTTGCCGCCGGCGTCGCGCGCGGCTCCGGCGGTCGCGCCCATCAGGCCGAGCTTGCCGCCGCCATAGACGATGCGCCAATCGCGCCTTGCCGCTTCACGGCCGATGAACTGCGCCGCTTTGAGGAAGTCGGGGTCATTGCCGGCCCGCGAGCCGCAATAAACGCATAAGGATTTCATGAGCTTATGGCCGGATGTTGTTCTGCGCGGCATTGTAGGCCGAAATCCCTCTTGGTAAAGTAAAGGCCCGCCGTCAAGAGAGGCGGACTTGGCTCGCGAAGGAGGCCGCCGCCGATGCGCGTCGTCATTATCTTCTTTCTTCTGGTCATCCTCGGCTTCATCGCCTGGAAGGCTGCCGAGCGCTTCAACCTCGTCGAGCCCGCGCCCCAGGGCGCCGAAAAGACGGCGCAGCAAAGCCCGGCTGAGCCGAAAGAGGAAATTGCACCGTCGCTGCCAAGCTTTGACATCGTGCGCGTCGATCGCTCCGGCGATGCGGTGATCGCCGGACGCGCAAGCCCTGGCGCCACCGTCACGGTCTACGCCAACGACGAGGCGCTTGCGACCGCGACAGCCGGCGCCGACGGGTCGTGGGTGATGACGACGCAAACACCGCTCGACGCCGGCGCTGTCGAGCTGTCGCTTGAGATGAAAACGACAGATGGCGCGGTCGTCAGGTCGGATCAGACCATCGTTATCTATGTGCCGGAGCGCGACGGCGACCGGCCGCTTGTGCTGAAGACGACGCCAGGCGGCGCAACCGTCGTCTTGCAGGAGCCGCGCGAGGATGGCGTCGGTCTTGGACCCTTGTCGCTCGACACGATCGACTATGACGATTCCGGTGCGGTGATTTTCGCCGGGAAGGCCGAGCCGGGCCGCGTCGTCCAGATTTTCGCCAATGGCCAGTTCGTCGGCCAGACCGCAGCGGGCGAAGACGGTCAATGGCGCCTCGTCGCATCAATGCCGCCCGGCGTCTACTCGCTTCAAGTCATCCAGCTCGATGAAAACGGCAAGCCGACTTATGCGATCGAGCTGCCGTTCGAACGGGCGAGCCTTGACGACGTGCAACTCAAGGACGGCAAGGTGATCGTTCAGCCGGGCAACAGCCTCTGGCGCATCGCGCGCCGCGTCTATGGGCGCGGCGTTCAGTACACAGTCATTTACGAAGCGAACGCCGACCAGATCCGCGATCCTGATCTCATCTATCCGGGACAGATCTTCGAGGTCCCGAAGGACGCGGCGCCGGAGGAGTAAGGACGTTCCTCCATCCCCTCTGCAGGGAGGGAGCCGCCTCACGGCAGGAAGCTACCGCGCCGCGCTCTCGATCGCGGCGCACACGGCGTCGACGACAGACGCGATCATTCTGGCGTCCTCGCCCTCCGCCATCACGCGAATGAGGGGCTCGGTTCCGGACTTCCGGACGACGACGCGGCCTGAAGCGCCGAGGCTTGCTTCTGCCTTTGCGATCGCCGCCTTGACGTTGGCGTCGGCGAGCGGTTCGCCGCTTCTTATGCGGACGTTTTTCTGACGTTGCGGCGTCATCGGGAATACGGTGAACGCCTCGCTCGCCGTCACTTTCTCGCCGGCGATGACAGCGAGCGCCTGCAACGCGGTGACGAGCCCGTCTCCCGTCGTCGAATAATCACTGAGGATGACATGGCCCGAGGGTTCGCCGCCGACATTGGCGCCTTTGGCGCGCATTGTCTCAACGACATAACGGTCGCCGACTTTGGTGCGTTCGAGCTTCAGGCCGAGGCCGCCCAGATATTTCTCGAGCCCGAAATTCGCCATCACCGTTGAGACGACCGCCCCGCCCGTCAGCTTGCCGCGCGATTGAAGGAAGCGCGCGATCAACGCGAGAAGCTGATCGCCCTGGATTTCCCTGCCCTTCTCGTCGATAAGCACGACGCGGTCCGCGTCGCCATCAAGCGCGATGCCGAGATCGGCGCGATAGTCGAGTACGGCTTTCTGGAGCGCCTTCGGCGAGGTCGAGCCGCAATCCTGATTGATATTGAAGCCGTTCGGTTCGACGCCGATTTTCCTGACGTCAGCGCCGAGCTCCCACAACACTTCCGGCGCCACTTTATAGGCCGCGCCGTTTGCGCAATCGATGACGACGCGCAAGCCTTCAAGCGACATCCCCCGCGGGAAAGCGTTCTTCGCGAATTCGATGTAGCGCGCGCCAGCGTCGTCAATGCGCTTCACGCGCCCGAGGTCGGCCGGCGCGGCAAGGGCTTCGGCAGCGCCTTCCGCCATCAGCTGCTCAATGTCGAGTTCAGCGCTGTCGGAGAGCTTGTAGCCGTCTGGCCCGAAAAATTTGACGCCATTGTCATGATACGGATTATGCGAAGCGGAGATCATGACCCCGAGGTCGGCGCGCAGCGAGCGCGTCAACATCGCCATCGCGGGCGTCGGCAACGGCCCCAGCAGGAAGACATCAATGCCGGACGCTGCAAAGCCCGCCGTCAGCGCTGGTTCGATCATGTAACCGGAAAGCCGCGTGTCCTTCCCGATGACGACACGGTGGCGATGGTCGCCGTTCCTGAAATAGCGCCCAACCGCCATGCCGAGCCGCAAAATCGACTCCGGCGCCATCGGACCGGCATTCGCGAGGCCGCGCACGCCGTCAGTGCCGAAAATTTGTCGATCGGCCACGTCTTTCACCGTCGGGGCCGGGCCGTCGCCCTCATCTCCGCGCATACTCATGCTCTCCCTTGGCCTCCCCTATAGCAGCCCGGGGCAGATAATGCCTTAACGCCTCACGGCCTCGTTTTCCAAGGCGAGATGGACGTTTAACGCCTGGCGGGTCGCGGCGACATCATGGACGCGCAGGATCGCTGCGCCCCGCGCTGCCCCTGCGAGTGCGGCCGCGATCGAGCCACCGAGCCGCTCCGGCGCGGCGCTCGCCCGGTCCAACGCGGCGATGAACCGCTTGCGCGAGGCCCCAAGAAGGACCGGCCGTCCCAACGCGGCGAAGGCGGAAAGCCCGCTGATCAGGTGAAGATTATGCTCCAACGTCTTGCCGAACCCGATGCCGGGATCAAGGATTAACCGTTCGCGCGCGACGCCCGCCGCCTCGCACGCGGAAAGGCGAGCCGAAAGAAAATCCCGCACCTCCACGACGACATCGCCATAGCGCGGGTTCTCCTGCATCGTCTTCGGATCGCCTTGCGCGTGCATGAGGACGATCCGGCAGGAAAGCGCCGCCGCGACCGACAGACTTTCGGGCTCATACGTTAAGGCCGAGACATCATTCCAGATCGAAGCGCCAGCGTCGATCGCCGCGCGGGCGACTGCCGGCTTGCGCGTATCGATTGAGATCGCGGCCGCCGTTTGAGCCGACAGCCCTCGAATGACCGGCATGACGCGCGACAATTCGGTCGTTTCATCGACCGTATCGCTGCCGGGCCGCGTCGATTCCCCGCCGATGTCGACGATCGCCGCGCCGTCATCGACCAGCTTTAGCGCATGATCGATCGCATGAGCCGGATCGAGAAACGCGCCGCCGTCGGAAAAGGAATCCGGCGTGACGTTGACAACGCCCATTAAGAGCGGTGGGCGCCTTCCCTTCATGGCTGGACGGCGTCCGCAGTCTGCCGAGCGAGGGCTTTTTCGAAGGCCACTTCAAGTTTTTCCATCAGGACGGGAAACGCTTCATGGTCGACGAATGCGTTTTCATCGCCAGTCTTCCGGCGCGCCACGCGCGCTTCCATGTCGAAAAATTCCGGGTGATTGGCAAGCAAGATATCCGGGCGCCAGGTGCGCGCTTTTTCAAATGTCGAGCGGTAGTCCTCGACGACGCCTTCATATTGCGGCGGATTGACGAGACGGTTTGCAGCGACGGTAGCGCTGCAGAAGAAAAGGATGTCAGCGCCGCCCGCCGTCATCGTCCACGAGGTGCAGCCGCGCGTGTGACCCGGCGTCAGCCGCGCCGTGAGCGCCACGCCGCCCAGCACCAGCGCTTGACCGTCGGCGATGGTCCGGTCGACTTTTACCGGCGGCGCAGCGAAATCGGGTTCATCCTCGGACCCTAGAGCGCGTTCCCAATTATCCGAGCCGAGAACGCGCTCCAGTCTTTTGTTTTGTTGCGCGTTCGTTCCGAATACCGCGAACCACTTTTCGGGAACGCGCTCCTGATAAACCCCGCCCTCAAGCGCCGACCGATCCCCCTCGCTTGATACCATCGTTGCGCCCGACAGCCGTTTCAATCTCGCGAGCCCGCCCGAATGATCGACATGCGCGTGGCTGTTGAGAAGATATTTTACGTCTTTGATCTTGAAGCCAAGCGTATTGATGCTCGCGGCGATGAGACGCGCATTTTCCGGCAGGCCGCCGTCGATCAGAAAATGGCCGTCCGGCGTCGTGACAAGGAAACTGGAAAGGCCCCTTGTCCCGACATAGTAGACGCCCTCCGCGATCTCAAAGGGCGCAAAGGGTTCGGCCCAGCTTGGATTGGCAGCCGTCAAGGGATGCGCTTTTTCCGGCGTCGCCGTGGCGCAACCGGCCGCGGCGCACGCAATCAGCACCAAATATTTCATCACTGCGCAACGTTTCTCAACCGGAAGCTCCGGCCCTGCTCCACAAAGTCGACGATCGCCCGCGCCGCGCGCGACGCGGAAGGCTCATCCGTCAAGTCGAACGTGTCAGCGAAATGCGCCTTTTGTTGGAGCGCAAAGGCGCCGCGGTTCTGCAGCGACCAGCGGATCGATTTTCCCATTTCGGTGACATTCTCGACGACGCGGCCGACCTTCCACGCCGCGAACGCTTCATCGCCCGCCCAAGCGAGCCGGTTTGGGTTGAGAAATACACAAGGGCGCGGACGCGCGATGAATTCCATCACCTGACTTGAGACGTCGCCGAGATAGAGATCGGCGGAAAGCGTATAACTCATGTCGAAAAGCCGCGTCGAATTGACGTCGATGAGGATGTTCGGCTTGTGACGAAACCGCTCGGGCAGGCGCTTTCGAAGCGCTGCTTTCATCGCCGCAAGTTCAATGTGCCAACGCCGCTCGAACAGCATGACATGCGGCGCGAAAATGAGATTGAGGTCAGGGTTGGCCGCGAACCAGTCAAGCACCGCTTCGCCCATCGGGTACCACGAAGACAGTTCGGGCGAGAAATGCGGATTGTAGATGACGGTCGGGTTTGAATTGGCGAAAAACTTCTTCGGTGGGGACTTCAGCGCCACCGCGTCAAATTTAGGATAGCCGATAAAGGCGTATTCGTTCGCCTGCAGCGCCCCGACTTTTTCGAGCCGGCGGACGAATTTGGGGCCCGGCAGCAGCAGAAGATCGAATTCCCGAAGCTCCGGATGAAAACCTTTCTCGCGATCGCCAGCGCCGTGGCGGCAATGAATGAACTTGAACGAAGGCCCGACAAGATCTTTCAGGAGAAGGCAAGTGCGTTCCGGCGCGACAAGCGCGTCGAGATCGCGAAAGCGGTCAACGTTTAGGCGCAGTCGCGCGAGACGACTTGCTGGCGCCACCGTATCAAGACAGCCCATCAGCGCGCCGAAGAGAGGCGGCAAAGGCAAACCGACAAGCTCGACGCGCCCGCGCCCTGGCGCCAGTCCGGCGTTGACGGCTTCCAGCATCGCCTCGCCGCCAACATAGGCCCGGATATCATCATCGGGGCGCATCGCGGCATAGGCGTTGATGATGGGCAACAGGTGAAACGCCTGATGCCCAGCGTCATGATTGAAGAGAAATCCGACTTTCATCCCGCGCCGCACTAAGTGCATCGACCGGCGTTATTGCGGCGCATCAGGCGCGCCCGTCAAGCGTAACGACTCACCCTGGAAACTATGCGTAACAACCCGTGAAACGGCGCGCGGCGTCCGCAGCCGCGGGGGCGCGGCGAGCGTTCTTGGGGGCCTTTGATCGCCTCGCGCAAGGCGCTCGCTATTTTGGCGTCGCGCTCAAAATGAAAGCGCCGGCCCGGACTGACCGGGCCGGCGCCAAACTCCGCACAAGGAGTGTCTGTTCAGGCCCCCGCGGGGCGGGGATTGAGGCCGGTATCAGGACCCGGGCGCGGCGCCGCGCTGGTCGACGGCACCGAAGCTGGCGGCGGCGCGTCGCCGAGGTCGGTCGGCTCTTTGCGAATGATCTTCTCGCCGCGCAGAAGCGTTGCGATCTCTTCGCCTGTCAGCGTCTCGAACTCAAGCAGCGCTTGCGACAGACGCTCCCAATCCGCATTGCGTTCAGTGAGGATCTGGCGCGCCTTATCATATCCTTCCGTCACGAAGCGCTTGATCTCATCCTCGATGATTTTCGCCGTTTCAGAGGAAATCGCTTTTGTGCGCGCGATCGACTGGCCGAGGAAGACCTCGCCTTCGTCCTCGGCGTAGGCGATCGGCCCGAGCTTTTCTGAAAGCCCGTATTTCGTCACCATCGCACGCGCGAGGCGCGTCACATATTCAATGTCGGACGATGCGCCGGACGTCACTTTCTCGACGCCGAATTTCAGTTCTTCCGCAACGCGTCCGCCCATGGCGCTCGCAAGACGCGCCTTCATTTGCTCGAGCGAGAAGGAGTAGCGGTCGCGCTCGGGCAGATATTGAACGAGGCCCAGCGCCCGGCCGCGAGGAATGATCGTGGCTTTGTGGACGGGGTCAGAGCCCGGCATCGAAATCGAGACGATGGCATGCCCAGCTTCGTGATAGGCGGTCAGCGTTTTTTCTTCTTCAGTCATCGCCATTGAACGCCGTTCGGCGCCCATCATCACCTTGTCCTTGGCGTCATCGAATTCCTTCGATGTCACGAACCGCTTGCCGCGCCGCGCCGCAAGGAGCGCGGCTTCATTGACGATATTGGCGAGGTCAGCGCCCGAAAAGCCCGGCGTGCCGCGTGCAATCGTGCGCAGATTGACGTCAGGCGCGAGCGGCACTTTCTTCGCGTGAACGCCGAGGATTTTTTCGCGCCCTGCAACGTCCGGGTTCGGCACGACGACCTGGCGGTCGAAGCGGCCAGGGCGCAGAAGCGCCGGGTCAAGAACGTCCGGACGGTTCGTCGCCGCGATGAGGATAATCCCCTCGTTGGATTCAAAACCGTCCATCTCGACGAGCAGCTGGTTCAGGGTCTGCTCGCGTTCATCATTGCCGCCGCCAAGACCAGCGCCGCGCGAACGGCCGACGGCGTCAATTTCGTCGATGAAGATAATGCAAGGCGCATTCTTCTTCGCCTGATCGAACATGTCGCGGACGCGGCTCGCGCCGACGCCGACAAACATCTCAACGAAGTCCGAGCCCGAGATCGTGAAGAACGGCACGTTCGCTTCGCCCGCAATCGCTCGCGCCAGCAACGTCTTACCAGTGCCCGGCGGACCAACAAGCAACGCGCCTTTGGGAATTTTGCCGCCGAGGCGCTGAAATTTCATCGGGTCTTTAAGGTACTCGACGATTTCTTCCAATTCTTCCTTGGCCTCATCGATGCCGGCAACATCTTCGAAGGTGATGCGCCCCTGACGCTCGGTCAGCAGCTTCGCGCGGCTCTTGCCGAAGCCCATCGCCTTCCCGCCAGCGCCCTGCATCTGGCGCACCACGAAAAAGAAGAAGGCGAGGAAGATGACGAACGGCAAAATGTTGAAGATGACGGAAAGGATCAGCGGCAGCTCCTCGACCGGCGTCACGCGCGTTTGTGCGCCCGACAGATTGAGCTTGTCGGCGATGACGACGCCTGATCCATCGGGGATGGCGGTCACGAAGGCTTTGCCGCTCGACAGGACGCCCTTGACGTTTTCCTGATCGATCTCGGCCGATTTGACGCCGCCAGACTCGATCTGGGAGACGAATTCCGAATAAGAGAGCCGCTCGGCTTGCGGCCCGGGCGTGGACAGCTTGAAGCTCTGCAGGAGGATAATGAAGAAAACGAAGACGAGGCCCCAAATCAGGAGATTGCGTCCGTTCATTCGCTGGTCCTTTCCGGGCGGGCTGGCCTAGGCCCGCGATCGCTTGAGAGTAGAAGATAGGGGTTAAAGAAGCCCGGCGCCACGGGCACGCGTCACAAATACGTAACCCGCGTCAATGTCGGATGACGCGGCGATAAAACCGCTCAGGCGCGAGGCTGACAATCGCGCCCTCGCCGACACCGTCATCGCCCGGAAAAGCGGCGAGTTCCCCGCCTCGCCAGAGGCCCGGCGCGGTTGAGAGCGTTTCGGCCAGGAAGGGGTTGAGCGCTTGGGCGACGGCGCCGAGCGGGCGAATTTCGGCGTCGCCGCTCAAGGTGTTTTCAACGCTGAATCGGCGATCCCAAAGGACTTTTTCGCCTGCGGCGAGGCGGACCGGCGCGACAGGCTCAAGGTCTTTACGCCCAAGCACAGCTGCAGGTTCGCGCATGATCATGAGGTCACGCCCCTTCCTGCCGATAATCGCGCCAGCAAGCGTCGCGCGCCGGCCTGCAAGCGCGGCATCGAGAGCGGCGCCGGCCGCCGCGTCCGCCGGCACTTCGCCGCCGCCGACGGCGGCAAGAAGTCGCGCGATCAGCGAAGCGTCCACGGATCGGGAAGCGTCGCTGCTGGACAGCCGCACTGAACCGTCAGCCTGGAAGTCGGCCCGGAGCGAAGCGAGCCGCACATGCTCTAGCCGATCGAGCACGCGCGACAACGCGCGCGCCTCGGCCGCCGCCGCCAACAGCGCAACGATGACCGGCTCGCCAGCAGAGGCGAGCGCCGACCGCGCCCTCACGCGTTCAAAGCGCCGATCCGAATTACTGGTGTCGTCGACGAATGCGGCTCGTTCCGCCGAAAGTATCGAGCGCAAATCCGCGCGCCGCCAGCCGAGCAACGGCCGCAAGAGGCGTTGGGGCATGCCTGCGCCGTCGGCGATGAAGATCTCGCGCGCCATCCCGGCAAGCCCGCGGGGGCCGGAGCGATGGGCCATGCGCATCAGCACGGTTTCCGCCTGATCGTCTGCAGTATGCGCCGTGAGGATCGCGTCGGCCTGCAAGCGCGCGGAGGCTTGCGCTAGCAGCCGATAACGCGCGCCGCGCGCCGCCGCTTGCAAGCCTGAGGATGGCTTTTCGCCTTCCCAGCGCAAGATCATCGCCGGGATTCCGAGCGCGCCAGAGGCGCGAAGAACGAACGCCGCGTCATCCGCCGAAGCGGCGCGCAACCCATGATCGACCGTCGCGACATGCACCGCCGCGCCTTCGCAGCGAAGGTTCGCCGCAAGGCGCAAGAGCGCGATCGAATCCGATCCGCCCGAGACCGCAAGTAGCAGGTTTTTCGGCGCTCCGAACGCGCGCCAGAGGTCAGCGAAGGCCGCCGCGCTTTGCGAGACTGACGGCCCGTCCGTCACTTGCAGCTGATGCGGCCCATCTCGACATCGGTCCGCTGCAGGACAGCAGGGGCGGCATTGGGATATTTCGATTTCAGCGTCTTGAAAACCTTGCAAGCCTCGTCTGGCTTCGAGAGGCGGGAGAAAGCCGTGCCGAGCTTCAAATAGGCTTCCGACCCGCGCGCGCTTTGCGGATAGGCGCGAATGAAGGCGATGAAGACATCCGCCGCTTCCGTATTCTTGCCGTTCGCGAGATAGACCTCGCCAAGGCGGAAGCGGGCATCCGCCGTACGCGGATGATTAGGGAAAGCATCAACAAACGCTCTGAACGCGCTTTCGGCCTTGGCATAATCGCCCGCGAGCAAGAAATCCGACGCGTAGGAAAACGCCGCTTCCGGATCGATTGGCAGCTCGACGCTGCCTGCTGGCGTTGACGACCTTGCGATCTCATTCGCGATGAGGTCCTTGGGCCCTGTCGCGGCGCCGGCAAGCGGCGCCGGCGCTTCACCCGCGAGGGCCGCGCTGACAGAATCGAGCCGCGCGCGCGCCTGTTCGAGTTCGAACTGGAGTTCCTCAACGCGGCCCGTCAGCGAACGGACCTCAGTTTCGAGCCGATCCATTTTCGCGTTCGTTTCGAGCGTCGCGGGCTGCGACGCCTTCAGCTGCGCAACCGTCGCTTCGAGGGCTTCAACGCGCTCCTTCGTGCCGCCAAGCGCGGGCTGGACGGCGATTGCAGCAACGGCGGCGACGGCGGTAAAAATGTAACGGCGCATGGGACACTCCCTGAACGACGGCGGGAAACAAGTGGGTTCTACCCTGTTCGACCGCCTTGCGCACCTTCGCAAATCTGAAGGACGGAATTGAGGCGACGGCACGAAAAAGGGGCGCGCTGGCTTTTTGCCTGCGCGCCCCTGACTAGGCTCCGCAGGATCAAGCGCCCGCGGCTGAAATCGTTGTCGTCGAGTTGCGGTTCAAGGACCACGCGTCTTCGGTCGAGCGCGCATCGATTGGGCGTTCTTTCCCGTAGGAAACGGTCGAAATGCGCGAGGCCTCGACGCCGAGGCTGACAAGATAAGAGCGGGCGGCTTCAGCGCGCCGCGCCCCAAGGGCGAGGTTGTATTCGCGCGTGCCGCGCTCATCGCAGTTACCGGCGACTTGAACGCGAACATTCGGATATTGCTTCAGAAACCCGGCTTGACGCTGGAGCGTCTGCTGCGCCTGCGGCGACAACGTGTACTGATCATAGCCGAAAAACACGCGATGCCCGACATTGCTCTCGAGATCGCCTTGCGATCCCGGCGTGACGTCGCCGCGCCCGAGCGCGCTCGTGTCAGCGTTGTCAGTGGCGACGACATCGGGGCCCGTCGCCTTGTTGCTGGCGCAGGCTGCGGCGAGAAACGCCAGGCCCGCGATGCCGGCCGCCTTGACTGCGAAAGAGATGTTCATTTCCATATGCTCCAGTGCGCTTCTTCGGACGCTTTCGGGGCGCGCCCCACTACTACCCTCGTGAACTTTAATTGCGACGCCGGTGTGACCGCCTGCAGTCCCCCTTAGCGAGTTGGTCCACGCCGCAACTCTGGACCGGAGTTATCGCGCTTCGATTAACTATCCGTATACCCAGCCTGAAAACGGTAAAGCGCGCCGCGGCCGCGTACAAGCAAAACCGGTACGGCTTCAAAATGAAAAACGCGTATGGCGCCCGTCAGGGAAGCGGCGGCGACCAGGCCGGATCGGAGGAGTCGCCGGGGGTTCTCACCCGCCGCAGGTTGCGCCCCGTGAGGTCAACCGACCACAACGAGGGGCCTGCGCCCGGCGAGGCTTCGCGGAAGAACATCAATACGCGCCCGTTCGGCGACCAGGTCGGGCCCTCATCAAGATAGCTCTCGGTCAGCAGGCGTTCGCCGGTCCCGTCGGGGCGGATGACGCCGATATAAAAGCGCCCCTGATATTGGCGCGTAAAGGCGATGAGGTCACCGCGCGGGCTCCAGACCGGCGTCTGATAACGCCCTTCGCCGAAAGTGATGCGCTTGGGCGCCGAGCCGTCGACGCCCATGACATAGATCTGCTCGGAACCGCCGCGATCCGACGTGAAGCCAATGCGGCGACCATCGGGTGACATCGTCGGCGAGGTGTCGATGCCGGGATTGTCGGTCAGGCGCGACAACTTGCGCGTCGCAAGTTCCATGATGAACACGTCGGAATTGCCGCCGCGCTCCATCGACATCAAGACGCGCGTGCCGTCCGGCGTGAAGCGCGGCGCGAAGGTCATGCCGCGGAACGTGCCAAGCTGTTCCTGCTCGCCGGTCTCGATGTTAAAGAGGTAGACTTGGCCCGGCTTGTTGTCGAAGAGAGCCATGTAGGTGATTTGCTGCTGTGTCGGCGAGAAGCGCGGCGTCAACGCCTGATAGTTGAGGCCGTCCGTCAGCAAGACCGGATTGGCGCCATCCTGATCCATGATCATCAGGCGCTTGTTGCGTTTTTCTTTCGGTCCCGTTTCGTGGATGAAGACGACGCGGGTGTCGAAATACCCTTCCTCGCCCGTCAGCGACTTGTAGACGAAGTCAGCGACCTTGTGCGCGGCGCGGCGCCAGTTGTCGGCCGGCGTCTTGAAGGAAACCGCGCCAAGCTGCTCATTGGAATAGACGTCCCAGACGCGCGTCGAGACTTCGATGCGCCCGTCCGGCGTTTGGCGAACGTCGCCGACAACAAGCACTTGCGCGTTAATGATGCGCCAGTCGGGAAAGCGCGGGCGGACATTCACGCTGGACAGGCGCTCGATATAGGCCCGCTGATCGATCACGCTGAACAGCCCAGACCGGTCGAGGTCCGCCATGATGACAGCAGTAATATCGCGGCCAAGCGGCGAGGACTGATCATCAGCGACGATGAAATCCGGCGCCGCGATCGGCATCGGCTCCACATTCGCTTGCGTGATGTCGATCCTGACGCGCGCCTCGGCGCCGGCGATTAAGCCAAGCGAGGCGGCAGCGGCGAGGATCGCAAGCAGGGCATTTTTCAACATCGTCATTCTCATCTTTCGCTTTGCGTGATCGCTAACCGATTCGAGCGTCTGAATTAGGGCGTCGGAGGGGCTGCCCGCCCCTTAAAATCCCGCCATGATGCTGGGGTCGAAATTGAGCGTGAACGCGCTCCATTCCTGGTAGCGCGCAGGGTCGAAGAAATCATAGGGCTGACAGGCTTGCACCGCCCTCACCGCGTTTTGTTCGGCGACCTTCCAGAACCGGTTCCCTGACAGCGCGATCGCCGCCGCATTGACGACGCGCGGCGCGCCGGCGAGCGTGCCGTCGCGATTGAGATCGATATCGATCTCGACAACAAGCGCTTCGGGGTTCGGCGCGCCGAGAATGGCGCTGGCGTTCCAGCAGCGCGCCACCGCCGCGCGCATCTTGTCGATTTCGGTGACGGTGAGCCTGTCGCCCGCGCCGATCGCCTTGCGCGCGCGTTCAGCCTCCTCGATCGCACTCGAATCGTCCTCGCCGGGATCGTCCTTCTTCAGCTTGCTGAGGAGCCCTGAAAGGGCGTCGAGATCGAGCTCTTCATCAGGCTTTTTTTCCGGCTTCTTTTCGGGCTTTTTCTCGTCCGGCTTTTTCTCGTCAGGTTTTTTTTCCGGCGGATTTTCGGCGACCTTCTGCTCCGGTTTTTTCTCCGGTTCGGCTTGTTGCGGCTCGGGCTCCTTTTCCGCAGGCGGCTCCGGCTTCTTCTCCGGCAGGGGCTTGGGCTTCGGCGCGGCGGCGGGAACGCTGGTTCGGTCGCTGAGTTCGGCCTTGTCGATCAGTTCAACCGGGATGACCGGCGCCTCGACGACGCGCGTGCGCATGAATTCTGGCAGCGACACGAAGGCGAGCGCGAGCGCACCTGCGTGTAATGCGAAAGACGCAACGAAACTCGTCCGCATGGGGCTCGCTCACGTCCCTCGCGTCATTCGGATTCCTGCTCGGTGACAAGGCCGACGCGGGTGAACCCGGCGTCATTGATCCGGCCGATGGTGCGCATCACGTCGCCGTAGGACAGCGCCTGATCGGCGCGCACGAAAATGCGCTGAGCGTAGCCCGCAGTCGCGATCGCCTCGAGCTGCGGCACAAGGCTGTCGAGTTGAACCGGGGTCTCTTGCACGAAGATCGCGCCGTCGCCGGTGATCGTCACCGTCAGCGGTTCCCCTTGTTCAGGGATTGGCTGCGCCGCCGTCTCGGGAAGATCGACCGCAACCCCGACAGTCAGCAAGGGCGCGGCGACCATGAAGACAATCAAGAGCACCAGCATCACATCGACAAGCGGCGTGACGTTGATCTCCGCAAGCATGCGCGTCCGCCCCGGCCGGTGCCGGTGTCCGCCGCCATGGCCGAGCGAAGCGCCCATCAGCGCGACCTCTCGTCAAGCTGGCGGGACAGGATCGCCGAGAATTCATCGGCGAACCCCTGCAATCGCACCGCATAGGAATTCAGCGCCGAAGAATAGCGGTTGTAGCCGACGACCGCCGGGATGGCGGCGACAAGACCAAGCGCGGTTGCGAAAAGCGCTTCGGCAATGCCAGGCGCGACGACAGCAAGGTTCGTGTCTTTCGTGGCGGCGATCGCCTGAAACGCCGTCATGATGCCCCAGACCGTGCCGAGAAGTCCGACGAACGGCGCCGCCGACCCGATCGTCGCGAGCACGCCGAGATTGCGTTCGGCGGATTCCAGTTCGCGGGCGACCGCGACATTCATCACCTTGTCGATGCGGTCGCGCGCGCCTGCGACAAGACCCTCGCCGCGGCCGACATCTTTGGCGCGGGTCCATTCCGTCATGCCGGCCGAAAACACCCGCGCCATCGGATGGTCGCCCTTGTCGCCGAGCTTGCGATGAAGCTCGTCAAGCGGGCGGCCCGACCAGAATGCATCTTCGAACTTTGCCGATTTTGCCTTGAGCTTTCCGAACAACAGCGACTTGTCGATGATGACAGCCCACGACCACACCGAGGAGATAACGAGGATCCCCATCACGGCCTTCACCACGAGACCGGCGCTCAGGAACAGGCTGAGAAGGCTGAACTCGCCCCCCAAAGTTTGGCCGGCCGCGTTTACGACTTCGGTTTCCATCGATCTTTGATTCCCTGGACGTTGAACTTGAAAACTAATCCCCAATCGGGCCGGATCCTTGAGAGACAACCCTTGCGGCAAGTTTGCGGCGTTCCGATGACGGCCAACCCGTAAAAGGGCGCGCCGCCGCCGCCCTCTGGTTCTTTTGTCGAGTTTCCTTAGCGGCTTCCGCCGGATGCGCAAAGCCTGCCGGCATCACCTCTCGGGATGCCAGCCTCGCTCTCCAGTTGGGCCGTTTCGGTTTCGGCGCCTCGGTCCTTGAGCGCGAGGGCTGGCTGCTCAACCAACCGCCAGCTGACGGCGGCGGCGGCGAGCGCGACCGGCAGCGCGATCAAAAAATTCCCGATGGGACCAAGCGCCGGGGCTGTAGTTTCGACGAGCTGCTGGATCGGCCACCCCCACAGGAAAACCCCGTAGGAAAGATCGCCGAAGCGGCCCGCATGCCTGAGGGCGCCAAGCCGCGAACAGCCAAGGAACAGAACCAGATAGCTGCCAGCCAGCGCGAAGACGATCAAGAACCCGCCAAACAGGAACGAGAGGACAAGCGCGCCGGCGGCGGCGAGGGCGATGCGTGCGTCAAGGACAATCCGGTTCGCGGCGATCGCCGCCGCCGCCCCGATCAGGAAATGCGGCGCGAGGAGCGTGAGCTTGAATGCCGCGTCGCCGAGATCGCCTGACTGCCGCAAGCCCGGCGTCATGCCTGCGACCAACAATACGAAAGCGAGGACAAGGAGCGAGCGCGATCCTAACAGCCTCAACGCGCCGAGAATGGCGACGGCGGCGTAGCAGACGGCTTCAAAGCCAAGGGTCCACAAAGACTGGTCAACGCGGCCCGCGAAGGGCGCTGTCTCAAAGACGCCCGGCAATGTGCCGTGCTGCGATTGAAAGAGGATGTTGCCGACGAAGGCCCAGGTCTCGCGCGCCATGAAGTAGTCCGCCAGCGGCGCCGTCGTCAGCAACGGCCCGGCGACAAAGGTCAGCATAAGGACGGTGAAGGCGAGAGCAGGAAAAATACGCAGCGCCCTCTTCCGGAAAAACCGCCCCGCATGCGGATCGTTCAGCCAGCTGCGCGCGACCAGAAACCCGCTCGTTGCGAAAAAGATGAAGACAGCGATCTCGCCAAAGCCGACGCCGCCCGCCGCCGTTGGCAGGAAATTCCTTTCATGCTGGCCGGTCGAGACAATGAAGGCGTGGGAGAACATGACGAGCATTGCCGCGAAGAGGCGAATGGCGTCAAAATTCGCGCCTCGCCCGCTGTTCCGCTCAAGCGCTGCGGCGAGCGTCAGGCCCTCGCTTCCGGGACGTGCCGCCAGCATGGGGGTTTGGGACCTTGCGTTCTCTCGAACGCGTATCTACGCCGGCGAAGCTTAACGTCTGGCGCCCGAATTGTCCCTTGCCAGGCGCCAAGCGGCCCGGAATTTCAGCCGGCAGGATTTACCATTTCCTCAGCGGCTTCAGCCGAAGCCGCCAAGCGTCGCCCTCCGCTTCGGAGGCAGGAGTCGCCAACCGCCATCGGTATCACTCGTTTTGGCGCCAAAGTCGCGACTTTTGCCGCGATCGCGGGCTTTTCCACAAGGCGCCAGCTCGCGACGGCAAAACACAGGGCGATGGGGAAGCTCAACGCAAAGTTGATCGCCGCACCGCCGCCTATCGCTGCTGCGATCGTCATTTGCACAGGCCACCCCCACAGGTAGAGCCCGTAGGAGTAATCGTCGCGCCGGCCGACGCTGCAGGCCCAAGCGCCGAGCGGTGCGAAAGCGAGCCAGATCACGAGGTAGACACCGCTAAGGGCGAACGCGATCGTCAAGTCGCCCCAGAATACGCTGCCGCCGAGGAGGACGGCGCAAAGCGCCGCCAGCCTGCCGTTCAGCGGGATGCGTCCGGCAGCCATCGCCGCTGCCGCGCCCATCAAGAAGGCCGGCGCGAGCAAGGCGAACTTGAACGCGTATGAGCCCGGCGCCGATTGCGCCAACGGACCGAGCGCGCAGATCAGCGCAAGGGCCAACCCGGCGCAGACGCCGGGGCGCAGCGCGCGCATGACCCCCAGAAGGGCGATCAGGGCGTAACAGGACGCTTCAAACGCCAGCGTCCATAACGGCGCGTTGATCGCCGTTCCCTCGAATACTCCCGGCAGCGACGCGCAGCGCGATATCAGGGCTGCGTTAAGGAGAAAGCATGCTGTCTGTATCCTGACGAAATATTCCGCCACCGGAAGAACCGTGAGAAGGGGCCCGGCGACCAGCCCTATCACGCTGACGCAAAACAACAGCGCCGGCATGATTCTCAAGGCGCGTTTGCGCGCGAACCGCCGCAGGTGAGGATCCGACGTCCAGCTTTTCGCGATCAAAAAGCCGCTGACGGCGAAGAATACGAGGACGGCGGCCTCGCCAAAGCTGATCTGGCCCGACAACCGCTCTAACGGCTCGTCGGCGCGTGAACCGGCGCCCATTTCGAACGCATGGGAAAAGATGACGAGCGTCGCCGCAGCGAAGCGGATGGCGCCGAAATTATCGCCCACCGATTTCGAGGCGCGCCACGCGTCTTCAATGGTTCGGGGAGGAGCCGGCATCGGCGCTTTCGGCGGAGGACGCGCCTTGTTTAGGAATGCGGCGTTAAGATTTCTTCAAGCGCGCCGCGTCACGCGCGCGCGGGCGACAATCTTTCAGCGACAACCGGCGGCAGCCGCCGTGGGCGGCCGTCGAGTGACATGCAGGCCGCTTCGACATCAGCGGTCGCGATGAGCGTGTCGCCGCGCCGGATTTCCTGCGCGATCGCCATTCTGGCGCCGCGCACCTCGCTGAAACTGGTCACCACGCAAAGAAGATCGTCGATCCGCGCGGGGGCCAGCCAGTCAATCGTCATGCGCCGCACAGCGAAGGCCAGCGGCTCGGCGCGCGCCAGCAGTTCGGAATGCGAAACCCCGCACGCGCGCAGAGCCTCTGTCCGGCCTCGCTCAAAAAAATGAAGATGGCGCGCATGGTAAACAACGCCTGAAAAGTCCGTGTCTTCATAATAGACGCGGATCTCGAGCATGAACCGGACGACGTCGATCATGGGCAAAAGAGGATCAGATTTCCGGCGCCAGGTCCACGAAAAGGCTCAGTGCGCCATCATGACCGGCAGGGCCGACTGTTTGAGCATGTCGCGTGTGAACCCGCCGAGAACAATTTGGCGCCATCTCGGATGCGAGTAAGCGCCCATGACAGCGAGGTCGGCGCCCCAGGCAGCCGCCTCCGCCAGAAAGTGTTCGCCGTCGCGCTCGCTTCGGGGCTTTGTCCGCGTTTCTGCGGCGACGCCGTGCAATTTCAGAAACGCCGCAGCCGCAGAGGCATCTGGCGCTCCGGAGAGCGATGCGCCAAAAGAAATGATCGCGACCGCCGATGCGTCCTTCAGCAAGGGCAGCGCCGCGGAAAGCGCCCGCGCCGCCTCGCGTGATCCGTTCCAAGCGATCATGATTCTTTGCGGCGGCGCGTCGAAAGCGTTCTCTGGAACGACAAGAATGGGCCCGCCGGATTGAAAGATTGCTTCTTCGATCAGCGCGGATTGATCTTCGGCGGGAGCGTTCGCGCATTTTGCGAATATCACCATGTCGGCCACACGCGCGTCGATCGAGACATCTTGCGGAAGCAATCCTTCGCGCTCGCTCCACCCACCAAGTGCTGGCGCCGCCGTCAGTATGACCGCCACCATTTCTTTGAGCGCGAGCGCTTGTTCGTCGGCTGCCTTTTTCAGCTCGGCGATATGATCATCCATCATCACGACGCCGAGCGGATGATGGCCCTCGATCGGCAGAACCGGCAGTTGGCGGATATGCGAGGCGCTGACATAGGCGTGATGCCGCTCAGCGAGCACGAGGGCCGCCTTTAATGCCGCTCCGCCAGAAATTGCGTTTTGAATTGGGACTGAAATCTTCTTTATGGGCATCGACCGGGTCTCCGTGGACTACGGTGAAGCATATTTTCTTATATGGAGCCAAATTCCTCCGATTCAAGGATTTCCGGCGACTTTTGCCTGATCCCGCTTGACAATCGGGTTCGGCGACTCAAGTATGTGAGCGCTCACTTACTATTGAGGGCTCCTATGGACACCGTTAGGCCGCCGGAAACTGAGAAGGCTTACCCCAGAGGGGTCACGGCTGGCGCGCGATCGACCCGGGCGCGGATCGAGCGCGCAGCGCTCGACCTCTTTGTCGCGCGCGGCGTTGATGCGGCGACGACGCGCGACATCGCCGCTGCGGCAGGCGTTTCTGAAGGCGCGATCTACCGTCATTTCGACGGCAAGGACGAACTCGCCAGCGCGATCTTTCTTGAAATCCATGGCCGCCTTGCAAGCCTCGTCCGAGAGGCGGCGTCCAGAAAACCAGACTTCGCCGCGCAAGCCCGCGCGATCGTCGAGGCCTATTGCGCGACAGCTGACGCCGACTTTCCGCTGTTCAAGTTTCATCTTCTTTATGCGCACCGGTTCATGCCGACGCCTGAAGGGATCGACAACCCAGTCGCCGCCGTCGAGGACATTATCGCTGGCGCGGTCAAACGGCGCGAAATACCACGCTGGGACCCGGCGCTCGCCGCCGGTATCGCCTTGGGCATCGTTTTGCAGACAGCCCTGCAGATTTCCTACGGGCGGCTTCAAGGTCCATTATCGGATTATGTGGACAATATGGTCGCTGCGGCGCTCGCCGCGCTTGCCGTAAAAGCCTGACCGCTCCCCTTTTATCCGGAGACAATTTCGAATGCGCAGCATTCTCTTCCAGATCGCCTACTGGATCACGTCGCTGTTCTTCACGCTGACGGCGATCCCACTGCTCTTCGTGCCCAGCCGTGCGCCGACGATGGCCTGGATCCGGCTTTACACAAGGACAATGAAATTCTGGATGCGGACGATCGCCGGGATCAAGGTCGTCGTGCGGGGCCGTGAAAAGCTTCCCTCGGGCCCGTGCATCATCGCGGCCAAGCATCAAAGCTGGGGGGACGGCTTCATCATGTTCTCGGAGCTTGATGATCTCGCTTTCGTCACCGGCGACCATCTCGAGAAATTTCCGCTTCTCGGCGGCATCCTGCGCAAAATGGGTGCAATCATTGTCGATAACTGCGGCGGGGCCTACGCGCGTGCGCGCCTCGTCGATGAGGAGCTCAAGAACGCACAGGCGCATGGCCGGCGGATCCTGATTTACCCGGAAGGCCACTTGTCCCCGGTCGGCGAGCGCTATCGCTACAAGCGCGGCGTCTATCACATGTATGCCGCTTATAATTGTCCGGCCGCGCCCGTCGCCACCAATCTCGGTCTTTACTGGCCGCAGCAATCGTGGCGATTGACGCCGGGCGAGGCGGTGATCGAGTTCCTGGACCCCCTGCCGCCAGGGCTGGAGAAGGAAGAATTCATGGCCCGCCTTGAAGCCGCGATCGAAAAGCGCTCGCTTGAGCTCATTGGCGAGGTTGCGCCCGAGATCCTGCCGCCGCCGCTTCCCGATCCGCATGTTGCGCATGCGCGCTGAAGCTGGTCACCCCGCGCCGAAGACGCGCCAGCCGCCGCTGGTCCTGCAACGGCGGTTCTGGCCGATGTGGGCGGCGCTGACGCTTGGCACCTTCTCAGACAATGTGTTGCGGCAATCGCTGCTGATCGGCATTTCCTATGGCGTCATCGCGGCGCCGATGTTCGGCGGCGCCGATAATTCAATTCCGCTGATTGGCGCGCTTTTACCGCTCGCGATCATGGTCTTTACGCCGTTGTCGGGGCAAATCGCCGACAAATACGAAACGTCGATGATGTTCCGGCGCACGAAGTTCGTTGAAGTCCTGCTGATGCTGTGCGCCGCCGCCGCGTTCATGCTCAATCTCGGCGGGCTTGCAATCGCGATGCTATTCGCGATGGGCGCGCAGTCGGCGTTTTTCTCGCCCGTCAGAACCGGCGCGATGCCGAAATATCTTGCGGTCGACGAACTTATTCGCGGCAACGGCCTTTGCAACGCCGGGCTCTATAGCTTCATCCTTGTCGGCTACATGGTCGGCGGCTCGCTCATCACCACAGAGGGCGGCGGCGCCAAGGTGGCGGCTGTCCTCGTCACCGCCTCGACGCTCGGCTGGCTTGCATCGTTGAAAACCTTGCGCGCCGGGGCCAACGATCCTGATCTCAAAATTTCGTTCAACTGGTTCGCGCAAATAGCGTGGATGGCAAGGCTCGTGAAAGAATCGCGCGGCGTTGCGCCGCCCTTGCTCGGCGTTGGCGTCTTCTTTTTGCTATCAACGGCGGTGACGGTCATCACCCCTCTCTACGCGCGCGACTCGCTCAACGCGGACGCGTTGACGGCGACGGCGCTGAACGGGCTCTTCGCAATCGGGGCCGGGATTGGCGCGATCTTCGCCGCGGGTCTTGCGAAAGGACGGTCGGGCCTTGGCTTTTCGACTTTCGCCGTCGGCGCGGCCGGCCTCATGAGCCTTCTGGTTTATTTCTTTTCGCCATTCGCCGCTGCGCCGGAAGGGGAAACGCTGAAGGCTGCGGCGCTGGTGACGACGCCGTCCGGCGTCATTCTGTCCCTCCTTTTCATGACGACGTCAGCGATGATGGGTGTTTACATCGCACCGTTACAGGCGGCCGTGCAGCGGCGTGCGCCGCCGGCTTACCGGGCGCGCATCATGGCGGCCGGCGCGTTCATCAACGCCGCCTTCGCCATTCCGGGATCGCTTTCGGCCTTCGCGTTCACAAGCGGCAGCGTCGATCCATCGTTTGTCTTTCCGGCGATCGCCGTCGCCATGCTGGCCATTGCGGCGCTGATGTTGCATAGACGACACTCATTGCCGGAGGGGCTTTACGATGACGTCCTCCGAAAAAATTGATGATGCTCGAGCGGGAGAGCGATGCGGGTCCTGGTCACCGGTGCGGCCGGCTTTATCGGCGCGGCGACAAGCGAAGCCTTGCTGGCGCGCGGCGACGAGGTCGTCGGCGTCGATAATGTTAATGATTACTATCCGACGCCGTTAAAACGGGCGCGCCTGGATCGGCTGGCGCCGATGCGCGGCTTCACCTTCCACGAAATCGACATCGCCGATCACGAGGGTTTGAAGCGCGCCGCGAGCGGATCGTTCGACCTCATCGTCCATCTCGCCGCACAAGCGGGCGTTCGGTATTCGATCGAGAACCCCTTCGCCTATTCGCGCTCAAACCTTGAGGGTCATTTGTCAGTGATGGAGCTGGGGCGCGCGCTAAAGATCCCGCACCTCGTTTACGCTTCGTCATCATCCGTCTACGGCGCGAACAAAAAGGTCCCTTTTTCCGAGGAAGACCGCGTCGATGAGCCGGTATCATTCTACGGCGCCACCAAGAAGGCTGATGAGGCGATGTCTTCGGCCTATGCGCGCCTTTATTCCATGCCGATGACGGGCTTGCGGTTTTTCACCGTATACGGACCCTGGGGCCGGCCTGACATGGCCTATCTGATCTTCACCGAGAAGATGCTGAGGGGCGAACCGATCGAGATTTTCAACGAAGGCCGTATGGGCCGGGATTTCACTTATGTTGACGACATCGTCGACGGCGTCTTGCGCGCAGGGGCGCGGCCGCCAGGCGTGGCTGAGGCGTTCCACCGCGTCTTCAACCTTGGCAACGACCGGCCCGAAGAGCTGATGACCCTCGTCTCGCTCCTTGAAAAGGAGCTTGGGATCGAGGCCCGGAAAGTCTACAAGGGAATGCAGAAAGGCGATGTCGAGCGCACTTGGGCTGACATTTCGAAGGCGCGATCCCTTCTCGGTTACGCACCGAAAGTGACGCTCGCCGAAGGTGTCGCCCGAACCATCGCGTGGCGGCGCGGTCTCAACGCCGGCTTGTTTTGAACGACCGTCCCGGTATGGCTTTCCGGGGAAAAATTCTTAACGCGGCGTCAACAAGGGACGGCTAGCTTCATCCATTATGGGCCTTACGCTGCTCATCGTCGCTGTCTGTCTTATTTTCGGCGTCGCCGCCTGGTTCGCGTCGTACGATCCTGCGCCCGTCGCCACGATCAAGGCGGCGATCAAGGACGCCGAACCCAAACGCTTTTCGCCCAAGCGCACGCTTTTTGTCATCGGACCCGCGGCAAACGCTCATGCCTGCCGGATTCAGCGCCGGCTATTGAAGCCGGCGGTCGCCGCGCTGATCGGCGCTGACGTCTCCGTCATCGAAGTCTACGGACAAAACCGGCCGCGCAAGAATGGCGAGCCGATGCAGTGGCTCGATGCTTCGCTGCTGCGTCATGCGATGGACGCGGAAGAAGGCTTTTTCGTCATCTATGTCGACGATGACGGCAAAACAGTCTTCCGGTCCGAAGGGCCGATGCTGGCCCGCGACATTATGGGACGCGCCGGGCTTGGGTCGATCGATGCAACGGAAAACGGCGGCCGAAAGAAATCGCTGGTTCTCAAGAAACTTCGCGCGGCGTAAGTGTCAGCGTGGCATGGCGGCTTGAAGGATTTTGAGCGCCGCCTCGTGCAACGCAGGTCCGGCTGAGGCGATCACGCGCCCGCGCTCGCTTTCATGAACGCTTTCGCCCTTCCAGCCGGTAACGACGCCGCCCGCGCCTTCAACGACTGGAATAAGCGCGGCATAATCATGGTGATTGAGACTCGATTCAATGACGAGGTCGACCTCGCCAAGCGCCAGCAACCCATAGGCGTAGGCGTCGAGGCTGAACCGGGCGACACGCGCCTTCGCGGCGACCGCGGAGAACGCCTCGACTTCATCGCCGGTCATATAGCCGTCGCGGCGCGGATCCGTCGTCGACACCCTCGCATGCGATAACGCGTTGACGCCGCTCACCGCACATTCGATCACAGCGCCGCCGCGCGTATAGACCGTGCGGGCGCCCGCCCGGCCAATCCACCGCTCGTCCGTAAACGGCTGATCGATCAGGCCGAGGACAGGCGTCTTGCTTTTTTCGAGCGCAATCAGCGTCGCCCAGGTCGTCGCGCCGCAGATGAAGGCCCTGGTGCCATCGACAGGATCGAGGACCCAGCGCCATTCTGCGTCAGGACGTTCCTTGCCGAATTCCTCGCCAATGACGCCGTGATGGGGATAGACCGCCGCGATCATGCGCCGCTGTGCGCGCTCGGCTTCGCGATCGGCGTCGGTCACAGGGTCGAACGAGACGCCTACCTTGTTGTGGATTTCCGTCTTGGCGCGAAAGCGCGGAAGCGTTTCGGCGCGCGCGGCGTCGGCAAGCCGCCCGGCGAACGCTGCATAGTCGTCAAGAGGCTCAATGGTCATCGCCGCGCAGAGTGTCGCCGCGGCGGCGCCATTTCAAGCCGGATCAGGACTCGCCGGACATCGCCCGCGCAAGATCAAGTAGTCGCTGCCTCGGCTCGGCGTTAAGGGTATAGAAGGCGCGCACAAGCGCGATCGTATCGTTGTTCCGGAACGGATCACCCTCCAGCGTCGCGCCGTGATCGCCGTTCGACGATTCGACGGCGATCAAAGGCTCGTCAGAAAGGCCTTCGTAGAAATAGGCGACCGGCACGCGCAGCGCCCGCGCTAGCGACCACAGGCGCGAGGCAGAGATGCGATTGGCGCCGCTTTCATATTTTTGAATTTGCTGGAAGCGGATATTCACCGCCTCTGCAAGCGCCTGCTGTGTCATGCCGATAAGACGGCGGCGCTGGCGGACACGGTGGCCCACGTGAAGATCGATCGGATGAGCCACGGTGCGCACTCCCGCTGGGCGCCCCTGGGGCGCGGTTGACGGAGAGCGAAGAGGCAAACCTCGTGCCGCGGTTGTAACAGACTTCAATCCTGCAAAGCGTCTCGATCCGGCGCAGGTCAGTCGATCATCTTGGCGGATTTCAGCCAGAATTCCTCGTCGAAGCCTGGCATTTCGAGATTGGTGATGAATTGGCGCGACGCTGAATCCCACGAAAAGCGTTCGGCCCATTTGCGGCAGAGCGCCGGGTCGCGGTTCGAATAGGCGTCGAGACAAGCCTGGCGCAAATCCTCATTCATGGCGCCACATCCTGCGGGCGCCCCGTCAAGTATTTCGAGCGGCCCCCGGACCGGGTAGGCTGCGACAGGAACGCCGCAGGCCAGCGCTTCCACGTTCACAAGCCCGAACGTGTCCGTGCGCGAGGGGAAGACGAAAACATCTGCCCCCTGATAATAGCGCGTTAGCTCCTCGCCGAATTTGGGGCCGACAAACACCGCGTCCTTGAACCGCTGCTCAAGATCGGCGCGCTGCGGCCCGTCGCCGACGATGAGTTTCGTGCCGGGCAGCTCGCATTTCAGGAAATCCTCGATCGACTTTTCAACGGCGAGACGTCCGACATAGAGGAAAATCGGCCGGGGATACTGGTCGAGAAAAGACCGGTCGCCCGGAACAAACTGCTTCAGGTCGACGCCGCGCGCCCAGAGTTTCATGCCGGTGAAGCCGCGGCTGGTCAGTTCTTCCATCAAGCCGGGCGTCGCGACCATCATCGCCTCGCCGTCCTTGTGAAAATCCTTGAGCACCGCGTAGCCCCACGAGATCGGCACCGCCCATCGCTCATGGGCGTACTCTGGAAAGCGTGTGTGAAAGCTTGTGGTGAAGGGATAATCACGGCGCTTGCAGAACCGCCGGACCGCGCGCCCGATTGGGCCCTCCGTGGCGATGTGCACGGCGTCGGGCTTGAAGTCATTGATGATCTTGGCGACGCGGCGGTTCGGTAAAATCGAAAGGCGGATTTCCGGATAGGAAGGCAGCGGCACCGACTTGAACTCGTTCGGCGTGATGTAGCGAACCTGGTTGCCGAACGACGACAGGATATCGCCTAGCGTCTCGAGCGTTCTCACAACGCCGTTGAGCTGTGGCTTCCAGGCGTCAGTCGCAATCACGATTTTAAGGCCGGACTCCGTGTTGGGCATCGCGAAGCGTTGTTTCGGCTTCGTAAAACGCCCCACGCCCGAGCTGATTCGCTTCAGGGTTCCCTTGCGCGGCAAAGGCGCAGCATTGTCAGGGGCGGCGTCAGAAAGATCTCTTGATTTCAAGGTTTTCGCCCTTCATCGGCTAATCGGATCGCGGTTTTCGCCTTAGCCGCGACGGCCTTGCCCGGCAATCAAGTGCGCTCGCGCTTCATTTTTATATTGCGATGCGAAAGAAATTTGTTGCGGCGCAGCAGTCTTCATGACAGTCTTTTCTAGGCGGCGCTTTGCAGCGTCGCTGCCCTTTTGGGCGTTTCCTCCCAAAACTTTGGGCCGCAGGTTCGTCCTGCGGCCTTTTTTGTTCGCTAACGCAACAAAAAGGCTCCGACAGACGCGTCACTCCGCGGCCCGCGCCGGGCGAAGGGCGGCCGGTGAAAAACGGGCAAGCTCCCCCATCAACACCTTCAGGTTGTCTTTAAGGGCTTCAAACCCTTCCTTCCGGGCAAGGCGTCGCTCGTCAAGATAAAGCGCACGGTTGATTTCGATCTGCAGCACATGAACGCCCTCAAGCGGGCGGCCATAGGCGCTTGCGACATGCCCGCCGGCGTAAGGGGCGTTCCGTGAAACGTGGTAGCCAAGCCTCGTCAGAGTTTGTTCGGCACAGGCCGTGATGGCGCCGCTGCACGAGGCCCCGAAACGATCCCCGAGCACGATATCGAGCTGCTGCTCCTTGTCCCGGAACGGGAGTGCGCCGGCCGAAGGCATCGAGTGGCAGTCAATGAGAACAGCGCATCCAAAGTGCGCGAAAGACTGATTGATGAGCGCGCCAAGCTCGCGATGATACACGTCGTAGCAATCGGCAAGGCGGCGGCGCGCCTCGAAAAATTTGAGCTTCCGGTCGTAAATGTCCTGACCGTCAGCGACGATGCGGGGGATGACGCCAAGCCCGGCGCGCACCCGGGTCGAGCGGGTGTCGGCGGTCGCCGGCAAGGGATCGGCGAACATCCGTTGATCGAGTTCATCGCGCGACCGGTTAACATCGACCCAGGCGCGCGGAAAAAGCGCCCGCAGGAGCGGCGCGCCGAACTGCGGCGCTGACGCGAAAAGAAGATCGACATAGCCATCTTCGGATTGGCGCAGCGCATGCCGGTCAAGCCGGCTCATTCGCATCAGATCAGGAGGATACCGCCGGCCGGAATGGGGTGAAGCGAAAATGAGCGGTGCGGCAAGCGCCGCCGGCCGCAGCACATCGATTGCTGGATCCGCCTTGCGGTCGCTCTGGCGGACAGCCTCCATCTCTTTGCGTCTCCAATTCCGATCCCACCCAGTAGTTCGAGCGTAATCCCAATACACGGTCGGCGTTAAGTCCTATATGATGTCGCATGGGCCCGGCGGCCCGGCATTTGCTCTTCAGATCCCACAGGCGCCGCGCGTCTTTCCGAGAGACGCGGATTTGGCTAGGGCGTTGAGTTCGTGAGAGGGCGTGAACGATGGCGGCGATTCTTTTGGCCGAAGACGACGAGTCGATGCGGCGCTTTCTCAAAAAGGCGCTCGAGAAAGCTGGCCATTCCGTCGTCGACGCCAGCCAGGGCGATGAAGCGCTGACCGAGCTTCAGTTGCGGGAATTTGACCTTTTGTTGACCGATATCGTGATGCCAGTGATGGACGGCATCGAGCTCGCCCGTCGCGCCGCCCAGATCGATCCCGAAATGAAGATCATGTTCATCACCGGGTTCGCCGCCGTCGCGCTCAATCCGGCAAACCGCGCGCCCGAAGACGCAAAGGTCCTCTCAAAGCCCTTCCACCTCAAGGATCTCGTTCAGGAAGTTGAACGGATGGTCGCGGCCTGACCCACGCGACCCTTGCGCGCCCGATTTTTTGCGGTTAGACGCCGCAATTCTTAAGGGCGCATAGCTCAGTGGTAGAGCGCCACCTTGACACGGTGGAGGTCCAAAGTTCGATACTTTGTGCGCCCACCATTTTGCAACCGCAATTAGCGATAGCGCTAGATCCGCACGCAAACGCGGTTACATCACGAATTAACCGAAATTCGGTAACCCGTCGGCATGTCCTCGGGCGCTGAAGAGCCATCCAGTCTTGACCAGCCGGCCTGCGCGCTGTCCGCTGACGGGAAAGGGCGCGCCGCCGCTTCCGAGTTCGACCGCCGGACGGCGACCTTTCGCGACCCTGCGCTGGAATCCGAGTATCGCTCTTTTCTTGCGACGGAGTCATTCCGGCGCGAGTTTCAATTGCAGTGGGTCGGCGTCGCTGCGTTCTTGTCGTACGGATTTCTCGATCTCCTTACCGTGGGCGATAAAGCGGCGGATTTTCTGATCCTGCGATGCGCGATTGTCGGTCCGATCGGCGCCCTCGGCGTGATGTTGACCGCCATCCCGCGGTTGCGACCATATCAGCAGTATTCGACGATCATCGGTTTCGCTCTGTACTGCCTGTCGATCATTTTCATGATCAGCGCGATGTCGCCGGTCGGCGGGCCGCCCTATATCATCGGCGTGCTCGTCACGATGATTTTCACTTCGTGCCTGATGCGCGTCAAGTTTCCAGTCGCCGCGTTCACTTACCTGTTTGTGAGCGTGGTCTACTGCGCGGTCGTCGCGGCGCACGCCCACATGTCTGCGACCGATCGGATCGCCGGCTATTTCTTCATGATCAGCGTCGCCATGGTCGCCATCGTCACAAGTTACGTGCAAGAGATGCGTGCTCGCGAAATCTGGTACCGGAATCGACAGCGGGAGAAGGACGCAGCCGAGATCCGAAGGCTGCTCATAGAAGCGACCGCCGCCGATCAATCGAAGCTCAATTTCCTCTCCGTTCTCACGCATGAACTGCGCACGCCGCTGCACCAGATCATCGGCTTCAGCGAAATTGCGCGGGCTGACGCTGCAAACGCCGCAGCCGCCGCCCAGATCGCCAACATCAACCAGGCGCTTGATGCGGCGCGCGAGCTTTTGAAAAAGATCGGCCAGATGCTCCGCTACGCGGACGCGACCGCGGGAAAGCTTTCCTTCGTCATCGACGACGTTCTGCCGCACGAAATCATCGAACAACTGACGCATCAGTACAGCGATCTGGCGACAAGAAGATCGGTGCAGACAGAGGTTGTCGAAATCGGCGCCGCAAAGCTTTTGATCGACGCGCATCACACCCTTTATGCACTCGGAAATATTCTGGAGAACGCGCTGAACGCCAGTCCGCCCGGGGCGAAAGTGATCGTGACCGGCGCCCTTGCCGGCGACGGCCTTTATAAAATAAGCGTTCGTGACTTCGGGCCGGGCATGTCGCCGGCGAAAATCGCCGCCGCGCTAGAGCCGTTTGGACATGCGGACTCAAAGCTTTCTCGAACCCAAAAAGGATTGGGCCTCGGCGTGTCGATCGCAAAGCAGTTGATCGAACGCCAAGGCGGATCGCTGACCATCAGTTCAGTCGAAAACGTCGGCACGACCGTCGAGGTCACATGCCCTGTCCTCGTTCAGAAGAAGTCGATCGACACGGCGTAAAATAAGCGCCTGCGGCTGCATGCCGACTACCGCCGCGAACCTCTGGCGCGTCAGCGCTTTTTTTCAACGCTGACATAAGCGATGACGCCGCGATCGTCTTCAAAAACTTCCGTTGCGGCGACTTCGTTCGCAGGCAAGGTCGCCACCAGCTGCGCAAGCTCCTCTTTGGTGCGATAGACAAGCCACCAGTCCATAAACGCTTCCATGTAGCTGATCGCCTCGCCGGCAGGCGTGAAATTCCCAATCAACATCCGGCCGCCCGGTTTCAGATAGGAAAACATTTGCTCGGCGAGCCTCACAGCGACAGGCCCGACAAGGTAGTCGAACAATCCTGCCGCATAGGCGAAATCGACGCCGTCAAACCGTCGCTTTCTGCCGATCAGTTGACGAACGCTGCCGGCGTCGAACTCGATCGGAACGCTCGATTGTAAATGCGCGCATTCTGCAAGCGACTCCTCGTCCTGGTCGAACGCGATCAATCGACCGATTTTTCCGGTCCTCGCCGATTGCGAAAGCTCCAACTCCCTCAAATGCCCGCAAGCGATCGAGAGGATGGTCGGCCGGCTGAATTCGTCACACGCCCTATCGATCTCGGCGGCTAGGACCTCTCTGCGCAGGCGTACTGATCTGCACGCTGAAGAATGAAGAATGAAGAAGAAAATTTGACCGCCGACGGAGGCTGGATGGGGCGCAAACTGCTGCTCGCCCGTTCCGTAAATCTGGTCGATCAACACCGCGTCGCCCGAATAGCCCCGAGGTTTTGTTAATGACCGATGGGTCAAGGGGCACTCAACGGCGAATTGCGCAAGTTCGTGCGCGCGAATGACTTCGATCGCCTCGTAACGCCAGCGCTGAAAGCCGAAATCGGCGCGCGCCTGCTGGAAAGTGTCGCGAAGATCGGCCATTCCGGCGAAGACATCGCCCGCGGCGAAACGCTCGACCAGCCTGTCAAGTTCGATCCCGAGGCTGAAAATATCAGCAATCGGGGCCCTGACCCGCCGATCGGATTTGAAGACTACGGTAGAACGCGACGGGTAAACGGCATGCGGACTGCGGACATAAAGATTCGGCTGAGGATCAACCCCTTGGGATTCAAAGCGGCCCGGCGGCGCAACCATGGACACCATCGCTGACAATATCCTCTTACTGACGATCGTGTCGTCTGTTCTGTCTCGACCCCTCCCCAGGCCGCAATTCATCCCAATCGCCGAAACTTTCGCCTCGAACGCCGACCAGAGACTTCGCGAATAGCAATTTCGTCGCGGCTAAACCTCTGCGCGACCAGCTAACGTTAAGAAATCGTTAATTTCAAGCATTTTCCGCGCGCTTCAAGAGAATGCTTCTACCCTCGCCAAGTTTGGTGTTTGACCTTGCGGAGGAGCTATATGTTAATGATTGCCGCCAATAGACTCATCGCAAGAGGTCGCCAGCTCCTTATTTCCCAACCGGAGAATCTCATTGTTTGACCGCCCGCTCGTCCGTTTTGGAGCAACGTGTCTTGGCGTTGTCTTCGCAGCGCCCGCCCTCGCCGGCGGGTTCAACCTTGAGCACCAGAACGCCGGGGCGCTCGGCGCCGCGTTCGCCGGGGCCGAGGCCAAGGATGGGGACGCCGGCTACGCCGCTTATAACCCGGCCGCGATCGGCGCCCTCGACGGGGCTGAGATTTCTTTCAATGCGACGGGCGTCTGGCCGTTGACGACCTATGAGGACGCTCAAGGGGTCCTGCTTGGCGTCTCGCCGGTGACGGGCGCGGCGGCCGGCGACGGCATCGTCGATTTCGCTGTCGTCCCGAACGTTACGATCGCTGCGCCGCTTTCCGAGCGGCTGAGCGTCGGCGTCATCGCCAACGCCACCTTTGGATTGTCGACGGACTATGCGGCGGATTCGATCGTGCGCTATCAGGCGCGCGAGAGCGAACTGACCGCGCTCGAGATTTCGCCGGTCGTCGCCTATCGGCTGGCGGACGGCCTGACGATCGCAGGCGGGCCGCGGTTTCAGCGTGTCGACGTCACCATCACCTCGACGATTGATGCCGGCGGCATTGCGGCGGCGAGCATGATCCCGGGCTTTGCGCCGGGGTCCAGCGATCTTGATGGCGCTTTCGAGGGAACCAACTGGGCGGTCGGCTATACGGTCGGCCTGAACGCGGACCTGACCGATCGCTTGCAGGTCGGCCTCGTCTGGCGGTCGAAGATCGAGCATGAGATCGCCGACGACGCCACATTCGGGCTCGCCGCCAGCCCCGCCGGCCAGATCCTCAACGGCGCGGTCGGCCTTTTTGCGGCGGACGGGTTCCGGACTTCGATCGCGTTGCCGGCGTCGGCGGGCCTCGGCGCGCGCATCAAGGCGAGCGAAAGGTTGACGCTCCTCGGCTCGGCGAAGGTCACCCGCTGGTCCAGCTTTGAAGAAGTCACCCTCGCCTTCAACGACGTCGCGACGCCCGCTGAAATCCTGACGCAAGACTGGCGCGATGCCTGGGGGCTTTCCGCCGGCGGCGAATACGAAGTCTCGGATGCGACCGTCCTTCGCGCTGGATTTTACTACGACCAGTCTCCGGTGAATGGCGACTTCGCGAGCCCGCGCATCCCGGACGGCGACCGCTACTGGTTTGCGGCCGGCGTCAGCCATGATTTCGGCGACAGGTTGAGCGCCGATCTGGGGCTTGCCTATGCGATCTTCGATGACCGTGAGATCGCTATCTCCGGCGCGCTCCCCGAGGACCTTTTCCGCGGGGGGCTGAGCCTCAATACGCAAGCTCAGGCGATCGCCGTGTCCGGCCGTTTGCGCTGGCGCTTCTGAGGGTCACCACGGCTCGCCGGATTTCCTGAGGTAGCGCCAGCCGCTCCCGTCGTTAACGGCCTGAAGTTCGACGCCGCTGTCGACATAGGTCACACGATCCTCTTTCGTCCGTGTGCCGACTTCAAGAAAGACGGCGTCGGCCGCCGACCGGTTGACCAACTGGTGGCCGTTTGGCGCGCCGGCCGGGAAGGCCGCCGCTTCGCCCGCCCTCAGCAGCGTTTCGCCTGCATCCTCGATGAGGATGACTACGCCTTCGAGCACGAACACGAACTCGTCTTCCGTCTCATGCCAGTGACGAAGCGCCGAAGCTGCCCCTGGCTTCAGCCGCGTCAGGTTGACGCCGAACTGCGTCAGGGCGCCGGCGTCACCGAGGCGCTGTTTCAAGCGCCCGTCGACGACATGGCGATAAGGCGCCGGGTAGCCGGTCGTTGAGATGACAGGAACGGCAGCGATGTCGATCCGGGGCATTGATAGGTCTCCCTTCAGGGCAGGAGAAGCGCCCGCGAAGATGCGGCGTCAAGCGCCTTTTTCTGACGCGCGCCTTAGTCTAACCAAACCGCTATGATCATGATCGACCCCATTGAACTCGCGCGCGCGATGATCCGGCGACCCTCCGTGACGCCGCGTGATGAAGGGGCGCTCGATGTCCTTGAAGCGGCGCTCACATCGCTTGGCTTTCGCTGCACGCGGATGGTGTTCGCCGAAGAGGGCGGCGATCCGATCGATAATCTTTATGCGCGATGGGGCACGGCGGGACCGGTCTTTGCGTATGCGGGCCATACAGACGTGGTGCCGCCGGGCCCCCTCCCCGATTGGACCAGGCCGCCGTTCGAGGCCGTGATCGAAAACGGCGTTCTCTGGGGGCGCGGCGCCGCCGATATGAAGGGCGGCATCGCCGCCTTTGTCGCCGCGGCGCAGCGCGTCATCGCCGCGGATCCCGTCGGGTCCATTGCGCTCATCATAACCGGCGATGAAGAAGGGCCGGCGATCAACGGCACCAAACGCATGCTCGGCTGGATGGCGTCGGCAGGCGAGACGATCAACCATTGCCTCGTCGGCGAGCCGTCTTCGAACGAACGTCTGGGCGACACGATCAAGGTCGGACGGCGCGGCAGCATGAACTGCACGGTGTCGGTGATGGGCAAGCAGGGGCATGTCGCCTATCCTCAGCGGGCGGACAATCCGATCCCGCCGCTCCTGAAAATGCTGCTCGCCCTCACCGAGCGGCCGCTCGACAGCGGTTACGAAAGATTCCAGGCGTCGAGCCTGCAGGTTTCGGACGTCCATGTCGGCAATCCGGCAGCGAACGTCATTCCGGGCCGCGCCTCCGCGCGCTTTAATATCCGGTTCAATCCGGCCTGGAGCGCCGCGACGCTGGAAGCGGAGCTGCGCCGGCGGATCGAGGCTGCCGCGCCTGACGCGCGCTATGAGCTGAGCGCGGTCTGCTCCGGCGATGCGTTTTTGACGACGGATGCGGCGTTTCTCTCCCTGATTGAGGACGCCGTTTTCGACAAAACCGGCCTGCGCCCGGAACGCTCAACGACCGGCGGCACATCGGATGCGCGCTACATCAAAAACATCGCGCCGGTCGCGGAATTTGGCCTCGTGGGCCAGTCGATCCACAAGATTGATGAACACGCGTCCGTCGCCGACATTCTGACGCTCGTCGAAATCTATGCTGCCATTCTCGATCGTTATTTCAGACGCTTTGGCGGCGCTCATGCGTAATCGGCGCTGATAAAATAGAGCCCCTCAGCGGGCGCTACTTGCGCGCAGCGTGTCCGGTCGGCGGCGCGGAACGCCGCATCGAAATCGGCCGCCGACCAGCGCCCCATGCCAACCTCGGCGAGCGATCCCGCCATCGAGCGCACCTGATGGTGAAGAAACGATCGCGCCGCAGTTTCGATGAACACTTCCTCGCCGCGCCGGTAGGCCGAAATCGACGTCAACGTTTTGACAGACCCGTCTGCCTGGCAAGTCGCGGCGCGAAACGTCGTGAAATCATGACGTCCGACCAGCACCTGCGCGGCGATGTGCATCGCATCCGCATCGATGGGCGGGGCGAGGCGCCAGGCGCGACCCGCATCGAGTGTCAAAGGCGCACGGCGATTGACGATGCGATAGCGATAGCGCCGGGCGAGCGCTGAAAACCGCGCATGGAATTCGGCGGTGACCTCCTCGGCGTCGAGGACCGCGATGGGTTCCGGTTTGAGATGAAAGTTCAACGCATCGCGCACGACGCCCGGCGGGCGCGGCTTTTCGAGATCGAAATGCGCCGGCATCCCGATCGCGTGCACGCCAGCGTCGGTGCGTCCGGCGGAAAAAGCGTCGGCGCGTTCGCCGCTGAATTTGAAAACGGCGTCTTCCAGCGCTTCTTGCACCGAGCGCCCGTTGTTCTGCCGTTGCCAACCGACGAACGGTCCGCCGTCGAATTCAAGAATGACCTTGTAGCGCGGCATCGGCGCTAAATCCTTGCGCCCGCACGCAGCGGAAAGCCGCGCAGGAAATCCGCCGCGCCTTGCGGGGATTTGCCGGCGCGCTGGAGCGTCAGCATTTCGACAGCGCCGTCGCCGCAGCCGACGATCAATCGATCGTCCGCCCGCACAATGTCACCCGGCATCGCGCGCCCAGAGGCGACGCGCGAGAGCAGCGCCTTCACGCGCTCCGGACCGCGGCCGATATCGGCCTCAAACCACGCGCCGGGAAACGGCGACAGGCCGCGGATCTTTCGGTCGACCACGACGCCTGGCTGCGTCCAATCGAGTCGCGCTTCTGCCGGAGAAATCTTCTCGGCGTACGTCACGCCGGCCGCTATTTGCGGCGTCAGGTTAACGGAGCCATTTTCAAGTGTCGCGATGAATTCGGTGAGCAACGCGGCCCCCGCATCGGCGAGCCGGTCATGGAGGCTTGCGGCGGTATCATCGGCGCGGATCTCGATCCTGCGGGTCATGGCGATAGGGCCGGTATCAAGACCTGCCTCCATCTTCATGATTTGAACGCCGGTCTCGGCGTCGCCCGCCATGATCGCCCGCTGGATCGGCGCCGCACCCCGCCAGCGCGGCAACAAGGACCCGTGAATGTTGAAACATCCATGCACAGGGATGTCGAGCGCGGCTTGCGGCAGGATGACCCCGTAAGCGACGATGATGGCAACGTCTGGCTTCAGGTTGGCAAGTTCGGCGCGCGCCTCTTCCTTCCGAAACCCCTTGGGCGTCAGCACGCGCAGCCCATGTGTCAGCGCCAACGCGTGAACAGGCGACAGCGTTTCCTTTTTGCCGCGTCCGGCGGGCTGAGGGGGCCGCGTATAGACGGCCGCGATCTCCCCCGGCGCAGCGATCAGCGCTTCAAGCGCGCGCGCCGCGAAGGCCGGAGTCCCCATAAACACGAAGCGCATCGGCCCGATTCTCCAAAACAGGCGTGTTTCAGGCGCCGCAGCGTTTGGTTAAAATGGGCTCACGCCGGCAGCGCGAGACGCAGATCTTTTTTCAGCTTCCGGATGATCCGGTCGCGCTTCAACCGCGAGATGTGGTCGATGAAGAGAACGCCGTTGAGATGATCCATTTCGTGCTGGATGCAGGTCGCGAGGATGCCCTCGGCGTCAAGCGTCTGAGGATTGCCATCGTAATCGAGGAACCGGATACGGCAGCGCGCCGGCCGCTCGACATCTTCGTAAAACTCCGGGACCGACAGACAGCCCTCCTGATAGAGGCTTGTTTCTTCAGATGGATTAAGGATTTCCGGATTGACGAAATACATCGGCGCTTTGGCCTCGTCTTCCTTCGCGAGGTCCATGACGATGATGCGTTTGGGCACGTTGATCTGGATCGCGGCAAGGCCGATTCCGTCGGCCTCGTACATCGTCTCCAGCATGTCATCCATGAGCGCGCGGACCGCGTCATCGACGCCGTCAACGCTCATCGACACCTGCCGGAGGCGGGGGTCGGGCGCAGTCAGTATGTCTCTTGTTGCCATAATGGGTGAGGTATGGCGGCGGTCCCGGCCCGTCAAGGCGGTCTCAAGGGACCTTGATCGCTCGCCTTTGCGGTGGAGTTCGACTACCCTAAATGTCGGGTGTTGTTGAGTTTTTGGGGAGTAACCATGCAAGCCTCGCCGGGGCCCATGCTTGAGGGGAATGCGACGGAGGCGGTATTGACCGCGCCGGCGCCGCTCATCACAGGCCCTGTCGAAGTGTTATGGCTCCTCACGATTTCGGTTCTTGCCATCATGGCGATCGTCTTTGCGCTGCTGCTGCGCGGACGCGCCGGCGCCCGCAGGCGCCATATGAAGGAGCAAGGCGAATTTTTCAAACCAGCGGGCGATGGCGCCGAGATCACGTTTGACGACCCCAAACCCGAAGCTCTCGCCGAGCCCTTCGCCGAGCGACCGGCTTTGGCTGCACCAAAAAAGCGCGGGGCCTTTGAAGGGCTATTTGCGCAAAAGGACCGCAAGCCTGCGATCGACAGCGGCGAAGCGACAGAGGTCTTCGAGAATCCGGGCGAGGGTTTCGCCAGCGTCAAGATCGAGCGCGGACCCGCTTTGGCGGAGCGTGAAGCCGCTGATGAGATCAACACTCGGTTAGAAGACGAGATCGAGGCCGAACGCGCGGCGCAGCAGCGCGCGGCTGAGACGGAACTCGCCCTACGCCAGGCTGAAGAACGCCAGCGCGCAGCGGAAGCCGACCGCGAGCGGCGCGACCGGGAAATGCGCCTTAATCAGGAAGAGGAGCGTCGCCGTCGCGATGCGGAATTCTGGGATCAGAGACGGCGCGAAGAAGAAGCGCGCCGCCCCGTCGCGCCGCCTCAGCCCGCGTTTAGTGGCGCAGAGGATTATTCACGCACGCTATCCGACGTTGAGGAAGCGATGACGGCCCAACGCGAAGCGATCCAGTCAGAGACGCGCGCCCTGCTCGACGCCTTCGCGCAGCGCCTTGGCGCGCGTCTTGACGCCATTGCCGTCGCCGTCGAGCGCACGCCTGCCGCAAACGCCGAGGCGCCGTCCGCCGCGCTCGCTGATATCGCGCGCGACGTGGCGTTCGTACGCGATCGCCTTGACCGTGCCGCGGCGGTCGATCCGGCGGCGCTGCAACAGGAACTCGCGCTGTTGCGTCAGGCGATTACCGGCGCGCGCGACACCGCATCTCCTTCGGTGCAACTCGCCGAAGTCGTACGCAATTCACTGTCGCCAGACGCCTATAAAATGCCGGCGAGCCTGTCGAACAGCCGGCGCGCCGACTGCCTCGTGAACCTGCCGCGCCCCTCGGGCCCGATCGCCATTGACGCGCGGTTCCCCGTCGAAGCCTTCGCGCTCTTGCGAAACGCCGACGCGCGGCGTGCGGGAGAGGCTGAAAGCGAATTCCGGCGCATCGCCATCCGCCATGTCGTCGATATCGCTGAGCGGCTGATCTCGCCCGGTGAGACGGCCGATTCGGCGATTCTCTTTCTGCCGTCTGAAGCTATGTATACGGAGCTTCACCAGCGCTTCGCCGACGTCGTTCAGGACGCATGGCGCGCCCGGGTCTGGATTGTCTCGCCGACGACGTTGATCGCAACGCTGCATACGATCCAGGCTGCCCTTTCCGCCGCTGAGCCACGCGCAGGCGGCGCTGCGTTCTTGCGCGACGATAGCCAGCGCATGACGAGCGAGATGACTGATCTTCGGCGCCGTATCGCCGCGCTTGAAGATTTGCATGCCCGAGCGCAGCCGCAAGCCGAACCAGCGATCCCGCCGCGCGCGCCGGCCCCGCCGCCACGCAGCGCCTATCACCTGTCCGCGGTCGGGCGGGGCGTCACCGCGCCGTCAATGCCAGCGGGAGACCGGATCGGGGATCTGGAAGCGGAAAGCGCTCCTGCCGGGCAGCCGACGACGGCGCGGCCACTGTTCCCGCTGCGTTAAGGTCAAGGCTGGTTGCAACCGAACACAAAGCGCGCGCTCATCGCGTAGTTGAGCAGGAAGCTCACGAGAACTGCTGCCGCCTTCGCCTGAAAAAGACCGATGGCAGGTCCGAGCAGGACGAGAAAGGTCGTCGAAACGACCAGCGCTGCGCAATGCGCCGCAAGAAATCGGCCGTATGTCGAGAGAGACAACGGCGAGGGCGCCCCGTTCACGCGAAACGTGAAGCGCGCGTTGACAATATAGCTCTGGGCATTCGCACAAAGGAACCCGATCGCGTTGGCCGCGACCGGAACAAGGCCCGCCGCGATGAGCAGCCCAAAGACCGTAAATTCGGTCGCCACATTAAAGACGCCGACGGCGCCAAAGCGCGCCAGACCGCCAGCATGATCGGTGATCGCGCGCGGCGGCTCCGTCACGCCCGGAGCAAGATCAACCATGTACCGCCCGCTGAATGGACACAGCTTCGCCTGAAAGAGCGGGGGCGGCGGTTACAGCTGGCAAGATGGTTGTCGCGAAATAGAGCGGGCGGTTTTTTGTTTCGTTGAAAACACGCCCGAGATATTCGCCGATGACGCCGAGCACCATCAGCTGGACGCCGCCGAGAAACAGCATCGCGATGATCAGGCTCGGAAAGCCTGCGACCGGATCACCGTAAAAGAGCGTCTTGGCGACAAAGAAAATTCCCGCAGCGAAAGCAAAGAAGGCTGTTGCAAAGCCAAGAAAGGTCGATACCCGCAAGGGCGCGATTGTCGACGAGGTGATGCCTTCGATTGAGAGGTTGATAAGGCGCCAGTAGTTCCACTTGGTTTTGCCGGCGCTGCGCGGTTCGCGATCATAGATAACTTCCTTGGACGGAAAGCCGACCCAGGCGAAAATGCCCTTCATGAAGCGGTGGCGCTCTCGCAAAGCGCAGACCGCGTCAACCGCCTTGCGACTCATCAGCCGGAAATCGCCGACATTCTCGGGGAGATCGACCGAGCCTGCGCGTCTCATCAACTTGTAGAAAAGCGCGGCCGTCAGGCGCTTGATTGGTCCATCGCCATGACGCATGCGCCGGCGCGCGTACACGACTTCATAGCCCTCGCGCCAACCATCGATCATCGCGGCGATAACTTCGGGCGGATCCTGCAGATCGGCGTCCATGACGACGACAGCGTCGCCCTTCGCATGATCAAGGCCCGCCGTCGTCGCAATCTCCTTGCCGAAATTGCGGCTGAGATCGACAATCGTGACATTACCGCGCGCCGCGCGGATCGACATCATGCGCGCGAGCGTTGCATCGCGGCTGCCGTCATTGACGAAAACGATCTCAAAAGGCTGGCCGAGCGCGCGCATCACGCCTTCGACGCGCGCGGCAAAGCCGCCTAAGGTTTCCACTTCGTTAAAGGCCGGGCAAACGACCGACAGCAGCGCTGGACGGCGTTCGTGGCGCGGCGCAATCGCCGCCGCCAAAGTCGCTTCAGCCGCTTCGTGCATGATCTCCGCCGGCGCCGATCCCTCGCCTTAGATAACGGTTCGTTTATTGCGCGATCGTAAACGAACGCAATGAACGCGGTTTTATCACTGATTGAGCGCCGGTATCCGCTCTTTTTTGAGCTTGGAACGCGGCATTTGCGGTTGGTGCTTGCAGCGTTCGCGGGGCTTTATCTCGCCGTTGCGGGCTCAATGTGGGCTGAGCTGATCGCGACCTCGGACGATCTCTTTACGCGCGCCGGCCCAATCATCGGCGGCGACTTCATCGTCTTCCAACATGCCGCTGAGCGAACGCGCGACGACGATCTCGGGGCGATTTACGAGATGAAAAATCTCAAGGCGGAGTTGCAAGCGCGCTACCCCGGACGCGGAGAGATGAATTTCGGCTGGATGTATCCGCCAACAATGTTCCTTCTTGTCGCGCCCTTCGGAGACCATCCCTATCTCGCCGCCTATAGCGCCTGGGTCATTACTTTTGCGGCTATTTTTCTGATGGTCATCTACCGTCTGTGGGCGGATCGTTGGGCGATGGCGTTCGCGATCACCGCGCCGCCTTTTTTTCAGGCGATCATCACAGGTCAGAATGGCCTGCTGACCGCGTCGCTGCTCGCGCTCGCCGGCGGATTTGCCGAAAAACGGCCGGCTCTTGCCGGGATCGCCGCTGGCCTTCTCACCATCAAGCCGCAGCTTGGCGTTCTCGTCCCGATCGCATTCATCGCCGGCGGCTGCTGGCGGGCGTTTGCGTGGGCGGCCGCGACCGCGCTGTTGCTCGCCGCAGCGAGTGTCGCCGCCTTCGGTCCAGAACTCTGGGGCGCGTTCCTCAACGGACTTTTCGCGCATGGTGGGCGGTTGGCGACGGAAGGGTTTCCCTTCCACAAACTGGGGACGCCGTTCGGCTTCGCCGCTAAGATTGGTTTTGCGCCTGCGATTGCCAGCGCCATGCAGCTTCTCGCGACGCTGTCGCTCGCGGCATTCGTTGCGATCGTTTGGCGGCGCGTGAAGGAGCCTGACTTGCGGCTGGCGGCTTTGTCGACCGCAGCAATCATGGCGACGCCCTATGCCTTTTACTATGAGTTCGTGATTGCGATTCCCGCAATGATTGTCATCGCCAGGCGCGCCGCTGCGACAGCGTGGCTTAAAGGCGAAAAGCTGTCGCTGATCATTCTCTGGATTCTGACGCTGCAATCGCCAGGAAGCGACGCTGAACCGTCGTTGTCGGTCAGCGCGCTTGCGGCGTTTCTGGCGCTCGGCATCGTTGCCCGCCGCGCCCTGCCGGCAACAGGCGTCAGGTTCGCCACCGCAAGATTGAGGGCCCCAGCGGGTTGACGAAGCCTTGGGGACCGCGCTGATCCCAGCTGCGCTTCAAAGCGAAATACCATTTTGCCGGTTCATCGGCGTCGCCAAGATAGAGCGGGCGATGGCGCAAGCGCTTCATATTTTCATTCTGCAGGCGGAGGATGTCGCCATCCTGCTTGAGGAAATCGTTCGCCATCAGCTGCGCAAGCGGCTGAACCAAATCGAAGACTGCAAAATCCCAATAAAGAAGATGGACAATGCGCGTCACCCCCGCCTCTCCCGGCGTCATCGCCGTCAGCGCAAGAATGCGCCGGTCATTCGTTCGGACGTGTTCGAGCCGGAGCGCAGGCAGGCGAAATTCGATCTCCGTCACTGGCGCGCCGCCAATCGCCTTGTAGATAAGCGAATTCGACGATGGCGCGTGCGCAATCATCTTGAAGCCGAGCGCGGTCGGCTCGAAAGCCTTTGCCTTGTCAGCACGTGGGGCGCCTTCGCGCCACCACCATTGTTTGTGGACGGTCGGCGTATGTGCAGGATCGACAAGGCCGACGACGGCCTCGTCGAATGGTCCAGAGGTTTCAACAACTGTCGTTGTCTTCGGCAGGAACGCGCCCGGCAACCCGATATCCGGCGGCGCCAACCCCGGCGCGCCCTCGCCGTACCAGATCCAGATCAGTCCATTCGCTTCATGCAGCGTATAGCGCGCAACGCGTATGCTGGCGCTGTCGCGCACATCATTTGAGGGCAAGGCCGGGATGCTGACGCAGCGGCCGTCGCCGACGCTGAAAGTCCAGGCGTGATAGGGACATTCGACCGCGTCGCCCGTGACGCGTCCCGCCGAGAGCGGCGCGGCGCGGTGCGGACAAACATCGCGAAGCGCAAACGCCGCGCCGGCTGCGGTGCGCCCGACAACAACCGGCTCGCCAAAAAGAATGCGCCGCATCATCGCGCCGCGCCGGACCTCACGCGACAAGGCGGCCAGATACCACAGCCCTTCGAGAATGCCTTGCGCCTCGGTCGTCATTGCGGGCGACGCGTCTTCATTGCCGCCGCTAGCGTTCCTTCATCGAGATAATCAAGCTCTCCGCCAACCGGCACGCCCTGGCTAAGTCGCGTGATCGCGACATTCGCGGACTGGAGCTCATCGCCGAGATAATGCGCCGTCGTCTGACCATCGACTGTCGCGGGAAGCGCCAGCACGATCTCCTTCAGGCCGCCCGATGCCGCGCGCGTGACAAGCGCGCCGATCGAAAGCTCTCTGGGGCCAATGCCGTCGAGCGGCGACAATAGACCGCCGAGCACATGATAGCGGCCCTTGTGCGCCCCGGCGCGCTCCAGCGCCCAGAGGTCGCTGACATCGGCGACGACACAGAGAATACCCGGATCGCGCGCGGGGTCCGCGCAGACGGCGCAAGGATCGATTGAATCCCAGTTGCCGCAAGTCCCGCAGGCCTTCACTTTATCCGCTGCGTCATCGAGCGCGAAAGCGAGCGGGCGCATCAACGGCTCGCGCTTCTTCAATAGGTGCAGCGCCGCGCGCTTGGCGGAGCGCGGCCCCAACCCCGGCAGCTTGGCAAGCAAGTCGATGAGCCGCTGCAGCTCAGGCCCAATAGTGGCGGTCATAGAAAATCAAGGTTCCGCTGCGATGTCGTTGCGATTGGCTCCGACAATTATCGATCACGTGTCTCGTAACCGCCGCTCACTACGCTTCGCAAGACAATCATGGCCGCTTTCGCACTCTACATCGTTGTCATCAACCTGGTGACCTATGCAGCGTTCGCCCACGACAAAGCAGCTGCGCAACGCGGGCAGCGAAGAATTTCAGAGGCGACGCTCCTGAGCTCCGCGATCCTTGGCGGGGCCGCGTGCGGCTTATTGGCAATGCGCGTTCACCGCCACAAGACCCGAAAACCTCTCTTCAAATTTGGCTTGCCTTTGATTTTGCTGATACAGGCTGGCCTTTTGGCGCATTGGCTTTGGACCGGGCGCGCCGTACCCGCACATTTGTCTTAAAATGGCAGCTTCATCCCCGGCGGCAGCGGCAGTCCTGCCGTCAGCGCTTTCATTTCTTCTGCTGCGCGGACGTCGAGTTTCGATTTCGCGTCATTCATCGCTGCGGCGATAAGATCTTCAACGACTTCGCCCTCGTCAGGCTTCAACAATGCCCGCTCGATGGCGACGGCTTTCACATAGCCTTTGCCGTTGATGACGATCTTCACCATGCCGCCGCCCGACTGTCCCTCGACTTCGAGCGCCGCGATCGCTTCTTGCGCGCTGGCGAGCTTTGCCTGCATCGCGCCCGCCTGCTTCATCAGTTCGCCAAGGTCCTTCATTCATTCTCCATGTCGTCAGGGCCGGGGTCTTCCGCTTCCGACTTCGGATCGCGGATGACAAGAAGCTCGGCCCCCGGAAAAACGTCGAGCGCTTTTCTGACCAGCGGATGGGCCATCACTTCAGCGGTGCGCGCATCGCGCAGGGTTTCGCGCCCTTCGCCTTGCGGCGTCACGGTCACCGCCCAGATGCGGCCCGTCCACTCTTTCAGACGCTGGACAAGGCGCTGGGCGAGATCCGGCGGCGCTTTCTCGTTCAAGCGCATTTCGATGCGGCCTGCCTCAAACGCAATGAGGTGCACATAACTTTCAAGCTCGACCTTGAGACGCAGATCCCGCTTCGCCTCGGCGAGGAGCACGATATCCGTGAAGGCGTCGAGGCGCGGCCCAGCTTGAGGCGTCGGTGCGGCCCGCGTTTGCAGGACAGGCTCAGCGTAAGCGGCGCTGACGCCGCCTGACGGTCCTGAACTGCGCGGCGGCGATGCCGGCGAGGCCATTGCCGCGGCGTCACCCTTCAACATCCTCAGCGCTTCATCCGGGGTCGGAAGGTCGGCGGCGAAGGCAAGACGGATCAGCGCGATTTCACCGGCGGCAACGGGATCGGGCGCAGCGAGCGTTTCGGAGAGTCCCTTCATCAGCAGCGACCAGGCGCGCGTCAGCGCATTCATTGGGAGAGCGCCTGCCATGGAGCGCGCGCGCGCGGCGTCCGCTTCACCGGCGGCGCCGTGCGAGGCGGCGTCGGGTCCCGCCGCCTTCACGCGCGTCAGCAAGTGCGACAGTTGGAGGAGGTCGCGCAGGATGACGGCGGGCTCAGCCCCTGCGTCATATTGGTCACGGAAAATCGCCAGCGCCTCTTTTGGCTTGCCGCCAAGCGTCGCCTCAAGCAGGTCCCACGCGCGCGTCCGATCAGCAAGACCCAGCATCGCGCGGATCGCTTCCGCTGTCACCGGGTCGTCCGGGCTGAGGCGCTGGATCAGCGCCTGATCAAGGATTGACAGCGCGTCGCGCACCGAACCTTCGGCCGCGCGCGCGATCATCGCGAGGCCGTCGCGCTCGACCGTAACATTTTCTTTGGCGGCAATGCCTTCAAGATGCGCGATCAGCGTCTCGGGATCGATGCGCCGAAGGTCGAAGCGCTGGCAGCGCGACAACACCGTGACGGGCAGCTTCCGGATTTCGGTCGTCGCGAAGATGAACTTCACATGCGGCGGCGGCTCTTCGAGCGTCTTCAACAGCGCGTTGAAGGCCGCTGTCGACAACATGTGCACTTCGTCGATGATGTAGACCTTGTAGCGCGCCTCAACCGGCGCATAGCGCACGCCCTCGATCAACTCGCGTATATCGCCGACGCCCGTGCGCGAGGCGGCGTCCATTTCAAAGACGTCAGGGTGACGGCTTTCGGCGATCGCCCGACAATGTCGGCCTTCGGCGGAAAGATCGACCGTCGGCCCGGTATCCTCCCCATTCGGCCCGATATAATTCAGCGCACGCGCCAGGATGCGCGCCGTCGTCGTCTTGCCGACGCCGCGAACGCCCGTCAGCACATAGGCATGCGCGATGCGGCCCGTCGCGAAGGCGTTGCGAAGCGTCCTGATCATCGCCGAATGGCCGATCAGATCATCGAAATTCTGCGGACGATATTTTCGCGCGAGGACCTGATAGGGCGAGGAAGACATGACGCCGGACTTAACCCCCTGAACGCTCAGGCCGCAAGGCGGGCCAGACCTTCGTCCAGGGTGACCACTGGCCGATAATCGAGTTTGGCCCGCGCCTTGTCATCGCACCTCGTACAATCGCGGCTCATCAGTCAGCGCCGTTCAGCAGAATGGGGGAAACAGATTCGAGATCGCCGTGAGCAATGCGACTTAGTAAGCGCGTCAATTGCCGCGCCACCAACAAATCCCGATCCGCCGGTGACCAAAATCAGCGTGGCGCCTGTGGAGAAAAAAGTGGAAGGCTGAAACGACCCGGGCCGAAACTCGTTACGGCTGCTTCCTTTCGGACCTGACCGGGTTGGCGAGGGGTCCGTCCGCCAGCCTTCCAAGCGCGCTTATCCGCGCTCGGGGGCGTGATTGCAAGCCAGCAATTGTGATGAGGCGGCGCGCCGGGGGTAATGTTAGCTGGTCGGCGGGTTTGGGAGAATTCAATGCAGACGATCATCCGACTGGTCCCCTGGGCAGGGGCGGCTTTCATTTCGGCGATTTTTATCGACTCGCTGCGTTTCAAATTCACCGGGCATCCAACGCCGCGGCATATCTTCGAAACGCTGAAGGAGTGGTCGGGCATCGATCTCTTTTACCCGGCTGGTCCCTGGATCATCGGTCTTGGCGAACTGCTGTCCTCGGTCTTGTTGCTCGCGTTGCCGCTTTTCCTGATCGCCGCAAAGAAGCGCCCGCTGGCGGATTTATCGCAACTCGGCGGCGCGCTCGTCGCCCTCGCCATCATGTCCGGCGCTATCGTCTTTCACTTGTTTACGCCGCTCGGGACGGCGACACCGACAGAATGGGTGAATGGCGAACCGGTGAAGTTCTCCGAAGCTCTGTTTTATGCGGCTTGTGTCAGCTGGGTGCTGGCGGTCGTGATCGTTTTCTTGCGGCGCGACAGCTTGAAAGCCATACGGGCCTGATCGAAGGGGCTCGGCGCGCGCGGCTCGGCCCCTGACGCCGCCGTCTTCTGTAACCAACGGTCTGGGCGGAACAGCCAGAGGCTCCTGCGATGCGAGGCTGGGGCTCGTCCGCGATCAATATCGCGAAAAAGATTCTAGACGGGGATCGTTGGCATTGCTTCGGCCGCCTCGGTTGCCTGATATGCATGCGACGCTTGCAGGAGCAGCATTGCATGCAGGCCAAATTTTTCTCGGACTGCAAGGCTATCGGAGGCTGACGAGATGAAGCCGGGCGCGGAGGTCTTTCCCGAATGCTGCCTGTTTTCCCACGAACCCTTGGACCGGGCGTCGGATCATCGCGCTGACCCGCAATGGATCGCCGCTCGGCTTGCCGAGACCTCGACGTTGATTGCACCACTTTGGCGCGGCGATCCTCTCGTGCGCGGCGAGCGTGTCGCATTTCTCGGCGCCAACGCGCTCGGCGCCTTTCCAGCGGACACGAAGATAATCTTTCTCGGACTTTCCGGAACGGCGGCTCACTTTGCAATCGACGTTTCATCCGCGCCGTCAGCAGATGCAGCGCCCTTTGCCGATCTGGGCGCGTATACGCCCTTGCGCGAAGCGGCGGCGCTTCTGCCGCCGGATGAACTTGCGATTGTCGGCGAAGCGCGCTGGCTGATCGACTGGCACCGGCGCCATCCCCATTGCGCGATGTGCGGCGCGCCGACCGAGATGAAAGACGGCGGCGCCAAACGCCAGTGCGCGGCTTGCAGCACCGAACACTTCCCGAGATCCGACCCTGTAGCGATCGTGCTTGCCACGCACGAGGATGCTTGTCTCCTCGGGCGCGGGCCGCATTTCCCGCCGGGCTTCCTGTCCGCGCTCGCGGGATTTGTCGAGGCATGCGAGACGCCGGAAGCATGCGCGATCCGGGAACTCCGCGAGGAGGCAGGCGTCGTCATCGACAACGTCCGTTACCAGTTCTCGCAGCCTTGGCCGTTCCCGTCCTCGCTGATGATGGGCTTCATCGCCGACGCGAAGGACCGCGCGCTGACCCTCGACTCCAAGGAGATTGAGGAAGCGCGCTGGGTCGAGCGCGATGTCGTTCGCAAGCTCATTGACGGTGAAAAGCGGGAGGACTTGCGCCTGCCGCCGCGCTTCACGATCGCCAGAAGGCTGATCGAGCGCTGGGCGGGGGGCTAGCGCGCCCGCGCTGCGGGGTAGACGCCCAGGAGCTTGAAGCGCGACGAAAAGAATGAAAGCTCCTCTAGCGCGAGGCGCACATTGTCGTCGTCGGGGTGCCCTTCAATGTCGGCGTAGAAAAGCGTCGCCGCGAACGACCCGCCTTGCATGTAGCTTTCAAGCTTCGTCATGTTGACGCCATTCGTCGCGAAGCCGCCAAGCGCCTTGTAGAGCGCGGCGGGAATATTCCGGACCTGAAAGACAAAAGTCGTGACGATTAGCCCTGTTCGCGGCGGATCAATCGGCTCCTTCGACATCACGAGAAAGCGCGTCGTGTTGTGACCAGCGTCTTCGACATTCGCCTCAAGAATATCGAGCCCGTAAAGCTCCGCCGCTTTCGCTGAAGCCACGACCGCCTCGTGTGGCTTGCCGCCTTCACTCAGCGCACGCGCCGCGCCCGCCGTGTCGCCAGCGATCTCGGCGCGAATGCCGGGCCGCGCGAGCAACGAGCGAACCTGTCCGAGCGCCATTGCGTGACTCTTGACGACGCTGATGTCCGAAAGCTTCGCGCCTTTCAGCCCCAGAAGCTGGTGGCGGATCGCGAAGAAATGTTCACCGACAATATTGAGGTCCGATTCCGGAAGCAGATGATGAATGTCGGCGACGCGGCCCGCGAGCGAGTTCTCGACCGGCAGCATGGCCCGTTCGGCTCGGCCCTCACGCACCGCCGCGAGCGCCGCCTCGAAAGTCGGACAGGGAACCGGTTCGAAATCAGGCGCGAAAATCTCGCAGGCGAGGTGCGAGTAGGCGCCAGGCTCGCCCTGGAACACCACCTTGCCATTCTTGGCCATCTTCGCCCTCACTTGCCCGTTCGGGCCGGGTGCATGCCGGATTGGCGCCGCCGCGGCAAGCCAAGGCGCCGCGCGGTTCGGCCGCGCTGACCTTCCGGGCGGCCGTGTTGCACCCTGCCGGAGGCGCCGTTACAAGCCGCCAAACTCGCTGTGTCTTAGGGCCCACCCATGAACGACCCACTGTTCTTCAATAAAGTTGCTGGCGCTTCCCTTTCCGCGCTGCTGATCTTTTTTGGGTTGCCGCAAATCGCGGCGGCGCTGCGCGGCGGCCACCATGGCGGCCACGAGGCCGAGGGCCACCCATTCCCGCAATATCCGGTTGCTTTCGTGACCGAGAGCGCAACAGCGGAAGAAGGCCCGGCGATCGATTTCGCGACCTTGCTCGCCGCCGCCGATACGGCTGGCGGCGCGCGCAAAGCGGCGCTCTGCAAATCCTGCCACACTTTCGACAAGGGCGGCGCGAACGGCACGGGACCGAACCTTTATGGCGTTGTCGGGCGCGCGATCGCCAGCGTCCCCGGTTTCAATTACTCGAGCGCGCTGAAAACAGCCGGCGGCATTTGGGATTTCGAGCGCCTTGGCGCCTATATCGAGAATTCACAGGCCTTCATGCCAGGCACGGCGATGATCCAGAAATTTCCGAACCCTGAACACCGCGCGCAGATCATCGCCTATCTCAACACGCTCTCGGACGCGCCGCTGCCTCTTCCGACTCCGGCCGCCGCAGCGTCTCCGACGGAAGGAGCCGGCGCCGAAGCCTCTGCGCCGGAAACGGTGGCCCCGACTGAAGGCCAGTAAGACTGCCTGAGGCTGGAGCGGGCAGCGGGAATCGAACCCGCACGATCAGCTTGGGAAGCTGACAGGCTACCACTACATCATGCCCGCGCTTGTAGAATCTCTGAGACCCGGCGCGGTTTTCTGTCAAGGCGGGCCTCGAAGGTCGCCGGTGTAGAAAATTTGAGGACCGAAACGCTCGACTGGGGCCGCGAACCTCGCCAAAAGTTGATTGGATCGCCCCCGCATCGCCGGATTTTCGCGGCACGAGGGCTCGAAGCGATGCGGGGGCCGCGACGGGCGCCGCGAAAGGAGTTCAGCATGCTTTACTGGATCAAGAGGATCGGGCTCGTCTTTGCAGCGGTTGCGGCGCTCGGCATTCAACCCGCCGCCGCCGACAAGCGCGACAATGCGATTGATCTTGTCGACAGCGCCGCCGAAACGCTGAGCTATTTCAGCGCCGACAGCGCCTTTGAGCCGATGTGGGGCCTTGCCGAAAGCGCCAAGGCGATCGTTATCGTGCCGCGCTCAATCCGGGCTGGCTTTGTTTTTGGCGGCTCCGGCGGCAATGCGGTGATGATCGCCCGCAACAAGGACAACACCTGGTCGCAACCGTCGTTCTACACGATCGGCTCGGCCTCGTTCGGCTTTCAGGCCGGCGCTGAGTTTTCCGAGATCGTCCTCCTCGTTATGACCCAGCGCGGTATGGAGCATCTGCTCTCGACCTCGTTCAAGCTCGGTGCGGACGCCTCGATCGCCGCGGGTCCGATCGGCGCCGGGGCGAAAGCTCAGACCACGGACATTCTCGCGTTTTCGCGGTCCCGCGGTCTTTATGGCGGGCTGAGCCTTGAGGGCGCGATCGTCAAGACGCGCAAAAACTTCAACAGGGACTATTACAACGCCGACGTTTCGCCAGGAGAAATCGTGTTTCGCGGCGACGTCTACAATCCGGCCTCAGCGAACCTGCAAAACGCCGCTTGGCGCCTCGCCAATCGCGACACGCCGGCGACGCTTGCGCCCGTGGCGCCGGCGCCCTTGACGCCGAGCGATCCTTACGCGCCGCAAGCGCTGCCGCCGATCCAGCCCGCGCCGAACGCCAACCCATCCTTGCCGCCGGCTCCAGACTATGAAGACGACGCCGTCTGGGGCGCGCCGATCGGCAAAAACGAGTAACGCGACTTTGATCGCGATTGAACGCCCGCCCGCGCTTGCGCCGGCGGGCGTTTTTGCCTCTGGTGCGGCCGGACTTTGCTCAGGACCTCTATGCTTGCGCCGCCGCTCGCCCCCGGAAAGTTCATCGACCCGTTGACGACGCGGGACGGCGCGCCGCGCGCGAGCGTTCCCTTCACTGGCTTGAAGACGCTGTGGGTCAATACAGGCACACTCTGCAATATTGAATGCGTCAGTTGCTACATCGACAGTTCGCCCACGAACGATCGTCTTGGCTATCTGACGCGCGCGGACCTCCGCCCGTTTCTTGCCGAAGCCCGCAGCATGAACGCCGAGGAAATCGGCTTCACCGGCGGCGAACCGTTCATGAATCCTGATATGGCGGGCATGGCGGAAGACGCGCTCGCCGCCGGGTTCTCCGTTCTGATTCTCACCAACGCCATGCGGCCAGCGATGCGGCCCGCGGTACGCGGCCCGATGCGGGGGCTGATCAGAACCTACGGCGACAAACTCACCTTGCGAGTGAGCCTCGACCACCATACTGCCTTGCATCATGACGAGGAGCGCGGGGCGGGCGCTTTCGCGATCGCGGTTGAGGGCTTGCGCGCTTTATCGGGCGACGGCGCCCGGCTTGCCGTTGCCGGCCGCATGCGCTGGGGCGAAAGCTTCGACGATACGCGCGCAGCGTACGCGGCGCTGTTCGCACAGAATGAGATCGCAGTCGACGCCCATGACCCTTCTGCGCTCGTCCTGTTCCCGGAAATGGACGCGGCGCTCGACACGCCGGAAATCACCGAAGCCTGCTGGGGCATCCTGAAGAAGGCCCCCGAAAGCATCATGTGCGCGTCCTCGCGCATGATCATCAAGCGCAAGGGCGAGGCGCCCGCGGTTGTCGCCTGCACGCTGATTGTCGATGACCGTCAATTTGAATTAGGCGGGACGCTGGCCGACGCCGCACGCCCGGTTCGCCTCAACCACCCGCATTGCTCACGCTTCTGCGTTCTTGGCGGCGCCAGCTGTTCGGCGTGAGCGGGAACAAGGAAATCGCACTTGAAGAACGCGGCCGCGAGGAGCGCCGCCTGTTTTCGCCGTCCGCCGCGCGCAACCGCGATGCCATCCGCGCGGCGTTCCTGCAAACGATGCCGCAAGCTGGCGTCATCCTGGAGATCGGTTCGGGCACTGGCGAGCATGCGGTTCACATCGCAGCGGCGGCGCCCGGTTTGCGCTGGCTGCCCGGCGACCCCGACGCCGCCTCGCGCGCCTCGATTGCCGCGTGGACGGAGCATTGCGGGCTGGCGAATGTTGCTGCGCCACACCCGGTCGATGTGACGACGAAGGATTGGGATGCCGGGCTTGGCGCGATCGACGGCATCGTCTCAATCAACATGATCCACATTGCGCCCTTCGAGGCGGCCAAGGGTTTGATCGCGGGCGCCGGACGTCTCCTGCGGCCGGGCGGTAAGCTCTTCCTTTATGGACCGTTCTCGCAAGGCGGCGCGCACACCGCGCCATCGAATGAGGCCTTCGACGCTTCGCTCAAGGCGCGGGACCCGCGCTGGGGCGTGCGCGATCTGGACCAAGATATCGCGCCGCTCGCAGGGAAAGAGGGCCTGTCGCTGGAGACCGTCCTGAAAATGCCCGCCAATAATTTGAGCGTCATTTTCTTGAGGCGATGACGTTCGACATCGCAAATTGCTTGATGCGCGCTACCGCGGTTTGCCCATCAGGCACCAGTTTGTTTCGATCTGGTCGCCCTTCCTCACCGCGACAATCTCGTAGCGTTTGCCATAGGCGAAAGAGAGCCCGCATTTTTCCGCTTTGGTGAAATGCCAGACCTTGACGGGCGAGGCCAGTTCCTTCGGACCCTTCTCAAGACGGAAGATCGTCGCCTGACGGGGCAGCGTGCTCTTCCCGTCTTCACCGAGAATCATCTGCGCGTCGGTCGCGTAACCGGTGAAGCGCACTTCTTCGGCGCCCGCGACATCCGGGCAAACACAAAGGAGGTAGGGGTCGAAACGGCGCGGCGCGGGCGCCTCCGCTTCAGCGGTTCCCTGCAACAGCAGCGCGGCGAATAATTCGATCATCGGCATACTCAACGAAAGTGTTTCGACAGTTTGAGGCCCTGCCCCTGATAGTTCGAGGCGACCCCTGCACCATAGAGCGCGGACGGGCGCGCCGCCATCCGTTCGTAGACGAGACGCGCGACGAGCTGCCCGTGCTCCAGAACAAAGGCGGCATCATGGCTTCTGACTTCGAGCACCGCGCGGCTCGGCGCGTTCCAACCAAAGCCCGGATCAAAGAAACCGGCGTAATGGACGCGAAACTCGCCAAGCCCGGGCGATATCGGCGTCATCTCGGCGGCGTAGTCGGGCGGCACGGACAGGGCCTCTCTCGAAGCAAGAATATAGAATTCGTCCGGGTCGAGAATGATGAAGCCTGCACGCGGCGGCGGGAGGGGCTCAAAATAATCGTCTGCGTCAAGTGCGGCAGGCGCGTCGACATCGATCAGCGCCGCATGTCGACGCGCGCGCCAGCCGACGGGGCCGGTCGCGGGTTGCAAATCGACGCTCAGTCCGAGGCCGCCATCGATATCAGCGGGACCATCGATCAGCGCTTCGCGCGCATGTAGCGCCGCGAGGTCGGTGTCGGAGAGGCGCGGCGCGCCGGTCTTGAGGCGCAACTGGTTGAGGCTCGATCCTTCGCGTACGAGGATGGAAAACGTCCGTGGGCTGATCTCCGCGTAGAGCGGCCCTTGATAACCGGGCGGCACGTCGTCGAAGGCGACGCGCCGGCCCCCGGCATTCTCGCTGCTCGCATCGACGACGAGGCGAACGAACACGTCGATGCGCCCCGTGGAGCTTTTCGGATTGGCGCTCGCAGCGACGCCCGAGGGCAGCGACAGGCGTTCACCTAACTCGACAAGATAAACGCAGCCGCGTTCAAGGACCGCGCCGCCGGAAAGATCGATCGCCTGCATCATCAAGCCGCTCGCGAGCCTGTCGGCGACGCGCGCGCCCGGCGGCGGCAGAAACGAGGCGCGCACGCGCCAGCCACGCCGGCCGAGCGTCAGATCGATCGAGGCCGGTTGAATCTGGCGAGGCGCGGGCGTTGAAGCGAGCACGATGGCGCCCTCGTCGATCGCCGCCTTGATCTGATCCGCGTTAAGGACGCCCATCGTCGCCGCACATTCCCGCATCCTGCGGCCTAAAGCGTGAACCCTCTCCCGGGGGTTGCGTCAAGGCTGCCCGCAATTGGCGAATCGGTCGCCCAGAATACCGTCTCGCCAAGAGCCCAGACCCGCGCTACGGTAGCATTGAAGTGAAGTCGCGGAGCCGGCGATGGTCAGCAAGTCGAAATACGAACGCACGACGAACGGCATCCGCATCAGCGTGAAGCCGACGTTCCTGGAGCGGCAGTCCGATCCGTCGGACGAACTTTACGTCTGGTCCTACACCGTGCGCATTCACAATGGCTCGGAAGAAAGCGTGCGGCTGAAAACGCGGCACTGGCTCATCACCAACGCCAAGGGCCTGACCGAGGAAGTCAAAGGCGTCGGCGTTGTCGGCGAAACGCCGGTGATCCGTCCCGGCGAGGGCTATGAATACACCTCAGGCGCGCCGCTGACGACGCCTTCCGGCATCATGGTCGGCCGTTACGGCATGGAGACCGTGACGGGCGAACCCTTCGAGGTCGAGATCCCGGCGTTTTCACTCGACAGCCCGCATGAGCGCCGGCTGGCGAATTAGAAATTATCCGATCACGGATTATATTGAGCCGATCGCCGCTGGCAGATTTTTGCTTTGCCCGGCGCGCCTTATAGGTCCCGGGCGTTAAACGTGTCGCACGAGGCGACATCGCCAGTTTGAAAACCTTGCGTGAACCAGCGCTGTCGTTGTTCGGACGAGCCGTGCGTGAAGCTTTCCTTCGACACGCGGCGCCCCGCATTGCGTTGTAGCGTGTCGTCGCCGATCGCGGCGGCGGCGGCGAGCCCTTCTTCGATGTCGCCATCGTCGAGAATGCCGGACGTGCGCTCCGCGCGGTGCGCCCAGAGGCCAGCATAACAATCGGCCTGCAGCTCCATCATCACCTGGATGCCGTTGGCTTGCGCTTGCCCTGCGCGCGACTGGGCTTGGCGCACCTGATCGGAAACGCCGGTGATCGTCTGGATGTGGTGGCCGACTTCATGCGCGATCACATAGGCCGCCGCGAAGTCGCCCGGCGCGCCGAACCGCGTGCGAAGTTCGTTGAAGAAACCCGTATCGAGATAAACCTTCTGGTCCCCCGGACAATAGAACGGCCCCGCCGCTGACGATCCCGTGCCGCATGCTGTCTCCACCTGACCGGTGTAAACTCGCAATTTCGGCGGCGGATATTGCTGTCCTCGCTCCGCAAAAATATCGGTCCAGACTAATTCGGTTTCCCTGAGGACGACGGACGAGAAATCGTAGGCCTCCTGATCTTCAGGCGAGGGTTTATATTCGCCGGCCGGCTGGCCTTGCAAAAGCGCCAGCGGATTGATGCCCACCGCCTGCAGCGCGAAGAACCCGCCGACGAGCACGACGACGCCGCCGATGCCCCAGCGGCTGAAGACAAACCGCAAGATGAAAATCGCGAGCCCGGAAAGCCCGGCCGCCGCCGCGCCGCGTCCATCCTCGACATTGCGGCTGCCTTCGCGCCCGCGCCATTTAACCATGAATACCCCTCCGATTCCGGGGCGCACTATCGCGAATGCGCCCTCGCCTGTCGAGACAACCGGCAAGGACGCAAAAGGTGCGGCGGCAGGGCAACGGCGCGGTTCAATGACTGCGGATTAACCCCGCTTTCCTTGACTTCACCGGACCCCGCCGCGATTTTGTCATGCAAGGACGACGACGGCTTGGGGGCCGCCCTGCGGCGTGAGGGCGGGGGGTTTAGGACGCGGGATCATGTCTGAGTATTATCTGCGTCTTGCCGCGGCGTTGACGGCGGCCGGCGCGCTCGGCTTCGCCGTGGTGAACCCGTCCGGCGGCAAGGATGCGACCGCGCGCATGGCCTCGATCGCTGGCAAAGATGTTCCGCTGTCGGAGCGTCCCTGCCCGGCGGGAGAAGGGGCGCTCGGCGCCGCGTTTGCGCCCCTTGACGATATTCTTTCGATTTCGCCGCTTGGCGGCGTCACCGCGCCGGGTGAAACGCTGCCCGCCCCGGCGATCCGGCTTAACACCAAAAAAGGCCAGTCGCTGTTCGAGCGCCGCCAGACGACAGCGCTTGCGCCGGCGAAAGCCGACATCATCGCCATCGAACGGCGCACGGCTCGGAACGAGGCCGGCGATGCAACCCGCGAAAGCTGGAGCGTGCATCTTGCCGTCTGCGACGCCGTGCGCATTGTCTATGACGACCTCGACACGATCGCGCCCGTGATCCTCGCCGGCGCTGGCGGGATCAAGGCTATGAGCGAGATCGGCGGCCCTGACCGGCTGGCGATGGCGACAACCGTGCGCGTGAAGAAGGGTGACACGATCGGCAAGGCTGACGGTTTCGACGTCCTCCTCGAAGACAAGCGGCGGGCGCCCGCGCCGCTCGACCGCCCTGAACGCTATGTGACGAACGCTTATGCCGTCGCATCGGCGATCTCCGCGCCGGAGAAAGTGCTGGCGGCGCTTTCGACGGACGCCAGCCGCATTCAGTGCCCGCTCGATTATCTGCCCGCGGATGTCGCCGCTGGCTGGAAAGAAAAGCTCGGCGACGCCTGGGGCATGCGCACCGCGAAGGGCGACAATGCCTGCCGCACCGCGCTCGCCGACATTCCGGGCGCCGCGCAGGGCGCGTGGTTCACCGACGCCTCGCATAATGGCCGCACCGACAAGGTGAGCGCCATCGCGCTCGCCCCCGACGCCGTCGATCCGGAGCGCCTGATCCTTGCCCTGCATGGCCGGGTGAAGTCGCTGACGCCGGAGATGGTGGCGCTGGCGCCCATGCTCGACGAGGAACGCGCGAGCGCTGCGCGCGATTTCCTCACCTTCGACAAAGGCGACGGCCGCATCAATCCGCCCTTCGAGGACGTGAACGCCGGCGACCTTGTGTGCTATCAAGGCCTGCGCGCCAATTTCGTCGGCCCACGGATCGACGCGGTGATCCTGCTCGGCATCGAAGCCGCCGATGGCGCCCCGCCTCTGCTGAAGATCGAAGCGCGCGGCGTCGAAAGCTGCATCGACCTCGAAGAACCATGGGCGTTCTCAGGGGCCGAAACGGCGTTTTACCGCTAAGCGCCGTCGCGACGAGCGCGCTCTGAAAAATACTCCTTTTTTCCGCGCGGGGCCGGGCATCGATCGGCCTTGCCCGCGGGCTGCAGCGATAAGCTCCGTAGTCTGCGGAGGAAATTGTAGGGAGAATTGGGAGCGTTTCTCCCTTCTCGCCTCCTGGCGTTCGGCGCCCCGCATCCTTCGTGACGCGGCCTGAAGGAGGCCGCTCCTCAGGATGAAGGAGAACCCTCGTCTTCATCCTGAGGAGCGCGCCCCTTCGGCCGCGCGTCACGAAGGATGCGGCGCGCGTCCCCGCTCCCGTCAGGCGGCCTTTCGGCCCCGGGGGGTGCTTTTCCTCGCCCAGCCAGCGACAAGAGCCGCCGAACCCGAGCGATCAACCAGACTTTTCAAACCCGGAAACGAAAATAGCGCCGGCGGCGGGAGCCGCGCGGCGCTTCAACACCCGCGATATTGGGGCTGAACGCACCCCGATGTCAAACAATCAATAACGGGAATCGCGTATGGTTAATTCGTGTAATGAGGGAATTCTCATTCCACCCGTCACCCCGGGGCGCGCCCCTTCGGCGCGAGCCCGGGGTCCTGCTCCTGAAATATCAGCGGGAACCCTTGCGCGTTCCGGGAGATGGATCCCGGATCGGCTGCGCCGTCCGGGATGACGGAGTGACACTTTCGGGCCTGTCCCCCCGCGAGGCAGGTAGAACGACCTAAGCGCGCTGATGAACGCGCGGCCGGCGCTACTCCGCCGCCGGCGCCTCGGCGCCTGCCGCCTCTTTTGCGGCGCGTTCTTTCGCGCGTTCCTGGGCTCTGGCTTTCGGCTGCGACTTCTCAGGATTGTTGCCGTGCTCCCATTTGACAAGGCCCTGCGCGGAAAGGAAGCGCGCGACGCGATCGGACGGCTGGGCGCCTTTCGAGAGCCAGTGCTTCACGCGCTCGACGTCGAACTGCACGCGCTTCTCATTGGTCTTGCCGAGCAGCGGATCGTAGGTGCCGAGCTTTTCGATATATTTGCCGTCGCGCGCCGCGTGGCTGTCAGCCGCGACGAGGTGATAAAATGGGCGCTTCTTGGTGCCGCGGCGGGCGAGGCGAAGTTTCACAGACATTTTCAGTGTTCCTTTCAGTCGTTCGTTGAACTCAGTTTTTCTTCCCAAAGCCCGGCAATCCGCCCAGTCCGGGCGGCGTCGGCCCTAAGCCTTTCATCGCGCGCTCTAACGCGTCGAAATCAACATCATCCTTGGGCGGAGCTTTTCCTTGCCCTAGCGCTGTCAAGTCGCGCCCGCCGATGCCGCCGGGCATGCCCGGCATAGCGCCGAGGCCCGGCATTCCGCCCATCCCCGCCATCTGCGCAGCGAGGCCGCGCATGCCGCCCTTGCCCAGCTTCTTCATCATGTCCGCCATCTGGCGATGGGCTTTCAGGAGCTTGTTGATCTCCGGCACACTGGTGCCCGAGCCCGCCGCGATGCGCAGCTTTCGCTTGGCGTTGAGGACGGCGGGCTTTTTCCGCTCTTCCTTCGTCATGGAGCTGATGATCGCTTCCTGACGCTTTATTTCCTTGTCGTCGAAACCGCCTGCCTGATCGAGCGCCTTCTTCATTTTGCCCATGCCGGGCAGAAGGCCCATGATCGCGCCCATGCCGCCCATCTTGCGCATCTGGCGGAACTGGTCGGCGAGGTCGTCGAGATCGAACTCGCCCTTCGCCATTTTCTTCGCGGCTTTTTCGGCCTTTTCGGCGTCAATTTCGCTTGCGGCTTTCTCGACCAGCGAAACGATGTCGCCCATGCCGAGAATGCGGCCCGCCATGCGGCGCGGATCGAAGACGTCAATCGCATCGAACTTCTCGCCGACGCCGATAAACTTGATCGGCTTGCCCGTCACGGCGCGCATCGACAGCGCAGCGCCCCCGCGGGCGTCGCCGTCAACGCGCGTCAGCACGACGCCGGTGACGGGAAGACGCGCCTTGAATTTTTCGGCCGTGACGACCGCATCCTGACCCGTCAACGCATCGACGACGAGGAGCGTTTCGATCGGGTTCGTCAGGCGATGAATTTCGGCGACTTCCGCCATCAGCTCTTCATCGATCGAGAGCCGGCCTGCGGTGTCGAGCATCACGACATCGAAGCCGCCGAGGCGACCCGCTTCCATCGCGCGGCGCGCGATCTGCAGCGGCGTTTGCCCCTCGACGATGGGGAGTGTCTTGACGCCCGCCTGCTCGCCAAGCACGCGCAGCTGCTCCATCGCCGCCGGACGGCGGGTGTCGAGCGAGGCCATCAGCACACGCTTTTTCTCGCGCGTCTGCAGGCGGTTCGCGATCTTCGCGGTCGTCGTCGTTTTACCGGAGCCCTGGAGGCCGACCATCAGGAGCGGCGCGGGCGGCGCCATCGCAAGATTGAGCGCGCTCTCGCTATCGTCGCCGCCCAGCGTCTCGGCGAGCACATCGTTGACGATCTTGACGACCTGCTGGCCCGGCGTGACGGAGCGCAACACTTCGGCCCCGACGGCGCGCTCGCGCACCTTGGCGATGAAATCCTTGGCGACAGACAGCGCGACGTCAGCCTCGAGCAGCGCAACGCGCACCTCGCGCAAGGCGGCGTCGACGTCCTTTTCTTCGAGCGCACCCCTGCCGCGCAGGCGCTCGAAGACAGCGCCCAGCCGCTCGCTCAGCGTCTCAAACATGCCGCGCCCCTAATCCCGAGCGCCTGCGCGGCAGACTCAATAGGTTGCGCGCGTCCGCGCGCGGGCCACGGAGTTTTTCGAAGATGGAGCCAAGGCGATCGCTCAGGCTTTCGAACATCAGTCCTCTCAAACGACATCGACCGCCGAGAGGGCATTACCCCGTCGGCGGCGGCTCCCCGGCCCCGTCCCTTTTTCTTCTTAGGGGGTCGTGCCGGCAAAGCCAGGAAGACGAACTTCCAGATTTCACCCCGGGCTATAGCGGGGGGGATGGAGGGAGGCAAGGCATTTTTGGGGGGGGGAGAGGATAGAGTACGCTGAGGTAGTGCGGGGGGTGTGGGGGCGAGAGGCGGAGTTTTACCTGTCGCGCGGCACGAGCGGTGGTATACAAGATCGTGTATGAAATAGGGAATGGACAGCCACCCATAGTGAGAGGCACCCGCCAGCGCGGATAAATATAATCGCGGTATTCGTAGGGGGGATAGAGAAACTGGAGGATGCCGGCGGGGGGATGATCCGGGAGTGCGCCGGATAAGGAGAGGGGCCGTGCGCGGCGAGGGCGAGACCGGGAGGGAAACACGACACCGCGCTCGAATCCGGGCGGCGCCCCCCCCACGAGGCGCCCCACCACCCCCGTGGGGGCGAGAAGGGGCCGCGCGCGCGAACGAATGACCCCCCGATGGGGCCCAACGCATAGGCAAGCAACCGGGAGGGAGGCCGCGCCGCTATGGCCAGTGTCCCGCCGCCCGCGCCGCTGCTATCTTTCTTGTTGGCGGGGCCTTCCCGCGTCACTCGCGGGGGAGCCTCGCCTTGGCCGCACACGACACCGACTATCTCATCATCGGCGCCGGGGCCGTGGGGCTCGCCTTCGCCGATACGCTGCTTGCCGAGACGGATGCGCACATCACCATCGTTGACCGGCATGGAAAACCCGGCGGGCACTGGAATGATGCCTATTCCTTCGTCACGCTGCACCAGCCTTCCGCTTTCTATGGCGTCAATTCGATGATGCTGGGTGAGAACCGCAAGGACGTCGCGGGGCCGAACGCTGGTTATTACGAGCTTGCCTCCGGCGCGGAGGTCAGCGGCTATTTCGATAAGGTGATGAACCAGCGCCTTCTTCCGAGCGGCCGCGTTTCCTATCATCCGTTATCGGACTATCGGGGCGACGGGCGCTTCGTATCGAAGCTGTCGGGCGCTGAGACGACCGTCAATATCCGCCGGAAGACAGTCGACGCCAGCTATTACGGCACCACGGTCCCGTCGACCCATACGCCGAAATTCAGCGTGGGCCCTGGCGTTCGTCTGGTTCCGCCAAACGCGCTGCCGCATCTGTGGAAAGAGGCGTCGGCGCCAGCCCGCTTCGTCATCCTTGGCGCTGGCAAGACCGCGATGGATGTCGGCGTCTATCTTCTCAGCATGGGCGCCGATCCGGCGGCGATCACCTGGGTGACCCCCCGCGATTCATGGCTCCTGAATCGCCGCACGACGCAGCCGGGGCAGGAGTTTTTCACGGACGCGATCGGCGGGCAGGCGGACCTGATGGGCGCGATCGCCGAAGCAACGTCTGCGGATGATCTCTTCCTGCGTCTTGAAGCGTGCGGCGTGATGCTGCGCATCGACCCCCGCGCGGCGCCGTCGATGTTCCATTACGCGACGATCTCGACGGGCGAAGTCGAGATCCTGCGCAGGATCACTGATGTCGTGCGCCTCGGCCGCGTCCGCTCGATCGACGAAGGCGGCATGACGCTGGACGAGGGCCGCATCGCGGTTGGCCCGGGCGCGCTTTACATCGACTGCACGGCGACAGCGGTCGAGCGGCGCCCGACCGTGCCGGTCTATCAGCCGGGGCTCATCACCTTGCAGATGGTGCGCATCCCGCAGCCGGCGTTCAGCGCCGCGCTGTGCGCTTTCCTTGAGGCCGCCTATGACGACGACGCGCAGAAGAACGCGCTGTGCAATGCCGTGCCGCTGCCCGATACGCTCGATCAATATCTGATAGCGACGCTGGCGAACCTTGGAAACCAGCTCGCCTGGTCGCAGGACAAGCGCGTCCGCCGCTGGATCTATGAGAGCCGCCTCGACGGCTTCGGCAAGGTGATTGGGGCCGTTTCCCCGGACGACGCCGACAAGCAGGCGGTCATCGCGCGCCTGAAAGCCAACGCCATGCGCGCAGCGATGAATTTGCAAACGCTGATCGCGAAGCAGACAGCCTGACGCTCAGGCCGCCGGGCGCGACCGGAACACATCCTCGTCTAGCTCGCCTTCCCATTTTGCGACCGTGGTTGCCACCGCTGCGTCGCCCGTCACGTTGACGACGGTGCGCATCATGTCGAGCGGACGGTCGAACGGGAAGATGAAGCCGACGACGAGAGCGGTATGCTCGGCGCTGACGCCGAAAACGCTGAGCACGGTCGCAAGGAGAAACAGCGAGGCGGAGGGAATCCCTGCTGCGCCGATCGAGACGAGGCCGGCGGTGAGCGCGATCAACGGATAATGATGCCACGCGACCGGATAGCCGAACGCCTGCGCGGTGAAGAGCGCGACAATGCCGAGGTAAAGCGCAGTGCCGTCCATGTTGATGGTCGCGCCGAGCGGCAACACCGATCCCGCGATTGATTTCGAAACGCCGAGATTGCCCGAAACGCTGGCGATCGTGACGGGAAGCGTCGCCGAGGACGACGACGTCGAGAACGCGACCATCATCGCGTCGAGAATGCCGCGGAAGAAATTGACGAAAGGAAGCCGCAGGACAAATTTGATCAGCCCGCCATAGACAAGGCCCATGTGCAGGAAGCAGCCGAGATAAACCGCAGCGGCGAGCGCAGCGACCGCCGTGAAGGTCTCGACGCCCTTTGTGCCGGCGACATAGGCGATGAGCGCGAAGACGCCGATGGGCGCAAGCTCCATGATCCAGTGGGTGACGACAAGCACCTTGTCGGAGGCGTAGGAGAAAAACGACGCGGCGGCGTTACTGCGCGAGAAGAGGAGCGCGACGCCGAAAACCAGCGACACGAAAATGACGACGAGAATGTCCGCCGAAGCCGCCGCAATGCCGAGGGCGAGAAGCGCGGCGAAAACGATCGACGACAGGGCGCGCTTTTCGCCGGCGCGGATGGAGAGCCAGGCCGCGAGCGCGCCAGCGATCATCAAGATGGCGGTCAACGCCAGCGTTTGCGGATCGCCGGCCATCACCCCTTCGAACGGATTTTTCGTCGCCATGCCGGCAAGGCGCTCAAGGAGCCCCGCGGACTCCGTTGAAATGACGCGCGGCGCGGCGCCGCCGAGATCAACGCCCTTGCCCGGCTGGAAAATCGTCCCCATGCCGAGACCGATGATGTTCGCGATCACCGTCGTGCCGAGATAAAGCGCGATCGTCTTGACGCCGATGGTTCCGAGCTTTGCCGGATCGCCGAGCGCGACGACGCCCGCAACAAGCGTCAAAAAAATCAGCGGCACGATGACGAGCCGGATCAGCGCGATGAAAATGTCGCCGGCGATCCGCACCTGCGATAGCAGCGCCTCCGCCGCAACCGCATCCATGGTCCGCGACACGAGAATCCCGAAGGCGACGCCCAGGATTAAGCCGAGAAAAACACGCTTCCAAAGCTTGATCCTGAACCATCCCGCCATCAGCAACCCATCCCTCACGCATCCTCGCCGTCAATTCTGACGATTGAGGGCGGATAATCAACCCGCCCGCGATTTCTCGATCGCGCAAAAGCGGTTGCCGCGACTCATCCTGAGGAGCGCGCATCTTCGCGCGCGTCACGAAGGATGGTCACGCCGTGCGCTGATCGCGCTGGATGGCGCCTCACTCCCCCATCAGCCGATGCGCGAAGTAGGCGTATTCAAGCGCCGTCCGATAAGCGAGCTGGTCCTGGTTCGCCGTGCCGCCGTGGCCGCCTTCGATGTTTTCGTAATAGAGCACCGGATAGCCGAGCGCCGTCATTTTCGCGACCGCCTTGCGCGCATGGCCGGGATGCACGCGGTCGTCTTTTGTCGATGTATAGAAGAAGACCTTCGGATAGGGCTTGCCCGCTTCGAGCTTCTGATAGGGCGAGTACTGACTGATATACGCCCACTCCTCCGGCTTGTCGGGATCGCCATATTCGCCCATCCACGAGGCGCCGGCGAGAAGCTTATTATACCGTTCCATGTCGAGGAGCGGCACGCCGATATCAAGCGCGCCGTAAAGCTCCGGGCGCTGTGTCAAAACGGCGCCCATCAAAAGCCCGCCATTTGAACGGCCGACCGCGCCAAGCTTCTGCGGCGTCGTCACGCCTGTTTCGATGAGATGCTCCGAGATGGCGATGAAATCGTCGAAGGAGCGCTGGCGGTTTTCCTTCAGCGCCGCTTCGTGCCATTTCGGCCCGTATTCGGAGCCCCCGCGAATGTTGGAGAGCACGAGAACGCCGCCGCGGCTGACCCACATCTTGCCGGCAAGCGCGCCATGCTGCGGGCGGCCGGGATCGGCGTAATAGGTCGGCAGGGTCGCGGCCAGAAACCCTCCGTACCCGTATTGAACTGTCGGCGCATTCCCGGCCGCCAGCACGTCCTTCTTCGCCATGACGTAAAAGGGGACCTTCGTTCCGTCTTTCGACGTAGCAAAGCGCTGCTCGACGATGACGTCGGAGGCGTCAAAATAGGAAGGCGCCGACGCGATCTTCGTCAGCTTGTTCTTGCCGTTCACCCAAAAGATCGAATCCGGGGTCGTCAGGCTCTCATAGGAAATGAGCGCATCGTCCGTTCCGCCGCCGCCGGACACGAGCCCGAGCGTGCCGTTCTCCGGCGCGGCGATTTCCTTGCGCTTCCAGTTGCCGCGCTTGTCGCGCGTCAGCCGCGCGAGCTTTCCCGAGACATCTTCAAGATATTGCACGACGAGATTGGACTTCCCGATCTCGACATCTTCGATCGACTGATTGGCCGCCGCCGCCATCACCAGCTCGGCGCCGCCGCCGGCAAGGTCATAGGCGACGATCGCGCCTTGTGGATAGTCAGTGCCCTGATGGGTCCACGCCTCGCGCAGGCCGAAGATCGCACGCCCGCCCAGAACGCCCTGCAAGTCAGCATTCCTCGGAAGCGGAAGCGTCCTCTTTTCGCCAGCCGGACCCGCTGCGTAGTCATATTCGGTCTCGAAAAAGCTCACCGCACGCTGCGCGAAGACATGCGCAATCCCGCCGTCATGCTCGACCCGGCCCCAGACCGCGACGTCGCTATCCTTGCCTTCGGCGAACGCCGGCGACGCCGCGAGGGCCTCTCCCCGCTTCCACACGCGCGTCAATCGCGGATAGCCGGACGCCGTCAGCGAGCCCGCGCCGGTGTCCGTTCCGGCGAGAAGGGTGTCCTTGTCGATCCAGGCGACGCCGGATTTCGCTTCACCAAGCATGAACCCTCCGTCCACGAAGGATTTTGTCGATGTGTCGAATTCGCGCCAGAAGGCGGCGTCCTTGCCGCCGTCGGAAAGCTCGACCATGCAATGAACATAGTCCGGCGACAGGCAGGCGATATCGCCGTGAATCCAGTTGCGCCCCTCGTCCGCTGCAAGCTTGTCGAAGTCGAGCACGGTCTCCCATTCGGGCGCGCCGCGCTTGTAGCTCTTGATGCTCGCCCGCCGCCACAGCCCGCGCACATGACTCGCGTCCTGCCAGAAATTGTACACCTTGCCGTTGTGGATCTCGCCATAGGGGATGCGCGCCGTCGAATTGAGAATGGCCTTGGCTTCCTCAACCATCGGCTGAAAGCGGGGGTCAGCTTCGAGGACCGCAAGGCTTTCGGCGTTCCTCGCCTTTACCCATTCGATCGCCTTTTCTCCCTCGACCTCTTCGAGCCAGAGATAGGGATCGGCAGCCGCGCTCATCGAAAGGGCTGCCCACAGGGCCGTCGCCGCGCCTGTCACCATTCTCATGTCAGTATTCCTTGCTTGTCGCCGCGCGAGGCGCGCGCCCGCCCAGTCGAAAGGGTTAACCATGATCGCCCGCCTGTCAAAACGGCTGGCCGCCGATCGATAGCCCATCGTCTAAAGTTTTAGACAGGCGCTTAGCAAAGGTTTGAGCGTCGGCGCCTATCCTGCATTGCGGGGGCGGTCAGGTGACCTTGTGGGTGTCAGTTCCGTGTTGTCGAAGAATTCGAACAAGGCCGAACAGCGGCGTTTCAAGCGCGTAGCGCTTGACCTTCCGGCGCGCATCATCGTCAACGGGATCGACGAATATGATGGTCAGCTCGTCAATATTTCGCCAGGCGACCTCGCCGTCAAGGTAAACGGGAAAATCGCCAAGGGCGACGCCGCCGTCATTTATGTCAGCGGGCTCGACGTCATTGAGGGCCGCATTGTCCGCGCTTTCCCGGACGGGTTCGCCTTGTCGTTCCTGTTGTCGCGCCGGCGCCGCCAGCTTCTGACTGAACAATTGATGCTGAAGGCGAACGGACCTCTTGCTGCCGGCCTCGCCGACCGCCGCGCCGCCCCGCGCCATCAGGGCGCCGAGCAGCGCATGACCTGCCGCTTGCCGGATGGCGGATCGCTGTTCGTGCGCATTCTTGATATGTCGGTTGACGGCGTCTCGGTCGAAGCGCCCCGCAAACCCGCCGTTGGATCCGCCATTCATGTCGGCCGGCAAAAAGCCATCGTGTTGCGCCATACGGCGCGCGGTTTCGTCGCACTGTACGAGCGTGCCGCCCAATCGGCGGGCGCACCTGACGCGCGCCAGCCGAAATTGCGCGCTGTCTGACGCTTACGCGATCTAACGGTTACTGGGCGTCCGGCGGAGCGACGACTAAACTCCGCAGATTTTCAACGACCGAGCGGGCGTCGAACGCCTGCGGATCGTCCGCCGGCTTCTTGCCCTTGAACATCGAAATAAAGGCCAGCGCGGAATAGCGCGTGATCTCGCGCGTGTTGAAATCATTGAACCCTGGACCAAAGGGCGCGCCCCAGCCGAAGCCGTAGGCGTAATAGGGAAACGCGCCATAATAGGGGCCGAACCCGTAGCCATAGCCATAGCGGCCGAAGAAGGCCGCGTTTCCAGTTGTCGAATAGCGCCGGCTCGCTTCGGTGTCCTGTTCGGTCACGACGAAATAGTCAAAGCCGTTCTGGAGCGTCAGTTCCGCGGCGCGATAGAGAAGATAGGTTTCAACGGCTTCGCGCTCTGTCGAGGAATTGCCCCGAAAGACGATGCGATAGCGGTTGTCCTCGATCTTCTGGTCCGAGAACCCATAAGGGTTCTTGCCCGTCGCCGGGCCGTAGGGCGTCGACGTGGCGCACGCCGCCAGCGACAGAGCGGCCATCGCCGCCAAAACCAAAGTGCGCTTCATAAACTTTCCTCTACCCCTTCGTTGGCCCCAGCCAAACGGCGGCGCGAGGCCACCAAAGACTGATACTATAGGCATGCCAGCGCCCGCAAAAAAGGGAGGCCAACCGCCAACCACGATCAGGATTGCGTGGGAAAGCCTTGTGGCATCGAACGAATATGCAGGTCCCGTTGGGGGTAGGGCATATCGACGCCCATCTCTTTCAGGCGATCCCACAAGGCGAGCATCACCTGGCTCGTCACGTTGGCGACGCCATTTGTCGGGTCGTTGATCCAGAAGCGCAGGTCAAACGTCACCCGGCTGTCGCCGAATTCAACGAGATTGCACATCGGCCCGGGAGTCTTGAGGACCCGCTCGACGCTGATGGCGGTCTCCTCCGCCGCCTTCTTCACGGCGCGCAGGTCCGCAGTCGTGTAGGCGACGCCGAACTGGGCATGCAGCCGGACAATGCGGTCCGCATGGCTCCAGTTGATGACGCCTTCATCAATGAAGCGGTCGTTGGGAATAAGGTGCGCCTTGCCGTCGCGCGTGCGGATGGTGACGTACCGCGCCGTCATTTCCGTCACCCAGCCGAATGTCTGCCCGACCTCGACCACATCGCCGGGCTTGATCGACTTTTCCGCAACGAGCGTGAAGCCGGCGAAGAAGTTCGACACAGTCTTCTGCATGCCGAATCCGATGGCGAGCCCCATCGCGCCGCCGAAGATCGCCAGCGTCGCGAAGTTGAAGCCGACCATCTGCAAGGCGACCAGGAAAGCTGTCGCCGGGAGAACGATATCGAGGATCTTGACGAGCAGGGTCTGGAACGACGGCGTCAGATCCGTGCTCTGGGCGATGCGCGCTTTCAGGAACCGGCTCAGCGCGCTGGCGATCCAGAAGAGCACCAGCAGCAGAATGATGACGCGGATGAAATCGAACGCGCTGAAGGATCCGGGCGTGCCGTCAGCATTTCTTCCGAGCGGCACCGATAGCGTGTCGAGCGCGCGAATCGTGTCGTCGAGGAGACCGAACGCATCGAGCGCCGCCACCGGCCAGGCGATATAAAACGCGACGCGCGACCAGAACGGCGATCGGATGACGAGCGTGACAAGCCGGATGACGATCCAGGCGAGAAGAAGACTGATGGCGGCGTCAAGGACGCCATTCGGGCGACCAAGCGCGTCAAGGATGACGCTCGCCGCCAGCCAGATAAGATAAAGCGCAATCGGCAGCGCGATATGGGCAAAGGCGTTCGCGGCTCGCCGGAGCACGCCATAGGGCGCGCGCGGCGCGATTTGCGCGATGATGAGCTTGCGGATCTGCGAGCCGAAAATCGCCGCCGGGATCAGCGAGACAGCGATGATCGCCGCCTGGATGCTGACATTGACCGATGAAAGCTGGAGCCCGAGCCACTCGGCGCCGCGCGCCAGCCGGTCGCCGAAATCGCCCGCGCCCAGGAAATCGTCGAGCGCCGTGTCGTCGGCGGCTGGCGGCGTCGATTGGGGCTGTTGCGGCGCGCTATCCTGCATCGGGTCTGGTGCCTATCAGGGGTCGTGGGCGAAGACAAACGAGGGCCCGGCGCCGCTATTCATCCGTATGCGCTGTTATGGCGAACGGATAGCGCCGAGGCGCGGCCGGCAGGCTCGCCCGGAGGACCGCCGCGCCGTTTTCGGCGCGCCCGCGCAGGTAACGGCGCGCGGCCTGAGCCGTTCCCGCGAGCATCGCAAGCGGGGCAAGGGGCGGGCGCCATTTCGCGGCGTAGAGGACGCGCGAGCGCGTCATGTGATAGTCGGAAAGCGCCGAGCGCGCGGACGGCGCGCCGGCCGCCGCGCGCTTTGACTTCGAGGCCGCCCCGTAGCGATGATAGACGACCGCGTCCGGCGCCCAGACCGGGGGGTGGGCGTCGCCGCCCGCGCGCGCCCAGTCGATCTCCTCATAGTAGAGAAAGTATCGTTCATCGAGATAGCCGGCGCGGGAGAGATAATCCTTGCGCAGCGCGATCGCGGCGCCGAGCGGATAATCAAGGCGCGCCTCGACGCTGCGCCGGTCGGGGCGATCGGCGAGCGCGAGGCCTTCGCCGATATTCCTGCCTGTGAGGAGCAGGCCGTCGAACGCTGCACCGCCGAAAGCTTGGACGGCATGGGGGGCGTCGAATGCAACGACACTCGCGCCGCAAAGACCTGCGCCGTCCTCGTTCAGCCGCTCGGCGAACGCCGCCAGCGCGCCCTCAGCGAGCAGGGCGTCAGGGTTGAGCAGAAGGAAGCGATCAATGCCGACACCGCTCGACAGCGCCCGCAGCCCGATATTGCACCCTGCCGCAAAACCGCCATTCGCCTTGGCGCGGATCAACACCAAGCGCCCGCGCGCAAGCTGCGCCGGGTCGGCGAACCGCACGGCGCGGTCCTCAAGGGGGTCGGGCGGCGGCTGCGGCGCGTGCGTTCGCACCCCGGCGATCACATCCTCAATCAACTCGGCCGAGCCATCGTCTGACGCGTTATCGACGATGATCGCTTTCGCGCCGCCGTCCCCGAGAAAACTCAAGGCGGCGTCTAGCGCGAGCGAGGCGCAGCGGTAATTGACGATGACGGCCCCGAACCGCGCGGATGGGATCATGGCGCCGCGCCCGCGACCCCTTGCGCCTGTCTCTCACGAGAGAGGGGAAGGCCAGCTTGAGGGCTGATCTCGCGACCCAGCAGCAAACGCCGGCCCTCCTGCGGCAGCGCCGCCGTGAAGTCCTCCAGAAACTCCTTGTGCAGATCGAATTGCGGGCGGTCGGCGCTGATCGTTGAAACACGCACCAGCGCGCCGTCCGCCGCGGCGCCGGCGCCGCGAAAAAGGCGGTTCCATTGCGAGTCCGCGGCGCGAACGGAGAACTGGGCCCCTTCGCGCAGCCAGTAGGTGACGGCTTCGCGCCGCGCGGGACTTTGCGCATCGAGATTGACGACCGGGATCGCCCCGGCCGCGCCGATGCTGCGCGCATTGATCGCAAAGCCTTGCGCGCCGTAGCACGTCTCCGGCCGATGAAGTCGCACCGAATCCCCGAGCGGGGGACCATAGGCCGCCACCAGCGTGACGACTCGGCCAAGATCGTCGCGATAGGCGCGATAGGCGACCGCCTCGCCGGGACCCAGCGTCGATTCGGGCGGCAGCACGACGTCAGCGAGTGTCATGCGCCGCCAGGGCCCGAACGCTTCGGGGAGAAGGGCGTCAAGATCGGGCGCCGTGGCGGGCGCTAGCGCGCGCGGCGCGACGGCCCCGCTCGCCGCGCCGGCGAGCGCCATCAAAAGCGCGACGAACAGCGACCGGCGCAGCGCTGTCATGACCGGCGCCTCCGGCGAAAGAAGATAGCCGCGGCGAGGCCATCGACAGCGAAGACGAGCGCGAGCGCAATCGCGAACATCAACAGGCCCGCCCCGTCATGCAGGAAGCCTTGCCCCGCGTCGAAGCCGAGAAAATAGGTGATGAGAACAAGCAAAGTCACGCGCGCGATATTGGCGAGAATGGCGATCGGAATGAGCGAGACAAGGACGACAGCGTTGACGCGCCAATCAGCGTGCTTGACCGCATAGAGGTAGACGGCGCCGACCGCTGTCAGCGCGATCAGTGAATTCAAGCCCGCACAGGCGTCCGCGATCAGGAGCTGATAAGGACCCGCTGAAATGACGGCGCCGGCATGCGCGACGGGAAGGCCGGCGGCATAAAGCGCCGTCGACACAGCTTGCGACACGGCGATTTTCAGCGGGCCTGTCAGCGCATCAAGCAACCAGCCCGGCCAGATGATCAGATAAAGCGTCAGCGCAATCGAAAACCACAGCCGCTTGACGCCCGCCCATCCGAAGTGAGCGAGCGCGGCGCCAAGCGCGACAGGCGTCTGCGACGCGGAGACAAAAAGCTCCGCCTCTGCAATCTTGCCGAGGATTGCAAGCGCGACGCCGCCAAGGAGAATAACGGCGCCCAACAGGGTCTCCGCCGGTTTTTTTGTGAGCGCGAAGGGTTCGGTCGCCAGCCGCACGCCGGCGGCGCCGGCGGCGATCGCCATGACGATCAGCGCATGTGCGTTTTCATCCCGCCGCCAAGGTCCTTCGGCGAAGCCCCAGTAGACTGGAAGGTAGAGCGCCAGCCAGCCGGCTGCGAAGATGGCGCCCGGCAGGAAACGCCGAAAGTCTTGAGGCTGACGATCGGCAAGCGCCTGCGTTAACATGGGGCCTTCTACCCGGCAAGCGCAGCGCCGATGACCGTCGCGCCGACCTGCCGCAGACCTGTGTTGAGTTCTTTCAACGCCGGCAACCGGTCGTCGTGACGGCGAGCGACGACAAAAGCTTTCTCCGCGGCGGCCCAGACGAATTGAGCGTCGGCGACCGCGCCAAAAGGCGCCGTCATGACGACGACGACATCGAAGGCGCAGCGCAGATATTCGAGCGTCAGGCGTAACGCTTCGCACGACAACAGCTCATGCGCGTCATGGTCAGGCGCGCCCGCCGTCAGAACGCTCAGATTGGAAACGATCGTCGGCCGGATCGCGTGGCGGATATCGCATTCGCCGAGCAGCGTTTCGCGAAGGCCAGGTCCCGCCTCAAGTGCGAAAGCGCGCGACAGCCGCGTCGCGCGGAGGTCCGCATCGAGAATGAGGACGCGCTTCCTGAGCTGCGCGAAGGACGCCGCCATGTTGAGCGCGATATGGTCGGCCCCTTCATGCGCGCCATAGGCGGCGATCGCGAACAATCCGATCAACTCGCCTTCTTTCGACGTCAACAGCCGCGTGCGGAGCGCGCGAAATTGTTCCGCTTCCTTCGCCTGCGGTCGCCGCACGATGACGAGGTTGGCCGGCAGACGTCCCTCGCCCTCGCCCTCACGGATGAAGCCATGATTGAAGCCGATGGCGGTCTCGATATCGTCGCGCGTCAATAATCCAAGTTTTGACGCCGCTTTGGCGAAGGGCGCATTTGACTGACGCTGCAGGACGGCGATCCGTTCGACCGCTTCTTCATTGAGGCGCCCGAGCCGCACGAGCGCATCGCGCAGGCGCCCCTCACGCTCGCGCTTTTGCTCGGCAGCGGCCAGAATCTGCTCTGCGGTCGGTTGCCCCTCGGGTTCGGCGCCGACGAGTTTCAGGAGCGGGCTCATGCAGCGGCCTTCAGGCTCGCGCGCGGCTTCATCGTGCGCCTCTTTCGTTTCTTTGCGGCTGATGCGGCTATTTCAACGACGATCCCGGTACGGAAGGTCTGGCGAAGCGCGGCGGAAGATCGGATCCGGCCCTCAAGGAGTTCCACCGCGACTGAAGTCGAGGCCCCGAGCAGGACGCCCGCGATGACGCCGAGCAGCGTGATGAGCAGCGGGTGCGGCGTCGCCGGCTTGGCCGGCGGCGTCGCCCCGGCGAGGAGGAAGACATCAACCGTATCGACGCGCGACTGCATCGCTTCCTGCAGCGAGCGCGTGGTGACGAGGTTGTAGATTTCCTGGCTGGCCACGACGTTGTCTTCAAGAAGGTCGTAGCGCTCGCGTGTTTTCTGCATCGCCGAGAGCGCTACTTTCATCGAGCGGGCTTCAGCTTCAAGCGCTGCAAGCCGGTTTCCAGCATAGGCGGCGCGGTCACGCACCGACTGCAGAATGCTCGCCTCAAGCGCTGCGCGCTCGTTCGCCGCCTCAGCATAGTCGGGATATTTGGTCCCGTAGCGATCTTCAATGCGGCCCATGGAGGCGATGACCGCAGCGAGGCGCGCTTGCGCCTGCAGGGCGGCGAGCGCGTCCTGCGGCAGCGGGAAATTCGCGAGCGCGGAGCGCGGCGTCGCGTCGGCTTGCGCGAGGAGCGACTGCGCTTCCGTATCGTCGGCGCGCGCCTCGGCGAGGCGCTGCGTGATCGAGGCAAACTCGACATCCGCCGCTTCGATTTTCTGCGCGCCGATCGGAAGAACGCCGGACGCGTCGCGAAAGCGCTCCAGCTCATCCTGCGCGCTGGCGACGTTGAGCGCGAGCTGCTTCGTTTCATCTGAAAAGCCCGCTGCCTTGGCGGCGAACCGGCGCTGCTTCTGGTCAAGCGTGATATCCATATAGGCGGCGGCGAAAGCGTTCGCGATCCGCGCCGCTTGCGCCGGTTGGTCGCCGCTGAAACTCAGCTGCAGCGTTGATCCGAGATCGGTCGCCGTGACCGAGAGATCTTTCAGCAGCTGATCGGCCGCCCAGAGCCGGAGATCGTTGCCGGCGACGAGTTCTGCGCCCGTTTCCTTGCGCCAGCGCTCCTCATAATCGGTGAGGACGAGAAAGCCTTCGGCTTCGAGATCCTCGATCACTTTCAACGCAACGGTGCGGCTTGCCGCGACCGCCGCCTGCTGGCCCAGAAACTCCGCGACCTTGACGCGCGGCTCGACGAGCCCCGTGATGGCGTTGCGCTGCACGGAATCGACCTGGACGAGCGCGCTCGAAACATAGCGCGTCGGCAAGACGATCGCCAGCAAGGCCGCAACCGCCGCGCCGACAAGGATCGACCACAGGATAATCGCCTTGCGGAACTTCAGAACAGCGAAGAGCTCGATCAGTCCCATTGCGGGCGCGTTTCTCCTATTGCGCCTTCGGCGCCGTTGCGGGCGACGGCGCCGGCTGGGGCGCGGCGGAGGCGCGGTAATAAGCGACGGCGCCTTCCTTCTTGAGGCGCGCCATCAATGCTTCGGCGCGCTTGATCGACGCGTCTTCGATCAGCATCCGCCGCGCGATCGGGCCCCAATCATTCGACCCTTGCGCGTCGCTCCGGACGCCGACGATCTTCAGGATCTGGGTCTCAGCATCGCCGCGCAGGACGATGTTGTCCTTCAGGCCGTATTTCGCGAGTTGCGTGCGGATCGGGGCGGGGAACGCCGCGCCCGACTGCGTCATCGTCGAGAGCGCATAGCGGGCGCCGGCCTTGTCGAGGAGCGAGGCGAGGCGCGTGAAATCTGCTTCCTTGTCGAATAACGGCGTCAGCGTCTTCTCGTCAAAATTCTTCGACTGAAGGGTCATGATCGCAAAGTCATAAACCTTGCGCTCCGCGAACAGCGTCGGATTGGCGCGGATATAGACGTCGATTTCGGCGCGCGTCGGTTCCGGCGGCTGGCTTGCAATGCCCAAATAGAGATCGGCGAGCGCCTGGTCTTGCGCTGCATACATGCGTGCGATCGCTTCCGGCTTTTTGTGAAGCTGCGCTTCGCGCGCAGCCTTGGCGAGCAGCGTCCGCGTCATCAGGCTTTCGAGCGCGATACGCTCTGCGTTCGGATCGGATGGCGAAAGCCCGAGCCGGTTCATTTCAAGGCGCAATTCGGTGAGCGTCACCTCGCGGCCGGCAGCCTTGGCGACGACCTGCGTTTTCCCGCTTGCTACAGGCTTCTTTTCATCGGCGGCCGAGGCGGCGGAAAGGCTGGCCGCGATGACGGCGACAGCGCCGATCAGGCGCCCGATGGCGAAACTCTTCATCACGTCCCTCACCTTCATGCGCGCACATCGCGCAACAACGCCGTCATCCGCGCCGCGCGCCACAATCTGATGCGCGCCAGCACGCCTGCCGCCGCGGCGCGGTCCCGAAGCCGACAAAGCTCGGGGCTGAACACGACGCGCGCCAGGTGCGGGGCCGCCGAAAGCGCCGTCGCGGCAGCAAGACAAAGCCACCGCAAACGGCCGACCAGCGTCGTCCGCGAGCACCCGTTCCAGCGTTCGAGAATGATCCGGTCCCATTTCCGGACAAGCTCGCTCCAGTCGCGCCGGGCAGGATGCGAAACGATTGATCTATCGTTAAATGCTAAACGAAAGCCTAGCGCGACCCCCCGGCGGCACCAGTCGAGGTCTTCCGATAAACCATTCGTAAACGGACCGATTGCCCTTACGGCATCCGCCCGCGCGAACAGATTGGCGGTTGCGGCGAAGTTCTTCCGCTCGACATAATCGCGCTGCCGAAAGGCAAATACCCGCTCGAACGCTTCGACGGGCGAAAGCTCGCTCGCCGCCGCTGTCACGATGATGCGGCCGCCCGCCAGGTCGGCGCCGCCGAGCGCCGCAAGGCCCGTCTCCAGCCAGTCGCTGGCGGCGACGCAATCAGCATCCGTGAAGGCGATTGCCGCCCCTTGAGCGACTTGAAGCGCTGCGTTGCGCGCGGGCGCAGCGCCGCGCTCGGTCGCGACAACGAAGATGACGCGTGGAAAGCGCGCATTCAGATCATCAATGCCGCCTGGCGTGCCGTTGTCGGCGACAATGACTTCGTAGCGGGCGCGCGCGAGCGTCTGGCGTTCAAGGCTTTCGAGGCACAACGCGAGAAGCGCCTTCTGATCGTAATGGGGAACGATGACGCTGGCCTCGATCATGGCGCTTACTCCGCCGCCGGGGCGCTTCGCGCGGGCGCTGGCAGGCTGACATCGCGCGCCTCGAAGGCTTTTGCGTAAGCGCGCAAAAGCATCGGCGCGGAGTGGCTCCAGCTGAACCCCGCGAGCACCCGCTCACGCCCGAGCGCGCCCATGGTGCGGCGAAGGTCCGGATCGCTCAGCAGCGTGTCGATCTTCATGGCGAAATCCGCGACATTGTCAGGACGCGCATAAAGCGAGGCCGCGCCCGCTGACCGGCGTCCTTCAGTCATCTCGAATTGCACAATCGGTTTTCCGAGCGCCATGTATTCCAGAATCTTGTTCATCGTCGACTTGTCGTTCATCGCGCAGGCGCGATCAGAGTTGACGCAGACATCCGCCGTATTGAGCGCGCTCAGAAAAAGGGCGTCATCGACACGGCCATAGAAATCCATGTAGCCGTCAACGCGCTTGGCGGCGGCGAGAGCCTTCACTGCGGCAAGCTCCGGCCCGTCACCGATGATCGCAAACTGCGCATCGGTGCGGCCGACGTGATTGACGAGATAGGCGACCGCGCTGACGAGGAGATCGAGCCCTTCCTGCCTGCCGATGACGCCGACATAACCAATGAGGAAGCGGCGTCCGCGCTTCAGCGCAGGATCGCCGGGACCCATCTTGACTCGGTCAAGACGAGGCCCTGAACGCACCACAAAGACGCGATCCGGCTTCATACGCCCGCGTTTCTCGGCGACTTCGCGATAGGATTCATTTGTCGCGATTGACACGTCAGCGAGCGCGAACGTCGCGCGCTCCAGCAGCAGCAACGCCGAATGCATGAGGCCTTTGCGCCCGAACTTCGCTTCATAGAGCTCCGGGCAGAGGTCGTGATGATCGAAGATGAACCGGGTTCCGGCGAAAAGCTTGAAGAACGCCGCGACGATGAAGATGAGATCGGGCGGATTGCAGGCGTGAATGACGTCGAAGCCGCGCTCGCGCTTGATCGCGAGCGCCAGCCGGAATTGATGATAAAGCGCGCCAAGATATTCGCGCAGATACCCGGCGCCCGACCCCGCCTCGGCGAGCGGATGGCGATAGATGTGAACGCCGTCGATAGTCTCACGGGGGGCCGTAAAGCCCTTCATCATCGGCGAGATGACGCTGACGTCGTAGCCCGCCTCGGCGAGCGTCGTCGCTTCCGCCCAGACGCGCCGGTCAAACGGCACGGGGAGGTTCTCAACGATCATCAGTACGCGGCGCGCCTGCCCGGTCATGAGCGCGCGCCTGCGGCGTTAAGGTTAAAATTCATCGCGCCATGAACGCGGCGGCGCAGCGCGCTATTGAATTCCTTGAGGGGTCCCATCGCCCATTAATCCCGAGTTAATCGAGCCCCCTCACTATTCAGCCTCGATTAAACCAGTCGATCATTGCCGATCTCTGAATGGCGGCGAGGCAAATGCTGCGGTCGCTCAAACTGTCGACTCTTTCACGCGGGGGCCTTGCCGCCGCAGCGCTCGCGATCTTTGCCGCGGCGCCGGCGCAGGCGCGGACCGCTGAGTTCTTCTCATCGTCGCCTTATGGGCCTTCGGCGTTGACTGCGCTGTCATCGGCGACAGACGGGGCCGGACCACTGGTCACGCTCGATAACTGGATCGCGCTGCTGTTTGATCAGCCGTTCGGCACATCGCGTTCTGATTCCGTTTCGATCTTCACCCTGCCGCCGCCGGTTGGCGATGCGCGATTGACGGTAAGTTTCGGGCGCATCGTCGGCGGGCTGCCTGTCTTCGTCGAAACGCGGTCTTTCAACGCCGGGAACACGTTCACCATCGGCAATCTGTTCCAGCAGGGGTGTTTCGCGCTTGGCGGGTGCAATTATATCTTCATTGAAACAACGCGGCAGCGCCGGGGCGCGCCGGGCGCTGTCATCGACTATGTGAGCGTCAACGGCGAACCGACCGAGGTCATCGAGCCGACGCCGGAGCCTGCCATCTGGGCGATGATGATGATTGGTTTTGCAGGCATCGCGTGGCGAATGAAAACGATTCGAAGGGCGCGGGCAGGGATCTCGAACCGCGTAAAGGAGACTACGGCGGGGTGACGAAAGTCACCGCCCTAATTTCAACGCGTGTTTCGCTCGTCCCGACTCTTTAAAGCGCGTCGCGCTCGTCTTCGGCGTAAGGTTCGCCGGCGAGATGCATCAGGTAAAACGATCCCGCGATCAGCAGAAGAACGGCGCCGACGCCGCCGCCATTATTGCCCAGCCAGTTCGACACCGCGCAGACGAGCGCGATCAGCATATAGGGCGCCAGCGGCGGGTCCTCGCTCCGGAAGCGATAAAAAAACATCGCCGCCGTCGCGATGAACAACGTCACCGCCATGAAATCATAAAGCGTCTCCATCCCTTGCTTATGGCGCAGGGAATATTAACGCCGCGCTAGGCGGGACCATAAAATTGGCGGGTCGGGCGCTCTCCGCCCTCTCCCGCCGGCGGGAGAGAAGTCAGAAAAGTCTCACTCGCCGGCGCGGCTGGCGTCACGGATGGCGCGGAATTCGTTGCCCTCGCGCCAGTTCGGCCAGTCGCTGGAATTGGCGACCTCAGCGCCGACGGCATGAAGGATCGCCATTGACCCTGCCATCGCCGAGAGGTCCCAGCTCTCGTCAAATTCATCCGAAGGCTGATGATAGCGATTGGCGGTATAATCATCGCCGAGCAACTTGCCCGCCGCCTCGCCGCCGTTGACGAGATCGGAACCGGCGTCCGCATAGAGCATCGGCACGCCCTTTTTGGCGAGGCTGATGTGGTCGGAACGATAGAAATACCCTTTTTCAGATTCCGGATCGGGACGCAGGTACTTTCCCGCCGCTTTCGCGTGCTTGTCGAGGATGTCCTCAAGCGCGGAGGCGCCGTAGCCGACGACGATGATGTCCTTGGCGGCCGGCGCCGGGAGGACGCCGTCGATGTTGATGCCGCCAGCGATCATATTCAATGGAACCGGCGGATTTTCGCCGAGATAGGCCGACCCCAACAGCCCCGATTCCTCGGCGGTCACGGCGACGACCATGATCGAGCGGCGCGGGCGCGGACCGCTCGCGAATTTCTGCGCGATTTCGAGAATGCCGGCGATGCCGGTCGCATTATCGACCGCGCCATTGAAGATCTTGTCCTCGCCTTCCTGGCCGGGATCGAGCCCAAGATGGTCCCAGTGGCCCATATAAAGAAAATACTCGTCAGGCGCTTCGGTCCCTTTCAGGACGCCGATGACGTTGGCGTCGCTTGAGCGCTTGATCACTTGCGTTATTTTCCCCGACGCCTTGAGGCCGGTCATGGCGACCGGCTTGAAGCCGCGCCTGTTGGCGCTCGCGGTCAGCGTCTCAAGATCAAGGCCCGCCGCCGTCAGGAGCGAAGCCGCCGTTTCCTTGGTGATCCAGCCTTCAAGGGCGGCGCGGCTGGCGCCATTGTCCGCACGCTGAAGATCGATCTGCGGGCCGGACCACGATCCCTCGACGACGTTCCAGCCGTAAGCCGCCGGAACCGTGTCGTGGACAATGAGCGCGGCCGCAGCGCCTTGCCGCGCGGCCTCCTCATATTTGTAGGTCCAGCGGCCGTAATAGGTCATTGCCTTGCCGCCGAAGAGCGTTTCGTCATTGGTGAGGAAGCCAGGATCATTGACGAGAATGACGACGGTCTTTCCTTTGACGTCGACGCCGTCATAGTCGTTCCACTGATGCTCCGGCGCGACGACGCCGTAGCCGACGAAGACCATGTCGCTCGCCGAGAACGCAACCTCGGGCTCGGCGCGCTTGGTGCCCCAGACGGCGTCGGTCTTGTAGCGGAGCGCGCGCGTGTCGCCGTTCACGTCGATGGTCAGAAACGAAGTCGCCGGATCGAGCGTCGATTCGACCATCGGCACGTCGTGAAAATAGGACTCGCCGACGGGCGTGAGGCCGAGGCGCTGATATTCGGCCGCGATGTAGCTGCGTGTCTTTTCCCCGCCCGGCGTCGTCGGCCCCCGCCCCTCGAAATCGTCCGACGACAAGGTGCGGATATGGCGCTTCAGGTCGTCGGCGGTGATGTCGTTCGCGCCAACGGGCGCGGCGGCGGCCGGCGACGCGCCAATCGCCGAAAGGACGCCCGCATCGGGTTCCGGCGCCCCTCCCGATCCGCCGCAGCTGGCGGCGAGGAGGCTGAGAGAAACAGCGGCGATCCCGAATTGGCGCATTGGAAGGGCTCCCATGAAAGCGAGGCGTCCTGTCGCATGAGGGCCGCGCCGCGATCAAGGCCGGGCAACCGTGGTTTCTGGCCCCTGAAACGGGCCGGATTTCCCTGTCGCGTCCGCAAGTTTTTTGCATTAAGAGCCGCCACGCGCGCCGCCTCGGGAAGGAGGGGCGCGCACGTGCGCGCCGGGCGGGACCCTGGCGCCGCTGTTCCAGAGTTCCAGTCCCAAGGCGTCTCGGGAGGACCCTTGCATGAGCGTAACCTTGAAGGCGGCGAACGCCGCCCTCGCTTCGTTTGACGACGCCGCGCCGAAGGCGTTCCGGAATCTGACCGCGAGCGCCTATTACCAGCTCGCCGTCGAGCGCGGCGAAGGCATGATCGCCGAGGGCGGTCCCCTCGTCGTTAAAACGGGCGAGCACACCGGCCGTTCCGCGCAGGACAAATTCACGGTCCGCCGCCCCGAGATCGAGACGAAGATCTGGTGGGACAATTCAAAAGCGATGAGCCCGGAAGCGTTCGAGACGCTTTACCGCGACATGCTCGACTATGCGGCGGACAAAAAACTCTTCGCGCAGGATCTTCGCGGCGGCGCCGACGTCGATCACCATATCAAAGTCCGCGTCTTCACCGAGCTGGCCTGGCATTCGCTGTTCATCCAGCATCTGCTGGTCCGGCCGCCAATGGCCGAGCGCGGCTTCGTGACGGGCGAGGCGCCCGACTTCACGATCGTCGATCTTCCGGGCTTTGAAGCGGACCCCGCGCGCCATGGCTGCCGCTCCAAGACTGTCATCGCCGTCGATTTCGTGCAGCGGATCGTTCTCATCGCCGGCACGTCCTACGCCGGCGAGATGAAGAAGTCGGTGTTCACCATTTTGAACTTCCTGCTCCCGGAAGCCGGCGTCATGCCGATGCATTGCTCCGTCAACGTTGGAAAAGCGGACGACGCCGCTGTCTTCTTCGGTCTTTCCGGCACCGGCAAGACGACGCTCTCCGCCGATCCCCATCGCACGCTCGTCGGCGATGACGAGCATGGCTGGTCGCCGAATGGTCTCTTCAATTTCGAGGGCGGGTGCTACGCCAAGATGATCCGGCTGTCGCCGGAAGCCGAGCCCGAAATTTATGCGACGACCAAGCGCTTCGGAACGGTCCTCGAAAACGTCGTTATCGACCCGGTCACCCGCAAGCTCGACCTCGATGACGCCTCGCTCGCCGAAAACTCGCGCGGCGCTTATCCGATCCACTTCATCCCGAACGCCTCGGACACCGGGCGGACGACGCACCCGAAGACCATCATCATGCTCACCGCCGATGCTTTCGGCGTGTTGCCGCCGATCGCGCGACTGACGCCGGAGCAGGCGATGTATCACTTCCTCTCCGGATTCACGGCGAAGGTCGCGGGAACCGAAAAAGGCCTCGGCAAGGAGCCGCAGCCGACCTTTTCAACCTGCTTCGGCGCGCCGTTCATGCCGCGCCATCCGTCCGAATACGGAAAATTGCTCGGCGAACTGATCGAAAAGCACAAGGTGACGTGCTGGCTGGTCAATACGGGCTGGACCGGCGGGCCTTACGGCGAGGGGAGCCGCATGCCGATCAAGGCGACGCGCGCGCTCCTGTCGGCAGCGCTCGATGGTTCGCTGAACAACGCTGCCATGCGCCGCGACGAGATCTTCGGCTTCGACGTGCCGCAAATGCTCGCCGGCGTTGACGCGAAGATCCTCAACCCGCGCGACACCTGGAAGAACGCCGGCGCCTATGACGCGCAGGCCAAGAAGCTGGCGGGCATGTTCGTCGAGAACTTCAAGAAGTTCGAGGCCTATGTGTCGGCGGGCGTGAAGGCGGCCGCGCCAAGGGTCTGATATGGGGCCACGCGCCCCACGCCGCTGATACTGCGACGGCTGCAACGGCGTTATTCGCACCACGCTTTTTCCGCGTGCTCGTCAATCGCGAGGCCCTCCTCAAGGAGCGCGTCGCCGACATCGGCGCCGTCCGCCGTCAACAGTCTTGCGACGACGCGGCCGCCATATTTGTCGTTGACGATGTCGTGCAGCACAACTTCGCCGCCTGTCAGCATCGCTTCAACAAACGCTTTCGCGCGACGGGCGAGATCGCGTTCGGCGGGGCAGCGCGGGCGATAAAGTTCCGGCGCATCGACGCCGGCGAGCCTGACCGAAACCGAAACCGAATGACCAACCCAGATGCGCGCGGTGACGCGAACCGTATCGCCATCGACGACGCGCTCGACGCTCGCGGCCACGGGCCCCTCAATCGCCGGCGCCGCCTCGACCGATGACGACGTCAGCCACAACACGAGAGCGAGGCGAGCTGCTATCATAGGTTGCAGATCGCATGTTCTTGCTCTGTTCGCAACCCCTGGTTGCAGGATCGTCAAAAATCGACCGCGCGGCCCTTTCGTTCCCAATCGCCATAGCGGGTGGGTTCGGGGCCAGCAGGACCCCCTTGCTCGGCAGGCTTGTCGCCGGCCGGGGCAGCCTTGCGCCGCGCTGCAGCCTCTTTGAGCGCACGCTGCGCCGCCGGCGTCAGCGCCGCGCCAGGCGCGGCCCCTTCGATATCGGTCTTGTCATCGCTGATCATATTGAAGCGCCTTTTTGCGGTTCACATATAGGCGGCGAACATAAACCCACAAAGGGAACCCATGAGCCAGCTTCGCACCTACATTCTTCTTGCCGCGCTGACCGCCATTTTCGGCGTCATCGGTTTTGCGATCGGCGGATCGGGCGGCATGGTGATGGCGCTTCTCTTCGCCGCCGCGACCAACGTCTTCACCTATTGGAACGCCGACAAGATCGTCTTGCGCATGTACAAGGCGCAGCCGGTCGATGGTTCGCACCCTTCAGGCGCGGTGCGACGCTATGTCGAGATCGTCGAGCGGCTCGCCGACAAGGCGCAGATGCCGCGCCCTGTCATCACCGTGATCGAGAACGATCAGCCGAACGCCTTTGCGACCGGCAGGAACCCCGAAAACGCCGCTGTCGCGGCGACAACGGGTCTCCTGCGCATGCTGACGGAAGAGGAAATCGCGGGCGTGATGGCGCATGAACTCGCCCATGTCAAAAATCGCGACACGCTGACCATGACGGTCACCGCGACGATCGCCGGCGCAATCACGACGCTCGCGAACTTCGCGCTGTTCTTTGGCGGCAACCGCGACGGCAATGGCGGGGGCAATATCATCGCCTCGCTTGCAATGATGATCCTTGCCCCGATGGCGGCGGCGCTTGTGCAGATGGCGATCAGCCGGGGCCGCGAATATGAAGCTGACCGGGTCGGCGCGGAAATCCTCGGGCGTCCCGAGGCGCTCGCCTCCGCCCTCGCCAAGATCTCGGCGGGCGCGGCGCGCATTCCAAACCGCACCGCGGAAATGCACCCCGAAACCGGGCAGTTGATGATCGTCAACCCGCTTTCGGGCCAAGGGGCGGACAATCTCTTCTCGACGCACCCATCGACCCAGAACCGCATTGCGCGGTTGATGGAGCTGGCAGGGTCAAGCGCCGCGCCCCGTGGCGGTCGCGGGCCCTGGGGTTAAGGCGCCGTTAACGCAGCCGCTGCGAGCCGCCAATTTTAAACGTGCTTTAAGCGCTCCCTTTACGTCCCGGAGACTATGGTCGCCTTCGGATGAGGGAGCGCGTTTCATGCGCATGGATTTTGCGACCATTGGCGGCGTCGCTGCTGGTTTGTTCGTTGTTGGCGTCGCGATCTTCCTGTCAGGATCGGTGGCGGTTTTTTTCAACGCGCCGAGCATTCTGATCGTCGTTGGCGGCGCAGCCGCAGCGACAGTGTTGCGCTTTCCGATCGACGTTGTGGCGACGGCGCTGACGACCGGCGTCAAATCGGCGTTGTTTGATCACGCCCGAAATCCGGGCGCGCTGCTCGATGAAATTCGCACGCTCGCTCAGATCATCCGCCGGCAAGGGCCGATGGCGCTTGAACGCGCGCCGGTCTCCGAACCATTCCTGGCGCGCGGCAAGCAGATGATCGCCGACGGCCTTTCTGTCGACCAGCTTCGCGCGCAGCTGACGCGCGAACGCGATCTTGAGATTCAGCGCCTTGTCGACGGCGAGCGCATCTTCCGCGCGATCGGCGAGGCCGCGCCCGCCTTCGGCATGATCGGCACAGTCGTCGGCCTCGTGCAGATGCTCTCGATGATGGAAGACCCCTCGACCATCGGCCCCGCCATGGCGGTCGCGCTGCTGACGACGCTCTACGGCGCGCTGATCGCCTATGTCATCGCGCTCCCGATCGCCGACAAGCTCGCCGCAAAGCTCGAGACGCAGGAAATGAACCTCTCACTCATCATCGACGGTCTGGCGCAGGTCGCCGAACGCCGGTCGCCGGATGCGATCACCGACATGCTGATCGTCTATCTGCCGGAGAAGGCGCGCGGCGCGTACGCCGCCGCGACGGCGTAAACGATGCGCGCGCCCGCCGCCAGCAATCGCCGGCGAAACGCGGCGTGGATCATCACCTATGCCGACCTGATGACGCTGCTCGTCTGCTTTTTTGTATTGATCGTGTCGTTCTCGGTGCAGGACCGCGCGAAGATGCAGGTCGTGACCGGTTCGATCCGCGAAGCCTTCGGCGTAACGAAAGAGCGCCGCTATGCTGGCGACGTGACGCTGACCGGCGCGAAAGAAGCGCGCCAGCCTGCCTCGATCATCGAAACCGAAGCGCCTTCAGGGCAAGGGCTGACGCCATCGCTGAGCAGCCGTCCTGCTGCGGGCGCTGAAGGCGTGCGCGGGAATTTCGAATTCGCGCCCGCGGACCAGCGCCGCTTCGAAGCTGCGAAGGAACGCCTTGAACACGCGATCCTGTTGAACCCGGTGACGCGCGGCCTCGACGATGCGATCACCATCACTCTGACCGAGTCTGGACTGCAAATCATCATTGTCGACCGCGACGGCGCTGCGATGTTCGCCAGCGGCAGCGCGCAGCCGACCCGCGAAGCCAGCGCCCTCATCGCGGAAACGGCGCGCGCGCTCCAACCCTTGCCGAACCGCATTTTCGTCGAAGCGCACGCCGACGCGACGGGCGCTGGAACCTATTCGCCGTTTGAATTGACCGCCGCGCGCGCCAACGCCGCGCGGGCGATCATGGAGGAAGCGGGCCTCAGGGCCGACCGCATCGCCGGGGTGACGGGCAAGGGCGAAGCCTTTCCTCTGTACCCGGAGAACCCCTTCGCGCCAGGCAATCGCCGGATCGAGATCACGCTGGAAGCGGCGGCGCCGTTGTTGCCGGAGAGGCGGCCGCTGTAACGGCGCGCCTTTGCTCCACCCGCTTGCGGGGGAGCCTCTCAATGCGCCTCATCCCAGTTTTTCCCGGCGCGCGCATCGACTACGAGCGGGACCGAGAGCGCAAGCGCCGGGAGCGGCGCTTCTTCCATCACCTTGCGCGCGACCTTGATCGTCGCGTCCGCCTCGGCGATGGGGCATTCAAAAACAAGTTCGTCATGCACCTGCAACAGCATCCTCGCCGATAGCCGCGCCTTCTTGAGCGCCGACGGCATGCGGATCATCGCGCGGCGAATGACATCGGCGGCGGCGCCTTGAATGGGCGCGTTGATCGCCTGACGCTCTGAATAGCCGCGCTGCGCCGGATTCTTGTCGTTGATGCCGCCGACATAGGTGCGCCGGCCGAAGATCGTTTCGACATAGCCGGTGCGTTTGGCGCTCGCGATCGTGTCGTCCATATAGGCGCGGATGCCCGGAAACTTCACGAAGTAGCTGTCGATATAGGCCTTCGCCTCGCCGCGCTCGATCCCTAGCTGATTGGCGAGGCCGAACGCCGAAATGCCGTAAATGATGCCGAAATTGATGGCTTTGGCGCGCCGGCGCACCATTGGGTCCATGCCCTCGACGGGAACGCCGAACATCTCCGAGGCCGTCATTGCATGAATATCGACGCCTTTGGCGAAAGCCTCCTTCATCGATTTCAGATCGGCGATATGGGCGAGGAGGCGCAATTCGATCTGGCTGTAGTCAGCGGAGATGAGGACATTGCCCTTTTCCGGAATGAACGCGGTACGGATTTTCCGCCCGTCTTCCGTCCGTATCGGGATGTTTTGAAGGTTCGGTTCGGTTGAGGCGAGACGACCCGTCGTCGTCGCGGCGAGCGAATAGGAGGTGTGCACGCGCCCGGTTTCGCGGTTGATCGCGGCGGGGAGCGCGTCGGTGTAGGTCGACTTCAGTTTCGCAACGCCCCGCCAGTTGAGGATCGCCCGCGGAAGGTCGTGGCCCTCGGCGGCAAGTTCCTCAAGGATGTCGGCGGAGGTTGACCAGGCGCCGGTCGCGGTTTTCTTCGCGCCAGGAAGGTTCAGCCTTCCGAACAGAATATCCGCGATTTGCTTCGGCGAGCCGAGGTTGAAGCTATCTCCGGCGAGCGCGTGCGCCTCCGCCTCGTGCATCGCCATACGCTGCGCGAAATCGGCGGAGAGGCGGGAGAGAACTTGGGCATCGATTTTCACGCCCGCGCGCTCCATCGCGCCGATGACCGGCACGAGCGGGCGTTCGAGCGTTTCGTAGACGGTCGCCTTGCCTTCGGCGGCGAGGCGCGGCTTCAACGCCTGCCAGAGGCGCAGCGTCACGTCGGCGTCTTCGGCGGCGTACCGGGTCGCCTTGGCGATCGGCACTTCATCGAATGTCTTCTGGTTCTTGCCCGAGCCGACGACATCCGAGAACTTGATTGTCGAATGGTGCAGGATTTCGTTTGCAAGGTGATCCATGCCGTGACCGCCCTTGCCGCAGTCGAGCGCGTAGGAAATCAGCATCGTATCGTCGAACGGCGCGATCATGATCCCGCGCCCGGCGAAGACATGCGCATCGAACTTGATGTTGTGACCAATCTTCAGGACCGCCGGATCTTCCAGTAATGGCTTCAACAGCTTCAGCGCCTTCTCGGCGGGCATCTGCTTGGCGGTATCCGCGTCGTCAAAGGCGAGACCCTTCGCGCCGTGCCCTAGCGGAATGTAGCAGGCGCCGGCGCCCGCGACGCTGAGCGACACGCCGACAAGCGCGGCGGTGAGCGCATCAAGGCTGTCGGTCTCGGTGTCGACCGCGACGACGCCCTTTTCGTGCGCGGCGGCGATAAATCGCGAGAGCGCCGTTTCGTCGAAGACCGTTTCGTAGTCGGAAGGCAGGTCGCCAGCGACCGGCGCCGGCTGAGGGCGCGCGCCCGTCAGCGCTGGCGTCGGCGCCGGCGCTGGCGCTGGCGCCGCCCCGGCGTTGTCGCCGCCGATACGCCGCAAGAGCGTCGTGAACTCCATCTCCTTGAGGAATGCCTCGACGCGCGGCAGGTCGAGCGCGCGAATCCCCAAATCGCTGATCGCCTCGGGGAGCGGCACGTCGTCCTTCAGCGTGACGAGCCGCTTTGAAATGCGCGCCGCTTCGGCGTGTTCGATGAGGTTCTCGCGCCGCTTCTGCTGCTTGATCTCGGGCGCGCGCGCGAGCAGCGTTTCGACGTCGCCAAATTCCTCGATGAGCTGCGCCGCCGTCTTGATCCCGACGCCGGGAACCCCTGGCACGTTATCGACGCTGTCCCCGGCGAGGGCTTGCACTTCGATGACTTTTTCCGGCGGGACGCCAAATTTCTCAATCACCTCGAGCCGCCCGATGCGCTTGTTCTTCATCGTGTCGAACATGGTGACGCGGTCGGTGACGAGCTGCATCAGGTCTTTGTCTGAAGAGATGATGACGCACTCGCCGCCAGACTTCTCCGCCGCGCGCGCGTAAGAGGCGATGATGTCGTCCGCCTCGAACCCTTCCATCTCGATGCACGGCACGTTGAAGGCCCGCGTCGCATCGCGCACCAGCGCAAATTGCGGGCGAAGGTCCTCCGGCGGCTCCGGCCGGTTCGCCTTGTAGTCGGGGTAAATCTCGTTACGGAAGCTGACGCTCGAATAATCAAAGATAACGGCAAGATGCGTCGGCTCATGCTCGTCACTCATGTCGCCGAGCAGTTTGTAGAGCATGTTGCAGTAGCCGGAGACCGCCCCGACCGGCGCGCCGTCAGACTTGCGCGTCAACGGGGGCAAGGCGTGATAGGCGCGAAAAATATAAGCCGAGCCGTCGACAAGATAGAGGCGGAGGGGGGCGGTCATGCGCGTCAGCATCCGGTGCAATGTCGGATGCTTCCTATCGGGTCAGGCGCGGCGAAAGTCGATTCTGAACTGGACGGCGATTTCCACAGTCACGCCATAGGGCGCGCAGCGCTCGCCAGTTCCTTCGCCAGCGCCTGCTCCTCGCTTGCCCTTGGCTTCGACAGCCGCGCCAGCATCAGGAAGGTCACCGGCGTCAGGAACAGGGTGAAGATCGTCGCAAAACCAAGGCCGCCAAAGACGACCCAGCCGAGCGCGGCGCGGGATTCAGCGCCCGCGCCCGTGCCGAGGATCAGCGGAAGGCCGCCAAGGAGGGTCGAAATCGCGGTCATGAGCACGGGGCGCAGGCGCGTCATCGACGCGTCGAGGATTGCCTCGCGGATCGAGAGGCCCTCATCGCGCCGCTTGTTGGCGAACTCGACGATGAGGATGCCGTTCTTCGCCATGATCCCGATGAGCAGCACAAGACCGATCTGGCTGTAATAGTTGAGCGAGCCGCCCGAAAGCTGGATCGCGAACACCGCCGCGGCGAGGCCGAACGGAACCGTCAGCATAATGATGAACGCGCTGACGAAGCTCTCAAACTGCGCGGCGAGCACAAGAAGCACGATCACCGCGGCAAAGGCAAAGACAAGGCCCGTTGAGCCCGTGGATTCTTCAAGAAGCTTCGCTTCGCCCAGAAGCGAGGTCGACATCGTCCCGTCGAGATTTTCCGCCGCCGCCGCGCGAAGCGCCTCGATCGCGTCGCCAAGGCGCGCGCCCTCGACGAGGCTCGCGGTCACCGGCACGGCGCGGCGGCGATCTTCGCGGCTGAGCGTGGCGGCGATCGGGGCTTCGACGACGCGCGCCACTGAGGACAACGGCACGAATGTCCCGTCGGAGGTTCTCAAGAACAGGTTTGCGATATCGGTCGGATCGTCGATCGGCTCGCCGCCCGCAGACACAAACACCTCGATCACATCGTCGCCGATAAAAAGCTCGGCGGCGCGAAATTCGTCCGACATCGCGGCGAGCGTCGTCGTGATCGCGGAGAGCGGAATGCCGAGCTGCGACGCGGTCTCGCGATCGACCTCGATCGACAGTTGCGGGCGCGAGAAGCGGAAATTCGGCCGCACGTCGGAGAAGATCGGATTTTCAGCGAGCACGGCCGATAGTTTCTCCGCCGCATCCGCCGCAGCGACATAATCATCGCCGAGCACAGCGAATTGCAGCCCCTGGCCGCCGCCCCGAATGCCGAGGCTGTTACCGCCGCGCACCTGCGCGCTGACGCCCGGAATGGACGAGACGAGCGGCCGGATTTTCGCTTCCATGTCAGCTTGCGAAAAGTCTCGCTCGCTCCAGTCCGGGAAGGTCACGATGACAAAGGCGGAATTGCCCCCGCCGCGTCCGCTGAGCGAGATGATGTCCTGCGCTTCGCCGGCATCCTTCAACGGCTGCAAGCGCTCTTCGACGACGCCGACCTTGTCGTCGAGATAGCTGAAGGTCGAGCCTTCCTGGCCCTGCACGATCATGAAGAGGCGGCCGCGATCTTCAGCCGGCGTGATCTCATTCGGCAAGCTTTGATAGGCAAGAACGCCAACCGCTGCAAAACCGAGAGACAACAGCGCGGGAACGATCGGCCGGTTCACGACGAACTCAAGGACGCCGCGATAGGCCCGCTCCATTTTCGCCATCAGGCCGTTCGGATTTTGCACGGCCTTGGGCGCTGAATCGCGGCCGAAGCGGATCGACAACATCGGACACAGCGACAGCGCGACGAAGGAGGAGGTCAGCACGGCGAAAGCGAGCACGAACCCGAATTCGGAAAAGAGCGCGCCCGCCTGCCCCGGCAGGAACGATATCGGCACAAACACGGCAGCGAGCGTCAGCGTCGTTGCGATGACAGCGAAGACGATCTCGCGCGTGCCGAGCACGGCGGCTGCGCGCTTGCCTGCGCCGTTCGCCTTCCAGCGTTCAATGTTCTCGGTGACGACGATCGCGTCATCGACGACTAGGCCGGTCGCCATGACCAGGGCGAGGAGCGTCAGGATGTTGACCGAGAAGCCAGCGAGATAGATCGCCGCGACCGTTCCGAGCAGCGAAATCGGGATCGTCACCGCCGGAATGATCGTCGCGCGCCAGGAGCGCAGGAACATGAAGATGACTGCGATGACGATGAGCGTCGCCAGCAGCAGCGAAACCTGCACTTCCTCGATCGATCGCTCGATGAAAATCGAATCATCGCTCGACACCTGCACGTCGACGCCCTCTGGCAGCGTGCGGTTGAGACTTTCCATCGCCGCGCGCACCCCTTGCGAGACGGCGACGGTGTTCGACTGCGCCTGACGGATGATACCGATGCCGACGCCGGGCTTGCCGTTGACGCGCGCTGTCGTTGTCTCGTCGGCGAAGGACCACTCGACGGCGGCGACATCGCCGACGCGCGTTTGCGCATTGAGGCGGAGCTTTGCGATATCTTCGGGCGTCGTCGCCGGCGTTTCTGCGCGGATGAGAATTTCCTGCGTCGCATTCCGCAGCCGGCCTGCGGGCGCTGACGCCGACGCGCTTTGAACAAGGCTCGCCACATCGGCGACGGTCAGCCCTCTTGCAGCAAGACTGTCCTGCATGATCCGCACCCGGATCACCCGGCGCCGGTCGCCGTAGACTTCAACCTGCGCGACGCCCTCGACGCTCTGCAGGCGCGGCGCAATCACGTCCTCAACGAGGTCGGCGAGTTCGCCCGGATCCATCACTGTCGCAGAAACCGCCAGGCGCATGATGGGCGAAGAATCGCTGTCGGCCTTGACGACCTGCGGCTCCTCGACATCTTCGGGGAGGTCGCCCGTCACGCCTGAGACGGCGTTTTTCACATCGGTGGCGGCGATATTGATGTCGACGCTCTGCGAAAACTCCGCGACCACGCGGCTGCGCTCGCGCGAAGACGACGAAGAGATCGACGTGACGCCGTCGACGAGCGCGACTGCGCCTTCGATGATCGACGTGACTTCGGCGTCGACCGCCTCGGGCGTCGCGCCGGGATAGCGCGTGTCAACGGTGACGACGGGATTGTCGACATCGGGAAGCTCACGCACTTCAACGCCGTTAAACGCAGCGAGCCCTGCGAGCACGATCAGGAGATTGACGACGATCGCAAGGATCGGCCGCTTGACGAGCGAGGCGACGAAGCCGCCCGTCGCACCCGATGCAGCCGCGCCTGTCTCTGTTCCGCCGGTTCCGGTTGTATCTTCTGCGCCAGCCATCGTCAGTTCGCCGCCGCCGCCGCGGGGGCGGCGCCGGCGCGGCCCTGCCGTTCGGCGCCCACGCCCGGAAAGCTCATCCCCGGCCGCACGCGGTCCGCGCCCTCGACGATCACCCGGTCGCCCCGAGAAACGTCGCCGGAAATGACCGCGATATCATCGGTGCGCTGAATAATCGACACGCCCGCCCGCGACGCGGCCCCGTCCGGCGCCAGCTTCCAGACATAAGCGCCGGTCCGGTCCCACTGCACCGCAAGGCCGGGAACCGACAACGCCGCGGCGCCGTCGTTCGTCGTCGTGACAGCGTAGGTCGCGCCGGGAAAGATCTCGGCGCCGCCCGCAAACGACGCCTCGATCCGCAACGTGCGGCTGACGGGATCGACGCGGGTATCGATCGCCGATACGGCGCCTTCAATCGTTCCCTCGGCGCCGCCGGCGAGCGTCGCCGTCACCTTCTGGCCGAGCTTCACGGCGCTGGCCGCTTCCTGCGGGGCGGTAAATTCAATGACCAGCGACGCAGGGTCATCGATCGTTGTCACGACGTCGCCGACGCGCAGATAATCGCCGCGCTGGATGAGGGTAAGTCCGACCACCCCGTCGAAGGGCGCGCGGATCGTCCGCTGCGACAGCGCAAACTCGGCCGCGCGACGGTCAGCTTCTGCCGCCTTGAATTCATTGAATGCGGTGTCGGCTTCAAGCTTCGAAGCGGCGTCTTCTTCCTGGAGCGCCGCAAAGCGGTCCGCGTTCGCCTTCGCCGCCGGGTATTGCGCGCGCGCCCGCGCCAGCGCGATCCGCTCGGCCTCATCGTCGAGCCGCAGGAGGGCGTCGCCCTGCTTGACGGCCTTGCCGGCCTCAATCTCGACCGCCGTCACGAGGCCTGCCGTCTCCGCCACAAGGGTCGCTGCCTTTGACGAACGGGCCGATCCGATCGCCTCGAGCGTGCGCCCGACATTGGCCGCCTCAACAATCGCGATGGTGACCGCCGGCGCCGCGCCGCCGCGCGAAAAGGCGGCCGGTCCCCCCCGCCCGCTGCCCGCAGCGCCAGGTCCGCCCCGTCCGCCAGGCCCTTGCGCGGCGACTTCGCTCGTCGGTTTGGTGAACAAAACGACCCCTAAACCGACGGCGCCAAGGACCGCGCCCGCCAGCACGCCAGCGATAAAGGTGCGCGATGGAGCCATTCGGCGGGTTCCTGTCGGACGGTCGCGAGACGGTTGGTCGCGGGCTTCAGGGGGCTTGAGCATTGATCCTACTTCAAATGATCTAATATTCTCAAACGACGGAGCAATTACGACTTCGTCGCCGGGCCGGGATCACCGTCGCGTGAGGCGGCGTGGTCACAATCCCGAAAGGAGCCAAATGTGCCCTTTGACCATCAACCCGCTGAAAATGTGGACGCCGGCGCCGCCACGCACAGCCTCAGGAACGCCGCGCCGCTGCCGGAGGCCGATACCCGAAGCGGCCTGAGGCTTTCGGCCCTCGCCGCCGCCTTGGCTGCCGGCCTCGCGATCGGCGCTGTCGCGCCGGCAAGCCCGGCCGTTGCCGACCCGGACCTTGCGCGGCTGATGATGGCGATGGCGGCCCTCAAAGGCGTCATCGTCGCCGGCCTTAGCAGCTTCATTGGATGGCGCCTGACGATGCCGGCGCGGGCTGTCGTTTTGGTGTCCTACCTCGCCGCCGCCCTCATGATGACCGCTGGCCTTGCCCTGATGGCCCGGATGGCGATGCTGGAGGTCGCGGCGATAGCGCTGCACGCGGGGCTGATCGGCGCCATTCTGATGGCGCTCCGTGACCGGACGATTATCGGCGCGATCGAGACAGCGCTGGAAAAGCGCCGCCGCAAGGCGCGTTGAAAAACGCCCTTTGATCGCGGCCCGGAATAATCAACAGTCGCCGTGCGCCTTTTTATGGGCGCCCGAGGCCCGTCATTCTGCGTTTACCCGAATCATCGA